>OY761536.1:0-4341709 GCA_963664605.1 Victivallaceae bacterium
AAATGCGTGACCGGGAAGTTATGAAAATAGCGCTGGACGCGGCTTTGACCGGACACCGGATAATCACGACCTTCCATGCCGGGGATATTGCCGCTGTTTACGGGCGCATACTTCATCAGGATTTTGAGCCGTTTATGGTTGCTTCCGCAATAAATGGTGTTATCTCACAACGACTGGTCATGAACAACGCTGAAGACAAAAGGATTCCAGTTGCGGCAATTTTTGAGCCTGATGACTCATGGCGGGATTTTATTACGGATAATCCGGGACTGGCAGGGATCAGGGAAAAACTGCGGACACAACCGGCAAGTGACCTGAAAACAGTTCTGAAAGATTTAGCAGAAGAAAATATAATTTCAATCAAGGACTCGGTGATAGATTGATGATAAAACTGAAAAAACAATATTTTTCCATGATAGAGATCGTTGTCATAATAGCGGTTGTCGCAGTACTGTTTTCAGCTTTTGCCAGAGCGGTCAACGCAGTTTACCGTGCAAACAGAACTTTTATAAACGAAAGCAAGGCTGTCCTGGTTCTGGATAATGTTATTGAGCGGCTCAAAGTGAAAAAAGATGTATCCAGAAATGAAGTAAAAAAGATTCTGGCGGAGGAATTCCAACATAGCGATTTGGGGAAAGGGAATCTGTTTTGTACCAAAGCTGTTGAACAGGAAGGAAATTTTGTAATATCTGTAATCAGGCTAAAAGATAACAGGCTGCTGGCGGAGGTGAGATTATGAGCAAGCTCAATAGATCAAATCCGTATACACTTATAGAAGTCCTGTGCACAATCTTTTTTATGACTATTATTTCCGCTTTTGTTTTTAAATATTATTATCGTTTCGATTATTCATACCGCTCCTCTATTAATAATTCTATCAGGATGCGCCGTGTTATGACCATAGGTGAACGCTGGCAGAAGATCCTCGGAGGCTCAACCGGACAAATTCCAGTAATAAAAAACAACAAGCTTATTTTTGGCAAAGAAGATTATGTTGCTGTCAGCAAGAAACATATAACTATACATCGACGTGGTAAAACATATTTACTGCGCCTGCCGGATGATACAAACGCCGCCTTTTCCATTGAAAACAGCTCAACGGGAAACTGCCTGAT
This sequence comes from Victivallaceae bacterium, assembly GCA_963664605.1. GTDB lineage: Bacteria > Verrucomicrobiota > Lentisphaeria > Victivallales > Victivallaceae > JAHOYW01. The sequence goes on from OY761536.1 coordinate 1,116, forward strand.
AATTCTAAACTTAAACTGGAAATACAGTCGCTCGCCAGGTAAAAAAACGCCGGGCAAAGCTCATAGTGTCAGAATAGTGTCGGCGCTTAAAATAAAACATGGAGATAATTCCTGATGAATAAAGAAAATAATGACAGGCATTCAAGGCAGAAAGGCTTCGGAATGATTATGGTTCTGATGTTTACCGCCGCTTTACTGATTATTGCGGCTACCGCATTTAAAATAAGTTATTCCCTGCACAAGCAAAACCAGCAGGCTAAAATTGTACTGCAAAAACAGGCGAATTCATTAAAAATAAGAAAAGCTAATAATCTTGACAGGCATAATGAAGAAATTAAACGAAATTAGAGAAAAATTTGCTTCAATTACCATTGAAGTGCTTGATGCAATCATTGCGCGCAGTGAAAATGACCCGGACTATCCTTTTATTGATACCAAACTCAACATCATAAGTGGTAAAAACATCTATCCGCCAACTGCGGGGCAGGAATATAACGCTAAAAATATTATTTTTTCATGGATTCAGGGGCGAGGCATGGAGGCTTTGACGGGACATGCCCAATGGCTGGAGGAAAAGGCTTCCGGTAACTGCGAACGCATTAAAAAAATCCAGATGATACTGAAAAAACTTATTGTAAAAATGGAAGAATGCCGGGCAAAAAATAACGGAAGGATGTTTTTCATCATGAATGAAAATGGTGAATTTCTCCAAGTTGGAGCCAATGGACAGTTGCTTCCTGCTGAAAATATCCGGCCGAATGCTAATTTCAGTGATTTATTTTACTCAAAAGGCCTGCTTGCCGCCGCTGCTTATCTTGGAAAAAAAGATCTGGTAGTGGAAGCTGAGAGATATTTTGAAGAAGTAGTCAATGATATTCGTACTGGTATTTTTGCCAGTGACCAGCAATCTTTCGACCCGAAAAACAAAGTCGCTTTTATTGAAGGAAAATTTCTTCAGGGCCCATGCATGATATGCCTTGACGGGATGGCACTGGCGGCGCAGATTTGCGATAAAGATAAATGGCTGGGCAAAGCCCGTGAAATGATAGAACATATTTTCAAAAAATACATAAATACCGGACAGTTTGTTGACTTTGAAAAATATGATTTCTGGGAAGCCGTCGACAGTTCCGGTATGCCGTGGGAGGAAAATGGACAGGTTCTGTGTGATCCCGGGCATGCTTTGGAATTCATCGGCTTGTCATTGAAGTGTATTTTGCAGATGCGTTCAGATAAAACCCCTGAAACCCTTGCTTTTATGGATAAATGCCGTCAACATCTGCCGCCGCTTTTGAAACATTGCTATAAAATAGGATTTGCGCCGGATGCGGAAGGTATAATCAAAGCTTTTGACCTGCGTCGGCGTGAACCGATAAATACTGATATGCCCTGGTGGAGCCTGCCCGAAACCATTCGCGCCGCCGCGGAAATATTTGAGTTTACTAAAGACAAAGAAGCTCTGAATATCCTTTGCCAATGTGCTAACAGCTTCTTCGATAACTACCTAAACCCGGCAGTTCATTCGATGGCTTACCAGACCCGCAATGCCGAAGGCAAAGTTGTTGAAGTCATCCCAGCCACTCCTGATGCCGACCCCGGCTACCATACCGGTTTAAGCCTGATCGACACAATCAAAATAATGGAAAATCAATTCAGATAGATTGACTATTAATGTATTTTCTGTTATCCTACATAACAGTATTGTAAATTATGTAATATATCAAGGTATTAATATGAAACCTGAAATAGATCCTTTTACCATTTTAGATTCCAAGGGGGAGAAAGTAGGCGTAATGCTCAAAGTCGAGGAATTTGAGAATATAATGAAACTGCTTGAGTCCATTCCGGAAGAACCCAAGGCAAAGGGAAATTACCAGCAGGTGCAAGCGGAAGTCGTCCTGGAGGATGAAAAACCCGCTCCAGCTCCCAAAAAGAAAAAAATGAAATTTATTTTCGGCAAAACAAAAGCGGAAATGGATTTTGATAAATCAGAGATAGCCCAGGATCTTGAGAGAGAGGAAAACGAAGCGGAAACCACCGCCGCGCCGAATAATTTCTATACAAAATCAATTATCACAAAACCGGTTGAATTTGAAATGCATGACGAATTCTGTTCCGCCAAGGGATTTCTGCTTGCCGACGGGAAAAATTTCAAGGTGCTCAGAGGTTCTAAAGCATCAGGAATCGTTGATAAAGCCCTGTCGGAGGATATTCTTTATATTCGTGAAGAACTGAAAATGCTGCAGGTGCTTCAAGATGATGAAGTTGACGGCGATCTTATTTTTACGCGGGATTATATATTTAACAACCCCACCGATGCCGCCAGCACAATAGCCGCCAGCCCCCGTGACGGCAAACATTACTGGATAGCCACGGAAAACGGCAAACCAATGCGACAGTATTAATCTTCTGTTATGATAAATATAACTGGCTATTTAATCGGTGGTTTTTGGGTTATTTATCCTTATGTTTCAATATGACAAATGATTTTACCCATTTTGTAATTTCATCGCTTGACTGCTTAACGCTGTTGCCATAAAAGGTCATAGCTTTCATCACGGTGCTTTTTTTACACAGCTTGCGGACATCTGTTTCACATCGCTGCATTCCACCGCCGCCATGAGTAAAAAATGGTATAATGATTTTACCATCCAAATCATATTGCGTCAGGAAGGACGCTACCGGTGGAGCCATCGTCCCCCACCAATTAGGACTACCAACAAATATCACATCATATTTTTTAAAATCCTTGACCTTTGTTGTGAGTTCCGGTTTAAAATCGCTTTTAATTTCCTTTTTCGCCCGGTCAACGCAATCTCGATAATCAGTCGGATATGGTTTAGACGGCTTGATCCTGAAGATAGTTCCGCCAGTTGTTTTCATGATTTGCTCCGCTGCCGCTTTAGTATTTCCACTCCAGGAATAATATGCTATAAGTATTTTACTTGACATTACTGTTACTTTCTCCTTTTTTGGGGAAGATGCGCTGCACCCTAATGATACAATTGCCAAAACTGCCGCCGTGAATAATCTAACTTGCTTTTTCATAAATTTTTCTCCACAATAAACATCTCGGTAACTCTGGCTATTTAAATGCCCTGGTGAAAAAATCGTTCAGCTTATCAAACGGAATCATATCGACTCTATCATACAAGTCAATATGGCGGGCTCCCGGAACAACATAAAGCTCTTTGGGGTCGGCCGCCGCTTTAAAGGCATCTTCACTAAAATAACGTGAATGAGCTTTTTCACCAATAATGAACAGAATCGGCCGAGGTGAAATGGATTTGATATAATTCATCAATGGAAAGTTCATGAACGCCATATTGCTTGTCATTGTAAACGGTCCGTGTGATCTTGGATGATGACCGCGTTTCATGCCGTAATATTCAAAAAATTCACTTGAAACAGGATCTAAGCCTTTGGGAAGCAGATCTGCAGGTTTATCTGGAAATCCCTGCGGTAATAACGGCGCTCCATTTTCAAAATCTTTCCAGCGTTGCTGCCCAAGCTTGTTAAGCATTTCTCTGCGCTGTTTATCAGTCATGGCGTCTTTCCAGCCTTTGCGGATAACACGGCTCATATCGTACATACTTGCTGTGGCTATCGCCTTAATACGGGGATCGACCTGTGCTGCTGTAATAGCAAATGCCCCACTACCGCAAATACCTATAACACCAATTTTATTTCGGTCAACATATGGGAGAGTTCCCAAATAATCCACTCCGGCGCTGAAATCCTCGACGAATATATCGGGAGAGGAAACATGCCGTGGTTTACCGCCGCTGTTTCCGTTATAGGATTCATCAAAGGCCATGGTTACAAAACCGCGTTCCGCCATATTCTGAGCATATATCCCGGCTCCCTGCTCTTTCACGCCGCCGTAAGGCGTTCCAACCAGGATAGCAGGATATTTTTTTGTTTTATCCAGTTTTTTCGATACATACAGATGCGCGGAAACGGTTATGCCGTACCTGTTTTTATAATGGACTTGTTTCAAAATGACCTTATCACTCAATTTAAAAGTCAAATCATCTGGGGCTGCGGTGGTGTCAGCATAGGCTTGTCCCAATAACAGCAAAAATAACATCGATGTGATAACGGTTGGCTTTTTCATAATGTATAACTCCTTTTTATGTTAAAGTCACAAGTTTATATAATTTTTTTCATAAAAAGATTTATTAACCGCTAACGATAAATCTATTTCGCGGTTGCCTTTTCATACTCTTCATCCGTTACCGGGCCAAACCATTTCGCAGGCCCCATATGTACTTTTGTACTCATGCCAATGTGAACAAACTGTTTTTTTGGTGCGGCTCCATGCCAATGCACCACATCAGGAGGAATCGTTACGACATCGCCAGTCTTCAACAATCGTGCCGGTTTCCCTTTTTCCTGATAATATCCGGTTCCGCTTGTCACCAGCAGAATCTGTCCACCGGGATGGGAGTGCCAATAGGTTCTTGCTGAAGGTTCAAAAACAACATCATAGACTTGAGTATCAAATACTCCCTCTTTGTCTGTATGCAGCATATTAACATGAGTAACATTACTGAAATAATCTTTCGGCCCTAATTCGCCTTGGGGGAAAATTGTGTGTTTGTTCATGGTATTAACTCCTTGGTTACATGATGTTAAAAGTGTTGATAGAATCACAATACTTATAACTATTGATACATTTTTTTTCATACGATCACCACCTTGTTATTTAAATTTGTTTTTTTAATCGTTCCCATCATAAGCTTTAATATACTGCCTGTTGCCGGCGAAGTGGTAGAATAATCCTTTAATATTCTTGCCTAATTCTCCACAGCATACTGCATTTTGTTTAATAAGGTATTATATTATTGCTTAATACGCCATTAATATGGGTAGAATGATAAGCATATACAAAAGGAGTTTTAGATGCATAAAAAGGATAATACTCAAGCACAGAAATCCAACAGGCCTTCCAATACGCATTCTGGACTTACAAATATGATTGCCCGGTGGACTAAAGGTAAACACCAGGTGGACACATTAATTCCATCCTTGACGCTTCACCGTTGGGAAACGCCCACCGAACCGACCAGTTACATGCTCTCGCCAAATATTTGTCTGATCGGGCAAGGAGTTAAACGCGTAATGCTTGGAGAAGATATATACGTATATGATTCACAAAGCTTCCTGCTTTCGTCTGTGGAACTGCCGGTAGTGGCACAAATCCTTGAAGCAAGCCAAGAAAGGCCTTATCTCGGATTAATGTTGGAACTTGACTTGAAAGAAATCTCCCAACTCATGGTGGATACTAATCTGCCGTCTCCCCGTTCTCCGGAAGGATGTCGTGGAATAGCTGTCAGCAAAGTACCGTTACCGCTTTTCGATGCCTTTCAACGTTTACTGGAATTGCTTGACACTCCTGAAGATATTCCGATTCTTGTTCCACTTATTAAACGGGAGATCTATTACCGCCTGCTGGTGGGAGAGCAGGGAACCCGTTTACGCCAGATTGTTTCTGCGGGAAGTCACAGCCACCAGATATCACGCGCAATAGACTGGCTTAAAGACAATTTCAATAAACCTTTTCATGTCAAGGACCTGGCAGCTTACACCTGGATGAGTGATTCATCTTTCCACCAGCATTTCCGCTCGCTGACTGCTATGACTCCTCTTCAGTACCAAAAGAGGCTAAGGCTGAATGAAGCGAGGAGACTGATGCTTGCAGAAAATATGGATGCATCGAATGCCGCGTTCCAGGTCGGCTACGAAAGCCCGTCACAATTCAGTCGTGAATACAATCGCCTCTTTGGAGCGCCACCATTACGCGATATCAAAAAACTACGGCAAATTACAGCCGGATAAAGAGCTTGGATGGAATCATTTAAAAGCATTAATTTTTAGCAACTTTACAGTTGGTTTTTTACAAAAATCTTCCTTTTTCTATTCCCGGACAACTTTATTAATTATATAAGGTGTGTTTTTACCGGCTTTTGTTTGCAAAGCGGATATTTTATATTATTTTCTATAAAATACTTATTTTTAATTTTATAAAATGGAGCATATCAGATGAAAAAAGTTTTGATTCCAACAAAGCTGGACGCAGTCGCGGCAAATTTACTGGCAGAAAAATCTTATAATGTTGTTCAGGATGCCGATCGTTCATTAGAAGAGCTGGCTACCGAACATAAAGATACGGAAGTCCTTATTGTCCGAAGCGAAAAAGTCACTCCTGAAATCATTGATGCACTTCCTGAGCTGAAGCTGGTAGTTCGTGCCGGAGCCGGTTATAACACAATTGATACTAAATACGCCCGGCGTAAAAATATTGATGTAATGAATACTCCCGGAGCCAATTCCAATGCCGTAGCGGAAGAAGTCGTTGCGCTTATGCTTGCCGGAGCCCGCCATCTGGTTCCTGCTGATATTTCAACCCGCGCAGGAAAATGGGAAAAGAAAAGTTTTATGGGCACAGAGCTTACCGGGAAAACAATCGGTATTGTCGGCTTAGGTAATATCGGCCGTTTGCTTATAAAACGCCTGGAAGGTTTCAATATGCGGATTCTTGGTTATGATCCGATGATCTCTCCGGGACTGGCTGAAAAAATCGGTGTTGAACTTTGTTCCGTACAGGAAATATTTGAACATGCCGATTACGTATCCCTGCATATTCCAGAGAATGATGAAACCCGCGGCATGATTAACTGCAAACTTTTGCGTTCGATGAAAGACGGCGCAACTTTGGTTAACTGTGCCCGCGCAGGAGTTATTAACGAAGAAGATATGCGCGCTGTCAAAGCGGAGAAAAAAATAATTTTCTGTAATGATGTCTACCCGAAAGACGCAGCAGGTGAAAAATCTGTCGCTGACATTGCTGATGTTATGCTCCCTCACCTCGGAGCCAGCACAAAAGAAGCAAACTTCAACGCCGCTAAACGCGCCGCGGAACAGACGGTTGCTTATTTCGAACAGGGAATTACCAATTGCGTAGTTAATAAAGGTATTCCGGATGGACTTGATGAAGCTTACCAGCGCCTTGCATTTGTACTGACATCAATCGCCAGCGGTTATCTTGGCAAAGATAAACATCCAAGCCGTATTGAAACCAGTTTTTATGGTGAACTGAATCAGTACGCCAAATGGATGACCGCACCAATCACAGCGGCAATTTCCAGCGAATTTGATATTTTCCAGGATTCCTCTGATGCGGAAAGCTTCCTTGAATCCCGCGGCATTGATTTAGTCAACCGTGACGTCAATGATGAAAAACATTACGGCGAATCAATGACTATCGATTTATTTGCCGGTGATGAAGTTGTCGCTCAAGCAAGTGTCCGCGGAACTATTGCCGAAAACAATTTGATGGTGTCCAGGCTGAAAAACTTCGACAAGCTTTATCTTGAGCCAAGCGGGAACAATCTTTTTGTCGAATACAATGACCAACCCGGGGTTATAGGTAAAATAGCCAGCATTCTCGGAGAAAAGAATATCAATATCATAGATCTTCGCGCACCGCAGGATATAAAATCCGGTAAATCATTAGCGGTTATTAAGACCAATAGTGATATACCTGGAATGCTCATAGATAAAATCAAAGAAGATGTCAATGCGCAGCATGCATTCCAGTTTTCTTTTAAAGCCTGATTATCTTTTCCGGAGGCGCTGTGAGTGATATAAAATTAACGCCAATGATGAAGCAGTATCAACAGTCGAAGAATGAAATTCCCGACGATGCCATATTACTGTTCAGAATGGGTGATTTCTATGAGATGTTCTTTGAAGACGCTAGTAAAGCCAGCGCCATTATGAACATCACTCTCACCAAGCGCGGCGGAGTCCCGATGGCTGGCTTCCCATATCATTCCCTGGAAAAACATTTGCCTATCCTCCTAAAGTCCGGAGTAAAAGTGGCAATAGCCGAGCAAATGGAAGACCCAAAACTTGCCAAAGGGCTGGTCAAACGGCAGATTACAAGGATAATAACCCCTGGGACTGTTATTGACGCGGCGGCTTTAATGCCGGATAAAAATAATTTTCTCGTTTCAGTTGTTTCCAGCAAGAACAAGACCGGTTTGGCATCATTGGATATCAGTACCGGGGAATTTAAAGTGACGGAACTTGAGTCTATCAGCAAAGTTGAAACTGAGCTGACCCGTTTAGGCGCAAAAGAATGTATCTTGTCACAGCATGAATACGAAAAATGGAAACAGGAAGACTGTTTACCAATTACTGATAAAGGTTTTATCTGGACCCCGCTTGAGGATTGGATATTCTCATTTGATGTTGCCGAAGAACTGTTAAAAAGACAATTGAAAGCAGCTTCGCTTGACGGCTTCGGCTGCCGGGGACTGCGTGCCGGAGTTTGCGCTGCCGGTGCGGTTTTGCATTATGCTGTTGAAAACCTTCGTCAGGATGCTAACCATATCAAAAAACTTTCTGTGTATAATGACAGCGCCTATCTTGAACTTGATTCTATTTCACAACGCAATCTCGAACTGGTGGACTCAATGTTTGGCGGAGGAAAGGCCAACACTCTTCTCGGAGTACTGGACAAGACCTCCACTTCAATGGGAGGACGCTTGCTGCGTGACTGGATATTGCGGCCGCTGTTTGAAAAAGACAGGATCACAGCCCGTCTTGATGCGGTTGAGGCTCTACGCGATGATCCATTGACCTTGGCTGAACTTCGTGAAACGATTGGTTCTGTACGCGACCTCGAACGCATTATCGCACGTTTGAATGTAGGCAGCGCCAACGCACGGGATACGCTGGCTCTTGCCAACGGGCTTGCCATGATTCCGCCAGTAAAAACTTTGTTGAGTAACTTTGATACTGTTTTGCTGGATGAACTTCAAAGCTGTCTGCATGATCTGTCTGAATTAACAGAACGTATTATCAATACTATCTCAGAGGAACCTCCAAATACTTTGACTGACGGCGATATAATCCGTTCCGGGTTCAACGCGGAACTTGATGAATTGCGAAGCGCTTCCACGGAGGGGAAAAACTGGTTGGGTAATATTCAGAAACAGGAACAGGAACGCAGCGGTATTAAAAACCTCAAAGTGAAATATAACAAAGTTTTTGGTTATTATATTGAGATCAGCAAATCAAATCTGGATATGGTTCCCGAAGATTATATCCGTAAGCAGACCCTGGTCAACGCTGAACGTTTTATCACGCCGGAACTAAAAGAAATAGAAAGCAAGATTCTTGGAGCCGAAGATAAATCCAAGGCTCTGGAATATCAGCTTTTTCAGCAGTTGCGCAGTTTTGTGCTGGAATTCACCGAAAAAATACAGGAAAGCTCAGCTGCTCTGGCTAAAACAGATGTTATATGCACTCTTGCGGAATGCGCCAGAGTTTATTCATATACCCGTCCACACATCCGGGAGGATGAAACTTTGATAATTGAAGGCGGCCGCCATCCCGTGCTTGACGCGGTAATGCAAGGCGAACGCTTTGTTCCGAATGATGTTTTACTTGACGGGAACGAAAACCGGATAATGATTATCACCGGACCGAATATGGCCGGTAAATCCACTTACATAAGACAAACCGCGCTACTGGTTCTGTTGGCTCAAATGGGTTCATTTATTCCTGCTAATCGTGCGTCAATCGGGCTGGTCGACCGCATTTTCACCAGAGTCGGCGCTGCAGATGATATCTCGCGCGGTCAAAGTACATTTATGGTGGAGATGGTGGAAACAGCCAGTATTCTGAATCACGCGACCAGCAAAAGTCTGGTTATACTTGATGAAATCGGACGCGGCACAAGCACCTTTGACGGTTTAAGTATAGCCTGGGCGGTCGCTGAATTTCTCCATGACACCCCGGGAAGTCAAGCCCGGACGCAATTCGCAACACATTATCATGAATTGACCGAAATGGCCCTGACCAGACGCGGCGTAAAAAATTATAATATCGCGGTAAAAGAATATGGCGATAAAATTATTTTTCTCCGCCAGATAGTGCCTGGTGGAACAGATAAAAGCTACGGTATACATGTCGCTAAACTCGCGGGGCTGCCGGATTCTATTATCAACCGCGCTAATGAAATACTTGAAAACCTTGAAAATTCCGCAATGTCAAAAGATGGCGATATAGTTCTGGCTATGCATCACGAGCACGGAAAACCGGTTAAATATACAGCCGGATATGATGACGGTAAAAGTCAGTTTTTCGGAGTTACGGAAACCGGGAAAAACACGCCTGCGAAAGAAAAAGAGCTTGAACCAGAACACCTTGGAGAACAACAACCTGAAAATGGCAATAGAGAAAATGACTCTGATTCTTTCCAGCCGATGTTGTTTTAAAGCGCCCCACACCCTAAAAGAACTTTTTTGTATACAAAGCTCGATTTTTACTTGAAAAATTAATTCCCGCAATTAGGGTATAGTGTTGCAGGTAGAATATTTTATTATAATGGTAAATTTGTATTATAAATAAGGTTTAAAGATATGTTTAAAAAAATATGGCATGAAGAAATGATCCAGCATCATATCCTGGAACGTCAAGGCAAAGAACCATTGAACTCTTATTATTATGCCACCAATTATCCTGATGTATACGCTGCTGCAGAAAGAACTTTTGGTTCCTGGGGTGAAGCTATCGAATCATGTGGAATCGACTATGATACAGTCCGCAAATACAAAAGCTGGACAAAACAGGCGGTTCTGGATGAGATCCGCAGATTAGCCAAAGAGAATGAGCCGTTATACTCGCAATACGCCCAAAATAATTATAAGCCTTTATATATGGCATCAATAAAACGCTTTAAAAACTGGGGCAATGCTTTGAAAAGCGCCGGAATAAAATATAAGGATGTCCGCCTGCGCCGGAGCATGACTCCAGAAGAAATAAAAAAGGAAATTCTTGCGCTCTTCCGTAAAAAAGAGAACCTTTCTTACACCAGCATGCGTGAAAATCATCAATATCTTCTTGCCGCCGGAATGAAAAAACTAGGTGATGGAAGCTGGGCAAAAGCACGCCGTCAGTGTGGTATTCTTACCAATTACCGACTTAATTCTGTAAAAGCCAAGAGCAATTAATCACAGCAATTGGTTAGTATGTGAATAGCCAATGATCAATGGAAACAAGCATTTTGTCTCCCTTGATCATATCTATTTTTAACTTATAACGCTTATTTGGCTCAACTCTCTTGGGCAGTTTCATTGTAATAAACTCAGGCTGAAGCGGAGAGATTTTAAAAGTTTCATAACTCTTAGTAGAGAGAATATAACCACGAGATGCTTTCATAAGGACATCCATAATCAAACCGTCATTCGCCTCAACTGGCATAAACTGCATTTCGCATTTGTAGCGTTTACCCTGGGAATATTTTTTCAACTGCATACCGAAAAGCCCATTTTCCGTAACATTATTGATTGTATTCATACCACGGCCGACAATGAGTTTCCAAGTCCACTCAACACGCTGTTTAGGTTTGGCTTCCAGGTTAATATAAGGATATATTGAAAAACAATCATCCGTTTTCCAGAAAATAACTTTTTCAAATACAGCTTTGGAAATAAAAGAAAACACTCCCTGCTCTTTCAATCCACCTACAGCAATCCAGCGTTTCGCTTTGGAAAGGCGCTCATTCGTAAACTCATAATAATTGCGAAAATCTTTTATAATAATAGGTTCACAATCAATATAATTAATTCTTTTCTGGTCAACTATGCGCGACTGCTGGTAAGGAACAACGATCCACGGTGTTAAACCTGGATCTGAGTTATTGAATATCGCAGTAGGACTGATCCGTGCTTTTAAAGTCTCATCGCTTAAGTTAAAAAATACTCCTTTGAGCTCAATCAAAGAGCTGTCTGAAAAAATGCAGTCTATGCGCATCTTGTAGTTAAGCTCTTTTTTACTGTTGTCGCAATCCTGGAGGAATGACACCATTACTTTTTCTTTTTTATCACCCAGTCTGGCAACTTTTGATTCCCAAGGGAAAAATTCTGTTATTTTCAGGTTAGCATTGGAGTCAATGGTTCCCCGTCCAACTCCAGGCAGAATTAACTCTTTCTTTTCCTTGGGAATTTCGACAAGCGGTTCAAATACCTGGGCAAGCCCATAGTGTATAACGCCATCAGGAGCGGCTCCTTTACTCAGAAGTTCTACGGAATTTTTCAAGGTAATACTTTTGAACCATCCGCCGCGAACGACATCAACCGCATAATTGTTGGATTCCAGCCTGTTAGGAGTTATAAGGACAGTCTTCAAAAAGTTGTTGCTTATGAGATATCCGGCAAATTTCTTCTCAAGATATACTTTTTCAACCTTTACTGCAGCACCTGATTGCAGGCTGACGAATAAAAACAAAAATACCAAAAATTTATACATAAAAAAATCTGTATCCTGAATATTTATAAATGTATACTATCATTAATAATTATAGCAGATACAAACAGATAAAACACGATTTTTTAGAAAAAAATAGATTTTTTGACTAAAATAAGTCAAAATAGCATCTCATTTTTTCCTGAAAATTTATTTTGGAGCAAAAGCTTATCAAGGGGCATCATTATATAATGATACAGTTTTTGAAAAGAGTTTCCTAAGAAAAATATTTTCTGCAGATATTCAAAAGCAGCAATTATTTATTATTAGTTCCAACTCCACCGCTGATTACCAGCTTCATGCCTTCACTGACCTTCATGTCTAAAAATTGACAGTCTTCGCGGGGGACAAAAAGTAAAAAACCACTCGTAGGGTTCGGGGTGGTGGGAACAAAAACGCTAAGGACTTCTTTCCCAGATTTTTTAGAAAGTTCACAGCCGTCTTTATTATCGTTGGTCAGGAAACCGATTGTATAAATACCTTTGCGGGGATATTCAATCATAACGACCTTGCGGAACATATTGCCCTTAGGAGTCCAGAGTGCCTCCCCTATCTGACGGGAAGTGACATATACTGAACGCAAAATGGGAACTCTCAGCAGAAGCCATTCCATGAAACTAGCGGACATGCGTCCAAATTTATAGCTCATGAATTCGCCGACTAATAACAATATTATTACTATCAGCAACAGAGTTCCAACCCTTATTGCCTGCTGCACCCAAAATAAGTTATGCAGTTCCGGCGCAAAACGCTGTACCAGTTTTACCGCCCAGTTGGTAAGTCTATTGTACAAAAATCCAGCCAGCCAGAAAGTAACGATCACCGGGACCAAAGCCAGCACCCCGGCAAAAAAACGACTTTTCAAACGTCTCAATATTTGAACTTTAGTCTTTTTCATTTTCCGGATCGTTTGGGTTTATTTCAACTAGAAGGACTTTGCGACGGTCAGCTTTAAGTATTTTTAAAGTTCCAATGTCATCAACCTCTATTTCTTCATTTTCTTTTGGTATCTTACCAAATTCACCGCAGACATAGCCGGCAATCGTATCAACATCTTCGTCTTCCGGGAGCTCCAGTCCGAATTCATGGTTTATATCATCAATCAGGCAGCGCCCTTCAACCCGGATGGAACCGTTAGGCAGGCGGAGCATAGCATTGTTCTCATTTTCGTTTTCATCATATTCATCATGGATCTCGCCAACGATTTCTTCAATAATATCCTCCAAAGTAACCATACCGGAAGTGCCGCCGTATTCATCTATAATTATAGCGACATGTATTTTATTATTCTGAAATTCCTCCAGCAAATCGCCGACATTTTTGGTTTCAGGGACAAACAGCGGCGCATGCATAAAGTCTGCGAGAGTAGTAAAGGATTTTTCAGTGTCAAGGAAATCTTTAGCATAAATAATGCCTTTTATCTCATCAATGTTCTTACCGTAAATCGGTATACGGCTGTGTCCGCTTTTAATAATAGTTTGCTTTGCCTCCTCTATTGAAGCCTTGACCGCCAGCGTCGTCATGTCTACGCGCGGCGTCATTATCTCCCTGACCAATGTATTATCAAGGTCAAATATCCCGCGAATCATACGCTTTTCATCTTCTTCGAGGCTTTCGCCAAGATCATTACTATCGTGTTCCACCAGTGACATGATCTCGTCTTCGGCAGAAGTTTTTTCCTCTTCATTTTCGTTGGACGCACTTGCCGAAGTTATTCTCATCAGAAATAGAACCGGGAAACAAATTGTGAGCGATAAGAGTCTTATAAACGGCATCGTAACGCGCAAAAAGAAAATATCCACCCGTTTCAATACCAGGCTGATTATAAGGGAACAGGCCAAAAGCAACCCCAGGACGCTAAGCAGGACATATCCCCCGACTTCGTATTGTGTTAATTTTGAATTGATTTCCCCGATAAACACGAACAGCAGTACGCTTATTGCCGCAAGTATCAGCAATATCAAATAACTGAACACGGCATAAAATTCATTACGGTGCTCCAGCCAATGTTCCAGTTTCCTGGCCAGATCTTTATCATCCGCTTCCAGACGGCGTATGCGTCCAGGTGTCAGTTCGTAAAAAGATTCCCATGCCGTTAACAACCAGATAAAAACAAAAACTCCCCCTATAAGGAAATAAACATTCATATTTCTTTTAAGCCCCTCCCAGGCTCTTGTTTAATAAAAATATTTTCAAATTTAAATTCTTTTTCAAGTTCTTTCATTACTTCACGTTCGCGCCGCCGCATTCTTTTCCTGGAGGCAGCGTCCAGGTCGTCTTCCCCGGCGGAATGCAGCAGTCCATGCACAATATACAATGCCAGCTCACGCGCATAAGTCGAATTTTTACGCTTTGCTCCTTCGCGCTCCGCAACATCCGGACACACGAACAGATCTACCGCAATATCACCATCAAACAACTCATCATCACTTTCAAGATAACAAAAAGTTATAACATCGGTCGTTCCTTCATGACCAACGTAGTTTTCATTTATATCCGCCATCTCCCAGTCATTGACAAAGGCTATATTAATTATAAGATCACGTTCAACCGGCAGACGAGTCAGTTGCGCCGCCTTTAGAATCATCTGCTTCATCAGTTTCCGGCGTGGTGGTTTCTTTTTTCTGTGCCGCCACGAATAAGTCGTCTTCATCATCAACCTCGTCTTTAGGATAGGCTATCCGACTGTGATTCATTGTAATCAGAGTCTTAGTAAAACTTTCTCTTATCTTAGTTATTTCAGCAATCGTCAGGTTCGCGTTATCCAATTGCCCGTCACGAATACGTTTGCGTATGATCTCCCATACCAGAGCTTCAATTTTATTAGGAGTCGGCTTAATCATCGAACGCCCTGCCGCTTCACACGCATCCGCCAGACTTATGATAACAATTTCCTTTTCCACCGGCAAGGGACCCGGGTAACGGTATTCGCTGTCATCTACAGCTATGCCTTTTTCTTTATTTTCTTCCAGTGCGCGTTTATAAAAATAGTAAACAATATCTGTTCCATGATGTTGCTGTATAGTGTCACGAATAACTTTCCGTAAATTGTATTTCAGCGCCAGATCAAGTCCTTCCTTGACATGATTAAGAATAATCAAACTGCTCATGCGCGGATGCAGATCAGCGTGTTTATTTTCAGATTCAAAGGTGTTTTCAGAAAAATATTCAGGTTTCGCAAGCTTTCCTATATCATGGAACATCGCGCCGACACGAGCTTTTATGGGATTCGCTTTAATTGCTTTTGCCGCATATTCCGCCAAACTGGCAACCATCAGGCTGTGATGGAAAGTCCCCGGAGCTTCCAGTTCCAGACGCCTGAGCAGCGGGTGATTGTAGTCACAAAGAGTGAATAACGCCATATCAGTAGTTACGCTGAACAATAATTCAAAAACAAAAATCAGGATCAAGGCAGCAGTCGCAGTGACAAAGGCATTACAGAAGAACATACCAACTGCCCAGAAAAACATTTCCGCTGAAGACGTGAGATGCCAGAATTGATCAAAATCCAACAACCAGAAAGAAAAGAATACAACCAGGAAACTGCGTATAAAAAATACCCGGTAATTAGCTGCTCTGCGTACTGCTATAGCCGCCAGACAGCAAATCACGATCCCCTCCAAGGCAGTATCGAATGAATTACTCAACATCATTGAAGTTATGGCGGAAACAAAGAAACCAACGTACAGCGCCACCCTGAAACCGACCATTACAGAAAGCAGGATAGCCGAGAGAGCCAAAGGTATAGCCGCAGTTATCAAGCTCGGAGAAATTGTAAAAATAGAACTCACAAAATAAAACAGTTTAATAAAAAGATAATTTATCAGCAATGCAACCATTACAATCGTTCCAGTTAAAGCTAGACGCTGATTGCTTTTAACTACTTCGGGATGAATATGGTACATATAAAAACCGACAAACAGCATCAGGATAAAACTCCAGGCAAGGTTTTTAATTATCTTCTGGACAGAATCAGTTTCCTCAAGACGGTTTTGATATTCTTTATCATAAGCCGCGGAACAGTCAAGGTCTTTCTGCGTAATCTTCTGATTCATTGTAATAATAACGTCATTCTTTCTCACATCGACTTTGACCGGAGTTACATTTTTTATCGCCTCCTGCTGTTTCTGCGCCACCATTGTAGAGTCAAGGCGCAAATTCCCCTGATCCCCGATTATTATTTTGAAAGCCTCAGACAGAATTTTTCCCAGCGAGTCGCGTTCTTTCCCGGGGGAATAATATTTGAGAACAACATTCACAATCTGTTTCGCTGCTTCCGAAGGATCAGGGATAAGCAGAGCAGCCTTAGGGAGCCTGTCACGGTTGGCAGAATCAATTATCCTGATCTGTTGGCCAACCTTATAGTTATTTTTTTCTGTTTTACTGAATATCCCGGCGCTTAAAGTCGTCGTTAGTTCCTTTGAAAACTGTTCGCGCGCAGTTTTGTTCTGAATAAGCTGATAAACGAGATTCAGTGATGAATCATCAAGTTTATCAAGCAAAACACCGAATTTCTTGCTTTCAGGGAGTGTTTTTTGTTTATTTTTAATAGCATTGGCTCTTGCCGCCACTGCCGCAAAAAATTCTTTTAGCAGTTCCTGCGGATTTTTAAAGGAACTGTCCGTAATTTTGAAATAGAGGGGAACCGATTCGCTGGCTGTTTTTCTAAGCTCTTTAGTTTTTTCCGTATCAGTATAAACAAAATCAAAATCAGCAAATACAGTCTTCGGAGCCTGCTGTCCCAAAATCAAAGGAGCATTGACTGGACGCAGGGAAGGCAAAGTAAGCATCAGAGAGCAGATAGCCCAGAGTAAAGCAAGCATAAACAAGCCGAGAACTTTTGAATGTTCGGCAGCGTTAACCAGCTGATTGTCAGTACGGCGTTTACGTGAGCCGACCAAACCACGCTGTTCCATGCGGCGTTTGCTTAAATGCTGTTCAATAATATTTTTTATCCAGCTAAACACTCTTTTTGCTTCCTTCGTGATAAGCGTTAATTATTTTTTCAACAAGTATATGCCTGACAACATCTTTTGAACTAAATCTGGAAATACCTATTTCCGGAATATCCTTAAGTATTTTCGCCGCATGCACCAGCCCCGACACCTGCTTATGCGGCAAATCTGTCTGCAACGGGTCCCCGGTAATCACACATTGCGAATCAAAGCCCAGGCGGGTTAGAAACATAAGCATCTGTTCAGGGGTAGTATTTTGCGCTTCATCAAGAATAATAAAGGCGTTATTCAGAGTTCTGCCGCGCATGAATGCCAGCGGAGCGACTTCGATCACATTGCGTTCAATAAGTCCAGCGGCTTCATCAAAATCAACCATATCATAAAGTGCATCATATAAAGGACGCAAATACGGCATGATTTTTTCTTCCAGGCTGCCGGGGAGAAATCCTAAATTTTCTCCGGCTTCTTTGGCTGGACGAGTGAGAATAATACGGGCATAATTGCCTTGAAGCAGTTCTGAGACTGCCATTGCCATTGCCAGATAAGTTTTACCGGTTCCTGCCGGCCCGATACCGAAAGCTATATCATTCTGGCGAATTGAGCGCAGATAGTCAAGTTGAGCACGGCTGCGCGGGACAATATCACGTTTTTTAGGGCCTACTTTTATTTTTTCGGCAAAAAGCTGTTTCAATTCACTGGCTGAATCATCACGGAAAGCGCGCAGAACCTGTTCAAAATCGTTTTGATCAAGGTGGCGGTTGCGCATCTGACATACATTCGCAAGTTCCTGGAAAAATTCTTTTGTACGGCTTATTTTCTCTTTTTCGCCAGAAATCTTTATCCAAAAATCGCGAGCCACCAAGCCGACGCCCAATAGGTTCTCGGTCAGTTTTAAGTTTCTTAATGTATGATTGGCAAAAACTTCATGCAAAGTCATGCCGTTTTCAAAATAAAATTTATCTTCTTCGTCCGTCATCGTTGATGAACTGAACTCCGTATTTATGGTAAAGGGACCCGTAAAGTCATACCAGGAAACACTCTATTGGAATCTTTAAGTAAATCCGCATTCGCGTCTCTTATTTTTTTCCATTTTCTGCCGTCCTTGTAGAGCTTTTGTGAAATGCTCCAAAGAGTGTCATTTTTCTGGACGACATAAGCTTTAAAGTCTTCTTTTTCGTCAACAGCTGTTACTTTATCAGATAGAACTTTTCCTTTCTTATCTTCTACAACTACGTCTTTAATTACTACTTCTTCTTTTTTAACTTCCGGTAAAGCGTCTAATTCAGCCGGAATGACATCAGTTGCCGGGCTTTCGATAGTTCCTTTGATCTTTTCAGGCGGAATTGTTTGCGGACGTTTCCAGGCAGGGTAACTCTTCTTGATATAATCTTCCCAGCGTTTTTCTTCTGTTCCCAAAGGTGTTTCAGCGAGACGCGGTGCGCAGCCGGCAACGGCAATTAACAGAGCCAAAGCGCTTAAGCAGATATAAGATTTCATTGTTTTACTCCCATTTTTATTGGTCTGACAAATCTTTACAAAAATAATTCCTTTATACTATAGAGTATAAAGTTCAGTAAAGCAAGCGACGGGAACACTAAAAAAAGCAAAAGTGTTGCCCGTCGGGTAAAATCAGCCTTCAAAGCGCTTGAACAAGAGAGCGCCATTGTGTCCGCCAAAGCCGAGATTTACGTTTAACGCAAATTTAATATCTCTTTCCTTAGCCTTATTGGGAGTGTAATCAAGATCACAATCCGGATCAGGAGTTTCGTAATTAATAGTCGGCGGAATAAGACCATTTTGTATAGCTTTCAAACAAGCAATGGATTCGAAACCGCCTGCAGCTCCAAGTCCGTGCCCGGTAGTACCTTTGGTACTGCTGATTGATACAGTTTTGGCAGCTTCTCCAAGAGCGCGCTTGATAGCTTTAGTTTCATATTTGTCGTTCAAGCTGGTACTGGTACCGTGCGCATTAATATAATCAATATCTTCTGGATTGATTCCGGCATGACGCATTGCCATAACCATGGCATTGGCAGCGCCGATACCTTCCGGATTAGGAGAAGTAATATGGAAAGCATCACCAGTAGCGCCATAACCAACGACTTCACCGATAATGTTTGCTCCACGTTTTTTAGCGTGTTCGAGTTCTTCAAGAACAAGTACGCCTGAGCCTTCAGACATGACGAAACCATCACGGTCAGCATCAAAAGGACGGCTTGCGTGCATAGGATCGTCATTACGGGTACTCAAAGCTTTCATAGAGCTAAAGCCTGCGACGCCGATAGGAACAATAGATGCTTCAGAACCGCCGGAAATCATAATATCCGCATCATTGCGTTTGATCATCCAGAAAGCTTCGCCAATAGAATGAGTAGCTGTGGCGCATGCGGTTACCAGTCCCATATTCGGTCCCTGAGCGTTATAACGGATTGAGATATTGCCTGAGGCTAAATCGCCAATCATCATAGGAATAAGCAAGGGAGAAACCCTTGAAGGTCCGCGGGCGTCCAAAGTAGTTTGCTGTTGAGTTATTGTACCTAATCCGCCAATACCGCTGGACACGACTACGCCGACCCGTTCCGGATCAACGCCTTTTTCTGCTACATCCGCGTCAAAACCGGCCTCTTTCATCGCTTCATCCGCTGCGGCAATTGCATACTGACAGAAAAGATCAAGTCTTTTGGCTTCTTTAAACGGGATATATTTGGTTACATCAAAATCTTTAATTTCTCCGGCAATACGAGCGCGGTATTCAGAAGCGTCAAAACGAGTTATCGGGCCAATACCACAAAGTCCATTGCTGATTGAATTCCAGAACTCGTCAACACTTTTGCCAACGCAGGAGACTATACCGGTTCCAGTTACTACTACTCGTCTGTCATTCATTTAAACGGTTCCTGTTTTATTAAGAATATAAAAAACGGGTCACGCCATTGTACTGATGTGACCCATTAGTAAGCAAATTCTTGCCTGGAATAATTATATTATTCGCTAACCTGACTTGTGATATATTCAACAGCTTTACCAACTGTAGTCATTTTTTCAGCATCTTCATCAGGAATGTCTGCGCCAAATTCTTCTTCCAGAGCCATAATCAATTCAACCTGGTCTAAAGAGTCTGCGCCGAGATCTTCGATGAATTTTGCGTCATCAGTGATCTGATCTTCTGAAACACCTAACTGTTCTGCGATAATTTTCTTTACTTTGTCTGCAACTGAAGACATAATTTGTCCTCCTTATTTATTTGTTAATGTTTTTCAATATTCTCATATTTATTTGAAACAACTCTTTAACATGCGACATTTTTTTTAAATTTCAAATATTTTTTAAAATATTGTCGCAAAAAATTGTTACATGAGCATTCCGCCATCAATATTTATGACCTGACCAGTAACATAATTAGAGTCATCTGAACAGAGGAAATAGACAACGTTTGCAACATCCTCAGGAGTACCGCCGCGTTTCATAGGAATAACTGTCATGAATGCGTCAGTAGCTGCGTCAGAAAGTTTTCCGGTCATATCTGTCTGGATATATCCCGGAGCCACAGCGTTAACCTGAATATTACGGGTCGCAAATTCTTTTGCGGTAGTTTTAGTCAGGCCGATAACCCCGGCTTTGGAAGCGGAGTAATTTGCCTGTCCGGCATTACCCATACGACCTACAACAGAAGCAACGTTAACAATTTTTCCGGTGCGCGCCTTCATCATTGGACGACAGACAGCTTTGGTAAAGTTGAAAGTGCCTTTGAGATTTACAGCTATAACCAGATCCCAGTCCTGTTCGGTCATACGCATCATGAGAGTGTCACGGGTTATACCGGCGTTATTAACTAATATATCAATTTTGCCGAATTCCTTTATAACAGCGTCAACAGTTTCGTTAGCGCTCTCAAGTTTTGACACGTCAGATGCGAAAGCCGCTGCTTCAACACCTTTAGCCTTGAATTCATTAGCGGTTTCTTCAGCAACGTCAAGCATGATGTCAACAATTGCCAGCTTCGCGCCTTCATCCGCAAGGCGTTCACAGATTGCCTTTCCGATACCGCGTGCTCCACCTGTTACCAGAGCGACTTTGCCTTCCAGTCGTTTTGCATTACTCATTGTAATTCCCCTTATTTGTGGTTATGAGATTTCTAAACTATTAAGACTTTCAATGGAATTAACATTGAAATATTTGATTTCTTTGTCAGTACGGCGCAAGAGTCCTGTCAGGACATTGCCAGGCCCGAATTCAATCATGGTATCTCCGCCTGCGGCAATCATTTGACGCACACATTCCTCCCAGCGGACACTGCCGGCAACCTGTGCTTTCAGGTTGTCACGGAGTTCATCAACGCTTTGGGCTGTCGCGGCGGTAAAGTTATGATAAACAGGAACTTCAGGCATTTGAATAGAAGTGGCAGCAAGAACCTCGCCAAGCTGTTCGCCTGCTTTCGCCATAAGTTTTGAATGGAACGCTCCGGCAACGTTAAGCGGAATAACCTTACGCATTCCGCGTGCTTTGAGAGCCTCCACCGCAGAGCCAACCTTCTCTTTTTCACCGCTGATAACAATTTGTCCTGGACTGTTGAAGTTAGCGACCTGAATGCCGCATTCCGCGCAAACTTCCTCGATAACAGCTTTATCTCCACCAAGAACCGAAGCCATCCCTCCTGAAGTTTCGTTACACGCAGCATCCATCAGTTCACCACGCCGGGCAATCAGTTGGAGGCCGTCGGCAAAAGAAAAAGCTCCTCCAGCAAACAATGCCGCATATTCGCCAAGGCTTAATCCGGCACAAGCTACAGCTTTCACATCAGCGTATTTTTCTTTAAAAGCAGCTAAAGCGGCACAACTCATTGTGTAAATAGCCGGCTGGCAGTATTTGCTTTCAGTTAATTTTTCAGCAGGGCCGTCAAAACAAATGCTGCTGATAGACCAGCCCAACGCAGCATCAGCCTGATTAAAAATATCTTTCGCAGCGGCACTGGATTCATATAGATCCCGTCCCATGCCTACGGCCTGAGCACCTTGCCCTGAAAAAACAAAAAAACTTTTCATATTCATTCCTTTTTATTTTTTACAGAAATTCATTTAAAGGCAGGTAAAGTACAATACTTTTATATAAAAAGCAAGTTTTCACTCCATACATTTGCAATGAATGTATTTTCCATATATACTATAGTGTATAGAATCTAGGGAGGGTTAAACACTTTGACTCTTTTGGAAAAAAACAATTCAGAAGAATTGAAACATCTTGTGAAAGAATGTCCGCATTGTCAGGGAGTAGTTCTTGAGGTTGCCATTAAATGCCGTCATTGCGGCAAGCTTGTAGACAGTTTCCAAAGCAACTTGTCAGCCCCCTTTGATATTCCTCACAGTTCCAGACTGGAGAACTACATGAGCAGCCATTTAAGTGTTATCTTTCAGTTCTTCGGACTGCTTCTTATATTTGTCGGCTTCCTGGGAGTCAGTACAATATACTGGCCGCTTATTCTTTTCCCTTTCGGAATATTCTTCTGGATGCTGGGGGCTATGGGCGCACGCTGGAAAAAATGTGCCAACTGCGGCTGTACAATCGCCTCAAAGGATATATCAAAATGTCCCCGCTGTTATTTTGAATTCCCTTCGTCTCAGAAAGTTTAGTATTTGCAACTGGACTTTTACAAAAAAACTATTACCTTAACGCAAACCAGAACCTTAAGGAAACATAATGGCAAATAATGATTGTATTAATGTCTGCCTGGCAACAGATAAAAATTATATTCAACATGCAGGCGCAGTCATTGCGTCCATTTTGAAGCATGCCGCTCCTGAAGATGAATTGGCTTTCTACATCCTTCATGAAGAATTGACAGAGCAGGAGTTGAAAAAAATCCGCGCCCTTAAAGCGATCAGACCATGTACATTTAAATTTATTGTCCCCGAACTTGATAATTTTCAGGAACTTAAAGCTCATAAGTATATATCCCATGCCGCATTATTTACTCTCCAACTGCCCAATTTACTGCCTGATGTCAACCGCTTGATCTATGTGGACTGTGACCTTGTGGTAGTTACTTCCCTTAGAGAATTATGGGAAACTGATATTGGTGACGCAATTATCGGTGCTGTAGCAGACTACAATTCTGATTTAGAGGAAAAACAAAAAAGCATAGGATGCGAGGGATTTGTTTACATAAATTCAGGAGCTTTTATTTTTAATCTTGACCTGGCAAGAAAAAATAATACCGTAGCATCATTTTTGGATACAGCCGCAGATTTAAAAGAACGCGCAACTTTACTTGACCAGGACGTTATCAATGCCGCGTTGAAAGGGAAAATCTATGTATTACCTCTGAAATGGAATCTTTCAACAGGATATTTTAAACGCAAGTACGAGGTTCAGTATTATTCTGATAAAGAAATCATAGAAGCTGTAAAAAATCCCGGCGTTCTCCATTTTTCAGGCAAAAAGAAGCCATGGAGCTGGCGACGTTGCCGACATGCTTTCTGGTTTGAATACTTTAAAGCAATAAAAAATACCCCATGGGGCTCGGCATATTGGAGTGGAATCATTAAAAAAGTTCTGTTTCCTTACAGGAAAAGCAGCGGCCCTGCCGCTGATGCATTTAGTTCCCTCTCGAGGTAGAGTTCCGTCGTGTAAAGTTTTTTATCAAATTAACTTCAGGCAGGCTTCTAAAACTTCATCTACAGAAATATTATTCACATTGCCATCAGCGCCGGACAGATCTTTTCTTGGAGCCGCGGGAGCAGCAGTACGCCATCGTTTATAGTCAGCCGGGCCGTATATGACCACCGCCGGAGTCTTTACCGCCGTAGCCAGGTGCGCGGGCCCGGAATCCGGCCCGAAAAACAGAATAGCATTGCTTATGAGCCAGGCAGATTGATCTAAAGAAAACTCCCCCGCCAAAGAACGACATCCTGAACCAATTTTTCCTGCCAGAAGAGAGCATCTCTCAACATCATCTGGCCCACCGATAAGAACTATTTCAGATTCTGTTTTTTTCTGCAACTTCTTCAGTAAAGCGCCTATTTTATCAAGGGACCAGTTTTTATTTTCCTGTTTTGAAAACGGGGAAACCGTAATATAAGGATTTTTAAGTTCGAATTTCTCCGTTACTTTAATCGGAGTGTCGGGATAAAACCAGCTGTATTCAGTTTCCAGGGATGGAGTAATTTCTGTTGCAGCACCTATGCTATCCAAGGCATATTTTACTAAATTGACACAGTTCTCAGTTTCACTCGCCTCTATATCCCATTTTGCTTTGCCGGAGAGCAGGAATAGCAGTTTTTCGCTTTTCCATTTACCCCGATATAATACTTGCGGGAAGCCGATTATTTTTTTAGCCCCTCCCATAAATCCCCACGGGCAGCGTCCCAAGTCTTGCGGAGAAATAATGAAGGCACCAAGCCTGCGTTTGCGGAATTCACTGATTAACCGTAATTTTTCTTTCAGGGAGCGGTTCTGAACCACAATCATATCATCATAATAAGGGCAGTTCTTAATAATCTCGATTCCGCCCTGATGTTTACATAACAAAGTGATATTAGCATCAGGCAATGCCTGCCGTAAAAAGCGCAGGGCTGGAACAAATACCAGCATATCACCGATATTCTGCAGCCTTGTAATCAGTATATTATTTATCGTTTTTATTGTTATGCCTGTATTTTATTTTTTCCCAATTCTTCAGCATCAGCCTTGTCTTTAAGGCGTTTAGAGTATTTTTTAACCTTAATCAAGTCTTTTAAAGAAATTATTATTATACTGTTATGTTCAATCCATTACAAATCAAATCCCATATTGCGATATTACTTTTATTGACTTTATTAAATTCCTTCGTTATATTCATATAAAATATTGTAATTCCGTAATCTAGAGGCAATGAAAAGATTTTATATATTCATCGTTTTAACATTCTGCATGTCCTGTCATGCCGGAACAACTCCGGAACTACTCGCATGGTACAAGCTTGACGGCAATTTTAAGGATTCTTCCGGGAACAACCGGCATCTGAAACCGCTTTCCAAAGCAAATATATTTTCCGACGCCCCGGAAATTGCGGGGGATAAAAATCTGTGTTTTGGTCCGACCGCAGTGAAAACCGCGAAATACGGTGCGTCTGGACCGTCGCTGCCGCTGGACAACAATAAAGGATTTACAATTTGCGGCTTTGCCCGTTTACCGCAGAGCAACTCCTATGGCGGACGTTTTTTCGGCTGCGGCAGCGAGAATAAAAATACACCGGGAGCCCTGCTTTTCCCCTCATGGGGAATAATCAATACTAAAGTAGGAAGAAATAAAAGTCACAGCTACCAGCGTTTTGCTGATAAGCAATGGCATCATTATGCTATCGTTGTCCCGCCAACGGGAACTACAGATAAATATTCTCTTTATGTTGACGGCAGGAAAGCTTATTCTGAAACTATGCAGTATTTGGATGATTACGGACCGTTCAATATCGGAATCATTAATATTAACCAGGATTATGGTATAAGGCTGGATGAGATCAAGGTTTTCAACGGCGCATTAGATGAAAAACAAATCAGGAAAGAAGCTAAAAAAAATGGTGTTCTTTTGACCGCAAGACAAAAAATATATTATGCCGACAAATTGACTGGAGAACTGCGCAAACGGGGAATTACAATCGGCCCGGTACAAAGAATTCTCCCGAAAAAACCGGTTCCAATCAGAGGAAAGCTAAAAATTCACTTTATCACCAAAGACTGGATCTGCATAGTCGGCAATTATAATGATTTCATGCGTGAACGGATCAAAGCGGAATGCGGGGCATTTTTCAAGAAACTTGATACTGGCGTGATAAAAGAAAGAAACTGGTCTTATAATTTTTATTATGATTTCAATACGGTTAACGTTATATCTTCCTACCGTCCGCAGATAAAAAAGAATTTTGAGAATCCTGATTTTTTCACCATGAAAGACTCCAGCGGCCAAAAAATTAAATTCGTAAAAAACGCCTATTGGATAAATGCTGTCGGAGCAATGCGGGTGTATAAATCAACCGGGGAGTTAAAAAGGGTAAAATGTTCAGCTGTCGCCCATTTTGCATATTTAAAACTAAAAACCCCTTTACGGGAAGGGGAAACTTATACTATCACGACAAAAGGCAGGGAAAAGATTAAATTCCTTTATGATGAATACAAAGTTGTGTCACAGGCAATCAAAGTAAATCAAATCGGCTATCTGCCGGACGCCGGACATAAATTCGCTTACCTCGGTATGTGGCTTGCAACCGGAGGCACGCTGGATTTGAAAAAATGGGATGGAAAGGATTTTTATATCGTTGACAAAAAAAATAATGACGTTGCCTTTACTGGAAAGATACAGTTCAGAATGGATGAACAATATTATACCGGAGGGGGGAAAAAAATACCTTTGAACGGCGAACAAGTCTGCGATATGGATTTTTCGAATTTCAGTAAAGAAGGTAAATATTATATTTGTGTTCCCGGCATCGGGCGTTCGTGGGATTTTGAAATCAGCAATAATGCCATCGGGAAAGTGTTTTATACGCATATCCGGGGGCTTTTTCACCAGCGTTCCGGCATCGCCAAAAAACCGCCCTATACCAATTGGATAATGGGAGCGGATCATATGGAGAGCTGGATATCTAAATATTCCCCTGAAAATTCTGACTATACTCCAGGAGCTCAAGACTTCGGTTATCTCAATCAGGATGGAACCCCGGTCGCAATAAACCGCTTTACAGTTATTTATGAAAACAGAACTAATAAAAAGCTCAAGGTCTATGGCGGCTGGTGGGATGCCGGAGATTTCCAGCGCCGGACTTATCATTTCCAAATAGTCCAGGACCTGCTGTCAGCGTATTTCATGTTTCCTGAAAAATTCAAAGACGGGCAGCAGGATATACCCGAGTCCGGTAATGGTATCCCTGACATTATTGACGAAGCCGCCTGGGGAGTTGAAGTTTGGCGCAAGGCACAAAATGCGAAAGGCGGAGTGGGATGCTGGATCGAGGGGACAAGTCAGCCAAAGGTGGATAATCCGGTAAAAGATCCACAGCGTTTTTATATTGCACTTCCAACCAGGCACAGCACAATGCAGTACGCGGCACATGCGTCAATACTTGCCCGTGCTTACAAACGGTGTGGGGCGAGAGAAAAAGCAGAATTATTTTTGGATTCAGCAGAAAGGGCTTTTAAATATGCAATTAATCCGGAAAACCAGATTAAATATAGTTGGGAACATGATACCGGCGGCGGGAAAATGGCGATGTTCAGCTATGTTGAACCTCCTGACTTGCGCCCTGAAATGGTGTTCAAAGCGGCTTTAAATCTTTATGAGCTTACTAATGACAGTTATTACAAAAAATTTACGACGAATGAGAATTTTAATGCTTTGCTCAATAAAATCATGTACCCTTTGAACCCGTTTTTCCTGGCGGAAATATTGTGTTCAGGACGCAATTTTTTCGACTTCAAAAAGCAGTATGAAGATAAAATGATAAATGAAGCGGAAAAGTGGCAAGGATATCAGGCAGCCCTTGCTTACCGGAATTTGAGCTATCCAACAGACAACCCGTATTTCGCGACTCTGGCATGGGGAAATGCGATCCCTTTCAAGAAAGGGCGTATATTCCTGATAGCCTACCGGATATCCGGACTGTATTCTTTCAGGGATTCAGCTTTACTGCTGAATGACTGGATACATGGCTGCAATCCGATGGGGCGTTCCTTTACTACCGGGCTCGGCAAAAACTGTCCGGTCAGGATTTTATCTCTGCCGTCCTATTCGGATGGGATTTTACCGCCACTGCCGGGGATAACCCCCTACACTTTTACATTTTCCGTGGCTTATCAGGCTTTCGACATGGTCTTCGGGCTGCGTTATAAGCCGCGTCCTGAACATTATTTTAACGGCGTGGATATTGACCTTATGCCGAACGCCTTAAGTAAAGGTAAATACTTGACGGTCAAAGATACTTCGCTGATTATGGATAAAATGTATCCGGTCTGGCGGCGTTTCACCAATATTGAGAGATATGCCGTTCCACAGAATGAATTTACAGTATGGGAAACCATCGGTCCATGCGCCGCTTGTCTGGCGTGCCTGCTTCCTGACAACTGGAAACCGCCTCCGGAATGGAAAAACGAAATACCGGCGAAAAGCCTTGATGAAATGGAAGGCTATCTTTTTCAACCATAGATGAGATAAAATAGATTTTTTAAATTTTTTGTTAAACAGGAAGGCCGTCCGGCTTGACTATCCTTCAAAAGCTTTTATAGTATATCCAGCCCTTTTCAAGGATTCCATAATTCAGGTAAAACAAATATGAGTGATGCAATAAAACACGAGTGCGGTATAGCGCTTATCAGGCTTCTTAAACCTCTTTCATACTACCAGCATAAATACGGTTCCGCTTTTTACGGCTTCAATAAACTGTACCTGCTGATGGAAAAACAACACAACCGCGGGCAGGACGGCGCCGGAATTGCTTCCATTAAGCTTAACAGCAAGCCGGGCACTCCATATATTTCACGTGAACGTTCCAATGCGCAGAACCCGATCCAAAACATTTTTTCTAATGTAAATAGCAAAATCGAAAAAATTCTGGAGGCAAACCCGAGCCGTCTAAATGACGCTGAGTGGCAGAAAGAAAATATTGATTTTTGCGGTGAACTTTATTTAGGCCATTTGCGTTATGGGACTTTCGGCAACAATTCCATACACTCTTGTCATCCGTTTCTGCGTGCAAATAACTGGATAACCCGTAATTTGCTGCTGGCCGGGAATTTTAACCTTACGAATACAGATGCATTATTCAATATGCTGATCGGTATCGGCCAGCACCCTATCCAATATTCCGACACCGTAACTGTCCTTGAAAAACTCAGCTATGAACTTGATGAAGAAAATAATTTATTATACCGGAAATACAAAAAGGAAGGATACTCAAATCGCGAAATCACTGAACTTATCATCGAAAAACTTGATATTGTTTCAATTTTGAAGAATGCCTGTAAACGTTGGGACGGCGGTTATGTAATGTGCGGTTTGGTCGGGCATGGAGATGCTTTTGTCATTCGTGACCCTGCCGGTATCCGTCCGGCATTTTACTACAAGGACGATGAGATCCTGATGGTAACATCCGAACGTCCTCCAATCCAGACCGCCCTGAATGTTCCTTGCAGCAAAATTAAAGAAATACCTCCGGCTCACGCGTTAATAATCCGTAAAGATGGTGATTTCAGCGTAAAAAGATTTAAAAAATCATTGCCTCAGAAATCCTGTTCATTTGAACGCATCTATTTTTCACGCGGAACCGACCGGGATATCTACAAGGAACGCAAAAATCTGGGCAAACGCCTGGTCCCTGCTGTTTTAGATGCTTTGGATAATGATATGGAAAACAGTATTTTTTCGTTTATCCCTAATACTGCCGAAACATGTTTTTTCGGCATGGAGGAGGAACTCAAAGCGCATTGCAACCGTATTAAGCTCGAAACTATAAGAGAAAATCCCAATCTAAGTCCTGAAGACATTGATAAAATAATAAACTTCACTCCCCGTTTTGAAAAAATCGCAGTTAAAGACGCCAAGCTGCGAACCTTTATCAGCAGCGACACCTCGCGCGACCAGCTGGCTACACATGTTTATGATATTACTTACGGTATAGTCCGTCCCGGAATTGATTCGCTGGTGGTTATTGACGACTCAATCGTCCGCGGAACCACTATGCGTAACAGCATTATAAGGATACTGGACCGGACCCAGCCCAAAAAGATCATCATTGTTTCTTCCGCTCCTCAAATCCGTTATCCTGACTGTTACGGTATAGATATGGCCAGGCTTGGTAAGTTCATCGCCTTTGAAGCCGCGATAGAATTAATCAAGGAAAATAAGATGGAAAATCTTTTGAGTGAAGTTTACGAGGAAGCCAAAGCACAACTCAAACTGCCAATGGAAGACATGGTTAACGTTGTCAAGAAAATATATGCTCCTTTCACCGCGGATGAGATTTCCGTTAAAATAGGCGAACTGCTGACGCCGGACACAATACAGGCTGAGGTACAATTCATATATCAGACCATTGAAGACCTGCACGCCGCATGTCCGGATCACCTTGGGGACTGGTATTTTACCGGAGATTATCCCACTCCAGGCGGCAACAAGGTAGTTAACCAGTCCTATGTAAACTTTATTGAAGGCAACCACGCAAGAGCATACTAGTTAATTACGAATTACAGATTAATACAGGAATTTTGTAATGAACAGGGTTACATATTTATTTCCGGGCGGAGTTTCCAAGGCTTTGACCATGAGTTATGATGATGGAGTCATTGAGGATCGTCGACTGATTGAAATTTTTAATCGAAACGGCATCAAAGGCTCTTTTCACCTCAATGCGTCGTCATTGGGAAATCCGGGCAAAATTGCACCCGAAGAAGTGGCGCATCTCTATGCCGGGCACGAGGTGTCCTGCCACTCATTCACACATCCCTTTTTAGAAAGATGTCCAAATCCAGCGGTTTTGAATGAGGTGCTTGAAGACCGGAAACGACTTGAGGAACTTGTCGGATACCCGGTAAGGGGAATGTCATATCCCATGGGAACTTACAATACGGATGTAAAAAAAATCCTGCAAGCTGCCGGTATTGTTTATTCCAGAAACGTTAAAAACACCCATCGTTTCGGCTTGCCTGATGACTGGCTGGAATGGGCTCCGACATGCCATCATCGTGAAAATATCCTGGAAAAAGCGGAGGCGTTCAAGAACAGCAAACATGCTTTTTCCCTGTTTTACGTCTGGGGGCATTCCTATGAATTTGACATGATTAATTCTCCTGAAAACAACTGGGATATCATGGAAGAGTTTTGTGCGGGAATGGCTCATTTGCCTGATGTATGGTATGCTTCCAATATTGAGATTTATGATTATATAACCGCTTTAAAACGTTTAGAATTTTCAGTTAATTGTGATATTGTTCGTAATCCAAGCACCGTTTCTTTGTGGATAAATGTTTCAGGACAGGCTATTGAAATTAAACCGGGTGAACTCAAACATTTATCGTAAACCATGACAGAACATTCTTGCCGCCGGAATGTTCATGGAGTATTCTATTAATAAATTATGTCATGTTTTCATGAAAATAATAAGTACATGGATATGAGATATTTTCTAATAATCATATTGTCTGGACTGTTCATGGTTCCCGGAATTAACGCGGCTCAGGTTAATATTGCGGATTTTTTACAGAAATCTCAGAAAAACGCCTGGACAACATCGCCGAATATTTTTAAAAAACAAAATGGTTCCAAGTACATGTACCGCTGGAACAGCGCACAAAAAAAATATCTGCACTATGCCGCCAACCGCACCAGAACTCCACTTTATTTTTTAAAATGGCAAGTGACTGAAGCTGATTTTTATTTTGAAAACCTGCAGCTGAACAATATTTCCCTGAATATCTACAACAAATTAAGTGTCATCAACAAACAAGCGGCAAAAAGCAAAAATGATTTTCTGGATTTTTTGGATGAGTTGCGCAATTCATTAGATACTTTTTGTCAGAAGAAACACAGTAAAATATCAATCAAATTGATTAACAGCGCCCGTTGCTATTCATGTCTTTGGGACAGCCCGTCAGCTTACATCATCTTGAAATGGAGTTATGAAGGCTCAGGCAAATATAATTTCACCGCCAATTACGTTACAATTTATATTTATAAGGATAAAGATGTTTTTAACAATAAAAACAGTTCGAAAATTGCGGAACTAAGTTATGCCGATCTGAAAAAGCGCATTAAGACGGAGTCAAACGGGGATTGCCATTTGCAGGTCCCCATGGTTGACCAGGGGCCGCGCGGATATTGTGTCGTTGCCTGTGCTGAACGAATATTGAAATATTATAACGCTAATGTTGACCAGCATATCCTTGCTGAAGCTTCCGGCACATCAAGCGGTGGAACCCGTATTACGGAACTTGAATCATCCATGAAGCGGGTAGGCGCAAAATGCAATTTCCATGTCAAGGAAATTATTGAATATTCCCCCCTTATAGGGAATTTCAATATCCTTAAATTTATAAAAAAATACAACCGTTACGCAAAACGTGCCGGAAAAAAAGAAATAGAGTTAAAGAAAATAAGAAGCTATAGACAATTGTTCAGGTTGATGGATGAAGATATCATGGCACAGGCTAAAATAAATTACGATAAAAGCGGCTATAAAAAATTTAAGCAGAGAGTCAAAGAAACTATAGATAAAGGCATGCCGGTTTTATGGTGTGTAATGCTGGGTATGGTCAAAGAAGCAAAGATTCCTCAAAATATGGGCGGGCACATGCGTTTGATAACTGGTTATAATCCCAAAACAGAAGAAATAATTTATTCTGACAGTTGGGGGAAAGGGCACGATTTCAAGAAACTGTCATGGGAAAAAGCATGGGCAATGACCCAGATGGCCTATGTATTTGTACCGAAAAATATAAAATAATTCCAATGAGACAACAAGCATGCCTTGTTTTTAAGCTTGTTTAACCTATAGTATTTTATGAAAAAAATATTTATAATTCCAGCATTAATTTTTTTATTTTGTCTTTATCTTCCGGCACAGGATTTCGGCTCCGAGATAAAAGATAAGCCCGACTCCTTATGGACACAAACGCCAGACTCATTCCTGAAAACTTTTGGTCCTTCCGAAACATATAAGTGGAAATCTCCTCTGAAAAGGGTGCTGACTTACAGCTCTAAAAATTCGAAAACGGAATTAACATTTTTTGAACATCCTGTTGATAAAGCTGCATTCAGCTTCAAATCAAAACATCTTCAAGGTATACGCCTGACCTTTAAAAAGCCTGAAGCAATATCCAATAAAGAAACTTATCTTGAATATTCCTCCAAACAGCTGAGGCAAATAGAAGGACTTGCCAAAATCGGCACTTCCAAGCTAAGAAAGAGAAGATACGGAAACAGTTACAACTATACATATTCATGGATATCTCCTGAATATTATATCTCTCTTAAATGTGCTTACTCAATTGATTCAAAAAAGACTTTTCAGCCGGGGAAAAGCAGATTCTCAATCTTTCGCCGGATACCTGTTGTCGCGGCAGTTGAAAAACTCGAAACAAGTTCAGAAGAACCATCCCAAGCCGATGAAGATTCCAATCTCAAGACTAATGATAAAGGCGACCGTTATCTCGAAATTCCAATGCTCAAAGAGGATTCTGTTCAGGAATGCCTGTATTTCAGTGTAAAAAGGATTTTTGATTATTATAAAACAACTCCGAAAGACAGGAGCTGGGACAAAATAAAGAAAAATCTGGAATTGAATGTAAAAAGCGCTAAAGGGCTGAAACGGGTTTTTTCTTCTGTCATTGGCGAGTGCCGCTGCGAAGTAAAATCACTGGCTTCCACCCGTATATTTGATGGTTTTAACAATATTATGAAATTTATAAGGGACTATAATAGAAATGCCGGGAAAATGAAAAAAAGCCGGATTGATTCATTTAGCGCTGCTTCATTTAACAAATTGATTAAACTGATGAATGAAGATATTTTGGTAGAAACGAGAAACAATCCGGAGAAAATAGCAAAATTCAAATCAGGGGTTTGTGAAGAAATAGACAAAGCCAAACCTGTTCTATGGGTAGTATTTCTTGGCGTAGTAAAAGAAAAAGTAAAACCATTAGTTTCTTCCGGCGGCTATGTCCGGATAATCGTGGGCTATAATCCCAAAACCAACGAGGTGATTTATTCCGACAATTGGGGGAAAGGGCACGAGCTCAAGAAAATGAGCTGGGAAAAAGCCTGGGCAATAACCCTGACCGCATTAGCGGTAACGGTAAAAAAATAGGTTTATTTATGACTAAAGAAGAATACATGTTGAAGGCGCTTGAACTGGCGGAAAAAGCCTGGGGACAAACCAGTCCTAATCCTCTGGTTGGTGCGGTAATAGTTAAAAATGATAAGATCATTGGACACGGCTATCATCATCGAGCCGGGGAAGCCCACGCCGAAATCAATGCTTTACTTGATGCCGGCAAAAAAGCTAAGGGCGCGGATATTTATGTCACGCTTGAACCGTGTTCTACTTTTGGGAGAACCCCTCCCTGCACTCAGGCGATTATTGATGCCGGGATAAAAAGAGTTTTTGTCGGATCAGTTGACCCGAATCCGGCACATGCCGGCAAAGGACTGGAAATACTGGAAGATGCCGGGATAAAAACCGAATGTGGAATTGAAAAAGAAGCCTGCGATAAAATAAATGAAGCGTTTTTTCACTGGATCACCAGCGGAAAGCCTTTTGTCATCTTAAAAATGGCTATGACTCTGGACGGGAAAATAGCCACAGAGGATGGAGAATCCAAATGGATTACCGGTCCTGCCGCCCGCGAACACGTACAGCATTTGCGCAAATGGTGCGACGCGATTATGGTTGGAGGAGAAACACTTCGTAAAGACAGCCCGGGATTGATTATTCGTGATATTGACGGCTTCTGGAAGCAGCCGCTGAAATTGATTGCAACACGTTCAATGACCAATAATGACTTGGACGAATATTTCCCTGATAAATCCGCGCGTGCAATAAGTCCGGGGACTCCGGCGGAATGGCATAATTTATTACTCGAACTTGGAAAAGAAAATATTACCGCGTTATTGATCGAAGGCGGAGGAGAACTGGCAGCGGAAGTTCTAAACGCTGAAATCGTTAACAAAGTGGAATTTCATATAGCCCCTAAAATCCTCGGCGGCAGAAAGAGCCGCCCGGTTGTCGGCGGGGAAAGCCCTTTAAGCCTCGAGGACGCCAAATTCCTTCGTGATTACAAGCTTGAAATTGTCGGCAATGACATTATTGTTTCAGGATACATTTTAAGGAGATGAACCATGTTTACAGGATTGATTGAAACCACCGCTGAAATAAGCGGCCGGGATATAAGCGGCAAAGCCGGAAAACTGCGCCTGCGTCCTCAGAAAATTTTTGAAAGCCTTGAACGCGGCGAAAGTATTGCTGTTAACGGGGCCTGCCTGACTTTGGAAAGCTGGAGTTCCGATGGAACACTCGAATTTCACACCCTTGAGGAAACCTTGAGCAGGACTAATTTGGGATCGATAAAGATCGGCAGCCTGGTTAACCTTGAGCGCGCTCTGCAAGTGGGTGACCGCCTTGGCGGCCATATAGTTACCGGGCATATTGACTCCACTGCTCAATTTCTGGGAATGCGCAAGCAAGGCGATGATATTGAATACCGCGTAGCCTTGCCGGAAGAATTAAAACCTTATATGGCGCCCAAAGGCAGTATTGCGCTTGACGGCGTTTCCCTGACTTTGGTGGATATCAGCGAGGACAGTTTTTCGGTACACCTTATTCCCGTAACGCTTGAGGAAACCGCGCTCGGACAGCGGCAGGTTGGAGATGTCATAAATCTGGAGGCTGATTTGCTGGGCAAGTATGTTCAGCGGCAGTTATCCTGTTTTATGGATAAAAAAAACTCTCCGTCTGTAACCATGGAAAATTTAATAACAGCAGGTTGGTAAATGAATATTACTTGGGGGATAAGTTTCAGTTCTTTTGACTCGGAGGAAAACCTGCCGCACGAATTGCCGAAATGTCTTTCTCTGCTTGAACTACCGGGATTCCTGCTTTCCCCGCTTAGTAAAAAGAAACTCAGATTGTCTTATTCGTACATTACAGAATTGTTTTTCCGTGACATGATTGATCCTGCCGTATCACGCGAAATCATCAGTCAGTCCGCCTCCATACAAAATGAGTTGAAGCTGTGTCTTCGCAAATTGATTAGCGAAACCGGGGAAATAAACAGCAGCGGGATATTGCTTGATTTCGCGATTGAAAGAAGCTTTGACAATCCCGATTACTTTGAAAAAATCAGAACCTTTATAAATAGCTTCAGCCATTCCCTGTATCATGCGAATAGTAAATTATTGATTCCGGTGCGTGTTCCACTTCTTGATTCTGTAAGATCACCGGAACAGTACCTGGATTTTCTGAGAAAACAAATGCTGCCTCACACGGGTTTTTCCATTGACGTTCATCCCCATGAACTCGCGGGAAAGGATTTTTCGCCGATGGAGATTATGAAATGGCTGGAATTTGATACTGTCCTGCTGCGTTTTGTCTACGAGCCGGAAACGGGCAACCGTCTGGTTCGCAAGTCGATAGAACCGTGGATAGAATATTCAAAAAAACATTACGACAAGCTGAAGATTGTTTTCGCTCCGGTTTTCAAGCATCAGGAGACAATAGAAAATGAAATAAATTTGTTCGAAGAACTTATTTCCAGTTTGAATAATCCATAATTTGCCGTAAGTTGTTTTATAAACTTTCAAATTAATAAGCGAGGCCGAATAAATGCTCAATCTAGGCGTAAATGTTGATCATGTCGCAACCGTCCGCGAAGCCCGGAAAATAACCTATCCAAGCCCTCTCGAAGCTGCTTTGCTCTGTGAAAAAGCCGGAGCCTGGGGAATTACCGCTCATCTGCGCGAAGACCGCCGCCACATCAATGATCAGGATATGATCGAACTTAAAGCCAATGTCCAGCGTTTGAATATGGAAATGGCTGTTACTGAGGAAATGCTGAAAATAGCTGCCGGATTGAAACCGCACAGTTCTTGCCTTGTGCCGGAAAAACGCGAAGAACTCACTACCGAGGGCGGACTTGATGTCGCCGGGCGCTTTGAAGTTATCAAAGCCGCTACAGAGCGTTTACAGGCTGCCGGTATTATCGTCAGTCTGTTTATCGACCCCGATGAAACACAGATCAAGGCCGCCGGGGAAACCGGATGCGAATATATTGAACTGCACACCGGGGCTTTCGCCAACGAAGAGGGAAAGAAACAACACGAAGAGTTAAAACGTCTGGTTAAAGCATCTGAACTGGCAACCAGTCTGGGAATCAAGGTCAATGCCGGGCATGGCATTAACTACGACAATATTGATTTGATTTTGGAAATCCCGCATCTGCATGAATTAAATATCGGACACAGTATCATCGCACGCGCGGTTATTGTCGGTATTGACCAGGCCGTCCGTGAAATGGCTGATTTAATGAGCTTATATCCAGAATAATAACCTTCGGAGGGAACAATGTCTACAACTCTTTTGCGTAATATTTTAGAAAAGGCCGTTACTTCAGACGCCTCTGACATACATATAAAAGAAAACAGCCCGGTAGCCTTCCGTATTAACGGTGAAATGGTCGTCAGCGATTATACACCGGACAGTGAAATAATTTTGCGTTTTCTGGAGCAGGTCGCCAGTGAAAAACAGGTTGAAGAATTCAATGAAACCGGAGATTTGGATGTTTCGCATCTTGAAGATAATATAGGGCGTTTCCGCGTAAATATACATCGACAGCGCGGCCTTCACTGCATTAACTGCCGCTGGGTAAAAAATACCTTTATGACCTGTGAGCAGCTTGGCCTGCCGCCTGTGATACAGAAGATCGCAGAATCTCCGCGCGGCATAATCATTCTCACAGGTACAACCGGTTCAGGTAAGTCCACCACTATGGCCGCGATGCTTGAACATATAAACACTACTTTTTCCAAACATATTATTACTATTGAAGACCCTATAGAATACGAATTCACAGATAAAAACTCTTATTTTGAGCAGCGTGAAGTCGGTCTTGACACAATAAGTTTTGCCAGTGCTTTGAAACACGTTTTGCGTCAGGATCCGGACGTTGTTATGATTGGTGAGATGCGCGATAAATTCAGTTTTGAAGCCGCATTACAAGCGGCGGACACCGGACATCTGGTCATGACCACTCTGCACGCGTCTAATGCTTCACAAACGATAAACCGTATTCTTGATTTTTATGAACAGTCAGAACAACCACCTATCCGGGAAGCTCTGGCAAACAACCTGCGCGCAATCATTTCGCAGCGTCTTGTGCCACTGGCGGTTGAAGACGGCCGTGTCCCGACTGCTGAAATAATGCTCAATACGCCGATAATCTATAAGCTTCTGCATGACGACCGACTCGGATCGTTGCCGGCAGCTATCGCCGCTGGAAAAAATGACGGCATGATGACTTTCAATCAAAGTCTGCTCGGCCTGGTTAATGAAGGAACAATATCGGAAGAGGATGCTCTCGAATATTCTGATAATCCTGATGCTCTCAAAATGAATTTCCAAGGTGTCTTCCTCTCTGCCGGAGACAACTCGATCATCGGTTAAATTCCGGAAGCGCCGAACTCCAGTTCGGCTATACATTCATAATTCCTGACTAGCGATTACGATAGCTATAGCGAATTATTTCCCGGTTTTCATTAGTAAAAGCATATATGTGATGTAGATTACCAGTTCTATTTTTATAAAAAGGTTTTGTTATATGAATGATATGCTGGTAAAAATAATATATGCTATAATTGAAATGTTCTGCATGTTCAGCGTTGGCGCTTTGGCTATGCGGCTCAAATTTATTGAAGAAAAAGATCTCAGCAAGCTTGGACATCTGGTTATTGATATTATGTTTCCAATGCTGGCATTTTCATCAATAACTTCCAAATTCGATCCTTCACAGCTTAATGAATTGTGGATGCTCCCGGTATTCGGGTTCGCTTTGATGCTTTCCGGCGGCATACTTGGTTTTGCGTTCCGTTACGGCATGCGGAACCGTAAAGACGAACGCATGATAACTTTTCATCATTTCTGTGCCATAAACAATTATGTATTTCTGCCCTTGATTATATTGCAGAGTTTATGGGGGGATAAATATGTCGCGCTCCTGCTTATCATGAATATTGGTTCAACTTTGGGCTTTTGGACGGTTGGAGTGGGAATATTGTCCGGCGGCTGTATCAAACGCACCATAAAAAATATTTTTTCAGTAAATTTGCTGGCGGTTGTCATGGCCTTATCATTTTGTTTCCTTAAAATCCCGGTTCCTGAAATAGCCGCAAATGTTTTCAGCAAAATCGGTGGTGCAGCAGTTCCTTTAATGCTCATAGTTATTGGTGCGGCGATTTACAACAGCGCACATCATTTATTAAAAAATAAATGGGATATTATTTACTTGTCGCTGGTGCGCCTTATACTTATACCGTTAATACTGGTTTGCATTCTTAAGCTTCTGCCTCTGCCGCTGGAGGTTTTCCGGGTGGTTTTTGTCGTATCCATAATGCCGGTATCTTCAAGCGCGGTGGTTTTCATGCGTCGATTCGGCGGCAATCCGGATCTCGCGGCACAAGCGGCGGTGGTAACGACCTTGCTGTCGATTTTGACAATTCCGCTGATGACTTATTTATTCCTCTGAGTGTTTTCCTCCCAATATTTGCGCAGGTCTTTTTCTTTCACCTGCTGGATATGATAATATTCCAGAGATGGGAGTTTATTCAAAGTAAATATATACTCTATGCCGTTTTCAGTTGCCTCGAAATTAATTTTTTTGTTCCTCACGGCTTCCCGTAACTGTTTAGAAAAAGGGAATTTTTCCAGTATCAAAGTGGTTCGTTTAGTTATTTTAGCATTTTCATCTTTGAAGTCGCTGGAAAGAATAATTTGAGCTTTTTTATTAAGCAGATATTCTTTCAGAACAGAGTTGACTTTTTTATTGAACATATATCTCTGAATGTAATTCAAACTAATATCCATGGCAATCACGCCTAAGAAATTATTTTTCCTGTCGAAAACGCACTGCATACATGATATGACGAGATTCTGTTTGGAAGCATCCAAATATGGCTTTGACCATACTAAATATTTACTTTTTTTTACAGCATCTTTATACCAGGGGCGTTTGCGCGGGTCATAATCTTTTGCATAGTGTTTCCCTGGAAAAGAAAACATAGTACCATTTTTCAAAGCTATATAAATCCAGATCAAAGGCGCGCCCTGAGTAGTAATGACTTTTTTAATATAACTTTTAGGTTTGTAGTCAAAATCAGGACTGCTGGTAAACATTATATGTTTGAACATATCCCGTAAACAGATAACTCTTCTGTTTAATTTGTTGCCGGCATTGGTTCCCGGCCCCGGCTTAAATAGAGTATGATCGAGGCTTATTTTCATATTATAAGATGTGGCGAACGCATAATCGGGAGGAGCCGTAGTCTGCTTTGCATAATCTTTATTCTCATACATTTTTTCATTTGTATAGCTTTTGCTGTTCAATGTGCACCCGGCACGATAGGCGGCGTTTTTAAGCTGATTTTTCAGATAGAAGAATATACGTTCCATCTTATTAGCTCTTTGCGATGCGTACCCCTGAAAATAAGCGAGCATATCTTCACGTTCTTTCTGTTCGGTAATAAGAAGGTTCTGGGTATACAAACTGTGAATTGTGCTGGCGGATAATGCAAGAAGTATACTCATAACGACAATGGAAGTAAGCATTTTATGATTCACCATCGCACGCATGCATTTTCTGAAAATATTATCCGGCCTGGCAGCAGTTTCTTCACGCATGAGATACAGTCTCAGGTCGTTTGCCATGGCGCTTGCGCTTTTATAACGATGGGATAAAGGGTCGCAAATAGCCTTAGCAACAATTGCCTTAAGGTCATCGGAAAGCCTTTTTTTAAGAAAGCGGTGCTTAAAATGCCGATATCTCCAGTTAACAATATTTTTCAACACTTCATTTACGGTTTTGCCCGGTACGGCTCTGGTTAAAGTAACTATTTCAAAAAGAATCATCCCCAGAGCAAAAACGTCCGATTGACGACTGTATGCTCCATCCCTGATTATTTCCGGAGCTATATAACACGGCGTTCCCACAAGTTCATTCTTAGCATGTTTCCCGACATCATTATGATGCTCTTTATCTGAAAATTCGGCGGGGTTTACCAGGCAGGCGAGCCCCCAGTCCATAACATAAACTTCACCGTAATTCCCAATCATTATATTTTCAGGCTTGAGATCTCTGTGCACCACCCCTTTGCAGTGCGCATAATCCATTGCTTCACATACTTTAATGAGATACTCAATACGGGTTGCTATCGAACGCTCCTCGTCAAAAGTCGCTATTCCTTCGCTTTCATACAGGGTAACTATATCCTCCAGATATTTCTTCAAAGTTTTGCCATGAATATGCTTCATAGCCAAGTGCAGTTTACTCTCCGCATTCCCTGAGTGCAGGCCGTAAA
Organism: Victivallaceae bacterium; assembly: GCA_963664605.1. Taxonomy (GTDB): domain Bacteria; phylum Verrucomicrobiota; class Lentisphaeria; order Victivallales; family Victivallaceae; genus JAHOYW01. The sequence continues at coordinate 42,470 of OY761536.1, forward strand.
GAGGAATAATTGAAGGATGGTCCAGTTGAGCCATTATCCTGGCTTCTGAGACGAACAGGTTTTCATCGTGCTGCGCGTGTTTTTCATCCTCGTCCGCCTTCAACGATTTCACTACAACATCACGCTTCAATGATTTATCAAAGGCGGTTCTGATTATTCCCTGGCTCCCTTCCGAAAACTTTTCTTTCAGCTCATAATTATTATGAATATCCTGTAATTCAAGTTTATTTCTAAGCGGCGGAACTTTATTTATTCTGGATATTATAGTGTTTGACTTAACGTAATCATCAGTGATGCGTTTTCTGTTAAAAATGGATTTTCCAACTAGTGACTCGGTAGTTTTTTCCTGCTCATGACGTATTTCTGAAAGAATAACCTCTTTTTTACTTGCGTCGATGACCTGCGTATAATCAACCTCGATTTTCTGGGTCAATTCAACATCCGCAGGGTCAATGGACATCTTAACTGTGATGTCAGAGGTTTTCTTAATATCATTATTTTCATCAGATTTAGACATATAATCCTCTTCCGGTAATTCATCCCGGTAAAATCAATATAAATCATAAAAACATATAGTCAAATAATGATTTATTTTTTCTTCCAGGCTTGTCGAAGGTCTTTCTCGCTTACCTGCTGAATGTAATAATAGCCTATTGGAAATTTATACAAGGCAAATATATATTTTGTATTATGACTGGTTACCTCAAACTGTACCCGGCCTTTTTCAATTGCTTCACGCAACTCATTATTAAAAGGGAATTTTTCCTTTATCAGGGTCTTTTTATTTTGGTCAATAACAGCTTCTTTATCTCGAAAATCGCTTGAAAGCAGAATATTTCCGTTTTTATCAAGCAGATACTCTTTCAGACTGCCGTATTCCTTATTACTGAAAACGCTTTCTTTGAGATAATCCAGACGCAGGTCAATGCTGGCAACACCTTGAAACTGTTTTTCCTTATCATAAACGCATGTAACACAAGGAATGAGCATTTTTCCACTAACCGCACACTTATAAGGTTCTGTCCAGATTACTTCATCCTTCTGCGGCAAGGCGTTTTTGTACCACGGACGCTTTCGGGGATCAAAGTCCTTTGAATAATTGCTGGTTCCAGGGTAAGAGAACATAGTACCATTTTTTAATCCCAAAGATGCCCAGCTTAACGGCGCCCCCGTATTAAGTATTTTTTTCCTGACGGCTTCCGGCGTCATAGTTCTGAAGTCGGGATTGCTTGTAAACATATAATGTTTAAATATTTCCTGCAAAGGAAATATCCTTCTGCTTTCTTTGCTGTTCAGCGTCACTCCCGGGCCAGGTATGAATATAGCATTATCCAGACTTAATTTTATACTGTAAAAAGGGGAATAAGCAAAATCCGCAGGAACGGAGGAAGCCTTTGAAAAGTCAGCAAAACTGTATATTCGCTCACTTGGAATAGCTTTGCTGCTCAGAAGATGTCCGGCGCGATGACTTAAATTTGCAAGCTGGGTTTTAAAATAAAAAAATATTTTCTCCATTTTATGCGCTCTTTTTGCAAATTCAGACTGAAAAGAAGCCAGCATAGCCTCCCTTACTTTCTGCCCCTTTATAAGAGTATTCTGCTCGTTTAAACTGTATATCGTACTGGCAGACAGACAAAGGAGTATACACAATATCACCAGGGAAGTAATCAATTTATGATTAATCATAGCACGTATACATTTCCTGAAAATATCATCCGGCCTGGCGGTAGTTTCTTCACTCATCAGGTAAAGCTTCAGATCTTCGGCCATATCATGCGCGCTTTTATAACGCTGTGAAGGAACAGGGCATACGGCTTTTTCAAAAATAGCTTTAAGGTCATTTGAAAGACTGCCTTTAAGAAAACGGTGTTTGAATGGCGAATAATTTGCTTTAACTATATTTTTCAATACTTCATTTATTGTTTTTCCGCCTACGGCTCTGGTAAGAGTAGCCAGTTCAAAAAGAATCATCCCCAGGGAAAAAATATCCGATTGAGGGCTGTATGGAGAATCACCTGTAATCAGCTCCGGAGCGATATAACAAGGAGTACCGACAAGTTCAAATTTATCTTTAGTATTTTCCCCGGATGTTTCCTCTTTCGATTTTAACAAACATGCCAATCCCCAGTCCATGACGTAAACTTCGCCATAGTTTCCAATCATAATATTTTCAGGTTTGAGATCCCTGTGGATTACTCCCTTACTGTGAGCATAATCAATGGCTTCGCACACTTTAATGAGATATTCTATACGGGTTGATATCGAACGTTTTTCATCAAAACTTGTTACTCCCTCTCGTTCGTACAAAAGAATGATATCCTTCAAATACTTCTGCAGGGTCTTGCCGTGAATGTGTTTCATCGCCAAATGCAGTTTACTTTCGGCTCCGCAATGCAAACCGTATAAAGGAATAATCGACGGGTGGTCAAGCTGAGCCATTATCCTGGCTTCAGAAACAAACAAATCTGCATCATGCCTTGCATGCTCTTCTTCATCCAACTTGAGAGATTTCACAACAATATCACGTTTTAAAGACTTGTCAAAAGCAGTTCTGATTATTCCCTGCGCGCCTTCTGAAAACTTATTTTTGAGTTCATAATTATAATTAACATCCTGCAGCTTTAGTCCATCTTCAAGCGGAGGGATTGAGTCTATAGCGGAAACGAGCGTACTTGATTTAACATAATCATCAGTAATACGCTTCCTGGTAAAAACAGATCTCCCCGTCAGCGAAGAGCTTGTATTTGCTTCTTCCTCGTTCTGCTTTTCCATTATTTTGGAAATCAGAGCTTCCTTTTCATCACTGCCGATCACGGCTTCACGGTCAACATTGATTTTTTGAGTCAATTCAACATCGGCGGGATCAAAAGACATTTTCATAGTGCCGTCGATATTTTTAATATCATCATTTTTATCAGATTCAGACATATAATCCTCTTTAGGCTTGCAGAATCAATATAAGTCATAAAAACATATAGTCAATATTTATGCTGTAATAATGATTTATTTGTTCTTATAAGAAATATTTTCATCCCAGGATTCGCGCAGAATTTTTTCATTGATTTGCTGAATATAGTAATAACCCAGAGGTAATTGATATAAGCCAAATATATATTTCTTATTATAACGGACCGCTTCAAACTGAACCCGGCCTTTCCCCAAAGCGTCATGCAATTCTTCCTCAAAAGGGAATTTTTTCAGAATCAAAGTTGATTTTCCTTTGCGAGTTTCAACATGGTCGTTTTTGAAATCACTTGAAAGTATAACCTTATATCTTGTGCTGAGCAGATATTCCTTAAGTCCGGGAACCGCTTTACTGCCGAACATACGTTCCCGGATATAGTCCAAACTGATATCCATACCCGCCACTCCCTGAAAAACTCCTTTGTCATCATATACGCAATTCGTACAAGTCATAACAATATTTGAGCTGAAAGCGTCTTTGTATGGTTTTGACCAAAGTACACGTTTTTTATGAGTCAAGGCATTTTTGTACCATGGACGTTTGCGTGGATCGTATTTTTTTGAATATATATTTCCACCGGGATAACATAATATGGAACCATTTTTTAAACCAACATAAACCCAGCTTAAGGTCACACCATTTTCAATAATAATATTCCTGGCTGCTTTTTCTGTCTTGTCTTTCAGTACAGGATCGCTTTCAAACATTATATGCTTAAACATCGGGCTTAAGGCAATAATTTTACTGTTCGCTTCATCCGTCAGTTTAACACTGCTGCCAAGTTTAAATACAGGATAATCCAGACTTATTTTTTGCTTATAAGCAGGAGAATAAATATAATCAGGAGGTGCTGTGGACATTTTCAAGTAGTCTTTGATTAGATATGTTTGTCCGCTCTCTGTCACTTTACCGCTTAAAAAACGCCCGGCCTGATAACTTAAATTAGCAAGCTGGTTTCTGAAATTAATAAAAATACGCTCCATGTCATGTCCCTGCCGGGCAACTGAACCCTGAAAATTAGTCAGCATAACTTCCCTTATTCTTTGTTCCTTCATAAGCGTATTCTGTTTGCTTAAACTATAGATCGTGCTGACTGACAAACACAAAAGTACACTCAATATTACCAGAGAAGTTATTAGTTTGTGATTAATCATGGCGCGTATAAATTTCCTGAAAATATTATCCGGCCTGGCTGCAGTTTCTTCACGCATCAGATAGAGTTTCAGGTCTTCAGCCATGTCATGAGCGCTTTTATAGCGCTGTGACGGGACAGGAAATACAGCCTTCTCAAAAATAGCTTTCAGGTCATTCGACAATCTGCTTTTAAGAAAGCGGTGTTTAAACGGAGAATAATTCCTGTTGACAATACTTTTCAATACCTCATTTATGGTTTTACCTCCCGCCGCTCTATGTAAAGTAACAATATCAAAAAGTATCATTCCCAAAGAAAAAATATCTGATTGCGGGCTGCACGGACTGCCTTTAATAAGTTCCGGCGCTATGTAACAGGGGGTTCCGACAATTTGTACTTTCTCTTTAGTGTTTTTGGGACATGCGCTTTCTCCCGGTTTTATCAGACATGCCAATCCCCAGTCCATAACGTAAACTTCGCCATAGTTTCCAATCATAATATTCTCAGGTTTGAGATCCCTGTGTATAACTCCCTTGCAGTGAGCATAGTCAATAGCCTCACACACTTTTATAAGATATTCTATACGGGTTGATATTGAACGTTTCTCATCAAAGTTCTCAACTCCTTCACGTTCATATAAAAGAATAATATCTTTCAAATACTTCTGCAGGGTCTTGCCGTGAATGTGTTTCATCGCTAAATGCAGTTTGCTTTCGGAGCCGCAATGCAGGCCGTAAAGAGGAATAATTGACGGGTGATCCAACTGGGCCATTATCCTGGCTTCAGAAACAAACAGATGTTCATCGTGTTGCGCGTGCTTTTCATCCTCGTCAGCCTTCAACGATTTTACAACAACATTACGTTTCAAAGATTTATCAAAAGCAGTTCTAATTATCCCCTGTGACCCCTCTGAAAACTTATCCTTGAGCTCATAGTTGTAATTCACATCCTGGAGTTTTAATTCATCTTCAAGCGGAGGGATTGAATCTATAGCGGAAACTAATGTACTTGATCTAACATAATCATCAGTAATGCGTTTTCTGGTAAAAACAGATTTTCCGGTCAGGGAACCTGTAGAATTATCCTTATCCTCTTCATGTTTTTGTTTTTCCAGTATGTCGGAAACCAAAGTCTCTTTTTCCGCATTGCCGATAACTGTTTTACGGTCGATGTCAATTTTCTGGGTCAATTCAACTTCGACGGAGTCAAAAGGCAGTTTCCTTGTTCGTTCCAGATCTTTATTGTCAGTATTTTTCTGATTGTTGTCAGGCTCAGGCATATATTCCTCTGCTGTTTCTAAATATACATATTAACGTTTTTGACTTTCCCAGTTGCTACGAAGTCTCTTTTCACTAATACGCTGAATATAATAATATCCCAGAGAAGGAAGGCGGTTCAGAGCGAACAGGTATTTATTATTATACCTTTTCGCCTCAAATTGCACTTTATGCTGTTTAATAGCTTCCCGGAATTCTTTCATAAAAACAAAATTTGTCATTATCAACCTGGTATTTTGCCGATCTATCGTGGCATCCCTGTTTCTGAAATCACTTGAAAGGATAACCTGCCCGCCGGGGGTGATCAAATACTCTTTCGCCCCTGTATTCTGATTGCCGAAAATATATTTTTTAACATAATCTAAACGGATATGCAAACCGGTCACGCCTTGAAAAACATTGTTTTTATCGAACACGCAGGTGGTAGTGGACATAAGTATTTTTGAACTCAATGCACACTTGAACGGCTTTGACCAGATAGTGCCGCTTTTTTCAGCTAACGCTTTTTTATACCACGGGCGGGTACGCGGATCATAATTTTTTGGATAGCGGCTTGTGCCGGGATAAGCGAACATTGTGCCGTTTTTCAGTCCAAGCGTAATCCAATTCAGAGGAGCGCCTTTATCCATAATTATCTTCTTTACCGTTTCTATGGTTTCAGCTTTGAATTCCGGATTACTGCTGAAAGTCATATGTTTGAATAATGGCGTTAGAGATGCGGCCCTTTTATCGACAGTAGTGAGTGACTCTCCAAATCTTGCTCTTTTAATTATCGGATAATCGAGGCTTATTTTTATACCGTAAGCAGGAGAAAAAGCATAATCAGGCGGCAACGATTTTCCGAGAAAATCTGTCAAGGTATATATTTTTATATTTTTATCCGGCTTGTGCGCTAAAACTTGTTGAGCCTGATAAGCGAGAGTTTCCAACTGTGTATTAAAGTAATAAAAAACCCGTTCCATCTTGTTGGCCCTCTGTGATACCAGATCCTGGAAATGCGTTAACATCGCTTCTCTGTTTTCCTGTTCTTTCATCAATTTATTCTGAGAATATAAACTATAGATTGTGCTGACAGAAAGACATAAAAGGATACTCAGCGCCACAACAGAAGTAATCATCTTGTGGTTAACCATAGCGCGGATACATTTTCTGAAAACATTATCCGGCCGGGCAACGGTTTCCTCGCGCATAAGATAGAGCTTCAGATCATTAGCCATATCCCCCGCGCTCTGGTAGCGGCCGGGCAGAAAATCGCAGATTGCCTTTTCAATAATCGCTTTCAAGTCATCCGGGAGTTTCTTTTTAATAAAACGGTGATTGAAAGGGGCATATTTACAGCTGACAATATTTTTCAGAACTTCGTTCACAGTCTTACCGGACACGGCTCTATGCAGAGTAATCACCTCGAAAAGTATCATCCCTAAAGAAAATATGTCCGATTGCGGACTGCATGCTCCGCCCCTTATCAACTCGGGGGCTATATAACAAGGCGTACCGACAAGCTCATTTTTGTTCTGATGGGGTATCTCGGTTTTTTCTTCATTATCTGAGAGTTTTTCCGGATTTATCAGGCAAGCAAGCCCCCAATCCATAACATAGACTTCCCCGTAGTTTCCAATCATTATATTTTCCGGCTTAAGGTCTCTATGGATTACCCCTTTCCGATGCGCATAGTCAACCGCCTCACATACCCTTATAATATAATCTATACGGGTTGCTATTGAACGTTTTTCATCAAAATTCTCCACTCCTTCACGTTCATATAACGTAATAATATCCTTCAAATATTTCTGAAGGGTCTTCCCGTGAATATGTTTCATAGCCAGATGCAGTTTGCTGTCGGACTCACAATGCAGCCCGTAAAGCGGAATAATTGAAGGATGATCGAGTTGAGCCATTATTCTGGCTTCTGAAACGAAAAGATGTTCATCGTGATGGGCATTTTCTCCAGACTCATCTACTTTAAGCGACTTTACTACAACATCGCGCTTAAGTGATTTATCGAAAGCTTTCCTTATCACCCCCTGGGCTCCCTCAGAAAACTGGTCTTTAAGTTCATAATTACTATGAACATCCTGTAATTCAAGCTTATTTTTGAGGGGGTGAATTTTATCTATCGTGGAAAGAACCGCACTGGATTTTACATAATCATCGGTTATGCGCTTACGGCTGAAAACTGACTTTCCAGTCAGGGAACTTGTTGCACTTTCCTGTTTCCTGTTTTGTCCGGAAATAAACTTTCCGCCCTTGTCTTCATCAATTATTTTCTTGTCAACATCAATCTTCTGGGTCAGTTCAACGTTATCGGGACTAAATGGCATTTTAGCGGTAAGCTCGATATTCTGTTTCCCGTCATCATTATTTTTACGATTATCAGGCAATATAGTCTCCTCCTGGCTCCATTCTTCAGACAATATAGACTTTTAAGAATGAATATCAACATTATTCTGCTGTAATATATCCTATATGCTCATAGCTTTCAAGGTCATCATTACCATGAAAATGATACCGCTGCGAAGTGCTTTATCCTCGAAGTCAAAGTTGGGATTATGAATAGCCGGATGGTTCTCTCCCATTCCGATATTACAATAAGCTCCCGGACATTCTTTCAGGAAGTAACTAAAGTCCTCGCCTCCCATAGAAGATTTTTCCATTGGCTTCCACATATCAGGCCCCAGGTATTCAACTGCGACAGCCTCAGCCATTTTGACATACTCGACGTTATTTATTGTCGGGATATAAGGGAGATCATATTCAAATTCATATTTAGCGCCGCCTGCCAGACAAATTCCCTTGACCGCCTCCTCTATCAGTTCCGGGAACTGATCGCCGACCGCATTATCCAGAAAACGAGTCGAGCCCTCTATAACAACTTCTTCAGGAATAACATTAGAATTTTGCCCCCCGGAGAAACGACAGACACTCAAACAGGCCGCGTCCTGAGGCGCGAAACGACGTGATACTATCGTCTGAAGCTGACTCACCAACTGACAGCCTATCACAATCGGGTCAATACAGGTTTCAGGTTTACTGCAATGCCCCCCTCTTCCAATTATCTTGATTTTAAAGAAACCCGCCGCCGCCATGACCGCGCCTGGACGGCTGGAAATACAGCCGGTCGGAAGATTGGAAAAACCGTGCAAGGCAAAAACCGCGTCTGTTTTTGGAGATTTCAAAGCTCCGGCTTCAACCAGTTCCTTACCTAATGCAGCAACTTCCTCTCCAGGTTGAAAAATAAATTTGACAGAACCTTTTAACTGGTCTTTTATTTTATTCAAAACCATTGCCGAGCCAAGCATTATTGCTGTGTGGCCGTCATGTCCGCAGGCGTGCATAATCCCGTCATTACGGGATTTGTATGGGAGTTCAGTCATTTCCTGCAAAGGCAAAGCATCAATATCCGCTCGCAGACCAATGCATTTCCCACTTTGTCCGCCATTGAGAATGCCGATAACATCAGTTTTCAGATAAGGTTGAGCTAATTCAATATCTGTAGAACTCAAAGTTTCACGAATAAGCCTTGCGGTGTCAAATTCATTTCCGGCGAGTTCGGGGTTGCGGTGAATAGCATGCCGTAATTCAGTTATTTGCGGCAGAACTCCATCTATAATCTTTGTAATATTATTTATATCCATAATTAAAGTTCACTAAAAACGAAATTGCCGTCAACAATTGTAGCAACAGCTTTGCCCTTAAAAGTCATGCCGTCAAAAGGAGTGTTGCGGGATTTTGAATAAAATTTATCCGCATCAATAGTAGTTTCCAGCTCAGTATCAATAATAGTTATATCGGCATCATTACCGAATTTAAAGCCGCGGTTTTTAAGTCCGAGAACCTCTGCCGGACCGCTTGTGAATTTTGCCACAAAATCAATAATAGACAATATTTTACTGTGATATAATTCTTTCAAACAAACAGGAATAGCTGTTTCCAGCCCGACAATCCCAAACGGAGCATAATCGAACTCGACTGTTTTCGCAGTCTGTGTATGCGGTGCGTGATCGGTGGCAATAACCGTAATAGTACCGTCAGCGAGGCCGGTGAGCAAAGCCTGGCGGTCGGTTTCCGACCGAAGTGGAGGATTCATTTTATAATTAGTATCAAATTTTTTGATGCACTCATCGGTAAGCGCAATATGATGTGGTGTAGCTTCTGCGCTGATTGGAATACCGCGTTTACGGGCGACACGAACATGTTCTACGCTTTCTTTGCTGCTCAAATGCTGCAGATGAATTTTCCAGTCGATATCACGGGCAAAAATAATATTGCGGGCAACCATTAATTCTTCCGAAGCCGCGGGTATCCCCCTCATGCCAAGCAAGGTTGACCATACACCTTCGTGCATTACCCCGTCACTTTTAAGGTTTTCATCTTCGCAATGATCCAGAATAGGCAGTTCCAAAGCTTTTGCGTATTCCACAATGTGCTTCATCAGCTCATGGTTTTGAATACATCTGCCATCGTCGCTAAGTGCTGCTACCCTGGCACTTTTTAAACTGCCTATTGGAGCCATTTCCTCTCCGGCTATTCCTTTGGTCATACATCCGCAGGGATATACTTTCACAACGCCGTCCCTGGCTGAATGCTGACAGAGATATTCAATCGCGGCGGCAGTATCCGCGGCAGGCGTAGTATTGGGCATGGCAACGATGGTTGTAAAACCTCCAGCCGCAGCCGCCCGGGTTCCGGTTGCTATTGTTTCCGCGGCAGAATTTCCCGGCTCGCGCAAATGCACATGCAGATCAATAAACCCCGGCGCAACAATCTTTCCTGAAACATCTATTCTGCCCGCCTTTTCAAGCGTTTTCGGATCAACGATCTTACCGTTCTTTACACCGATATCCATTATTTTTTCGATTCCCGAAAAAGGATCTACAACTTTTCCGCCAGTTAATATAAATTCTTTTTTAGTATTCATTTTTTCACACACCCCGCTACCAGGAATAAAACTGCCATGCGAACAGCCAAACCGTTAGTTACTTGTTCCAAAATTACCGAACGGGGCCCGTCTGCCAGAGAGGAGACAAGTTCAACTCCGCGATTGATCGGCCCCGGATGCATGATTAAAGTGTCCGGATTAAGATATTTCTCGTTTTCCGTATTCAAGCCGAAAAATTTAGCATATTCACCGGTGCTGGGGAAAAATCCCGCTTGCTGTCGTTCATGCTGAATGCGCAGCAGATTTACCACATCAACTCCTTCAACGGCTTCCTTCATGTTATGATAAACCTTGACCCCCATCGCTTCAAATTCTCTCGGAACCAGCGTCGATGGCCCTGCAAGGCGCACTTCCGCTCCGAGTTTCAGCAATCCCCAGGCGTCGCTGCGGGCAACCCGGCTGTGCAGAATATCACCAACAATTGCAACTTTCAAACCTTTGATTTTTTTCTTCTTCTGGCGAATGGTAAATATATCAAGCAATGCTTGTGTCGGATGGCTGTGAGCTCCATCACCGGCATTCAAAATTCCACAGCTCAGCTTATCAGCCAACATGGCATGCGCTCCAGCCGCAGAATGCCGCATGACAATCAAATCCGCTTGTAAAGCTTCAATATTACGAGCTGTATCCAATAGAGTCTCACCTTTCTTCAGGCTGCTTGAGCTAGCAGAAATATTGATAATGTCGGCACTCAAACGCTGTTCAGCGAGTTCAAACGACATACGGGTACGGGTACTGGGCTCGACAAAAAAGTTAACCACGGTTTTACCGCGCAGCGCCGGAACTTTTTTCACATTGCGCTGTGATACTTTTTTGAATTCCTCGGCAGTATCAAGGATAAAAGTTATTTCCTCGGCGCTTAAATCATAGATGCTGAGTAAATCTTTTTTGGTCCAGTTAAATTTTCCCATATTAATTATCCCTTTGGCTCTTTTCTTTTTCTCTTCCAGTCAATTGTGCAAACTCTATCCTGTCCTCCGCTTTCAACAAACTCCACCGCTACTTTGCGGGCATCCGGAACGCTTAAAGTAATTCCCGTATAATCCGCGCCAATAGGAAACTCATGATTTCCACGGTTTACCAAAACCGCCAGGCGAATCAGCTTAGGGCGGCCATAATCGGTAATCGCGTCAAGAGCGGCGCGGATAGTTCTTCCTGATGACAAAACATCATCAACCAGAATAACGGCTTTGTCATCAACGTCGAAAGGAATACTGGTTTCATGAATCTGCGGCAAGTCCTGACGTACTCCGATGTCATCGCGGTACATTGAGATATCCAGTAAAGCAAGCTCGGGGCTGTAACCGGTTTTTGCTTCAATAATTGAAAGAAGACGTTTCGCCAATGGAACACCCTGTTGATGTATGCCGATTATGGCAAAATCACGAGTGGAATTGTGGAGAAATTCAGAAATGATATCATCTGCGACTTTTTCTACAGCCGCGTTAACTTCGTCAGCGTTGCAAACTTCTTTTTTTGCCGGCATAAATTATCTCTACTTTTACAGGTTTAAGTAAAGTAGTACAGATACAAATTCTTTTCAAACAAAAAAGAAGAAAAAATAATAAAATGCCGGATACGCTCTGCGCAGACCGAACCTTAGCGCAGCGAAAGGCAACATTCGGCTTAATGATCCAGCATCAACGGTCAAGCGTTTTTATCTTCTTTTATATTTTTATATCAGCAATATCTGCGGTATCGGTGAAAACCATTGCTAAACGGTCAACACCTAGAGCACAGCCTGAACATTCAGGCATTCCTGCCTCAAGAGCCTGGAAAAAATCATCAGGAAAAGGATAAGTAACAAAATTATTTTCCGCCCTGATAAACTGAGCTTCCTCAAAACGCTTCCGTTGTTCGACCGGGTCGGTCAACTCCCCATAAGCATTAGCTATTTCCATTCCGGCGAGATAAAGCTCCCAGCGTTCAGCGACTTCGGGATTTTCCGGTTTCAGCCGCGCCAGAGCGGCGCGGTTTTCCGGGTAATCGATAAGGAAAGTCATGCGGCCGACACCCAGGCAAGATTCTATCTGCGATGTCATAATTTCGTCAAATTCTTCTTCCGAGGTAATTTTTTCGAGGTCTACATCGGCATATTCCCTGTAAGCGTCTTTTACGGTTATAATCTGTGGTTCAAGGAGCAAATCAATATTTTGTCCTTGATATTCAAACTGTAATGAACCGATTGTTTTTTGTGCGGCAAAACGCAATAATTCAGCAGCAAAATCCAGAAGCTGCATATAATTAATTTTCGTTTCATACCACTCGAGCATGGTAAATTCTGGCCGATGGCGAGAGCCGAACTCATTCTTGCGGAAACAAGCCCCGATCTGATAGATCTTCCCATATCCGGCGCAAAGCATTTCTTTCATCTGCAGTTCAGGGCTCGTACGTAAAAAAGCATTTTCAACAGGAATTCCTTCAATATATTCCTCCGGAGCCGGGACTTTTATCACTATCGGGGTCTCGACTTCGATAAAGCCCTGTTCATCAAAATACGCGCGCAAGGCAGAAACAAGCCCGGCACGCTTGCGTAACCGGGCTTGGATATTGTATAGATTTTCAAGCATTCGCTTATGCCTTTTTCACCCGCTCGGAATATTCGCCGGTGCGGGTATCTATTTTGATAACGTCGCCAGTATTGATAAATATCGGTACTTGGATCTCGTAACCGTTATCCAAAGTAGCTGGCTTGGTAACGTTAGTTGCGGTATCGCCGCGCGCACCAGGTTCAGTAGCAATAATTTCTTTTTCGATGAAAACGGGAAGCGTTACTTCAAGAGGCATACCGTTGAATAACAAAATATTGCACAGACTGTCTTCAATCAGGAAATAGACACTGTCGCCCAGTACCTCTTTACTTACACGCATTTCCTCATAAGTCTCAGCATCGCTGAATACGAAAAAATCACCTTCCGGATAGGAGTAATACATTTCTTTTTCCATAAGGTCGGGTTTTTCGAACTTATCAACCGGACGATAGGTCCTGTCCATGGTATTACCGGTAATCATATTTTTCATTTTGCAGCGGTACAAGGCAGTTCCTTTACCGGGCTTGCAAAAGTCAAAATCTGTTATTATCCATGGCTCACCATCAATTTCTATCTTTAAACCTTTTCTTAAATCTGATGCACTTAACATATAATTGTTTTCCTTAATTTTGATTGATTTGTAATTCGACAATAAAATAGCTTATTTATAACGATTTTCAAGATGCGGAAGATATTTAAACTTTGCAACTATTCATAAAACAAGTTATATTATGAAATTCTTAGCTTAAATAACGGAGATTTATACTTGAAATATTCAGCAGCAATTGATTTATCCGGAAAATTTGCCGGCTTCGCTTTGGCGGAAACCGCCAGCGGTAAAATACTGGTATCTGAACACAAAGCAATGCAGGGGAGAAGTTCTTCAACCTTGAGCACTTGGATGCTTGGACTAATAGCTGAATCTGGAGTTACCCCGGCACAGATAGACAGATGGACGGTTGGCAGCGGGCCCGGGAGCTTTACCGGACTGCGTCTGGCCGCCGCTCTGGTTACAGGTGTGAAAATGGGACGGGACAATATTAAAACCCGCTGTGTCCCCGGCGCTATAGCCCTCATTGATGCCAACAGCCTGAATGAAGGCGATAAAGCTGCGGCTGTTTTTGACGGGCGCAACAAAGAAATTCTATTGTTTGAAGTATTTAAGCAAAACAATGAACTGGTTCCATCCGGCATAACAGAGGTTCTCGACCATAAAAAGGCCGGAGAGTTTTTTACCAGTAATATTTATGCGCAAATTGCCGCGCTGGATTATGAAAGGGCTAATATCGAAACGGTTATCCCGTCCGAAGAATTTGCCAGGATAAACTGGATGAACCACCTGGCTTGCGAAAAACTTATAGAATCCAAATATAAAGATTTTGACAACGATCTGACAGCTTTGGTATATATACGCCCGGCTGTTTTTTCCTAAGTGGTTGAGTATGCAAAAAAAAAGATCAGGCAAGAACAAATTGACTAAAGGTAAAATCCTGAAGGTAATTCTGATTTCTCTAATCATTTTTACCCTGCTGTTTCTGTTTATATTCACATACTTCCTGCATCTGGTATTTGACCCGCCGCAGGACTATAAGGCAGAGTCCCTTACCCGGGAACATATCCTGCTCAAAAATGCGGTTATTATGCGTTTAACCAGTCTGCTTTATAATGGCAAACCCGGGAGAGTGTCTGTATTGATTCTCAGCCAGGCGGAGGTAAATGCCATTATTGCCGCCTTTTCCAATTCAGATTCCTGGAGAGAGTTTCTTTTCTGCAGCGGCAACACCGGCAATGCGCCTAAAAAACGTCCATACAAAATAGTTTTCAAGGGGAACCGTTTTGATATCAAGTATTCTTTTCCGACAAATCTTTATACGCCTTTCGGTAAGAACATCAATTTGACTATCTCCGGCAAGCCGGAGCTCAACAAAAAAGGCGTTCATATTGATATAAAATCTATTTCGGCCGGAAACGTACCGCTGCCTCCGCCGCAAGTGGAAAAGATTCTTCATTCCTTACTGAAAGACTACGAAAAGGATGAGCTTTTCAAAAAGGTCCACGAAATTGTAGTCAAAGCTTATATTACGCCTGACAATGATTTGGTAATTTATTTTTATCCGTGGCGAATAAGAAACGTTTTGACAAAGGGATTTTGAAGCTTAAGGGAAAAATATTATAATTTTTTATCTAAAAGTTATGGAAATTCGAGTAATTTGATATAAAGTAACGGTTTCACATATCAGCCCGGGTGGCGGAATGGCAGACGCAACGGACTTAAAATCCGTTTTCCTTTGGAAGTGAGGGTTCGAGCCCCTCCCCGGGTACCACCTCAAATTAACCTCAAAAACTCCTGTCTTTTTTCTTTTTTATTGCTATGCCTGAAAGCGTCTGATATACCTTGCTATTAAAAATTAATGGCACATTCTGGCACACTTTTTTTGTTCAGGTTTTGTCTCGTGGATATTTGGGTATGGGGTATTGGACTTTGGAACGCTCCGTACCTTAAATCAACTCCAGAAGGACGTTAAAAGCTATCAGGATATTGAATACGTTGAAGCATCAAAAGAAGACATAGACATCGCAGTCGAATTAGCATCGGAAATCATTGGTATGTCTCTGGATGATTTGAGTATTCCTGCCAGAGATTTGCTGGAACAGTTAAATGAAATGCTGCCAACTGGAAAAGAACGGCATTATTCAAGCTTCACAAGGACAGATGTGATGAATTACACTGGATGGACATCAACAAGGCTCCATATCCATTAAAAAGAGCTGATTGACATGGAACTGGTAGTCAAACTCTCTGGACGGAAAAACAGCCTCCAGCACTACAGATTGCTTTATGACGGTCAGGGCAAAGATGGAAAAAAATTCATGATTGGACTGAATTTAAGCTGAATTCATGTTGCTTTCACCCCGTATTCATGCCGCTTTCATGCTGTGTTTATAGGAAAAAGAGGCAACGGATGCTTGTGCTGCACCTGATGCAAAAATCTCTTTAGGAAAGCGAGTGACGGACTGTGTCCGGCGCGATGCGCCAGACACGGAATTAAATATCATTGTTTACAATTCCTGTAAGAGAAATTATGCGATTTCTGAAATCTTCGTATTCTTTTCCTACTTTTGAATTTAATTCAGAAATGCGATAGAAGCGATTTGTAGAGGGGGATTCTTTGCTTGCCATTTCCATATCAATTCTATCTACATTAACAACCGTCCAACATTCAGAATATCCATCTGCTTTGGCTTTTTGGTGGCTTTTCTCAGCCTCTCCAACACGGTTATGAATATTTGAGAAATCTGTTCCTGCTTTCACTTCAATAGCAATAATGTTGCGAATACTATTTAGACCCATTTCTTCACGAATTACTATATCTGGATCTGGCGCAAACTCAATAAAAACATTTCTATCAGCAGCATTAACAATTTTTATTCTATTTGATGCAGATTCACTTGCTGCATGCTGAACAATGTTATGAATTGTTTCAAAGACATCAACAATACCAGCTATGCCTTTTTTGACGTTTGCTCCACCTCTTAACTGTGGACCTACTGTTAAAAGAGTCAAATCATCAAGGAGTTCTTTGGTAACTCTATCAATTCCAATACCATCAAGCAAAGAGCAGCCACTAGCAATCATACCTTGACATAATTCTTGAATTCTATTTTTATTTTTTTCTGTCAAAATACCTTTTGTTTCCATTGATTTAAAGCCAGATATTCCAAATTTTGATGTGTAAAATTCTTTCTGACTAAAACCAAGCAATAAACGATAATATCCTAACAAGTATGGATTTGATTCTAAAATACAAGGAACTGGAAATACTAATTCCCCACGCAAACCACGGACAGCAACTGATTTTAATTTATCATGTGGCACATATTGCGCAAGCTGTTTATCAAGAATAGAAATGTCAACACCTTTAATAGTTTTGCTTAATGCTTCTTGGAGATATACACTTCTAATTTGTCCAATAGCAAAAGAAAAGTCAATTTGTAATTCTGGAGATGGAATGTTTATATTTTGCATTATATTGCTATCCTTATTACGTTCTCTTCTTCTGTGAGCAATCTATTCGCTGCTAATGCAACATAATCAGGATTCAACTCTATTCCGATATATTTGCGGTTTTGTTCTAGACAAGATACTCCCACTGTTCCTGAGCCAAAGAAAGGATCAAGAACATAGCCTTTGGGTTTAGTTGAGGCTAGAATACATGGTTCGATTAACTTTGTTGGAAACGTTGCAAAATGAGCTCCAGGAAAGCCTTGTGTGGGTATATTCCAAACACTTCTACGATTACGAAGTTTATTGTTATTTCCAAGTTCTTTAGCTGCTTCATAATCATAATAATATCTTTCAGACTTTGTAAACATAAATAAATACTCATGTGCTCGTGTAGGTCTATCTTTCACGCTTTCAGGCATGGCATTAGGTTTATTCCATACAATATCACTTCGTAAATACCATCCATCCTCTTGAAGAGCAAAAGCTAATCTCCAAGGTATCCCTTGAAGGTCTTTGGGTTTTAATCCTTCTGGCGTATTTGGTCTAACGGTCATTGCTCTTGCTGGATTCTTTTTGTCAGAAGCTCTATATCCACGATTTCCACTGGTATATCCGTCACCAATATTCAACCACAGAGTTCCGTCATCACGAAGAACTCTTTTTACTTCATTGAAAACTGCAACCAAATGATTCAAGAATTGTGGCAAGGTATTTTCTAGCCCTAGTTGTCCATCAATGTTATAATCACGGAGCCCCCAATAAGGAGGAGAAGTAACCACACATTGAATTGACCTTTCAGGTAGGGTTCTAAGAGCATGCAAAGCATCCCCTTCAATAATCAATGAGTCAGTAATGGTTAAGGTTTCAGGAGGTTTGATTTTTTTATAATGCATGCTTTTCTCAATCTTGTATTTACCATTTTATCTAATAATTATATCAATAGTTAGCATTAATTACAAATATAATTTATGCTTTTTATTGTGTTATTACTTCTTTTGTACTGTCATGTTTCAAAAAGTATAAGAAGCAATGCTAAAATAAACTTTTCTTATGTTTTTTTGGGCTGTTTTCATTGAAAAATGTTGAAATTGATTATTTTGGAATATATACTTGAAATGGTCATGTGTTGCTTAAAACATTTTTGGGCACCGCTTGGGCACCAGAGTCTGTTTTTCTAATAATATTGGGTCTTAAGAGTTGTTTTTAGCCTCAAGATTTAAAAAAGTGGAAACTTCCCCCTCCCCGTGTACCACCTCAAATTAGCCTCAAAAATCCCTATTTGTGTTCTGTTTGCATGTTACTTCTTGAAATGTCATTTTACATAATGAGAATAAAATAACAATAACAAAACAACAAACAACTTTTTTGAGGAGTATTATGGTGATACTCCATCAAAACCAGCATCAATTTCCAACTGAGTGAGGAATTTCGCCTTATTAGCCTCGAAAGCCTGTTCAACCCAGCCTCAAACCAATGTCCCCGCTGCAATATCAACTGCTTTTGCAAAGCTTTCATTACTTTGTTAAATATCAGCTCCCCGATACCATTCCATGACCTTATCCGAAGACGGATGCATACTGCCATAAACCTTCCCGGCAACAGCCGACCTCATACACTCTGCGCCCTTGCCAATATCCGAAAGCCCAACATACAAACCCCGATCCCCCCCCAGCTCACTGTTTGTTCTACATTCCCCATGCTTCAGCAATCCTCTCGCCACCTGCGCCATCAATCCCATAACTTTTGTATTCATCCCATACAGAAAGCCTCGCCAACGCAAACGCGTGAACGAGACTAAAATTTAAAGATTAAATAACTTGCTTCAACATGGTTATATATATATATGTCAAACAGGATGATGTACACAAAATCCTTGAAAGGCTTTCAAAAACGTTTCCTAAAAATAAGCTTTCACGGATAATATTTGATAAGATTTTCTATATTAAAATATTTAAAAAGTAGTTAAACATGAAATAATTGCAATGTCATTTGTCACGCTAACAATAGAATTCCTGATTGATATTCTTTTCTCAAGCTAATGTATTTATTCTTTCTGAACAGAAAAATCATTTTTTTGAAATTTTGTAACCAAAAGGTATTGACTTATCTGTACTCTTGCTGTACTATTACTGTTATAAAATAATTAATAAGGAATAAGCTGTTATATCAACAGATCAGAAACAATATACTGGATTTGATCCTTATTCCATCTGTTAGAAAGATGGCGAAAACCTTGAATTATACAAAAACCGCATAGTCATATTAACAAAGCCATCATCGATATGGAAATCAATATTGATCAACGCAATCGTCAAAAGTGAGAAAAGTTGAATTTCAACAAAAAACAAGGAGAACAGGATGAGAAAGTCTTTTAGTTGTGTCGTCGGGTTAGCGAGTTTGTTTTTTTGTTTAGCAGAGCCATTGAGAGCGGAGTTACTGGATCCTGCGCTATGGAATGTTACTGACTTGAGGACTAGTAGCACCTTAAGCTCAACGATTGACAACACCCTGTCTACAGTGTCGGTGGTGACAAGCGATGGTGTTAATCCTTGGGGAGTTGTCATCGATTTGGGAAAAACCCATATGCTGCACCGAGTATTTTTTACTTCGGGGTCAGCCGGGCCTCCGGTAACGGCAACAGGCGGAGCCAGTCTTCCCCAGAGCATATCCGTTTATGTGGGGGACACACCAAACACCCAAAACCAAGTGGCAACAATCCCTTTGAACGACGCTTTTTCCATAACTCCCTCCTGGTACGATAAAGACGTCCGTTTTCCAGCGACTACAGGACGTTATTTACGTTTGGAGATATCAGACTCGGTGGACAACGGATTGTCTCTCACTATTTCGGAATTGGAACTCTATGGCTGGGACACACCGGAATCGTTTACCCCATATGATGCCGTTGTGATTCCTCAGAGTGCGTTGACGACAATACACCCGAATCCAAGTATAATAATAAGACCACTCCTAAAAGCGGCTAATGACTTGAGCTATTATTTAGAGGAGCTGACCAGTAGGCCGGTGCCTGTCGTTACCTCGTCGCAAGGCTTCACGGGAACATTGTACACTATCGTTGACCTAAAACCATTGGCAACAACATGGAGCCAAATGCAAACCAGCAAACAGGCCGGGCTTCTACCAGAAGGCGTAAACGTCGAATACTCCGGCAATCAAGTTCTTTTCAAGGCCTGGCCTTATGCGAATGTTCTAGTCAGCGTATGGGAATTTCTACGAACTCAAGGGGTAGTGTGGACTTACCCCGGGGAGCATGGCGACTGGACACCAGCCGGAACTAATGTTGATTTAAACGTACTGCCTTTGTCTTACACCCCAACTTCCCAATGGCGTTACGCAAATTTCGGACTGCAATATTTCAACGACGACTCTCGTGACGAGGCATTCTATTTTTGGTTCCGCAACGGTTGGAATGACAGTTGGGGTGGATCGGAAATATACGCATTGGGCGGTTACGAAATTCCAGACAATCCATATAAACAGCTCGATCCGAGCGGATGCCCGGACGAATACAATGAAAGATTTGATGGTTATCCGCATAACTTCCAGAACGTTGTTCCAAACGATGTACTGGAAAACCAACTCGATTGGTGCGGCATGCCTGTCCGCGACTATTGCGTGGAATATTATCAGGCTAATATTACGAGTGCAGACCTGGGCACGCGAATTCCACCTAGCATGATGGTTCACCGCGGAAACCCAACTTTTTGCATGACCTCCGAGGGCTTGATCAATTTTGTAATTGACAAGGCTCTCTATGTCTCAGCTTATCCAGAATCCACGGAGGTCTTTAATTTGATGCCTATGGATAGTTGTTATCACTGCGAATGTCCACGGTGCATGGAAAAGTACGGCCCCATACCGGATGAAGGGCGTTTCAGCGCATCCGAAACCTACTACCACTTCATCAATGAAGTATCAAAAGGTTTGATTAACTTTCGACCTGATTTGAAAATTCGGGCTTTGGCATATCAGGGACTCTATTACCCTCCGGAAAACATTGATACATTCCTCTCGAACGTAATTGTGGAATCCCTTGTTTACGGTTGCCGTTATCTTCCAATGGAGTCACCCGCAAACGCCGAAGCAAAAGCGATATGGGAAACCTGGGCGGATAAAGCCGAGCAGCTTCAATATTACGATCATCACTTGTTTCATCCTGATTGGTGGGACTTGAGCATGAGAAACGTCGGACGCCGTCCCGTTACCGCGGTGAGCGCCATTGCCAGCCGTATCAAAATGCTTCGTGACTTGGACGCTTTAAACGGAGGCACCCAAGCGGACCTGACAGCCGAAAACTTATCGTGCGATCCATGGGATGTATACGCCTATTCCCGATTTATTTTTAACCCAGACTTGACAGCCAATAATGTTCTTGACGAATTTTTTGCCCATTACTTCTTAGAGGCCGCATCCGATATGCGGGATTTCTATGACACGTTAGAGGACCACGCCATTCAATACGGCCTTGACGCCTTAGAAACTCAACTTCGCTCCGGCGCGAAACCAGGATACTATTCTGTGCGGGTGCTACGTCAAATGGGTCAATATCTTGGAGCAGCCGAATCGGCCGTGAACTACTGGCTCACTGAACGTCGAGTCGCCAAGATCCGGGAAAGTTATGACTTAGCAATCCAAAAAGCTTGCCTTGAAGGGGTGGATTTGGGAGACGCAACATTCCCTATTATAGGAACCCAGGGATTGCAGTTTGCCGCAGCCGACCTCACTTATCAATGTGGTTATGTGTATGATTATCCAACTGAAAGCGCATGGAAGTTCGGAGCGTACGGCACGCTTGGTGCCTACGTCAATTTTGTGGACGAAGGGGATTATATCGTCACCGTGGAAGCCAAAGCCAGACCTTACGAGGGAGTTTATCCCATTTTGAAGGTATTGGCTGGCACCTCGGAATCCGAATCGGTCACAATTACCTCGGAAAACGATTACGCAACCTACACTTTCGCTCTTCATGGTGTTCCCGCCAACATTTGGCTGCTGGCCCTGGACTATGAAAATAGCGCTTTGGGAGGTATGCGTAATATCTATGTGCGCAATGTCAATATCCAGAAAACTGACTCGTGGTACTCGAGCGCCTGGAATTATCGGCAAGAGATACAAATTGATGAACGAATGGTACTTAGTCAATCCATGTCCGACTTTCCATTGTTAGTCAAGCTCACGGATGAAAACAACACACTCTTCTTGAATGCCCAAAACGATGGAGATGATATCCTCTTCACCGCTAGTGACGGCAAAATCAAACTGAACCACGAAATCGAATACTACAATGCAACAACCAAAGAGTTATGGGCTTGGGTTAAAGTGCCAACATTACATCTTGGGAGTGACACTAAACTTTATGTCTATTATGGTAACTTGCAAGCCAACGATCAAAGCAACGCCGCAAACGTCTGGGATTCCGGTTATGCGGGCGTATGGCATATGCATCAAAATCCGACTGATCCAGCTCCTCAGATGCGGGATAGTTCGGCAAATGGTTACCATGGTACTTGTGAAGGAAGTATGGCATATTCCGACAGGATTCCAGGACAAACCGGATTCGCGTTGCATTTCGACGGAAACGACGATGCCGTCATTTTGCCGAATATGAATTTGGACTTTTCGGTGGTAACCTTGTCCGCATGGGTTCAACCAGACAGCTTCCCAGCCTCATATACTCAGTTGGGACAATGTATCGTTGGCAGTTGCAATGACGCATGGAACTGGTACGCTTTGATGTCAGGAGGAGGCTGGCAGCCGGTATCAGAGTTGCCAATGCTCTCTACTCGGTTCGGCAGTTCGGTCAATGAGTTTTTTGGTTATGCAAACGATACCATTATGGAGTCTGGGAAATGGTATCATATCGCCAGCGTTGACGATGGTGACATTGTAAAAATTTATGTAAACGGAGTGCTGCGATATGAGGAATCGGTTTCAGAAATCAGACCAACATGGCCAAGTTCGCGTATCAACTATAGTATTGCCAAATTGAATAGCATTGCCTCCTATTTTCATGGAATAATAGATGAAGTCCGCATCTCGACTGTCGAACGTTCACGCTATTGGTTGGAAACAACGTATCAAACTATGACCCACACCAATTGGGTCACGTTTGGTCCACAGCAAGACCTTTGATAGAGTCATTACTGATTAAACAGAAGCCGAGTACAAGTTTTTTAATGATAATCCTGACAGGATTAAATGCTGAAAGCGGGTTTCGACAGGGCAGATGTACTTCTGAACAGGGAACCCGCCTCGGTGGTCAGGTGTTAAAGAAGAACCGGTGGAGCAGCCCGGTTTTGGAGGAATTAATTTTATAAATCATTGGAGTAATTGATGGAAACAATATATATTGGTACTTTAATAGAATAACAGACAAATAGTTGAGCATAAAAAATATCTTTTATTTTTTTGCCGGTTTTGATAAAAGCACTTGACAAAACTGTACTTAAGCTGTACTATTACTATATAAATATAAGATTTAAGGAAGCGATATTTATGAAAAACAAAAACAAACCGATATATCAACAAGCCAAAGACGATATACTGGCTCTGATTATTTCTAATAAATACAAAGTGGGTGACATGATTCCTTCTGTCAGGGAAATGACAAAATCTTTGAACTACACAAAGATTTGCATTCAAAACGCCATTAAATTGCTGGCTGATGAAGGCATACTTGAGAATATACCCAGGAAAGGATGTCATTTAAAATCCCTGCCGCCTCAGGATGTTAAATTGAACAGTTTTTTAGATGATAATAAAATGATTAAATCTCCCCCGGTTTTTCCCGGAACCAAAAAGCTCAAAATCGGTATTCTTTCGGAAATGGACAACTTTGGAAATTCCTGGAGGGAGATATGTCTGCGCTATATGACCAGAAACCCCAGAATTCATATTGAATTGATAGATATCAGCAGTATATCACAGTACAAGGACTTGAATGAGATTGACATTATGCAAATCCCGTCTGAGAGGCTTGAGAGTTTTGCCAGTCAGGATGTTTTGTTTGATATTGAAGGAAATAATGAAAAACTTGAGCTTGATGAACAAAAATTTTTCCCTAATTATATTAAAGCCTGTTACTATGATGACAAGCTGTGGGGAACTCCTTCAAGTGCAGGGGTTCGCTGCCTTTTCTATAATTCCAATTATTCTGACCTGCTTCAGCCTCTGAATGATAATATGCAGCCTTGGGATTACCTTAAAGCCTGTAACAAAGTATCGAAAAAAATACCTGCCGGGATAGCGCTAAACGCAAATTTGCCGATATCTTTTATTCTCGGGTTGTTTGCTGATGGAAAGAATATGGATCCGGAAAATATAGTCCTTAATAGAAATTTTGAAAAGTTGAAAGAAATCATACACAACTTTGCTCCATATCTGCATAACCGCCGGATTTTCTATGCTCCGCCGGTAATGGAGGATTCCCAGGAGTCCAGAATAGAGGATTGTCTGTCCAACCGTACGTTGACGATGGATGGAAGTTCCGCATGGCTCTATTATAATGACTGGACACATCAAGATAATTTTTCATGGGGAATTTTGCCGCCTCCTCCGTCCCCCGAGGGAAATGGCGCGTTATTTATGCATGTAATTTCCAGTTCAACTTTGTTTCCGTTGGAATGCATTGAAGTATTGAATTACCTTGCCAGCGATGAAGTTCAGAATTTCTTTGCAGGAAACGGCACTATTGTCGCCCATCGTCAGGCAAGCAAAAAATTAAAAATGCCGGGAATTAGCGATAAGTTTTCGAGTAAACTGATTTCCAGTATGGATAATACTGATGTTTTTAAAACCAATGACCCTTATTACCACGAATATATTCATCTGATTTTTATGAGTGAATTGTTCCTGTGGCAGAAAAAAATATATACCGAAGATGAATTTTTGAAAAACCTGCAGAAAAAAACACATTATTATTATAACGCAAAACGAAAACAACTACAAAGGAGGATCATGATAGAATTTGAAGGGAATCATTCTCAAAATTTCGGCATGGTAATTCCATCTTAAACAAAACGCGACAACTAATATGGAGAAAAAAAATGAAAAAATTTACATTGATTGAACTTCTCGTTGTGATAGCTATCATAGCAATCCTTGCCAGCATGCTGCTTCCAGCTCTCAATAAGGCAAGGAACAAAGCAAAACAGGTATCATGTTTATCGAATTTGAAACAATTAAGCATGGGCCCATTAGAACAGTGGCTTAACGGGGAAAAACCGCGCCTCAGGAATAACTATGGGATCGAGGATACTGGAATTTATCCTCATTACAATAACTGGTTGGATGACCTGGAATTAAGCGGGACTGACAAGCCTCGGAAAGGGATTAATTTTTTCAGTTGTCCCAGCCGCCCATTGTTCCGGGGGCAAAACGGTTGGTACGGGTCAATTGGCTTAAATTGCTGGCTTACGCCTTATGCTTATAATACGTATTTGGGAGTTAACTCTGCCGGTTCAACAAACCCCGGAAGGCTTAAACGAGATACTATGAAAAATACCTCAAGCTTGATAGTTTTTACTGAAGTCATTGAAAAGGATAGCGGTACAATGTATGAAGGCACTTATGGCATCGCCCACGGTACATATGGAGAAATGGGAGGTAGTTATACAAACCTCAATAGAGGATTCCTGGGGCCTGTCCACGGCAATGGAGTGAATTCAATTTTTGTAGACGGTCATGCTGAATTCAGAAGACCGCAGGAAATTGTTTTCAATATGGATGAGAATAAAAAATTATGGGTAGTTCAATAAGGAGTTTTTGAATGAAGTTTAGTCGTTTTTGCGCATTATTTATCGGGTTAATTCTATGTTTATCGGCTTTGAGAGCCAACGCTGAAACCAGATATAAAGTATATCGTATTCCCAAACCGGTAAAAATAGATGGACTTCCGGATGACGCATGGCAGCATATTCCCGAACAAAGAGGTTTTATCTACGTAAATAAAACAAGTGCGTATTCCGGATTATATACTTCATTCAAAATAGGTTACGACAACAACAACCTGTATATATTGATCCGTGCGGATGAACCGCAAATGAAGGAATGTATTGAATGGGCAAAAAAAAAGGGAGGACAAGGGATTGAGATTCTGTTGGATGTTCCCGGAGCCAAGGGAAAAGACCATTACCAATATGCCGTCAGCATTTTAGGCAAAAAACTGTATGAGCTTAAAGCTGATCTGGATAATAAGCCGTTTGATATTAAAAACACACTATGGAAGAAGATAGACCTTGGATGGCAGAAAACGGTGTACTATGGAAATGATTATTATACCGTTGAAATGGCGATACCTTTTAAATCCCTGGGGATAAAAACCCCGAAAAGCTGTGATGAGTGGGGCGCGCAGATAGGGCGTTTCGGTACAGCTTGGCCAAGAGCCGAAGCGCTCAAGGGTTTGCATTGGAAACTGGCGTGCTGGACTGCGTGGGTCCCCATGCCAAGTGGTTTCTGGAAACAAGTTGACGAACATGGAATACTCGAATTCGCGGATATCGTACAGTTGCCGGATGAACAGAATGCCGGCCGTATCGAAAAAGAAATAAATAAGGAATTTGACGCATGGCGAAATACCCATGGCAAAGCCATGGGAAAGATCAGGCAGATGATCGCGAAAACTGAAGGCAAAACAGACTTATGCTACGGAAAGCTGCCGGAAGAAAAAGTACGTTGTCTGATCGACGGCCGGGTTACAACGGGGCCGACGCCCGAGAAAATAAAAAATTGGCGGAAGCATTGGCCTTTGTGGCCGTGGCAGCGGGATATTGCGCATACGTATGTAATGGAATGGAAAAAACCCGTTACGTTTAACTGCAATGTGATTGCCTGGAAAGACGCTGAAAGTTATGCTGTTGACTATGGATTGGAATATTGGGATGGAAAGGAATGGAAGCTGTGCTATAAAAAAACCGGGAACAACCTGCCTTTGTCATGCCAATATTTTCCTGCGGTGACTTCGGATAAACTACGTTTGACACTCGGGGCTATTAACAGCGCAAGTTATTATTTCTGCATCCGGAACTTCAAGTTGTTCATGCTTGAAAATATTAAAACAGAACAATTTAAAAACAAAAAAACTGCTTCAGAGCATGACAAGATATCCGCAATGCTTGACGGTAAAATTCAAACAAGCTGGAAAACTCCCGGCCCTCAACGCAAGGGAGAGGGATTTGTCATTGATCTCGGAGAAAAGACCTGGATACAACGACTCGTATTGAGAAACGGCAAAGACACTTTGAGTTACCCTCGTTCGCTTGTCCTGTCGATAGGCGACAGCCCTGAAAATCTTAAAAAGTTTTGCATTTTTGACAACTCCCGTAACAACTTTCTTGTGCAAAGTATCCGTTTCAATCCGGTCAAAGGACGTTTTCTCGGCGTTAAGATCGGTGATAAAACTTCGGCATACCCGTGGACAGTCGCGGAACTTGAAGCCTACCGGCTCACAGATACCGGTAATATAGTGGAGAACGCGGTGATTTTACCTGGAGGCATGCCGGAATTCGTTAATCAGGCCGCGCGTGATGTAGCCTATTATGTCGGAGAAATAACCGGTAAGCCAGTGGCTGTTGTCAGTCCGAAAGAAGCAGGCAACTATAAGGGAATGCTGTTTGTCATAGATCGCCCCAAGCTGGTTAAGTTCAAAAAAGGAGATATTCTGCACCGCGAAAATGAAGCTGTTAATGTGTATAGAAAAGGCAGCGAAATACATTTTGGCGGTGCCACTATGCATGCGCTTATGTACAGCATGTTTGAGTTCCTCGACCGGCAGGGAGTACGCTGGTTATATCCTTCTTTTGATGGTGATTATATTTCACGACGTGGGAAGCTGGATTTATCGATGTTGCCGATAAAATATACTCCGCAGTTTGCACTCCGTTATTTTCAGGTAAACAAGGACTTTTTTGGTTATCCGGATAGTGACAATGAAGCGGTGCGCTGGCTGGATCACAGCCATTGGAATGATTACTGGTCTGGTGGCGGATCTTCTTACAGGGATCATGGCTCCCACAGCTTCAGCCGCCTGGTTCCAGGAAGACTCTATAAGAAACATCCGGAAATGTTTCCCATGTATACTGATAAAAAATGGGAACCGGTACTCAAGAAGAAAGGATTTAAGCTGGGGCAACGGGTTCCGTATCGTTCTGTTGGTACCATGGGAACATCCTTTTGCACAAGTAGTCCAGAGGCGCGTGAGTACATTGTCAGAACCTTTGTGGAAAAGCTGAAGAAAAACCCGAAACTTCATTCTCTCACCATTGCCGAAGATGATGGTAATCAGTGGTGTGAATGTCCCCGTTGCAAAAAACAAGATAAAATTAAAACTATAAATAGTTATGGGAATAATAATTATGTCAGAAGCGATCGGGTTGTGGATTTGATGATTTACATCGACCGACGATTAAAAGAACTCATTCCTGAACGTACGATACAGGTTGCGACCTATTCTTATCAGTTGACTTGCAGTCCACCGACGATAAAGAAAAAGTTAGCCGGTACCCTTTCCACTGAAATTTGCTTATATGGTGGATTGCGGGGTAGCCTTATGGTTCCACCAAGTTCCCCAAAGAATGCAGGGTATGTGCGACTTTTTAAGGATTGGGCAAAACTTATTACTCATCTTGGAGTTTATCCTTATGACATGCTCTCCCCACGTTACAAAATCCCGGTAACCAGAATAACTGCTCTTAGTAAATGGTTCAGATTCTGGAAAAAACTGAATATGGACGCTGTCACTCCCCAGGTTGAGACCAATCCGGTCTGCTGGAAAATGATGCCTTGGCTGTACTATGCTTTTGCCCGTCTCTCATGGCATCCAGATGAACCGGCGGAACAGATTCTAGATGATTTCTTCAAAGGATATTACCGGGAATCCTGGAAGCCGATGCTGGCGTATTATAGAACTCTCGAAAATCATATCCTGAAAAATGATTTGGGAAAATACAACTGGCAGACCAGGCCGGACCTGGAAATTTTCAGTTTGCCGATTTTGAAGGAAATGAATAAGCATCTCAAGCAGGCCCGTCTGGAAGCAAAACATTATTTAACCATAGACCGCGTGGATGCAACGGCTAAAAGTTTTAAATACATACTGAAGCTGCGCGACATAAAATCAGGCCAGTTAAATAAGTAAAAGATAAGTGCCAGAAACCGACAACTAAAGAACTATAACAGGGATAAAAGTTTATTATGTCAGAACAGGAAAAAAAACGAATATTGTAATCATTTTTCTGGATGATTCCGGCTGGGCCGATTTTCGTCAGTTGACATATTGCCGACCTTTGCCGGACTTGCCGGAATCAAGTCTGTTCCCGATACCATCGACGGCAAAGATGTACATGGAATAATAAGCGGGAACCCGGATGCCGTCAATCCGCATGAATACTATCCGTTTTCAACCGGACGCAGCTTTGAAGGGGTCATGTGAGCGCCGACGGCAAATGGAAACTGCATCTGCCGCATGCTTACATGGCGCTTGCCGAAGCGGGAAGAAACGGCAAACCCGGCAGGTATGAAGAGGCCCATATTGAGCTTTCACTGTTTGATATGATAAATGACCCGCTGGAAACGGTTAATCTTGCAGCCAAGCATCCGGAAATTGTTGAACATCTTAAAAATATAGCTGAACAGCACAAGCAGGCATGGTACCCAAAAGTTATAGAATGAAATTTGTACGTTTCACTAGATCCTCTGTTTATCGGCCTTAAACGCCGAGGCTGAAAACAAATATAAAGTATATCGTATTCCAAAACCGGTAGAAACAGATGGATTTCCGGATATCGTATGGGAGCATATTCCCTAACAAAAGTAAGGGTGTTCCGTGGAAAATCTCGCGAAATAAAATATTTTTGATTTTTTTGAATATTTTACCGAAAAACACTTGATAAAACTGTACTCAAACTGTACTATTACTATATAAAGATTTATTTTAACCATGAAAACGGGAAGGTTTGTTATAAATGAACTCAATCAGAAATATATACCGCTACTGCAAACATGCAGACCACGAATCGATAAACGGACACTTTCCGGCTAATTTCGGCTTTCGGGACCGGGCGAGCCGTTTTTCTATATTAAAAAACTACCAGACGGCTCCAGGTCCTGATGATTGTTTCGTTCATGCCGATATTGATGCCAGAGGCATTTTCAGCAAACTTCTCGGGCTCCGGATTTATTATCCAGAACTGGATGAAGAAAATCAGGCAAAGCTTACTTTTTATAATTCCATGAACTATTATCCTTCTCATATAGAAGAAGTTTTTTTTCATAACAGTTTGCATCCGCTCCCACCCGTTGAGGGAAAAACTTTTATGTATTTTCTTGGAACGGATCATTTGCGGATTGCCTGCGAACTTGTAAACCATTCAAAGGCCGAAGTTTCGCTGGCATTCCAGTGGTTTTCGGAACCGGAAGCAGACACCCTGCAGGAAGCCAGTGCCGCAAAAAGCGGGTTTATATGCGTCCATGAGCAAAATGTGATCAGGAAGTATAAGGTTAAAACCCGCTTATATGCCCATGATGGAGATATCTCCTTTACTTTCGACGGCTCCCGTTTTTGTTCCGGCAAACTGGAGAGGACGCTGAGCAAATATGGAAAAATATGCTTCAATTTTGGTATTCAATTTTCTCTTAACGATGAGAAAGTATTAAGCGGTGCGGCGCTAAGGAAGAGAAAAGACGATCTGGATGAACACATTAAAAAATCTGAAAAATTTTATAACGCCCTGCCGGATTTGCCTGATGAATTCAAATCACATAAAAATATTGTCCTTAAAGCCGTTTCCACATTACGCTCTCTAAGATATCAATACAGGGACGACGAGGGGCGGCCCTTGCTATCCATACAAACCTCAAAATGCGGAGTCGGGGGATCATGGTTCTGGGATACAGCATTTTCACTGCAGAGTTTCGGAATCATGAACGAGCCTGAACCCGCCTATGCCGCCGCCCGGCTCTTGCTTGACGGGATAAAGGAGGACGGTACTCCCCCAGGAGCTTACAGTTTAGGAGGATATACCTATTTCTATCAGCAGCCGGTGCTCGCCTGGGGCATTGGACACTTTTTGTCTCTCTGTCCTGACAATAAATTCTTAAAGTATGCATACGACCGTTTATGCCGTTACTTAGTTCACTGGCTCACTAAGTGGAAACATGAGGAGTCAGGCCTTTGCGTACATCCTCCCGGCGGTTCCTGCTGGGACGACGCGTTACGCTGGCAAAACCGCTTTCCATTGCGTTTCAACGGAAAAAGATCATGGACTAAGGAAGACTGGGGAAACATGGAACTAGATATTTTTATCAGTGTTGATACTAACACATATTTATATCTGGAATGCCTGACCCTGTCGAGAATGGCAAATGTTCTGGGTATAAAACCGGAAGCGGAAAAATGGCAGTATCAGGCATTCGGGATTGCCCGGAAGATCAATACGTTTCTATTTAACGAGAACCAGGGGATATATCAGGACCGTTGTATAAAAAACAGGGCTTTTACGGAAATGATCACCCCGGCATCCTTCATACCCCTTTACGCGGGCATAACACCGCAGAAAGCAGCTCAGGATATTTGCAGAAAATACCTTCTGGACCCGAAACACTTCTACACGGAATTCCCTTTCCCTACGCTGGATCGTTCTCATCCGGCATTCCGCAGCGGGGGAACGGTTGCCAGTCCCGCAAAATTTCCGGGTTCTCTGGTTCAGCAGTCATATTGGATAGGCCGCTCATGGCCGCATGTCAGCTACTGGCTGGTGGGAGCGCTATATAATTCAGGCCTGAAAGCAGAAGCAGATATAGCTGCGGAACGTATTCTTGAGGGAATGGATAAAAATGAGCGGATATATGAATGTTACGATTCGCTGACGGGACACGGCAACGGACACCCGGACTATTCATGGAGTGCCGCCGCTGTTCTCGCTCTGGCCTATATGCAGTATAAAAAAGATCCGGCAGGAATGCTAATAAATAAAGGATAAATGAAATGTTTAAACCATCAAATCCGCACATCCCCTCTGTCAAGCATGAAGACAGCCTGATTACCCTGGAGAATCAGTACTGGACTATCGTGCATGATCTAAAGCAGGGAGGGTGTCCCGTTTCTCTCCATTTCAAGTTTGGTTCCGGTGAAAATTTCCTTGCCAAGCCACTCGGGGCCCATATAGGCAAAAGAGTCAGTCATATTCCCGGCAGATGGTTGGGATTTTATGAACAGGCATGTGACTCTGAAGCGACCGCTGAGATAGAGGAAAGCGAAGAAGGCGTTTCCATTATGATTTCCGGGGTTTTCAAGGACGAAAGCAATGATGTCCTGCCCATTCGTTACAGACAAAGCTACCTGTACAGGGGGTGGGGACATGTTGCCGTGAAATTTGATTTTATTTTTGAACAGGATTTTACCGACATTATCGAATTGTCTCCATGCAATGCGTTTCTCAATCCGGCAGTTGACAGATTCGGAGTACGGCACGCGAGCGCACCATCGGCTTGTCCGTCTGACCCTACAATATTCTGGCACGACGTCGCGTTTTCGCGTACCTGGCGCAGTGCCAGACATGCTTATCTCAATTATTCACCTCTTTACTGGTGCGCGCTGCGGGAGGAAGTTGAAGGGATAGAGTTTTTCCGGGGAGCGGACTCTTCCTTCTGGAACTGTTTCGCCGGACTTGAAGCCGGTCAAGGAACCTTTACGCACGAACGGACCGCAGACAACAAACATTTCCTCATACGCAATGAAATCTTCAATACAGTAGATGATATTGAAATCCCCGCCGGAACCCACGGTATGGATTATCATTTCGGGCTGCCGTTTATCAAGCCTTTCGAAGCATCCAGGAATACCTGCTTCCACGGACGGACGCGAGCTACTGACTGGCCGGAAAAAGAGGATATTGTAAAAATGGCAGAGGCCGGAGTGCGGGTTGTACGGCATCACGACGACAATGTTCACCGTGAAAAAGGCTGGCCGGACGGACTCTACCCGCCGTATGCTCCTGAGGATATGGCGGAAATGGACCGGATGATAAAGGTTATGGATGAAGCCGGAATCAAAGTTGTTCCTTATTTTTCCATGAAAGAATTTAATCCAGCCTGTCCAGATTTTGCCGAAAATGCTGAGAAATGGAGCCGGGTCAGCCGCCTGAAATATCCAGTAGACGGCCTTGATAGCTGCTATGGGGCTTATATGTGTCAACGCTCCGGCTGGGTCGAATATTTGAAGTCAAGTATTGACAAGGTTCTGTCCAATCATAAATTCCATGGATTGTATTTCGATCACCTCTGGCCACGGGAATGCCGGCATCCTGAGCATTGCAGCGGGCATCAGCACAGCGACGTAGATGCCATGATCGATTTCATGATGTGGTCGAGGAGGAAGGTCGGGCCGGACGGCTTCCTTTTTACTCATGATTCCCGCTGTCCCTGCATTATTTTTGAAAATATGTCCGATCTGATAATAATCGGAGAGGGGAATTTACAATGCGCTCCCCAGCCTGGAGGCTTTGAACCGGAGGCTGTTTTCATACCCATTGTTCAAAGGCACAATGTAGAATTTGTACAGACCAACGATCCCGCTATCCGCTATCCTTTCTTCATAAGCCTTATACAGGAAGGGTTCCCGCCGAATATAACTTTCGAAAAGGATATGTCTGAAACCGACAAATGGCTGCTGAATGAGTTTAAAAAGGTGGAAAAATATGTCCTTAACAGAAAATATCATTTTATTCCGGCTCGGAAACAGCCGCTCGAATGCCCGGCTGATGTTTTCGCGGCGGCGTTCAGCAATAACAATGAGGCGGCGGTTTATGCGTCCAATCATGATGAAGCGAAGCGGAAAGTTTTTCTGAAGCCACATTTCCTGAAAACTCTTTTCGGTCCGGATACGTGTTTCCGGGTGGAAAGTAATCAAAAAGTCGGCAAAAAGCCGCTGAGTGAACTTTTGGCTGATGGAATAGAAGCTGAAATAGAACCTTTTTCATCTTTGTTAATAACACTAAATAGGATTGGGCAGGAAAATTGATGAAACCTATCGAGGAAATAAAAGTTCTTCGCGAACTGGCGAAAAAAGTTGCTGAAATCGCCGCCGGACAGGAGCAGAACGAAAAACGCCGGCTCTGGAAAACGTTTCACCGTCTGGAACCGGAACGTCCGATGATCTATGTCGATACGACAATGCCGGGAAATGAATGCTACGGGGATGAGCTTTTGTGTACGGATCCTTTCTTCCGCAAACATGAAATCGCATTGCGCAATGAGATATTCCACCATAGCATTGGCGATGACTATGTGGTAGAACCCTGGATAACCCAGGAAGCCAGTTATATTCTGCCGGAAAACGGTCACTGGGGAATTCAGCCTGAGCGAATCAAGTCAGATATGGTTAACGGCGCGAACATGACCAGACCGGCAATTGTGGATTTGGAGGATTGTTCAAAAATGCTTATTCCTGAGCACCGGATTAATGAAGAACAGACCAAGAATAATATTGAACGTTTGCAGGAGGCTGTTGGCGATATTTTGAAGGTGAATGTCAGCAGAAAACCGTTTATGAGCGTCTGGGGCAGCCATATTTCCGGGGATATCGGAGAATTACGCGGCATACAGGAAGTAATGATGGATATGCTGGATAATCCCGAATGGCTGCACAATTTACTGGCTTTTATGCGGGACGGAATTATCAAGGTCCATAAGGAAGCGGAAAAAGCGGGGGACTGGTCACTTGGGGATCATTTCAACCAGTCGGTTCCATATTCGGATATGCTTCCCGCCCCTGAAGCCAATAGCGGGCCTGTCCGGATGAAACAGTTATGGGGATTTATGGCGGCTCAGGAAATGACCCTCATTTCTCCAGAAATGCATGATGAGTTCATGCTCCAATACCAGATTCCAGTTTGTGAGATGTTTGGGGAGGTTCATTATGGCTGTTGCGAGGATCTAAGCAGGAAAATAGATATTTTAAGACAAGTTCCCAACTTGCGGCGTATTGCGGTTTCACCATGGGCTGACATTGAAAGTTGTGCCGAACAAATAGGCAACGATTATTGTATATCATGGCGGCCGAATCCTTCTGAAATGGTATGCTGCGGATTTGATCGGGAGACTATCAGCTCTACAATCAAAAACAGTTTTGAAATATTCAAGAAGAACGGTTGTTCTGTTGAAATTAATTTAAAAGACGTCAAGACTGTCAGGAACGAACCGGAAAGACTTGGAAAATTTGTTAAAATCTGTAAAAAGACATTAAAATTTTAAACAATAAATAAGGAGAGCAGTACCATGGGCAGACTTAAAATTATCATGGTTTTCTATGTAATATTTTTTCTCGTGACGGGCAATATTTACAGTGCTGTGCTTGACAGTTCAGATTGGGAAATAACCGCCCCCGGAAATGGAAATACCAGTGCCGTTGTGGATAACGATTTATCCACGATATGGGATAGCGGCTCTCCGCAATCCCCGGGAACGGCAATTATTATTGATCTGAAAAAACCGGCTTACGTTTATCGTGTGTTCCTGACTTGTGGAGACGAAGTGGCACGCATGGCCAGGTCATTGATTATCTCCGTAGGACAGACAAAAGATTCTTTTAAACAGGTTGCGGCTCAAATATCGGTTACCGATGAAAACAACAAATGCGGTGCATGGAAAACGACGTTCCACAGCGAGGCAAATTTCATGTTTTCTCCCGTTTTGGGCCGTTACGTAAAGATAGAACTGGGCCGGAATACTTCAGGCCTTTCATGGGCCGTAGCCGAACTGAGTATACATGGAGCACAGAAAATAATTCCAAAATCAGAGTGGTTTGAGGTAGTTCTTGATAAAGACGCCAAGCCGACTGAATCGGGTAAGCGTTCGGCATGGGCCGAAACTTTGTATGCCGCCGCCTGTGATCTTCAATATTACTTGATGGAATTACTTAATCAACCCGTAGGATTGTGTTATTCCGATAATATCCCGGAAACCGGCAAACTCAAATTCTGCCTGATGACTCCTCCCAAAGAGAAAATTCCCATTCAGAATCCCAATCAGGCTGATCTTGACGACATTTCCGTGGTAAAAAAAGGTAACGAGGTGGTTTTCAGCGGCCTGACCGCAAGAGCGGTCGCCTATGGCGTTTATGAATTTTTATACAGTCAGGGGGTGCGCTGGCTGTATCCGGACAGCTATGGTGACAACGTAACGTCCAGACAAAATTTAGACCTATCCGTTCTGCCTTTAAAATACAGTCCTCCATTTAAAACCCGTTTCCCGCTGGCCGCAAGTTCCAACGGAGCAGGCCGTCCATACCTGGCAAGGACAAAGCATGCTGAACGCTTCTTTTTGCGAACCGGAGCCAACGCTTTTCAAAAAAACGGCCCCTTGATGGGAATTCCTCCCAGGAAAAATATAAAAGGCAGCTTCCATAGCTTCATGTACATTTTTCCGCCAGAAGTGGAAAAAGCCCATCCAGAATGGTGGAAAGGCCCTTATCGGATGAAAAGAGGCGCAAATGCCAGACATGGAAGCAGCGGCTTGAATCCATGCACGTCTTCTCCGGAAGTCTGTGATTATATCGTCAAATGGATCGAAAAAGATTATGAGGCAAGAAAGAAGTCCGGCAAACGATTATATCAGGGATATTCGGTAATGCCTTTGGACAGTGCCGTCTTCTGCGAATGCGAACGCTGCACGAAACTTTTCGGCAAAGTTGAAAAGATAAACCCGAAAGGGTCAGATGTGTATTGGAATCTTAATTATTCGGATCATTTCTTCTATCTGATAAACGAAGTAGCGAAAAAAATAAAGGCGAAGTACCCGGAGTTATCTATATGGACATGCGCCTATGCGCAATATCTCAAACCGCCCCAAAAGATCAAAAAGCTTTCTGACAATGTGATAGTGGACTTATGTGTGTCAAAAGCATATTTTGATCTCCCCCTCGACGCTTCGAAAAACCGTGAGGTATCTGAAATTATTAAAACGTGGAGTGAAAAATGCTCTTCCATGGGAGTTATCGAATATGGTTTAATTCAGTCAGACACTACGTTTTCCACCCCACTCAGGAATGTTCCGACTTTTTCTCCTCTGGCAACGTCAATAAGTAACTGGCATAAGCAGCAGAAGGAAATGGGAATAAAAGCTATTGGCGCTTTTACCATGGGCAATATGAAAAGGCTGCCGTGGGCTATGTATATTTGGTCAAGGACAGCCTGGAATCCCGATGACCCAGTGGACAATATCCTGCATGATTTCTTTACCGGTTATTATGGCACTGCCGCAGGGGAGAAGATGTTGAAAATCTATAAAATGGTGGAAAACAAAGTAATTAGCGGCGGGGTTTCCATGCGGGATCTGTATCATAATAATTATGCCCCTTCTCCCAAGGTGTTTACAAAAGAACTGAAAATTAAAATAAAGCCATTAATCGCGGAAGCGATGTCCGCTGCTGACACCTGGTACCGGAAGGAACGCGTAAAACAGGCAAAGGACAGCCTGGAATGGTCTTTCCGGGCGGCACAAAAAGGATTCGGTAACGAGACTTATCCTTGTTACAAAGTGCCGGAAGCCCCGGTTATTGACGGCAGGCTGGACGAGCCTGCCTGGGCTTCGCTGCCGGTTTATAAAGGATTATACATATATTCCGCGGACACCATGTATAAGAATCAGGGGAAATGGGCTTTGATACGGCCGACACAATTCCGTATCGGCTGGGACTCTAAATATGTTTACCTGGCAGTGGAATGTACGGAACCGGATATGGCTAAAATCAACAAGGTAAAAAATAAGGCTCAAGAGCAGCTTGTCGTAATCTGGGGACAGAACAGGAATAAGTTCAACCGCTGGCCGCTTACCTTCAGATTCTATTTGCCCGGCCAATCGGCTAGTAAACAAAGAGGCCTGGATGAATATAAATTTTCAAAACAGAAAGACAAATGGATTCTGGAAGCAAAGTTCTTGCAGAAAAACCTTGCTCCCATTAATAACATGCCGGCTGAAGGAGTTGAATGGCTTTTCAATATGCGGCGTTATGTCAGTCAGAGGACACTGGAAGACACATGGAAACAATTTTCCTGGTCTCCAACCTATCACGCTAACCATTTCAACTATCACTTATGGCTTAATCATATTATTTTCCATGACAAAGTTTTAAGTGGTGAAGAAGCCGCAGAGATAAGTAGGAATATGAATTTGGAACACGATGCATTTGTTAAACGCTATGCAAGCCATCAAGTGTCACAGAAGGCTTTTGAGAAACGTTTTAAAGGGAAACCTAATCTTCTGACAAAACAGAACAGATGGCATTTCCTGCCTATGCTGCCGCTACGCTTTTTTAACAGGTCATGGCAACCAATCCAACTGATTGCAAGGAGTGATACTCCTATAACGATAGACGGCATAAAAATACTATGGCACATTCGGGGCCTGATACGGGAATGGTATAGTGTTGAATATTGGGACGGCAAGCGTTACAAGTTATTATATGAAACAAGGAAAAATGCCTTTCACATTAACTGTCTGGAATTTACTCCTGTGACAACCTCCCGGCTCAGGATAACCGTTTACGGCGACCGCACAGGCAACATTGACGGCTGGCCTTCTTCACTAATCAAGAATGTTGAGGCATTTTCCAGTAAAAAATAATAAATTGAAAGAATTGGAAGAAGATATAATGTCAAAATCAATTCTAAGAGATGTGAAATAATATGAATGCAAAAATAAATTATAAAGATGGACTTCCGCAGGTCGAAATCGACGGAAAAATCGTTAACGCCTTGAGTTACACTTCGCATGGCCCGCAAAAACCCGCATTGGATCGAGCTGTCAGATCAGGTATCAAAATATTTTTTGTGCCACTCGCAGCTGGAATGCCGGAAATTGGAATTGGAGACGGTTGGCAAAACTTTGACAGGCTTCTATGGTCAGGTGAGAACAAATACGATTTTCAGGTGTTTGATTTGTACTTGGATATGCTCATGGAACATAAAGAACAAATCTATATTATTCCACGAATCGAAATCATAACTCCCCTTTGGTTCGCTGATAAATATCCTGAAGAGTTGATTGGTTTCGAAAACATTCCCTATGCGAAAACCGCAAATTGTACAAAGAATAAAGGCCATCGCCGTCATGCCTCATTCGCTTCAAAGCCATGGAAAAGCGCAACTCAGGATTATATTAATGCGATGATCGAACACGTTCAAAAGGGACCTTTCGCAGACCGGGTGATTGGATATATGATCAACACTGGAGGGACGGAGGAGGCAATTCATTGGGGCGTTCAGGAGGGGTTGGTGGGAGATTTTTCCAAGCCGGGTATTGAGGGCTTTCGACAGTGGTTGAGTGAAAAGTACAAAGATGACCGTGCATTACAGCAAAGTTGGAATCAATCAGATGTAACCCTGTCAACAGTTGAACTTCCCCCATACACGGAACGCTGCTCTGGTTCGCTTGGTGAGTTGAAAGATCCCGCAAGGGATATGCGTTCCATCGACTACGGAGCGTTTTTGAGTGATCTCATGGTCGATTATATTTTGGAATATATGGGAAAGGCTCGTGAAAAAGTAGGTGACGATAAATTGCTGGGAATGTTCTACGGCTACTGCATGTGGGAAAGCGGCATGGTAAATGGTACTCCAGCCAAAGGGCATTGCGCTTTACAGCAAATGTTGGAAGCGAAAGAAATCGACTTTATTACAGGAATCACTAGTTATCACAACCGTCAACTTGGAGGACCGGGTAGTTTTATGCTTCCTCCGCAAACTATGCATCTTCATCATAAAATTCTATGGACGGAAGAAGACCTGCGTACCCATATTGGAAATTCCGGACATAATGGAGATAAACTTTCCAGTGGCGCTGACTCTTCTATCTCAATATACCGCCGTCAATTCGCCCAACGATTGACCAATAATACACAGTCATGGTACTTCGACATGTTCGGAGGCTGGTATGATTGCGATGAGTTCGAGGAGGAATTTAAAAAGCAGGCTGAAATCATCGAAAATTCTATCCATAAAGACACCTCATCCTGTGCTGAGGTCGCCTGTATCGTGTCTGAGTTCAGCCCTCTCTATCATAGACATTATGGAACAATGAACGTCCATGGCAAAGGCGCTGAAATATTTAAGCAGTATTGCGATACGGTAACCGAAGATCTGTATCGTTCAGGACTCGCTGTGGACTGGTATTTGTCAAGTGATATGGGCGCAGTTGATTTTTCTCAGTACAAGGTTGTCTATTTCTTTAATTTTGATGTAGCTACGGAAGAGGAAAGGAAAGCGGTTGAATCGCTCAAGAGCAATAATCGAACGTTAGTGTTTCTTTGGGCTCCAGGATATATGAGTCCCCATAGCTATGGTGTTGAACAAGTGGAAGCTTTAACTGGAATTCGCATGAGCGATAAAACGTTGAAAGCTCCGGCGAAAGTGAAAATAACAGACTATATGACTCCTATGACATGCGAGATGGAAACAACTACGAGTTTAGGAACGGATATGGTGTATTCTCCCTTGCTCATCATCGAAGATGAGGATGCAACGGTGTTTGGGCGCTGGATATTCAACGACGCTCCGGCTTCCGCCTTTAAACGCTTCCCTGAATGGACATCCGTCGTCTTGGGTACTGGTACCAGCGACAGATATTTGATGCGAGCTGTTTTTAAAGACGCTGGCTGCGTTGTCAGGTGTGACAATAATGACATTGTCATGGAAAATAAATCTTATATAGCCCTGCACACATTCGGTCCTGGCCCACATCTCATATATATGCCGGAATGCGAAGCGCTTATCAATCTTTTTACGGACGAGATTATCGAAGTCGTTGATGGTTACGCTCATGCTGGTTTGAGTGGAGGATATCGTACGCTGGTATTCGAAAAGAAGTATAAGCAATTTGGAAAAATAAATGATAACTAAAGTCCAATTACAAAAAATATTTATAATATCGGACACTTCCATTCTGCCAGGGTTCCGATACGACACGAACTCTATAACGGCGAAACAAATTACCTGTTTGTTCTGGATGTTATTAAAAAATCCGGTTATGCGGTGAAAGTTTACGCAAAATGTTAAAGTATCTTTCTAACAACAAAACGGGAGTTTAAAAATGAAAGATTTCAAAAGAAGTGCAATGCTGTTTTTACTCGGAATTCTAGTTACAGCTACATGTTATGGGGATAACAAACAAACTGATAAAAAAGCATCCCCTAAACAATCAAAATCTCGAGCCTGCCAGGGAGGTATCTTCTTTGCAAATACGAAACCTGCGAGTGAAGCTAATGGAAAATATGAATTAGGCCTTAAATTCCATGTGGATGAGTCCGGCAAAATTCAGGCGTTTTGTTTTTATCAAGCGAAAAATGAAAAAGGACCTCATATATTTAAACTTTGGAGCAGTGACGGGAAAAAACTTTTGGAAGTAAATATCAATGCTATTGAAAAAAATGGATGGGTAAATATTCCATTAGAAAAACCTTTTGCAGTTTCAGCTAATACAGAATATATTGTTTCATATGCTTGCAACAATGCCTATACAGCAACTCCAAATGTGTTCAGCGCCCCGATAAAAAAAGATGGAATTCAGGCAATCTCCGGATTATATAGTCGGAATACTTCCGGGGAAAAAGCTCCTGATAAGACCTTTAAAGGAATGCATTATTTTATTGATATTGTTTTTTCTAAGGATATGCAAAAATGATAAATATCAAAAGATGGTTAATGAATTCTTTAATTAGTGCTTCTTTATGTTTTTCTAGTTACGGTGCTCTTACAAACCCTAAGGATGTTGCTTTTAAATCAGAATTAGACGGCAGTAAGCAATATTATATGGAAATGCTCCCATCGGACTTTGATCAAAATAAAAAATATAACCTGATAATAGGCCTGCATGGACATGGCTCTGACCGTAAACAATTCGCCTTTGATAAACGCTCGGAGTGTGCGTCTTTTAGAATGTTTGCAGAAAAACATAATATGATTGCAGTAAGCCCTGATTACCGTGCCAAAACTTCATGGATGGGACCTGCCGCCGAAGCTGATTTAGTGCAAATCATAAAAGAACTTAAAACTAAATACAAAATAAACAAAGTGTTCCTGGTTGGAGCTTCAATGGGGGGAGCTTCCGTTCTTACTTTTACCGCCCTGCATCCGAATATGGTTGACGGCGTTACCTCAATGAACGGCTTAGCCAACCATGTCGAATATACGCGGTTTCAGGAAGCTATAGCTAAATCTTTTGGTGGAACAAAAACCGAAGTTCCTCAAGAGTACAAAAAAAGAAGTGTGGAGTATTATCCTGAAAAATTTACTATGCCAATTGCTCTTACGGTTGGTTGTAAAGATAATATTGTTCCGCCGGGAAGTGTAATAAAGCTGGCTGAAGCTTTAAAAAAGAATAAACAGAAAGTTTTGCTGATAAAACGTCCGCAAGGAGGACACTCTACCAGCTTTAAGGATGCCATGGCGGCAATGGAATTTATGCTTACAGGTATAGCTCCAAAAAAATCAACAAAAAACAAAGTTAAATTTAACCAATCGAAAGCCATTGCAGTTAAATCTGAAGTACAATCTGGAAAGGGGGGAATCTTCTTTGCTAATACGAAACCCGCGGTTGAGGCAAAAGGCAAATATGAATTAAGTTTGAAATTTTACGTTGAAAAACCGGGAACTGTAAAATCCATTTGTTTTTATAAAGCGAAAAATGAAAAAGGACCACATACGTTCAGGCTCTGGGATACTAATGGCGATCTGCTTCTTGTCGTCAATGCCGCTGCAACGGAAAAAAGCGGCTGGCTCGATGTGCCTCTGGTAAAGCCTTTCAAACTTGCCGCCAGCACGGAATACATAATTTCATATGCCTGCAGCAAAGCTTATCCGGCAACTCCGAATGTGTTTAGAGCTCCAATCAAAAAAGATGGAATCATGGCACTTTCCGGTCATTACAGCAGGGACGTTTCAGGGGAAAAATATCCGGATAGAACATATAAAGAAATGAATTATTTCATAGATATTATTTTTTCCTGCCGGAATTGACTTATTTATACTGACTGAGAAAATGGGAATTCTTTCATCAAAAAAGTACCAGTGGAATAACCATTGGGGAAATATCTAAACTAAAGGGATCTCTTCATGAATATAGTATTTGTCGGTGGTGGTTCATTGCGTCTGCTCCCAATTATTCGCGGAATATTCAAACATCACAAGGGAATTTTTAAAAGTGGAGAAATCCGTTTAGTGGATCTGGACGTATCCAGAGCAGAGCTGGTTGGCAAGATGATTATGAAAACCCCGGAATATCAGCAAGTTTCAACCTGCAGAATTTGCTGGAGTTGTGACCTTGATGAAATGCTCAAGGGTGCCGATATTCTGTATGTCACTATGGCAATCGGCAGCCGTCTTAATTTTATGAAAGGCGAGCAAGCCTGCCGTAAACTCGGTTTTATCGGTTCAGACCAGCTCTCGCCGCTTGGCGCCGTTCTTTCATTGATTGGGGGGACTGTCATTTTGAATTTTGCTCGCAAAATGGAGCAACATTGTCCCAATGCTCAAATGCTGATCTTTGCCAATCCTGTCGCGGTTTACAGTGCTATAGTCAACAACCACACCAATATTAAAGCTTTAGGAATATGCGGAGGTTATGCCAACCACAGCTACGACCTAACCAGAATAATTTTCGGAAAGGATGAGCGTCGGGAGGGTTATGATATCAACGTCGCCGGGGTGAATCATTGTTCACTTATCCTGAGCGGCACCTATAATAACGCGGATATCTTCGGCCTCCTTAAAAAATCATTGACACCCGGCTGGAAGCCTCCGGAAACTTGTTCCCCGCTCCTTAAATTTGTTTTATATAAACTTGTTGAAATGTATAAAAGATTCGACAGTATAGTTTTTTCAACTGAACCGGACGGATTCGCGCATCTGTTCCATGAGGAATGTCTAAATAAATTTCAAGAGCTGTCTGGTTGGAGTGTTAAAACGGAAGCGGAACTGAAAGCCGAAGTCACCAAGGAGAAGCTGGCTATTCAGGCGGTATACGATGAATATAGAAAAAATATTAAAGAAAATCTTGACGATGAATTCTGGAATAGAAGTTTTGAACAGGATCAATATTTCGGTTTAAACGATATAGATGTAAGCTTGCCGATACTTAAGGCGATTGCTGGTTTGGGGACTGAAAAAATTGTTGCGAGCCAGCCCAATAATGGGGCTGTTGCTGGTTTTAAGGAACGAACGGTTTTGGAATATTCAATACTGCTTAATGAAGACGGCGCAATACCAGCGGGGAGATTTGAAATACCAGATGTCTACCATGGTTTAATGAGTTCGCTAGCCACACACCAGACACTTCTGGCTGACGCGATTGCCGCCTGCAATCCAAAAATTTTGGCAGAAGCTTTCTATTCGTATCCTATACTCCAAAATTATCGTTCTTCAAGGCAGGTTTTTTCCGAATTAATGAATATCTTTGCGGGAGAATACCCTGAAGAGCTGAAAAAAGTAGAATTATTCCTGCAATAATATGATTTAACACCAGTTCGCAATAATTGCCTCTGGAGTGATTATCAATAAGAATATTTACAAAATGAGGCAAATTATGTATTTTAACAAATTGTAATATTCCGGCGAAAGCACGACAGAGTTGTCTGAATGTTAACCGCAACCGAAACCAAGATGTAATTTTTTATACACAGTCTCATCCATGCGTTTAGTCACATGGATGAGACTTCAATCACGCGGCTTTCCATTTGAAGCCTGCTTCTTTCAAAATAGAATTTTTATTTCTGAGGCGGAGCCCAGTTTTGGGGTAGAAGTTCGGCAAAGCGTTTATGTGGATGAGAATTAATCCTAGTCAGGACATCTTTGAGGTATTCAAACGGATTGATTTTATTGGCTTTGCAAGTGGCGATCAGGCTCATGAATATGGCCGCGGTTTCACCGCCGCGTTCGCTGCCAACAAAAAGAAAATTCTTTTTCGATAAGGTCACTGGCCGAATATTTCTTTCGGCCAAATTATTATCCGGCTTGATTCATGTTGACTTCGAAACCAAAAAACGAACTCTGAAGGATTCCGCATTCTGGTACCATGATGTAATCAGAGCCAATGG
The DNA here is from genome assembly GCA_963664605.1 of Victivallaceae bacterium. Lineage (GTDB taxonomy): Bacteria > Verrucomicrobiota > Lentisphaeria > Victivallales > Victivallaceae > JAHOYW01. Next base: position 87,419 of record OY761536.1, read on the forward strand.
ACTATAGCTGTCCACAATGCTGGAAAAACTGGTAAAGATGTGGCGTCTTTGGAATGATTATAAAATAGGTGAATTTTACTTAGAGTTCTTGGAAAACGGCTTGATTTCTTTGTAACGTTCCGGCGAATTCGAAACAACCGAAACCAACAATTGGGGATATATCTACCTCATTATATTCTTTAGTAATCTCAATATGAGTATTGTTCTATTTCAAGCGACTTTAATTATGCCAAATGTATTATGAATCTAAAAATAAGAGCTTTCTATATGAGCGGGGGCTTGTCCCCGTAACTTTCTTGAAAGTGCGGGAAAAATAATTACTGTCTGAAAAGCCGGTTTTTATAGCAATTTCCGATATATTCAAAGTACTGTTGATTAACATTTCCTGTGCTCTGGAGATTCTTACAGATATGATGTAGTTTACCGGGGATATGTTAAATGCTTTCTTGAACATACGGTAAAGAGTTATTTCCGACATAAAAGCTTTTTGAGCCAGATCCGCAATAGTAATGTTATGTTGGTAGTTTGTTTCAATATAGCTGATAACTTCACTCAAATACAGAATGCTCATTTGTTCCGGTATTGCAGTTTTAGTATAGCTGCGGGCAATAAAACCTGTGATTTGCATAAAATACGAAACTGCCATAAAAAAAGCTTCAGGGTTCCCTGAATTAAGCTCTTTATCCATAGTATTTATCATTTTCTTTATATACTCAAGTTTACTGCTGCTTAAGTGCAGCCGGCTTTTAAATCCATGCTGCTGACGCATCGCCGGCTCTACTTCAAAGAAGGCATGATAGCCAGGCGAATTACTTAAATTATAGAGAGGCAGATTTAAACATTCCGGGATATATAATACGTTAATTAGTTTAAGGTTTCTAGTATTGCTATATGCGTGTTTGGTTCCAGGTTTTATGAGAAAAATATCCCCCTCGCTGATATGGTATTTTTCGTCAGCAGTATAATGGGTCCCCTCCCCACCGGAAATAACGACCAGTTCATAAAAATCATGTTCATGGAGACTTACGGCTTTCTGTTCATCCATGTGTAAAATTTTAATGGGAATGTCTTCCTGAAAATATAAGTGCCTTTTCATGATTTGTTTTCTCTTATTTATATGTTTGAAAGAATAATGCTTGTTTTTGTAATAATTGTCAAGGTTATAATTGAAAAAAGTATTAAATTTATATATAATACTTTAAAAATAACCAGGAGTTTTATGATGCTGAAAAAATTAATAAATGAATTAAAAAATCCCGGCAGCAAGTATCGGGGAGCTCCGTTTTGGGCATGGAACGGTGAACTTGAAACAGATGAACTGCGTAAGCAGATCAGGTATATGCATAAAATGGGACTCGGCGGTTTTTTCATGCATTCCAGGGTCGGTTTGGCAACAGATTATCTTTCGCCGAAATGGTTTGAATGCGTGAAGGCCTGTATCGATGAAGCGGAAAAGCTTGATATGCAAGCCTGGCTTTATGATGAGGACCGCTGGCCGTCCGGTGCGGCCGGCGGTCTGGTAACGGTCAACCCTGAATTTCGTGCGAGAAAGCTTATATGTGAAGAGCTTACCGATGTATCGAAAATAAACGCAAAGGCCGATACTCTGGCATTTTATCTGGCAAAAATAAACGGCGGCAATGCCAAAAATCTCAAACGGCTTTCTACTGTACCCCAAACAATCCCGTCGGGCAAAACGTTAATACACTTTTATGTTGAGGTAGATGAAACTTCATCATGGTACAACGGGCAAACCTATCTGGACACCTTGAATTATGATGCAGTGAGAAAATTTATAGATGTAACTCATGAGGCTTACCTGAAGGAAATTGGAAACGAATTCGGTAAGCGGGTCCCCGGTATATTCACTGATGAACCCAATTATGGCAGAGTCTGGCAGGAATTGGGAAATGCTAAATACGGCTCCCCGTGGACAGAAAGATTGCCTGAAGTATTCAAAGAACGCTATGGCTATGACCTGTTAGAACATCTTCCGGAATTGTTTTATTATTTCGCTGATGCTGAAGTATCCAAAGTAAAATTAAATTATATTGACTATCTGACTCATTTGTTTGTCGACGCGTTCGCGAAGCAAATCGGTGAATGGTGCGAAAAACATAACATGCTGCATACTGGACACATGCTTGAAGAGGATACTCTCAGTCATCAAACAAATGTTGTCGGAAGCTGCATGCGTTCTTATGAATACATGCAGGCGCCCGGGATTGATATGCTTACCGAACACTGGCGGGCTTATGATACCGCCAAACAGCTAAGTTCCGCCGCGCATCAGTTCGACTGCAAATGGCGTTTGTCAGAAACTTACGGCTGCACTGGCTGGGATTTTCCTTTTGCCGGTCACAAGGCAGTTGGGGACTGGCAGGCGGCACTTGGTATTAATCTGCGCTGCCAGCATCTCGCCTGGTACACTATGGAAGGAGAAGCCAAGCGCGATTATCCGGCAAGTATATTTTATCAATCACCATGGTGGCGGGAGTACAGCAAAGTAGAAGATTATTTTGCTCGCATTAATCTAGCCATGACACAAGGGCAGGAAATCAGAGATGTCCTTGTCATCCATCCCGTTGAGTCAACATGGACAATGATCGGCAAAAGCTGGAAAGAAAAACCTGAAGTGCTGGATTTTGACCGTAATTTTATAGAACTGCGGGATTGTCTGCTGGGCGCTAATATTGATTTCGATTACGGCGATGAGGATATTCTTGCGCGGTACAGTTCTATTAAAGGAAGTGTATTTAAGGTAAAGCAGGCAGAATATAAAGTTATTATCGTCCCCAAAATGTTGACGGTAAGAGCGTCTACTCTTAAACTTTTAGAGGAATTTGCATTACAAGGAGGTAAAGTTGTCTTTGCAGGTTCTCCTGCTAAGTATATTGATGGTGAAAAGTCTAATGCAATGGAATTATTTGCTAAAACCTGTAATAAATTTACAATCGGGCAAGAGTTGATTGAAGATATTTCTAAAATTGCGGGCAGAATATCCATTAAGGATAATAATGGACAAGAAATTTTTAATACTCTTTATCAACATCGTGAAGATAAGAAAAACGCATATTTATTCATATGCAACGCTGGTCATGAAGAAAAACCTCCTATTGATAAAATTGATGAAACTTTGTCTATCGAAAGGACTAAATCAATTCCCGCAATGACTATCTATATAAAAACAGATAAAGCTGGAACGGTTTTGGAAGTTGACTTGGAAACCGGTAAAACCATGCGAGTTGATGCACAAAAAATTCCTGACGGCTGGAGGATAAAATCAAATCTCGCGGCGTTGGGCAGCAGATTATTTATCATTAGTTCAAATAATGAAGCAATGAAATTACCAGAAGCAAAGCAGCTTACAATTGAGTCTACAGAAGCAATCAGCGCAGACAAATATGATATTATTCTTTCCGAAGAAAATGTTCTGCCGCTGGCGGTAGCTGAATTTAAAATATCTGACAACAATTGGGAAAATGCCGATCATGTCCTTAATATCGACAAAAAAATACGGGAACATTTAAAGGTTCAATGCCGTGGCGGGCGTATGGAACAACCCTGGGTCAGGAAAGGACAGCTTTCTGAAAGAACTGTCGACATAAAATTAAAATACGAGTTTTTCTGTAGTGTGCTTCCTGCCGGAAATCTTTATCTCGGGCTAGAAAAACCGGAAACATTCAGAATAAGCCTTAATGGAGAAGAAATACCGTACGGGGAGAATTGCGGTTGGTGGTGTGATAAGTCATTGAAGAAACTGACTGTTGACCCGGCATTATTGAGAAACGGAAAAAATGAATTACTGCTGGAATGCAGCTATTCAGAAGCTCATCCCGGCTTGGAATACATTTACCTGCTCGGCAGTTTCGGAATAGAGTTGAATGGCTTGAAACAGACGGTTTCCGCCCCGGTAAAGAGTTTAAAAATCGGAAACTGGTGCAGTCAAGGGCTGCCGTTTTATTCCGGCAATATAACATATAAATGCCGTATTAAAGCAAATTTGAAAACTGGTGAACGCATTTTTGTAAAATTACCCGAATATCGCGGTGCATGCGCAAAACTGTTTGTAAACGGACAGGAGGCGGGTGTAGTTGCCTGGGAACCTAACGAGTTGGATATTACTGATTTTGTTGAAGCCGGCGCTAATGAACTCATGATAGAAATATTTTCCAGCCGCAGGAATTCCCACGGCCCGCTATTCAATTCCGAAAAGTGGCCTTTCTGGACGGGACCGGCTCAATACCACGAGTTCACCGGCAAATTTAATCTGGTTCCATGCGGTATACTGAAATCTCCGGAAATCGTGATTAAAAAGTAATATTTTACAATTTCAGAAATTTATTAAAATCTATTTTGCATTTGTCTTCAACTGATTTATCCGCGGCGAAGCACAGCATCGCACTGTCAAAGCCTGCTTCCAACGTCGCACCCGGTTGAAGACTTCTGTCATTCATCATTTCAATAAAAACATCAACATGCTTGCGGTTCGCTCCACCATGTCCTGACCCATCGTCTGTGAGTTTGAACGTTTCGATATTATCTGTGAATCTATCATGCAGGTGAATCTCATTATCTTCCATACGCCCGAAAACTGAACCTTTTGTTCCAATGATTTTAATATGACGCCCCGAACTTTTTCCGGCTCCCGAAAAATCCATTACAAATGAAGCTAAAATACCATTTTCATATTCTATCTGTACTGACTGGTGGTCGTAAATATCATGTCCATTGTTATATATACAAGCAGAATTATCTCTCGTAAATCTGTAAAGCAGCCCATCATTGGCTTTATTGATTTGGTCTGGATGATTGTAAACTTCCGGAGGGAGATAATATATACAAGACTTCCGTATATTGCACTGGTCACAGCGTTCCGGCAGGTCAGGATTCGGCCTCAACGCACGTCTGCCGGCAAAGGAACTGACATAAGCTGCTTTTGAGCCGGCAATCCAACTCAGCATATCCATATCATGGCAGGCTTTTTCAAGCAGCGAGCCACCGCTGGTCTTTTTAAAACGCCGCCAGTCGCTTCTGAACATCACAGAGGTTGTCATGACCGCTGGTATTTCATCCGCCTGCATGCTAATGATCTCGCCGATTGCCCCGCTGCGTACCAGCTCTTCAGCTTTTTTATAGAAAGGAGCCGAACGCAATACAAAACCGACAATCACTTGAGCGTTAAATTTATTTTTTATTTTTAAAAGCCTTTTGCAACTTTCTGGACTTTCAGCCACAGGCTTTTCCAATGCGACAACCCAGCCGCGCTTCATTGCCTCAACAGCCGGTTCCACATGCTGATGATTAGGGGTACTGATAACAACACCGTCGATATCAAGCTGATCGTACATATCCCGCCAATTATCATATTGAGAAACTTTACCAACCAAATTATTGAGCCCCAAAAACAACTTCCGGTTGTCAGCAGAAACATCCGCTATACCGACAATATCCATTTGTTCTTTAGCTCCATATCGGGTATATGCCCCGGCCCGCCCGCCTGTACCTATAAACGCTACTTTCTTTTTCATTTTTTTCATTTTATCATCTAGTTAAAACGATGGCAGCATAGTCGGAAAATCATCTTTCAATGCACTGCTATAACTGTTAATTTTTCTTTTTAGACCAGGAGATTTTTCAATTTCCTTTGCATATTTACTTGCCATCTTATCAAAAATACAGAATGCTTCAGCACACATAGAAAAAGCTTGTTTGTCAGCTTCTTCTGCTTCAATCCTTTCCAATGCGGCTTCTTTTCTAAAAGCAAATGCCATCAGGACATGACACCCCAGAAGGGTAAAAGACTTTTGCATATCTAAATTAAAAATTATATTTTCTATACGCTTTATGACATCTGTATTATTCGCATTTTTCAAGGCGCGTGAAAGTATATTCTCAACCCGCAGGAATTTTTCTTCGACCTGCGCAAGAGTAGCTTCGTGGATGGGAATATAATACCCCGAAAGTTCATAAGTAGTAACAATGCTTCTTAAAATATCAGCAATTCTGAATCCAGCCAGCAGGGCTTTGTTATGCAGTTCGTTCAAACTTGCGTAAAAGTTCCGCATATCCCCCGCCGCATCCTCAAAAACAGCATTAAGTAAACTATTGTTGAGTTGATCCATGTTGACTTCAGGGTTCCATAAAGTCTCGCCCAAAACATGCATTTCACGGAAAAGCCAAAGAAACTCTTCATGCATGCAATAGCATGCCAGGCTTCCTTTTACGCCGATTGCATTATAATATCTCATATCATCCTGAATAACTTCTGATATTTCAAAAATATTATGGCAACTTAGGTTCAAATCAGGATAATATGAAAATACGATAGAAGATCCAAGTTCCCGCCAGCCGCAAAGGTCTTCACAACATTGGCGGTGACTGCGGAGAGGATGGAATTTTTTTTGTGCTTTTTCTTTTGAACAATCCGAAGCAAAATGCCCGCGTCCGTACCAAAAATCATTTATCGGTTGAGTAAAGTTCCTAGACCAGTAATGACAAACGCTAGTCGTAATCGCGGGGTGAGGTTTTATATTATCAGGAGGAGATACATATCCTACATAGGCAAGATGATCTATTATCAAATCAGGAAATTTCTTTATTATTTTTTCTGTAATGCTGTTTACATAATTAAGTACAATATATCCCATTTCCCCGGATGCCAACTCACGGCTGTCAAAATCAATTCCGTCAAGCGGCCATAGGCCGAGATATTTTACATCAGGGTGTTTTTCCAGAAAAGCAATTATAGACCGGCTTATTTCCGGTATGCTTTCCAGGCATGAAAAACGCAACTGCCGTCCAAAACGGTTCTCAACGTCCGCATACCATTCAGGATGTTCTGCATAATACTTTGATTCGGGTAAAAAGAAATTCAAGCTGTGGACTCCTAAGTCAAGATCGAGGTCACGATCCTGAATAAAGGGGCCTAGTCTATGAGCCATTTGTTCCCAAAGCCTGATATTTATTTGTATGCGATTATACCTGAGTTTAGCCAGCCAGTCAATAAAATTTTCATAGAAATCAACATCAACACAAGTATCTGTATGAAAGCCAAGGCCTCTTTGTGGAAATGCCGGGCTTTCCACCCTGCAGCTCGTTGGAATATTTAAAGAAGCCTGTTCCGGTATTTTTTCCAGTTTATCAGCGCTTATCGCAAATTCACAAGCAAGTTCCGCTCGAAGAAAATCGTAAACTGCATAAAGTAGCGTTCGCGGCCTGTTGCCATAAAAAGATACTCGCCTATTGTCAATAACTATAATATAAGATTCAGAGCTGTCATCGGGAATAAGGTCTTGAATATGTTCAGCATCATCAAAAAGAGAAAGATGAAAATCTCCTGAAGGCTTATCTGAAAACTTAAAATCTGTTTTGAATATTTTTCCTAAATAACTTTGCAGTTCTTTAGCTGCAAAGCTTAGTTCCTCTCTGGAATTATTAAAGGAAATTGTATAGTTGCTTAAATTGTTAATTATCATTTTTTTATTCTCCATAAAGTCGCCGCAATATGTCTGACTCCGCCATTCTGTTGTATCGGGTCGTTTGCCAGATTCATATAATAAACGGTTAAAATATTCCCTTCCGGCGTAATTACTGATCTCGGGTAACCTAAATCCCAACTACCGCCGTCATTACGAATTATAATCTCATTTCCCCAGCTTGCTCCGTCATCGGTACTGACCCTGGCTCTTATGCCGTAACCTTCCTGCCTGTAACCATAAACGCATATAATACTCCTGTCAGGCATCAGGAGAAGATTAGCCGGAGCGCCCCAGTCATTGACCCTGGAAAGGAATTCCCAAGTTCTTCCTTCGTCATTAGAGCAATATATTTGGGTAAATGCGTTATAACCGTTATACTGCCTTCTTACTGCCATGAGGATAGTGCCATTTGGAAGTAACAGCGTATATGGAAGGATTCCACATGGAAACTTTGGTTTTAGTTCGACTTCTGATAAAAATCCCCAACTTGCCCCGCCGTTCCAACTCGCCCAGACCACCGGAGAAGCTTCCTCTCCAATTCCGGTGACTTTATCGTCAAGATGCTTTCGTGAAGCGTAGCCGAACAAAAGCAGCATTCCATCTTCCCTCACAATATAAGACGGTCTTCCGCTGGCGAATGAATATGTATAACGGTCTGCTCCCGGCAGCCAGGTTGGAAGCCGGACAGGATCTGACCAGCTACGTCCCCGATCTGTCGATACCATGGTGATAACTCCGGCAGGCTTTGCTTTTGTCGGGAAACCAAAGCCGCTCCAAAGCATATAGCCATCAGCCCTTGGATCATACGATTTTTCGGAGCATTCTCCGCGTACTGCGTTGTCGGCTCTTTTATCAAATTCAGGTCTTTTTAAAAAACTGGTAATGGAATTTTCAGGCCATGACTTTCCGCCATCGAATGAACGAATAAAGACCTGTTCTCCTCCATCCGGGTCCATTTTTCCATGTTGAATATTCTCTCCTTTGCTGTAATCAGCTTTATTCCTAGTAAAGCCGACAACGATTTCACCGTCATCAAACTGCCACATTCCGCCATTAAACGGCCAGGCAGCGAATTCATCTTCTTTCCGATAAACAATACTGTGATTTAAAACTTCTGTTTTCATCCAAATTTTTCCTGTCTGATTTGCTGCTATTTTTTAATTGGTTTATGATATAATTTCTTTGAAGGACTTACTCAATATTCCTATATCGGTTCCCATTGAAAAAAAAGAAAATCCTGCTTCTTTGTACTTGTTCAATAAGCTTTTATCTCTAAGGATCATCCCCATTTTTTTACCGTATTTTTCGCATGCCGCCCTGACTTTCCTCTCCGCTTCAATAATAAGCGGGGAGTCATATTCCCTGAAACATCCAAGGTTCAGGCTTAAATCCGAATGTCCTACAAAAAGAATATCCACACCATCAACCGCGGCTATTTCAAAAACATTATCTACGCTTTCCCGGGTTTCTATTTGAACTATGGCGAGAATTTTTTTATTAGCGTCCGCATGATATTCCGGAAAAGAAAAACCATAAGCCGCTGCCCTGCTGCTGCCCGACATACCTCTTATTCCATCAGGCGGATAACGCAGGAACTTTATAAATCTTCGCGCGTCATCCGCTGTATTTACCATTGGAACCATGATTCCAGAAGCGCCGAAATCAAGAATTCTTTTTATAAAATAAGCTTCACAAGCAGGAATTCTGACGATAGGCGCAGCATCAGCATCGTGTAAGCACTGTATTTGCTGTAGAGTTTCTGATTCACTCCCAAGGCCATGCTCCATATCCAGAAGAAGCCAATCGAAACCTGCCCGGGAAGCAATTTCACCTACTACAGAAGAACCTGATGAAATCCACATTCCTTTGGTTATTTCCTCACTTAAAACTTTATCTTTTATCCAATTCATTTTGCCCCTTTAGTATTTGTTGAGGATTTCAATCGATTTGAATATCTTATTCATAGTATAATCTTTAAGCGAAACTCCATCAACGTTTTTAGACAGAAAAAAATCTTTTCCCTTGTCAAAGTATCCCATTTGATGCCTTATCGCTGTTTTCCAAAGCATGTTCCTTAATGTATGAAGCCATATCCGGCATCTAAAATTATCATAAATATCAAAATCAACACTGTAATTTTCCAGTATTGTTTCCATCACTGCTTCGCCATGAAAACAGTTCAGTATTCCCAAGTCATCAGCCGGGTCCCCTATTACCACGTCATCCCAGTCAATCAATGCCCTGATATTGTTTTCTGTTCCCAGCATATTCCAATAAGCAAGGTCACGATGCAAAAGCCTTCCCTGCTGAATATTAAGAAGTGAAGAAAAATTTTTAAAAATATCAATTATCTCATTGATTACTTTTGCTTCAAGTAAAGAATTATTTTGCAGATAGGCTAAATGGTCTTCAAGTTTTTTATTAAAATAATCGCTATAGCTTTTATCGAGTCCGCGTATTTCCTGTTTTTTCGCGAGCAAGTCCGTATTTAAAAAGCCGAAGCCTTTAAAATCAATACTATGGAGCATACTTAAATACTTTCCGGTCTGTCTGGATATTGAGTCAATATCAAGTAAATCATTTTTATAATAAAAATTCAAGTCTTTAACATTGATAAATTCCATAATCTGGAAACGAAGCGGATATTTGCTTTTAGTTATATCCGTATGGAAAACTTCTGGGACAGGAATCCCCGCCTGTGCAATGAGTTTCATAACAGCGGATTCGGCAAGCATATAATCATCATCCAGCATACCATCATCCGCCCTGAAAAAAAAGCTTTCCTTTCCTGAATCGACAATGTAGGCAAAATGATTTCCATCATTTCCGGAAGGAGTTATTTTCTCAGGTGAATATCCAAGAAAATCTTCCATCGCGGCGCGTACGCAATCGTCAGCGCTAACAAGCTCATATTTGTTTTCAAAAAAATAAAGCTGCTTATCTTCTTCTGTTAAGGGACAGTCGTATTTCCAGTAAAATATATTATCTCTCATGAGTTTTTTATTATGCTTTTATAATTTACCCGCAAATCGATAGTCTTTGTCGCTATCGCTCATATATTGTAAATATTCTGAGTATGAAAATGAATCAACGTGCTGGTCAACGTAAAGCATGTTAGTCATACCGGCATGACGGAAATTAATAAATTGATCTTGTGCCAGATTCTTCTTATATATAACACTCCATGAATGACCATTATAATCAGAGACCAGAAATGTTATGGAAGGACGGCTTACTTGATTAATCCTTATTTTCTTGGTTCCAAGCTTCTCTGCTCCTGCAAGCAAATAGCTTATGCCATAATGTGACCCTGTCCATGCATACATGTCTTTATTCGTTGAACCGTATTGTTCCATTGACGCTTGATTGTACCACTGCCTTTGAACCTCTGAAGGACATGAATAGACCCATCCCGGTTTAGGATATTCTTTACCCCATTGATTGTAATTCACGGAATCGCATTTCAGGTACTTTCCTGTTTCCAATTTGGCGAACCAATTTGTAGCCCGGCTGCTGGTAAAAGTTATCATAATATCATCATAATCTGAACTATACATTCCTATCGCAGTACCGATTTGCTTCAGGTTAGCGGCACAATTGATACGTTTGGCTTTTTCCCGCGCTTTATTAAGCGCCGGCAATAACATTGAGGCGAGGATTGCTATGATAGCGATCACAACGAGGAGTTCGATGAGTGTGAAATTTCCTGATTTTTTTTGTTTTTCCTGTTTCATGATTCCATCTCCTTTTGGTTAAAGATCATTTAGTTTCCAATGGGTACATGCGATATAACGTATACCGCCATCTTGTTTAACTTTATCATCCATATCATTAAAATAGTAAGAGCTGACAATTTTACCATCATCAAGCTGAATGCTTTTGGGATACCCCAAATCCCAACTGCCGCCATCATCACGAATAATGATTTCTTTTCCCCAGGTTTTACCTCTGTCTTCACTTATCGCCGCCCTGATGCCGAACGGGAAACTGCGGTAACTGTAAGTTGCGAGAATCCGTCCGTCATCAAGCAGCAGTAAATGACATGGAACACCCATATCATTTACCCTTGAGCGGAATTGCCAGGTACGCCCACAATCCTGCGACGCATAACATTCAGTCCAATTTGTAAAGGGATTTTTCTGACATCTGACGGCAACGACCATTTCACCGTCATCCATAATCACAGCAGACGGCATAATCTGCATGTATTCAGAAGATTCAGGAGCTATGATTGAATGAAGCATCCATGACAATCCTCCATTCTTAGAAATAAATGTTACTGGCTTAGCGGCACTCTCACTGCCATTATACACGGTTGAAAAAAGAAGGCATGCGCCGTCATGCCGGATAACATAGTCCGGTCTTCCCCAGATAACATCATATCGACACCAGGGCATTTTCACAGGACCCTCAAAATTCTGCCCGCGGTCAGTTGAGATCATATAATATCCCGGACCGCCTCCACTTCCATTAGCATGCCAGTCGGCGATACTGTGAAAAATCATAAGGTTCGGGTCGGTGAAGTCAATCGCTTTTTCCTGTGGCTTTATACTGTCTTTTTCATATGTATTACGCCAGGCAAAATCATCAACTTCAACTAAATAACGGAAATTTTCCTCCTTCCATGTTTTTCCGCCATCATAAGAATGCGCATGAATAGTTTCCTGTTTTTTACCGGGCCAGTAATAACCATGACCAACCTGATAAGGCTTTTCATAGAGACAGTATTTGCTAACAAAACCGACCACAACTTCATCTCCGGGGTATTTATAGACACCTATATTAAATGGCCAGGCAGCAAAACGGTCATTTTTACGATAAATGATTATGTTTTCCTGTTCTTTTAACTTTACAGTCTCTGCTTTCATAACTTTGATATTCCTACTTATTTAATTTTATCTTTGTCCGGAGCAAACCATTTATCCGGATTTACAGATATAACAATCTGCGGCTTAACAGCAATATAACGCGCCACGGTACTAAGCCATGCCCCATGCGGCGGTATCTGGGCATTTATCCATTCGCCTTTTTTACTCTCAGCCAAAAGTCTGCCGCTTTCCGCATCTACTATTGCTCCAGGCCGGGAGCTTGGGCGGAAAGACATTTCAAATGGCTTGCCATCAACTGGTTTCACAAAATATTTTGCCGGGGCAAACTGTGACCAGTAATTAGTTACGAAAACCTCCGGCAAGTCAGTAAGAGGCACTTTCAAGCTGGCTTTGTGCTCAATTAACTTTGTTATCAGAATAGTGTATTGTCCCGTTTTTTCATCTTTAGGAATCATGATTTCCAGGGGATTATATGTCCCGGCTTTTATATCCTTGCCGATGACCTCTTTATTTTGAGGATCAAAAACTTTCAATTTAAAATCAACCTTGCTTGTCCCGGAAAATTTTATTTTAATATCCTGGTCTTTGTCTTCTTTAATAATACAACGTGTAGCACGCATACCGATTGGCAGAGGTTGAGTACTTTGAGCTGCTTTTAGATTGGCTCCGTCACATGCATACATCAAATGCGGCAAATAAAGCGCATAATCCGGCAAAGTACAGAAAGGCATACGATTTTTCTCAGGGGTATTGAACATTTTCGCCCATGATTTTTTAGTTGGAAGTTCTGCCATGGCGTAGGCTTCCGACGCATAAGTTTCTTTATCCCCGCTTAAATTTGCCGCCAGGACATCCGGGAAAAATTTAGTGTGCGTGTACCAGATTGAATGCGGATCTTTATTACCTTTGCCTAAATGCTTGCGATAGTCTTTGATTGCTTCCAGAAGGTTTTTCTTAAATATTCTCGAACCATGGAAATAAGCTATATTATGCAGCGACATTCCCCAGTGACGATTGTGGTTTCTGACAAAAGAGTTAAGGCGGGGAGCTATTACTGCTAAAACCTTCGGGTCATAATCATATTGATAAAGGTCTATCAGGTCACCAATAAAATTGCCCACATCACGCGCGGAAGCTTTCCGTGTTTTTACTTTACCTGCACCATCTGTCGAGCGATCTGCCGGTTTGTAATTCTTATTTCCGCGATCATTCACCAATGTATTGTGCCACTGGTCTACCGAATCAAGATAGCTGCGGTCACCAGTTAGGTAATACGCTAACAAAATGGCATCATAAGAGGTCATATGCCCCCCTATGCCATGGTCTCCTCCCCAGGTGTTGAAAGCGTTGGTATGTTTTGTTGATCCTACCAGCCGCTGCTGGTGAAAATGCAGTTCTTTGTGCGAATAGGCCGGATTGTCATAATGAATAATACCCGCATCCGTCAGGCAGCGCATGTTTGCAAGTCCCTGAATGAGATAAAAAGGATCTCCGGAACGGAAAAGAAAGAGCCACGGCATTAATGCTTCATGATGATGAGTTGTATTATTCAGACGGTACGGATTCCATTTCCCTTTGCCTGAATAAGGGGAATGATGCCAACGCCGGTAAATCCACATACCATACTCATCAGTAATATTACCGGTTTTCCAGTAACCTTCGGAAAGGTCATGGATTATCTTCTCTGGAACTTCAAAATTCTTCGGGTCATAATGGCGAATCCAGCCAGCCGCCAGCGTTGCGCAATTCCATTCCGGGTTTGCCATTATCAAAGGCGTCTTTTCAAAACAAGCCGCTACTTTGCCTGCTTCTTCCGCCTGTTCAGGCTTACTGAAATAAAACATTACATCACAGGTAATAGCGGCCCCCATAGCGCTGGAATGAACTCCCGCCAATATTTGTCCGGTAGCAGAATAAACCCCGATAGTTTCAGTATTCATTTTTTTGGCAGCATTCAAATAATACTCCCACGGCATTGTAAGATTCATTTCTTTGCCTTGATGAGCAAACATTATTTTGTGTATATTTTTATCATCAAGCTGATTTATTTGCGGATGGTCTTTTCCGTGTGCCGGCCAGATATGTACTTTCAATGCATCTGGATTAACTTCAAACTCCTTGGGGTAACGCTGCCATGCTTCACGCAAAGATGCGGTAACTGCCATTTCACCGGAAACTGCCTGAAAATATCCGGATGCGTGTTTCCCGGAGGCAAGCTTTTTGCCGTTTCCGGTTTCAATATCGAATTCATGTGGAAGATGTTGAAGTAAATATACGCCGGATTCAGAAACCGCTTCTGTAACCGGAGCACTATTTTCCACTCCGAATATAGCCTTGCGTACATCAGCAAGAGGGAGATTTATTCCCAGATCACGAAGCCTTACCGAGAACGTGTCGTAAGTAATAACAGTCGAATTGGTTATTCTTACATACGGTTTCCCGGCATATACTTCAATCCTGCACGTGAATTTACAAAGTTTGTCAGTCGGCAGTTTCCAGTCCAATTTGTTTCCAGTACTGCCGTCCTTTATATACCAGCCATCTGCCCTGACAACTGCTTTAAGCGGGCCGTTTTCTTCTATTTTTAATTTGACATTGCGGTCGTTTGCGGCACGATAAACACTGCCCTGATGATCTTTAAGGTAAAGCCCCTGTTCAGCACTCTTCGCCAGAACACCATGTCCCCTTAACTTTAAATTTTCAAATAAAGTGAAATTTGCAGGATTTACCGTAAATTGCAGAACTCCGGTATTGATAGAAATACCTTTAGGCCCCTTTTGCACAGAAAGCGTTGTTTCCGGTCTTGCAGGTGAAACTTTTGAACCATATTCCAAATAATATTTAATTTGTTTTTGCTCCGGCCACCAGGCTGCGCTCTTTGCAGCCTGAAAGTCAATTCCCAACCAGCGAATGCTTGACTGGTTACCGCTCCCCCAACGGGAACGGATAATCGTCTGGCATGGTATGGATTTACCAGAAGCGTTTACTACCCGCACTCTGTTTTTATCCCACAAGGCGCCCTTTGGGAAAGGCACTCCGCACGAAACGGGGTATGTTCCTTTATCAATAGCAATTCCGGAAGGTATTATTAGCGCTATCCTTCCTGACTGGGAAGGTGTTTTCTGTTTTCTTATAAGAAAATCAGATTCAATCTTTTTTACTTCCCTGCCGCCGCTCATGAATACTGCTGAAAAGTGATATTCGCCCGGAGACAGGCTGTCAGGCCTGAATTCTACTGAAGCCATACCCTTTTTCAAGCTTACTGTTCCGGTTGAAATCTGCCGGCTGTTTTTGTCGACCTGCCAGTTTACAGAAAGCCCCGCAAGCCCCGGTTGTTTTTTGCGTCCGATTTGAACCGCAAAGACAAAACGCCCGACTTTATCCAGATTCGAGTAGATCTCGCGTTCAACAAAAGCGGTAAATGATTGACTATAATCAACCTGCTGCCAGTTCTGTTCCTCGCTGGATATAACAAAATCCGAGTTTCCACCATAAGAATTTGAAGCAAATAACAACAAAATTCCAAAAACAATTCCAATTAATTTTATTTTACTTACCATTTTTAAGCTCCACTTGCCACCAATTTATTTTGTCAAGCTGTTTATTTGGCACAAACCAGCCATCCGCTTTAAACATTACATATAGACCTACGTTACTGCGAAAATAAAAAGCCTCAGGTAAAATCGTGTATACTTCCCCTTTTTTACATTTCACCGGAATATAATTGCTATAGCGATACTTTGCTTTATAAGCGGTTCCACCGTATTTACCATTTCTGGTATCCGCAACAACTTTTCCTGAAGAATCCGTTACTTTCAAGTGCCCTTTATAAGCTGACAGTATTATTTCCTTATCTTCAGGAACCATAAAAAGAACTTTTCTGCCCTTTTCATGGCCTATAGTAGTACTAAGCATATAATAAACTTCCGGCAGAGAGCTTATCGGGAGATCTATTTTCATATAATCATCCTGTGCCCCAATAATCTTAACTGCATAATCACCAGTGATACCGTCTTCAGGGATATTAATAATATACGGCTTGGCAGCGGGATAATCAGCTCCGGGAACCGCCCCGTTAAAAATCACTTTTTTATTTTTATCATAAATAATCACATAAATACCGCAAAGCGAAGGTATTTTCCCGCTGATCCTCAGTTGCCACGGTTGATCCTTAACTTCACGAATATAATACCTGTTTGCCATTATATGATTGCCTTTCCCCAGTAACGAAAAAGAAAAGCAGAATATCATCAGGACAGTAAATCCTGCAGCATTCAAGCTATTTAGACATCTATTTTTTTTCATATCCAAAACTCTGTTAATTGTAATTATTTTTTCGATTCATTCGTTTCCGGGGCAAACCATTTTTCAGGGGAAACTGAAAGAACAATCTGTTGTTTGCTTATGTTATAACGGGCTTTGGTTTTTATCCAGGCTCCGTTTTTACCTACTTCAGCTTCAAATTCTATTCCTCCTGTTCCCTTAGCCAGTATCTTACCATCTACCGCATCCACGACTAGCGCACTTGATTTATTCGGTCGAAAAGTAAATTTCATACTTTCTCCCTCTACCGGTTTCACAAAAAAATCATACTTATTAGACTGTGCCCAATATTTTGTTGGATAAACCTCTGGCAAATCTGTTAATGGGACTTCAATTTTAGATTTATGTTCAAACAAATTTACGAACATAATCACATACTGTCCGGTTTGCCCGTCTTTCGGAATTACAATTTCCAAAGGAGCATATTTTTCCGCTTTGACCTTCTGGTTTACAATCATTTTCTTTTCAGGGCCAATAACTTTTACTTGAAAGTCATTTTTACTATATCCACGTAAATTTATTTTAATATCCTGATCCTGATCCTCTTTAATAATACATTTAGTCATTCTTGCTCCACAAGGTAAATAATAAACAGCTTTTTGAGGAACTTTTTCCGACTCCGGAGCTTTTTCAACGACTACAGTTTTTTTTGTTGCTTCAGGAGCTTTGCCTGTTTCCGCGTAACTGTTAGAAATTATTCCACCAACAAATACCGCAATTATAAGATTAGTGACTTTTTTCATAACTTTGTCCTTGGTTAATGATTATTTTAAGTATTTTCCAGGAATATTAAAAATCCCATTACGATTCAAATATAAAGGAATTGTTTTTACTCCAGTAACTACGATTCCAGTTCTATCTCCAAGCCGCAAAATAGTATCAACCGGTATTTTCCGGTCAATGACAACTCCAACTGCGTCTTCAGAAGGGCGCAGCATACTTTTTGAAAACAGTCTTTTCCCGCCAAGGGTGAAAAGTTCCAGAGAGCACCCGGGACTTCCATTCATTATAATTTTCATTTCCGGAGCCCCCAGGTCATTAGATTTTACATACAGGGCATCGCCGGAGCCTTTAAGACGGCTGCCAACAATAATTGCCGCGTTTTTAAGCGAACAGCCAAAATAATCAAGATTTAAAGGTTTTATCAAATAAATTCCAGCTTTGTTATCTTTTTTTACTATTATCTCAAACAATTTTACAGATTTACGCCCTTCATTGCTGTTAAATATCTCTTTGACATCAATATCAGCAGGTTTTCCGTCAGGACTAATAATCTTAAATGATTGTTTAGTGTTGCCGCTTATAAAGATTTTAAAGCTTTCGTCTTTGTCCTCTTTAATAATTATACCTTTAACATAACCTAAATGGTAAAATCCTGCGGGAAAAAGTTTTCTGGATTTTTCTATTTCATCTTTTCCGATTGCCAAAGTCCGGCATAGCCCCATATATTGCTGAGTATTCATTACATAAGGCACCATACCGCGCAAAACAGGATTTACGCCATGTATCAAGCCCGTAGAGTGAGCCCGGCCCTTATCGTAATTTACACGCGCCATATGTGCGTACCATGGATCATTTGTCATTTTGCTCATTTCCGCCAGGCTATCAATATTTCTCAATCCATATTTGTATACGCCGCCCTTGACAGGAGCTCCTTTTTTAATCCATTCCTTCCATGCCTTCATGCATTGTTCATTATAAGGAGCATACCAGCGAACCATACGGCTGCCGTGAGAAGCGCCCCACCATTCATTTTTGGCAGGATAACAAAGTTCTTTCCAAATCCGGTCAGCAGTTTTTTTATAATGTTCCTCGCCAGTTTCCAGATACATTCTCATATTGCCGACAATCGGGTTTGACAGATAACGCCATACGCCTTTGTATGTACGCTTCATAGCTTCAGCAGTCATCTTAGCCATTTCCCATGCCGGGCGGTATCCTGTTGCATGATAGTACTCAAGATATTGACACAACATGGTATGGCCGTAGTCAGCGTTGCCTAGCCATGGAGTACGATGATGCCTGCGGCTCATTCCCTGAGCCGCTGGAAACAGATTGTGCCACCTGATAGACTGGATCTCCATGAGATGTCGCGTCCATAATTCAGCAAATTTCAAATATTTGCGGTCGCCGCTCCTGAAATACAACAGCCATGGAGCACGAACAATGTCCTCTTCATTACCAATATTGGCGTAACGTCCCGCAAGCAGCCATTGATACATAGGTGTCCTGTAGACATTATGCAGCGTGCCGTAATTCCAATGCCCATAAAATTTAAACAAACCCCGATGACGGTTATGAAAGTCAATATACTCTGACATAAAGTCTTCAATATCATCAATTTTCTCAGGATCATATGCTTGCAGCTTACCAAGCGCAGCGGTTTCCTGAACCCATTTCGGAGGGGTGCAGGCCACTACAGGTTCACCATAAAAACCTGGAGCTTCAGTTATTTTCACCAGACCGGAGAAATCAAAGATCATTTCATCTGTGCGGCTGGCTCCAGTACCACATGCTTCAGGGCTCGAACTGGAAGGAATCCAATACTCCTCATCGGGAGCAAAAGAATGTATCCCGGCATCCTCAGGCCAATAAGCAATAACAATGTTCCCTTTTGATGGATCAGCAGTAATTTTTTTCGGAAACATTTGCCAGAAATTCAGGTGATAGAAAAGGAAATTATTTTTGGTTCCTTTCAACATCACTGCGCCATTGGATCTACTGCCTTTTGCAATTATCTTTTTATTGTTCGACAAGCTTACTATGCCAGGAGTTTTTTGCAGCAAAACAGAGTTTCCGCTGCTTGAAACCGGTTTCCCGTCAATATCAAACTCAAAATATTTGAATAATTCCGGTTTAAGCGAAATACCCAAGCCGTATGACGAAAGTTCATCCACCCATGGGTTGCCGGCAAAAGTAACCTGGTGAAATACTTTCAAATAAGCTTTGTTTTTAAAAAACTGTATCCTGAGCTCACCATAAGCCGGATTTTTATCTTTTCCTTTGTACCAGCCTTGAATTTTTACAACAGCCGCCAATGGACCGTTTTCCTCTATACTGACTCCGGGCTTGAATATACCGCTTTTTTTACCATTCAAACGCATAAATGCCCTTTCCCCTTTTTGATTCTGCCACCAAATATCTTTAAACAGGGAACCGGAAGTCATTTTTTCCGTGGCTTCAAACTTGCCGTTCTTGTTTTGGTCAATATAAACATTGCAAACAGGCAAATCACTTCTTTTATCAATCACCACCAGCATCGGTCCAGTATTTATTCTTAATCCTTCAGGTGTATTTTTAATCAGCTCGTCTTTTGACTGCTCATCTTTTTTATTTTTATTAATCTCAAGCTTGTAGAATGAATAACTATTAGAGGGACAACTCGCCTGAAAATCAACCTGTAACCACTTCAGGCTTTTATCGGGCCAGATATTCATCACCCGGAATTGGGCATTCACCTCCTTCCCATCAGGAGAAAACAGCCGCAATCTCACATCCGGCTGAAAAGTCCCTTTCGGGAATGGAACTCCAAGCCTGACCGGAAAATTGTTTCTGCTGCATCCTGAAGCATCTTCCACACCGATTGGTATCAGCATTCTGCCATTTTTCATCTCAACTGCATCAAGCCTGAAAAGCGCCTTTACAAATTTCCGGTCATTTTTACAGTCTTTAAAATTTTTACGGAATTCCTCTGACGCCTTTTTTAAATGATTACCGATTACTTCCAATGCCCGCTGATGTTTATGAAATGGCTTTTTAGTTATCGGATCAATAGCCTCAACACTGAGAGTATATGACCCATCGGGAAGATCTGCCATCGGGATTGCGACTTCTCGATCAAAATTGTCCAATCCAGGAATTCCAGGAGAAAACTGACACAAAACACTATTCCTGTAAATTTCCGTGTTATCTGCTTTTTTTACAGAAATTATATATCTGACTCCCGGCTGCCAGCGGGGGAATCCTTTTAGTTTGGACGCTTCTTTAAAAGCAGCTCCAAGCATCCTGACTTTCAATGCTTTTTTCTGAAGAGGATATCCGACAATCGCACAATCGGCAAATCCCCAGTCCCTGAGCCCAAAACGATCACGGCGACGATGCATCCAGTCAAAAAAATCTGTTCTTGCCAGCGTATATCCGCCAAATTTTTCCATATGAGCTAAAGGCATAGCTTTTTTCAAAAACTCTCTGACTCTTTTTTGTTCAGCAGGATTTTTGATAACCCCTAATGATACTTTTTGCGGATCAGTATTTTTGGAGAATGGATAATAGGTGAATCTGGCTTCAATACTTTTCCCCGGGGCAGTTATTTGCATAGAAGGATATGGCTCCACGGTGAGAGCTCCGCTCATGGACTTTCCTCTTTTATACTGAGTCCAGGTCATAAGTAAAGGAATATTCTCTTTTTCATAAGTTCCGAAAACACCATCTCCGCTTTTGAAGTCAGCAATCAACCAGCAGCCATCCACCGTTTTAAGCCAATGATCCCAGCCCCAGGCAATCCTGATCTTCCTGACCTGGCTATTTTGATCTGGAACCATCATGCATCCGCTTTTACCATAAGTATCTTTTGATGCAAACATGCGCGGGTGCCAACGCAGCCAAAGGGGACGTTCTTTCCCGCTTATATTAGTAATTTTTATTTTTACGCTGAGTTCCGGGGAATCGGGCTTTAAAGTCATCACTCGTTCCACTTTTTGTTCTTTAGTATGACCGACAACCTTTATTGATTTTGCGCCATTTGCTATATCCAGGAATTCGACTTTAAACGGCTGGCTGTAAATAAAATCCTTTTTTGACTGCTGAATATCATCTGCAAACCATTCAACCCAGCCCCAGCCTGTTTTCTTAATATCATTTGTCTTGTACACTTGTCCAGCTACATGGTCAGTGCCAGTTGCTTTGTTTACAAACTCAACAACCGCTCCTCCCGGGTCGTCAATCACAGCAAGCCGCACTTTACTGTTTTCCAAATACCAGCGCTTCTGGCTAATAGTTGATTTGTTCACTTTAATATCAACATCTTTTACGTATGTCTTTACTTTATCTGCATATGAGTTCAACGAAAACAATATAAGTAAAGCCGGGATTATTCTTTTTTTAGCTAACATCACACTTCCTTTATGTAGATTTTCTTAATTGTTTATACCAATTATACAATAGTTCCAATTTTCAAAAAAGTCAATGCCCATTACGGAATAATCCATTTTTTTTAAATTTTTTAAGGTGAACAACAAAAAAACAACAAAAAATAAAACTTTAAAACTTGCTTTTTTGCTTCAATAAGCGTATTATAATTATCTAGACAATTAAATAAAATAGAACAAAATGAAAAAAGCCAAGTACATATTAATACAGGAAGAGCTGGAAAAACGTATTTTAAACAATGTTTATCCCAGCGGAGGCAGAATGCCTACAGAAATCACCCTGGCAAAAGAGTTTGGAGTAAACCGCCATACTTTACGCCGGGCAATGAACTACCTCGAAGAACTCAAATACATAAAGCGCAGCCCGCGAATTGGCAGTATTGTTGTTTATGGGCAAGAGCTGCACGCCAGCCATAAGGCAGTAAGATTAAATTTTCGTTTTATGGCAAATCGCGGTCCCGTTATCAGCAGTTATTATTTAAACAGGAAAAGAGTTTTCGAAGAAATTGCAGCTAATTTCAACGCTGAGTATCCATGGATAAAGGTCAATATTGATCCAATCTTATCAGTCAGCAATTCTTTAACTTCCTGCAAACCTGAGTTATACAAAGGGAATGGGCCTTCTGTAGTTTATTTGTTTTATTACGGAGATGATTCCAGACTGGGAAAACTTCTGCCGCTTGAAGATTTTTCTGATATATCAGATATTTCTGCCCAGATTGAAGGCAGGCTTCTTCATAGAACCAAAGATCCGCAAGGAAGATACAGAATTCATGCAATCCCGGTTCAAACCGCAAGCTGGATGATGATTGTAAACATGTCACTATTTAAAAGCCTTGGTTTTACTGAGGAAGATTTGCCGAAAACATGGGATAACTTTCTTGATATTTGCCGGGAAATATCAGAAAAGTTTAAATCTCAGGGGATATACCCTCTTGAAAAAGAGCTTTTCTACGGACCGCAATCAGTAACACGCTATTTACCGTATATTTATATGGCGGGGAACGGCAAAAGCATTATAGAGAAAAATGAACGGATTAATATTAATACTCCGGGCTGTATAGAATTTTTACACTGGCTGAAGAAAGTTTATAAATATGCCGGCATGGCTGCGGATCTCTCCCAAGGGGATCTCTTTCATAAATCAAAAGCGGTATTCAGGCTTTCTGCAGCAGAGCTTTCCCCCACAGAAGACCACAGGCCGATTCCGTTTCCAGTTTGTTCCACCAGCCAGAAGACCTGTACAGTTATTCATGGCGGATTTGTAGGAATTGCCGCGGATGGCGTAAAAAACAGTTCTGAGAAAGATGCCGCGTGGCTTTTTATAAAATATCTTATTTCACAAGATGTTCAGAATAAACTGTGTAAAGATTTAAATATTATCCCATCAAGAACCGATATGTATTCAGAGATAAATGCCTCCGGGCGCTTTACTGCGGATATATATGATTATGCGCTACGGTACGGCATGCCCACCTTTGATATTTCCAGGAATGACGACTTTCATACTACAATTCAAAACTCCTTTATGCGTGCCATATCCGGCAAATGCAGCATTGAAGAAGCCCTGAGAGAAGCACAAAACCTGCTTGACGTTTACTTATCTGATAATATTCCCGCGGGTTCAAATCAGTTTTTCGAATTTATCTAAAAACAATATCTTGAATACTAAAACTGGCATTGCCCATTTCCATGAGCAATGCCAGTTTGTTTATCAAGCTTTAAAAGCTTTTTATTACAATGGAGGCAGCATAGTTAATTTGTCCTCATCTGGCAAAAACCATTCATCTTCGTAAAACGAGAAAGGAGTAGTGTCACCAAATGAAATATATCTTGCCGGAGAGGTAAGAATAGCTCCAGTCAGCGGAATTGTTACTGTCACGGGAGCGTCATATGTGGAAGCTCCAAGGACGTTACCACTAATGTCAGTGATTACCACAGTTGATTTGTGCCCGCTGGCTGTAACCTGATATGCAGGGTCACCATTTGAACCAAGAAAGCGACTGGAACCTTGAAGCTGACTGATCCACACGGCGGCATACACTTCATTGGGAAGCGACGTTAAAGGCGGGTACAACATATCTTTACCATCTGAAGTTTTCAAGAAAACCACATACTGCCCGGTCTGCCCGTCAGCCGGCACGGGAATCCTGTAATCCTTATACTCCTGCGGCGGAAGCAACTGCGAAACAACAAGCTGTCCATTCGGTGCAACAACGCGCACTTGAGCATTAGTGGATGTTATCGTGCCATCAATTCTAATATTGAACTCATGATCAGCATCTTCTCTTGTTATACAACGCAGATAGCCACTCATTCCCCAGTACCCAACCGGAATGAAGTTTTCTGCTGGCGGTGACGGCAGAATATTCTCAATCTTCCTGACAGTATCAATACTTGCAATAAACAAGTCAGTACCACTTGCGATTATATCACCCCTGAATGCGTTGCCAAGCGGAGTCACATTACCGTTCAGGTCGATTTTACATAAAGTGTTGGAATTCATAAAAACATACACATTGCCGTCATGCAGTTTATGCATCCCAATTTTTATATCCAAATTATACCCTTTGTAGGTTTCAGTTGTCGTCATTATCCTTTTACGAAAAACAACTGCACCAGTATTAATGTTCACTTTGTAGATAAAAGTTTCGGTCGGGTAATTTGTGGTGATTCCCATTATATGCTCATCATCAACCGCGGTTATATATCCCGTGTGTTCCGATTCCGGAACCGCGTCTATTGTGCTTATGAGAGTATCAGTAACTGTATCCCATACCATTATTTTTCCACTGGTCGGAGTAGGCAGTTCCAAAAGATCATCCGGGACAGTTTCAGTAGATATTATTAATTTAGTACCTATCGTTTCCAGATCGCGAATTCTGTATGTTCTGAATGGCTGCCATGTCCCGTCTGCCTGCCCTGTTGCAGGGTCATACCAGGCAAGACCGCCACGATCGCCTTCACGTATCCAGTTGCCGCCGATATAAACCTTATTGTTAGCTACCGCAATTGCATACGATTTTTTAGCGCCAGACTCCGAACTCAACTGTCCAATAAATCTGGGATTATGGGAAGGATCATCATAATCAGGAGGTAAATCGCGAGGATCATCTCCTGTTCCCAGATTTTGCGTCCAGGGCAAAGCGGGATCATATTCATAAAGCGGACTGCCTGCATATCCGGTAAAATAAAGTCTCCCATTGGGATGTTGAATCATATCATAAGGGCTTATATTAGGTAATTGCCCAAGGTGCTGGCCGGTATTGGTATCGGGATCAAACAAAGCGTATCCGGAATAGTTGTCGCCAAGGACAAATAGCTTATCATTTCCGAGCATGTACATATTATTAATATATTGCGGATAAACGGGTACCGTAAAATCAAAACGTTCCCAGCCGTCATCCTGAGGAGTAGCCCCGCCAGTCAATGAAGAATCCGCCGCCCTTCTAAACCAAACCGTATTGTCGGCACCACCTGTTTCCGCAGAAGAAAAGTCTACTTCAGGCAGAGCAGGGAAATATTCATTTTCCTTGGTTTCATCAAAACAGAATGTTGTTCCAGCCCCAAACGGATCAACTATTGTTTCAGGATTGGAAGCCGAACTTCCCAATACTCCGTTCTGTACAACGTAATACCCATTAGCATAGCCTCCCTCTAAACCTGACCCATACACGACTACCCCGTAACGTCCCTGATACACGGATATTCCGCCTGAACCGGGAGCTGTTGTCAGTAGTGTTGTCTGCTGGCCGTCAGATTTACGAACCGCAATCAATTGCCATTGGTATTTTCCTGCGGCAACATAAATATGAGTAGCGTCACCACCGACAGAGTATCCATAAGCCACGGCAAGATATTGACTGTAATCAATAGATCCTATTTTTCCATATTCGGTAAATTCAAGGGTCTGAGGATTAATAGTCGCACATGTAGGGTAGCTTGTCCCGTCGCCATTCTCATAAGTTCCCGCACACACAATCATATTATCTGTCCCCAGCTCCATAGGATGTGTAAGTCCTTGAAAATGACTGGGAATAGTTACAGCATTAAAACTCCATGCCCCGGAAACCGGATCGTAAGCATGAACACGTTGAATAATACCAGGATGCGCAAGAACATTAACAAAAAGCTTGCCATTGGCAACAACGCTGGTATGCTGATGCCAGGATTCTCCCGCAGTTGAATGGTCCTGTATGTTAACATTTCCTGTTTTTGTGTTTATAGTAACAACTCGCTGCTCCCACCAGTAAGCACGGCGGTAACCTCTAACCAGATGCCAGTTTTGCCCATCCGGGTCAGGAACCATGGTATCCAGATAATCTCCAGCCATATTATCCCAAGCCGGGGTATCATATTCTGTAGTTTGGACCGGGGAATCATACGATTGCACGGTTAAGTCCTGCACATTAAAATCCACACTAATCGTTTCTGTTTGCACTGCAACTGCATCCTGAATGAGCAAAGGCACGAAAATCAATAAGCTAAGTCGCAGAAGAATTTGCACACATTTTAGTCTGCTGCGTAAGAGTCCTCCCAAAACATTCTCTGTTGTCTTCAACATATCAACTACCTCTTTTTACTTTTGTTTTTAAAAGCGACGTCGTTCATAGTCTTTTTAGTTTATCCCTGGCAGCACCTCCTTATTTTAAAGTTAATCTTCAAACCATATATACAATTATATTAATCTATACATTATAGAATAATGCAAAACTACAAAAACGCAACAAGCATTTTAAAAAAAATACTATTTTCTTGATATAAAACACTAATATTCTAGCTTTTCCTATAACAAGCCGATATCACTTTACATTTTTGTCTATACAATTTTTTCTAAATAAAAAACCTATATAAAAGAGTTTTGTTCGGGAAAAATTCATAAACAGAGAACATTTTATGCCGTTTAAGAATTTGAAGAAATGAAAAACGATAGCTTTATTTCAATTTTACCATTTAATAAATATGAAGTAACAAAAGAAACTTTTTAGGAGGAAATTGGTAGCGGGGGCAGGAATCGAACCTGCGACCTTCAGGTTATGAACCTAATGGTTTTAAATATAAAATAAAAAATTTTGGTAGTTTATTGGTAGTTTAAACAAAGCTCACATTAAGTATCTTGAAGCTCAATTGTATGCCATAGCTCTGGAGAATAAAAGTTGCACTATTAAAAATACTCAGGTACCACGGAAAGTTATATTAAGCGCCTAGGATGAAGCTTACGCAGACAGCTTTCTTGCAGACATGCTACTGACTTTCCCATTAATTGGCTTATCTGTATTCGAAAAGGTCAAAAAGCCGGTCAAGAAAAATAAGTTATTATACATCAAGGCCAAAGGAATAGAAGCAAAAGGCTATGAATCTTCAAGTGGCTTCGTTGTCTGTGAAGGATCGCAAGCCTGTACAAATGAAACGAGTTCTATAGATAATTATTTATCCAATATGCGCGATGATTTAATGAACCAGAATGTCTTACTCAAAGAAAACGAACATTATGTTTTCTCGCAGGATTATACTTTTAATTCCCCATCAACCGCTGCCGGAGTAGTTCAAGGACGAGCTGCTAATGGTCGCGTCGACTGGAAAGACAAATTCGGCAAATCTCTAAAACAACTTCAAGAAGAAACTGCAAAATAAAGTATAGGAGTTCGCCGCATGTCACACGACCTTTTCGAGCTTAAAAAAACTACCGACAGAAAAATGTTAAAATGACTATGTGAAGCAGTCATCTAATGAAGAGTAAGTACTAACAGCATTTAAAAATACTGACATCTGGCCCAAATCTATATTCCTGATTCAACTGGCAAAAAATGCAAATTCACGTGTCATCGGATGACACCTGCCAAACTATTTATACAAACCTCTGTATTATAAAATCCATATCCCTGTCCGTCTTAACTATCTCCCTGAACACAAACGAAGATTACGGCTATATCAGGAACTGAGGGCGCGCGCATGTTGTATTTAAAGTTAGAAAAATATTATTGCAAAACCCGTAAATATACTGTAAGAAAATTCTGGTTATTTCGTGGTCTTACCCATAAGCTTGATTTTGATTGGAGGCCAGCCTTCAGGTGAAATAATATTTACGATTACCTTGGCATTTAGGAATTGATCAGGTTTATCCGGTGTTGCTGTGATTTTTAGTAAAAACTCTTTGTCATTGAGTTTTCTGAGGGATGTCTGTACGGAGAAATTTGCTTTCGACGGCATCAGCTTTAACTTTACGTTAGCTTGAGAGGCTTTGAGTTTGAAAGAATATGAACTTGGCTTTCCGGGAGTAAGAGTTCCCATATAAAGATATTTCTTGGGGAATATCTGTAAAAGCGGAACTGCTTTGCCGGATAGTGTTAGGCGTAAAAAACGGGAATTTTCAGCATTGCTTTCAACATAGATGTTTTTGCTGAATGGTCCGGCTATGGAATTTTCTTTTATATTGGCAATCAAGGTTGCTGATTGTCCCGGTTGAATAGCATCATTGCTGAGTTTGGTAGCGGAACAGCCGCAGGTTTTACGGATTTTAGTGATTTTTAAATCTTCGTTGCCGGTGTTCTTGATTATAAATACGGCACTTTGTTTTCTGTTGGCGGGGAAAGTCCCGAAGTCCGCTATTTTTTTGCCATCGAGAGTTATTATTGGAGACGCAACGCAATTAATGGACGCAAGCATAACAAAAACTGGAATAAGATATTTCATAATTAAACGGACATTTCATTAAACGTTAAAGATTGGCTTACAATAGCACTTAAATTTTTTCTTGCTAATCGCTTCTTGTAATTATTAATTATGTTGCTATGTTTTTAGCTCGTTAATCGAATACTGGAGAAATGAATGATAAAGAATGTTGGAATCTTAATTTTAGCTTTATCGAGCTCTATATTATTGGCTGATAATAAAATTTTGGTTGAATATTTTTACCAGCCAAATTGTGAAGATTGTCGCAAGGTTTCTGAGTTTGTCCTGAAGCCGATGAATGAAAATTACGGTTTTAAAGTTGAACTCAAAAAATATAATCTATCAGATGAAAAGAATTTTCTATTATTGATTTCCATACTTGATACTTTACATGATGATTCAAACGCTGATGTGTACATGATTGTAAACCGGAATAAGGTCTTTGCCGGGTATTCCGATATAGAACAGGGATTGTTCAAATCAATAGAGCATCCCGTATATCTATCTGCTTCGAAAACAAGCGCAAAAAAAGCAGTTTACTCTATCGGAAATCGCTTAAAGATAATGACTGTCATTGTCGCGGGCTTAATTGACGGGATCAACCCTTGCGTATTTTCCACTTTAATTTTTTTCATTAGTTTGCTGGCGGTTTCAAAAATCAAGGGTAAACGGCTTTTTATAATCGGTATCGCGTATTGCATAGCGTGTTTTCTGACTTATTTGCTGCTCGGATTCGGTTTATTCAATGTATTGAAAAGCTTGGCTGATTTCGCCTGGCTGCGTTATGGTTTGAATTTGGCTATGATAATTATTCTTGTAATTTTTGCTGTACTGTCTTTTCGGGATGCTTTTGTTTTTGTTAAATCTAAGGGGCAATCTAACAAAGTCGTTTTACAACTTCCTCATAAGATAAAACTATTGATCCACGGGCTGATGCGGCGAGGACTGAAATTCAAATATTTATTTACCGGTGCTTTTTTTATCGGTGTCGTTGTTACCTTACTGGAAAGCGTTTGTACCGGACAAGTCTATGTTCCGACTTTAGTCTTGCTTTCAAGGGAAGCTGGAGTATTTTCCAAATGGTTCAGCTTGCTGCTTCTTTATAACCTTATGTTTATCCTGCCGTTGATTGTAATTTTCGGCTTAATGTTCGGCGGAATATCCATATTAAAAGCAATCAAGTTCACCAGGGTTAACTTGATCATCAGCAAAGTGGCTCTTGGTTTATTCTTCATAACACTTGCTGTAATGATGCTTCTTATTTAATAGAAATCTTTAATTGTTTACTAATTGCTTAAATTGATGTTTTGAGATCGAAGTAGAGAAAAATAAACATAAGTTCAAACTTTATAAATTTTGATAAAATCTAAAAAATCTTCTTGCATTATAGAAAATCATAGTTAACTTGAGTTATCCTCATAATCATCTTTTGAGGGGGGATTTGTGCCTTTTTGGGGGCTGTTATTAATAATTAGAAATTTGAATATATATTTAAAAATTGGCAGGAGATTTTATGAGGACGAGGTGTTTTTTTGTCGTTTTACTGACCGTTGTATTTTCTATTCAAGCATTTGCACAGGACCCGGATTTTACTCCGGTTAACCTTAAACTTGTTCGAGCGACCTACTCCAAAATCACTATTTCATGGCAGCCTGGGAGCAGTTCAACCCAGGCTGTTTCATATAAAGTATTGAGAGATAGTGTGCAGGTCGGTACTTCCATGACAACCGAATATACTGACAGCAGTTTGCAGACCGGTACGGAGTATGGTTACAAGATCATAGCGGTAAGCTCCAGTGATGAAAATTCTCCAGAATCAACCGAACTGAAAGTTAAAACCATAAAGTCCGTCACGTTTGACGGCAGCGGCAATGTCGAGCAGATCGTTGACCAAATGCACTCGACTCCTACGAGTTCAACTGCTCTGATTCTGATCTCAGGCGTAAAAAGCGCTTTTGAGTCTTTGCTTAGCACTACAGTAAGCTTTTCTGTTATTGATAACGATATCCTCAACGATTTTGTTACCGAAGAATTAGCTGTTATTCAGGAAACAGTTCCGGAAATGACAGAAGCGGAACGCATCGCTGCCCAGACTGAACTCGACACTCTTCTTACAGACTCTTTTGGCGGTAATACTTTTGAACACGTCTATATTCATTCAAAACTTACTGAACTTGCGGAAAAACATTACCAGTCCGGTCATACAACCGCTGCCACTATGCTTTACGATTTTTCATTGAAATATCTGTCTGATCAGGAAACATATGTTTCTAATACTCTACATAGACTTGCCAGGATTAAGCTTGATGAAATAACCGATACCAGCACCAATTCTGAAATTGCGACTATCCTTCATGCTTACCGTGATACGCACTATAGATTTTTTGATTTTTTTGAAAATTCAACCTCTGTTCAAGCACAATATGCCCGTACTATGCCGGCAATAGAGTATTTTAAGGAATTTATCTCTTTACTGGATTATCCGGTCTATGACCAGTCTGTATTTACTGCGGCTCAACAAGCCGCGCAAGCTGCAATTGATATTGTAGACGATGAGCGCACCCAAAAGATTTTTGAAAAAATTGACGCCTGGGAATTAATCAATCAGAAAATAACTTATAAAGATTCATCAGGCAATCCAATAACTGGTACAATCACCGTTAAGAATATAACCGCTGATACCGATAAGAAATATTATTTTTACAATAGCGAGGAAGCTTTTGTAGACGAAAGACAGTTTACGGTCACTAACGGCGAAGTTATAGTTCCGGCATACAAAGGCCATACTTATGAAACTACCCTTTCTTTCAACGTTGAAGGCGGTAACCCGTTTGTATTTACAACAACAGGCGTTCCTGTCGAGAAAGGTAAAGTCGCAACCTACGATAATTTGGGATCACCGGTGTTGACAGATGGTTCTGCTGGTGAGTCTGAATCTGTTTTTATTTTTGAACATCCAGCTTATCCCTATAATTTAAGCAGTGCTCCGGCTATAGACGTATTTACTTTATCGTGGGACTGGGCAAATTCTACAAGTTTTACAGCCACGCATTTTAAAGTTTTCCGTGGAGCAACCGAAATCGCTGACGTAACAAGCCAATCCGCGACAAATATCCCGCTTGACAGCCCTGATGGAATCTTTTCCTATACAGTAGTTGCCTATGATGCCAGTGAAACAGCGTCAACGACCAGTCTTCCATTAGTGGTTACTCCCGGTGATCAAACCCCTTATGCTGCATTTTTCACCTGGATGGAAAGCTATTTCGGCACGCAGGCAATGTATTCATGTGACGACCCGGACGGAGACGGTGTAAACAATTATCAGGAATTCTTAAATGGTACTGACCCGACCAAAATACCCGGGCCGCCAATTTATTTGCAACAGAAAACCTTTACTAAAATAACCTTGAAATGGGAAGACTTGCTTCCTGGGGAAAGCGGCGTAAGTTATAAAATTTTCCGGAATGATGTGGAAGTCGGGACTTCAACAACAACTTCTTTTACCGATACCGGATTAACCCCGGGATTGAATTTCACCTATGAAGTATGCGCTGTCAGAGCGGATAGTTCAGAAAGTGAGTGCGGGCCTCCGCTTACCCTTAAAACCATGTCTCCAGGCGTAACTAATTATGCCAATGAATTAAAGCAGATCGTAGACCAGTTCAATCCGATAGATTCGACCCAATATACCGGTGTAACCTTGGTTTCGGCGGTTAAAAGTGGTTTGGAATCCCTGCTTGGAACTACAATTACCTTTTCTGTGGTCGATAACAGTATCCTCGAATCATTTGTTGACGAAGAGTTGGCTGTTATAAATGAAGTTGCTCCGGCAATGACTGATGCTGAACGTCTGGCTGCGCAGACAGAACTTACTGATATGCTCAACAATTCTTTCGGCGGCAATTCGTTTGAACATGTATATATCCATTCAAAGCTAGTTGAATTAGGAGAAAAACACTGGCAGGCGGGACATAAAACCGCGGGCAAAGCACTCTATGAATGTTCGCTTGAATACCTGAAAGACCAGGAACAATATGTCTTTAACAGTTTATCCCGTCTGGCTCGTTTTGAGCTGGAAGAAATAACCGATACCAGCACCAACTCTGAAATAATAACTGCGTTGAATAATTCCCGTGACCAGTACTTGCGTTTCTTCACTTTTTTCGATGGGTCAACTTCATTGCAGGCATTATACGCCTATAAAATGGCAACAAATGACTACTTCAAATATTTCCCGGCATTATTAACTTATGCTGACTATAATCAAACAGTATTTGATTCTGCATCACAGCTGATCCAGGCTGCTTATGCAATAGACAATGAAGACACGACCGCACTGAAACGTGACAGAATCACAGCCTGGGAGTTAGTTCCATTAAAAGTCAACATCAAAAACGTTGACGGCACCCCGTTAGCGGGAACAATTCAGATTACCAACATATCAGCTAATGATGAAACCGCTAAAAAAGTATACTATAACAGCGAAGAAATCCCAACGGATGACCGCACATACAATTTTACTACTACCGCCGTGGATATACCAAGCTATAAAGGACACCTCTACAATATAACAGTTACAGTAACTGGGCTTCCCACGATTGCTCTTAGTAACGTAAACTACGAAATAGGCAAGAAGATAGTTTATTCCAATGAATCCGATCCTATTGTAACCGAACCTGGCAACCCTTATGCTGAGGTTGATGTATTTTTCGTTTATCCTGATACCGATAGTGATGGTGATGGTTTAAAAGATATTGATGAAATTAATCTATATGGTACTAATCCAATCCTGGCAGACACAGATTTTGACGGTTATAATGATAAAGTTGAAATAGATGCTGGCTTTGATCCCAATGTAATTGATGCCAGTCTGGATAATGATAATGATGGTATGGATAATATTACCGAAACTATAACAGGTTATGATCCTGCAGTATACACCAAGATCGTTTATGTCGATAACAGTCGCTCTGACGATACAGGTGACGGGTTGACCCTGTCGAATGCGAAAAAAACGATTAGTGCTGCAGTTAGTATCAGCCAGGATGCAGATAAAGAAAACGTAATTATGGTTACTGCGGGAATTTATACTGGTGCAAATAATAAAAACATTGATTTTGGTGGCTTCGACATTAAAATTCGCAGTATTGATGGAGCAGAAACAACGATTATTGACCTTGAATATGAACAAAGTGGTAAGTTCATTTATCTCCATAGTGGCGAAACTAAGGGAAGCTGGCTTGACGGTTTTACTATGCGTAACGGAAGATGCCATGATACCAATGGAGGAATAATAGAAATTATAAGTTCTGGACTTATCATAAAGAATTGTGTTTTTAAAGATACCAGTATTGTGGGTTCTGGAGATCAACACGGAGGAGCAATTATTTCGACAAACAGTAACGTGGACATAATGAACAGCAAATTCATCAATTGTCTCTCCGAGGAATATGGAGGTGCGATAGCCAATATTTCGTCTGCCCAGATGACTATAGTTGATTGTGAATTTACAAGCAACAGGGCTTTGTATGGCGGAGTGATTACAGCATATGACAGTAGTGAAATTTCATTGGAACGTTGTAAATTTATAAAAAACAGCAGTTGGTTCCGTGGCGGGGTATTCTATGTTGATAATGCGAATGTTAACATGACTAACTGCCTTGTCAAAGATTCATATGCTACGAATAATTATCCATTTATGTATTTCGCAAATAGTTGGGGTACAAACAATACAATTAACATTAAAAATAGTACATTATATGATTTTCGCTCCTTTAATAAGGGTGTCGATATGAATATACTGGGAACCTTGAACATAACTAACAGTATTTTCCAGTTAAATATCACTGATACGCCGACATCTGTGAATAATTGTTGTACTTTGACAGATATGAGCGCATACGGTTCTGGTAATTTTATTGCTGATCCTCAAATAAATTCTCAAGGTTACCTGTTGTCAACATCCCCATGCATTGATATCGGAAACTCAACTGGTGCTCCGGAAATAGATATGGATGGAGTATCTCGTCCAACGGGAGCAGGGATTGATATCGGTTGCTATGAATTTCTGGACAGCGATGGTGACGGCATCCCGGATAACATTGAGACCGCGGCTGGTCTGAATCCGAGCGACAACAACGACGCAACCGGGGATGTTGATGGAGATGGGATTAACAACCTTGCCGAATACCAGAACGGAACTAATCCTGGCAATAGTGACAGTGATGGAGATGGCATATTTGATAATATTGAGCTTGGTCTTGGTTATGATCCTATGGTTTATACTAAAATAGTCTATGTTGACGCTTCCCGTTCCGATGATACCGGTGATGGTTTAAGTCTTGCGACAGCTAAACAGACTATCTCAGCTGCTGTTAGTATTTCCAAAAATGCTGCTTATGAAAATATGATTCTGGTCGCGGCTGGAACTTATACGGGGGCAGGTAACAAAAATATTAATTTTGCTGGTTATGACATAAGATTATGTAGTATTGACGGTCCTGAAACGACTATAATCGATCTTGAAAATACTGGAAGATTTTTATATTTGCAATTGTATGAAACAAAAGCAAGCTGCTTGTCCGGTTTTACAATAAAAAATGGTTATTCGAATGAAGGAGGAGGGATAATAAGAGTTGGAGGCAGCGCTGGTTTGGCAAGACTGATTATTAGAAACTGTATTTTTAAAGACAGCTATGTTGATGATACCGGACAAGAGAATGGAGGCGCAATTCTCATTTCCGGCGGCGATGTAGATATCTATAGTTGTAAATTTATCAATTGTCAAGCTGATGAATATGGTGGTGCAATTTTCAACTTCAATGGTTCTCTTCAGGTTTTTGAAAGTGAGTTTATTTCAAACAATTCATATTATGGCGGAGCATTAGGATGCGAGAACGGCATTTGTCTATTAGAGCGGAGCAGATTTGATAATAACCAATGTACTTATCGTGGAGGAGTATTTCATTTTACCAATGCTGACATAGCAATTAAAAATTGTTTGATTAAAAATTCTTCAGCTCCAGTCGGATCGGCTTTTATTAACTCTACGCATGTTAATACTATAAATATTATCAACAGCACCATGCTTGGCTTTTCCTCTGGTAATAATTATGATATTAATTTTGATGGCACTTTGAATATTAGTAATAGTATTCTCTATGCGACTATTAACGGAATTCCTTCTATGGTGAATAACTGCTGTACTTCCACGGATATGAGTGCTTACGGGGCAGACAATTTTATTGCTGATCCACAAATAAACGCGCAAGGGTACCCGTTCTCAACTTCTCCATGTATTGACGCCGGTACTTTAACTGGTGCGCCTGCAACTGATATGGATGGTATCGCCCGTCCAGAGGGGGCTGGTGTTGATATTGGATGTTACGAATACCTTGATTCTGATGGTGATGGTTTGAGTGACAACGCTGAAGTTAATTCTTATAATACTGATCCTAATAATGCTGACAGCGACGGTGACGGTTTAAGTGACGGCGATGAAGTGACTACCTATCAATGCAGTCCTACTAACGCTGACTCAGACGGCGACGGTTTGGATGACGGCACTGAAATAGGAGTTGGTTTTGATCCGAACGACTCTGCGGACGCTGCTGCGGACACAGACGCGGATGGAATGATTAATAAAGATGAAATCCTGCTTGGAAGAGATTATCAAAAGGGTTTCATTGAAGATACGGCTAACAGCACGCTGCAGTTGGACCTTTTTACTCCGCTTTATCAGTAATTTCAACAATTAAGGTATAATGATGTTTAAGAAAAGATTTTTGATTTTGAGTTTGTGTTTGCTTACCAGTATGGTTTTCGCTTTAGAAATTGATTATAAGAAGTTTATGGAAGATTACGCCAAAGCTTATAGTAATATGGACAGTAAAGAACTCAATGATTACGTCAGTAAAAAATTTCTTTCAAAATTGCAATGGGAATTTCATGGATTCCGTAAGTTTCATAAAAAACCTCAACTAATCCTGACGGATATTATTGTCAAAGAAAATATCATTAGCTGTAATGCGACATTGACTGTTGGTGGGAAAATAAAATACAAACATAAGCCCATGGCTTTTGTTATCAATAATGGCAAGATTGAACAACAGCTCAAACAAACATTAAGCCTTGAAGCGGTAAACGCTAGACGCGCGCTTTATAACGCACGGGATTTCTGGAGTGCAGCCAAACGTGCGGAGGCTTTTGCGGTAGTGAAGGTTGAAAAATATAAGTCCGCCGTTTCCGAAAAACTTCTGCCGCTTCCCAAAGATTATGCCGACGAAAAAGTCAATATTTCCCGTTGGGTACAATTTTATGCTCCTGAATCCGGTCAATACCTTGTACCCGTAGCTAAAAGTAAAGATGTTTATAATATTGTCGGTATGGGCTATAAACTGCCGCCATATAATCCTAAAAGCGTAGACGCATTTGTCAAACAATGGGAAGAGTTCAAAGGACTTGACCAAAATAAAGAAGTTGATTTCCTGAAAAAACTCATTAATGGTAAATCATCCCCTGAAATGCTTCACTCCGCGATTGCGAGGCTTTCAGAAATCGGCTACTTCAAGTCAAAATTGACAAAAGATGACATTGCTTTCTGGGGAAAACTTATTTTTGATGCTAAACAACCTCGTGAGTTC
The DNA here is from genome assembly GCA_963664605.1 of Victivallaceae bacterium. Taxonomy (GTDB): domain Bacteria; phylum Verrucomicrobiota; class Lentisphaeria; order Victivallales; family Victivallaceae; genus JAHOYW01. Next base: position 124,513 of record OY761536.1, read on the forward strand.
ATATCCTACCTGATATACAACCTGACTAAAGATAATTTTGACAAGATTCAGCCAATATTGGAACAGGCTTTGAAAGATGGGAAACTTACTACTACTGTAGCACCTCTGCTTGCGCGGCGTGATGCTAAAAGATTTAAGGAACTGATGCTGGAATGGCTGCAAGACGATAAAATGCGCAAATTAGCTCTTCGAAACTCTTTCATACTGATGAAAGATAAAGAATTTCTCGATACCGCAATGAAATATTTCAAAAATTCAGGAATCGAAGAAGTAAGACAATACCTGCTTGTACTGCTGGCTAAAGATAACGCCGGTGGGAATGCTGTAATTCGTGAAATTCTGCAGAAACAAGCTGAAGAATACAAAAAACTCATTCCACAGATTTACATGATTATAATCCGCACCAATAATCCCGCGTGGATAAATGAAGTAATCAATCTGGCAAAATTAAAAGACGCGAAAGGAATTTATGCTCGTTTAAAACCTGCAGCAATGGCATATCTCTGCCGGAACAAAAGCAAAAAAGGGGTTGAGTTGACTAAAAAGTACCTTGAATTTATAAAAGATGATAAAAGAAACCAACAGATGTGTTTGATGACATTCTCTACTATTTTCAAAAAACGCTTTAAGTCTGTTGAAGAAATCAAAGATATGGTGGCTGCAAACGACACTGAAAAGAAACAGAAAAAATAAAAGAAAAATATAAAAAATTAGTGGACTAATAAGGGAGTAAAAATGAGAAGTATAAAAACGTTTTTGACTGTAATATTAATTAGCGCTATTGCTTTTTGCGCGCAGGGGGAAGGGGAGCAATATTATCTGGCCTATAACGACTTATTACAGGGAATCCTTGACAGAGGAGGAATTCCATCTAATACTCAGCCCAAGGAAAAAGGAGACCCCGTTACCCAGTCTGACCTCAATAATTTGCGGCATGCTATTGTTAGGCTTAGTTCTCATTACGTTGCCTACAGCACTTATACCCCTGATACCGAAGGAGAGGACAAGGAGCCATTTCTCAGGGTTGGTGGTTCAGAGACTGATGAGTTCGGCAGGCAGATATATATTTATCGTATCGGTGGAGAAGAAAAATATTTAACTATGGTTCCCGCAGGATATACCAGCGCCGGTAAGATGGTTAAAGGAAGATGGTATAATCTAGCCAATTTGATCTCCGAAGTAAATTTTCCAAATTCTGTTCCAGTCTTATGGATACATTTCCAGGAGCTTGAGGAAATATTGAACCAATGTAAATATAAATATGTAAATTTAGGATATTCTCTTCGCCTGTATGATGATTATGGTTCTGCTGGTGTAGGGGAAACTGCTTACGGTTGGGAGTACGTTAGTGATGGCTATAGTGATTCAGGATTTACTATTTGCGATCCTATTAATTGGCGGTTAGCAAGATATGGTAATGAAGATACAATGATATATAAAAGCTGGATGAGCGACTGGTACAATTTTGATGGAGAGAGCAGTCTTTATCATTGGTATGACCGAACTTATTATTCTTTAGTTTTTAAATTGACAGATTTTCCAGGAGAAGCCGATTATTCCATTGAACGTGGTGATACTTTAGAACTTTATTACCGGGGTCTGCAAACCACATATTTAGCCGGGCAAACCTCATCTACCCTTTATTATCATCCTTGGAAAAAGCTTGCCTCCCCTGATGCTGAAACAGAATATCCTCTAAATTCTGTTCCTATGCCAAATTTGGGATATCCTCCGGTTGATACGAGTCTTGAGATGGATTCGGCCAGTAACAGTGTTTCATATCGTGTTCTATTAAGACGTTTTTTTGTAGTCAAACAAGACTTTGATGATGTTTCGATAACAAATCCAGGGAAACTGAAGGATGACAATGACAATGGAATCATCAGGACCGGTTGTGAAACTTGTGAAATCGGTAAACCTTTAAGCTATGTATTTAATAAATATGATATGTCCGCAGATATACCTCTTGGATTTTCCTCAGGGTTCGATTCAGGACTGATTATGTTTTCCTATCTTACAGATTGCTGCGTAGGAGATATCAGGTTTACCCACCATAACTTGAATACTTATATCAACATAGAGGGAGGAGAGACTGAACCTGACGGAAACAAATGGAGGTTTACTCAGGTTAAACGCCCGCGCGGAGCGTATGTTGCAATGTATTGGCATTGGGACGGAGACACAGCTGTATATGCCGAAACAATCAGCGGAAATACCTACAAGATGGTCGAATATGGTGATTGGCGAAAAATAATATTTAAAGACGGTATTGTCCAAAAATTTTCAAGTGGAAGCGGCGGTATGATTCACGAATACCGGAAAATGGAGGAGGATGAAATATTGACCTTGATTCCCGAATTCCCGACAATAGGTCATACGTTTGGCCTGAAAGCGGGAGGAATGACTATACTTGACGGCTTATACCATCCATCAGGAGTTGTTACTTTAGCGGGGAAATCAGAAGTGACTTATACAGACGGGCTGGTTACAGAAGTTCGTTATTACCATCTTATTGACAGCGAGTATGTTTTAGACTCGAAGCTCACCATAGAATATACTACTCAAACACTTGCTAATCGTACTGAATCTAATGTCTATTATGTCGCGGATGCCAGTAATATTATTGACTACAGTCTCTTTGCTACTGAAACCCAGCCTCCTCAGGAAGTGGAAGCATTGGCGTATCGTTATTATAAATATATTGACGGCGCGTATGTTCTGCAATGGGAAACAAGAACATCTACAGACGAAAATGGTAATCCAATATTAGAAAAGTTAAATGTTGAAAACGGCAGTGTCGGCGATACTGCACAAAAAATAACACTTTCCGAACAGCCATCAGGTGTCCCCGGTGTCAAAATTATCCAAAAACATGTTGAAGAAGGATTAAACAGTTTTATAGACATTAAGAAAGTAAAAGCTTATCCCTGGGGAGATGAAACCATTGAGGAAATAGAAGGTTTCGGCACCGACAACGAAAAGACTACTGCTTATGACTATAATACTTCAGGAAGCGGCTACGGGAAAGTTAAATCAATATCCTATCCCGACGGTACATGGGTGCGTTACGAATACGATAACCTTGGACGAAAAACTAAAGAAATAACTCCGATTGGGAATGTTCCGCTTACCGCTGCTGAAAACCTTTGCCGGGTTACCGAATACGACTATAATCCCTATGTTACAGGCGATACTGTAGACGATGGCGATACCCGCCCGCGCATGACCGTGCAGAAAGAGCTTGAAATTGAAGTATCGCGTTCTTATCAGGGCTATCTGGACCACGAATATCTAAGCATCAAATGTCAGGCAGCCGGGGCGGAATGGGACGCAGACGACAACCTCGTTACGTATAAATATTCATATCCTGACGGCGATACTTTTGCCGGAAGGCATTGGAAAACCGTTTATCCCGATGGTACTATGAGTATTACTTCATACTCCAAGACAACTACTGAATTTACTACTACAGTCAGTACGGGTACAGGCTCCGGCAGTACGGTTACCGACGGCGTGCGCTCGATTTCCGTCAAGAACAACAAGGACTGGAACGTCAGAAGCCAAACCGTTGACATCGCTTCAGGACTGACGCTTTCCAGCGAGGTTTATACGCATGACGACACCGGACGCGTGATTCGTACTGATTATCCTGACGGCACTTATACCACTACAGCTTACGCCTGCTGCGGCCCCTCTCAGGAGGTCAACCGTGAAGGCACGGCTACCGACATCATGTACGACACCCTTAAACGGGTAATCAATACTGAAACAGACGGTATCGCCACGCTTTATACTTATGATGCCAATGACAGGGTATTGACCTCTACCGTCAAGGGCAGCCAGGGAACCGAGCGGACCACAAGCAATACTTATAATACCGCCGGGGAGCTGACTTCAACGACAACACCGGATGGAGAGACCACCACTTACGCTAAAGAATGGATAGACGGATGCCTTTACGAGACTACCACCTATCCGAACGGTAAAACGCAGGTAAGCAAATACAATCTCGACGGCACGGCCGCGGAAGTATCCGGTACTGCCGTGCGCCATGTCAAATACGAATACGGCGTCGAAAACGGTGAACGCTATACCAAAACCATAAATGTCGGCGACAACGGCAGCGAAGCCAACTGGACAAAGACCTATACCAACTTTGCGGGAAACGCTTATAAAACCGTGAATTCTGCTGGAGCAACCATCCTGACGGAATACGACAATGTCGGCCGTCCAATCAAACAAACCGCCGCTAACGGGGTTATTACCCTGACTGAATACAACGCAAAAGGCGAAGTCAGCGCGAGCGCGGTTGACATGAATCAAAACAGCACTATAGATTACGCCGGGACCGACCGCATTAACAGTGTTGAAAGCGTTTACGAAAGCAAAAGCGGCAAGGTCGTGAATAAAGTAACAAACAGCGTTTACGCGACCGACAGTTCATCTACCGCGACGGTTGCATCAATTTCCGAGAGTGCGGTCGACGGTTCGGCGGCATGGCAGACTAATTTCGGCAATGTTACGGTATCACAGACCACTCTTAGCGGCAGCGGAGCGAAAAGCATTACCGTTACCAATCCTGACAACTCCACCGTGACCACTGTTTACCAGAACGGCCGGATGACTTCCTCCACGCACAGCGTGCTCGGAGCCACCACTTACACTTACGATGAGTTCAACCGCGTGTCGACCGTCACCCATCCCGAAGGCGGTGTAGACAAAGTCACCACCTACACTTATAATTCCGCCGGACAGGTCGCGACCGTTACCATCGCTTCCGGTTCCAGCTCAAAAGTGACTTCCTATACCTACAACAACATGGGTGCAAGGACTTCGGTAACTCTGCCGGGCGGCAGGGTGGTAAACTATACTTACACCGATACCGGCGAACTCGCGACGGTTTCGGGTTCTGACACCTATCCGCAGTCCTATACCTACGACGCGCTCGGGCGCATGAAAACCCTGACCACCTACCGGACTTATCCCGGAACGCCGGAAGTCACCACCTGGAATTACGACCCGGCAAGCGGCTTTATGACCTCTAAAGTCTATGACGACGGCAAGGGCACGACTTATACCTATAACGCCGGCGGACAGCTTCTAACCAGGGTTTGGGATCGCGGCATTACCACGACTTACGGCTATGACAACGCCGGAAGTCAGAACAGCATTGATTATTCGGATACCACCCCGGACATCAGTTTTACTTATAACCGCATGGGGCAACTGGCGACGGTTACCGACGCCTCTGGAACCCGGACAAACACTTATGACGCGAATTTACGGCTTGCATCTTCGAGTATCCCGTATATATTGAGTGGTAACGGTAAACTTGAATACGCCTATGATACGCTTGGGAGAATGTCGTCGATGAAGTTGATGGAGAACAGCACACAGAAACTGATAAATTCCTACAGCTACGACGCTATGAGCCGTATAGCGACGGTTTCGGACGGCACGAATACCGCCGAATACACCCGTCTTTCCGGCACAAACCTCCTTAACAGCGTTGTCGTCAAGCAGGGCGAGTCTACCAAATTAAGTACGACTAAAACTTACGACGCGTTCAACCGCCTGCTTTCGACTTCGAGCGTCGCGGGTGCAGCTACCCGTACTTACACTTACGAATACAACGACAAAGACCAACGGACAAAATTAACACTGGCGGACGGTTCGTATTGGCTGTATACATACGATGAAAAAGGCCAGGTCACCAGCGGCATTAAGAAAGACGCCGCCGGGAACGCCATTGCCGGGCAGAGCTTCAACTATACCTTTGACGACATCGGCAACCGCAAGACCGCGACCGAAGGCATGACCGGGATGGATTCCGCATATAGCAGTAATAACGTTAACCAGTACACACAGCGGACCATACCGGGCGCGGTTCCGATAGCCGGGAGCGCCGCGACTGACGCGACCGTCAGGGTCAAAGACGCTGACACCGGGCAGGTTTACCATACTACCCGCTCAGGTAAGTATTTCTCTAAGGCCGTACCCGTGGACAACACAAGCGCCGCCAAAGAAGCGAACCTCGAAATCCACGCGGTGAAGTTTGACGCTACCGAGGACAAGGACATAGTCAAGACTATATCCGGTAAGTACTATGTAGCTAAAACGCCACAGTCATTTACCTATGACAATGATGGAAACATGACCTCGGACGGAGAGTGGACATATACCTGGAACGGCGAGAACCGTCCTGTTACTGTAATTAATGCCGATAATACGAAGAAATTCGAGTATAAGTACGACTATGCAGGTAGACGCATTGAAGAAAAATATTATACCTCTACTGGCACTTGGACTTTAGCGAAACACTTGAAATTTGTTTACAAAGGTTTCAAGAAAATAGCCGAATACGACGGAAGCGACAATCTCCTGAAGCTCTACACTTGGCAGCCAGTAGACTTGGACGTTCCGTTGTGGGTTAAAGACGGTACTACTTATTATTTCTACATTGTAGACGGAAATAAAAATGTGCGTTCAATGGTAGACGCTTCCGGTAATGAAGTTGCCAATTACGATTATAAGCCGTTCGGCGGTATTGCTTCACAATCCGGAACATATGCCGACAGCAATATGTATCGTTTCAGCAGTGAATACTACTGTCCTATACTCAAATCCAGCGACTTTGGACTGCGTATTTACAAAATCAACTTTGGGCGTTGGCTAACTCGTGACCCACTTGGCGAAGGCGGTGGATATAACTTGTATGTAGCATGCCAAAATAATCCTGTTGACAATTGGGACTTGTTGGGGTTAAAACAATTTAAATATACTGTTCCTCTGTTTAGTGGAAAATGGTTTAAATCTTTAGTTGCGGAATTCAATTTTGTCATTGATTATCACTGTAAAGGAGGAAAAGTAAAATATACCCGCTACGCTAAACCTGGAAAATATGGTTCGAAAAAAGCTAAAACGAAGACAGGTATAATACCTAAGAAAATCTATGAAGATGGCAGTCGGGTCGAATTTACCCTATGGGCTGCTGGCTCGTGGTATGAATTCAATAAAAAAGCTGGATTGGAAAATGCAAATAGGATAATAGAATTGTTTCAAGCAGATAAATCACCTAGACCGGTAATCGTAAGTATAGCTTTAGGAGTATATATAGTTGAGGGGAACTTAAGGGCAATAAAGAGAACGGCTACTTTTTCAAAGAAAGTAACGATTGATTGTTGTAATAAAATAAATGGTAAACTTATACCAATTGAAGGAAAAGATCAGTTTAAAGAAGCTGGCGACTTATCCTGGGGAAAACCTGTAGAATATAATGAAGATGAATCAGTAACGAATCCCTTTTTATAGATAAATCTCAAAGGATAATTATGAAAATAAAACTTATAATCTTAGCACTTTGTTCTTCTCTTATTCTTGCAACTGTCAGTTGCAACAAAGTCAAACCTAGATTAGCTGCGAGTATGGACTTATATGTATCTGATACATCCGTAAGCTTCTATCACACCGCTGCTTTTAGTAAAAATAAAAAACAGCAAATAATCTTAGCTTTTTGGGATAATATGCCAAGGCCTGCTGAATTTGAATCTGGTCCTGCAGTAATGAATGATCCACCTGATATAGAGTGTAGTTTAACTAAATCAAATTCTAATATAAAATTTGAATGTGTTGGAGAATTTGATGGAAAAACTGGTAAATGGGAAATCAAGATTAATGGCGAAAGCTTTGATGTATCTAATGGACGATTATTTCTAATAAATACCCATGTAAAACCTGTAAAAGTAATCCAGGTCAATGAGCAATTTAATTTGCCCCCCTTTAATGATTTGTCCAGTTTAGATGATTTTTCCATTTATAACAAGAGTTCCTGTTTAAATGTTTTTTCATCTTGTAAAAAGAAATTTGAATATCTTGCTAAAAACAATAAAGTAGTTGCCGCTTTCCTTGCCGAAAGCAAAAAGCACTCCGAGAAAAATAAAACCAAAGATTCAAAAAAGAAAGATTGATTTTGCCCGGGTAAATCACGGGCAGTTTTCTGATGTTGTTTTTTGCGGATAAATCTTTCTGTCAATTTCCGGTTTTGTTGATCTGTAAAATTGACTAATAGCTTTTATAATATTTCGTAACGCTTGGGAGAATGTCGTCGATGAAGTTGATGGAGGATACAACGCAGAAACTTATCAACAGCTACAGTTACGACGCTATGAGCCGTATAGCGTCGGTTTCGGACGGTACGAATACCGCCGAATACGCCCGCCTGGCGGGAACTGATCTTCTGAACAGCGTTATTATCAAGCAGGGTGAAACCACTAAACTGAACACGACTAAAACTTACGACGCGTTCAACCGTCTGCTTTCGACTTCGAGCGTCGCGGGTGCAGCTACCCGTACTTACACTTACGAATACAACGACAAAGACCAACGGACAAAATTAACACTGGCCGACGGCACTTACTGGGAGTACACTTACGATGAAAAAGGCCAGGTCACCAGCGGCATTAAGAAAGACTCCGCCGGAAATTCTATCGCTGGACAGAGTTTCAACTATACCTTTGACGACATCGGCAACCGCAAGACCGCGACCGAAGGCATGACCGGGATGGATTCCGCATATAGCAGTAATAACGTTAACCAGTATACACAGCGGACCATACCCGGAGCGGTTCCGATAGCCGGGAGCGCCGCGACTGACGCGACCGTCAGGGTCAAAGACGCTGACACCGGGCAGGTTTACCATACTACCCGCTCAGGTAAGTATTTCTCTAAGGCCGTACCCGTGGACAACACAAGCGCCGCCAAAGAAGCGAACCTCGAAATCCACGCGGTGAAGTTTGACGCTACCGAGGACAAGGACATAGTCAAGACTATATCCGGTAAATACTATGTAGCTAAAACGCCACAGTCATTTACCTATGACACCGACGGAAACATGACCTCGGACGGAACATGGACTTATACATACAATGCGGAAAACCGTCCTGTTACCGTAATTAATGCGGATAATACGAAGAAATTTGAGTATAAGTACGACTATGCAGGTAGACGCATTGAAGAAAAATATTATACCTCTACTGGCACTTGGACTTTAGCGAAACACTTGAAATTTGTCTATAATGGTTTCAAGAAAATAGCTGAATACGATGGAAGCGACAATCTCCTGAAACTCTACACTTGGCAGCCAGTAGACTTGGACGTTCCGTTGTGGGTTAAAGACGGTACTACTTATTATTTCTACATCGTAGACGGAAATAAAAACGTTCGTTCAATGGTAGACATATCAGGCAATGAAGTTGCCAGCTACGATTATAAGCCGTTTGGCGATATTGCTTCGCAATCCGGGGTATATGCCGACAGCAACATGTATCGTTTCAGCAGCGAATACTACAATCCGACTCTTAAATCCAGCGACTACGGACTCCGTGATTACAGCTTTATCATAATGCGTTGGACAACTCGTGATCCAATAGGAATTAAAGGCGGATATAACCTTTATGTCATATGCAATAATGATCCAATTAATAAGTGGGATAAGTTAGGATTAATTTCTTCGTTGGCAGTTAAAATAACAGCAGAATGGCTTAAAAGACAAGCCATTGCTTCACACCCACTCGGAATTATTTACAACTGGAAAACCGCCTATGATCAACATGTATTCAACGATGACGATGGAGAGATTCCAGCACAATTTAGCTCGGAAATAGGGCTAGCATTAAAAGACTGGATTGAGGATTATGAAAAAAGGGGTAAAATAAGGGCTCAGTATAAGAAGTTTACAGTTAATGATAATTTAGCTAAAAAATATACGGCGTTTGGAGTTGCTATTTATCCCATTAATGGCTGGGCCAAGCCAACAGATTTAGGTTCTTGGCTAAGTGGAACAAGGGAACTTTATATAAATGGGTCTTTTTACGCAAGGAAATGTCCTAGAGAAATATTCTATAAAGATGTTGATTTTACCCTAGAGTGGGTAGATAGAATAGATGCTAATGCATTTGGAGAAGGTGGACAATTTTTTGAGAATCTTATAGATATTACTGAAAAAATAAATGCAGCTGATTTCTCTATTAAGATAATCTCGAAATATAAAGATGCTAAAGGAGGAACTATTAATGTCAAAATTAAAACGAAATAATAGGACTAAAACTACATTAATTGGGATTGCTGTTTTTTGTGTATGTTTCTTTTTGTTATTTCCTTATTTTAAACCGTTATTTAATAAGGCTATAAAAGAAAAGTTAATCATTAAATCTTTTGATGAACTAAAAAAATATAATTTACCAACATATATTGATGCCCCTACAGTTGGTGATATTCTTATGGTGCGTAATGTTAAAAAAACAGGAGTTAGCTATATTGATTTATATGGCAAGTTTGATACTGGTAAAGTGGATTTATTTCTTGTGAAATATAAATTTAAGAAGAGAAAAAGAGTAAGTTCATGGTTATTTAAAAAACCTCCAGCCGAGGTATTAAATATGTTTAAAAAAGACATGAAAGATTATTTCGTATTAAAAGGAAATGAGGTTAAAATATTTAATGATGCTTTTGAAAAATCAGTATTTTGTTTCATTATTTCAGATAATGGCTATTTTGTTTGTAAAATTATTCACCCATATAGACCAAGACTGTAATCCTGAAATCCCGGGAAGTTTTTCTGATGTTGTTTTTTCGGATAAATATTTCTGTCAATTTCCGGTTTTGTTGATCTGTAAAATTGACTAATAGCTTTTATAATATTTCGTAATGCTTGGGAGAATGTCGTCGATGAAGTTGATGGAGAACAGCACACAGAAACTGATAAATTCCTACAGCTACGACGCTATGAGCCGTATAGCGTCGGTTTCGGACGGCACGAATACCGCCGAATACACCCGTCTTTCCGGCACTAACCTCCTTAACAGCGTTGTCGTCAAGCAGGGCGAGGCCACCAAATTAAGTACGACTAAAACTTACGACGCGTTCAACCGTCTGCTTTCGACTTCGAGCGTTGCGGGCGCAGCTACCCGTACTTACACTTACGAATACAACGACAAAGACCAACGCACGAAGCTGACCTTAGCCGACGGCACTTACTGGGAGTACACTTACGATGAAAAAGGCCAGGTCACCAGCGGCATTAAGAAAGACTCCGCCGGAAATTCTATCGCTGGACAGAGTTTCAACTATACCTTTGACGACATCGGCAACCGCAAGACCGCGACCGAAGGCATGACCGGGATGGATTCCGCATATAGCAGTAATAACGTTAACCAGTACACACAGCGCACCATACCCGGAGCGGTTCCGATTGCCGGGAGCGCGGCGACTGACGCGACAGTCAGGGTCAAAGACGCTGACACCGGGCAGGTTTACCATACTACCCGCTCAGGTAAGTATTTCAGCAAAGCTGTACCCGTGGACAACACAAGCGCCGCCAAAGAAGCGAACCTCGAAATCCACGCGGTGAAGTTTGACACTACCGAGGACAAGGACATAGTCAAGACCATATCCGGTAAATACTATGTAGCTAAAACGCCACAGTCATTTACCTATGACACCGACGGAAACATGACCTCGGACGGAGAATGGACTTATACATACAATGCGGAAAACCGTCCTGTTACCGTAATTAATGCGGATAATACCAAGAAATTTGAGTATAAGTATGACTATGCAGGTAGAAGAATTGAAGAAAAATATTATACTTCAAGCGGTACTTGGACTCTATCTAAACACTTGAAATTTGTCTACCAAGGTTTCAAGAAAATAGCCGAATATGATGGAAACGATAATCTGCTAAAACTCTACACTTGGCAGCCCGTGGATTTAGACGTGCCATTGTGGGTTAAGGACGGGAGCACCTATTACTTCTACATTGTAGACGGCAATAAAAATGTCCGCTCAATGGTGGACGTATCAGGCAATGAAGTTGCCAGTTACGATTACAAGCCTTTCGGCGGTATTGCTTCGCAATCTGGCACATATGCCGACACCAACATGTATCGCTTCAGTAGCGAATACTACTGTCCTGTACTTAAATCTAGCGACTTTGGAGTACGTGATTACAGCTTTGTTCTAGGGCGTTGGAGAACTCGTGACCCGATTGGGGAAGCGGATGAGCCAAATCTATATCTTTTTGTTTCCAATAATCCAATTAATAAAATTGATATATTGGGAATGTGGGGTAGAAATATTCATGAAGTAGCGACTAGAAGGTGGTCTAAAAATGTAGGATATGCACCTGATGCCGCCGCTGCAATAGGAGCTGCAGATGAAGCTGTCGATGGTGGAACCCTTGGAGGAGGTAAAGGGTGGGCACCTTGGGGAGACCAAAGCTATCACTTTAATCGAAATAAGAGTGGCAAAGATTCTAGAATAGTAAATTATGAAAAACATTTCCAAAAAGCAAAAGAAGCTTGTGATTGGAAAGGAAAGAAAAATGATGATGCTGATGAAGCCCTTGGTCAACTTGGAACAGCTTTGCACCCTCATCAGGACTGGGTAGCACATGGAGATTACGGTATTGGTACTGCCGGTAATGTTTATACCCATCACAATGCCTTTAGTCCACAGAAAAATCTATTATATTTTGACGATGCTGTAACTAATTACCCTGACAATATACTCTTAGATGCAGTGGGAGGAGTAGATGGACGAGCAGCAGGGGATGCAATGCGTACAGCTGTTGTTGCAGCTAATGGTGAGACTCGTTTGTATGCCAATTATGAACTGGGAACCAAAAGATACAGACTAACAAAAAAACGAACATTGAGTGTGTTAAAAGAATTTCGGAATTTTGTTAAGAAAAATGGTCTGAAAAATTGTAAATGCTGGAAAGCTTGTGGGTTAAAACAATGAGATTATTAGCAAACATGAAACATCGTATAATTCATTTTTTTTTGGTATTGACAAGTACATTTTTTATTAACTGCATAGGTTGGCCTGGACCTCATGGTGGACTACAATTTCTAGGAGAAATAATTTGGAAGCAACGACAATATGAAACAGTCTATGCAATGAATTATATTTTGATTGTATCAAGTCTTTTAGCACTTATTGCGAGCTTATTATATTTTAGAAAAATACGAATCACGATAACTTTTATTTCAGCAGTAGGATATTTGATTGTATTCTTTAAGCTTTTAAGTAAAATTCATCCACCTGTGATTTATATTGTATTATTAACATCATTACCATTTATAATTACCTTAGGAAGTTTTGTTGTTTTTTCATTTCTTCCTAAGATGCAGGAGAAATCTATTAAGGATTCAGGGAATTAATTTTCTTTCATTTTTTGCCTGATTTTTTTATTCCTGTGGAGTTTTTGGAATGCGGCAAAATCAACATTGCATAACCTTTATGTAAAGCCGGAAGAAAAGCCCTTTCGGGGCCGTGTCGCATAATACAGGCCTTATTTCGCCCTTGCATCTTCGAGTATCCCGTATATATTGAGTGGTAACGGTAAACTTGAATACGCCTATGATACGCTTGGGAGAATGTCGTCGATGAAGTTGATGGAGAACAGCACACAGAAACTGATAAATTCCTACAGCTACGACGCTATGAGCCGTATAGCGACAGTCTCGGACGGCACGAATACCGCCGAATACACCCGTCTTTCCGGCACAAACCTCCTTAACAGCGTTGTCGTCAAGCAGGGCGAGGCCACCAAATTGAACACGACTAAAAACTACGACGCGTTCAACCGCCTGCTTTCGACTTCGAGCGTCGCGGGTGCAGCTACCCGTACTTACACTTACGAATACAACGACAAAGACCAACGGACAAAATTAACACTGGCGGACGGTTCGTATTGGCTGTATACATACGATGAAAAAGGCCAGGTCACCAGCGGCATAAAGAAAGACTCCGCCGGAAATTCTATTGCCGGGCAGAGCTTCAACTATACCTTTGACGACATCGGCAACCGCAAGACCGCGACCGAAGGCATGACCGGGATGGATTCCGCATATAGCAGTAATAACGTTAACCAGTACACACAGCGGACCATACCGGGCGCGGTTCCGATTGCCGGGAGCGCGGCGACTGACGCGACAGTCAGGGTCAAAGACGCTGACACCGGGCAGGTTTACCATACTACCCGCTCAGGTAAATATTTCAGCAAAGCTGTACCCGTGGACAACACAGGCGCCGCCAAAGAAGCGAACCTCGAAATCCACGCGGTGAAGTTTGACGCTACCGAGGACAAGGACATAGTCAAGACTATATCCGGTAAATACTATGTAGCTAAAACGCCACAAACTTATACTTATGACAATGACGGAAACATGACCTCGGACGGTGAGTGGACGTATACCTGGAACGGTGAGAACCGGATGATACAGGCTGAATCCGCCGACAATAAGCTGGAATTTGCTTATGATTATATGGGTAGAAGGTTCAGCAAAAAGGTCTATACCGGTTCTACTGGAAACTGGACGCTGGCAAGTGAACAGAAATTTGTTTATAACAACTATAAGCAAATAGCTGAATACAACGGTAGTGATGTACTGCAGAAGACTTACACCTGGCAACCGATTAGACCAGATGTGCCGCTATGGGTTAAGGACGGAACTAATTACTATTATTACATCATAGACGGTAATAAGAACGTCCGTTCAATGGTTGATTCAAGCAATAATATTGTTGCCGAATATGACTATAACCCATTTGGTAAAATAGTAGCGAGCTCAGGAACATACAAAGACTCCAATAAATACCGTTTTAGTTCTGAATACCATGATGACGAAAGCGGACTGATCTATTACAACTACCGCTATTATAATGTTGATTCAGGCCGATGGACTAATAGAGACCCCATGGGAGAAAAGGGTGGATATAATTTATATTCATTTATCAACAACAGTAGTATCGGCCATTGGGATATATTAGGGTTAATATCTGGCAAAGAAAGATGGTATAGTGATAATGATTCTAAAGCAACAACTGCCTATTTAGCCAAAATGCTTAAGAATGAGTTGAGTAAAATTATATACTCTAACCCAAACGCTAATAAAAGTGGTGATTGTGGCATTAAAGCAAAAAGAATGTTGCAAAGTACTATGGATCATCTAACTAATAAAACTCAAATTTTAGATGATCTTTTGTTGCACGCGATAAAAACAGGAGTAGGTGCTGTTTCTGTAGGATACCTTGGGGTTGCAACCATTGATTTATTAGAAGAAGTAGAAAAAAATGGTATTACTCCTAATGCCTTCTTTACTGTGTTAACTGCTGTAATAAAATCTCGTACAGGGGTAAATGAATTATCTCAATACGCAACCGAAAAAGCTACGGAATTATCGCAAAAATGGTATGATAAATTATCTAACACACAAGCTGCACATGGTAGCGGAGGAGCTACCTATATGCGTCGAAACAGACCTACTCTTGAAGAGGCAAAGATAAACCTTTCCTGGAAGGTCAATTTACTTGGACAAGGAACTTATCAAGTAAGTGGTAGTTATAAGCGTTCTGTTGGAAGTAGTGTTTGTTGTTCAGTTTATTTGCGAGCATGGGGGAAATGGGAATTTCGTAGTAGTTATATGAAGTCGAATAAGGCAATAAAGATAATTGGTATAACTGGATATTACTTGCCGCCAAGAGCCATAAAAGCATATTTTGGAGAATAAATATGATAAAGATTTTGTTATTACTTATATTACCTTTTTGTTTTATGGGCTGCGGAAAAGAAGAAATAATAAAAGAATGTCCTATTCCCCAAAACAAAGATTTTTGGTTTCCTTATAGTTCTGGAAGCATATTAATATATGGTCATCCTTGTGATTATCAGATTGTGAATAGGTTTAATTTAATTATATCTAAAGATCAATTACCTTTGCTTTGTAGCTTGCTTGCCAAAAAAGAACCTTTAAGCTTAAAAGATATGGCTGAACTATTATATAACGACTCAAAGGGAATAATGCTTGAAAGTGCTATTATTGTCGAAATACATAATTATCCCTTGTCTTGTGATGGTAGTAAGGTTAATGTTAACCAATACCAAATTTACCACAAAAATGAGGTTGTTTTGTCCATTTTTCGCCTAAAACAAGTTCCAAATGGCAATGTTAAAATCTCTCTTTTTAGTAAAGAAGAACTTAAACAAATAGGTGAAAAAATAAATTTAAAATTAGTTTCTCAGAAATACTCAGTAAGTTTTTTACCAAGATTTTTTTTAGGAGGAGCTTATTGGCAACAATTTTCAAGTTTATTTGATTCTAGTGCTTTAAAAATAAATGAAAAAATTGTCTATGCAAATTATAAATTTCCTGTAAATAAAATATACAAATCTAAAGATGAATTTATTTATATTTTTTCAAAAGGACTTGGACTTATTGCGACATATGCTCCAAAAGACATTGTCAGTCCTTCAGACACTCTTTATTATAAGGACTTTTTTGTTGAGCTAAAAGGAGATGCAAAAACTAGATTGATGAGTCGTTTAATTTATTATTACATTCCGGGCAAAGATAAAGATTTTGAATTTATTGATAGACACTTTTTTGAAAAATCCCCATCGGGAGAATTAATGACTAAAAAAATTGATTTGTCGTTATGAAATTTAGACTGGGTCAGGAGCCGGTGAAATCCCGGGCAGTTTTTCTGATGTTGTTTTTTCGGATAAATATTTCTGTCAATTTCCGGTTTTGTTGATCTGTAAAATTGACTAAGAGCTTTTGTAATATTTCGTAATGCTTGGGAGAATGTCGTCGATGAAGTTGATGGAGAACAGCACACAGAAACTGATAAATTCCTACAGCTACGACGCTATGAGCCGTATAGCGACAGTCTCGGACGGCACGAATACCGCCGAATACACCCGTCTTTCCGGCACAAACCTCCTTAACAGCGTTGTCGTCAAGCAGGGCGAGGCCACCAAATTGAACACGACTAAAAACTACGACGCGTTCAACCGCCTGCTTTCGACTTCGAGCGTCGCGGGTGCAGCTACCCGTACTTACACTTACGAATACAACGACAAAGACCAACGGACAAAATTAACACTGGCGGACGGTTCGTATTGGCTGTATACATACGATGAAAAAGGCCAGGTCACCAGCGGCATTAAGAAAGACGCCGCCGGGAACGCCATTGCCGGGCAGAGCTTCAACTATACCTTTGACGACATCGGCAACCGCAAGACCGCGACCGAAGGCATGACCGGGATGGATTCCGCATATAGCAGTAATAACGTTAACCAGTACACACAGCGGACCATACCGGGCGCGGTTCCGATAGCCGGGAGCGCGGCGACTGACGCGACAGTCAGGGTCAAAGACGCTGACACCGGGCAGGTTTACCATACTACCCGCTCAGGTAAATATTTCAGCAAAGCTGTACCCGTGGACAACACAAGCGCCGCCAAAGAAGCGAATCTCGAGATCCACGCGGTGAAGTTTGACGTTACCGAGGACAAAGATATAGTCAAGACTATATCCGGTAAATACTATGTAGCTAAAACGCCACAAACTTATACTTATGACAATGACGGAAACATGACCTCGGACGGAACATGGACTTATACATACAATGCGGAGAACCGTCCTGTTACCGTAATTAATGCGGATAATACCAAGAAATTCGAGTATAAGTACGACTACGCAGGTAGGAGAATTGAAGAAAAATATTATACTTCAAGCGGAACTTGGACTTTATCAAAACACTTGAAATTTGTTTACAAAGGCTTCAAGAAAATAGCCGAATATGACGGAAGCGATAATCTCCTGAAACTCTACACTTGGCAACCAGTAGACTTGGACGTTCCGTTGTGGGTTAAGGATGAAAGCACCTATTATTTCTACATTGTAGACGGTAATAAAAACGTCCGCTCAATGGTGGATGTATCAGGCAATGAAGTTGCCAGCTACGATTACAATCCATTCGGCATTATTACTTCACAATCCGGGACATATGCTGACAGTAATATGTATCGTTTCAGCAGTGAATACTACAACCCGATTCTCAAATCCAGCGACTATGGGCTTCGTGATTACAAATTTGTTCTGGGACGTTGGCTAACTCGTGATCCAATTGGAGAATTTGTAGGAAAAGAAAAGAAGTTCAATTTGCTGTATGGATTTGTTAACAACGACACTATCAATAAGTGGGATTTACTGGGGTTGTCTGACGTATTTGCATATTCTGTTGAGCTGTGGGATGATGATTTGTGGATTTTGGGTGGTGATGATTTAGTCGCAGAATTCTATTTTGCCATCCAGTATACTTGTGAAAAAGGCAAAGTAAGATACATTTCTCCTATGTCTCCTCTAGCTAAAGTTATACCACATGATTTGCAAGGCGCGAAAATTAAGTCAGGTATAATACCTAAGAAAATCTATAAAGATGGCAGTCGGGTCGAATTTACCCTATGGGCTGCTGGCTCGTGGGAGGAATTTAATAAAGAAGCTGGATTGGAAAATGCACAGAGGATAATAGAATTGTTTCAAGCAGATAAATCACCCAGACCGGTAATCTTAGGTATAAGTTTAGGAGTATATATGGTTGAGGGGAACGTAAGGGCAATAAAGAGAACTGCTGTTTTTTCAAAAAAAGTAACGATTGATTGTTGTAATAAAAGAAATGGTAAAATTATACCAATTGTAGGAAAAGATAAAACTACTAAATCTGGCGACTTATTCTGGGACAATGCTAAAGAAATTAATATGGATGGATCAATAATAAATGATCGCTATAGAAGATAAAACTCAAAGGATAATTATGAAAATAAAATTTATGATGTTAGCTCTATGTTTTTCCCTTGTTCTTGTAGCTACTAGTTGTAGCAAGGTCAAACCTGGACCATCATCTGGGTATATGGGAGCACGTGTATATGATACATCTGTATATTTCTATCACACTGCTGCTTATAGTAAAAATAAAAAACAGGAAATAATCGTAGCCTTTTGGGATAATGATCCAAATTATCCCCTCGAACATGCGCCTAGCATGATGTTAGACTCACCTAATATAGAGTGTAATTTAACCAGATCTGATTCTGCTGCAAAATTTCAATGTGTTGGTAAATTTGATGGAAAAACTGGTAAAGGGGAAGTTAATATTAATGGAGAAAAATTTGATGTATCCAATGGACGATTATTTCTTATAAATACCCATGTAAAGCCTGTAAAAGTAATCCAGGTAAATGAGCAATTTAATTTACCCCCCTTTGATAATTTGTCCTGTTTAGGTAATTTCCCCTTTACTAATAAGAAGAGAATTTCAAAGAAGAGCGTTGTAGATTCTTTTTCATCTGCTCAAGAAAAATTTGAATATCTTGCTAAACACAATAAAACAGTTGCTGCTTTCCTTGCCGCTAGCAAAAAGCACTCCGAGAAAAATAAAACCAAAGATTCAAAAAAGAAAGATTGATTTTGCCCGGGTAAATCACGGGCAGTTTTCTGATGTTGTTTTTTGCGGATAAATCTTTCTGTCAATTTCCGGTTTTGTTGATCTGTAAAATTGACTAATAGCTTTTATAATATTTCGTAACGCTTGGGAGAATGTCGTCGATGAAGTTGATGGAGGATACAACGCAGAAACTTATCAACAGCTACAGCTACGACGCTATGAGCCGTATAGTGACGGTTTCGGACGGCACGAATACCGCCGAATACACCCGTCTTTCCGGCACTAACCTCCTTAACAGCATTGTCGTCAAGCAGGGCGAGGCCACCAAATTAAGTACGACTAAAACTTACGACGCGTTCAACCGTCTGCTTTCGACTTCGAGCGTTGCGGGCGCAGCTACCCGTACTTACACTTACGAATACAACGACAAAGACCAACGCACGAAGCTGACCTTAGCCGACGGCACTTACTGGGAGTACACTTACGATGAAAAAGGCCAGGTCACCAGCGGCATTAAGAAAGACGCCGCCGGGAACGCCATTGCCGGGCAGAGCTTCAACTATACCTTTGACGACATCGGCAACCGCAAGACCGCGACCGAAGGCATGACCGGGATGGATTCCGCATATAGCAGTAATAACGTTAACCAGTATACTCAAAGGACTATTCCGGGAGCGGTTCCGATAGCCGGGAGCGCCGCGACTGACGCGACCGTCAGGGTCAAAGACGCTGACACCGGGCAGGTTTACCATACTACCCGCTCAGGTAAGTATTTCTCTAAGGCCGTACCCGTGGACAACACAAGCGCCGCCAAAGAAGCGAACCTCGAAATCCACGCGGTGAAGTTTGACGCTACCGAGGACAAGGACATAGTCAAGACTATATCCGGTAAATACTATGTAGCTAAAACGCCACAAACTTATACTTATGACAATGACGGAAACATGACCTCGGACGGAACATGGACATATACTTACAATGCGGAAAACCGTCCTGTTACCGTAATTAATGCGGATAATACCAAGAAATTCGAGTATAAGTACGACTATGCAGGTAGACGCATTGAAGAAAAATATTATACCTCTACTGGCACTTGGACTTTATCAAAACATCTTAAATTTGTGTACAAAGGTTTTAAGAAAATAGCTGAATACGATGGAAGCGACAATCTCCTGAAACTCTACACTTGGCAGCCTGTTGATTTGGACGTGCCGTTGTGGGTAAAGGACGGCACAAATTACTATTTCTACATCGTTGGCGGAAATAAAAACGTTCGTTCAATGGTAGACGTATCAGGCAATGAAGTCGCCAGCTACGATTATAAGCCATTCGGCGGTATTGCTTCAAAATCCGGTACATATGCCGATGACAACATGTATCGTTTCAGTAGCGAATACTACAATCCTGTACTCAAATCCAGTGACTACGGGCTTCGTGATTACGGATTTAACTTTGGACGTTGGCTAACTCGTGATCCAATTGGAGAAAGAGGTGGATTTAATCTGTATGGGATGACTGGAAACAGCCCAATAAATTACTGGGATCATTTAGGGTACTATGATACTACCATGATTAGTAATCCCAATGAACCAATAAGTCAGCATAGCACTAAGAAAATCTTATATAATAGTTATTCTGAATCAGACAAAGCTTGTGGCGGTAGAGGAGCATGCGCAGAGCTTGGAGCTGTTGATAAAGTCGTATTTAAGATTATTTCCAACCCTTACAAAAGCAAAGGGAAAAAAGTTAAATCTTGTTGTCTTACTATAGCTAAAGTTATTTGGCATACAATCATAAGAATACCAACAAGAACCGCTTGGAATAAAGCTGGTCAAGAAGGTTCAGCGGGACGCTGGAAGCTGAATAAAGGATTCAAAGACTGGACAAATTCAGAATATTATAATAATAATATTTTTCACACTTATGATGGCGTTATGCTTCATGAACAACAACATATAAAGCAATATGAAAAAATAGGGCAAAAAGCTATTGATATATATAACGAAGAATTTACTATCAAAAATTGCACTGACAATTCTACCATAAAAGAAACCCTCGAATTAAGTGATTATGTCAATCATGGTTCATATATCGAATCTGAAATGTTTGCACAATTTACTAAGTGGAACAGAAGTAAGAAATCCCCAATAGGCAGAGCGGAAGAAGAAGCCGTACAGGTAGAAAGACAATATTATGAAAAACTATATGGGAAATATTAATAATGAAAAAAAATATGGTTTGGGGAGTTTTATATTTATTCTTGTTTTCTGGGTGTAACAGTTTGCATAACGATCCAGCTCTCAAAGAGTGGAAAGATTTTCAGATTCGTAAAATGAATTCAGACGCAAAAATTGGCGGAACTTGGGAAATACTAAAACTAACAGAGGTTAAGCATGATTTAATGGCTAGCAATTTTGCTATATATGAAATTCAATCAATGCAATTTAAAAAAGCTAAGGAGAAATTAGATAATATATTAGATGATACTTCTTTACGTTCTAAAGAAATTAGCACTGTTATTTCGTTCATAAAAAATAAATATTTCATTGATAAATATAAAATAGTATTATCAATAAACGAACAAGTACATGACATTGCTAGGCTTATTGCTAATTCTTTTAGTAGAATAGAAAATAACAATAGTAAAATAACTATAATTCAACAAAAAGAATTTGATAAATTATTAAAACAATTACAATTACTTGAAATCAAACTCTTTCGTTTTAATTCAAAATGGTTGAAATTAAGTCGCACAATACCTAATTATGACCACGCATTACTACTCGAAGCCTGTCCAAACTATTATCAGACAAGTATTAGGGCTTATGGATCAGCGAAATTTTATAACGAAATAAATTCATATATTGAAAGTGGAGAATTTGTGCTTAATGAAATAATTAAATCGAGAATAAGCACAAATCACTGGCCAAGCAGAAAGATTTTTGATAATAAGATTAACTTTTCCAATTGGAATTATTCTACCCAAAACAAATCATTTTCCATTTGGCGTAGTGTTGATTTGCTGGGGCCGAACAAATATATTTTGCGCTATATTTATGAACCAGAAAAAAAAGGATGGTATTTAGAATTCCTTGAAACTAATAAATCAGCATTCATGAAAAAATCAGCTACTATCGAAAAATGGACTGCATCTTGTAAAAACAAGTAAAACCAGATTTCATCTTCTGCAATGAGCCAGCATGAATCCAACGAGACACTTTTACCAGCTGATGAAATCACCAGATATTGCAGAGGTCGTATTTTTCGCATTTAGTATAGACGCAATATCCCCCGCTTTGGAATGCGGCAAAATCAACATTGCATAACCTGAAATTACGACCCGGCAAGCGGCTTTATGACCTCTAAAGTCTATGACGACGGCAAGGGCACGACCTATACCTGCAACGCGGGCGGACAGCTTCTAACCAGGGTTTGGGATCGCGGCATTACCACGACTTACGGCTATGACAACGCCGGAAGTCAGAACAGCATTGATTATTCGGATACCACCCCGGACATCAGTTTTACTTATAACCGCATGGGGCAACTGGCGACGGTTACCGACGCCTCTGGAACCCGGACAAACACTTATGACGCGAATTTACGGCTTGCATCTTCGAGTATCCCGTATATATTGAGTGGTAACGGTAAACTTGAATACGCCTATGATACGCTTGGGAGAATGTCGTCGATGAAGTTAATGGAGGATACAACGCAGAAACTGATAAATTCCTACACCTACGATGCTATGAGCCGTATAGCGACGGTTTCAGACGGTACGAATACCGCCAAGCCGTTCCTTGCACTTGATTTCGCCTGTTGCACTTCCGATTTCATTTACTGGAAAAGGAATACAATTATCAAGCCCCTGATGATTGCGTTCGGTATGATAATGTTCCACGTAGTTTTTAACAGCGCGGCGCAAGGACTTTTCCCCGGCAAAGATGATTTTATTCAAACACTCGGATTTTATGCTCAAAACAAATCTTTCAGCGTAAGCGTTCAAATTCGGTGACCTGGGCGGCAGGCGGATAGGACGCACTCCGGCAGATTCCAGTATTTCATCAAACTGCATCGTATATTTGCCGTCCCGGTCGTGGATGAGATATTTCGCGTTAATCAGTTCACCGTCAAAGCCGCTAATATTTCTAGCAATCTGTGCCATCCAGTCACCATTAGGGTGTGGAGTCATACCACCAATAAAAAATTTCACGAGAGCCGACATTGATAAAAAACAGCACATAATAGGTGATAAGTCCGAATTTTGACCATATTTCAGCCGTAAAAAAGTCCGTAGCCCACAATACGTCTTTATGGACTTTGATAAATTCATTCCACGACATGCCGTCATAACCGCGATCACCGGAAGGACTAATGCCTTTCTCTTTCAGTATATTGGCAACGGTATTTCTGGAAACTTTTATTCCAAGATTATATATCGCTCCGGCAATACGAGTATATCCCCATGAAGGATTATCCAAAGCCATATTAACCACAAGCGTTGCGATCTCCTCAGGAGTTTTTGGTCTGCCTATTTTTCTTAGGGATTGTGACGAATCAAATTTCTTTGCCACAAGCTGCCGATGCCAGCGCAAAATCGTAGCCGGGGTAACAATCGAAGCAAGGTCATAAAGGCGGCTGTCGAGAGCTTTGCCTTTTTCCGCAAGCAGTTTGCGCTGTTCATCGGTGAAACGCAGTCGCTTTTTATTTTTCTTGAGTTGAGCTTTTACAACCAGTAATTCCGCCTGCAGATATTCATTCTCCCTTGCCAGTTGTTCATTAATATCTAAAGTCCCAACCTGTCGAATCAGACGCAAAGCAGCCAACCAGAATATTTTTCTCATATTTCCCCTATGTATAATTATACATATAGCATATTTATTCCCCTGTAAATTTACAGGCTTTTATAAAGATGATTTAATTTTTATACTAATAACAAAAAACGTTAAGCTATTTACAGATTTTTAATATTTTGACTTTAATATTTACTTGTTTGTGGTATTTTAAACTATGGTTTGAATTTTTTAATTATGGGAGAGGTTTTATGCAGGTTTTAAGAAGTTTTTTGTTTGTTTTTTGCTTGATTATCGGGATTGGCGCTAACGCTAAAGAATATAATTGTTTTTGGGAAGCCGCTAAGTATGCCGATGAGATCGGGATTATTAAATCCCGGAACCGAGGAAAAGACTTGAAACTAACCGGTTTCCTATCCGGGAAAAAATCAGATGTAAAAATGAAATTTCTCGGCTGGCTTGTCTGGCAGGTCAGAACTAAAGGAGATTATTTACTGCCCTTGACCAAGAAGGACGCTACGTATGTGATTTGCGGTCAGAAATATAATATTCCCGCCATTAAAGCTGGTGATGTTACAAAATATAATAAGCTCATTGACCAATACAAAAAACTTAGGCCTGAAGAAGAAAACGCTTTCTTGAAAAAAGTGATCAGTGATGAAAACTATGCTTCATTGGCTCTTGTATGTTTGTATCGTTTGAATGGCATTGGTGAGTTCAGCCGGGTTATGCCTAAAAAAGACTGTAATTTCTGGCTGGCGGTTTATTCACAGAAGAATATTAACATTGGTTTTAAAAGGTATCTACTCTATAATATTTCCAGAAGAAACTTTTCAAACAGCGTCGCTATTTTTGAATTGGCATTGAAAGACCCTAAACTCAGTAATATGGCTGGTCAGATTTTTGTCAAAAAGGACAAGAAGAGATTTGAAAAACTGATGATTTCATGGCTGGCAAATGATAGGCTCAAGTCATTTGCTTTAATGAACTCACAGAATATGGTCGGAAATCCAGCCTATGTTTCAACGTCCATGAAATATTTTGATCCCAAAAACAAAAAAGAACTGATATATTTTATTCCAATACTCTGCGCTACATCTAATAGAAAAGCTCAGGATTTTATTAAAACATTCCTGAAAACCGCTACGGATAAAAAAGATTTCATGTTGTACCTTACCGTTTTGAAAAATATCAGCGATTCCAGGTCAACAGCTTACACAAAAGAATTAAAAATATTCTTGAAGAACCATAGGAATGACCGCTTTGTTATGGGAGGGGTTGTTTATCCGAGGATTCTGCTTTGCCTTTGCCTGGCGAATGACGCGGAAGGCTATAAACGTACACTGGAATATATAAATGAGTTGAAACCTGAATCAAAGCAGAATAGCGACAAAGCGAAGATAAATAATTTTATGCGGGTCTTTCATCTGTACAATGCAAGGCTGAACAAGCTTGAAGATTTAAAGAAAGATATTCAGGCAAAATTAGCGAAAACAAAGCCCGTTGATTCCAAAAAGAAAAAAGGTAAACGCAGCTAATTTTATTTATTATCCAGAAATACTGGTATCAGTTCCAGTTTGCGTCGCTTTCCTTTTCTCCACATAAGCAGCATGAACACCAATAATGATGCAGGGATCGCTGCAAAAATCGCCAGATAACCTGTATATTTCAGAGATTTAAATGGGTTTTCTCCGAGAAATTGAATTATATATGGAAGTAATGCTCCAAGGAAGAAGGCTATCGCAATGGCAAATAATGCGAATCGCCAGAAATAATTCCACCACGTTAGAGTTTTCCTGAAGAAACCAACTTGGTATTGGCAGTTTTCAGTATTATATTTTTCTCTGGATGATGGAATAAGTATAAAATTTGACTTCCAGGTTCGCTTGCCCAATATAGAGTTAAATATTAAAAATGATACAAGCAGGTGTAAGAATAGATTGCCTACCTTGGCTGTCCAGTAAAAGAAAAAGGGATTACCGAAAGCTTTACACAGGTGATTGATTATAATTCCAATGGCAATCTGCATTGCTACAAGAAGAACAGCATATCTCCAGAAAAATTTCCACCAGGCTTTGACCACATCTTTAAAGGCTACTTTATCGTTACTCATCATTTTCCTCTTGTATACTATTTTTGTTATAAAACAGGAAATAGAATAGTGGAAAAATAAGTAAAAGTCAAACTTCAAAAATGAAAAAGCGGTTATTTATTTAAGAATAAATAAAAGTAAAAAAATGCCGTCAGCAAGTTGGAAGAATTAAGGAGTCCAATAAAGATACTCGCGAATGCCGCAGAACGCCTGAAAAAATAATCCGGCTCATTATTAATTCTGGTTTGATTTGTCCTGATTCTGCTTTATTTTATTACGCGGGGTGTGGATGATTCATGTGGCGAATCTCTTTCAGCCGGATTGTGTCGCCGGTCGGTCAAAATACACCACTTGTGGTCACTTGAAAATGTACCACCTCTTGACTTAATTTATTAGCGACTTTCCTCTTTGTCAAATAATGTTTCGGAATCTTGTTTCCGATGTTTACTCAAACGGTAACTTTTTCCTTAATACATGAGTGTGTATTACCCCATGTGTTGAGCATACATGAAGCATGTAATCGTATATATACAGCTGTTACATGACATTACATTCTACACGTTGTATGTAAGCAAAAATATAATTACAATGTAGAACGCATGTAATGATTTTAAGCTCAAAATGTAGTACGCGTGTAATCAAGATGTAAGCTTTTTACAAGTTACACAACATAAAATAAAAGATTGTTTGAATATTAGGTTTTGTTAGGTTTTTACATTCTGTCGTGTTGGCTGTTTTTAAATATGTCTAACACTATCAAAAGCCATTCTGGTAGTTTATTTGTTCCACTGGTAGTTTATTTGTTCCACTGGTAGTTTATTTATTGTACTGGTAGTTTATTTTAATTTGCCCTAAGCTTAAACAAACAGAAAACAACTGGTAGTTTATTGGTAGTTTATTGGTAGTTTATTTTGATTTTTCTATTGGATACAATGGAAGACTTAAAAGTACTTTTGAGGAGGAAGTTGGTAGCGGGGGTAGGAATCGAACCTACGACCTTCAGGTTATGAGCCTGACGAGCTACCTCTGCTCTACCCCGCGACGTGATTTGTAATTTTTATTATTACAGAGTTTTTAGTATAACCTTAAAACCTGATATTGCAAATGCTCTGGAATAAAAAAGCTATTTTTTTATTATTTCCCTTATGGAAACTGAATAAATCAACCATTCACCCTCTACCAAACGCAGTTTGCAAGTCAATTCTTTATAATCATCAATGGACTTTCCACGCTTGGTCACACCATTTACCGCTCCAGTAAAATTGACCGTCGCTTTTTCAGGAGAATTTAAAATTATTTCAACATCATGCGCTGAGAATCTAACATGCCTGAACATACTCCGGCTGCGCATTGAATTGCTGGATATTTGTACCGGCGTATAAGTGCCGGAAAATGATGAAACTCCAATTTGGAACTTGCAACGTGAAGCAAAAAAGCTTTCCAGACTTTTGCTCTTGATCAACCCCGTACTCAATTTATCGCCGGAAGATTTTGACGCCTTGGCAAGAAAATTTGCCAATCGATTTCTTATCTGTTTCTCGGGCGTTATTTTTCCGGAAAACTGAAACGCAATTACAGTAATAATTATTAAAAGCAGGACAATTACTATATATTTTATGTATTTTACCATAGAGGAGCTCCATATATACGCTTTTGACTGACCTCTCCGAATATTTGTTTTGCTATCGGCATCGAACGATTATCGCCAATGACGTAAACATTACCCGGCGCAACCGTACGCGGCGGGAGATCCCAATCACAAGGATTTTTAACATAATCCTCTTTTTGCGCAAGGCCGTTAAGATAAACAATTCCGTCTTTTATATAAAGAGTGTCCCCGGGAAGCGCAATGATCCTTTTCAGCAGGGAAACTTTGTCAGTAAACCTGATAATTACTATATCACCACGTTCAGGCTTTGAAAAAAGGTATTTACCGCGCCAGCAGAAAGTAAATCCCCGTCTGTAATATGTGGGTTCCATACTGGCGCCGAAGATAAATTCCGGTATCAGGATAAAACCGAAAATAATATAGCCGATAGCTACAATCGTAACAACTCGAACCATAAAAGCGCCATTAAGTTTAGGTACGCAAAAATGCGAAACCGCCTCCGCCGCAGATTCCCCGCGGTGCGGCCTCCAACATTCACAATATAACTTAAGCCATTTTTTTAACATATCATATAATACATCTGTTAATACGATAATCCAAGACTTTTCTTATAAGCTTGATATTTTTAATTTAGAGGCGTAAATTAGAAACAATATAAAAAAAGGAATCTCTGATGTCAGATAAATTAATGAAAATCATGGATGAGCTGGATAAGGGCAAAATCGATATATTTGCCGCCTTGTCGCAAATATCAGACTCAAAGGGAATTGAAAATATTGGTTTCGCGCGGATCGACCATGACCGTAAAAACCGCTGCGGCTTCCCTGAATTCATTTACGGCGCGAGCAAGACTATTGAACAGCTATGTGAAATTGTCCCGGCGCTTATAAAGAAGAAAAGTCCGGTACTGGTTACCCGGCTTGACTCAGACAAAGGAAAAGTGTTGGAGAAAAAATTTCCGCAAGGAGAATTCGATAAATTGGCGGGAGTTTTCATTATCCGGCAAAAGGCTCAAAAACACGGAAATGTTGTAGTTTTGACAGCTGGGACTTCAGACTTGAATGTTGCTTTGGAAGCAAAATATACTTTGGAAACCTGTGATATCGGCGTAAGCATGATAAATGATGTAGGTGTCGCCGGCTTACACCGTTTACTCGGAGAGATAAAAACCTTTAAACAAGCCGATGCGATAATCGTTGTCGCAGGAATGGAGGGAGCTTTGCCCAGTGTGGTCGGAGGCCTGGTTAGCTGTCCGGTGATCGCGGTTCCGACCAGCGTCGGATACGGCGCGGCAATGGGAGGTGTCGCTGCCTTGCTGGGAATGCTCAACAGTTGTGCCAGCGGTGTGACCGTGGTTAATATTGACAATGGTTTTGGAGCCGCTTGTGCTGCGACACGGATAATCCAGAATGCTAAGCGTAAATAACAATGTGGAACGGTAAAGATTTCAGTACCGGAATTAAAGCTTTATTTGCGGGCTTCAAAATGTTTTTAACCAAGCCGCGCTACTGGCATTACGTCCTGTGGCCCCTGCTTTTCAGTATTATATTATATCTTCTCGGATTCTGGCTTTATTTTTCCTATCTGCATCCCTTACTGATGGGCTTGCTTCCAGAACCGGCAGAACACGCTCAATGGTGGAGTTGGGCGATTTATCTACTGCGTTGGCTGGTTAATATCTCAATAGTCATTTTCGGGGTTATGATTACTTTATTAACAGTAACCACAATGTACTCAACTCTCGCAGCTCCGTTTTTTGATCGTATGACTTTAAAAATGGAAAAAGATTATTTTGATTTCGAGCCTGTCGAACTTAAGGGTAAAGAAGCCTTTTTATATTTCGGCAGTTCCATTTTAAATGCTTTTATATTGAACTTGCAAACTCTTTTCTGGGCAATTCTGCTTTTTCCTTTCAGTCTTTTGCTGCCTTATGCCGGAACAATAATATACAGTCTGGTCGTGGGTTACTTCTTCGGATTATCGCTTTTACAGTACAGCGTCGAACACCGCGCCATGAACCGGACGGAGTTTAAACAAAGCTTGAAAGGTAGGCGAATGAAAGTGTTGTGGTTTGGAACTGCGGCATATTTCCTCTTATATATCCCGCTTCTGGCAATCCCCCTGCTCCCTGTCGCCACCGCCGGCGGGGTTGTGCTTTTCAACAAAGAACTGGATAAAAATTAAGTATGAAAAAAGTTAATAAATATTTCAGAATTATACGAGGTAGGATATGCGGCAAAGTTATAAGTTCCTGACATTTTTTTTATTTATATCATGTTTAATACTGAATGCCCATGGGCAGGGAAAAAACAAGGTGCTCAGGGCCGCGACAACCAAAGTTTCAGAGTACGCTACTCTCCAGAGAAAGGTTTCACCGATTATGCGCGAACAACTGCTGCTGGAACGTTTTGCCGCCGAAAACCGGATGCGGATAGCAATGCGGTATACGGAAAACCTGCCGGAACTGCTCAAACTGCTCAAAGATGGAGAAGTTGACATTATTTTTGCTAATCTTACTATTACTGACGAACGTAAAAAAAACATGGCGTTCTCTGTTCCTGTAGCGGAAACCAAAGTTTCAATTGTTACTTCCACTAAAAACCGAAGCAGCGGTTCCGGCTTGCAGGCGTTGCAAAACAAAAATGTTTTTGTCATAGGGGATTCGTCCCACATGAAAAATCTGCTTGATATCCGCACCAAAGTAAAAGGGATGCGGATCGTACGTGCGCCGGTATTATGGGATATTGAAGAAATGCTTTATATGACCGGAACCGGAAAGATAAAATACGCTATTGCCGATGATAACTTTATTGATTCCTACCGCCAGTACCGTTCGGATATAAAAGCGGTTTATACTTTCCCACGAAAAGAATATTCCGCTTTTGCGGTAAACGTATCCGCTTCCCAGCTTCTGAATCCACTTAACAAGTTCCTCAAGAAAACCCTGCATGAATATGCCGACAAAGTACGTCAAAATGACTGGCAGAGCATCCGCCGCCGGGGCTTTATCCGGGTGCTTACCAGAAACAATCCGTACAGTTACTTTATTCATCGCGGACGTTTGATGGGATTTGAATATGAACTTGCAAAGCGTTTTGCGAAAAAGCATAAATTAAAATTAGTTATGGTAGTGCCGCCGTCATGGGACAGCATGTTTAAATATCTCAAGGAAGGCAGAGGCGACCTGATTGCCGCTATGATGACTGTTACCGGCGAACGCGCTAAAATCCCCGGCCTCAGTCTTTGCCGTCCTTATGTCAGGATATATGAACAAATCATAGCGCACAAATCAGCTCCGCCAGTCAAATCATTACAGGATTTAGCTGGGAAAAACATTGCTGTCAGAGTAAACAGCGGATATTACTTTTCGCTAAAAAAACTCCAGGGTTCAGGTATCACAGTAAAGATTACAGCTTTGCCTGACACTATGGAAACAGATGAAATTCTTGGAGAAACCGCAGAAGGCAAATATCAATATACAATGGCTGACAGTAATATTTTCAAGTCGGAATGTCATCGCTATCCGAATCTAAAAATGGTTTTTTCCCTGCCTGCGCCCCATAATTACGCATGGATGACAAAAAGTGAAAGCTCACAACTTCGCGAGAAAATAAATAATTTTTTCAAAGCCGAATACAAAAGCGCTTTTTTCAATATTACTTTCCGTAAATATTTTTCTTCAGGGGCCAGTTCTAAAAAGGTAATATCGTTAAAAACCATAAGGGAAGGAAGAATCTCAAAATTTGACCCGATGATTCAGAAGCATGCCAATTATTACGCTTTCCCTTGGGATTTTATCGCCGCGCAAATATATCAGGAAAGCCGCTTCAATCCAAACGCGAAAGCCTGGGACGGGGGAATGGGACTCATGCAGTTGATGCCGCGTACCGCGGAAGAACTCGGCTGCCGTCATGTATATGACCCGGACGAAAATATAAAAGCCGGAGTGAAATACATGTACCGATTACGAAAAAAATTCAAGGATGATGTTTCGGCAAATGATAAAATGTGTTTTGCGCTGGCATCATATAACGGCGGATACGGACATGTCATTGACGCACGTAAACTAGCTGCGGAACAGGGACTGGACCCGAACCGCTGGAATGGAAATGTCGCAAAAGCTTTTGAAAAACTTTCCCAAAGGAAATATGCAAAGCAGGCGCGTTACGGTTCTTGCCGTTCTGACATTATAATAAATTACGTCAATAATATTTTCATCCGTTACTATAATTATACACAGCAGACAAACGCAAAATAGAGATCATGTCCCTTTAATTTGTCAGGGCAAACCTGTCAGTAAACACTTCCATTTACAGGCTTCAAGCAACCGGACGGCCGATTATTAGTTTTTCCGGGTCAACTTTTTCCCGGAGAATTTCAAGTTCTTCTTTGTATGGAACCTGAGTTTCCGTTAAATCATCGCTCCAAAGCAGTTCAAAACCGGTATTTTCCTGGATATCCTCTCTGGTTATTCCCGGATGAATGGTTTCCACCATCATTCGTTTGGATTCCGGATGAAATCCCAGCACACACAAATTAGTAACCCCTTTAAACGGGCCGCATCCGGGGGGAAGCCCTGCTTTTTCCCGTGCAACAGGCCCTCCAAGGTGACCTGGGGTTGTCAGAAAATCTATTTTTTCCACAAAACGTTTACTATTGTGCACCGTCATGCACATGCTTTTCCAGCAAAGACTAGCTAAATCATTAGCTCCGCCTGACCCTGGGAACCTGACTTTAGGTTTGGCATGGTCGCTGCCGATTATTGTAGAGTTGATATTACCATACATGTCAATTTGCGCTCCGCCGATAAACGCTGTATCCACCTCTCCCCGCTGGAGCATAGACATGATAACGTCCATACTTGTAGCAAACAAACCGCGGTTGAAAGTTCTGCTGTCACCTACAGAAATAGGCATCTGTTTCAGTTCCGGGCCAATACCTCCAGCTTCAAAAAGAATTGTCATATTCGGAGCGTGGGTCTGCTGCGCCAGCATTGCGGCGGCACACGGAGCCCCAGTTCCGACAATGATAACCGAATTATCTTTCAGTTCGCGGGCGGCGCTTACCAGCATCAATTCCATAGGATTGTAATCATTCATTATTTGTGTTCCTCCTCGTAAAGTTCCATAATGCGTTGCTGTCCTCCGCATTTTTCCAGATATTCATTGAAGTCTTTGCAGGTATAAATATATTTTTCAAGGAATTCCTTAAAGGTTTCCTGGTCTTTTTCAGCATTGAGCCATTCCGTCAGGTGAGCTTCATCTGAGAAATACCGGCCGGACATATTCGCCGGATAAGCGCCGTTTTTTATTTCTATTACCGCATCAACATTAATCCATGGAATCGTTGTTCTGGATGGATTATCTCTAAAATAATCAGTAGGGACAATTTCCTCACAAGTAATAATTGTTACTTTGGATGCTGCCGCCAAGTCCTGGTCCGCAACTGTAATACCTTCGATTTCACAGTTGCCCATTTCATCCGCGCGGTGTACATGGATCAAGGCAACATCAGGATTCAAAGCCGGCACAAGTGTAATTTTGGTTTTTGAAAACGGACATTCTGTCTGAATTGCGGCGGAATATTCAAAAGTATCTGTCCCGGTAAGTACATATACCGGCATAAACGGTATACATCTGGCTCCGGCGCTAAGACGCCAGGCAAGGGCTGCATTTGACCATTCAGTAACTTTGATCTCTCCATTCTGATGCGCTTTTCTTGCGCAAGTAGAAAGCCCGCGCGCTTCCAACCCGACGATATACGCGGCATCAACCCGGTCAATACAGCCGCCCGCGACTAAAATCTCATAATCATGGGTTGT
The DNA here is from genome assembly GCA_963664605.1 of Victivallaceae bacterium. Lineage (GTDB taxonomy): Bacteria > Verrucomicrobiota > Lentisphaeria > Victivallales > Victivallaceae > JAHOYW01. The sequence continues at coordinate 158,118 of OY761536.1, forward strand.
AGTATGTCCGGCAAAAGCCAGATTTTTTTTGCGGGTCCTGACGATTTCATGCAGCAGCGCGGTAGCTATACGGTTGGAACCAAAACCTCCGCTTGCCAGATACAAACCGTCTTTCACATATTTTTCAACAGCTTCCGGCACAGTCGAGATTTTATTACGTTGCCCACGATTAAAGTTTTTTCTGGATTCGCGAAACGCAAACGGATCAACATGAGAAAAAAGTTCCCCTTTACCTTTTGAAATAATATCCATATACTTTTCCTTTATTTGATATTCTCTATACACATGGCTATACCCATTCCGCCGCCGATACAAAGCGTTGCCAGTCCGCGCGAAACCTGCCGTTTTTTCATTTCATGCAGCAATGTCACAAGAATTCTGGTTCCGCTGGCTCCTATTGGATGCCCAAGGGCAATCGCGCCTCCATTGACATTTACAATATCAGGATTCAAGTTCAATTCTTTAATTACAGCCAGGGATTGAGCTGCAAAAGCCTCATTTGACTCAATTAATCCGATATCTTCAATTTCCCATTCAGCTTTGCGTAAAGCTTTTTTTACCGCATCTACAGGAGCAATTCCCATTACAGACGGATCAACTCCGCAATACGCGTATGATACGATCCCCGCAGCCGGTTTAAGTTTATATTTATCTACAGCGTTTTCTCCACAAAGCAACAGCATTGCCGCACCGTCATTGATTCCTGACGCATTCCCGGCGGTAACCGTACCGTCACGTTTAAATGCCGGTTTGAGTTCTGCTAAAGCGCCCACTGTTGTGCCGGGTTTAGGATATTCATCCTGATCGAAAATGATTGGAGCTTTCTTACGCACCGGAACTTCAACCGGGATAATTTCATCAGCAAAACGCTTTGCCTCGATGGCCCGGGCTGCTTTGTTTTGTGATCCACATGCAAATTTATCCTGCTGTTCGCGTGATATTTGATACCTTTCTGAAATATTTTCCGCGGTGACTCCCATATGGTAATCATTGAAAGCATCCCAAAGCCCATCGGCTATCATACTGTCAGTAAGTTCCTTGTTCCCTAAACGGCAACCATTTCTGGCATCTTTCAAAAGATAAGGAGCCTGAGTCATGTTCTCTGTTCCCCCTGCAACAACAATATCCGCATCGCCACAGATAATACTTTGGCTTCCCATACAGGCACTGCGCATGCCGGAACCACAGACCATATTTACCGTCACGGCGGTTTTATCAACCGGGATACCGCTGTTAACCGCAGCCTGACGCGCTATATTCTGCCCCGAACCGGCTTGCAGGACATTGCCGATTATGACTTCATCAACAAGGCCAGGAGAAACTTTATTCCTTTCCAACAGTGCAGTAATTGTTAATTGCGCCAGTTCAACTGCGGATATTGACATCAGGCTTCCTTGAAAACTTCCGACCGGCGTTCTGACACCGTCAATAATATAAACTTTCCCCATGTATCCTCCTAAAAATAAAACCATATTGTATTATATTCGTTAACATCTTCCCCGTCTTTTTGCAGGCGTTCCAGATAATCGTAAATTGAAATGTCCGTATAAACATATGAATCCATGCCGACCAGATTAGATTCCCAGGGATAAAACCTGAATACCCGGCGTCCTTCAGGAGTAATCATAATTGGCTCATGGTCCTGCCAGGCGCGCAAGTGCGATTTCCCCAGTTTTGGAACGTTGAATACTGGCTCGTCAGTCCTGACCAGCCCCGGCAGCAAACGCGCTTCCTCCTTCATTTCCTGTTCAATCCTTGCTATTGGAACCCGAAAATCAAGGGTTTCTTCTTTGCCTTTTGTATTGAAGGTATAATAAGGATCAATTCCTGAAAGCTTCAGTTTTTTACGCAGGGCGCAAGTTTCAAACTTGCGGCTGTTGAAATAAGTAAACACCTGTTGATTATAGACTGAAATACCAATTTCTCTAATCTTGCGTATAGCGTATTGAGAATCCGGGCTTATCTCCGATACATGTTCAAAATGAGTTATTATTGAAAGCTCCCGTTTGCCAAGCTGATGATATTTTGCCAGGACTTTACAAAGGTTATCAGTAATCCGGTAAGGCAGGGTAACCAAAGTCCTGGTTCCTATCCTGATTCTTTCCACATGATCGATCTGTGATACTTTTTCGAGAATTGCATCTAAATCGCCATCCCCCATAGTCAGAGGGTCGCCGCCGGTAATCAATACTTCCGTCACTTCTGAATTCTCATCTATCCACTTGATTGCCTCTTCAACCTTTTCGTTAGTAATGCAGGTCTTATCAACATCTTTTATTTCCCAGTTACGCTGACAATAGACACATATTTGCGGACAGGCATCAAATGGTTTCAAAATCAGGATCTGCGGATAACGCCGGGTCACACAATCAATTGGACTGGTGGATTTTTCACCCATAAAATCAAGATCCAGCCCTTTTTTCCGGTTTTCATTAACTACGTTACAGTAGTGGGCTGAAGGAATAACCTGTGCTCTTACCACACGGTCATAGTTGCAGCAGCCGTTTTTATTAAACAGCGATAAATAGTATGGCGTAATATGGACATCAATATCATATTTTTCCGCAAGTTTTAATCCTTGTTTTTCCTGTTTGTTTAGACTGATAAAATTTTTCAGGGTGGCATAGTCTTTTATTATATGCTTCATCTGCCATTCAGTATCTTCCCAGTCTTCTTCCGATGCCTTGAAATACTTAAGGATGTCTTTTTTCAGTGCGGCTTGACCGGCAATCCGGCTTTCACTGCAGGCACAGGGGTAACGACTTCCGAAATTTGCTACGGTAAGAGCATAATTATCAAGTTGTTTTGATCTTAATGTCGCGGCTTCTCTTCCGCTCAGATCCTTTAAATTATCAGCAGTCGCAAGTGATTTTAAAGACCTTCCCTGAATTGCCAGAAACAAATAGATAAATTCACATAAAAAACCTTTGCTCAATTGCGGTATCACCTCTTCCGGGCTTCTTGCCAGCTTGAATAAAAGCTCCAGAGCAGAACATCCGGATATATGTTCATTTTCAACCCTGATGATATTTTTAAGCACCCTGATAGACTCTTTGGCGTTATTACGCTGGGCCATATTTATGTTTTCAGTATCCTCATCCGAAAAAAGATGAAAATACTGGTTTTCCATATTATTAAGATATGTAGCCAGGCGCATACGTGCGTCTATCAGGTTCGATGATGAGGTCAGAGTATGGTATACCTGATGCTCTGTTTCCCAAAGCAGCTTTACTAAGGATTTCTTTGAGGAGGTTAATATTTTGCTAGTTGCGTAGCGGGGGGTTTTCATTTTCTTCAAGCTCCAAGATTATTTTATTCCAAGAATTTTTCGTGCCTCATTCGGCGTTGCTATTTCGCGTCCGAGTTCTTTTGCCAGCCGAACCACCCGTTCAACCAGCATTTCGTTGGTAGCGGCGATTCCGGGAGAATACTCCAAAACATCTTCTAATCCAGTACGAACGTGACCGCCAAGAAGCATTGCTATTGTCAGCATCGGAATTTGAGAACGCCCAATACCTGATACGGTCCAGTTCGAACCTGAAGGCAGAGATTCAACCATAAACAAAAGATTTTTAATTGTCCCCTTAATCGAGCCTGGAACATTCATCACCAGGTTGAAGTTAAGCGGTTCTTCGAGTACGCCGCGCCGGACATAAAACGGCACAGTATTAATCATACCTATATCAAAAGCTTCGATTTCAGGTTTTATCCCGTTATCAAGCATTTTGCGGGCAAGTTGTTCAATCAAAGCCGGTTCATTGGCATTTATGGAATTTGGGAAATTTGAAGACCCGGTGGCAAGTGAGCCCATTTCACAATTCAGCTCAAGCATTTGGCCTCTGCTTTCCACGGTATTGTCCCCGCCTCTTGCCCCGGTTGAAACCTGAGTTATAACGTCAATTTTTCTACGCTTGATCTCATCAAGGATCGCCTTGTATGCAGCCCTCGAATGGGTTGGCTCACCGTTTTCGTTCCGTGCGTGCAAATGAGCAACACTTACACCTAAATTGCAACATTTTTCAAGTACGTCGCAAATCTCTTTAGGCGTATAAGGTACTGACGGATTCATTTCTTTAGTTGGGACATTTCCCAACATCGAAAGGGTTATAATGAGTTTATCCATTATTAGAGGCTCCCGCTTAATTGTTGACTGGTTTCAGCGATCCCGCGCTCAAGCTTTTCATAGAGTAGATCTACTTCGTCACGAGTAATATTTATTGGCGGAGTCAACAGGAAGTGATCTCCCCGTGCCCCGTCAACGGCACCACCGCCGGGATAGACAATCAAACCTTCATCAAAACAGTTGAGCATAGCTTTACCGTTGGCGTTTTCGTCTTTGTCAAACGGAGTTTTGCTTTTACGGTCTTTCACCAGTTCAACACCAATCATCAATCCCTTACCGCGAATATCTCCGACTATCGGGTAGTCATAAAGCTTTTGCATTTTATCTATCAGATACTGTCCCTGAAGTTCAGCATTTTGCGTATAGTTTTCGCGTTCAATTATTTCTAAAACCTTAGCGGCTATACCACAGGAAAGCGGGTTGCCTGCGTAAGTGTGCCCGTGAATAAAGCTGCCGGAACCTTTATGCATGATCGTATTGAACACTTCATCATTTGCCACAGCCGCGCCGATTGGAGTGTAACCACAACTCATTCCTTTGGCAACAGTAAGAATGTCAGGAACTATCCCATAATGGTCTATAGCAAATTTTTTGCCGGTACGCCCATACCCTGACATAACTTCATCAACAATCAGCAGGATATCGTATTTATCACAAATTTCGCGAACCATTTTAAAATATACCGGCTCCGGATTAATCCCCGGACAAGCAGAACCAACGACCACTTCTGTTATGAATGCCGAGATATTTGAAGCCCCCTGACGGATAATTTCCTCTTCCAGGGCTTCCGCAGCTTTGATACTGCTTGCTTCAGGGGATTCACAATTCCAGGGGTTGCGATAATGGTAAAACTGCGGTATCTTCGGGAAAGGGCTCAACATAGGATCATATACATTGCGCCGCCCGCTTATACCAGACATCGACATCGCTCCAAGCGTATTGCCATGAAACGAATTCCATTTGGAAATGACTTTCCATTTTGAAACACCGGAACCGCCGCGTTCGACAAAATACTGACGCGCCATTTTCATAGCCGCTTCAGTTGCTTCCGAACCGCCTGAAACAAAATAAACATGATCCAAGTCCCCAGGCGTCCACTGCGCAACCATCTTCGCGCATTTTTCAATCGGTTCAGCAGTCCACCGTGACAAATGGGTAAATGCTATTTGTTCCATTTGCTGCCGGGCAAATTCCGCGACTTCCTGATTGCCGTGTCCGATGTTGGCAACCGAAGATCCTGAACAGCCGTCAATATATTCCCGCCCCTCATCATCATAGAGGAAAATACCTTTTCCATGGCTGATTTTAGGGTAGGACCATTTCTGGCTGCGGTAGAAAACATTGTTTTCAGGTGCTTTTGAGGTGGTCATTTTTTTATTCCATGATTTATTATTTCAGCTGGATGTCCTTTCCAGAAGTTCATACTCAAAAACTTTGCTGCATTTGCCTTTCGCACCTGAATATAAAATTTCATTCAGCATTTTTACTGCTGTCCGGCCAATCAGTTCACGGTCAATACATACCGAGGTAAGCGGCGGAATAACATGCCGTGCGGCAGTTGTATTGTTACAACCGATTGTCGCAATGTCATCGGGGATTTTTCTATTAAGTTCAGCACATGCTTTGTAAAATATCGGCGCAAAATAATCGTTAGGGAAAAATGCCGCATCAATTTCGGGGTGCTCAGATATAAACGTCAGCGTTTTTTCATATACTTCCGGATGAAAACAAGGCTGCTCATAATACTTATCAAAACGCAGTATTTGCGGTTTATTCATCCCGGCGGAAACGGCTTCGTTCATAAAAACATCTTCGCATTCCGTATGATATGCACCTCCGGCTCCAGTAATGAAAGCCGGGTTGAGACGTTCAGATGATTTAAATTCAGCTATTGCATTTACCGCTGCGCTTGCCGTATCGAAGATAATTTTAGCATTGATACGCGATGAATTTGTATTAACCTGAACAGCCGGGATATTTAATCTGTTTATCTCTCTTTCTATTTTTTCACCGATGTCTTCAAAAAGTATTATGCCATCAACCGCGTCTTCACTTATCATATCCGGCATGATGTCAGTTTCATCGGGTAGAGTTTCCATAATCACCAGTTGATTATTAGCGGCGGCTTCGCGCATTATTCCACGAAAACGGGTTTCGTAGATATACCAGAAATCTTTAACCAGTATTCCAATAGCGTTATGACGATTGGTGCGCAGACTTTGAGCGCTGCGGTTTGTCCTGTAACCAAGTTCACGTGCCACCCTTAAAACTTTTTCGTTTGTTTCCGGGCTGAAACGGGAATTATTACCCTTGGTGTTTTTGAGAATAGCAGAAATAGTTGGTATGGATACGCCGCTTTTTTCAGAGATCGTAGCAAGTGTGACTTTAGCTCTTGACTTTTTCAACAGTAAGAAATTCCCTAATAGTATTATAGATTTAAACCACCAAAAACTAAACGTTTAGTCAAAAAACAATTAAATCTGCAATCTATTATGTTTGACTAAATTTTGACTAAACGTTTAGTCAGAATATTAAAACTATTATAATCTTGCTAATTAATATGTCAACTGTATAAGATATTTTTTTTCATATTTTTATTATAATAAGCAATCGGTCATTCGCTTTTTGAGCTGTAAAGGCTGTACGTTTGCGCCTCTGTAGATAGAGGCGGCTACATTTTCCACGATGTAGCCCAGCCCCGACTGTTACTGGCCGGTTACTGCAATAAAGCCAGGAAATCGTTATTGTTTCTGATATTTCACCCTGCATTTGCAAGTAAGAATTTATTTAGCAGTTTAATTGACTCCTTAAGGAAAAATAACTGCAAGTTTATTTTTTACAGCTTTATTTTTGCTTAATCACTGCTAAGTTACTTACTTTTAGAGATTAATATTTAAATATTCCGGAGCACTATAAGGTATGGCAAATATGATAAAAGCCTGGTTGGAATGCACTCGCTGCAATAATAAATATGATTTGGAAAAAGTCCGCTACAGCTGTGACTGCGGCGGAACACTTGACATACGCCGCGACCTTTCCACCGTTGACGGAGAGGCCCTTAAGCAGCTTTGGGAAAAACGCTGGGGAACCAAACGCGGGATTTACGCTTCCGGCGTCTGGCGTTACAAGGAACTTATTTTTGACTGTGAAGATGACTATATTGTTACCCGTCAGGAAGGCAGTACCCGCCTGTACGATGCCGGAAAAGCCGGAGAATACGCAGGAATTAAAAATTTTTATCTCAAACACGAAGGTGAAAATCCCACCGGCAGCTTTAAAGACCGCGGCATGACCTGCGGTGTTACCGCGGCAAAATTCTACAACGCGAATTCGGTTGCCTGCGCCAGCACTGGGAATACCAGTGCAAGCATGTCGTCCTATGCGGCGATTGCCGGATTACGGTCAGTTATTTTCATTCCTGAAGGGAAAATCGCTTATGGGAAACTTGCGCAGGCTCTTGCTTTCGGCGGTAAAACTTTGCAGATCAAAGGCAATTTTGATGATGCTATGGAATTGGTGCAGCAGGTTTGTGATGAATTGAATATTTACCTGGTGAACTCAATAAATCCTTTCCGCATTGAAGGGCAGAAAGCAATTGGTTTTGAAGTCCTGCAACAGCTCGACTGGGAAGTTCCTGACTGGTTCGTAATACCCGGCGGAAATCTCGGCAACAATACCGCTTTGAGCAAAGGGATCCAGGAACTTTACGAGCTCGGCATCATAAACAAAATACCGAAAATCGCAGTTATCCAGGCTGCTGGCTCAGCTCCTTTGTCCAAAATGTGGAAAAGCGGTTCTGATTACGAAGCAGTCAAAGATCCGGACACTATCGCCACCGCAATCAAAATCGGCAACCCGGTATCATGGGAAAAATCTCTGCGCGGTATAAAATGGACAAAAGGCACCGTTGAAGATGTCACCGAACAGGAAATCATGGATGCAAAAGCAATGGTGGACGCAGCCGGAATAGGTGCGGAACCCGCCTCGTGCTGTTCCGTTGCAGGAGCTAAAAAACTCGTGGACGCAGGAATAATCAGTCCCGATGAAACCGTTGTCGGAATTCTGACTGGAAATATTTTGAAAGACCCGGACGCGGTTATCGGCTACCACAAGGACGAACTCGGTTCAATGGGAATCAAAGGTAATTATGCCAATGCTCCAATGGTAATTGACGCAACAGTTGACGCGGTAAAGAAAGCCCTGCTTTAAACCACTATACCTGGCAGTTTTTGATAAACTCAACAATCGGGCTTGAATCATCCAAACAATGCGGATGATGTAAGCCGTCTTCTTTGCAGATACTTTTTATTTCAGGGTATGCCTTCAGCATCAATAAAGTGTTTTCCTCAACCGGAACGACTTCATCGGCATCTCCGGAAACAATGATTAATGGATTTTTTACCGGAAAAATTCATACTTCACACCCTAATCTGAACAAAGTTTTTCTATTATAATATTTTTATTCTGACCGCTTATTAAGATCATTTTACTGCGGGAGCTATCTCCGGAAACAATTTGGACAGAACTTTTAGATAATTTAAAGTATTTCGCTATAAACTTCAGCAGTTCCTTATTGGCCTTGCCATCGACCGGAGGGGCTGTCAGGGCTATTTTAAGGGCATCGCCATGTATTCCTATGACCGCATTTCTGGAAGAACGCGGCTGAATCCAGCATTTCAGAAGACAGCCTTCCGGTTTTTCAGAGATAATTAAACTTAGTTCATCCGGGCTCATGAGCCTTTTTCTTCTTCCTCTTTCTTCTTTTTTCCCGGCGTCTTTATGGTAATGTTCACTCTGGATTCAAGCATATCTCCCTTTTGTACAATATCCGGAATTTCAACACTGGAGTCCTGTTCAGATTTTTCAGCTGTATCCTTTTCAGTTGTTTCTTCAATACTATCAAGCGGTTCCGGCTCTTCAAGCGGCGGCATATTCAGCAATTCGCGTACTTCCGCGACAGTCAAAGTTTCTTTTTCAAGAAGCGCCTTGGCAATAGCTTCAAGCTGCTCACTATGATCTTTTAATATTTTTGTAGCTTTGGCATTAGCCGAATCTATAATTTTCTTAACTTCCACATCAATCGTATTGGCAACTTCCGGTCCGTATGCATCCTGTGGAATACTGTCCGCCCGGACATGGACCTGAGAATGGGTTTCCCCGTACTGCACAGGCCCGATAACGTTGTTCATCCCGAAACGGCAAACCATCATCCTTGCCATATGCGAAGCGCATTCAATATCGCTGGAAGCTCCAGTAGTAACATCCTTAAATATCAGGTCTTCAGCGGCACGCCCACCCATCAGCACGGCTAATTCATCAGTAAGTTCTTTTTTGCTTTGAGTATATGTATCCTCTTCCGGCAAAGTCATAGTCGCGCCAAGATATGCCTGTCCTCGCGGAATGATTGTCACCTTATGTACAGGAGTGGCAAATTCAGAATACATTGCAACAAGGGTATGTCCGCCTTCATGATAAGCAGTCAGCTTACGTTCACGTTCTGTGATACGGCGGCTGCGGCGTTCGCGTCCCCAGCGGACTTTATCACGGGCTTCTTCCATATCCTCCTGAGTTATTATCTCGGAGTTGGTCCTGGCAGCCAGCAACGCAGCTTCGTTACAGAGATTGGCTAGATCAGCGCCGCTGAAACCGGAAGTAGTTTTAGCAATGGTATCGAGGTTTACTTTTTCACCGAGCTTAATGTTTTTGCTGTGAACTTGAAGAATGTGCTTACGCCCGATAATATCCGGTAGATCAAGTACAATTTGACGGTCAAAGCGTCCGGGACGCAATAATGCGGGATCAAGCACATCCGGACGGTTTGTCGCGGCGATAACGATAACGCCGGGGCTGGATTCCAGTCCGTCCATTTCAACCAGCATCGCGTTCAAGGTCTGTTCACGTTCATCGTGTCCGCCGCCCATTCCCGAGAAACGGGAACGCCCGACTGCGTCAATTTCATCTATAAAGATAAGACAGGGCAAATTTTTTCTCGCTTGCTCGAACATGTCGCGCACCCGGCTTGCTCCGACTCCGACAAACATTTCCACAAAATCAGAGCCGCTGATCGAAAAGAAAGGAACTTTCGCTTCACAGGCAACCGCCTTGGCGAGGAGAGTTTTACCGGTTCCCGGAGGCCCGGTCAGGAGAAATCCTTTAGGCACTCTTCCTCCGAGTATTTGGAATTTCAGCGGATCAGCCAGAAAATCAATAATTTCCCTGGTTTCCTCTTTGGCTTCATCTGCCCCCGCAATATCATCAAATGTTACATTCAAGTCAGAAGGCATAATTATACGGGCACGGCTCTTGCCGAACTGCATTGCACCACGTCCCGCGCCTTTTATCTGTCTGGAAAACAAGAAATAAATTACCCCGATAATAATCAAAACCGGCAAAATACCAGCAACAAATGTCCACCAGTTGTCTTTCGGCTTGACATCCACGGCCGTATCTTTAAGCAAAGCATCAAGACGCTCGGAAAAAAGCACCCGGGTATAATATTTTCCACTTAATTTTATTTTTGGATGCTTCTTTTGTATTCCGCTAAAACGCTTTTCCGCTTCTTGTTTTAATTGCCCCAGCTTGGGTTGTTTATCTTTGCCGGGTTTTACGTCAGGAAGTTTGTTGAAGGAATATTTCCCTTCAATTGCCATAAGACGGTCCGTTTCGGAACTTACGTTGGCTGTTTCAATATATCCCCACGCCAGCATTTTCTCAAAAGTCGTCTGGTCACAATTGAGGATTTGTGGATTCTGTAGCTTCTTCAGGACAAAGAAAAGGCCTACGAGGGCAAATATAATCAACCATACGTAAACAGCCTTTGTCGGCGGCCTCCGCTGAAATACCGGCTTATCATTATTGTTTTCAGGTGTTTGCTCCGATTGCTTATCCTGAACTTCTTTCTGTTTATCGTCTTTATCCATAATTAGTGTATAGTTCTCCTGACATAGATAGAATAAGGTACCTTTTTGAGATAGAGGTACCTTAAAAAATTTATATATAATTTGTTTAAAAATTGTTTATTTTTCAGCCTGGGGATTTTTCGCCGCGCCGTTTTCCGCTTTTGTTCCGGCTGCTTGCGAGGCAGCATTTGCGTTGGCGGGAGCCGCCGCGTCAGGATCTTCTGACGTTCCGGTATATATAGCATAAACGGCATATCCGATCAGCACAACGATCGCAACAATCAGCAGAAATACCAGACTCAACATAACTTTCTGGCTCATTCCGCCCTTTCCACCTTTTTCATAAGGCGATAAATTACCTAAATTTTTAACCGTTGAAAGACCAACTTCCGTACTGTCCAGGTCTATACCGGTATGAGTTCTGGTTATGGAGGTAGCCGACCCGTCATTGCTGTCAAAAAATATTTCCACTGCTCCGAATTGGAGAATATCTGAGTTCTTTAAGGTTTGTCCGCCCTCAGGCACAGGCACATTATTGATTCTGGTTCCATTGGTACTACCACGGTCATTAAGAATAAAACTGTCTCCATCACGTGTGAAGTCACAATGATTAGTACTTATCGTCGCATCTTTTATACAGATGTCAGACTTATCGGTCCTCCCTACGGTGACCAAGTCCTTATCCAGTTCAAAACTCTTTCCACGAAGCTTCTCTGAAAGAACAATAAGTTTAGGGTTCGTTGCCATGTTGCCATCCTTCTTAAGCTAAATATTAATTATTAGCATCGTATGCGTAAAGTGTGCCTTCAATGAACAATATACAGGGGAAAATTAAATTTTCAAAGCCAGTTTTAAAGGAATAATGCAGTATTTGTGAAGCTTTTAGCAGAAATATGCGGAAAAATGCCCAAAATCTTTGCATAGACCGGGTTGCAAAAGAAGAAAAAAACGCTATATTAAAAGTTTTCAGTATTCAAAAGGCTGGGAACAAGCAAGATAAATTGTGCATTGCAACAAAGCAAAATAATGAATATGCGCAACATAGTAAAATAATAAATAAATATAATTTAAGGACTGTTGACATGATGAGTAATAATAGACTCAGCGATAATCTAACAATGACTTGTAAAGAAGAAAAAGCTTGTCTGAGAAATTTTCTTTTTTCCGCCGATAAGGCAACCGTGGAAAATGAACTAAAAAATATAGTTAAAGAATTTTCACAAATGGTGGTTATCCCCGGTTTCCGTAAAGGTAAAGCACCGGCAAAAATGCTTACCAAACGTTATAATAAAGAAATAATGGGTGAAATGCAGCGTAAAATGTACGGCGCCGCTTTTGAAAAAGTTACTGCTGATAAATCTCTGGATATTGTTTCTTACAGCCATCCGCAGGAAGTAGCTCCGCTCAAACTTGATAACGAATATAAGTTTTCTATCTCCTTCGATCTTGCCCCGGAAATAGAATTACCGGAATATAAAGGCGTGGAAGTGGAAGTTGCGCCAGTAAAAGTTGATAAAAAAGATATTGATAAGCAGATAGATTACTATCGCAACATGTACGCGACCTATGAAGACGTTGAAACTCCAGCTAAGGCCGAAGACATGCTCAAAGTGTCTTATACTTCCGATTTTGAACTGCCTGAGGACGCCTCTGCTTCACTAAAACGTCAGGTTGAAGCGGAAAGCAACTGGTTATGGCTCAATGAACCGGAATTGATCCCCGGTGCGATAAAAGCTCTGACCGGTGCGGAGAAAGACAAGGAATACAAGCTTGAAGCGAAATATCCGGCAGACTGGCGCGATGCTGAACTTGCCGGAAAAAAAGTTAATTATGATATCAAAGTCCTTGGCGTTCAGCGCCGCAAATCCCTGACAGACGAAGAACTCATTGAAAAAATGAAATTCGAATCTGTTGATAAGATGCGCGAAATGTTCGAAAATGTCGCTAAAAATGAGGCGGAAAAAGCTCGCGAAACTGAAATCAGCGAAAAAGTATATGAAGTTCTGGATAAAAAAATCAAGAAGTTTGATTTACCGGAAAACATTTTGAATGGAACAATCCAGAACGAATTGCACCGCATGACACAGGGCATAAAGAGCGAAGAGGAAGCTGAAGCATTCAAAAAGGATATGGATGCCCACAAAAAAGAAGCTGAAAAAATTGCCAAAGAAAAAATGCGTAAGACTTTTATTATGCGTAAAATTGCCGAACTGGAAAAGATTTCTGTTGAACAACACGAAATTGACGGTCAAATCAAAGGCATGAGCGCTCATTATGGCTACAAAGAAAAAGAATTGCGTTCAATGCTGGAAAAAGCCGGCGGAATGGAAGAGATGCACATGGATATGCTTTCTCTCAAAGTAGCTAACTTCTTAGGCAAAGAAGCTAAAATAAAAGAGAAAGCCTCCAAAGCTAAAAAAGAAACCGCTGCTAAAGACAAAAAAGAAAAATAATTTTTGCATAATTAATTTAGAGGGAATAGATTATGAATAATTCAGTATTAGTCCCTATGGTAGTCGAACAAACCGGGCACGGAGAACGCGGTTATGATATTTATTCGCGTTTGTTAAAAGACCGGATCATCCTGCTCGGAACTCCTATCGATGATAATGTCGCCAATTTGATAATTGCGCAGCTGCTGTTTCTGCAATCAGACGATCCGAAAAAGGATATCGACTTGTACATCAATAGCCCCGGCGGTTCAATTACTGCCGGATTAGCTATTTATGACACAATGCAAGTGCTTTCCTGCGATGTAAAAACTTACTGCATCGGACAAGCTGCCAGTATGGGAGCTGTTCTGCTCGCGGCTGGAACAGCTAAAAAGCGTTTTGCGCTGCCGAATGCCCGTATTATGATACATCAGCCTTGGGGAGGAACTCAGGGAACCGCTGCGGATATAAATATTCAAGCTCAGGAAATCCTGCGGCTCAGAACTAACTTGAACAAAATATTATCCGATCACACCGGACAAAATATTAAGAAAATCAGTGAAGATACTGAACGGGACTTTTTCATGTCAGCCGCAGAAGCCCAGAAATACGGCTTGGTTGACGGTGTTGTAAAAAGTACCTCTCTCGGTAAATAATCAGGAATTTATATATGACAAAAGGACAAAATCCTGTAGAGCCTGTATGCTCATTTTGCGGACGCAAGGCTTCTGACCCGGCTGTCGGGCAGTTAATAAGCAGTCCGAATGGCGCGGCGATATGCCGCGGCTGCGTCAAGCTTTGTACAGATTTATACCAGAAAGAAGTAAAAAGCAAGGCGGCTCCTCAGACCTCCACACTTAAAAGCACTGTCGATTCTTTGGTAGTGCCGAAGCCTAAAGAGATAAAAGCCGACCTGGACAAATATGTCATCGGGCAGGAACGCTCCAAAAGGGTGCTTTCTGTAGCTGTCCATAATCATTATAAACGCCTCCAGACCCAGTTTAAAGAAGCTGGCGAAATTGATCTGCATGAGGATTTTGATGATGTCGAGATCGAAAAAAGCAATGTCCTGCTTATCGGTCCGACCGGAACCGGTAAAACATTACTTGCCAGAACTATGGCACGTCTGCTGCATGTTCCTTTCTGCATATGTGACGCGACCACTATTACTGAAGCCGGTTACGTTGGCGAAGACGTCGAAAACATTATTTTGCGTTTGGTACAGGCTGCTGATTACGATATTGAAAGAGCTCAAATCGGAATTATTTATATTGATGAAATTGATAAAATCGCCCGTAAAACTGAAAATGTATCAATCACCCGCGATGTTTCAGGCGAAGGCGTACAGCAGGCTCTTTTAAAAATACTTGAGGGTACAATCGCCAACATTCCGCCTAAAGGCGGACGTAAACATCCACAGCAGGAATATTTGAAAGTCGATACCCGCAACATTTTATTCCTTTGCGCCGGAGCATTTATCGGACTTGATAATATCGTTAAACGCCGCGTGGGAAAACAGGTTCTCGGATTCTCAAATAATACTAGCAAAAAGAAGCTGGCTCCGCGACAAACAAAAGTCAATTTGGACAAAGCGGTAAAAATGGCTGAATATGAGCCGGAAGACCTGATCCGTTTCGGTTTGATTCCAGAATTCGCCGGAAGACTGCCGGTGGTGTCTCATCTTTATCCGTTGAGCGAAAGCGATTTGGTCAAAATATTATCTGAACCTAAAAACGCACTTATTAAACAGTACCAGAAACTGATGGCAATGGAAGGCGTTGAATTGTGCTTTACCCCTGATGCCCTGAAAGCCCTTGCCCGTGAAGCTGTCGTAAAAGGTACTGGAGCTCGCGGCCTGCGCTCGCTTCTGGAAGAAATCATGCTGGAAGTCATGTATAAGGTTCCATCGGTTAAAGGAGTAAATAAATGCACGATTACTCCTGGGGTGGTTCGTGGAGAAGCTGAACCAAAATTGGAAAAAAAGAAAAAGCCGGTAAAACGTCAAAATAAGAAAAAATAATTTATTAAGTTAAATATTAAAAATGACCGGCGTTTCAATATGAAATGACGGTCATTATTATTTATATGGGGAACTATTATTATGAAGAAAAGAAAAACATCAGAAATAGAAGTGTTTGAGGATCATCCTCTTGATGAGGGCTCCATCGATCAGGAAAGCTATTTGACTGCCAGCGATCTCCAAAGCGACAGCGATGAAGAGAGCATTCCGACAATGACCATGCCCGTGGACAAGCAGATTATAGAAAACGATCTTGATGAACATATTGAAAATTTAACTCCCAAGCCGAGCGGCAAATATAAATTTATGCGCAGCATTGGTTTCGGCGGCATGAAAGCTGTTGTCCAGGTCAGCGATAAGGATACGACTCGTAAAGTGGCTATGGCAATAATCCCGGATTTTGATGAACGCCCGAAAAGTGATGTAAACCGTTTTATACGGGAAGCCAGAATCACCGCCCGGCTGGAACATCCGAACATTGTTCCTATCCATGATATAGGCACTGACGTCAACGGTTCCCCGTATTTCACCATGAAATATCTGCGCGGACATTCATTAGCTGTCGTTTTAAAGAAACTGAACAACGGAGATCCTGACTCTCTGGCGAAATACACCCTGCCGCGACTTCTCCGCACCTACGTAAAAGTAGCTAACGGTATTGCTTTCGCGCATTCCAAAAAAATTATTCATCTGGACTTAAAACCGGAAAATATTCATCTTGGCGAATTTGGTGAAGTGCTGATTCTTGACTGGGGCCTGGCAAAATTTATCGGCACAGATGATGAGGAAGAAGAAACAAAATTCCAGGATGACTTCGAGGAAAGAGATCAGGAAACTAAATCTTTTGTTACCCTTGACGGCGTTGCCAAGGGGACTCCCGGCTATATGGCTCCTGAACAAGCGGCTGGTAAAAACACTGAAAAAGATGAACGTACCGATATTTACGCTTTAGGTTGTATTCTTTATGCTATCCTGACTTTCGAAAACCCCTTAGGTAACCGCAGCGACATAAAGAAGATGCTCCATGACACAGTCACCGGAAATATTGAAAGTCCCAGTCAGCTTAAAAACCCGCAGCGTTCAATTCCGCCTCGTCTGGAAAAAATATGCCTGAAAGCAATGGATGTTCTTCCGGAAGAACGTTATCAAAACGTTTCAGAGCTGCGTAATGATATTTTTGCTTTTATGTCCGGTTACGCGACAATTGCCGAAAAAGCCAGCCCGATAAAGAAAACTTTTCTTTTTGTCAACCGTAACTGGCTGCCGGTGTTATTCGCGCTCACGGCTTTTTTACTGCTGCTTTTGATAGCAGTATTAATATTCGCCTATAAGAACAGTATTGTCATAATAAATCTTTAAGTCAATAATGACTTGAAATTTTTGTTTTTTGCCGTTATACTTTTAATATTTGCGAATACTGAATTAATTAACAATGAGGAGTATCACTATGCCTGATTTTGGAAATCCTTTTGCTGGCCTGAAAGAAGATCGAAAACTTACGGAGGCGGAATTAATCAGAGCTATCAGGTTTATGATTGCAGCAGAATATGAAGCCATACAGCTTTATATGCAGCTTGCGGAATCTACAGACAATAAACTGGCAATTGAAGTATTGAAAGATATTGCCGATGAGGAGCGCGTTCATGCTGGAGAATTTCTCAGATTGCTCAAGGAACTTGCTCCGGATGAGGAAAAATTTTATGCTGAAGGCGCCGAAGAAGTCGAAGAAGAAATTGAAAAAATGAAAGCTTAGTTTTTTCTGACTTCAAAGTAATCATCCTTTTATTAATGACCGCCTAAGTGCACTACTTAAGGCGGTTTTTTACGCATAAATATATCTGGCGAAAGCTTTCTAAATAAGCTTGAAAATTTCTATTTTAGTGGTAGGTTTTTAGTTTAACTTTTGATTTTATTAATCGCAGTATATACAAAATAAGGAAATTTATCATGTCTAAGACATATAAAATCGCGGTTTTGCCTGGTGACGGAACCGGTCCGGAAGTAGTGGCAGAAGGCTTAAAAGTACTCAACGCTGCAGCCAAAAAATTTGGTTTTGCTGTTGAAACAACAGATTTCGACTGGGGCGGTGATCGTTATCTGGCCACCGGCAATGTCCTGCCGGACGACGCCGCTGAAACTTTAAAGAAATTTGATTCCGTATTCCTCGGGGCAATTGGACATCCTGACGTAAAACCGGGTATCCTCGAAAAAGGTATTCTGCTGAAACTGCGTTTCGAACTCGACCAGTATATCAATTTGCGTCCGGTAAAACTTTATCCCGGCGTTGAGACTCCGCTTGCGGGAAAAACTCCTGAAGACATTGATTACGTCGTTGTCCGTGAAAACACTGGCGGTATTTACACTGGTGTTGGCGGAAATACAATGAAAGGCACTAAAGACGAAGTCGCAGTCCAAAGCATGGTCTACAGCCATATGCAGGTCGAACGTGCAATCCGCTTTGCTTTCGAACAGGCGGTAAAACGTAATTCTAAAGAGAAACCATGGCGCGGACTCAGCGAAAAAGATATTGCCGAAGGTAAAATCGGACAGCTTACTCTTTGCGGCAAAACTAATGTTTTAACTTTCGTATTCGATCTTTGGGAAAGAACTTTCTACGAAGTAGCCAAAGACTATCCGCAGATCAAAACTGATTATTGCCACGTTGACGCAACCTGCATGTGGATGGTTAAAAATCCTGAATGGTTCGACGTTATCGTTACTTGTAATATTTTTGGCGACATCATTACCGACCTTGGCGCAATGACTCAAGGCGGAATGGGTATTGCTGCCGGAGGTAATATTAATCCTCAAGGTGTCAGTATGTTCGAACCTATCGGTGGTTCAGCTCCTAAATATACAGGAAAGGGCGTAATTAATCCTTTAGCTGCAGTCGGCGCAGCCGCGATGATGCTGGATTTCCTCGGTGAAAGTGAAGCGGCCCAAGCAGTTGAAAAAAGTATTGCTTTCGTTACAGGTCAAAAACTTGAATCCATGGCAGCTGGCAGAATGGGTTATTCCACCAGCGAAGTTGGTGATCTGGTAGTTGAAAATCTCTAAAGAGAATTTCTGCAGATGAGCAAAAACACAAATAACGAAAATCATTCTCCGGATAGCGAGAGTGATTTTCGCTTCTTTAAGAGCTCGTCCCTTCAGGGGCTTGTTTCTCCGAAGCTTTCCGCGAAAGCTCTTGAAAGGCTTGAGGAACCGGATTCGCTTTTGGAGGATGTCGAGCTCGAAAAAGATTCCAGAAGCACAACTGCCGGAGTGATTGAGCTTGACGGCAGTAAATACTTCCTCAAACGCTATAATAATAAAAATTTTAGTCGTAAATTAAAGAACTCGCTGCGTCAGACTCATCCGTTCAAGGTTCTGAAACATTCACAGATGTTAAGCGCATCAGGAGTATTCACGCCTGAAGTCTATGCGGCATTAAATTATCGGCGCGGCTTACTTCTTCAATCATCATATCTTCTATGCGGTTTCCTCGGCACAGCCACCACAGCCGGCAAAGCAATCGAACGTTTGACCGGAGAAAAAAGTTTCGAAACATTTTCAGACAAGATCTGCGAACTCTTAATCAAAATACATGATTCCGGAATCCTGCATGGGGACGTAAAAACGTCTAATGTCATAATAAAACCTGAAAGCGGAGATAATTACGTTTTGGGGTTGCTTGACCTTGACGGCAGTCATTGCTATTCAGAGGCACTGCCCGCCAAGAAACGTTCATACGACCTGGCAAGACTGATATCTTCATATTTCCTGACCTGTAAGCACAAATCTCTGGCAGTAAAAAACCTGGATGAATTATGTGAGTGTTTTGCGGCGAAATACTGCGCTATGAGTGGAATGGAATTATCTATGGACCGCCTCGTACGAAGAACTAAATATTTAAGTTCGCGGGTCAGAAAGAAATGAGCATCCGGCAAAAGCAATGGTTCCTGTACATTGACAGCGCTCATGATCCATTTTATAATATGGCAATGGATGAGGTATTGTTGCAAAATACCAAAGAAACCGGCGCTCCTCTAATCCGGATCTACGACTGGGACCGCCCTTCCGTCAGTATAGGTTATGTACAGCGTTACGATGCCGCTCCATACGATAAATATACTGTCGTCAGACGTCCGACCGGCGGCGGAGTTGTCTATCATGACAATGATTTGACCTACACAGCGGTTGTTCCCGCTGATGACCCGATTTGCAAGCTTAACAGAATCGACTCATATCATGTTTTTCATGAAGCGATTCTCAAAACCCTCAGCGAATTTGGCCTCGAAGGAAGCCTGGCTCCTGACGAATGCGCTCCCGTGGACCGTGCGACAATGCAATGTTTTACCACCCCCACTCGTTACGACGTCTTAGCGGAAGGGAAAAAATACGCCGGAGCAGCACAGCGAAGAACAAAAGACGGAATCCTGCATCAGGGAAGCATTGACTTGACTCTCCTTGAGTGTGATAAAAAATTACTTACAAAAAAATTGCTGGCAGCATTTGAAAAACAGTTTAATATGAACTTTATTGATTTCAAGCCGGATTCCGTATTGCTGGATAAAGCGATGGAACTGACAGAAAAAAAATATGCTCTTGAGAATTGGAACAAACACAAAAAATTCGAGTCGAAAGATGCCTGAAGATATTGAAAAACTGAAACTTAAAATCAATTATAACTTTCAAGACAAAGCTCTATTACGTGAAGCCCTGACACACCGCACCTACGCCGTTGAGAACTCTTTATCCTATGATAATCAGCGTTTGGAGTTTCTCGGCGACGCGGTTTTGGAAATTATCCTCAGCGAATACCTTTTCCAGTTATATCCCGACGCTAAAGAAGGCGAGTTGACTAAAATGCGTTCAGCTATGGTCAATCAGCACTCCCTGGCGACTCTCTCCAGAAATATAGAACTCGGTGCGTTTATGATTGTCGGTAAAGGGGAAAAGGAAAACGGCGGCTGTGACCGCGATTCAACTTTGTCTGATTTGTTTGAAGCTTTGATTGGAGCATTTTATCTTGACGCAGACTGGGATATTGTTAAAAAATTTGTTCTTGAACTTGTAAAAGAAGAATTTCCAAATCCCCATAAACTGCTCCTGGACCTGAACCCGAAAGGTATTCTTCAGGAATATTCACAGAAAAAATGGAACGAACCGCCAATATATGAAATTTTATCCGTCAGCGGTCCGGATCACGCTCCTGTCTTTACCGTTGAAGTAATTGTCGATCAAGTCAGGGCGTCAGGAACTGCATCAAGCCGCAAACAGGCGGAAATAGAGGCGGCAAAAAATGCAATTGTTATTATTTCCGAGAAAGACCCTGATTGTTTCTAAATAGAGGAGAAGTTAATGACTTATGATTTAAGTTTTCCGGGCAAGACAATTTTCGGAACCGGCGCTATAGAAAAATTAACTGAAGAACTGCCGTCAAAAGCAAAACTGCTGCTGGTTACCGGGAAACACACCGAAAAATCCGGACTCATGGATAGAATCAGAGAGATACTATCCAATTTCGAGTTTCTTGTATTTTGCGGAGTTCAGGCGGAACCGCCAATTTCAGCAGTTGATGAAATAATTGAGCTCGGACGCGCGGAAAATGTTTCCGCACTTATCGCTATCGGCGGCGGCAGCGTTATTGACGCGGCCAAAGCAGCCGCGGCAATTATCCCTTTGGAGGGACAGACTGCCGATTATTTTTACAACAGAAAAAAAATCCCCGGCAAAGGGCTGTTCTTCGCGGCTTTGCCGACCACCGCCGGGACCGGCACGGAAGCCACGCCGAATTCAGTTCTAACTGACCCGGAAACCGATATCAAAAAATCAATCCGACACGATACCATGTTCCCGGACTTGGCTGTAGTTGACCCTGAATTAACCTATTCATGCCCTCGGAATTTAACGGCCCACAGCGGGCTGGATGCTCTGACTCAGGCAATTGAATCGTATATCTCGCTCGGTGCAAATACCGTTTCAAAGGCACTTGCCGCAAAAGCGGCAAAATTAATTTTCAACTCGCTGCCAATAGTATGTGCTGACCTGAAAAATAAAGAAGCCCGCAATGACATGGCTGAAGGCAGCATGATCACAGCATTGGCTTTTGCGCAAAGCAGTCTGGGTGCGGTACACGGAATAGGACATCCTATAGGCAGTAAACTGCATGTGCCCCACGGTTTATGTTGCGCTATACTATTGCCTGTTATTTTGAGCTGGAACTATGATTCTTATCCTGCCGCCCTTGATGAACTCGCATTATACTGCGGCTGTAAGGACGGAAAAGATTTTATCGGAAAGATCGAAAATTTGTGTAGAAACTTAAATATTCCTGAAAATTTCAGGGAATTCGGAATAAGCCCTGATATCTTTCCTTTCGTCCTGAAAAACTGCCGGAGCGGCAGTATGCGCAGCAATCCGCGCCATTTGGAAGACTATGAAGTAATACAAATACTGGAATCTCTTTTATGAGCGAATCAAGGTTTAAAAAAATGCTCGCTTTAGGGCCTAACCCGGCATGGCAGAAAACTTTATTTTTCAAAGAACTGAATACTGGAGCAGTTAATCGTGCTTATGATATGCAAAGCTTCGCCTCAGGGAAAGGCGTTAATTTCTGCCGCGCAGCGCGGAGCTGGGGAAATGAGCATGCCGAACTCCTGCAGTTTGCCGGAGGCGATACTGGCATACAGCTCTGTCAATATCTGAAAACGGAGGGAATTTCGAATTATACCGTAAGTACTCAACATGCCACCCGTACCTGTCTTACATGTCTGTCGGGCAATCATGCAATGACAGAATTAATAGAACCGTCTTTTCCTATCAGCGAAAATGAAATGAACCAGTACCATGGTTTACTGCACAATAATATCAGCCGTTTTGCCGGAGCCGCATTTTGTGGAACCCTGCCAAACGGAAGCTCAATCAAAATATACCAGCATGCCGCTGAAATAATCAAGGAAGCAAATTTGCCGTTATTAATAGACGCATGGCAAAATATAGATTCCGTCCTTAAAGTCGGAGGCGAGATTCTTTTCAAGGTTAATGTGGAAGAGATAAAACTAGTCGCCGGAGAAAAAGACACCATCACCGCTATGACAAAAGTTTTGAAAGAATATAATTTGAAAGCAGTCGCGGTTACTGACGGGCCCGGTAAAGCCTATTTAGCCTCCGGCAGTAAACTTTATACTTATGAGCTGCCGGTACTGGATAAGATTATAACATCTCTCGGCTGTGGAGATACCAACGCGTCAATATTTTTAAGCGAATATCTCGCCGGGGCTCCTGTTGAAGAAGCATTTGCCAGCGGACTGGCGGCAGCGTCCGCAAACTGCCTAAGCGCCATGTGCGGCGATTTTGTCCGGGAAGCCGCTACAGAACTATATGCAAAAATAAAAATCAATGCTACTGTATTATAAGCTTAAAGATAAAAATTTAACAGGAGTATAAAATGGAAGATAATATGCAGAGAAATACCCCGCCGTTAATCAATAGTCCAACACCAGAAGCTCAAAAGAAAACCCACGGCTGCCTCTGGTTCTTTCTGGGATTTGTCGCCTTTTGCTTTGTTGTTTTCGGCGCAGTCGCGATTTTTGCCGCGGTTATAGCCGGCGCCTTGAGCGGAATGAAGGAAAAGAGTGATGACCAGTTCGAATCATATGAACGTAAATTTATCTCCGGTAATAAATCTGCCCGCAATATTGTTCTGGTGGTGCCGGTCAACGGGGTAATTGTCGCTGGTGAAAACGAATCTCCTTTCGGCTCCTCAATGGCTTCCGCGGAAAAGATCTGCCGCAATTTGGAAATGGCGAAAAAAGATAAAGCTGTCAAAGCCGTTATCATACAGATAAACTCACCCGGCGGCGAAGTTGTTGCCAGTGACAAGATACATCACGCCATAATGAAAGTCCGTAAGGCAGGAAAACCCGTTGTCGCGGTAATCGGCACAATGGGCGCCAGCGGAGGATATTACATTGCCTGCGCCAGTGACAAAATAATTGCTCACCGCCTGTCCATAACAGGCAGTATAGGTGTAATTATTCAAAGCTTTAAATATTACGACCTCTTGAAAAAAATTGGCGTGAAGAGCGACACTTACACATCATGCAAGTATAAAGATATCTTGAACGGCGCTCGCCCGGAAAAACCTGGTGAACGCGCTATTATTCAAGCTCACGTCGATAAAGCCTACAAAGCCTTCATCCAGATCGTCGCTGACGGCAGGCCGCAGTTGACATTCAAACAACTCGAAAACTCAACTATAACCGATGGAAGGATTTTCCTCGGTTCGGAAGCCTTAAAACTGAAGCTTGTTGACCAGTTGGGATTCTTTGATGACGGCGTGGAACTTGCCGCAAAACTTGCAAAACTGCATGACTACCGGGTTGTCGCCTATAAAAAGAAATTCTCACTGGCAGCGCTTTTTGACGCTAAAGCCGGAGCCAGGTCAGCCAATATTAATGTGAAATTACCGGGTAAAGACAAAGACATGATCGAAGCAGGGAAATTTTACTATATGCCGATCCAATAATATTAATAATTGAATATCAAAATACTTTAAATAAAACAAATATAAATATGGAGAACAGATATGGTTTCAATTGGAACACCACTTAGCAACACGGCAGTCAAAGTATTAATGTGCGGATCAGGCGAACTGGGCAAGGAAGTTGTCATTGAACTGCAGCGTCTGGGGGTTGAAGTAATAGCTCTCGACAGCAAGGAAAATTCTCCGGCAATGCAAGTCGCACATCGTTCATACACCTTTTCGATGCTGGACGGCGCTAAACTGCGCGAGGTCATCGAAAAAGAAAAGCCGGACTATATTGTTCCTGAAATAGAAGCCATTGCCACCGATACTCTGGCAGAACTTGAAGCTGAAGGATTTCATGTTATCCCTACTGCCAAAGCAACACGCTTAACCATGAATCGCGAAGGTATCCGCCGTTTAGCCGCCGAAGAACTGGGCTTGACAACTTCACCTTACCGTTTTGCCGGCAGCAAAGAAGAGTTTTTAGCCGCGGTGGAAGAGATCGGCATTCCGTGTGTGGTAAAACCGATTATGAGTTCCTCCGGACATGGGCAAAGCACCATTAAAACCGCTGATGACATAGAAAAAGCCTGGGCTTATTCACAAGAAGGCGGACGTGCTGGAGCCGGAAAGGTGATTGTCGAAGGATTCATCGACTTTGACTACGAAATAACACTTTTGACAGTCCGCCACATCGGCGGGACATCTTTCCTGCAGCCAATCGGGCATCGTCAAATCGACGGTGACTACCGCGAATCCTGGCAGCCGCAGCCGATGACCGCTAAAGCTCTGGGTGAAGCTGAAAGTATGGCAAAAAAAGTTACTGACGCATTGGGCGGACGCGGAATTTTCGGAGTTGAACTCTTTGTTAAAGGCGATCAGGTAATCTTTAGTGAAATTTCGCCCCGTCCGCATGATACCGGAATGGTAACAATGATTTCTCAGGATCTTTCTGAATTCGCGCTGCACGCCAGGGCTATTCTCGGCCTGCCGATTCCAAACATTGCCTTCCACGGCCCGTCCGCTTCTAAAGCTGTGGTCGTTGAGGGAAAATCAAAACAGGTTAAGTTCAATAACCTCGAAAGAGTTCTGGAAGAAGCTGATACTTCTATGCGGATTTTCGGGAAAGCTGAGGTCGATGGACATCGCCGCATGGCAGTAATTCTGGCGCGTGACGAAAGTATCGAAGCCGCCAGAGCTAAAGCCGAGCGCGCTTATCAGAAATTAGGAGTTGAACTATAAGAGATAGAGATATGCTCGAAGAATTAATGATAGAAGAACAGGAATTTTCCTGGTCGTTGAGCCGGAAAAGCTTATTTGATTTCTGTCCCCGGGCATATTTTTATCATTATTACGGTTCAACTGGAGGATTTGAACAATTTTCTGATGTTGAGCAGCTCTATCAGCTTAAAAAACTTTTATCTTTAGATTTATGGATCAATTCCATCTGTACTGAAGTTATGCGAGATTTTTTCTACGAAAATCCTGAAAATTTCAATATTACAAGAGCCGCTAAGCGCCGTTTTAATCAGGGCGCACGCTCTCTTTCTCTACGTGAATGGCGCGATGATCCGCAGCAGCTTAACATTTTCGAATCATATTACGGTGTTACGGAAATTAATGCTTTACTTGAACAAGGCGCAAAACTTCTGGAACAATATCTTGAAAGCTTATTTCAAAGCGGCCTGATAACTTATCTCGAAGAAATCCCATATCTCCATAGAAAAATCCTCTCATTTCCAACCAGTACAAATATCGGGGAAATAAAAGTCTGGTGTTCCCCGGCGCTTGTCTGGCAGGAAGACGGTTTGCTGAAATTTCTCACTCTAAACAACGGACATGCCAAAAAGCTCAGAAGCCGTCACACAGCAGTTATCCACAAGATTTTGGCTTTTAACAACTTGCGAATTAAACCCGAACGTGTTGCAACATTAAATTTTGATTTAACAACCGGCGAAACCAGCGTACTACCTGATGGGGAGATCAATGTCAGCGAACTGATTAGCCATGTCAAAGACAGCAGCTCGGAAATGTTATCTCTACTAAGCGATAAAAATGCTGTTCTGGAAAATAATTTCCAAAAAAATACTGCTAACTGCGTCAAATGCAGATTTCAGAAATATTGTAACTTATCTGAATAAAAATTCTATAGGTTTGTTTGCTTTAATCTTTTTCTAAGTGTATTCTTTATAGTATAGGGATTAAATAGTTTTGGGGCTTTAAAATGGGAAAAGAAGGACAAAACAAATTTTCAGTCGAAGCGCAGCTTGAAGGATTAAAAAAAACTCTGCGCCAAAGCCAGCGGCAATTTCAGAGCCTGATAAAAAATATCCCTGGAATCGTCTATCTTTGTTATTACGACAAAGATTGGACCATGCAGTATATAGTCAAGGAAATAGAAAAAATTTCAGGCTATCCGGCATCTGATTTTATCAATAACAATGTCCGCAGTTATGCCAGTATAATTCATCCTGATGACGTGGATCTAGTCGAGCAAGTTGTAACAAAAGGTGTTTCCGAAAATAAACCATTCGAAATGGAATACAGGCTTATTAGAAAGAATGGAGAAATCGCCTGGGTTTACGAAAAGGGACAAAGAGTCCCGGGATTGGATGACAAGGTCTGGTTAAGTGGAATAATTTTTGATATCACCAGGCAAAAACAAACTGCAATAGCCCTGGATATAGCCTCCAGGGAATGGCAAGTTACCTTTGACGCGATACCAAGCGCTGTTTTTCTTCTAAACCGTGAATTTCAGATAATGAAGTGCAATCGCAGCGCGGAAGTATTGCTCGGAAAAAATAAAGATAAACTTGTCGGGAAGCGTTATTGCAAGATAATTGACAATCAAGATATTCCTCCCGCCGACGGCCCCTATATGCGCATGATGAAATCCCGCAAAAAAGAAAGTACTATTCGCTCAATAGGCAATAAGGAAGTGGAATTTACCATCGTTCCGATCATTAATCCGGAAGGGGAAATCTATGGTTCTGTTCTCTTGGCTGTTGATATCAGCAAACTCAAAAAAACAGAAATTATGCTCAGAAACCAAAAGAAAGAGCTGAAAAGTATTTTCCATACTGCACCAATTGGAATAGGCGTAGTTTCCGAACGCAAATTTATTCAAGTAAATGAACAGTTTTGTAAGTTGAGCGGATATTCATCAAAAGAGTTAATCGGTAAAAGCACAAGAATCGTCTATATCAGTGATAAGGAATATGAACGCATCGGTCATGGATATGAAAGTATTAATGGTGACAAAATCGCAACTTTACAAACGTATATCAAGCGCAAAGACGGAAAAGAAATAAAAGTATCTTTAAATCTTTCCGCCCTGAATATTGATATAAACGGATTCACATTTACCGTAATGCCGATAGACTAAAGATTATAAGTACGGTACTCTCGAGAAAAATCCATCCACCGCATTAATCCTTAAATCTTAAAACTTTTTTTACTTGCCAGCTCCAAATAATATTTTAATGATGTATATTATTCCTAAGTGTAAAAAAAGGTTAAGAAAATGGCATTCGCTAATTACAACGACTGGGTGGCTTTTACTCAGGAAGGGAGGTCACCAGCTATACGCGCCCTGGTTCTTGATAGTTGGAAACGTTCGCGCCAAAGCGGACTTAGCCCGCAGATGTTTCCTATTAAAAAGGCCCCTCCGGCAAATATTTCTGATGATTTCTTTGGTACAATAAACACTCAGTTGAATTTTCTCCTTAAAATTGTTGGTGAAAACACCCGGCTGGGAATAATTATTTGCAACAATTCCGGCGAAATCATCAATATTTTAAATTTGGAACCAACGATTGGAGAGCAACTTGATTCTATCGGCCTGCACAAAGGAATCGTTCTTAGTGAAGATTCCGCCGGAACCAATGCTGTCAGTCTGGCAATGACTAACAAAGGCGCAGTTATTTGCTATGGGGCGGAACATTACTTACAAAAATTCCATTCATTTGGCGGTGCAGCCGCTCCGGTGTACGATATTGACGGTACTCCTAAAGGTTTTATCGCTCTTTATTGTGTTTTACCTGAAATGAATGTAAAAATCCTCAAGGGACTACTGGTTCTTCTTATCTACTTCTTTGACCAGCAAACCCGCCTGCAGCGTTCCAAGAACCTCCACGACCAGCTGAAACAACAAATCACCTGTATGTTCAAGGACGATCAGAAAGCAATGCTGCTGGTAACTCCTTCCGGCTATATGCGTCAAATCAATCCGGCGGCAATGAAGCTTTTGGAACTTTCAGAAAAACAAAATGAAGAAAAAAGCCCGGACGCTCTGGCAAATTTCACGCCTTCGATAAAAGAAATTTCGAGGTGCGCTATTCCCAGCAAAGAAATAGCATTGGAAATCCAGTTAAGCAAAAAACGCCTGCAGGTAATATGTGAACGCACGCCGCTTTTCAGTGAAAAGGATGAATTTCTCGGCAGTTTACTGGTTTTTAATGAACAAACGGTTAAACATTCAAGCAAAGATGTTCCCAAGGCGCGTTTCCATTTTGCGGATATTCTCGGAAATTCGCCTTTGCTCAGACATTCCAAAGAACTGGCCTTAAAAGCAGCTGATACTTCCGTCAACGTTTTTCTACATGGTCCAAGCGGCACCGGAAAAGAAATGTTTGCCCACAGCATACACAATGCCAGCGAACGCAGCGAATACCCTTTTGTCGCTATTAACTGTGCCGCTATTCCGAGGGAAATCGCGGAAAGTGAACTTTTCGGATACGCTCCCGGAGCCTTCACAGGCGCCAAAAAAGACGGTAATATAGGGAAACTCGAAGCCGCTGACCAGGGAACTATTTTCCTTGACGAAATCGGAGATATGCCTATAGAGCTACAGGCAAAACTGCTGCGTCTGCTTGAGTCCCGAACTATCACCCGTATCGGGGATTCACGCGAACACCCGATAAACATCCGGGTCATCGCCGCCAGCAACCGCAATATACCTGAATTAATTGATACTGAAAAATTCCGTGAAGACCTTTATTACCGCCTGAATGTTATTTCCCTGAATCTGCCTCCTCTAAGCGACTGCCGTGAAGATATCCCCGTGCTCGCGGAAAGTTTTATCAGTCATTTCAATGAGATTATGGGCAAAAAGGTTCCAGGGATAAAGGACGAGATTATGGAGCATTTTAAATCATACTCATGGCCGGGCAATATACGTGAATTGAAAAACGCCATAGAATTTGCCGTAATGCTCAATTCCGGCGAAGACGCTATAGCCTGGAAAGACCTGCCCGGCAAACTGCGTACTGACCTGCTTTACCGTGAAATAAATACACCCGTCAGTGATCCTTTCGGACAGGAACGCCGCGAAATCCAGAACAGCGAAAAAGCTCTTTATGAAAAAGCTATTATCTTATCGCGCAACAACATGTCCAGAGCCGCGAAATACCTGAACATCAGCCGCAGCACCCTTTACCGTAAATTGAAGGCTTTTGACATTCCTTACTGAGCTTAGTGAGGCAGTCACCAGACAACCAACTCGCAACTCATAACTGTTTTCTGAAATACTTCGCAAAAGTATTTGAAAATCCGCCCGAATGACTTATGTTTTAGTTTGTCATTTTTTCTAAATTAATTATGGTTTATAAATATGTGCGGTATTGTCGGATATACAGGAAAACGCTGTTCTATCAGCACTCTGCTTGATGGACTCGCCCGCCTTGAATACCGGGGATATGATTCCGCGGGGCTGGCAGTTCTCGAAGACGAACAAACCAAACTGGTCAAAAGTGTCGGTAAAGTGAAAAACCTGAAAAAAGCCGTAGCTGGAATCTGGCCGGATTTTGAAAAATGCACATCGACCACCGGTATAGCTCACACTCGTTGGGCAACCCACGGCGCGCCTACCGAAGCCAATGCTCATCCGCATACTGATAATTCCGGCAAATTCGCAATCGTTCATAACGGAATAATCGATAATTATGTAAGCCTGCGGGAACATTTACAGAATCAGGGCTGTGTTTTCAAATCCGAAACTGACAGTGAAGTAATAGCTCATTTGTTTCATCAATGTTATGAAGGCGACTTACTTCATGCCGCAGCCGCTGTCGCTAAAAAGCTTAACGGGACTTTCGGCTTCGCGGCTGTATGCGTGGATAACCCGGAAGAAATCGCCGTTGCACGCCGCGGCAGCCCGCTGGTTATCGGCGTTGGAAATAATGAAACTTTAATAGCCAGTGATGTCGCTGCAATTGCGGCTTACACCAAAAGGGTTATTTTTCTTGATGATGATGACCTGGCATTGATCACACCTGACAAAATCGATATACGAAACATTGAAAACGTGCCTGTTTCCCGTGAGATCGCAAAAATAGACTGGGATCTTACCGCGGCGGAGAAAAATGGTTACGACCATTTCATGCTCAAGGAAATATTTGAACAGCCCGAAGCGGTCGCAAATACTATTCGCGGACGTTTTGACGATAAAGTCCTTACCGCTGTCCTGTCCGGTTTAAACATGACTCCCGATGAACTCGCCGAGGTAAAACGTATTGTCATTGCCGCCTGCGGAACCAGTATGAACGCAGGAATGGTTGGAGAATATTATTTTGAGGACATTGCCGGAATCCCGACCGAAGTAGAACAAGCCGCGGAATTCCGTTACCGCAATCCGATAATTGAAGATAACACTATGGTGCTGGCAATCAGCCAGTCCGGTGAAACCGCCGATACGCTTGCCGCCGTACGGGAAGCAAAAAATAAAGGCGGAATCGTCGCGGCAATCAACAATGTCGTAGGCTCGACTATCGCCCGCGAAACCGGACGCGGCATTTACCTGCACGCCGGACCTGAAATAGGCGTCGCCTCCACCAAAGCATTTACCTGCCAGGTAAGCGCCCTGCTCTTAATGGCATTGCTTTTCGGCCGTAACCGCCGACTTGAACGTTACGATGCAGAGATTTTAATTAATGAGATTAAAACCATTCCTGAGTTGATCAAACAGGTTCTCTCCAGAACAGATGAGATTGAAAAAATAGCTAAAAAATACGCGAAAGCTGAGGATTTCTTTTTTATCGGGCGCGGCTGCATGTATCCGACAGCTTTGGAGGGAGCGCTTAAACTTAAGGAAATCAGTTATATCCACGCTGAAGGCTATCACGCCGCAGAACTTAAACACGGTCCTATCGCCTTGCTCGAGGAATGTGTTCCAGTGCTCGCCCTGGCAAATGATATTCCGGGAAAAGATAAAATCATTGCCAATATTCAGGAGTGTAAAGCCCGCAAATCTCCGGTTATTGCCACGGCTACGGAGGGAGATACGGAAATAAATGAATTTGCTGATGATATTTTATGGATACCCCGCTGTTCACGTTTTGTTGCGCCGATCCCGACGGTAGTGGCACTACAGTTGTTTGCCTATTATATCGCGAGAGAGCGAGGTTGCGAAATCGATCAGCCGCGTAACCTGGCTAAAAGCGTTACAGTAGAATAAGGGAAATTAACGATGAGATTTATATATAATTTAATATTCCCCTTTGCCTTTCTTTTCTTTGTGCCGGGAATGATTATCAAACTGATACGCCGCCCCGGATACAAGAAAACTTTCATGGAAAGATTCGCGTTTTTTTCCGTTAAACGAAAAAAAATACTGAATGCCTATCATGGTGCAATCTGGGTTCATGCCGTCAGTGTCGGCGAAAGCGTTATCGCAATGGCCCTGATTGAAAAATGGCAGAAAGCCAGCCCTGAAAAATTTTTTGTACTATCTACGACAACTACCACTGGCCAGGAGCTCGCCCGCAAAAAAGCAAGTCCGGGCGTTGAAGTTATTTACTGCCCGATAGATTTCATTTTCTTTGTCCGCAAAGTGCTGCGCCTGATACAGCCTTCAATGCTCCTTATCTTTGAAACTGAAATATGGCCGAATATGATAGCTGAAGCCAAAAAATCCGGTGCAAAGGTCGCTTTGGTCAATGCACGGATGTCTGACCGTTCAGCACGCGGTTATTACCGCTGGCGATGGTTTTTCCGACCGACATTGAACACATTTGATATTATTGGGGTTCAAACCCTGCAAGACAAAGAACGTTATGCCGCTGTTGCCCCCAATGCTAAAATCGAAGTCACTCATAATATGAAATTCGACCAAAAAGTGCCGGACAGTTTAAAGTCTGTTGACCTTGCGGCTTATTTCGGCAAAGGAGCACATCAGATACTGCTGGCGGCAAGTACGCATCCCGGAGAAGAAAAACTTATCGCCTCAGTTTTTTCAGAGATTAAAAATGATTTTCCCGATCTGCGTTTAGTGATCGTTCCAAGGCACGCCGAACGCGGCGGGGAAATCACGAAGACACTCCATGAACTGCAACTTACATTCAGACGCCGCAGTGAGGACGACGGCAACGAAGATAAAAACGTTGAGGTTTTGCTGGCGGATACCACCGGGGAGATGTTGTCCTTCATGCAGGCGGCAGATGTTGTGATTATGGGCAAAAGCCTTGCCGGGCAAAATGAAGGACATAATATCATTGAACCGGCATTACTTGGGAAAGCAATCGTCTGCGGGGATGTTTTGAAAAATTTCCGTTACATATTAAATATTTTTAAAGATAACAACGCCTTGATCACTATCGATTGTGATGAGCAGCTTGCAGAGGTTCTGAGGGAGCTTTTCAGTGACGCAGAGCGTCGGAAAGCACTGGGGTCGAAAGCCCGGCAGGTAGTCAGTACTCAACAAGGCGCAACCAATAATACAATAAAGCTTTTGGAGGCAATACTTTGACAAAATCAACCCAGATAGCCCGCGCCCGCGCCGGAGAAATCACTCCACAAATAGCAGCCGTGGCTAAAAAAGAATTAGTAGACCCGGAAATTATTCGCAAAGGTGTCGCTGCCGGACGTATAGTTATTCCCGCGAATATCCACCATCCGGCGCTTGACCCGATCGGTATCGGACGCAATTTAAAAACAAAAATCAACGCGAACATTGGTAATTCAACCCTCTCAAGCTGTCCACAGCAGGAGATAGAAAAACTCAAAACCGCTTTGAGTTATGGTGCGGACACCGTAATGGACTTAAGTACTGGAGCAAACATAACAAATATCCGGAAAAGCATTATCGCCAACAGTCCGGCTCCAATAGGAACCGTGCCGGTTTATGAAGCGCTTTCACGTGTGGACAGCTCGGAAGAACTCAACGATAAACTCATCGTCGATGTCATCCGGGAACAGGCAGAACAGGGCGTTGACTATATAACCATCCATGCCGGCTTGTTAAAAGCCCACGTACCGATGGCGAAAAAACGCAAACTCAGAATTGTCAGCCGCGGCGGTTCGATTATTGCCAAATGGATGATGACCCATGACCGGGAAAACTTATATTACACAAACTTTGATAAAATTCTGGAGATCTGTGCTGAACATGACGTAACTATTTCTCTTGGTGACGGAATGCGGCCCGGATGTCTGGCTGATGCCAGTGATGACGCGCAATTTGCGGAACTAGGCATCCTCGGTGAACTCGTCGCCCGCTGTCGCGAAGCGGATGTTCAAGTCATGGTCGAAGGCCCTGGACATATCCCTCTCGATGAAATCGAAATGAACATGAAGCGCGAACAGGAATTATGTGATGACGCACCCTTTTATATTCTTGGCCCGGTGGTAGTTGACTGCGCTCCCGGATATGACCATATAACAAGTGCCATCGGAGCGGCGCTCGGTGCTTTCCACGGCGCGGCAATGCTCTGCTATGTCACTCCTAAAGAGCATTTGGGCTTGCCGAATACCGAGGATGTCCGTAACGGTGTGATCGCCTATAAAATAGCCGCCCATGCCGCTGATATAGGGTTAAAACTTCCAGGGGTAAGGGAACGCGACGACGCAATCAGTGACGCCCGCGCAGAATTTGACTGGGAAAAACAATTTGACCTATCTCTTGATCCGGCTCGAGCCCGTCAATTAAGAGATGAAGCTCTTACAGAACAGCAGATCACAGAAAAACCACCCAAAGACGGTAAAAAGCAATACTGTACCATGTGCGGCCCGGACTTCTGTTCCATGCGAATAAGTTCAGAACTGTAAATTGATTAGATAATGCAGCTTAAGCGTATCATTTGAGTACATACGCGCGCTGCATTGATTTTACTCTTTCACTATGCGGCAACGCTTCCAGGCAATGGCGCAAGCGAGATAATCATCATTACTGCCTTTGTTTTTCCGGAGAACCTCAAGAGCCGTCGCAATCAGACGCTGAGTGAACTCGTCAGGCATGAACAAGCTCCAGACCAGAAGGCTGTTAGCAAAGTAATAAGTGTCAAAAATTTCCGGTGCGCCTTTTGGCGGCGGCATTTCCACACCAACGGTTTCGGAAACTTTACCGGCAGTTGTTTTTGCCCATGACTCCATGTCGGAAGCCGAAACAGAGAAGCCGAAAAGCAAAGTAGTGTAATCATCACGCTGGCGCATGGTTTTTGCAATATCATCCCACCCCATCTTCCATGCAACATGCAGGATGTGTTCATGAGAAAACTGCATATCTTCAACCGTAGCATCTTTTACTGCTTCCATACAGAATCTGCGGATATAGTGAATTTGTTCTTCGGTCATAAGTTTTTTTATCATATTGCCGGAAAGCTTATTTACAATTTCGAGAATATCATCAAGTTTAACAAGCCGGTCTTTTTTGTAAAAATTTTTCAGCTCCTCCCATTCATGCTTAATATCAATTTCAAATCTTCGCCGTGCTTCCATCGAAGTTTCAGGGTTCATATCACCTGGCTCCAGCATTTCCGCAACAGCCGGATGATTTGGAAAAGCATTCAGCAATTCAACGTAATCCTGCATGTCATGCCCACCGTTTTCCCACCATTCATCCAGGAGTTCACAGGTGCGTTCACGATATTTATCGCATTTCAGAATCAGCAACTTCTCAAGACTGCCTATTTCCATCCAAAAATCTTTTTTTTCACGAGCCTGTACAGCCTGCGCTTCCAGTTTTTCAATTAGAAAATCACTTTTCATCCATACATCATCAGGTGCATTAAACCATGGCAGGGATATTTTATCATAAGGGATCTCTTTGTTCAGCCTTTCCAGAAAAACTTCAAGCCTTGAAGTACTTATCTGGTCTATTTGATTTTTCCGAAGTTCATCCAGTTCAAGCAGTACAGGCCCTTCTTTTTTAAATTTGTTAAATAAATCCTGAAAATCTCCGCCATTCTCTTCATCATCCGTTTCTTGTTCAGAAACTAATTCGACATACTCCCGCTGCTCTTCGAGTTCTTCAAACTCCTCCCATGTATATTCATGCTTTGGAGCTTTTGAATGGGAATTTATATAGGAAATAACTTGTTCATCCGATGACTGTGAAGAAACCGGGCTCATGACGCTTTTTGCCAGTCCTTCGGCAATTGAGGAGATACACCCACCAACTGCTTTAATGATGCCGCGAATGATCTTTTTCTGATAAACCATAACGCCACCCTGGACAATTGCCCCCATACACCCGGCTCCCGCCTCCCATGAATATAATTCTTTCAATTTTACTCTGAATGCTTCCGCTTCACCTTGCCTGCTGATTAATTTTGTCAGTTCAAACCCGACTTCAAGAGACCATGAAGCGCCGTCTTTAGAGCCAACCAGCCACGAACCGCTTTCGTCAGGATTAATAAATAAAGTCCTTTTATATGCCGCATGGCGCAGAGCATTCAGCAGCCGGGTGCGGCTGATATCAAGTGTCTGAAACCTCCTGACGAATTCAACCGGTTTTTCGAGAGTCAAAGAGGTGTAATAGAAATCATCACAACTGTCACTGAAATGCACTGCCAGAGCATCCCCCCAGTTTCGAAACGAAATATCTTCGTTCTTAAGTAATCCGGCAAGTTCAGCTTTTGATTTTTCAAAATCAGGCATTGAATAAACCCCATAATATTTTAGCTACAATATAATCATTATAAATAAAATTAGCAAATAACCAGAAAGAAGTTGCAAAAAATTTCTTTTGAGATTATAGTAGATTACTATGGAGTTTACTTAGAATTTAAGGAAGCATCTCGATGAAAAACAAGGCGTTTATTCTATTTGTGCTTTTCTTGTGCGTCAATACAATCAATGCATTCGAAAATTCAACTCAGGCTTTTAACCAGATGCGGCATCGTTACAGCCTGGGACATTACAAGCGGACAATCGCGATTGCTCCTATAGCTTTAAAATTATGCAAAACACCGGAACAACGGTTTCAAATATTATACTACAAGGGCTTGGCTCTTGACGCACTGCAGGACTTCTGGCAGGCGGAACAGGTTTTCGAAAAAGCCGCTAATATTACAAATATTCCTCAAAGTTGTAAACTGCAGGCACATTATAATCAGATAAGGAGCCAGTATGCAAACAAACATTTCGTCAGCGCCCTGACAAATGCTGAAAAATACTCGCAGTTCTCCGGCAAACCTTCTATTCTGCATCTGCATATCCTGTTAAAAGCCATTGAATCCGCCAGACAATTGAACCGTAACGAAAAGGCTTTGGGCCTGTCTGAAAAAATGGCTGAAAGCAGTGATCCTGATTCAGCATGGCATTACCGCGGAATAATTATGGAAATCCAGATATTATGCCTGATGAAAGACTATGAAAAAGCTAAAAAACTTATGGATAAAGTGGATATCAAGAAGCTCCCATTGCCTATGCGCGCTGAATTCCTCACCTGGGCAGGCTTTTGCTATGAAAAAGACTATAAACCTGATGCCGCGGGCAAGCTTTACAGGTGGGCCTACAAAAAATATTCAAATTACTATTCCGGGCTGGCAGCTCTGCGTCATGCCAATATTCTAAGCCGCAACGCTAAAAACTATAATGAAACAGCTCTGATATATGCACAAGTCTTGAAACTTCCCGAAGCTCACCCCAAGCATAAAAGTCAGGCTATTTACAAAATCGCCTGTATTTATAAAGAGCAGGGGAAGCCTGATGAAGCTTTGCGCTATCTGGCCCAAATAGATAATTTAAAATATCCGGATGTCTACTGGCAATCAAAAATTTATAATATGCACGGCGATATTCTCTATAGAAAAGGCAAAGTCAAAGAAGCAAAGAAATATTTTCAGGCATGTCTGAAATTACCCAAGCCTGCCCCTGCATCCAAGCTTTATGCGGGCGAGATCATAGCCCAAATGGAAGAAAAAAAAGAACTTCCCGCAAAAGAATAAAATTCTCACAGAAAAATCGACCGTTGTTTCCAATTCGATTAAAATTCCCAGTATTACCGTAGGCGTAGCCCGAACCGCATAGCTCCCAGCTTATGTTTTCCGGTTAATACTCGTTCTTCTGTTGTCATAATAAAATTTAATAGACAAAAAAAATCGGGAGCTGTCTTTGCAAGAAAATGAACAGTAAAATTGATTAACGGCAATATCAGTATATATTGAGATTGGAACAATATTAAAGGGGAAATCTCAATATGAAAATCACATTTAGAATCAAACCTTATAGCGTTAATTATATCGATAATTTTTTTTCACTAATTATCTTGATATTGTTACTGTTTGGATGTTCTGACCCAACTCGAATAGCGGCAGAACTATATAAACAGGGCAAATATGTTGAAGCACTCAGATACTATAAAATAGCAGCAAAAGATAAAGATCCAGAGGTATTGCTTCATTTAGGGGTGATGTATAATGAAGGACAAGGAACAAGTCGGAACTATAAAAAAGCGGCAGATTTTTATGAACAGGCGATAAAGCAAGGCAATGTTACTGCGATAAATAATTTGGGAAACCTTTTCAGGTATGGACTTGGCGTCAAGAAAGATGCAAAAAAGGCATTGGAGCTTTATTCCTCTGCAGCCCAAAAAGGTGATGCCTGTGGACAGTTCAATGTTGGAATGATGTATTATTATGGCGAGGGTATCAGGCAGGATTTTCGTAAAGCAGTAGAGTGGTTGCATAAAGCGGCAAAACAAAACTTTTCAAAAGCCCAGTGTATCTTGGGGATGATGTATATGCAGGGCAAAGGGGTAGAAAAAAACAATAAAACTGGAGTAAAATGGATATCTAAAGCCGCAAAACAAAATCTGGCTGAAGCCCAATGTGTGCTCGGAGCGATGTACTTATGGGGAGAAGGGGCTGAAAAAGATAGCGAGGCTGCAGAAAAATGGCTGACTAAAGCTGCAAAGCAAGGTTATGTTGAAGCTCAAACTACGCTTGGGGAAGCGTATTTGAATGGTAAATGGCTGAAAAAAGACGTTAAGCTTGCCTTAAAATGGCTAACTAAAGCGGCGAAAAACAATGATCCGCATGCCCTGTTTGAGTTAGGGGTGATGTATAATGAAGGACAAGGAACAAGTCGGAACTATAAAAAAGCGGCAGAGTGTTACAAAAGGGCGGTTAAGTTGGGAAATTTTTCTGCAGGAATTAATTTGGGAAATCTTTTCAGACAAGGACTTGGCGTTAAGGAAAATAAGAAAAAAGCTTTTAAATACTTTAAACAAGCCGCTAACGAAAATTATTCTGTAGCGCAATTTAATATTGGATTAATGTATGATAAGGGAGATGGAGTAAAGAAAAATTACAAAAAAGCTTTTAAATACTTTAAACAAGCCGCTGACGGAAATTATTCTGCAGCGCAATATCATACTGGGTATGCCTATTTTTTGGGCAGAGGAACCAAACAGGATTATTTGAAGGCTTTTAAATACTTTAGACAAGCCGCTGATAATCACATTCCCAAAGCGCAGTATAGACTTGCTTTGTGTTATTATCTTGGCAAAGGAACTAAAAAAGATTATTCTCAGGCATTTAGATTGTTTTCTCAGGCAGCAAAACAAAACGTTGCCGGAGCGAAATGTTTACTTGGAACTATGTACTTGGAAGGTAAAGGTACGGAAAAAAATGAGAAGCTTGCTGAAGAGTGGATAACAAAGTCTGCAAAGCAGGGCTTTGCTGTTGCGCAGTGGACACTTGGTGATATGTATTGGGAAGGTAATGGTGTGGTAAGAGATAAAAAAACAGGTGAAGAATGGCTATCTAAAGCGGTAAGGCAGGGGCTTCCGGATGCTCAAAATAGCTTGGCTTATTATTGGTCAGAGAACAATGAAAAACTTAAGGACGCGGAAGTGCTTATTAAAAAAGCCTTGAAACAAAAGCCGGATGACGTTTTTTTTATTGATACATGGGGATGGATATTATATAAACAAGGCAAATATCAGGATGCCGTTGGACAATTGGAAAAGGCGTTAAAATTAGAAAAGGATTCTCCCGTTATCTACGACCATCTTGGAGATGTGTATTTTGCCTTAAACAAAAAAGATAACGCTGAAAAATATTGGCAAGAAGCCTTTGAACTGTTAAAAAAAGATGGTTCCAAATCTGAATATAGAAAGCTTATGAAGAATATTAAAATTAAATTGGAAAATCTCCATGCTAAACCCCAAACTCAATAACTCAAAGACAAGGATCAGCGATGTAACATGAACAATAAAACTAAAATAAAGGTAGAGTTTATGATAACGGGTTCCCAAGCTAAAAAAGATTCAAAAAACTGAAAGTTAGGCATTCAATAAATTGATATTGGGAAAAATAAATGACAAGAGAAATACAATCAGCAATACTCAAACACTACCAGCATATGGTGATAAATCTTAACAAACAAAATATGCTTTCTAAATTAATTTTTGGGAAGAAGAAGCTAGTTTCAATTATGATAAAGCAGTTTGAAGGAGGAGTTCCAATAAACCAATGGAGCATTGTGCCAGATGCCATTCAAGAGGTACCCGTCGATAGTGATGATACTATACCCAATGGCTCTTTTCGTCTGGAAGGGGAAATCGTCTATATTACACATAGATTAGGTATTCTTAATGGAGGAACCAATTGTTACGAGATAACAGAAAATCCAGATGGAGTACAATTGATTAATAAGCAAGCTGTGATGAATACATGAGGCATTTTCGAGAAACTTTAAAATGAATTATTGGCTAAGTCGGTAATTTTTGCCCATACTGAATCTTTACCGACCTAAACTTAAAATGGCTTATTGGGAATATCCAAAAACAGGTCATATAAAGAACGATTGACGTAATAGTTGTATTTAGCAAGCTTGTTTTTTTCAACAATCCCTGATTCTGACAGCTCATTGAGATACTTCATAGCGGTGATGCGTGAAACCCCTAAATCATTCTGAATAAGTTCGATCTTTGTATATGGATGGCTGAAAAGATTGTTCAGGAGCTCATGGCTGTAGATTTTGGGATGCTCCGATTTTAAACGGTCTTTACATTTCTGCATCAGTTCTTTTATGTTTTTTATTATCCAAATGGTCTGTTTGGAAGTCTGCTCGACAGCTTCAAGCATGTATAAAATCCATTGTTCCCAAGAATCCTTTGTGCGGACTTCATTCAGCAGAATGTAATATTGAGATTTATTGCGTATGATGTAACGGCTCAAATATAGTATGGGCAATTTTTGCAGGTCTTTAAGTATCAGGTAAAGAACATTGATTATTCTGCCAGTACGACCGTTGCCATCGTAAAACGGATGGATGCTTTCAAAACGATGATGTATCACAGCCATTTTGATTAAAGGATCAATCTCCGACAGAGAATCATCATTTATGAAATTTTCCAGATTAGACATCAAAGATATGATTTTATCATAATCTTGTGACGGAGTATATACCGTTTCTCCAGTAGCCTGATTTTTTAATTCAGTTCCAGGGAGTTTTCTGAAACCAGCATTATTATGCTCAAGTTCTTTATGAATTTTTAAAATATCAGCGACAGTAAGTAAATCCCGTTTTTCTATGAGAGAAAATCCCGTTTTTACCGCCTGAATATAATAGCTGACCTCTTTGCTTGCAGGATTTTTCACCGCATCTGAGAACAATTCCTCTTTATACAGTTCATCATGCGTTGTAATAATGTTTTCTATTTCCGAGCTGTCTTTGGCTTCCTGTAAAGCCAGAGTATTAATCAAGATTACCTTATTCGGAATCGTTTCAGCAACACCTTTGAGCTCTGCCAAATAACGGTGAGCCGAAGATAGTTTCTTTAGTATAGCTGGAGTCTCCAGATTAATCTGTAATGGCAGTGGCGCTAAAGCTTTATCCATAGCTAAAATTTCCTTATGTAAAGATAATCACGAAAACTTAACATTACAACACTCTCAAGTAAAGATATTCCCATTTCCTTTACTTGACAAGCCTTATATGTATAAAAAATGCAATTTTCTTTACTTGAAGTATTGATTGTGAGACTTCTATTATTATTCCAAAGAGAATATTTCTTTTGATTTTTCTTGTTTTTTGTTTTTGCCTTTTTGCCAAAATAGTTGTATTGTTTTTATTCAGAAAAGACTATTTTGGGTTCAAACTGAATTGAGTAAAGAGGCAATATGAATTTTATCAATTTACAAGTATTCTGGTGGATTCCAGTAATTCTAGTTTTTATGGGATTATTATTCTGGCGCGCAAGAGTACGCCGGACGAGTATAATGCGCCTTATTCTAGGACCGCGCGCCAAAGATGATATGCATGTTCAATTGTCGCTGGCACGAAGACTTTTCCGTTTTCTTTTGCTCCTGTTTGTCATGTTAATGCTCATCGTGGCGATCGCACGTCCAACATGGAAACTCCAGCTTGTTCCATATCAAACCCGCGGGCGCGATTTGATGGTGCTCTTTGACGTATCCAAAAGCATGCTGGCACAGGATATCAAACCGTCACGCATGGCTCATGCGAAGTTATTTCTCCGCGATCTGGTATATCAAACCGGTTCCGACCGTTTCGGCTTAGTGGCATTCGCTGGACGGGCATTTCTTGAATGTCCTATGACCACCGACAAAACCAGTTTCATTCAATATATTGATGAACTCGATACAGAAAGTATTCCTCTGGGCGGAACTAATCTGCAATTAGCCCTTGAAACCGCGATGAAAGCCTTTGACGCAGCAGAAGGAAATAATCGTGCTATTATTCTAATTACTGACGGCGACGAGCTCACCGGAAACAGCAAACTGGCGCTTGGCGAATTGAAAAAAGCGAAAATACCGCTTTTGATTGTCGGGGTCGGCAGTTCAGCAGTTTCTGCTCCGGTTCCAATCCCGCAAAAAGACGGCAAAAGTGTAAAATTTATGCGCGACGCCAAAGGCGAACTGGTCAAAACCCGTTTAAACGCGGCCTTGATGCAGCAATTGGCTGACAGTACCGGAGGTTATTTTATTCATAGCACAACGACTGATTTCGGTCTGGAAGAGATCGAAGCGGGGATCAAAAAGCTTCTCCCCGCAGAACTTGAAAAAGGTGAAAAAACCCGCCCAGTCGAACGTTTTTATTATTTCCTCGCTTTTGCGACTATCATTTTATGGCTGTGGATGCTGATTTCAGAACACCCAGGCAAAAAACGCAATCATGTTGCTAAAACGGCAGCTATATCTATAGTCCTAACTCTTCTTTTTCTGCAGAATACAGCTGATGCGCAAACTCCTGAAAAAGCTTTACCAAAACTGCCAGCTCAACAGCAGGAGATAAAAAAGCCTGAAGCTCCGGTAACCGACCCGGTAAAAGCTTATAACAAGGCCCGTGAAATCCAGTTAAAGAAGCAAAAAGGGGATTCAGCCAAGCTTTATGAAACCGCAATTAACCTTGCAGGAAAAAACCCGGCAGTACGTACTAATTCATTCAATAACCTCGGTGTGGAACAGCATCAAAAAGCCCGACAGTCAGTAGCTCAGGGAATTGCACAAGTCAGGCAACAAAATCTTGACGGCGCTATCAGTCAGCTCGAAGGAGCAAAGAAAATATTAAATCTCGCTGAAGAAATGTATATCAAAGCTTTAAGTTCGGAAATCCCGGAGATTCCTGATAAAGATAAGGAAATCGCTCAGAAAATCGCTCGTAATCAAAGCGCAGTCAACCAACAGCTGCTTTTAAACGACCGTGTAATGATTGATGAATTGATTAAGAAAATCAAGGAATTAAAGAAACAACAGAAGAAAGCTCAGAAACAAACCCAAAAAGCTCAAAAACAACAGCAGCAGAAAAACCAACAACAGCAGAATAAACAACAACAGAATAAACAACAGCAGAAAAAACAGAAACAGAATAAACAACAACAGAACAAACAACAGCAGAATAAACAGCAACAGAATAAACAGCAACAGAATAAACAGCAACAGAACAAACAACAGCAGAAAAAACAGCAACAGAATAAACAACAACAGAATAAACAACAACAGAACAAACAACAACAGAACAAACAACAGCAGAAAAAACAGCAACAGAATAAACAGCAACAGAAAAAGACCGATGATGAGCTGAAGAAAGCTCAGAATGATGTAAAGAAACTGGAAAATCAAGCAAAAGACCTTGGTCAAAAGAAAATTGAGGAACAGGCTAAAAAAGCTAAACAGGAATTGGATAAAGCTGAAAAATCAAGAGAGAAAAAACAAGGGAAAAAAGCTGAAGAACATATCAAAAAAGCTTTAGAACAACTTAAACCACAAAATCCAGATAAGAATAAAAAACAAAAAGATAAGAAAGGCAAGGGGAAAAACCAGAAGGACAAGAAAAACCAGCAGAAAAAGGATAAGAAAAAAGATCAGGGTAAGAACGGCAAGGATAAAAAAGATAAAAATCTGCCTAAACCACAGCCTCAGCAGGCAAAAGCTGCAAAAGCGGAAAAAGCGCCTAAAGATATTGATCCTAAAGAAGCTCGTAAACTGCTTAAGTTGATGACGGAAAAAGAAAAAGATTTCCGCAAAGCACTCAAGGCGCATCAAAAGCAGCAATATGAAAATATAAAAGTAGAAAAAGACTGGTAACACATAAATCATGTGTTTTATAAGGAGAAAGATGTTTAAAAATTTTTGTATAATAATTTTCAGCGTTTTAAGCATTTGCGCTTTTTCCGCAGATGATGATTTCAGAGTTGGAATCAGCACCAAACGCCCTCTTGTCGGCGAAGTTGTAGAACTCCGGATCAAGGCAACAGGAAGCGTACCTAAATTAATATCTACTCCGCCAATAAAAAATGCCGAATGGCTCAAAGGCTATAACAGCACATCCACATCCATAATTAACGGAAAAGCCAGTTATACAAAAAATTATGCGTTCAGGATTACACAGAAAGGAACAATTACAGTTCCAGAATTAAAAGTTGAAGTCGGCGGAAAAATCAAGAAGATCAATTCGTTTAAGCTTCAGGCTGTCAGTGCGGGTGACCAAAAAATTGAAGATGATGAAGATGAAGATCTGCGTATAAAGGACATCCTTTTCGGACGAGCAGAAATTTTAAATCTCAGCAAAGATTTTTATGTAGGTGAAGAAATTTCCCTGGAAATAAATATATTTAGCTGGAGACGCTTTCCGGTCCGTCTCACCAGTTACCCTGAAATCAAACTTAACGAAATTGTCTTCAGGGATTACAGTCAGCAGAATCGCGAAAATCCGCGTTTTATCTTAAAGCGAGAGGGCCTTGTTACAATAAAGGGCAAAAAATTTACTAAGCAGTCATTTGAAACCGCATTTAGAACAATTGCTCCCGGCCCTTTTGAGACAAATATAAGAGTACAGACAGAAATCAACATACCCACC
Organism: Victivallaceae bacterium; assembly: GCA_963664605.1. Lineage (GTDB taxonomy): Bacteria > Verrucomicrobiota > Lentisphaeria > Victivallales > Victivallaceae > JAHOYW01. The sequence goes on from OY761536.1 coordinate 202,648, forward strand.
GATCAACGGGATTTCTTCGGGAGGCCAACTTATAAACGCACCCCTTATACTGTGGAAATACCTTTTAAGGTAAATGTTAAACCGCTGCCGAAGGCTCCGGAAAACTTCGCTTTCCTTGGCCTGGTGGGAAACTGGGATCTTAATTTTTCCTTTAAGAACAAAAAAATCAAGGTGGGAGACCCCTTAACCCTGGCTTTTACGGTATACGGGCTCGGCACCCTTGAAACCCTGAATATACCAAAACTTGAAGCTGACGGTTTTCGTATTTACCCGCCCGAGGTAGATAAGAAAACAGCCTATGACGGACGGGAAAGGGCGGAAATAAAATATGTTCTTATTCCTCTCCAAAAAGGGGAAAAAGAGTTAAAACTGCAAGTATCGGTATTTTCTTCGGTTCTGGGAAAGTATAAAACCTTCAGCTTTGCCAAAAAATTAGAAATTGAAAAATCCGATAATCCTTTGGAAAATGTCAACTATACCAGAAAAAATCCAGCTTCAGCAGTTCCCGAGTCAAAATTTAAAAGTAAACAGAAGATACCGCGTTCCGACATACTTTTCCTGAAAACAGAAAACAGCGGCGAAGTGAAGGTTCCACTTTATCAGAACTGGCTGTTGGCATATATTATCCTGGGAATACTTGGCCCATTATGTTGGGTTCTTAGCGAAATAAGTTACTGGCGACAGCAGAAACTAGGCAATAACAAAGCCTTGCAGCGCTGCCGCGCAGCTTTGAAACGCAAAGGAAAAATGTTGAAAAAAATCAAAAAATGCTCTGATGACGACCTTAACAACGTGATTCAGCATGAAGCGGTTCCTTTTATCAATGACATGCTGGATCTGCCACACGGGACAACTACATCAGAACTGGTGAAAAAAGTCAAAAGCGACAATCTGGCGCAATGTCTGACCAGTGTCGGCGAATCAAGCTATTTACCCGGTTCTTCAAACTTGAATAAAAAGGAGCTTAGAGCAAAATTGTATAAGGCTTTAAAGCGTTTAACTCTTGTCGGACTGTTGTTTATAATGCCGTTGATGCTGGACGCAGCTGAAAAATCAGAAAAACCCGCACAAGCTCTTAAGGAAGTCCCGGCAACATTCAAAGAAGCAGTGGCGTCCTATGATTCCGGTGATTTTGCCGCGGCTTCGAAGTTTTTCCGTTCCCATATAAGCAAAGATGCGCCGGATCCGGCTTTACTCTATAACCTTGGAACTTGTTTATGCAATGAAGGCGACCTGGCCGGAGCACTGGTTTGTTTCGAAAGAGCACATCTCCTGGCGCCTTGTGATACGGCAATTACCGAAAACTTGAATTTTGTCAGGCGCAGGTTATTCCTGCCTGTGCTTAATAAGATCGACGGCCCGACAGAAATGCTGCTTGCCGGAAGTCATTCGCTGCGCCCTGATGAATGGCTGTTAATCGCTGCACTGGCATGGGCGGCTGCCGGCATATTCTTAGCTTTCCGCCGCAAGTTGAGCCTAAACAAGCGAATTGTTTTTGTCGGAAGTTGTATGATTATCTTTACAATTGCCATCGCTGCGTGCATATTTGAAAAAATGGATGCATACAGCAATGACAATGCGGTGGTAACATCGGCGAATGCCGAATTGCGTTCCCTGCCTTCAATAAATTCCGGCAGTAAACTGGTGCGCCTGCGTATGGGAACAGTTGTGAAGATAATTGAATCCCGGTTTGACTGGGTTCGTATAAAGTCAGATAACACAAAAGGGTGGATGCAGGAAAGCCATATAACGCGTATCGCACCGGGTAATGATCTGCCGTCTGTAAAAGAAACAAAAAAGCTGATAAAAATAAAAAAATAGATTATTTCCCCGGGAGTTTTAATGAAAGCTATCGCTAAATTTTTTATTATCCTTGCAATATTGGGATCATTTTTGTCCAGTTCATTCGCGGAAACAAACGGTTTAAAAGAACGTTATCCTCATCTAAGAAAAGAGCCGGGAATGGATTTTTTTGGCGTTAACTGGCGCGATGCCGAACCAAACGAATACTTTTATTTAATACCGGCACATCTTGGCGCGACATTATTTATTTTGGTGGGTAATGTCGTCGGTACGCCGGTAAGGGCAATTTTCAATCTTTGCAACGGAGACTTCAAAGGGGATCATTATCTTCCTCCAGTGGGGTTATCAACCCGGTATCTTGCCCCGGTAGGCGGTTATATCCTCGGCACTCCATTCTGGCTTATTGAAAAAGGCCTGTACGAATATCCAAGAGATCTAATCATCGGCAAAGAGGAGAAATACCATTTCGCCGATGATGACGAATAATTCCTGATTTTTTTAATCCGGCTATTGACAAAATATTTTGAAATTGTATAATAAGTGTTATGGTTAACCATAATTTATTTTAAAAGGATTTAACATGGCGTTTCCTGTATACCAGCAGATAAAAGATATTATACGCGCAGAAATTGCCCAGGGGAAATATAAGCCAGGCGATACCTTACCGTCAGCCAATCAATTGGCAAAACTATTTTCAACCAGTCGAAACACCGCAGTCAAGGCGATAAATGACTTGGCCTTCGAAGGTACTATTTATTGTGTGCAGGGGAAAGGATCGATAGTAAATGATTTGCGAAAAAAGACCGTCCGCAACCTTAAAAGGAAAAAATCCGGCATACCGGAGATCGGAGTTCTGCTTTCGGATTTTGACAAACTCAACCACCCCTACTTTACCAGCTTATTCAAGGGGATATCTGAAAAAGCCAAGACAATTCCATGCAAGCTGAAAACTTTTTGTATAAATAATTATTCCATAAACGACTTTGTCAATACCGAATACTTTGACGGGCTCATAGTGGCAAGTAAACTGCCGGAAAGTTCGGTTCTTGTACTAAAGCAAAACCATATTCCCTTTGTACTGGCGGGCAATGATATTTACGGAGAAGAACTGCTCTGCGTAACAGGAGACAGCTACAATTCAACTTACGAAGCGGTCAAATATCTGCATTCGCTGGGGCATGAACAGATAGCCGTGTTGACCGGGCCGACAACTGCACGCAGCACTCCGCTGGCATATATGGCATACAAGCATGCGATGAATGAACTGAACCTTGAAGTGGATGAGAGTCTTTTCAGGGCATGTGATTATGGAGAAGAAGCTGGCTACAAATGTTTTCAAAACCTGCTGGCAATAAAAAAAACTCCAACGGCAGTTTTCACAATGGAAGACAATATAGCAGTCGGGGTAATAAAAGCTGCGGAAGAAAATTCTCTGAAAGTTCCTGAGGATTTGTCGGTAATTGGAAGCGGAGACAGATTTCCAGTGTCAAACGTTAAAATACCACTGACAACTTTCAGCGACAGACTTCCGGAAATCGGCGCTCTATGCCTTGAGATGATAGATAAAAAAATAAATAACAAAGTAATCAAAAACACAAAAGTAAGTCTTAAATCTGAATTAATCATAAGAAAATCATGCGCGAAAAGAAAATGAATCTCCTGCTCGCCGGAACAGCTAAAGTCGATATAACCACCAGTAAGCCGGATACTCCGGTTATGGACCCGCTCTACGCAAAAGTCCTGGTTATTAATGACGGGAAAACAAAAATCATTATTATTACGATGGATGTTACCGCTATCGGCGGCAGAAAAATATCTGACGGTATGCTTTACGACGTCAGCGAAGACTTCCTGCCCGAACTACGTAGACGCGTCTGGAAGGAATTAGACATACCCGGCGCGAATATTTTAGTCAATGCTTCACACACACATCCGCCGGGCCGTCTTTTATGCGATGATGATGAACAGCTTGATCGTATATATAATGCAATCAACTGCGCAATGAAAAATATGACCGAAGTAAAAATAGGCGCGGGTTCAGGGATTGAGGGACGCATCAGCATGAACCGCACTCTTAACCTGAAAAATGGCAGACAATGGTCAATCCGGCATACAAATCCCTCTCCGCCTGATGAAGAAGTGAAAAGTTACGGCCCGGTTGACCCGGAAATAGGAATACTGCGCATAGACAGGCTTGATGGCAGCCCGTTGGCGGTAATCTATAATTTTGCCTGTCATTTACTTTTCGGCGATGCACGCGGAAGCATTACCGCCAACATTCCAGCTTATGCTTCGAAAGTTATTGAAGAAACTCTCGAACATGACTGTATGGCATTTTTTATTCAGGGAGCAGCCGGTGATGTGATAGATGTTAATTTCAAGAACTTCAACCGCAGCCGGGACATCAAGATGCTTGGAACTATGCTTGGCGAAAGCACTTTGAAAGCATATAGGAATATCCAAACAGAAAACATTGATCTCAAAATCGTTTCTGAAACCATAAGTGTTCCACGGAGAAACGATATACCGGAAAAAACCGCGGCATTGAAAGTGGAGCAGGATAAGCTTCTCAAATCCCTGTCGGGAACAACACTGAATTTCAAAAGTTTCCTTTCTCTTTACCAGTCTGACATAAAAATTGATCCAGACATGGATGCTTTGAATAAAAACAACATTGATAAATACCTGAAAAACATTTCCGCGATGGAAAAACTTGCAAGAATCCAGGACAAAATATCTACCTTGGAGAAACATCAGAGAATCAACACGGAAAGCGGAGAGAAAAATATTGATATGGAACTGCAGGCTATTGAAATCGGCAACTGCGTAATAGTAAGTTCCCCCGCTGAGCTGCTTACTGAAATAGGCATGAATATCAAAAAAGCTTCCCCATACAAGCATACTTTCGTGGCGGCGTATTCAAATGGCTATGTCCATTACGGCGCGCCGGCGGCGGATTATGATAAAGGCGGCTATGAGGTTACCGAATGCCTTTTAGCACCCGAATGGCAAGAAATATTCGAAACCAGAACCAGAGAACTTATTAATAAATTAAGGAACTAAGAAAATGTCTGAAAAACCTATGAATTTCGCCGTTATCGGATGCGGAGCCCTGGCTCGCATGCAGCATATCCCGAACATTGCCAAATCTCCTAAAACCGTTCTTCACACCTGTTGTGATCTTTCTGACGAAGCCCTTAAGGAGTGTCAGGAAGTACACGGAGCTCTGCATATCAGTAAGGATTGGCAAACTGTTGTCGCCAATCCTGAAATAGAAGCAATCTGTCTGGCTACAACCGAAAAACTGCGTCTGCCGGTTATTGAACTGGCGGCAAAATACAAAAAACCGGTATATGTGGAAAAACCGCTTGCCAGAACATTGGATGAAGTTTATGCTATCCAGAAAGTCGTTCATGAAAGCGGTATTCCATTCTGTGTCGGACATAACCGCCGCAACAGCCCGGCAATGATTGACGCACACCGCATTTTCCGTGACCAAATGGAAAATCCCCAGATTTGCGAATGGCGCTGGGATCGTGAAGCCGCTACCCGTCCGGCACGTGATGATGATGGTACTGCTACATTCACTTGCCGCATCAACGACGACTGGTATTCATGGAAAACCTGGGTTTTCGACAAACAACAGGCTCCATACGGCCCAATGCTTTTTGAAATGACTCATTTTACCGACCTGTGCAACTGGTTTCTGGGGAGTGAACCCGTCGAAGTTGTCGCTATGGAAACAGGAATGCTCAATCACGCAATTATTGTTAAATATGCCGGCGGAGAAATCGCAACCCTGACTTTGTGCGGCAACGGTACATTCGGTTATCCCAAAGAACTCTATGAGGCAATGGGCAACGGCAGTATGGTTGTCTGCGACCACATGTGTGAGGTGCGTACCGCCGGGATCAAAGATGTTCCGGCAAAAATAACCTATCCTTTTCTAAAAGACCGCCATCCAGAAATCGGGAAGCAGGGAGGAATCACCGGATGGCTCGAGAAAAAAGCCGCCGCCTGCCAGGAAGCTCTGGATAAGAATGATCAATTCCTGCAGTTCACCGCTGAGCCCAACAAAGGGCACGCTCATGCAGTGGATAATTTCGTTGATGAAATCCGTGGGGAAGGCCCCGTCGTCTGCGGAGTCGATGATGCCGTCATGGCAACACGGGTGGCGTTCGCTGCAATCAAATCAGCCAGAGAAGAACGCATCGTTAAACTGTCAGAAATTTAAAATCGACGAATAGGTCTTTTGTCCGGCTGTTTTCCCGCCTGAATATTCCGCATACAGCATTTGTGCTTAGAAAAAATACCTATTTTTTTAAAATATGCTTTGACTATGCTGTTAGTAGGGTTAATATTATGATGTTAATCGACTAAAAATTGTTAGATATTTTTAAATACAGACTTTTACAAAATAAAAAGGAATGACAAAATGACAAAACGTGATCTTGTAGTCAAAATTTCTAAAGAAACTGGATTAATTCAAAATGATGTGGCTTTTGTAGTCCAAAAAACTTTTGATTATATCGCAGCGGAATTGATTGAAGGAAAAACTATAGAATTACGTAATTTTGGTGTTTTTGAAGTAAAAGTCCGTAAGAGCCGCAAGGGGCGCAACCCGAATAAACCTCAGGATGAAGTTATCATTCCTGAAAGAGCTGTTGTTAAATTCCGCGCTGGCAAGGAATTGAAAGAACAGGTCGAAAAGATTAACACAAAAAAAATATAAGCATTGAATTAATGCTGTAAAATAAATTATAGACTGCGCCGCGCAAAACGCCTGGCGCATTTTATTTTTAAATATTAAGGATTATAAAGTTATGGCAAAATTTTCTCCACCACCGGGAACAGCGGATATTTTCCCTGAAGAAATGCCTTTATGGCATAGGCTCGAGGATACTGCCCGTCGTATTTTTCCGCTTTACGGCTATGGAGAATTACGAACACCAATCTTTGAGTTCACAGATGTTTTTAAACGCGGTATCGGTGACGAAACCGAAGTTGTACAAAAGGAAATGTATACTTTTGAAGATCGCGGCGGACGCAGTTTGACTTTGCGTCCTGAAGGTACCGCCGGAGTAATGCGCGCCCTGCTGAATACCGACATCATGAATGGCAATGAAAAGCGCGTCTTCTATATCGGCCCGATGTTCCGGGGAGAACGGCCCGCCGCCGGAAGAAGGCGTCAATTTCACCAGATAGGTGTTGAAAATGCCGGAAGAGTAGCTCCCGAGCTTGATGCTGAAAATATGGCAATGATGATGCAGTATCTTGATGAATTGAAGATAAGCGGCGCAAAACTATTGATAAACACCAGAGGCGTACAAGCCGACCGTAAGCCGGCAGAAGAAAGCTTAAACAGCTATTTCCAGCAGCATGTCGGAGATATGTGTGATGATTGCAAAACCCGTGTTTCCCGGAATGTCTGGCGAATACTTGACTGCAAACAGGAAAGGTGCCGGGAAATTGTTAAAAATGCTCCCGATTACGTCAGTTGTTACACCGCGGAATCCAGAGCTTATTTTGACCGGGTTTGTGAATTACTGACTTCTTTCAAAGTCGATTTTGAAATAGATAAACAACTGGTGCGAGGCCTGGATTATTACGCACATACGGTTTTTGAAGTGGTCCATCCCGGGATCGGGGCGCAGAGCGCTATCGCCGGCGGCGGACGTTATGAGTTATACCTGCCGGAAAATAAAAAACCTATAGTCGGAGTTGGCTTTGCGGCCGGTCTCGAACGTCTGCTGATGGTTCAGGAAACCTTGAATGTAGCTCCTCCTGTATCCGGTAAAGGCCCGGTATTCCTGGTAAGCATGGGAACTCAGGCGCGGGCTTTCAATATGAAGCTGGCTCAAGATCTGCGCAGCGAAAGCGTTCCTGTTGTCGTTGAGGTTGAAGATAAAAGCATGAAGGCCCAGATGCGCGCGGCAAACCGGGCCAATGCCGCTTTCGCTGTGATCTGCGGCGATGATGAACTGGCATCAGGAAAACTGGTCTGCAAAGATATGCAGGAAGGTTCCCAGGAAGAAATCTCCCAAACTGAACTGAAGAGTTTTCTGTTAAAAACATATAAAGGGGTATGACATGATTTCAAAGAAGAATTTGATTTTTTTAGGTGCTCCCGGAGCAGGTAAAGGAACTGGCGCAAACGGGCTTCTTGAACGTGAATCGCTGGTACATATTTCAACTGGAGATATTCTACGTGCTGAAATCAAAAATGGCACGGAATTAGGAAAGAGCGCTTCCGTATTAATGGAAAAAGGTGAACTTGTTCCTGACGAAATCGTTGCCGGAATGGTAAAATCCCGCTTAAAACAGCCTGATTGCCAGAACGGGTTTATCTTAGACGGCTTCCCCCGCACGATCAAACAGGCTGAACTGCTTGAAGAAGCCCTCAATGAAATCGGCAAAAAAATAGATGCAGTAATATATTTTGACATCAGCGATGATATCCTGTTAAAACGCCTGACTGCCAGGGTTTCATGCAAACAATGCGGCAGGATTTATAATAAAATATTTGTTCCTCCGAAAAAAGAAAATATTTGTGACGATTGCGGCATTGAGCTTTTCCAGCGTCCTGATGATTCTTTGGAAACGGCAAAAGACCGCCTGAAAGTTTTTTATGAAAGCACTCAGCCTCTGATTGATTATTATAAAGAAAAAGATCTCTTAACAAGCATCAAAGAAGTTGAGAAAGAAAAGATGATTGCTTCTTTGTTTGAAAAGCTGGGATAACAAATGTTTATGAAGCGCAACTATGTTATTCACTCTAAGGAAGAAATTCCTAAAATACGTTATGCGGCACAGTTAACTGCCGGCGTCAGGGATCAGATAAAGCTGCTGGCCCGGCCCGGGATGTCAACTTATGAACTTGATCAGATAGCTGGCTCATTAATTCGTGAAACTGGCGGAGTTAGCGCATTTCTCGGTTATCATGGCTTTCCCGGCAATGTATGTATTTCGGTGAATGACGAGGTTGTACACGGGATTGGACGTCCCGACAGGATTTTACAGGAAACCGATATAGTCAGTATTGACGTCGGCATAAGTTATGATGGCGGTATCGGCGATACGGCAATAACGTTCACCTTCTGTGATGAAGGAGAAGACGTTAAACGTCTGCTTAAGTATACGGAGAAATCCCTGTACGACGGGATTGCTCAAGCCAAAGCTGGAAATCATATCCGTGACATCAGCAGGGCGGTTGAAAAAACCGCTAGATCAGCCAGTTTGGGTGTAGTTCGCGAGTATGTCGGACATGGATGTGGAACGAAACTGCATGAACCTCCTGAGGTTCCAAATTTCGTATGCGGACAGAAAGGCCCCAGCCTTCGTCCCGGCATGGTACTGGCAATCGAACCGATGCTTAACCTGGGAACATATAAAGTATTTACAGAATCCGACCGTTGGACGGTCAGGACTGTGGATGGATCATTATCAGCTCATTTTGAGCATATGGTATTAATAACCGAAAACGAACCGGAGATTTTAACGTGGCCAAAGACGACGTAATCAAAGTGGAAGGAATAGTAAAGGAATTACTGCCGAACACAAGATTCAAAGTGGAACTAGAGAACGGGCATTCCGTAATCGCACATATCAGTGGAAAAATGCGTTTGAACTTTATTCGCATTCTCCCCGGCGACACCGTGCAGATGGAAATGTCACCCTACGACCTCACAAAAGGCAGAATAGTATTCCGTAAAAAATAGAATAAGATACGACCAGTTGATTTATCTGAATCGTCGGATCTTTATCTACCAGTCGCTTCTGTCATAGGAGCGATAGCTGATTGCTTCGAAGAGGTGATCTTCGCTGATTTGTTCCTGAGCGGCCAAATCGGCAATTGTTCTTGACACTTTCAGGATGCGGTCATAAGCTCTTGGACTTAAATTGAAGTTTGTGATTGCGTGACGCAGTAATAATTCACTTTGCTTCCCAAGCTGACAGAATTTCTGCAGATGCTTACTCGACATTCCGGCATTACAATAAAAACCCAATTCCTTAAAACGTTCGCTTTGGATTTTTCTGGCGGCAATGACTCGCTCAAGAATTGACGCGCTGTTTTCGCCGGTCGGAGCGGAAAGCAGTTCATCGTGGCTCAACTGACTGACTTCCACATGTAAATCTATCCTGTCCAGCAATGGCCCGGAAATCTTATTACGGTAACGCCGTTTTTCATCAGCCTTGCAACGACAGCCTAATTCCGGATTCTGCAAGCCGCATGGACAGGGGTTCATTGCCGCTATCAGCATAAAATTCGCCGGGAAGCTATAGCTTCCGGCAGCCCGGGTTATATTTACAACACCATCCTCCATGGGTTGGCGCAGAACTTCAAGTACGTTACGTTTAAACTCCGGAAGCTCATCCAGAAATAGAACCCCGTTGTGGGCTAGACTTATTTCACCTGGAGTTGGATTGCCCCCGCCGCCTATCAACCCGACATCGCTGATCGTATGATGCGGAGCCCGGAAAGGACGGCGGTTCAATAAAGGTTCGCCGCCTGAAAGCATTCCCAGGACACTATGTATACGGCTGGTTTCAAGGGTTTCATTCAAGGTCATCGGCGGCAGTATTCCGGGCATGCGTTTAGCAATCATGCTTTTGCCGGTTCCCGGCGGACCGATCATCAGGCTGTTATGTCCGCCTGCCGCAGCTATTTCCGCGGCACGACGCGCAACCCCCTGCCCTTTTACTTCATCAAAGTCAGCAAGGTCGGTTTTGTGGTTATGAATATAATCCTGTAAATTCGCCTTATATGGGAAAATATCGCCCTGGGTAAAAAAAGCCACAGCGTCACGCAGGTTATGAACAGGAATCACTGGGAAATCTCCCGCCGCCAAAGACGCCTCTTCGGCATTTTTATAAGGAACCAGCAGAGTGTTGATTTCATTTTTCGAGCTTATCTTCATAGCAATCGGCAAAGCTCCCCGCACAGGGCGAACCGAACCATCCAAAGCCAATTCTCCAATTATTGCGGTTTTCGATAAAAGCTGCCTGTCGATAACACCTGTCGCCGCCAACATTCCCAAAGCAATCGGCAAATCAAAAGCCGCACCTTCTTTTTTGAGGGCCGCTGGCGCGAGATTTATCAAAGTCGAACCATGAGGATGTGCAAAACCTGATGACTGCAGTGCCGAACGCACCCTGTCTTTACTTTCCTTGACAGCCGCATCGGGCAAACCTACAATTGAAACAACAGTCTGTTCTCCCCGTTCAGTGGCGTGAACCTCTACTTCCACAGGAAAAGCATTGATTCCAACGATTGCCGCTGACCAGGTTTTTGCAAGCATTATTTTCTCCTCTTTCTCGAAATACTATTTCTTACAACGATAAACAATTGCCGGAGGAACGTTATTCCAGACAATACGTGAAACCTTTACTTCCTTGAATGACCTGTTAAGCAGTTTCTTGAAACGCTGCCCGGCTGGAAGCAGTAAGCCCTGCAAGTAGGCAAAAGTCGTAAAATACCCACCGTCACTTAAGGAGTCAATTATTGCGTTAAGAATGCCCACCTGAAGTTTTTCAGGGAAAGCCGCCCACGGCAAACCGGAAATAATAGCGTTAAGATGTTTTATATCGGCATTTTTCATTATTTCCGGCAGATTTTCAGCGCTGTCATTAACTATATTCAAATCCGGACGATTGCGGTGTAAATTCTCATACATTTTATTGTCAAGTTCAATAGCAACAAATTTAGTCTGGGGATTTATCCGGCTAAGTATCTCATCTGTAATAACCCCCGTGCCAGGTCCAAGCTCGACTACGGCTTCAGCACTTTCAATATTGATATGTGAAGTTATTTCGCGACATAATGCCGGAGAGGATGGCAAAAGAGCTCCGACAAGCCCGGGATTTGCTATAAATCGTTTTAAAAACAGTTGCTTTGTCAAAATATCCGCTCCTGGTTAAAAGTTGGAGAACATTATTTCATGCTCGTATTTCTCAAAATCGGCTGCGGGGATACCTTCCCTGAAATCCCCACGCATTATAAAAATGACTCTGCCGGGCTTCGTCGTTTTCAATAGTTTTATGAATTGGCTATCAGAAATTATACGATCCTTTGAATCTTTATATTTAAGTCCTACCTCAAGCTCACCGCCATGAATATAAAATCGCATATCCTTATTTTTGAATACCCATGCCGCCGCATGCATAACATTAGGATGGACGACAACAATCATCCCCGGCTTCACCCGGTCTTTAAATTGTTCGAGAAATTCTCCCTGAGCTTTGCCTTCAAGCAAATAGTCCGGAATTATAAAATGGGAAAGCAGAAATACCAAAACCGGGCCAGCCAAAAGAAAACATAACTTTGTGCGGTAGGCTTTCGACTTATACATTTTGAAAAGGGTAAACGCCCAGACAAGCCCCGCGGCACATACGGCAACCCACTTCCATAGTTCATCAGGCCTGTATAAGCCGTTAAAAACACCGCGACAGGCAATGATTTGGAATATAGCAAAAGCAAGAGCCGCAACAATCAACAAAATCATCATGACTTTTGCTGTAACATCAAATATTTTAGCTCTGTTGCTGCGGAAATATTCCAACAAACCACGGCTGAATAAAATAGCAAAAGGCATAAAACACGGCAGAATGTAAGTTGGCAGTTTACCGCTGCACGCTGAGAAAAAAAGGAATGGGAAAGCGAACCAGCAAATCGCAAATTTAATCAATTTATCATCTGTTAAAATGAAAAACTTTTTCTTAAATCCGACAAAAGCTGATGGAACAAACAATATTAAAGGCATTGCGCCGGCTATTAAAAATGGTATAAAGAAATAAAATGGTTCAGGATGATGTGTCCCGGCACTGTCCATAAAACGCTTGATATGTTCATCCCAGAAAAAGTATGACCAGAAATTCGGAGCCTGCTGGTTAATCATAAGCGCCCACGGCAGGGAAACGATAATAGTAAATGCTAAAGGGATCCATGGCAGGATAAATATTTGTTTCCAGCGTTTTGTCCAAAGCAGATAGGGAACAACAGTTATTGCCGGAACCGCAAAGGCAAGGAATCCTTTGGTCAAAAATGCCAGACCGGCAAAGACCCCGGCAGCCGCTAGATATCCGGCTTTTGTCCAATTCCATTCATCCTGTTCACAGCCCAGATAAAAACTTACCAGTGTGCCGCTGACAAAAAACATTGTCGGCGCATCAAGGACAGCAAAAGTTCCCACGCCGAAAACCATCCCGAAAGAGAGAAAAAGACCGGAGGCCAAAAGAGCGTCTTCCGGATCTTTACGCGCTTTTAAAACTAGGAAAAAGAGCATAAAAGCAGCCAGGCCAGTAGCCAATGCGGAAGAAAAACGCACCGCAAAGGCATTTTCACCAAAAAGCATGATAGAAACGGCATTAAGCCAGTAACCCAGCACGGGTTTTTCAAAATAGCGTACGCCAATAAGTTTCGGGACAACCCAGTCGCCGCTTTCGATCATTTCGCGGGGAATTTCACCGTAACGGAATTCATCAGGCGTCAACATCGGCCTGCCGCCAAGCGGCAGTATATAAATCATGATATAAATAAAAATTAAACCGAAGTAATACTTTTTCATTTTTCCCTGTATTCCTTAAAAAATACATGATTTTCCAGAATGCCGGTCTCAAAACCGGGAAGTTCAGTTTTACGGCGTCTTCTGGCATCCATAATAATCACAATATCTTTATCAGGATTTTTGCTCATTTTCAGAAAATCATCTTCTGAAAGCAGGCGGTGTTTTGAATCTTCACGCCCGAGTCCATATTCCAGTTCACCGCCCTTTTGAAACAAAAATACATCATCCCGCTTAAACGCCCAGCAGACTGAAGTTATCAGATTCTTATAAGAAACGAGCACAGTCTCATCTTTAATCTTATCTTTAAATTTTGTCAATTGGGGAACCGGCGCCTTTTTACTTTCAATAAAATCAGGAACCACCAGATGGAAAGCAAACATTATAACGATTGTTCCAAAAGCAAAATATCCGAATTTCACACAAGCATCTTCCCGTTTGATGGCAGCTCTCAACAAGCTCGCAAAAATAATAAGGGCTGTTGCAGCAATCCCCCATTTATATTTTTCCTCAACACCGTAAAGCCCCCATTTTATAATCGCCTGGGCAGCTAAAGTCTGGATTACAGCTATCGCCGTTAGCACTATGTACACCACGTAACAAAGGATTTTTAAAGTCAGATCAAAATCTTTTAGCTTACCAGCTTTAAAGTATTCATTGAGCCCGAAGGCAATCAGTATCGCAATACCGGGAAAACATGGCAGGATATAGGTTATTAATTTTCCACTTGAAGCCGAGCACAGTAAAAACGGGAATACGACCCAGCATACGGCATAACGCAGCAAAGGATCGTTAAAAAATTCCTTGTATTTACTGCCGTAGCCTTTGATAATTTGCGGCAGCAGAAAAGCCCAGGGTAAAGCCCCGGCTAAAATTACCGGAATGAAAAACCACCAGGGTTGCGGATGCTGAGAAGACGCTGCCGCCTGTTCCGAGGCTTGTGCGCCGATAAAACGCTCAACGTGTTCGACCCAGAAAAAATAATGCCAGAAATCAGCATCTCGCTGATGTACCATTATTGCCCACGGAGCCGCGGTCAATAATACCAGCACTAACGGAATCCAAGGCAGGGTAAAAATGCTTTTCCAGCGTTTCTGCCATAATAAAAACGTCAGAATTGTTATTCCGGGGAAAGCAAAAGCGAGAAAGCCTTTAGTCAAAAACGCGCCGCCACAAAAAGCCCCAGCCATAGCGAGATAGCCGACTTTGGCATGATTCCATTTTTTGTGTTCACTTGCGCAGAAAAAAGCTATCAGAGTCCCCGTCAGGAAAAAGTTTAAAGGAGTATCCAGAACCGCATAGGTCCCGATTCCGAAAACCAGAGCGGAAGTCAAATAAACAGTCGCGGTCATGAATGCCAGGCGTTCATCAGTAAAACACCGCACAAACCATCCCAGCATCAGAGCTGTAAGCAAAGCTAAAAAAGCTGATGAGAAACGCACCGCAAAATTGTTTTCACCAAAAACTTTTAAAGAAATGGCATTAAGCCAATGTCCCATGATCGGTTTCTCAAAATAAACCAGATTATTGAGTTTTGGCACTACCCAGTCATTATGAACGATGAGCTCACGAGCTATTTCCGCGTAACGCGGTTCATCGGGAGTATAAAGAGGGCGAAATGACAGAGTACCTATATATAAAAGTGTGAAAATTCCCGCCAGTATCAAAAATAGTTTTTTATTCACATCAAAATTCCTGTTAAGCTCAAAAGCTCATTAACTTAAAATCATTAGTATAAATTAGCTTGATTTTATAATTTAGCAACAAAAGAAGCCATCAAAAGTAACTTAGAGGCAAAACTCAACGACTAAGCAAGTGAAAATCAGTTTTATTCAACTATTCTGGTTCATAAATATTATTCTGACCGGACAGTTTGCGGAGAACATCAATACAGAGTATATTCGAACCCATATAAAAATCAAGGAAATATCAGTTTGCAGGTTAAAAAAAATAATATATACACAACCGCCCCTATTCGCAGCGTGATGCTGAAAACAGCGCTGTCCATGCTCCCAGGCACTCTCGCAATGTCCGGATACAATATAGCCGACACTTACTTTGTCGGGCAATTGCCCGGCGCTTCACCGCTTGCCGCAATGGGTTTCACTTTTCCGGTAATCATGTTGTTGGGATGTATATTCCGGGGCCTTGCCAGCGGCGTCATGACAATATCAGCTCAGGCCTTGGGCGCTCAAAAACACCAACGCGCTTCAAGACTGGTCTCGACAGGAATATTTTTCATTTTGCTTTTTTCTATTCTTATAGCAGTTATTGGGATCACCAGCGCAAAACAGATTTTTTCCTTATTCGGAGCAAAGGGAGAGACTTTAATCCTGGTAAACAGCTATATGACGATATGGTATTTCGGCTGTATGACAGCGTCTTTATCAATGACCGGAAACAGCCTGCTGATTGCCGCCGGAGACTCAAAAATGGCAAGTTCAGCAATGATATTGGGTATGGTTATAAATATAGTACTGGACCCCATATTCATTTTCGGTTGGGGATTCATTCCCGGCATGGGAATCAAGGGAGCGGCGCTCGCAACCGTTTTGTCGCAATTAATCAGTTCGGGTTTCGTAATGGGGTTATTATACTACAAGTTCCACCTGCTGCGTTTTGAATACATCCCGTGGCGTGTGATGAAACATGCCTGGAGGCTGATCATTATTTTTGGAATTCCGGCAACTCTCGGAATGCTTATGATGCCGCTGGGGTCGGCGATAGTTACACGTATTACCGCGGAATTCGGAGATGCGGCAGTAGCCGCCACAGGCGCGGCTTCACGAATTGAAATGGTCGCCTTTGTCGTTCCAATGTCGCTGGGAATGAGCCTGATGCCGTTTTTCGGACAAAATTATGGGGCGCGGTTATACAATCGAATCCGGGAAGGACGCCGTTTCGCGATGCGCTTCGCAATTTTTTTCCTGATCTGCTCCGCAACCGTCATTACGCTGTTCAACCAGCAAATAGTCAGTTTTTTCACCGCGGATACTGTTGTACAGGAAATAATGTCAAATTATCTGGTAATCGTTTCATGGGGATTATGGGCTGTGGAAGTCCATCGTTTCTCTGGTTTTGCTTATACCGGATGTGGAAGGCCCGCGGCCGCGGCATGGCTGAATGCGCTGCGTATTGCAGGATTGCTGATCCCGTTTTCGCTGGTGGCACTTTATTATCATTCTCTCACTCTGCTTTTTGCCGCGCGCCTCACCGCCGATATTTGCGCGGGAGTGATTGCTTATGCGCTGGCACGTCGAATGACGTCCAGGCTTTCTCAATAGTGTTTTTGGTTAAAATCAGCCGTGGAACAGGTGAATCTCTTTATAAATAATAGAGATTTTTAATAAAAAATGATTTTTTTTTGCTTAATAACAGGAAATTTTCTAAAAATGAGCTAGATTATATGTTTCTGATATAGTTAAATTAAAATAAGAATAATCTTAAATAATAAAAAAGCAACAAGGATCAACCATGGGTAACCTGAAAAAGAAAAGGCGCAAGAAGATTGCTAAGCATAAGCGCAAAAAGATTTTGAAGGCAATGAGACATAAAACTAAATAGTTTTTACATTGTTGGAATTTATTATACATCCCTCTTGCTTTCTCAGGCAAGAGGGATGTTCTTTAGAAAGGGGAGCAAATGAAAAAATTTATTAGTTTATTTTTGATTTTTATTTGTCCGGCTGTTTTTCTTTCCGCAACGGAGATCGGCGTGGATACTGATGCCAGCGACCTTGATTCTCTTCCAATAGCCCCCTTGTTATCTGACAGTGACGAAGCCGACATCAATGGCTTAAGTCATTTTGGAACGGCTTTATTTATCAAAAAACTCTCAAACTCCTCTGACCGGCTCCTAACCGCTCTTGCTGAAAACCCGCATTCTTCGCGAATACTGGCATTTCTCCTTAAAAATTTCCGTAATTATGATGTTCCTGATCGTCAGCTCAAAACATTTATTGCCATTGCGCAAGCCAATCCCCGGGCTCTTCCGCTCAATGTCGCCGCCCTGGGGCTGGCCGGATGCATTAAACCTGCTGACACCAGTCCGGTAGATATCAAGCAGAAACTCGCTGAAAAATGTATTGCCGAAAACACTCCTGAGAAATTCAATCCAATTCAGCTTGCGCTTTTCGTGAATATTGTTAAGACCTTGAGCGACATATATCTTAAAGATAAAGAATATGCCAAGGGAGATGAAATGTTTGAGCAGCTTCTTGAGAATAAAAAACTCTTTGAGCATAATGTCTTTCTTCAGCAAGCAGTTATTTTCTATACTCTGGCTGCGGAAAAGGCTGATAAATCAAGAAGACTCCTGTATTTGCTCCCAAGCCGCGCCGAACAATATGCTGAACGCAAACAAGAACTTCTTGCATTACTGCGTTCACGGTCCGATAAAACAGATAACATGAAGGAAACATTAGACCATCTTGCTTTTCTTCAGAAACTTAACTTGCTTGATGAGGCAAAAAAACTACTCCTTGAACGACTCGCAAAACAGCCGTCAAATACAATTTTACAAGTTGCCCTGGCTGACTTATTCAGCAGGCAGAAAAAATACGCTCTTTCAAACTCAATATGGCAAAAACTGGCAAAAGCCGACCCGAAAAGTAAACTATTCCGTTTTAACCTGGCACAGAGTGCATTCAGTGCCCAATTGTATCAGCTTGCAGCTGAAAATTTTGACGGGATATTACAATCTTCCCGGGAAAAGAACCCTTCGGTCGTTTTCATGTCGATTCTTTCAGAACTGCAACTAGGCAAACCGGAAGAGTCTGAGATATTACTCAAAATGCTCCCTGATACCGCGCGGTTTGCGGAAATCAGAGCCCATGTTTTAAGCGTATTAGGCAAAAATAAAGAAGCATTCAAAATCCTTTCTGAAAACATTTCAAAATCTCCAAGGATTCCTGACCAGAAACTTTATTTCTTCTGGCTGGCTCTTGCGATAAAGGCTGAGAGCCCTGCAGTACAGTTAAAATGTCTGGAAACTTTGAAGAAGAACCTGGATACCAAAGACATGGAAGTAGCAAATTCAATAGGCTATACATATGCCGATTTAGATAAAAACCTGACCGAAGCTGGAAAGCTTATTGCTTATGCCTTAAGTAAAAAACCTGAAAGCCCCGAATACCTTGACAGCATGGCATGGGTGCTTTTCCGTATGAAAAAATTTAAACAAGCTGTTGTTTACATTGAAAAAGCCATATCAAAAGATGGGAAATATCCAAATGCAATTCTTGCCGACCATGCCGGGGACATTTTTTACGCGCTCGGCAACAAGGTAAAAGCATTATCATATTGGAAACTGGCTTTAAAAATATTCAGCCTTGATCTCGACACAGAAAAAACAAAAAATAAAATAAAAAACGCTGAGAACAAATAAATTTTTGTTTTCATAATCATCTCTCATGGATAAATTTCTTGAACTTCTACCGTATTCCAGCAAAGCTGTTATTTCAATTTTCTTAATCGCTCTCGCCGGAGTTTTTCTGGTTCGCGGCAAAATCATAAGCAGGGATTCCTTAAAAGTATTAGGAAATCTGATTATTCATCTCCTCCTTCCGTGTCTGCTTTTCCACAAGGTATCGACATCAGTTTCATGGGAGCAGCTCCAGAAATACTGGGTTTTTCCAATGACCTGTATAATATATATATTCTTCGGGCTCATCCTGGGCTGGCTTGCCGCAAAGATATGCAAACCGCGCAAGCAGATGGAATCCGGGACCATTGCGGCTATTGCCTTTAATAACTCAGGTTACATTCCAATTGCTTTAGTTATCGGCATAACTGCTGTTTTTCCAGTTTTCGCAGGAGATCCACAGGCAAAAGATAAAGCGATTTCATTCATAGCAATATATTTGCTGGGATATTCCCCAATACTCTGGACCGTGGGATATTCTCTCATTAGTGGAAATAAAATATCCAATATGTCATTTAAGAAAATATTTTCACCACCGGTTATCGGTATGTTGTCGGGAGTAGTTGTAGCTATGATCCCACTTTTTAAAAATTTATTTTGCTCATCAGATGGCCTTTTGTATCCATTGTACAAGGCTGCGGGCATAATTGGCGACGCAACGGTTCCATGTGTCCTCATATTACTAGGCGGCTGCCTGGCAGCCGGTCCGGTTGGGAAAGTAGTGAACAAACGCACTATTTTCAGTGTTATCCTGATAAAGCTGATAATTTTCCCGGCTATAGCGATATGTTATGTATTACTCCTCAGGTACTTCGGGGCTTTACCGGCAAATATGCTGGCGAGTGTGGTTCTGGTTATAGAAGCGGGTTCTCCGCCAGCTAACAACCTTGTCGTCATGGCTTCAGTAGCCAATCCAGAGATAGAAGACGGCATGGCAACAATTATCTTCTGGACTTACTTAGCCTCAATCATAAGCCTGACCCTAACTATAATAGCCGCAATGTGGGTATTTGGTTAGGAATGTTTCTTCGCTTCCAGATTAGTCTTATTTTTTTATAAACAAGCCGCTTGTCCATTCTTTTTCTGTAAAGCTGTCGATTTTTTCAAGTCCGGCTTTACAGAAGTATCCAGCAGTATTCTCAAAATCGCTGGTCAAGATTCCAGCCAGAATCAGTTTCCCGCCGGGTTTTACGAATGATACGATTTTATCACGATTCTCTCTGAGGATATGCGCCAGGATATTGGCAGCGACTAAGTCATAAGTTCGGCGCGGCGCGGTGAATTCAGCGACATCCGCTGTCTGCAGCGAAATATTTTCCGGCGCGATCTTGTTTATTCCGATATTTTCACCGGCTATAATTATAGAATCCGGATCAATATCAAAAGCGTCTATTTTTTTACAACCGAGCTTGGCGGCGGCTATTGATAAAATTCCTGAACCACAGCCGGCATCAAGAAAAGTTGTGATATTTTCATCATCAATTAATTTATCTATCGTTTTCAAACAATAGGCGGTCGTCGCGTGCTGTCCAGTCCCAAAACTCATGCCGGGGTCAATTTCAACGATTTTCTGGTTTGGTTTCGGGCAATATTCCAACCAGCTCGGCTTAATGACCAGACGACTGGAAATATGCAGGATGTGAAAATATTTTTTCCAGACTTCAGACCAGTCCTCGCGTTTTATGGAGAATAACTCAATTCCTTCAAGCTCAATCCCGAATTCCCGCCATTCCGGCAAAAGAGATTCAATCTTTGCTTTCGCCGCTACCGCCTTGCTTTCCTCCGCAAAATAAAGTGTATGGAAAGAATGATGGTTTTCCCAGTCCTCCCAGGAACTGAAATCATATTCCAAAGCTGTCAAAAATTCCGTCAACAAATCCGGATTTGCTGATTCATCCTTCAATTTACAGCAAAAAAGCGTGTCATTATCCATAAAAGAACCTGTTTATTAAAATTATGTTTGTAAAAATTACTAATCAGCTATTTAAAAATCATTATTTTAAACTATTATAACTCATGTAAAATACAATCTAAATAATATGGAAATAACAAACATGTCTGAAAAAACAGAAACTATCATAGTATTAGACTTTGGATCACAGTATAGCCAACTGATTGCCAGGCGTATCCGTGAATGTAATGTTTACAGTAAAATTCTCCCTTTTCACTCTTCCGCCGCAATCATAAAAGCCGAAAATCCTCAGGGAATCATTCTCAGCGGAGGCCCTAACAGCGTCTATCAGGAAAATGCGCCTAAATGCGATCCTGAGATTTTTGAACTCGGCATTCCTGTCCTGGGAATTTGCTACGGACTCCAGATATTGATCCATACTCTGGGCGGCGAAGTCATTCCCGGGAAAGCCCGCGAGTACGGGAAAGCTAAAATGAAAATAGAGGACAGCAGCGACCTTTTTGAAGGACTTGAAGGGGAAATCCAAGTCTGGATGTCCCATGGCGACAAAGTGAGCAAGCCACCGGCAGGTGACTTCAAAGTACTGGCAAGCACTTCCAACACTGAATACTGCGCGGTTCAGATCAATGACCGCAACATATACGGCATCCAGTTCCATCCTGAAGTGGTACACACGCCGCAAGGCAGTCAGATTGTCAAAAATTTCTGCCACAATATATGCAAATGCGTCGGCAACTGGACTATCGCCTCGTTTATCGAACGTTCTGTTCAGGAAATCCGCGATACCGTCGGTGATAAGCGCGTAATCCTCGGCTTGAGCGGCGGTGTTGATTCGTCTGTCGCCTCGGCGTTAATCAATAAAGCTATCGGCAAACAATTAACCAACATATTTGTAAACAACGGGCTGCTCCGGAAAAATGAAGCCGATCGCGTAAGAAAGCTTTTCGGCGACAACTTCAAAATGGATCTGGTCTACGTTGACGCAACCAAACAATTTATGGATAAGCTTGCCGGGGTCGACGATCCAGAAACCAAACGTAAAATTATTGGGCACGAGTTTGTCGAGGTATTCGACAAGGCGGCAACCAGCATCAAAGACGCTGAATTCCTGGCGCAAGGAACCACCTATCCAGACGTTATCGAAAGCGTTCCGATCGACGGCAATCCCGCGGCAATGATTAAAAGCCATCACAATGTCGGCGGCCTGCCGGATGATATGGAACTGAAATTACTGGAACCGCTTTCCCGTTTATTCAAAGACGAGGTACGCGAAGTTGGCCGTCAGCTCGGCCTGCCCAAAGACGTGGTAATGCGTCAGCCTTTCCCCGGACCGGGCTTAGCCGTCCGCCATATCGGTGCGGTAACTACTGAAAGCCTTGATATTCTGCGCGATGCTGACGAGATTATCGTCGATGAAATTAAAAAGGCAGGGCTTTATTATGACATTTGGCAGACTTTCGGAGTATTCCTTCCGGTAAAGACTGTCGGCGTTATGGGTGACGAACGCACTTATGACAATGTTATCGCCCTGCGCGCGGTCGAAAGCTCAGACGGCATGACCGCTGACTGGGTTAAACTTCCTTACGAAATCCTTGAAAATATTTCAAACCGTATCATCAACGAAGTCCGCGGCGTCAACCGTGTCGTTTATGATATTACATCCAAACCCCCAGGCACTATTGAATGGGAATAAACCATAGAGAGGGTATCATGAAGAGATTTTCCGCATGTTCGGCATTATTGGTGTTGATCGTGATTTTATCAGGTTGCGAAGGGCATGTAAGGACTCTTTATCTGAAAGAAAACAAAGACGTTAAGGCTCCATGGTCGCTTTCATCAAAAACGATACTTATTAAAAGCAACAAAGACGTTTACGCGGAAGTCGCAAACATCGCTAAAGCATTATCTCTCCACAAAAATCCCAATAAAAAGAATATCTATTATCTTGACGATTTTTTCATGTATGTCACCAAAAAAGATAAAGGTTTATGGGAAATAGGACTGAAAGACTGGCCGGATACAAGCCGCAGCGAATTGTCTAAAAAAGTGGAAAGATCAATAAGGGAAAAGCTCGGGAAAAAATAAAGAACCAGAGAAGTGGATATGAAAAAAATTCTATTGAGTCTATTGCTGACTGCAGTCCTTATATGCATTGGAGCAAAGTCCACAGATGATTCCAAGGCTGAACAAACTGCGATAAAAGCAGCGAAAAGCTGGCTGGTGCTGGTTGATTCAGGTAAATACCCGGAAAGCTGGGAACAGGCAGCCAGTCTTTTTAAAATAACCATAGCAAAAGAGAAATGGGTAAAAGCCATTAAAGCCGCCAGAAAACCTTTTGGCAAAAATATTTACAGGAAAATCAAATCCAAACGCTATTATACAAAACTGCCTGGAGCTCCAGACGGGAAATACGTTGTTATCCAATTTCAGGCTTCGTTTGAAAATAAAGAATCTGCAATTGAAACCATTACCCCCGCTTTGGACAAAGACGGGAAATGGCGAGTGTCAGGATATTATATAAAATAAATTTGAAATCATGAATATAATTTCAGGAACAGCAAAACGTATAGAACTGACTGTACCTGCCGGATTGGCGGTACGTCCGACTTCGGTGCGATCCCGTAAAGCCTTATTTGACAGTTTAGGAGATTTTACCGGCGCGAATGTAGTTGATTTGTTTGCAGGCTGCGGGAGCCTGGGACTTGAAGCTGCCAGCCGCGGCGCGGCAAAAGTCGTCCTTGTGGAAAACACCCGTAATCATTGCAGCGCTATAGAGGAAAATATCGCAAAAGTATGCAAAGCCGGAGTACGGTCAGAAATACGGCTTATGCCGGCTGATGCCTTGGGCGGGGTTTACCGGGCTGAAATGCCGGAACCGGATATTATTTTTGCTGATCCGCCTTACCCCGACTCGGTAAAGTGTTTTGAACTGTTGATGTCTGATGAAAGATTTGTCAAATGGGCAAAAGACAGCTATCTTATCTGGGAAATCCCATCAGAACCGGGTGCAGTCGGAAAATTCATGAATCATCCATTGCTGACTTCGCAGATAAGAAAATTCGGAGGCACGCAGTTTTTAATAGCGGTGGTGAATTAATTGCAGAAAATACAAATTAACAATTGGACATGGTTTATTGAAAACACAGCCCTGCTGCACGGCTGGTTTGAACGCTGGCAGGAATTCGCCCGCAATTCAATAGTTAAGGAAAACCCTGTCCGCATAGTATTTAAGGTCGAAGACCTTTTTTATGTGAAGCTCGAACACCCCCTTGGCTTCTGGCAGAAGCTACGTAATTTTTTCTCTCCTAAAGCAGCCAGAGAATTTGCCGTCGGGCGAGCGCTTGAAAATGCTGAAGTCCCGGTCGTGAAACATTTAGGATGGGCAAAATGCGGCTCACAGAATATGCTTCTGACCGAGGCAATGCCGGAATCTTGTTCGGCTCATGAATACTGGCACAATGAAATTGTATATGGAAATACTTCAAAGAGAAAATTTCTGAATGCTTTTGCCGGATTCCTGAAAATATTTTTTAATTCAGGTTTTTATCACCCTGATTTTCATCTCGGCAATATTCTTTATTCTCCCGCTACAGAAAGTTTTGCGCTGGTGGATGTTTACGGCATCAGCCGCCCGGATAAATTGTCAAAACAGCAGATAAATGAACACAGCCGGATATTTCTTGAATTATATCGGGGGCTGAGCGACTCAGAAGCGATAGAACTAATACTACAAGTCAGGAGTGATCTCTACCCGGAAAGCGCCGGAAGTTTCTGGAAAACGGAAATGGCTGGGAAAGCTGTTCAATTCGAGAAATCATGGGGCAAACGTCAAGCGCAAATAGAAAAAAATTACTCTAAGTTTGTAGAAATATTTAATGCGGCAGGAAATGAGTTTCTAGTGCGAAAAGTACTTGGTACAACAACAGCTGTGGATTTAAGTAAGATACCTGATTGTCTAACCGGGAATTATTTCGATATAATGCGCCTGCCCTGCAGCGAAGCTGAAGAACTATGGCTGGAATCTTTTCGTCTGGAACTGCTGGGAGTGGATCACTTACGTCCTCTGGTCTTTGAAAAACCAGGCGTACTTTATTTTGAAAAAGCGCCTGATGGAGCACACAAACCAGCTCAGGATAAAGCGGAGGAATTTATCAGCCGCGCCAAAATTCTTGGAGAGGAAGTAAAACCCGACTCTTTATTGCAGTTGCCAAGCGGACGGATAGTAAGTACAGGTTTAACGCAGTTTCAAAGTTCCTAAGGCCATAAGCGCGCAAATTATCGCCAGTATCCAAAAACGCACGACTATCTGTGTTTCCGTCCAGCCTTTCTGCTCAAAATGATGGTGTATAGGAGTACACAGGAATACCCGTTTACCTGTAAGCTTAAAACTTGTTACCTGAATAATCACTGACGCAGCTTCCAAAACAAATACGCCGCCGACTATAGCCAGGAGCAATTCCTGCCGGACCAGCACCGCAATTAAAGCAATAGATCCCCCCAGCGCTAAACTGCCGGTATCACCCATGAACATTGACGCGGGATAACAGTTGAACCATAAAAAGCCGAGGCAAGCCCCCGCTAAGGCAGACGCAAAGACCACCGCTTCACTGATACCCGGCATAAATGGAACATGCAGGTACTCAGCAAACTTTATATGTCCGGAAAAGTAGGCGAAAATAGCAAAAACAAAAGCACAGAGAATTGAACAACCTGTCGCCAGGCCGTCCTTGCCGTCTGTAAGGTTGACCGCGTTTGATGCTCCAACCACCACAACCGTACTGAACAGCATTGTCCACGGGGAATCGAACAGTTCTTTTTTCAAAAACGGAACATAAAGTTTCTGCAGCAAACCTTTCGTTTCAGGAATATAATTCAATAACGCAATAATTCCGCCCGCAATAATAAATTGAAAAAGCAGTTTAAATTTACCGGGAATACCGTCACGCTTGCCGTAAGCGGCCTTGGCAAAATCATCAACAAAACCAAGTGCGGCAAACAATAACATTGCTGCAACCAGAATCAAAGGAATTTTATTATCAAGACGGTTCCAAAGTAAGGACGACACGGTTATTGAAGCTACTATTAATAAGCCGCCCATACTTGGAGTTTTATCCTTTGCCCGGTCAATGAATTTTTCATCCATAAGCCCCTGAAAGCGACAGGGAGCGGTCGCGTTGAATTTTTTCAAAAGCCGAATTGTCAAAGGACTGAAAAACATTGTCAGAAGCATTGCGGTAAAAGCCGCGCCGCCGGCACGGAAAGTAACGTATTCAAAAAGCCGTAAGATCTTCCAAAGTTCCTTGTATTCGGATATCCAGTAAAACATTTATGGTTCCAGTGTATTTAAAGATTTAACTTGTCAGCAAACAATAAATACTTTTAGAGGATTATTCAATCTGTTTTCAAAAGAAAAACAGAAAAAGAATCGCTGTCGACAGTATTTTTTCACTTTATTAATTGCAGATTATTATATAAAGTAGTATATTGAGCTATCAATTTTGAAATTTATCAAGTCAGCGGGGAAAAATATGTCGCTTGTTTCATTAAAAAAACTGTTTTTACCACTTATCATCCTTATAACCGCCTTTAATATTCATGCTGAAAATCAATATGAACTGCCGGTGAAAGTCGTTCTCTTTCCATTCCGGGAAGCTGTAATCCCCGCGTTAGCGGAATCCCGGGTAATGAAATATTATTTTAACGAAGGAGAAAAATTCCCGTCCGGGAAAATTCTGGCACAGCTTGACAAGACTGTCTATAAACAGCGTCTGCTCAAAATAGAGGCCAGCGTGAAAGAAGCAAAAGCCAGCCTGACTTTTGCTCAAAAGAACGCAAAGCGCACCAAAGGCGTATATGATAAAGGCATGCTCGGCCATACTGAAATGGAGAAAGCCGCGCTTGAAGCTGAAATAGCTGAAGCAAAATATCTTTCCGCAAAAGCCAGTTATATTGTTGCCAAACGTGATCTTGATCTATGTGATATTGCCGCACCATTCAATGGACGCCTGGTGGAAAAGCTTGTTAATGAATACGAATATGTCCGCACCGGACAGCCCTTGATGAAGATTATTGACGACAATCAGCTTCTTGCTGTAATGCATCTGTCTTCAAGCGAAAAAAATAAGATAAAGCTCGGGCAGCTGATGAAAATAAAAATTGACGAAACCCAGACAAGTCATCAGGGGAAAATTTATAAAATATCAGGAGTGATCGATCCGGGAAGCAGGACTTTTGAAATAAAAGTACTGCTCGACAATAAAAAAGGTTCGTTAAGCGCCGGTATGTCCGGAATACTCCAGAAAAACAAAGGTAAGAAATAATGCCAGAGGGAAAAGATCCGCAAAAAGAGCTGCTCAAAGCACGGGGCAAACTGAACGCCCTGTCAGCCATCCTGCGTCTGGGACATGAATCCTTTGAAAAGAAAAATCTGCTTCAATGGGCTACACATGTTGTTAACAACAGCGTACTGGCTGTACCGTTCAGTCGCTCAGCGCTGGTAGATTTTCGCGGTTTAAATCCTAAGATACTGGCAATCAGCAACCAGCCGGAAATCAACCATAACAGCGAATATGCCATCAATCTAATGTATCTCGCAAGAGGTCTGAAAGACCTTTCCCGCGCAGTTGTAGTCGACCAGGAATTTTTAAAAAACCAGGAAGCGGACAAACGTTCTTTTGACGGTCTGGAATACTTTTTGTCAACCTCCAAAGCTTTAATGGCAATGCCGATAATCCCTCCTGATGCGGATGACGAGCTTCTGGTATGGGTCGTTGAATTTGAGAACAAGCGATCGGCCGCAGCAGCTTCAGCGTTGCTCCCTCTGCTTTGCCGCCACTATTCAGAATCGCTGCAATACGCTTTAAGCAGCCGTAAAAAAAACGTTCTTCATTCCCTTGTCGGCAAACAGTCTTTTTTCAAGCCTTCGCGCATAATCCTTGCTCTACTTTTTATTTTTATAATTTGCCTGTTCACAGTTAAAGTCAGGGAAAATATCGCCTCTGAAGCTGAAATTATACCTGATGTTGAACATATTTACTATGCACCGTTTGACGGCATAATAGACAGTTGCTTTGACAATAAAAGCGGTATGTTTGTCAAAAAAGGCAAACCTATCCTTAAATACGACAACGAGGAGTTGAGCTTCAAGCTTCTTGCTGCACAGAACGAATACAACAAAATCAAAGCTAAACTTGATTTAATACAAAACGAATCATTTAATGATATTTCTAAACGCGGTCAGGTTAAGTTACTGACTTTACAAAAAGAACGCGCCGCAATCGACATTTCGAGAAATCGCTGGCTGTTAAAGGAAAGTGAGATGAAAGCCCAAATATCCGGTACGCTGGATATCGGGGATGCAGACAAACTTGTTGGACGTGCAGTTCGTTCAGGAGAAAAATTATTTGAAATAGTTTCTACTGAAAAATTGATTGCTTTAGTATATTTGAATGAAAGCAACGCATCAGTTCTAGGCAAGGACAGCATTATCACTTTATATTTGCACAACAGCCCGGAAACAGCAATCAAGTGTGAAATAATAAGAGTCAGTCCCAAACCGGTTCTCACAGAAAAGCGGATATTTTGTTATTTGATACGCCTGAAAATGCTGAACTATCCGGCCGATGTTATCTGCGGCCAACGTGGAATCGCACGTATTTCCGGTCCCCGGATTCGTCTGGGTTATTATTTGTTCCGTAACATAGTATTGTGGTGGCGCCGGGTTTAAAACAGGGAGCTCCGCAGTTATGGCAGCAAATGAAAATAACAAAAGCATAAGCGGCTCAACTCCACCCGCTATCAGCAGTATACCGCCATCTCCTCAACAGCAATCCCCGGGCCAGAAAGAACAAAAATATTATATAGGGCGTTTGCGCAGCGATATTGAGCTATTCCGCGGAGAACCGGATATTGATAACAATCCAACTTGGGTTATTTTCGATCCTGTGGCTGACAGTTACTTCAAAATAAGCGAGGCGAAATACCAGATGCTCCGGGTATTGTCCGCCAATATGGAAATAGAACAATATCTGGGAAAACTAAAATCCGTCGGAATCCATGCCGATAAGATGGAAGTTCTAAAGTTGATTAAGTTTCTAGAGGAACACAACTTATTTATGCCGCGATATCTCCAGAGTGAAGCTCAAACACTTAAGCTACGCGAAATGAAAAAGAAAATGTTCTGGCAACGCTTGATGTCAACATATTTATTTTTCAAAATACCAATAGTCAAGCCGGACCGCTTTCTTAACCACACAATCGACATTATCCAAAATATCCTTAACAAATGGACTTTGGCTCTGTTATGGATAATTGCCATCTGCGGATATATCGGCTTGATTATGAACTGGCACAAGTTTACTGAGAAATTCATCAGCTCTATTTCACTGCAGGGTCTGGCCCGTTATTCAATAGCGGTTATAGCGGTCAAATTTATTCATGAGTTCGCGCACGCTTATTCCGCGAAAGTGCATGGCGTCAGAGTACGCCGCATGGGAATAGCAATAGTGTTCTTTATTCCAAGACTGTATTCCGACCTGACCGACTCGTGGCGCATTCATGACTGGAAAAAACGGTTTCTGATTGACGGAGCCGGTATAATAAGTGAAATTATTATCGGTGGTTTTGCAGCTTTAATATGGGTAAACACGATTCCGGGGATTACTCATTCGGTCGCTTATTTTGTTTTTGCCGTGAGTATAATAAACACCGTATTGATTAACGGAAACCCGTTTATCCGTTATGACGGTTATTTTATGCTGATGGACTTTATGGGCATTGACAACCTGCAGCAGCGGGCAATAGAAAGGACAAAAGCTTTATGGCGGAAACAGTTATTCGGGCTTGACCTGCCGACAAACGATCATACCAAAGGCTGGAAACGTCATTTTCTGGTAATCTTCGGGATTTCTGCTTTTATATATCGTATTTTTCTGTACACATCAATTATTATGATAGTTTATTTTCAATTTCCCAAAGCTATAGGTATTGTATTGTTGTGTTTGGAAGTGTATTTATTAGTAATTAAGCCCTTAACAATGGAAATTAAATTTTTAATTATGATGCGTAAAAAAATGAATCGGACCAAGTCTTTACTATCGTATATTGGTATTACTGTAATCCTGCTCTGTTTTTTCCTGCCTCTGCCCTGGGATGTAACTCTGCCTTGTGAAGTCAGGCCGGTGAATTTTGAAAGAATTTATGCTCATAGGGGATTTATCAGTGATATTCTGGTAAAGGATGGTCAAAGGGTAAAAAAGAACCAGCTTTTATTCAAACAGTCGGACCCATATCTTTCATGGCGTCTCAAGGAAGCGGAAATCTCCATAAAAATTGACGAAACAGTTCTTGACCAGGCTCAAAGCAGTGTGGAAAGGCTCGGAGAAATAAAAATCGACCGCCGCTCTCTTCAAAGCAGCCGCAATTTTGTTAAAGAGTTAAAGCGCAAAGAAGCTTTATTGGATATAAAAAGCAGGCTTGACGGCGTCTTCTCTCTTTATGACCAGAAATTGACTGTAGGCAAATGGCTTAATAATGGTGAGGTGATAGGCGAGGTTTATAATCCCAAACTAAAACAGGTAGTAGCTTATGTGGGAGAAGAAGAGATGCGTAAACTACAGGCAGGAGACAAAGTAAAACTGCACCTTGAGCATAGTTTGGAAACTTATTCAGGAGAAATTGTTTCAGTAAACGATGTTGCCGCGGAGCTTGAACCAACTCCACTGCTGGATGTATTCGGCGGCAGTATCCTCAGCAACCAGAATCCTAAACGGGGATACTTTAAGCCTTTGCATCCCCATTATCAGGTCAATATCAGAATAGATGAAACCGTAGACCTCCCTGTAGGACGTTCGGGAGCGATAAATATCCGCAAATATTCTTCCATAGGAGGAAATATCGTCCGCAAGATAATAAATGTCCTGCAACGTGAATTAACTTTCTAAATAATGAAGAGAGTATTTATGGAAAAAATATTTATAGTACTTTTGTTTTGCGCCTTAGCTGCAGGCTGCAGCTCAATCAAACCGGAACCATACGAAGTTAATTATACAAGTATTCCAATAAAAGTAGACGGCAAACTTGATGAACCAGCCTGGGGAAAAGCAAAACCTTTGCCCCTGCAGCCAATTCCCAGATCTTCATGTATTGAAAAAGGGGCCATAAAGGTTCTCTGGGATGATAAATATGTTTATTTCGGGGGTGTATTTTACGATTCTGATATAGTCCAATTGGCTAATAAAGACTGGCGGCATTATTACAGAACCGGTGACCTTATGGAAATCTTTTTAAAACCTGAAAATAAACGTTATTACTGGGAATTATATTCAACTCCAAACAGCCTTAAAAACTCATTATTCTATTGGTCGGGCGGACGTCTAGGGTTGCGCGGCAGCAGCCTCGCATATAGAATGGAGGGAATGCTTGTCAAATCAAGCTGTGATGGAACCCTCAACAACGAGAAGGACTACGATAAACAATGGACAACTGAAATGGCTGTTCCAATAGGGGAGTTGGAAAAGCATGGAGAGAAGATCGAGCCTGGAAAAGTCTGGAGATTTTTAACAGGGCGTTACAATTACAGCATCCATCTTGACCAAAAAGAATTAACAAGAAGTGGAAAACCGGAATCAAACAGTTTTCACAGCCCAAAATCCTGGAGTCGCTTAAGGTTTTCAGGTTCCTCAAGCAAAAATTAAATTGTATTTTTATAAGAATCTACTAATATCGCAAGCAGGGACATTGTAAAAAAGTATTTCTTTATTGATTTTCCCCGGTTCACAAAGTATATTTATATTTCACCGCAAATTTTCAGGCCTTTAACAGAAAAGAGGAGTTATATCATGAATATTCAGATTTTAACGTCATTTTTTATGTGGTGCACAATCATTAACGCAGGTTTATTAATTCTTTCTGCTATAATGATTATACCTGCTGAAGATTTGGTTTACCGTATACACAGCAAATGGTTCTCTTTTTCCAGAGAAACTTTCAATGTCGTAATATATTCATTCCTCGGCCTATATAAAATTGCTATCCTGGTATTCAATCTCGTTCCCTGGATCGTTTTGCTTATTGTCGGGTGAAAACTTAACTGGAGATAGAAGATGATTGTAAATCCTAGCAAATACATGACTGGAATACCAGTTATTGACAAGCAGCATAAGGAATATATAGCGCTAGTCAATAAACTCGTTGCCAAACATAAGGGAGGCGGCATGTCAAAAAGAGAATTTTTTCATTACGTCAATGATATCGTTACCTATACCCTGGAACATTTTGACGCGGAAGAGTTTCTTATGCGTTCAGTAAAACATCCTTTTTATGAAGAGCATCTGGATAAACATAATGTTTTCCGTGATAAAATGGATGAGTTCCTTGAGCGGATAGATACAAAAGCAATAGATATGGAACAAGACGTCGATTTTCTATGTAAGTGGCTCGTGGACTGGTTCAAAATGCAGGTGCTGGATGATGATATCAAGTTAGCTAAATTTATTAAGGAAAACAATATTGCCTGTGATTAATTTACAGAGGAGGAATAAGTGATGAGGTTATTTTTATTAATATTCACAATTGTTGTAATCAGTCTGTCTACGCCTCAAACCATCTATGCGCATTGTCAGATACCCTGCGGAATATATGACGATAACGCACGGGTAAAAATGATGCTCGAAGATGCCGCTACAGTAGAAAAATCCATGAAACTGATTAGTGAATTAAGCTCTAAAACAGATGCGCAGTCCAAAAATCAACTGGTTCGCTGGATCAACAATAAAGAAAAACACGCTCAAAATATTATTTCAACAATCAGTGATTATTTTTTAACGCAGCGGATCAAGCCGGAACAAAAAGATTATGTTGATCGTCTAAAGAAACACCATGCGGTAATTATCGCGGCAATGAAAGCCAAACAGAATGTCGATATTAAATATGTAAAAAACCTCAAAAAATGCATTGAGTCCCTGCTTGCGTACTATCCCGAACACCATCACCATTGAGGAGGATAAGTAAATGTTGAAGATCAAGTTGGATAAAAAAAGAGGCATAGCTTTTCTGGAACCGGTTGAAACTCTGTCTAAAGAGGATTTTGAGAAAGCCGCTGCCGTCATCGACCCCTATATTGAAAAAAACGGAAAACTGCATGGTATAATAATACACGTAAAATCATTTCCCGGATGGGATTCATTCGGAGCTTTAATACGGCATCTCAAATTTATTAAAAATCATCACCGGAAAATTGCCCGCATAGCGCTGGCAACAGATTCACCTATCGGAAGTTTCGCTGAGCATATTACAAGCCATTTCGTCAATGCGGAAATCAGACATTTTCCCTTTGACCGCATCTTAGATGCTCAGGAGTGGGCTGCAGCCCCCGATGAATAAGGAAATCAAATGACACTATATCTCGATGGAGATGCGTTCCCCAACCAATTAAAGCCTATCTTATTTCGTGCAATAAAACGACTTGCGATTCCGACATTTGTCGTCTCAAACAAACGAATCAATATTGGTGAATCAAATAATATCACTTATATCATAGTCCCCCCGGGACCGGATGAAGCTGATAAACGAATTGTGGAAATGCTTGAGGAAGGAGACTTAGTCATAACGGCAGATATTCCTCTGGCTGACCATACCATAAGTAAAAAAGCTCATGCCATCAATCACCGCGGAGAACTTTATACAACAGCAAACATAAAAAATCGCCTGGCTATGCGCAATCTGATGCAGGAAATGCGCGATATTGGCATGCCGACCAAAGGTCCGGCTCCTTTCTGCGCCAAAGACGCACATGAATTCGCCAACCAGTTAAATAAATTTCTGACAAAACAGAAACTTGATTGATTTTTTACTTTTGCGGCGATATGTTCTCAAAGAGCTGTGAATATGATAAAAAAAAGGTTGTACTTATGAATAAGCTAAAAATTTTATTTCCTTTATTTTCCATATTGTTCTCAAATATCTGCCTCGGAGTACTGCCGCCGGAATATTTCATTGCACGGGAAAGAAATGCTAAAATCAAGGCTATCGCTATTGTCAAAAGCGTAAAATCTGGTTTTCTTAACAAAAAAACCGGTATTGAAACTCAAACCGTCACCTTTGAAACAATCAGCCCGTTAACTGATGATAAAATTCCAAAAATATTCACAGGTTATTGTTACAGCTCGACAAAACAAACTGGATATATTGGCGGAGAAAGGTATTATTATCCAAAAGAATCATTGGGCAGAAAAGTTTATGTATCAGTAAGCGCTGACAGAGGACAAATCGCTGATTTCAGATCTGTAAATAAAAAAGAAATAATAAAGTTGAAAAATCAATTTAAAAACCGGAATCTGCTGCTTGGACAAATGAATGTGGACGATTTGACAAATTCCATTCACCGCCCTTTCGACAACTTATATTTGTTTAAAGTAAATGGCGAAATCCAAGGCTGTCTTGAACATAAAAAAAACAAGTCATACCCTCAGGCATATATGTCTGAACTATATTTCAAAACCCCAAAATCATTCAAAAAATATTCCATAAGAACATATTATTCAGGTAATGGACGATTTCAACTTAATGAAATACATCTGGCAGCGGTCAATTCTCCGAATGATGCATATACAATCACTTTTAAATACGACAAATCCCAAAAACCAGCCGAAGGCATTTTGAAAAAAGACGGGGAGTACCCTGCCGCTCTGAATACTATTTCAGATTTTACTTTATTTAATATTGTAAGCTTACTGCCATTTGATAAGAAACAAACCTTAAGTTTTACGCTAATTGAATCCCTCAAATTGAACATCAAAAAAAATATGGAAATTAAATTTACCGGCCGGGACAACGGTCTTTTCAAGTTTATTCAGCTGGATTCGAAAAAATGTTGTACTGCGCAATACTGGGTTGATAAAAACCACATATTGCAACGTGTCGCATGGGATAAGGATAAAGAGTTTATAAGAACAAACAAGAACTTTTCAATAAAGGCAATAAACAGCCAGAGTTCTCAAATGGCACAGGAACAATAAAAGCCTAAAGAACTATCTCTGTATCCGCGTCAATTCCGGAAATTATTCTCAGCGTATCCGGCGTAGGCCCATCTACGGTCCTGACTAACACTTTTGAAGAGGAACCATCCTTTATTACGGTCAGGTATTCCAACTGGCCTATTTGAGTAATCGCTGATGCCGGGACAATATAAGCATTTTCTTTTCCCAGCTTCATTTCAACGATTCCAAACATGCCCGGCATCAGGCCTTTGATGTCCCCGGTAATATCCATTTTCACCAGAAATGTGCGGCTCCCGGGATCTACAGACGGCACTATTTCTCTTATTATTCCTTTAAAAGTCCGCTTCAGGGCGCCTACATTAAATTTTATCACATCTCCGATTTTAGCTGATTTGACCAGTGATTCACGCAGAGGCACATAAAGCATCAAACGAGTCGGATCAAATATTTTCATAATGATATTTCCAGGACTGGCAATATCGCCGGGGTCATCAACGCGGTCTGAAACAATGCCATTCATCGGGCTCCTGATGGTGGCATAAGATAAATTGGCAGCTGCCTGTTGTAATGACTGCTGAGCTGCTTTTCTTGCCGCGATTGCTGACCTCAAAACCTGTTCTGCCTGCTCAAAGGTTTTGCGTGGAATAACATTTTCCGCCAATAATTTTCTCTGTCGTATATAGTCTTTTTTTGCCAGCTGCAGAGCCGCATCAAGGGACTTCATGTTTTCAATTATCTGATTTTCCGCCGCTTTTAGATCGCTGTTGTCAAGCTGTACCAGAATTTCATCCGCCTTGACGGAATCCCCGCTGCGCTTAGTTATTTCAATAATTCTCGCCGTAATGCGTGGAGCAAGCTCGATCTCATCCCGGCTCCTGACGGTTCCAACGCTTTTATATACAATCGGGATCTCACTCAATTTCAGTTTGAACAGTCTATTTTTGCTGAATTTTTCATTCATAACAGGCTGCTCGCCTGGAGAAATCATGCCGGAACGGAAAGTTCCCGTTTGATATAATATAACGGCAAGAATTATCAACGCAGCAGCAATAATTACAATAATTTTCAATAATTTTTTCATTTGGAAATCTCCTGTTTATCTGAATTTACCAGCATATATATAGTGGGAATAACCAGCATTGTAAAGAAAGTGCTGGCAATCAATCCGAAAATAAGAGCCCAGGCCAAGCCGGAAAAAATCGGGTCCAGCGTAATCGGCCACGCTCCCATCATAGTGGTCAGCGCAGTAAGCATTATCGGGCGGAACCTGACGGCACCGCTTTCAATTATAGCCTGACGCAGTGGAGTTCCCTGTTTCACCGCTTCCTGTATGAATTCAATAAGTACGATACTGTTGCGGATAACAATCCCGCCAAGCGCGATCATACCGATCATACCGGTGGCGGTAAAGAATATCGGATCGGAAAATCCGGCTACTTTGCTTCCCATAATCAGGTTAAGCAGATAAAACCCTGGTGCAATACCAATTATTGTCAAGGGAATGGCGCACATAATAATCAAAGGCATAAGAATGCTGCCGGTTTGAATAATCAACAACAGAAAAATTCCAATCATAGCAATTCCGAAAGCTATTCCTAAATCCCTGAATACCCGCAAAGTTATTTCCCATTCGCCTTCCCCTGCCCATTCTGCCCGGATATCCTCCGGCAGCGGATCGTCACGCAGCGTATCCCATATTGTTTGTAAAATCAATTCACCCGGAGGCCTGCCGACACACTCTGCGGTAACAAAAACCACCCTCTGCAGATTCTTGTGATAAATCGGCTGTTCTGACTTTCTCCGGATAAATTTTCCGATCTCAGCCAATTGAACCATATTGTTATCGCCCCCCTTTATCCATAAGCGTCCAAGACGTTCAGCATCAAATCTATCCTGATATGGAATCTGTACATAAGCATAAAGCGGAGTACGTTCATAAGGCCGTCTTATCAATGCCGTGTTATCACCGTTAAGGGCTATTTTCAACACATCCGTTATCTGCGCAGAAGTAATACCATGCAGCGCTATCTTATCGCGGTTAATTCTAAATTCAAGACGGTCATGCAATGTTTCAGACATATCATTGATCTCAACGATATGAATTGAATCTGTCTTCCGCAGCCTGTCTTCAACCGCTTCCGCTCCTTTTATCAGCTCACTGTATTTATGCCCCGGAGTTCCGTAAACCTCAACCGTAATCGTTGACAGCACCGGAGGTCCAGGCGGAACTTCCACAATATTAATTACCGCATTGTGCTTTTCTGCTATCTCAGTTACAGGCTTGCGAATACGCAAAGCTATTGAATGACTTTGCTGTTCACGTTTCGCCTTATCCGCAAGATTTATCCGTATATCGGCAAGATTGGCTTCCTGCCGCATACCGTAATGTCTGACCAAACCGTTGAAATCAATTGGCGCGTTAATCCCGACATAGGCTTGATAATTATCTATCTCATTTACGGTAGCAAGGTATTTTTCCAGTTCGCCCACAACGTTATAAGTTTTCTCAAGCGAAGTGCCTTCCGGCATTTCCACAACCAACTGCAATTCATTTTTATTGTCAAAAGGCAACATTTTCAAGGGTACTTTAAACAGCATCAGAGCCGCGGAAACCAACAACAGAATCATTACCCCGCCCAGTAGGATAAACGCATTGCGCCGCTTCAGGAAAGGCTTGATAAATGCAGCATAAAGTCTTTTTACCCATTCCGGTGTAACATCAGAACCACTACTTCCTTCCGGACTTGCATTGCTTCCGGCTTTTTTCTTCAAAAGCCGATATGACAACCACGGAACAAAAGTCAAAGCGCATACCGTGGAAAAAGTAACCGTCAGAGGAACGTTTATAGCCATCGGCCCCATGTACGGCCCCATCATCCCGGTAATAAAAAACATTGGAGTGAATGAGATGATAATTGCCAGGGTTGACATTATCACCGGCGGAATAACTTCCTTAACCGCGGCGAGGGTGGCATGAAACGGGTCAAGCAGCCCCATCCGTATATGCCGCTGTATATTATCGACATTAGTGATCGGGTCATCAACCACCAGGCCAAGACTCAGGATAAGAGCGAAAAGCGTTACCCGGTTGATAGTGAAACCGGAGATATAGTTAACGAAAAGCGCCAGAGCGAAACTCACCGGCACTGCCAGCCCGACAACTATTCCTTCGCGCCAGCCCATTGTCAGGGCAATCAGGATAACTACAGTCAAAATAGCAAATATCATACTGGAGATCAAGTCATTGACTTTGTCGTCCGCGGTTTTTCCGTAATCCCTGGTGACAATCATTTTTACATCTTCAGGCAATATAGTCTGCTGCAGTTTTTTTGCTGATTCAATGACATTCTGCGCAACCGAAACGGCATTAGTTCCTGTTTTTTTGCTGAATGACAGGGTCACTGCCGGATATATTTTACCACGTTCAGCTTTATCTCCCTTAAAAGCCGGGCCAAATCCTATATTTACATAGTTACTCTGCTCTTCCGGCCCGTCAATAACTTTCGCGACATCCTCCAGGCGGACAATGCGGTCATCTTTCGCTGTAATCACCGTCTTGCGCAGTTGTTCGGCGCTTTCCAATCCCGGCATAGTTAAAATATTGATTTCCTTACCGGAGGATATGGCTTTTCCTACAGTTGCAACACTATTATCCTGAGCTAAAGCATCCTTTATGTCATTAAGGCCGATCTTCCTTGCCGCAAGGTTTTCGATATTCGGCTCAATACGGATCTGACGACGATAACCGCCGACAATTTCAGTAAGGGAAATATCACGCAAAGAATCCAGGCGGGCCTTGACCTCCTCTGCCATTCTTCTTAACTCAAAAGCATCCCGTTTCGGCGAATAAAAAGTCAATGAAACAATCGGCACATCATCAATCTCAACCGGATTCACCAGCCAGTTTGTAACCCCCTGCGGCACAAGCTGGAGGTTTTCCTGGATCTTATCACGCACTTTGACCATCGCACGGTCTCGATCCTCTCCAACATAAAAACGTACGCCGACAAAAGCCGAATCACGATTGCTGACCGAATAAACATGTTCCACCCCGCTGATCTGCCATAACAGACGCTCAAGCGGAATTGTAACAAGCTGTTCGACTTCCGCCGGAGAGTGACCGGGGAATTCTACCATAACATCCACCATAGGAACAACTATCTGCGGTTCCTCTTCGCGGGGGGTCATAAAAATTGCCATGATCCCCAGTAAAACCGCCAGGGATATAAAGATCATTGATAAGGGGCCGGTGAGAAAAACCCTGACAGTATTAATTATAAAGCCTTGATGTTTATCATTCTGATGCATGTTTATCCCTCAAATCATCTTCTTTTAAAGTAATCCTCTCCCCGTCATTATCAAACAATGCAAACATTTTTTTTACGAAATCAGGGCGTACAATATAGAAACAGCGTTTTGTCCCGACCTTACAAAAATCCAGTATATCCGCCTCGGTCAAAGCTTTCAAGTGCTGAGAAAGGTTTGGCTGCGAAACATCAATGTTACGATTAGTCAAGGTCGCGCAGCTGGGGCCGTCAAGCAGGATGCGCAGTATCTGTAACCGGACCGGATGTCCCATTACTTTAAGAGTATTTGCTAGTTTTTCATCATCATGCATTAAAACTGCCCCGTCCTTAGCATAACCAGAGTACATGCGTGTATAACTTTTATCCCATTAGCCGCCAATGCCGCTTCCAACTCGGAATTTTCCGATCCCGGATTAAAAATAACACGCTTCGGAGAGAGTTCTAGAATAGCATCTTTCTGAGCAGTTGAAACAGCCGGGCCAACATACATAGTCAAAGTATCAACCGGTATTTCAATTTCTCCAAGGTTCTTCATTGTGCATAGATCATGAATGCTGACTCCGGAAGGGTTTACCGGGACAACTTCATAACCGTGCTCTTTAAGCATCGCAACCGCCTGATTGGAATAACGCTCAGATTTCGGCGACGCGCCTAAAACAACTACTGTCCGGGTTTCATCTGACATAATTTAAATCCTTTTTTAAATATAATATTTACATTATATAATAATATTTTTATATTCAAAAAAGTCAAATGGGAAAGCAAATTATTATAAGAGAAAAAAGTAAAATGCCGGAAAGCTTGAAGAAATCAATAGCAATCCGGCATGGTTATTAGATACGGCTGGCAAACAAGAATCAAGCTTTTCCGAAAACCGGACTGCTCCATGCTATCTCTCCCGAAAAAGTAGTTATTCTGACATAAACAAATTCATCCTTTGCCAATGCCGGAATATTCAGGGATTGTTCAAGAAAACGTGAATCCCCTTCAAACAATAGATTTTGCGTGATATTACCATTCCTGATAATTTCGACATCTTTTAAGCCGTGTTCTGAAGCGCATTTAATATCCATTTCAAGATCATTTCCGGATTCTCTGGTATCTGCAGTCAAAAATATTCTACTACAGGTCGAGGCATAAGTATGATGTTCTTTTATAGCGTCAAAAACATTTTCCCTGGTCAGTTCCGGGATTATTGCCGCTGTCAAACCGGAAGGATATATTACCGTAGGATGCCCGTCCAGACAATCTCCGGGGCGGCCGTCATGAATATCTCCACCGCTAACAAAGCCGAAGCGATAACCAAGTTTCAGAGCATCACGAACATGTCTGCCTTTTAACTCTCCATCACAATTTTTTATTGGAAGAATATTACCTTCATCTTCGTGACACTCACTACTTCCCCAACAAGAATACATCTCCACCGCTTTCTCATATCTCGGGTTCCAGCCCAAAGACCAGTCACAGCCCATTTTCTTATTAGCCGAGTGGTGCGGGATCAGCAAGACATCTTCACCAGTCGCCGATATCTTATCTGCCACAGCCCAAAGTTTTTCCAGAGTGTCACTGGCGGCATTACGGCTATCTACCAGAGGGCCTTTGCCTCCTCTGTAGTAGATATTTCTGTGCCCGTATTTCTGGTTCGTCCATTCCTGCCCAATCAAAGTTGCAAACCTGCCCGGTTCATTATAATCATTGCTTACTGCCTGGAAATATTCCCACTGACGCTCAGTAACACTTTCCATGTGATCGCTAATGGCGCCAAAATCCAGAAAGGCTTCATTACGGGCAAATCCATACAGCTCTTCAGGACTGCGAATTCCGTCGCTGAATATTGTCTGCCAATGCGGATCTCCCCAATAAATTCTTGATTCCGGTATTTTTTCCGTTACATAAACCGGATTGGAAAGGAATTCTTTTCCAGTTCCCGGGTCAGTTATCTTGACAAAATGAAATCCAGGCTTGTTCCATGAATATCCGCAAAATTCCTTTATCGGGCGGGTATCCCCAGGGAACACCCCTTGATTTACGCCGTCAAATTCAATTTTGTCATTACCATTCAACGCATCTCCACAATCAACATCTAAAGTACCGCACCATTCAGGCAGAGTATCATCGATATATTTTATGTCCCTGCCGGGAGCCAGATTAAACGGACTTTCCAATTTAGGTTTTTTAGTATACCAGGCAAAGTGAGAGCAGGGAATTTCCCGTGCTTTACCTTTGAGCTTTAGTTTAATCGTAAATTTTTCACCAACTCCAAGCCTTGAAGGGATTACACATAAAATTTTAGTTATAGACATAAGTAATTATCCCATTTTATTTAATAATTTCGTATTTTCCTCAACTAAGGCATCGTCAATGTTATCAGCGAGCAAATATGGTCCGGCGGCTTTCCCAACCCAGGTTTCATAGCCGCCGCGATGCCGGGCTTCCCGGGTCGGGAGATAAGACAGCGAACCATTCGAAACGCTGCAGCACAGGGTGTATTGAAAGGGACTTTGCTGTCTAATGCGCAATGATATCCCAGAAAACATCTCTCCAGGCATTGGAACTATTGCTATTGGCCCAATCTGCGTAATAGTCTGTGTAAAGTTACGTCCTTTCTGTGGAGCTTTCTTATGTGCTTCAATAACCGAACAAGCATGCATATATTCGCACATCGGGGTTCCGAATTCATCTTTGCGCGGCTCCCATTCGGCTTTATCAGATTCAGCTTTCTCTAACGGTTCCAAGGGTGCATAAGGTATAAATATATCTTCCACCAGAACATTTAATTTCAAATCATTACGCCACTCTTTAATTGAAATCAAAGCTCTAAGCGCATCAGTCGCAGCACGGTAACCGACTTCGCGGACGGATTCAATGCCGTCGCCAGCTCCAGCGGAAAAACCGTTACCAAGGAGCCTGTTGGTTCGCGGCCCGACATCTCCTATTGCTCCGTTAAGAAACAGCACCGGAGCCTTGAACTGTGATTCAATGCGGTCTTTCATTATCCCAGTCCAGTCACGGGAAACCAGACGATTAGTTCCCATTGCAGTACAGTGAGCGCCATAATGAACAATGAAGCCGGAATTGCCGTTTTTATTTTTAAATTGCATAACGGTCATTACCGGATCAAACGAACCATTCGGGTCGCCGCGGAAACAGACTTTTCCGTCTTCATTAACACTGCGGCGATTGACACCAACCAGAC
This sequence comes from Victivallaceae bacterium, assembly GCA_963664605.1. Lineage (GTDB taxonomy): Bacteria > Verrucomicrobiota > Lentisphaeria > Victivallales > Victivallaceae > JAHOYW01. The sequence continues at coordinate 244,845 of OY761536.1, forward strand.
TTTCTGTTTCAGCGACGCCTACTTCAACTTCCTGCAAGTCTTCAAGCGCAATATCGACAGAACGGCTTATTTCCGGCAATACAGAATCGATATATTCCTGTTCTCGAGTTCCCCATCCCCAGAAATTTAAAGTATTGGGTACAGAATGGCTATGAATCGTACAGACTGAAATATGTTCCTTTGTTATTCTGGTATTCTTATTAATGCTTGAACGAATTTTTTCAACAATGTCTTCTTCAATACATATCCAGTCAAGATTGATAATAACTGTTCTAAGCTTATCCTGCTCAAGCACCACAGTAGTTGAGTGAAGATTATCGAAAATTTCTTCTGCCGGCCTTTCCTCAACTCCATACCCGCCGAGGCGCACTCCAAGTTCAGGAGTTATATCTGTCCTGCCGAAACCTGCTTTTAACATTTTAGCACTCTCCGTTGATTTGATTGTATAGAAATGTATAGAAATATTATAATTGTTCCATGCTTTAAAAACAATGTATCATTATTGCTGAAACTTTATCATTATTGCTAAAATGACTATTCAATTATATTTTTACGGAGCCAGTGTGAGAATGATGACGCGCATGAAAAGCCTAACTCTTCAGCTATTTCTTTTTTGTTGTACCCGTCATTGAGCATACTCTTTACTTTAGATATTCTTATAGTGTTTATGTATTTGTGAACACTTTCACCAGTATATTCTTTGAACAGGCGCAAAAAATGGAATTTACTATATCCAGCCAGCCTGGATAGCTTATCAATCGTCAAATTTTTTCCTGAAGTATTAACAATATGTTCTTTAATCATATCAATTGTTTGAGCTTGGTAAGTTTTTATATTTCCGGCTGCACTATCGTAGTTTAAATCACGTTCCACCAATTCCAGCATAAATAAAGAAATTATCGAAATTAACTTCTTACGCTTCATATCATCAGATAATTTACTACTCTTGAGGGAATCCCATATTTTCTGCATCAACAAAATCAGGTTTTTGTCTTCGATTATTAATTCGTGACCGGAATATTCAATGCGGTGATTCTTAATTCTAACGATTCGTGCAGCAACTTTTACTTTAAGGAAATGCAGCCATAAATGATCGATATTTTCATTCATTAAAGAATACGCGCGATCGTGTTCCTCCAATTTATCAAATAGAAACAAACTTCCAGGAGAGCAAAGATAACTTGTGCCGTTTAAGCTATTAAGCGAATTGCCTTTCAAAGCAAGCAGAATTTCTCTGTGTAGATGTCTATCCGTATTTTTCTTAAGCCATCTGTCATGCTTTTCTGAAGATGACTGAGGAACTTCCAGCGGGAGTTGCGAACAAGCAATTTTCCAGCACTTACTGTCCAGCATGACGTCTAATGACGCTTCATCAAAGATATTTCCGACAATATTCATAATTATAGCAACAATGATTAACTATTAGCAATATATATTAATTGCAAAAACTCCTTTTGTCAACTAAAATCAAAATATAGTTTAAAAACTTAAAGCAATATAATTCAATTAAACAAAGGAGATACACTATGTCAGAATTAGCTCTATTCGGAGGCTCTCCGGTATCAGAAAAAATTTGTCCGCCGCCCTGGCCGCCAGTATCAGAAAAAACCGCTGATAAAATGCGGGAACTTTACTTGAGCCGCGCATGGTCCTTCAACAGCCAGTCAGAACAGGATTTTGAAGCAGCTTTCGCAAAATATCATGGCGCTAAACACGGTATTTTCATGGTTAACGGCACAGTAACGCTGGAATGTGCCCTGCTTGCCGGTGGCATTGGCAAAGGCGATGAAGTTATAGTCCCGGCCCTGACCTGGATCGCTACCGCGATGGCGGTTCATTATGTAGGCGCGACTCCGGTTTTTGTTGATATTGAGCCGACAACACTATGTCTTGACCCGAAAAAAACGGAAGCCGCTATTACGCCTAAAACTAAAGCAATTATTCCGGTACATCTCTATGGTTCAATGGCGGATATTGGCAAATTCAAAACTATTGCAGATAAACATAATTTATTTCTTATAGAAGACTGTGCCCATATGCAGGGCGGTAAATGGAACGGCCGCGGTGTCGGCAGCTGGGGCGATGTCGGTTCTTTCAGTTTTCAGCAATCCAAAACGCTTTCCTGTGGCGAAGGCGGAATATGCCTGACTAATAATGACGATCTGGCAATACGCCTTTATCGCGCCAAGCATATCGGTTATGCCGGAAATGCAGCACAAGGCGCCGCCAGTGACGGGCCGCCTCCCGGACTTACCTGCCATAATTATCGCGGAACTGCCTTTGGAGCGACTATACTGAAGGATCAACTGAAAGGCTTGCCTGATCTGATTGAACGCTACAATAGGACCGCTGCTATAATCACGGAAAAAATTGCCGATATTCCAGAAATCAGAGTCCAGTCAAAAGGCCGCCTGGCATCTCCCCAGGGATATTATACCCTTGCTGTTATTTTTGATGGAAACGGAATAAAAGATGTCCCTCTGGAACGCATTATTGAAGCTTGCGCGGCTGAAGGGTTGCAGATGGGAAAAACTTACGGCCCCGTATATAAGCATTTGTTATTCAATATGGCGGATAATGAGTACCGGATTGACGGAGGCTCATGTCCGGTAGCGGAAATCATCGGCTGGGCAAGGACAGCTATGCTGGGACATCCATATTTGGGATGCAACGATGAAACTGCCGCTAGAATGGGAGATATTATCGCTAAAGTTATAAAGAACTACAAAGAACTTTTATAACTTCAATAAATTGGTGCTTCGGCGGTTTATAACGCAATCCGAAACCGTTGAAGCGCCAATAAATCCTGCTGCTAAACCGGCATATCAGGCTTTATTTTATAAATAAATTTTATTGATTTTCCAAATATCAATGCTAATTTGATGCTACTGTAGAAACCAATAGCTGTTAAGGAGTAATCATTATGAAAAAGATTTTGTTTGTACTGAGCCTCGCAATTGTCTGTTCCACCGCATCATTCGGACAAAAACTTAAACCTATCAAGCTTTTAAAACCGCAGACTGACGGCGGAAAACCTTTGATGCAGGCTTTAAAAGCCAGAAAAAGCTACCGTGTTTTCAGCGACAAAAAACTGCCGCCCCAGATATTGTCTAATTTATTATGGGCGGCATTTGGTGTAAACCGTCCAGGAAAAACCGGCAAACGCACAGCGCCATCTGCATGCAACTGGCAGGAAATTGATATCTATGCGGCATTTGCTGAAGGCCTGTTCCTCTATGATGCCAAAGAACACATTCTAAAACCGGTTTTAGCGAAAGATGTCAGGGCCGCAGCCGGACGCCAGAAATTCACTCAACAGGCGCCATTAAACCTGATTTTTGTCGCAAATCTGTCAAAAATGGGCAGGGCTAACCAAAAAACCAAAGATTTTTATTCTGCAACCGACACCGGATTTATAAGTCAGAATGTTTATCTTTTTTGCGCTTCGGAAGGCCTGGCAACTGTTGTGCTCGGCTTTGTCGACAAAGCTCTTTTGAGCAAGGAAATGAATTTAAGAGCTGATCAGAAGATAATTTTAAGTCAGCCAGTCGGCTACCCCGGAAAATAATTTAAAATTCTTTATAAATTAGTGATAGACAGGCACAAAAAAACTTTTTTCCCAATTTTTGTTGCTTTTTGCTGCTCTATGGAGTACATTAAGGGAGTAAAATTCTTTTTTGGGCAGAAAACTGCGGATAGAATTAATAAATCAAAGCAAGAGGTACGCTATGAGTACAGGTACAGTAAAGTGGTTTAATTCAGACAAAGGTTATGGATTTATCACTCCCGACGAAGGTGACAAAGATTTGTTTGTGCATCATTCAGAAATCAAGGTTTCCGGATATGCAACACTTGATGAAGGTCAGAAAGTTGAATACGAAGTTGGCGAAGGACAAAAAGGTCCATGCGCTAAAAACGTTATTCCTCAATAAATTATATATTACTCATCAGAGTAAAATAATAGTTTTGAAAAGAGCAGGCTTTAATGCCTGTTCTTTTTTTTGTTTTATTTTTTGCTTTTTTCATCCCTTAAGTTATTTTAATCCTAAAATATAAAGTTGCTTATATTAATTCTTAATTTGATGGAGAGATAATCATGTTATGTGAAAAATGCGGCAGCCAGATTTCTGAAGATAAAACCCATTGCGTCAAATGTGAAAAATCTCTTGAGGCAAGGAACAGATGTTCATCTTTCGATGGAACGAGTGAAAAACAGTTCTATACACATTCAGGTAAAATTGCACCCCAACTGGTTCTCGGAGTGCCGATTCTTCTAATTGTATTTACTTTGCTGGCATTCACTTATGCATACACTGTGGTATATATACCGATTATCGGGTATCTAAGTTTTCTTCTGACTATAGGTTTCGCGCTTGGCGTCGGTTTTTCAACAGCCGTAGTCCTGCAGTTCTTTAAGACTCGTAACTCTATATTTGCGTTTTGTTTCGGAATGGGAGCAGGTATTATTGCACTATATGCGGCATGGGTCACTTTTGAATATGTATTCCTGAACAAAGTTTCCGATGAAAATATTGAACTGTTTCGTATAGCCAATCCCCGGGTTACCTGGGACATAGCCTGTTTCATTGCGGAAAAAGGATGGTATTCTATCCGGAGCTTTACTCCAAAAGGCGTGGTCTTGTGGGCTTTCTGGGGCATAGAAGCCTGTATTATAATCGGAGCTCCGGCTTATATGGCACATTCCTTTATTAAAGATTCAGTATTTTGCGAATCCTGCAAAGGCTGGGCGGATGATCACAAAAACAAACTTATCTTTGAATATCTCAGCGAAAGTGAACTGAAGCAGAAACTGACCGTTCAAGACATGAGTTTTCTGGATAGTATCCTGAAAGTAAAACGCACCGCTGAATCTTTCTATCGTATAGACTGCAGCGCCTGCTGCACCTGTGACAACCTTTATACCTTGTCGCTTCTGAGGGTAACAAGAACCTGGGATAAAGAAGGCAAGGAAACTGATAAAGAAAAATATATACTCAAAAACCTGTTCATCTGCAAAGCAACTTTCGATAGACTGAACAACGCAAAGCCGAATGTTTCCGGGGCAACTGACAACGCCGGTGAAAGTTAAGAATCACCCAAAAGATAAAAACAAACAGCCCTAAATTACAGGTGACTGTTCTCCAACAAATAAAATAACAGGACAAAAAATGATTATTAAAAACGGGTATACCAATAGTCATGACTTACCGAAACCAGTCTTACCGCCGGAAAACGAAAAATTAATTGAACTTTATTATGATGCCTGGCGGCTCGCTAAAGAGCATGTAAGACACGATGCGCGTTTCCCTGCCCCTTATTTCATGGACGAAGGTTTTTGCCCTGAATACTCCTGGGTCTGGGACACCTGCTTTATGTCCATGTTTTGCCGTTATGCCGCAGACCTTTTTCCCGGTATCGAATCACTTGACAACTTCTATGCAATCCAGAAAGAAGATGGTTACATAACCATGACCGTCCAGGTCGATACTGGTGATGACGCCTATCCGCTTCCCCACGGAAGAATCAATCCCCCCCTATTCGCCTGGGTAGAATGGGACAACTATAAAATAACTGGAGACTCTTCACGCTTTGAGCGCGTCCTCCCGCATTTACTTAAGCTGGATGAATGGATAGAGAAAAACCGTCGCCGTGAAGATGGCTCGTATTGGTTTGCCGACTGCGGCTCTTCGGGCATGGACAACTCGCCCCGCACCTGCCGCGTCGACAACTTCGGCAATAACACTAACTTTATTGATCTCGCCTCTCAGCAGGCTTTCGCTGCCAACTGTATAGCAAAAATAGCTAATGTAACCGGCAACCGGGAAACCGCCGCTAAATACCTTGCCCTTTTCAAAAAACGCTCTGATTTCATCAACGAAAAACTTTGGGCCTCCCGCGATCACTTTTATTACGATGCCTATCTGGACGGACATTTTACCGGGTGCAAAACCGTCGCTTCATTCTGGCCTATGCAGGCAGAGGTGGCAGCTCCCGTGCAAGCTGCAAAGCTGGTTGAACATCTGGAAAATCCCTCCGAGTTTAATCGACCGCACTCCATTCCCACCCTGTCTTACGACAATCCAAATTTCAAAGATGATGGCGGATACTGGTTAGGAGCGGTTTGGGCTCCGACTAACTACATGGTGGTCAAAGGGCTTGAGAAATACGGATTCAACAAACAGGCAAAAGAAATTGCTATTCGCCATCTAAGCCATATGAAAACCGTCTACGACGAGTGCACTCCTCACACAATATGGGAATGCTATTCATCCGAATTCTCCAGGCCGGCAGAACGCGAGGAAGGAGGACGCGTCAGGCCGGATTTTGTCGGATGGAGCGGCTTGGGACCGATTTCAATGCTTATTGAGAACATAATAGGTCTTCGTATAGACTACCCGGCTGGAAAAATAACTTGGTTCAGTAACGAGATAGGCGAACATGGTGTAGAAAACCTGCGCTTTGGCCCCCACAGGATCTCGGTTGTAGCCAAAGCAAGAAAATCTACAACCGAAATTCCTGAAATCATTGTGGAAGCCGATTGTAAAGTAGCCATCGATTTTCAAACGTTCTGAAAATTAAAAGTAGAATAAGCATACAAAGACAATATCAATTTGCGTTCAAAACTATAAAACAGCTTGAAAACTTATTAATTCTCTTTGCCTTTCCCGAAGTCTGATAATATTTTCATACCGTCCGAATTCGGGGTGGAGATTATTGTCTTTCCCGCAGCCCAGTTCAAGGCCTTCACCCGGCTGGTTATGGTCATCAGAACCATTTGTAAAAAGCAATGGAAGCTTACCAGGGTGCTCACGGTTATAGCGTTGCCGCAGGCCTTCAAAAACCTCTATCTGAGGCAGACCGCATTCCGGGCATATTGCATTGCGCCAGCCATCGACCTCAAGAGTCTGCAAACCGCATTCTGCCAGTTCACAAATAATTTTATACAAATCTTCATTGCCGAGCTTTTCTTTGCTCCGCAACTCCGTTGGATGCGCAATTCCCGGCAGCCCGCCCCATTTCCTTATGTGTTTTACAAATGCTTCAGGAGAAATATCCATATCCAGTTCCAACGACACATTCAACATATCATCACGAGTAGTATAACTCCCGTGAAAATGCTTGACATCGCTAGACAATCCAGCCTCAGCTAACCGCAAGCCGTATTTCTGCCACATGATGACGCTGATGTCACCTTTAGTGGAAACCCCGTTACGGACAAAACGGTCAATATCAGCGGGCGTTATTTCGGCAGAAAAGTTTAGTTTTGCAAAACATGCCGGTACTCGTGCCATCATAGCGCTTAATTGCTTTTCCTTGGCTGCCCGGATGGGTTCGCAAATCTCATCAAAAACTCCCGAATCAAGCTCTTTTAAAAAACATTCCCGGTCCGGGAAATGTCCTATAATCTCAATTCCTGAACGGTCAGTATAAAATTCAATCGCCGGAATAATATCTATTCCGAAAATCTTTCCAGCTTCAATAGCTTCCCGTTGGCCGTCAACTACGTCGTGGTCGGAAATCGCTATGCCTTTCATCCCTCGCCGCCAAGCCTCGAACACCCTGCCGGACGGGGAATTGTAGCCATCAGAATAAAAAGAATGACAATGCAGATCCGCCTCACAAACCGCATACATATCGGGTCTAAAGTTTTCTGCGAGCCAGCGCGCGGCCTCAAGACGTTTTTCAACTTTGCAATGAAAATCATTTATTTGTATCAGCACATTTATTCCTTTTTTATCAAAATTTACACAGCGAATAATAAATATATTATCTTTTATAATTTTTTATAGTAAAAGAACGGCTAAAAGCCTGAAATATTTGTTTCGTCAGAGCTTTGCAGGAAAGCCGTTTACCATTGATTAATATTATTTTTATATTAAAATGATATTTTTGTATTAAATAAAACGGGAATATCACAGGATGTTTTCTTGAAATTTTGATTATTTCATGTTATTTTACAACATGTCGGATAGTCTATGTTTTGTGGTTTAACATATTCTGTTTAGAATAATTTATTGATGAAAACAAAATCATATATAAGAGAAGATGCGGGAAAACAACGGTTATGGCAGAGGCGCAGAAGAAAGTAAAAATTATAAACACCCTTGGTTTGCATGCCCGGCCCGCATCATTATTTGTTAAAGTCGCAACCAGTTTTAAGTCTGAAATAATTGTTGAAAAGGACGGAGAAGAAGTAAACGGTAAAAGTCTGATGGGGCTGCTAATGCTTGCCGCCGCATCAGGAAGCATTATTAATATTTCAGCAAAAGGTGAAGACTGCGAACATGCTTTAAAAGCTATTGTTGAATTAATAGAAAGAAAATTTGAAGAGGAATAAGCATAGTGTCTGAAGCAAAAGAGAAAATATATCACGGTATCGGAGCTTCTCCCGGCATTGCGATCGGAAAAGTACTGCTCATCAAAGAACACAGCACATCCTATGTCAAACCGGAAGATACTACTATTACCCCAGAACAGGTTGACGCTGAAATTGAAAAATTTGACAGGGCTTTGAATAGAACCCGTAACGAACTTGAAGATCTTCAAAAGCGGGTACTTAATAAACTTCAATCTCATGAAGCAAGCATCTTTGACGCACATCTGCTGATCGTTGACGACCAAATGCTGCAGAGCGAAGTACATGATAGTATAAGAAACCAACTAATCTCTGCCGATTGTGCTTTTTTCAAGATCATGGAACGTTATGTCACAGCGATTTCGGTCATGAAAGACGATTATATAAAAGAACGGGTCGCGGATATAAAGGATGTCGCCTCAAGGGTATTAGCCAATCTGCGGGAAACAAACCGCCCCGCCCTGGATTACCTTGAGGACATGCGAATTATAATCGCTCACGACTTGACCCCTTCGGACACAGTCCTGCTTGACCGCCAGAAAGTACAGGCTTTCGCGATTGAGAGCGGCAGCAATACGTCACACACGGCAATTCTCGCACGCTCAATGCAGATACCGTCCGTTGTTAATATTCAGGGAAACATAGTCGATAAACTTGAAAATGATGATAATATAATTGTTGACGGCTTTATCGGCACAGTTATTGTCCATCCCAGCGAAAAGACCCGCAAAGCTTATCAGTTGAAGGCAAAAGAGGAAGGGCGTTTTTATATTGATTTGATTCGTGAAAGCCGCCTCCGTCCGGAAACCCTTGACGGCTTCACCGTACAGTTGGCTTCCAATATTGAAACTCTGGCAGACATCCAGACCGCAAAAAAATTCGGCACTAGCGGAGTCGGTTTGTTCCGTACCGAATATATGTATATGGGGAACAAGGAACTGCCCACGGAAGAAGCCCAGGTAGAAACATTTAAAAACTTAATCAAAGAAATGAATGGAGAGCCTGTAATCGTCAGGACACTGGATATCGGCGGCGATAAATATTGCGAAAACTTGTCGCTCCGCAAAGAAGCCAATCCGTTTTTGGGGCTGCGTGCAATCCGGCTCTGCCTGCATGAATGTCAGGATGTTTTCCGAACTCAACTGCGTGCTCTGCTTCGGGCGGGAGCTATTGGAAACCTTAAAATAATGCTGCCGATGATCTCATGCGTTCAGGAAGTATTGCAAGTTAAGAAGATCATTGAAAATTTGAAAAAAGAACTATCCAAAGAAGGCCTGCCTTTCAACCGCAATATTGAAGTAGGTATTATGATCGAGACTCCAGCCGCGGCATTAATGGCGGAACATTTCGCTAAACACGTTGACTTTTTCAGTATCGGCACGAATGATCTGATCCAATATACTATCGCTATCGACCGTGATAATGAAAGGGTATCTTATCTCTATGAACCAACCAATCCGGCAATCCTGTATTTAATAAAAAATGTTGTGGAAGCCGCTAAAAAGAACCGTATTTGGGTCAGCGTCTGCGGACAAATGGCAGGCAGCCCGCAATATGTTCCATTGCTGCTGGGGATGGGCGTACATGAATTAAGCATGGTTCCAATGTCTCTTGGCGCGATACGACGTATTATTCGCAAGCTGAATATGCATGAGGCTGAAGTCGCGGCAGAAAAAGCATTGAAATGCTCAAAAGCACAGGATGCTTTGAACATTTCATTGGAACTGCTAAAGAAGATTGAACCGGAAATCACCGATCTGGCATTCCGCGGGTTATAGATATGGACGGCATAAAGGTAATCGCTTTTGATGCAGATGACACCTTATGGGAAAATCAACCTCATTTCACCCAGACTATAAACGAATTTACTAAGCTTTTAAAACCGTATTGCTCTGAGGGGACAAGTGAAAAGGCCATCCTTGCCGCTCAAGTTGATAATCTTCCGATATATGGCTTCGGCGCCAGATCTTTAACTTTATCAATGCTTCAGACCGCTTGTAAATTATCAAATCACCATATTGATGCTTTAGGTATTGAAAAAATAATTGAACTCGGCAGAAAACTTCTGACCATGCCGGTCGAACTTTTAGATTCTGCTGAAGAAGTCATAAAAGAGCTCAAAGGGAAATACCGCCTGATATTGATAACCAAGGGGGATTTGGTGGAACAGGAACGCAAATTGCGCGATTCAGGTTTAAGCAAATATTTTCATCATATTGAAATATTGAGTGATAAAAGAATAGAAGATTACAAAAATTTATTTGACCGGCTTGATGTGACACCGAAAGAATTTATCATGATAGGAAATTCCCTGAAATCAGATATAATCCCGGTTCTTGAACTGAACGCCAAAGCTATTTACATTCCATATCACAGCACCTGGGAGCACGAGCACGTTAGCGACTATGACTTAGGGCATAAGAATCTGACTAAAATAGAAAAATTAAGCGATCTGATTGGAATGCTCATATAAATTTATGGTTCAATGAGTTTGCTTGTTTCGCTTTCCCCTTCAGCGAGAGTGGCAATACTCTGAGGCATTTCCTTTTTGACTTTCACACCAAGCTCAACAAAACCTTCAGCCTGACGGATTAAATTACCTTTGCCAAGAGTCAGTTTGTTCATCGCATCCTGATAAGTTTTATCAACTGTATCAAGTTGTTTGCCTATTTTTTCGAAGTCTTCAAGGAAACCGCGCAGTTTGTCATAGACCGCACCCGCCTTATCAGCAATCTGCCTGGAATTTTCATTCTGCCGCTCGTAACGCCAAATGTTCTCAATAGTACGTAAAGTCGCCAGCAAAGTCGTCGGGGTTACAACCACTATTTTCTTTTCAAAGGCGGTATTGAAAAGCTTTTCATCGGATTGAAAAGCCGCCATAAAAGCAGCGTCTATCGGCATGAACAGCAAGATAAAATCTAAAGAACGCAAGCCCTTAAGACTGGAATAATCCTTACCGCTGAGATTATTTATATGTTCGCGCACCGAGTGAACATGAGCGGCAAGAGCTTTTTTTTGTTCGTCCGCATTATCGCTGTTAATATATTCATTGTAATGGATCAATGATACCTTGGAGTCAATTATTATGTCTTTTCCTTCAGGCAGATGAATGATGACGTCAGGCTTAAGAAGGCTGTTTTCCGTATTGCGGAAAGCTTTTTGTATCTCGTATTCCCTGCCTTTTCTTAACCCGGATTGCTCAAGGACTTTTTCAAGAATCATTTCTCCCCAATTTCCCTGGGCTTTATTGTCGCCTTTCAAAGCCCGCGTAAGGCTTTTGGCTTCTTTATTCATTTCCTGATTAAGGGTTTGAAGTTGTTCAATATGCCCCCGCAGGGTATTTCTGTCCTTTGCGTCTTCGTGATGAATTTCGTCAACGCGTTTTCGAAAATCCCCCAACTGGGTATGCATGGGTTTAAGGAGTTCGTTCAGACTGCTTTTATTCTGTTCCGCAAAGCGTTTGCTTTTTTCCTCCAGAATTTTATTTGCCAGGTTTTCGAATTCCACAGTCATGCGTTTTTTGACTTCTTCAAACTCCTTAAGACGTTCTTCATTCTGTTTTTTTTGTTCCTCAAGGCGGGTTTTAAGCTCAGAATGACCTGCCATACTGCTTGCCGCCTGTTCGGTAAGGGTGTTTATTTTTTCATCCTTTTCCGCAAGAGCAGCCTCCAGCCGGGCAAGCTGCGCCTTGCGTTCCTTTGAAATAAAATAGTGGATCAGGAGGCCCAGAGCCAGCCCCAGAAGCAAAGCGATTAAAGGATAAATTGTTTCCATTGTCATTCCGTGAAATTTATTTTATAATTATAACAATAGCACATGAAAGAATATGCACAAGTTATCTTATCCAGATACTTTTAAAGAAATCCAGCTCTTATTTCGAGAACCGGTTGACAAGTTTTTTTATTGGTAAGAGGCACATGGGGTGTTTCTGAAAAATAAAAAATGTATCCACGAATCATACAAATTATCACTAAACATTCGTGAAGTTCGTGTAGTTCATGGATGAAAAAGGAGAGCAATAAAATGCAGGATGTTCAAAGGAATGATTTCAAGTTCGGTTCAGGAGAAGTCACATACAAAGGTACTTTCCTCGGTCAAAGCCGTGGAGTCATCGGAATCAGCAGAAAAACCAGTGTCCACGAAGTTAAAAAAGATTCAAACTCAATTGTCGCGGATTGCTCAGTAATAACCGGGATCAGACTGGAAATTTCAATGACTCTGCTTGCCACAGACGCCAGCGTGGAGGAATTCTTCAATCTGCAAACTTTACTACTTTCCCCGTTAATAGGTTCCGACCTCTCCGCCACCGCCGGAACGTTGGTCATTAAGCTTGATGACACAGGTGTCGAACATACTTTTTCCAATGTCGTCATCGATCCTGGTTTCAAACATTATTTGGGGAGTGATGACAACATCATTGATGTGGTTTTCTACAGTTACAGCAACTCATAAAATAACAAAGGCATATCCACGAATCACACAGATTGACACGAAAGAAGCATTCGTAAAATTCGCGTAGTTCGTGGACAAAAAAGGAGAATAAATTATGTCATCAGAAACACAAAACTTCAAAATCGGTCCTTGTTCAATCACCTACAAGGGCGAACTGCTGGGAATTACTAATAACTCGTCTATTTTAAGCTTCAGTTTTAATTATTATGATGTAAAATGCAACAAAACTCACGATCAGGTTCTCGAAAAACGTTTAACTGGTATTGAGATCACCTTTAAAACAGAAATTTTACAAGTAGATAAAGGATTGGATTTTATTTTTGACGGCAACAATACTCTGACTTTGGATGAGCTGGGGAAACGCATGAGTCATGAAGGTGGAGAATTATTAATCGTCCCGATAAATCCTAACGACAAAACCGCATATCGTCTACCAAACGCTATCGTTGTGAATAATAGTGACTGCAGTTTTAATACAAACGAAGAATATGCGTTAAAGTTGGAATTTGAGGCCAATTACAATGACGGCGAGGAAATCCTGATTCAGCGTCTGGATGCCGACAGTCTGGAAAGAGCAAGTTTGCCCAGCATTAATGATATTGATTCAATCGTTTTTGAGCGAGCTATGACCACATATATCGCTGATAAAATGAACATGACTGTTGATAGTGATATTTTCCGTAGTGGAGTTCCGTTAAATATTGAGGGGTGCGGTGTAGAGCTTGTAGGACAGCAAACTGATGATTCGTTAAGATGTCAACGGTATGTTGTTCGTTTCTCCTGCCTTAATAACTCTCGTGACACCGTAATGGAAACTATCAATATTTTCAATTCTCAATTCCCGGTATACGGTGAAAGCATTAATGTTGACGGTGAAGATATTGAATGCAAGACCATCTTGAGAAATTTTAGTGAGTATGAACGTACAATCAGCGACAGCGGAAAAATCAAGATTCTTGGTGAATCGGTATTGACTGTAATAATCTAGAACCCTGGAAAATAAAAAATGGATTATGATAAAATAAAAGATACTGATGTAAAATTAAAAATGCTGCTTATAGATAGAAATAAAACAAAAGGCTTTGTAGAAAAATTTGATAAAACAAAAGATGTTTATAAAGCCTACAAGGAAGTTTCACCTATTTTGAAAAAAATTGCGGTAGCACGTCACGATAATAACATGGAGTTAGCGGAAAAATTATACAAAGAAGTTTATGTAAAGATCGGCTCTACAACTTCTATAAAGCGTACTTTTAACAAGTCGGAAATTCAGAAAATTATGGAACAAAAAGATTATCTGGGTGATTTTACCAAAAGAATGGTTGTGGCAGAAAAAGTTTTGGATAAAGCCCAGGAGTATATTAACAAAGGTACTACCATATGCAATATCGGAAACAGCTTATACGCACTTTATGTAGGGCGCTCTTATACGTATAGGAGTGAACTCTCAAGGGCCACTAAATTGCGATTGGAAATGCAGCAAGGACAACGTCAGATGATGCATGTCATGAGCATTGCCGCCGAACTGGCGTCATTTGCTCCTCCCGGGATAAAAGAATATCTTGAATACAACATGGCGGCATTTCAAGCTTGCGGAAAAACTTTTGACCGCGTAAACAAATACGCAGCACAAATAGAAAAACTGTCTGATGAAGTTGAGCGTCTTTGGCTAAAAGTTGGACGAGAAAAAAACTCCATAGATAATACAAGGATGAATTTAGGTAACAATACTAGGCGAAAAGGAGCTGAATATACCGTTTTGAGCCACAAAGCATATAAAAAATAACAATAGTTACTTGCCGTCGAAAGGGGTTCCGGTTCTCATATTCTCTAACATTTTCGTGATTAAAGCTATAGTTTTAGGATCATTTGAATATTTTTTTTCCAAGACAGCATATGCTTTAGAGCCTATCTCAAATGCTTTTTTGCTTTTACCAGTCAAATGCAATATTTTTGCTTCTGACCACCATAAAGATGCAACAGAATTTTGGGTTTCTATAGTTTTGGGCAAACACTTATACATATCCAAACCTTCAGTAATTAATTTCGAGGCTTGATCATATTTTTCAAGTTCAATATAACTTCCCGCTAGAATTGGATAAATATTTGCAAAATAAACAGAATTGTTATTGATTTTTTTCAACCTTTCTAGTTTAGGGTAGAGTTGCAATACTTTAAGTGTAGTATCATTTCTAATGAAACATACCTGTATCCATTTATATACGATACATAAAGCCATAAAAGCATCTTTTTCAGTTCGTGATAATTTTGTTTTATTCTTTATCCCTGCCAAACTTTTTTCTAAAGAATCAGCAGCTTTTTCATAATATTTTTCCGCCTCCTGCCATTTGTCATGATATCGTGCATTACGAGCTAGATATAAATAGGTATGACCATACCAGAAGAAAGATTTTTTCTCAGAGATATTGCTTTTTTCTAAAGCTCGTAACAAATATTCCTTCGCATTATCGTAATCATCTTTTTCTACATATCTTATGCCATATTCCTGCAATAATTGAGCAAGATCATCTTCATTCTGTTTTGTTTTTCCGTTATCAATCGTAAAATAGAATATTAGAAATAGTGTTAAAAAAAGCAAAATGGCAAATGTGCAGATTAATATATATTTTTTCACAATAAACTCCTTTGAAGCTTATTTTAAAATAGCTGTTTTGACTAGAAAGTCAAATTTAATCCAATAAATTAATTAAGCGATTACTAAACCTTCTGCAAAGACACGCATCTTATGATTCAAACCGGTTGCCCGGCAAGACGAGGAAACCAGATTTCCAGACCTGGGGAACGGGGGGGAGAAAGTAAAAACTTTTTCCAAAAAGGTTTTGCTGTCTCCCCCGAATAATTCAGAAGCTATTATCCGCGCAGGGAATAGATTTTTCCGGGATGCTGGACCAGCAGCATTTTCATCGCCATTTTGGTCAGGAGACCGTTCAAGCCGGAAACCGGGATGCTGGTGGCGTCAGCCAGGTAATCGAAGGATTTCGCCTCGCCTTCGAGCAGTTGAATAATCAGGTACTCCTCGTCGCTTATGTTCGCAGGTCTTGATGACGTGGTAATTTGTGGTTCATCCGTGGATTCCTCCCGGCATTCCTTCATGCTGGGAGCAAAGCCAGGCAGAAAATCATAATCATCAAGAATATCATTAAAGTCTTCGGTTAGTTTAGCTCCCTGCTTAATTAACTGGTGACAGCCTTTAGCCTGCGGATTATCAACATGGCCTGGAACGGCAAAAACATCTTTCCCCTGCTCCATTGCCAGGTTAGCGGTAATTAAAGCGCCACTTTTCAACCCGGCCTCAATAATCAATACCGCCTGGCTCAAACCGGAAACAATACGATTGCGGCGCGGAAAAGACTGCCGGCTAACCGGAAATTTCATAGGGAATTCACTTATTAACGCTCCGCCTGTTTCGATAATATTACGTGCCAATGGAACATGCTCCTGCGGATGGATCCGCGACAGCCCCCCACCCAGGACCGCAACGGTTATCCCGCCACCGTCAATAGCGGCCTGATGAGCTATCGCATCAATTCCGAAAGCCAACCCGGAAATAACCTTCCAGTCAGCTAAAACTGCCTCTTCGGAAAGATGTTTAGCCATTTTGCGTCCGTAAATGGTCGCCCTGCGGGAGCCGACAACAGCTAGTGAATTACAAGAAAAATCTGGAAGTTTACCGCGAACGTATAAACATAACGGGGGGTCATAGATTCCTTTAAGTATTTCAGGATATTCCGGGTCCGCCATAGTAATAATATTAGTACCGCTTAACTCAGCAAGTTCGAGTTCAGCATTAAGATCAATGTCTTTTTCCCAGAAAAGAATTTTTTCAGCCAAAGTTTCGCTAATGCCTTTTATTCCGGAAATACTTTCAATGCTTTGCTCAAAAATCCTGCATGGTTCTTGAAAGTTTTCGACCAGAGCTTTTAAGCGCGCGGTACCGACGCCGGAAATCATGTTTAAAACAATATAAGCTTCCCGGTTATTCACAGCAATTTCCTATCGCTTGTATAATTAAAGCTTTATCGATATCATCGACTATTGAAACGGTTCCGTCACCAGACGGCAAAATCAATTTTATTTTTGCCCCCAGTGTCTTCTTGTCATGAAGCATTGCTCCATAGATTTTTTCCGGGTCATAACCTGATGGAATTTTAACCGGCAACCCTAATTCATCCAGCAGGGAATTCTGACGTTCAGCATAATCTTTGGAGATTTTTCCGGTCATCACTCCCAGTTCCACGGCAACAGCCATGCCTGTAGCTACCGCCGCTCCATGTGCAATTTCGAAATTTGAAATCAGTTCAACCGCATGTCCGAAAGTATGTCCGTAGTTCAGAATAGCCCGAAGGCCGCCCTCTCTTTCGTCCTGGGCAACTACCTCAGCTTTGATTTCACAGCAGCGTTTGATTATTGCACTGTAGAAATCCATATCAAGACAATTCAAGGCTTCAATATTACTCTCGAGAAGCTTAAAAAATTCCCAGTCGTAAATCATCCCGTATTTAACGACTTCAGCCAGGCCGTTCCTTATTTCCGCCATAGGCAAGGTTTTCAAAGTTTCCGGATCAATAAGCACTAATTTTGGCTGCCAGAACGCGCCGACAAGGTTTTTACCCTCTGGCAAGTCAACGCCAGTTTTACCGCCGACACTGGAATCAACCATTGCCAGCAGAGTGGTCGGGATCTGGATAAACTCTATGCCGCGCATGTAGACAGCGGCGGCGAAACCAGCCATATCTCCGCAAACCCCGCCGCCCAGAGCAATAACCATAGACCTGCGGTCAAGCCCTGCTTCAACAGCCTTGCGGCAAATATCTGTAATTGTATTAATAGTCTTGCTTTTTTCCCCGGCCGGGAAAACAAATTTAGCAATTTCATCTTCAACTTTATCGCTATACAGCGGGTCCACGTTACTATCCGTCACCATAAGTACAGAACGGTTTGAACAAAATGACCTCAGGATTTTATCCGCATTTCCCAGTATCCCGGCTTGAATCATTATATCATAAGAACGCTCTCCGAGAGCAACTTGGATTTGTTTAACAGACTGCACTTTTAATCTCCGTATTGGTTAGACAATAAGATATTACCACAATGCCCTTTCCGCAAGTCTTGAAAGTATAAAAAATAAATCACCCGAAGGTGATTTATCGTTGATAATGGATACTGCTTTTAATCAAGCTCTACAAATTCTTTATGCAGAGCGATTTGCGCTTCATTGAAGTGTTCACGTTCGATTATGAACTGCATATTGACCTGACGCATACATTGGGTCAGGGCAAGCACGTTGATATTTGCCTTGAATAAAGCATTTGCCGCGCGCGACAGGAAGCCAGGTATATTCATATTAGTACCGATCACCGCTACGATTGCAACATCTTTCACCGACACATGTGCACTTGAGAAATGCTTTTTAATACTATCAACGCATTTATGCAGTTCCTTGGATTTCTCAGAAACATAATGCGTAATAGTATTGGCGTTGGTGTTTTTAGCAATGATATTGATATTGCAGTCAGCAAAACTTTTCAACAACCTGTAGTCGTATCCGCTGACTCCAACCATTTCCGGGTCGAATACCTCAAGGGCAGCAATATCATTACGTCCGCAAATCATATCTACCCGCGGATGATCAGAAACAAAATCACGGCTGATTAAAGTACCTTCATGTTCCGGTTCAAAAGCATTTTTCACCCGGATAGGGATATTCTGCATTTCCATAAGCTTCGCGGCTTTGGCGTGAATAGCTTCCATATCCATATCCGAAAGCTGATCGGCAATATCAAAATTAGTGTTGCCGATGATCCTGACATTATCCACCCCGACAAGTTTCGGATCAGCCGTACAAAGATGAAATTCTTTATGGATAACTCCTTCTCGGGCGTTAGTCAATACCGCCAGTTTACTGAAAGTTATTTCACTGTAACCGCGGTTAAAACGGTTCATAATCCCTTCGGCACATTTCACGTAACCAGTCACAATCGGCATACAGGACGCAAAATCAATATTCTCGAATGCCAATTCAATAGCCTTATCCATAGAATATGATTTCGTTTCCTTCCAGCCGGTTAAATCGATAAATACCGCATTAACACCGTGCTTTTTCAAAATTTCAACAGAATTGAAAGCGCTATGTGCTTCTCCAAAGGCGCTTAAAAACTCGCGAGTCGCAGGCAGATAGTCTTTAGGATCAAAATGTCCGAAAGTACGCAGGCGCATCAAATCATTAAGGCAGACTCTTATACCTTCAACACGTTCCTCGACAAAACTGTCCGCCAGCTCCTGGTCAAGCCCGATATCAGCAAAGGAACGGTTGCATTTAATCATTTCCAGACGGGTTTCCTCGAGTTTTGCCTCCCACTCATCACTGCCGTTGGCAAATTTGCCGTAAATACCGGGTTCGCCGGTTTTCTTGTTTTCCAACAGCAGATTAGTAATACCGCCGTAAGCGGAAACCACAAAAACACGATTATACAGCTCCGCTCCCGAGCGGCCGCCAATGATTACATTATTCATAATATCGCCGAAACAAGTCATTGAAGTTCCGCCGATTTTTTCTACAGTATGTTGTCTGGACATGATTATATATCCTCTATTCTAATAAGTTTCACTTTACCGCTGACCACAGAAAGCTTTTCAAAATCAGCAATTGCAGCTTTGATCTGTTTTTCTTTCGCTGTATGGGTTAATATCAATAACGGTACATTATCCTCAGTATAGTCTTCACTCTGAACAAAACTGGAAATACTGATATTTTGCTTGCTGAGGATATCAGCTATCTTAGCGACAACTCCAGCTTCATCTTTGACCTGCACCCGCAAATAATACCTTGATTCAACTTCATCCATAGGCATTAATTTATTAAAGTGAGCTCCCGGACGGAAAGCAGATACACGCTCCGCGGCATTGTGTTTCAGGTTCAAAGCAACATCGACCAAATCAGCGACAACCGCACTGGCGGTTGCGTCACGTCCGGCGCCGCGCCCGTAAAAAAGAGTTTCCCCGACCGTATCCCCATCAATCATCACCCCATTAAATACGTCTGAAATATTCGCCAGCATCGTATCCTTGGATACCAGGGTAGGATGAACGCGGATTTGCACATCATCAGCAATTTCCTTGATTATCGCCAACAGCTTGACCCGGTATCCGAGTTCGTCCGCAAACTTTATATCCATGAGCGAAACATCTCTGATCCCCTCAACATAGACTGGGGCCATACCGAACCATTCTCCGTAAGCCAGGGCTGCAAGAATACTTGCCTTATGCGCGGTATCAAAGCCGTCAACATCCAATGAAGGCTCCGCTTCTGCGTAACCAAGAGCCTGCGCGTCCTTAAGGATTGTTTCAAAATCCAATCCCTCGCGCTCCATACGGGTCAGGATATAATTACAAGTGCCGTTCATTATTCCGTAGATACGTTTAATGCGGTTGGAAACCAAACCCTCACGCAGAGCTTTAACAACCGGGATTCCTCCTGCCACACTTGCTTCATAATATACATCAGCTTTGGATTTCGCCGCCGCCGCAAAAATTTCCTCTCCATGTTCAGCCAGGAGAGCTTTGTTGGCGGTAACACATGGTTTACCCAAGTTCAAAGCCTGCAGGATGAAATCTTTGGCTATAGTTGTTCCGCCAACCAACTCGACAACCACATCGACTTCATTAATAAGCGCCGTCGTATCCGTCGTCAATGTTGTTGCAGGTACGGTTACACCGCGATCCGTCGTTATATCGAGGTCCGCGATTTTGGCAAGTGTTAATTTAACACCCGCGCGTTTGGCAATTGTTTCGCCGTTCCGCAAAATGTTGTCCGCCACTCCGGCGCCAACTGTTCCGAATCCAATGATTCCAACTTTGACTTCTTTCACTGTGTGCACTTTCCTTAATTTTATTATAGGTTTTTGGGCAAAGTTAACTGATATTATAACCCTTTTTTTGCAAAAATAAAACAAATAAGATACAAAAAATCAATATAAATAATATTGACGGTTCAACGGCTCCAATAAAATTTTAAAAATATTCGTTCGCCATCTGGTAATTTTTATGAAATGTACTATTAATATTAAGTAGTTTTGTATTTATTAATCAGGGGATACCGAAATGTCAATACGAAGTTTTATCTTAAAAATCAGTTCAATAACTCTTGCCCTGATTATATATGGCTGCAGCCATAATACTGAAAATACATTTGAACCGCCGCAAAAAAAACAGTCGGAAAAACAATATATCACCAAAGAAAAGAAGAAGAAAAATATTCCTGAAGAGAAAACTGTCAATAACAAAATAGTTATATCTAAAACCGCTGTTAAATATCGTAATGTAAACGAAGTGGCGACAAACCACGTCAACGGCGATGGCTTTTTAACAAATATCAACTTTGTCACACGATGG
Source organism: Victivallaceae bacterium (assembly GCA_963664605.1). Taxonomy (GTDB): domain Bacteria; phylum Verrucomicrobiota; class Lentisphaeria; order Victivallales; family Victivallaceae; genus JAHOYW01. The sequence continues at coordinate 266,065 of OY761536.1, forward strand.
AATATCCTAGGCCCTTTTCCCTATAAAGCTGAAAAAACTGCCGATAACAAAACAAAATCAGTACTCCATGAGAAATTAATAGAGAATGAAAAAACCCTGACCGGCGGCGAAAAAGTCAAAGCTCCGCTAAAGTGGCAGCTGGCACGTTTTGAATCCCCCGAAAAACCGGGGGAAATTAATCTCCGGACTTTTTTCAAAGACAAACGCGAAAATCTAACCGCTTATGCAGTTACTTATCTTAATTGCCAAAAGGAGTTGTCCAATCTTACTCTCTATGCAGGCAGCAGCGGCTATATAAAAATATGGATAAACCACCAGTTGGTACATGCTTATGACCATAGTAAACGCAAAGGTAAATGGGATCAGGATGTAATTAAAAATATAAAACTGCAAAAGGCTTACAACCTGGTTGTAGTAAAATGCGTCGCTATAGAAAAAGACTGGAACTTTTACCTGCGCTTTGCCGACGCAAAAAATCTGCCCATTAAATTTATTCCGGCACAGGAAAATCCTGATGTCAAACTGCAATCAGGAAAGAAGTAAAATACAATCTGCTATAGAGATATAATAATTCAGACTATATCTTCTTGCGTTCAGGGAAATTTAAAGATGATTTAGAATATTCATTTTTATTTCATTGAAGATAATGCTTCAAAGAGAGAATAGAAGTCAAGCTTATTTTTATTAAAAAAAACATATAAAAAGGGATTGACTTTTTTATTTTCAAGCATTATAATATTTTTATGGTAACATGTTAACATAAATAAAAAAAGATCGATCTCCTGCTATGAAAGTTAAAAAGAAAGTTAATATTCGCGAGGTTGCAAAAGCTGCTGGAACATCAGTCGCTTCGGTTTCACGGGCTTTAAAAGATACGCCCTCTCCTAATTTATCTAAAGCGCAACGGACACATATATTAAAGGTATGTGAAGAATTACAATATTATCCTAATGAGCATACCCGGCGCATGTTTTCACACAAAGCCAATACTGTTGCCCTTTATTTCCCGCGCTTTAACGTTTCAGATGACAATTTGGATGGTCATATTCTTGACGCGAACTTTGGCGCATGTATGCATGGAATACAAAAGACACTGGCGGAAAACTCAATACAATTATTGCTTTCAGAAATAAATAAAGAATTTATTAAAGATAAACGTCACCTGAAAATGATTCGCGGGAAAATGGTTGACGGCATACTTATTTGGGGTATTACGCAAAATGACCATTACGCCCAGGAATTATTAAACGAGGATATTCCATTTATTATGCTCCAGAATGAAATAGAAGAATGTAAATGTATGAAGATCGTTGCTGATAATTATGCAGGGATGTATTCCGTTATCAAACAGATTGTAGATGCCGGGCACAAAAAAATAGCAATCGCACCGGCCCATGAAGATTCTTCGGCAGGCAAAGAGCGTCTGCGCGGGACTATTGATGCGTTAACAGACTTCGGACTGAAACCGGCATATATTACAAAACAACACGGATTCGGACATAGTTTTGGTGTTCAGGCCGCTGAGGAAATCTTTGATAAATGTCCGGATGCCACTTGTATTGTCGCATCGAATGATTTAGCAGCCTGGGGTTGTATAGAGGTTGCAAAAAAACATGGATTACGGGTTCCTGATGACATATCTGTAGCGGGAGCCGACGGACTAAAGATACCTGGAGATATAGTGATCAGTTCTTTCTTTTCCCCATCATATGAAATCGGGGTCAAAGGGGCAGAATATTTATTACAAATGATATCCGGCAAAAAGATTAGAGAACGGATTTGCCTGCCGACCCGGCAGATAACAGGCAACACAATAGGAAAGATATAATGGCTATCAGGAATTTCGAACTGGCTTATATGATTAATACTGTAAAATGGGATGGCAAGGTCATCAGTCAAGTTGATGACGTCAACATCGCAAAGTCTCTGGATATGCTGAAATCTATTGGTATTTCGAAGGTTATGCTTTCAGGGTATCAGCTTGAAGAGCCATCTGATTTCGATATGATTGAAGGCGCAAAACATGTGGGAGAAATGCTTGCTGCGCGTGGAATGCGTGCATCACAGCACCATGGGCTTGCGGCTACTTTTGCCCCTGTCGGGGAATCTCAGGAAGAAGTTCAGAATAAGCTGAAAAAAGTTGTCGAAATCACATCAAAATTACAGGCTGATTGCCTTGTTTTACATTCCGGCCGTATTGAAGGCACTCATAAATCAGCAGAGGATTTCTGCAATAAATACGAGGAACAAGTGCAGAAACACGGCGTTGAAAAGATTATTGAGATCAGTGCTGATAATATTCGTTATGCCGGAGAAATTGCGGCAAAATATAATTTGAATATAGCATTAGAGAATTTAGACAGGTTTGAACCTTTGGGTAATATGGAATTATTGCCAAAATTGGTTGAAACCGTAAATCTGGATAACGTAGGATACTGTCTGGATTCCGGGCATGCCTGGTGTGCCGGAGTTAATCCGGTTGACTGGATAAAAATAATGGGAAATAAGTTGTTTACCACTCATTTCCATGATAACCGGGGATGTCCTGACTGGGTGAAAAAATCTGATGGATTCATTCGTCCAACTGGTATTGACGAACATCTGCCGCCCGGCTTTGGAACTATAAGCTGGATGGATGTAATAAAAATATTAATGGAAATCGAATATAAATATCCCGTAACTTTTGAATCAGGAGGCTGGCCTGCTGAAAATATAAAAGAAGGATATTTACATGCCATCCGCTTTTGGCGTAACGCCGAAGCATTAACCTGTAGCAAAAATCATTAATTATAAAGGAAATTATTTGTGAAATCTTTAAAGTTAAACCGTTCTGAATACAGAGAAAAGGTCGTAGGGTGTTTTCTCGGCAAAAATATCGGGGGGACGCTTGGTGCTCCTATGGAATGGTACAGGCAAATAAACAATGTTGATTTTTACACACAGGATTTAGCTGGAGAACCTTTGCCGAATGATGATTTGGATATTCAACTTATCTGGCTGGTGGCGCTTGAAGAAATGGGAGTTAAGATCGATCCAATCACTTTGGCTGACTACTGGTGCACCTATCTGACTCCGCACTGGGAGGAATACGGGCAGAGCAAGGCCAATATGCGCTCAGGTTTACTGCCTCCTCTTTCAGGTTCTGTAAATAATGAAGACAAGGACAGCTGCGGCGCATTTATACGTTCTGAAATATGGGCATGTATTGCCCCCGGAAATCCTGATATTGCTGTTCAATACGCTTACAACGATGCAATTCTGGATCATGGCGGCACAGGGGAAGGCACTTACGCTGAAATGTTCTGTGCAGCGCTTGAATCCGCCGCATTTGTAGAAAGCAATATCCAAAAGTTAATTAAAATAGCGCTGTCATATATTCCTGATGATTCAAGCGTGAGAAAAGCAGTGGAGGATGTTGTCAGGGAAGTGAAAACAGGCAAAGATTATCTTGAAATCCGCGATTATATTCTAAAAAATTATCGTGGAGCTCCAAGACGCCAGCCGGTATATACGCCTGACATCAAAAAGGGATTTGATAACGGGCCGATGGGCTTTGATGCACCAGGGAATATCGCTATCATGGTGCTCGGTCTGTTGTGGGGAGGGGATGACTTCGGGAAAGTCGTTTGCTCGACTGTTAATTGCGGAGAGGATACGGATTGTACTGCCGCGACTGCCGCTTCCATATACGGGATCATACACGGTGTATCCGGCATACCTGAAAAATGGGTTAAGCCAATTGGACTCTCTATTAAAACTGCTTGTATCAATTTGGGAGAAATGGGGATTGAGCACAGCCTTATCCCTGAAAATATTGATAATTTAACAGAACGAGTTACTAAACTGGCGGAACTGGTTTTGATGACTTTTCCCGCGGCTTGCATGCTAAGTGATGAAAAAAGCTGTACAAATGTAAATTTTGTAGAAAAATTTAACGGCGGCAAACTGCTGGCTGAATTAATGAACAATGCCTACGGTCCGGTATTTAAAACAGATTTTTTTACATTAGGCGTAAATTACGATGAAACCGGCCCTTTTATTAAATCCGGGGAAAAGAAAATAATAAAATTAAAACTAAAAAGCAACTACCGGGTGCAGGGAAACATGTCTTTGCATATTTACGCGCCTGACAATCTGGAAATATCTCCATCAAGAGATGGTTTTGTAGATTGTATGAGATGCCTTGAAAACCGACAATCTCTGGAAATAGGTTTTCTTTGTGAAAAAGTTGAAGGATATAAAATTCAAGGAGTCATTGAACTGGCATGTGATAGCCGCCCAGTTAAGGTGCTGGCGCCATTTACTTTTTTAAACGGAGATTTTTATTAGACTCAAAAATAACAGGGAGGGAAAAATTAGTAAATACAGACAGGAAAAATTATTTAAACAACAAAAATAAGGAGAGTTTATCATGAAAACAAATTACCGAAAACAACAAATTTTCACACTCATCGAACTCTTGGTCGTGATAGCTATCATAGCGATCCTCGCCTCAATGTTGCTTCCAGCGCTTAACAAAGCGCGTGATACGGCAAAATTTTTAAAGTGTACAAACAATACCAAAACTATTGCCCTGGGGATGCAGTTGTATTCAGATGATTATGAGGGATATTTCCCGGAGCGGGATTCAGGAAGTGGAGCTTACCGCTTCTGGTATCGTAAAATCTATATGCAGGTTTCAGGCAAAGACTGGGCTCCGGGAGATAATACCATTCTGAAGCCATTCGATTTTTTGCGCTGCCCAAGCCATATTCTTCCAGAAAATCATCCGATCGGCTATAACACGATAGCTTATGGTTTTAACAGCAATCTTGGCACTAGCGCAACAGCTACCCCAAAGCCAATAAAAAAGCATCAGATTAAACGTCCGTCAAAAGTAATAATCATCGGCGACAGCGATGACGACGGTTACTATGGTATGATGATTGCGAGTGATTTGTATGCTTTGGGCAACCGCCATGGCGGCAAAGCTTCAATTGGCTGTGCTGACGGTCATGCGAAACAGGTGTTTGGCAAAGATTATGTGATGCCGGATGTAGTCTATGGTTCCATGGACAATAATGGAACGACTATTGAAAAGACAACAAGTTCAAGCATTCCCACAACCAGTAGAGATCAGTTTTACAAGGATGTCTGGGGATTTCGCGGCGTAAACTATGACTATATGACACAAGATGGAGTATTTTAATGAAATATATATTTAGTATCACGATGTTGTTAACATGTTTTTTATGGAATTTGTCTGCCGATGAGGGAGACTACGTGTGCGACGGAAAAAATCTCATGCAATTTGTTAACGGAGCCCTGGAAAAAGCGGGACAGGAAGTAATATCTGATGATTTCAGTAAAAAAGATACTGAAAAATGGGATTATAAAAGAGTTAATCATTGCTGGGAAACGAAAGACAATGTTATTACTACAACCAGCTATGGTGGAGGCCTGAGTCTCAAAACAAAGATCGATAGCGGTTATGTCTTAACAATCAAGGTAAAACCGGTTGCATATGAGCCTGAAAAAAAAGGCGGATTCGCCGGAATGTCGGTTGGAGGCGTATTGTTCATTCTTTCCGACACTAACTATAGAGCAATATACAGGCTTCCCGGAGAAAAGCGCAGCACCGGTAAATGTAAACAGGAAAAAATTCCATTCGGTCGCTGGTATGATTTTAAAATAGTTGTTCGCCCCGGCGGCGTTTACGAATGGTTTGTTGACGGTCGGAAAATTGCCAGTTTTGTTGAACCGGAATTAAAAGGAGGCATAGGCTTACAATCATGGCGTTTAAAAGTTGCTTATAAGGATTTCAGAATATATAAGATAGATAAAATTGAAAAAAAATCCGTTGCAGTCAACATTAACCGCGTTAGAAACAGTTCCTTTGAGATATTCAATGACAACCTGCCTCCCTTTTGGCGTCCGCAAGGATTCATGAATATCCCATTTACTCACGGAACTAATGAGAAGTTTTATGAAGAATGGAAGCTGGATCCGCAGGAAAAGTATGATGGAAAGTATTCGCTGCGTATGAAGAATTGCAAGGCTAATGGCGTTAGAAGCTATTTCTGCAGTATTCCTAAAGGTGACTGTGTACTGTCTCTGTACATGAAAAGCAATGTAGACGCAATGCCGGTACAAGTTTTCCTGGCTGGAGTACCTGGCAGGAAAACCTTTACGGTCAGTAAAGAATGGAAACGTTATTCCATGCCTTTTATTAATAAGTCAAAATCAAAATGTCGTTTCTATATTATTCCTAAAGGAACTGACACTTTATGGGTAGACGCAATTCAGCTCGAAGGCGGTAAGGTTGCTACAAGCTACAAGGCCAATCCTCTGGATAAAGCTAAGAAATTTGCAGTTAAAAAGAAAGAGCTTCCAGTATCAAGAGTTGCCAGGATCAAACAAGCTCCTGTTATTGACGGAAAATTAGATGATCCTGCATGGAAAAATGCCGCCAGGGCTCCTGAATTCAGGATACCAGGAAATATACCCGGAACATACAAAAAACCAAAAGAAAAGACAGATGCATATTTGTGTTATGATGACAAAGCGCTTTATGTCGGGATCAGATGCCATGATTCGAATATTGATAAATTGAAAGTCAACGCTAAAAAGAATAGTCCTGCTGTTGCCGGGGATGAATGTATTGAATTTTTTATTGATACCAATAATGATAAAAAGACTTTTTACCGTTTCGTCGTAAATGCACTCGGCTATAACTTTGAAAGTAAGGGCAGTAATGATGTAGCCTGGTCTCGTGATTGGAAGGTAAAAACAGCTAAAGATAAAAAAGCCTGGACCGTCGAAATCGCCATTCCGCTGTCATCTTTAGATTTGTCTCCGGTAATCAGCGATGTATGGGCTATGAATATAGGCCGTTCAAATCCTAAAACTTCTGAATATGCCTGTATATCGCCCGTTCCTAAAAAGAGCATGTATTTTCATGATGTAAGTAATTTCTGCACTTTTAAATGGGATGATGATAAAGCATTCAAACATTACTTCCTGACAATAAAAAAGCTTAGTCTGGTAAACAGACAAAATGGTAAACTTGATTTAACCGGCGAAGTTGTTAATCAAACTTCTAAGGATATGCGCCTTGAAATTACTGCTAAAATTGCCGGGCAAAAAATACAATCAAAAGTTTTTGAGGTAAAAAATGGTGACAAATGCAGTTTTTCAATTCCAGGATTCAAGAATGCAAAATTCAAGGATGTAATTACCCAGGTAAAGCTGATTAACGTAAAAAATAAGCAAACTCTTGCACAAGCTACCGCAAGAGTCGTTAAGGCTGAGTTGATGAATGCTGTAGCCAACTACTCATACTATACTAACGAAGATAGGGTCTTGATGGAGATATCTCTTGCCAGTTTAATCAAAAATGCAAATATCGTTTGCGAATTATATGATGGAACAGGCAAAACTGTTTTTAGCAACAAATATAGCGCAGATAAAAGAGTAAAAATGCTGAATATTCCGCTGAAAAATCTGCCATATGGAGATTATGAAGCTAAAATAAAATTACTCAACGGCAAAAAAAACTTAGCTCTTGTAACTGAAACAATCCGCAAGCTTCCACCGAAAAAGGGTGAAGTCAAAGTTGAAAAAATCAAGAGATATATAACAGTTGACGGCAAACCGTTTTTCCCGTTTGCCCCACTGCAGGTATTTCATGTTCCTTCCAGTCATCCTTATCGCGATTATGATAAAAAAATAGATACATCAATTAAATACTGGGCTGACCTTGGCTTTAAAACCCTTATGGTTGGGGCTAATCTTCATAAGGAAAAAGGCAAATGGGGTGTTCGCATATGGGATCAAGTATTTAAGTCCGCAAACAAATATGACATAAAAATTATTGTTTTCTGGACGGGTCCCTCCTATAAAATGTTTGCCGACAAAGAAACTATCAAATCCCACATTGAGCGCTGGAGAAATGAACCGTCTCTGCTGGCATGGGTCCCGGAAGATGAACCGGAAATAAAGCATGTTAAGCCAACGGAAATTGCGACAGCCGTAAAATTCATACAGAAGCTGGACCCGTACCATTTGACGTATATAAACTTTACGCAGATGGGCCCGACATCGCGTTATGCCGGACTTCCAGGGGATATCATGAGTCTGGACTATTATCTGACTTCAGCAGAAGGGCGCACTGTGGAAAATACTCTTCAATATGCAGATATTATGCGTAAGGTATCAGAACCAATGCATGTACCCGTTTGGAATTTCATTGCAGGCTCCAACCTCGATAATCATTCCCGGGAACCGTCAGCCGGGGAACAGGTTGCTCAGACTTACGGCAACATAATAAAAGGCGTTACCGGACTGACATATTTCTTCGGACAACTTGCCGGACGGCAACACTGGAAGGCTTATCTGCAATTAAACCGGGAAATCCTGGAACTTACTCCGGTAATCCTTACAGGCGATGAACGGCAGATAAAAAGCAATACGCCTTCTGTGTTGGCAGTAATAAAGAAATATAAAAATTCTGTTTACCTGATCTGCGTAAATATTGAGAATTCCGCAAAAGACGTAAAGTTTGATTTATCAACAATAGACGGAATTTCCACAGAGGGAACAGTACTTTTTGAAAACCGTCATGTAACGTTAAAAAACGGCTTGCTTAGTGATAGATTTAAAGCCTATGAACGTAATATTTATTGTTTTAAGTTAAAATAATATGACTGGGCGCGCTTTCAAGCGCGCCCCCATTTACGGGAGACGTCCCTTATATCTTAATGCGCATAAACTTACTACTAAAAAATGAAGGAGGGCTGTAAAAATCACAATAATATTTTGATGTAAGAAAGAATTATATTTTTTTCTTGAATTGAATATAAAATTGTTAAAAAATAATCATAAGGGTGAAGAATGAAAAAGCTATTTTGGACTTTATTAGTATTACTCTTTTCATGTGCATTAAATATTTTCGCAGCAACGGTTGAAACTCCAATGACGCAGGACCTTGATGCCAATAGTTATGTAATATCAAATATTGCTGATTTGGTAACAGCCGGTCCGTGGGCTGACGTAAGGGCATACGGAGCTGATCCGACTGGCACAAGCGACAGTTATACAGCATTTTACAATGCTGCAAACAGTGGTGTTGGAACAGTTTTTGTCCCCAAAGGCACTTACCGGCTCGACTCTCCGCTCTCATTAGCAGTCAATCTCATTGCTGAAGATGGTGTTGTAGTTATTAATTATTATGGTTCTGGAACAGCTATAACTATTAACGGATCGTCCTATGCAACCGGCCGGATAATATCCGGATTTAAACTGGTATCTAAAGCATCGAGTCAAAACGGGATTCTAATTAGCGGCGGAACTTTTATGAAAGCCAGGAATATAGTAATTGATGATTTCGATGGTATAGGATTACGAGTGGGAGTAGCAGGGACCAGTGGAGTATATTTTGCTAATGTTTCAGAAGTATATTGCCGCAATGTAACGGTTCAAGGAGATACAGGAATACTTGTTGACGGTGTTTCCATACCTAACTCAAATGCTAATACTTTTACAAATGTCGCCGTAAAAGGGAAATGGTCTACATTTTATCATATAAAAGGTAATCGTAATCTGTTCTTAATGGGAAATGCTGAGGTTAATACTTCTGAAGACGGTTGTGATGATGTTTGGAAAATCGAAGGTATTGGAAATGTGGTTGACGGATGTTATTATGAAATGTCTGTAGCAGGAACTCTTCCTGACTGTACGTTTTCATTTTCTTCAACCTCATCCGGCAACAAAATAAAAAATATCTATCATACGGCAGGAGGGGAAAATATATATGCTTACACAGATGACCAGGGATGGGGCAATGAACTTTCTTATGCTCCTTTGGGCTGGAATTTTCCTTTTCCGGTTGAGAACAAAAGTGTCGAAAACCTTGTAACCAATTCGCATTTTAAATATATGAACGGAAATGCCCCCTATGGTTGGACAATAATCAACCAGTCTGCTCAGGAATCATCAATTGTACGTGGTTCAAAGTACAGCCTTAAAATGAGCGGAACCAGTTATGCAAACTGTTATGCTGCCGGTCATTCAAGTTCAATAAGCGGGCTTCCTATAGAAAGGTTCCAAGGTAAGACAGTTGTTGCAGGGGTATGGGTGAAATCAACTGACTCTGATACTCAACCCCTGAAAATATGGACCGGTGGAACAGGATATGGCGGTAACAAACACACCGGTGATGGAACCTGGCAGTTTATAACCGCTATGGCTAGAGTTCCGGAAGATGCTACTAACCTCAGCTTACAATTGCGAAGCAATGGCACTACATATTTTAGTGAGCCAATATTAGTTGAAGGAGTTCATCTGCCGCAACCCAGTCCAAGGCCTCTGAATGACGGCTATGCCCGTATGGCCGGGCCTTTTATCGGCAGCCCGTTCATAACTTTTGCGGATGGTGATCCGACTCCTGATGTGAGCGACGGCAACCATTTCAAGACTTCTAATACACTCAGTACGACTATTACTGATTTTGACGGCGGGGCTCCCGGCCAGGAAATAACTATTGTATTCGGCGATGCCAATACAACAGTGTCAGATTCCGGAAACATCAAGCTGTCAGGTGCTTTCACCTCAACGGCTGATGATACGTTAAAATTATTATATGATGGAACTTATTGGTATGAAACATCCAGAAGCGTCAACTAAGAAACACAAATAAAGCTCACTTATCCTGCCCGCTGAAATCAGCGGGCAGGATAAGTGTTTTACATGAATAAAAAAATAACAAAAGGAATCAAATTTTTAGATGAATTCTCCAGAAATAAACTATCGGGACAAAGTTTTCGGTTGCTGGGCAGGTAAATGCCTTGCTGGCGCTATCGGCATGCCATTTGAAGGAGTGCCGTTTCAGCCAGATATGAAAGCTGATAATATTAATATTCAGGATGTTCCGAATGACGATCTTGAATTGCAGCTGGTATGGCTTATCGCGCTCGAAAAATATGGCCTCAAGCTCAACCCTATGCATTTAGCAAAATACTGGCTGGATGATATCAAGCACGGTGTTGATGAATACAGCATGGCAATACGCAACATCAAACGCGGAATCATGCCTCCGGCAAGCGGTTGGGAAGATAATTTCTTTCACGATGGAATGGGCGGAGCAATCCGTTCTGAAATCTGGGCGGCGGTATTTTCCGGACGCCCGGACGTTGCCGGTTATTTTGCCGCCAATGACGCAATAGTGGATCATTGGGGCGACGGCGTTTGGGCCGAAAGTTTCCTGGCAAAAGCCGAAAGTCGCCTTTTTGAGAATGAAGATATACTTATATCATTGAAGGTTTCCTTAGCTGAATTACCGCAATCAGGCAGACTGGCTCAAGCCCTGACAGAAGTTATAAAACTTTATGAACGCGGAATAAGCGAAGAAAAAGCAAAGGCGTTTATCATACGCAAATACTATCATCATAACTTTACAGATTGTGTTATGAACCTTGCTTTTATGGTTTATGCCCTGCTATGGGGAGAAGGGGATTTTATAAAAACCATCCTGCTTGCCATAAATTGCGGCCGCGATACAGATTGCACTGCCGCGACCTGTGGTTCATTCCTCGGCATCTGCCATGGAAGTGAAGTCATTCCGGATTATTTGTTGAATCAGCTTTCTCCTGATTTAGTAATAAGCAAATATATCAGCCAGATCGACGGAATCCCCCGCACTTTGCCTGAACTGGTTGAACGCACCGTCGCTTTGCATGAAAAGCTGGCAAAAGATATACCCGAAACGCATTATCCCGGATACCAGCCGCTTATCCCGGGGAAACCAGCCGGCTTTGACCGCGCCCGCTGGCTGGTTCTTGACGAATCCGAACACGATATCGAATCAGTCAAGGAAAATCTGTTGAAAAATGGAAAATGCCCGGAAGAACTCGAAAAGAACATTATCAATACTGACGGCTTGACTTTTGACTTGTCAAAACATGCCGCAAACGCGAATACATTGAATCTTTTCACCTTTCTCAATGTTGAAAATCAGGATATTGACAGCAATGACATTGTCATTTCCGCCACCGCTGATGTTGGTATGACTTTGTGGTTTGACAACGACAAACTTTTCAATCATCATTCCCGCCAACTTGCCATTCCATCCTTTCACCGTACAGAGGGCGGAGCGGCTTTTAATTATCCTCTGAAACATGGAGATCATAAACTGATACATATTAAGTTGTATTCTTGTTTATCACCGCTAAATTGCACCTTAATGTTTGGAAATAATCTCAACGATCATCTTGAGGGATTTAAACTGAGTATATAAAATGAATTTTGAATCGCAATATTATTTTGTTGATATTGATGGCACGCTTACAAATTACCGTTCTGGCTCTATCTCTCCGGATAAAATGCTGCATGGCAATTTCCTCTTCCCTGTAATCCGCGAAATGATGCTTGAATGCGGCTGGGAAAAACAAAAAGCTGAGGATGCGATTTTAGAACTTGTGACACGTATCCAATTCTGGGACTATACTGATTTTATTGCAGAATTTGAACTTCCTGTAGTAAAGACGTTTGAGCAGATGCGACAATGGCATTTCGATAATTTAACTATTTATCCGGAAACCGTGGAATTGGTAAAGCAGCTTGTTTGTGATGGGAAACAACTATTTGTCATGAGTAATAATCCATATGTGGGATGTATGTTTAAACTTCAAGTTGCCGGACTTGCGGATGATGATTTTTCTTCGCCTTATTTCCGCCGTGTTTTCGGAACAGTTGCCCTGCGAGGATGTAAGAGTGTGCCTGAGGTCTGGAAACGCGCAATTTCCCAAATTCCGGCGGATGTCTCAGAGATTGGTGTTATCGGTGACAATCCTCGGGAAGATGGGGAAATTCCACGCTCATTAGGAATAAAAGATACTGTTATTATTCCCCGCCCGGAAATTGCACATGGAATTGAAAATACACAAAAACAGAAGCTAACAGAGAGTGAACATTCAACGGCTTCTGTAAAACACCTCAATTAGTGTAACCGGAACGATTCAGCACAAAAGCATCATGGTCCTGAAACATCAGGCTGTCATTTGGATTTTCAAGGTAACTTTCGTCATAAAGGGGATATTTTTTCCACTCAAGTCCCGATTCTGTTTCCACATAAGCATTTTTTGCGTTTTCAGATTTTAGATATTCAAGTAAAGGTTGTTTCATGCTTTCTTTAATTGGCAGATCAGCTTTATTATTTGTTTCCTGCGGATCATTGATCCGGTCAAAGAGAAATTCTTTGTCATCACCGGCTGAATAAAAATATTTCCATTCCCGGTTAACTGCCATGTAAATCCCTGTCTCACCTTCACTATATTGAGAAAATACTGTTTTACGTTCACAATTTCCATCAGCAACTTGCGCCATGTCTTCGCCATCCAATTCAACATCTGACAAGTCTGTTCCTGCTGCTGACCCGATAGTTGGAAAGACATCAACCAAACTTACTGCTTGTTCGCAAATCCCCCCCATTTTAAAACGTTCAGGATAACGTATAATCATTGGCACTTTTGAAGACGCATCATGCATGCTTCGTTTCCCGAAGCAATTGTAATCGCCAAGATATTCACCATGATCAGAAGCAAAAATAATTAATGTGTTGTCCAACTCGTTGCTATGCTCCAAAGCTTCAAGTATACGTCCAATCTGGTAATCCACAAACGATATTGTGGCATAATAATAAGCTTTTATATTACGCATCAGGTTGTTGTCGATTCCGTAATCGCGATATTTGTAACGGTTTTGTCTGTGGTTGATCCATGTATGCAGTGAAGTACTGGCATCCGGCACTTCCGGCAAAGGCATGTCAGGCGCACGATACAGTTTGTGCCACGGTTTTGGCGGCGCGAATGGCGGATGCGGATGAATAAAACTCGAAAACAACATCCATGGCTTTTCTTTTCCAGACTGTTCATGAATGAAATCAACGCTACAGTCTCCAATCCAATTACTGGGATGATCTTTCTCTGAATGCAGCGATATTTGCGGTATATAATACATCTCTCCACGCGTCCCCTGTGGCTCATCAAAATCATAACCGTTATCCTGCAGCCACTTGCAATAGTCATCCTCTTCAGGATTTGAACAGCATTCTTCTTGTATCAATCGCTGTTGAAAACCTCGCATCGCCTGCTTGTCAGGCGTAAAATGACATTTGCCGATAGCTTTAGTCATGTAACCATTTCTATTCAGCACCCCTGGGATAGAATTGCCATTGTCAGGCGGCATAGTTCCATTATGGGCAAGTCCGGTTTTCTGGGGATAAAGGCCATAATGCATACAGCATCTGGCAGAAACACAAACAGGTGATGGAGAATAACAACTGGTAAAAGCTGTTCCTTCTTTGACGAGGCGGTCAAGGTTGGGAGTTTTTATAACTGGGTTTCCCAGTGCGTGAATGGTATCCGCACGCTGCATGTCAGTAAAAATCAACAGTACATTAGGTTTATCGTTCATTGTATCACCAAATATTATTTTAAGATTTAATCTACTATTGATTTTATACCTTAATTGTGTTAATATCAATATAAAAAAGAGACTATAAATATTGTTTTAAGATTATTATGCAAAAATTAGCACTACAAAAAATTAATCCTGTTATTCGCGGAGCCAATTACTCTTCAATGAATCCGCTCCGTTTTGGTCCTAGAATTAACTACGGTTACCAGTTATTCTATGTATTTAAAGGGACTGGAACGGGCCGGATAAATGAAAATAATTTTGGATTGTATCCGGGAACGTTTGCTCTTTACGGCCCGGGAGACGTTCATGAATTCAAAAGCTTCAGCCATGAAACAATGACTTTTGCAACGATATATTTTTCATGGCATAAAGTTGACGTAAAACGCATGGCGACAAGCAATAAAAATGTAGCAGAGCTAAGTGATGAATATTGGCGTTTAGCTGATCCTAAAGCATCTGTTGAAGGACTTCCTGCAATTCCATTTGTTTTAGAAATACCCCAAAGTGAATGTATGACAATTGAGAAATTGCTCCATGAAACCGGTCGCGGCTTCAGAAGGTCTAATAGTCCTTTACAACAGCTCAAATACAGGTCTGCATTACTGGCAATAATCTATGAGTTAATAAAACTTAATCAACATAAATCAGGCTGCGTGGAACACCATCTTATACGCCGTTTCAGGGAATATATAGACGAACACTATTTTAACGGGCTTAAACGCAATGACGTTAGCAGTTTTTTATGTATAAGCGAAAGCTACCTGACTACCTTGCTTCGTAAAGAACTTGGCACAAACTTTACTGATTATTTAACCAGAATACGTATGCAAAAAGCAATGGAGCTACTTCAATACAGCAATCTCAGCATAAAAGAAATTTCTGTTGCTATAGGTTTTCGCGACTATAATTATTTCATAGCCCGCTTCCGTCAACTCCATTCTAAACCACCTGGAGCATTTAGATAATAAAGTCAACTTTTATTCCGCTTTGCTCACGGTTTCATAACATTATTATAATTTTTATCATTAGCTTGATGTGTAAATATCAATATTCAAAACAGCAAGTAGCGTTTGATTAAACGCAATAAAACTTGTACACAGCTTATATAGATAATTCTACCAGTATATCTTGATTGACAATTACATTTTAATATATGAACAATTCTTTCCCCAAATAAAGATTTGTGGTTTTATAGTTTTCGTCCCTCGAGAAGTTGGGTTTTTATCCAGTCATTCGTCAGTTTGTCGCCGGTATTTTCCATCCAGGCATATAAGCGTTTGCGAAAATCCGCAAGTTCATGGGAGAAGGCTTCATCCGAAGCAAGATTTTTCAATTCATAAGGATCATTTTCGAGGTTATATAATTCATCCCGGTCGGTTGCGTTCCAAATATATTTCCATTTGCCGTCAGTTATCATTCGTTGACTGAACTGTCCGAACTGGTTGCCGTTCCAACTGCAGAAAATATCATTCCTGACAGGGGTTTCATCTCCCAGCATAGCCGGCAGCAGGCTGATCCCGGAAAATGTTTCCGGTTTTTCCAGTCCGTATAGATCAATATAAGTTGCAGGCAAATCAATTGAATTGGATACAAAACCCTTGTGGCGGGTTTCGCCTTTAATTCCATCAGGCCAACGCATTATCAGGGGGACACGGCATACATCGTCATACATTATGTAATGTTTGTCGAGCATTCTGTGTCCGCCGATCATATCGCCGTGATCGGCTGTATAAATAACAAGTACCTCGTCAGCTATTCCAAGTCTGTCGAGTTCATCAAGGATTCTGCCGATTTGCGCATCCAGCAGACTGATTTCGCCCAGATAACGAGAAACTACCGGAGCCCAGTCATCCCAGGTAAAATTTTCAACGCCCCAAGTACGGAGTTGCTGTTCCTGTATGTACGGTTTGTTTTTGAAAGTGTCGCCGAAACTGCCCCATGGTTCAATACACTCCGGGGGATACATTGAATTGTAAGGTTCAGGAACGATATTCGGCAAATGTGGTTCAACCGTATCCATATTGATATAAAACGGTTTTCCGCCTTCGACCCTTTCCCTTAGTCTTTCAATTACATTATCGCAGGTCCATGAGAGTTTTGATTCTTCCGGCGTGATGTACGGGTCGGAATTGCCGAACCATTTGCCATGCGAAGGCTGTGGAGGAATTCCCTTGTCTTTTCTCCACTTGTAATATTTGCCGTCGCTCAGGAAAGTATCAAAGCCGTAGTCGGTCGGCTCGGCCCGGTTATTTACATGCCACCTGCCGAAAAAATCCAATGTCATTCCGTTGCGGGATAAAATACGCGGGAACACGGTTGCTTTCGTGTCCAGCGTCTTAGAGCATTCGCCGTCAAAATTGCAGATTGTACCATGCTGCTGCGGCCATTGTCCGCACAGATATGAAGTCCGGGTTGGCACACAAAGCGGGGTCGGGGTATAGGCGTTTTCAAAAAATATGCCTTCATTCGCCAGTCTGTCCATGTTAGGGGTTTTAACAAGTGGATGCCCTGTAATTCCCATGCAGTCAAAACGGTGCTGGTCTGACTCGATGAATATTATTCCACGTGGAGAATTGGACGATTTCATTATGAATTCCTTCTTTACGAGTTTCCCCCAGGGTATTTATTTTAATACTTCCCCCGGGTGTAGGTATATTGGCTTGAATTCTTATATCTGATTGCATAGCATCGTTTATATAGGAACTGAAACCAGGCTTATACGGTTTTATTCCTGCAAGAGCAGAAAAATAGAAATATACAGGAAGAGCCGACCAGCCATGACAAAGGCTCCCTGCCTTCCCAAAAGCCTCCGCGCCTTCGCTTGTTTCCCAAAAAGAAGTGGCTCCGGCAGAGAGCATTTCGCCCCAGATATCCGCAATTAATTTAAAAACCAGATCGCCGTATTTTTTTTGTTCTGAAAGCAAGGCTTCAAATTTGAAAAATGACTGACTTAGCGTAAGCGGAACCAGGCTGGATTTGTCCGAGGCCAGTTTTTCTAACAAAATGCTCCGGCAGCCTGGAGGTAAAGCATTCGTAATCAACGCAAGGGACTGGCTCATTTCAGAGAAGCAATAACGTCCCGTTGGTGTGCCAGAAATAAAAAATGCTTTTTGCCGGTCGTCCCAGAAAGTTGCGGCTATCGCTTCCCGGCAGCATTTGCCCGCAACAATGCATTGTTCGGCAAACACATTGTCCTGACAATATTCGGCAATTTCAGCGCTGGCATCCAGAGCCATAACAAAAAATAAATTCAGCGGAGATTCGAACTCTTTGCCGTTGCTTTTTTTCATAGTGAATGAGCCTTCCGGCAAAAGACCGTTGACTCCTGGAGCCCAATCATAAAAATGCCAATAGCCTTCTCCTGACGGTAGTGGCAGCAAACTATTTGCTACTTCCTCCAACCTTAGTTTTATGATAATTTTGATGATCTTCAGCCATTTTGAAATATGTCCATCAGGATCTCCGGCATAAAGCAGATAATCCCTGACCATCAATATCCAGGCAAAGGTAAAAGACGGTATGCGTACGGCAATTTTAGCCGGGGCGCAAAGCTCCAGCCATGCGTCCTCTCTGATTGAATTTCCAAGCAGGCCGATTGAGGCTGCAGGGAATTCATATTCTCCAAAACAATAATATCCGCACAGGGCTTGCAAACGGGCATCGTTGGCATAAAGAGCCTGTTCCCGCCATGGCGTGTCTTCATAATGCTCATGCATGCACAAACGCAAGGTATGAACTGCTGTCTGGTATATTTTTTCGTGAAGCGGATCATCAATCACCATATTTCCTCTTTCCGCGACTGGATATATACATGGAACCAGACCCGCATAGTGTAATTTAAATTCACAGCCCGGTTTATGGATGTGCAATTGCAGATATCGCCCGCTCCAGCGGGTGAAATAGTGAGTAAAAAGATTATGTCCTTCCCGGCATATATAACCGGATGCAAAATTTCGTCCTGAGATAAAGGAACGTACCCGTTGGTCATCCAGATGTTGGCCATAGGCAATTTCAACGACAGTGCCTTCATCCGCTTCAATATCAATTTTGGGAAAACCGCACGTTTCAGAGCCGAAATCAAAGATCAGGTATATTCCGTCAGCATTATTGGGAATCCCGGCAATATTAAATTTTATTCCATGAGGGGATGGTACAATATATTCAGAATTTGTATTGTTTTCAGTAATAAATAAATCTTGTGCCGGCAGCTCCATAAGCAAATCCCGATACATTGCCTCGGCACACAATGAAGTTTTCTTCGAACGCTGAAAAAAACCTTGAGCAATAATCCGGGATGAAGCTACTTTCTCAATGATAGTCTTTTTGACCGGGCGGGCTGTTAATGGGTGAAGCTGTCTTCGGACGCAAAAATCATTTTCTTTTATTTGATGCCATTGTTCATCGTCTTCTTCTGCTTTGCAGGCGTTGTACTCAAAGACAAAACCCATTTGCGGCGAAATTCTTGGTATTACTCCTTGCTGGTAGCCTTTTTCGACTTTGTAAAGGGTATCAAGCCCGCTATTGATGTTTTCCCTCCCGGATTTTAGTGCATAAATCAAACCAGGATGCCCCTTAAGCGAAATAGAACAGTCAATTCCGCGCCAGTAATGAAGAATCATAAGAGAATTTTCACCTTTTGCCAGGAATTCGCCAACAGTCAGAGAATCGTATGTTTTTTCTTCTGGAAAATCGGGAAACTGTCCACAATCAATGAACTTTCCATTCAACCATACGGCATAATCCGAATCCGCGCTGATGTAAAGTTTAGCAGCGGAATCGACTTCGCTAAGTTTAAAATTATGCTTGAAACGCATAAAGCTGTTGGGTTCGGAAAATTGCCCGGGATAAATCCACTTTGCCTGCATCGGGCCAATATCATAACAGATATTAGTGTGATTGGTAAAATCATTCTTTGAGTGATTGAAGAAATAACCTGACTTTCTCATAATGTTTACAGAATCAAAAAACTCATCATTTTTTTCTGCCAGTTTTCTTTTGAGAGTTTGCTGCAATTGTTTTTGAACTGTGGCATATTCAGGCAACTGGCACAAATTATTCATTTGTTCAGGATCTTTTTCATTGTCAAACAACAGCCATGGTCCATCAAGCGACTCTGTATAGGTATATCTCGAATTACGCACTCCCCTGTATTCTCTGCCGCCAATATTTCTCGGCCACTGACCGAACGGTACAAAAGAACAGAGCAGAGCCGTTCCGTCATCAGGCATTTCAGCGCCCTTCATATACCCGGAATAGTCCAATCCATCAAACTTGAGCGAATGTTCAATTCCGCAAAGTCCTAATAATGACGGAAGAATGTCTGGTGCGTCAATCAAGGCATCCAGATTTTGACCGGCTTTCAGTTGGGCGGGATAGCGAATCAAAAATGGAACCCGTACGGATTCGTCATAAGGCTGCTGTTTTTTACGCGCGCCATGTGAACCAAGCATATCTCCATGGTCAGATGTGAAGACAAATATAGTATTTTCCCTGATTCCCTGTTGTTCAATACAATCAAGAAGTAAATCAAGACAATTATCCAGGGCGGCAATATGGGCGTAATAGCCTGCCAGTTCTTTTGCCGCGAGGGCAGCATCCTCAGCAGGGACATTAGCGCGCAGTATTATATCCCGGTCTGTATATTTTTCCCGGTATTTTTCCGGGGCGGTATCATAAGGGGCATGAGGAGGCCCCCATGACAAAAACAGACAAAAAGGATTATTTCCCCCCTGTTTATTAATAAAATTTACAGCGTCTTCTGTCTGGGCTAAAGCATCGTATCCTTCCCATTGCTGTAGCTGAGGAGTGTCTGCATAGTAAAAAGACTTGTTGTAGTCATGGGTACATTCAAGCACTTTCCAATAATCAAAACCATGCCGTCGTTCTTTTGGGATAAAACTTTCTCTGCCGTGCCCGTCAACATGCCATTTGCCAATATAAGCCGTGTCATAACCGGCATCTTTAAAGATTTCACCAGCCGCAGGCAGGGACGGATCAAGCGGCATGTCGTTCACAATCAGCCCGTGATTTAACGGGTAAAGCCCGGTCAGCATACTGGCGCGCCATGGCGTGCATACGGGACATCCGGACACTGCATTGGTAAAATTAACGCTTTCTTCAGCAAGCTGGTCGAGGCATGGCGTTATAGCGTTGACATCGCCGTTATAACCGGTTGCCTGAGCCCGCCATTGGTCGGCAAATACAAAAATAACATTAGGCTTCATTTATTTTTCTCGTTTTTTAAAAACTTTGTTTCCAAAGGAAGTGGTATTGGATTTTTCCTATTTCCATTATAACACATGTCGTCTGAAATTTCTATACCTAAACTTACTCCCCAGGATTTATTATGGTTAAGGGCTAGGGCAAACACAAACTGATTCTTCCCTTTTTGCAAATCGACAATAAGCTTTTGCCTCGCAGGAACAAGCGGATTACTTCCATTTTTGTCAGTAAAGATATCTTTTCCGTTGAAGAAAAATTTTACCGGACCGTCGTAACCAAGCAATAAAGTAAGTTTTATCTGTTCCGGAACAATATATGCCGTTCTAAAAAAACGGACAGCCTCTTTGTCTGGAACTGATGCCCTGTCCGCGGGGACTACTCCGAAACTGCTCTGTACCGGTGTGGAATAAGAAAGGTTTAAAGAATTTTTATACATAACCTTATCAATATCTTCATCGCCGAAAAGCGGTTCGCTGACCTCCATAAAACTTGTGAAAGCCTTTTTAAAGAGATTATTCTTTTTATATACCGGGTATGGGGCAAATGCCGGAATCGAACGTCCTGCTTCGTCGGTGATATTGCAGTATGGGTTCGTTCCATAGCCATAAGATATATATGATATCCCTTTCCAGTGTGGGCAATGGAGAATTACTTTATCATCTTTTAATTCAGTATTAAAGCTGAAGTCAGAAGATACACAATTAAAAGAAAAACCATTAGGGCGTGATCCTGAAACCAAAGAGCCAACTACATTTTTGAATGATATTTCCACCTGTTTTTCAGAAAATTCCAGATGGTCTACAATACATACGGATTTTAACTCAATTGGCGGCGGCAATGAATTTTTATCATTATTAATAGTTATAACAGCTTCGGCAAGGCGGCGGCCAAGTATATTTTGTGATTTTCCGCATAGGTGAATATGGTCATCAAGCTCGAGGTCAATAGCGGGAACAGTTAGAAGATTTTTAATACGGGTGTGCATTGTTCTCTGAATTTCGCGAATTACAGTCCACATGGAGTCCAGTCGTTCGTTTCCGTAAACCAACCGCGCAAGCTGTACTTGAATAAATGGCATTTCGGGGTAATTAAAGTCATTCCTGAGGTTTTTGACAAAATTTTGCATTCTTCTTGCGAAAAGGGAAGCATCGTGCTGGTTTGTTTCGCTGCAGCCTTGATACCAGATCATGCCGGAAACCAGTCCGCCGTTGAGATTGACACGGTGAAGCATTGCTCCATAAAGAGAATCAGTTCCTGTTTTTTTCAGTTCAGGGCTCCATTGAGTCATTGAAGAACCGCCATGAGCACAGGCTATTATCCCCTGTGGTATTCCAGTCATTTTGTAGAGCTCATTGGCAAACGCGACTCCGGGACCGGTCCCTTTATCAAAAGGGTCTTTCCATTTCATGATCTTGTCAGGTTTCTTCTCGGGCAGAATATTCCAATGTGCGTCAAATTCTGACATCTGAGGTACAATAACCGGGTCTTTCGCATATCCCCATCGTTCTTCCATATAATAAGCGCGAACCATTGGAGATGAATTCTTGTATGCATTAATTAGCTTGCCGCGCCCCTGCATGTTGGATTGTCCGCCGAGTATCCACACGTCGCCGACTAAAATATTTTTTATCTGGAGAGACTCTTCTCCTATCTGCAATTTGAGATTATAAGGACCGCCAGTTTCCAGTCCTTTGAGTATCCCATTGAAGGAGCCGTTTTCAGCCTTGCCAACTTTAACCGCATTAAAGCCTTCAATAATTTTATCTTCAGCATTTCTTACGGTGGCAATTATCTTTCCTGCCTGAGAGCATTTCCCGCCAAATGGTTGTTCGCTTACGTTTAAACGATTTCTTCTAATTACCATGTTGTTGGAAAAGCCTGTTAAGATTTTCATAAAAATATCCTCTAACTAATGCATTTATCCTTTTTATTAGCAGACAAAAATATTATCGTTTTTTTTATTCGTTTAATATACTCATGCCATAACTCTATATCACTGTTCCCGGGAGATGAAAATTCAAACTGAAATTCATTTGAAATATATTTCTCAAGCAATGAAATATTGCTATTTATTTCTTGCCGCATTTTAGAATTTAGTTTTCTGGTATTGAAAATATCAGCGATAATTCTTGCAAATTGCATCCCGACATTGAGGCATTTCAACAGATGCCTTATATCCGGCAAAAATATTTTGTTCAAATCATCACACTCAAGAGCTTTATTTGTATATCTGATTGCTTTTGTGTTTAACTCCAATATCTTTCGCCATTTGCTTGCTTCTTTGCCAAAATCTAGTTTTTTTATTTCCTCCAACTTCCAGAAAAGTTGTTGCGATTTGAAAGGATAGAACATTATTGATAACGGAAATTCACCAGCATCGCTTCCCAACAAATTTAATTTAAAAAGCCATTTTCCAGCTTTAGAACCATACAGATATTTGCAGTATTCAGCCAGGAAGCCATCAGGTGATTTGAATCCTGCCGGCAGATAATGTAAATCTGTATATTTCCGGTATGACTGTACAGCTTCTTCGTATGTGGGAGCCAAGTCCATTGCCCGCAAACTGTTCCAGGAAAATTCTGAGTTAATCAGTTGCTGTGGTTCCTGAAACAATATTCCTGAAAAATTAAAAATAGCTGTTGCTCCTGTAAAATAATTGTTTAACACAGGAGCTGCTGAAATCATTGCATTATTTAAATATAAATCTGAACCGCTGACCGAAAAAATGAAGATTCCATGCCCATTCCCTTTTGCTTTAAGGCTTTTGGCTAGTTCTTCAATTCGCAGTTGACTATTGTCCATGCGCCAGAATTGTTCCCGGAACCCGAGTAGAACATTTTTATTATACTTTAATTCATTACTGATATTAGACCACATCTTGACAATTTTATCCCAGGTTTCATCCGAGTTTAAATAATCTCCATAAGCTGGAGACACCAGGATAATCATGCAGTCTCTTTCCGCATCATATCCAGATTGCTTATTTTTCACAGAAAAAACTGCTTCGCATAATTGGTTCATGCCAAAAGATATTGCACCAGCTCCACCATCCACTTCTTCCAATTTATCGCTTTTCCATTTTTTTCTACATTCCGGGCAGCGTAATTGCCACATATCACTACCGATTGCGAAATCCGCTATATCTTCATTATGAATATAGAGAGCTCTTGGCTCAATATCTTTTACATATTTTTTCAGTTCATATTTTTTCAGTTCATTAAGTTCCTGATTTGAGCGGCATGTACCGTTATATCGAGTTTTTTCTTCCCATTTAAGCCCGCAACACGGATAGAGTTCTCCGTCAGGATAGCTTCGGCGGTTTTTATCTCCAAGCCCTTTCATGAAACCGCAATTCTCAATACCTGCAGCTTGGGGATTTCGTCCACCGACTCCGATACCATGTCCACCGAATATCAATTTTATTCCTCTGGCGGATGCATATTTATTTAGTTGCCGCATATCAGAAGCGTATTCAGGATATTTATTGCTGTTCCACTCAAAGCCGTCAAAAAATATCATGTTGATTTTATGGCGAAAGCAGAAATTAAGCTTTTCCCGAAACCTTTGCATTAATTTTTCCCTGCCATCTCCCCAGTCATAAGACCAGCGATCAGCTTCCAGACAGATCAACCAACGGCAAGCAACTCTGTATTCGAAGTCCGGATAGTCACGAATATACAGCTCTGGACATGTAATAGTTCCGTTTTTTGATTCCAGTAACTGTTTTAGTGTTACAACTGCATATAGTATCCCTGAGATTGCATGAGCTGCCATTACTATTACATTTCTTTGATTCTGGATTGATGCAAAAGATCTCAAGATGAATGCCTGATCTGATTTTTGTTTCAATATGAATTGTTTATCTTCTTCTGATAGTAATCCCAATGATTTATTAATCTCTTCAGGAAATAATATTACGATATTAAAATCAGCTTCTGCGTTGTTTGAGCAAGTGCGAAGACCGGAATCTTCTAATTCCTGATTTATAACAGCTAAGGCATCATTAAAATGTTTATGAGCAAAATTAATTCTAAAAGACGGCTTATTGTTACGTGGGGTGAGCATTTTCCCGCTCATTGAATAGCAATATTTGGGAGTTGGAATAAGTAGTGGCATTACATCTTTTCCTTTAAATCAATTTATCAAGTCTTATTCCATCTTCAGGAATAAATTTACGCCAATAGGCGACGGAATCTTTAAGTTTGTTTATAATATCGACTGGCAGCTCTGATGTAACTGAAAATATTTCCAGAGTCAAAAATATATTCTCACATGTTTTTGGCATTGACTTGTGTTCTTTGCTGTATGATTTAGCCAATGCCTGCAGGACTTTATCCCCTTTTATTATTCCACCTGCATTGTTTTTCTCATTAAAAGCCAAATGAGAAGATGAATCTCCAGAAGTTTGCTGAAGATGAATTATTGGTGAAAAGCATCCTAATTGCTCCAGCCATTGATAAGGGTCTCCATCTTCATAAGCAGCAAAAAGATAAGGGTATTTATCCATTTCAATAACAATATTTTCAATGGAATGTTTTGAGTTTTCGTTTCTTGCAATGCCTTTAAATATTTGCCAGGCAGACCTTGGGCCTATCCAAAATCCATCTACCCTTTCTGTATCTCTAAATGTTCGTAAAGCTTCTTTTATCTGAACATAGTTTGGCCGCAAAAATTTGCGCTGTCCGCTTTGGTGTCCAGTATCAATAGTTATATAAAAATCTTTACCGCTTTTTGAGTAAACCTGGTTTATCAAGTCTTTCGAACCTGTTATTGTCCATGGTATTTGGTGAGGAGTGTACATTTGCTCCACCCCTATAGTGCAAACACCATTTTTTGAAGCATAAACTGATAGTTCTGCCAGGCGAGAATAAAGTTCTTCACGAGCAGTTGAATAAGATTTCGGAGATCGAAGTAGGCGTTGTGAAAAAGCGTGGCAGAAAAAACCGAGACCTGCATCCAGTTTTGCAGACATGCCTATCATTTTCTCCAGCCACTCCTTTTGCATCCTATTGCGGATCCTTTCGTCATAATGTGCCAATCCGAGAGTTGAATAGGTTCCGTGTCCGGAATAAAGGTTTATGACTTTTACCCCTGTTTCTTTTTCCATTCGCTTCACTTCTTCAACCCAATCATCCAGATATTTTTGATCCATATAAAGAGGGTCACATTCATTGTCAGCGCTTGCTTCAACATAATTAATTCCTATTTTTTGAGCCAGTTTCATCCAACGGGACGGCATCGTCCAGCGCTTGGAGGCAAAACAATTGTCAACGGCAAGATAAATGCGCGGATATTCCATATTTTAACCCTTGATAGCATTTATTGAGGAATAAACTTGAGGATATTTCAAATTTATAAGAGCCGTCATTGCAGCAAGAGCGCCAGCTCCCCAGTCAAAACCGGACCGGTGTACAGGGCCGTCTATGCCGCAGTGAGCATAATTTTCAGGAGCAAGCCCAATAGGGTAACAATCATATCTTATTGGATTTGTATCTTTGTGCTCAGGGTGACATATCAGTGCACAACCAGCCCTGAGGGCGGCAGTGCCGCGTTGCAGGTATTCTTCTTTGCCTGTCAACTTATAAGCCAGGAGATATGTGTCAGCAAAATAAGCTTGGCGCGTATCGTTCCACTCCCCATCTGTGTTCATCACCCCGAAGCCGCCAAAAGTATAGAGAGAAATATAAGGAGGATTCCATACTTGCTGATATAGCGAAAGACGGTCAAGGCAGTGCAAGCCCCATTTTAATAATTCAGTATCTTTAGAAAATGAATATGCTCTCAACAATGTTTCCGTTATCCAGTAAAGACAAAGGTTGTTTTGCGCATTCTGTTTAGTTCTGTTATCATAAAAATCAAGCGCTTTTTCAGAACATGAAAAGAAAGTTTCAAAATCATGATATTTTGATTCTGGGATGATTTCTTTGATATAAAATTCGCAGGATTTTATTATGGATTTAAGTATTTTCTCATCTTTTCTATTTTCGTAGAACTCGCAAAGCAATAATGATGCCATCCCGGAATGCCCTGAATATTTCAATAGATTTAGAATATTTCCGTTTTTATCCATATAGCCGGGGAATGCCCCGTTTTCAGCCTGCAAATCAATATAAGTTTCAGCTGTCTTTTTTACTCTTTCATATAAGCGGGCATCTTTTTCTATATATCTATTCCAGAGCAGCATCCATTGTGCGCTATGAGCTGGTGTTGTCAGGTTGAAAATGTCCTTTCCTGCACCAAGTCTTGTAACGCCGCACCACCATTCTTTGTTTTCATAGTCATATAGAGCAGGAATTAACCCATTATCAAGTATATCCGGCGCTTCAAGAAGTAGTTCTTTCACCTTGTTTGCAGCTTCTGAATATTCTTGGTTCTGAAATTTTCCAGCATAATATTTCAAGCCGAAAGCTGTCCTGAAACTATTAAACCATGAATGAAACCATATTGCTTTGGGGGGGACTTTGAAATAACTTGACTCAATGTTTTTTGTGTTTTTAGCTGAACCAGTATTAAACCCGCCAGCATTTTTTCCTTTGAGAGTTTTGAATTCCACAAAGTCACCTGTCCCAAGCGCGCTTTTATAAGCCATGTCAGCATATTCATCAAGGGAAAGTTTCTGTGGTAATGTAGAATCTTTGTATTTTGAAGCATATTTATTCCAAAGAAAAGATAGCGTTCTGCTTATGTCCATCGGGTCGTCAACATCATTACTGCTAAGAATATAATAACTTAATTTCAACACATGACCTTTAGAGAATTTGAGAGCTTTGCCAGTCAAACGGTAATACACATGGGGCCTGCATTCATAATCAGCAAAACCGATTGAAGCTTTGCTGCTGTTCAGACTCATGAACATTTTTATTTGCTCTCTTTGTTCGCCCAGGGTTTCAAGATCGGGGATTAAAGAAAAGGAGCTTGTATTGTTTTGTAGTATAATTGCCGGACTCCTGAATGCATGGTCGCCTATGACATCGCCATCTTCCGGACAAAGAGCCGGCGTCCATATATATTCAGGATTTGCTATTTTTGTATTCAGGGTTTCAAAAAAATGTATAAGTTCTGAATCTTCCAGAAAAATTACTTTAGAATCTACTTTTGTAACATTTCCATATTCTGATATTTTTCGCGAGTGGGAGATCTGCCCACTCGCGAGTTTAATGTCCGGTTCCGAACAAAGTTGCACAACAACATTATTCATTTTATTAGATATTCTTAAAAATAGATTTTAATAATGTTTTTATCCATTATTTGATTATACGGCCGGAACCTGAATTATACAACTCCAGAATTTCATCCTGGGTCAAAACCCGATTCCAAATACAGACTTCATCCATATTACAATTTCTGTATGCGGGGAAGGTCAGCTTTGTTGTGTTGCTGATGTCGTCAATATCTGCTGTTCCTTCAGCTTTCTTTACACCATCTATCCAGACTGCGCCAGTGTCAGAGCCGGTTGCGTTATTTTGGAATGTCCAGACTGCTAAATGCCAGCTGCCGTCATTAATTGTTCCACCTGCAGTACTGTTTATACTTATGGTGTTTCCATTATCCCCATGAACTACAAGGTATATTCTGCCGCCATTCATTGTTAACTGATAATAACCGCTTCCGACTTTATATTTATTAAAGAATCTGCCGTAATCACTATCTGTTGTTTTTACCCATGCGGCAAAAGTAAATGAATCAGTACCAAAAGCATAGGTGCTTCCATCAGGGACTTCAATACAGTCATAAGATGATTGCACAAAGCTTCCTCCGTAAGAACCAAGTTTAGCCGCGCCGCTTGTAGTGCAGGCATCATATTTAGAGGTGGCATGATTATCGTAACCGGAACTGTCAATTACTTCACCTGCTGTGCCGTCCCATTCCTCCTCAAACCGGTAATAACCGATCAGATTATAAATCAGGCTTGTATATTCGGTTGGACCAATATCCGGAGTATTAATAATGGGAAATCCATTAATATCTTCTGTCAACCCTACATCAGTTCCGGCATTAATACAAGGGGAGCTTGGATCAAGAGTAAAATCTTCATTATCCGGGTCGTTTAGTAATGGATCACTGGTAAGTGAATTAGCATCGACAACTCCGCCCGCAGTATTATTCCCGGAAGTAATTATTGCAGCTTGTGCCGTCTTCCAGTCGGCAAAATCAGCGCTGGTGTTAGACGCTCCGGCATCAGGTTCAATGATATAAAACAATCCTGTTTCATCGGGGTGGTAAAGGTTATTATCACATTCAAAACTGTAACTGATGGAGCCGCCGCAACTTTGATAAAAATAAATATGTTTTTCTCTTGGGTCAAGTGAAATATTGTTTTTAAAATCAACGCTTGCGCCGTCTGTACGCTGACCGCTGAATTTATAACTTATGGTACAATTTATAACCAGGTTATTATAGATCTCGGCAATTTCTTTTCTGGAAGAAAAAATACCAACGCCCTGGGCATAGCCTGTTCCTACAGAGTCCATAATCACATTGCCGGCTATAAGTAGATCGCCGGATTGCCCTTTGACATAATCGTTATTAGCTTGAAGTACGATAGCGTATCCCGGCGTTGCATAACACCAGTCATAGCGCATACCTGTAAACAAGTTATTCTTAATAGTAATATTTTTCTGTTCCAACCCGGTTGCAGCGCCCAGCCAGCAGACTACTCCGCTGCCGCAGTTTTCAAAGCGGCAGTTTTCAACAGTTAAGCCGTTAGATGACTGCCAGCCGATTGCATGCCCGTCTGCCGAAGCATCCCGCGAACCAATGTCTTTGAAAATACAATTAAGGAAGGTGAAATTATAATTATCCCCATAAACATCCATATCATAAACACCGTTCTGACCATCATAAAACTCGACGCCATCCATAACAACATCATGAGTGTTATAAGGATACCAGCGTCCTTTTATTTTGCCGTCGATAAATTCATAGTGATGCCAGGGGCCTTGAGTCGGGTCAGATGGATAGTGCCTGATATTTAAGAATTTCAATTGCAATCCAATATACTTTATATAATTTTTCCCTTCATTTAGGCTCCAACACCAACAGCCGACTCCGCCGCTCCAGCGTATGGTGTCTTTAAAGGTCGTTGTATTATGGGGACGAAGCCAGATTCTGGTTTGAGATGTTCCAAAATTTTCCATGTAGTAATCTCCCTCATCTCCATCAATAACTGCTTGAGCAGAAGCTACCTTATTATACAGCTGATAATCATCTGGGCCGTTAATATAAACAAATAATCCAAATGTATCATATGCTTTAAACCATTGGTTTGTTTCATTATAATAGACACCCGTGTTGCTATCCCAGTCTGCCACCCAGTTTGCAGCTTTCATTCCCCCGGAAAGGCAATCTTTGTAAGCGCCCCATACTATACCTGGATCACCCGGATAGTCATAACGCTCAGTAAACCATTGATTTTCTGTTCCAGTAATTTCAGTTTTCCAGTAATCAATTCCGTTTGATGAAAAATCACGGATAAAATTACCGCAGTAGTACAGAGTGTCAGCGGAAGTAATAACAGCCCAGTTTATATTGTTGCGCCCGTTGAAACAGCCAGTGGAACCACTTCCGCCAGTCGGACGGGCGTATGCGGTTCCATCGCCGTTATCCTCGCTTGAATCATACGGACGACAGTAATAGGTAGCAGAAAAAAGTGAAGATACTGTCAAAAAAAATACTAAACAAAATGCAAACATGACATTAAAGGATTTCTTTGATTTCATAACTTTTCTCCTTAATATTAATTTTTTTAGAGATTTACAGGAAACATTTCCTTAGTTCTTGTCAAACAATAACTTTATATCACTAATCAACAGCCAGCAGGCGGCAAACGGCCCATATGTCTGCCGTGTTACATTTTTTATACTTATTACATTTTCCCCGGAAACCAAAACTCCAGCAGGAATATCAAAGACACGACGTGACCAGTTACCACGCACAAAACCGCATTCGCCATCGTAAATCTGTTTCCCATTTATCTTAATCTGCATATAAGTAATGAGCTTTAATTGTTTTTCCCTTGCATATTTGCTTGATGCATCCTGCCCTTCCAGTTCAAGTTTTGTTTTCCCGCCGGGCGTTGAGTCCAGATTGAAACTCAATTTCATTTCCGTGCTGGTGCGGTTGCCGCGCCCGCCGACGCCTTTAGCATATACTCCCGCGCATAGTTTTTCCGGACATGCTAATGTTGGATGGGACTTGGCTGGGCCAAAATTTTGCGGTCCGTAGTCAGCTCCGACAAAAAAAGCAGGCGAAAAGCGTAAACCGTTAGTAATCTTTTCCGGTGCGTGTCCGGCACTTTTACCAACTTTTTTACGTATAAAAGCCAGTAATTCAGGGTTATGATTTTTAGCCGCGATACTTCTGGCAGTCAAGTCTGCCCATTTTTGGATTTTAATATCTTTTCCTAAAAAGCTGGCTATTTTTATTGTTTCAGCAATGATATAAGAAATTAATTCCTGATTGTTTTTGTCTAAATTATAAGTCCCTAAATGCGGCAAAGCATTTTTAAGGAAGAGTAATTTTTCATTCTTCAATTCTTTGCTCATTTTAGGATTTTTATTCACTGCGGCAATGGCTTCATCAAAGCAGGCAATACATTGTTTTATGTAGTCATGCGTATAAAAATCCGGGGGATAGAGATCAACTAGTTTTTTACCGGATTTAAGTGTTTTTTGATATTGCTTATGCATCAAATCAAAATATTTACATATAGGTTTTGCCGCAGGGCCGTAATAGTTTTCAGTATACTCCTTAGCCAGCTTTATTGCGTCCTGTCCAGGGTTCCATAGCAGCTTACCGTGCAGGTAATTCCATAGGTTTGAAAAGTTCAACGGTTTACCATAACTGAAAACAATACCTCCAACGCCCTTTTTAGCGTATTCACGGTACCTGGCTGATGTCTGGTCTATAAATGCCGGCTGATATGTTCCTCCGACATATTCACAAACCATCGGAGATTTTGGACAGATTTTAATCCATCCCGCAAGCTTATTCCAATTTTTTTGAAAGCCTTTTTCGTTTTTTGAATGCTCATAGAACGGATAATTGCCCAGTCCCACAGCAACAATCACGCGAACATTTGATGCCGGCTTGATGTTTGCCGGGGGCTTGTCTGATCCCGCGTAGGCAAAAGTGAAAAGAATTTTTTCCGGATATTTCTTTTTGACTGCTCCTGCAACATAGTTTACCCATTGAATGTTACGGGCTGCATAAGCGCCTGCTTCCGGATCCATTTTTTTACACTTTGGGCATTGACACCAGAATGGAGTATCGCCATAGGTTATAAAGAAAAATCTTTGCTCTGGCTGTTTTTCAATCCATTTTAAAGCTCTTTCAGCGGAAATTTTTAAAACATCCGGATTGGACAGGCAAAGCGGAGTCCGGTGATCCGTGAATCTGTTTTTGGCGATACGTTTACCGTTTTTCTTCATCGCGTAATATTCGGGGTGCTTGTCGTAATAAAGCAGTTTTGGCACAAGATACGCGGCTGTATGGTCCATCCATAAATCAGAGCCTGTCTTTTTACGGTCAAATAATTCAGGATTAGCGCCTTTGCGCGGATCAGCAACTTCTTTCATCATTTCACCGAGAAACCCGTAAAAACCGTTACGATAGGCGAAAACAGGTTTATCGATAATCAATAGCGAGTCAATCTTTTGCACAGGATCCGCAATGGTCCCAAGCCGAAAACCTTTTACGAAACGGCAGCCAAGATACTCCAGTAAACGTCCGACACCATATCTAGTCGCCCATGGATAAGCACCGGCAACAGCTATTTTATTTTTGACAATTTTTACCACAAATCCATTTGGAGCTGCTTTTTTTAATTCACTGCGGGTAATCAGTCCTGCTTTTACTGCCTCTTCTCCCAGAATAACTGCTGATTCCGAGTCCGTCGGCATTTGTTTAAGCAGCGGTAAAGGCTTATTATAAAGCCGTCTGTATCCACTTTGTAATTCTCCATGGGAACATTTGTCCGGTAGTGAAACATTTTTTCCAGCATAAACTCCTTTTAATTCTTTTAGATTAACTTCTGCTAATACGGTAATATTGAACAATAGAAAGAACGCTCCGCAGAGAAACAACAGATTTTTCATAACAAACCTTTATATTATGTTAAATATATTTTTTACCAAAGTATTTTTGTTCCGCCCGCTCCACGATAAGCGACCCAGCTCAGATCATTCTGGTCGGAATATTTCTTATAGTCAACATGACCATCCATAAAGGAGAAATTAGCGCCATTGCTATGAGCATCCCAGGTTATACGATTAGCTGAATTCAAGTTTGGATAAACAAATGTTTCAAACCCTAAATAATTCCCGTCCATGAGACATATCGTTCTGGAATTTTGTTTGATTTGTCCAATTTTCCCAGGTGTCACAAAACTTGAGCCGGGATCAATTATTATTACTGCCTTGTTAAAACCGTAGTTAGGATAATATGTTGTACCAATAAGTTTTGTAGGATTAGTTTTGGACGGACAGCGGGAAATATGATTTCTGTCGTCTCCACCTAAGTTCATTGACCTGCCGCCCATACGGGTAATGCGATTATCATTTGCTGATTTATCACCGACATATTGCCCGATAATGCCATAAAATAAACCGTCATCATACCTTGGAGTAGCCCAATTCATGGGATATACTCCTAGCGGCGCAAGGCTGTCGTCATTGTCATTCAAATATTGAAGGTAACCTAATTGAAGCTGTTTAAGCTTGCTCGCGCAAGATGAACGAAAAGCTGTTTCTCTTGCTCTACCGAGCGCCGGGAGCAACATGCTGGCAAGGATTGCTATGATGGCTATCACTACCAGGAGTTCAATAAGTGTAAAATTGTTGCGGGTTTTCATTGATCTTCCTCCTTTTATAAATGTTTTGTTGTATTTACTAAAAGCTTTCATTCTTTTACCATTAAACTGACTTAAACCCTCCTGTCCATTTTATCTTTGCGCATGAATTCCCGTCAAATATTTTCGGCAGGAATTGTTCATTTACAAAGCTTTTTTGTTTACCGGTTAAAATATTTATAAGTTTTTTTACTGCAGCTTTGCCCAGTTTTGCAAGCGGCTGGCGAATCTCTACCAATTCAATACCTGGACATTCATGTTCACGTGACTTATCATAAGTTATCAACGAATAGTCTTTTGGAATTTTTTTCCCTTCGTCTCTTATTGCATTATATATGGTGTTTACATAAATTCCATCAGCACAGAAAATTGCAGAAAATTCAGGGCCGTTTTTGATAATAAATCTCACCTGATTATAAATATCCATAAAATCAACTTGACGTAAAACTAAATTTTCATCCACCTTGACTCCGTACTTTGCCATGGCGTTTTTAAATCCTGCAAAACGTTTATAATCAAAGGTACGGCTTTCCGTTAAACTGACAAAAAGTATTTTGTTATGTCCCTTTTTTAACAGGTATTCTCCTCCAATGAAACCCCCGGCAAAATCATCGGTTACAATATTATGCAGTTTTTTAGTTTCCTCTAAATCCCCTCCTATTGTTATTACAGGAATATTATGTTCCTGAAGATAATCAATAACATTCAGGCTGTCTTTATCAGGGCCTACCCAAATAAGCCCGGAAACCTTGTGTGATATAATTTCCCGGGCGGCAAGAATTCCATTTGAACCAATATTAATCAACTGGGCTTTTATCCCTTTCGCGCAAAGTTCGTTAATCGCTGACTGCATAATTACCCATGGATAATTACTTACTTCGAAACGAGGTTTTCCGGAAAATATAACTATCCCGACCGAACTTCCCTGCCAGTTGCGTTTCTGGTAATTTTTAATAACTTGACGTCTGATATAAGTACCCGCGCCTTGGCGCGCGTCAAGCACGCCTTCCTCTACAAGAGCGCTAACGGCACGACGAACCGTATCCCTGCTTACATTCAGTATTTTTCCAAGCTGGCGCTCTGAGGGGATTTTTGTAACTTCCGACTCCTGATTGTCGGCAACATTTAATATCCATTCACGCACGTTAGAATATGCAGATGTGTTTCTCATTATTTTAGTACCTTGATATTTTAACTTCTATATATTATCATACCACATCATATCAATTATGTCAATATCATTTATAAAAAAAAGCAAAAAATTGTCATTTATTAAAGATTGTCGCATTGACAATACGCTTTTTTGAACTTATAATAACTTATAGGCAAAAATATTATAGCTGAAAATTGGTATGATAAGGTATGATAAAAAATAATGAATAATTTTAGATTAAGAGCAGTACAGCTGGATTTAGCGCGTCAAATGGAAACTATTGATTTTATCAAAGAATTTATAGATTTCATTACTAAGGCCGGATTTAATACTTTAGTATTGTACCTTGAGGGGCGCGTCAGGACTGCCACGTTTTCTTTGCTGCCGCCGGATGAAAGTTATTCTGTGGAAGAAATGAAGGAAATAGTTGAATACGCGTCACAAAAAAATATTGATATTATTCCGGCGACCCAGGCGTTGGGACATGCTGAACACTTTTTGCAGTTTGAAGAAATGCAGCATATTTCAGAATTGCGGGATACTGATGGACGCGGCAGGTGGACAGGAGCTTGTCCGGTATCAACGTCGTTCTGCCCGTCATTATCTGAAACCAAAACATTTTTATCAGAATACTTTACGGAATTGGCTGGAATTTTCCCATCCAGGTATTTTAATCTAGGAATGGATGAAGTCTGGCATATCGGTATTTGTGACCTTTGCCGGAAACATCCCGGCAGCCAAGCCGGAATTTTCGCGGACCATATCAACTGGCTTTATTCTGTAATAAGCAAAAAACTTGGCAAAAGAATGATGATCTGGGATGATATGTTCCAGCATTATCCTGATGTATTGAATAATATTCCTAATGACATAATTCTTTGTGCATGGCATTATGACGCGGTAATGCATTTCCCATATTGGCACTTTGGCACACAACCACGGGTGGACAAGTTAAATCTATACGCAAAATTAGGATTTGAATGTATTATTTGTCCCGCCGACTTTACATTACGCAACACTACTACTTTTACAGAATACGCTTCAAGCCGCCCGTGCATGGGAGCTTTGCTGACAATGTGGGAAAAGAGCGACTGTTTTTATAATGAAAGCTTCCCCGCAATTGCTTATGCCGGGAATTTATGGCAGGGGATGAGCAGCGGCAACGCCTTCAAATCTGCGCTTGAAAGTATTTTTGAATGCAGCGAAACGGTATTTTCAGCAATACTTAAAACTGCCAAGGAAATCAACATCTGGTATTGGCGGCGCGACTGCAAGGCAGAAAATTATTTGCGCGGAGAACTTAAGGAGGAGGAGTATATTATCAAGACGCTAACAGATACGTTAACGGAAACCTTATCGCAATATCTCATAAAAATCAATAATCCTCGTGGAAAGATGGTCTTGGAAAATATGCTGTTGCGGCTTGAATACGGTAAAATCTATACTATGGGCCGGGAAATTATTCCACGATTCTTCGACCCGGAGAAATCACCTTCACAAGTTGACCGGGAACGACTTAAAAACTTACTTGAAGCTTTTCGTGATCATTATTCCAAGTTGTGTGATTTCTGGGCCAGAGTTCGCCCGGGCATTCCTCATAAGGCATTGGACTCATTTTTTACTACCGCAATTCAGAGCTTTTCCAGCTTGATGACTAAAGAAGCCAATGGTTTGTTAACATTAAGACTGTTTGATATTGGTATAACCCAGGATACGGAAGTTTTAGTTAAATTTACAGACTCAACAGAATGGGAAAGTATTTTCAATACACGCCTCACACCATATTATCATGAAACCTGCCATGAAAGGTCATTCCCAGTTTCTTTTGATCGTGTTCCTGTTGCTATTCGCTTTGAAACATGGGGGTATGGGACACAGGGAATAAATTTTATTGAAATAGTCAATTCGCACGGACGTTTTATCCCTGGGAAAATCCAGTTAACCAAGGGACAGGTAACTGGAATAGAAAATATTTTGGCAGATGATGCGAGCTATGCAAATCTTGGCGAATCTTATTCTATTGAAAACTTTAACAACCATGGGTCAAACGCAAATAAAAAACGCCATGGAATAGAATTACTATTAAAAAAAGAACAATTTAATTAACAAAGGAAATACTATGAAAAAAATACAAATAATGCTTCTTATGTTATTATCTCCCTGTTTGTATGCAGTCATTGACGCAGGGTGGACTGGCAGCCCTGAAGCCGTAAAGACCGTTTATTCCGCTCCTGATGGACAATCATTTCCGGGGATAACATTAAGTGGCCCGGGAAAATGGAGTCTGGAGAAAAAAACAGATCAATCAAAAGCCCAAAATGTAACTATTCGATTTTACACCAGTGATTCTGGAAGCTTGGAATTGACTCTGAACAGCGGCAGCGGCAAATTCAGCCGGGTTATAAAAATTTTTCCGGGAGAACAATTAAAAATAATTCCTCGCGGAACATTTAACCGGATAGGCAGCGGCATGTCATGGAGCAAGCTGAGTGCGATTAATATTGAGCTGAAATCACAAGTAAAAATAGTTCTGACAGGAATTTCTTTTCATAATAGAACAAACTGCATTCCAGTAACAGGGCTTTGGATGCTGAAAAAAATAACTCCAGTTAATCATATTGGGACAGCCTGGCCTTTGTATGCAATAGTTGATCAGACTGTTTATCCAAAGGTTGAGAATGCTGGCAAAAGTCTGCAAAAATGGCTAAATGAATTGTACAAGGTCAAGCTTCCTTTAAATCCGAAAGACATAAAAACCGTGAAAAAGCTGAATAATATAATTCTGGTAGGCAGAGAAGCCGTTATAAAAGCTGATGCTGTTGCAGAAGCTGAACTGAAAAAACAAGGCTTCAATGGCTTTGTTGTTACAATAAAAAACGGAAGTTTGTGTATTGCCGGAGAATCTCTGCAGGGCACTAATTACGGAGTTTATAAGTTTTTGGAAAAGCAGGGGCTGAAATTCTTTGCCCGGAATGTATTCACCAAAAAATATTCTCCGGGAAATGTAATTACTGCTGTGGAATTTGCTGATAAACCTTTTTTCAACGGTAAAAGAATAACCGCGCCGTTTTGTATTTATGGTGACAGCAGCAGCGGATTTTCGCTGGGAGATCCGCGTAAAGCTGGAATAGATAAAGTTTACCCCTGTGATAAAACACTGTGGATTGACCATACAGCAGCTTTCCTTGTTCCCAAAAAACTCTACCTTAAAGAGCATCCTGAATATTATCTCCTTGGCGCTAACGGTAAACGTCTTTCCATGAACACTCCAGACGTAAGGCTGATGCTTTGCCAGACTAATTCAGGCGGTATCAGGATTGCCGCGGAACGCGCAATAAAATGGATTGCAAAACAGAAAAACAGAAAATACTTCGTTATACAACAGGGCGATGACATGGAAGCTTGCTGTTGTGCAGAATGTAAAGCAAAACGGGCTCAAGGTTGGAATGAATCAGATCTGATGTTAAACTGGATAAACAGCATTGCACGAATTATAGCAAAGAAATATCCAGATAAATACCTTCTATGTTATGCATATGTTTCCACACAACCAGCACCCCAAAAATTATCCCCGGAAAAAAATGTACAGCTTTTATATTGTCCATGGCCAAACTTGATTTCAGCCCCCAATGGTTTCAGGGATTTTAATGCTCCGGAAAATGTTATTGCTGGAAGTCAACTTAATGACTGGCTGAAAATATCAAATCCTGAATCTATTGGCATATATGACTATAATGCCGGGAGGGTACTTACTCTGCGTGGTATGGCGGACCGGGTAAAGTGGAGCTCGCGAAAAGGCATGAAGGGAGGTTTCTGGTATTGCGGGCAAAATAAGACTTTTGCCAAACTTTTTACTTATGTGCATGCTCAATTAAACTGGAATCCGTTCCAGAATGTTAGAACTCTGGAGAAGGAATTTATTAAATCATATTATGGCAAGGCGGCTCCCGTCATGGGGAACATAATTGAATCAATTTATGATCGGCTGGATGAAGATAACCGGAATAATGGCAGAATACCAGCGCCTGAGTTTTTCAGTAAGGAATTCACCGCTCAACTCATTGCCTGGTTTAAAGAAGCAATTAAACTTGCTCCTGAAAAACTTAAAAAGGAAATCGCAAATGATGAATCATCTGTCCTTTATAATGGCTTACTGGCGTTGAAAATGACAAACTGGCATGATGCCAGCCCTGAACAACTTGAAGTCTTATGCAAGATACTTCCAGCTTATATCAAGCTTGAATTAAATAAAACTTTCCAGCCTGACCGGGTTCGTAAACAACTTACCGGCCTGATTTGGAATTGCCTGCATATAAAATCCACCCCTGAAGTTTTGGCAGAACTTGAAAAGAATCCATTACAAGCAATAAAGAAATATCAGATCACAAAATTTACAAAGAAAATTCCAAACGGTATTATAATTCCCGCAATGGCTTTCAGCGGCGGAGAAGGGCCGAGATATTACAAATGGAAATGTGAAGGTAAAGTCGCAGCATGGATTAGAGGCAGCATGACCGAGCAATCCGTAATGAAAGCTAAATTCAATTGGACAGAAGATATTGATAAAGCTTATACTTTGGGAATAGACGGACAGGATAGTGATAAACTTTGGTGTCCGCCAGCCCCCATCAGAATCAGTATTAATGATACAGTTATCTTTGAAGGCCCTAACGGTTTCAAAAAACATGGTTGGTCTCTAAAAAAATTCCCGGTTCAGCCTGGAGTCTTGCATAAAGGTGACAACATTATTAAAATAGAGAATCTTGCAAATAGTGATAGCCGATCCGCTCATTGGTTTATGGTGAGTGAAGCACGTATTGAATTATCGTCTGAGAATAAAAAATGAAACATAAGCTGATCCAGTATGATCTGAGCCGTGGGCGTATTCCCAAAACTGAAACAATCGTTAAACACGTGGACCTTTTAAAAAATTACGGTTTAACCGGAATCATACTCTATATGGAATGTGTTGTTGAAAACAAAATTTTCCCGGCTTGCGGCTGCGGTTCGACACCGGTCACTAACGAATATATCTCAAAGCTAAATACTTATATGGCAGAACAAAAAATGGAACTGGTCCCATTATTGCAGGTTTTGGGACATCAGGAAAATCTATTTAAACAGCCGGGCATGTCTAAATATAGCGAGTTTGAAAGCGGGGGAGCAGCATTCAGAATAGATTCCCCTGAAGCCAGAAAAACAGTAAAACAATGGCTGGCGGAAATTGTCCCCTTGTTTAATTCTGATTATGTACATATTGGTGGAGATGAAGCCTTCAATATCGGCTTGGGTAAAAGCAGGCAATTTGTCAGTAAAAATGGTTTTGAAGAAGCGATTGCTGATTACTTGAATGATATTTGCAGCTTTCTGAAAAGGCTTGGCAAAAAAATGGTTATGTATGCGGATTTAATTATTCATTACCCGCAAGTCCGCGAATTGCTTGACAAGGATATAATCATCTGCAATTGGGGTTACGGCACGAAAACAGAAGTGTATGAACAGGAAAACCATAATTTCGCAATGCATGAATACGTAAGCGCAAAACACGCTAATTGGGTTTGCGGTAACAATATGGCTGAATACATTATCACTCCATTTCAACGCCTCAAAGAAAATACTTCTGTATGGCTGGAATTAGGAGCAAAAAGCGGTGCCGAATGCTTTATTATAAGCGACTGGGGATCTTATGAAAATGTCAATCCGTTTTCTCTCAGCTTACTTGGAGATATCTATATTCTAAAACGACTGGACGGCGCAACTTTTTCTTTCGAAGGTTTGCTGGATGAGTTGTCTCAATTAGCTTTCGGCAAAAATAATAATGATTTCAAATCCGCATTGCGGATAATGCTTAAAGCCCAGAAAAATCCACAATATTTTGGAAATCGCCTCAAGGACTGGAGCCCTGTTTTCCCAACACTTTTCCTCGCTGATCCGGATTCAAAAGACCTTATCCGTACTTGTGCGTGTTTTGAACTGGATGGTCTTATAAAATTTGAACAAGACGCTAGGAAAGCATATGGCCTAATGAGTTCTATTACAGACAGTATTATTCCCGAAGTTCTTGATGAATTCAAAGCCCTTTCCCGAAGGCTGCTTGTAATCGCTCTAAGAACAAGATTGTGTTTCGAGCATACCTGGTATAGCGGTGCAGTATGGATCGAAAAGCATGATATAGCTCCCGCAAAGGATATCTTAGCTGAATACAATAGGCTGGCGCAGGAGGACTTGAACTGGGATATGGATAAATGGGATATGGATAATCAGGAAAGCTGCCGGGAAAAATGTCGCGAGTATTTATCTGAAGCAATCATTTCTACAGTAAAAACAATTCATATACCTGAAAACAGTATGCTTTATTATCCACCAAAGAAAATCAAGGGAAAGAAATGAAATATATTGGTTGTGCATATTATCCCGAAGTTTGGCCTCGCGAGCGTTGGGCGATTGACATAAAAATGATGGCGGAAGCCGGAATCAACCTGGTCAGGATGGGAGAGTTTGCATGGTCTAAGCTGGAGCCGCGGGAAGGCGTATTTGAGTTTGAATGGCTGCGTGAAATTGTCATGATGATGAATAAGGCCGGGATAAAGGTAGTGCTTTGTACGCCAACAGCATCTCCTCCAACCTGGCTGTCTGTAAATTACCCTGAAACTTTACCTGTTGATGAGAACGGTCATCCTTATCAACTGGGGAAAAGACGCCATTACTGTGCATCATCAAGACAATATAGAAAATTGTATGAGCGCATCACAACTAAACTTGCAGAAGAATTTAAAGATACTTCAAATGTTGTTGCATGGCAGATTGACAATGAGATTGCTATTGCCGAAATTCCGCCATGTATGTGTAAAAACTGCATATTAAAGTTTCAAGAATGGCTTCGAAACAAATATAAAACCTTAGCAGCTCTTGACGAAGCCTGGGGCAATACTTTCTGGTCGGGAAACATAAGTGAATGGACTCATGTTATACCGCCGTTTCATCGTTATTCGTGTGAACTTGACTGGCGTCGTTTTCATAGTTTTCTATATGGGGAAATGATAAAATCACAAAGTAATATTTTGAAAACGGCAAATCCGCATTGGCAAATAACTACAAACAGCTGGCTGGGTTTGAGTCCCAACCTTGACTTGCAGGAAATATTTAAGCCGCTTGATACTGTCGGATATGATTGTTATATAGATTATCACGGCAGTATTCAGGCTTACCGGGCGACCCTGGATATGTATCGCAATCTAAAACCAGGCAAGCCATTCTGGATTGCCGAAACCGGCGCCTGGAATTGCGTGTCAACAAATAAAAACAGCATTGATGCTTTGCGCGCCTGGGCATGGGAATTTTATGCCAGAGGCGCGGAAGCAATTATATATTTCCGTTGGCGGCAGTCTTTGATGGGTGAAGAAGATCATCCGGCAATACTTCCATGGAGTGGCGAGAAATCAGCGGCTTATGAGAAAATAAAAGAAATAATTACCGAATTCAGGAAATTTGAGAATGAATATGGGAATTTACCGTCTTCTCAAAGTCAGGCTGCCATACTTTTCGACCCAGTTACGGCTATGCTTGCTGAATGTAAAGGCTCAGAACAGTATCGCGAAGCAATCATCAAGGCAGACGATATAATGAACTCTCTGCATTTGAATCCTGATGTAATTGCAATTGATGAAGACATTGACTTGTCGTCTTATAAATTAATCATTTTGCCTCAGCTTGAATATGTATGCAGTGAATTATGCAAAAAATTGTATAAATTCGTTTCTGATGGAGGCATATTACTGGCTCAGGGAAGATTGTCTGTAATTGATAAAAACGGCAAATATCTACCGCATACCGCGCCTTGTGGCCTCAATGATCTATTCGGCATAAATATTGATGAACGCAGTTCCATTAAAAGCATTTCAAAATATGGTCCAGTGCAGTACAAGAAATTTGAAAATAACGATAGCAAACGCGATAGTGTTGATGCCGAAATAAATTCAAAGAAAGTTTTATGCTATGATTATATGGAATGCATTGAATTGCGATCAAGCTGTATCGTGCATGGATATTTTTCTTCCGGTATCTTTGCTGGAAAACCCTTTCTTACGGAAAATATGTTTGGGCAGGGAAACTGTTTTTATCAAGCAGCGCCTGTTGACAATGACGGCATGTGCTCCATAATAAAAATGGCTGCTTTAAAGGCAGATTTAGAAACAATAAATAATATTCCCGGCAGTATTACAGTTACGAAAAGAGGAAATGTATATATATTTATCAATACTTCCAACGCTGTTTGTGAATTTGAATCTCCAATTTCATCAGCCGGAAACATTAAATTGAAACCTTATGAAGTAACTATATTAAAGCAGGCATGACATTTACTTTGAGTTCGACTCCAGAGCTAAGTTTTACATATCCTGTTGCATTATGCATTTTCTGAATAAGGCGAGTGCCCTCACTAACCGAAATATGTTTAACATCTATGGCTCAATAAAGTCTTTTTCTTACACACATTCTATATTGCCAAATTTTCTATCGAATGGGTATGTTTTACTTCCCATTTTTCCATTTTCAGGACAAGTCTGGGATGTCGAAGATTCTTGTTTTTTTACTTACCTGTCTTGACTTTTTGCATGAATGACAGTATTATATACAATAATAATATAACTAATACAATAATATGGAATTTAATGAATGTTATGAATATTAAAGCAAATAACAAAAAGCCTTTAATTCAATCATTGGAAAGAGCGCTTGATATACTTGAAACTCTGGAAGTCAGTAGAGAGAGTCTCCGTTCAATTGATATTGCGGAAAAGCTTAAATTGAAGACTAATACGGCGAGCAATATTATAAGGACTCTCTACGAACGCGGTTATCTTGCCCAAGACGAAGATCGTCGCTACAAGCTCGGAGCCAGATGCTGGCACTTGGGAGCGTGTGCAGATAAATGGAGTAGAATAAGAGAAAAAAGCTTACCTGTTATGCATGAAGTATCAGAGGATACTGGAGAATTAACTTTTCTTGGTGTACTGGAAAATTTTCGCCTTTTATGTATCGGGATGTTCGAAGGTAACGGGGTTATAAGAGTGGCAAAGGAACAGGTGGAAAACGATAATCTGCATTGTTCAGCTTCTGGTAAAGTCCTTCTTGCGTTTTTAAGCGATAAAGAAAAAGAAACTTTCTTTAAAAAGGTGAAGCTTGTTTCATATACTCAAAACACACTTTCAGATGAGAAATCATTAAGAGATGAGTTTATAAGAATAAAAGAACAAGGTTTCGCCACTTGTCAAAATGAACACTCCGATGCAATATCAGCGGTTGGAGTTCCTGTTTTTGATAAAAATGGAAAAGTAATTGCTTCTCTGGCACAATCATTTCCATCGTATTTTATCGAATGTAAAAAGATAAGTTTTGCAGAAAGAGCAGAACTCTTAAAAAGAGCATCCCAAAAAATTTTAATTTAAAAGGCATAGATCAAGGATAGAAAAAATCAGGAAAAATTACAATGTTAACAGCACAGATGATTAAAGAATTTGCTATAGAATGTGGAGCCGACGATGTTGGAATTGCACCTATGGACAGGTTTGAAGGAGCTCCGAAAGAATTTGATCCAAGATATATATTTCCAGAAGCAAAAAGTATGATCGGATTTATTTTTCGTATCCCCCGCGGATACATAAGGGGCATTGAAGAAGGAACTCATTTCTATCAATATCCTGCTTTGGGATATGCGGCTATTAATGAAGATATTGCACCAGCGACTTTATATGATGTAGGGCGGTTTATTGAAGATTATGGTTATGAGGCGGCTGTCTTCAGGAATACTGGCGGACGCGGTCCGGTATCCGATATGGACGGAAAGCCGGGCTTTAAATCATCCCCGGAAGAATCAATGCGTGCCTGCCGGCACACTCAGGCTGTAGCAGAAGATGGAAGATCAGCCCCGGATATCCTGGTACACTTTCGTATAG
Source organism: Victivallaceae bacterium (assembly GCA_963664605.1). GTDB lineage: Bacteria > Verrucomicrobiota > Lentisphaeria > Victivallales > Victivallaceae > JAHOYW01. The sequence continues at coordinate 310,694 of OY761536.1, forward strand.
CGGCATTTTTGTGCGGTTTGGGGGAAATCGGTTACAGCAAGATGTTTCTGAGTCCAAAGTTCGGCCCCATGAACCGTCAGGCATTTATCTTTACCGATGCTGAATTCGAATATGATCCCGTTTACGAGGGCCCCGCTATTTGTGACCGTTGTATGGCTTGTGTGGCAGCTTGTCCTGGAAAGTGTCTGGACCCCAAAGAAACGGTTAAAGTAAATCTTAACGGACATGACGTCGAATGGGGGAAATTATATGAATGGGACTGCTTTCTCCATTATATCGGCGCAAACAAAGCAAATAATCCTTTTATGCCCCGAAACGTATTTGATGGCATTCCGGACGGAGATGAAATCATGAAGGGCAGAAAACGCATAACAGCCGAAGATTATGACGAACTTGCAAACAGAGTTAAAAAATCATATCCTCCGGCTTATGACTACAATCCTCCAAAATGCGGGGGATGTTTGAGGGCGTGTGTAAACAATCTGGAAAAGAAAGGCAAATTGCTAAATAAATTCCAGAGCAGGTTGAGGACACAAAAACCTTGGAAAATGAATATTGATGAAGCAGCTAAAAATTAATACAGGGAAATAATAAAATGCTTACAAGTGAAATGGTAAAGAAGAAAGCGAAGGCATCAGGTGCAGATATCGTTGGAATAGGTGACTTGAAGCTTTTCGAGGGTACGATGAAGGAAAAGGACCCGCGCTATATCGCTCCTGCGGGTAAAACAATAATAGGACTGGGGTTCAGGGTACTCAGAGGAAGTTTGAGAGGTATAGAAACGGGAACTCAATTTTACCAGTTTCCGGCAATGGGTATGGATAATATTGATATGCGCTATGCTCCTAAAGTATTACGCGAACTGGCGTGTTTTCTTGAAGACTATGGACATGAAGGTGTTGTGCAGATGGCAGTCAATGACCGCCGTCCGGCAAAAGATTTCGAGCCGAATCCTGAAATGCATACTACATATAAATTAAACGCGGAACCGGTTTCCACGGATAAACCAGCCCCGGATGTAATTATTGATCAAAATCAAGCGGCTTATATTTGCGGAATGGGGGAAATGGGGATGGGAGGATTTTTCCTTACTCCTGAATTCGGGCCTTTTCAGCGTTTTGCGTTTATAATTACTGATGTTGAGCTTGAAACTGACCCGATATACTCAGGTGAAAAACTGTGTGATGAATGCGGCAAATGTATTGCCGGGTGTCCCGGGCAGGCAATTCTGGATGAAAAAATCACGGATAACTGGGCAAATACTGAAATTAAACACAATAAAATAGATCAATGGCAATGTGCGGCATACCAGGCGGGAGCACATACTCCTACAAATCCATTTGCCACTGATAATCTCTTTGATAAGTTGCCGAATGGAGATAAAATAGCCCATGGGAAAATTCATTTAACGCCGGAACAAGCTATGGAAGTCAAAAATATAGCCCAGAAAACTTATGGCGGCGTAGGTAATTTTGTATCCTGCCTCTGCGGTAAGTCCTGCCTCAGGGAATGTTTCATTCACCTCGAGGAACGAAATATATTGAAAAAGAAATTCAAAACGCCATTCAGAAAAACAAGACCATGGCATATAGAACGCTCTGAAAAATAGGATATAATATGTTATTCTCTGTCGGATATCCGGTATTAGACAACATACAGGTCAAAGAAACTGTAAAAAAATACCACAAAAATATTTCAGAAGTGTACTTTGCCTGGAGGAATGCTCCGTCCGGCAGAATGCCGGCTTCTCCGCAAATTCAATCGCAGTTGGAAAAGGACATTCCAACATTTAAAGAACTTGGGATAAAATTGTGTCTGCTTATCAATGGGAATTGCTATGGCGCCGATGCCGTGTCAACAAAATTTGCAGAGAGTATTGCAAAATCAATTGATGAAATAAAGAATATATCCGGTACTCTGGACTCGGTTACAACGACTTCTCCTTTCGCCGCACACGTGGTTAAAAGTAAATTCCCTGAGATTGAAGTGAAAGCGTCAGTCAATATGCGTATCGGTACAGTGGAGGGAATGAATTATCTAAAAAATTCTTTTGACAGTTTTTATATCCAAAGAGAATACAATCGCGACTTTTCCCGACTTCGCGAGTTAAGAAAATGGGCTGATGAAAACAACAGGAAACTTTACGGGCTTCTTAATAGTGGATGTTTAAATTTCTGCTCAAACCAGAGTTTTCATGACAATATGGTATCGCATGAAAGAGAACTTGCCCCACAGGAAACCTTGCCCGGATTCAATCCAGTAATGTGCCATAGCTTTTATTCTGATCCGGAAAACAGAAAAAATGCGGTAAAATACGGCAACTGGATAAGACCGGAAGACATTCATTATTATGAAGATATTTTTGATGCCGGCAAGCTGGCGACAAGAATGCATACACAAGCATCCAAGGTTATTGGCGCGTATGCACGTAAATCATGGCCGGGAAATCTGGCTGATTTGCTGGAGCCGCGCTTCAACAATATCTTCATTGACAACCGTTCCTTCGATAAAAACTGGTTAATTGAGGAATAGAGAACAGTTGCCTGTTTTACCTGAGTCTAGGGAAGCTGGTTTTTTATCCAGAATATCCTCACTTCATGGCGTTTCATGAATATCTTACATCTGGAATTTTCCGGTTTGATTTCTTCGCCTGTAATCGCGTCTTCAAGGATTGATGCATCTCTGAGTATCAGTTCCTTTTCTCCTCGGGAGCAGGCCTCATAAGCAATCATCGAGCGGTTTGCGTATACCACATCTTCAGATTCCGTATAAAGATGGACTCCGGCATTTTTCAGGATTGCTTTCAGGACTTTGGGCGGCATTCCGGGAGCCGCGCTGAAAACAGATGTCCATTCAGGATGCTTTTTCATACCAAAGCCTATTCCATCCAAATGCAGATATCCAAACGGGACAGCCTCCGGATCATCAATTTCGAGCACTGGCGGTTGAACCCCGTAATCTGTATGCAGCCAGCCGTAACGAATATCTTCTCCATCCGGAATAAGATTAGAACGTTCCGGATCGATCCAGATAGAGAATGGAACATCCATTCTCTCCACTAAATTGATGCCGACAAGTTTACTCGCTGAATCCGTCGAGAATATCCGCTTACCATTGCTGTCATCCACAAGTCCCGGAGCGAAGGAGAACAGAAGAGTCCGTCCGCCGGATTTTACTTTTCCAATTGAAGCGAGCAGTTCTGAATCTATCCGGAACAGATTTAGAAACACTACGGCTTTGAAACGGGAGTAATCGGTGCGGGCTAAAAAGGATTGAAGTTCAAAGCATTCAAATGGAGCCCCTGCAGGGAAAAACGCGCCATGGGCTTCCGTCAGGAGAGCCTGCTGTAACAACGGATTAAAGCGCATAGCGGAAACGCTGCGTTCATCAATGACGACAGCAACCTCAGCAACAGAACTTCGATCCGATTCTATTGATTTCTCCGCAATCCGCTGAAGTCCTCCCGCAATCCTCTGCCGTTCCGGTTCCTTGAACCATTTGGAGCCCAGACTGTACCACCATAAGTGCTGACCGTGGGACAGTACGTAAGCAAAATTACGTCGAAAATACATTTCATCGTGCCATTGGTCACGTGTTACAAAGCTTGCATTATTCCCGCGGGCATGGCAGGGGAAATGATCATCCTCAAGAAATACCAGTTTGTCGTTATCCGCGGCGGAATCGGCAAACGGCCCCATAACCGTACCAATAGAAAACGGCTTTTCATCCGCACGATAAAAATATTCGCAGGGGCTGCAAATAAAATCAATATCTTCACTTTCCAGCAACCGGTTAAGAGCCAGCTGGCCGCATTGTGAAAGGTTTTGAAGGCGGCTCATTCCTAATGTATAACCATAAAAGAAACCAATCAATTTGGGGCTGTCGGAATAAGCATCGCGAATAATCCGGGCAAATCTTAGGATGATATCCGCAAACCGGTTGTTCAGCCACAGGGAAAATTCTTCCACTATCCTTGACTCGGGGATATCGGTATCAAGAAACTCTCCATATCCTGGAGTATGGCATGCTTTGGGAGACGGTACCGGATTGTCACCGCATTCTATTCCCGAAGCGCACAGATGTTTTTTGAATGCTTGCTGCGTGGGAACACTGAAATCGCAACTTGCTTCCGGGGCAAAGGTACGCAGAAACCATTCATTGGTATTGAAAGCGCATGGCAGCCAGCCGAATACACGGTTTGCGTAATCACTGTTGCGGACGTGTTCAACAATCGCTTTCAGGCAGTCGACGGCATGAGTATCCCAGAATGAGTCACCTGGAGAGATGGCAAAAGTAGAAGCATAATCAGCAAATTGCGTCGCAAAACGTTGATGCTCCGCTTTATCTGCGGTACACGAATCGACCGTGCCCCACGGGTTGCGAAACTCGATTAAATTTGTCGGCATGCCTTTATCATCTGCCGCTTGTCGTATGTACCACGGCGGAGAGAATACCGCGGCTTGTATTCTTACAACAACTACAGCCTTTGGTTTCCCTTCGGGAGTATTCTCGTCATAAAGCCTCAACACAGTCCGGATCCTTGTATCCATATCGGTAAAATCATATTTTCCGGGGCCGTTCCAATCAATAAATATCGGCACCCAGCAATGCATTATCCCCTGTTTAGCCATTGCCGGTATTTCAACTTCGGCGGATTCAAGCATCACGGAAATATCCGAATTTTCATTGATTTTAAAAGATGTACAGGGCTGAACCTCGTCATCTATAAAAAACGACATCCCGCCGTTGTATTTACCTTTTGTAGCAACAATTTCTTTTGAATATGTTTTCAAAATTTGCTTTCCTTTTTTAAATTATTCTATTTAAGATTTTTATTTACTGTTTTATAAAAAGAATAATGCGGCAAATAGACTTTTTCCTTGATAATACTGCACATTGTGGGTATAATAATGCCAAAATAATTATATATTATATGTGAGTATTTGTCTCGCGTCATTGAGATAAATAGATCTATTTTTACGCAGCAAGGCAGTTTCTGATTTTCTTTCTAAGATAAATGAATAGCCGATTCCACAGTTCTGAGGAATTTCGCCATCCTCTTTAGGATTGTCCCCGATAGTCGCAATATTTCCCGGATCTGCAGCTACTTGGTTTATAGCCCGATTCCATACTTCACTTAGATGTTTACAGCCATTGACGATGTTGGTTCCGAATATTTTTTGGAAGTGTTCAGGAGCCAAGCCGGCGATTTCCAGTTTGAAACGGCAACCCCAGTAAGGATTATTGCTGATAATAAATAAGTTCTTATTTCTGGCAGCCAATACTTTTATTGTCTCGACCATGTCCTCATAGTACAAAAGATTGTCGCGGTGCCACTTGCGTATTCTGAAGAAAGCTTCTTCGCGGGACAAATCGAATTTTTCTATGAAATCTATATAGTCCCAGAAAATAATGCGGTCCGCCTCCGCTTTTATCGCGGCTGCTGCCTCTGCCGGGTCCCAGCCGTTCTCAACCAGCATATCACGGATTATCGGGAAAAGAAAATTACCTGCCAATAATGCGTCCTGAGTGATTGAGTTTGTCTTATAATAGGTAATCGTGCCGTCAATATCGATAAGAAAATGTTTTATAGAGTCCAGTTTCATTTTATATACTCAGTTTAAATCCCTCAAGATGATCGTTGAGATTATTTCCAAACATTAAGGTGCAATTTAGCGGTGATAAACAAGAATACAACTTAATATGTATCAGTTTATGATCTCCATGTTTCAGAGGATAATTAAAAGCCGCTCCGCCCTCTGTGCGGTGAAAGGATGGAATGGCAAGTTGGCGGGAATGATGATTGAAAAGTTTGTCGTTGTCAAACCACAAAGTCATACCAACATCAGCGGTGGCGGAAATGACAATGTCATTGCTGTCAATATCCTGATTTTCAACATTGAGAAAGGTGAAAAGATTCAATGTATTCGCGTTTGCGGCATGTTTTGACAAGTCAAAAGTCAAGCCGTCAGTATTGATAATGTTCTTTTCGAGTTCTTCCGGGCATTTTCCATTTTTCAACAGATTTTCCTTGACTGATTCGATATCGTGTTCGGATTCGTCAAGAACCAGCCAGCGGGCGCGGTCAAAGCCGGCTGGTTTCCCCGGGATAAGCGGCTGGTATCCGGGATAATGCGTTTCGGGTATATCTTTTGCCAGCTTTTCATGCAAAGCGACGGTGCGTTCAACCAGTTCAGGCAAAGTGCGGGGGATTCCGTTGATCTGGCTGATATATTTGCTTATTACTAAATCAGGAGAAAGCTGATTCAACAAATAATCCGGAATGACTTCACTTCCATGGCAGATGCCGAGGAATGAACCACAGGTCGCGGCAGTGCAATCTGTATCGCGGCCGCAATTTATGGCAAGCAGGATGGTTTTTATAAAATCCCCTTCTCCCCATAGCAGGGCATAAACCATAAAAGCAAGGTTCATAACACAATCTGTAAAGTTATGATGATAGTATTTGCGTATGATAAACGCCTTTGCTTTTTCTTCGCTTATTCCGCGTTCATAAAGTTTTATAACTTCTGTCAGGGCTTGAGCCAGTCTGCCTGATTGCGGTAATTCAGCTAAGGAAACCTTCAATGATATAAGTATATCTTCATTCTCAAAAAGGCGACTTTCGGCTTTTGCCAGGAAACTTTCGGCCCAAACGCCGTCGCCCCAATGATCCACTATTGCGTCATTGGCGGCAAAATAACCGGCAACGTCCGGGCGTCCGGAAAATACCGCCGCCCAGATTTCAGAACGGATTGCTCCGCCCATTCCATCGTGAAAGAAATTATCTTCCCAACCGCTTGCCGGAGGCATGATTCCGCGTTTGATGTTGCGTATTGCCATGCTGTATTCATCAACACCGTGCTTGATATCATCCAGCCAGTATTTTGCTAAATGCATAGGGTTGAGCTTGAGGCCATATTTTTCGAGCGCGATAAGCCATACCAGCTGCAATTCAAGATCGTCATTCGGAACATCCTGAATATTAATATTATCAGCTTTCATATCTGGCTGAAACGGCACTCCTTCAAATGGCATGCCGATAGCACCAGCAAGACATTTACCTGCCCAGCAACCGAAAACTTTGTCCCGATAGTTTATTTCTGGAGAATTCATCTAAAATTATAACCCTCTTTTATTCTTCTGAATTTGAGAAAACAGAATTTATTTTAATATAAAACAGCCAGAGCGTTCCAGCTCAAAAAATTATCGCCGCATACAGGTAATCCGGTTTCCGGAGAATAATATTCATGAAAACAACCGTTAGCCTGTAAATCCTCAGCCAATAGTTTTATATTGCCGTCAATTATACTTTCAGCCTGCTTATCAAATCCATATTGTTTCATGGTTTCCATTGCAATAAAATTAGCTATTATCCATATTCCCCCGAGCCAGTTGCTCGGATTGCCGCGTGCAACTTCAGGAGCATACATTGGTTCATCTTTGGATAATGACCTGACTCCGTAATCGCTTAAAAGCCTGCCGGGGACAAGGTTTTCTTTAACAAAAGCATCCATTTCATCTGCGGAACCTATTCCTGCCCAAAACGGCAGTAATGAATTCCAGGATAATATTTTCAACTGCAGGCAATTCCAGAAAGGCGTAAGTTTGCTGTTAAGCCGTCCATAGCAACGGTGATGATAGATGTTTTGCCTGCATTGGATATCAACAGAAAAGTAAGCCTTTTCACGTTTGTCATAACAATATTTCCTGATTGATTCAGCAAGGGCTTCGGATTTTTGGCGATATGTTTCCGCCATATCCGGCCTCCTGATCGCATCCGCCAATACAGCAGCCGCGAGAAAATCTTTATACAGGAAACTGTTAAGAAAAATACTGGCGCAGGATTTTACCGGGCGTCCCCAGGCTGCGGGATCATCATCAACTCCTATCCCCAGATCGTTAGCCCAAAAGAACAATCCTGTTTTGTCATCTTTGTAACGGTTCTCATAACATTCGTGGAAGTGGCTGATATTATAAAAGCTTTCTTTCAACTGATCCAATGGGAATAAACCATTTTCCCATAAAAGCAACGCAAACTGCCCGATAAAAGGTTTAGCCATGTTGTTGTCGGGGGATTTTTTGCTGTCAAACCAGTCTGCATCCGTGGGGTCCAGCAGAATCGGTATACTGCCGTCCTGTCCCTGATGATCAAAATAATTCAGAAGCGATCCTAAAGCATATTTTCCGGCTTCTTTCTTAAACTCCTGAAGTTCAAACTTATCTGCGGCTTTTAATGCGGCATAAGCAACCCAGTAAGAATCCCAGTCCCATAACTGAGTCGAATATGGGCCTCCCGGGGAAATATACGGATGTTTCAGGATTCCAGCAGCCTCTTTAAAGGTGGAAGGCAGGGAATTCAGCACTTTCTCTGTTATAAGCTTTTGTTGTTTAACTATTTTTTTCATTTTTAATCCTCAACTTAGTTGTTATAAACGGAGGTTAACAGCATCCTGACTTGTCCAGAATGAATATCACCACCAAGTTTTTCTTAAATAAATCTCTATCAACTCCTAATATAAAAAATTTTATATTCCACGGGGCAAAGCATAGAAGGTTATCGTAATATATTCCCAGACAGCATTCAATAAAGTATTTTTTTTAAATTAAGGAATTTTTCTTATCAACTTAGCAGGAACCCCGCCAATCAAACTATTGTCTGGAAAAGATTTTGTAAGTACTGCTCCGGCAGCCACAACGCAATTATTACCAATCTGCACTCCGTCTGTTACGGTAACATTTGAACCAATCCAACAGTTTTTACCGATTTTTATTCCTTTGCGGGTAACACCTTGTTTGCGATAAAGTATGCCGGTCGGTTCAAACATGTGGTTTTCAGGATGACAATAAAAACATTGTCCGGTGAAAGTGTCATCTCCTATCTCCAAACCTCCAGCGCCACCCAGATTGGAGCAATCTCCTATCCACACATTATTGCCAAGTTTGATAAACCCGGAAATATCATGCAGTTGAATAGAGCTTATAACTTTGCAGAAATCTCCCACTCCAGAATTATCACCAAATATTAAACTATTTTTGCCAAGCGCACGAATACATGAATAGTCACCAATCAGATTATTGTTGCCGAACTTGATATCGTGTACAGCGTGAAATTGTACCTTTCTTCCAAGCTTTATTCCGCGTATAGGTAAAAAATATAAAAGCATTCTCAGTGAACGTATTTTAACTTTCATCATAACCAGTAGTTCAGAAAATACGGCACTATAGGTTATACTGTAATCAAGCTTAAATTCCGGGGAGTTTTTTCTAATAATAAATTCAAGTAGTTTTCTCATTTGTCTTTGTGGGTATTGTATATTGCAATCTTTGTCGGGTTAATTGTTATTTTTTTTACCAGCTCTCTATCATAAATAATTGCTTCATGACTAAGTGCCGTACCTGTATTCAATAAATAAACTGTCCGTTGCCCTGTTTCCTCATAAACCGCGTAGCGAACTGATTCAGATGTTTCAATCTGTAAATTTTTATCCTGATGGGCAGCCGCAAAAAATGTAATTAAATCAGTATACAGACGGCGTAATCCATGACATCCCGGATATTCCGGCGTATGGAGCAAGAACGCCCGGCCTTCACCGAGCTTATTTGTTGTAATTACCGGATATCTATCCATGTTTTCCCATGTATCAGCAAAATCTTCCGAGGCAGCCGCTGTAATTTCTGCTGAAATCAATTCAACATCTGCAAGCGGGAATTCCCCATCACCATATTTCGGGTCTGATACAGCAGTCCATAACGGAAATTGATAATTACTGTTTTCAGGGTTTTGTTTAAATTTTATTCCAAACCGGCATTTTTTATCATTGAGCGCTACTTTCACGCCGAACAGCTCTGCCAGATCACCATTGTGAATCAATTCCACAGGATTATTGCGACTGGTTCGAGTATCTAAATGTCCTAATGTACAGAGTATGTCGCCACCGTTTTTGACATAAAGTTTTAACTTGTCATATTGATCTTCAGTCATGGTGTTCCATCCCAGGAAAATGAGACAATCATACTGCTGTAATTTATCAATTGACGCTTCTATGGGGATAACATCCGCTTGTCCAAGTGGCGGATTACCGGAAAGATCCCTTTCTCCGAAACGATACCGGAATTCCCATGAACGCTTTTGATAAATAGAATCAAATATATCCCAGGAATGTTCAGCCGTGCCGGATGGAATACCATTGTTTTCACCGCGTTGTCCCCACACATAAGGCTGCCCCATTGCCATACTATCAAGATTCCCGTAAACAAAAGCGATTTTTGCCATAGGGAAACCATCGGGACGCAGATTATTTCTCGTAAAATTTTCAAACTCTGCAAGTTCTGCACGAAAGCGTTTAACTTCCAATGAATCCATATCTAAATTTTTACCCAAAGCTTTATAATCCATAAGGCCATGTTCAGCGTAAATCGGATCAGCCCCGCGGATAAACGCATGATACAGAGATGTCCTCCAGCGTTTAAACCAAAGTTCATCGTGTTGATTCCCTCCATACCAGACCATAGCCATATCAGCACCGAAACGCTCCTTGTCATAAGCAATCGTTGCTCCTTTAGTAGCTGAATAATAAAACTCGGTCAATCTGTCATAGGTCATTTCCAGATCAACACGGTCCAATCCAGCCTTATAGAGGTACTTAGAAACTCCGCCGGAAGCTTCTATACACACCATTGGCGAAGGTATTTTCTCTTTCCTGGCATATTCTATGATGCTTTTCAACCGTTCGATCATTTCCTTCTCAGCTTCGGCAAAATCAGCAATATTAACAAGGGGTATTTTACTTGCTTTTACATAATTTTCCGGCCAATAGAGCATCAATCCCCCATATTCACACATAATCAGGGAACCATCGAAACATTTTCGATAGTTTTCAATAATACTTGTATCTACAGATTGATATCGTGGTTTTATTTTGCCCGTTAAACGATTTATCGTTTCATCCATGACGAATCTGTAATTGTTTTTTTTGCAGAATTCTCCCACACTTTTTAGTAAGTTATTGTCCCATGGTCCTCTAAATAGTACAGTATAATTGCCTAAAGCTTCTTTTTTCATCTTGGTAAGGGTATCCAGTCCGTAAACAGCTTCACTCATACCGCCAACTTCTACTTTTTTCATTTTGGTGCTGCCTTTAAGTTATTTTAATCTGGGTTCGGAAAAATAGAATTTGAAATTTTTATCGTATTTTCTTGCTTGCCGTTTTATGCAACTGCGGATTTCCCCATACAGCGTGGACATTGGCAGGACAGGGCACATCGCCCAATGGTATAATTTCAAGGGTCAGTTTGTGAACATTTGCTACATCGCAATTTATGGTTTTAGTATCATTGACCGTGTCGCATTTCACACTCGTCAGTTCAATACCGTCGCCTAAAACTTTAAAAATAACACCTGTTCCTGCTCCGAGAACACAATTAATCCCTACAGTACTACTGAACTCTGTATATATTCCGATAGGGAGAAAATAGCTCATTATAAAAGGCGCTCCTATACCAAACCCTTTTTCAAATATCTTCTCTTCACCATCAATCGCCAGAACAAGTTGGGCGGGTTCATATTGCTTATTAAGATTCCATGGAGATTTACGTATTTCGCTATACATATAAGGAGGCGGAGCCCATGCAGTCCGTTTTACTGGAGTAAATTCGCTTAAAGATATAGTGTTCAGCAATTCGCGCTCTGTTAAATCTGGCTGCCCCTTGGCTACGGAGATAACAGAATAGATAAAGTCTGCCACTACTTCCGATGCAAACTTGCAGCATGTTGTCAACCGCTGCGCAAGCAATTCATCGTTATCACTATAGAAAGCGTCAAGAGCAGGAATAATGAAAGAAATAGAATTTTCCAGCATATCGGTAAACCGCTCAAACATGTTAAATGATATCTCGCTTGGACTAAGGCCTAATAACCTGGGTTTATATTCCAATGAAAAATCTTCAAGTTTGCTTTCCAGAATAACATGAAATTGATTAGCCATCTTCTTGCGGTCAGCAGCAGGATAAAGCATCTTTATCATTTTCATATCTGTACCTATTTCTGTACCTATCGCATGTGCTGGAGTCCCGCAATCCTCTATAACATGGCTAATGGAACCTGTAAACTTTGCAAATGCCGTAATATTATTATTTTTTAGAGCGTTGATACATTTTTTGGCAAAGTATTCAAATGAACAGCGCATCAAATCATAATAACCACAGGTATAGAAATCTTTACCGGGGCCTTCCTTGCTGAAATCGCGAATTTCCCATGGATCCATGGGCAGTCTGCCATCAGGAAGTTCTATATATGGACCAATATCTTTTTTATTGATAAAATAAGTATCACCATACATGCAATAGTCTGTTTCAAGGTCATCGAGAACAGGAATTAATAATTCCTGTTCCCAATCCGGTAGTGCTCCAACTGCCGCATGAGTGAGTATTTTATGTCCTGCTCCATTTGCCATGGTTACTTCCTTTTAAAATAGTTAAAATCATATTATAAGTCAATTAAATAAACATGCCGTTCAAAACCATTGAAATCATCAGTGATTACACCGTTTGCAACAGCTTCATTCCTGCTTTCGAATTCTACCGCCGCAGTTTTATTCTGACCGATCAGAGATTGGATCTGTATCTGGACATTCTGCGCCGGCTGCAGGAATCTGTTCAGCGCAATAATCAGTATCTGATCATCCAATTTTTTAGCCAGCACGATAATTTTGCCGTCGGATGGTGTTACCGTTATCGCAGGATCAAGTTCTTCAGATGCGAGATAGTCCGTAAGGAATGACACTTCCCCGGCAAGCGATTTCATTCGCGTCCAAGTCGCCTCAGACTGGGGCACTCCATCCCAATAGAAAATTCCCCGTATGCCTCTTATAATCGCCGTATAAGCAGTAAATTCAAGTTCTGCCGGGGTGATATCCCGATATAAAGACGCGCTTTGAGCAATCAGAAAAGCAGGACGCCGGAAGAAATCTGATTCAGCCTTAAGCAGATCACAAACTGGTTCAGTAGAATAAACTTCGGAGCTTGCATAGCGGTCCACACAGGTAACGTTTCCCGGGCATCCGGCAACGCGCTGCTTAAGTCCTTGGAAATTGTAGTTTATAAATGAAAGGCGATATGGATCCAAGCCCTTAACACAGTCTACAACCGGCTCAATATATTCTTCGTTTACTCCAACAGCAGGCTCATCAACATAATAGTGTCCTAAAGTAGAATAATAATCTTTGGTTATGGTTGCCCAGGTGGTTGCCTGAGTAATTGCATTAGAGGCAGAATAATTCATGTATCTGGCCTCCATTACATACAGACCAATATTGTCACATTCCTGAAGAATCGCTCTTTCTTCAGCTTCAGTAGAATATTTATTTCCTATGATTATGCAATTAAAACCGGAATCTTTCATAAAGTTAACGGTTTCCGAGCCGCGCCACAGGGTAAACAACGGGCCAAATGGGAAGAAAGGTTCTTTATCTACTTCAATCATTTGCGTCAGCCGGTTATTTCTAACTTCTGTTTTAGGAGCATTTGCTCTTCTGTCAACCGTGCATGTATCAAGAAGCTCTGAGGTAGATACCAGATAAAGATTTGCTTGATATTCGCCCGCGCTCAAAGCAGACAGTGATAAGTCAAACATGAAACTGTCTTCAGATGTATCACAAGTATATTGCTGGCTGGCAAGTATTGTATCCGGGTCTGCGGGATCGAAAACTTTTATTTCAACGTCTTCTGAAGATCCTCCTGATATAGTATTTAGATAGCAGAAAGTAATGCTGTTTTCAGACAGCGTATTGTAATCATGCTCCGTAAAGAATTTGGGAGCATTCTCCGCCCTGACCAATGCTGCGGGTATAGCATCACTCCATGCGGTAAGTGTCAAATCAAGGAAATCATCATTTGTTATTTGAGGGTCTACCTGAAGCTTAAGTATGGCATCCATAGGTGACCCGTCAATAAATGGACCGACTGTAGTGCCGGCCTCCAGTTGAGTTGAGTCCACCGATACAGTTACTCCACTGGCTGGAGCAATATAAAAATGCCTGTATGGGTGTGCCGGAACGGTTAACGGATCAAGTACGAATGTATAGCGAGTCCATGCTGCTGAAACGTTGAAAGTTGTAAACTGATCAACACTTTTGTCACCGGCAAGGCAGCCCATGCGAACTTGTCCACCGGAAGGAGATGCCTTCATGTATGCTGAAAAAACATAAGAATTACCAGTAACGGTAAGCGGGCTTCCAAAACTCATTAAAGTAAGCGGATATTGGATCTTCAGGTAATTTTTACCGGTATGGGGAGAATCATTATATATTTTAAAAAGATCATGAAAATCAGCATAGTCCTCATCTGAATGCCATGTTTCATCTTCCAGGCCATACCCCCATTCATATTGCGCGCTCCAACCATCCGGCCTGTCCGGATTACTGGTTATTTCAAAACCGGGATTTGATAATAAATTCATGCTATATTGAGTATTTTCTTTCATGTAAATCATGTTTATATCATCAAATGCACAACCCAGCCTGTAAGAAATAAACTTAAAACCGCCTTCTCCAGGCGCAGTTCCAATCGGGTACTCAGTGCCATCAACTGTCAAAGTTAATTCTGCAGCCTCACATTTAACCTTTACATTTACCCAAGTCTGCATTGGCAAATCAATATGAAGCCTTTTCCAAAAATATGTAACACTATCTTCTGTATATGACACATCGGTATAACCGCCATTGGAAAATCTAATGCTCCATGTCTTTCCAGATCCTCTGTCAATACTAACTCCGGCAAACCCGGTTTCTTCATTTTCCAGTATAAGTTTCAGCTTAAAAGAAAGTTCAAATTCTCCGATTTCCTCCTCCAGAAATGGTATATTTGCGGAATATAAAGTATTATTGGTAAGCTCACCATTAACAATCTGCCATGCCCATGAAGGCGAAGGCGTATCCCATTTCCCAAGCCCGTTGCTGAAATCATCGCTGATATTGTAAACAATACTCTGCCCGACATCTCCACATTCAAAAATATCCTCGATCTCAATATCAGAAAGAGCATGTTTCCAAACTCCTACCTCTTCTATATAGCCGGGGAAAAAGGATGCGGCGCCCGCTGATTGGCGTCCAATAGTTAATGTCTGGGCATTGGAAATATCTCCAGTTGTCTGAATACCGGCAGTTCTTTCCAGAACCCCGTCAACATAAAGTTTGAGAGTAGTAGTTTGTTTTCTGCTCACAACCATCGCAACATGATGCCAGGCGCTGTCCGTCAAATCTTCACCGGTAGTTGAATAATAGTTCCAATGCACGTTTCCGTCTCCAACGATTGCGCCCAGTTGCCCTGTAGAACTAACTGATAAATCATAACCAGAATAAGCCGTTCCGTTCCATTGCAGTTTGCTTATAATCCGGCGGCCTTTTGCGGAAGCATCACATTTTATCCATGCTGATAAAGTAAAATCACTTTGTCCCATATCAAAATCATCGTCACTAATGCTTATAAGGCTGCTGCTGCCATTGAAATAACCGCAGTAACCGTGTACCTGGTCATCTGTCCAGGTTATATCCGTGGCGGTACCATTATTATTGGAACAGCAATCTGAAACGGCTGTTCCAGAGCTTTCATCCATTTTCCAGTAACCGGCTATTTCTATCGAAGCGTAAAGAGATGTTGAAACATACGTACTCAGGAGAAAAAATAAAAGGTACGCCAAGAATTTTATTTTAATTTTGTTGTGAACCATATTAACTGCCATGCACAACCAATTAGTCTTAATGCTGCTATTCAACATCTCTACTTCCTCCTTTTTTAACTTTACTTGTTATTTAATCCCTATAAATATTCAGCAACTTGCATGTATGCGGTTCTAATGTCACTTCCATAAACGGATCTGCCCCATACTGACTTTTTTTATCCATCCAAACGTCATCGACTGAATATTTATCTTGAACTCTCAAATTTAAATCTTTAAGATATACCCTGTTCTCGGCAGAATGATCCCCCCAGTTGAATACAGCCAGCAAGTGCGGGTTATCTGGAGAGCCTGTCCCCTTCCTGAACCATATCTGCGGAATTTCTCTTTCCATTCTATCCAAGGGGTAAGCTGCAATACCGTTCCGCATGGCAAAAACTTTATTAATGATTTCCAGGCGTTCTTCAGAAAGCTCCTGCATACGATCTCCCAGAAACAATGCCCCCCCGGACATAATCATCGCAGATGCCAGCATAAATGTTTCCTGTAAACTGAGAGGCGGTATATCTTTATATTTTTCCCGATTATGCTGTTCCCGTACAATTAGACAATCCGGATCATTGGTCCAAAGTTTCTGGTGCATATATCCCCGATTTATCATATTACGGCAGATATTGAAAATAGTCGGCGACTCCGGAGTACATCCCTTTAAGCTCCAGAAAGGCGTTACATCGGTGGTAACCCGGGAACCGTTTATTAATCCGACATCAGGAGTTATTAAAGCGGTTCCACCGAGAATAAAAGCATCATCCCCGATAGCTTTACGGATAACAGCAAGCCCCTGACGGTAAGCTTGAACCCTGGTGATATTTTTATCATAGTACCGGGCATTATAACAAGTTTCCACCATCATAAAATCCAGCTTGAAATATGTATATCCCCAACCTTTCATTACTTTAAAACATTCTGTCAGCCATTTGAGCGCTTCAGGATGAGAGGTATCAAGAAAATAGTCGCCCCCCATCATCAGCAAATTACCATCCGCATCTCGCAGCAGCCAGTCTTTATGTTCCTGATAAACTTCAGCTTGTCCGCTTACAAGAAATGGAGCAACCCAGATACCAGGCTTAAGCCCCAATGCTTTAATCTCTTCAGCCAGCCACTTCATGCCATGCGGGAACTTCCGGGGGTTCGTTTCCAGCCAGCTTCCTCTTGCTTTCTGCCATCCGTCATCAATTTGGATATAATCAACTGGTATGGTATCACGATTTTCAGCTAAGAAACGGGAATTTTCCAGTATATCATCTTCTGTTTCCTGTCCATAATAGTAATAATAACTACACCATCCGTTTGGAATATCACGAGAGGGAATTGCCTGCATTTGCGATGCTGTTTCTGTAACATAAGTTTCCAGGAGTTTCTCCACGTCATCACCTGAGTTAATCATCAGCTTTTCCAGATGGATTTCATTACCCGGGGCAATGATAAATCCATCAGTATCAATTACAGCAGTTAAATGAATATCCGTATCTCTCTCCATATTCATTATAATCCTGCAGAAATAATTCTTAGCTGTTACAAATCCTAACAGGATACTTGTATTGCTGTGTTTATTACTTACAACTCCAACTTGTTCACTACAGAAAATATCTTTCTGCTTCCAACTGTATCCATCCTTATCAGATACTGTAAATCGAAGAAAATTGGGATCTAATTCAAAGTCACAGTCTCCTTTGCCCCGGGCTCCAGAAACTCCCACAACGGTTAAACCTTCTTTGTAAAAACGGTATGAATCCGCCTTCTCGCCAAAAAATGAGTCATTGTCAAAGCGCAGTTCTACAGCATCTACCTTTACTGGCTCAGAACCCCGGTTTTTGAGTTGAAACTCAAACAGCATTACGACATTACCGCGACAAGTTTCAGTTACTGTCAAATCCAAACCCGGTAATTCATCGATGCCAAACCTGTTCCCGTTAATTCTTATGAAAATATTTTCAGATGTAATCATTTGATGTCAAATCTTTATTCTTTTATGGTTATTTTATAAACATGTCTTCCGAGTGAAGAAAATTTATCACGCAGGATAAGGTCTTTGCCGATTTTAAGACTGCGGTTTTCGAACATAACGCTTGCTGTTGCACTTGATTTTAAAATCTTTGAAAGTTTTATCTCTGCATCAACATTTTCAGTTGCGCGGTTTACGCAAACCAGCAACAGTTGATTCCCCAACTTCTTAGCTAAAACGCGTATTAAGTTTTCGCTTTGCTTATTCCCAAACGATATTTCAGGTTCGTCTTCGAAAGAGAACAAAAACGGCTGAATTGCTTTCAGTTCTTTATCCAGTTTTAATATTGTCGCCCTGGCATAGCGACTCATTGGAATACCTCCAAAGTAGGTAAATCCCATACAGTGGTTTACCACTGCAATATAATGGAACCATGTCAATTCCTCTTCAGTCGGCTCTTTTGAATGGGCTTCGGCGCCTTCCATCCAGATAAATACCGGCTTCCTCTCCCGCTTGCCGTCTATATCCATCATTTCAAGAGCACGCTCAAAAGTATAGATAAGGCTGGTTGTTTGCGGAAGCCCCTTAGCCAGCTTAATAAGCGGATAACGATCAATAGACAAAGCCTCTCCGGGCAGGCCGTTAAGCTGCTGCCGCCAAAAACGATACCCGGCAACATTATCATTTTTATAGCAAATCAGGTACGGGTTAGCCCTCTTCGCATTTGCAAGCAGTTCAGGAACAGTAGCGTCAACTGATTCATCGACAGGAGTTACCGCAAAAAGAGACTTGTGTTTTTTGAGTTCTGTAAGCATTTTATCAGGGGCATCGGCATTAAAACGCACCGCGTGAAAATCCATAACTTTTAATCCCAGTTCATCACATTTGCCAAGAAACTGATGATTCCTGTTTGTATTTCCCCAATGCCCGGTATAGCAAATATAATCATGCCCCAGTTTCTTGTAGAACTGAAGCTGCTTATCTCCAAGGAGAAAAATCTGATATCCATAAGGGATATACGGTTTGCCATTTAGATAAACTCCGCGATTAAAATGATTTATTTTGGCTTCTGTATGGTTAGGATCACACTTGGTGATATTACAAGATGCTGTCATTACATCTTTTCCCTGCTTATTCACAAGACGGGCATACAAGGTGTATTTATGAGCTTTCCTTAATGCCTTAATGGGGAAATTATATATATTATTCCTCGCAGCCTTGAAGGGATAACTTTTCTTGTTGACAATTCTCGGCAAAGGCGCAAGTTTGGTAAACAAAATCAATGACAAATCCTTGACATTCATGTTTCCTGCATATTCCACTTTTATTCTTGCGCTGCTTTCATTTGTGTAGTACGAATATTCAGGGAAAATATTTAACGGATGCGGAATTTCAATAAATTTACGGAGCTGTTTAATTATTTTGCCATCTTTGCTCAATATAATCAGGTTTGCCCGGCAACGATCATCCGGCAGTCTGAATCCTTTAAGAGTGATTTTATCCGTCTTGTCCGGATTAAACTTAAAAGCCATTGTTTTCGTTTGCAAAGCCGCAGTTTTTGACTCAATATTCAATATCAGAGTCACAGTTTCAGGTTTCACAAAATTATTTTTCACCTTGAAAACAAAATCAAAACGATTGTCAGTAGGATCTGTCGAAACCAGTACTGTGTCTTCTATTTCCAGCGGAGCGCATTTTGAACCTGAAAAATATACCGTGCCAAAATTTTCCGGCTCCAGGAAAGTTCCGCTGACGGGAGCCCATGACAAATGGATTTCAGGACCGGCTGAATAGTTTCTACAAAAATTCATCTTCAACGCATCAATTGCCGCAACCTCTTTGCTTTCCGGCATCACAGAGAAAGGAATTGCAACTTCTGCTGTCCAACCGCCTTTGGGGTTCTTTTTAGTAACGACTTTCCAGTCAGCTTGCCAATCCCACTCATGTTTACCCTCTATCGAGCGATAATTATACTTCTTGCCGTCAGCGGTAAAAATAAACTGATAGTATGGAGAGCCAATTCCCAAAAGATCCATAAAGATTTCTATAGATTCACCTTTTCCATTGGCTTTACGGGGGTCTTTACAGTCAAAAGCCATATATATGTTTTTATCATCATATAATAATTTGATCTCTGTAGGCGTTTCACATGGTGAACCCATCATAGTTTTCATTTTTAAGCTGACTGCTTTATCCCAGACAGCTTCCAACTCGCCATCAATTAGCGGCGGATTTTTTACAGAATCAGGAATAGATATTGAAGGGGCATTGATCTTCCGGTCAACGCCAATATGGATAGGCTGTTGAACTTTTGTAAATCCCGCATCAAAATGTGACGGCTTAAAATCTGTTGCTTCCAGGCCATCCTCTATCTGTACAGCATCAACCCAAAGCTTACCAGCATCAAGAGGCTTTACCATAATGGACAGCTTATTATAAGGATATTTCGGTAATTTTATCTGATACCTCTTCCATTTTTGGGAAACTACGATTTTGTTTGTCAGAAAAGCTTTATCACGGTCGCGGTATACAGCAGACAAATTCACCTGCATATTTTTTCTTGAGCTCTTCAAGTAGACTGATATAACATAATCATGTTTCGCGGCCACAGACATAGATGTACTGCTGACAAAAAATGGAGCTTCAATCCGCATTGATTTTTTCCCGGCAAATGCAATACTGTCATCCAAATAAAACTTTTTAACAAAATCCTTTACATTTTCTTCAGTCAGCAAGTCACCTGGGATACCCATCCCCGAACGTGTCCAACGCCCCATCCCCGCCCAATAATCAGGGATATCCGGATTAGAAGCGTATTCAAAACTGCCGTTTATCTGATAATTTTCTTTTTCCGCGCCGATAATTTGCCCGGCTGTAATCATCAATAATAAACAGAAAAAAATTACTTTTAAGTTTCCAGTTTTTTTTATCATTTTTTTGCCTTTTTTATTATGGATATCTAATTATTTATTCAATTTAAATTTATACACATGACGTTCCAATGGCAGAAACTTATCATTTAAACGGCCTTTCGCATCTGTCTTTACTGAACGGCCTTCAAATAAAACTTTCGCGGCCTGTATACCTGAAACTCCGGCTTTTGACAGGTCAAGGGACGCATTAAACGGATGCAGAGCGCGGCTGACACATATTACGGTCAGTTCATTGCCAAGTTTTTTAGCCAGAATACGAATATTGCTTACTGTCATTTTATTTGCCCCGGAAACTTCCGGTTCTGCCTCCAGCGAAAAAAGCGCCGGTTTTAAAGCCTCTACTTCCCGGTTTAATTGAATAATCCGCTCCCATACTAATCTACTGTCTGGAACTCCTCCAAAATAAGTAAAACCCGTACAGTGATTAACCAGTGCGATATAAGTCTGCCAGTTTAGCTGCTGTGGGGTAGGTTCTTTGGAAAACCTTTCAGCCGCCTGAAGCCAACAATAAACAGGCTTTCTTTCCCGTTTACCGTCCCTATCCATCATTTCAAGACAAAGCTCAAACGAATATATATCGTTGGTTGTCTGTGGACGTCCTGGAGGTTGTACAATAAAAGGATATCTGTCAATTGAGAGAATATCTCCAGGGAAACCGTCAATACGATCTGCAAACATACGATATGAATGAAAGTGCTGATTAGCACAATTTATTATCATTGGAGCTGCGGCTTTAGTATTAATGGCTCTTTCATAAACAACCCGGTCACCACTTTCGTCATTGGGGACAATCCCCACAAAAGCCGATGATGATTTATATGTCTTTGCTGCTCCGGAAGGAGAAAGAGAATAGGGCCTGGCAACATGGAAAGCAATAACTTTTATCGCTAATTTTTCACAATTTTTAAGGAACTTCAAGTTTGTTTCCGTGCTGTTCCAATGGCTTATAAACTGAATATATGAAAAACCGCATTTTTTATAATAAGCCAGCTGTTTTTCGTCAAAATTCCGGATGAGTATCCCGTAAGGGATAAACGGCCTGCCGTTAACATAAACGCCACGGTTGATTCGGTTGATCTTCACTTCTGTCTGACCAGGAAAATGTTTTATTAATTTGCTTTCCTCCACCATTATTTTTTTGTTCTTATGGTCTAAAACGGTCGCCCTGACAACATACATCTTCCCAGATTTCAAGCGTCCCAGAGGAATATTAAATATCTGTTTGTTAACTGATGCTTTAACAGGGAAAATATTTTTAGTACGCGGGTAACTCATATAGCCTGCAACAAAAGTTTCCAATTTGACCTTGCAGTTATCCAATTTTTTCATATCATAATCAAACTGAACAATTATTCTAGCTTCTTTTTCTTTGGTGTAGAATGACCATTCAGGATATACACGCATCGGCTTGGGAACATTTATAAACTCGCGAGTTTGTTTCAATATCTTTCCGTTATTATCAGTTATAGAAGTATTAATGCAAACCCGCAGGTCTTTTATTATAAAATCATCAAGTTTAAAGTCAATAGTTTTTCCCGCAGAGATATTTTTAGCACATGTTTTAACCTGTTCCTGCAAATTTTTGGCCGTCATACATACGGATACATACATTTTCTTTGCTTTTGTATCCTTGTTCTCAACCTTAAAGCTGAGTTTGTAAGTATTCTTTAAGGCATTCCCGGAACTCAGTTTCATGCCTGATATATTTATCGTTTCATTAGAGATAATATTCTTAGGCCGTAAGTTATGTATAACAGCGTTGGTATTATTAGCGCATTGGTTTTTATTGACATCTGCGGGAAGAGAAAAACCGCCGTCATACCAGCATGGCATAAATTCGGTGGCTTTATTCCCGGTTTCGAGCTGAACAGCATCCACCCATATTTTTTCCGGGGTGAGCGGTTTCACAAACAATGTGACTACTTTTGATGGATAATTGGTCAGGGAAATCTCATAACGTTTCCAGTCTTTACCAACTGTAATCACTTTCTCTTTTATTGTTTTCTTAATATTGTCACTGGTTGCCCCAAAACGAATCTTCTGCGCATTACCTGTTGATTTGATATAGCATGAAATGATGTAATTTTTATTTTTTGCCACCTTTACTGCCTTGCTCAATAGATGGAATGGATATTCTATACATATTGATCTTTTGCCATGAAATGCATTTGTATTATCTATATAAAACTTTTTATGAAATTCTTTTAAACCTGCCTCTGTACATAGTTCAGTCGGCATCCCCTGCCCTCTATATCTTTCTCCGGTCCCGGCCCAGCAATCAGGAATATCACTATTAGTTGCATATTCAAAACTGCCGTTAATAAGAAGATTGGGAGATAATTTTTCCGGTGCGGAATAACTTAACTTGAAATCATCTATGATAAATGGCTGCCTGTAGCTGCCAATAGAAATTCCACCCGCACCGGGAGCAGTTCCGAGTATAAAACTTTCGTTCCCCATCTCCAGTTTATAAAGACTCTTATTACAAATCAGTTTTATATTTATCCATTTGTCACGCGGAATATTCGGTTTTATGACTTCATTAAAAGGAGCCTTTATATTTTTAACACCATTCGACACCGGAGTAAATTTACTGGTAATTTGCGAGTTTTCCGCATTAGTGGTAAAATAGAGGTTCCACTTTCCATAGCCCCTGTCTATTGCAATCGTAAATTGCCCTCTTTGCTTTTCCGCTCCTTTTAAAAATTTCAAGCGAAAAGAGAGAATGAAGTCACCAATATTTTTCTCTTTAAGTCCAATATACCCTCCATAGGGAGTCAGGTTGCAAAGTTGACCGTTAACAAGTTTCAAAGCCGTGCTGCTTGGTTTACTCCAATTTTTCAAGCCTGAGCTAAAATTGTCATTGAGAGTGGTCCCGGATACTGATACAACAACGCTGAAAAACAAGAAACTTACAAATAGAGATAAAAATGGTTTTTTAAACATAATTTTTCCTGTTTTAATTGGATACACTGGCATCTGTTGGCGAATCTTGCGGTTTTTCATAGACTAATTTCAAATTATCAATAGCAAACGGCTGCCTGTAGCTGCCTAATGAAAAGCCACCTTTCCCGGGAGCTTTACCTAAAGCAAAACTTTCTTTACCAATAGTCAGTTTATATTCATCTTTATTGCATACTATTTTTATTTCCTGCCATGTATCAGCAGGTTGAGAAATTACAAATTTTTTCCTGTCATTAGCCTTTTTTTCACCATTTTTATAGAACATACTGTTTATTTCCAGCTTATCTGCAGAGGGGACTAAATAAAGTGCCAGTTTGCCATCTCCACGATCTATTCCAATAGAAAAATGCCCGGACTCGTTACTTATTTTCTTCAATAATTTCAACTTGAATTCCAGGATAAAACCTTCAATATTTTTCTCTTTAAAAGCAACATTAACAGCATACTTTGTTTTATTCGTAAGTTCCTCATCAATAATTTTTACGGCACTACTGCTCGGTTTATCCCATTTGTCCAAGCCGGAACTGAAGTCATCGTTCAATGTAACTTCTTCTGCAAACAAAGAGGTTGAAGTAAAAAGTACAGCAATATATAATGTTCGTATTATTTTCATCATGATTTTTCCTTTTATTGTTTTATTTAACCGGCAATAGGACACCTAGCCGGGGAAGTACAACTTCCCTGGATGGCAATACTAAAATATCTCCTGTATTCTAAATTTCAGGTTTAGCCCAGCTCACATGACCATCTAAAAAGAGAACATTGCCTCCCAAGTTGTGTTTAATAAAGTATATTGAACCAGGGCCAATAAGCGCCTTATGGGAGTATGGATAAATATCCTCCGGATAAGTCGCGCTGGTGTATTTCCATGGAGCATCACTGAATATCCAGTAACTGCCGGGATTTGTAATGCTGACTGCTTTTTTGAATGGTATATCTGTTGTTCCGCTGGCATATTGACGTCCGGTATACTGATTTATCTGGTAATTTGTCAAATTACCTCCAATACGCCCTCTGTTGCTTGAGCAAGTGGCTACTCCTCCAGACATAGTGTAAGCAGCCGGAGCACCGCCAAATTTTATTTTTATCCCATAGGTGCCATTCTTTAACACACTATTCTGATACCAGTAGAAACCCATGACTCTTGCCGGGAAAATATAACCTTCAAAATCACTGGTATACATTGATGACATTGTTCCGAATTGCTTCAGATTGCTGGCACAGGTGATACTTTTAGCTTTTTCGCGAGCTTTATTAAGCGCCGGAAGAAGCATGGATGCAAGGATTGCTATGATAGCGATCACAACGAGGAGTTCTATGAGTGTGAAGATTTTCCGAGTTTTCATAATACTTCCTTCTTTTTTAACGGTTAATATTACGGACTAATACAAGATACTAATTATAGTATACACCAATTTTTGGTGTATGTCAAGACCCCATATCTGATATTTTGTTTGATTATCGTTTAATTATTGTTTGATTATTGTTTGATTATTGTTTGATTATTTCTCCAGCGATGATTTCTTTCTTTACAGGTTTGTGCTTATTTTCTAAGATTTTATGCATCATCATAATCGCATCTTCACCAATTTTATTGAAATCATATTTTACCGATATCAATCTGGGAACAGTATATTCGCTCAGCAGGTTACTGCCGACAAGCCCAACATCTTGAAAGACAATTTTATTCTGCTGCGCCAATAGTTTCAAAATCTCAATGGTAAACTGCCTTGATTCAGTAATAAAAACAGTTTCCGGGGTTGAGTCTTTAATCTTTTGAGATATTGCTTGTACATAATCATCCCATCCGCCTCGATAGTATAAGATATCTCCTTTAAAACGATTTTCATGAAGAAACTGTTTGAAACAATTAAATTCAATCTGCTCAAACGCTGAAGGCTCCCCTTGGACATTATTAACAAAAATATACTCCCGGTAAGCATTTTCCTTCAAATAATCTAATAGTGCCAGAGTTGTTCCGTAATAATCTATTGAAATACAGTTCTCGGTTTCCGGTTTTCCGCTAATGTCAGCCAACACATAAGGAATCATGTTATTTTCCAGAAAACTTGCAATCACGGGAGATATTTCACTAATGAATATGACCCCTGATACTTTTCTGTTTGATAGAAATGCTGGAATATCCGCCTCGGTAATGGCATCACTAAACGCAGAGCAGAATACTCCATAATCTAATTTATGCGCTTGGGAGAATACTCCGGCAACAAAAGGATAATGTATAAAATCACAATCCATTATTATATCAGGAATAAAAATCCCAATATTACTGTTCATTCGCAAATCATGCTTGATAGCAGATTCTAAAATTCTCTTTTTAGTCTGCGGTGTAATGGAAACTATTTTCTTCTTATTATTAAGAACGCGTGAGACAACTGAAATACTAACTCCGACATCATCGGCAATTGTTTTTAATGTTACTTTTTTCCCTGCCATAAGATATCCAAATTCTAAGGAATTTATAAAAATAGATAATACATATCAAATGTATCATTACTATCTTTTTTGTCAAGAAACCTTAAAAGCATTTTACCGACAGGTTTGAGTATCTTGTTGGAAAGATATTTTAAATGGCATATGTCCAATGCTTAAGCTTAATAATTTGTTTTCACAAAGAACATATGCCCAGAACTGTTATTAATTACAAAGATCAGCTACCTCGCCTGCACTCAGCGCCCGGTCATAAATAATTACTTCATCAATTTCACCATCAAAATAACCGGAAGTTATAAGCTTGCCTATACAAAGATTTCCACTATTCGATATATCGCCGGTATTACATACTGAATGGGTTAAAGTTTGACTGACGCCATTAATATACATTACCGGAGTGCCGCCCCTTGGAGCTACTATAGCCAAGTGCGTCCATTCTCCGCTGTCCACTCCTATCGAAGTATTACCGCATATAACTACATCTGCTCCATCGACTTTTGCGCTGAAAAGCGTATAATTAGTCTGGACATTCAGATATATTTTATTGTTGCTGTTTACCCCTTTGCCTAAGACATATTGATTCGTGCCGCTGACAGAAGTTTTCACCCAGCATGCCACGGTAAAATCTTCGCTTGTTATTTCACCGCCATCAGCAAAGATCACATCGCCGCAATCAACATAATCATCGGTTCCGTCAAAACTCAGTGCCCCTTCTATTTCTCCGGTCGTCCAGCTTGCTCCGCTGATTGTACCGTCATAACCATTAATGGATTCACAGGCAGTGGAACCGGTCCCTTCATCAAATGTCCAGTGAAATGTATTGGAGCAAAGATTTAGAACTTCATCTTGTCTTAAAGCCCTGTTATAGATTCTCAGGTCATCAATTTCGCCATCAAAATGACCGGAAGTCATAAACTTGCCTATGCTAAGGGCAGCATTGTTTGATATATCTCCGGTATTACATATTGAATGGGTTAAAGTTTGACTGACGCCATTAATATACATTACCGGAGTGCCGCCCCTTGGAGCTACTATAGCCAAGTGCGTCCATTCTCCGCTGTCCACTCCTATCGAAGTATTACCGCATAGGACTATATCTGTTCCATTGGCTTTTGCGCTGAAAAGTGTATAATTCGTTTGGACATTCAGATATATTTTATTGCTGCTGTCTACTCCTTTACCTAAAACATACTGGTTGCTACCGCTGACAGAAGTTTTTACCCAACATGCTATTGTGAAATTATCAGTTGTTATTTCACCGCCGTCAGTAAAAATCACATCGCCGCAATCAACATAATCGTCTACTCCGTCAAAACTCAATGCCCCATCAACTTCTCCGCTTACCCAAGAGCCTCCATAAACATCTCCATCATAAACGTTAGTGGAATCGTAGGCGATTGAACCGCTTAACTCATCGAACTCCCAGTATGCCGCTGTACTTTTATAAAGAGATATTTGAGCAACATCATCAGCACTCAAAGCCCGGTCATATACTTTCACATTGTCGATTAAACCATCGAAATGATTTGATGGTGAAGTACTGCCTGAAACTCCAGCTCCTATTAAATATTTATTCGGAGATATTGCCCCGAAGCTTGCTGAACCCGATGTGCCTTGTACGCCATCGACATATATATTTAATGTTGAACCATCTCTTACTCCTATCACATGATACCAGGTATCATCCGCAAACAAAACGTCGGTTACCGTCGCTGTGGCCGACGTACCGGAATCATCCCTTACAGTAAATTTTATGTCTGCGTCATCTTGTTCAAGTTGGAATAAAATCGGCTGGCTTGATATTGTACTTCTATAACTTGCGATAATGTTATTTTCAGAAACCGTATCCGTATTTATCCATGCTTCCACAGAATAACTTGTTCCTAAAGAACTTTGCAATGTTCCTCCACAATCAACATAGTCATCAGTACCATCAAAACTTAAGCAACCTCCAACCTTCCCCTCCGTACTCCAGGCCGCCCCATCAACAGCGCCGTCATATTCGTTCAGCGAATCATAAGCTATCTGCCCTTTATCCTCATCAAACTTCCATTGAGCTTTTTTAAAGAAGTACAGGCTATTGATATTCTCCTCACTCAACGCCCTGTTATAGACAGCGAGTTCGTCTATTAAGCCATTGAAACAACCCGTATCGAATTTACCGATATAAAGGTCTCCGCTGTTTGATATATCACCGGTATTGCATGTTGAATGAGTTAAGGTCTGACTAACTCCATTAATATACATTACCGGAGTACCACCCCTTGGCGCCACCATAGCCAAATGTGTCCATTCTCCGCTGTTCACGCCTGTTGAAGTGCTTCCGAAACATACAATATCTGTTCCGCTGCTTCTGGCGCTCAGAAGAATGTAGTTTGGCTGAACATTTAAATATATTCTATTGGTAGAAGTTACGCCTTTACTCAGTACATATTGATTGCCGGAAGTAGAGGTCTTCACCCAGCAAACTATTGTAAAATCATCAGTTGTTATTTCGCCTCCACTAGTAAATATCTCATCTCCACAATTGATATAATCATCGGTTCCGTCAAAGCTTAACGCCCCTTTTATTTTTCCGGTTGCCCAGCTTGCTCCATTAACCGTCCCATCATAACTGTTAACAGAATCACCAGCTGTTGAACCAGTGCCTTCATCAAACTTCCAATGAGCCGCCATTTGTGAATTTATGGCTTCAAGATAGAAAGGAAGATAATTCAGCAGCACAGTATTGCGCACATATCCAGTCAAATCATCTGCGGATTCCCAAAAATCGTTTTTCCATATTTCCGGAAATTCAAGGTAGCTCGTATCTCCAGTAAGGAAGTAAGCCGTGGAAAGGGCATGAAATCTATAGAAACGAGCATCTGTATCAAGAGGATAGTCCGGGTCGTCTTCAAGTGCCGCATCCGCACAGTCCAGGAATAAATCCTTCATGTCCGTATCCCCCGTTATCTGATAATAAGTAAACATGCCAGTACTCATATAAGTATCATCAAACCGGATAACTCCATCGGGATCAGCGGCAGCGGCGGAATAACAGAAATCAGCTATAGTATCGGCCGCATCAAGATAATCCGTGTCCCATGTGGCGCGATAAAGAGAAATATAGGTGCGCAGACCGGCGCCTGAACCACGGTCAGCATATCTGTTCAACGAAGCTTCCCAGGAAAGTTTTGACGGATTAAGATAAAATTGCCCTTCCTCGTTCAGCACATCCCATGCCCGGCGGTAACCTGTCAGGTAATACGCGTATGTCCATTGATCCACATGAGAGTCTGCGCTCTGAGGATAAACATGAGCTCCATAATGTATAATTCCTCCATTACCGCCATAACGCCCGCCTTTCCATTTACCGGGAATATCCGGGATGCTCCATCCATAGTTACTGTAATCGCCGTAGTTTTCATCATCAATATGGCACATGTCAATATCCATAACATGTCTGGCGTTATCCATCGCGAACATAAGATATTGCGGTTCACCAGTCCTGGCAAACATTATCCACGGCAGCAGCGGGAAACCGTAAAAACGCGATGCCCAGTGCCGCCAGCCTCCCGCCTGGCCTACGACGTCGCCGTAATGAATCATGCCGTAGCCCTCCGAATTATCAATACCAGGCAGAAGAGTATCGTACCTTAACCTTATTTTGCGTTCCAGTTCTTCTGAATCATATGGTGAAGCCTGCGGCAGAATTTTGTCACATAGACGACCGAAAGCGTCAGATTTGCACATCCATTCAGGTGTTGCTGATACAATAACAGGTTTTTCAATAGTCATAGCCCGAGAAACGGCACTGGCGCGGTCACTGTCGTGGAATGCCAGAATAAACTCATTTGTTTTAGCCGCCCCCATAGCCTGATCGTAAAGTTCGAGGCCTCCTTCATATAAATTTGCGCTATAAACATCATCCCAGGCTGCATAGAGGGTCGTTCCCAAAGTACCCAACGCACTCCAGTCCAGTTCGCTTGATCCATGCGGGGGCCAAAGATGGATATTCATTTTATTACCATCCGCGACTTCGAGCTCTTTCGGGTATTCCTGCCAGACATGCCGCAAGCCTATACACAAGCCTTTGCTTGATGTAGCAAGCCCGAACCAGCCGGGAGCATACAAACCTCCATCAACTTTGCCAGTACTGGTGTAAACCCCAAAATCATTATAATCATCTTGAAGAAGGTAACCATCAGTAGTCATACTGTATTCATCTGTAAGATCATCTGTATCAAGCCCGAAATAAGCTGTACTGCCTGACATTGAGTCTAATATAAAAGGAACGCATATGTCTTTCAGGGTTACACTATCCGTATCATAGGCAACGACAAAAGTATGAACTACACGTACAAAAGGCTGTCCGACATAAGCATGTACGCGCGTGATATACTGGCAAAGCTTATCCCCATTAGCCAGCTTATACCACCCGGTAGCTTTAATAATGGCATGTAAAGGCCCGGATTGTTCCACCTCAATACTATAATCTGCTGTATCGTTGCTTGTCGTAGCAACATTATCGTTTCCATCAGTAATAGTCATACGCTGTTGAGCCAGAGATGAAAGGATAGTTTTGGTTCCAAGTACCGCACTTGAGATTAATTCAGAACTGTCCTTCTTAAAGGTCAGTTCCAGAGGTCCAGTATCAACTGTTATTGTACTTGTGTTTTCGGTAACGGTCAGGCTGGTTACGCTTCCCTTACTGACAGATGTACCATACTCAAGGGTATATGTTTCTCCTTTTTCGATCCCTGCGTCAATCAGCAGCCAACGGATATCCCCGGTAGAACTTCCCCAGGTTGCCGTGCTGCGCACCATGCAGTCAACCTCGGTGGACCCGGATTTCAAAAGACGGACATTATTTGCGGAGCTTAAAGCGCCTCGCGGAAAAGGGACCCCGAATGTCACCGGCATATCATCCAGATCAATTTCTTCAGGATAGTATACCTTGAGGGGAATTTTGCTCTGGCTTGCGGCGCTTACCGCCCGTGAAAACCTTGGCAGGCAGCCTTCAACTCCTTGACAAATATCCGTACATGATACCCATAATACAATAATGAAAATCAAGTTCTTTACCTTATCCATCTCACTCGCTCCTAAATTTTGATTCTGCTATGACTGTTTGCTTCCGGGATATAATCCTAAATCATTTTAAATCATCTACTGCAAATATAAATTGTAATAAAAAAATTAAAGTTTATTATTTTACCTCCTTTCGCTTTTCTATTTTTTAAGGCTTGCAAAAGCCTTTCAGTAGACAACGGAATCAGCCAAGTAACTGATATTGAAATAGGTATAAAAGACTAAAAACGTCTACTCTTAAGCAAGCTCTAGTTATCCAGTCAATTCTGTGCCATCATTTGTTTTATTTATTAGTTTATCGAACCACATGAAGGCTCGTGTTGGATTATCTTCATGACCACCATCAAATATTTCAAAAAAGAAATTTTCAGGTTGTAAAGCATTTAAAGCTACGGCTAAGTTTATAGTGTGAATACAGGGAACTGATTTATCGTAGCGTCCGTGATGCACGGATAAATTCGCTTTTGCCAGTCTAGTCAAATAACTAATAGGAGAACGCTTGGAGTATTCATAGTCCACTTCGTGGCTTTCGCCGGGAGCTCCACCACAACAAGCTTCCATATGCTGTCTATAATCATTTCTACTGTCATGATGCTTATGCCACCACAAGGCAATATCTGTAATCGGACACCATGAACTCGCGCCGCGCCACATTTCCGGTCGATAAGCACTCATCATCAAGGTCATATGTCCACCGCCGCTGCCGCCAACTAAAAAAGTAGATTTTTTATCAATAGAATAATTTCCCTGAACAAATTCTGTTGCGTCAATAATATCCTGACACGCCAACTGGGAACCACAAGCTTCATTGGCTCTGGGATTGGTATTTAAATTAGCACCGCGAAATTCAGGGAGCAGCAAGGCCCAGTTGCGTTCTTTACAAAATTCAATAAACTTCATTTTATTGAAACGGTCAGCGCTCCAAGTATGCAAAGCAACCACCAAAGGAATCTTCCGGTCATTATCCACATCAGGGGTGAATAAAAGATTTTTTTCAAGTGAACCATCCAAACTCGAAATTACTTCGATTTCTACAAATTCATTTTTCATTATACTACTCTAAACCCTTATTTGTTGTATTCTTTTAGTTTGATAAAATAGTTTCATCCAGATTTTTTCAAGGAAAGTTTGTTAGCGTATTCTTACACATTTAAGATTTTTTTAACTTCTTATGAATATTTTAATTTTTTTGCTGCGTCACCTCCTTCCTGGTAACAGATATTATTAAGATATTGAATTCGGACATATTCTAAATTGTGCAGTTCATATAAATCAATGCTTCACCAATGTACACGTGTACACAAATATCTAAAAAAATAACTCCAGGAGTTATCAATAAAGATCAATGTTCACGTGTACATTGTAAGTTATTATATATCATTTATTTAATTAGTCAACCCTGTATTACTAAAATTTTTTAAAAATAATAATACTTAAAAATAAACAAATCTTTTTTAACAATTACCTCTTGACAAACTAAAAGAAATTGTGTATAATAGCTAATGTTCACGTGTACATTGAATCAATCACGAGGTAATAATGTCTTGTACAATTAAAGATATCGCCCGGGCGGCAAAAGTAAGCCATCCGACAGTTTCCAGAATACTTTCCGGCTCAAATGCCAAGCATTCATTGGAAACGATAAAGAAAGTTGAAGAACTCGCCGCTCAAATGGGGTATACTCCGAATTCTGCAGCCCGGATAATGCGGAACCGCGAGAGCCGTCTTATTGGAATTGCTGCGAGAGTTAAATCTCGCCTCGGTCATTTCCAGTTGTTGGAAAAATGCTCCGAAGAGTTAGTCAAACGTGATTACGTACCTCTTACACTTGATGCCAGTACATTGAAACATAAAAAAAATTGTGATGTATTTTCTTTGTTTGCAGGAATAATCTGTGAAACAGAGGAACAATTGGAAAGCTTGCAAGAAATTTCAAGTGCAAATCTTAATAAACCAACAGTTATGATCCGTAAAAGCAATATTAAAAACATTCCCTCAGTACACTATGATTCAGAAACAGGAATGCGGCTTTTGCTGGATCATTTGGCTGAACTTGGACATCGTAATATTGTCTGGAGCGGCTTTAGCCCTGACAACGGACGTTACAAACTATTTCTAAAAGAATGTAAACGGCTTTCAATTAATAGTTTTTTTGCGGGGACTTCAACATTAAACTATGAACAGGACAACTTCCAGCTTGGACTTGCGACTGTTGATAATATCCTGAAATTTAAAAATGCCACTGCGGTAGTAGCGTCAAACGATGAATTTGCTATCGGTATTATTTCCGGTTTAAAAGAACGCGGGGTCAGCATACCGGGAGATTTGTCGGTTGCCGGCTTCGAAAATATGTCCTTTAGCCCGGTATCCGACCCGCCGCTGACAACGGTTGAAGTTTTCCCCGGACAGGTAGCTGCCGGAGCCGCAGAATTACTCATTAATATGCTGAAAGGCAAGCAGATTTACTCTAAATCTGATGACATAGCAATTTCGCCCAAATTAATAATAAGAAAATCAACTGGAGGTATCAAAAAATGAGATCGGTAAACAGGAATACTTTAGGGAATTGCAAATTCACACTCATCGAACTTCTGGTAGTGATTGCTATCATAGCAATACTTGCCAGCATGCTTCTACCGGCGCTGAACAAAGCCCGGGATAAAGCAAAACAAATATCATGTGCTAACCAAATGAACCAGATCGGGAAAGCATTAATGTTTTATCTGGATGAATACGATGGCATAATTCCTATCAGGACAGACGCTTATGATGCTACTCCTTTCCAGAGCACGAAGGGGCGTTGGCAGCAATATTTTGCTTCAAAATATCTTAATGTTACTTTAAATTCACGCGAAAATAGTGTTATGCGCTGTCCCTCTGATATAGAACCCTTTGTTTTAGGTTCTTTATCTGTTTCTTATTCCATGAATTACAGGATATCATCAGGTTTGGCGGCTTCTGAAAAAATGTTTAAAATAAGTCAATTCAAGCAGCCATCGACAACAATGGCAATCGCGGAAGCAAATAGTAAAGATTTGACTAATAATACAAAACTTGCTTATCGGCACCATGAAGACAGCAGCGCGAATTTCGTCTTTTTGGATGGGCACGTTAAGAAACAGTTTATGCCCCAGGTACCTGATGTTTACTCTACTCCCGAACCTGTTTTCTGGTATGGTGGTCTTTAATGCGAATCAATTTTAGTGGAGACCTGTGCCCCTATGGCACTTATGAGCAATGCTTCATTGACGGCAATGTCGATAAGTTAATGCCTGAACTCATCAGTAAACTGGCGGAAAGCGAACTGCATATAAGTAATCTGGAAGCGCCGCTTAGTACAGGCGGAAAACCAATCATTAAAACCGGCCCGAACTTCAGGTCATCCCCGGCGACAATCAAAGGCTTAAAACAGTTGAGGCTCAGTCATGTCTGCCTGGCGAATAATCATATCAAGGATTATGGAGAAGAGGCATTGCTTGATACAGTCAAACATCTTGAAAATAATGGCATTAAGGCTTTGGGCGTCGTTAAAGGGAAAAATGCTTTAATGGAACCTTATTTTTTTGAATGCAAAGGAATAAGGCTTTGTTTAATCAACGCGGCTGAAGCTGAATTTTCATTGCCGTCAAACAACAGTTGGGGAGCATCGACTCTTAATGAAGTCGCAATTATTAATATGCTGCATTCAGCCGGAAAGCAGGCTGATGTAATCATCTTATCATTGCATGCCGGACGTGAATATAGATTTTTCCCGGCTTCTTTCCTGCGGAAAATGTATCATAATTTTATTGATGCCGGAGCTGACATTATTATCGGGCATCACCCACATGTACCGCAGGGAATTGAAATTTATAGAGATAAGCTAATTTGCTACAGCCTTGGAAATTTTATTTTCGACCGCCCGGGCATGCGGGAAAAGACCGGGCCAGAATTTACTTTTCTGTTAAACTGTAAGCTAAGCCGGAAAGGACTGGAAGATTATTCTGTCGTACCATTGGAAAGAAACCCTGATAACAGTATAACTTTATTAAGAAACGAACGCAAAGAATATTTTATGAACTTCATGCGTGCAATTTCTGAACCACTTTACGATGATGACCTGTCCACAAAACTATGGGATGAATATGTCCGTGAAGACATTGACCTTTATATGACTCACCTTGCCCGGGCATATAATGCATATCCATTCAATGGCAGTAAAGAGGCGGACGAGCAAAAAGCATATTTATTAAATGTCAATTCATCCTGCATTTCTCATCAAAAGATGCTGGAGAGAATAACTCAGCTTATTGCTGAAAATAATACTCAATCAGATAAAGATGCCGCCATCCGAATAAATGGATGGAAGAATATTTTAAATAAATTACGAAAAACAGAGGAAACGTTAAATGCGAATGAAAGCAATATTAATTAGTGTAACAGCCATATTGAGTTTTTGTACAAGTCCGGCATTCTCCGGCGAAACACCGGCTGGAGAAGTCGTTAATATGGAAAATGAAACAACTTGTAAAGCTTTTCCTGCCAATCGTGCAAAAGTAAGCTTTTCAAGCAAAACATCTTCTCAAGGGAAAAGAAGTTTACGTTTCGAATTTACCGGCAAAAATAAAGACCGGGCATCAATTGTTTTCCCTTTCAAAGGCAATATGCAAGATTATGACGTTTTCGCCTTTGACTTTTACTGCGAAAATAATAATGGAGCTACAATGTCAGTTTATGTGAGCCAGGAAGTCAAAGACCCCAAAAAAGAAGTAGCTAATTCATACTCTTATGTTAACCTCATAGATGGACGCGACGGCTGGAGAACGATTCGGTTACGCAAAAAGGATTTCACTTTCAGAGGGAAAGGCGGTTATAAACAGGACTGGAGCAAGGTAAAATCTGTTTCTTTTGGCTTCGGACGCGGAATGCAGGGAAAGATGGTAGTCTATTTTGATAATATTCGTTTTGAAAAGTCAGATAATACTGACCCTAATATTATTCTTAACAGCAGTTTTGAACAAGAAACCAGTCCCGGCACTCCAGACTGCTGGCACAGGGATTTGAATATTCCACCGTTCGGGAAAAATATTTGGGGACTTGATTATAAAAATGCATTCAGCGGAAACAAGAGTTTGAGGATAGGTTTTAAAGGAAAATACGTAGCGCCCGGAGGCTCAACAATCAGAGTTGTAAAAGGAAATGACTATACTCTCTCGTTCTATATGAAAAGTGATAAAGACGGCACTCAAGTCAGCGTGAGAGGAGCAGGTGGTTTAAATTTTGGTTCTAAAAAGAAAATATTCAGAATTAGCAAAAATTGGAAACGTTATTCTCTAACTGGCAAGGCAACTGGCATCAAGGCATCGTTTGTAATTGAATTGCTCTCTTCTGATGCAGTTTTATGGTTAGATGCAGTTCAATTAATAGAGGGCAACAAAACGCTAGCTTATATTGAACCCGCTGCGCCAAATAAAGAAAAAACAGTCAAGCCTGCAAAATCCAATAAACAAACGGTATCAGTAACATTGAAAGAAGCCTTGAATAAGCCTGTAATAGATGGGAAACTCAATGAGGACTGTTGGGAAAAAGCGGCTTTAATGGAAAAATTTGTAAAGCTTAAAAGCAACACTCCCTCAGATGATAAAACAATATCCAGAGT
Organism: Victivallaceae bacterium; assembly: GCA_963664605.1. Taxonomy (GTDB): domain Bacteria; phylum Verrucomicrobiota; class Lentisphaeria; order Victivallales; family Victivallaceae; genus JAHOYW01. Next base: position 347,431 of record OY761536.1, read on the forward strand.
AACATTTGATGATGAGGCTCTTTATATTAGCGTGGAAGCAAAAGAAAAAGATATGCCAAGAGTAAAGAGGATGCTGAATGCCTCTGAAAAAAGCCCTTGGGCAACTGATTTGATTGAAGTTTTCATCGATTTCAATAATAACGGAAAAAGTTATTATCAATTTGCCGCAAACGCTAAAGGCCAGAAATACATGGCGGCCTACAATACATCGCGAAAACCGAAAAACTGGGCTTGTAAATGGAGTGCGGCTGGAAAACTATATAAAGACAAATGGACGCTTGAAATGAAAATACCGTATACTTGCTTTGATCTTTCGAAAGTTCCAAGTTCAGGCGAAATAGGGATGAATATCTGCCGTACGTCAATGGGAAAAACAAAACTTTACAGTTCCTGGGCGTTTGCAAACGGTTCTTTTCATAATACAGATTCTTTTGGCAAGCTGAGAGGTTTTAAATTTGCAAAGCTGAAAAATTTCATGATTGATACAGCGTCCCTTACATGGAAATATGGTAAAGCCGGCGTTAATCTGAAAAATAATACTGTGAAAGATTTTGATTTGAAAGTAAAATTTACAGCTTTAACTCCAGACGGCAGTAAAATTACATCAAAAATTTCCAGCGTATTACTCAAGTCAGGAAAAACAGCCAATGTTAATTTGCCGCTTCAGTTGAAAAATGATGGTTTATACCGTTTGAGTGTTTCAGGAAAAGACGCGAAAGGGATATTGCGTTTCGCATCGCAGAACAAGGCTGTGAAAATATCCGGGGCTTCATTCTTTGAATTTCACGGCAGTGAATATGATTTTTACAGCAAAGATCAAACTGCTGAACTCAGATGTTTTATTGATACTGATGCAAGGAAATGTAAAGAATTGAATTTAAAATGGCGATTGGCAAAAAATAATAAAACTGTTTTAAGTGGTATTTATAATTCCCTTAAAACAGGATTCAATTATTGGAAGCTACCTCTGGCAAAACTTGACAATGGCACATATCATATTACTGTGGAATTGCTGAAAAAAGGTAAATTGATAGCTTCCGGTAAAAGCTCATTCAGAAAACTACCTCCAGCTAAACAGGAAGTACGTATAAATCAATGGGGACGCTTTCTGGTTCAAAACGGAACTCCGTTCTTGATGTATGGATTCTATGACCACACTATGGGACAAGGCAAGCTGAATTCATGGAAAGCCGTTTTGGATGATACGCGACAAGCTAATTGTAACGCACTTCTGGTATATATGGGAAATAACCCTGATGTACATAAAGAGGCTGGAAAATATTTAGATGCAGCCGCGGCAGCAGGACAAAAAATCTGGATACATCTAAGCGGCATGTTTGCCTGGCACATAAAAAAATACGCTAAACATAAGAGAAGATATTTTTCTGAGAAGGAAGCGATGAAGGGCTTGCGGGATATTGTTTTAAAATATAAGGACCATCCTGCTTTGATTGGCTGGTGCACGCTTGACGAACCGGGTAACAGGCCGCATCTTTTTACCAAAAAAGTGGTAAAAAAATATTATGATGAAGTTAAAAAACTTGATCCTCACCATCCATGTATTCTAAGCCATATTACACATTTGGGAGAATCAAAAATCTACGGAGATGCGACGGATTTAGCAGTCATTCCTTTTATGCCCAGAGGCGGGCGTTATGACTATCTTTTCCAGGAATTATGGAATACTGGTAAGCCTATAGTTACGAATTCTCCATGCTATGGCGGAGTAGGCAGTAGAAAAAATGAACCTACTCCCGCAGAACAAAGGATCGCCATGTATAAAGCTCTGATACTCGGAGCCCGTGGCCTTTCCACATATACTTATCGTCCAACTGGACCGGCACTCTGGAATGAGTTTATCGATATAGGCAAAGAGCTTGAATATTTATCCCCGGCGCTGCTGACTCCGGATGAAAGGTTACGGCTTGAAGTATCACCGGAAGGACAGAATATTTTTGCGGTATTAAAAAAACATCAAAACAACTATTATTTAATTGCAGTCAATACCGCTCCTTTTAAAATTGATGTTAAATTCACATTGAGCAGTATTCCAAAAATAACTGATGTTAAAAGCTTATTTAAAACTAAAAAAGGAAAAGTTGACATAAACCTAAAAACAATTAAACTTATAATGGATAAACAGAGCACCGCTATATTTGAGATAAAATAGCATATAGGAGAGAATAATGAAAAACCCAAAAAGAATTAGCGTATTTTGTTTGGCTGTATTAGCAATGGCGGCTTCTGGCGGAGCTGTTTTCAAGGCATCACTGGGAGATGTAAAAGCAAATCTAAAAGGGAAAGAAATCAGCGCTGCTGGAGAGAACGCCGTTTTCGGGGAGGTTGACGGCTGGAAATGTCTAAAGAAAGGAGTTTTGACCTTTACGATCCAGGAAGGCTTTCCAGATAAAAGAGGTATCATTGCTTTTAGGATTCGACCGCTATTTGAACAAAAGAAAGATTCTCCTGAAATTACCGTAATTAAATTTGAAAGCGCCAAAGATAAAATGACATTTGAATATTTCCCTCCACAAACTGAATGGCGTTTAGATAAACTGGTTGGCGGACAAAAAGATATCGCAAAAACAAAGAATCATGAATTAAAGTCCCAGCAGTGGAACCACGTATGCATCGGCTGGGAACATCTGAACGCCAAACAGAACAGGATGGTTCTTTATGTAAACGGCAAACACATGGATTCTAAAAAATTTCCCAAACTGTTTAGCGGTCAGGTTACTGTAAAAATCGGCGGGGATAATATTAATACGGAAATTGCCGATCTGGTTATTTTGAATAAATATCTTGGACGTAAAGGTATTAACAAATTATGTAATGCCAAACCAGGGAAAGGGCCGGCTATGGTAGTTATAAAAAAGAAAACTAAAATTACTATAGACCCGGCATTACAGGCTGATATCGATAAACTCAAAGGGAAAGTAGGCCGTTTACTGTATCGTCATTCCACATCTAAAACTCCAATTGAGTTAACTGATGGAATTATAGCTGAACCTATTAATCCTGCCGATATAGGAAAGATTGACTTGTCAAAATATAAAGTAATACTGTTTCCTCAAGGACCGCGTTATCAGGTGTCCCCGGACCAGTACAAATATATTGTTGACTATGTTAAAAATGGCGGGGGTTACGTTGGTTCGTGCCAGGGCAGTTATTTCGCCAACAAACTTAAATTGCTGGACTTTAAAACATACGCCTGTGATATATGGGGATTGTTTGCTATATATTTCAAAAACCCGCATATCATAACCGGATGGCGGGAGAAGAAAATGATGCGCATGCATTTCGGTAATGGCCCTATTATGGTTCCCGGCGAAGGATGCGAAGTCATAGCGACTTATACCATGACAATGCCCGGCAAACCAACTATAGCAGCTATTATGACCGGAAAATGCGGTAAAGGCAGAGTGGTACTGTTCGGGCCGCACCCTATGGGAGGGCCGATAAGCGCAAACGGAATAAAGAAATTTTATTCAGGCGAAAAAATGCATACCTCAAGAATGATGACTAATGCTCTGCTATATGCCGCAGGCATAATCGAAAACAAACGATAAGCGGGCAAAGGTTGATATGAATGTAAAAGAATTATATGTCGAAGACCGCCTGGCTATCGCTGTAACTTCGATGAGAAGAATTCACCGGAAAATCTATCTCGGTTTGACTGGCGGCGCCAATGTTTTGGCTGTATATGACATAGATAAAGAAACTATTGAAGTTAAAAATCATATCTTCCCGTGGATAAAGGAACGCGGCTATTGCACCAAAGTCCATAATTCCATGGGAATATTGCCGGACGGTTCGATAGTTATGGGAGAAGGCAACCATTTCACCTGGGATGGAATCCCGGTGACGGTCAATTATTTTAACAAAGAACTGCCAGAATCAATGCTCAAACGCAAACAGGCGCAGGGCTGCCCGGATGTAAAATATACTGATTTCTGTTTGAAAAACCTGAAGGGCTGGGACAGGGCAAAATCCGATCCCGGCGGGCGGATCGTCCGTTATTATCCCGGCAGCGGTAAAACTGATATCGTTGGAAAGCTTCCGCAGTACCTTTATTCACAGTCAATGATTGTCGATACTGAACGGCAGCGGGGCTTCGGGCACACCATACCGGATAATAATTTTTTCTATGTGGATTTCAAAAGTAATGAAATTAAGAATTTCGGGCATATCAGTGATTATGCTCATCACAATATGGTGATAACCCCTGACGGAATCTGTTACGGCGGCTGGATAGACCGCGCCGACGGTTCATTGAAACTGCTTAAGTTTGATCCTGAAAAACAGAAATTAGAATACCTTGATAAAATTATTCTGAGCGATCCCGGATCAAAAGTCGCGGGCAACCAGGGTATAGACGAATGGATCGTCACTAAGGACGGCAGAATATTCATGGGAACAGTCGCCAACTCCCTGTTGTTTGAATTCCATTGGAAAGAAGAAGGTTTTGAGTTGCTTGCCCAGCTCGCTAAAGGCGGCAGGGTAACTTCGATGGACGAAGACGAAAACGGCATTGTCTGGATAGGTGCGGATTATCCGCACATGCGCCTGATCAGCTTCAATCCGGCAGATAATGGGATCAGGGATCACGGACGGGTAAACACAAGTTATCCGCGTTGTTATTTTCACGCTTCATGCTGTTTTGAAAATAAACTTTACCTGGGGGAAACCGACGGTTTTTCTCCTTCACTGCATATAATAGATTTAACGTCACTTTAGAAAAGGCTTAAGCTATGTACAACAAATTTTTATCGACTCCCAAAATGATGAACATGGGATTTCATTATACAGAACAATATAGCCGCCGCAACCGGATAAATGTCCTGGGGCTGGTGGATCACTCGACGCCTGAATGGTCGGAATGGTATCAGCAAACCCATGAAGCTGAATCTTTACAAAAAATGGCGGATGCCGGATATAATTTGATTGAAATACATTTTCTCTATGGTTTTGGTTTGAAAAGCGAAGCGGAAGAAATCGAGCTCACTAAAAAAATGGTACAAAATGCTCACGCGGCAGGGATAAAAGTCCTGGGGTATTTTCAGTTCCACTCTGTTCAAGAGGAACTTTTTTATATAGAAAATCCCTGGGCAAAGGATTGCGAACAAATACAGGCGGACGGCGCTAGAAAAGAATATCGCTATGACCGGCCGGCTTTGTGTTTTTCCCATGAAAAAGTCAAACAGTATTACTTGGATGGTGTCGAATACGGCCTGAAACACTGTAATCTTGACGGAATAAGACTGGACAATGATTATTTCAAAGGTTGCTATTGCACAAAATGCAAACAACTGTTCCATGAATACTTGAGGGATAATTTTCCCCCGGAAAAAGCAAAGGAGGTATTTGGTTTTTCTGACTTAAGCAATATTACCATGCCGCCGGCACAGCGTGGTTTTGATCCGGCATGGCTGGAAATGATAAAATTCCGGCAGCAGCAGCGTCAGGAAATGATGAAGTTGATCCATGACAAAATAGCATCTATAAAGCCGGACGCGATATTAGGAGGAAACCCGGCGGTCACACGTAAGTTTGATAGCGATAGCGCAAATTGTTTTTACCCGCCGGATCTGGGAAAAACCAACCACCTGGTATGTGGAGAGAACTCATTATCCCCTGAATTTCTCGGGGACGCTATTCGAACACAAGCGGTAATTTATAAGTTCGGAGAATGTTCCGGCTTTAAAGTTTTTCCCTCCCATCACAAATATACGGTCGACAATAGAGTTCGCTGGCCGGGAAGCTCTGAAGAATGCGCCAGGACTTTGTGCGAAGCCCTTTGTTTTGGCGGCCATATACCATGTACGACCTGGGGTATCAGGATGGACGGAAATATAAACAGCGCTCTTTATGAACGCCCTGAATTTTTAAAAGCAACAAAATCCATAAGCGATTTTATCAAAAAAAACTCTGATATTTATAAAAATGCCGAGTGTTCAGCCGAGGCCGGTATTTATATAAATCGTGAAAATCGTATTAGTAATGCCCGCAGCGCTTTTGCATCTCTTCACGGGCTAATTCAAATTTTATTAAAATTACGGATACCGTTCAGATTCATAGCTGAAGACAAAGCGGAATTATTAAATGGCCTTAAACTGTTAATTATTCCGGACGTCCAGCCAGTCAGCGATAAACAGTTGGAGAACTTTGTTGAATTCTCCAGGCGCGGTAATGTTTTGTTAACAGGATCAGCTTGCAAATACAATGAATATTTCTTAAAGCGCCAATCCCTTTGGGAAAATATTTTCCCGGACATGACTAAGGTAAAAACTGTAAATGGAGTTCCAGAAGCAGTAAATCTGGACAAAGTGAAATTTTTTGACAATTTTGTAAAAGATATACCAATGCCTGACAGCTATGAAATATTTGCAAAGCAATTATTGAGCCTTTATCAACCGGAAATTAAAATCAAAAACGGAGCAGCAATAGCGGTTGATACTTATAAGAATGATAAGAATGAGCATTTTATTCATCTGCTGAATTACGACAATGGCAATCCAGCAGATATCATTGTCGAATTACCGTCCGCGTGCCGTTCAATAGAATTGTTTCAACCTGAATTATTCGGCTCAGAAAGTATAAATATTAATAACAATTCTGTAGAAATCAATAAATTCCACACTTATGCAGTCATAAAATACCAGTTAAACAAGTAGAATCAATACTGATAAATAATCCAGATTCAGATAAAAAACAATATTAGGAGAACGTAATGTCTAAAATGAAAGTTGGCTTCATCGGCTGTGGCGGTCACGCCTGCGGCTCAAATATCCCGATGGCCGCGAAAAACCCGAACTTTGAAACAGCAGCCTTCTGTGATTTGCGTGAAGAGCAGCTTGCCATGTTAAAAAAACAATATAACCCGAAATTTATCACAAAGGATTTTGAAGAAATATTTGCCGACCCGGAAATCGGCATGGTTGTCTGCGCAACGAAACCGGATTTCCGGATACCAATTATGGAAGCCGCTGTCAAATACCGGAAACCGCTGTTTGTGGAAAAACCCCTTGCATACAGCAAAGAGGATATTTACAAAATGGTTGAACTTATGAAGCCTTCCGGGGTGCCGTTCATCGTAGGCTTTAACCGGCCCTACAGTCCAATGATGCAAGCCGTACGCCCTATATATCAGCGTAACAAGAAGGGCAACACTCTTATCTCTTACCGGATTATCGGAGAGTCCGATATTTGGCCTCCGGAACACCGCGAAGCGGTATGCGTCAGGAAAGAGTCGACAGTAATCCACGAAACTACGCATATTTTTGATCTTTTAAACTGGCTGACCGGGCTTATGCCGGAAAGTATATATATGGCTGGCGGCGGACATATGGATAATTTAATAGTCTTGTCATATCCGGAGGATATATCAGTAACAATAATTGCCGGAGACAATGGTTCTGTCGGTTATCTCAAGGAACGCCTTGAAATAAATACAAACTGCGGAACTCTCGTCGCAGAATTTTTCACGGAGTTGATTGTTGCCGGCATGGGGAATGATTCCGGGGTGCGGACATTTAAGTATAAGTTTGGTGGTAAAGAATATGATGACGGTTTTACAGGAGTCAGGGATAAATTAATGCAATGGCGCCGGGAGCTTAGTGAAGAAAAGAGACTGGTTGGACATTTTTTCGGGCAGACTCCTTCTATCAATAAAGGGCATTATGAACAGCTCGAATATTTCCGCCGGCAAATTATTTCAGGAGAACCGGTTGAAACAGATGTTATCAGGGGAGCGATGCCGACGCTTATGGCATGGAGCGCTATGGAGTCATGGCAAAAGAAAAAACCTGTCAAGCTGGATTTTGCTGAATTAACACGAAGAAGCAAAAAATGAAAAAATAAACTGCTTATCGGCAGAATATAAGGATTTTACCCCCCTGTTCTTTTTAAGGTCTTGTAATATAATTCAACATTGTCGGTATCACATAATTTACGATACTGCGTTGGCGTAGAGCCCATTGTAGAGCGGAAAAGACGACAAAAATAATTAGCATCTTTAAAGCCGATTATATAGGCTATTTCTTTTACAGATAAATCATTTTTCTCCAGCATTTTGGATGCTTTCAATATTTTCAGTCTATTAAGATATTTAAGTGGCGGCACTCCATAATAACTCTTGAAAGAACGGATTAATGCTTCTTTGCTGTAACCAAGTTTGGCTGCAAGGTCTTGTATTTTTAGATTCTTTGTATAATTTGTATCTAAGAGAGTTTTCAATTTGACGGCAACATTGTAGATATTAGCATTTTTTTCCTCTCCGAGCATCCTTGCTTCAATATAAGAAATCAGAAAGTCATATGCCATCACAGAATGAGCGAGCACTTTGGTTTTATGGACCGAAATAAAAATATCATAAAGATTTTTCAGCTTTAACTTCAGGAAAGGGAAATTTTTCAATGACATTATCGGGTTATCCGCAATGCAATCCGGCATGATTTTCTTTTCACTATGTTCAGAAAACGCAATACTGATAAAGTTAAATTCCCAAGGAGAAATATTACCGCTTTCAAAGCAATAAACGTAAGGGCCGGGCCGTTCAATGACAAAGATATCATTTTCTTTTATTTCAAACCTTTTCCCTTTCGCGTAGAGAGTACCACTTCCTTTGCAAGTTTGTGTAATTAATACTCGCCGGGGAGTCGTTTGGTATGTAGAAGCATCATTATGGTAGTCTGTGTTTTTAGCACAACCAAAACCAGCTTCAAAAATATAACAGGGCGGCTCCCACATGCTTATTTGTTTTTTCATCAATATTGTGCTGTTGTTATCAATTATATATTGTTGACATTGAGCTAATAATAGCATATATTATTATTAAATGCAAATCATTAATATGCTTTATACAAGCAAATCAACAGGAGGTCAGTATGAAACAAAGAAAAACAATCCTTAAAGACGGAAATTTCACACTCATTGAATTGCTCGTTGTGATAGCTATCATAGCAATCCTGGCAAGCATGTTGCTTCCAGCTTTAGGAAAAGCGCGAGACAGAGCCAAAATCGCAAGCTGCCAAAATAATCTGAAACAGTATGGCATAGGAATGTTTCAATATAGTGGAGATTTTGATGGACAGGGCCCGTCATTAACTGATGAGGCTTCAGGAGAACTGCTTAACTCAAATGTAGTAAGAGGCTACTTGTTTGCTCAAAATGCGACAAAGGCGAAAACATTGATATGCCCAGGGACCAAAGCTCCTTTTTTAACTAACCCTACACGCGGGCCAGGTATAATTGCCGGCGCTAGAGTTTACTCCAGTTATTTGACCGCATTCGGTACCGGCGACCGCACTGCAACTAACTGGTTTGGTTGGTATGAGCGTGGTTCGAGCCCAACTAGCCTTAGCCGCGTACCTTGTCCTAATGTTACTATGCTCGGTAGAACTATTGCAGGCAGATACGTTGCAACTCCATCAAGACAGCCCATGGGAGGAGATATGTCCTCCAGTTCTGGCTTTATTAAACCTTTTGGATATAGTTCAGAGTATGTACTTATGGCTCACGCCACAGGATCCAACACCGTGTTCATGGATGGACATGTAAGCTGGGCTTCAAAAGGAGAGTTTAATCAGTATTTATATTACTTTTACTCTACACATACAATGATTAATTGTAAGTAACAGCTTATAGAGGTAAATATGAAAATTGCTTCTATGGCGAAAATAATATTCCGGACATTTTTTGTGTTAATGTTTGCCAATAATCAGCTTTTTGCTGGCGAACATACAAACCGCTCTTCAGAAAAAAGCATAATTGCATCTGACAGCAAAGCTCTTTTCCCAGTAATAGTATCAGCAAAGGCTAGTCCTGAAGTACGACGTTCAGCTCATGACTTATCTCGTTATTTAAGTAAGATTAGCGGATGTAAGTTTGAAGAAAAAACTGGTGACGGCAAGGCAGGTATCGCAGTAGGAACGGTCAATGATTTTCCGGAAATTCCGTTCAAACCCAAGTTTGATGCCAACCATCCCGGAGAACGCCAGGGATATGAAATAAAATCTCATGCAAATGGAGTTTATATCATCGGAGCAACGCCAAAGGCAGTAGAATACGCAGTGTATGATCTACTCCGCAGATTTGGTTACCGCAGCTATTTCCCGATGAAAAAATGGGAAATAATCCCCTTGAAGAAAAGACTTGATTTTGCAGCACATATTCGAGAAACTCCTGACTACTATACACGAAACATTTGGCCGGGTTATGGTTACTGGCGGGAATATAAAGCATCCGCAATACAATGGGATATTGTAAACAGCGGCAAAGGATATCGCCTGAGCACTGGTCATGCATACGATAAGATCATCAAAAGAAATAAATCTGCATTTAAAGCACACCCGGAATATTACGGATTATTGGGGGGGAAACGCAAATCAAGCAAGTTTTGTATTTCAAATCCCGGACTGCGCCAGTTGGTTTCGGATTATGCGCTTAAAATTTTTGAGCAGAAACCGGAAACAGACAGTATCTCGATGGACCCGAGTGACGGCGGCGGCTGGTGCGAATGTGCCGAATGTGCTAAAATCGGGTCCCCATCTGACCGCGCATTGTTTCTGGCAAATACTGTAGCCAGCGCTGTTGAGAAGAAATTTCCGGGGAAAAGAATTGGTATGTATGCATATAATCAGCACTCTCCCCCGCCAAACATTAACGCACATCCAAATATCGTTGTAAATGTAGCTACAGCATTCATTCGCGGAGGGTACAACGTGAATGCATTGATACAGGGATGGCATAAAAAAAAGGCTACTATTGGTATCCGGGAATATTATGATGTTTTCCCATGGTCATATAACGCACCAGGTAAAGCCAGCGGCAATAATTTAGGCTACCTCAAAAGAACAATTCCTGATTTTTACAGCAAAGGCGCCCGCTATATGACTTCCGAGGCTGGAGACGATTGGGGATCTAACGGATTGGGTTATTACATAGCACAACGGATACTATGGAATATAGAAAACAGTAAAAAAATCAATTATTTTACTGACGATTTTGTGCAGAATTGTTTTGGCCCGGCTGCCGCTACAATGAAAAAATTCTATACGCTTCTGGACGGAACAAATAAAAAAACGCTTTGCCCAGACCTGCTTGGGCGTATGTATCGTTTATTGGATAAAGCCCGCAAAGAGGCTGCAGGTAAAGCAGAAATTACAGGACGGCTTGACGACCTGGCGGTTTACACCAGATATTGTGAAATACTTATGGCTTATCTACAGGCTCCCAAAAAGCCGAAAAATCTGGAAAACCTAATGCGTTTTACCGCCAGAAGTAAAAATACGCGAATGGTTCATTCTTTGGCTGCCTTCAGGCGATTGACAAGAAAACTATCTAAAAAGATTAAGCCGATAGACTGGAAAACAAGCAAGCCGTTCAGCTCCGAAGAAATTCAGGAATTCATTGCTGATGGTATTGCTTCGAACAAGTTACTCGACTTCGAACCGGTAAGTTATAATGATGAGCTTATTGCTAGTACGGTGTTTCTTAAAAAGCCATTTTCGGGGAAAAGAATTTCCCGTCGTCGCGGTACGGTAAGTTATTATACTTGGATCAATAAACAAGTACAGCCTGTTAAACTTTCAATTACCGGCGGACTGATTAAGCATTACCGCGACCGTGGCAATGTAAAGATTAAGTTTTACAAGCTTGGAGGCGCATCTGATACCGGAACAAGGGAAACTTTGATTCAGACGGATACAAGTGTGCCGCCGGATGGTAAAACACGTTCAGTAGTACTTACGCCTAAGCAGTCCGGATTACATAAGATCGTCATCAGCGATGGTAATGATATGACCTCAATGAGCTGGGAAAAAGGAACTGTTATGACATTTCTTTCTGATGGAACACAACAACCAAAAATTTCCGGAAGCTTTTATTTCTATGTTCCCAAAGGAACAAAAACACTTGGCTTTGTATGTAATATAGCGCGTGGCTATATTGTTTCTCCTGACGGTAAGCGGATATTCAAGTTTAAGAAAAGCCTGGGATTCAAATCTCTGCCTGTACCAGACGGCATGGATGGTAAGCTTTGGAAGCTTCAAAGTATTTCTGGTAAAATGGGCTTGCTGACCGTACCACCATTTCTCGCAACCGAGCCGGCTGGCTTATTACTTCCTGAAGAAGTTATCAAAAAAGATAATCTTTAAACTCAAATAATAATATAGAAATTATACAAGGAAAATAAAGATGGTAAAAAAAATTATTATGTCCGTGGCAATAACTGCGGCGACAACGGTATCGGCTGTTGAACTTGTAAAAGCAAGCAAGGCGACAGCAAAGATATATCTGGAATCATTAGATAAAAAAAACACTTTACTACAGGAACGTGAACTTAATAAATTTTCAATAAAGCGGCAGCAGGAACATCTCCTGGCAATGGCTGTTCGCGATTTAAATTATCACCTAAAAAAAATGAGTGGAGCTGAACTGGAAGTTGTTATTACAAATGACCCGAAGAAGATAAAAACCCCGGCTGTCGTTATCGGTTCTTTAGCAAACCAGCTTGGAGCCAGGCCAAGCCTGAAAAGTGAACTTGGAGAAAGCTATCGCTTAAAAACCAGTAAGGGGATGTTGCTCATTGGCGGAGAAAGCCCGGCAGGAGCCTCTTATGGTATTTATGAGCTTCTTTCACGGCTTGGATGTGACTGGGTAATGCCAGGTACAAACGGAGAAGTCATTCCAAGTCGTTCAACAATAGAAATTTCTGAATTGGATGTCGAACAGGCTCCTTCATTTTCTGTCAGATGCCCCTGGTATTCCGGCGGGAGGCGTGCCATGGACCAGAAAAGCAGGGATGAGTTCAATCAATGGAAACTGCGACACAAGCAGCAGATAACACGTGCCTGGCATCCTTTGATGATGAAAGGCGGGCATATTTGGGGGGCATTGATAAAACGCTACAAGAAGCAATTCGATGAAAATCCGGAAATGCTGGCATTGGTCAGACAACCGGATGGAAAGATGATACGTAAAGGCCCGCAGCTTGAAACTACCAGTCCTGAAGTACTTAATCTTTTTGTTGACTATATTCGCGACATGTATAAAAAGAATAAATGGGAAAACGACAAAACTGTTTGCATCGGTGTCGGTCCAGCAGACGGCGGCGGTTTTTCCCAGTCGCCTGAGAGCATGATCGCGGGTTCCGGGCGTATAGACCCTATGGCGGGGGAACCGGATATTACTGACCTGCAAATACTGCTCGCCAATCAGCTCATCCAAAAACTTGGAAAAGAATTCCCAAATCTTTATCTCGGTTTTTACCTTTACAATGTCCATGCAGATTATCCAATGCGTTATACACCGGATAAACGGGTATTGATCGTGGTTGCGGACATTACCTATTCCCGTTTCCACAGCCTGAAAGATCCAAACAGCAAAACGCGCGCTTATTACAAAGGAATCCTTAAACAGTGGGGAGAACTGCACCGCAAACAGGGAAATCCAATTTTTTTCCGCGGCTATAACTGGAATCTGGCTGAAAATTTCCTGCCGTACACCAAATTAAAGATTTGGGGAGAAGATATACCTTATTATAAAAAACTTGGAGTAATCGGGTTTTATAATGAATGCTCCAAAGCATGGGCGACGTTGGGGCCATCTGATTATCTGGAGGCGGAATTAACCTGGAATGTTAACCAAAAATGGAGAAATATCCTGAAGCGCTACTGTATTAGCGCCTTCGGCAAAGGCGCCCGGTTCATGGAAAAATATTATTTGATGTTAGCCGAACAGCAAAGTAAAAGCGGACAGGAAGCCGGATCATACCATGCATTTGCTTTAATTTATAATCAGGATTTCATCAAGCAGGCTTTTACGTTATTTGAACAGGCAGAAAAAGCCGCGGAAAAAGCTGCGGAAAAACAACGCGTTTCTTTTGCCCGCATACCAGTAGAGATGCTTAAACATTATCTTGAGTTTCGCAAAGCATATTGTTCTTTTGATTTTGTTGCCGCAAAAAGCAAATTTGAGTTAATGAAGAGCGAATTAGAACGATATGAAAAGATTGACGCAAATTTAATTTGTCGTAATTCCATACGCTATCTGAAACGATTTTTTGCTCGTTTTGTTGATGAATCGCTAAAATATTCTACAGGTAAATATCAAATCATTTATCGTTTACCGGATCGACTGAAAACAGCCCTCGATTCAAATACTGTAGGACAGGATATGGGCTTTGCACGGCCGGAAATCAATGATCGTGATTATTTTACCACAGCAACTTACAGTTCAACCTGGGATGCACAGGGCTTGCTTGGCTATCGTTTCGGTTCAGTCTGGTATCGCGTACGTTTTAATAACGAATCCCAAGGACAAGCTCTTGGCTTATTTATTGGTGGAGCTGATTCGATTGTGCGTGTCTGGTGTAACGGTAAATATATTGGCATGGGGCAAGGTTTTGCTAAACCTTTTGAGTTTGATCTGACTGGAATTGCCGGAACGGGTGAAAATTTAATTGCCATTCAAGTGCAGCGTTTTGGTAATTCAGAGATTGGTACTGGCGGACTGATTTATCCATCATTTATTTTTACAGGCCCAAGATTGAAACAACGTGCTCCCAAAAGTAAAAAGCTTGAACGGGTACTACCCGGAGGAGGATACTAAAACTAGATATTCCGGTTCTAATAAACTGCCAATATATATTGGCAGTTTCATATTCAGAGAAGTGCTGGTTACAATATTCAGCTGGTAAAAAATATTAATTCAAATTTTGCGGAGGTATTCATGTCTTGCTTACATTATTTCTCACATGTAAAGTTTTTTGTCCATAAATGGCGATTTTACTCAATAGTGACAGCCCTGATATCTATATTTTTCCTGAGTGGGAATTCACTGTTTGCAGAAACAATAGTTATTGCTCAAGGCGGTACTCCGCAAATGACCATAATGGTCCCCAATAATGCCTCGTCTGATTTACAGGCCTCCGCGGACGAGCTCGTCAGTTTTCTCAACCAAATAACAGGCAGCAGCTTCCAACAGACAACTTATGACCCGGCTGTCGGCCCGAATGCCGGAATTGTTTTGGGGCGTGGTACAGACCTTGCTATTACTGATGAACTGCCTGAACCCGGAACCAATATCAAAACCCGGGAGCATCACCAGATAAGTACAGGGAATACCGGATCATATATCTTTTTAACCGGGACCACTGATCTGGCTGTCAGGAATGCAGTTTATGATTTTCTGGAACAATTGGGATGCCGCTGGTATTTCGCAAGCGCAAACTGGTCAATTATCCCTGAGCTGTCAACATTGCAATGGACAAGCCCATCCCTGATCCGCAGCAAAAATGTGACGATGGGTCAAAAAAGCATTGCAATGAATATATATATTGATGATGAACCGGATTTTAAGATGCGTCACATCTGGGCGGAATATGCTAAATCTACTGGCGAGTGGGGAACGAACTATCTGGATTTTGAAATCTGGGGAGACCGGAATCGAAATAATCAGGGAATCAGTATCTCGGCGGCACATGCCTATGGAAAAATTTCAAGCTGGGCAGCAGACGAGGGCACTTGGAATAATGACTACTGGTCGCTTATTGACGGCGTACGTGTGACAAATTCTCAATTCTGTGTTTCCAATACCAGCCTGCAGCAACTTTGCAAGGACTATGCAATAGACTATTTCAACGACAATCCGGATAGTGATTGTGTAAGTATAGAGCCTAACGATGGTTCAGCATGGTGTGAGTGCGCATCCTGTCAGGCTATTCAGAATATCTCTACAGGATTTGTTACCGACAGGACAATATTGCTTTCCAATTACGTTGCGGGCCAGATACCGTCAGGTAAGTATGTAGGTCAATACGCTTATAATATGCATTCGGCAATACCTGTTACGCAAACTCCGGCAGCCAATCTCTACGTCCTGGTTGCTTTAGGTTTTACGCATGGAGTCGATCCCAACGACCTGGTTGCCTTATGGAGCCCTTTACTTCAAAACATGGGCATCCGCGATTATTTCGATGTGTTTGTCTGGGGTTATAATATGCCGGGAGGAGCGAAAGTCAGCAACCTGAATTGGCTTCAAGATAATCTCCCGTTCTATTACATTAATAAAGCGGATGTGTACAATTCTGAATCAACTAATTCCTGGGGTCCAAATGGACTGGGTTTTTATATTGCCAACAAATTGATGTGGGATATAAATGCAGACGTTGATTCTTTAAAACAGGAATTCCTTGATAAATGTTTTGGCAGCGCGGCTGAAACGATGGAAGAGTTTTACGATTTGATTGACCAAAGCCACCCATATCCGGTATGCGACCATCTCATGGGGCTTTTGTTCCGCTGTTTACAGGATGCCAGAACGCTGGAAAGCGATTCGGCAGTTGTTGCGCGTCTTGATGATTTGACATTGTGGTTACAGTATTGTGAGTTAAGGCGCACTTACATTAATGCTTCCGGCACGAGCCGGCAGGCCGCGGCTGAACAGATGCTTCGTTTTGCCTGGAAGATTCGTTCGACTAATATGATGGACAGTCTTTGCCTTTGGCGTACCATTGACAGAGATACTTCTTTTGCGTGGCCCGTAGACGGTCAGGGAAATCCCTTAACCTGGAGCACGCCGGAAGCTGAACATCCCTGGAAAGAAACTGGAACCTACAGTCATGCAGAAATTGTCCAAATGAATGAGGATGGCGTGGATAATAATGATTTACTGGATGACGATCCCTGTGAATTCAGCGCTGATCTGGTTCCTTCCTATGCTTCAGCATCCTCACGGGGCAGTACTTATATAACACGTGGTTTAAACCGTCTTTATATAATGGCTGATGAAAATGGGGATTTACCAGTTCTTTCGGTAGCGACAGGCTATTCGTATTCTTATGACCTTGACTGGTCATTATATCGTGCTGGGGAACCTGAAGATACAGAGCATGAACTGATGTCAGGTACAGTAGTTGCCGACCAAACTTATCATAATGTCAGTTTCAACAGTTACGAACCAAATGAATGTTTCGTATTTGTATATGATGACAAAACGGGCAGTACTAATATTGACTGGCCGGCAGCCTCCAGGGTTTCGTATGCGGCAAGCATGACTTCTAAGCTTTGGCAGCATGGACGTGTTACAAGACGTTATTTTTATGTTCCCAAAGGAACAGATAATGTATTATTTGCTGCTGACTCACTTAGCAACTGTAACTTTTATACGGCAAATGGAACTTTGAAACTGGCTTTTGCAGGCGGCAGCAACGTTAATTTATCAATCCCTGTCGGAACAGGTGAAGATAATCAGATATGGTACGTTACAGGTTTCTCTTCTAAAAACTTCTTCTTCTGGAATATTCCAGCGTTATTAGCTAAGAGCCCGGATGAACTGCTTATTCCACGGGAAGCGTATGCCAGCTTAATGCCTTCTATGTTAAATGCATCAACTCGCGGAAATTTCAATTTTACCAGAGGAGTTGTTTATTTATATCTCTATGCCGATGCAAACGGGGACCTTCCAGGTTTAACCATCACCAATGGCTATTCCTATGACCGTACTGCAACATGGAGCATTTACAAGGAAGGGGAATCAACTGTCTTGCAATCAGGGACTATTCCACCGGATGTACCTACAAATCTTACATTCAACACTCAATCAGAGGGGGCTTACCTGTTTGTATACGATGATGATATGGCAACCAGCAAGCTTGAATGGACTTCCAGCAGTTTAATAACTTATGCGGCTAGTGATATTATGCCTCTCACTTTGTGGGGACGTGTTACGCGTCGTTATTTTTATGTTCCTGAAGGTACTGTTACCATACAAGCCACAACTAATTCTATTAGCGATTGTAACTTCTATACGGCAAATGGAACTTTAAAACTGGCACATCCCGGCAGTAGTAGCGCTGTTAATATATCAATTCCTGTTGACTCAGGAGAAGATGGGCAGATATGGTATGTTACAGGAATTTATACCAGAAATTTTAAATTTACAAATATTCCTGGTTATATGGCAGTAAACAGCGACGAGCTGCTTGTCCCTAAGTGGCTTTATAATGAAATAAACAATTAAAAAAAAGAAAAGGTTATGTTTTACAAGAGTAATTTTCAGAAAGTAAAGGATTTCTGGAATAACTGGTGGAGCTCTTCAAAGGCTCCACCAGCAATATTAAAGCTTACGCCCAAACCGGGTGTAAGCAAAATTCATATGCCGAACCCGGTTTTTATTGACAATGTAGATATTCTAATTGAAGAACTATCTGCCTGGGTGGAAAGTTATGAGTTTTCAGAAAATTTTGTGCCAGGCTGTGTTGTAAGCTTTGGAGCGGATCATTTTGCGGCATTGCTTGGAGGAGAGCTGCATGTAGATAAAGAAAGTATGACTACATGGATTGAACCAAGTATAACAAAATGGGCTGATGCAGATATAAAAGTTAGATGGGATAGCAAAATCGGCTCTAAAACGATTGAATATATTCGTCGCCTGAAAAAAGAATTTGACGGTAAAATAGTAATAAGCGCAACTCATTTACAGGGAGGACTGGACTGTTTGGCAGCAATGCGTTCTCCGTTTGAGTTACTCTATGATCTGGTCGATGACTCCAAAGGAGTAAAAAAAGCTCTGAATGATGTTGATAAATGTTTTACTGAAGTAGTACAAGTTCTTAGTCAGGAGCTTGACACAAAAAATATTGGCAGCATTAACCGGCATGGTTTATATTGCCCGGGCTTTGCGGGGCTGTTACAATGCGATTTTTCCTGCATGATCAATTCCGAAATGTTTAAAGAGTTTGCTCTGCCTTCCTTAATCCATGAAGCTGAAACTGTGGATTATGCTGAATATCACTTAGATGGAGAAAACGCAATTCATCATCTGGATGATATTTGTTCTATTGACAAAATAAAGATAGTTCAATGGCAGCCCGGAGTAACAGGTCTGGATAAGGACTGGAAAGCATTGCATAAACGAATAGATGACCTAGGTCGCGGTCAATACTTTTTTCATCCTGACAAGCTCATGCGACAATGGATTGAAGATGAGTTAAGTTGCAGTAATCATTGTTTTGATTTAATAGGATTAGATAACGATGTTGAAAATTAAAATTTCCGATGGCTCTGAAATATTATGTTTTACTCCCGCTCCTGAAATTGACGGGGAAGAACTGGCTATTCCAGAGTTTGACAATAACGGCAAAGCCGATTTGAAGAATCTGGAACTCCGGCGTAATGTGCAGAAGGAATCTGGTTCTGTTACGAGTATCGAACTCACTCTGACTAATTACAGGGATACGCCAATCAACCTTAACTCTCTCAAACCGGTAAAAATAATAAATTCCCCATTAGGGGATGTGCCTTTTGAACAATATATCATCCATCGTTTAGCTCGTCAGAAAAATGATATTCCCGGTCAATTCAGACCGGTATTGCAAGACCGTAATATGCTGGATGTGGCATTTTCCAGCGCTGAAGTCGTGGCAGGAGGAGGAATATCATGGAATGAATTTGACTCTCCTGATGCAGTATTGCCAACAGCATTCCATTGCGATCCTGGCCTTGTGGTTCTATCCCCTGGGAATTCCGCCTTGTTTATTGGTTTTGATGGTCAAACAAAGCATTTAAGCGATATTATATTTAGCAGCAGCCAGGACAGGAACAGCTTTGATTCAATAGAGGCTATTGCCGAATTTGACGGAATTAAACTAAATCCCGGAGAATCTTGCAAAACACATCGACTAATTATTGATTCAGGTTTACATGAAAGAGAATTATTTATAAGGCATGTTGATCGTGTAGCCAATAACTATGGAATAAGGGCGCCAAAGCCAAGGTCCGTTTATTGTTCATGGTATTATTATGGTGAAGATATTGATGCATCAGAAGTTCAAGCGAACCTGGAGTCTTTGCGTCATTCTCCTGTCGATTTTGATGTTTTCCAGATAGACATGGGTTGGGAAAACTATTTTGGTGATTGGGAAGCCAACCTTAAAAGTTTTCCCAAAGGAATGAAAGCAATTGCTGATACGATAAAAGCTGCCGGATACAGTCCGGGGATTTGGACTGCCCCTTTTGTTATTGACCCCAGGTCACAAGCCGCAAAAAACTATTCAGATATTATTCTTATGGACAACACAGGAAATCCCTGTATGTTTCAGTGTGCTAAAGGTGCTTGTTACACTATTGATCCTTTTGCTGAACGAGCAGGGAAATTTCTTAAAGATATTTTTGAAAGACTGAAAAGCTGGGGATATTATTACCACAAATTAGACTTTATGCGGGCGGTGTTCATCCATGAAAACGCTCAATTTAGAGAGCCTGCGCATACGCGGGCGGAAGCCTACCGGAAAGGTCTGGAACTTATTCGAGAAGCTGTCGGGGATGACGCAATCATCAATGCCTGCGGCGGCCTGTACGAAGGATCAGCCGGTTTAGCTGATATTGTTCGCCTGGGCGCTGATTTGCGCGGGCACTGGGAAGCCGAAGGCTCTAATATATGTGCTTACACTACAAGAATCAAACAAAATATTTCGCGTAATTTTTACAAGACATTGTTTGCAGTAGACCCTGATGCTTTACAATTACGGCGTAATGAAATTGTCTGGAAAAATAATCCGTCTAATGCACATCTTTCAATGGGTAAATTTACTGATGAAGAAGCTTTTTCAATCGTTGTTAATCAATTTTTGGCAGGCAGTATAGTATGCTTTTCTGAAAGATTGAAATTTATTGATGATGATCGACGCTCATTACTTCACAAAGTTATCCCGGCATACTCTCAACCGGCTCGATATTTTGGTATGTGGACGGAATATTTACCGGAACTTTATTCAAACAGTTTTACCAGACATACTGACCTGCCGGACTGGTGCGTGGTTTCAATGTGCAACTGGAATAGTCTTGAAAGAAAAGAGATATCATTTACCCCTGAAAGTGTCCCGGATATTCCTCAGGCAGATAAATATGCGGCTTTTGAACTGAAAAATCAAATTTTTCTTGGAATTTTTTCCCCCTCGGATTTGATTAAATTAAAAATTCCGGCACATGCCAGTCGGGTGGTCAGGCTTACACCGCTTCCTGCTTATGGGAAGTTTATGGTTGGCACTGACCTTAATCTCAGTGCCGGCATGGAACTGACCGTATATAATGATGGAAACGCGCAATTGCGAGATGAGATATCCTGTTCACAGATAACTTTGTCCGTAATGGATTACCAGGAAGCTTCCGCCACATTAAACAAAGTCATTATAAAAAACAGAAAATGAAAAAACTAATTTTAAGTTGGGTATTATTTTGCATATTGCTGACTTCTTCAATGGCTCTGGAGATAAGTCATAACGGCAAAGCTCTGCTTAATATTTATACGCTGCCCGAAGAATCCACAGCAAAGCCTTTGACTGAAAAAGAAATCAAATCATTCGCAAAAAAAACTTACACTAAATTGCAAAAGACAATGTTAGCAGCTTCATTATACGATCTGACTGCGTATATTGAAAAAATATGTGGAGCAAAGATAAAAATTGTTCCGGCAAATAAATTGAGTGAAGTTACTTATCCAGCCATTATTATAGGGAAATTAGCTCAACAAGAAAACTTAAAAGCTCCCGGAAGTAAAACATCAGAAGGTTTTTTATTCCAAGTTACCGATAAAGCTGTATATATTCTAGGAGATTCTCCCGCCGGGACTGCGTTTGGCATTTATGAGTTTCTAAAACAACTTGGCTGCTCATGGATAATGCCAGGTACAATTGGTGAAGTTATTCCAAATACAAGGACGTTGAAAATAAAAGCCCAACTGAGCTCTCAGGTTCCTTCCTTTGAAATGCGTTGTCCCCAATATACTTCGAGCCGGAAAATAGTTTCTGCAAAAGAAAATTTATATTATTTGCAATGGAAAATGCGCAATAAACTTCAAATAACAAGAAAAGCTCACACTATGCAAATGATTGGAGGGCATACATGGGGACTTTCAAATGGCCGGCTTTGTAGAATAAAATTATCTATTCCTCCTGAAATGTTTGTTATGGCACATCAATCCGATGGATATTTTAAACGACAGGGAGCGCAATTGGATATTTCCAATCCTAAACTAATTGATCTTCTGGAAAAATATATTCGTGATATTTTTGCTAAAAACAAGTGGGCTAAAGACCGTGAAATATCTATAAATGTAGGCCCTGCTGATTGTATTGGATCTTCTGAATCACAAGCTTTTAGCCGCAAAGACCCAATAACCGGATTTCAGGATAAAATTGACTTACAAATACTTTTATGTAACCAGCTAATTAGCAGGCTGGAAAAGGATTTTCCAAATTTATACCTGGGATTCTATCTTTACAGTAGTCATGCAAATTATTCCGGCCGCTACAAGCCGCATCCCAAAGTATCGATTTGTATTGCCGATATACCATACTCGCGGATACACGGTATTGTGGAAGGCAGGTCACGTTCCCGAAACTACTACCGCTATATCCTTGAACAACTGGGTAATCTTCATAAAGAACAGGGCAACCCAATGCAATTGCGGAGTATTAATTGGAACTTAGCTGATAATATGTTACCCTATACAAAGGTAAAAATCTGGGGAGAAGACCTGCCTTTTTATCATCAGATGGGAGTTTCAGGCGTATGTACTGAGTCTATAAAAGCATGGTCTATTAATGCCCCCGCTGATTATATTGAAGCTCAAATGCTCTGGAATGTCAAACAAAACTGGAAAGATATTTTAAGAGATTATTGTCAAAAATCCTTTGGCCCCGCCGCACCTCTAATGGAAAAGTATTACTTAGACCTGGCAACACGGCAGAGTAATGCGAAGTATGAATCCGGCTCCTACTTTGCTTTACTGCAAATTTTTGACCGGGATTTTGTTAATAATAATGAAAAACTACTCCAAAAGGCTTCAACTGCGGTCAAAAACACTCCCCTCGCTGCGGAACGTGTACGAATAGCCAGAATACCCATAACCCTGCTAAAATATTTCCTGGACTTTAAAGAGGCTTACAGTTCATATAATTTCCAGAAGGCAGCAGTTATTTTCAAGAAAATGAAAGAGTGCCTGCATAAAGAATCAACTCGCAATGGCATGGCGGTCAGCCGTATGGCTGGTCGCTATCTTGAACGTTTTTTCGGGAATTTTGTTAAGTTAGGCAAAGCCTGTTCAACCGGAAACAATCAAATTATATACAGCTTTCCGGACAAGTTAAAAGTAATGATCGATCCATTAGACACCGGGGAGTCATTTGAATATTATCGTGCTGACTTGCTGGATGATAACTATATTATGGTAAATACTTTTTCTTCAACCTGGGATGCCCAGGGACTTAATGGAATGTCATGCGGAACCATCTGGTACCGGATAAAATTTTTCATTCCAAAACGTTTCTGCAATAATAAAATTGGACTGTTTTCAGGAGGAGGAGATTCCATTTTAAAAGTATGGAATAACGGGCGGAAAACAGGAGAGGGGGTTGGCTATCTTAAGCCATTTATTTTTGACTTGAGTAAAAGTGTTAAATTTGGTCAGGAGAATGTATTAGTAATCAAAGTATCACGGAATAATCGTTCCGAGCTTGGAGTTGGAGGCTTGATGCTGCCATCCTTCGTTTTTGCCGGTAACAATATAAACATAACAGCAAAGAGTAAAAAATAATGAAAAATCCAACGAAATACAATATTCTATTAATCACCAGCGACCAACAACGCAGGGACTCCATAGGGATTTATGCAAATGGCAAACCAGCCAAAACGCCAAACCTCGATGCATTGGGTAATGACGGAATAGTTTATGACCGGGCTTATACGCCTCATGCTACCTGCACGCCGGCAAGGTCCTCTATTCTCACCGGACAATATGCTTCAAGGCACGGAGCCTATACTATTGGCACGGCACTCGATTGGAATTGCTTGAAAGTCAGTGACCTGCTAAAAAACGACGGCTATGAAACTTACGCCGTCGGCAAAATGCACTTCCGCCCTGTTTCTACAGCGGGTGAATTTGAATCAGTCCCTAATATTCTTGATTTTGATTTCTGGAGGGAACACAAGTATACATATTACGGATTTGATAATTGCCAGCTCCTGAATCGCCATAGCTCTAGCGAATTATCCTGGGGAATGGATTATGGAGTATGGTTAATGGAAAAACACGGCTTTACCCGGAAGGACTGTGAAAAATACTTTGATGGCCGACATCTGGAATCATGGGATTTGCCGCGTGAAGCGCATCAGTCTGTTTATGTTGCAGAAAAAACCATTGAAGCTATTAACGATAAAAAGAATGATTCAAAAAAGCCATTTTTTATCTGGGCAAGCTTCCCCGACCCTCATGCGCCGCTTGTTGCGCCGGCTCCATATGATACACTCTTTGATCCTAAAGAGGTAAGTTATCTTCCTCCAAAAGACGGGGAATTTGATGATAAACCTGCATGCTATCGACAACTCTTTGAAGCAGGGCATCCGAAAGAACTGCCGTTCAGCGATAAATATATAATCCCAAGCGCCTATTCATTGAGGGCCTGGACGGAAGATGATATTCGCCAGGGTATTGCCATTCATAACGGCATGGTAACTTTGATGGATGAAGAAATAGGCCGCATCATTGCCGCATTGAAAAATACTGGACAGTATGATAATACTATTATTATTTTCACCTGCGATCATGGTGACACTTTAGGAAACCATGGATTTAGCGGTAAAGGTTTGCCTGCTTATGAAGAAGTTTATAATATACCATTTATCATTAAACTTCCGGAGTCAATGAATCGAGCAGGAGAAAGGACTCAGGCTTTAGCTGGATTACAGGATATTGCTCCGACTTTGCTGGCACTTAATGGACTGGAAGTTCCTGAAACAATGCAGGGCATTACACTTTTTTCTGCCCCGGAACGACAAAACTTCGTGGTTGAAAACCGATTGGTTGAAAAAGGATTTTATCAAAAAATGATAATTTCCCAAAACTATAAACTTGTAGTCTATGAAAATAGCAATGACGGGGAACTTTATGATTTAGTAAATGATCGCGACCAATACTGCAATTTGTGGAGCCATCAGGGATATGGAAAAATCAAGCTTGAGCTCTTAAATCAATTGGCAAACTATTATAGTGAAAACAAAATTCCCCAAAAATTTGAAAACGACAATGCTGCTTTATCTGAGATTTTTGATTATATGCAACAAGAAAATGTCAACCAATCACGTACTAGCTTTTCGTGAGGAGGCAAAATATGAACATTATTAAACCCAATATATTATTACTCATGCCTGACCAGCTAAGAGCTGATTGTATTGGAATAGATGGACATCCTAATTTAATCACGCCAAATATTGACAATATAGGTCATGGATGTTGTTTTAAAAGAGCTTATTCAACGTGTCCTTCCTGTATTGCCGCCAGGAGATCTCTACTACTTGGACAGCACCCTTCCACTACTGGTTCGGTGGGCTTTGCAACACCTGGTTACCATACACCGACATTGCCGTATTTTTTAAGCAAAGCCGGATATTATTCTGTTCTTGTGGGCAGAAATATGCATCAAAATCCAGAAACTGGAGAAAGCCCGGGTTATGACACTTGTATTCATGGGTCTACCTATGTGGAAGATGACAGTTATGCTGATATGCTTAATAAAGAGGTCCCGTTGTTGGGAGGTATCCGTGGTCTAGGCATTGATTTTAATGGATGGCAGGCAAAGCCATGGCCATTAGAAGAATATCTTCATCCTACTAACTGGGTAATTCGTAATTCCAGAGAGCTAATTGCCAGGCATAATCATGACCGGCCATTATTTATGACAACTTCATTCTATGCTCCTCATCCTCCTTTAATCCCTCCCGATTTTTACTATCAACGATACTTGAACATGAATTTGCCAAACAGAGTTATCGGTGATTGGGCTGGTTCGGCGCCCCGGGAATATGGCATAAAGAGTCAACGTGTAGATCTAAAAAAAGAAAAACTTCATATGGCTCAAGCCGCCTATTATGGCCTTATTAATCACATAGACGACCAACTTACCTGGCTAATTGCTGAGTTTGTTGAAAAGAGCAGAAAACAAAAACGACCGTGGATTATTGTTTTTACCTCAGACCATGGAGAAATGCTCGGAGATCATTATTATTTCAGAAAATGCGAGCCGTTTGAAGGTTCTTGTAGAATTCCTTTGCTTATAAATTCTGAGGGGCTGGGACAAAAATCAGGTATTAAAATTAATTCCACAGTTTGCTTGGAAGATATTTTGCCAACTCTTCTTGATCTGTCAAATATTCCTATACCGGATCAAATTGATGGAATAAGCTTAGCTCCTATTTTGCGTGGAAAATCAAAATCAGTTCGCCACTGGCTTCATTGTGAACATTCACCCTGTTATAGCGACAAACAGGCTTTTCAAATGTTAACTGATGGTACATGGAAATATATATGGCGACCTATGACAGGAGAAGAATTACTTTTTAATTTAGATAACGACCCTGCAGAACTTAAAAATCTGGTAAAAAAACTTTCAACAACAAAAAAACTTGAAGAATGCAGAAATGAAATTATAAATAGATTGCGTTCTCGTCCAGAAGGTTTTGTTGTTCGTGGGAAGCTAAAAGTGTTGTCCCAAACCTATCCTCCCGTCACGAAAGGAAAGTAATAAGTTTAAGGTTCCAGCGAAAGTATGGTTTGGTTGTTTTAGAATTCATGAAGTTATAAACATTTGCAATTTATTGATATTGCACAGATAAGATGGTGGGCGTAATTGGAAAAAATTTAAGTCATGGTTAGAATCAGCTTTCCCGGTAGTCGTTTCCCTATCACATGTTGACCTGAATATCGCCTCAGAATATGCAAAACACCTTTGGGGAACCGGCATTAGTGCCAATACTTATAATTACCACATAGGAGCGTTGTCAACCATAACTAAAATCCTTATGCACTCTGCCGGGTTAGATTATAATGTCTGGGACCATATAGCCAGAAAGCATGAACAGAAACAGGGCAAAAAACGCTTATATCTTAATGATGTGCTAAAAATCCTTGAAGTCTTTTCCGATGATAAATTTTTCCCTATGCACAAAAAAGAGCTTGAGATTCTTTTCCATATAGGCATATTTACCGGTATGCGGCTTGTAGACTGTGTTCTGCTGAAATGGGGAAGTATCAATTTTGATAAAAACCTTATTTCACTTATGCCGGCAAAAACAAAAGGAATTAATAAACGAATTCGAGTTCCTATACACCCCAGGCTAAAAGAACAGTTACTTTTTGCCGGTGAAAATTGGGATTATGAAAATTATGTATTGCCGAGCATTGCGGACAGGTACGGATATAATCCCAGTGGGGTTAGAAAAGACTGCATGAAAATTTTCCACCATGCAAAATTTGTAACCACAAAAGAATCTGATGAAAAAATCCAGAGAAAGCAGAAAGTAAATGAGATTGGATTTCATTCCTTGCGTCATACCTTTATTTCGGAGTGTGCCGCGCGCGGCATGTCAATCAATACCTTGTCCGAAATAACCGGAGATCAAATCAGAACACTGGAAAAATATTATATCCACCTGGCCGAAGAAAATATCCGCCAAGCAATGACCGTCCGGGACAAAATTGTTTGATTCCATCCAGCAGTACCCTTTCCAAATCTTTTCTTGCATATTTCAAGGTGAAAGATTTTATTTCATTTCTGGTCGCATAAATCATTTTTGTTAAATGCTCTACATCTTTTTTCAGTTGCCCGGGCCATTCAAATACCCAATTCTCATATCTCATCGTTATCTTTTTGCCGTCAGATTTACGAACTTGCCGATGTAAAAAACAAAAAACACGCCGGTAAAAATGGTGATAAACACCGAATTTACCGGCGTGTTAAACTTAAGAATCAAAGCCTTTTCAGCTCATTCATTCCGCTAATTCACACCTGCTTCCCATGCCCCTTAATCGGTAACATACTCCGCTTTAACGCTTGCGCGCCAACTAATTATTTTTTTACATATTCATTTCATCTTTTTCCTCTAGTTTAGTTTCTAAAAGTTATTTTCCCCTTTAAAAATAAGGTTTTCTGGCTGTTAAACAACTTAGTCATTCTTAAAATGTTGCTACTATTTTATAAGATATTTGGGAAATCCTATATCATATTAATGTTTTGCACTTTAATTTAACGGGTGTGCTATTGTTCCGTAATATGCCAGGTTTGACTGGCGAACATCCATGCGTCCATATTGCACAATGATTTTAACGTTACTTTTTATTCTTAAAGCATATTGTGTTGCCCGCGGCAGTTTGAAACCAAGCTCTTCCAGCAAATCCAGCCGTACAGCTTTGATTCTTTCCGCATCAATAATCAAAGGTAAATCCTTGACCGGCTCCCGGTCATCGAAATATATATCGATTTTGATATCTGCGTTTTTTTGCCCTGTATTCATAATCATCAAAGATTCATGATTTATCATGTCGCCTTCACCGCCTTCAGGTGGCAGCCAGCCGTCCGGAACTACCCAGCTATAACTTCCTTCTCCGCTCATTTTAAACTCAATATTTTTTGTGCGTTGGCGCATAAGATTTTTTCTTTATCCGCCTCCGGAATATCCAGCGCCTTAATCACGTCAATAGCAAAGCGCATCTGCATCACCCCTTGGAGCGGTGCATCCGTCCCGAAGACAATGTGGTCAGCGCCGACAATTTCCACCATTTTGTCCGTCACGCCCGGATAGACGTACATCAAATAGTGTGCCGTATCAATATAGGCATTATCCAACCCCATCGCCGCAACGTTTTCGCAGCCCTGTAAGTTTGGGAAATATGGATAATTAGCATTCTGGAAAATGCCCGCCATATGAGCCAATATGAAATTTGTTTCCGGGTGACGTTTAGCGAATTCCGCAATCCTGACCGCGTCCGCAAAACCGGTTCCCGACATGCAGGACACGTGAAACAACATCAAATCAACCTGTTCAGCGACTTTATCCAGAAATTTGAGTGCCTGCGGAGAAGCCATATCAAATCCATGATAGTCAGGATGGATTTTGACCCCCTTGAACTTAGGATTGTTTTTCAATAGCTCAAGATCATTTATCGATTCAGGGAAAACCGGATTAACAACTACATAACCAAGGAGTTTTTCACTGTTTTTGAGAGCTTTGTCAAGACCAACATTACCTTCATGCGCGTCATACATTAACGATTTTGAGGAAGATACGCATAGCAAATCAACCTTGGCTTCATCGCAGTACTCTTCAAGACATTTTTCATCTGCTGCCCAGAATGGTGCTTGATTTATGTTGCCAAGATGTCCATGAATGTCAATAATCATATTATATCTCCAGTATGTTTAATTGCCGTTTGTATGATGACAGTTCTTCGGCTACGCCTTCTCTTACAATAACGCCGTCTTCCCAGCGGAAGCCCATATTCGGTTCCGCCATGAAAACATCCACCATAAATACCATGTTTTCTTCAAGCGTAAATGTTGATGATGTTTCGAGAAACGGGAATTCGCATTCCATCTGTCCGCAGCCGTGCGCCGGTCCGTAAAGAAGCGTGTGCCCGTAACCTTGATCTGTGATGTAGCCATGAACTTTTTTAGCCACGTCAGAAGCCAGAGTTCCGGAGCGCATCAGATCAATGGTCATGTTCATAGCATCAAGCCCAACCTGCATGAAGTTTTTAGTCGCGTCCGGACATTTTCCGAGCACTACCGGGCGCCCGATACTGGCGCTGTAGCCTGAAACTTTCGCACCGACGCTGAAATGAATAATTTCACCTTCTTTTACTTCGCGAAGAGTCGGACGGCTAATTGCCTGGGTCGAATTCGGGCCGCTGCAACACCAGACCGGGTAGCCTGTTGATTCCGCGCCGTTAGCCAGCATGACTCCGGTAGCTATTCCCGCAAGCTGGGCTTCGGTCATCCCGGGTTTTATATTTTCCAATACCGCCTTGAAACCAAGTTCGGAAATCCTAGCGGCTTCACGCAGACAATTGAGTTCGTTTTCACTCTTCTTGATGCAGATGCCACGGATAATTTCATCGGCATTAACTATTTCACAGCTTCCGGCAGCGACGCGCAAATCTTCCATGATTGAATGCGGGAACATGTGCCAGCCAGCGATGCCGAGTTTTTTCGGGTTGAATTCAGCGATAATATCTTTCCAGGTCGGCAAAGTTGAACCGGGATATTCAGGCTGGGATGACTCGCGGAAATCCATCATCTGGATAACCCGTTCGATTTTCGTCCGTGCCGAGGCGAAAGTCAAACTTTCCGGCCCGGCTATTAGTGCAATTTCACCTTGTGCCGGTATCAATACTGCTGCCGTTTCAAAACTCGGCCAGTAATCCGAATAATAACGAACATAGGCTGGTTCTGATTCTGTTGAAAATGCCAGCAAAAGGTCAACATTTTCTTTTTGCATAGCAGCTTGGGTTTTGTCTACTCTTGCTTTAAATTCTTCCGTCGGGATGATATTCTTTGTCATTTTTAAATCTCCTGTTATTAAAAGTCGTTAAGCATTACGCTAATTCAATAATGATATTTTTCTTCTGATAAGCCTTTCATTAAACATGTATCCGAAAGCTTCTCCATGAAATCCCTGGCGACCATCTTTAATTACATAGTTTATAACCTGTTTAAGGTTTTCACGTTCGTCTTTAGTTATCAGAATATAATCAGGCATTTTTTCTTTGGACCATTCTTTGCGAAGTTTATAAGCTCTATAGGTATTCCACGCGCTGCGGAAAGCATGGTAGCATGTCCATGCAGTATTGAGTTCTTCATCACTATGGAGACAGTCCGATTCTCCAAGCGCCTTTTCAAAAAGAATCGCGCCTTTTTTCCATTCCTTAGCTAAAAGTTCCAGGCATTTTATTATCTCATCAAGAGTATATCTGCCTAATGAATTATCCAGGGAGTCTCCTCTTGTTTCCTCCAGTAGCCATGAACGTCCACAAGGAATATTGTCCGGCTCCCCCGCTTTAATCGGGAAAGCTAGAGAATAATTTATTACCCCCCTGTAGATAAAAGGCATACTGAAAGGGTAATAGTCCATTGCATCAGAAAATTTAAGCCATGCTTCCGCAGCAAGTTTTGGATTGCATTCCGGGAAATATTCAGACGCAAATGCTGAAAGTTCAAATTTCTTTTCGCTGAGTTTTTCTTTGTTAAGAAAATAATTGAAAGCTGCAGTGTTTGCGCTTATCATGTTGCCAAAATTCCAACATCCCATGAAGCCAATTAAATCATTTTCTTTGATATACTTTGCTTTGTCATAGAGATTTCCTGTTAATGGAAGATTTGGCACTGTAGCCAGTTCATGTGTGGTGCCCAATTGTAACTTAGCCATTGATTTCAGCCCTGCTTTTTTAGCGCATTTTATAGATTTTATAAATCTTTCAGACGGCCCTGCAAAAGAAAGGGAATATTCGTCTATGAAACGTTTTTTGCCTAGTATGTTTTTTGTTCCTCCTCGTTCAAAGTCGACGAGCAAAATTACATCCTTCGGTAGATTGTTGATTATTCCCGGAGTCGGATCTTTTTCATATGCCACCCATGACCAGTTCCATGCAATTATAGCAGTCTCACTTGAAACTGACCTTACTCCGTTTCTTATGAGCTGAATAATCTCACTTACTACGTCAACAGGATTGCGTTTTATGCATATTGGACAACTAATATTCTTAGGCTCAGCTTTATCTTCATCATTTACCACATAAGAGGCACGTCCCCAACAGTGTGAAGGATATTCTGAGGCAGTTATCAGGATTATCCCTCCTAAGCCAGGGAGCTCTTCAATAAGTCTCGCTGATGAATCTTCAAGATATTTTTTAACCTTCTCAGATGAAGTACAAAGACATTTTGCAGTAATATCATTCCCGTAATCGTCTTTTCTGCTTATGCTGCCTCCGCCTGCGTCAGAATGCTTTTCCCAAAAAGGATTTTCCACATCTATTGCTCTTGGCGGCTGCATATAAATAAATACTTTGATACCGTGTTTATCAGCCCTCTTGATAAGCGCGCACATATTTTCCAAGTGTAATTCTGCATGTTCACCGAATTCAGGAAAGACATCAGACTTGACAACATTTCTCAGCAACCCATGCACCCATATAGCATTAAAGCCTGAACTTGCTATTTTTATGAGCTCCTCATCAGTATATACATTATTTGCGCTCATGGTTTCGTTATCCAGATCGTCAAGTCCTTTCCCAAACATGCCGAAATGTGTAGCAGGAGAGCGCCATATTCTAATATTTTTCATTATTTACCTTTAAAGTTTTCCTGGTATCTCTTTGTTTCCTGTTTCTTTTATCCATTCACGAGTCCATTCCACAGCTTCAAGTCCAAGGTCAGCACAACAGTTAGAACAAAAGATAATACCTTCTATATAACCTTTTAATATCCAGGAATAGTATTTATCACATTGAAATTTCATTTCATCAATTGAAAATGCTTTGCCTTGCCCGTAATTCCACATGTAACATCCGGCAAGACGCCGTTTACCTGGTGTTTTTTGAATTATTTTTTCAATACTTTCGTCAAGCATCTCTAAATTACCATCCATAAACCAGCAAGTAATAACGTCAAACAGCTTGAGGTATTCATCAACATTCATATCATATTGACCTTGATACCAGACCACCCATAGATCCAGTGAGCGTTGAGGGAAATTTTGTAGGCTATCACGAATTTTGCGGATATTTTCTAGTGAATGTCTTGCGACTTTACCATCATTATGTTGCGGATCAACAAAAAAATCATCAAGGATAGCTCCTGTTATGTTCGTAAACTTTTCAGCCTGCCTTAACACTTCCTCCAAGTCGCTTTCATCATTTTCATTTCTAAGAGAACTTTTGTCACCGACTGCCGACCAGACAACTTGATCCATTCCAATAAGTTTTTTTGATTCGGAATCAAACGGTTTCTCTGGTTTATTTCCCATTACAACCCGGCACATATTATTTATTCCCAGATATTTCGCACCTTCTACCGGTCCCATCTTATTTTCTCCAGGCAGTTTCCAGTAGTTTTTATTAGCTCTACAAGCGTGATGGCTTCCAGCATCTTGTCCCCAAAGCCATAAATTATCTTTTAATTTTGTCATTTTAAAACATCCTTTTTTAACTAAATATCTCCGCAAATGACTCTTTCATATCATCCGGTAGAATATCTTTTATTGTAATATATTTATTTTCACTATTTGATTTATAAGCAGCTATCGCAATCATTTCTGCGGCAAATGCCTCATTAACAGGCGAGTATGGCTTAAGCTCTTTTCTTGTCATAAGATCACAAAAATGCTTAAAAACTCCCGGAGAACCGTTATAGTGAATTCTTCCTTCGTAATCAAAGTCGTATCTCTGCACTTTTCCGGATCTAGGGAAAATTTCAAGTTTTCCGTAGCCACTTTTTTGTACGGTTTCCGGTTCATTAGGGAGTCCGGAAAAACACAATCTCATAAGAGCGTCCGTTCCAACAAGCTCATAAATGCGAGAGTAGTATTGTTCTATAAAAAAGCTATTAGTCTGACTGCCGAATGTTCCGTTCTCAAGCTCTATCATGCACAATTCATTATCGGGAATATCGGCGCTTTTCGCGTAAACGCAAAGGTCTTTGGATACGTTTATATCTTTGACTCCTTCAGTTTTTTCATCACCTTTTTCAGTATACATGATACAGGAGTCTTTTTCATCACAGTCTGAACAGTAGAGGGTATCGCTTTTTTCTCCACCGAAAACCTGTTGCTTGCAGATCGCAACAACACGTTTAGGACTTGAATTCATCAAGTGCAGCATGATATCCAGGTCATGTGTCGCTTTTTCCAGCATCTGTCCACCACCACTTAGCTTATTCCGGCGGAAATTGTGCATGTGTGAACCGCCACCATTTAAGTTAAAACGGAAAGAACAGAGTTTTCCTAATGTTCCATCCGATATGATTGCTTTAGCCTTTTTTATAATTGGAGAATAACGCATGACATGATGCACCATTACCGGAGCGGCATATTTTTCAGTAAACTCAACTATTTTCAGGAGTTTTTTATAAGTGCTGTCGAGGGGTTTTTCAATGATCAGGGGAATATTTCTACCTTTAAAATTCTGAAGAACGTCCCAATGGGTATGGTTGGGGCTGGAAATAATTATACCGTCGAAATTACGCTTTTCAAGCATTTCAGCGACTGATTTGAAATGTTCCGGCTTGTAACCAAGCCATTTAATACCATCATTATATTTTTTATCTTCCGGTTCACATACAGCAGCAATTTTCACTGCGCCATTTGAATGGTCATGAAAGTCTTTTGCATGACGCTTTCCCATTTCTCCGAACCCAATAATACCAATTTCCTTTCTCATCGAAAATCTCACTCGCCTTTAATAAATTTTATATTGTTTTAATAATCATATGTTTATGATTATAATTTTTTAGTTAGTTTTCTAGCGGATTCAAAATATATATAAATAATTTTTCACACAAGGCTTGATTCCCGGCAAGTTCTGCTGAAAATTCTGCACCTTTCCGCATAGCAGGCCATATTTGTTGATTGCCGGGACAGTGCGGGTCTTCCTTTTTCTTCATTTCCGAAGAGATATTCCGTGTTGTATCCCAAGCGTCATCAATTTTCTCAAGCAGACAACGGTCTTCAGCAGCTATCTTTTTTATCGTCCCCATAAATTCTTCGATATTAGAGTTTTTTGCTTTTAATTCCTTTATCGATGATATACGCTCATAAGTATTTCGATAGTATTTGAAAGAAAGAGCAAAGGCTTCATAATCACAATAATTCTTTTTCACTTTGTCAGCTTGAGAGTCTAGGAGCATGAAAAAGTTTCCAAAATAAGGAATGGATGAATCAGGCCCGTTAACCGCCTCAAGCAAAGTTGTTTCGTCTACCCATGGAAGCTGGATAAACGGTCCTTCCAGGCGATGCGATGACTTCCATCTTGGGAGGATTATATTATAGGCCAAATAAAAAAGCTCCCTCCATGATGGATCCCACTCTGCACCGTAATGTTCCTCTACGAATAATTTAAATGCGTTTTCTCTGGCTTTTTCAAAATCATAAAAAAATGAAACGGAAGCATAGGCCAGAAAGTCAAAAAATGAATTTGACAAGAAGCGCAATGGACACCAGTTAGTCAAAATCATACCAAAAGAATTTTCATTTTTCGATTCTCCGTAGATTTCTGTAAATGCCTCAAGGTTTCGAAGCTGTTCTTTGCCCGGACGTAAAAGCCATTTGCCCCATATAAGAGCAGGACAGCCAATCAGCCTGAAACCTTTTTCAGAAGCAGGTTTGTTAATCTCTAAAAGTTTGTCATCTTTTTTCTCAGAGTATTCCCAGTCAAGAATTATAATATCCTTGTTTATATTATCAAGTATTCCCAGTTCTTTTCTTAAAACATGATCACCCCAAATCATGAACTCTTTACCCAAATTATTTGCTGCTTGATTGAGGCGATTGACATATTCGGCCCATATTGCAGGATGAGTTTTCTTTGACAAGGCTTCTTGAGAAAGCTTACATCCACCCCAAATCACTTCGTCGCAACCGCCATGAATGTATTTGGAGTTAAAAAGTTCTGCAACCTCCCTGTACAAGTCAGCAACAATCTGAAAAGCGGTATTGTTTACAGGACAAAGGCTGAAAGTATCATCAGTACCGCCAATTTTGAAATCATTAAGCTTCCTGTATTCCTCGACAGCCGTTATATATCCTGCATGCCCAAAAGATTCAATCTCGGGAATTATCTGAATTCCCATAGTTTCGGCATATTCAACCAGCCCGGATATTTCTTTTTTGGAAAAAGCGTCAGGTAAGTGAATCAGCTCCGGATGCGATTCAAATTTTATAGCTGTTCCCTGATTATCTGTTATTCTGAAAAGAATAGTATTATATCCCCAGTCCTTCAAAAAATCTATTGTCTTTTTGTAAGTGGAAATGCTTTCTGGCTGCCTTGCGGCATCAATTGCGAACCCAAATATTTTTTTAGTTATCATATTAACTTTTTAGCCTTTCATTTTCCCCCATTTTATTTCACGGACTCAGATGTAAGATAAACTCTCTGCCATATGCCGCCGTTTCCAAATTTATCCTCAACTCGCACAACTAAATTTTGTTCGCTTTTGCTTTTGTCAATAAAATTTGTTATATCTATCTCGAAAGCAGCTTTCCAGTCGTTACGGTTTTTGAAAATATGCTTTCCAACTTCCTTGCCGTTGAGGTAAATCCAGCATGACTCATCAACAGCACCGAAATAAAGCTTTATTTTTTTGCTTTTTAAAATATTTTCAGGGATCTTGAATTTTGTCGCATAATAAGCAATTCCGTTGTAGTTACGCAGAAACTTTCTGAGCTTTTTGCTTGTCGGCGCAGAATCAGGAATGCTTTCCCATGAACAGTCGGTCGGCACCAGTTCCCACTTGGAAAGCTCAGAATATGCTTTGTTCTGCCACTTTTCAGCAAGCCCTTTGTTTTTTACATCAGCTTTAAAGTGCCAGTAGCGTGCTGTCGGGGCAACATGTTTGAATTTTTTAAAGCTGTCAGCTAGTTTTATCCCGGTCAGGTCGCCATCAGAAACTTCAGTATATATTGCCCCCATTACTCCACTGAGCTTCAAAATATTTTTCCTGCGAAACCCCTGTAAACGCCTGGCGCACTCAATCTTCTTATTTTCGGGTGCAGTCATAGCATCAAATGCAAGCCTTGCATGTTTATGGTTCAGTATCATAAAATCAAGCCGTTTGCGCTCTAAATCACTAAGCTTTTTCTTTGAAGCTTTTTGAAGTATCTTTCCTGTCTTGTCGAAATCAGTTGGGAAATAATATTTTGATATATTTTGTCTTACAGCTCGTCCGAAATTATCGCATGCATCAGCAATAGAAAGGCGTGTAAGGTCTTTTTCAAGGCGTTTTTGAAAAACATTTTCACGCCAGTAAGTGTAATATTCCTTTACTTCAGGAGCGGCAGCTCCATAGGCTGAATAGAATTCATCTTCAAGCTCTGAAAAACTCTTTTCCGGATGAATCATAGCACGCGCCAGAATATAACAGGCAATAGTGTTGTTTAAATTGCGAGACATATATGAATCGTAGTCGGCAGCGATCACTCCTCGCTTCACTGCTTGATTAAAAGTAGTATAAAATGTTTTTTCCATACCCATCGGGATTATATATGAAAGGTATGTCCCGGGAAAATTCGGACGTATGGTAAAAGCTTTTGCTCCCATTTTCTTCCAGGCGTCAAGAAGTTCGCAAAACTGTGAATCAATTCTTGTAGGCACCATACCAACGATAACAGCATCGTCAAGGCGTTGTTTTTGGGGAGGATAAAGTGTTTCATTATATGCATACATGCAGCAACGAACGTCAGGCCGTATTTTTTGAGCTCTGCGTAAAACATCATTAGCGAATTTAACATAACGATCAGACACAGAAATTATACCACTGTTTTTGAAGCTCCCGCCTTGGACTTCTTCATCAATAGCCAGGCAATTCTTGCATCGGCAATAACCAAATCCCAAATCGTTCTGGCATGCGTTAATATATTTCGACTTGCGTTTCGCCCAGTCGTCAACGGTCATCTTTATGAGAAGCTGAGAAGTCGTGCAGGGCTTGAGAAACTGGAGGTCGCGTTTGGTGAAAACATATCCTGCTTTTGGCTTTTCGAAAGTTTCCGGCTCGCGTTTACCCCATTTATTGAGGGCAAATATTTCCGGATGCGTCTTGGAATATAGATTCCATTTTTTAACATATAAAAGGTGCCCGTGTGCCGGCCTGTCTAATCCCCCCAGTCGCATTCTGTTCAAACGCCACGCGAATAAATCTTCCTGCCATAGCGCCTCTTTATTGACATCAGCTACCGCAAGGGATTCAAAACATTTAAGGAAGTGTTTCGGGGGCAGTTTTTGAGTAAGGATCGAACTTTTTTCCGGAACACGCGGCATCTTAGGGCGTCCTCCGCGAATATTAACGAAACCTAAAGCCGGTTTCCAACATCCAGCGCCTTTTCTAATACAAAGTTTTTTGGCAGGAGTGAAGACTATTCCGTCATCTCCAGGTTCTACCCAGCGAACATTGAATTGTTTCTCAAGAAATAAATAAACTGCAAAAAGAGAGCCTTTACGTCCTCTCTTACTGTCTCCATAAAGCCATACGCCAGAGTCATCACAAAAATACCGGGCTTCATTTCCGGCAAAATGCACATCTTTATCGTGTTCAGGAACTGTTCCTATATTAAAAACAAACGCTGACTGTTTTTTTTGTGAAACAGTTGGCACTGACACCCTTGTGATAAGTTTCAGATGCTTGGCAAGTTCCCGTGCTGCCAGACGATCTGCCGGAGATGGTTTCGGAGGCAAGAGAATGACACATTTTTTTGGGTCAACTACTTTTTCCGAAGATTTGACTAAAGTTCCGCAAGCAGTTCCAAACAAAGTAAACACAACAGTGCATGCAATATAATAATTTAATTTCATAGTTTTTTTCATTATCATCCCATATTTCTTTAAATTAACGATTTATTGATTATTTTTTTAATTTATGAATTTTTATTTTAACTTACCTCCGTTTTCGGTTTTTAAAATATTGAGCCCGGATCAGCATTTGCTGAATCCGGGTAGATACATACGTATCCTCACATTATGGCATGCGGATCGGTATTTATCATTATGGCGAATACCTGTAATTTTGATTTACTTCTTCCGCAGTTAACGCCTTATTATAAATCCTGATATCGTCCAATGCGCCATTGAAAGTATATGCGTGCCCTAACAGAGAATACAACCTGCCTATCATAAGATTCAAGCCGCTTTCCGAAATAGCTTTAGTGCTAGAGTCGAACTGTTTGACGCCATCAATGTAGAAATCCGCTGTGCCGTTATCCACGACAACAACTACATGATGCCAGTCAGGGCTTGGATAGGAAAAGATGCTCCACATATAATTAGCTGAAGATGTATCAGAAATTATAACTGCAAATTTGTTATGACTCCATTTTGCCAGCGACCAACCTCCCTTGCCTCCTGATATCTGTTTAGTAATTATGCCCTGTATAGTGTCGGCTTGACCACTATATACCCATGTTTCCACACTGAAATTATTAGTTAACTGTAAACTTACATCATTTCCACAATCTACATAATCGCCTTGCCCGTCGAATCCTAAACCATAGCCTATCTTACCGGCTTCCTGGTAAAGCGCTCCATTATAAGTTCCATCGTTGTCATTTGCTGTTTCATCATATATAGTACCAGAGGCTTCCTCAAACTTCCACCAGGCAACTAGCCCATCCATTACCACGGCATTATCATATGTCAGGTCATCATAATAGTCCAGCCATAATCGCGTCCAATGGGCTCCCTCCTGATGGGCTAAATCCCCCAAGTTCATCTCTGTCCAGAACATATCTATCCAGGCAAACATATCCAGATTATTCATGTTGTCTATTCTGAAGTCAACCAGATCCATGGCATCGGTGTATTCAGAAGCTGTTCCGTTACTAACTATCGCGTTGTAGGCTTTCTTAGCGTGCTCGACAGCTAAGATCATTTGATCCAGCTTAGCTCTTTGATAATCGGTCAACGTTTTATTCGCTCCGGCCTGAAGTAATGCCTTCGCGGCGTCAAAATGGCTTGCGGTATAGTAATCATCCAAAGTATTGAGCAAGCCGCGATTGAAATTGGATGCCCCCGCTACAAGAATATCATCTATGTCTGGAAGAAGTTCCGTTTCCCAAAAATTTCTCCAGTAGGCATAATAGTTTTTAACGTCCACGGCGGCATTCCCAAAGGCGGAACAATAATGGTTCTCCCAATAATCATAACTTTTGGACGGATCGGACATCGCTTTCGACAAGATGTAATCGGTCATTCCGTGCGGCTTCCAAAGACCAATGAGGCAGTCGTAGTCTGCTATGCTGACCCCGCCTATTGTATAAGCTGCCTGAAAGGCCTCGTACATCTGCTTCTCGAATCCCATCGGGATAATGATGGACTGAAAAGTATATGGATAATTGGGACGCGTCCCCATCATTTGCGCGCCAGCCGTCTTCCAACCCTGATAGTACGCGGCCATTCCGTCTATTCTTGTCGGCACCGCGACGACTATCACATTCGACTCGAGGGTTTGTTCACGGGGAGGCTGATGGCATGCGTTATAGGCATACATGACGACGATGACATCGTTCCTGATTGCCTTGGCCGCAATGGCCACCTGGTTGGCAAAATAAACATATCGGTCAGTTAAGTGGTCTCCGAATACTTCCCCCTGCTCCGGCTCATCAAGCGCCATACAATTTCCGCAACGGCAATAACCATAGTTACCATCGTTTACACAAATGTTGAGATACTGCTTGGTACCGGCAGCTTGCCAGTTTGTAATGACTTGAGCCACAACATTGGAATTGCTGACACACAGTTTGACCCGCGTTGGGTCGCCTTCCGGTTCCCGTTCGCCGTATTGGTTTAATGCAAAATATTCGGGATGGGTCGTACCGTAGAGACTCCACCAATCTGTAAAAGCATGTCCGAATGGAACAGGGCTGAAATTTCCCATACGCATACGCAATTGCCAGTTAATCTTAGCCGTCGCAATGGCGTCATGATCTTCTTCAGTCCCCCCAAAATCCCGAAACTCATACACAATACTACTCTCAGGAACCGGAGCCCATTCGCCAACTTTAGTCCGGTTACGAATTTGACGTTTCTGCAATGCGGGTTCCCATACGTGCGTTCCCTCTATTAAACTCAGAGACTTGCTTTCCGTGTACATAATACCGCTATCGCCGGGTTCAATCCAGCGCACGCCGAGTTGTTCTTCCAGAAAAGCATAAACTGCAATTTTAGCACCTACATTGTCATTTCCAGTAAACACCGTAGACGTGTCACTGACAACCCATTGCGCTTTATGTGGACTTCCAAAAGTAGAGAGATTGCCTACATAAAAACGATATTTATCTTGTACAGTGCTGTCATCCGCAAATATATTGACTGTTACTCCAGTAATCAGCTCAATATGCTTCTGCAGTTCTTCAGCAGCAAATTGTCCTGCATCAAGTTGAGCTTGATCTGTTGTGTCAGGGAGTACAATCGCACAGTTAGAAGGATCAACCGGAATATAACCGAAGTTTTCAATTACCTCCGCTTCAGTTAACGCTTTATTATAAATCCTGACCTCATCCAATGTACCGTTAAAAGTATATACATAGCCTAACAGAGAATACAACCTGCCTATGACAAGATTCAAGCCGCTTTCCGAGATAGCTTGAGTGCTAAAGTCATCCTGTTTGACGCCATCAATGTAGAGATATGTTGTGCCGTCATCTGCGACAATAACTATATGATGCCAGCCAGGATCAGGATAATCATTATTGCTCCATATATAGTCACATGAAGAGCTATCAGAAATTATAACTGCAAACTTGTTAGTACTCCACTTCGCCAGCGACCAGCCGCCCTGAGCTCCTGATATTTGTTTAGAGATTATGCCACGCATGCCGCCTTGACCACTATATACCCATGCTTCCACGCTGAAATTATCAGTTAACTGCAGACTTGCATCATTTCCACAATCTACATAATCGCCTTGCCCGTCGAATCCTAAACCATAGCCTATCTTACCGGCTTCCTGGTAAAGCGCTCCATTATAAGTTCCATCGTTGTCATTTGCTGTCTCATCATATATAGTACCAGAGGCTTCCTCGAATTTCCACCACGAAACTAGCCCATCCATTACTATTGCATCTGCATTATTATTGAATATCAAAAACAATAACAATACGATAACAAGCTTTAATCCTTTCTTTAGTAATGGTTTAGCAGTGAATTGTTTCCTCTGAAATTTTTCAGGCCGACCGCTTGGAACCGTTTGCTGATTCATACATCCTCCATTATTAAGTTTAAAGATGGACATCTGTAACGATAAAGACTTAAAAAGATTCTTTTTCTGGAATCTCCTCTACGATGAAGAGATTTTTACACTTCGAAGCAATTCCATATATTTTTTCTCTGTTATCTCCACCCTTTCATTATGGCGTCTTTCCCGCTATCCAAGGTCTACGAACTATACCATAAGTCCCTTCCTGCCTTACGGCAATCCTGAGCTTACTTGCTTTCCAGTCTATGCAGCTGCCTATATCAAGAGTGAGAGATGACGGGCCTCCTTTTTGTTTACCGCATAATTTACCGTCGATATAGACTTGAGCATTATTACCTAGAGAGTGGAAGTAGATGATGATATTTTTTCTTCCTTTAAGCGCAATCGGGGTATCTATAGAAGTAAAATACCAGGCAGTTCCTTTATATTTGTAAAGAAATCTTTTATTTGCTTCCGAGGCGCAACTCGGATGACGGCGCTGACCATTGACAGACAATGTAGCCTGTCTGGATATTTGACCTGCTGAATAGTCATACCATTTTTCTTTTATTCCAAGTTCTGAGGGATCAGCTTTGAAGCGCCATACAGAGCGGGTCGGAAACCATGGCTGTGGATATTCTTTAAGTTTGGCATTTACTTCGTAATAGATATTGTCGGCAGCGACTGTTCTTGAGCCTCCAGTCATTTCAAGTCCCATTGTACGAGCCAGGTCAATTCCATAATCACTTCCATACTTTTCACGATGAGAGAGGAGATCAGCATTTGCCTGATAACGTTTAGGTCCTTCCGGCAGACTTCTTGTTCTGACAAGCAGGCGCGAATCCTTATTGACCAGCATAAGCGCTTTTAAACGTTTACGTTCGGCCTTGCTCAAATTCTTTTCCCAAGCTTTTTCCAGAATTGCGTCAGTCACATCAAAGTCATTTTCATTGAAATACTTCTGAATATTATTCCATATAATATGGAAGGGAGTTATCGCATTGTTCTTTTTAACTGCCTCAACATAATCAGACATGAAATTTTTATCGAAATTCTTTTCCCAGTAACGGAAATATTTTTTTACGTCACCGGCCGCGTTTCCGAAAGCTGAACAATATTCATCCTCCCATTTTTCAAAAGGCGCATCCGGATAGAGCATCGCCTTGCATATAGCGTAATCTGTTAATCCAGTCGATGTCCATAGTAGCATCAAATGATCATAATCAAATCCAATAGCTCCCTTTTTGTAACAGTATTGCAAAGCCTTGTGCATTTGCCGCGCGGCTCCAAGAGGAAGAGCAAGCGAACAAAAATAATAAGGAAGGTTTGTCCTTATCATAAAACGTTTTGCTCCCGCGTCATGCCATCCGCCGATTATTTTTTCCAGATAATCTT
Source organism: Victivallaceae bacterium (assembly GCA_963664605.1). Lineage (GTDB taxonomy): Bacteria > Verrucomicrobiota > Lentisphaeria > Victivallales > Victivallaceae > JAHOYW01. The sequence continues at coordinate 390,587 of OY761536.1, forward strand.
CATTAATCTGACGTATAACCGAGGCAACCATGACGTTGGGGTGAACCTTTTGTGTTCTCGGCGGAAGGAAGGTCGCGTTATATGCATACATGCCGACAAGAGTACCCGGCTTGATTTTATTAACTTCTTCCGCTATGCGGCTAGCGAAGTAAGCATAACGGTCGGATACATTTCGCAGTACAATCATCTTGTCAGACTGCGCCTTGGTCAGTGAGTCAAGCGCGAGGCATTTTGTGCAGCGGCAATAGCCTGCACCATCGTTTTGACATGCCGAAACACTCGAAAGCATCCGCTTTTTCCAATTTTCAACGACCTGTTTGATCGTTGCTTCATTTGAAACACACAATTTTATAAACATCTTATCCCGTGTTGTGTATTTATAATTGGCAGGAGGACGATGTCTTAGATTGACTGTTGGAGCGCGTTGTCCCCATTTGTTAAGCGCGAAATACTCCGGATGTTCAGCTCCGTACATATCCCACCATTTGCAGAATGCGTGTCCATAACGCACCATGCCGGTGCCGTCTCCATAGAAACGCATGCGACGCAAACGCCAGAATTTTTCGTCCACGACATATTGGTTGTATTCACGCACGAATTTTAGCGGATCAGGTGATGCGGGGCGGAGGATATTGTCGAGCGATGCAAATACTCCTTTTAGCGGGCCAAGCGGTTTTAACGGTAAAGGCCGTCTTGCGCCGCCTCGGTAACCACGTTTAACGATGCGGTTAACATGGGAGCGGATACCTTTTTTTAAGTTGAGTTTTGTCGCTTTTTTATAAACAATTCCTTCGTCTCCAGGACGTATCCAATGTATACCAAGTTTATTCTCCAGGAAAAAGTATACACTGTTTGCGGCTTCATATGTATGTACTCCTTTGGCTGGGTCGCCATAAAAATATATTCCCTTATCCGTAACACTCCAACGGCATTCGCGTGGAGAAAAAGGCTTTTTGTCCGCCGGATCAACTATATCAAAAAATAATTTAAACTTATTTCCCCTAGCTTCATCATGCTTGACTATTTTGGGTTTGACGCCAAAAACCAGCTTAAAATGTTTGGCAAGGTCTTTAACAGTTTTATTCGATACTTTTGTCATTGTTGGCGATTTTTGCGACGGCTCAACTATTACACATTTAGATGGGTCTATCTCCAGGCCTAAAACGCTAAAACAAGTTACAAAAAGCAATGATAATAACATAAATGTTTTTGCGGAGTAGTAATAGTTTGAATTCATTAACTTATTGTTTTTGAAGAACGGATGGCAAGCTTGAATTGATATTCGATTCATTTATCTATCATTTCCTTGTGTCTAAGAATTTACTTTATTCTCAATTATTCTTGTTATTTTCAAGTTACATTTGACAGCACTTTGCGTTTAAAGCCAGCGAATCTGTTGGTATGGATTACCCCAAATATAAGTGGCCTGTTCGACAGGCAGCCATCTTGAAGAGCCACCAAGAGTTGTGACATTGGTGCCACCTTCGTGGTGCGCTACGGCTGTACTTGTCTGGACAAAAGAATCCGTATAGCCGGCAACCGGGCCAACAAAAGATATATAAGAAGCTGTGAACAATAAAAGTGTGTGCCATGGAAGTTTTTCTCCAGCAGCATATTTGGGGTAGACGTAATGATACCTGTTACCTTTCGAAAGCCTTACCGGACCGTAGCCCTGGCTTGTTGGACTGCTGGCTATATTTCCAGCGCCCAAATAATTCCAGCCATATGTGAGCCAGCGAGTACTCATATTGAAGCGTTCTCTTGCTTTCGGGCATGCCCATGGACCTCGATACTTCATTGTCGCGAGGTTTGCTTCAGAGCCATACCTGTAAATACCGCCTACATACGTATAGAGCGCGGAAAACCAGTAATAGCCGACATATACTTTGGAAGACCTCATTCCACTTGCATAAGGCAGGACGCCATCATTGTCATTGGCGTACAGCACCACTCCGTAATAAATCTGTTTATGATTATTTAAACAGCTGATTCTTTTTGCTTTTTCCCGGGCTTTGCTTAATGCAGGCAGCAGCATTGATGCGAGGATTGCTATGATAGCTATCACAACGAGAAGTTCAATGAGCGTAAAATTTAATGACCTGTAATGCTTTTTCATTTTCTCTCTCCTTATTGTAATGGGTTTAGTGTTTAATAGTTATTCCCTTGGAAAAATTCTTTTATCAGGCCGGTAATTTTGTTACCGGCATAAAAATGGAAAATATTAATTTTTCATTTATCTGACTCCTTTTTAGCGTCGTCCTGAAGAAGCCCGTTAACATAAGCGCGGATTCCCTTGTTAGCTTTAAACGAACGGAACATAAGTTTTTTTAAGAGTAAGCCAGGCATAGCAATAACATTACCGTATGCGAACCAGCTTTTATCCCAAACCGCTTCGGCTTTAACAATCTCTTCAGAGGAGAAGCCAAGGCCTTCTAGGACAGTTTTAGCCATCATAATATTACCAAGTGCGTTCATGTGTATACCGTCGAGGGTGAGAAAATCGTATTTATAATCAGGAAATTTTTTTCTCCACTCTGCAAGCTCATTTTTCATTGCGGCATTAACGTCAATGACCGGACAATTTTTCTCTTTGGCGACCGTTTTAAGAGCTTCAATATAAGTATCGAGCATCTTATTTTCCGCATTTGCAGGATCCTCCTTTATCATCGTCGGTGTCATCACGTAGACCTTAACGCCGACCTTGACAGCTTCGTCAATCATTTCCGACATGTTTTTTTTATAGTCGTCAAGCTTTATACCTCGCTTTATTTTGAAGTGAGCTACATCGTTAACTCCACAACTGAGAAGCAAGATCGTCGGTTTTTTTGCGAGAACACGGCTTAAAGCCCTACGCTTAAGCATGTCGATAGAACGGTATCCGCTATGCCCGCCGTAGATAGGAACGACATTGATCTTATTTGTTCTTAAAGCGGAAACAACAAGATTTACGTATCCTCCCGGGGCAGTGCCGAATTGAGTAATCGAATCCCCCAGGAAAGCGATCTTGTCATCAGCCTTAACTGCCGCTGCATATGAGAGATTACTAATTCCAAAACAAATACAAACAATAACTAAAGACATTAATTTTTTTAACATGGTTTTTCCTTTTATTTAACGGTTAATATTATTTTTCATGAATACATACTAAGAACTTGATTAAAAGTTGAACTATTTCCCATATCTGCTCAGCTTAATTCATTTCTTTATTACTATAATACTTGCAACTTAGATGAATTGCAACAGTTTACAATTGAACTATATTGACAAAAAAATGAATAAAATACACTGTTGTCCCATGACTTTTAGAATTTAAAGCCCCTAAAGCTCAAAAGAATTTGGTATTCTTGGGTTTTCATATTTCCCGTTTTTCATTTCTATTTATTCTGAACGTTGTCATTACACTATCGGTTCAAATAGTATTTGGTTAGCTACGTAAAATTGGGTCAGGTATTGACTTTATTGCATCTTGTTTTGAAATTCTTTAGGGAAATATCCTGTCAATTTCTTGAAGAAATTACTAAAATGACAAGAATTTTTAAAACCGTACTCTAAGGCAATTTTAGTTATATTTTTATCTTTTCTTAAGAGTTCCTCAGAAGCCATTTTCATTTTTAATTGCATTATATATGCTTTGGGAGATATTCCAGTCTGCTTCTGGAATAGTCTCCGAAATTGAGGTTGGCTTAGATTTGCAAGTTCAGCCATATCTCTTATAATCCACCATTTTTGAGGATTGTTATGGATTTTATCTAAAACCAGTTTTATTCTATCGTTTGAATCACTATTTTTACTATTCTCGTTTCGATGTAAATAAATATCCATTAACAATTGCTGCAATAGCATATTTGCCTTAAACTGAGAGTTGACAGCTGGAACTCTTATAAGATCAATTATGGGTAGAAGCTGTCGCGTTAAACCTATATTTACAACTCCGTCTTGAATTATTCCTGTGGTTTTCAGCCTGTCTGCGATTGGACCAAAAAAACATACTGCGTCCTCATGATAATCTGAGTTAAATCCTCCATAGCCTTGTTTAGTGCCGGGTGAAACCAGTACAGCGTGGCCGGCATCAAAAGTTTGTCTTTTTATATTTTCAGAACAAAACCATCCTTTACCTTTTATGAGATGCGATAAAGAATAAAAGCGATAATAACGAAAAACACCAGGCTCGCGAGCAGGACATTTGTACGCTTCATTATACTTAAAAATCCATAATCCGTATCTCTTTAAAAATTCCGGACAGGCATTTTGCGAAAAAGGTGTTTCAATAATCGTATTCATGATCCTTTTTTGTATCTTTATGATTCTTTTTGGTATTTACATGTAATGATATATACATTATTATTATTATATAGTCAATATTTAATTTATTAGTTTTTGCACGTTTTTTATAAATACAAGGAGACATTATAGCAATGCCTGGTACAGATTCAGACCCACGCCGCATATGTAAACTGGAAAAAGTTATCATATCAGAAATACGCCGATTTAACTCCAATGAATGGCTAGAAAACTCAAAGATGTCCTTTCAGTGCGTCAATGGTTTTACTTTTCAAGCTATGGTTTCAGTACGCGACCGCTTCCCTGTTTCTGCACTGAGAATTGAAACAGGATTGAATTGCGGACTGGAATTTCGCGTTTTCCCGGTAAAACGGGTATTTTTCCCGGAAAAGGACACTTTTCTTCAAGATGTTTTGCAAGATACAAATACTTCTGATGTACCGGCAAACACAACGACTTCATTTTTATTAAAGGCAAATATTCCTGCAGATTTTCCCTCTGGAGATTACTGCATAAAATTAAAACTATCTTCTAAATCGCATCAAGAGTGGAACGGAACCTTTAATTTGACGGTCAAAAACTTAAATGTGAAAGTTGGATTTACTGAAGATTTAAAAATTACTTTCTGGCCTCATTGGAAAACTTTTTGTCTGGAGCTTGGAATAAAATTGTGGAGTGAAGAATTCTGGGTCCTTGCAGAAAAATACTTGAAGGAAATGGCTTCAGGCGGGATGAATGTAATAATGGCAATTATTAATTCAGACCCTTTTCGTTATCCTCTGCCTGAAAGGTTTTATCATTACAACTTTTACCCGGGAATGATTAAGTGGCGCAGGAATTCAGATGCCAGTCTTTCCTTTGATTATTCTATATACGACCGTTATGTCGAATTAAATATAAATTTGGGAATTGATAAAGAAATAGAATGTCATTCATTACTGCCATGTAAAAACCAGGCTCCATTCTTATCTTATTATGACGAAAAACTCGCTAAAAATATCGAATTTGTTACAAGCTGGCAATCACAGGAATATCAGGAGGCATGGCGAGCATTTCTCCTGGATTTTGTTGAACATAACCGTAAAAAAGGCTGGCTAGAATTAATCACAGTATGTCCATATGACGAACCGCAGAATGCTGACAGCTTCAGGGCAGTCGCGCAAATGCTCAAGTCTATTGAGCCAGCAATCCGCATCAGTGCAGCCATATCAGCAGATAAAGCCATGGAGCTTATTGATTGCATTGATATTGCCACTCTTCATCTCGAATGCGGTTTCTCTCCTGAAAACATGAAAAAATTACAGCATTCAGGAATCGATGTCCGCTGGTACAGCTGTTGTTTACCGGATTGGGGCAATACTCTTTTTGCCAGTGATCTTATCGAGGCTTGGCGAATTCCATGGATTTCTATTGCCAATAAATTAAACGGATATCTACGCTGGTCTATCATTGACTGGCCCGAAGATTTGTATAATAATCCTGCTTTTAACTGGCCAACAGGTGATATGTATTTGTTATATCCTGGAGAAAAAGATCCAATCAGTTCTTTACGCTGGGAGGCATACAAGACAGGTTTACAGGATTTAACACTTTTTCTGAATGTGCTTGAAGTAGCATCCCCGAAACAGAAACAATTAATGGAATCGTATTTATATAAAGTAGGGAAAGCTACTCCATTAGAAAATCCTCTGAATTTAGCTGAAGCCAGAAATGAGCTTCTCTCGATAATTCTTTAAACCAATAACAACACAGGTATAATGATACTTTTTTATACTTGCATAATACCAATTCACTTTCTGGCATCATCTAATAAAAAAAATTATTTCACTAACTCCGTGTGCAAGTTTTTTTATTGCACTTGCTGAAACATTGTTTGTTCGAATACCGCCGCATTACATATTTGGGGGAGGATTAGTGTCCCACAAGCTGAAATATGTTCAACATTTGCGGCTCGACAGAGTTTCGCCCTCCAACCAAGTTATCCTTGCGGTGCACAAATGCCTTTAAAAAACTTGCACACGGCGTTTAAATATCTTTTGAGCGCCTCCGTAATGCATAGGCTGCCTCATGTTGCTCCCAAAATGTTTGAAAAGTATTTCTCTATTTAGATTGATATAAAATTAATTTACCCATTGACTGGGGATTGTAATACCCTAAACATAAACGCAAGATGAGAGGTGAAAATTTTATCCATGCATTGCATTCTTCAGTATTAACATAAACCGTATCGTTATTGTTTCCGCTTCGTTTGATGATATTGAATCCAACACTGTTTTTCTCAGTGCAAAGCGGAATTTCAATATTTTCATCACCTTTGAATGTAATAACAATTGGCGGATGGAATACTTCATGCTCAAGATAAATCCTGAAGGTATCTTGGGCAGAATGATTGCAAACAGAAATTTTAAGTTTTTTACCATTATAATCTGCCCGCCATATAAAATCCCCGGCTTTCTCCAGTTTTCCGCTATTACAAACATAAGTTTTCGTCGTTTTGTCTACAAATGGTTTTTGCCCGTTATTTATCCGGTCTTTTACCATAGTAAAATCGTCTTCTAATAAATTCTCAAGTTGATCAATTCGCCATTTCAGTTTATCGGGAAAAAACTTATATCCTTCAGCTTCGGAATGGAATCCTAATCTGGAATCAGCCTCGCAAAGTTCAATCATTCGACTGGAACGTTTTATTTCATTCTTGACAATATTTTCCATTTGCGTCAATGCATCAGGCCATTTAGCAGTATTGGAACTCGAGAGTATTTCCCGTAAAGCATAAAATTTTAAAATATTATATCCGGACTCAAACAGTATCCCCAATGCCTCAGCTACAACAATATCACCCAAACGTTCTGCATTATCACAAAAAGCTGGACGTAAAGCGCGCATTATTTTGATCCCTTCGTTCCATTTTTTTGAGAGAGGATAACACAGCGACAATACTTCATCAAGAGAAAACTTTCCCAAACACTCGCCATAGCGGTCCCCACTGGTTCCATAATCCAATCTCCATGTTGGAGCTAAAGGTTTATTTTCCGGAATTAAATATAAAGGCCAAACTATGCCATCATGCATCGGGCCATAATATTGAAACATGTTTTCGAATGGATAATTACTGTAGGCTTCAGCAAACAATTTCCATGCTTCGACAATTTTTTCCGCATGTTTCCCCCACATTGGAAGGGCGATGCGAAGTAAAAATTCTTGTTCAGAGTCGTTAAATTCCTCGAAGGCCAATTCTCCGGCTGTTTTATTCATAATACCGGGGTAATTACCAAAATACCAGCATTGCATAACACTGGACACGCCAAGTTTAAACATTCTGCTATATTTACAATAAAGCTGTGATGGTACCGGCACATAAGGCACTGTTGCGACTTCATGCGAACAGGCAGCTTGAATTTTAGCGGACATTGAAACACCGGAGGCTTTTGCGGATTCTGATATCTTTTGAAAGCTTTCAGACGGTCCTACATAAGACAGCCAATAGTCTCCGCCTGTCCGAATCTTGCCAAGTTGCTCTTTTTCTCCACCAGATTCTAAATTGAACTGTAGAATGACTTTTTCCGGAGTATGCCCAGGTATATCGTAAACCCATTCTCCAAGTTTAGCGGCTTGCGGCATATATAACCAGCTTATCAAATCAGCATCAGCTGCCGCGGAATGCATCCCTTTTTCCATTGCCGTCAGTGATGCATTTAAAACTTCCCAATGTTTTTTCTTGCTGCAAACAGGACATTCTATGCTGTGATCAGTTGTTGCAGAAACAGTGCTCAAGCATGTTGTCGCACGTTCACCATGCGAAATATTTATAATTCCGCCAAGTCCAGGCACTTGAGAAAATATCCCGTTTGTTGAATCGTAAAGATATTTTTGTGCAGCATCAGAAAATGGACAGAAACAGTAATTTTCATCCCATGATTTCGATCCTTTTAACTCTGGATTATTTAAAAAAACTGGATGATCAGAAGCCATGCTACGCGGCTCAATACAAAAAATATAGGTTTTGATTCCATAACGTAAGCATTTTTTTACCGTCTGGCGCAGTTTTTCCAGGCGTTTTTCGGCATTTGGCGGAAGTTCCGTAATTGATGTTTTGCATAAATCACTAAAGGCTACCGTTAACCACAAACCGTTTATACCTTCATGAGCTAGACGGTTTAAGTACTCATCAGGATAATAATCTATATCATCCAACAACTCATCGCGATTAAATGGAGGGCGTTTAATAGGACCGAAAAAACACCTGGAAATACGGTTTTTGAGCCACGGTTTGCGTTTAATAACCCCAATTGGCAAAAACGCGCCATCCGCAGCAAGCAGCAGATCCTCTAAATAATAAATGCCGCGTCGAATGCCTTCACAATCATTAGCCTGAATTTTACAGCAATCAAAATCTATATCAAGCCGGTAAGATTCAAAACATTCTGTATCATTCTTCTCGATAACTATTTCGTAGCTGCCATTGTTTTTGAGCCCGGAATCAGCAAAAAATCTATTCAGATCTTCATATGCGCTTTCTAAACGCTTTTCATGGTCTGGAAAGGTGATTTTTATCCTCACTCCGCGAGTCAGGTTTGCTTCATTTTCTTTTGCAACTGTACGTTGCCAGCTAAAATTTCTGTTCCACGCTCGCGCAAGTTCTTTAATAAAGCCCCAGTCTTCTTGATCTGGTTGCGCTACATCACTTATTTTTTTCATAATAATATTACTTTGGTGTTAAATTATTTTTCTACCGGAACAACAATGCCGCGCATAATAATATTTTGACAAAAGGCAAAGACTATGAAAGTTGGAATAGCCGCAATAATCAAGGACGCAAAAATAACTCCTTGACAACTATCACTCTGTAATTGGTACAGCCATGGCATAATGGTCCACATATCTTCATCCTGACAAACAAGAAGCGCCATCATAAAATTGGAGTAGGCCATTTGGAAAGTCTGCAGCCCTATAACCGCGAGAATTGGCTTTGACAGGCTCATTGTAATCTGTAAGAAAATACGTATTTCGCTTGCACCATCTATTTGGGCGCTTTCGTATAGCTCCTGAGGCAATGAATCAAAAAAACCTTTTAAGAGGAATATGGAATAGCCATTTGCCAGTGAAGGCAGGATTAAAGCTCCGTATGTATTAAGGAGATTCAGTTCTCGAAGGAGCAGGAATGCAGGAATCTGCGTTACCATCGGCGGAAAGGCCATAGTGACCATAAGAAACAAAAGTATTTTGTATGTTGACGGCGGATTGAAACGACTAAGAGCGTAAGCAGCCAGCGGATTTACCAGCAATGCGCAAATTATAGCGCATGAGCAATATACAAAGGTATTCCAAATAGCGTAACCATGCAGCATAATATAATCAAATACTGAAATGAAATTACGGCGGATAAATTCCCATTTCAAGATATTATAATTATTTTTAATCCATAAATAGTGAGATGCTTGTTGCTGGCTTTCAATATCACTCCAGTCTTTATAATTAGTGTTTAATGATTTATTTGCAAGGGTAATAGTTTTATATTTTGCCTTGATATGATCTCTGAAATCATATATCGCACCAATAATCTCAATATCTTCAATAGAAATCTTATAAATTTTCCCTTTTGGATCATGCCAACCTTGAATATACTGATTCCAATCGGAAAGTCGGGAGCCAAAAAATGGGATTTCTTTTAATTCAGTAAATAATTCAATTTCTTTAAAGCTCTTATACTTTGAAGCGTAAAGTTTATTTAGCTCCGCAATTTTATTTCCGTATCTGCCCCGCAGGTAGTCCTGATAAGCCGTCAATGCCCTGGGATTTGCCTTGATCCATAACCTGTTCAACAAAGTCCTTACAAAGTCTTCCCAGTCAGCACGCTGCATGTCTGTATATTTTTTTTTGTCAGCAGGATAGCTGCGCGTAAGTTTTACTTCTCTCCAGCTTTTATATTTTGTGTTGTGTTTAGTATTATATTTAGCAATTTGTGATGAGTATTGAGATCGCAGGAAAATAGCTTTAAAGTAACCTTCGGGATTAATGAAATAACGATTTACCAAAGACATATCCTTTTGGCTGCCATCAAAGAATTTTTCCTTAAATGCATAATATGTGTTATACAGCTCTGTTTCTGTATTCGGCATACTCCTTGGAGAAAGGTAGGCTGCAGATTGCACGAATAAAGAATTCCAGCTTACTAGTTCAAGCTGCATTGCCTTATTCATTTCTTTAAGATTATTGTCAAAACGTTTGCTCAACATACTTTTAAAACGCCGCAAGTTGATTGGACACGTATTTTTAGAGTTTTTTACAGCAATGAAACCCAAGCCGTAATAATACTGCTTATAATTATGCTGTTTTATAAATTCATTCCATTCTTCAACAAGAGTCCTATTGATATTTTGGGGAATATCAAGCTGCTTAAAATCTCCATTTTGAATATCATATGATGATTGGAAAGCGGAAGAATCCTCATTGAACAGGGCTTCTATCGTTTTTTGATAAATTATTTTTTTATCTGTCAGAAAGCTTGGTATTAACTCATTTTCAGATACATCAACGGCGCTTTTGGAACTGCCGCTGATCATCAAAGCAAATGGATATACCATAGAAATCGCGCCAATTATCAGCGATAACGAAATACCCCAGACTAGCAATTTTACTTTTATGTTTTTTCTGCCTATTTCGGAAATAATGCCCATTTCATCAAAATCCTTATATTAAAATATTATTATTTTGCTTTGCCTACGGCTTTAAACTCCACCTTGGATAATATTTGTAATTGATAAACCGTAAAGCCTATCAACATAAATCCCAAAGTCCACGCCATTGCCGTAGCCGGCCCCATTTCGAGATAAGTAAAGGCCTTTTTCCAAATCATCAAGCCCGCAGTAGTCGTATTAGCTCCACCGCCTGTCATTACAAGGATTTGTCCAGTTGAACGCGCCCAGGAAGAAATAAATACTCCGACAAAGTTGATTATTATAAGTGCTTTCAAGCTTGGAAATACAACAAATAAGATTTTATCAATAAATGTCGCGCCATCAATATCAGCGGCCTCATAATAATCATTGGGGATGCCCTTAAGAGCTGCAAGGTAAATCAAACAACCAGGCCCCATTCCTGCCCAAACCATTGGCAAAATACATGAAAACATTGCTGTATCACTATTGCTCAACCATCTGTACGGAAGCGGAGTAAATGAAAACAGACGGCTTGGCATAAGCTTTAAGCTTGTCATGAAAGTTTCACAGCCCTGGAAGAATATCGGAGTAGATAAATTAATTATCGTATAAAAAACAAGTAATCCAGCAATGAAACAAAGCCACATCGACAGTTTTAATTCATAGAACCTTAAACGTTTAGCAAAAGACAAAAATATATAAAAAACGCCCACTCCTATCAGAATAAAACCTATCGCAGGTATGCTCATTATAACACTATTCATTAAACCGTTTTCAGAACCTTCATAGAACTGCTTCCATAATATCATCGTAACCAGTCCAGTAATTACCGCCGGCAGGTAATAAATAGTTCTCAATAAAATCTTGTAGCGTGGAACTTCCTGCAAAAAGATAGCCAAAATAATTGGAGGAAGAAAGGTCATCGTTATAGTCAATAAACTGTATCGTATTGCGTTCCAAATAGAATTCCACCATTCAAGATTCCACAATAAATTTGCAAAGTTATCAACGAGAACAAAGCTTGATTCCCCAATAATCTTATAGTCAAAAAAAGCCATATAAGAACCACGCAATAAAGGTACATATCGCCAAACAGCAATAGAAACTACTGCCGGAATCAATATTAGATAAGCCCAGAAATATCTTTTAAACTGCCATGCCCCTTGAACTGTTTCATCATCTTTATTTGGGGTAAATATTCCATATACTTTGCGAAACACAAAGAAGAAAGCAATTCCTATTCCAGCTAAGAGACACCATGCTGAGAAACGGCGCCAGAAAAGCTCATTAGCTGAAATTTCCCCAATCATGAGTTCATTGGCATGCGCACAACCATCTTTCAAAATCTTTGTTAATTGCCGTTGACGTTCTTTCGTTCCTATAGCTGCCAGCTCTCCATTGTATTCCATCTCCTCGGCAAGATGTATGGGCTTCGTCATTTCATCATAGGCAAAGTTACTGTTTTTCCCATAAGGTTCAGGTTGACCTGTCTCTATCGCTATTTTAAAAGTCTCTTCCCATCCCTGTGGTACAAGTTTAAGCACATCCTTATAACCAAACATTTTCAGGTATTTGGGATTAATAAATTTGCCCATTCCGCCTTCAACCATGATTTTGGTTCTAAGTTTTTGCGCAGAAATACTGTCATAATACAACATGTATTCCCAGGCCGCATCACAAATTACTGGTGATTTTATCTTGGCATAAAGCCCGAACATCCTGGAGTTAAGCTCACCCCCTCTATGCCCGTCTGGTCCTATTGGGACAGGAGCCATACCTGTCACTTCCGGCTGTATTGCTGCCAAAAGAGTTTCTTCTATATAAGAAAATCTCATTGCAATTTTACCATTCCTCCACTTTGAACTGGCTTCAGCAGCATCTTTATAAGCATAACCACGCCTTTTTATTCCTTTTCTATCAGTCCAAAGCTCAGCAGACAATTGTGTATAAAAATCAAGAGCTTTTACTCCCGCAGGAGAATCAAATGTACAAAGCCATGTGTCTTTCTTGGAATCATAGGTCATAATGTCACCACCAGCAGACCATAAAAACGTGACCCAGAACCATGACTCTGCGATACCTCTCCCAAGAAGAATTCCATATATACCCTTCGCCGGGTCAGTTATTTTCCTACATGCGTTTAATAAATCTTTCCAAGTCCAATTTTTATTTGGAGGAGCTATTTTGTTTATTTCAAACAAATCTTTACGGTAAACCAATACTTTCCCAAGCAAGCCTCCATATGGCATTGTCCACCAGTGCATTTTCCCATCCGGCCCTTTACGATAAACTACCGGAAGGATTTTATCATGAACACGAGACTTTATTTGTTCTGGCGTTAATTCCGAATAATATCTATCAAGTGGCTGGATAAATCCATTGCTTATATAGTTATCTGATTTACGAAAGTTAATATACAGGATATCAGCGGCCATATCACCGGCAATAGCTAAGAGGTCACCTTCAACCCCTTCTACCTTAATGCCGGAAAATTTATCAAGAACAATTTCGACGTTATCCCAATTATAATTACCATATTTCTGGAGATTGGCTTTATATTTCATTTTGTATTTTTCAGCAAAAATCCTTGGAAATGCTTTGCGGAATTGTCTAACTACTGCGACATTCGCACGTTCAGTAGTTGAAACACTTGCCGGATCCGGTAACCCCCAGACTTTTACGTGAATTATTGTTTTACCATCTTTTTCCTCGATGTATCCGGCACGGACTATTGTAGAAACTGATATAGATAATGCCAAACAAAATAACGATAGGAATCTTTTGTTACTCATTGTTTTCCCTTTTTATTTTAAAACGACATAGCCGTAGTTAGCTTTGCCTTTAGAAACCAGTAGAAGTTATAGAAGGTGTTTTTTCATCTGTCTTACTGTTGCTTGATGAACTTCTTCCGGACATTCGTTATTATGTCCATAGTAATAAAATGAAATATGATCCGGGCGTGTTGTTGAAAGGTATTTATCAAGCCGTTCTTCATAATCTTCTGTCACTCCCTCAGGCATCAACATATTTTCTACAAGAGCAAAGCTTTTCTTTCCGGCAGCTTTACACTCAAATTCTGTTCTGTTCCATATATCATTAAGGCAAGGCTTAAGAATTTCAGCTTGTTCGTGAAAGTAACTTTGATGTGAAAACGTTCCATCATAACCAGCATAATCAATATCTGGGAGTTTTATGACATTTGATGTAAAGTATTCAGGAGTGCCAGGCATGTTAAACATAGTCATAACTAAATCTGGACGTATACTTTTAGCAGCCTTTAGCAATTCATCGACAAATTCAATAAAACTATCCTGCATCTGTTCAGGCGTAGGTTCAGGTCCGAAACGCTTTATTGTGTCAGGATGTTTTGAAATATAGTGTGGAAGTTTCGCTTCGTCCCAGATTAAACCATCAATATCGTAATCAATTACAATACGCTCTATGAAAGACTGTGCCCATTCACGGAATTTTTGAGATTCAACACAAGCTAACCTTGGTACTCCAGGTAATTGGCAATCCGGGTTTTTTGTAAGCCATGGGCTTGGCATCATTGGCGCACCTGCGAAACGCCCCCCGAAACGACTTGGAACAACATAAACCTCCAAACCAATCTTTTGAGCGAGATTGACCTGCATCTCAAAGGCACGGCGAGCGTATACAAGTTCACTTTCACTGAAAGATAATGCAACGGCATCGAATCCGCATTCTAGCATATCGCTGAAGCTTTCCTCCCATTGTTTGGGGATTACAGTCCAATTTCCATAACTTAAACAATATGCAGTAATCATTTTTTTATTCCTTTATTTTAATTAAAGAGCCAATTTCAAAACTATTTGCCAATAGCGACATTACAGGCAAGAACGAAAAATTGAACTATATTCAATTAGATTTATTTCTGATTTATATCTTTTCTCTAAAGATACTTGCAATTTAGTTTTTTTGCAATAACTTACAATTGAACTATATTGACAAAAAAATGAACAAAAAAAGGCTTGTTATAAAAAATGACTAAAGGTAAACTCCCATCTTTTTATTATCGACATAAAAGCGGGAAATATTTTGAAGATAAATTTTGGCTGGAGCAATCTTATTTGCCATTCTTTGACTCTAGTGCAATACAGGTGTTTGCATATGGAGAAAATATTTACAAAGCAGAGGCGAATCTTTCAGTTATTCACCCATATTGGTCTTTACGATTAATTCAAAACGGAACAGCTTTTTTGCATTATAACAATATTACTCGTAAAATCAGTCCTGGAGATTTTTTAATTCTCCATCCTAAGATTCGCTATACTTGCACGGTCCCGAAAAATTCATTAATTAGTCAAAAAGTTATCCTGGTAAACAATGGGCAAATAATGTCTATACTCTGTAATCAGGAATATCTATTGGAAGATGATATCATCCACCTTGCAGAGCCGCACAAAGTTAATGCAATATATGAAAATATAAAGCATATAATTCAGGAAGATACAGGGGTGTTTCAAGAACTTTCTGTATTCGCTTATTCGCTTATAATGGAAGTATTTGCACAAATAAGGGGAAAGGATATCAGGGGAAATTTCAACATAATTACGAAACAAATTTCTGCTAATATAAGCGAGCATTATTCCTTACAGTCTTTATCAGAACAGTTTAATATCCAACCTCGAACATTAACTCGAATGTTTATTGAAAATTTAAACTGTACTCCTATTCAATATATCATAAACATACGTATGAAATACGCATCCCAATTGTTAACAGTCAATACCATGTCTATACAGCATATAGCAGAGTTATGTGGATACAACAGTATGTCTTTTTTTATTAGATCTTTCAAAAAACATTTTGGTATGACACCGGGAGAATATCGCAAAAGCCACATCATTGAGTAATAATAAAAATAATAATTATAGAGCTTTTAAAGTAATTATCAAGTATTACGCAAGTAAGGTATGTAACGTAGCTGACAAAGTTAAAACAAATAAATCCGAGTGTATATTTAATGGATATAACCTGATGAATGAGTCTAAAAAACTGGGCATCTTTTGGGTATCTTTTATGTGTTTAAGTCATAAAAAGACAATAACAGACAGCTTTGAATACAAAGGCAATTGTGTGCAGGGTTTGAGGTGGAAAAATGGTGGGCGTAATTGGGCTCGAACCAACGACCTCTACGATGTCAACGTAGCGCTCTAGCCAACTGAGCTATACGCCCTTTTAAGTGAAACATTAGAATATCGCTTATTTCTAGAAATGCAAATTTTTATTCGTAAAAATAAGCTTATTTCAGGCTATTAACTATTCATTCTCTTCTTTCAAACGCCGCTTTAACTCTTTTTCCCTGCGTTCACCTGTCCTTATTACCCGTTTGAATTTTAAATCATAATACGCTTTAGCTTCTTTGAATTTTTTCTCCTGAGCCGCCGTCAAACGCTTTTTCTCAGCTTCTTTTTTGAGGAAAAAATATTTTTTAAGGTACTCTTTTTCAAGCCTCAATAATTCCTGGTCATAGTATACCTTGGGAACATCCCAGAAAAGAACAGGATTATCACTCCGGTTAAAATCCAATTTCAATACATACAGAATAATTTCAGGATTCAACTCTTTTAAAACAGGATATACATAAGAAATAACATCAGAACTCTGTTTCGATTGATACCAGTATGCATCTTGTTTACAAAGCAAGCGCCTATACCAGACCATGTCTTCCGACATATTATACCTTTTTCGCGGAATATATTTCCCTATCGGCTTGGGGGCGGCTCTTTGAACCTCGGTCATGGTGATTGAAAATGGATTAATAACCATTGGAACCGAAGCAAATGTAACCTTTTCGACACGCGGGCTCTTCCTGATAAAAGAATCCAAATCCTTCATGACTGCATCATTATCCGTATAGGTCTGACCGATATTATCAGCTAAGAACCTGACCTGAGAAAATACCGCATTACGTCTGAATTTATATGACCCCGCAATCTCTTCTTTCGGCGATGATTTACAAGCGGTAAACGTTACTGTCAATACAATTGCAGCAAAATGTGTCAATACAAAAAGTTTCATTTTCGCTCCGGGATAAATATTCTTTTGCATCAATATAAACCATCAGGAGCAAAAATGAAACTTTTGCATGTAAAATTTTTAAATCTTTATAATTTCAGCAAACGTATCGCATTTCCACGAGCTATTTTATTGAATATTTCCAGGCTTATTTTATCAGAATCCTTCATTTCAATTAAAAACTTGACCAGATTCGGGACACCCGCAGGCGGAGAACAAATATCCAAACCAAACATCAACCTGTCTTGAAATTCCGTCATAAATTTAACAGCATATTCCGGGTCACGGCATAATGCATTACAACCGCTGCCGGCTGAAAGATCTCCGTATAAATTAGGATATTTGCGCATCAATCCAGGTACTGCGCCTTCCGCGTCCACCGGATAGCCGGGGTAACCAGCGCGATCATTTACTTTTCTCAAAGCACCGATTTCCGCCCAAAAACATTGTGAATGCCCCAAAAAACTGATACCGGGGAATTTCTGTAGCGTTGCTTCCAGCAAAGGCAGCCCGGGATCATCATAAATACCATAAGTATTATCAATGCACGGCGCAATATGAAAAGTTAGAGGCAGGCCTGCAATCTCAACATGTTTGAAAAAATTAAGCATAAACGGATCATCGAAGCGCATATTAGCCGTGACCTCGCCGATACCTCTACAGCCTTTATCTTTATATTTTTTCATTACATCGCTGAGAGGCGCAGTCGGGGAATTATTTATTGCACGTGGATGAATGTTGCAGAATGGTATAAAGCGTCCCGGGAAACGATCTACTATTTCCAGAATTTCTTCATTGCCCTGCCCTGGATAGAATTCCGGTCCAACCAGCGGCAGCAAAACCGCCTGCTCAACATCAATATTGTTGTAATACTCAACAAGTTGTTCCGGCATTGGAAACGGGGATCGGCCGTCAATTTGCAAAAACGGAGTTTTAAACGCGTGAGCATGAATATCTATAAACATATTAAATCAGTTCTCCAATATTATCAGTAACCTTTTTATATGTGCTAGCAACTTTTTCAATTTCCGCCTTGTTGAAAGTTGAGAATCTGGGTATTGAAAAATTCCTTGAGCAAGCAGCTTCACTTGTCGGTAAAGTCCCAGACCCCTGACGGACATCTCGTTGTCCAAAGCTTATCATCGTCGGCTGTCCCATATTAAAAATATCCGCTTCATGGAAAACATTATGCAAATGCAGCGGAAAATTGATACCGGCTCCACAAGGCACACCTTCTGCAACAACTGCTTTGCAAAAATCTTCTAAAGGAACATTTTTTAACATTTCCGGGTTATAATGACAAATCGGATAGTACCACCCTCCCTTAGTTAAACCAGATCCTTTTGGGGGGCGATGCGCTTTGAGCCCTGGAACAGCATCAAGCAAGTCACAAAAATAAGTCATTGCCTTTTCAATTTCAACTATTCTTTCAGGATAATACTTAAGTTGAACCTTGCCCATTGCCGCACACCATTGATTCATGCGATGCTTGTAACCACCAAGCGGGATCCCTGCAAATTTCTGCAATTCAGGATTGCTCACCTGCGCGTCTACAGCATTGAAATTACTTGGCGCACCAGTCCTTTCGTAATGGCCAAAAGCAATACAGCGTTCATAAAGATCGCGGTTATTGGTAGTCATCAGCCCTGCTTCACCAATTGCAAAAGCTTTACCTGTCATCATGCTCATTCCGGCAATGTCGCCGAGAGTCCCGGTATGCCTGCCTTTATACATTGAACCATGCGAATGTGAAGCATCTTCAATGACTTTCACCTTATATCGTCCGGCAATTTCCATAATTGAGTCCATTTCAGCCGGATATCCTGCGTAATGAACAACTACAATTGCTTTAGTTTTTGGCCCAATACGATGTTCGATATCTTTAGGATCTATACAGAGAGTATCAGGGTCAATATCCGCAAAATTCACCGCCGCTCCCAACGACAGTGCCGCGGTACAGCTAGCCCAGTAAGTTGTGCTCGGACAAATAATTTCGTCGCCGGCACCTACTCCGCAAGCCCACATCGCAGCATGTAAAGCAGATGTGCCATTGCAGTAGCCAAGGGCAAATTTCGCCCCGATCCACGAAGCATATTCTTTTTCAAATTCTTTTGTTATATCGGTTCCGCTCATGGCACGATTATCTAAAACGTCAACTATCGCTTTACGGTCTTCATCCGTCACAATCGGCCAAATGCAAAGCTCTGATTTAAATTTCTCCACAGCTTTAGTGCCGCCGTTAACTGCAAGTTGTTTGCTCATTTTATAAATTTCCATTATTTTTTAACCAAAGGATTTATTAACCCATTGGTTTAATTATAACTCGATGACAGAATTTGTCAATAGCAAATAGAGAATTTTTATTCTTAATTTAAGATTTTTCGATTTATTTCTGATAAATAATTCTGCCATTTCTCCAGACTTTGTAAATGCCTGTTGTCAATTGGTGCGGTTCGGCAAAAGTTGCAGTGTCCCTAAATTTTTCAGGATCAAAAAGAACAATATCTGCTGTAAAACCTTCTCTTATCAAACCTTTACCAGGCAGTCTGAATATCTGCGCCGGAAGGGATGTCATACGTTGAACTGCTCTTTCAAGAGGAAAACCGTTTTGGCAGAGGATATTGCAAAAACGGGACATTGAACCAAAGCCGCGCGGATGTGAACACCCAATAGAGTAATCTAATGGACGAACGCTTTCATCTGTCCCGCAGACCGTGAAATCCTGTTTCATGATACGGAGCATATTTTCCTCTTTCATCCCCTGAAACGCTGCCAGCGCTCCGGTTGCGTTGGAGCGCAAAATCTTTGCGCATAATACCGCCGGAGAACAGCTTTTTTCTTTTGCTATGGACTCAAAAGCCCTTCCGCATAACTTCTCGTAGCCTTTTGCATAGACCAGCCGAACTGTCCGCCAGCGTTCAGGCGGCAAGGCATTCAAAGCTGTTTTTATTTTTGCGTATTCATCTTCGTTTTGCAAAGCTTTTTCGAGATTTACATCATCCATATCGTCGTATGGTTCAGGCAGGATAACGCTCAGCTGGGTCATGGACTCGATATAAGGATAACGATCAGCGCTGACTTCAATACCATGATTTCGCGCTTCTTTCAGGAGCGAAAACAGTTCGTCTATTTTGTGCCAGTTGGAAGCTCCGGCAATTTTAAGGTGACTGATATGAAGCCGTTGCAAACCAGAGCGCAAAACCGTGTCAAAGGTTTCGATCAGCGCTTCGGAGAGCTTGTTGCCTTCGCTCCGTAAATGTGTCGTATAGATTTTGCGGTATTCCGCGACAGTTTTTAAAAATGCCGTTAACTCTTTTGCGTCCGCGAATTTGCCGGGGACATAAAGCAAGCCTGTTGAAAAGCCTTGCGCACCCTGCTTAAAACACTCCGCCAATGAATTTTGGAGTTCGAGAGTTTCGTTTGAGTTGAGCTTATGTTTACCGTAACCGCAAAGTGACGCACGCAAAGTATTGTGGCCAACCAGCGGAACGAGGTCTACTGCCGTATTTCTCTTTGCCAGCTCCGCCTGGTAGCCGCTCAGGTCTGTCCATGAAATATCCACATTGTAATTGCGGTAGAGTTCCTGCAAATGTTCACGGTTGTGTTTCGTAACGGGATAAACGGATAAACCGCAGTTGCCAATTATTTCAGTAGTAATTCCCTGTGAAACTTTTCCAATCGCTTCCGGCGCCGCCAGAATCGACATGTCAGAATGTGAGTGGGCATCAATAAAACCCGGAGCAAGCGCCAGGCCTTTTGCGTCAAACACATAATCAGACGGAACAGTCAGGTCTTCAGGTGAGCAAAGTTTAATACGCCCGTCCACCACAACAACGGTTCCGCTGAAAGGTTTTTCACCGCTCCCGTCATAGATTAAAGCATTTTTTATTACAAGTTTCATTGAATTTATCCGCACTAATGATTTACACAGCATCAATATAGCACGAACTTCAATTTTTTTACAGCATTTTTTTCAGGAAGCTTACAGCTGAAGCGATATCCTCTACAGGATTATCGCCGACTTCACGTTCAATGGTCAGAAAACCGGCATAACCGATATCGCGGAGCGCCTTAATATAGGATTCCCAGTCCACTCCGCCTTCGCCAAGAGGAGTCTCCTTAAAAAGTTTCCCGGTTTTCGCGACAAGCTCTTTTATGCCGCCTTCCGCAAAAGCAGTATAAACAGTTTCAGGCTCACATCTGCGAATATGTATGCCGTCTTTAGCATGAGTATGAACAATGTGGTCTTTAAGCAGATATACAGCTTCCACCGGATCGGCATTCTGTACCATCACTAAATTCGCAGGGTCCATATTGACCGCAATACCTTTACTGCAAACTGCGTTTTCGATAAAATCTTTCAAATCCTGCGGGTTTTCCGGCCCGGTTTCAATCGCTAAATATGCATCGAAGCTGGCGGCATAATCTCCTACTTTACGCAGGTTGCCTGCCATAATAGAATACATTCTATCCGATTTATTTTCCGGTACGACACCAATATGTGTCGTCATGATATTGGTTCCCAGTCTGAGGCCAATGTCAATAATCTGTTTGCTCAACTCAATCCGTTCTTTATTACCGTCAAGTTGCTTGAAACCATAGCCGCCCAAATCGCCGCATATTGCCGCTATTTGCAAATTATTGTCCCGACAGCAGTTTTTTAATTCCTGAAGTTGCGCGCTTGAATATTCCAAAAGATTATGGCTGTTGCGCCCGACGGCATAAATCTGCACGCCCTCAGCGCCAAGTTCAGCAGCCTTTTGGAGACCGTCTAACAAGGGCATTTTCAGAGATTCAACAATTGTTCCAATCTTCATAATTATATAAAAATACTTTTTAATTTTTCAGCGGTAGCTTTCGCAAGCTCCAAATCCGGCATAACCAGATCCGGCAGACGTGAAAATGGAATCATCTCAGCCGTAATCGGTCCGGTATAGTTAATTTTTTCCAGAGCGGCAATGACTTTGTCAAACTCCACATCTCCGTCAAGCAGGTCGTCACCAAAACCATGCAGGCCGCCGCCGCAATCCTCGCTTTTCCAGTTTTTGAAATGTACCGCTTTAATGTTATCGCCAAGCACCTCGATCCAGTCTTGCGGATAACCATTCAAGCAGCAATTTCCAACGTCAAAATAGCAACCAACTTTTTCTGAACCGAACTGGTCGATAAATTGTTTCATTTCAACCGGGGAATAGAGAAATTTATTCCAGACATTTTCCAGCGCGATATTAACATTAAGATCCTCCGCAAGCGGCAAAAGCTCTCTTAGTGATCTTGCCGCCTGTTCCCAGCAGGTCAAATAAGGAACTACCGGACGGGATTCATCCCATGCCACATCCACCGCTCCGGGGACAACCAAAGCAGTTTCCGCACCCAGCCAGGCGGCAATCTGCAAATATTTCTTCGCGAATTTGAGAGCTTCCGCACGTTCTTTTTCATCAGGAGAACCGAGGGAGCATCCCCAGAAAAATCCGCTTGCCACCGAGCGCAGGCCAATACCTTTTTCCTGCGCGAAAGTTTTTATTTTTCCGCACTCCTCCTGGGATATATCAACAGAAACGCAGTCACCTACAGTCAGTTCGATTCCGTCCAAACCGTAAGACACAGCATATTCAATAGCTTCATATGGAGTTTTTTCTCCGCCAAAACCTGCGATAACCCACGAATTGATTGCTTTATAAAATGACATTTTTTATCTCCTATTTGTATTCTATTTTAATTTTTGCGCCGTTGTTATCAATAGATTTCTGCTCTGCTTCAGCAATACATATCCCGTCAACAGCCTCCTGCGGCGTCAGGTATTTATCGGCGGGAACTTTGTTCTGGATCGCATCAAGCAGATTGTCAAGCTCCACATGCCAACCAGTCGGCCCCGGACATCCTGATAAATCAACTTCCTCAACCGAACCATCCTCGTAATGCTCCTTAAGTCCATTCGATCCGAAAATCACCGTTGCTTTCTCGCATACCAACTGAAAACTCATTTCAAAAGGCGCGTTGTCCGCTGCCGACCACCCCCCTTCGGCAACAATCATTTTATCATCTTCGAAGTCATAAAACGTAAACACATGGTCAACCGCGCAATCAGAACGCAGAGCTTTACTGCCGGAAGAAGTAACCGCAACCGGACGCCCGAAAAGCGAAACAATCTGGTCAATACCATGCAGGTGCAGATCAAGCAACGCACCTCCTGAATATTCGTTCTTTGAAAACCAGTCATTCCAGGCTTTGCCAGCCATATTCGGAGAAAAACGTTTGAAGAAAGCATTTTTCACTTCGCCATATTTACCGGCTTTCAGTTGTTCATATACATAGCGGTATTCCGGCCAGGCGCGGACACACATACCTACCGTAAAACATTTATCGGACTTTGCCGCCGCCTCAGCGATTGCTTTAGCGTCTTCACTACTTCTGCCTATAGGTTTTTCCAGCATCAAATGCTTTCCAGCTTCAAGAGCGGGAACAGCATATTTACGGTGCAGAAAAGTAGGCAGGCAAATATCAACCAATTCAACATTAACATCATTAATCAAATCCATGCCGTCCGCATAAAGAGCCATACCCGACATATCCAGCGGAATAGAATTGTCGCCGCCGCCAATATTCGCGAATACACTGCTAATATCCCCGGCAAGTTTGGCGGGATTGACATCGGCAATCGCCACAACTTCAGCTTTGGGGTTGTTCTTATAAATATCCAGATGAGTGGTTCCCATAAATCCGAGACCAATAATTCCGACTTTAACTTTTTTAGACATGGCTACCTCCATATTTTTTAGATTTACTAACATTTTACCGCTAAACGAATAAAAAATGAATACAATTTTCTGCAAATACATGGACTATTATGCAAAGCAGATGTATTATAGTCAATATGAAAAAGTCTTTAGACATAATCCTTCATGATGAAATACAAAATATTTTCGACAGCTTTGCTGCAAGTTTCGGAATATCTATACTTTTTTATTCCCTCGACGGGAAAATCCTGCGCCGCAAACGCGGGCGTGTAAACTCAAAATTCTGTGAGCTTATTCAAAGCAAAGTCTTTGACAAAAACAGATGCCTTTCCATGGATGAAAGCAAATACCGGGAATGCGCCGGCCAGGGGAAAATAATCAGCTATCTCTGCCACGCGGGAATAGAAGAAGCCATTGCTCCGATATTTGTTGAGGCACAATTAGTCGGCTATGCCATGATCGGTCAGTACCGTTCAACCCAAAACCTCCCCGCAACAGTTCTAAAAACTGCCCGGGAAAAAGGCTGCGAAAAAGAATTGCGGGAATATTTTTATGAACTGCCCTACTACAATAAAATCAAAGTAAAAAATATCCTTGAACTGTTTAAAATATTAGTCGATTATATCATCACTAAAGAGATAATCAGCGTTAAAGGCGAACGCCTGATAAATAAAACTTTAGCCTATATAGAGCAACATATACATCGTTCAATCTCTCTTGGCGAAGTCGCGCAAAATGCCGGACGAAGCCGTTCAAGCATCTCGCATTCATTTAAAAAAATACTGGGCAAATCATTTTCCCGGGTACTGATAGAAGCAAAATTAAACAAAGCTGAGGAATATTTCCGCCAGGCTCCGCATTTATCCATCGAAGAAATCGCTTTCAAACTAGGCTACAAAGATCCTTTGTATTTTTCCCGTCTATACAAAAAACATCAGGGTATCACCCCGAGCGAATACCGGAGCAAATGCAGGAACATATAATAAATATAAAAAGCCTGACAAATCGCCAGGCTACAATAAAATAAAACAAAGCCGCGTATCTTAAGCTTTTTATCTAAACAATCGTTTCATTTCTCGTTCAAATTTATCAAGCTCTTTTTGTGTTTCTGTAAAACCATTATCCGCAATGGTAATATTTGTCTTACAACGTGGACAACGTTTTACGGTTCCACGTCGAAGAAAACGCATATCTTGATTACGAAAAACATACCCACAATTGCAAGTAATATCTATTTTTAAATTATTCATATAAAACTCCTACTTTTTATTTTTTACTCGTTCATTTACTGTTGTTTTTGGATGTCTATTAGCATAACTTTTCGTTACATAGCGTCCAGTAACTGCACTTCTTGATTTTGTGGCCATAACGACCTCCTTAATTAGTTTTCAATTTTACTCTATATAGAAAATTTTGAAATCAAAAAAGGCTGTAGAGTTGACAAGTTGACATTTCGCAGTATTATATAAGAGATCAATCTTGTAAAGCGGCGAAGTCCAATGTCTTCATGATTTTGTGATTTCGTCGTTTTCTTTTTGCGACAATTTGTTTTATATTATTATTTGATTTTTTCTATAATTTTCTCCCTATTAATTCTTATATCAATGACTTGATCAGAAACACCAAATGTTCTACATATCGCAGGAGAAATACTTTCAAGAATTTCCTCTTTTGAATAAAAATCCTTTTCTTCTTCGGGTATGTTGTCAATGTTTCTTACGACTTCTTCTAATAACAAATCAGGAGGAACTAATAAACGCCCTGCAAACTCATCTGCATGACGCTCAATCCAAGAATATTGTTGTTCTGGTATTTGTGAAAAAACTTCAATAAACCCCTTTGAACTATCAGTGCAATTAAGCTTATTCCAAAAATCCCTATGCAGTACAGAATGACCAACCTCATGAGCAATAGAGAATCTAAGCCGATTGATATATCTTTCATCCATATAAAGACCTGAGTCTACAGCAATTTTTGTAAAACAAGGGAGTATAACTGCGTCAATATCTGCAATTTCTTTGAGCTCCGGTATAGGTATAAATTCTATATTTAACTTAAACTCTGCAATAGCTATAATATCCAAAGGAAGTGACTGATTGCTGAAATAATCATCTCGAAATTTATCTGCTTTATTCCTAATTTCATTTAGAGTTAAAAAGGGGGCTCTTATTTGCTTCATGGTTTTTCCTTATTTTTCAGCTTCTTTTAATTTATTTAGAAGCGCCTCCATTTCTGCTTTTGTAGGCTTTTGCCCTCTTAATGTCCTAAAGAAAACTGGAAATAATTTATTCGCATCTTTATTTTTTCTAAGATCTTCAGGAATAATTCCTTTATCTGTTGCTGCCAAATCAAAAAGCTTAAACCAATTATCTTCTCCTTGCTCTAATCCTAAAACTTTAGCATACCCATTAAGGGTATCTTGACTCTTTGGAGGAGGAAGAATTCCACGTTCAATTTTGCTATAATTCCCCGGGTCACTTTTTGTTTGGATACAAAATTGTCGAAGGGTAATTTCTTTTGACAACCTCAATTCTCTAATAAAATTCCCGAATTTCATTTTGTGTCTCCTTGTCAGGGTTACCTTAGGCTCCCTAATTTTGTTTTTGCTTTTCATTAAAGTTAAAAACAATTTTTTTTAGCTTAGCTTCGAATTAAACTCTCACCTTTGTTGTAATATTATACAACAAAAATATTGTGCCGTCAACCAACTGTTGTAAAAAAATACAACTTTTTTTAATTAGATACTAATAGATCGGTTTATAATTACTTATAATTTGTAAACTTTATATAATACACATAAGAATAAATTAAAAAATTAATCTTTTTATTGACATATGCTTGGACAAGAAGTAGATTTATATGTTTACTGTTTCTAATGAGGGAAATATACTATGGCATTGAATCCGCGGGTCAAAGCATTGATTATTCCTTTAGCTGTCAGCATACCGTTGCTCATTGTTATTGCTTATTTTATTTTTTCTACTAAAACAGAGGCCCTTTCCGCCGAACAAATTCTTAACAAGAAAGAATGGACCAGAGAAGAGCTTACCAAATCATTGTCAGCCGCTTTTTCTCCTCAAACCAACCGCCGCGACCGACATAAAGTATTAAGTCATTTACGCGAACAGCTTAAACGTTATCCGAAAAAAGAACGGACAGAAATTCGAATAACAGCCCTGCGCCACGCTATAAACAACAGCATTGAACAAATGCGTTTACTGCCGAAAGAAGATCAGGAAAAATTGTTTAATTCTATAAAAAAACGCGCCGAGGGTTCTTATTCAAAAGTGCAGAAAATGTCAGCTAAGGAAAAGGCAAAAATCCGCAAACGCCTGAAGACCGCAGAAGGACAGGCGGCGATTGATGAAGTAAATAAAGTTTTAATTTCTAAACTCACACCAGAAGAACGGCGTAAATTTACGCCTGTATCAAAGCTTTGGGTAAAAACCCTGAGGTCATTATAATGAGAAAAAAACAGCATTTCACACTCATTGAATTACTGGTAACAATCGGCATCATAGGGATTTTAGCAGCAATGGTCCTTCCTGCTTTGAATTCTTCAAGAGAACGCGCCAAACAAATTGCCTGCATTGGCAACTTGAAACAGCTTGGACTGGCTCTGAACATGTATCTTTCGGATAATCGTTTTATCATGCCCTACTGCACAATATCGCCGTCAAATCCGCCAGCCGGAGAAGAAAATTATCCGAGTATAGTTACAGTTCTCCTGCCTTATGTCAACAAGAACAGAGGCGTATTCTGCTGCCCCGGAGATCCAAACCAGGAATATTTCAAAAAGGAAGGAACCAGTTACGAATGGCAGTCCCAGTTGGGAATAAACGGCATGAAAGCAGATGAAAAAACTTTGCAGATTATGGGATTCAAATCTCCTGTTCTGGTATGTTACAGCAATTTCCACGGCAAAGAAGGCGACTCAAAATCCCGCAATTATCTTTATCTTAACGCTCGCGCATTACAAGATGTAGACAGGAACAAATGATCTTAAGCTGTAAAAATCTATCAAAACGCTTCGGGAAAAAACTTGCCGTCGACAATGCTTCCTTTGAACTTGAACCCGGCGATATCCTGGGATTGATAGGACCAAACGGCGCGGGTAAAAGCACTCTGCTGAAAATGATTGTCGGTCTTATCTGGCCGAACTCCGGTTCCGTTAATATTTGCGGTTATGATGTCTACCAGCAGCACCGGCTGGCAATGGCTAATATTGGAGCAATCATAGAATGGCCGGCCTTTCATGATGAACTCAGCGCACGAACTAACTTAAAAATATTATCCGGCGGATACGGTAAAGAATATGAACAAAAACTTAATGACATTGCCGAATTTATTGATATAAAAGATTATCTTGATCAAAAAGTCAACAGCTTTTCAACCGGTATGAAGCAGCGGCTCGGGATTGCGCTGGCCCTGCTCCCCGACTCCAAATTTATTATTCTTGACGAACCAACCAACGGTCTTGATCCGGGAGGGATAATTGAGATCCGCTCAATTATCCGGGAGTATAACCGTCAATTCGGTACAACCATCCTGGTCACCAGTCACATGCTTGGAGAAATCGAAAATATCTGTTCAAAAGTGATTATTATAAACGAGGGAAAGATCATCAGCTCCGGAAATATGAGTGAACTTCTTGAAAATGAGACCTGCATTGAAGTAGTTCCGGATAAAATACCAGAAAGCATCATTCTGCTTCAAGAAGCCAAAGATAAAGGCTCTTTGCCTATTCATTTCATCGGTGACTGCCGCGACAAGCTCCAAATCGAAGTAAGTGAGCCATGCGCTGCGGAAATAAACAGTCTGCTGGTTAAAAACGGTATTATGGTAAAATCATTATTGACTAAACGTAAAAATCTTGAAAGTTTTTTTATGGAACAAACATCGGGGCAAAATCATGATTAGAGAAATATGGTTTGAAGTAATTAAATTCAAATCCCAGAAAAAAAATTATGTGGTTATTGCTGGACACCTGCTTTTTCTTGCCCTGTGTTACCTTTCATTTAAAACTTCAAAGCTGCATTTTCTGCATCGCACCCTGCGTGCGAATAAATTTGAGATAAATCTGCTTAATTATATGGATGGTTTATTTTTTTCCCGGGCTGGACTGGTTCCGACTTTTCTAGTATTGATGCCGATTTTTATCTGCACTCTTGCCGGCGGGGTAATCGCAGGGGAAATAGAACAGGGAAGCTTGAAATTGTATGCCAGCCGTCCACGTTCCAGAACCAGGATTATCCTGGCAAAAATATTTGCGATCTATAGTTTCAATTTCATTTTCTGCGTATATTTCGCGCTCACCAGCGTTCTTATCGGTTTTGCCCTGTTTGGTTACAACCCTATACAATTAATTTTCTCAAGAGGTTTCAGATTAGGCAACGAAATTTCCCTGATGACCAGCTCCGAATCCCTGATTCGTTATTTCGCGTCAGCTCTTTACTGTTCGTTTTCGTTAATGGCCCTGGGCAGTATTGCTTTATTTTTCTCAACGCTTTTTAACAAGCCAACCGCCGCGACAATCGCGGCAATAACTGTATATTTTGTTTGCTTTATAGTAGCGACCCTGCCATTCGCGACCGAGATAAAACCTTACCTCCTGTCACAACTGATGAATGGCTGCGGAACCCTCTGGATGCCGGATATTCCATGGTATATGCTGGCGAAAAACTTAGGAGTTTTAGCTCTTTATATATGCGGCTTTTCCGCTTTGGCCATCTGCAGCTTCAACTTGAAGGATATTAAGTAATTTTATTTAGAAACGCTGTTGCAATTTACTTTGGAATCGAGTATTTTAATTATATGGATAGAATTTTTCGCTACAACCTGAGTTCAATTAACCCCAAGGATATCTATGTCTACAAAAACGTTCGTCCTGGATACGAATGTGCTTCTGCACAGTGCGCAAAGTCTGGAGTCTTTTCAAGATAACGACATTGTCTTGCCAATGGCTGTAATTGAGGAACTTGATAAGTTTAAGAAATATCAGGATGAATTAGGCAGAAACGCCCGACAGGTTATTAGGACACTTGACGCTCTTCGCGAAAAAGGACACCTCGGAGAAGGCGTATCCCTCAGTAAAGCCGGCTCGCTCGCAACTGGAAAAATCACGATTTGTTCGGTCGACAGCAGTGCCAGTGAGGAAATAGATACAAAACTTAAACAGACTTTTGACAACACCTTTCCGCTGGAAAGTCCCGACAACCGGATACTACGGGTTGCCTTGTCCCTCCACATGCAAGATAAAAATGTTATTTTCATCTCTAAAGACATCAACTTGCGCCTGAAAGCCGATGCACTCGGCCTCAAAGTAATGGATTTTGAACGTGAAAAAGTTGATTATGACAAATTATTTACAGGCCAGCAATCCGTTAGTGTCAAACAAGCGGTAATTGACGAGATCTATCAAAGCAAAATCATTGAAGTCGAAGGAATTACCGCTCTTCCGAATGAATTTGTCATTCTGGAGTCGCAGGAAAACCCCAAAAAAACAGCTTTGTCCCGCTTCAAAGACGACGGTATGCTGCATCTGGTGGACCCGCGTATGGACAGCCAGAAGCTTCATATCACCCCCCGCAACAAAGAACAGCGTATGGCTTTGGATGTTCTGCTTGACCCGGATGTACAATTAGTAAGTCTCGTCGGTAAGGCCGGAACCGGAAAAACCCTGCTGGCTCTGGCGGCAGCACTGGAACTCGTCCTGCATCAGAACAAATACGAAAAAATTCTGGTTTCACGTCCGATTGTTCCTTTGGGCAATGATATTGGCTTTATGCCCGGAGACAAGGACGAAAAGTTAAGCCACTGGATGCAGCCTATTTTTGATAATCTCGACTATTTAATGCATTCTGACAAAAAAGATCACGTCTCAAGTAAAAAAACCGACTCCTTGATCGGCAATCATACAATAGAACTTGAAGCTATAACTTATATTCGCGGCAGGAGCCTGCCGCGCCAGTTTGTTATCGTCGATGAGGCACAGAACCTCACTCCGCACGAAGTCAAAACCATTATCAGCCGCGCAGGTGAAGGTACTAAGATGGTTCTTACCGGTGACCCTAATCAAATAGACAACCCGTATTTGGATTCTTCCAGCAACGGCTTAACTTATACTATAGAACGCATGAAAGGCTTAAGTCTCCACGGACACATGACACTCGAAAAGAGCGAACGCAGTGAACTGGCGGCAAAAGCCGCAGAGCTTTTATAAAAGATATCGAAGGCATCAATGAATAAAGTGCGACTATCCGTCATTTTCAACAAAATAACCGTTGTTTAATGCAAATAACGGTTACTCTTCTAAAATAACGGTCAAACTCATACTTTCCCGGGGAAAGCCTTGCTTATTTATTCTATTACCTCGAGTATTAGTATAACCTCTCTTGCCCCGCCGTTTGGAACAGGCAGATATTTCACTTTCCTGAGAAGCTCCTGAACAGATTTATCCATTGCGGTGACACCACTGGGGTTTAATATTTTAGCATATGTCAGTTGCCCGTTAGCTGCGATGTTCAGCTTTATTTTCACTTCAGGACGCTTATTGCCCAAAACGCTTTTATCGGGAGTGTCCCACAGTTGATAGAGGTATGCGCCGACACTATTTTCATAACTTTGCACCGCTCCGGTATTTTTCGTATTAGAACGTATTTTGGTGTATTTTTGTTTAATAGCCGTCAATAATTTTTGTTTATCTATAGGCTTTACCTGCGGCGGCGTTTTTTTGTTTTTGACATAAACCAGCTTTTTAGATACCTTTATTTTTTTGGCTGGTTTCCATTTCTTTTTCGGTTTTTTTTTCGGCTTTTTCTTTATAACTTTCTTTTTAGGCACTTCTGTTTTAGGCGGAGTATATGTCGGCGGGGCCCCTGAGGTTTCCGGCGGAGTATAGAGCGATACAGTCAAAGTGGAAGGAGGTTTTGGCTTGAAAAATTCCACCAGCACTCCCCAGAGCGCAACTAATGAAATTATCACCACATGTACAATCACAACAGTACGGAAAATCCTTTTACGCGTGCGTGAATCGATCAATGCATTTTCAGGATTTTCTTTCTTGTAAAATTTCTTGAACATAACTCTACTATTTTTCCGCGACAGTTATCAGTGAAATATTTGAGAAGCCGGAATTTTTAATTTCTTTCATCAGTTCAATTACTTTGCGGTAGGAAATATCCCCGTCCGCCCGCAGAAAAAGCATTGTTTTCGGAGATGTATCTTTTAAATTCTTCAGAATTAAAAATAAGTTCTCCCGGTCGACGATTTGTCCACGGAAATTGATCTGCCCGTTTGCCAGGAGATTAACCGTTTCAGACTTGTTATAATCAATTTTATCCGCATTCATTTCCGGAGGTGAAACATCAATAGAGTATTCCAGCAGCGGCGTGGCAATCATAAAAATAATGAGCAGCAGGAAAGTCAAGTCCATCAACGGCGTCATATTGATCTCATCAATAGTATCTAATTGTGATCTTCGTTTTCTGCGGTTCACCGTTTCGCCTCCTATTGCTCTATTTCAAGCTGTTCAAGCTTGACTTTAGCAATAAATTCTTCCGTAAAATTATCCATATAAACAGTTATTTTGCGAATAGTGACAGTTAAAAGATTATAACCGATCAGCGAAGGTATAGCCACCACCAGGCCGACAACTGTTGTCAGGAGAGCGCCGCTTACTCCCGGAGCCAAAGCCCCTATATTAGCGCTGCCGTGAGCTGCTACCGCAGTAAACGCCATCATTATTCCCCAGACCGTCCCGAACAACCCAAAAAACGGACTGACGCTCACAGCCGTCCCAAGAACCCCGATACGTCTTTCAAGAATCATAATCTGGTCGGCGACTTCGCGTTCAAGTGCGGTATGGATAGCGGAAATTTGTGCTTCGGTCAGTTTTATCTGCGGCAGTTCCCCGCGAGTCAACATCATCGAAGCCTGCTCATGGCTGAGAGATTGAAACTCCATTAAACTGCTTATACCAGCCATATAAACCTGTGCAACAGGCGCCGGATTATCTTTTGCGTCCCGGTAAAGGCTCAGAATTGTTTTACCGCCACGGGCCATGGAAATCATGTATTCTGAAAGCTTTACCGCCCGATGCAGAGCCAGGCCTTTGTCGAGCATAATAGTCCAGGTGAGGATAGATGCGAACAGTAGAAAAACCACTATTGATTGTCCGACAATATCACTATGAGAAAAAGCATAACCCACTCCTTGAGCAGCAATTACGCCGTGAAAGCCTGTTAACATTTATTTACCTCCGTTTTTTTGAGAAAGCGCACTTTAATATATCTATTATTAGAGTATATTCTTTAAACAATTTTACAAATACATATACAATAAAGAGAACGACTTTAATGAAAGATTATTTTACAGTACTCGGATATGACATCGGCGGCACTAAACTCGGAGTCGGACTGGTTCGAAGCGACGGCAAGCTCCTCGGACAGGCACGCATTGAAAACAAAGACACCAGGCCGGAAGAGATACTCCCTCAAATGGTTTCGGAAGGTTTAAGGTTAATCACTGATAGCGGCTTGACAAAAAACGATGTCCGCGCGATTGGTATTTCCGCACCATGCCCAGCCGACATCCCGAACGGTATTCTGACAGCTCCGACCAATAACAAACTATGGCGCAATGTCCCTGTCAAAAAATATCTTTCAGAACAACTCGGAATAGAAGCGCATTTTGATAATGACGCCAATGCCGGAGTCCTGGCTGAATGGTTTTTTGGCGCTGGCAAAGGCGCAAAAGATGTTATCTACCTGACTATGAGTACCGGTATCGGCGGCGGAGTCATCACCAATGGAAAACTCGTTCAGGGCGCAAGCTATCACGCCGGAGAGATCGGGCACATGGTACTGACTATTGACGGCCCCCAATGTTCATGCGGCTTAAAAGGCTGCTATGAAGCTTACTGCGGCGGGGTTGCCATTGCAAAACGGGTTCAGCATGAACTCAAAAACCAGCCAAACCACCCCATTATTAAATTAGCAGGCGGCAAACTTGAGAACATTGATCTGATCGCAATCGAAAAAGCTGTCAGGAACGGCAATGATTATGCTGTCGCCCTTTGGGATGAGATATGCCTGCGCAATGCTCAGGCATACGGCATGCTGATGAATATGCTCAACCCTGAAAAAATCATTCTCGGCACAATCGCCTGGGCTGCCGGCGATCTTTTCATGGGACCGGTCTTGAAAAACGTTTCCCGTTTTGCCTGGAAAGAAACCTATGAAGCCTGCGAAATCGTTGAAAGCAAATTGCGCCGGGAAATCGGCTATTACGCCGGAGCCGCTGTTGCCCTGAACCACCTCTATGAAACAGGCGAATTCAAGATATAAAGCTGAATAATGGAAGATCAGAAAAATGACTGAATGCAAAAATGACAAAAACAAACACCATCATCGCGGGAAATCATCTGAAAGCATCCTCAATAAATCCCGGATTCTTATTACTCTATCCATAAAACCAGGTCAAATCATTCTCGATGCCGGCTGTGGGAACGGATATATGGCTAAAGAATTTGCGAAACTGACCGGAAAAACCGGAATGGTTTATGCTTTGGATCCGGATACTGTTTCAATAAATGCGTTAAATTCGGAAACATCAAACATGAATATTGAGGCATTCGTCGGAGATATAACAAAGAAAACAAAATTAGCCTCATCTTCCATAGACTTAATTTACCTTTCCACTGTCATTCACGGCTTTTCAGAAACCCAGATGAAAGGTTTTCTGAAGGAAATAAAACGCCTGCTCAAGCCGGGCGGAGAATTAGCTATCGTCGAAATAAAAAAAGAGAAAACTCCTTTCGGGCCGCCTCTTGACATAAGATTTTCTCCGGAAGAGCTCACAAAACTGATTGACTTAAGCCCTGCTCAATTGGTTGAGGTTGGAGAATATTTTTACATGCAGGTATTCAATAAGTAAAGGTATTCAACTCTCTTAATATTATTTTTTTCTTTTTTTACTAGAGTTTTCCAAAATCTACTGTATAGTAATAAGAATTACGTTTAAAAAACTAACTACTGGATTTGTAGAAATGAACACTGTTAATGAAAATTTTCATGGAGGGAAAACTCAGCGCCCGCCCCGGCCGCTGGGTGCTTTAGTGTTATTTCGGTAGGTCCCTGTTCTTCTCTTATCTTTCTTTAATTAACAGTAGTTTTCATTTGTGGAGAAAATATAATGAAATATCCTAAATATATATACCCTGAATCAGTACAGGTTAAAAACCGGCAGTGGCCGGATCGCAAAATACAAAAAGCGCCAATATGGGCGTCGGTTGACCTCCGTGACGGCAATCAGGCTCTGCCTGTGCCTATGAATCCGGAAACTAAACTCGAGTATTTCAAAATGCTCGTCAAAATCGGGTTTAAGGAAATTGAGGTCGGATTCCCTTCGGCGTCACAAGACGATTTTGATTTTATTCGCAGTCTGATTGAAAACAATCTCATTCCGGATGATGTCCGTATTGCGGTTCTTACCCAGGCTCGCGGACATTTGATTACACGTACCGTTGAATCCCTGAAAGGCGCTAAGACGGCTCTGCTGCACTGTTATGTTCCAACCTCTGACCTGCACGGACGTTTTGTTTTCGGGCGTGACCGTGAAGCAGTCAAGCAAATGGCAGTGGACGGCACCCGTATGGTAAAAGACGCGGTGCAGGATGCTGGGCTTGAAGGCGTTGTTGCCTACGAGTTTTCACCGGAAGAGTTTACTGACACCGATATTGATTTCGCTATTGATGTCTGCAAAGCCGTCAAGGAAACCTGGGGGCCATGCGCTAAAAATGATTTCATTCTGAATCTGCCAGCTACAGTTGAACGCCGGCCACCCTATCAATATGCTGATATGATTGAGTATTTTTGCAACAGCTATCCGTATCTCAATGAAAGTACAATAAGTATTCATGCCCATAACGATCAAGGCTGTGCGGTTGCCGCCAGCGAGATGGCTTTGCTTGCCGGAGCAGAACGGGTTGAAGGAACAATTTTCGGACACGGTGAACGCACCGGTAATCTGGATGTTTCTGTTCTCGCTTTGAATTTCTTCGCACGCGGAATAGATATCGGGCTGGATTTCTCAAATATGCCTGAAATCGTTAAATGTGTTGAAGAAGCTTCCGGAATTGACGTTCACGCCAGGCATCCGTATGCCGGACAACTGGTCTTTACCGCTTTCTCCGGCTCACATCAGGATGCTATACGCAAAGGAATTGATGCCAGAGAAAAGAGCTCTGAATATTTCCAGCAAGGCTGGAAAGTGCCTTATCTGCATATTGACCCAGCCGATGTCGGCAGGGCTTATGAAAAACTTATCCGCATAAACAGCCAGTCGGGAAAAGGCGGAATCGCCTTTGTCCTTGAAAAAGAATTCGGTATTTATGCGCCTAAGCAAATGCACCCCGAAATCGGAACGGAAGTACAGCATTACCTTGATGAAAAGGGCGGCGAAATAAATTCCTCGGAACTGCTTGAAATATTCGAGGAGCGTTTTGTTAACATAAAAGGTAAATACATAATGACTAAGTTTTCACGAAGCATTCGTGAAGACGATAATATCGACATACAAATAGATATAACTATTGATGGACAGCCTCAAACGCTGAAAGCCTACGGCAACGGCCCTGTTTCGGCAGTTACCCATGCCCTGCAGCATTGCGATGCGATCCCGGATTTCAAACTGGAAGACTTTTCAGAAAGAACTATGGGAAAAGACGCAGATGCCAAAGCGATTGCTTTTGTTGGAATCCGTCCACAAGGTTCTAAATATCTGTTTTACGGAGCCGGTGAGCATTCAAATATTGACCGGGCGGCAATTGCCGCATTGTTCAGCGCGCTGAACCGCTTTGCCGCTAAAAAAGGATAATTGCGCTTATGAAAAAATATGTTACTATTATTGTTATTTTAATTATTGTAATTTTAGCACATATTTTTTTCATAAGGCCTTTAATATCCAGAAAAAAAGAAAGCGGAAAGGTAAATAAGCCGGAACAAAATTCTCCTCAAATAATAGTGGAATCCCGTAAGAAGACATATAAAGTTGCTTCCGGTAGCCCCTGTTTCGGGAAGTTCTTTGATTACCGCAAAGCAGCCTGGGGCAACAACTTACCATTGTCCGGCTGCAAACAGGCTCTGTCCGGAATACTCGTTGACCTTGACACGCATAAAGTATTATGGGCGAAAAATCCCCGTCAAGGCGTACCGATCGCGTCTATGACAAAAATGATGACACTCCTGCTGGCTTTTGAAGCTTTGGATAAACGCACTGACCTTGAGCTAGACACTCCGGTTCAAGTGACCCCAAACGCTGCGGGGATGGGGGGCTCGCAAGTATATCTAGATGTTAAGGAAACCCATCCTTTCGGAGAGTTGCTGAAAACGATGGCAATCAAAAGCGCTAATGATTCCGCCTATCTCGTGGCGGAATTCCTTAGCGGCGGCAATATGGCAAATTTTATATCTGAAATGAATAAGCATGCCTATAAATTAAAAATGCCGAGCACGGATTTTATCAACGTCCACGGCTTGCCGGGCGATAACAACACAAACTCTGTCAGCAGCCCGGAAGGACTGGTTATTTTGGCGGAACAACTTTTACAATACCCACTGCTTTTAAGATGGTCTTCAACTAAGCAGGATTTTTTCCGCCCGGAAGGAAATAAAGCGCGTCAGATGCTGACCAACACTAACCGTTTAATAAATAAATGTCCCGGCGTTGACGGACTAAAAACCGGTTACACCAGAGCTGCGGGCTTCTGTGTAACCGCAAGTTGTCTGCGTGGCGGCAAAAGAATGGTCGCAGTAGTCAGCGGGTTCAAGACTTCAGCTGCCAGGAATGCTTTTGTCAGTAAACTTTTCGATTGGGGTTACAGAAGAGCCTCGGAACTGGAAAGAACCCGCCTGTAATATGAAATTTATTTTTAAAATCCAGAGGATATTTATGTCAAATAAAGCAAAGCCGTCGACAAGGAGAAAAATATTCTTTTTGAAAAAAAGATTTATTGTCTTTGTAATATTTTTACTCGCTATGGCTCTCGGCGGCATTTGCGGAATTTTAATGCATAAATATAAGATATTTCCGTATAACAAGCTAAGGTCTGCATATAAAAACATTCCCAAAGAAAAAGCTTATGGCCCCTGGTCTATCGGCATATATCAAGGAAACTCCCCATTCAAACTAACACCCTGTCCTGATGTCAAAAACCCTGTTTTAACTGGGAAAAACTGCGGAGATGCAGTTTATGTCGCCGATCCTTTCATGATTATTAAAGATGATAAGTACTTCATGTTTTTTGAAGTTATGGACCGCTATAATAATGAAGGCAATATTGCCTACGCCGAAAGCACCAACCTTAAAGACTGGCAATATAAAAAAGTAATACTTGATGAAAAATTCCATATGTCATTTCCCAATGTTTTTAAATGGAAAGGGGAATATTACCTCGTGCCGGAAAGCCATCAGGATCTTGCCGTTAGATTATATAAAGCTGAGTCATTTCCGGATAAATGGAAATATGTTAAAAACCTTATTTCCGGTTATTCTTTCGTAGATCCCGCGATATTCCGTTATAATAATCAATGGTGGATGTTCGTAACTACACAATTCAGCAATATTTTAAATATATATTATGCCGATAATTTGATGGGAAAATGGGAACCGCACCCCATGAATCCAGTTATAAAATTCAATGCCCATATCTCAAGGCCTGGCGGCAGGGTAATTATTTACAAAGGAAAACCCTACAGATTTACCCAGGACTGTAATCCATATTACGGCATTCAGGTTTTTGCTTTTGAAATAACTAAGTTGACAAAAACAGAATATTCTGAGAAAAGTGTTCCTCAAAACCCCATATTGACCAAAAGCGGTGAAGGTTGGAACGCAGCCGGAATGCACCATATTGATCTACATAAGATCGGCGGTAAATGGATAGCCGCAGTAGACGGCAGGGACCAGAAAGGCGACTAAGCTTTAATGACGAAATTTACCCGCTGACGTACCACTTATTTTCTTAAAAATTCTCATAAAATAAAATTCATCATCCCAGCCCGCAAGCGCCGAAGCCTCCTTTATTGATACTCCGCGCGAAAGAAGCTCTTTGGCTTTAGATATTCTCAGAGAAATTAAAAATTCTTTCGGGCTTCTCCCCGTATGTTGTTTAAACAGTCTTCGAAAATGCGTTTCACTTAAGTTTGAATAACTGGCGTACTCGTTTACGGAAATATTTTTTTGATAGTTTGCACGCATATAGTTTACAGCTTTTTCTATTGTAGAATCTGTCGGACGTTGTTTTCTGCCTGCTTCACTGCGCTGATGAAGATTTAGAATCATATCAAGGGCAATATTTTTACGCGCAAGTATAGAATTCAGGTCTTCACGCTTAATGATTTCAAGTAATTTTTTATTGGCTTCGATAACTGCGGCTGCACTATTGCAAATTACAGGCATTTCACGCGACAGGAAACCCAGCTTTTCCAGATTAACCGCTTCCGGCCCGTTCCATACCACGAATCTGGTATCCCACTTAGTTTCAGGATAATACATATTGGGAACATCCGGAAAAACAATGATAGTATCTCCGGCATTGACTGCAACTTCCCCGCTTGTTTCACTATAGTAAAAGCCATTCCCCGACTCTACGCAAACCGCTGCATACAGCCCGAGAATACGTAGATTTTGCGGTCTTGCAGGGCTGCTGTTGATACCGATCCTGTCTATCCAAAGGCCTATCTCTTTTTCCACGCTTAACGGTGTCCTGAATATTTCAGAAACACATACATTATATCTTTTAAAGGTTGATTTGTCCATAATTATGATTGATTCATCTATTGTTATTATTAATAATATATATAAAATATAGTAATAAGCAAATTTTTTACAAAAAGTTGAAAAGTTAATATAACGGAGAATATAAAATGAATGACCGTCAAAGAAATTTAGAAGCTTTACTTTTCGGGAAACCGGATAAAATTCCATTCATTCCGGGCGGAGGCCGAAATTCCACCCGTGAGCGCTGGCACAAGGAAGGACTGCCAGCAGATATTAACCCGGTTCAGATTACAGAGTACGCGTATCATGAAGCAGGAGGAACGCTGGAATTGCCCAAAGGAGGTGTGGGATTTTCCGTAAATGAACGCATGATGCCAATGTTTGAGGAAAAGGTTATCGAAAAAAAGGCAGACTCTCAAATCGTGCAGGACTGGAAGGGGAATATCTGTGAAATTGGTAATGAATTCCCGGTAGAATATTTACGCAATGCTGTTGATTTTGTTACCCGCAGGTGGATAAAGTGCCCTGTTGAAAATTGGGAAGACTGGGAAAACATGAAACATCGCTATAACCCCGATGATTCGGCCCGTTATCCGGAAAACAAGGAAGAGCTCAAAGAAAAACTCAAAAAACGCGATAATTTTCTGAGCATTCACTTTTCCGGCCCTTACTGGCAGCTTCGGGAATGGTGCGGCTTTGAAGGTCTAAGCATAATGTTCTACGACAACCCGGATCTTGTAAGAAAAATGCTGGATTTCTGGAAGAACTATGTTATAAGACTCATGGAGAATACTTTTGAGTACTGCATTCCTGATATGGTTCATATATCCGAAGACATGGCATATAAAGGATATTCGATGCTCTCTCCGGAAATGACGCGCGAATTCCTCCTGCCGGTATGGGAAACCTGGGGACAGATTATCAAAAAAGCCGGAGTTCCCGTATACGCTTGTGATTCCGATGGTTTCATCGGGGAACTCATACCGCTTTGGATAGAAGCCGGAATCAATGCCTGTGACCCGATTGAAGTCGCGGCGGGAAATGACATCAATGAGTTCAGACGGACATTCGGAGAAAAAATGGCTTACCGGGGCGGAGTGGACAAACGAGAGATGGCTAAAGGCGGAAAGTTTATAGAAGCGGAAATGAAACGCCTGGAACCTGTTATCAAATCCGGCGGTTATATTCCATCATGCGACCATGGCGTTCCTGCTGATGTATCATGGCCAAACTTTGTTTATTACTCAAAGCTTCTCGCAAAAGCAACCGGCTGGCTGTAAAATAAAAATTCACGGCTAGAGGACGTGGTATTGTTCTAGGCTCCCCAATATCTCAGGGTTCAACTTCCATACAACATCCCCTGCGCCTCTGGAGATAGAGGCGGCTACATCTTTCCCATATATTCACGTTTCACGAAGTCCCGGCTGGGGTCAGCCGGGACTTCTTCAAGGAAAAAATAGTTATTGACCGATTACCAAAGGACAGGGGTTTTACAGAATAAAATAAAAAAACGCTTGACAAATCTTATTTGATGAATATAATATCATATATGATAAAAATATACCGGATAAGATAAAATGAGTGAAGTTCCAGCATTACAACGTGGATTAGAAATAATCAGAACCGTCGCATCAGAAAAATACACTCTGCCTCAATTGGAAGCTGAATTAAAAATTCCCAAAGCCAGCTTCGGACGCTTAATGAAATGTCTGTTCGATAATGATTTCATAAACATTGAACCTGGAACCAAACGCCTCTCCGTTGGTGACGACTTTACGCTTTTAGCAATGGAAGCCTATGAAAATTCGTCTGTCTGGCGGCAGGGTAACGAAAGCGTACGTAAATTAAGTGAACGCTGGAGGGCAACCTTTGTGATCCATGAATACCGCGATCCTTTCCTGGTTTACTGGCGTGTAAAATCAGTTCCTCCAGGTGGAATCAACACAAGACCGGCCGGTTTTTATATGCAAGGGCTCAATTGCAATTCGCAAGGACAACTTTTCCTGTCGCAGATGCGTAATTCAAAAGTAAAAGAATTTTTTGAGTCTAAGTTGGTTCGTATTGCCTCCGAACATACCCTGAAATCTTATCATGAATTGAAGCCCCGGCTGGAAAATATCAGAAAGTGCAAATACGCCTATCAGGAACGTGAAAACAACCCTTTCATGAAACAGATCTCAGTACCGCTCAAGCTTCAAGGCAATACTGGCAAGTTCTGCTTGACATGCTACCTTCCTCTTGATTTCAAAAACGTTGATTCTCTGCGTGACAATATGCTTTTTGAAGCCGCCAGAGTTGGAGGTATAGAATAACAAATAAACCTTAGATTTGAACCCTTTCAAACATAAAAAACGGGATAAAATTATGAGCAAAAAGAAAAAATACAATGTTTTATTGTTAATGACCGACCAACATCGTTTTGATGTACTTGGTTGTGCCGGAAATGAAGTCATTGAAACTCCAAATCTTGATAAAATCGCTAAAGAAGGCACTGTTTTTGACTCTGCCTACAGTTCCTGTCCGTCGTGTGTTCCGGCACGCGCCAAATTGCATACGGGAATGAACCAGTGGCATACCGGAATCCTCGGCATGGGACAGGGGCAGGATGCATTGCGTGATATGTACGAACATACCCTGGCAGGGGAACTTGCAAAAGCCGGATATTACTGTAAGTGTGTCGGGAAAATGCATGTTTA
This sequence comes from Victivallaceae bacterium, assembly GCA_963664605.1. Classification (GTDB taxonomy): domain Bacteria; phylum Verrucomicrobiota; class Lentisphaeria; order Victivallales; family Victivallaceae; genus JAHOYW01. The sequence continues at coordinate 432,782 of OY761536.1, forward strand.
TCCGCAACGCAGTTTATTCGGTTTTCACCACATTGAACTTGATGAATCCGGACGCCGTCAGGATGAGGAATTCATGTCTGATTACGAACGCTGGTTTCACGACCACAAAGACGGCGATTACGGTATAGATGATGGACGCGACTGGAACGGATGGGAAGGAAGGCCCTATGATAAACCATCGCAACTGCATCCTAATATTTGGACTGTAAACCAGTCAATCACTTTTATCAACGACCGCGATCGCTCAAAACCATTCTTCCTTAAAACTTCCTTTTCCCGTCCACACTCACCATATGACGCAATTCCCGGATACTTTGAGAAATACCGGAAAAAGGTTCTTCCAAAAGCTGAAGTCGGCGACTGGGCCGGAATTCACGATGATCCTGAGACCGCAAAGAAATCCAATGCCTGGCACGGCATCAAAAGCGACGAGGAAATCCACATGGCACGTGCCGGATATTACGGTAACGTGGAACATATCGACCATGAAATCGGACGACTGCTGGATTTTATGGACAAACAGGGTATCCTTGATGACACCCTTATTTTATTTACCTCCGACCATGGTGATATGCTCGGGGACCAAAATATGTGGCGAAAAACCTACGCATATGAAGGTTCCGCCCATATCCCAATGATTGTAAGACTGCCAAAGGATTTACAGAAAAATATCGCTCCCAGAAATGACAAACCGGTAATGCTTTGTGACGTAATGCCGACAATCCTTGATATCTTAGGTATAGATATTCCTTTGTCATTAGACGGAAAAAGCATGCAACCGCTGACTAAACATGAGGCTTGCGAATGGCGTGATTATATGCATGGAGAACACTGCACCTGTTATGATGAAAGCGAAGAAATGCAGTATTTAACGAACGGCAAAATCAAATACATCTGGTTCCCGCGAACTGATCGGGAGCAGCTTTTCGATTTACAAAAAGATCCTAATGAACTGCATGATCTTATTGATGACCCGGAATATAAAGAATGTCTTGAAAAACTCCGTCAAAAGATGGTTAAAGAGCTTGAACCACGGAATTGCGGGCTGACAAATAACGGAAAGTTAATCCGTCAGACAAAACCCATTATTTCGCCTCATTATCCCTTGCGTAAGACAGAATAACCGTTAAAACATCCTTTTTAGCGCCAGCAGAAATAACCGTTGCAACGGTCATGACGGTTGTAACGGTTATTTTAAGGAGCTTTACAGGTATTTTGATGCCGAATGCAACTCTTCTATTCCTTTTTCAGCACTTTGCGGATGGCAGAAAACGCTGGTTCCGGCAACAATCATATTGCCTCCGGCACGTGCAACGGTTTCAATGGTTGAAGCGCCAATCCCGCCGTCAACTTCAATATGAACCTGCAATTTACGGCGGCGGATTTCTTCACGCAAGGCAGTAATCTTTGGCATCATGTCCGCCATAAAGCTTTGTCCTCCGAACCCGGGTTCGACAGTCATTATTAGAACCATTTCTATATGATCCAAATATTGATAAATACTTTCGACCGGGGTTTTGGGTTTAATAGAGATACCAGCCGTTGCACCGCAGTCTTTAATGACTTTTATTACTTCCATCGGGTCGCTATCCGCTTCCGTATGGAACGTGATATGATCGGCTCCGGATTCGATAAAAACCGGAGAATATTTTAAAGGGTCACTAATCATCAAATGAGCATCAAAGATCAAATCACTAACCTTGCGGATTGATTTAACCAAAGGCGGCCCCATAGTTAAATTAGGTACAAAATGTCCGTCCATAATATCCAGATGCAATAAATCGGCTCCGGCATCTGTTACGCGTTTTATATCTGCGTTCAAATTTCCGAAATCAGCTGCCAAGATGGACGGCGCCACTGTAATTTTGTCTAAGGGTAAATCCCTGATATCTCTCATAATTTCATTCCTGTTCTTTATTTATTTCGCATTGGTCAGAAAACCGCAGCTTTCTATAAATTTAATTGCTTTTTTATCACGGAGCAAGGTTATAAATTCAAGAGCCGCTTTATGCTCAAGAGTATTTTTGTGTTCTTTTTTATCAGATATCCAAACCCAATATTCGCTTACCAGTTTATAGCGTCCTGACTGTATATTAGCTATAGTCGGCGCCACCCCGTCCACGGATAAAGGCTTAGCGGCTAAAGGTAAATTTATAAAACCGCACACTCCCAGAAGCCCCGTCTTCATTGAAGCCAAAACTGCTACCCCGGTCGCATTTGTCACTGCAAGATACTTTGCCTTTATCGCTTTCTTTTTCACGAGTTTTTTATACAGAGTCTTCATACCCGGCTGATCGTCTTTGACTATTACAAGATTGATACTGTATGCTTCCCCCCCCAGAGGACGCCAGGTAATTATTTTTCCCTCCAGAACCTTTTTTAATTTATCTTTACTCAGGTTGTTTATTTTAGTGCTCGAATTAACAACAAAAATAAGCGGCTCCAATGCATATCTGTAGCAGCTGACCTTAAGTTTTTTTCTTTGCTCAACATCAAGCTTGTAGTTGCTGAGAAGAAGGTTTATTTTCCCTTGCCGAAGGTCACGTAAAGCATCTCCAAGTTCAGCGGAGTTTATTTCTACATTGCGTCTGGGCTGCAAACTGAATGCAAAGTCGCGTATAATCTTTTCCTGTCCAATCGTATCAGCAATTATCAGCCCCGCCCAAGACAACGGTTGCATTAAAAGCGATAAGCATAAAATCAATAAATTTTTCATTAATCTTGTTCCATTTTAATCTCCTAAATATATGGGATATAAGCTTTTTTTCAAGTCAGTATCCGGATTGTTAAAAAAAATGAGACATAATGAAGCGCTTCTTTTGCCAACTTAGCTTTAAGCTGTATATTAGTTGCGATTTTAAAAATTTGTTTTTTTATCTTTGTTAAGTTGCTTTACAAAGTTTTTGAATTATACTATAACAAATGTTTAAATAAACCAACAGGAGGTCTTTTATGGCCGAAAACTATGATTATTTAAAAAAAATAACACCGGAATCAAGCAATTTGATTCGAGGCCTGCAAGCGGTTCAAGCTCAGGAAGGCTACGTTTCTGACGAGAGTATCGTTGCTGTGGCTGAGTATTTCAACACTCCCGTTGTGGAAACAGAAGGCGTTCTTTCTTTTTATGCTCAATTCAAACGAAACAAACCGGGAAAGTTTCAGATTTGCGTCTGCGACGGTACAGCCTGCCATATTAAAGGCAGTACCCTTATTTTGGACTGGATCAGTACTGAGCTTGGGATTAAAGATGGCGAAACAGATACTGAAGGTCTTTTTTCCCTGGAAACAGTTGCCTGTCTCGGCTGCTGCAGTTTAGCTCCAGTGCTCAGCATCAACGGCAAAGTATTTGGGAATCTTGACCGCAAAGCCACGATAAAGATTTTGAAGGAGTACAAGAAAAAATGACTGTAAATAATAATATAAAGAAAATAAAGATTGGCATGGCGTCCTGCGGCATCGCGGCAGGGGCGGAAGATGTCCTTGCAATCCTGAAGGAACACAGCGGCGATATACAAATAGATGAAGTCGGCTGTTTTGGTCATTGCTACTGCGAGCCAGTCGTCGAAGTAGAAACCGCTGATGGTAAATCAGTAATTTACTCTCATGTCGCGGCAAATGAAAAGAGTATTTCCAATATTCTTGAACTTGGCGAAAAAGGGCGCTTCAAAATAAACCCCAAACGTAAAGCCAAGGAATTGCTGAAAGTGACCCGGCTGGCTGGAGTAATTGACCCGACTTCATATGATGAGTATGTGGAAAATGGCGGCTATGCCGGCTTGAAAAAAGCCCTGGGCATGACTTCAGCAGAGCTAATTGATGAAGTCAAAAAGTCAGGCTTGCGCGGACGCGGCGGCGGCGGCTTCCCGACTGGCATGAAATGGGGCTTTCTTGCCGCCAAGGAAGCAGAGCAGAAAATCCTGATATGCAATGCCGACGAGGGTGACCCGGGAGCTTTTATGGACCGTTCTCTCATGGAAAGCGTTCCGCATCAAGTTCTTGAAGGGATGCTTATCGCGGCATACGCGACCGGCAGCACCCGTATTTTCATTTATTGCCGGGCAGAATATCCACTGGCAATCAAACATCTGAATATCGCCATTGAACAAATCAAAGAAAACAAGTTAAATGTCATTGACGGACGTGAAGTGGATATCTTCGTAAAAGAAGGCGCAGGCGCCTTTGTCTGCGGAGAAGAAACCGCATTGATCCATTCGCTTGAAGGCCAGCGTGGAACTCCGCGTTTCCGTCCGCCGTTCCCGACCGACAGCGGCTGGAAAGGCTACCCGACAATGATTAATAATGTTGAAACTTTCGGCAATATCCCTTATTTAATAGCGGAAGGCGCGGAAAGTTACGCGAGCGTCGGCTCGGAAGGAAGCAAAGGAACTAAACTTTTCGCTCTGGCGGGCGATCTCGACAGTCCAGGGCTGGTGGAGGTGCCAATGGGCATAAGCCTCCGGGAAATAGTTTTTGATATCGGTGGAGCTGATCCGGAAACCACTAAGGCGGTTCAGACCGGCGGCCCTTCCGGCGGTTGTATTCCGGTCGAGCTGTTTGATACCCTGGTGGACTATGATTCTCTTAAAGCGCTGGGCGCTATCATGGGTTCCGGTGGTATGATTATCATCGGCAAAAACCGTTGTATGGTTGAAACTGCACGTTACTTCCTTGACTTTACGCATCGCGAATCCTGCGGGAAGTGCACTTTCTGCCGGGTTGGAACCAAACGCATGTTCGAAACTCTCGAACGCATTACAGCAGGCGAAGGTGTTCCCGAAGATCTGGAATTTCTTGAGGAAATGGGGAAAAAAGTCATCAAAGGGTCACTGTGCGGACTTGGACAGACTGCTCCAAACCCGGTGCTTGCGACATTGCGTTATTACCGACATGAATACGAAAAGCATGTAAACGAGAAACAATGCGAAGAGCTTTCCTGTGACAATCTGGTAGATGTTAAACTTGACCAGACAAATTGTATTAAATGTAAACTTTGTATAAAGAATTGTCCGGTTGACGCAGTCAGCGACGATTTTGTAATTGATAATAATAAATGTACCCGTTGCAACACTTGCATTGAGGTGTGCCCTAAAGATACTATCTTCCGGGTGAAAAAAGGCGAGGGTTTTTACAGTGAGTAATATAAAATTCATCCTGGACGGCAAAGAAGTTACCGCCGAACCGAACAAAACTATTGTCAGCATAGCTGCTGAAAACGGCATCAATATTCCGACCTTGTGCCATAATGAAAAGGTATCCAGAACCACATCATGTTTTGTCTGCGTGGTCAAGGATGTAAAAACCGGGCGTTTCCTGCCCTCCTGCTCGGCACACCCTGCTCCGGGACAGGAAATAGACGCTTCCAGCGACGAGGTCAAGGATATGCGGAAAACCGCCCTCGAGCTGTTGCTTTCCGAACACGCCGGAGACTGCGAAGCCCCCTGCACTATGGCTTGTCCGGCACACGCGGCCGTTGAAGAATACGTCCGTGCCGGACGTGAAGGTGATTTTCTTGAATGCCTGAAAATCATAAAGAAACGAATTACCCTGCCAATGAGCATAGGCCGGGTCTGCCCGCGTTTCTGTGAAAAAGACTGCCGCAAGAACGTCAGCTCCAAGGCTGTTGCTATCAATGATTTTAAACGCCTCGCCGCCGATATGTATTACGAGGAATACATGGAAGACCTGCCGCCTTTGAACGGCAAAAAGGTCGGTATTGTCGGAGCCGGGCCTGCCGGCATCTCCACAGCCTACTTCCTGCGCCTCAACGGTATTGAGTCAGTAATTTATGAGCAGATGCCCAAGCCGGGTGGAATGCTCCGTTACGGTATTCCAGAATATCGTCTCCCAAAGGCAATTCTTGACAAAGAACTGGCGCATTTTTCCAAGATGGGCGGTATAAAATTTGAATGCAACCGCAAACTCGGCGCGAATCTCTCAATGGATGAGCTTAAAAATAATTTTGACGCGGTTGCCGTAACCATCGGCTGCTGGCAACCGAGCTCCATGCGCTGCGAAGGCGAAGAACTCGCAGTTCAGGGTATTGACTTCCTGCAGGGAATCGCTTTAGATGACTGGAGCGGAGACAATCCAGGTAAAGTTATTGTTGTCGGCGGCGGTAACACCGCTATGGACTGTCTTCGTACATCGGTCAGGCTCGGCAGTGATGACGTAAGCTGTTTCTACCGTCGTACGGAAAATGAAATGCCGGCTGAGGAAATAGAAATAGAAGAAGCCAAAGAAGAAGGCGTTAAATTCAACTTCCTGACCGCACCAGTCAAACTGCGCAAAGAAAATGACAAATTGATTTTGACCTGCCAGAAAATGGAACTTGGCGAACCTGATGCTTCAGGCCGGCGCCGCCCGGTTCCAATCGAAGGCAGCGAATACGATACCAAGGCAGATATGGTTATCGCAGCCATCGGGCAGAAAACCGAAGCTCCAGGTGGAGTCCGCACCAACCGTTGGGGTGGAATTGACGTTAGCGAAGAAACTTATCACCTCGAAGACAACGTTTTCGCCGCTGGTGACTGCGTTACCGGAGCTGCGACAGTTGTCGAAGGTGTTGCTGGAGGCCGTAAGATCGCGGACGGTATTGTTGAATTTTTCTCTCACGGGCTTATCAAGCCGTGTCCTGAATTTACTTTCAACGTGTCACGCGGACATTGGCGGAGCCTCGGACAAGATGACCTTGTCTACCTGAAAGAGGATGTTTCAGAAGAAGACCGTGTTTCCATGAATTTTATTCCGCTCGAAGAACGCAAAACAACTTTCAAGGAAGTCTGTTCGACTATACGGCAGGATGAGATGATGGCTGAAGGCAAGCGCTGTATCGAATGCAGCTGTACCGCTAAGGGCGAATGCAAACTGAAAGAATTTTCAGAAGAATACCTCGCTGTTCCTGACGCAATCAAAGGCGAAAAACTCAAGAATGGTTATGACAACCGTCATCCGGCAATAATCCAGGATCGCATGAAGTGTATCAAGTGCGGAATCTGCGTCAAGGTCTGCAAAGAAGTGGTCAACGAAAATCTGCTCAGCTTGAAACAACGCGGTTTCAGTACTAAAGTGGAAACAGCTTTCGGTAAAGTACTGCCAGTATCATGCACAGACTGCGGAGCCTGCATAAAAGAATGTCCCGTAGGCGCACTCGACTGGAAGATAAAAGCATAAGAAATACCAGAGTCCAGGGAGAAATCCCTGGCTTTCTTTTCTCCTTGATATATTCAGCAAAGCCTATTGTAACAACAATCTTTTCTACCATTAAAAAATAACGGTTACTTTGGTTTCAGGATTATAAATATGATCTTATTTTCACTGGAATAAATATCAATAACGGTTATTAATATTTAGTCATCTTGAGTATAATAATTGCTTTCAACATCTTGTACTAAGGTTTATTTTACTCAAATGACGGATATAACGGTTATTTATCGAATATACCATGTCTTTACCAGCTAGGCACGACAGCAAATATATACTCTATACGCCTTTTTTATCCGGGCCCCAAATGACTTTATGAAGTTGCAGCTGCAATCTGGCGGAGGGAAGGTCCGCCTGCATCCAGGCAACCAAAGTTTTAGGGTCCAGCTTTCCCCATGCGGGACTTAACAAAATATTGCTGGTTTTTCTTTTTAGCTTATATTTTTCTATTATTCCCAGAGCAAATTCATAATCAAGGTAGTCTGCAATAACAAATTTAACTTCGTCATGGTCGGAAAGAATATGGAAATTTTCATATAAATTATACTCATCCATGCCGCTGGAAGGAGTTTTGCAGTCAACTATTTTTTTGATTATAGGCGGGAGCAGACTGAGCGGCAGGGAACCATTAGTTTCCACCATCACCTCCATCCCTTCATCAAGCAGCGCCTGACATAAAACCGGAGTATTAGCATGGATTAAGGGTTCTCCTCCGGTAATTTCCACCAGCCGCACTTTGGATACAGTTGCCTGGGAAACGATGTGTTCTATAGTCATAGCCGTACCGGAGTCGGCATCACGGGCGTAATCCGTATCACAATAACTGCAGTTTAAGTTACAGCCAGCCAGACGAATAAAAAAACACAAGCGCCCCGCATGAGTGGATTCACCTTGAATACTCAAAAAAGTTTCATTTACGGGCAGCTGTTTGCTAAGCATGTATTTCTCCGCCGTTAATCTTCAAAATAGGTTGCGCCGGAATTCGGTGATTCGCAAACCCTTATTCTATGCAGTTTAACGTTACCGTCATTGATTTTTGGAGAAAGTATTTCGTAGATAGTTTTCGCGATTACTTCACTGGTCGGGTTAAGTTTAGCAAACACCGGACAATCTGAAAGGTTTGTATGGTCAAAGTCATTGAGAATCGCATCAAGTTCACGTTTCAATTTTTTAAAATCAACCGCGATTCCTATTTCATCGAGTTCTTTTACACGCAAAACCGCCTGAACGGTCCAGTTGTGCCCGTGCAGTTCAGCACATTCGCCCTGATACCCGCGTAAACAATGCGCAGCTGAAAAACTGCGGGTTATATCTATTTCAAACATATATTTTCCTGTTTTGGTTAATTGAATAAATCAATAGGTTTTATCGTATCAACATTCTTACCGGCAAGAACTTCTATAGCTTTCTCCGAATCTTCGAACCGGAAAACCATAATTGCCTTGTCGCCCTTCCCGTAACTGAACGCATACATGTATTCAATATTTATCCTGTTATCATTTAAAATCTCAAGCAAATATGCCAGCCCGCCGGGATGGTCCTCCACCGGCAGTGCCAGGACTTCCGTCACATTCACCACAAAACCAGCATCTTCGAGAACCATTTTAGCGTTCTCCCAGTCGTGAATCAGCAAACGCATAATACCAAACTGTTCCGTATCCGCCAGGGATAGAGTACTGATATTAATATCATTTTCCTTCAATACCTGGCATACCTTATTCAATGTGCCCGGCTTATTCTCAATAAAGAGAGAAAGCTGTTTTATTCTCATTTGATATGCCTCCTTAAATAAAAATGATATTCAATGTAGTATTATACTACCATGCCGGCATTTGTAAAACTTTAATTGCAAAAAAGAGCTAATTAGACATAAAATTAAAAAGCGATACAGAAAATGGTAAGACATTCTGTATCGCTTTATTACAAAAAAAATGACGGTTACAGTTTAATATTCATCAAAAGGAATATTTAAAGCTTCCGCCACTTTCTGATTGCATAATTTACCCATATAGCAGTTCAATCCAAGCCTGACCGGATTTGATGCGTCTATAGCTTTTTCCAGCCCGGCATTAGCAATCAGTAAGCCGTACTTATTGGTTACACTGGTTAGTGCCAAAGTTGAAGTAAGGCTCACCGCCCCCGGCATATTCGCGACACAGTAATGCACGATATCATCAACAATAAAGGCAGGATCGGAATGATAGGTAGCATGAGTAGTTTCAAAGCAGCCGCCCTGGTCAACCGCAATATCAACAAGAACTGCGCCGGGCTTCATCATTTTGAGATGTTCGCGTGAAACAACCTTCGGAGCTGCCGCACCGGGAATTAAAACCGCACCAATCACCAAATCCGCATCTTTAAGTTCTGCTTCAATATTATAAGGGGACGAATACAAGGTTTTAATCCGGTTTCCAAAAATATCATCCAATTCAGCCATACGTTTTGCGGAAATATCCATGATAGTGACATCCGCCCCGAGCCCAACCGCCATTTTACAGGCGTTTGTTCCCGCTATACCACCACCGATAATCAAGACTTTGCCGCTTTTCACTCCCGGAACTCCGCCAAGAAGCACTCCCCGTCCGCCAAAACTTTTTTCCAGATACTTGGCTCCTTCCTGAACAGCAAGGCGCCCGGCAATCTGGCTCATCGGCGTCAATAGAGGCAGGGAACCATCACTTTCCATGATTGTTTCATAAGCAACTGCTTTTACTTTTTTAGCTAAAAGAGCTTCTGTTTGAGCTTTATCCGCAGCTAAGTGCAGGTATGTATAAAGAATTTGCCCTTCGTGGAAGAAATCATATTCTTCCGCTAAAGGCTCTTTGACCTTAACAATCATTTCTGCCAAATCAAACAACTCCTGTTTGTCGCTGATAATTTGGCAACCGCTTCCCACATAGTCGCTGTCGGCAAAACCTGACCCTACACCTGCTGAAGCTTCGATAAATACAGTATGCCCAGCTTGAACATATTCTTTTGCACTCATCGGGGTCAAGCCAACACGATATTCCTCTTTTTTGATTTCCTTTACAAGACCGATTTTCATTTTGATTCTCCTTTTTTGGTTATTAATTATAAAAACCAAATATAATCCACATCATTATAATTTATCGCATTATATAAAATATATAATTCCAATACATATATTTTTATAGTTTTATTGAAAGAAAAGATATATAATTATTTGCAAGCGTTTTAGAATCTACAAAAACTGTTTGTGTCCAGCCTGAAGAAACTATATAATCCGTGAGATTATATTCAGCCTGAAAGACAATCATTGCGATTGTATTTTGTGAGATATTTAATAATGTGTAAAAATCAAATTACCAGTGCACGAAGGTGGGCAGTGGAGCTGTCGTCTATCCGCAAGGTGCGGAAAAATGTTCTGATGTTCTTGAAAAAACATTCGCCAATATAACGACATGTGAGTTTGTTGGAAGAAAAAACAGTCAGCAGAAATGCGATAAGATTGCGCAGTTCAAAAATCCCGTACGGAATCAGACCGACCATTTGTTTTTTTATATATTTATTAATACACTTAATCACGTGAAAACCTGTTCGAGTGCTTATGCATATTTATTAAAAAAGCTCCCGTATGATACGGGAGCTTTATAAAACGTAATAGAAAAAAACTTAGATAGAAGCTTTATCCCATGTAGCTTTGTTAACAAAAGCTGTTAAGTTACGGCCATCACAAGTTTTTGCTTTAAAAGCATATCTTTCGTTACCTTTTTTGCCATAAGTAACTTTATCGATTACTTCTGCTTCAACCTTCTTTTTCGCTTTGACATCATAGAAACCATGTTTCATTGTGACTTCCTCCGTAAGGGTTTAGGGTTATTAGTTAAAACTTAAGAACTTATAAATAATATAAGCAGGAAAATTAAATTTGGCAAACTCAAAAACAATAAAAAAAGCTTTTTTCTTGCGCTTGAGCAGGAGTTGATTCATAAGCTTTTAATTACAAACATTTTACAACTCTCAAAAAACCGGCTCGTTTTTCCCTGATTTGACCATAAAATCAACATTTTTCATGTTTTCAACAAAGTCGGCTCGTTTATCCCGCATTAGCATCCAGCCAACGCTCAGCATCAATCGCCGCTTTGCAGCCCATACCAGCAGCGGTAATTGCCTGTCGATAAATATGGTCGGCACAATCACCTGCAGCAAAAACACCTTCAATATTTGTATAGCTTGAACCGTGCTGCAACTGTATAAAACCAGCCTTATCTGTTTCAATACCATGAAAAATACCAGTATTAGGAATATGTCCAAGTGCGGCAAAAAATCCTTTTGCTTCAATTATGCTTTCACTTTCATCCTTCAGGTTCTTGATTTTTACCTTTTCAACTTCTTCATCACCGATTATATCAACAACTTGAGAACTCCAGCAAAACTCAATTTTAGGATTCGCCTTGGCGCGGTCACCCATGATTTTAGATGCACGCAGTTCATCACGACGATGAACGATTGTTACTTTACTGGCAAATTTAGTCAGAAAGATAGCTTCCTCCATAGCAGTATCTCCACCGCCAACTACAACTACCGGGACATCCCTGAAAAATGCCCCGTCACATGTGGCACATGCAGAAACCCCCTTGTTTTTGAGGCGTTCTTCTGATTCCAGTCCCAGCCAACGCGGAGAAGCGCCCGTAGCGATAATCAAGGCTTTTGTTTCGATCAGCTCCCCTGATGCCAGATGCAGCTTATGCGGCCCTCCCGGCTTCAGCTCTGCTTTGCTGACTGTATCGCTTTTAACGGTAGTGCCGAAACGTTCAGCCTGCTGCTGGAACTTCGACATTAATTCAAAGCCGTTAACAGCTTCCGGGAATCCGGGATAATTCTCCACGTCTGAAGTCTGTGTCAGCAGGCCGCCTGGGAGCTCTCCGGATATAAGCAATGGCTCAAGATCTGCTCGCGAAGCATAAATAGCCGCAGTTAGACCAGCAGCTCCAGAACCAATAATAACAATATTCTTCATCTTATTCTTCCTTTGTTGAGTTATTTTTTTGTGAAACTATTTTATCTTTTGACAAGCTGACAGCGGCTTGCGGATTAAGCAAACGTGTCATAGTCGGCAGGTCCGGCATCTCTTCCTCTAGGTTGATTCCGCGTAGAATCTTTATTAAATCATAAGCAATTTTCTCGGTATTGATTATTATTCTATTAATCTTGCCAAGACAGTACTTATAAAACCAGAACGCAACATAAGAAACAATAAGCCCTGTCATCAAAGGATAAAAGCTTTGCGAACAGGTATAAGCCAGCTCCTGCAAATTACCAGCCTCAGAATTCATAGAAAAATTTCTCAGGGCATTAAAAAGAACCATTCCCCCTCCAAGAAACCCCAGCAATGCAGAATAAATAGCGCAATTAAGCAAAAGACGCGTTCCTTGAAGCATTCTTTCGTGTTCCGCCTTAACCGCAATCGTCATTTCATCCTTACACACCTCAAAACCATCAGCAATGTTCTTAAACGATGAAAACAGAATTCTACCAAGTGGAGTTCTGCAAGGAGAACACGCTTCCATGGCAAACCCCAGGGAGTCATCATATAATACGCTTTTAACCTTATGTACCAGCTCTTTCGGATAAGCACGGTGACGGCGAATAAATATCCAGGAGTTTATCGCCACGCCCCAAAACAAAACAATATTAAATAAAATTAATATCCAAATGAAAAATCCCCAAAAACCACCAACCATCCAAAACGGTTTTCGTTTGGCATAGGCATCCTCCACTTTTTTGCTGTTTATTGTTTCCTCGATCTTTTCTACAGATTTTACATTTTTAACAGACACTTGAGAAAAGCACGGCGTGAAAGCACAACAAAACATGGCGATCAATACGATCATCTGAATTCGTTTGAGTCTTGAAATTTTCATTTATCAACCTTCCCGTTATTTGGCATTTGCGGATAGTTCTTTTTCAACATATCCTCATATAATTTAAATTTTTTATCTTTATCTTTTTTATAAAAAGCAATAGTTTCCTCCAACGAAAGCTTATGTCCGGGCGTTCCGGGAGGAAACACCAATATATTTTCCAGAAAACAGTCCAGCGCACCCCGGGTATTTTTCTGTTTAAGGAACAATTTTCCGAGATCCAAGTTTGCAATTGCGGAATATTCAGGCACTGCCAATTCAAATGAACGCCGATATGCCTTGATGGCTTTATTCTCCTGTTTTAGCCTTTGATACGCATTACCAAGCATGAGAAAACCATGAGCATAGACGGGCGCTTCTAATTCCGGCATAACCATCTTGTCTTTCAGCAGAGGCTCCAACACAAATACCGCACTCCGCGAATCGGCTTCTGCTATTTTTACTTGAGCCTCCATGACTTTAATTTTTGCTCGTATTGGAGGGAAATTATATTTACCATCAACTGCCCTCAAAAGCTTTCCGGCTTCCCGTGGCATATTTTTATTTAACAGTTGTTCAGCTTTCTGCATTTCCAGCGGTAAAGCCATTTTCACGATCCTGAACTCTTTTCGCCTTAGAATACGTTTTGTGTCCTTTAAACGAATAGTCAGGTTACCTTCCGGATCAGCGTTTATCAAATCAGCTTTAAGCCATGTACTATTGATTAAGAGAACTTGTATTTTTGTCCCCTTTCCATGCAAAACGGAAATATTCAATAATATAAGCAAAAGAAAAAACAGCTTAAGCATTGTGATCCTCTATAAATTGCACTAATACTTTGCGGTTTCTAGGGCCGTCAAATTCACAGAAATAAATCCCCTGCCATGTGCCGAGGCAAAGCCTGCCTTCTGAAATTGGCACGGTTTGTGAAAATCCCATCAATGAAGCTTTCAGATGAGCAGCACTATTACCCTCAAAATGACGAAATAACTTATTGCTCCACGGCACAAGCTCCTCGGTTGCCGCCAGCAAATCCCGTTGAACATCCGGATCAGCATTTTCATTTATAGTCAATCCGGCTGTAGTGTGCTGACAGAAAATATGGCAAATCCCAGACCTGAAACCGTCCGGTATTAAAGCACTTACCTCTCCCGTGAAATCTATCATTTCACTATGTTTATTCGTAGTGATATTAATCTTATCCATATCCAAATATAATCCCCAAACACTTTCTCTTCAAGATATCAAAATGTATATTCTTGAAAAATATGGATCTGAAACAGGCAGGGAGAGAGATGTTTAAAATTACGAAGCTTTTTATTTACACTCGCAGACAAAGTTCGACATGATACTGAAAAAGTCCTTGACACTGGTCGGCGACGGGGCTATCGCCCGCGTAGAAAGACAGGCTCCCAGAGAATCTGAATGGGCGGGGTCATAACCATGCATTCCGGGAAGAGGTTTCAGCAAAACATCATTGGGGGATATCTGGAATCCAGGATCAACTAATGCCATGACATCTCCATAGCGATGATCGGGGAAATCTATTCCAAAGTTTTTTTTATCCTTAGCGCTAAGCACCTTACAATGCCGAAGCTCGTTCAACTTATCTAATATAATAGATTTTGCAGATTTGCTCTTGAACCAAAAAAATGCCATCGTCGGATCATAAACGGCATAGTAATCATGGCCATAGGTCATTCCCAAAGAGTCTATTTTTTTCCTGATATTTATAGTCTGCGGCGCAAAAGTCATACCATGCCCGGATAAAACCGTTAAATTGAAATCTTTATTCCCTTTGCTGCCAATAGAAATAATTCTCTTAATCTGCTTTTCGTAACGCCGCAGCTTTTTGTCTATCCTTTGAAAATCGTGAGGATAATAATGCAGTAAACTATCCATTTCATCAATTTGTATGAATGCAAAATCAAGGGATCTTTCTTTAAGCCGATAACGTATTTCGCTCAAGGCATGTGCCGAAGAAGATGAATTAGCGCTGACAATGGAGTGAGCTAATTTTTTTTCGTAAACCTGATCGATAATACTGACTAAAGGAGAAAAGCGTCCAGGAGTCAGATTTGTCGCATGATGGTTGTTTTGCACAAAACAGTTAAGATTACGCATTGGAACAGAATATTTGCCCAGATACCCAGACTTTCTGCCTATGACTTTTGCACAAAAACGCCGCAATGTTTCCGTAGCAGTACTGCTTTCCTTAAAATAATAACTACTGAAATGACCGTGCTCGTCAGGCTCTTTCCCGGTAAGGGTGGTTGAAAGAGCCGCATATGAACAACCAAGCTGAGATTTTACAGGGTATTGATGTTTACAGCATCCTGCGAGAAAACCATGCTCTTTAAAAATATGCCAACCTGGCCCGGTCAGATATATAAAAACATGAACTGAATTATCCATAAACATAACCTCTGCTTCGTAAAACAAATTTCTCTATAGAGATTATAGTGTTTTGCATTTAAAATTGCAATAATACAGCAAAATAAAGAGATTACTGAGCTGAAAGTCAAGAAAATAGATTTATGGATTTATTAAAAACAAAAAAAGAGCCGAAGACTGACTGTTTATTAAAACAGCCAGTTCCGGCAAACGTACTCCAACCTCTACGCCTCCTCTCAAAAGCCTCTAAATAAACAGATATACTCCGCTCAATTTACACCTTTATATAATAGAAAGTTCCATGCCAAGTTGAACCACATCAACAAGAGCTTGGCAATAAGACACTTACATAACTTTGTTTCATGATTAACAAAACAGAAATATATAAATATAATTTTATACAACCACAAATAAACCATCACAAAAGGTTAACTATAAACCATTTACACTAGAATTAAAGCTTTTTAAAAAATCAATAAAAGTTGATATGGTTTATAAAGAAAATAAAAAAAGGGAGCGAAAAAATCGCCCCCTTCGCTGATTTTGAAATTAACGGTCAGCTAAAGCACATACGCCAGGGAGGTCTTTTCCTTCCAGGAATTCCAATGAAGCCCCGCCGCCTGTTGAAATATGACTCATTTTGTCAGCGAGTCCACTTTGATTAACCGCGGCAACAGAGTCGCCGCCACCGATAATGCTTACAGAATCACTGTCAGCTACCGCTGAACAAACAATCATAGTACCGTCAGCGAAATTAGACATTTCAAAACACCCCATCGGGCCGTTCCAAACCACTGTTTTAGCATCAAGTATTTCATTAGCGTATAATTCTGCGGTTTTTGGACCAATATCCAAAGCCAGCCAGCCGTCTTTTATATCAAGGCCAACGATTTCGGTATTAGCATCGTTGGAAAATGCATCAGCAATCTTGTTGTCAACCGGCAACAGGAATTTGACACCTTTTTCTTTTGCTTTCGCCATGGTGCTTTTTGCTACTTCCAGCAAATCATCTTCACAAAGAGAACCTCCAATAGAATGGCCAAGAGCTTTAAGGAAAGTATAAGCCATTCCACCGCCAATCAGGATAGTATCAACTTTTTCAATAAGAGCAGTAAGCACTTCAAGCTTGCCTGAAACTTTGGCGCCGCCGATAATCGCGACAAACGGACGTTCCGGATTGGCTACAGCTTGACCGAGATATTGAATTTCCTTATCTAACAGAAAACCGGCTACACAGTTTTCTTTAGGCATAAATTCAGTAATGATAGCAGTGGAAGCATGTGCGCGATGAGCTGTTCCAAAAGCATCATTGACGTAAACTTCACCAAGTTTAGCGAGTTCAGCGGCAAATGCTCTCTGGACAGCAGCCTTATCAGCGTCACCTTTGCATTTCATATCTTCTTCTTTATGGTAGCGGGTGTTTTCGCAGCACATGATTTCACCAGCCTTGAGGGCCTTGGATGCAGCAACCACCTCTTCGCCTACACAATCGTTAACGAATTTAACATCTTGACCAAGCAGTTTTGCGAGATAATCAGCAGCCGGTTTCACAGTAAATTCCGGATTAACTTCGCCTTTCGGACGCCCAAGATGTGTTAAAAGCGTTAATGATGCGCCATTTTCAAGGATATATTTAATAGTAGGCAGCGCCGCGCGAATACGAGTATCATCAGTTACAACACCGTCTTTAAGCGGAACATTAAAGTCAACACGCATAACAACACGCTTGCCGTTAAGATCAATGTCTTTGACTGTCTTTTTATTCAAGTTCATAATTCTTCTCCATATTGAAGCTTTAACAAAAAGACCCGAAGTCCAATCAAATTGTTCTTCGGGTCAACTCTATATAAAAAGCAAATATTTGCTTATTTCTTAGAGAGCGGCCATGGCGGCGATGAGTTCTAATACTTTATTAGAGTATCCCCATTCGTTGTCGTACCATGAAACAACTTTTACGAAGTTGTCAGTCAAAGCAATACCTGCATCCGCGTCAAATGTGGAGGTGCAGACTTCGCCGACAAAGTCCTGAGAAACAACAGCTTCTTCAGTATAACCGAGAATACCTTTCATCGGGCCTTCGGAAGCGGCTTTCATAGCAGCTTTGATTTCATCATAAGTAGCAGCTTTTTCCAGGCGGCAAGTCAAGTCAACAACAGATACGTCTACTGTAGGAACACGGAAAGCCATACCAGTGAGTTTTCCGTTAAGTTCAGGAATAACTTTACCAACAGCTTTAGCTGCGCCAGTGGAAGAAGGAATGATGTTATTAAGAGCAGCACGTCCACCTCTCCAGTCTTTCATAGAAGGGCCGTCAACGGTTTTTTGTGTAGCTGTAGTAGCGTGAATAGTAGTCATCAAGCCTTCGATAACGCCAAAGTTGTCGTTGAGGACTTTAGTAATAGGAGCAAGACAGTTAGTTGTGCATGAAGCGTTTGAAACGATGTTCATGTCAGCAGTCAGTTTGTCTTCGTTAACGCCCATAACGAACATAGGAGTAGCATCCTTGGAAGGAGCAGACATAACAACTTTTTTAGCGCCGGCGTCAATATGAGCCTGAGCTTTTTCAGCTGTCAGGAAAAGACCAGTTGATTCAACAACGTATTCAGCGCCAACAGCATCCCATTTCAGATCTGCAGGATTTCTTTCAGCTGTGATGCGGATTTCTTTACCGTTTACAACGAGGTTGCCGTTTGCGACAGAAACTTCGCCGTCGAATTTACCGTGTACAGAGTCATACTTAAGCATGTATGCGATGTAATCCACGTCGAGCAAGTCATTGATGCCGACGACTTCGATGTCACTGCGGTTTTGAGCAGCGCGGAAAACGAGACGACCGATACGGCCAAATCCATTAATACCAACTTTAATCATTGTTTTACCCTTTTTTGTTGTTTTTAACAAAACAGTTATTTATTTTTAGATATTCAAACGGATACAATTCACCCATAAGAAACATCTTATACAATCGGAATCGGTAATATATACGGCATTTGCAAAAAGTCAAAATTATAAAGAACTATTAAATAAAAAAATATTTATTTAACATAAAATCGCTTTAGCTTGAGGAAAATAAGCTATGCCACACTTTGTATTTCCTGTGAAAAGTTGTGCTTTATAACGTTTTAGTGACTATAAATTTGACAAAGATAAGTAATTAATGTTTTATATAATACTATTTTGCACTCAAAAGTACAAAATGACTGAAAATTTTATTCAGGCGTTAATGATCGCACGGCTGGAGACAGCCGTGGCTACATCGCGGAACATGAATATACGATAAAGGTGTAGCCGCCCCCTGTCCCCAGGGGCGTAAATATGGAATGCTTATTACAATTTTGCGAATTGGTATTAATTAAAACTTTTTATTTTTTCTTTGCAGACTTTTTCGGTTGTGCTTTGGAGTTTTTTGACCCGTTTGGCAAGATATTCGAGTTCTGGTTTGGTGATTTTGTAGGACATGTCATAACGGGCTTCAACATAGGCATGCCTCAATAGTTCGAAAAGACGCTTTTCCTCTTCTGTTTTCTTAGGGAAGATTTCTTTGAATTCAGCGCTGAGACGGTCAACCCGTATTCCCAATTCCTCAAGGTCATGGGTTTTAGATTTGTAGTCGGTGAATACCAGCAAGACAGTCGTATAAAAACGCTCTACCGCCTGATGGAGCTCGAATGCGGCTTTATTATAGTGTTTTTGTTTTATTTCGTACAAAGTAGCATCAAGAAATTCATTTGCGCTTTGGAACCAGTTTTCAAAATGTTTTTTTGCTTTTCCCCTGCGCTGTTCTACGTTGAGTTCCTTTGCGGCAGGCATACGGAAACGTTTTGAAGAATAAAGCAGGATTCCCTCTTTCTTTATATCGGTGAAAAAATAATTGCCGTTCTTAATGGCGCCTTTGAATTCATCGATACTGTGCATAATGATGCTCAGGCGGGTATCGCATATACCCGAACGCCGGACTTTTTGTTTTATCCGGTTGCGATGCCCCTTGTATTCGTATCTCCGCAGGTCATTAACCACGATAAGCAAGTCGTAATCGCTTTTGTATTCATAAGTGGTACCGTCATCCCCGGCATAAACATCTTCCACCCAGTCGCCGCGCGCGTAACTCCCGAAAAGAATAATGAACTCGGCATCAATTCTTTCCTTAATGAGTTCAGCAACAGCTCTGATTTCATCCTGTTTATGCTTCGGGAGATGTGACAGAGATTTTTTCATGCAAAATTTTTCCACAGAATTTATAACTTATATAACTCATTTCAAAAATATCATCATTTAAAGATTTAGCAAGCTCTTTTCCGGTCTTTCGCAACCCGCAACACTTAACACGCAACTCGTTGAAAACTCGAAAGTTCGCACCTTTAAAAAATATCGCTGCGCTAATTTTTGAAAGCCTCGCTATTCGAAAGAGGTATTTTTTATTTTTGCGCTCCTGCGTCGCTTAAATTTTCGACCGTTAGAAACGATTGAGCAGCGCTGTCGCCCGCTGCACCAGCGACCGCGGTCAAGCGGTTTTTTATTTAACTCACCTCTATCATTCTTTCTATTGAAGCTCTGGCTTTTTCGATAATTTGCGGTTCGAGGATAATTTCGTGTTCCATGTTTTCGAGAGCACTCAAAACATCGTGAAGCTCGATAAGCTTCATATTAGGGCAAATAGCCTGTTCGGATACAGGAATGAATATTTTATCCGGGTTTTCGATTTTTAGACGATGGATAATTCCAAGTTCAGTACCGACAATTATTTGTTTCGCGTCGGTTTCTTTGGCGAATTTCAACATTCCGCCGGTGCTTAGCGCAACATCGGCCATTTCGACGATCTCCGGTTCGCATTCGGGATGCACCATGACCACCGCGTCCGGGAATTCTTTTTTGCGCTGATCTATCATCTCTTTGCTGATCCGCATATGGGTCGGGCAGAACCCCGGCCATAAATCCAGTTTGCGGTTTAAAGCGCGGGCGACATTGGCGCCGAGGTTTTTGTCAGGGAGAAAAATGATTTCCTTGTCTTCCGGAATCGACGCAACAACCTTTTCGGCATTAGCTGAAGTACAACATATATCGACTTCAGTTTTCAACTCCGCGGTACTGTTGACATAAGCCACCGCGACCACACCGGGATGTTCTTTTTTATATTTACGCAGTTGTTCAGCAGTCGCCATGTCTGCCATTGGGCAACCGGCTTCGGCAACAGGGAGCAAAACGGTTTTATCCGGAGATAAAATTTTAGCGGTTTCCGCCATGAACCTTACCCCGCAGAAAACTATAACATCACATTCCACTTTCTTCGCTTCAATGCTCAGGCCGAGTGAATCCCCGACATAATCCCCGATGTCCTGAACCTCACCCAGCTGATAGTTGTGTACCAGAATGACCGCGTTTTTTTCTTTACGCAGTTTATTGATTCTTTCGATAATTTCCTGTTTGTTCAATTCTGTCATTTTATGTATCCAGTTTAATAATTCTGGAGCCGCCCAGGGCTCTGTTTTTTTCTTTTATAATCTTAGCCAGCTGTTTAACAGCATAATCTATATCATCTTTACTTGTATACTGCCCGACCGAGAAACGTAACGCTCCGAAAAGCTCTTGCTTCGGCACTTTCATAGCCTCCAATACCCGTGAAACCGCATCTTTACCGGCAGCACATGCGGCTCCGGTCGAAACCGCCACGCCATACCGGTCAAGTTCCTCTGCCAGATTACGAGCTGAAAATCCCGGGAAACTTATATTCGCGGTATTACATATCCGATGTTCGCAACTGCCGTTTATTTTCGAAATCGAACAGCTTTCAATGATCCTTTGTTCCAGATAATCACGCATTTCACTACAACGTTCCACGTAACCCGTCAATCTGTCCTTCGCGACAACGCAAGCCGCACCAAAACCAACCGCTCCAGGTACATCAAGAGTTCCGCGGATTTGTTCTATCTCAATCCCGGAACACACATAAAGCGCGCCAACTCCTTTGGGTCCATATATTTTATGTGCCGAAAGCGATAATAAGGACACACCCAGACAATCAACATCAAGCGGCATTTTGCCCGCCGCCTGTACCGCGTCATAATGCAATAGAACATCATATTTTTTTATGATTCCGGCGATGCTTTTGAAATCCTGAATCGTTCCGGTCTCATTATTGACCAACAATAAAGAAACCAAAGCCGTATCGTTATCCAGCGCCTGTTCTAATGCTTCCGGATCAATTAGTCCGTCGCGGTTTACATTGAGATAAATTACCTCAAAACCTGCTTTTTTCAAGTTTTCGCATGCTTCATAAGTCGAACTATGTTCAATTTTCGAAGATATTATCCGTTTTTTCCCTGATTGCCGGGCAATTGAGTTTATCACAAAAGTATTCGCAGCCCAACCGCCGCGGGTAAAAATAATATCACCGCCTGCGGCGCCGATCAAAGCAGCAACCTGGCCAGCCGCAGTTTTTACAGCGGCAGCAGCTTCTTTCCCGAAAAAATGAACGCTTGACGGATTACCGAATTTTTCACCAAAAAACGGCGTCATGATATCCAGCGCTTCCGGCAGAACCGGGGTTGTCGCGTTATAATCAAGATAAACTTTTTTCATGACTTTACCCCGTCAAACAAAAACTGGAGGGCAAGACATTGTCTAGTCCTCCAGCGGTACAATCTTATTCCTGGCTGGCTTTCAAGGCCTGATCAAAGTCAGCAATAATATCCTCAATGTCCTCAATACCAACCGAAACCCGGATAAACTCAGGATTAATTCCCGCAGACACCTTGGCATCATCAGGCACTTGCTGATGGGTGGTCGTCCATGGATTAATGACCAGAGTGCGTGCATCTCCAACATTAGCTAAATGTTTCGCCACCTTAACTGAATCTATGAATTTACGAGCCGCCTTAACGCCGCCTTTAACACCTAAACCAAACACCGAGCCGAAACCGCCTTTCAAGTATTTTGCAGCAATTTCATGTGACGGATGTTCTTCCAGTCCAAGATAACTTACCCATTCGACCAATGGATGATTTTTCAGCGCTTGCGCCAGTTTTTCCGAATTGCGGCAGTGTTTTTCCATTCTAAGCGCCAATGTTTCCAGCCCTTGAATGAGCAGGAACTGGTTCGCCGGGCTCGGGCATGGGCCGATATTACGCATTCCCTGCACCCGCGCTTTAACCGCGTATGAAATATTGCCGAGAGCTTCCCAATAGACTACTCCATGGTAACTCGGGTCAGGCTCGGTAAATTCCGGGAAACGGCCGCTTGACCAGTCAAACTTACCGCCATCAATAATTATTCCGCCGATGGAAGTGCCGTGTCCGCCAACCCATTTTGTGCATGAATAAATAACTATGTCCACCCCATGCTCAAGAGGTTTGCAGATCAGCGGGGCAAAAGTATTGTCAATGATAACCGGCAACCCGTTTGCGTGAGCCGTTTCGGTTACCGCTTTGAAATCCGGCACATCCCCCTTTGGATTGCCGATGGTTTCACCGTAAACTAACTTTGTATTCGGTCTTATATTGGCATCTATCGTTTCGGGAGTCAGTTCATCGACAAAGGTAACTTCTATACCGAAACGCGGCAAAGTATACTGAAACAAGGTCTGAGTTCCACCATATAATGATGCCGCGCTAATAATATGATCCCCGGCCGCCGTAATGTTGGTTACCGCCAGAAAAATAGCAGCCATTCCGCTTGACGTTGCCAAAGCAGCGGTCCCGCCTTCAATTGCAGCCATTCTTTTTTCAAATACATCTGTCGTCGGGTTCATCAGGCGGGTATAAATATTGCCGAACTTCTTAAGCGCAAATAAATCCTCGGCTTCCTGAGTTGATTCAAAAACATAACTTGCGGTCTGATATATCGGCACGGCGCACGCGCCGGTTGCCGGATCTCCCTCGAAGCCGCCATGTAATGATAATGTTGAGTTTCCAGCTTTGTTCATTCTAGTTCTCCTTGTTCAAAAATAATGGTGTTGATAAATATCTTTCTGCGGTATCAGGGAAAATAGTTACAATGTTTTTGCCCTGGTTTTCCTTGCGTTTCGCTAAAGTAACTGCGGCACAGGCTGCGGCCCCGGCGCTGATTCCGCAGAGAATTCCTTCTTTGCCAGCCGCATCTTTCGCATATTTCATTGCATCATCATCACTGACTACGATTATTTCGTCAATAAGTCCTGTTTCAAGGATATCAGGGACAAATCCGGCTCCTATGCCTTGAATACCGTGCTTGCCGGATTTTCCACCAGAAAGAACCGCTGATGATTCCGGTTCAACAGCAATGATTTTAATCGCCGGATTTTTCTCCTTTAAAAAATTTCCGGTTCCGGTCAGGGTTCCGCCAGTACCGACTCCAGCCACAAAAATATCGACTTCACCATCAAGGTCGTCCCATATTTCCGGTCCGGTTGTACTATAGTGCACCTGCACATTAGCTGGATTTTTGAACTGTTGCGGCATAAAGGCATCTTTATATTCTTTCACCAGTTCATCAGCTTTTGAAATAGCTCCACCCATGCCTTCGAGCGCCGGCGTCAAAACAATTTCCGCCCCCAGGTGACTCAGGAGAGCCCGGCGTTCCTGCGACATTGATTCCGGCATGGTGATAATAAGCTTATAGCCTTTCGCCGCTGCAGCCATCGCAAGTCCCAAGCCTGTATTGCCGCTGGTTGGTTCGATAATCAAGGCCCCAGGTTTCAGTTTGCCAGCTTTTTCCGCGGCTTCAATCATTCCCACCGCTATCCTGTCTTTAATACTTGATGTCGGATTGAAAAATTCCATTTTGGCATAAATCCTCCCATCCTTGTCACTCAAGCCGCCATAATATCTAACCAGAGGAGTTTTCCCGACCGCATGTGAAATGTCTTCATAAATCTTCATATTACATACTCCTTTACATTTGAATTTAAATCAATAATTTTAGTTAAATTTATCTTTGCCGCTTCGCGACGGAAATTTTCAGCAAGGATTTTCCATGAAGCTGAAGTTTTACATTCGCTAAGAAGCGTACACCTTTTATCTTTACTTTCACAATCAACAAGATCCAGCGGACCTTCAAAAAGCTCTATAAAATCCAGGATCGTCACCTCCTCAGGAGAAACATTCAACCTGTAGCCTCCCTGACAGCCGCGTTCTGTAACAACCCAGCCAACCTTGCGAAGCTTAATCATTATCTGCTCCATATAGGGCTCTGATATCCCTTGTTTGCTAACTATATCCTTTCCCTTCAGCGCCTTTCCTTCCGGCTGCGCCTCTGCCAGCTGCAGCACTATACGCAGCCCGTATCTGGTTTTTGTAGACACTCTCATAGTTAAACCTTTTCTAATGTTTACATTATTACTAGGGTATACTTATTATGCTCAATGTCAAGCATTTTTTAAAACAAAAATCAATTTTTACATATTTTTTTGTATGACATTGGCGAATATAAACAAAAACGCGGCCGCAAATATTCATGCGGCCGCGTTTTTATGTTTGTTAGATCAGGTCTACTTACCCGCCATCATTGCTTCAATGTCAGCTTTTACTTCACCAGTAGGTTTGATGTCAAAGTTTTCAACCAACACTTTGGCGACATTCGGAGAAAGGAACGCCGGAAGTGTCGGACCAAGACGAATACCTTTAACCCCCAGAAAGAGCAACGCCAACAGCACGATAACCGCTTTCTGCTCATACCAGCCAATATCGAAAGAAATAGGCAAATCATTTATATCTTCAAGGCCGAAAACCTCCTTCAATTTCAAGGCGATAACCGCCAGGGAATAGCTGTCGTTGCATTGCCCGGCATCCAGAACGCGCGGAATTCCGCCGATATCGCCAAGTTTCAGTTTATTATAACGGTATTTAGCACAGCCGGCAGTCAGAATAATAGTATCTTCCGGCAGTTGTTCTGCCACTTCCGTAAAATAGTTTCTGGTTTTATGGCGGCCGTCACAACCAGCCATAACAACAAAACGCTTGACTGCTCCTGATTTTACCGCATCAATAACCTTATCCGCCAAAGCCATAACCTGATTGTGGGCGAATCCGCCTACAATAGAACCGCTTTCGATCTCTTCCGGCGGCTGACAGCTTTTTGCCAACTCAATGATCTCGCTGAAATCTTTAGCCCCGCCATCCGGCCGGTCGGCGATATGTTTTACGCCGGGATAACCAGCAGCGCCAGTCGTAAATATCCTGTCTTTATAAGCGTCTTTGACTGGAGTTATACAGTTGGTTGTCATCAATACAGGGCCGTTGAATGAAGTAAATTCTTCTCCTTGTTTCCACCATGCGTTTCCGTAGTTGCCAACCAAATGCTCGTATTTCTTGAATGCGGGGTAATAGTTTGCAGGCAGCATCTCGCTGTGCGTATACACATCGACTCCAGTTCCGGCAGTCTGCTTAAGAAGTTCTTCCATGTCTTTGAGGTCGTGCCCGGAAATGAGAATACCAGGTTTATTCCCGACTCCAATGTTGACTTCGGATATTTCCGGATTTCCGTAAGCGCCAGTATTAGCGGCATCCAGCAACGCCATAGTGGTAACTCCGCATTCTCCAGCTTTAAGCACCAGCCCCACCAGTTCATCCGCAGACAGGTCCTTGTCCAGCGCAGACAGGCCCTCAACAAGGAAAGCATAGATATTTTCATCTTCCTTGCCAAGCATTTCAGCGTGGTGGGCGTAAGCAGCGATACCTTTCAAGCCATAAGTCAGCAATGAACGTAAAGAGCGCACATCCTCGTTTTCAGTTGATAAAACGCCGACGCTGACGGCTTTTGCCGCGTACTCTGCCGGGGAACCGCTCCAGGTGACGCAATCCGGCACAGAACATACGCAAGCCCCGTCACATTTTATTTTATCACGCAATGCCAGCACTTCCGTAATTGCCGCTGAAATAGCGTCATTATCAAAGTTGGCGTTAGTGATAGTCATAAATAATGAACGCGTAATCATTTCGCCAACTTCCTTGTCGTTGACCATATCTTTACGTTCAGCAACAGTGGCGAGTCCCCTCAGGGCGAAGACCAGTAAATCCTGTAGATTGGCCGTATCTTCTTTTTTCCCGCACATTCCGGCAACAGTACAGCCTGTATTTTTGCAGGCTTCCTGACATTGATAACAAAACATACTCATGTTTCATCTCCTTTAAGTTAGTTTATTTATTAACGCTAATTGCAAAAAAATTATATTAGTGTATTTAGCGACCGTTTTCAATTTCATTTTTTTGACTGCTTAATCAGTCATTAAATTTAAGCGTGACAAGTTCAGCGCTGACGCCTTTAATCAACTCTATCTTACGTTTGAGCTCTTGTATCTGCGAATCCTCTCCAACCAGTTCGCAAATTATCAAACCATGTTCTGAACAATCATTCTGAACCCCCTGGTGCAGGCCCAGCCTGGTTTTAATCAGGCATCCCCAGGCAGTAAGGGTTTTCTGAACATTGACTGCGGTTTCCTTGCGATGATCGACTAAAATCAACAATACATTTTTCATAATAACTACTCCTTAATTATTATTGTGGCTTCGGTTGGTTTGGGCAACTTTATCACCATAACGCGCACCGGCACGTCAGACTGGTTGCTTATGTTGTGCGGAATTTTTTTCGGGCTTTTGACCAGATTATCCGCCTCAACGGTTTCGACCTCCTCTCCGATGGTAATTGTCGCTTCTCCTTCAAGTACATAAAAGACGACATCAACCGGAGTAATATGTTTCACCAGCGAATCACCCGGTTCAAGCCGAATGTGTATTATTTCCGCAAGTTCTGAATCATAAAGCTTTGAAGCTGTTATTCCGTGCGGATTTTTCAGCATTCCACTTTTCGAGCAATTCGTAATCTCCATACGACCTCCTTATGTTTGGTTTATAATTTCGCCATCAAGCGATATGACATCTACTTTTACATCAAGTTCTTTACCTGAAGCTTCCAATGCTTTCCGGACAATCATTTCTGTTCCGCCACAGCAAGGCACTTCCATTCTGACAATTGTTACAGATTTAATGTTTTTCCGCATAAAAAGCTCTGTCAGCTTTTCGATATAAACATCCATTGAATTATCAAGTTTCGGACAGAATGTAATAACCATCTTGCCCTTTAAATAATGCCTGTGAAAATCCCCGAAAGCATAAGGAACGCAATCTGCCGAAATCAAAAGGTCAGCATTGTCAAAATAAGCCGCCATCGGGTTTATCAGATGCAATTGAAGCGGCCATTGGCGCAATTCAGAAGCAATAGAACCTTTCACTGTTTCTGTTTCGGGCTTCTTATCCGGCATCCGGTTAAGCAGCTTTGCCAGGGTTCCCGGACAGCCGCCGCAAGGCTTTTGAGCAGGCTGGTCATTCAGATCCGGTATTCCAATATCATTATCCTTCAGCACATCTATAGCTATCTGCAAGAGCTTATTTTCTTTATGGTCTTTCAAATGCTTCAAATGCGCCTTGATCGTGTTCGTTCCCTTAGGGATAATATTTTGTTCCATAACCGTTTTTTCATCATATGCTTCGGCTTCGCGTTCGACGGTCGTGATCGCCCCCTCCGGGCATTCGCCAATACAAGCGCCCAGTCCATCGCAGAAAAGATCACTTATCAGGCGCGCCTTACCGTCAATGATCTGCAAAGCTCCTTCCGGGCAATTAGGAATACATTTGCCACAGCCGTTACATTTATTCTCATCAATTTTTATAATTTTTCTTTTCATTTCTCACCTCGGG
Organism: Victivallaceae bacterium; assembly: GCA_963664605.1. Classification (GTDB taxonomy): domain Bacteria; phylum Verrucomicrobiota; class Lentisphaeria; order Victivallales; family Victivallaceae; genus JAHOYW01. The sequence continues at coordinate 460,905 of OY761536.1, forward strand.
TTTAACATTTTTCTTTCAGCTTCCCAAAGCTTTTCGCCTTCTTGAACAAGATTGAACCTGCAAGCGCTCAATCCCCACTGCTTTATTAAAAGGCGCATCGGGCCGAAAATTATTCTGAACAGCGAGATTGAATCTATATCATCACGAATCTCGCCGTTATTCTGGCCTGCGGATATTATTTTATGCATTTCAGTTCTGTGCGCATGCATAATGCTTAAAACTTTTTCTGCCAGCCGTTTGTCATCTTGAAAATTTTCTTCTGAAAACATTAATTTAGCCAGCTTAGGATTTTCAGAACATCTCTTATACCTGTCCATTAGAAAAAATTCTATTTTATCAAGAGGCTTCAGGCCTTTTATTTCTTCGGAATTAAGAACATCAGCGGCAATTACTTCAAAAGAATCAAGCAAGGTCATAAGTATTTCAAATTTATTTTTAAAATGCCTGTAGATAGCCGGTTCAGAAATTCCAATTGCCTGAGAAATATTCTTTATTGTCAGACTTTGAATCCCTTTATCCGCGATCAGGGAAACTGATACATTTATTATTTCCTGCTGTCTTGCCGTTAAATCCATATTATCTACAATTCCATGTTAGTTAATGTTCACTAACCTAAATATATAACATAAAGAGAGAGCTGTCAACTCTCATTTTAAAAAAAGTCTGTTATTTTCTCAACAAAGGCGCGTATTTCATCTCGGACGCGCCGATAACAATCAAGCTTATCTTCTTCATTATCAATATTTTTCGCAAGAGAAGGCGGGTCATCAAATCCAACATGGATCACTTTCGTTTTTCTGGTGAAAACCGGGCAATTTTCATTAGCGTTACCACAAACAGTGAACACATAATCAAAATCTATATCATCAAATTCATTAAGATGTTGCGATTTTTGCCCGCTTATATCGACACCTGCTTCCGCCATGACTTTAACCGCATAAGGGTTCAGCCCATGAGTTTCAATTCCTGCCGAATACGCCTCGACAAGATCGCTTTTCAGGGCTTTCGTCCAGCCTTCCGCCATCTGGCTCCTGCAGGAGTTTCCCGTACACAGAAATAATATCTTGATTTTATCCATTAGCGATTTCCCGGGCTTTTTCAGCTAATTTTTTACCGAGTTCCTTTGCCTCTTGCAGAATCTCTTCTGTCGGGGCAAACTGGCTCTGCAAAGGTTCTTCCAGGAGCAATTCACAATTCATAGCTTTTAAATAATCGAGAACGACATGCGCTCCCCCCTTTTTTGCCCAGCCATAAGAACCAAAGGCTACCGCGGCTTTACCTTCAGGAGCCAGTCCCTGGAGGTAGGTCAAGGCTTCCGCCACTTTAGGCATTATACCTTTGTTTAAGGTTGGAGAACCAACTGCCATTACCGCACAATCGAGGACATCGGTTGCCAGCTCTGTGATATTATCACTTTTCAAATCATGCTTCCTGACGCTGACGCCATCCTGCTCCGCTCCTTCATAAATGGCCTCGGCTATTTTTTCGGTACTGTGCCACATTGAATCAAAAAAGATCAACACTTTCGGTTTAGCTTTACATACGATCCAACGTTTGTAAGCTTCGATTATCATACCAATATTTTTGCGCCAGATAATCCCGTGACTGGGTGCGATCATTCCAATATCAAGCCCCGCGGCACGTTCCAGAACCTTAGCAATCTGTTTACCGTAAAGCATAAGAATATTGGCATAATAGATTGTGGCTTCATCCATGACTTCATCGATCGGCACTTCGTCATCGAATCGCTCTGAGCGAGCATAATGCTGTCCGAATGCATCCATTGAAAACAAAAGTTTTTCTTCAGGGACATAGGTGAACATTGATTCCGGCCAGTGCGCCATCGGGGTGTTCATAAAAGTTAAAGTATGGGAACCGAGTGATATCTGGGATGATTCATCAATTATTTTAAACTTCCATTTTGAAGTATCATAGTACATTGATAAAGTTTTCTCACACTTCGCGTTACAGATCAACTCCGCGTTTACGCAGGCTTCCATCAAGACCGGCAACGAACCGGAATGATCAGGTTCAGCATGATTACATACCACGTAGTCGATTTTATCGAGAGGAGCAACTGCTTTAACATTATTTATTAGATGTTCCGCAAACGGAGCTTTTACCGAATCAATGACCGCGATTTTTTCATCTTTAATCATATACGCATTATAAGAACTGCCCCGTTTAGTCACATAGCCGTGAAAATCCCTCACGTCCCAGTCAACGTATCCCACCCAATAAATGTCTTTTTTCAATTCTACCTGCATTATTTTACCTCGCTTTTATGTTACTAACCATATAATTTCTTTAGAGCTGACTTTTTTGGCGGGAACATTTTTCCCGCTTGCCAGTAAATCTTTTTTGCCGCGGCCTTTAATCATAAATAAAACCGTTTCAGAATCCGCTATCGCCGGATAAGTCAGCGTAACCCGCCCAACGGCTGGTTTCATGTTGGACGGCGGCGGAACCGCGACAACCAGTTTATTTTTTTCATTCAATGCTTCCGAACCGGGGAAGAGTGAAGCAGTATGCCCATCTTCACCCATTCCAAGCAGCACCAAGTCAAAAAGCTTTGTCCGTCCTCCGCTTTTGAATTTCTTTAATTCTTCCGCGTAAGATACAGCCGCTTCGTCCGGCGGCAATTCCGTTTTTATCCGGTGAATATTTTTTTCTGCTGCCGGAACCTGATTTAAAAAAGCCCTCATGGCATTGCCGTAATTACTTCTTGCATCCAGCTTGTCCACACAGCGTTCATCCCCCCAGAAAAAATCCGTTTTATCCCAGGGAAAAGGCAAATCCAGCAGCTTGCGGTAAAGCGGCAGGGGAGTTTCTCCGCCAGCCAACGCTAACGCAAAGCTTCCTGAGTATGATATTGCCTTTTCAGCCCTTTTGCAAATCAATTTGGCTGCGGTATTATACATTTCCTCCGCGTCAGAAAAATAATCTATTCTTTTTTGCATATCCTGTCGGGCCCTTTGCTGCCGAATTTATAAATTCCCGGTTTTATCTTATCTCTTTCTATCTGATGCAGGACTGGAGTAAATATATCCCATGCCGCTTCAAGTTCATCATTCCTGATAAACAAGGCTTTTTCCCCGTTGATGACATCAAGCAGCAGGCTTTCATACGCCTCGGGGATAACGGTGTCGCTGAATGCAGATTTATAGCTTAGCTCCAAATCTTTTTCCTGAAATTCCATAGTCAGTCCGGGAACCTTGCTGACTATAGTAAAATGAATGCCTTCATCCGGCTGGATGCGGATAATCAATTCATTAGCCGGCGGACAACATTCAAGCTTACAAAAAATATTTCCCGCCGGTTTGTGGAAAAGGATGCGAATCTCGCTTTTTCTGGAATCCAAACCTTTACCTGCCCGGATGACAAATGGCACTTCCCGCCACTCGTCATTATTTATTCTGAGCTTGACATTGGCAAAAGTCGGGGTAAGTGAGTCATCTGGAACTTGAGGGTCATCTGTATAACCCGTGTATTGTCCCAGCATAACATCTTCCAGTTTAACCGTTTCAATATCATGCAGCACCTTAAGCTTCCGGTCACGGATAACATCGGCGTCCAGGCTCGCGGGCTCATCCATTGCAACTAAAGCAAGCAACTGCAGCAGGTGATTTTGTACCACATCCCGGACAATGCCGTAGTTATCAAAATATCCGCCGCGCCCCTCAATTCCTATATTTTCCTGCCAGTCCACGGAAATACATTTTATGTGTCTGGCGTTCCACAGCGGCTTAAATATCTGATTGGCAAAACGCAGTACCATTATATTCTGCACCATTTCCTTACCTAAGTAATGGTCAATACGATAGAGTTGTTCCTCGGTGAACTCTTTAAGCAGTTCATTGTTCAACTCATCTGAAGAAGCACGGTCGCGGCCAAAAGGTTTTTCGATAACAACCCTGGTCCATCTATCCGCGGCATTTTTTAAAATCCCGGCAGAGCCAAGATTTTTGCTGACTTCCGGAAATATTTCCGGAGGCAGAGCCATATAAAAAAGGCGGCTGCTTTTCTCGTGCAGATTAGAAGCAAGACTCAAAAAACCATCGACAGAATCATACTGTCCGCTGCAGTAATAACAACGTTCAATAAATTTTTCAATAAAGTCTTCACACGAATGGTCCGGCGTGTAACGACAGGTGAGATTACGCATTATCTGTTCTTTAAACTCCGCCTGCTCCAGATGACTGCGCGCAAAACCGAAAAATTGCACATTTTCAGGAAGCAGCCCTTGCGAAAATAAGGCAAACAGGGCTGGGAATATTTTGGTTTGGGCAAGGTTGCCGGAAGCGCCCAAAACGATTATATCAAGGTTTTTAAGTTCCTTCTCCATATTTAGCCCCTTTAATTTTATCCCACATCTTTGCCAGTAAAAATTGTTCCTGATACTTTCTGATATCCTTATTTGAACCGACCATTTGGACTCCAGCCAGTCCGCTGCCTTCGTAAATCAAGCCCCGGTAAACTTTCAGGTTTTCCGGTTCCAATACTTTTTCTTTAGTTTCCACAATAGAATTTACCTCCTCGTCTTCAGGAACTTCTCCTATGGAATAAATTTCAAAGTCTTTATATTTCAAGCGTATCGGAACCGGTTCTACTGTATAATTGTCCAGCTTTTCACCATTTAAATAAGCCAGAATATTACGACCGACAGCCTTTCCCTGCCGTAAAGCTTCTTTTGCGGAACATGGAGTAAGCCGGTAAAGCTGGGCGATATCACCCGCCGCAAAGATTCCAGGAGAAGATGTTTGCAAATGCTTATCCACTACTATACGCTGGTCTGTTTCAAGTCCGGCCGCGGAAGCCATTGACGTATCAAAACCAGCTCCAATTGATAAAATCGCAAAATCGCAAATCGCCCCCATATCATTATCAACATTGACTGTCAACATATTTTTGGAGTCCTTTTCAATGGACGTAACACTGTCATCAAGCAACAAATCCATATCATGGTCCCGCAATTGCGTTTCTATTAATTCTGAAGCTTTCCTGCTAAAGTTACGGGACATAAGGTGCTCCGCTTTTTCTATAACAGTAACCCGCAAGCCCCTGCTTGCAGCCCTTAATGCGGATTCTATTCCAATAACCCCGCCGCCGATAACAGTCAGTTTCCTGCTTGTTTTCAGTTTTTCTTTTATCTTAAGTGCATCAGCATAGCTCCACAAGGGAAAAACACTGTCCGCTGTACTATCTTTATAAAATTTGGGAAGCACAGGACCGCCCCCGATGGCAACCAGCAGAGCATCAAATTTTTCCCGACTGTCATTTGTTAGAGTAACTTCGAAATTCCTATTAAAAGCTTTTACTTTTGAGTCAAGCCTAAGTTCAATACCGTTATCAGCATACCATTCTTCTTTATTCATAAAAATATCGTTTGGAGAATCCTTGTCAAACGCAAATTCAGGGAGACGTGGACGGTAATATGGAAGAACTTTTTCTGCTGAAAAAAGCATAACTTCAACACTCCTTTCCGCTATAACTTGTGCTGCCGCAACCCCGGCAGGCCCCGCACCTATTATTCCAACTTTCATCTTGATTACCTCTATCGTTTGCGGTTATATTCCTTATAATCTCTATTTTAATATAACCCCCATGAATATTTATGCAAACCACAAATTCCACACTCAGCCCATGCAAAGCGTGCTACATTAAATTATACGAAACACTACCGTATCACATATTCGGGGGAAGTTTTAAAATTTGCTCACGATCTGAGCTATAAACCGTTTTGAATGCAAAGGTTAAGGAGGGCGCTCCTGCGGCTGTTAGTCCAGCTTCTCGTCTACTGTATTTTTATATTTATTAGCTATCGCAAGCGCGAGATCAGCTTGTTCCTCGGGGGTCAATTTATTAATCATCTTTATAAGCCTGCCCTCTATGCCTTTTTTGCCGCCGGTTCCTAAAAAATCTATCTGCATATTCGGGAAAAGCTTTTGTATAGTTTTCAGCCTTATATTGTCAATAGAAATATGATTGTTTTTTATCTTATTAATGCTTGGCTGGGCAACACCAGATATCTTGCTCAATTTAAGTTCTCCTCCAACTTCGTGAATACGTTCCCACAGCGCGCTGTTAAGTTTTCTTTCCATTTAATAGCCTCAAAAAATATTTTTATTCCGAGTAATTTATATTGGATAGAATATAAAAAACAAAGAAAAAGAATAAAAAGGCTTGCTTTTATAAGCTATAGGTTATATTTTATAAGTAACAAATTATAAATCAAACTTTTGTTACCGAAAAGATAAGAGGGGAAAGGGTCTTTTTAAAATCAAGCTCAGTGCCCACAGGGTGGGCGGGAGCGCAGATTTTTGCTCTCTTGCGTTATACCGTGAAGTATCCGGCGTAGCCGGGGGGCACGGTATAACGCAAACGAACAAGCCAGGCAAGCATAATAAAAGAATAAAAGAGCAGGGCATTGCCCTGTCGCCGCCTGCGTAAGGCGCGGAGGGGGCTTGGGGGGCGAAGCGCCCACCAAAAACAACGGGAACTGAATAAAGGAGGAAAAAATATGCTCAATTACAATGAAATCAAAAATGCCAGCATGGAGGAAATTAAAGGTCAAATGAAACTCCTGCAACGGGATATTACACACGCGGAATCATGGCTGCAGGATCTCGAACAATCAGAAAAGGTTTTAAAAGCGGCGTTGTCCGCAAAAGAAGGGAAAGGGAAAACTGTAACCGCTTTAAGAAAACAGCTCTTAAAGTGCGGTTTGAGTCAAAAAAAATTGGCGCAGAAGCTCGGCATTAGTGAGGCGGCAGTTTCCCTGCAAGTAAAAACCGGAATAAAAATGACGAAGGTCGCGGCAAAATACGCCCGTGCAATACATTGTGACCCGCGCTTACTTCTGGATTTTTAAGTCGCTCTTTGGAGCTTCTGCAATCCTCAAGCTCGATTACTCCCCCCTGCCGCGTTTTCATATTTTTCATAAAAACCTTAAAAGAAAAGGTTTTTTTAAAAGTTTCCTCCTATCTCCAAAATGAACCAGGCGAAAACTTGCGAGTTCAACATCAGTAAAGATGCTCGATCAACGCTTTCGACCGTTGGATCACCGAAGCGCCGCATCCGCCATTTTTCTTTTTTTTCCTGTTTAATTCAAAATACCGTGTTTTTCTACTCAAATTAAGGTGTTTTTCACTTGTTAAATTTATAATGTGGTGTAGGTTAAGATAAATATATTTATAACCTGCCTGAACGGCTGAAATTAGAAGACAAGGAAACCAATATGAGTGAACTCAGCACACACGATTTTCCTGTAGGAATAGAAGACATTATGCATACTGCTTATTTGCAGTATTCCCTTAGCGTCAATGTGGGACGGGCAATTCCTGATGTCCGTGACGGGCTGAAGCCCGTAAACCGCCGTATATTATACGCGATGAAGCAGCTCGGATTGACTAAATCGCACGCTTTTAAGAAAAGCGCGAGTGTTGTCGGGGAAGTGATCGCAAAATACCACCCGCACGGCGACAGTTCGATTTATGACGCAATGGTACGTCTGGCTCAGGATTTCTCGATGCGTGAACCACTCGTTGACGGGCAGGGTAACTTTGGAAGTATTGACGGCGACTCAGCCGCCGCTTATCGTTATACCGAAGCCAGAATGGAACGTCTCGCGGAAGAATTGCTTGTCGATATTGAAAAAGACACTATTGATATGACCGCGACTTTTGACGAAGCCAACCTTGAACCGACCGTCCTTCCCGCACGTTTCCCGCAACTGCTGGTTAACGGCACTACCGGTATCGGGGTCGGTATGGCGACAAATATTCCGCCGCACAACCTCGGCGAAGTAATCAACGCGACTATCTGCCTGCTGGAAAACCCCACCGCGACAGTCAGTGATCTTCTCGAACACCTCCCCGGCCCGGATTATCCAACCGGAGCGATAATGCGCGGTATTCATAATATCCGCAAATTCTACGCAACCGGCAAAGGCAGCACCAAAATCCGCGCCCGTGCTGAAATCGTGGAAAATGCCCAGGGACGCGAACAAATCATCGTCACTGAAATACCTTATGCGGTAAACAAAGAAATGATGGTCAAGAAAATAGCGGACCTGGTTAACGAAAAACGTATCGTCGGCATTTCCGGGCTGCGTGACGAATCAAGCCGCCGCGCCGGTATCCGCATTGTTGTTGACATCAAACGCGGGTCAATGGGAAGTGTTGTGCTGAATCAGCTTTACGCTCACACTCAACTTGAAAGCTCTTACGGTTATACTATGCTGGTGGTTGATAACAACCGCCCCCGCATCATGAATTTGACCCAAGTCTTGCAGGCTTACATCGACCATCGCATGGAGGTTGTTACCCGCCGCACCATATTTGAGCTTAAAAAAGCCGAGGCCAGAGCCCATATCCTGGAAGGCTTGCTCGTTGCTCTTGATAATATTGATGAAGTCGTTAAAATTATTCGCGCTTCACGCACCCGCCAAATAGCCGGAGAATCCTTGATGGCCCGTTTTGAATTGACTCAGATTCAAGCCGGAGCGATATTGGAAATGCGCCTGCACCAGTTAACCGGTTTGGCTCGCGAAGACGTTGAAAACGAATTAGCTGAACTGAGAAAGCAAATTGATTATTACAACGCGCTGCTCGCCAGCCGTGAAATGCGCCTTGGTGTTATTAAAGACGAACTCATTGAAGTCCGCGACAAATACGCGACTCCGCGCCGTACTGAAATCACTATGGATGACAGCGACCTGAATGTTGCCGACCTGATCGCGCGCCATTCATGCGTCATCACCGTTTCAAATACAGGATATATTAAACGCACCCCGTCCGCGACTTACCGCACTCAGCACCGCGGAGGAAAGGGCATTATCGGTATGGAAACCAAAGACGAGGATTACGTCGAACATCTCTTTAACGCCGACAGCCATGATCTAATATTCTTCTTCACCGACAAAGGCTTTATGCATTGGTTGAACGTTTACGAAATTCCGGAAGGTTCACGCGTTTCCAAAGGCAAGGCGATTGTCAATATGATAAAAATCGAACCCGGCGAAAAAATAAAAACCATGCTTACTGTCCGCAAGGAGGACTTTGAGGAGGAAAATAAATTTATCGTCATGTGCGCCAAGAGTGGATACATCAAGAAAACCAGCCTCAACGCTTTCCAGAATCTGCGCCGGGCAGGATTGCGCGCGCTTAGGATAGAAGATGATGACGACCTTATCAGCGCCGCAATCTGTGAAAACGGCAATGAGATAATTCTTTCGACAGAAAAGGGTATGGCATGCCGTTTCGACCAGGACGACTCCCAACTGCGGCCGATGGGCAGAACCGCCCGCGGCGTAACCGGAATGCGCTTTAAACTCGAAAACGACAGCATTGTCAGTATGCAGGTTGTCCGGGAACACCTCGGAGATATCGAAGAGGGCGTCGCTGATGAAGAAGCAGGCGGGCCTCAATTACTTGTTGTTTCACAACAGGGAATGGGTAAACGCAGCTTCGTTAAAACCTACCGTAAGACCAACCGCGGCGCCAAAGGGGTAACCAGTATGAAACTGCGCGAAGGCGACCTGGTGCTTGAAACCCTGCAGATCATGGAAGGCGACGAGCTGATGCTTACGACTGAACGCGGCCAACTGGTCCGTATTCCTGTTGATGAAATCAGAACGATAGGACGAGCTTCAAAGGGCGTCCGCATAATGAACCTGAACGACGACGACCGGATTACCGGCGTTTCAAAAATAGTGAAAGTCGAAGAAGAAGAGGAAATGCTCGCCGCTGAGGCTGAGAAAGCTGAAACGCAGGAGAACGCAGCCGGTGAAATGATGGAAACAAATGAAGTTTCAGAAGCCGCCGGAGAAACTAATGAAACCGCTGTTGAAGCCGACAGCGAAAAGAACAATGAAGAAGTTTCGTCTGAAGATTCTGAAAAAACTGAATAATTGGTAACGATTATGCGTTTTTGTTTTAGAAATCGCGAAACCAGCATTGACGTCCCCTGTTTGATGGGGATTGTCAATGTAACTCCTGATTCATTTAGTGACGGCGGAGCTTTTTTTGACAGGGATACGGCAGTCAGGCATTGCTTGAAGCTTTATGATGAAGGCGCGGCAATCATTGATATTGGCGGGGAATCAACCCGCCCGAACGCCGCGGAGGTTTCTATTGAAGAAGAAATCAATCGAGTTGTTCCGGTGATTTCTGAGCTGAAGAATATAAAACCGGAAATCATAATCAGTGTTGATACCCGCAAAGCAGAAGTAGCGAAGGCCGCTGTTGAAGCTGGAGCAGATATAATAAATGATGTAAGCGGCCTGGAGCATTCTCCGGAAATTGCGGAAATTGCCGCTCAAAATAATAGCGGTTTGATTCTGATGCACATGCGCGGATGCCCCGAAAACATGCAGGCTCCGGAAAACCTGGTATATGAAGACATTATAAGCGAAGTCGCTGATTTTTTGACCCGTGCCGCGCAGAAAGCGCTTGATTGTGGCGTAAAACGGGAAAATATTATCTTAGACCCGGGAATTGGTTTTTCCAAGAATGTGAAACAGAACATGCTGTTAATTAAAGGAATTAGACAGCTTAAGGCAAATGGTTATGCGGTTTTAGTCGGACACTCCAGAAAATCGTTTATCGGCAGCTTGTTAAACCGCGATAAACCGGAAGACCGTCAGGCAGGAACAATCGCGGTTTCACTATATCTGGCTTCACAGGAAGTCGAAATACTTAGAGTGCATGATGTTCGGGAGAACATGGATGCTTTAAAAATGTTTAATTTTTGCGTAAGCTAAGGAGTTTAATATGCCAACAGGAATAATAGGGTACCTCTCGACAGCCTGGGTTTATCTGCAGCCGGCTCTTGAAATCTTTATCCTGGCTTTTATTTTTTACAAGATATTGTATTATCTGCGCGGTACGCGCGGCTCAAATATCCTTGCCGGCATGCTTATCGCCTTGCTGATTCTGACAGCCGGAGCTGATTTCCTGAAATTTGAGGTACTGAGTTGGGCTCTCAGCGGCTTATGGACATTGCTGGCAACCGCAATGATTGTTATTTTCCAGCCAGAACTCAGGCGCGCCTTCGCGCAAATAGGCAGCATGTCATTCCGTCAGGAAGACCGCAAAAAAGAAGTCATCACTGAAATTACCACAGCCGTTTTAAACATGGCAAACCGTAAAATCGGAGCCCTGATGGTTATTGAGCGAAAAATCGGGATGCGTTCAATCGTCGAAGATGCGGTAAAACTGGATATAAAGGTCAACTCAATGATTCTTGAATCAATTTTCTATCCTAATTCACCTCTGCATGACGGCGCGATAATTATTAAGAACGACCGGATTATTGCCGCGCATGCCATACTGCCGCTTTCCCGGGATGAAACCTTTACAAAATCTCTTGGGACAAGGCATCGGGCTGCTGTCGGCATAACTGAAGAAACAGACGCGGTGGTGGTCGTTGTATCCGAGGAAAACGGCAATATCAGCGTTGCCTGCCGCGGCAGTATCCGTTATGACGTCAAAGTGGATAAACTGCTGAGGTATTTAAGCGCTCTTCTGATGTCGTCGGATGATAATTCATTCATAAGTATATTCGGTTCCATGGAAGACAACAGCCAGGAAGGATTTTCTCAAGGAGATGCACAATGAATCAGACAACAAAAGAAACAAAAAAATTTGCCTGGGTTCCAGCATTCTTTAAAAATGATATTCTCCGCAAAGCAATTGCCTTGTTTTTTGCCATATTATTTTATTTTATCGTCATCAGCCGTCTGGGCCTTGAAGAACAGATAAGTAATATTCCTGTAGATATAGACCTGCCGACAAGCCTGGTCAATATCGGGGACAAGAACCCGAAAGTTTCACTCATAATAAAAGGCAGTAAGGGGATTCTTAAACGAACCAACCGTTCTTCCTTGAAAATAAACGCCTCGGTAAAACTTTCTGAATATATTTCCGGTGAATCCTACATTTTGCGCCTGAGTCCAGGAAATGTTTCCGCTCCGCTGGGGGTAACGGTCGTTCGTATTGAACCTCGTGACCTGCCGCTTAACTTAGACCGGAATATATCTAAAAAAATAAAAATTGTCCCGACTTTCACCAACAAAGACTCCCTGCCGCAAGGATATGCCGTGGACAAGGTCAGTTTTCAGCCTTCGGAAGTTCTGGCGACCGGACCGGAAAGCATTCTGGAAAAGATGCGCAATGTTAAAAGCACGCCTATTCCTTTGAGCTCCAGTTTAATAGACAGTTTTGACTATGAAACCAAAATTTTGAATGAACCATCGATTTCAATTACACCGGGTAAAGTCAAGGCCAGAGTTGAAATAATTCGCCAGAGCAAAACCGTTACACTCGAAAATGTTGCTATTAAAGTTCTGGAAGCTCCCAACAGGGCCGGAAAGTTCAAAGTCGAACTGTTATCTTCCCCGCATGCGGCAGTAACACTTAGTGGATTAAAAAGCACCATTGACCTGCTGAAAAGCTCTTCCGTTAAGCCATATATTGATATATCTTCACTGGATACGGCGGGAACATTTTCTGTAAATGTCGCATGCTGGGTCAACACCAAAGATAAAGTTGTCGTTAAGAATATTTACCCGGATAAAGTACAGGTAAAAATAACTCAGGCCAAATAAGGAATTATTCGATTTTCTTTGTTTTTTCGCTTTCACATTAGACTTTAGGATAAAAATGGCTATTATTAAATATATTCCCAAAAAGATTAATGAAGAATTTTTAATATAAAGGTATAAATGAAAAAAGTTTTTATTACTGGACGCGGCCTGGTGACTCCTTTGGGGCATGGCAAAGCTGTTAACACCAAGGCATTACGGGAAGGTAAATCAGGATTGGTTTTCATGCCGAAATGGCAGGAAGAAGGGCTGATCAGTTGTGTTGCCGGTATAGTTGATGCTGAAGCAGAAAGCGAGTACCTGGATAGAAAACGAAAACGCTTCATGACCCATAACTCCATAATGGCTGTACTGGCTGTCGAAGAAGCCCTTGCTGAAGCCAATCTCACTCCTGAATATATTGCCGGTAAACGCATTGCCGTAATCAGCGGAGTTGCCGGAACCTGTTACAGGGAAATGTACGAGTCTACTGATATTTATGTAAAATCGCGAACATTACGCAAAGTCAATCCTTGTATTGTTCCGCGCGTAATGCCATCCTCAGCGGTTTCCAACCTGTCCCTGATTTTCGGTTTTACCGGAGAAGCATATGACATAAGCGCCGCCTGTGCCAGCAGCGCGCATGCCGCAATACTTGGCTCCAGAATGATTCAAGCTGGAATGTATGATATTGTTGTCTGTGGCGGAGCTGAGCAAACCGACTGGATTCAAGCTCTTGGTTTTACAGCCATTCGCGCCCTTTCCAAGAGCTTTAACGACTGCCCGGAAAAAGCCAGCCGTCCGTTTGCCGCTGACCGAGATGGTTTTGTCCTTGCAGAAGGTGCAGGCTTTATGGTTCTGGAATCAGAAAACAGCCTTAAAGAACGCGGAGTTGAATCAATCGCTGAAGTTTCCGGATTCTACGGCAACAGCAACGCTACCGACATGGTGGTTCCTGATAAAGATTCAAGCGTAGCGGTTATGCGCGGAGCCCTTGAGTCGGCAAATCTCACTCCCGGAGATATTGATTATATTAATACCCACGGTACCGCCACATTGATTGGAGATCCTGTTGAAATGCGAGCTATAAAAGAAGTTTTCGGTGACGGCCCGGCAATAAACAGTACCAAATCCCAAACCGGTCATATGGTTGGGGCGACCGGTGCGGTTGAAATAATATTCACGAGCTTGATGATGGAGAATAATTTTATCAGTCCGTCGCTGAATCTTGAAAACCCGGAAGAAGAGTTTAAGGGAGCTGACTTTGTCACGGAAACACGCGAAAATGTCAAAATCAAACATGCGTTAAGCAACAGCTTCGCCTTTGGCGGATCAAACGCAGCGTTAATCGTTTCCGCTTTATAAAAAATTATATTTTATAATATAATTTGGAACTAAATTAGACAAATTAACTTAACAGCCGTATAGTACGGCTGTTAAGTTTTATTATTTTTAACATAAAGAGTCATATACATAAATGCAAACGCGACCCAAGCTGCCCCCCTGGATCAGGGTAAAAGTTAATTGCGGTAAAAATCGTAATCAGGTGGCACACCTTATGGATGAACTGAAACTTCATTCAGTATGCGCCAGCGCCCGGTGCCCCAACCTCGGCGAATGCTGGCACCGTGGAACCGCTACTTTTATGATCCTTGGAGATGAGTGTACCCGCAACTGTAAATTCTGCGCGGTAAAACATAATCCAAGACCAGCCCCCCCTGATCCCCAGGAAGTAAACAACCTGGTTGAAGCGGTTAAACGCATGAAACTAAAATACGTTGTCATTACTTGTGTCACCCGCGATGACCTGAAAGACGGCGGAGCAAGCCAGTTCGCGGCAGTAATTAACGCTCTCCACCAAGAAACCCCGGATGTTAAAATCGAAGTTTTATGCTCCGATTTCAACGACAATATTGACGCGTTAAAAACTGTTCTTGATGCCGGGCCGACCGTCTTCAATCATAATGTTGAAACTGTCAGGAGAATAGCGGAACAAATCCGCGATAAAGCCACGTATGACCGCTCAATGCGGGTACTGCGCAACGCTTATGACTTGACAAAAGGCAAAATTCCTGTAAAGTCAGGATTAATGGTCGGACTTGGCGAAACAGACCAGGAGGTTCTTGATACATTAAAAGAATTAAAAAACAATAAGGTCAGCATATTAACAATAGGGCAATATTTGCCGCCTTCCAACGCCCATTGGCAACTGGATCGCTATGTTGAACCGGAAAAATTTAATGAATGGGCAAAGTTTGCCCGTAAAATAGGCTTTGATTTCGTTGCCAGCGCACCATTGGTCCGCAGCTCGTATAATGCAGAGGAGCTATTTTCGAAAAATAACAGAGGATAATTAATAAAATGCATTTTTTTCTCTTAATACTACTATCAGTACTGCTTGCAGTAATCATCGTTATCCTGCGAACTAGATTAATTATAATAAAACGCATTTCCGCCAGCCTTTTCAAAGGCGTTACCAAAGAACGTAACGCGACCGCGGATATCTTGCGCCTGTCCAGAAGGGTTATAGCTTCAAGGAGCAAGGAAAAAGAGTTTCTGCCTTATTTCATTAAATATACGGTCAGATCACTTAAAGCCAACGGCGGAGCAATACTGCTCCGCGGCGAAGACGAGTATTTTGTCGGCTGCTCAGTTTCCGGAACTTTCCCGCCGCTGAAAGAAGTAAGTCCGCAAATCGAAAATCAATTACTTTCCCGCGAAAAGAACCACAACGAATTCATGCGCGGCTTTAAAACAAAATTCACGGTAAATGAACTTGAAAAACATTGCGGTACAAAAGGTTTTGTCTTCTTTAATCAGGAAGCTCCTGAATCTTTCCCAGAAAACTTCATTAAAGAAGCCCCATATTCTTTAATGGCGCCAATAAAGATCGATGAAAAAATTTATGGTTGTATTATCGTTACGTCAAAAGGTGAATTCGATGATCACTCTTTATCCAGAAATGACGGAGTTTACCTCATTCGTCTGGCTGAGATCGCCTCTCTCTGCCTTGAAGTTATCAAAGCCTTCAAAAAACGCCAGGAATATGAACAGCAGCTCCAGCTTGCCCGTGAAGAGGGCATGACGCAGGTGTCTTCAGGCATTATCCATAATATTGGAAACGCTATAACAATCGCCAAGCTGGCCGTCAACGGATTAATAGATAATTTTAATGTGAACCCCGAAGACCGGCCTGAAAATTTAATTTTGGAAACAGTTATTCCCAAGATGGAAAAGGAACTTAAAAAAGATAATTTAGACAATTTTCTTAAAAATGATCCTCAAGGAAAAGAATATTTTTCTATAATGAAAGAGCTGCTCTCCCATATCGGAACCAAGAACGATGAAAGTGCGGTAATGCTTAAATCCATGGCTGATAAATTGTTCCATATCAGCGAAATAATTGAATTACAGCAGCGTTTTATGGGAGAACTAGGAACAGAAAACATGACCCAGTTGAAAAAAGTAATTGAAGCTTCTGTAAAAATATTCGATGAATCATTTAACAAGCGCGGCTATAAGATAAATACCGATCTGGATGATGATATTCCTGAAGTGCTTGTTGATGCATCTATGCTCACACAAGTGTTCATCAATTTCATTAAAAATGCCATAGAAGCAATGGAAATGGAAAATGATAAAGAAAAAACATATGCTTTGAATATCTCCTTGAAGACAGAAAAGCAGGATGATAAAAATTACGCGGTTATAAAAATCGAAGATAATGGGCCGGGGATACCGGATAATATCAAAGCCAAAATGTTTACTTTTGGATTTTCCACCAAGAAAAAGAAAAACAGCAGCAGCCGTGGTATCGGCCTGCATTTCTGCATGGACTGCATCAAAAAATACGGCGGCGAAATTGATATCGAAACCGAAGTCAACAAAGGTACAAACTTTATTATACGCCTCCCTATCGCCGAACAATTTTAACTCAAAACAGTATCCTGTCTTATGAACAAACGAATACTTGTTCTTGAACCATTTTACGGCGGCAGCCATCGCGCTTTTCTCGACCAGTGGGCGGCAAACAGCGATCTGGATTTTACAATTCTGGGATTACCTGATAAATTCTGGCGCTGGCGCACCCGGCATTCGTCAATATATTTTGCCGATAAATTGAATTTATTTCCCCCGGAAAAGCTTAATTTCGACCTTATTTTCTGTTCTTCAATGCTCAACCTGCCTGAATTCAAGGGCCTGGCTCCAGAATCATTGCGCAATACACCGGCAATAGTATATTTTCATGAAAACCAACTGGTATATCCAATCCATGACGCTACCCGCCGTGACCAAAATACAATTCTCGTGAACTTCAAATCAGCTTTAGCGGCAGAACAAGTGTGGTTCAATTCCGTTTATAACCGGGACAGTTTCCTTAACAATTTGCCGGATTTTTTTGAACGCATGCCGGACAATAAGCCGCTGACAGCAATTGAAGCTATACGGAGTAAAAGCAAGATTTTCCCTCCCGGTATTGAAGTCCCGGGAATAATGAATAAAAAAATTAATTATCCAAAACACATTTTATGGGGCGCCCGCTGGGAAGCGGATAAGAACCCTAAGGACTTTTTTCGCGCCCTGCGTTTTCTGCAAAAAAATAAAGTGGACTTCCGCCTCAGCGTAATTGGAGAAAAAGCGCCGCGCGTGCCAAAATCATTCGCTAATGCCAAAAAAGAGTTCTCCAGTCAAATAGTCAATTGGGGATATGCTGATTCCCGTGAAAAATATCTTAAAATATTGTCTGAGTCTGATATAATAGTTTCAACCGCTATTCACGAGTTTTTCGGCATAAGCGTAGTCGAAGCAATTGCCGCCGGAGCATATCCGTTACTACCGAAACGGCTTGCTTACCCTGAAGTTTTAGGATTGGGGAAACACCCCGAACGAGAATGCTTCTTCTATAATGAAACGGCTGATGACCTTGCCGTAAAACTTTTGGAATGCTGTAACAAAGAAGAAAATTTATGGAGAAATATCCAAGTCACTCCTGAAGAATTAATAAGCCAATATTATTGGCCGGAGTCCGCGAGTAACATGAAGAATGCATTGCTTAAGCTTTAGAATCAACTGTTTTTTAATTCTTTTTCTTTGTCTTCAAGCTGTTCAATGACCTCAGCCACTTCCTTGATAAAATCCTGTATAGCTTTATCTGACTTATATTCTTTCTTCAATTCATCCATTTTAGAATTCAGCTCTTTAACCAGAGCAGGAAACTTGCAGTCTTTATTGGTTCTGCAGTAATTCTTTGCTTTTATCGAGGCGTTTTCCAAGCCTTCTATTGAAGTTATCTGCAGCATATTCAAGAGCTTATACCACTCGGGATCTGCCTGAGTCTTCGGTTCATAAATCCCGATTATCACAGAACACTCTTGACTTTTCAGCGGGATAACATAAACACCGTCAACATTGTTTTGAATCGCGTTATTTTTAAGCAGTCGCGCAGAATTTTTCTCAAAAAATTCATTTGCGGTGGCATCTTTTACATTTTTTGAGCCTTTCAGCATCCATTTTTCCTGCTCTTTATCCCACTCCGCAACCACTCCGGTATCAGTATTCAGGAAAGACAGGAACGAATTTAATGTTGCACCATAAGGGGCATTTTCCGCGTCTTCATAATGCCTCGACGTACGCATACAAACAAGCGTTTTTTCAAGCCAGGCACGGCGCATACGTTCGAGGTTCTCTCCAGTCCATTTAGCGGTAAGGGACATTGCAAGCTGAAAAATCTCTTCAGTCTGGAAAGGCTTCTTGATATAAAGCAGTTTTTCCGGCATCCCCACCTCCGCGGCAATAGTGCTTTGAGTGTGGTCAGCGTACGCGGTCATAATTACAATTTCAATATTTTTATCTATTTCCCTGACTTTCTTGGCGGTTTTAAGTCCGTCCCAGCCGGGAGGCATACGCATGTCGGTAAACATAACGGCATAAGGCGCGTTATTATCAATAGCGGCCTGCACCATTTCAAAAGCTTCTTCACCCTGGCCTGCAGTGTCTATATCATATTGGGGCACTATTTTGGGAGCAGAGGCTTGTTTATCTTCCTCAATTCCCATTAAGCGCTCGCGCATACTCTGGACCAGTGTACTTGTTTTATTCGGCTGACCACTGCTGACAAGCAGCTTTCCTAATTGTTCCCGGAGGTCTTCCTGGTCATCCACAATTAAGATTCTGTTGTTTTTGTACATGTTCGCAAATATCCTGATTTTTATAAAACTGCCTGAATTATCTCAAAAAGATACACCTGTTCTATAAAAGAATCAAGAAAACTCAATACTATTTTCTTCTTTTACGAACAGGAATATGTGCACATTCATCATGAACCGCATGAGCCGCTTCCATCATTGCCTCTCCAAGAGTCGGATGCGCATGGATAGCTTTGCCAAGCTCTCTGGCAGTAATTTCCAACTGCATTGCGGGTACGGCTTCAGCTATCAAGTCTGTCGCATGGGGACCGACAATATGAACGCCAAGCACTTGGTCGGTCTGGCTGTCAGCAATAATTTTAACCATACCGTCAGTTTCATCAATTGCCATTGCCTTGCCTAGAGCCGCAAACGGGAATTTGCCAACAGTATAATCAATTCCCTGCTCTTTGCATTGTTCTTCACTCAAACCGACAGTTCCGATTTCAGGGCTGGTAAAAATACAGCCGGGAACTAAATCATAACTGAATTTATTGCGTTCTCCACAAATATTATCGACAGCGCAGAAGCCCATCGCGCTGGCTAAATGAGCCAGCCATATTTTTCCACCGATATCGCCAATGGCGTAAATATTAGGAACATTGGTCTTGCAGTATTCGTTGACCGGGACCCAGCCTCTTTCGTCAGTTTTTACTCCGGCAGCACCTAAATTCAAGTTGTCAGAAACCGCTTTGCGACCGATTGAAACCAGCAAATAATCGGCTTTAACTGTTTTGCCGCCGACTTTGCCGCTAACGCCTTTACTAGTCGCTTTTATATCAGACATAGCTTCTCCGGTCATAATTTCAATACCGGCTTTCTTCATCTTAGTCGTTATTACACGGCCGATTTCCTTATCGACTACAGACATAATGTTCGGCAGCATTTCAACAATAGTAACTTTTGTTCCGAGTTCCGCAAACAGACAGGCAAACTC
The DNA here is from genome assembly GCA_963664605.1 of Victivallaceae bacterium. Lineage (GTDB taxonomy): Bacteria > Verrucomicrobiota > Lentisphaeria > Victivallales > Victivallaceae > JAHOYW01. The sequence goes on from OY761536.1 coordinate 480,610, forward strand.
ACAGCCGATCACACCGCCGCCAAGAACCAGAAGGCTTTTGGGTATATCTTTAATAGACAGCAATTCTGTGGAAGTCAATACCCTGGCAGATTCAGGGATAAAACCGGGAACCAGGGATTCAGAGCCGCTTGCAATAATAAAATTATCCGCGGCAATTTTAGTACCATTATCGTCACCGCCGTTAATTACAACGCTTTTACGGTCCAGGAAAGATGCGGTTCCATTAAAGGTTTTTACGCCGGCAGCTTTTAACAAACCTCCAATACCCTTGCGCAATTTGAGGATAACATCATCCTTACGATCCTGCATTTTTCCCCAGTTTGGAGTAATCTTTCCGCTTATGTCAATTCCAAAATCAGCTGCATGTCTGGCTTTATGAAGCACTTCCACTCCGGCAATCAGAGTTTTAGTCGGTATACATCCGATATTGAGACAGGTTCCGCCAAAATTGTCTTTTTCAACTAAAGCTACGTTCAAGCCTTTTTGCCCGGCATGGATTGCCGCAACATAACCGCCCGGTCCGGCTCCGATAACGCACAGATCAAATTTTTCCATTTTATGTTCCTTATGTTTCGAGGTTTTTTAATATCTTTTTAATAACTGTCTGCGAGAAAAACTTTCCCGCACACAGAAACCTTCGAACCCGTCATACATTAGTGCCATTTCACAAAGATTCAATAAAAAAATAAGCAAGCTTATGCTTTTTTACCAGCCTTTTCTCTTTTTTTCCACGCTTCAAAGTCCTCAATAGTACCAGTATAATCAATAATCCCGTCTTCCGAAACTTCTATTATCCTTGTAGCCAGAGTGCTGATTAAGCGATGGTCATGTGACACGAACACCACAGTATCTTTGAATAATGAGATAGCAAAGTTCAAAGACTCGATTGATTCAAGGTCAAGGTGGTTGGTAGGTTCATCAAAGAAGAGTACGTTCCCGCCTTGCATCATCATCCGGGATATAATCAGGCGGGTCTTTTCCCCTCCGCTGAGAACTTCCACTTTTTTAAACACGTCATCACCGCTGAACAACATCTTCCCCATAAATGAACGTAGTTCCGTTTCCGTCATATATTCACTGGAGTCATCATTCGAAGCTTCAAGCCATTCCATAGCGCTTTTATCCATATCCAGGATTTCACCAGGCTCCTGCGGGAAAACGCTTATGCTGACGGTCTCGCCATGAGTGACGGAACCGGTATCCGGTTCCAGTTGTCCGGCTAATATTTTCAGCAAAGTCGTTTTCCCGATACCATTTTTTCCGATAATCGCGACTTTTTCTCTGGAGCCTATTTCGCATGAAAAATTTTTAAACAGGGTTTCATCATAAGTTTTGGAAATGTTCTTCGCTTCAATGACTCTTTCGCCAAGGCGTGTTTTAGGTTGAAAGCGAATATAAGGGGAAACTCTTGAGCTTGGCGTCATATCGTTAAGCTCTATCTTTTTTAATTCTTTCTGCCGTGACGTCGCCTGCCTCGCTTTTGACGCATTAGCGCTGAAGCGTGAAATAAAGGTCTTTAACTCATGGATACGCTTCTCCATCTTCTTGTTTTGCTTTTCCATCAACTCTCTTATCTCAAGGTTTGCGATGGTAAAGTCATCGTAGTTGCCTGTAAACATGCGAATCTCATGATAATCAAGGTCAGCGGTATGGGTGCAAACGCTATTGAGGAAAAAGCGGTCATGCGAGATTAATATCGCCGTCCCTTCATAACGCTTCAAAAACTCTATCAGCCATTCTATAGATTCCATATCAAGATGATTGGTAGGCTCATCCATTAAAAGAATATCAGGCTTAGCGAAAAGTACCTGGGCAAGGAGAACACGAAGTTTAAATCCGCCTTGCAGAACAGACATCTGTTCATTTAACATATCATCAGTAAAACCAAGTCCGGCAAGAAGCTTCGACGCTTCGACTTCCATATCATAACCTCCGGCGGCGCCGAATTCCTCTTCAATATCCCCGCAACGCTCATTTTCCGCATCAGTCAGTTCGTCTTTAGAGTAGAGCTCTTCGCGTTCGCAGTGAATATCCCAGAGTTTCTTGTTACCCATATAAACAGTATCAAGGACTGAAAACTTATCAAAAGCCACATGATCCTGACGCAAATAACCCAGCACACAGTCCTTGCCTATAAAAACTTCGCCTTTGGATGGCTCAAGCTGCCCGGTGAGGATTTTCATGAATGTGGATTTGCCGGAACCATTGGCGCCGATCAATCCGTAACGGTTACCCGGGGTGAATTTTACCGATACATCTTCAAGAAGAGTATCTCTACCAAAACGCATTGTTAAATTTGATGTGGAAATCATTATACTTAAATCACTTATTTTATTAAAATCGAATACGCAAAATAGGTTATTTTTTAAGTATTTCAAGTCTTCCAGCATAAAAATAACATTTTGAAGTAAAAAAAATCCGTATAGCTTGTTTCTGTAACAGGGTTCGGTTATAGTAAAGCATAAAAATTATTGATAATACCGGAGCATTTTTATATGAGCATTGAAGAATTCAGAACATATATTCATGATACTAAAGAACGCATTAAGCAGCTTCATGAATTTTTAAAGATTGAAGAACGGGAAGCTGAAACCCTTGAGATCCAGGAAAAAATGTCAGCCCCTGATTTTTGGGACAACCAGGAAAAAGCCCAGGAAACCGTCGCTCAATTAAGCGTTTGCAAAAATATTACGGAGCCTTACAAAAAACTGCTCTCCAAAATTGAAGACCTGGAAGTATTGCTGGAAATGGCGGAGGAAGACCCCGACATGCTTGCGGAAGCCGATGAAAGCTGCCAAAGCTTAAGCGAGGAACTTGATAAGGTTGAATTATTAAGTTTTATGTCCGGCCCTTTTGATTCTAACAATGTGTTCGTATCAATTCACGCCGGAGCCGGTGGCACGGAATCCTGCGACTGGGCGAATATGCTCCTGCGCATGTACCGCCGCTGGTTCGAACGACGCGGCTGGAAAGACGAAATTATTGAAACTCAGGCTGGCGACGAAGCAGGTATTAAAAGCGTTACGCTCCGCGTTCAGGGCGAATTTGCCTACGGTTACACGAAAGCAGAAAAAGGCGTGCACCGCCTGGTCCGTATATCGCCCTTTGACAGCGCGGCACGGCGGCATACATCCTTTGCGTCAGTCGATACTTTCCCTGAACTTGAAGATGATATTGACATTGATATTGATGAAAGCGATTTAAAAGTAGATACCTACCGCGCCAGCGGAGCAGGGGGGCAACATGTCAACACCACCGACAGCGCAATCCGCATAACGCATGTACCTACCGGAACAGTCGTCGCCTGCCAAAGCCAGCGTTCCCAGCACAAAAACCGGGCAACAGCAATGAAAATGCTTAAAGCAAAATTGTATGAGCTTGAAGAAGAAAAACGACGCAATGAAGCTGATGAACTGCGCGGAGCCAAAACCGAAATGGGCTGGGGCAACCAGATTCGTTCATACGTCCTGCATCCTTACCAGATGGTAAAAGACCTGCGGACCAACATTGAAACCGGAAATACCGCGGCAGTCCTTGACGGTGATCTCGATCAATTCGTCGAAGGCTGGCTTAAATCAAGCCGCAAAACAAGCAGATAACTGAAAATGGCTGAAACGAAAAGAACTTCATATGTCTGCAAGGTAGACGAAAAACAGATTGAAAAACTTTACAACTACCTTGAAGAACGCGGCTGGGAATTCAGCTCTATGCAATATGCGCATTGGAAAGCCGTCAAGGATAAAACCAATATCGTCGCCTATCAAAGCGGAAAACTGACCGTTCAGGGCAAAGGTACGGAGGAACTGGTTTTATTTGTGCTCGAGCCCGAGATACTAAAAACTTCAGGATTCGGCTATGAAGAGGAAATCACCGCAGAAGCAACTCCCGAGGAACCGTTTTTTCCCCATGGAGGCGTGGACGAAAGCGGGAAAGGTGATTTTTTCGGCCCACTGGTCATTGCCGGGGTCTTTGTTAATGAAAAAACAGAGCCGGTTCTGCGGGAACTAGGAGTGAAAGACTCAAAAACAATCAAAAGCCCAAAACAAATAAAAGCTGTTGCAGCAAAAATCCGTCAAGCGGTCGGCAGTAAATTTTCTGTTGTCGCAGTCGGCCCGGCAGCCTATAACCGCATGTATTCAAGTTTTAATAACTTAAACAAGCTTCTCGCCTGGGGACACGCCAAGGTTATTGAAAACCTGCTGGAGAAGGCCCCGGAATGCAAAGATGTCCTTTCAGATAAATTTGCCGCTGAACATTTAATAAAAAATGCCTTGCAGCAAAAAGGGCGGGGAATAAAACTGCGTCAGAAAACCAAGGCGGAGAGCGACATCGCCGTAGCGGCAGCGTCAATCCTTGCCCGTGACCGCTTTCTATGGGCAATGGAAAAGCTCAGCGAAGATGCCGGAGTTGAACTGCCTAAAGGCGCAAGTGCAAAAGTTTCTCAAACTGGAGAGATAATTGCCCGGGAACAGGGGGTTGAAGCCTTGGAAAATTTTGCTAAACTCCATTTTAAGACCTATGCGGAAATAAAAGAAAAAATATAAGCTTAGCCGTCATAGCCAGGCGGTTTCGTAAAGTTGTTTTCCCAATGGCGGATTTCATGTATTTTTAACTGGGAAAGGATAATTTCAATTAAATCAAAACGGTATATTATGTTCGGGTTGTCTATTTGGCGCAAGTAATTTTGCGCGGCGTGATAGATTCGTTTTCTTTGCTTTGAACTCAGGCCTTCAGCCGGACGTGAACGCGTTGTCGAACGCCGGGTTTTGACTTCAATAAAAACCAGGTTTGCACCATCGCGAGCTACCAGATCGATCTCGCCGGATTTGACCTTAAAGTTTCGACAAAGGATAGTATAATTTTTATTTTTTAAAAGTCGTTCCGCAACTTTTTCTCCTCTGTTTCCAAGCCTGAGATGTCTGGATTTAGCGGAAAAATATGACATAAAAACTACTCTTCAGCTTCGTCGTTGAATGCAAAATGGAGGAAAACCAGCGATATAAGGCTTAACAACACAATCCACAAAGCCGGATTCGCCGCATCAAGAAAGGTGTCAGCCTGCTGAGGAGCGTCTATGGGCTTGGACCAGGTATAAATCGAGGAAGACAGTACACTTGAAATAACATCAACAAAAGATATAGCCAACAGCATTCCGATAATGCTCCACAAAGCATAAAGCCGCCCCGCTCCCAGCGCCGCAATCGCGGTAATCGGAACACGAAAACAAAAAGCCAAACCAATTCCTGAAACCGCTCCGCCAATCAAAGACGCCCAGAAATATCCCGGACGCACATGAGTAGTTATTACCTCCCAGTGCTGCAGAAAATAAACCAGCGCAACTCCGAAACCTAATGAAAACAACAAGGTTTTGAGCAAGCGCCCGTCTTTGAGCAAAAACATATTTAAACAAGTTTTACGCCAGGATAAATCAGACTTCACCAGCAGGAATCCGCAGAATATTCCAATAAAAATGGCTGCCGCTAAACGATAGTTTCCCTCAAGCACTATTCACCTCCCGTTTCGCCACGATTTTCCAGCAGAATAGCTATCCCGCTGGCCACCGTAAAACACGAAACAAGGAATATCCAGGAACCCCCGGCAAGCTGCAGAGCCCCCGACCACTGCCCGAGAAATGAATCCCCGGCAAGCTGTAATCCAAGCATAACAAGAAAACCTCCACCTAATCCGTACAAAACGGTTTTCAGGCTCTTAGAAACAATTCCGGATTCCTTATCCTGAAAAAAGCGTATTTTCCAGTTGCCGCTCATTAATGAAGCGGCCAGCGCACCAATAAAAATCCCTCCCAGAAACCCGGTCTGCCATTCAAGCGGCGGCAGGTTTATTTCTTCATCTTCAGATACTTGTTCTGCTGTTTTCCCGGCATATTCAGATATTTTTATCATGCCGTCGTTCATACCGACCGTATCCTGAAAAAGATAAAGACACAAGACAATCATCCCCGACAGCAAAGCGCCGTTGATATAAAAAGACCATTTACCAGTTAATATTCTCATTCCCGATCCTGTTTTATTTACTATATAATAACTGGCTTTAGCTTAAATTCAACCAATAGTTCAAACGAAGCATGGAAATGTGATTTTTTTGAGCTATTTTTGTGAAATGATGATCTCGCCATTTCTGTTCGTAACAATAAGCTCTTTTTCTTTGAGGTAATCTTTAAGACTGTCCCTGATGATGATATTATTGTTCTTGAGCATATATTTGGGATTTTGCGCCGTTTTGCGCAAAAGCGGAAATTTCCCTCCAGCGCCATAAATAGCATAACTGCTGAACGCGGCAACAACCCTGTCTTTTTTTTTAAATAAATTTTTATCGGCATAAGTTATTATCGTCTGGTAATTCTTTTTCTGCCATTTCTTTTGTTCCGCGATGATTTTTTGATAAAGGGCTTTATCCAGAGTCAAGGTGCAGGCGGTATTATTATAGCGGCACCAGTAATAAAGTCGTTTCAAATTTATTTTCACCGTTCCAAAAAGTTTATAGTTGCTAGGATAGCTATTACGAACCGCAACATCCGCCCCGGTTTGTTTAAGCATTACATAGCCAATGATTTTCTGTTCCGGAATGCTAGAGTCCAGCTTTTCAGTATTTTTAAAGATCATTGTTGTGATTTTCTGTTCACCCAGCGCCTTTATTCGCTCCAGTTCAGGTTTTATCCGGGCAAGCATTTTTTTATCAACCGGGGTATCTTCTTTTACAGGAATTATCTCTGAATTAATTTTTATAATTTTATTATTTTTTTCGTCATAATCAATAATAATTTTGCCAAGCCCGGCCGCATGTTTTCCAGATTGAAAATACCAGGTATTCGCTCCTATTTTCTGCCCAGGTATTTTGACATGCGTATGTCCTCCCAGAACCAAATCAATTTCCGGGTATTTGGCGATGAACTTATAAATGGAAAATCCTTTTGCATACATTCCTTCATGTTGTCCCAAAATAATCACATTCGGCTTCTTAGCCCTGACTTCAGGCATTATCCGTTCCAATGCGGCATCAAAAGGAATAGTTCCAGACATGCCGGACTTTGTTAAACCGATTACGGCAACTTTTATGCCGTTCTTGGTAAACATTTTCCACGAAGAATGAGATTTGGCAAGATACGGGTTACGCAGATTAGCCGCCAGTACCGTGCCGGAAAATTCCTGCATCCGTTTTTTCACTACTTTTAACGGATAATCAAACTCATGGTTGCCGATTACCCAGGCATCATACTTCAAGTAGTTCAGGCACTTAACCATCAACTCACCCTGAAAAGTTCCCTGAACAGTATCTCCGCAGTCAATCAAAAGCATTGAATCAGGAGGATAAAGTTTTCTCTGTTGTTCAATCAAAGATGCTATTTTTAAGATGCCACTTATCCGTCCGTGCAAATCCGTGGTATTGAAAACTGCCAGCTGCACCGCATACAGGTGAAGGCCAATGTAAAAGAATAATAAAAACAGACATAGTTTTTTAAGCATAAAATATCCTTATTTTACTGCTGAATTTAATTCTACCTCGCTAATCGGTCCCAGCCGCAATATTTTCAGTTCGTCATCCAAAGCCATAACTACAGTCGAAGCCAGACGGCTAGACGGGATTGCACCGCCGTCAACCACCACATCCGGCTCTCCTTCAAGCATTGCCAAGGCGTCTTCAATATTCAAGGCATTGGGCTCTCCGGAACGGTTCGCGCTGGTCGAAGCCAATGGCAAGCCAAGTTCCTGCAGAAGTTTCAGAACAAACGGGTGGTCGGGTATTCTGAACCCAAGCGTATCGCCGCCGGGAGCCGGAACAATAACCGTTAAAGCTCCGGGACAAAGCTTCAAAGCAAGTTTTTCCGCATTTTTATTCAGATAGAAATCAAATTTTTTCAACGTATCCACGGAATCAACAAACAAGGCCAGAGGCTTAGCCTTTTCCCGCCCTTTCAGCTCATAAATACGTTCAACTGCTGTTTTATCATCCCAGCGGCAAACCAGTCCGTAAACGGTTTCCGTCGGGATTAGCAAAACCGCCCCCGGACGATCTAAAGAGTCAAGACAGCAATTCACTATTTCATTAATCTTATCTACCCGGAAGTCAAATTTTTTCATAGTTCTATTTGTTTTTTAAATCTAATGAAAGAGTTGAAACCCTGTAATTCCGCAGAATAATCCTTTAGGGTAAAAGCATAATCCTACAATTTATCTAATTTTGTTATTTCGAATACGCAGTTTGAAGCGAATAGGTTGGGCAGGGCTTTCGCCAGTAAATTCCCGTTGCTGCCCAATGGAATTTCCCGCAATATTTTTATTTTCAGCAAAGCGCACAGCTCCCGGAAGTCGCGGATCGTCGCAAGGTGAATATTCGGGGTGTTGTACCAGTGGTGCGGCAGGTTTTTAGTTTCTGGCATCTTTCCTTTCAAAAACAGTTGCGAACGGGTTTTAATATTGCCAAAATTAATAAAACTGACCACAGCTTTTTTGCCCACCCGGACAACTTCCTGAATCAGCAAGTCGGGACGTTCCACTTCCTGCAAAGTGTTACTGACCACGACATAATCAAAGCTGTAATCATCAGCAAAATCCAGCTTATTGTTCAAATCTTCGTTGACAACAGAAATACCCGTGGCTATGGATTCGATTATTTTATCCTGTGATATTTCAATTCCAAGTCCACGAACATTCTTTTCCTGTTCAAGCAGTTTCAGGAAAACACCATTACCGCATCCCAGGTCAAGCACCCGGCAGTCCGGCGGAATAATTTCACTGATTACCAGCATATCCGGACGATACGCTAATTGTTTTTTCAGTTTATCTACCATGAACAGCCTCCAATCTATTACGCAAAAAGTCTGAAATCATCTTGCCTAAAGTTTCGACTTCCAGCAGAAAAGCATCATGCCCATAACTTGACTTGACTTCACAATACGACACCTCACGCTGGTTTTTCAACAGAGCTTTGACCAGATCCTCTGATTGAGAAACAGGAAACAGCCAGTCGCTGGAAAACGAAACCACCAGGAAATGGCAATTTACCGGCTCCAGCGCCTTTGCTAAATCACCGTTAGCCTTAGCCGAAATATCAAAATAATCGTTTGCCCGGGTAATGTAAAGATAACTATTCGCGTCAAAGCGTTCCGTAAAGCGCTGGCCCTGATATTCCAAATAACTTTCAACGGCAAAATCCCGCTTAAAAGCAAAAGAATAAGATACTGCATCCTGAAGTTCGCGCCCAAACTTGTTTGCCATCGACTCATCGCTCAAATATGTAATATGGGCCAACATCCGCGCTATAGACAAGCCTTTCTGCTGGTCTTCGTCAGAATAATTGCCGTCTTTCCAGTTTGCGTCCGTCAAAATAGCCTGGCGCCCGACCCAGTCAAAAGCAATAGCCTGCGGAGATAAACGCGCAGTAGTGGCAATAGGAATAACGCTTTCCATTAAATCAGGATAATTAATAGCCCATTCAAGTGCCTGCATTCCACCCATTGATCCGCCGATTATACTAAGCCATTTTTTATTTTAAGGTGCTCCATCAGGCGTTTTTGCGCTCTTACCATATCAGCGATGGTTATTACAGGAAAATCCATATTATAGAGTTTTCCGGTTTTCGGATTGACAGAACGCGGCCCGGTAGAACCGGAACACCCGCCAATAACATTACTGCATACGACGAAATATTTGCTTGTGTCAATGTACTTGCCAGGCCCGACCATTTCATCCCACCAGCCGGACTTTTTGTCATCGGGAGAATGCCTGCCGCAAACATGGGCATCGCCTGTCAGGGCGTGTTGAATCAATACGGCGTTTGTTCCATCCGGCGCAAGCTCTCCATATGTTTCATAGCGTATATTCACCGAATACAATTTTTTGCCGCAGTCTAATACGAGCGCCTCGTCTTCAGACTCACCAAACAAAAAATTTTCAGGCTTTACCAGATTTGTACTTTCACTCAAAATCGCATTTCCTCATATAAAAGTTATAAGATGCTAAAAAGAATTTAGCTAAAATATAAGGAATTTCAACTATAAAGCTTGAATTTAACCGCAATTTGCCTTATTCATTTATAGCAAAACCACAAGGTATAAAATGAAAACAGATAATATTTTCTCAAAACCGCAAAGCAAGGTTGAAGATTTTAAGTTCGATAAAAAAGTTGTTTCCGTATTCCCGGATATGATCAAACGCTCCGTCCCCGGATATGAAAACGTTATTATCATGAGCGGGCTTTTTGCTGAACGCTTTGCTCAACCTGACAGCAATCTTTATGATCTTGGCTGTTCATTGGGAACAACAACGCTGGCAATGCGTTCAAGGATCAATGCCCCCGGAGCTAAAATTATAGCGGTTGACAATTCACCGGATATGATCGAGCGCTGCAAAACAATCATTGATTCGGATACAAGCGACGTTCCTGTCGAACTTATTCTTGATGATATTAGAAACATTGATTTCAAAAATAATTCCATGACGGTTCTAAACTTTACATTACAATTTCTGCCGCCTGAAGACCGCGAAGGATTACTGAAGAAAATTTACGACAGCATGCTCCCCGGAGCAATATTGATTCTATCGGAAAAAATCACTTTTTCAGAGAAACAGAACAGCGAACTGCTTATAGATATTTATCATTCATGGAAAGCGCATAACGGCTATTCCGAGATGGAAATAAAACAGAAACGCAACGCCCTCGAAAACGTCCTGATTCCAGACACCATCCCGGAGCACATCGCCCGTTTGGAGAAAATCGGCTTCAAGCGCTGTGAATTGTGGTTCCAATGCTTCAATTTTACGTCAATGGTGGCCTTTAAATGATTAAAATCGACTATTCACCATTCAAAAAAGCGGCCGCAGATACAAACCTCTCCGCCTGGACCGAACATCTTTATAAGCAGGCGCAAAATGTTGTTGATGACTGTAATCACGGACATTGGGATATGTGGCTGGAGGCTATAAGTGAACTCCCTGAAATAGATTTATCGTTCATTGATATTAAAAGCGATACTATACGTGCCGGACTGCCGCCGGATTGCAACGACGCTTGCCGCAAAAAGCTTTATGAATGTATGCAGAAACTTCGTCCATGGCGCAAAGGGCCTTTCGATATATGCGGCATGAAAATAGAAACAGAATGGCGCTCAGACTGGAAATGGAACCGCCTGAAAAACCATATTGCCTCACTAAAAGACCGTCTTGTGCTGGATATCGGATGCGGAAGCGGCTACCACACATGGCGCATGGCGGGAGCGGGTGCAAAACTGGCGGTCGGCATTGAACCCTACAAAGTTTTTGTCATGCAGTACTGGGCTATGAAACATTTCCTGCAAAACGATTCCGCCTGGGTTTTACCGCTCGGCATCGAGGATATTTCTCCTGAAATGCGGGTTTTTGATACAGTCTTTTCAATGGGAGTGTTATATCACCGTAAATCTCCAATAGACCATCTCCTGAAAATCCGCGACCTCCTCCGTCCCGGTGGTGAATTGGTGCTCGAAACACTAGTTATTGAAGGCGGCGAAAACGCGGTTCTTGTCCCCGAAGGGCGCTACGCCAAAATGCGTAATGTCTGGTTCCTGCCTTCTCCGGCAGCTTTGGAAAAATGGCTCCGCAAGCTGGGATTTGAAAATGTCCGCACCGTGGATATAAATAAAACCTCTATTGAAGAGCAGCGCACCACAGACTGGATGCGCTGGGAATCATTAAAAGATTACCTCCATCCTGAAGACCCTGAGAAAAGTTTTGAAGGCTATCCCGCCCCTCTAAGGGCGATAACGCTGGCAACAGCGCCGTAAATTCATTTCAGCGGATATTTTGCGTAAAATGTCGTGCCATTTTCTTTGGATGAGGTAAATTCTATCTTGCCGTCCAAATAGTTTTCTGTCAGCAATTTTATACTGTAGGTCCCCCAGCCGCGTCCTTCGCCTTTCGTTGAAAATGAACGTTTAAAGAGATCAAGTTGGACATCCTGCGGGATAAAAGCGGGGTTATGAATAGAAAATACAACATTATTTGCATCTGTTTTGCATTTTACAGTCACTGTTTCCCCCTTTTGGGAGGCTTCTATGGCGTTTTTTATCATATTCTCAATTACACGCATCAACAAACGCTTATCAGATGAAAAAGTTATATTTTCAGAATCCCCTGAAATTACGAGTTTTATATCCTCTGTAATTTTCTGGTCCATATATAACTCAACAAATTCTTTTAACAGCTCCAAAGCTTGTATTGGAGATTTCTGGATCAATATTGTTCCCTCTTCCGCGTAACGCAAATCCCGCTGTCCGTTTATCTCATCAAGCAGTTCCCTGCTTATATTGGAAAGCATGGGAGCATATTTTTGGTAGTTTTCAGGAGAATTAATCAACGCAAGCACTCCTTTTATATCGCTTGCCGTATTAGTCAGATCGTGGAAAAATGTTTGTTCCAAAGCGTTACGATATTTTTCATCGGCAATATCACGTATAATCAGGAGGGTATATTTCTTAGCTTTCCATGGACGGGCAGCCCAGACACGAAAATTATATGAAGTTTTCCCGTCTTTAGTTTGAATGCAGCATTCTTCAACATGAGTCTTGCAATGATTAGATTCCAGTATGGCTTTTACCGCTCCGCAAACACTACATCTTGCAGACGTCCCACAACCGCCAGTTTCTTCAATTGCACCATTGCAGCTCAGGATTTCCCCCGGCCTGTTGCCGATAACTTCATGTATATTCATTTGCCCCAAAAAATCAAGCAAAGTTTTGTTGGCAAATATTATTTGTCTGTATTCATTGAGAACTAAGACAAAGTCAGGAGAAAAATCATAAAGCAGACTTAGATTTTTGTCTTTTAATATTTCATCATGCTGTGCCATTACAGCATCTTTGGTTAATCTTTCCGGCGGCGCGAATTTTGTTTTTAGTGATTCTCCGATGAACATTTGATGAATCTCCATGTTTAATAAACTGTCTGGAGGGCGACAATATGCAGTTGTGGTTTACTGACATGCCCGTAAGTGTTTATCTGCGGAGTTGCCAAAATGTCCAGCAACGCCGCGTTAAATTGGTCCTGAGAAAAATTAAAAGCAATAAAATCAATTTGTGCATGTTTCTGATTACGCAGCGTTCCGCGCGTATGGCGGTCGCCTATAGGATAGCTTTTAACCAATTCAAGGTCATTGAACCGGAAAACCGGTTTGGGATTACTGTGTCCGAACGGACCGAGCTGCTTCAAGTATTCGAAGAAATCATCGGATAGCTCTTCCAACTCTGCAACTCCATCATAACTAATGTATTCAGTAAGGTCCACATCAATGATTTCGGCTTGAATATTTTCTTCAAGCGAAGTATAAAACTTATCAATATTGCTGCCGTCAAGAGCAACTCCGACCGCCATGGGATGCCCCCCGAAGCGTTCTAAAATATCTGTGCTTTTACTAAGAGTTTTAACCAGGTTTAAGCTTCCGACACTACGCCCGGAACCGTAAGCCTTGCCGTCCTGAATAGTTAAAACGATTGCGGGACGGTTGTAATCCCGGGCCAGACGGGAAGCGACAATGCCGATTACCCCCTGATGCCAGCCTTCTCCGGCAACCAGGATGCAATAGTTTTTATCTAAATCCAGTTTTTCCTCTATCTGTTTCCTGGCTTCCAGGTAAATTTCCTGCTCTTTAGTCTGGCGGATATTATTCAATTTCTCCAGCTCTGCCGAAAAGCGATAAGCTTCAACAATATTGTCGCATTCAAGAAGCTGCAAGGCAATATCAGCATTGCGCATTCTGCCTGCCGCGTTGACGCGCGGAGCCAGTTTAAAGGTTATATCTGAAGGCATTAATTCAGCCTTAAGCTTAGATGTTTCGATCAACGCCCGGACACCCGGACGCATTTGTTTGCGCAGGATCTTGATTCCGCTTTTAACCATGATCCTGTTTTCACCAAGCAACGGCACGATATCAGCAATGGTCCCAAGAGCGACAAAATCAAGAATCTCAGACAATTTAGTGGAAAAACCGCCAAGGTTGTTTTCCCGTCCGTACTTAACAAAAGCATGTGAAAGCTTGAATGCCACACCAGCTCCAGCCAATATCTGAAGGTCTTCAAGCCCTTTGTGTATTTTAGGATTTATCAGAGCCAACGCTTCAGGAAGTTCTGTTCCGGCATCATGATGATCTGTAACAATCGTGGTTATTCCCATATCGTTAGCCTCTTTGACCGCGTCACAACTGGTAATCCCGCAATCCACGGTTACCAGTATCCGGCAAGGCTTGCCGATACTTTCAACCGCTTTATGCAAAGATGCCGGAGTAAAGCCGTAACCGTCATCAAAACGGTGCGGGATAAAAGTGTGAACATCAGCGCCGTTCTGGCGCAGCACATCGGCAAGCAGTGCGGTAGCGGTAATGCCATCGGTATCGTAATCACCGTGAATAAGGATTGGCGCCTGTTCGAAAATCGCGTCCCATAGACACTTCACGGCTTCTTTCATGCCGGGGAAACGATAAGGATCGCTCAACCCTGAGAGCCTGCCGTTCAGAAACACTTCGATGTCTTTTTCCGCGATATTACGAGCGGCTAAATACAGCGCTATCGGGCGCGGAAAAGAAAATTTCCGCATTAAACTGTCGACAATTGTTTCAGAATTTGAGCAGGCCGAACTCCATTTTTTAAAGGCCATCTATTATTAGTTCCTGTTAGTTAATCATTTCATTTTTAATGTAACAGGATATTTGCATAGCACAAACGTTTTTCAAAAATCTTTAAGCTTTTTTATTTTTCAAATATTCCTGCTTTATTGAAGTAAAGCGCAACTGGACGCGGCGCAGCCGGAGCGTTGCTTCCGCCATTTTTATTTTTTTTGACTTTTGGCGATGCCTTCCAACCGCTTCAATCAATAATGAAACGATAACCGATTCCATAAACCGTTTTTATATGAGTGGGATTTTTGGGATCCGGTTCAATCTTTTTCCGCAACTGGGCTATATGCTGATCCAGAGTACGGCTGAGGCCATGAAAGTCCACTCCCCATATTTCTGACAGTATTCTGTTTCTGTCTAAAACAATATCCGGATGAACCATGAAATACTTCAATAATTCAAGCTCCCTGAAAGACAGCTCCAATTCGCCTTTAGGAGTAATCGCGATCAAACGCTTCAAGTCAACCTTTACTGATCCGAATTCCAGTTCATCTCCGTGATATTCAAGATCTTTGTTTTCATTCCGTCTTTTGGAACGCCTTAGCACGGCGGCAATCCGGGCAGTCAATTCCCGCAGACTATAAGGCTTGGTAATATAATCATCCGACCCCAGCTCAAGCCCCAGGACTTTATCTATTTCCTCGCCTTTGGCGGTCAGCATAATAATCGGGATATCCGGATTGCCATGCCGTATTTCACGACACACATCATAACCGTTCTTTCGCGGCATCATTACATCCAGCAGGATAAGGTCCGGTCGCAGTTTGGCATAAACTTCCAGAGCTTTGCTTCCGTTAGCGGCTTCGAATACTTCATATCCTTCAAATTCCAAAGCATCTCTCAAGCCTTCCCTGATATTGCTGTCATCCTCAGCCACTAATATCTTAATCTTTCTGCTCATTTATATCCTCCAATACTATTCTGAAAATTGAACCTCCGCCCTCACGCGGCAGGTATGTCAAAGTTCCCCCCTGATCATTCATCAACCTCCGGGCAATCGCAAGCCCGAGCCCGCTGCCGGATGTTTCCGCCGTCAATGAATTATCGCAACGGTAAAATTTATTAAAAATCCGCCTGGCGGCTTTGGCTGGTATCCCAGGACCACGATCCCGTACTTCAATAATCAGCTGTCTATTGGCTCCGCTGTAAATAACCAGGCTTATTTCCTTCCCGGACGCGGCATATTTCAGAGCGTTGCTCAATAAATTATGCAAAGCCTGAAAAAGCGCATCCCGATCCATATAAGCCGGAAGCTTTTCCACTGGAACTTCCAATTTGAGTTCAACTCCCGCGGCTTCCATTTTTTCCGCCCATATCTCATTTACCTCATAAAGAACATCTGTAACCGAAAAACGCTCTTTGTGGTATTTTTTACAACCCGCCTCTGTCCGGCTGAAATCAAGGATATTGCTTATCAGGCGTGACAACCTCTCACTCTCGGAAAGAATGATCGATAAATAACGCTCCTCTTTTTCCGCGCTGATCTGCTCTTTTCTGGCTATCAGCATTTCAGCGTACATGCGGATACTGGTCAACGGGGTTTTGAGCTCATGTGAAACATTCGCGACGAATGAAGTTTTCTGCCCGGCAAGTTTAAGTTCACGCTGCAACAGGTAGGACATAATCAGCCCGGCGGCAATAACAACCAGCAGAAGAGATAAAACCTGAGTAACCGCGGTTACTGTGAATATAGCGGCGGAATCCCAACCCGGCATCAGGCAGGCTCGCACACGCCATCCGGGGAAGTCTTCCCGCCATACTGGATAAGATGCCACACATTCTATAGAGCTTTCCCCGTTCTCTTCATTCCGGGACAGGGAACCTGTTGAACAAATCAAATGATCCCTGCCGTCAACAAGTTCGAGCCGCCAGTTTTTTGATAGATCCTGAGGCATCAGTACCTGAATCCTGCCCATTAAAGCTATTGTTTCCAGTTCGACCCCGACAAGTTTACTCCGGTCATGATGATTCCTTGCCCAAAGCACCGGACGAAAGGAATTATCACTGAACCAGGGAATCCAGCCTGAATTCTTCCCTGCCGCACTTCTGCCGAAACGAGTAGTCATACGCTCTTCACCGTTTAAACGCGGCGGCTTCATTACAGCGGGCAATGGAGCTCGCTGACTTCTGCTTTTTCCAAGCTTTGAAAAGGAATAAGCCTGACGAACTGACGACGGCTTAACTTTCACCACATTATATAAGCTTGCGCGATGCGTACTGCTGACCGCTTCAAAAAACAGGCCGTAAAACCGCCGGTTAAAAACCTCGTCATCGCCCGGCATCAATAGCCTGCCATGCTTATCCGCAACAAAAGCGTTCGCTATAAATGGAGAAGAAAAGCGTAAGTCAGAAAGACCACTTTGTGTTGGCCTCGCCGCAACCAGTTTTTGAATAAGTTTTCGTTTATATTCTTCCAGCAATGAACGGCAATCACGGGCAAGCAGCTCTCCACGGGTGGAAACAGCGGTTTTGATCTCAGTATTCCGCATACCCTGTTCGTGCCGTGCCAGGCGTAACGCCGTATAGCCGAGAGCCGCCGCAGCGGCTCCGGCTACAATAACAGTAATTAAAACAATTGTCTGACTTTTAACTTTTAATTTCATTTTTCCTGTAATTTCTGCTCTAATTCCGATTCCTTTCACTTTTTCTGAATATACATCTGGTTATTGCGGTACTGAAAACTTGATCCCTTAAGTTTTTTGCGGGATTCCTTGTAATTGCCTGGAGCAAGGCGTGATTTGCTGACATTTACTTCTTCGGCCTGCTTTGCAAGGTCTTTGTCGCCAGTCGCGGCTGCAGCTTCGTTCAGAATCACAACAGCTTTTTGAAGCTTCTTTTTTGCTTCTTTAAAATCACCTTTGTCAGCCTGTTTTACCGCTTCTTCACGTAATACCGCTCCCTGCTGGACCGCAACATCGGCCTTAACTTTCAAGTTTATGTTTTTCGTAACGATTTTCTGATCCGCGCTGAACCTGGCAGTAACAGCATCAACCACCCGATGTTTATGTTTGCCTTCAAGCCCTTTATAATCGACTTCAACTTTGGCTATATCCGCCTGCGAACCAGCGTTTTTAGGCGGAACTTCAACTTGCAGGATAAGTGATTTTTCATGGCCGCCGTAGACCTGGTTGAAGTTCATTTCAATATTGTTGCCGTTGATTCGGCATTGATGGCCAAGGATGCCCTGCGGCTTGACTCCTTCCGGGCAGATTATTTTGAGGCGTATTGCTTTTGCCGCCACTTTCAAAGCGGAACCCAGTTCCTTTGAAAATATACGCGGCAGATCAGAGCTGTTCTCCACATAATAAAAGTTGCCGTCGCTGTTCTGAGAGAGCGCAGTCATCAAATCTTCATTGTAATCAAGCCCGACGCCAATAGTGCTGACGGAAATATTCTCTTTAATCAGCGAAGCGCCGAAACGGCCAAGCTCAGCAGGAGTACTCGGGCCAATATTCGCCAGGCCGTCGGACAACAGGATTATACGATTGACAAAGTTCTCTTTGGAATTTTTCCGAACTTCATTCGCGCCGAGGGAAACTCCTCCGAATAAAGCGGTACTGCCGCTCGGTCGAATATTTTGGATTTTCCCTATCGCAAGTTCACGGTTTTTGGCGGTGACAACCGTCGAGGGAATGATTACCTGTGCGGAACTGTCATAAGTGATTACGGAAAATACGTCACCCTGGCGCAACATTCGTAAAGCGGTAATAGCGGAATTGCGGGCTTCACGCATTTTATTTTCACTGCCCATTGAACCTGACTTATCCAATACAATAGCCAAGTTTACCCTGTTTTTCCGTTTCCCGGACAAATCAGATTCCGGAGCCAGAAGGGTTATGCGAACAAGCGCGGTTTGTTTGACGGATGCCGGCAGCACTGGTTTTTCGAGTTCAGCTTTCAATGTCAGCGTTGCCGCACGGCAACCTACAACTCCCACCAGAGCCATCAGGCACAGTACTAATTTTTTGCTTGCAGTTTTCATGGCTTTATTCCTTCCATTTATTTTAAGTTATACTGATTCTGTTAAAATTCCACTATATTTTATTTTCTTTGTTTTCTCATTTTGAACTTTATGAGTTCAAGACGGATCTTATCTTTCATTTGATTGCCGAAACCAGATATCTGCATATCAGAATCAAATTTCATATCAAAAGAATAATCCAGCTTTGCGGCTTTAGCGCCGGAGCTGTTTGCCGGCAGTGTTATATCCCAGCGGAGGATTCCCCTAGGCAGATCGAATTCACGATAATCGGCATCTTTTGACAAGTTTTTCCCTCCACTCAGAAGTGTTATTTTCAGTTCCTTGTTTTTTGTAACCGGAATACGTTCGATCAACCGTATTTTTACCGGTACGGATTTATAATTATCAAGAACCAGAGAATATTTATAAGTTTCAGTACGGCTTCCCCATGATTTATCAGCTAGTTTGTCAATTAGCTCACGACGGCAGCGGAGCTGCGGATCAATTCCGAAACCAAGGTTCAAAGTCTGCCCCGTTGCAGTAAGCGGAACTCTTCCAGAGCCGACATACTGACCGTCAATAAAGGCTGAATATTTCCCCGCCAGAAGCGGCTGATTAAGAGTATTTTTGGACTCGACTCCGCGAGAAACAAAGTTCGCGAGAAGCGGGACAGCTTCGTAATAAAGAGAACAAGCCAGAGAATTTGAAAATATCTGTACCATTTGATTGTCCTCTCGTGATGCCAGGGTAACAGTGTCAGGGATTTTGTACTCAACCGCCACTTGCTGTTCAAGCTTCCGCACCCCTTCTCTCCAGCGAAGTAAAATACTCTTATCATTGGATAACTCAAGTTTCTGCCGGTTCCAGGCGCCGGAATTAAGAGCCACATTATAGTCCATCACGCTTTTCCCGACGCTCTGCTGATATTGTGATATTGTTGTCTGCTGTTCCTTAATATTCCGGGCCAGATAATTAAATCTGGAATACGAAAAGCCGGATCTTTTGGAAACCGGCTTGCTAAGCCTGATCCACATCGGCGCAAGTATGGGTATTTCCGCATTCATGTTCGGGGTTGCGGTTGACAAAGTCAAACTTACCCCGTTCCAGTCTTCCTTGCTTAGTTGCCGGACATGGGCAAGATATTCCAAATTCAGTTTATCGCCTTTACTGCCGATGCGCATGTTGTAGGCCGGATTCCATCCGGCATTATTGACAAGATAACTCAAAGACAAGGCTGATTTCCCAGGTTTGAGCTTTGCCACATAGACAATTGCTTTATGAGCCATCACTTCATCGCGGTTTCCTTTCTGCGGCTTGACGGGATTGCCATGCCGCAAGGCTTTTATTTCCCGCTGGTTTTTATTGATGGAAGCGTCAAGCTTACGGTTTTCTTCAGCAAGTTTAAGCTTTTTATTGCTAATGAGTTCTTCCTGTATAAAAATAAATTCAGTCATTTTAGCAATAGATTCGAAATCGAACCCGGAAAGCGCTATTTTGTCTTTAGTCACAGCTGTTCTTGAAGGCCCGAGCTTACTTATATATTGTTTTTTTATATTCTCCAGATAATTCTTTTTTACTTCCAGAAGATTCATCTTAGCTGTAATGACTCCCTTGGCAACATTTGCCTCTTTGATTTTTGTTTCCAACTGGAAAATTTTATCTGTCGGAAGCTTTTGAGGTGTCAACTCAGTCAAATAGCGGACAGAGCGGACTTTCAGATCTTTTGAAGATGCGAATAACGATCCCGGCACTACTGTCGAAGGCAATTTTTCAATAAGCAGCGCGAGTTCCCCGGTCTGCTCAGGAACATTTATATTTCTTGTGACAAGAGCCTGCGAGCGATAAAGCGTGACGCGGGCTATCCGGCTTTTGACCGGGAGTTTTTTTACATCAGCCTTTGTACTCAACGTAACGACTGCCGACAAACCTGCAACGATTAAACAGACACTGGTTTTCATATTTACCTCCTTGGTTGATTTCCAGATTTCTAATAATTGCCCGTTTCTATAAACGTAATTACTTATTGAAAAACAGTGTCAAAACAATGCAAAAGAATTGTAAAAAGATTGTAAAATCATCATAACAAGCAGGAGAATACTGGAAAAGCTTTGCTTTTTTCAGATATTATTATAGATTAAGCATAATGTTTTTAAGATTATGCAGATACTATACAAAAATTAAGGAATTATATTATGCAAAGGTCATTTATGGAACAAAGCGCCCGCTCAGCAATGAGCACGGCAGAACAAGTTACCGCCACAACCACTTTTATCAACAGGGTTTACGGCTGGATGAGCGCCGGTCTGGTTGTTACCGGGATAATCGCTTATTTAATCGGTACAGATCCGGCAATGACAGAAAAACTTATTACAAACCCCGGCATGTTATGGGGAGCGATTATAGGAGAATTTGTGCTCGTCATCGCCATAAGCGCCGGTATCAACAAAATGTCATCTGCTGTCGCCACCGGATGCTTTCTGCTCTATTCCGCTTTAACCGGCGTCACCCTTTCGCTTATTTTTCTCCGTTACAGCATGGCGGGTATTGCGACAACATTTTTTGTAACTTCCGTAACCTTCGGGGTAATGAGTGTTTACGGCTATGTAACCAAACGCGATTTGACCAGTATCGGCAATTTATGCTTCATGGCTTTGATCGGACTGATTATCGCATCTGTCGTTAATATTTTTGTTGCCAGCACCGCTTTATACTGGGGAGTGACTTACATCGGAATCCTGATATTTGTCGGTTTAACAGCCTATGACACTCAGAAAATTAAAGAAATGTCAATGGCTCTCGGCGATGAACTTGCCGTAAGCGAAACAGGGAAAAAACAGGCAATATTGGGTGCTTTGGCACTCTATCTCGACTTTATCAATTTGTTCCTGTTACTGTTACGCATATTCGGCGGAAACAGAGATTAACTCTTAACCTTAAAGCTTAAATCTTATGGCAAATTTTATTGTTGAAGTAGTTGGCGCTCTGGGCGTTAATTGTTATCTGGTTCCTGTCGCGGAAAGCTGTAAACTTTATATTATTGATCCGGGCGGCGATGCTGATACCGTAGTTGAAGCGGCTAAAAAATTCGATTATGATGAAGCTATCATCCTGCTCACGCATGCCCATGTTGACCATATCGGGGGGGTGCGCGATGTAGCAAGAGCACTTGACGCTAAAGTCTATGTCCATAAAAATGATATAGGTCTTTACGAAAGCCCCAACAATCATCTTATGCCTTACATTCCAGCGGAAAAAAATCTACCGGCAGTTTCTGACATAAACCCCGGAGATGATTTTGAAATTATCGAGACGCCGGGGCACACTCAGGGCGGGGTATGTTTTTATTTCAAACATATTCCCGCGGTTTTCGTCGGAGACACAATATTCCATAACTCCGTCGGGCGCAGTGATCTCCCCGGCGGCAACCATGAACAGCTCATTTCTTCAATAAAAAGCAAACTTATGGCTCTGCCGGATGATCTAATGCTTTATCCCGGACACGGACAACCAACCTCCGTAGGCCGTGAAAAAAAATTCAACCCTTATCTGTAAATTTTTACGTTGTTGTTTTAATACCGGCATGCAAGTTCATCTTTTTCTGTCAACAATATAGTTACAATATTATTTTCATAATCAACCACTGAAAATTAAGAAAAGTAATCATTGCTATATCGTGATAAATGATAAAGGCGCTATTTATAAATAAAAGCTGTATTATTTTAATCATTTCTATTTTTGTTGATTAGGTCGAAAAAAATAAAACTTGTGCTATATTGAACGCTTGGTTGTACTTGTAACAAAATACTTAAAGCATTTTAGCTTGATAATAGCAGAATTTTATGGCAGAACTAAAACGAATAAGAAATTTTTCAATCATAGCGCATATCGACCATGGCAAGTCCACTTTAGCGGATCGCTTAATGGAGCTGACTCATACGGTTTCCGAGCGTGAGGCTCAGGAACAACTGCTTGACGCGATGGATCTGGAACGTGAACGCGGAATCACTATCAAATCCCACCCGGTAAGGATGACTTACAAGGCTGAAGATGATATTGATTATGAATTTAACTTGATTGACACCCCGGGGCATGTAGACTTCACTTATGAAGTAAGCCGCTCGCTCGGAGCCTGCGAAGGCGCCTTGCTGTTGATCGACGCCACCCAGGGCGTACAAGCGCAAACCGTGGCAAATGTAAACCTTGCATTTCAACTGAATTTAGAGGTTATTCCGGTTATCAATAAAATAGATTTACCGGCTACAGACCTGGAAATGTGCTACGAGCAGATGGAGGAAATTTTAGCAATTCCTCGCGAAGAAGCCCTATTGTGCAGTGCCAAAGACGGGACCGGTATCACCGAAATCATGGAGGCGATCGTCAAAAGAATACCTCCTCCGGTAAAGCCGGAGTTTGAAGGTTCTGCCGCCTTGATCTTTGATTCCACCTATGACGCTTACCGCGGCGTGGTCATTTATGTGCGCGTAATGCAGGGAAAATTCGAACGCGGCACAAAGATCAGGTTATTTAATAACAATATGGAATGTGAAATCAAGGAAGTTGGCTGTTTTATTCCCCGCATGACCGCGGATAACATGCTTTCCGCCGGTTCTGTGGGCTATATTATTCCAAATATTAAAAGTTCCTCCGACACCAAGATAGGCGATACCATTACCGATGTGAAAAACCCGTGCAAAAAAGCTTTGCCCGGCTTCAAAGAGATCCATCCTATGGTTTTCAGCGGAATATATCCCATTGATACCGCGGATTACGGACAGTTGAAATTGAGTATGGGCAAACTGCAGCTCAATGACGCGGCGTTCCAGTATCAAGCCGAATCGTCTGTCGCGCTGGGCTTCGGTTTCCGCTGCGGCTTTCTTGGGCTGTTGCACATGGAAATTATTCAGGAACGCCTGCGCCGCGAATACAATATGGATATTATCGCCACTTATCCAAGCGTAATTTATCATGTTTACCTGAAAAGCGGCAAAATGATTGAAGTTGACAACCCGGTTCACCTGCCTGACCTTTCGGAAGTCGACCATCTGGAAGAACCGCTTATTAAAAGCAGGATCATGCTGCCCAATGATTATATCGGCGACGTTATGAATTTGATTATGAGCAAACGCGGAGTCGTCACTCATACGGATTCGGTGGATGGAAAACATGTAATTATTACCGCCGACCTGCCGATGCATGAAATTTTAATAGATTTCCATGACAAACTTAAATCCATAACCCGCGGCTACGGCAGTATGGATTACGAACCGGCAGGCTATCAGACCGCTAAGCTGGTCAAACTGGACATCATGGTTAATGGTGAAACCGTTGACGCTTTCTCCTCGATCGTACACGTTGACCACGCGCAATATCGCGGCAGGCTACTGGCTAAACGCTTGAAAGAAGTTATTCCGCAGCAAATGTTTCAGATTGCAATCCAAGCCGCTATCGGCAGTCAGATTATTGCCCGCGAAACCATCCGCCAGCTGCGGAAAAATGTTTTAGCGAAATGCTATGGCGGAGACATTACCCGTAAACGTAAGCTGCTGGAAAAACAGAAAGCAGGTAAAAAACGCATGAAACAGGTCGGCAGCGTGAGTATCCCTCAGGAAGCTTTTGTTGCGGTATTAAAATCTTCGGACAATGATTAATCCAGGAATGTAAAATGTTTTTTTCAAAGAAATATAAGTTGCGCAAGGAATTAAATAAACTCAAAATTCATGCCAGACATACTTTAATTGTTGACGACGATATTCTCGGCGATAAACAAAAAGAACTGTTGCGGGAAATTGAGAAAGCCCCCGAAAGCTGTGACCTGAATTCCATTGAAGCAATGGAAAAAACAATTAATGACTGCAACCGCACCTATGGCGGTATTTTGCCGCCGGAGAAAAATGCCTGGATCCGGGAATACCTTGATGTTATTGCCGTAGCTGTAGCCGTGGCATTCGGTATCCGAGGGCTGTTTCTCCAGCCGTTTAAAATTCCCACCAGCAGCATGCAGCCGACCTTGTTCGGAATTCATTACATAGCAAAAGACGGCAATGTAAATCCCCTCCTCGGGAAATTGTCCCCTCCTGTGGATTATATGCTGTTCTCCGCGGAAAGAGCCAAATTGACGGTGGAAAAAGAAGGAACCTTGTCCGGAAACAGTTCTTATGAGGTGTTCCATCAGCGAAACCGCTATGGAATATTTCCCTATACTTCATTTCAGATTGGCGGAGTTGACTACAGTCTGCCGGGTACATGGTTTAAAGTCAGTGAGTACACTAATCTGACAAGAAATTTTGACCAGTCTGGAGAAATTATTGACAGGATTCCTTATAAAACAGGCGAGAAATTATGTGACGGCTGGCTATCGTCAGGAGATCATCTCTTTGTTGACCGTTTCTCGCACTTGCTCTTTGGGTTGAAGCGCGGGGACATTGTGGTATTCAATACCGAAAATATTTATTATGACGGTAAAACCCTGGCAAAGAATGGTTACTATTACATCAAACGCCTGGTCGGCCTACCGGGTGATACCTTGAAAATTTTTCACAATACTGTTTATATCTGCCCGAAAGGAGAAAGCAAATTTCAAATACTCACAAACTTCTCTCCAAAATTTGAAAAAATATACAGCAATAAGGGCGGATACCACGGACACTGGAATGTTCCTTATGTAAATGACTTGTCTGAAAAAGGATTTAAAGTACCGGAAGACTCATACTTTATGCTTGGCGACAATTCCCGCAACAGTCTTGACAGCCGTTACTGGGGTACAGTCCCACGCAAAAATATTGTCGGTAAAGCCCTCTTTATATTCTGGCCGCTTTCAAGGCGCTGGGGCCTGACTGACCGCATGGGGCCGATTGACACAAACACTAATCTTAATACGCTGCAGTCAATGCATTACCAGTAGAATTTAACTATCGGAAATCTTATATGTTGGAAATAACCAGTAAAAAAAATCCTGCGGTTAAACATGTTTGCGCATTGCGGAACCGCCGTACCAGGGAGAAAGAACAATTGACCCTGCTTGAAGGTTATCGCGAACTCTCACGCGGCAGCGAATACGGCATGGAAATAACAGAGGTGTTTTTCTGCCGGGAAATGTTCCTTGGAGAAAATGAATTTCCGTTACTTGACAAACTGGCGGCAAAAGGCGCTAAAATAGCAGAGGTACCCGCTCATTTAATGACAAAAATGACCTACCGGGACCGTCCCGAAGGATTAATTTCCATAGCCAGAATGAAAAAGCATGAACTCTCAGAATTTGCTTATAAGCCCAACGGACTGTATATTATAGCTGAAGCAGTCGAAAAGCCGGGAAACCTCGGGTCTATTCTTCGTTCTGCAGACGCAGCCGGGGTTGACGGCTTGATAATTTGTAATAAATGCACAGATATTTACAACCCGAACGTTATCCGGGCAAGCACCGGAGCATTATTTTCGGTTCCGATGGCGGAAGCCGGCACTGAAGAAGCAATAAAGTGGTTAAAGGAAAATAAAGTAAAATCCCTGGCGGCGACCCCGCATACCGATTTGCTTTATACTGACGTGGATATGACTGAGTCTATTGCAATTGTTGTCGGAACAGAACAGCATGGATTGTCACAGCAATGGCTTGACCATGCTGATGTCGGAATCAGAATCCCGATGCTGGGAAAAATTGATTCCCTGAACGTCGCAACTGCCGCGACTATCCTGCTTTACGAAGCAGCCCGGCAGCGAAACTGGGAATAGAATTATGAAAATAGCTTTAATTAGAAATAAATATTCCCCCGGGCTCGGCGGTGCGGAAAAAGTGGCGGAAAAGTTTGTTACCCACTTTATCGAACGGGGACATGAAATTACTATTTTCTCTGAAAAGTTCACCGGAGTGGAATCTGATAAGCTTAAATGGCAGAAAGTTCCGCGCGGCAACGGAATGAGCAAAACTACCGCCTTTCACCGCCAAGTCCAGAATATTTTGAACAAGGACAACCGCCGGGCAGAATTTGATATTGTCTACACGATGTGCCGAACCTTCCCGGCTGATATCTTCCGAATAACTGAACAACTTCATTCCGAATGGCTTTCGATAGGCTATTCATCCCTGGCTAAGCTCAATCCCCGCCATTTTTCCATCTTAAAGCTGGAAAAGAAAACTATTGATCCTGAAAATGTACGTCATATCATTGTTATCTCAAAATTACTCAAGGAGCAGGTGATTAAGAGTTTCAATTATCCGGAAGAAAGGGTTTCCCTGGTCTCAAATGGAATCAATAAAGACGTATACTTCCCGGGCAAAAATGGCGAAAAAGAAGAAATAAAGAAAAAACTGCATTTGTCAGACCGCTTCGTTTGTGTTTTTGTTGCCGCAAATTTCAAGATAAAAGGGCTCTATGAAGCTATTTATACAATCGCCGGGTTAAGCGAGGAAGCACGAAAACACGTTACTCTGCTGGTCGTCGGCAAGGGCAAAACCAAACCTTTCCTGGAGCTCGCAGAAAAACTGAATGTTACAGAGAATCTGGTTTTCGCCGGCAAACAGTCCAATATGCGGGATTATTACATTGCTTCTGACTTATTATTATATCCGAGCCATTATGAAACTTTCGGCAATGTTATCCTTGAAGCTTGCGCCTGCGGAATTCCCGTTCTTACAACGAAAATGGTTGGCGCGGCAGAATTAATTACGGATAATAAAAACGGGTTTCTGGTAAAATCGGCAAAGAAAATTGACCGGATGGCCTCAATTCTCGAAGCCTATATAAAACTGCCGGAGAGCGAACACCGTAAATTTTCGGAAAATGCGTTAAACGCTACCAAAGATTATACATGGGAAAAACATGTTTCCGAACTGGAAAAAATCTTCGAAAAAGTTCACAAAGAAAAATTGGCGGCCGCAACGGTTGAAAAAGTATGAATTTCAATACCGAATCATTCGACAATAACAAACTTACCATAAACAGCGACTTTGTTGAATTATTAAAATTCAACGGCATAGATTCTGCCTCTAAATTGTGGAATATTGATGGCGAACCAGTAAAAAATATCCTCTCCCAGCGCGGAACCGAAAAAGCCTTTCTAAATACGCCGGAAGGCGACAGGCTGGAAGTTTTTATCAAACGATATACAAAAATTCCGCTGAAGGAGAAAATCAAACAGGCATTTTCCCTGAAATTCTATAATTTCGACGCTATTCACGAATGGAACGCGCTTCGGGCTTTTCATAAAATAGGCCTGGACACAATGACCCCGATCGCTGTTGCTGCTCGCAAAAACGGCGACACCTGTAATCTCACATTAGGAATCGCGGATTATGTAAAAGCAGCGGAGCTGTTTAAAAATTTTACCAGAAAAGATAATAAACGAAAACTTGACTTAGTAAAAAAGATAGCGCGCATAGCCGGACGCATGCATGCCGCCGGGTTCGCACATCAGGATTTTTACCTGGTTCACATGTTTGTTCGTGAAAGTGAAGATGATAAAATCTACCTTATAGACTTGCAGCGTTTAATTATGCAGAAAAATTTAAGCAAGCGCTGGCGAATAAAGGACTTGGGACAGTTGCTTTTTGCCGCGCGGGAATATGTTTCAGATAATGAAATAGAGCTTTTCTGGAAAATCTACTGCTCCTATGCCGGGGAACGATTCAAATATGATATTTCATTGATAGAGGCAATTACCGCTAAAGCCGGTAAAATAACCTCGCGTGACGCCAGAAAAGGAAGAGAGAAGTAAAAAAAAGCCGAACCTTTAAACTATTTATTTTACTTCTTTTTCGAGAAGTTCAATAACATCTTTGAATACTGTTTTATTCTTTTCATTAAGCCTGACAAGCTGTTGATGGGCATCAAGTATAGTTTTAGCATTTTCCTGCTCGGAACTATTGATATTAGGGATTTTTTTAAGCATTTCCGGAGAACAGTCGCAATTATCAACAATGACAAATACATCGTTTAAACCGATACTGTCCAAAAGGTAGTTTATATCTTCATTCACTGATAAAACAGTTGCCTTTCTCTGGAATTTCTTAATCATAAAATTTGCTGTCTTTGCCAATAATCCGAGAATAGTGCTGTCAAGATAATCCGCTTCGCTCATATCAATCATAATATCTTTAAGCTCAGGATCATTAAAAATAACATTGAGTAACGCGTTAAAGTCATGGCCATTTGTAAAACGCAGGTTGCCAGTTAGTTTGATAAAATACTTATTGTCGTTTGTTGCATACAGAATATTTCCGGAGCTCATTTTATTTTCCCCTCCTTAATGACAGAATGGTAACGTCATCCATAAGAGGAGAATCACCATTGAGAGTCAAATTGTCAACAAGTTTAGAAAGTTTTAAATTTTTAGTATTAAGCATGTTTTTTAAATATTCGATCTGCATCTTAAGTTTCTCTTCAGGAATAAGCTCCAGAATACCGTCGCTGAATATTGTAAAAGAGAACTCATCAGGCAAATTCAGGTCAACATTTTTATATTTTGAAAAATCAAACATACCGACCGGGGTTGATTTTGCCGTGAGCCATTCGACTTCGCCGCCATTACATAAAAACGGAAAAGGGAAATGACCGCCGTTAGCAAAAATTAATTTGTTCTCATTTTTTACCAATACTCCATAGAACATGGTAATATATTTTTCAAGCTTTTCCTTGTGCAGCGATTTGTTGAATTTGCTAAGCAAGGCTTCGGGGTTGATGATGATATCGTCATGCTTTGCATAATAGTTATCCCGGCAACTGTTAATAAAACTTTTAAGCAGAAATGTCACAA
Organism: Victivallaceae bacterium; assembly: GCA_963664605.1. GTDB lineage: Bacteria > Verrucomicrobiota > Lentisphaeria > Victivallales > Victivallaceae > JAHOYW01. The sequence goes on from OY761536.1 coordinate 509,978, forward strand.
ACGCTGAGGCCGCGCCATGACCGGAAACATCAGTTATGTAAAAAGCTGCATAATCCTCATCAATATTAAAATAATCAACAAAGTCACCACTCATATATAAGGATGGCCGCAGACAGTATTCAAATTTATAATCGGAAATCACTGTGTTATTTTTCGGCAGCAGTTTAAACTGTACCAAGCGGCCAGCCTCTTCATCTTTCTGCAGCTTAGTCAAAGACTCTTCAAGAGCTTTATTGCTGACCTCCAATTCAACAGTCCGTTTTTCAACCCGCTTTTCAAGCTCCTGCAATTTGTGGTAATTCTCCTCTAACTGTTGTTGCTGGAGGCGCATTTTTATGTGCGTTTTGACCCTGATCAAAACCTCATCAAACTGAAACGGCTTGGTGATATAATCAATCCCGCCGGTTTGAAAAGCATTAAGTTTATCTTTGATATTCTGCATTGCACTCAGGAAAATAATCGGAATATCCTGATATTTTTCACTTTTTTTAATCTCTTCGCAAAATTCAAACCCATTCATGCCGGGCATATTAATGTCCAAAAGTATAAGGTCAGGGATATTAAGTTCGAGAGCTTTCAGCGCCAATTCTGCCTTGGGGAACAGCGATACATCATAGCCTTGTTCACTCAATAATTTATTAAGCAGGGAAAGGTTTTCCACCGTATCATCAATAATCATTATACGGTTCTTTTTTATTGCCTTTTCCATATTTTCTCCATTTTACCATTATCTAAAAAAAGAGGAAAATCAAAACAATCCAAGTCTTTTATAAAAACAATATACTCCTTAAAATCCATATTGACAATAAAAATATCCGTACTTTGTAATTAAGAATGTTTCAGATTATTTTCACATATACTTGAAAAAGAGAGAATTTTTGTCTATCTTTTATAATATATGAAATTATGATTAAAATAAGGAGAGAAATCGTGTTCAATGAAAATGAAGTTGCGATGCTCTTGCTTTGCCTCGGGGTGTTTGTTTTTATCATTACCAAACGCCGGGAGTGTAAACGCATCCCTCACTGGGGGCTTATTCTGAGTAGCTTCTGCATGTTTTTCGTTGCGGTAATATGTACTGTCATAGAGCCTTTCATTGTTCCAAAATCAATGAATATACTGGAACACGTGTCATATATGTGCAGTTCATTTATGATTATGTTATGGTGCTGGATGATTTTTCGTTACAGGAAAGGAGCTGAATAACAATGTTTTTTATTGCACTTCTTGATTCTATTTCTATCCTTTTTATCTTGATTGCCGGCTTTATTACAATAAGTGCATGGCGGCATAATCAGCACAGGGACACAAGGCTGCAAACTTTCTGCCTGCTTTTCTTCAGTCTGCTTTATTATCTTTTCATGTTCCTGCAATGGAGCCATATTGACCTTGAACTTGACAAGCTGGAAGACCTGTCCGGAACCCTTATCCCTCTTTGGTGGGCATTCGTCTTTTATGTATTTATTAACCGTATTATGATGCAGGATCTAAATGAAAGTGAAGCAGAATTCAAAATATTGTTTGAGTCCGCTAACGACGGCTTACATCTAATGGATGGGGATAAATTTATTGAATGTAATGAAACTGCTGTAAAAATTTACGGATGCGATAAAAAAAGTGATATGATTGGTCATTCCCCGCTCTATTTTTCCCCGGAAAAGCAACCAGACGGCCAATTATCAAGCGAAAAAGCTAAACACTATATCGATGCCGCATTTGCTGGCGCACCGCAAAGGTTTTATTGGAAACACACGCAGAAAAACGGTTCCCCAATTGATGTTGAAGTATCTTTAAACAGAGTCATCCTCAATAATAAAACCTACCTCCTGGCTATGGAAAGAGATATTACCCAGCGCCTGAAAGCAGAATCAGCTCTGCGTGAAAGTGAAAGACGCATTTCTGCTTTAATGAATAATTTGCCCGGCATGGCATTTCGCTGTCAGAATCCGGATACTTGTCATTTTACTTTTGCCAGCGAGGGGGCTCGTGCTCTGACCGGATATTCTGCTAAAGAACTAGTCGAAGGCAAAAATATTACTTATGCCGATGTAATATTTCCAGAGGATAGAGAATTCGTCAAAAGCCAAATCAACAATGCACTTGCTCAACGCAAGCCATTTAGTTTTGAATACAGGATAAATGACAAATCAGGCACGCTAAAATGGGTTGCCGCTAAAGGCATAGGTTTGTTTTCAACAAATGATAAATTCCTTGCGGTTGAGGGATTTGTAAGTGATATTACCGGACTTAAAAAAGCGGAAAATGAATTGCGCAGATATAATGAACTTCTGGAAGTAAAGGTTGATGAACGAACTGCGGAATTGAAAGCCGCCAAAGAACAGGCTGAGTCCGCCAATCATGCCAAGAGCCTTTTTTTATCAAAAATGAGTCATGAAATACGTACTCCGATGAATGCGATTTTAGGTTTTTCCCAACTCATACGCCGGGATTCTTCTCTTAGCGAAACACAGATTAAATACCTGAACACAATAAATCGCAGCGGCGAACACCTGCTGGAGCTGATTAACGATGTTTTGGAAATGTCAAAAATAGAGGCAGGCCGTACGGTTCTGCAGCCGGAAGCTTTGGATTTTCACCGCCTGATTGAAGACATCGTCAATATGTTCAGGATACGGGTTGAAGCAAAGAATCTGCAGTTTGACTCACTGCTGGAAAATGATGTTCCCCGCTTCATAATAGCTGACAGCGCTAAAATAAGGGAAGTGCTGATTAACATGTTAAGCAATGCGGCGAAATTTACAGAAAAAGGCGGGATTGTTATTCGCATTGAGCTAGCCCCCGGACAGAATATCAATGATAACTTTAAAGGGGAAGTTCAATTGATTGTAGAAGTAGAGGATACAGGATGCGGGATTGCCAGAAAAGATATTGAGTCTGTATTTACCCCCTTTGAGCAAGCCGACAAAGGGCACTGGCATGCCGGAACCGGACTTGGGATGCCGATAAGCCGGCAATTTGCCCGTATGATGGGCGGTGACTTGACCGTAAAAAGTCAATTGGGTAAAGGCAGTGTTTTCTCTTTCACCTTTAACACCCGGCTTAGTTCCCAGGATAAAGTCAAACCCGATGCGAACGAAAATAAATTATCTGTAACCCACTTGGCTCCCGGACAAAAACCATCTAAAATCCTCGTTGCCGACGACGACGAATCAAACCTTGAATTACTCCTGCAGTTATTGAAATCAATAGGATTCAAGACCTGTCAAGCGCACGATGGCGAAGAAGCTTTTAAAATATTTGAAAAAGAGAAGCCGGATGCCGTCCTAATGGATTATCACATGCCTAAAGCAGACGGTTTTGAGGCGGCTAAAAAAATTAAAGCAACGCCTGAAGGGAAAAATATCCCGGTAATTATTGTCACCGCCAGCGCCCTTGACCAGAACCGCGAAAATGCTTTAGCAGCAGGCGCAGACGCCCTTATCAAAAAGCCATATATTGAAGATAATCTGCTGGAGCAAATAAGGCGATTCCTTCATTTAAAATATATATATGACAAAAACGACAATCTTGAGGGAGAACCTCGAGAAGAAAAGGTCAATGTTACTGATACGATTACAAACATACCTGAAAAACTTCTTGCTGAGATGAGGCAAACGATACTTGAAGGCAATCAAAATAATTTCATGAAGCTAATTGATTCCCCCAAAATTAATCCTAAATTAGCGAAAATTCTACGTGAGAAAGCAGAAAATTTCGAATACGAAAACCTGAAAGACATATTAACCAAAAAGAAATCCTAAGAGTTTGCGCTTAGTTTTTGGAGCTCTTTCATTATTTCTGTTTTTTCTTCAGGAGAAGCGGAACGAAGTTTCTGCATCAAATCGGTTAATTTCAGTTTTTTGTAATGGTCGTTTATGGTTTTCAGACAATCTTCTATCGCTTTTACTGCCTGCCTGCTTTTATAGATGTTTTCCTGCAACAGGATCTCACTTAACTCAGAGGATGGGTTTTCCCGCTCAAAATCTGAAAGATGCTCTCTGGCATGTTCCCATTCCCCGTTTAAAGTGCAGTTGATAAGCTCATTGACCGCCTTGCCGATAATCGTCTGGGTCAATTTTTCCAATGGAAGTTCATGCGTTAATTGATTAGCTGTTTCTTCTGACGCGAGGGCTATTTCCAACAACGTTTTTTCTGCATGTTTGATTGCCATTGGCGGAGCCGGAACATTTGATTGTGCTTCAAGCAAAGATTCCTGGTCTGAATTATTACCGTCAAACCCGGATTCTTCAAGTTCCGGCCGCCGTTTAAAATTGAATGTATTTGCCTGATTTTTGCTTTCTTTATTATATTCACTGAAAACCGTTTCCGGCTTGACCCCCAAACGTGAACTCAGCGCCCGGATATAGCCCTCCCGGGCGACTGGTTTGGAGATCATCCGGAAATAAGCAAGCATCTCGCCAATGATCCGGCTCTTACCAAAAGGCGTATTGTGATCATGTTTCGGGAATATTATTCCGCAAAGAAAATCCAGCATATCAACGGCTTCATCAACAAGTTCATTAAGTCCGGCTTCTCCTGCATTTCTATATATCTCGTCAGGATCGCTGCCTTCCGGGAAGCGTATTATCTTTATTTCAAAATCCAGCGGTAAAAGCAATTCAAGTGCCCGGGCTGCGGCTTTCTGTCCAGCCGCGTCACTGTCGAACGCAAGATACACCCGGTCGGTATAACGTTTTAAAATACGAGCCTGTTCATCGGTAAAAGCGGTTCCCTGCGGGGCAACAGCACATTCCAAGCCCGCCCGGTGCATGGCAATAGTATCAAGCTGCCCTTCACAGAGTATAGCCATATTGCGTTCCTGAATCGCCTTGCGAGCCAGCGGCAGGGCATAAAGTATACTGCTTTTTCTGAAAACCGGAGTTTCCGGGCTGTTAACATATTTCGCGCCTGGCGCCTCTTTTTCGATGGTTCTAGCGCTGAATCCGACCACTCTTCCCTGTTCGTTCCATATCGGAAAAATCAAACGGTTACGGAAACGGTCGTAGACTCGTTTGCTTTCTTCATTCTGCAAAGCTATACCTGATTCGAGCAGTTCGTCTTCGGAAAAATCCAGTTCCCGGCCGTGAATCAACGAGGCATCCCATGAATCAGGCGCCGCGCCAAGCTGAAATTTCTGAGCAATTTCAGGGGGAATACCGCGTCCGGCCAAATACCTGCTCACCGGCCAGTCATGATTGTTTTTCAAGAGTAAAGCATACCATTCAGCAAAACTTTTATTAACCTGGTAGATGCGTTCACGTTTTCCGGCGCGTTGCTGTGCCTGCTGGCGTTCCTGAGGGCTGGAATAAGTTTTTTCTGGAATAACCACGCCACACTTTGACGCGAGCAGATGAATAGAATTCGGGAAATCGACTTTTTCCCATTCCATAATAAACTTAAAAATATCGCCGCCAGCTCCACAGCCGAAACAATGATAACGTCCTCGCTGTTCAGAAATGGTGAAAGACGGGGTTTTTTCATTATGAAACGGACACAAAGCTTTCCAGGTTCCACTACCGGATTTTTTGACAGGTATATAACTGCGAATGACATCTACTATATTGCAGCGTGATCGAATTTCCTCGACAATTTCTTCGGGCACCGCTCTATTCATAGTTTATCCATTAGCGTTGATTTTTTCAATGCGGGTTTTAACCCTTTTTCGCTGTGTTTCGGAATTTGGGGATGGAACTGCTATTTTAAGATATTTTTTATAAAATCCAAGCGCTCCTTTGGGGTCGCCGGCATATTGATCTCTAAAGGTGGCAAAATTCAAAACTATCAACGGCTTCGAAGGAGCTAACTTATAAGCCTTGACAAAGCATTGCGCGGCAAGCCGGTTCTGCTGGCGTTCCGCATAATAAATCCCCATCTCATTCCATAGTTCCGCGCTTTTTTTAAATTTAATATTTTGCGCCAGTTGTTTGTAATACTTTATTGCGCTGTCAAGCTTAAGAACCGTTGCGCAGCGCCCCAGAAGCAGTAGAGTATTGTTGTCATCCGGCTTTATCTGCAAAGCGCGCCCGAGAGGAGTAATCGCGTCTTGTATTTTCTGCTGATCTTTAGAGTAAAGCCGTCCAAGAGTATATTGCGCTTGAAAATTATCCGGTGCGTTTTTGACCGCCAAACGCGCTGCATTCAGCGCCAGGTCATCTTTTTCACACCCCTCATAAGCAAGAGCCTTAAAAACCAGCGCATTAGTATTATTCGGCTCACGTTCGGTAACTGTTTCAAGATACCGCAAAGCATTTTCCCATTCCCCGCGGCTGGCTGCGTCAAGGGCTTTATTCAACAGCACCTGCGTAGATAAAGGCGGCCCGCCGCACCCGGAAAACAGAACAAGCCCGATACAGAATACCAGCAAAATTTTAATTTTTTTAATATATATTCTCATAATAGCTAAATTAGTTTGCAGAGAAGTGTTTTGCAAGTTAAAAAAACAGCTTTCCGTTAATTTTGATTGAAATGCATTAAATTTGCTAAAATGCTGTTTTATTATCGGCACACAGATGCTTATTAAAACAGAAATAAGGTTAAAATTCAACCGAAAAAATATTTTTTCCTTTTTTTTATAGAATTTTATTTGACTTTTAATTAGGGAGCCCTATTTTATAATATAGTAATTAAAAAGACTAAACTGCTTTTTACTTTACTCCTTGTTAATTCCGCAATGCGGTAACGCTGCATTGCTTCATTGCGGAAGCGCGATTCCGGATTAGGGTTCCGGCTTTTTCCGGAGTCGCGGTCTTTTCAAGCAAAAAAACTGGAAAAAAAGAAAAAACGGCTCAAAAAGTAGGGAGGGCTATTTAAGAACAAATATAACTAACAATAAGGAGGATTATTTGAAAATAATTAAAGCAGCAAAAATAAAATTTATATAACTTTTCAATTAATGGAAAAAAATATTAAACCCCAAAAAGGAATGTTTATTATGTTTAAAAAAGAAAGTCAAAAGCCAGGAATATCCGAAACTAAACATGCAACTTTCACACTTATAGAATTACTCGTAGTTATTGCTATAATAGCAATTCTTGCGGGAATGCTGCTTCCGGCCTTAAGTCAGGCCAGGGAAAAAGCGGTGGCAATTAACTGTACAAGTAATTTAAAGCAGGTAACTCTCGCAAACATTTTATATGCAAATGATTTTCAAGCATTTACCGTTGCTTCAAACGGAACTAATGCTGATGGGGAAAAGGTGTATTGGTATGGCACCCGCAGCGGCGGTCATGGAAGTTTTACCTATAATTTAGTTGAGGGTGGAACTTTGAATTCATATCTCGGTAGAAATCCATACTCAATGATGTGTCCCAAATGGCAAAGGACTATGGGAGTAAGCGACTTAAGCAGTTCTTCCACAGCCGGGGGATACGGCTATAATCAAATTGCATTTTCAAGCAGTTCTGATGCGGATACTATCGCCCGCTCTCTAAGTAACGGAAAAACGAAACCGGCAGTAATCAGAAATCCATCATCTATTGCAATGTTTGCCGATACAGCTCTATCGGAAACCAGCGCCACCTCTTATCTTTGCGCTGCTGGATACGGAATGGGAAATACCTATGGAACAGTACATTTTCGTCATAATTCCCAGGCCAATGTAGGATGGGTGGATGGGCACGTAAGCCTGGAACACTTTGCCGGAGGCGACAATGTAGCTAAAATCGGCTGGTTCCGGGAAGGAGCGCCTGATAACGAAAAGTATTTCGATCATACTGCGCATTAAGTGAAAATTAAAATAAATAATTAATGACCCTGTTGGTTTGCGGGGCCGGGAGTCTAACTCCCGGACCTGCAAATTTTATCAATGCTTTTACAACCCGTGGAATTCTCTAAATTATGTGGTTTTTCATTTTGTTGATATTATTTGGAGCTTGGCTCCAGACGATAATAAAACTGACTATCATGAACAGGTTTTTCAGATGGTGCAGCCTTTTAATATTTATGCTGCCAATGATTTTCATGTATTCTCAGGCGGTACGAATAAATTTAAAGGATTTCAGCTTTCTGATGAATAATATCAATGTTCTTAATTCAATATGCGTTCTGGTTATTATTCAGGAGGCTATAGCCTTGGTTCTGGGAACCGCACTATTGCGCCGTTATTATCTGGGGAAAAAAATTCAGTTCTGGTATTATTCGTCTCTTTTGCCTTCAAGTTTATTCCCCGCGTTTTGTGTTGTCGGTATGGTCTATCTCTTCAATACTTACAGCGGAATGAGTTTTCAAGTAATAACTTTCTGGTTCGGGTTGGGGATTTTTACTGTGAGCGGAAGTCTGGCGGAGCTGTTAAGTTTGTTTATAAAAGACAATGAAAAATTAATTCTCCGGGCAGTTTTGTTGTCATTAATCCAAGTTTTTACCGCTATGTTCCTGCCTGTGGTTTTGAGCGGGGAATATTCGGGAGGGAATTATATAAACTTTAACATCAATATGATTGCGGGAATGATATTTTTGTTCATGCTTACTGCTGTATTCACTATTTTAGCATATTTCAGGGCTTGGCATAAACTTTTTGGAACCTGCAACCATATTAGCAAGGAATTTTTATTATGAACTATCTGACGCAATCTTTATCATGGATATCGAACAGTTTAATGCTTCCAGTGATCGTTCTGCTGCTGGCGGCGTTTTTGTACTCTCTCGCATTGCTGGGAGATTTTTTCGCAATGTATATCAAACTGCTGAAAGGGCATAAAAATCTGAAACAAATAATGAAAGAGATAGATACTATAGACTGCTTTGATTTTTCCAATATGCCGTCATGTTCATTTTCGGATAAACTAAAAAAACTTATTGCCCTTGACTGGCATCCCGTACATTGCGACAAATATATTGCTGATTGCCACGCGAATTTTGCGAAAGAATTGGAACGCTTGAAATTCACTCTTAAAATAGGTCCTATGCTCGGCTTGATGGGAACCCTGATTCCCATGGGACCCGCCCTGGTCGGCCTGGCGAACGGTAATATTGAATCTATGGCATATAATATGCAAATGGCATTCGCGACAACCGTCATAGGTATATTCATCGGAGCAGTAGGGCTCATTAGCTTTTCTGTCAAAAAGCTTTGGTACAACGAGGAAATCGCTAATTTACAATATGTTCTGGATTTACAGATCTATCATAAAAATATGAGGAAATAATTATGATGCGGAGAAGAAAAAATCGTTATACAGGATCTTTTGAGGCCGAAGACCACGACCCTCTGTCGAATATGGCTAATTTATTTGATGTAGCAATGGTATTTGCCGTCGCGTTGATGGTGGCACTGGTTGTGCGTATGAAAATGACAGAATTCCTGACCGAAAAGGACGTTACTTTTGTTAAGAATGCGGGCAAACCGGACATGGAAATCATTGTCAAGAAGAAAAATAAAATAACCAGATATAAATCTCAAAAGAACACAAAAAATAAAAACGGCAAAGGCAAACGGGTCGGCATTGCCTATCGGCTTGATAATGGCGATATAATCTATGTCCCGGAATCAGAATAAAACATGAGAAAAAAGATGAGAAGAACAGCAAAAAGAACTATTAAGATTGTCAGCGTAATTTTGTTATTCGCGTTTTTATGGCTTATTTATAATCAATGGGTCAGCCCAACCAAAATAGGTTTTATCAATTATCCGGATTATATGTTTGCGGAGTTTGATGATGCCAACTCCAGCAGTTTCATAAAAATCGAGCGTATAAACTGGAAAAAAGGAGAAGAGGCAAACCTAAAGAGTTTCAGCGCCATTTATATTTTCGGGATGGGCCTGCGTTTACCGCAGGAACGGATGGAAGCTGTAAAAGAAGCTGTAAATAATGGCTTGCCGGTTTATGTAAACTCCTCGACCAGCCGGAAAACCAATATAAGCTCTATAACCGGAAAACAGCTAAAATACGTTCAGGGATATCTGGATAACCGCAGCAAAATAAACTTTAAAAACCTGCTAAACTATACCCGAAGAGAAATTGACGGGAAAAAACTTTTTTCAGAGCCGGTGCAAGAGCCGGTCATGCTTCCTTATGACGGTTTTTTTCATATCGGGGAAAATGCTATTTTTGAAACTTTGGAGAAATACAGAAAATTCCGAACTGAAAACAAGCTTGATTATCCAGGAGCCCCGAAAATATGTTTTCTAAGCTCTACCGCCGGGCCTTCCGCCGAACATATAAGCGCCCTGGTTAAAGCTTTTGAAAAACAGAGAATTAATATTTATCCTATTTTCGGTTTCCGTAAACGTTTAAACTTTATCAAGAAGGTAAAACCTGATGCTGTAGTCCTCATGCCTCACGGACGTTTTTCAACAGCAAAAGAGAATGAGGTTGTAAATTACCTCAAAAAGCGTAATATCCCGCTGATTTGCCCAATAAATATTTACAAGCCTTATTCTGAATGGCTTAAAGACCAGCGCGGTATGGCTGGTGGAATCATGAGCCAGAGTATCACCATGCCGGAAATTGACGGCGGAATCATGCCGTTCGTGCTTTCCGCACAATTTAAAAATCAAAATGGATTATATGTCTTTAGGGCACTGCCGCAAAGAATAAAAAGATTTGTTTCCACAGTAAACAAATATCTCAAGCTGAAGCGTAAAGCCAACAAGGACAAAAAAATTGTTATTATATATTACAAAGGGCCTGGCAAAAACGCGCTTGCCGCAGCTGGAATGGAAGTGGTTCCTTCACTGTTTAATACCTTGAAAAAGCTCGAAAAAGCCGGATATAATACCGGGAAACTGCCTCCCGGCGCGACAGAGCTGGAAAAACAAATTCAGGCAAACGCCTCTATTTTCAATCCATATGCCAAAGGAAGTATAGATAAATTTATCAAGAATTCTTCCCGCCTGATGATTCCTGCATCGGATTATCTCTCCTGGTGCAAAGACGCCATGCCTGATGACCTTTATGCGAATGTTGAAAAACGTTACGGTAAGGCTCCCGGCCCTTATATGAGCCTTGACGATAATATTGTACTCCCAAGGCTGCGTTACGGTAATATTGTTCTAATGCCGCAATCTCTCCCGGCTTACGGCAATGATACCAATAAACTTATTCATGGCGTTAAACAGGCTCCTCCACATCCTTATATCGCCACTTATTTATGGGCAAAATATGCTTATAAAACAGATGCCGTAATACATTTCGGAACACACGGAAGCTTTGAATTCACTCCCTGGAAACAGGTTGCGTTGTCTAACTATGACTGGCCGGATGTGTTGATTGGCGATATGCCGCATTTTTATATTTACACTATTAATAACATCGGCGAGGCAATTATCGCTAAACGCCGGAGCTACGCGGCTTTGATAAGCCACCTGACCCCGCCTTTCATGTCCGGCGGGCTTTATGATGAATTGAGCAAAATCCACGATAAAATCCATGCCTGTATAAACGCCGGAGACAACAAATTGCTGCGCAGGCAGTATGAAGCGAGTATTATAAGTCTAGTCAAAAAGAAACAGATAGACCGCGAACTAAAGATAACGAACCTGAAAACGCTGGATAAGGAAACCCTGCTGCAAATCCATAATTATATTCATGAACTTGAAAGTGCAAAAGTAAACCGCGGTTTGTATGTCCTTGGGCGCAAATATTCAAATGCTGAAGCAATGGAAACCGCCAGGCTCATGGCTATAGACGCAATTGCTGTCAGTTTTGCCGATATTGATATTATTAAAGGTAAAATTACTCCAGCGCAAAAGGCAGACGCACATTATTTTAACAGTCATTATCTTGAGCCGGCAAATCAGATTATTGGCCGTTTGTTCAAGGGCGAAAAAGTTGATAATATCATAAGCCGCGAGGACTTGTCCCGCCTGAAAAATGCTATGCGGAAACAAAATAAAGAGTCTTCAGCAAACCTGATGGCAATGATGGTCGGCATGAAAGCGGACATCTCCGAAAATAAACGCGCAAACAGTAAAATATCCGCCTCGGAAAAGGACAGAAAAGCCTTAAAGCAACTCCTGCTTAAAAATTGCCAATATCCTGAAAGGATCGCATTTCTACGTTCATTTAAAGACGATAAAATTTTTGAACGGGTATCATCTCTGACCAATCCCCGCAACCTCAGCAAAGCCAAACGTATAGCACAGCTTATTCCTAAAATGCAAAAGACAGTAGCTATGGCAAGCGTCCCGGAAATGCTCGCCATAATAAAAATTATCCAAAACCCACAATTGAAAGCATACCTTTTTACGCTACTTGAAAATGAAGATATAAAAGAAAAAATTATAGCGGAACAACGTGCTCAATTTCAACAGAAAATAAAAACTGTTTTAAGCCGGAAATATGTTAAAAGCATGTATCTTGCCCTCGACCCTGAATTGAACAAAAAACTTGCAACTGAGGATATTAGGGATATAGGATTGCTGGAAAAGAAAATTATCGAACTCAAAAGTCTACAGAAACGTTTGTTGTTCATAAAGGAGATGCAAAAACATTTTAATGAAATTAAAAAAAGCAGCAATAAAGATGCTCTTAACGCGGCAAAAATTCTTAGGACTTCACAAAAGTCGCTTGATGTTGCTGCCGCCAAATGCGGATTGGCGATAAAAAAAGCTTCTCAACGCCGCTCAGACTACTTGTTCGCGCTAAAAACCGCTTATGAGGCATTGAATAATGTTGCTTATTACCGGAAAGCTTTGCTGAATTCAACAGAAATGGAACAACAAAGCCTCATCAACGCGTTGAACGGCGGTTATATCGCTCCTTCAGCCGGAGCCGACCCGATACGTAATCCTAATTCTATTCCAACTGGCAAAAACCTGTTTTCAATTGACGCGGAAAGCACCCCGACAAAAGAAGCATGGAAAACCGCTGTCCAGCTTGGTGACGCATTGATAAAATCGAAACTCAAAACCCAAGGGAAATATCCTGAAAAAGTCGCGTTTACCTTGTGGGGCGGCGAATTTATCAGGAGCCATGGTACAAATATTGCAGAGATCCTCTACATGCTCGGAGTGGAACCGGTCTGGAGTTCACGCGGCAGAGTAAAAGATGTCCGGCTTATTCCTATAGAAAAACTTAAACGCCCGCGCATTGATGTACTCGTCCAAACCTCCGGACAATTCAGAGGGGCGGCGACATCACGATTATACTTGATAGATAAAGCTGTTAGACTGGCTGCGGCAGCAGATGACGGCAATAAGTACGAAAACAAGGTCAGAAAAGGAAGTATAGCTTCTGAAAAGTTAATGATAGCTAAAGGTTATTCCCCGCTTGAAGCGCGTAAACTATCCACTGCTCGTATTTTCGGAGGAATTAACGGTAATTTCGGCAGCAACATAATGGGCTTAGTGGAATCCGGGGACAAATGGGAAAAAGATGACGAAATTGCCGGTCAATACATAAAAAACATGGGAGCAATCTACACTCGTGACAACTGGTGCGATTATAAAAACGGAGTTTTCGAAGCCGCAATGCAGAATACAGACACTATTATCCAGCCTCGCTCATCAAACACCTGGGGCCCTCTGTCCCTGGATCATGTTTATGAATTCATGGGCGGCATGAATCTAGCGGTAAAAAAAGTTACCGGCAATAATCCTGATACATTTTTTAATGATCTGCGCAACCCGAACAGCGCCAGAGTACAAAGCGCCAAGGAAGCGGCAATGGTTGAAGCCAGAACGACTATTCTAAATCCCAAATATATCAAAGAAATGATGCAGGAAGGAGCCGGGGCCGCAGAATCCTTCGCCGAAGCCGCGCGGAATTCTTACGGCTGGGAAGTTATGCGGCCGGAAATGCTCGAAGATTATTATTGGGAGGATGTTAAAACAACTCTTATTAATGATAAGCATAAACTTGGAACCAAAAAATTCTTTGAAAAGAAAAATCCTTATGCCCTGCAGGAAATAACCGCGGTTATGCTGGAAACTATACGCAAAGGATATTGGAAAGCCAGCACCAGAACCCGGAAAGAACTCGCGAAACTTCACGCAGAACTGGTAAAAAAATATGATGCTGGCTGCAGCGGCTTTGTCTGCGATAATAAAAAGCTGCAAAAAATGATTGGAAAGTTACTGGATAAGCCGGAACTGAAAAAAGCATATCAACAGAAAATAACAGAAGCCCGGGCCGCTCCAATGACAAAATCTCAAAAGAAAACGGTAAAGGGCATGGAATTAAAAAAAGTTCAACCGGAAAATAAAAATGTTAAAGAGCTTTTAAGGGAAAATGCTACAGCCCTGACAGGCATCGCCGCAATAATATTGCTGCTGATAATTTCAGTAACTATCGGCGGCAGAAAGAGAAAACAGACATAGCCCTTGGCATTTGACAAACCGGGGAATCACAAAGAATATGTAAATTTTTTATTTATTGACGGACATGTTGAAGGATACCCCCACTTCGGCGTCCAACCGTTGCGAAAAAATTATTCTACAAAGCAAAAAAATAGACCCTGCCCTAAGCCCTTAAATGTTAAAATCCGCAGGTAGCGGAGTGGTGAACTCCATTTTATCCAGGGTCACAGGATGGATAAAACTTAAACGGTATGAGTGTAAAGCCTGACGGCGCATCAACAATTTCTTCCAGTCTTCATCACTTATTTTGTCTTCCCTGATCTTTAAATATATCCGGTCGTCCGGACCATAAAGTTTATCTCCTACCAGCGGAAATCCTAAAGAAAATAATGTTGCTCTGATCTGGTGCAGACGCCCGGTTTTGAGTATGGCTTTTACCAGACTCAAGCCGTTTTTTGAACAAATCGGCTCCAGCAGGGTTTTCACCGCAGAGGGGTTTTTCGCGTTGTCAGGCAATCTGTCCGCAAAAACAAACCGGCGTTTTTTCCGGACAATACTTTCCGAATCTTTGATTAAATATCCGTCTGCTGTAACGGCTTTATTAAAATCACCGAAAACCAGCGCACGGTATTCTTTCTCTATCTGCGTGGACTGTTTCGCGAACTTTCCGGCGATTTCAGGACTGCGGGCGGCAATCAACAAACCAGATGTTTCCCGGTCAAGGCGGTTTATCAAATAAATTTTGCCGTGGCGTTTGCTGATGTGATGCCACAAGGTATGCTTGAAAAACGGCCCCGCGGGATGGCAGGGCAAGTTGCCGCATTTATCAATGATAAAAAGATATTCATCTTCATAAACTATCGAATAATCCAAATCAACCGGAGGCTCTTCAAGCCCGCGCGGTATATAGGTTAAAATATCATCACCGCTTAAAATTTTTGATTCAGGGCATTGTTCATCGTTAAGCAGAATCTGACCGTCAGCTATTAATTCGCGCCATTTTTCGAGAGGATGATAAGTAAAACGTTTCGCTAAATAATCATCAAGGCGTGAACCTTCAGCCTCAGTTGGAAGTTTTGATTTGATTATTCTGTTTTCCAGATTCATTCGCCGTCGTACTGAAACACTACCGCTAATTCATCGCAACAGTCTTTTTTCGGACATTTCATGCAATCGCTCCAGATCTTCTGCGGGAACATTTCTTTGACCACCAGATGAAAACCAAGTTTTTTGAAAAACTCATCCTGATAAGTCAAACCAAACAAGCAGAAATGTTCACGGGTTAGTTTCAGCCCGGCAATAATTGCCTCTACCAGAGCGCGCCCGATGCCTTTACCTTCAAGTCCGGGTTTTACCACAAGAGAACGTACTTCCAGAAGATCGTTCTCAAAATCCCTCACGGCGCAACAGCCGCAAAGGTTTCCTTCCCAGAGAGCAACGACAAAGTTAGCAAGGTATTTTTCTATATCTTCCTGGCTGCGAGCCAAAATAATCTGCTTTTTAGCATAGATTGTAAGCAGTTCGTGAATTCCCGGAATGTCCGCCTTTACAGCGCCCCTGACAGTCAACGCGTTTTTCATTATTCGTCTGTACCTTCCATAAATTCTCCCATTTGGCGGAATTTATCATGACGCTGCTCTTTCAATTTCTTCGGACTTAACTTCCCAAGCTCCTGCAAGTGGGACTTTATGGATTTCTTTATCGCTGCCGCAGTAGCACTATAATCTTTATGCGCACCACCAAGCGGTTCAGAAATAACTTCGTCCGCAATATTGAGTTCTTTAAGTTTACCCGCAGTTAGGTTCAAAGCATCTGCCGCTTTTTCTGAATATTTTCTGTCTTTCCACAAAATCGCGGCACAGCCTTCCGGAGTGATTACCGAATAATAAGCGTTTTCCAAAATCAAAATACGGTTGCCGACGCCGATACCAATAGCTCCGCCGCTGCCGCCTTCACCGACTGTTATGGAAATAACAGGAACAGTCAAAGAAAACATTTCCCGGAGATTAACCGCGATCGCTTCCGCTATATGACGCTCTTCCGATTCTATTCCAGGAAACGCGCCGGGGGTATCAATAAACGTAATAATCGGCGCACCGGCTTTGTCCGCAAGTTTCATCAAGCGCAAGGCTTTGCGGTATCCCTCCGGCTGAGGCAGTCCAAAATTCCTGAAAACATTTTCCTTCATGTCGCGCCCTTTCTGAGTGCCGATAATCATCACTTTTTTGCCATCAAGTTTAGCAAAACCACCGATTATAGCATTATCGTCCCGATAGCGCCGGTCACCGTGGAGCTCTATGAAATCTGTAAATATCTCATTAACATAATCAAGAGTGTAGGGGCGTTTTGAGTGGCGCGCCAGTTGAACTCTCTGCCAGGGGGTGAGATCGGTATAAGTTTTTTTCATAAGCTCCTGAATCTTTTTCTGGAGAGAATCCATTTCCTCGCTTACGTCAATATCGTTCTCCGCGCTGAATTTTTCCCATTCAGCGAGTTTTTTTTCTAATTCAAAAATAGGTTTTTCAAAATCAAGACAGGGATTAGCCATAAATACGACCTTTATTTATTATTGTGTTATTTTATAATAGTAACAGGAACGGGTTTTCGTTCGTTAGGAATTATTGCGAAGAGTTCTTCAACATCTTTGTTGAGAAGTCTCAAACAGCCGTTACTTTCCGCCTTGCCGATGCTTTCAGGAGCCCATGTTCCATGGATGCCCAGTCCGCTTATCGGACGGCTGGTTTTGCCATTGGGATTCAATCTTATCCAGCGTGTTCCAAGGACATTTCCCGGTTTTCCGTAAGCAATTCTTCCATTTGGGGAATACCAGTCAGGATTTTTTCTTTTCCCTCCAGTTTTAAACGAACCGGTCGGGGTGCGATCCTGTTTGCCGATACCGACTGGATAGGCTTTAAACAATTTTTTACCGTCAAAGAGATACAGCATCTTTCGGGATTTGCTAATAACAATTTCCCACTTGCCGACATAAATATTAAAAGTTTTACCAAGCTGGACATTAAAATCAGTCGGCTTCATATTATTACTTCGCTGTACAACCTCAACACTGGTATTGTGCTGCATTGCGATTTTACGCAAACCATCATTAGGCTGAACATGGTAATTAACCTTTTTTTCCGGAAACGGATAGTCTGAGAAAATTATTTTTACATTCGCGTCACCTAAGAGTTTCACGACCTTCCGCCATAATGGATTAGCATCCGGCACTTTGCGGCTGTCAAGAATCTGATAGCAGTATTCCCGGACTTTCTTGTATTCCTCTTTAGCATAAGCCGCTTCAGCTTTATGAAACAAGGTTTCCATTTGCGGGAAACTGCGTGTATCCACATCAGGCTTTTTATAAGTTTCAACCGGAGCTTTTTTGTCGGCAATCAAGTTTTCCGGGCTCTTAAACTGATCCGGCGTCGGCGCGACAGAAACGTATTTTTTATTAACATCATCAGCATCCTTGACGTCTTTTGCTTTATCTTCACCCGAACTCCAGAAGTATAAAATAGTTAAAAGAGCAATAGTCAAGACAGTAAAAATAATTATTCTGCGCTTTTTACCACTTTGATCCTTAGAGCGATAACTGGGCTTATTCGCATTAAAATTGTATCCAACTGGAGCCATTTTTTTCTCCACAGTTATAGATTAGTTCTATTGTTTACATATTTACTAAATATACAATATCTTTTTTATTTTACCACTCTGAAGCTTAAAAAGTTGAATCTCAGTAAAAATATGATTATATTCCGTAAAACTTATAGTCTTTTATTATTTTATTAGAAGGAATATTTTTATGAAGCCTCCGAAATACAATCATCCCATTGAAAGCGAATTTTCCGAAATGAATTTCACCACGACCGACACCTGGCGTATTTTCAGGATTATGGCGGAATTCGTCGAATCATTTGAAACCATGTCCCAGCAGGGGCCGCTGGTCACGGTCTTCGGATCAGCCAGAACCACTCCGGACGCCCCGGAATATAAAGAAGCTGAAAAAATGGGCCGGCTTTTGGCGGAGAACGGCTATGGTGTCATCTCTGGTGGAGGAGAGGGTATTATGGGGGCAGTTAATAAAGGCGCTTTCGAAGCCGGCGGAGATTCGGTCGGACTTAATATAGAACTGCCGCACGAGCAAATGCCAAATAAATTTCAGACCCATAGTTTGTCCTTCCGTTATTTTTTCATCCGTAAAGTATGTTTTCTCAAGTACACCCTTGGGGTTGTAGTTTTTCCGGGAGGATTTGGCACTCTCGATGAATTTTTTGAATCGATCACCCTCGTCCAGACTGGAAAAATCAATCGTATTCCGATAGTTGTTGTCGGCGGGGACGGCTGGAAAGATATGTTCGAATACATAAACAAGAGCTTACTGGAAAACGGCACTATTGATGAATCTGATCTTGATTTATATAAAATAGTCCCCGATGCTGAAGCGGCAATGAAACACCTCCTCGAATGCCATAAGTACGGTGTATTGCCAACTGTTAAAGAATAATTTATTCACATTCATAGACAAGGCAAGTTGTCTTTCAAACTGATTTTTCTATAGCGCATGCATTGAATATAATTTTTTGTAATAGCCGTCTTTACCCAGAAGCTCTTTGTGGGTTCCGGTTTCTACAATTTTTCCATCTTTTATACAGTAAATATAATCAGCGTTGCGAACTGTTGACAGGCGGTGCGCAATAATGATGGTTGTTCTGCCTTTGCATAATTTTTCCATTGACTGCTGAATCAATAGTTCGGATTCATTATCCAGAGAAGAAGTCGCTTCGTCAAAAATAAGGACTTTCGGGTTTTTCAGGAATACCCGGGCAATTGAAATGCGCTGTTTTTGCCCCCCTGACAGTTTAACCCCGTGCTCCCCGACTTCGGAATCAAACTGATCCGGCAAAGTCATAATAAAATCATAGATATTAGCGTTTTTCGCGGCCTCTATAAGCTCTTCCTCTGTTGCCTCAGAATTACCAAATAAAATGTTTTCGCTGATGGTAGAATCAAATAAAAACGGATTTTGCTGGACGACCCCTATGTTTGAACGCAAACATTCCTGTTTTAAATCCATGATATTCTTGCCGTCAATCAAGACAGAACCTTTATTTACTTCATAAAAACGCGGGATCAAAGACGCTATCGTCGATTTCCCGGCTCCTGATTCACCAACCAGTGCAACTGTTTTCCCGGCATCAACTTTCATATTTATTTCATTGAGAACCCATTGCGGCTCACCATCCTGATCATCATATTTAAAATAAACATCCTTTAATTCGATGTTTCCATCAACATTCTCGACATCCAAAGCATCCTTTTTATCTTCTATATCCGGTTTTTCATCCATTATTTCACAAAAACGTTCAAATGCGGCAACCCCCTGCTGAAACTGTTCAGCAAATCCCACCAGCCGGAAAATAGGCATAACAATAAAACGTGAGTACATTAAAAACATCAGGAGCTGAGCAATTGTCGCCTTATCGTAATAGATCAAAACAGCGCCCGCGCCAACAAACAACGCAGAATAGCTTTGCATTAAAAACATAATGCCGGAATGAAATCCCGCCAAAGTCCCGAAAACCCCTTCGCGGGCATCTGTAAACTTCTGATTCACCTCATGAAATTTTTCTATTTCTTCAAGTTCATTAGTATATGCTTTTACCTCACGAATACCTTGAATAGAATTTTCCACCCGGCTGTTAACATTCGCGATTGTCTTACGGACTTCCCGGAAGTTGGCTTTCATTTTGCGCTGAAAAATAGTTCCCCAGAAAATTATAAACGGCAATGGAATAAAAGTTATCCCGGCAAGCAGCGGATTAACGCAAAGCATAACTATAAAAGCGCCAATAATTGTAAGTACTGAGATAAGCAAGTCTTCCGGGCAATGATGCGCGGTTTCGGCAATCATCGTTAAGTCACTTGAAATACGCGACATTATATGTCCGGTTTTAGTCCGGTCAAAATAACTGAAAGAAAGTTTCTGCAGATGCGAGAACATATCTTTGCGCATATCCGCTTCCATACGCACCCCGAGGACATGCCCCCATTTGATATTAGCGAAATCACACGCTGTCTGAATCATTATCAGGACACACCACACACCCATGCTTATAATAATCATTTCCAGCTCGCGGTCTTTCAAATATACATTGAAAACCTTGTAGGTTATGGCAGGAATAATTATGCCGCACAAGGATAAAATTATTGCGGTTCCCATATCGAGAGCAAACAGCTTCAAATGGGGTTTATAATACTTTATAAATTCTTTCAGCATCTATTTTTTCAAGTTTTCTACAAATATTTTAATTTTTCTCAAAGCTTCTTTCAATTCTTCCATCGACGTCGCGTAACAGCAACGGATATAACCTTCGCCGCAAGGACCGAAAGCCGTTCCCGGAACAACCGCGACTCTTTGTTCTGCAAGCAGTTTTTTAGCAAATTCCATTGATGAAAGCCCCGTACTCTGAATTGACGGGAAGAGATAAAAAGCCCCTTTCGGGTTAAAACATTTCAAGCCTATGTCATTAAATCCTTTTACCATAAAATTACGGCGTTTTTCATATTCTTTCCGCATTTTTTCCATTTCTTTCATGCCGCTTTTTAAAGCTTCTTCCGCAGCTTCCTGAGCCATAATTGGAGCACACAAAATAGTATATTGATGTATTTTATTCATGGCTGCGATAATTTCAGCCGGACCGCAGGCATAACCAATGCGGAAACCGGTCATAGCAAAAGCTTTTGAGAATCCATGCAGAAATACGGTTCTTTCTTTCATTCCGGGTAGTGAAGCTATTGTCGGCAAACGTTTAACATAGCTTAATTCAGAATAGATCTCATCCGTAAAAACGATCAAATCGTTTTCGACAGCTATTTCAGCTATTTCTTTCATTTGCTCCATATTGAGCGTTGCACCCGTCGGGTTACAGGGAAAATTAAGCATCAAAATTTTTGCTTTCGGAGTTATTTTAGCTCTTAACTGTTTAATATCGAGCGAAAATTCCGTTTCGGCGGTGTTTTCAATGAGCACTGGAACACCATGAGTCAAGCTTATTTCAGCAGCATAAGAAACGTAACATGGCTCACTATAAATAACTTCATCGCCGGGATTAACCAGAGCACGCATAGCCAGATCCAATGCTTCACTTACTCCGACAGTTATTAAACATTCCGTTTCCGGAGAGTATTTTACTTTAAAATCATGATGAACATAATCACAGATCGCTTTCCTCAAAGATAAAAGCCCTTGATTTGACGTATAACTGGTATGACCGTACTCTAAAGAATAAATAGCTCTTTCGCTAATCGCCCATGGCGTACTGAAGTCAGGTTCACCGACACCCAATGAAATAACATCATCGCAACCGATAACCAGTTCGAAAAATTCTCTGATACCACTTTTAGGCATCCTTTGTATATGTTCAGCTATTTTATTACTATGGGGAAATTTTAAGTTTTTCATATTCTTCTTCTTCTGATAATATTTTTCCTGATTCCTTATACTTCTTCAACAAAAACAATGTCGCGGTGGAAATAACTCCGTTGATCGTTGACAACTTTTCCGATACAAATGCCGCTACATCCTGAAGACTGTCGCCTTCAACCTCCAGCCCTAAATCATAATCTCCTGAAATCAGATAACAATCTATTACTTCAGGAAAACGGCTGATACGCTTCGCCGCTCGGTCAAAACCACCATCCCGCTGGGGAGTAACTTTTACCTCAATAAGCGCCCGGACCATCTTTTCATTAAGGGCTTCCTCATTAAGAATAACTTTATATCCTTTAATAACATTGTCTGTTTCAAGCTTTTCTATTGTTTTAACTACTTTTTCTTCTTTCACGCCCAGTCTTTCCGCTATTTCAGCAGTACTCATGCGTGCATTCTCTTTTAGTAAATTAATTATTTCTGTTTTCACGCTTATCACCTTTTCTTTAGAATAATATTATACAAAAATAAAATAACGGTGCATTAAAAATAAAACTGTCCAGTAAATCATAGACTCCGCCCATGCCTGGCAGTATCCTGCCGGAATCTTTAACTCCGCAAGTTCTTTTAAAGGCAGACTCGGCAAGATCCCCGAAAAACCCGCCCCAGAATAAAAATATACCAGCTATTATCGGAATTAACAAGGATTTTGCAGTAAATAAATATTTATATAATAAAAAACTTACTATAACCGAAAAAATCATTCCTCCAATTGTCCCCTCCCATGATTTTTTCGGACTTATAGAAGGAACTATCTTATGATTTTTACCTTTTAATATCTTATTTGAAAGCATCCCGGTTATATAGGCAAAAGTGTCTCCGGTTTTAGTAACAGCCACTAAATATAACAAATATTCCGCTCCAATATTTACATTTGCGTCACAGTTGTAATAATAGATCTTACTTAAAAAGAATATCGGTAAAATAGCTAATAAAGCTCCTCCTACTGATATTGCCATCTTTTTAAGATTTTGTTCTTTATTTTTGCAAACTAACAAATATCCCCAGCATCCCACAACAAAAACTGTAAATGGGATTAAATTATATTTTTCCTCACCAATAAGTATAAAAAGAACTGATGCCGCCGCAAAAAAAGCACCGGCTTTTTTAAAACTTCCATATTTCAATTTTTCCAGCATTCCAAGAATTTCATAGGCAGCCATGAACGCCAGAAAAGATGACATAATCAATAGAATATATCTTCCTAATTCCTTTATAAAAATAGCGCAAAAAAACAAGCCTACTAAAAAAATCCAACTTATCAACCTTAAAAAAAACATTTTTTACCTTTATTTTCTGCCGCCGAAGCGCCTTTCCCTGTTTGTGCAGTTTTCAACTGCTTTTAAAAATTCATTTCTGTCAAAGTCCGGCCACAGCACATCTGTTATATAAATCTCACTATAAGACAGTTCCCATAACAAAAAATTACTCAAACGGAATTCTCCACTGGTCCTTATCATTATATCCGGATCAGGAATAGTTGCGTCATATAAATTGTCAGCAAATAATTCTTCTGTTATATCATTTATTTCCAATTCTTTATTTACAGCTTTCCAGGCTATTTTCTTGGCTGTATCAATTATCTCAGCCCTGCCGCCATAGTTTAATGCTAAAACTAGTGTTCCTTTATCATTATTTTTCGTTGATTCAACCGCTTTTAATATTTTTTTATAAGTAGTTTCTGGAAATTCTTTTATCCGCCCGATTGTTTTAAATCTTATATTTTGTTCATTCAATTCTTTTAAATTAGAGTCTATAAACTCTTCCAGTAAATCCATCAGCCCGTCAATTTCTTCTTTTGACCTTTTCCAGTTTTCCGTACTGAATGCATAAAGCGTAAGATATTTTATTCCAAATTCCTGACTTACTTTTATAGCTTCTTTTACCGCTTCCGCTCCCTTCCTGTGCCCTTCAAGATGCGGAAGATTCCTTTTTTTCGCCCAGCGGCCGTTTCCATCCATTATAATGGCAACATGTTTTATTTCTTTATTTTTGACCATAAAAATAGTCCTCTACAATCAAACACAAAACATGATAAATACCAACATGTTTTTCCTGGATCAAGAATGTTTCCATTTCTGGAACTTTTATTATACAATCAGCAAATTCAGCACATGTTCCTCCGGTTTTTCCAGTTAGAAGTATTGTTTTTAAACCTTTCACTTTTGCAGTTATAAAACACTTTTTAATATTTTCCGCATTGCCGCTGGTGGATATCCCCATAACAATATCGCCTTTTGAAGATAAAGCCATCAGCTGTTGTGCAAATATCATTGAAGCATCAACATCATTAGCGAAAGCTGTTGAAAATGAAGGATGCGAAGTTAAAGCAACCGCCCTCAGCCCATCTTCCAGTTTATCAGCCAAATCCTTACCATCTTTTCCAAATTTATTGAATTCAGATTTTAATTCAGAACTCAATTCTCTTTTACATTTAAAACTCTTAAGCAGTTCTCCGGCAATATGTTCACAATCAGAAGCACTTCCACCATTGCCGCAAAGATATAAAAATTTATTATTTTCAAAAGCATTTATAATAATTCCGGCAGTTTCTTTTATTGAAGGAAGTATTTCTTTTAAATCAGGAAATCTTTCTATAAAATTACCTATAAATTTTTCCATTATTCATATGCCTTGTTTGAATTGTTCATTTAATAAATTAATATAATTTAGCTTTTAAGAGTCATTTTTACCAGTAAAAAAGTATTTTTAAGGCTTGTTTATAAGCTTGTTAATAAAAAAATAATAAATTATTAATAACTTTCACTTGTTCATAAAAGCAATTTAAGCACAAAATTTTAAACATAGTTATAAATATATAAAAAAATTAAAATTTCTACTTATTTTCGGCTTTATTAACAGAATTAACAGGCTATAATAAGAATAATAAATTTAATTCTTTAGAATATATAAAATATAAATATAAAAGCTGTTCATAACTCAGGAGGGAAAAGATGAAACTAACTGTCAAACGCGAAAACTTTATCCAGGCTATCCAGAAAGTAATTAATATAATTGGAAACAGGTCAACTTTACCGGTATTAGCTAATATCCTTTTTGAAGCGAAAGACAATACCTTGACTTTGACAACAACTGATCTGGAAATCAGAATAACAAATTCGATTGAAGCAAATATTGAACGCGAAGGTAAAACAACTATTCCAGCTAAAAAAATAGCTGCTCTGGTATCCCGTTTCCTTGGAGATGATGTTCATTTGGATTGCAATGAAAAACACCATACGCAAATAACTTGCGGAACATCAGAATTCAAACTTCTAGGATTGAGTGATGAAGATTTTCCGCCGGCAACAGAATTTCCTTCAAACAGCCATATTAAATTTAAAGAAATTGATTTCAAGAAAATGCTTGATAGAATTTCTTATGCTGTAAGCCTTGATGATACCCGTAAAGTATTACATGGTATACTTTGCTCGGTAAAAGAAAATAACGTTACCGCGGTAGCTACAGACGGAAAACGTCTGGCTTTAGTTGAAAAAGTACCTGAAGAATTCAGCGGTAGCGAAGGCGATACAATAATTCCTTTAAAAGCTGCAAATGAAGTCAAACGCATACTTGATAATAAAGATGGAATAGTTTATTTGGAGTTTGGAGAAAAACAAGCTTGTTTCAGAACTGATAAAGTTTGCTTGACAACAAAACTTATTGAAGGAAATTATCCTAATTATCGTCAGGTTATACCTGTAAGCTTCAATAAAGGATTGGATGTTCCTGCAGCTATGCTGCTGGCTAAACTCGAATTAGTTTCATTAGCTTTGTCAGATGATTCAAGTTACGTAATTTTAACTTTTGATGAAGGAAAATTAAATTTACAGGCATCAAGTGCTAACGTTGGAGAAGGAAGTGATTATCTTGATGTTGATTATAACGAAGCGAGAATTGATATTTCATTTAATCCGAACTTCCTGGCTGAGCCTTTGAAACATTGTGACAGTGATAAGATAAAAATCAAGCTAAATGACGGCTTCAGCCCCGTTGCCCTTGAAGCTGCAGATGGCTTCCTGTATGTGATTATGCCTATGCGTAACCGCTAGGAGAAAACGGGGGCTGTTTAATGATAAGGCGTTTAATATTAAGCAACTTCCGTAATTATAAACAAGCTGAAATATCATTCAATTCTCAAAATATAGTCTTTACCGGACGAAACGGTCAGGGAAAGACTAATATCCTTGAAGCTGTATTTTTCTTAAGTGTACTTCGCTCATTCAGGACTTCAAAAACTGGCGACCTTAAAAAAATAGGTGAAAATTCATTTTATCTAGGCGCTGAAATAAGAAAAGATAAATGGAATGAACTTATTGAAGTAAAATATGGCGAAAACAGCAGCCGTAAATTAAGTATTGATAATTCTCCTGTTCTCAAAGCCAGTGAGTTTATAAATCAAATTAAAACTGTTATTTTCTCTCCAGAAGACATAAATATTGTCACTTCATATTCCGGAATTAGAAGAAAATTCATGGATATACTTATTTCGGTAGCTGATCCGCTTTATCTTAATGCATTACGTGATTACAGCATAGCGCTTAAGAACAGAAACGCGCTTTTAAGAACACATGAAGCAGATTTACAGTCTATGGATGCATATGAAGATATAATGGCTGAGAACAGCTTTAAAATAATTACTGAGCGCCAGAAATATAAAGATATTTTAATAAAGGAAGTAAATAAATTATTAACAGATCTATCTAATAAAAATATTTTTAATATTCGTTACAGCTCTGAAATAAAGAATATTTCAAAAGATTTTATAAAAAATAAATTTTATAATGAACGTTCACGGGATTTTAAGCGAGGTTTTACTGGTTTTGGTCCTCAAAGCGATGAATTTGAGATGTTTTTTTCAAATAAATTAATGCGTAATTTTTCATCCACAGGACAATGTCGTTTAATATCATTATGCTTGAAAATGGCAAAATTAAATATTTTGTGTGAAAATAAAAATTCTGAACTGGAAAATGTGCTGGTACTGGTTGATGATGTGACTGGTGAGCTTGATGAAGTAATGCGGACTATGTTTTTTAAGGTAATAAGCAGAGCCGGGCAGGCTTTTTTTACTTTTACCGAAAAGCCTGATTTTGATTTTTTTGAAGATTGCGAGTATTATAAAATTATTGATGGAACAATAAAAAGAATAGAGGATTAATAATGAAAGCAATAAGTGTTAACCAAATGAGAGAGCTTGACCGAAGAACTATTGAAGAGGCAAAAATTCCCGGTTTTGTTCTTATGGAGCGTGCCGGATTCGGATGTGGAGAAAAAATAATTGAGTTTATAGAAGATAGAATAAATTTTAATCATGTTAAACGCTTTGTTATTCTTGCCGGTAAAGGAAATAATGGTGGAGATGCTTATGTGGTAGCCAGATATCTTTATGAAAATACTGATATTGAGATAATAATTTATTCTATTTGTGATATAGAAGAACTTAGTGATGATTCAAGAAAACATGCCGGATTAATCATTGGAAATGTTGATTATTCCGTGAAGGAAAAAATAACGGATAGTGATTTTAATAAAGGCGATATTATAATAGATGGATTGTTGGGTACAGGTATAAAAGGTTCAATAAGAAAATCTTACAAAGAATGGATAATGACGGTTAATAGTTTATTTTTAACCGTCATTTCTCTTGATGTTCCTTCTGGATTAGATGTAGATAATGGTTGTTTTAAAACAGATGAATGTATAATGGCGGACATGACGGTTACTATTGGTTTACCAAAATACGGACTAGTTAAGGATAAGGGTATTGAGTGCTGTGGTCTATTGCGTTGTGTGGATATTGGAATCCCCAAAGAGTATATTGATGAAACGAAAAGTGATTTTGATATATTTTTTGCTTGCGATGCCGCAAAGTCCTTAAGAAAACTTCCTGTTGAATCTTATAAGAACAGTGTAGGTTCTGTTTTAATTATTGGCGGAAGTAAAGAATATTATGGAGCGCCTTTTTTAGCCGCTTTAACAGCACAGCGTTCTGGCGCCGGAATGGTAAGGGTTGCGGTTCCTGAATCGATTGAGAGAATTCCTGATGCTGCTTTATCTTTAATAGTTAAAAGAATAAAGGATAATGGGAAAGGATATTTTTGTCTTGGTTCTTTGGAAGAAATAAAACCATTGATCGAAAAGAGTGATGTAATTGTATTAGGTCCTGGAATAGGTACGGAACGGGATACTTTTCTCTTTGTCAGGGAAATGTTAAAGGTTCAAAAGACTTTAATCATTGATGCTGATGCTTTAAATATTATAGCTGAATCTCCTGAGATATATCATGGAAGTGGTTCAAATATTTTAACGCCTCATTATGGTGAAATGAAAAGATTACTTGAAGCTTTTGAGCTTGAACACTTCAATGATCATAGCCGTTTAGATAAAGCGGAAGCTTTGGCTGAATGTCTGGATGCAACAGTAGTTTTTAAGGGAGCAAGGACAGTAATTGCTTCACCAGATGGACAGATAACAGTAAATTCATCAGGTTGTCCGGCACTTGCGACAGCCGGCAGCGGAGATAGTTTAACCGGCATTATTGCAGCTTTTAACGCGAAAGCGCATGAGGATTATTATATGTCAACTGCGGCAGCGGTATTTATTCATGGTATGACTGGTGAAATAAGTCCATTTGGGAACAGAGGGCTTATAGCCGATGATATCCACGAATTAGTTCCTGAGGTTATGTTGAGAATTTCAGCGTTTGCGTAGTATATAACAGATATTTAATGATTTTTTTTGTAGAATTGCTGAAATTCTTTTATTAATTCTATTCCGTTTTCTTCCTTGTTCCTGATAAATGAAGCAAATTCTGCAAGACGGTCGCAAAATTCTGAATCAACGACGTGTTCCACTTTACAGGCGATAGTTTGAGCTTTTGAAGCTGGACAGCCAAGAATTTTTGCATAGAAATCAGCCAGCACACTGTGACGCTTATCAAGCTCTATTGCTATTTTTTTCCCTTCTTCACTTAAAGAAATATTTTTTCTGACATCATAATTGATTAATTCTTTTTCAGCTAATTTACGCATTACTTCTGTAACAGAAGGCATTCTAACTGAAAGTCTTTCAGCAATAGATTTTACATGTGCATGACCATTACTAACACTCAGATCATAAATAGTTTCCAAGTATATTTGCTGTTTTAAACTTATATTTTTAAATTTTTCGGTCATCATCTACTCAATTATAAGAAATTATAATTATATAAAGTATCAATTTAAAATAATTTTGCAAATTTTATCTATAAATTAGTTATTTTAGTAAACTGGTAATTTATCATTTTTAGCTATATTGTTAATTTAAAAAGGAGATTTTTATCTTGTATCAAGACAAAAAATTATTGGAAAACGCGGGATTGCTTGAATATCTGCAGGGATTTATGACAGAACGCCGCAAGGAACTTATTGAAAAGGTGTTATCAGAACGCACCAGGCATTTAACAGTTGTACTTGAGGATATCTGGCACTCTCCGAATGCCAGCGCTGTAATTCGCAGTTGCGAATGTTTTGGTATTCAGGATATGTGTGTTATAGAAAATAGTGTAAGGTTCAAAACAAATACAAAAGTTGTACAGGGATCTGCTAAATGGATTACTCTCCAGCGCTTTAATGAGAAAAACAAAAACAATACAGAAGCATGTTTTAATCATTTACGGAAGAACGGCTATATGATTGCTGCTACTACTTTACGTAAGGAAAAATATACTCCTCTGGATAAGATTCCGCTTGATAAAAAACTAGCCGTATGTTTTGGGTGCGAAGAAACTGGGCTTGGAGATTTTGCGCATGAACATGCTGATTATTTTATCCAATTGCCTATGTATGGATTTACTGAAAGTTTTAATATTTCGGTAAGCGTCGCGCTGGTGCTGCAAACACTTTGTCAGCGTCTGCGGAAAAGCAACATTCCCATTAATTTAACAGAAGAGGAAAAAGCCGTACTTCGCATGGATTGGGTTAAAAACAGCGTTAAAAACAGCAATCTGTTAATAAAACGTTATCTGAAAGATCAATAATCAAGTAAAGATCTTTGAAATTTTTGTATGAATATTTTTGCATGATCGAGAGTATTTTGAGGACAGAAACTCAAACGTACTCCAGCATAAGCATCTTCTTTATTAAAGCCCATCGCGGTTAATGCTGTACTGGGTTTGTCACTTTCAGATAAACATGCGCTGCCGGCGGAAAAATAGACGCTTTCTTCTGAAAGCATACGCACCAGTACCCCGCTTTGATAGCCGGGAACGATGAAATGCAGGATATATGGAGAGGAGTTTTCTTCAGGAATAGTTAATACTATTTTTTTATCATTAAATAGTTTTAATTTTGACAGTTCCTGACGTAAAAAATTATTTATTTTACAGATTTTCTCAAGGTTTTCAGTGTTTTCAATCTGTTTTTTCTCAATACATTCAGCTAAAGCCAGTACAGCGGCAGGTTCGGGACGGCTGGCTGTATAATATTCTTTGCGGCAAAGCTTTAAATATTCAATAAAAGCACTTAATTTAGGATTTATTAATAATGCGGCACAGGATGGAGCTCCAATTTTATGTCCTGAAATACTGATAATATCCAGCTTTGCCTCGTTCCACGGAATTTTTATTTTTCCTGCGGACTGTATAGTATCTGACATAAAAACACTTTGCGGAGCGTGTTTGTCAATAACTTTGTGGATAACGGCAAGATCCTGGATAACTCCGGTTTCGCTTTGAACGTGGTGAATGGCTGTTAAGACAGTTTTTTCATCTAGCAGTTCAGCTAAATTATCAAGGTCAACTTTTCCATTAGTTATTTTTACCATGCGGATTTCAGCCCCGCTTCGTTTAAGAGTTGCAAGTAAAGCAGGGTGTTCCATAGCAGTAGTTACTATATTTCCTTCCTGGAAACCTTTAAATTCACTTAATAAACTAAATATATCAGTACCGGAATGCCCCCAGTGAATATTTGTTTGTCCGCCGCATAAATATTTTGAAATTTTGCTTTCCGCAAGTTCAATTTTCCGGCGCAAATCATAAGCTAAACTATGAGCGGCTTCCTGATTTGCATAAAAATCTGAGGAATAAGAGTAATAATGGCCAAGTATTTTGGGATCAGGCTGACACGAAGCCGCATTGTCAAAATATATTCTCAATTTATTTTCCATCGCGGATTTTCTCTTTGTCGCGTTTTGCCTTTGACATAATCGAGGCGCGTTCAACAGCCATATCATCTTTTATTTGTTCGATTTCCTTATAATCGGTGGTATTCTTCAATTTTTCTGTATAACATAGTTCCGATTCCGCTAATTTAGCTTTGCAAGTTCTGTCTATTTCAGCAATCGCGCCTTTTTGGGTGTCATTGAGTTCGTTTAAAATGCCGCCGCTGCGTTCCAGTGCCAGTTCCCATGCTGTTTTCATGATAAAATCCTGTTTATATTATAATTCCTGTTTTTAATTTACCATTACTCGTCTAAAAAACAAGATAAGCATAGCTTATGTCCTTGCAATTTATTTAAAAAGCATTATTATTCGCATAACAAAACAAGTTTAAATAACAAAGGTTTTATCAATGAAAACGATTAATTTATGGCCGGAAAATTTTGTAGAAGGAAAATCTAAAGACGGGGAATTCGTTCCGACCTTGGACATTTATACTCTTGACAGCCCTGAAACAAAAGGAGCCGTTGTTATTTGTCCTGGTGGCGGATACGCAGGCCGTGCTGTGCACGAGGGAAAAGACATCGCATTGCGCTTTAATAAACTTGGTTTTCATGCTTTTGTGGTTCAGTACAGGGTTTCCCCGAATCGTTTCCCGGCTCCACAGCAGGACGTTTTCCGGGCAATAAAAACGGTTCGCTCGAAAGCGGATGAATGGAATGTAAAAACTGATAAAATCGCGGTTTGTGGTTTTTCCGCAGGCGGACACCTTACCGCGAGTTCCGGAACATTATTTAATGAAGTGGAGTTTAGCGTCGGCGATGAAACGGATAAAGTTTCACAAAAGCCTAATGCGTTAATATTATGTTATCCGGTTATTTCGTCAGGTGAGCACGGACATGTTGGTTCATTCAATAACCTGCTTGGCAAAGAAGCCGATTCAGGCTTGCGGGAAAAATATTCTCTCGAGAAACGTATTACCGCGGAAACTCCGCCAACTTTTCTCTGGCACACCGGAGAAGATCCGGGGGTTCCGGTTGAGAACAGCCTTTTATGGTGTCTGGGTCTTCGTAAATATAAAATACCTTTTGAACTTCACGTCTTTCCTGAAGGACGGCACGGTCTTGGTCTTGGCGTGGACCCTGATGTGCCGGAAATCCAGGTATGGCCGGAGCTTTGTGCAACCTGGCTAAAAAAAATGGGATGGTAGAATCTATTTGTTCCAGCCGGAGAGGCAGAAAATAATTCTTGCTTTGCCTGTGGCGATATAAGCTTCTCCGGTGGACCCAAGGCGTAAAGCCTGCGGCTCTTTGGTTATGAGAACTTTGACCGGATAATAATTTTGCCCGGCTCTTACTTCCGGCATGCCGCCGATGCGTAAAACTTTGCCTTCAAAATAACCATATTCCAGATAATTGTACTGGCTGCTGGCGATTCTCGCGGTTTGTCCTTCCTGAATCCTGAAAATTTGTTTTTCATCAACATAAACAGTAAATTTTTTCTTATCATTTGTAGCTATGCGTACCAAAGTATCGCCTGGCACGACGTAAGCCCCGGGTTTTGGAGGAATGTAGCGGACGATTCCGTCTTCCGGGGCAATAAAAATATAATCATCCAGATGCTTAAATAATAATTTAAGTTCATTTTCTTTGCTGGCCAGTTTTGTTTTAAGTAATGCAAGTTCGCTGGCTGCTTTCGCTATTATTTTTTTTGCAAGACCATTTTTAAGGGTTGCGTAATCTTTGCGTGCGGATTTGAGATCGGTAATATTATTTAAATGTTTTAATTGCGCCTGTTGGAACTTTAATAATGAAATGACTTTGCGTTTATAAAGTTTCTGGAACATTTCCAGTTCTATTTCGCTTTTTTTGCAGCGCATTTCCGCATTATTCAAGGCGATTAAAGTATGACGGTATTCTTTTGGAAGGGGGTTATGTTTTTTTATGGCAAACTCAGCTTCAGCAACATCTATTTCTGATTTAAGTTCTTCTACCTGATTTTTCAACAGAGCTATTTTTTCACGCAAATCGCGATCGTCCAAACGAAGCATGACTTCGCCTTTTTTAACATTTTCACCTTCTTGTTTTTCAACGCTCTTAATTCTGCTCAAAACAGTTGATTTAAGCTGATATTCACGGAAGCCTTCAAAAATGCCGCGCCCTGCAACTGTATTTTCCATGTATCCGAATATCAATATTGCAGCAATAATAAAAAGAAAGACGAACAGCCCTCCGATCATATAGCGAAAGATCTTAAGAGTTTTCCTGAAATTATATTTTTCTGTCATAATGCTTCTCCTTTATCGCGCGGCTTTTTCCTGAGCGGTATATAATTCCCGGTAAACTCCGGGATTTTTCATGAGCTCATCATGAGCTCCTGTCTGAACTATTTTTCCATCATCCATAACGACGATAACATCCGCGTTTTTTATTGTGGATAAACGGTGTGCGATAATAATTGTTGTTTTGTTGTTCATCAGATTATCCAAGGCTGCTTGAACTAGAAATTCTGAAACGGTATCCAAGGCGGAAGTCGCTTCATCAAGTACCAGAACGCTGGGATTTTTCAAAATAGCCCGCGCTATTGCCAACCGTTGTTTCTGTCCTCCTGAGAGACTGGTTCCATTTTCACCAATAATAGTGTCGTATCCGTCTTCCAGTTCTGAAACAAATTCATCAACATTAGCCATTGCCGCAGCTCTTTCCACTTCGCTGCGGGTTGCGCCGTTTTTAGCATAGGCAATATTTTCCCTGATTGAGCCGCTGAATAAAAACGGTTCTTGTAATACGACGCCAATATGGTCGCGGTAAGAAGCGCTGGAATATTTTTTTATAGAGATTCCGTCAATACTAAGGTCCCCTTCCTGGATATCATAAAACCTTAACAACAAATTTGTTATTGTAGATTTCCCGGAACCACTGGGCCCGACCAGGGCGACCTTTTGACCGGGACGAATATCCAGGGAAAAATCCTTGATTACCGGAACATCTTTATATTTAAAAGACACCTCTTTAAATACGATATGACCTTCCATTTTTTCTATTTTGATGGGTTTCGCGGGCTCTTCTATTTCCGGAATGACGTTGAGCAGATTGGAAATACGTTTTGCACCAGTCATACCGCGTGAAATTCCTATGGTCTGTACAGATAGATTGCTTATTGGAGTAATGAACATTCCAACATAAGTATAGAAAGCGACAAACTCACCAAGCGTCATGCTTGTTGAATGAACCATACTCATACCCATTCCTATTGTAGTTAAGTAAATTACAAGACTTAAATACTGTGTTATAGATGTACAATGGGCTGATTGTATGCCTAGTTTTACGTTCAAGTTAAGAGTCGGGCGCAGGGAAGAGAAAAAATTACGGCATTCAGTACGTTCTTTTGAAAAAGTCTTTACAACTTTTATGCCATTGATGGTTTCCCCGAGGTTAGCGGAGATTTCAGACATTTTTTCCTGCAGCAGCAATGAGTTACTGCGCATAATTTTCCTGAAATAATAGAAATTGGCGAAGAACAGGGGAACAATCATCAAAACAACTAGAGCCATTTTAAAGTCAAGAAACAATAGAACGGCAGCAACCGCAAACAAAACAAAAGACTGATTCATTATCTGGATGAAGATCATGATTAATTGCTGCATTAAAGCAACGTCATTTATAACATTGGAAATAAGCTTTCCTGTCCGATACTCTTCATAAAAACGCAGAGATAAACTTTGCAGGTGCTTGAAAAGCTTTTGCCGGACATCAATCAGAGAGCGCATTGAAGTATAGGTGGTTAAATAACTGGCTATATAAAAACAAATAGCCCTAATTGAAAAAAGCAAAAACATTCCGCAGCACAGCAGGGCAAATAAAGAGTAATCAGCATTCGGAATAACTTTGTCAATAGCTATCTTTAACATCCACGGCAAGGCAAGGCCAAGCGCGGAAAAGCAACATAAAGATATTATTGTACCAAGTAGCAAATAACGATAAGGTTTTATTAGATCATAGAAACTGAACTGCGACATTGTGACACTCCATAATTTTTTGGTGTTGACTTAATATTTAAAGCATTATGTGTGCCAGAAAATATAAAATTGAGATAAATACCTTATTATAAAAGACTAAGATATTTTATAAATAAAAAATTACATTTTTACAAGGTGTGTCAATAAAGTAACAATATAAAGCAAGGTAAAATATGTTATTTTGTATAAGTTGTTTATTATTAAGAAAAGTGGCGTGTTTTTATGATGAAACAGTATGTGTCACAAATGGGACAAGAAAAAAGCCGCCCTTGAAGAAAGGGCGGCAAAAGAAAGAAGCAGTAAACTTATCCGAGAACCTCGTCACAAGCTTCTTCGAAGATCTGGATTGATTCACGAAGAGCTTCTTCGGTGATACTTAAAGGCGGAGCTATTTTAAGACACTCGCCGGCAATCCCTACCGGAGCGAACATCAACAAGCCTTTCTGAAGACATTTAACGTTGATTTCCAAAGCGGTAGCAGGATCCGGGGTTTTGGTTCCGGGAAGAACACACTGGATACCGGCAACTAAGCCTTTACCGTGGAAACACCCTAAGCGTTCAGGATATTTTTTCTGGATGCGCTCTAATTCCGGACAGAGAATATCACCCATTTTAGCAGAATTTTCAACAAGCTTTTCTTCTTCGATTACTTCCAGGTTGGCAATGGCTGCCGCAACGCAGAGCGGAGAACCTGAATGTGTGCTGGTCATTGAACCGGGAGCGTATATGTCCATAATATCTTTGCGGCCGATAACTGCTGAGATCGGCAGGGACGAACTGATGCCTTTACCGCAGGCAATGAGGTCTGGACTAATGCCGTAGTGTTCGAATGTGAACATTTTTCCACTGCGCCCGAAACCTGCCTGCACTTCATCCATAATCAGGACAATATCATTATCTTTACAGAATTTTTCGAGCTTTTGAGCGTACTCAACTGGCATAAATTCCGGTCCGACACCTTGATATGATTCGCTCATTACACCGGCAATCTCATCCGGCTCAATACCTTGTTCTTTAAGGCTTGAGAGGAATAAATCAAAAGAGGTATCTTCATTTTTGTAACCATCCGGGAACGGAACCTGAATAAAAGTTTTATCGCCATCGACAATCCATTCTTTAAGTTTAGGCATTCCTCCGGCAAGTTGTGAAGCAAGCGTACGGCCATGGAAAGCATTGTTGAATGAAACAAAATATTTTCTCTTCGGACCGTATTTTTTCAATGCATAGGTCTTTGCCATTTTAATACAGTTTTCTGTTGCTTCGGAACCGGAGGAGAGCAGGAATACAGAGTATTCTTTGTCTTTAGGGGCTAATCTCTGCAGCATTCCGGTCAGCTTAGCGCGGCCTTCATGGATAAATACGTAAGTTGACAGCAAGCCCTGATCGATTATTTCATGCAAGGCTTTTGCTATTTTGGGGTGATTATGTCCGGCGTTGGCAATCAGTACGCAGCTGGACCAGTCGATCCAGCGGTTTCCCCATTTGTCAGAAACCGTGAAATTATCTGCTTTGTGCCAGATAATCGGCGGCTGCCCCTGCATCGAACGCGGTTCTGATTTTTGCAGTTTTTCAAAAATCTCTAAAGATTCCGGTACGGGAATTGCGGTTTTTATAGAACGATATTTCGTTTCAACCTTTTTTACATCTATTGGTGTCAAGTTATATTCTGCCATTTGAATCAGACTCCTTTATATTTAGTTTTAATGCAATAACGGTCATTATCCGTCATTGTCCGTTATTTTGGTGTTATAACCGTTATTTTAGTTTAACAGTTGGCTTTTTCGTGCTGTAATCAATGACCGCAATATCGCCGCCATTCATTATTGACATACGTGCCGCTTCCTGTACTAGTTCATTATAAGAGGAATTTTCCGGGGTTGCGATCAAACCTTTCTGGTTGGCTTCTTCTATCCCATTTTGACGGATTTCCATTGCTTTTTCCGGGTTTTCATCTACTTTTGCTTCAATAGCAGAAGCGCTTATCAGAGTCGCCGCAACGGAATCAAAACCGTAGCCAATCGGTTTAAAGCCTTCTCCTTCCCATGGAACCATACGGAAGAAATCCGGGTTGACGTACTGGAAACGCTTGGAAACGTTTTTGGCGAAGCCGTACTCAACACCGCGATTGTGGTCATCATGAGCTAGAAGCCCGGCACAATCATCACCGTCAAAATACATGACCAGTCCCTGGTCGTTACCGCCGGCGCTGTCATCCGGATAACCAAGACCGTTATTAACGGATAAAATTCCGCCGTTCTCGAAAACAACGCGCCCATTTGACCACATATAGCCTTCTTTACCATTTGGAAAGATTCCTTTGCGCCCGGTGACGGACACTTCCACGGGATTTAAGCCGGTGATAAAAGCAACAAGGTCAACATAATGACATCCGACATATACGAACGGGTCGGTGTTTTCACAGGTAAACCAGTTCTGGAAATTTGAGTGGCGGTAAAAATACGGTTCAATAAGCTTCGATTCTCCAAGCGCGAAATCACCGAGGTCCCCTTTGCGGTAATGTTTACGGGCGATTAATGCGCGGCGGTCAAAGCGTTTGTGGTATTCAACTCCAATAAATATTCCGCGTTCTTTGGCTTCTTTTTCTATCTCCAGGGCCTGATCGTACTTTAATACCAAAGGTTTAACGCATAGAATGTGCTGGTTAAAAGGAATAGTTCCTTTTAGTACTGTATAATGAAGCTGATCCGGCAATGCAATAATCACCATGCCGTAGGGATCTTTTTCTGCAAGAACTTTTTTGTAAAGTTCCGGGTCGCTTGAATCTCCAGAGCCGATTTCCGGGCAGGTTTTGAAATCTTGACCGGGGAATGCTTCAAGGATGTCTGAATTTTCTTTAAGCGCCTTGAGTGCACTTTCACGCATGTCGCAAACAGTGATTTCCCCGATGACGCCTGTGCGCTGCAGCTGAAGTGCAGACGGCAGCAGGACATCTGTTACAATCATGCCTGCGCCGATAATCGTTAAATCAAGCGCTTTTTGTTTTTGAGCCATTAAAAACCTCCAATTGTTTAAAAATGAATATCGAAATCGAACATTTAAAGTTCAACATCAAATGGATTAATAATATTAAATTTTCTGGTCCATCACAAGGTCAAGAACGACAACCGCGCCGCCGACAGCTACCCCGAGATGTCCGTATTGTGAATAACTTACCACGGTCAGGCCGCCGATCAGAGCCTTGGCCAGCCCCCGTTCAAAATAAGTGCGGAAAGCCCGTAAAT
The DNA here is from genome assembly GCA_963664605.1 of Victivallaceae bacterium. GTDB lineage: Bacteria > Verrucomicrobiota > Lentisphaeria > Victivallales > Victivallaceae > JAHOYW01. Next base: position 548,099 of record OY761536.1, read on the forward strand.
ATTCATCTCCGAGCTCTACAGCTCTTCCGCCGAGAATAATTGCTTCCGGATTTAACACATCAGCGATTATTTGCGCAGCATAAGCCATGTATTCAGCATTCTGATCCATAATTGCGCATATTTCAGGATCGCCGTTTCTGTAAGCTTCCATTACCTGCTTATAACGCATTATGCAGTTTTTTGCTTGCCCCGCGAGTTCGCAAACTGCACTGGCGCGAGTCAATTCTTCAAGACAGTAACGGTCAAAACCGCCGTCTTCTCTGGCGATCGGCAACCTTATTTCGCCGATTTCCCCGGCGGTGCCGAAACTGCCGCGAAAAATCTTTCCATTAATAACAATCCCTGCGCCAACTCCGCGTCCGCTGGTGATATAGACCAGGTTGCGAAAATTCTTTCCGGCGCCGAATTGGGTTTCCGCCAATGCGGCTGCGTTCGGCCGGTTTTCGAGAAAAACATTAAATTGACAGCGTTGCGCCAGGCGTTTGGCAAGCTGTTTTTTCTCTATATCTAAAGTTGAACTGTTAACAACTTCATTACTGTCAGTATCGACAATTCCTGAAACGGCAATTCCAACACCTTTAATTTTTTCGCGTGTAACGTTTTTTGCCAGAAGCGCGATCAACTCTTCAAGCACCCGGATTACAGTTTCAAAATCATTTTCATATTCAAGGTCTTCGCGGGCAACTACGTTGCCGCATAAATCACAAAGCACACCGCGGATCAGGTAATCATCACCTAAGTCTATACCGATAGCAAAACAGGCATCTGGATTTAACTTTAACATTATAGGACGCTTGCCGCCGCAGGATTCACCTTTGCCGGATTCCACCACCATTCCGCTTTCAACAAAATCCGCAATGATAGACGATACGGTCGGACGGGTCAAGCCGGTGAGTTTCGCCAGATCCGCGCGGGAAATCTGCTCATGCTCCTTAATCAGCCATAATATCTGCTGACGGCTCTTTTGTCTTGTTTGAGGATTGTTCATCAGGGATTCCCTCTTGTTTTTAGACTTTGTTAATTTGCATTACAAAGTTTAAATATAACTTTGTTTTAACATTTGTCAACACTTATTCATAACTATTTTACAAAAATAATAATGAGTATAGAGGGTTCTTTTAGGGTAACGGTAATACTATGGATTATTTGAGGGAGCAACGGCTTTTATTCGACTTCATCTATGGGGCAGAGAAGCCTGGCTATATCCATGAGGTTTTTGAGCCTTGTGCCGGGAGAGTTCCGGTAATTTATTATTGGTAGAATCCCATTGCGGCGGTAGACCTTGCGGGAAGTCTTAAAGAATACTTTCTGGTTTTCGACATGTACAGCATTATATCCTTGTTTAGCGGCAAGAACTTTGACCAGGGTTATATCCAGCATATTTTTTGCCTGCTCCGGCAGATTTCCATAGCGGTCTTCAAGTTCTTCGCGGAATTCCTCCATTTTTTCTTCCGAGGTAATTGTTGCCAGGCGACGATAGGCGTCAACCCTGAGGCGTTCGCTTGGGATGTATTCAGGCGGGAAGCCTGCAGCCAGAGAATTTTCCGGCGCTTCATGCGCGAAATGAATAAAGTCAATATTTATATCCACTTCCGGTAGAAATTCGGCATGTTCTCCTTTTAGTTTTGCAATTTCAGAGCTTAGGAGGCTGCAGTACAGATCGAAACCAACTGTGTTAATATGCCCGCTTTGTTCAGCTCCAAGGATGTTTCCGGCTCCGCGAATTTCCAGGTCACGCAAAGCCAGCCTGAATCCGGCTCCAAGATGAGTATATCTTCTGATTGCGCTTAAGCGTTTTCTCGCGTCAGAGCTGATAATATTATGTTTAGGCAGCAGCAGATAAGCGTAAGCCTGTCGGTTCCAGCGTCCGATTCTTCCCCTGAGCTGATAAAGTTCAGCCAGTCCGAAGCGGTCAGCGCGGTCAATGATAATTGTATTGGCATTGGCTATATCCAGACCGGATTCGATGATGGTTGTGCATATCAGGACATCTATTTTTCCGGCTAGAAACCGTGTCATCACTTCCTCAAGTTCATTTTCGTGCATCTGCCCGTGTCCTACCGCAAAACGGATATCCGGCATGAGTTTTGTAAATTTATCGAAGACCCTCTCTATGCTTTTAACGCGGTTGTGTACAAAGAATACTTGTCCGCCGCGTTTTATTTCATTGTTGATGCAGTCACAGATAAAATTTTCACTATAAGGAGAAACGCTGGTTTTTATCGGCAGGCGGGCTCCGGGAGCCGTCATAATAGTACTTAGATCCCTTGCGCCTACCATTGCCATATATAAAGTCCTGGGGATTGGCGTAGCCGACATTGTCAGGACGTCAACTGATGCCCGGAAGCGTTTAATTTTTTCTTTGTGCTTAACCCCGAAATGCTGTTCTTCGTCAACCACCACCAGTCCAAGCTTATCGAAATGGACATCATCCTGAAACAAACGGTGAGTTCCAACGACGATATCAATTCCACCGCTTTTCAGCTTCGCGATGATTTCTTTCTGCTCTGATTTGGTACGAAAACGACTGAGCATCCCAATAGTATAAGGATATTCCGCCAGACGTTCCTGCAAGTTAAAATAATGCTGCTGAACCAGAATCGTCGTTGGTGCAAGGAACATTACCTGATACCCCGCGTTTAGAGCCTTGAAAGCCATGCGGATAGCGACTTCCGTCTTTCCGTATCCGACATCCCCGCACAACAAGCGGTCCATCGGACGGTTTTTATTCATATCCGTTTTGATTTCCGTAATTGCCCGTACCTGGTCGGGAGTCGGCTCAAAAGGGAAAGCATCTTCAAATATCCGTTGTTCCAGATTGTCCTTTCCAAAATTAATTCCCTCGGACGCGTTACGCATTGCCTGAAAATGAAGCAAATCGGTGGCGAAATCACGAATTGACCTTGCTGTTCCGATTTTAGCGTTGAGCCAGCGCCTGCTGCCAAGCTTATCCAGCGAAACTTTCGCTTGAGAACCTATGTAGCGGGAAACCATGCCCGCCTGGTATAACGGGACATATAACTGGGCGTTATCACGGTATTCCAGTATCATTACTTCCCTTTTTACTCCGTGTAAAGTCATTTCACGGATACCGTTAAATCTGCCGATGCCGTGCAGCAGATGTACAGCGTAGTCTCCTTCATCCAAATCCGCGCAGGCGGCAGCTTCCTCCATTGCCATGGAGCTTTTAGTTTCTTTTACTGCGGGCAAAGATGATTTTTTACGGAAAATATCAGCGGTAAAAAGTTCGCGTTCCGTCAAAAAAACAGTTTTTTCAGCGGGGAAAATCAGCCCGCCGGGGAGGTTTCCTGTATCAAGGCTTAATTTGCTGAAATCCAGTTCAAATTCATTGCACCAGTTTTGGATATGCTGGCGTGCTCCTTCATCGAATCCCAGCAGGCTTACTTCATAACCTGTATTCATCCATTGGGATAATTGCCGGGCAATCATTTCCCGCAGCATTTCCATTCCGCCGGAAAGCGCTTCGTTCGGCAGTTCAGATCTTAAATGGCTTACAGCAGGGAAGCATTCTGCGATAATTCCCTTATCAGAAACAGATTCTTCGACAATATCCTGAAACTTGATTAGCCGCTCCGGTTTGAATGAAGCAACTTGTGACTCAAAACGCTTTACTTCATTATCATCCGCGAATTTTTCCAGATGCTCATGGCATTGATCGTAAAAAACCGTTAGAAGCGAACAATTCAGGCTTCTGGTAAAATCATAAAAATCAAAATCGTCATCCTCTTCACCAAAAACAGAACGGCTGATGACTAAATATTCGTCAAGCTGTCCGGTGGAACGCTGGGTTTCGGGGCTGAAAGAGCGAATCGATTCAATCTGGTTACCCCAGAATTCAATTCTAGCCGGATAATCGTAATTCGGGGAAAATATATCAACGATCCCGCCGCGGCGGGAAAACTCGCCTTCGACATTCACCTCAAATTCATCATCATAATCCAATTCAAGCAGTTTTGCCATTAAATCATCAAATGGAATATCCATGCCGGCTTTCAACAATAATTCATTTTCTTTGAGCTTTTCCGGGCGGGTAACAGCGGCGCCAAAAGCCATTGCGCTTCCGATAATCAAATCGAATTCAAAGTTGAATATTTCATGCAGACAACGTGCTCGCAAAGCTTCACTTGCGGGGCTGAAGGCGTTGCCAATGTGAGCTTCCGGCAAATAAAGAGCTTTTATGGGCAGGTCAAATTCGGAGAGCCATGCTGCAATTTCAGTATTGACCCTTTCCGCTTGACTTAGAATTGGCAAAACCACCAGCAAAGGCCTGTTTTTGCAGGCAGAAACCTGTCTCAGAATCAAAGGAGCTAATACCGCTTCATCAACATTTTGCACCAAATTATAAGTACAAATATCATTTATCAGCCATTCTTTTATTTTTTTTCGCCATTCCATAGGTCTTTTACTTGCTTTTTACCTGATTTGTTGCTATATTCTTATTTTTAAGTGTCTATTTATGCCCTTATTACAGGGATATAGCGTATTAATAAGGAGGATATTTTGGGATTTTATCCTGAACTTATCCCTTGGTATGCACTGAAAATAAATATTACATATAAGATATTACAATAAAAATAAAGAAATAGCAAACTGAAAAAAAATATATATGGCAGAAACTAAAGATAAAAAACCTACAACTAAAAAGAAAGCTGTCGCCAAAAAGAGTGCTGCAAAAAATAAAGCAATCAAAACCTCTGTTAAGAAAGAGGCTTCGAAAGCTGTACCTGTAACGGAAGCGAAAAAAGCCGCTGTCACTAAGGCAACTGCAGCTTCTACCAAAAAGACAGAAGCAAAAAAGAGCGTTGCCTCCACCAAGAAGTCTGAAGCCAAAAAACCTGCTGCACGAGGTCGTAAGAAATCCGCAGAAGTTGTTGTTCCCCAGACTAAAAAAGGCAAAGACAAAGCCCGTCGTGAAGCCCTCAACTCCAAAATCAGTTCCGGAAGTAAAAATGACACAATGAAAGTTTATATGCAGGACATTGGTCAAATTTCCCTGGTCAGTAAAAAAGAGGAAGTTGAGCTTGCGGCAGCGATTCATGGCAATAATGAACAGGCTCATGATGATGCCCGGGCTGTTCTGATCCAGGCAAACCTTCGTCTGGTAGTAAAAATAGCACATGATTTTAAAGGGCTGGGATTACCCTTACTTGACCTTATTTCAGAAGGAAATATTGGTTTAATGCGCGCTGTTGAGAAATTTGATCCGGCAAAAGGCGCGAAATTCAGTTCCTATGCGGCGTGGTGGGTTAAACAGTCTATGCGGCGAGCCTTGGCAAACCAGAGCCGTACGATTCGTATACCAGTCCAATCTGCCGGAAAAATCAATAAAATAAAATCTGTCCGCATGAAGCTTGCTGAAGAGCTCGGAAGAGAGCCGACTGATGCGGAAATCGCCAAACATTTGGATTTCAGCGAACGCACCGTTGCCGGTCTGCGTCTGGCAGATTTAAGAACATTTTCTCTGCATGACCCTATCCAGCAGGGAGAGGACGGCGAATTTCAGGACATCATTCCTGACCGCAGAGCTATGACCCCGGATCAGATTCTCGGAGATGTTGAGTCGGTGGACCGTCTTTTGGATTTGCTTGAGGATCTTGATGGACGTGAAAGATTAATCCTGCAAATGCGTTTTGGGTTGGACGGCAGCCGTGCCCGCACTCTAGAGGAAGTAAGTCAGCAGATAGGCAGGACTCGCGAACGTGTCCGCCAGATTCAAAACCAGGCTTTAAGCAAGCTGAAAGCTATGCTCGCGGACGAAGCCGGATTTGCGGCGGAATAAATAAAATTGTAAAAAAAGTTGTTTTAAGCTTGTAATAATATTAAGAATTGTTATTTTAACGCTTCTTGAATTTAAATATAAACCATAGAGAATATAATCTCTTATAACGACCCGAGGGGGTGAAATCAGATATGGCAATGGCAACAGAAGTTCGCGTCAAAAAAGGCGAGATCATTGACCGTGCATTACGCCGCCTCAAAAAGAAACTCGATAAAGAGGGTACTTTAAAAGAGCTGCGCAATCGCCGGCATTATGAAAAGCCGAGCGAAATTAATCGCAAAAAAAGAAAGAGTCACCGCTAAGTGTCTATTTTTTTATGATTTTAAAAGCGTCTTATTTTCAAGACGCTTTTTTTTTATTATAGTTGAGTTATATTAAAATTCAGTATATAGACAATACTCAAAGAGAATGACTGCTAATGTTTAGACGCAGATTTAAAAAAAAAGATGAAGCATTTAAAAGGCGAAAAGGACTTTTGCCAATTCTTGATTTCTATATTTTTACAGAATTCATGATTTATCTGACTATTCTATTATGCGTTTTTATTACTTTATTTATTATTGGAGATATTTTTAACGATCTTTCGGATTTTCTGGACAGCGGAGTCCCTCTTAAACAAACAATTTATTATTTTCTTTTGAAACTGCCTGGTAATATCCGCTTTATACTTCCTATTGTCGTATTGCTTGCCTGTATGTGGACAATGGCAATGTTCGGAAAGCATATGGAAGTAACCGCGATGCGTTCTTCAGGCCTTTCCCTGTTCCGCTGCGGCGGATCGATTTTTGCGGTCGGCTTAGTCATCACCGGAGTAAATATATGGTTTAATGAAGCCTTGGTTCCTTATACTGAGCGGGAGGCTGAAATCCTGAAATTCTATGCGACAAAACAGGAAGGAGGTAATCTGCCGGACAATCAGAGGATGCTTACTTTTCGCAGTTTTGACAAGCGCCGGACCTGGTTGTTCAAAACGTTCAACCTTAACAAAGACCAGGAAGACGTCGTGCTGAAAAGATATCGCGGCGACAAAACTCTGGATTGGGAAATAACAGCAAAAATCGCGACTTTTTCCTACAAAACCGGCTGGACTTTTATAAACGGGTCATTTACCCCTTATTCCCATGACGGCTTAATGCCGAAAAGCACGGAATATTTCAAAAAGCTAAGCAAAGACAGGAAAGAGATACCGGAAGTTCCGGAAAATATCCTGAACACTGTAAAGAGTAAAGATGAGCTGCCCTCCTGGGTTATCTGGAGAATGGTCAGAAATACTGCAAATATGGCGCCGCGCTGTAAAGCAATATTGATGTCGGTGTTTTATAACCGCCTGGCTTTTCCGTGGGCATGTTTTCTCGCGGTTTTTTTGGGAATTCCGCTGGCAACCAAAAATGAACGTTCGGGGATTATGTTGTCAATAATTATAGCAATTGCCGTAATTGTCATATACATTATTATCTCACAATTGTTATTGATTCTAGGGAAACAGGGGCTTTTAGCTCCTCTTGTTGCAGGTTTGTTCCCGACAATTGCTTTTCTTGTATACGGCTGGTATACTGTAATTAGAAACCAGAATTAAATTATGAACGCAAAAAAGAAGTCAAAGAAAACAGGCGGTTCATTAAAAACTTTTACTGTAATAATAGTTTTGGCTTTACTGCTGGCCAATATCTGGGCGGGATGGAGAATATTAAAACTCGCGAAAGCATTGGAAATACCATTACTTGGATCTGTTGATAACGGGCCGACGCAGTTGGCGACCTTGTTATTCGTAAATTGCGTTGTAATAGCCTTATTAGCAGTTATAAAGGAAAAGTGAGGAGAGAAAAATGGCGGAAATGACCTTTAGCAGAGAAGAAAAACAGGAAATATTAACTTTTATTAGAAACACGATTGCTTCGAAGTTTGAAAATACGAATGTCGAACCGCTTAGTGAAATGGGCGGGAAAATGGCGGAGAAATGTTCGTGTTTCGTTACTTTGCACAAATCAGATGGCGCTTTGCGCGGCTGTATCGGCAATATAGGTGCGTATGAGGGATTAGGCGACAATATTGCGCATAACGCTATAAATTCAGCTTTTGGCGACCCGCGTTTCCCGCAACTTGCCAGAGAGGAGCTGGACGATGTGGAAATCGAGGTTTCAGTATTGACTCCGGCACGCCCTATAGCAAAGCCGGAGGATTTTATTGTTGGAGAACACGGAATAATTCTTCAATGTAGAGGGCGTTCTGCGGTATTCCTGCCGCAAGTGGCTCCTGAGCAGGGCTGGAGCCGGGATGAAACCTTGACCCATTTATGTTATAAAGCCGGCCTGCCCTTCAGGGCATGGCAGTCAGAAGATGCTAAATTAAGTGTTTTTACAGCAATTGTATTTTCAGAAAAGGAACTAAATAAAGAATGATTATAAAACTGGATAATTTAACTATACGGGCTTATTCGATTCCGCCGCAGACAATAAATGTTGATCAAGGCTTGATGCCGTTTATTGCCCAGCGCCTGGATATTAAAGAAAGCGATATTGTTGATTATAAAATTTTATCAAAAGCAATAGATTCCAGGCGGGGCGCTCCCGCGCTGGTATATAAACTGATTGTAAACCTCCACGACAACGACGCAGCCAAAGGCTGTATCGGACATAAGATCCCGGAGGAAGAGCTTCAGAAAACCCTTGAGTCCAGATTAGAGTTCCCGAAGGCTCCGGCAGGCTTAAAAAATCCTCTGGTTATCGGCAGCGGACCGGCAGGCTTGATGGCTGCTTTGGTTTTAGCGCGCGCTGGATGTAAACCGGTTATTCTTGAGCGTGGGCATGATGTAAAAAAGCGTGTTGTGGATATTGATAAGTTTCATCAGACTGGAAAGTTTAACCCGGACAGCAATTATCTTTTAGGAGAGGGGGGAGCGGGAACTTTTTCCGACGGCAAACTTTATACCCGGACCAATGATCCCCGTGCAAAATTTGTCCTGAAAACTTTTGCCGGGGCTGGAGCTCCGCTCGAGATTCTTTATCTGAAACGACCCCATATAGGTTCAGATAAACTGCCTGATATGGTCTGTGCAATCCGTGAACAGATCGAACAGGCCGGCGGGAAATTTCTTTTCGGAACCCGGGTGAAAGAATTAATTATTAAAGATAATCAATGTAAAGGCGTAATTACTCAGGACAATGAACGTATCGAAGCTCCGGCTGTAATTACAGCTCACGGTTTAGGCGGACGTTCTTTCACCCATAAACTGATTGAACAAGGCGTTGAGTTCACAATGAAGGGCTTCCAGATCGGTTGTCGCATTGAGCATCCGCAATCTCTTATCGACGAAAACCAATACCGCATTCCGACACGTCCGAAATGGCTGGGGGCGGCGGAGTATCATTTTTCAAACCGCAGGAATGATCTGTATAATATTGCCGGAACCTCATCTTTCTGTATGTGCCCAGGCGGAGTTATAGTTCCCGCCTGCTTGGAGCCCGGTCATTTATCCACTAACGGCATGAGCAGATATGCCCGCGACGGAAAGTTCGCGAATTCCTGCCTGATTGTTTCTCAAGATGATATGTTCAGCAACCCGCATCAAGCTTATAAATTCTTAAGGGGACTGGAAAGCAAAGCTTTTGAGCTTGGCGGCGGCGACTACACGGCTCCGGCGCAGGATGCGCGAGCTTTTGTAAAAGGAAAAATGGCTTTAAGAAACGAGGAAACAAGTTATTCATTCGGATTAAAATCTGCCAGGCTTGATAAGTTTTTACCGCCAGTGACGGCTGAAGCGTTAGTTGTCGCTATGCGGAAGTTTGACAACAGTTTCCATGGTTTCCTGAAATACGGTAAAATCGTTGGCATTGAAACTTTCATCTCGAGCCCGGTTCGCTTCCGGCGGAATGAGGAAACATTATCAACTTCTGTAGACAGGCTTTATGTTTCAGGAGAGGGAGCCGGTTATGCTGGCGGAATATTGTCTGCCGCGGTTGACGGCATCAAAATCGCGGAAAAACTTTTGGGGGCAAAGTGTTAATGGATGACTGGATTGACATACAAAGGGATGAAAAGCATATTGCGCGCGAAAAAAAGAAAGCGCGGGAGCTGCGGAAATCCCAATGGTGGCAGCAGCAGCTTCAAAAAGGCATTTGTCACTATTGCGGTAAACATTTTGCCGCAGAGGATTTGACAATGGATCATGTTCTGCCGGTAGTGAGAGGCGGCAAGAGCAGCAAAGGCAATATTGTCGCCTGCTGTAAACAATGCAACAACGATAAAAAATATTTAACGCCTGTCGAAATGATCCTGAAAAACTCAAAATAATGCGTATACCTAAGTAAATCATAGTTTTTTTGTCTTTGCATGGGTGAAATAGTTGATTATACGCGAATTGATAGTATTTTGGTCTAGATGGAACTTCTTAATATTAATAATGAGATCAAATGAAAACTATTAATTTATATATTTTAAAAGCATTCATGGTAACCTTTGGCGTATCTATCGGCCTGCTTACCTTTTTGATGATGGGGTCGTACATTTCCAAAGATTTGAACAAATTTGTTACTCAGGGGCTGCCAATATCAAGTGTTTTTGAATTTGCCGGCTGCATGGTGCCGATTGCGCTTACCTTTACCATTCCCTGGGCGGTGCTGGTTTCTATCATGCTGGTTTTCGGGCGTTTGTCAGCGGACTCTGAAATTACCGCCATGCGTGCCTGCGGCATATCAATTCTGCAAATTGTTTCTCCGATTATGATCGTTGCGTTTTTAATGATGCTTGCCTGTTTATATCTACAGGTTGAGGTTGGTCCGCCGCTGCTGGGGAAAGGCCGCAAAGTCGCGATGAAAACAGCGATAGACCATCCGTCGGCTATGTTTGAACCGGGAGTCAGGGTCAGATATAATGACAGTATTATTTATATTGATGACAAAGAGGGAGAGAATACCCTCAAAGACGTGCAAATCTTTACTATAGGGGAGTTCGGCAGCGATAAAGGAAAAGTTCTTCGCGACATCACGGCGGCTCATGGTAAACTGGAAACAAATAAGAAATTAAAAACTTTAACTATCGCGCTTTTTGACTGCAATATAGTTGACAAAAAATCAAACCCTCCGGTTCGTGCTTTTAATAAACGGGTAGAATTTGTTATTGATTATGGTAATAAGTTGAATCGCCTTGAGATAGGTAAGCGAAGCAAATACATGACCCTTAAAGAGCTCTTCGGTAATATAAGAATTTTTAAAAAATATAAACGCGATACCTGTGATCTTGAAGTTGAATTGAATCAACGTATCGCTTTTGCTCTGGCGCCTATCGCGTTTATGCTTTTAGGTCTGCCCCTGGCAATCCGCACTTCCCGCAGAGAGACCTCGGTGGGCTTGTTTTTGAGTGTTGTTCTTGCCGGGGTATTCTTTATGTCAATTATCCTTTGTGAATCATTAACCGCTTATCCCAAGCTGTATCCGCAGTATCTTTTATGGATTCCAAACCTGGCTTACCAATTGGTTGGTGCGTTTATGATTTATAAAATAGCAAGACACTGATAATTATCAAAAAAATCACCAGCAAGGAGGAGGGCATGGCGACACCTGTGTCAAATCGTATAAAAGTTGAACCAAACGACCAAGGCCCCATTTACCGCGAAACGGATATGTCGCGCCTTCCTGTAGAGCCATGGAGTACTGCCAGCAACCTGATTTTCCTGCTGGTTTTTATTTATTTTGCCGTCAAAACAAAATTCAGCTATAAGAAATTTCCCCTTCTTACAATGTTCCTTATAATATTATTCACCGGTTGGGTCGGCGGTACTGTTTATCATGCGACGCGCAGCAGCAATATATGGTTGAAACTTGATTATATGCCGATAATGTTCCTGGTTTTGATTGCGACAGTTTATTTCTGGCGGGAGCTTGTTAAAAAATGGATATGGGTATTCTGCTGTACCATGCTGCCCATTTTGATTTATTATTTTACTTATGAAGCTCTTACTTTTTCGCATACAATATCAGTATCAATAGGTTATTCTGTAATGGCGTTGATTATAATTATTCCACTAATACTTCATTGTATCTATAAAAATCCTAAATCATGGAAATTTGTAGCCGGAGCTCTGATCTCATTCGCGATAGCTATTACTTTCCGGGTGCTTGATAATCATAAAATTACAGAAGCAATGCCTATGGGAACGCATTTCCTCTGGCATGTTTTCGGGGGATTGTGCTGTTTCTTCATGATGTATTATGTCTACAATACAGAAAAAATAAAAACATCATGATTTATTTTTCTATTTGATTTTCCAGATAATCATACATCTGTCTACATATTTTGTTTACTTGCGGAATATCCGGCAGCAGTGCAGTGATCTGTTCATAAAATTTCCGTTTTTTAAATTCTTTCATGGAGTGTCTGTAGTTTAAATCATATATCCATGCCAACTGAGCGAGTTTAAAGTCGGTAAGTGTCTTGAAATCAGCAATGTTAGGGTTTTCGCCCTTTTCCAGATGTGCCAGGACATTAGGGGAGATGCCGTCGGATTGTTCCAAGTGCAGTATCACTGCTTCATCAAGTTTTCCTTTGGCATATTCATTAAGCAGTACCCGCATAATATCAAGCTTGTCAGCATCGCGGACGGCTCTTACAACGAGCAGGGTTTCTTCATCAAGGCCTTCCGGCAGTTTCCGGGTGTTGTGGTGTTTGGTGCTTGCAAGAACGATGTTCTGGTCTTTTTCCGGCAGCCCGGAGAGCATATTTGTTTTTTTCAGTACCTCGTAGCCGCGTTCGCCGTGATTTATTGACTTGCAGTCCACGAAAGTATTGAATTCCCGTATTTGCTCAAAACGCCCTATGTCATGAAACAATCCGGCTATTTCTATCAATGCGGTCAGGCGAGGGGAAAAGCTTTCCGCTTCAATAAGCTTACGGCATTCCTGCCGCACGAAGAGGGAATGCGTTTTTTTAAGCAATATATTTTTATCAAATTCAATATTATCTGTTAAAAAACTATTGGTATAATTTAAAAATATATTTTCAAAGCTGGTCAAAATACCTGTAGAATATTCCATTTGTTGTTTCCTGTAAAAATTAATTCTATTATTCTACAGGATATAAACGGTTTATCAAATATGTCTGCGTAAAATAATGGAAAAGAAACAATTTATTAGCTCTGCTTTACTGGCAGACATAAGATAAATGTACTTCCCTGCCCCAACTCACTTTTCACGCTTATATTGCCTTTGTGCAGCTGGGCTATATGTTTGACGATTGCCAGCCCCAAGCCGGTTCCGCCGAGTTTTCGGCTGCGCGCTTTGTCAACACGGTAGAAACGCTCAAAAAGGCGTGGTAAATGTTTTTCCGCAATCCCTGTCCCATGGTCTTTTACTTCAATTAATATATTATCATCTTTCCGGTGAGCCTTTATTTCTATAGATTCATTTGATTCACTATATTTTATGGCATTTTCAATTAAGTTAATCAAAGCCTGTTCAAGAAGCTGGCAATCTCCCTCTATCTGGTAGTCCTGTTCCTCCAGCTCAATTTTGAATTTTACCTCTTTATTGTCAGCGCGTTCCTGACATATTTCACAGGCAGTGTTGATGATAGAGGATATCTTCAAATTCGCGAAATCACGTTCCTTGGCTTCTGTTTTTATTTCCAGCCGCGACAGACTTAGAATATCATGGACCAGGGAATTCAGGCGATCTGAATGCTTAGTAATGATTTTCATGAATTTAGAGGCATTTTCCGGTTCCTGAATGGCTCCTTCAGCTAGAGTTTCAACCGCGCCGCGAATGGCGGTCAGGGGCGTTTTTATTTCATGTGAAACGTCGGCGATGAAATCATGACGGAAATTCTCAAGTTTTTTGACTTGGGTTAAGTCATGAAAAACAATAACTGCGCCGAAAATATTTCCTTTGCTTGAAAGCACCGTGCCGCATATACGAATATGACGTTCTTTAAGAATGTGTAAAGTTATTTCTCTTTCGACAACTTCTTTATTTTTAATTATTGTTTTGACAATGTTAAGCAAGTCCTCATTGTCTATCATAGTGTAGAACGACAAGCCTTTAGAATTGGCGGGCAGTTTGAGCATTTCAATAGCCGCCCGGTTAACATCAAGAATATTGCCTGTCAGATCCAAAGCAATCACACCTTCAGTCATGCTGGTAAATATTGCGTCGCGTTTTTTCTTTTCCACATAAAGCTGTTCCAGGCGTTTTTTAAGCTGTTCAGCCATATTATTCAGCGATAATGCGAGGTCATGGACAACACCTTTGTCCGGAATAGGCAGAGTGGTGTCAAGATCCCCGCTGGCGATACGGGCGGCATTGAGCCGCAGAGCTTTGATCGGGGCCCTGATATTGTGAACGATGAAATAGCTCAGGATTGAAACGGCAATAGCGACGAGAAGTCCGAAAGCCAGTATATCACGCCGTACACTTGCCAGGACATTATCTATCTGGGCAAGCGATATTGCGGTACGCAGGACATAGGTTTTAGAGTTGCTTCGTATTGGGATTGCGGCATAAATCATTCTGGTTGCGAGAGTTGAGCTGTTTCGTATAGATGTAGAGCTTTCCCCCTTAAAGGCGTTGATGATTTCTTTCCGGTCTTTAGTCAGATGTGGAGCCATTAGATCCACTTTGCCGCGGGAGTCACATAAAACTTTGCCTTGTTTGTCAATTATTGTGATCCTGGTTCCGGTATTCCGGTCAATGCTCCTGCTTTCCTCATTTAATGTTTTAAAATCATTTTTCGCCAGGTGTTTTTGGATATCGGACTTTAAAAGCTGGCTGCGGATAAGCAGTTCATCTTCGACATGGTTCAGGTAGGCTTGTTCAAAGGAGCCGGAGCGATACCATATAAAGCCGAGAAGCCCCAGGGCTAATATAAGTATCAACAGCGGGAAAAATTGTAAAGTATCTTTTTTCATGATGAACCTTTAGTCATTTTTGAAACGATAACCGGCGCCGCGTACGGTTTCAATCAGGTCTTCAGCTCCTTGCAGTTTTTTACGCAGCCCGACGATTTGCACGTCGATTGCGCGTTCCGTCACCGGATAGTCGTCGCCTTTCACTTCGTTGACTATCTGGCTGCGCGTAAATACCCATCCCGGTCTTTTGGCAAGCATATATAAAATCTCAAACTCCGAAAAAGTCATCGTGATCGGTTGACCGTTCAGGGTAACTTCGCGTTTACCGCGGTTCATAACCAGAGAGCCGCGTTTAATAATGCCGGAATCATCATCGCCGAAAGTTTGTTTGCTGCGGCGGAGAACCGACTTGATTCTGGCAATCAGCACCTTGTTGCTGAATGGCTTGGCAATATAATCATCGGCGCCCATTTCCAAACCGATGATAACATCCGTTTCCTCGCTTTTGGCGGTGAGCATGATTACAGGTATTTTTGATGTTTCCTGAGAGCTTTTGAGCTGACGGCAAACCGCCAGTCCATCCATGCCGGGCAGCATTAAATCCAACAGGATTATATCCGGGGAAAAGCTTTTCAGTACCTCCAGAGCTTTTTCTCCGCAGTCTACGACCTGAAGGTTTTTAAATCCTTCCTTCTCCAGGTTGTAACGTATCAATTCCTGAATATCCTCTTCATCTTCAACTACTAATATTTTTTCTTTAGACATATAATTTTTCCTGATTTAATTGTTCTGTAATCTTAATAATACGACCCGAACTTTAAATTAAGATAAGGGAAGTGTTAGATTTGTGTTAAAATCATCCCTCGCCTGTTTTAAGTTAGTGCAGGAAAAATAAAATATCTAATCGTTTATCAGGAAAAGGTTACATTTTTATTAAAATAGAACAATAAAAACACCTTTAGTTGTTTTTTGATTATAATTGAATTATAGTAATAATTCAGGTGATAAATGAATATAAATTTTAAACAGGAGTTGAAACTATGCGTAAATTGGCAGTTTTTTTTGTATCATTACTAATAATAGGCTCCTTTACGGGCTGTACCTGGATAAAGTGTCAGCCGGACGTTAACGAAATTATCATTAGAGTAAAAAAGAAAAACGATCCCGGCGATAAGGCTAAAAATATTAAAAGCGCAATCTTTAAATACAGTTGTGTGAATGACAACGAAAAAAGCAGAATTACTATACTGCTGAAGCGCCCCGGAAAAATAAAAATAATATCCAGAACAGGCAGTGAGTTTTGGGAATGCGCATTTGACGGAAAGCGAGCTTGGGAATACAGCAACACTAAAGGCCTGAATTTTTTGAAAGAAGCGAAATCAAACGAAATACGCTTGCAGGCATTTTTACTTTCTCCAAGCATCGACATCAAAAAAGTATTTAAAAACATTAAAATTGACGGCAGCGCCAAGATTGGCGGGGAAGACTGCTGGAAACTGCTTTGTCAGCCCGCGGATACTTTTAAATCTCAGGCAATTATAGTCTTTGTCACAAAGAAAACCAATCTGATTGTAAAAGCAATCGAAGAACACGACGAAGATGATGGAGAAGTCATCCAGGTCGTCACTCTTTTTAAAGAATACAAAATGTTCCAGGGTTTTCTGTTGCCGGTTAAAACTATTACGGAGATTGATGGAGACGTGACGGAAAGCACTCTTGTCGATATAATTTTGGACGACGAGATACCGGATTCTGTGTTTGCCGCGCCGGACGTTTTTAAATAGAGGAGAAAATAATGAAAGATAAAATATTAATAAATCTGACAGCCATAACAATTTGCAGTATGTTGGCGCTAACGGTCTTCGCGGATGAGAAGGACGAAAAAAAAAGCGAAGAAAAAGATGAAATCGTTCTGGAAAATGGTAAGGTTTTAAAGAAACCTTATATCATATCCAGAACCCCTGCCGGTTTGAACGTCGGGCATGAAAGCGGAGTTATTTTTATCCCGTTTTCCGAAATGTCCGAAAAACGGCAGAAACAGTACAATTATAATCCTGAAAAGGCAAAGAAATATAAAGAAAAAATAAACCAGGCACAACGCAGACGGCAAATACGCCTTGCCCAAAAAGCAAATCAAAAGAGCAAGCCTGATAATGGTTTTTTTGCTTATGAAGAAGAAAGCTTTCCTGAACAGTCTACCGGGACTCAACTGGAAAATGAATTAGCTTCACTAATCAAAAAACAAGCTCAGCTTAAAAGAGAATACTCATTGGTTAATTCAGGAAAAGTCAAGCCTCAAAGTGGCTCCAGTGATAATACTTATGTTTCTTATCGCGGCGGTAAAGTCTATCGTAAGACAAAGAAAAGTTATACCAGCAAGGAAAGAAAAAACTTTATGGATAAGAGAAGGCGCTTGAAAGAGATCAAAGGAGAACAACAAAGGGTTTCCCGCCGGATAACTACCGTGAGAAATTTGATACAACGAGAAAAAACAAAGGGTATCAAAGTCGGTAAAACTTTGCAGTGATTATTCCTGCCCCGGATTCGTTTTGGGTTTTAATATTATAAAGGAAGGCAGGCCGGTTACCTTAAAATAATTTAAAACTTCTGCAATTTCAGGATCGCTGAATTTTTCAGCCTGATATTTGACGAAGATAAAATCTTCCAAAGACTTTTTGACCTTTGCGTCCTTTAAAGTGGTTCTGGACATGGATGAACATACTCCGCACCAAGTCGCCCAAAAGTCAACCAGAACCGGCTTCCCGCTTTTTAAGGATTTATCCAAGGCGTTTTGTAAAGCGATATTCTGTCCGCTTGAGACCTCTGCCTGTTTTGAACTTGGCAAAAGAGAAAAGCCCAAATAAGCATAATAAATTCCCAGCGCAATAATGAGTATTCCGAAAATATGCTTTATATGCAGCATCCATTTTCCCGGCTTCGGGAGTACGGCTATTCCAGCTCCGGCAAACGCCCATGGCAAGCCCATTCCCAAACCAAGGAGGAATGGCAGGAGGAGCCCCGCCGGGTTGCCTTCTTTATAGATTGCCGCAGCATGCAGCAATACGGCAATGAGTACCGGGGCAACACAAGCGCCCGCCAGCAAAGCGGCAATTATCCCCATAAAAAAGATTCCCCCCAGTTTGCCTTTTTCCGCGCTTTTGCTATCAAAACGGTTTCCGTATTGCGACAGGTCTATATTGAAAACATCAAACATCGCTAAAGCTAAAACTAAGAATATGACCGCAATAATAAAATTAAACCAGGCAGTTGAGTTCAATGAACCGAAAACCGCTGCGCCTTGTACCGCGAATAATCCAAGCGTGCCGTAAGCGATCATAATCCCCAAGCCGTAGATAGCGCCGCGCAAAAAACCGTTCCACTTGGAATCAGCTTTACTGCCTGCTCCAATAATCGCCAGGTTGACTGGAATCATCGGCAATACGCAAGGAGTAAAATTCAAAAGCAAACCACCGCCCAGAATAATGAGAATCATCAAAAGAATCCCTTTGTCTTTCAAAAAATTTTCATCTTCCCTTCTGCCTTGCAGAAACGCGGTAAATTTCTCAGCATTAGCACCTCCTTTGAGCATTCCGGTGATTTCAAATTTCTTTAAGGTGTTAAATAAAGGACTCTTGGTGCTGCCGGTTTTTAAAGTTGCGTCAGCAATCTTAATATCCCCTTTTGAAATATCGAAAATTTCTTGTCCGGGCATAAAACAGGTTGCCGGGTTATCTGCGTCCTGATCGCGACAGCCTTGAAAATTGATAGTTACCTTGATGGGGCGGGTGTGATTTTTTAGATTATAAACCCAAGTGTTTTTCTGTGACGCGGGATATATTGCGACTTTTCCGGAAAGGGCATCATTGTGTAAAACAGTTTTGGGTTCAGAAACCGCTTTTAAGGTTTTATTTTGACTGTCAGAGACTTTTATGTAAGTAGATTTTTTATAAAGATAGTGATTTGCGGGAATTGTTACAGAAATTTCAAGGATATTATTCTTAAGTTGATGCTTCCAGAGAAAGGGGTTAGCGAACTGCCCAAACGTATTGCCTCCAAGCAGAATTGTCAGCAAACAAACCATATACTTTTTCATAGGAAACTCCTGTTATATAAATAATGCCTGCTTTGTTGAAGCAGACATTATAAATAACATTAAAAACACAGACTATTTTTTAGCTTTGGCGGTTTTTTTAGCTGGTATTTTGCTTTTCAGGAAATTAACATATCCTTGTGCTCCGCCCCGGCGATAACCTGTTCTTACTATAATTTTGCCTTTGCTGTCAAGCAATAAAACTGTGGGATAACCGCGAATTTCATACTTTTTAGCCAGAGCGCTATTTTGTTTTTTTAGTTCTTTGCTCATGGGCTTAGCGCGAGGAAAATCAATTAAAACCAAAATAAGGTTTTCTTTGGCAAAATCTTTAAATATTTTCTGGGAAAACACCTCTTTGTCGAGTTTTACGCACCATCCACACCAGTCTGAGCCGGAGAAATCAGCGAGAATCGGTTTACCTGTTTTAGCTGACAATTTCATGGCTTTATCCATGTCAGTCATCCATCCTTCTGAAGCAAATACAGACATTCCGAGACAAAGAGCGACAACGAACATTGCGAGTTTCTTCATAACAAGATTCCTTACTCTAAAATTGATTAACAATTTAAAATGATTATTTGAATCAGTATATATTCATTTTTTTATTTTTGCAAACTATAAACCTAAAAAAGCAGTCGGATCATTTTTAGGACAAATAGAATTTTACTTGTATTGACTCATTGCACGACGGGCGTCTTTGGTGTCCTGGCGCTCGCGCAGGGTGTCGCGTTTGTCGCCTTTGGTTTTTCCTTTGCAAACTCCGAGCTCAACTTTGATAAGGCCTTTATTGAGATAGAATTTTAGAGGAATTAAGGTCAAGCCCTTTTCCCGGATCTGTTGAAAAAGCTTGAGAATCTCGCGTTTATGAAGGAGCAGGGCGCGTTTACGTTTGGGGTCATGGTTAAACTGATTCCCCTGCTCATAAGTTGCTATATGAACATTCATCAAAGAGGCTTCCCCATCCAAAATCCTGACATAGGAATCCTGCATGGTTATATTCCGCGCACGGCAGCTTTTGACTTCAGTGCCGGTCAAGCTTATTCCAGCTTCATACTTTTCCAGAACAATGTAGTCATGAAAGGCTTTTTTGTTGGTAGCCAGAATATTACTATTATCAGTTTTCTTTTTTTTGCCCATTTATTTTCGTTATTTATCTCCCAGGAAAGGCTTGGCTTTTTTCTCAAATTCAGTCTTTAACGGGTTATTTTTAACGTTCAGGGATGCGTCGAATTTTTCCAGCAGGCTTTTCTGTTCTCTAGAGAGATTATTGGGAACTTCAACAAAAACCTTGACATGCATACTGCCGCGTGCTCCGCCGCGTAAAGCAGGAACTCCTTTGCCTTTAAGTCGCAGTATGGTTGCGCTTTGGGTTCCGGCAGGAATTTTCATTTTGGCTTTGCCGCTTATTGTTGGGACTTCCACAACGCCACCGAGAGCTGCGACTGAATAGGGAATCGGCATTTCGCAAATAATATCGTTGCCTTCACGATGAAAAATATTATGTTTCCGAACATGGATAAAAACGTACAGATCACCTGTCCGTCCTCCGCGTAAACCACTTTCGCCTTCGCCGGAAACCCGCAGGCGGGAACCGGTATCAACGCCGGGTGGAATGTGTATTTGCAGTTTTTTCTCGGTTCTTATTCGCCCGCTGCCGCGACATTTTCTACATGGTTTTTCAACTATTTCCCCAGCCCCCTGACAGGTCGGGCAGGTTTGACGAATGCTGAAAATACCCTGTGACAGCGCAACTTGACCGGAACCGCCGCAGCGGGTACAGGTTTTTCTTCCGCTGCCCGGTTCACACCCGGTTGATTTGCATTTATCACATCCGCTCATTCGGGGAATAGTTACTTTTTTGTCCGCGCCGTAGACTGCGTCTTCAAAATCTATTTCCATATCGTAACGCAAGTCAGCTCCATCCACAGCTGAAGAAGCGGAACGCTGTGAGCCTCCTCCTCCGAATAGATCTTCAAAAAAGCTGCTTCCGCCTCCTCCGCCTCCGCTTCCGCCGAAGAACTGACTGAACACATCCATAGGATCATGGAAACCACCTCCGCCAAATCCATGAGTGCTGCGTCCGCCGCTGGTAAAGGCGGCGTGCCCGAACTGGTCGTATTGAGCACGTTTATTCTTGTCACTCAAAACTTCATATGCTTGAGATATTTCTTTAAATTTTTCTTCCGCCGCCTTATCTCCCTGGTTTTTGTCAGGATGATATTTAATTGCCATTTTGCGGTAGGCTTTTTTGATTTCCGCGTCAGTAGCGTCCTTTGAAATGCCAAGCAGTTTGTAATAATCTTCTTCTTTAGACATATATTCTTTCCTTATTGATCTTCGTGTTCTTTGTCTTCAGCGGGGCCGCTGCTGACTACAACAGTTGCCGGACGTAGCAGACGATCTCCCAGTTTATAACCGACATTCCATTGTTTTAAAATATATCCTTCCTCTACTTCATCGGAAGGTTCATTAGTCATCGCGTCATGCAGTTTAGGATCAAATTTTTCCCCTACTGCGTCAAATGCTACAACGCCAAGTTCATCAAGCCCTTTCTTGTATTCTTTAAGAATCATTTCCAGGCCTTGTTTTATGGCATCCATATTATCTGATTTTTCCGCTGCTATCATAGCCATATTAAAATGGTCAAAAACTTGCAGAAATGGCAGAAGGGTATCGGTTTGCCCGAACATTCTGGCATTAGCTATTTCTTTAGCTGTACGCATGCGGTAATTTTGAAAATCAGCCCTCAGGCGCAGCAAGTCATCCTTTGATTCAGCCAATTCAGATGTTAAAGCCTCTATCTTTTCTTCCGGCGTGAGTTCTTTTTCCCCGGTTTCTTCTATAACTTCTTCTGTTTCTTCCCCTGCTTCTTCGTTATCAATGATATCAAGCTTGACTTCGTCAGCGGGTTCAGTAACTTTTTTATGTTTTTTCTTTTTCATTTTTTTAAACAGCTCCGTTATATAATAGTATTTATAATTTTTTTTAATAATTATCAGGAGATATCCCGAATCGTTTAATTTAATCATAAGTATAAAAAAAGCAAACTGTTGGCTCTTTTTTTGTTTTTTTTTATAATAATAGTTGACATAAGCTTTGCGAGGGCTATTATTAATAATAAAAACCGGTTTATAAAGAAGCAATAATAAAAACCGGTCAAAACCAAATTAAGGATTAGTCTTATGAATAAGGTTATCAATGTTGCTATTGGCGGTTTCGGACGCAGCGGTTATGGAATTCACGCGAATTGGCTGAAAAACGATCCGGATAAGTTTAAGATTGTCGCAGTTGCCGACCAGATAGCAGAACGTCGTCAGGATGCTGTTGACGAATTCGGTTGTGAAGTGTTCAGCGACTACAAGGAAATGCTCGAGAATGTGAAATGTGATTTATTTGTAAATGCAACCCCGAGTCGTTTTCACGTTGAGGCAACATTAATGGGATTTGAAAAAGGTTTCAACGTTTTAAGCGAGAAGCCGTCTGCCACTAATCTGGCTGATTTTGATAAAATCGTTGCTGCTTCTGAAAAAGCCGGAAAAATGCTGTATCCTTTCCAGAATTCCCGTTTTTATCCTTTCTTCCAGAAGATTCAGGAAATTGTCGCTTCCGGTGTCCTTGGGGAACTGGTTTATATCCGAAGCAACTGGAGTGGGTTTTCCCGGCGCTGGGACTGGCAGACTTTGCAGGAGGAACTGGGCGGTAACTTATTGAATACCGGGCCGCACCCGGTCGATCAGGCTGTTGTGCTCTTCGGCGAAGAATATCCAAATGTATTCTGCCGCATGTTCGCCGACCACCCGTCGGGAGGAGATGCAGAAAACTTCTGTGTTACAACGCTTTACGGCAAGGGCCATCCAACTGTTGAAGTCGTGCTCAATTCCTTTCAGGCTTATCCGCAGGGCGATATGTACAATATCAGCGGAACTTGCGGCGGCCTTACCGGTGGCCCGGCTGGGCTGAAATGGAAATATTTCAAACCGGAAGATAATCCGGCTCCGGCATTATTGGAAAACTGGTCTGATAACCGTAAATATTGCAGTGAAACTCTTTCCTGGCATGAAGAAAGCTGGGAATATAATGACAAAAACAGCAATGAAACCGGATTTAGCGGGATGGTATGTTCTCTGTACAACAACTTATATGATGTAATGGTTAACGATGCGGAACCGGTTATAAAACTTGAGCAGGTCCGCCGTCAGATTCATGTAATGGAGCAGTCACACCTCCAAAACCCTCTGCCCAAACGCAAATAATTTTGCATTACAAATACAAGCCGCTAACTTAATGATTAGCGGCTTTTTTTTATACCATAATTTACATTAGGCATACTTTGAGCTGTACGAATTTAATATTTAATATTGCTCTTTTTCATTAAGACTTTGAATTAGACTATTATTGCTGTATATTTCCTGATTGCTGAATTTTAAAATAAGCAGAGAAATAAAATGAAAGATTCAATCAGAGAAATAATAATAAAAATGGGCGAAGACCCGAATCGGCAAGGTCTGCTTGATACCCCTGAACGGGTTATGAAAAGTATGGAGTTTCTGACTCGCGGCTATAAACAGAATCTTGATGATATTGTTAACGGAGCATTGTTTGACGCAGAGTCCGACGATATGGTTATCCTCAAAAATGTTGAATTCTACAGCATGTGTGAACATCATATGCTGCCGTTTTTGGGAAAATGCCATATTGGTTACATCCCCAAGAAGAAGATCCTCGGAGTAAGCAAGCTTGCCAGAATCGTTGATATGTTCGCCCGCCGTCTACAGATACAGGAACGCCTTACCCGCCAGATTGCTGAAGCTATCCAGGACAGTATTGATACGGAAGGCGTAGGCGTAGTGATGGAAGCTCAGCATTTATGTATGGTTATGCGCGGAGTCGAAAAACAGCACTCTGTAATGACGACTTCGAGAATGCTTGGCTCTTTTCGTGCAGAAGCTCCTACCCGCAATGAATTTTTAAGATTAATCAATTAAGGGAACTGTGTATGCGCGCCCTGATTCAGCGAGTCAGCAGTGGTTCTGTTAAAATAAGCGGCAAAATCGTCGGCAAAATAGAACAAGGATTGGTCGTTTTGCTGGGAATAACCCATGACGATACGGAAACGGATGTAAAATTCCTTGCTGACAAATGCGTTAACTTGCGTATTTTCTGCGATGACGATGATAAAATGAATCGCTCTTTGCTGGATATTGAAGGAGAAGCTTTGATTATTTCACAATTTACTTTGTATGGTGATGCGCGCAAGGGAAGGCGCCCGGGGTTCAGCGAGGCAGCCTGTCCGGATCATGCGATACCTTTATATGAAAAATTCGTTGAAACAGTAAAAAGGCATAAAGTAAAGGTTGCCACCGGGGAGTTCGGAGCCAAGATGCTTGTTGATATAAAGAATGACGGTCCTGTAACTTTAATGCTGGAATCTAAATAAAGGCAAACATGGATTCAAACAAAAAAAATATAGTTATTCTCGGTTCAACCGGTTCGATCGGCACTAACGCTGTAAAAGTTGCGCTTGAACACAGTGATATTTTTAATGTTGTCGGACTTGTTGCCCGCAACAGCGTCGATTCTCTAGCAGAACAGGCGTATCAGCTGGGTTGCAGGACAATTGTTGCAACGGATGAAACTAAATATGACAGCTTAATATCTCTGGCTCCTGAAGGAAGTGAAGTCTTAAAAGGCTCTGAAGCTGTGCGCGAACTGGTTTTGCGCGAGAATGTTGATTTAATTTTATGCGCGATTATCGGAACAGGGGGGCTTTTGCCGGTCATCGATGCCTTGCGGGCCGGGAAAACTGTTGCTTTAGCGAGTAAGGAAGTTTTGGTTATGGCTGGTGATCTGGTTACGGAGGCAGCTCGCGAAGGCGGAGGAAGGCTTATTCCTGTGGATAGCGAACACAGCGCGGTTTTCCAATGTCTTGAGGGAAATAAGAATACTAAACTCAATAAAATAATTTTGACCTCGAGCGGCGGCGCTTTCCGGGATTCCACGGAAGCCGAAATAGCGGCGGCAAGTTACGATGATGCCCTGGCGCATCCAACTTGGGATATGGGAGCCAAAGTCACTGTTGATTCCGCCAGTATGATGAATAAAGCGCTGGAAATTGTTGAAGCCGGATATTTATTTGACCTGCCGCCGGAAAAAATCGAGGTGATTATTCACCGTGAAGCAATTGTTCATTCAATGGTTGAATTTGTTGACGGCTGTATTTTGGCGCAAATGTCGGAGCCTGATATGTGCTTCCCTATCCAGTACGCAATGCTTTATCCGAAACGCATCGCCAACAGCATGAAGCCGCTGGATTTGGCAAAATGCGGGATATTGAGCTTTTCCGCGCCTGATAGAAAAAAATTCCCGGCGCTGGATTTTGCCTATGAAGCCTTACGGCAGGGAGGGACTATGCCGGCGGTCATGAATGCCGCAAATGAAGTTGCAGTGGAAAGATTTCGCAAAGGAGAGATTGCCTTTCCGCAAATATGGGCTATCATAGATGAAGTTATGAAACAGCATAAAACAGAAAGGCAAAAAGATATTGAAACGGTTTTAATGGCTGATGCCTGGGCAAGAAGAACCGCAGAAGAAATTTAAAAGCAAATTTACAGTTATATAATTATAATACAGGAGTATTGATGGAAGCTTTTTTGAATATACTTGAGATTGTCGGTTGCATATTATTTGTGATATTTTTCCTTGGTTTTTGTGTTTTTATCCATGAATTAGGTCATTTCCTGACCGCAAAACTCTGCGGTTTGCATGTCAACGCTTTTTCGCTCGGTTTTAAAAAAGCCTGGGGGAAAAAGATTAATGGCGTTGATTACCGTATCGGCTGGCTGCCTTTCGGCGGATATGTTGATATTCCGCAAATTGACTCAACCGAAGTTCCCCATACCGCTGAAGGTAAAGAGTTGCCTCCGGCAAAACCGATACATCGTCTTTTAAGTGCTTTTGCCGGGCCTTTTTTCAATATCCTTTTTGGTATGGCGCTGGGGTGTATTGTCTGGCTTATAGGCGTTCCGCAGGACAGCCCGAAAATGCGAGAGATAACTGTTGCCTCCATTGAGAAAAACGGGCCGGAATACAAGGCTGGTTTGCGTAAAGACGATAAGATATTCAAGCTCAACGGTAAAACTTTCTTTTGTACTTGGAAAGAATTTGTTTTCAAAACAATCCTGACGATTGGAGAAGTAAAACTTGATGTTGACCGTAATGGTAAGGATTTGCAGATATCCTACGTTCCGAAGCAGAACCCGAATGCTCCTGAAGCAATGCGGTTTGAAAAAATGCCCTGGCCGTACTTTCAGGCGAAAATTCCAATAAAAATGTTCCCGGAAAAAGATTCTCCCGCTGCGCAGGCAGGAATGAAAACCGGGGATATTATTGTCAGTATCAATGGTAAACGTATAGAAAATTATGATGAGTTTTTCGGGATGATAAACTATTCTGAAGGGAAAATTCTCAATATTGTGGTCGAACGCGAAGGCCAAAATATAAAACTTGCTCCAATTAAGCCAATTCTATATAAAGAGGCAATGGAACACACGAAGGATGTGTATTTAATTGGCGTATTTTTCATGCCTAAGACTTTACCTTTGAAAGTGCTTATGACTGTTCCGGGGGCTCCGGCAATGCGTGCTGGAGTGAAAGCCGGAGACGTTATTGAAAAGGTTAATGGTGAAAAAATTGCTGATTTTAAGGCTTTCCAGAATGTTGTCAAGCCTTTGAAAAACACTCCTTTTACTATGCAGGTCAAGCGTGGTTCTAAAACCTTGGATATAAAACTTGCCGCTACTCAGCGGAAAATCTATGAAATAGGCGTTAGCTTAATGATTCTCGATCATCCTACGCCATGGCAGCAGTTTACTAATGTAATTGATATGAGTTACAGGTCACTGTGCGGGCTTGGCGTTTTCTTTATGAACAAAGCTGGCGTAACAAAAACCAAAAGCGCAATAAAACCACGTAATCTCAGCGGGCCGATTGGTTTAGCGACGACCTTGTACCGCTCTGTAAAAACCGGTTCGATACGTTTTGGACTATATTTTGTAGTCCTGGTTTCTTTCGCTTTGGCGATCTTCAATCTTCTGCCTCTGCCGGTTCTCGATGGCGGGCATATGGCGTTGGCATTAATAGAAATTATAATCCGTAAACCTTTACACGAGGGAACCGTCAAAGCCTTGACTTTTATCTTTATATTCCTGCTTATCGCATTGATGATATATGTTACTTATTTTGATATTTTGAGAAGGCTCTCTCCTGAATGGCAAAACAGGCTTGATCCGGACCAGGCTTTAAAGGAAACGGCCGTAGCTACCCCGGCAGAAACTGTTATCGGAAAAAAAGATGCTAAAAAGACGTCAGTCAAAACAGATAAAAATCGCTGATCTGGCAATAGGCGGAGGAGCTCCGGTTTCTGTTCAGTCTATGACGACGACGGATACGCGCGATATTCAAGCAAGCCTTGCGCAAATCAAAATCCTGACTGCTAACGGCTGTCAGCTTGTCCGGCTGGCAGTGCCGGATATGCCAGCAGCGAGGGCATTAGAAGAAATTGTTTCTAGAAGCCCCATTCCTGTTATCGCAGATATTCATTTTGACTATCTCTTGGCTTTGCAGTCAATTGCGTCCGGGGTTCATGCGGTGCGCATCAACCCGGGGAACATTGGCGGAGAAGACCGCATCCGGCAAGTGGCTGAAGCTGCCGGGAATGCCGGGATTCCTATTCGCGTTGGTGCAAATTCCGGCAGTATCTCAAATAAACTCATGGAAAAACTGCGAAAATCCGGCAGCGATGATGAAACTATTATTGCTGAAGCTCTGGTTCAAAGTGCGCTTGAGCAGTGCCGGAAACTTGAGGCATACGGTTTTGACCAGATAAAAGTATCTCTGAAAGCTTCCGATGTGCCGTTGACCTTGGCAGCATGTCGGCGTTTTGCAAATGAAACCGATTATCCTTTGCATTTGGGTGTGACTGAAGCGGGAACTCCCGGGCGCGGGATTATCAAATCTGCTGTCGGTATTGGCGCTTTGCTCCTTGAGGGCATTGGCGATACAATCCGTGTGAGCTTAACTGCTGACCCTGTTCAGGAAGTTATTGCCGGAATCAGGATTCTGGAAGCATGTGGATTGCGTTCCGCGGAGCCGGAAATCGTTTCCTGCCCGACTTGCGGCCGCACAGAAATAGAATTGATTGATCTTGCGGAAAAGGTTGAGCAGTTAATAAATTCCATCAAAGCTTCCGGCAAAGAAATAAATATGAAGAAAATTGCGGTAATGGGATGTGTTGTCAACGGCCCTGGTGAAGCCAAAGATGCGGATCTGGGTATGGCTGGAGCCGGCAAAGGGCGCATTGCGATATTCAAACAAGCTAAAATCATTGGCACATATGGTCAGGAAGAAGCTTTTGATATTCTAAAGAATGAAATAATACAAAATTCAAGCGAACCGGCAAACGTGTCTTAGGCGCTATAAAAAAATAATCGATAAAACGTCCCTGGGAGCTCAGACCGGCACGGCTCACGACTTACGTCATATATTGAGCTTGAAACTTTCCTTGATAGTATCTAAAATCAAAACGGTCTTGCAGTCCGCAATGCCCAGATGCCCGAGCTTTTTTATAAATTCGCCGTATTCTTGCGAGTTGCGGGTATTGACTTTTACAAGATAATAAAAATCTCCCGCGGTAAAATGTACATCTTGAACTTCCGAGAGAGCCGCTATTTTTCTACCGATTTCCAGCGTCCCTGGCTTTTCGCCAGTCGATATCAAAATAAAAGCGGACATATCAAGCCCGGTTTTGTGATGGTCAATACGGGTTTCATATGCCATAATAATCTTATCATCTTCTAAACGGCGAATGCGTTTAAGCACCGCAGATGGAGCAAGTTCTACATGACGGGCAATCTCTGCATTTGATATTCTTGCATTATCTTGTAGCAAACGCAATATTTTTATATCAGTATCATCAATCATTTGCTTTATTTTTAGAATATAATTCTCTTTTTGCTATTAAATATATGTGTTTATTCTAAAAAATCAAACAAAAAAGAATATATTTTATCTTTTGCGATGAAGACGATTGTTTTTTGAATAAATTTGTTTGACTATTTACTTGGTTGGCAGTAAATTCATTTATAAACCAAAAAAAAGCGGGAGGCAGGCAAATGTTAAAAAGGATTCTTTTAATTACTGTATTAATTGCAGGAGTCAGCGGTTTTTCGAAATCTGCTGTCAGAGTGGATATAGATGGACTTAAGTCGGAAATTGCTGTTAAGCCTGTTAAGGCCAGTAAAGGTTTAAAAGTCGTTAATGGCAATTGGTTAAAGGATAGAGCCAAATATTATTTAATGGCCTACACCGGGATGAATCTGTCAAAGGATTGGACCAAATATTCCTTCAGCTTTACTCCGGCTAAAGATGGGATTGTAGATATTTATTTCCGCGGAGCATGGCATAGGCCCAAAGGCGCCAAAAAGAATATTGCAGTATGGGTTGCTTATGACAACATTACTATAACTGGAACTGAAGCCAAAAACTGTGATTTTGAATTTGTCAACCAAAAAAATCTATTTAATGGCTGGACTGGCAACGAAGCTAATATGGTTACGGGAGCGGAAGATGCTAAATCCGGGAAAAATTATGTTATTACATGGCATAACAATCCGGTTCTCCAAAGTTTAAAAGTAAAAAAAGGGCAGAAAGTAACAGTTACTTTTTACGCGAAAGCCTCTGAGGGGCCGGTAGAAAAGAAAAGTGACCTTGATAATATTTAAAGGCGCTTATATTAATTTAAGGGCGGACTGTTTTGTCCGCCTTTTTTATTTCGACTTTTGCCCTTGGCTCTATTGTAAAATATATTGTGGCGATTACTTTATATTAGTTGTTCAAAGCAGAGGTTTATGATGATTTTAAAAAAAATAACTAAAGTATTAATAGCTGGAACCTTATGCTGTTCTATGCTTATTGTTGATGCTCAAGTTAGAGTCCGCAAAAGCGCAAGTGATTTTACCCGCAACCCGACTTTAGTGTTTCAGGGAGTAAAGAATTCCCTGCCCTTAAGCGCTGTAATGAGTTCTATGCTTAAATCTTGCGGCTGGTTTGATATTCGTTCCGCGGGGGAGGCGGACTACGTTTTGAGCGGCTCATATCTTTCTTCTGGTCAATTTGCTTTGGAGTTGAAGCAAAACGGTGTTGCCGTCACTCGTTTTACTCTTAATTTTACAGGTGCAAGCGAGCGCGAAATGGCTAAAACGGCGGTGGATGTAATCCTTAAAAAGATTTTCAATATCAAAGGCATTTGCCGGACCCGGATTGCGTTTTGTGTCAATACTGGAGCCGGCAGTAAAAATATTTATACTTGTGATATTGATGGTTCCAGCTTGAAACGCGTAACCAAATCGCGTAATATGTGTGTGGAACCGGAATGGATGCCGGACGGAAAATCTCTGCTTTATACTCGTTACAACCGTGCGTCGACAGATGTTATTCAAACTATTCCGGCAAATGGGTTGAGCCGTATTATCGCGGCATATAAGGGAATGAACCTTGGAGCCTCCGCTTCCCCGAATGGAAAATATATAGCCCTGATCCTGAGTCGTGATGGCCTTGTTGACCTATACGTAAAATCGTTGACAACCAGAGCGCGCCGCCGCTTGACAAAAAATCGCGCGCCTGAAGCTTCTCCGTGCTGGAACCCTTCCGGCAATTCAATATGTTATGCTTCCGGAGCCAGCGGCCGTCCGCAATTATATGTAATACCTGTTTCCGGGCATGCTCCCCGGCGTTTGCCAACGTTCGGAAGTGAGGCCGTCAATCCTTCATGGTCATCTGATAATCAAATAGCTTATTCAGCCAGACTCGGCAGCCAATATACTATCGCGACTTTGGATGCATCAGGGAGAAAGCCCGGGAAAGTTGTAGTTCGGGCAGCTGGAGACTGGGAATCCCCCTCATGGGCGCCTGACAACAGGCATCTTGTTTGTTACAGGACTTATAAAGGGCGTTCGGCTGTTTATCTGGTGGATACGTGGACCGGTAAAGCCAGGCAATTAGTCAGCCTAAGAGTTGACGCTTCCATGCCGTCATGGTCAAATATAATAAAATAACCGTCCGGAGCAAAGCTTCATGTATACTTATAAAAATGCTTTAGCTTACCTCGAAAAACTCCAGATGTTTGGCATCAAGCTTGGTCTTGAACAAACATTTGAGCTTATGAAAGCTGTTGGTTCGCCAGAGAAAAAATTGAAATTTATTCATATTGCCGGAAGCAACGGCAAAGGTTCCTGCGGAGCGATGCTGAATGCCGCTTTGCGCCGCGCTGGATTTTCAACTGGATTTTACTCTTCTCCTCACTTGATTTCTCCCCGTGAGCGTTTTCGAATCAATGGCAAGGCGATAAGTGAGAACGAATTCGCCAGCTTAGTCGCCGCTTTGTGTCCTTGTGCTCAGAAAATGGCGGAAGCCGGGCGCTGCCCGACCTATTTTGAATTTACAACTGTAATGGCGGCGAAGTATTTTGCTGACAAGCAGGTTGATTTTGTTATTTGGGAAACCGGCATGGGGGGACGTTTTGATTCCACTAATGTAGTTAAACCGCTTTGTTCTGTAATTACCGGTATTGCGCTTGATCATCAGCAATATCTTGGTGACCGTGAAGAAGACATTGCTTTTGAGAAAGCGGGAATCATCAAATCAAATCTTCCTGTGTTTATCGGCAAGATGACGGAACCGGCTAGAGAAGTTATTGTTAAACGCGCGGACGAACTTAATGCTTTAATCATAGAAGCTGCGGATGCGGAAATTTTAAATCTTAAGTTTTCCACACTTAATTCGACTTGGATACAAAGTTTTGATTTCATGCGTTATCATATAAATCTGTCAATGCCGGGTGCGGTACAGAGGAAAAATTTCCGGATAGTGTTTAGTGTGTTGGAATATTTAGCCGTGGAGTTTGAATTTCAGTTATCCGAGGCGCTGGCCGGTCTTGAAGAGGCTTTTTGGCCGGGCCGTTGTCAAATTCTGCCTGAAGGTGTTATCATTGATGGCGCGCATAATGCTGACGGCATGCAAACTCTGCTTGGGGCATTAAGGGAGTTTTATCCTGATAAAAAAATTCCAATTATTTTTGGCGGTTTTAAAGATAAGGACACTTGTAAATGCCTGGAGCTCCTGGAACCTGTAGCAGAATATTTCATTTTTCTTCCATTGGCAACAAAATTCCGTCAAAGCTGGAACGGTGGGGAATTAAGGGAAATGTTGAAGGAATTCTCTTCCAAAAAATCCTTTATTGCGAACTCTCCGGAAGAAGCATTGGAAATAAGCTCAAAAGGTTCCTTGCGTATAGTTTGCGGTTCATTATATCTGGCGGGTGAATTCCTAAATCACCTTGTCCCGGAGCAGGAAGTGTTGGATATATAAGAAGCTGGCGGAACTTATTTTTTCCTATAAAACGTTGCTTTTTCCCGCATACAGCATTATAATCTTTTGGAGTATTTAACTTTTCTAGGTAGAACGGCTTAATATGGAAACGGTACGTGAGATATTTATAAATTCTTTGTATTTGCTGGCCTTAATCAATCCAATCAGTAAAATTTGTATCCTTTCAGTATTTTCCAAGGATTCGGAATCTGGCAAGGAAATGCCTAAAATAGTAACAAACTCAACAATTATAGCTTTGTTTATTTTGACCTTGGTTATGTTATGCGGCGGATTCCTGTTTAATTCTTTTTTACGGGTCGAATTGTATTCATTGAAAGTTGCCGGAGGCTGTGTTTTATTTTGGGTTGGTTTTAAAGCTCTTTCGAAGGGAGTGTTCTTTGAAACAGGAGCTCAAACCCGGCTTTCAGAAGTTTCTATCGTTCCACTTGCGTCGCCAATGATTGCCGGCCCCGCAACAATTGCCGCGGTGTTGCCCATGGCTGTCAGTAAGGGATTCGGTGTAGCATTTGCCGCAGTATTTATCGCAGTGCTTATTAACATGGTGTTTATGCTTTTAGCTAAACCCATTGGAAATATACTTGTCCGATTCAATATAATGGGCGCTTTGATAAGGATAACCGGATTGATTGTCGCTACTATTGGAGTGCAAATGGTTCTTTCCGGATTATCAACATGGCTTGCCACGGTGCAGGCAGGGTAGATTTATATTCCCGGTTTGATAGCCAGTTCCGAAGTTATGTCTATCAGGGATTCCCACCATTGATTGGTTGGGCGTTGGAATTCACATGCAACCATTTTGCAAAGTTCGTCTATCGGGTGGAGGCTGGTCCGGCTGCCGCTGAAGCCGATAAAGGTGCTGGTTTTATCATCTTTTTTGAGTTTCTTAAATAACTGAAGCATGCCGTCATAAGCAAGTCTGGTAGCCTGTATACGGTCAAACGGGGTGGGATTTCCGCCTTGCTGTATCGGCCCGAGAATGGTTTTGCGGACATCAAATAAGCCTCCGCCTTCCTCGGTGAACAGTCTTGCTATAAAATCTATTGAATAAGCGTCATTAGCTTTTTCGTTGCGGATAAACAACGCTATGCCGCGCCCTTCTTTTTTGAAAGCTTTTTTCAATTTTTTAATCTGGAATTGCAATAGTTTCAGATCAATACCTTTTTCGTGCAGATAAATATGCTCTGCTCCGGTTGCCAGCCCGCTCATTAATGCCAGGTACCCGCAGTAGCGCCCCATGACTTCCACCAGGAACAGGCGTCGTGACGTATCCGCAGAGTTTTTTATTTTATCGACGGCTTCAACAATGGTGTTAAGGGCGGTATCAGCGCCGATTGCCAGTTCTGATCCAGGCAGGTTGTTATTGATACTTGCCGGAATGCAGACTATTGGCAGGTCCAAAGCCGGATATTTATCATCCATCTTATCTATCAGTTCAGCAACTTTATAGGCGGTCCAGCCGCCTACCATAAGCATGCCGTCAATTTTATGTTTTTTTATGGTTTTAGCAACTGCCGCGAAATCATTGCCGGCAGGTATAATCCGGTTCGCTTCAAGGAGGGAACCGCCCTGAGCGACCCATTCTTCAACATCCATCCAGTTGAATTCGTGGACGATGTCATTTATCAAGCCTTCCGCGCCTTGCCTGATGCCGAGCATCTTATAACCATTTGCCAAACCAAGCCTTACCGCGGTCCGGACAGCGTTGTTCATACCCGGGGCCGGCCAGCCGCAAGTGATTACCGCTAAAGTCTTTTGTTTCTTTTTACTCACAGGAGCCTTCGGCAGACTCAAGGTTTCGAGTATGGAGTTCATTATTTCCCAGCCGCTGCCGCGCAACTGCATTGCCTGCTGAAAGTCACCCGCTTTAATAGCATCAGCTATAGCATGGGTCTTAGCGACGGATTCCTGTAATGAAACCGCCTTGATGCGGTTATTGCGGATAACGATGATCTTTGCGTCCCCGTCGCAGCCCGTTAGCAGTTCTTTTACTGCCGCGACGCCGCTTACCGTGCCCAGATAGCGGTCAAAAGCACTGGGAGTGCCGCCGCGCTGTACGTGTCCCAGAATGGTTATTCTACACTCAGTGCCCATATGTTTATCAAGAACTTCTTTGATATGCGCTGAACTGATAGGGTTGCCATGCATATCGCGTGCGCCTTCAGCAACAACAATAATACTGTCCCGGCGTCCGGCTTTGTGAGCGGTAACCAACTGCTTGGGCAATTCCCTTTCCCAGCCTTGCGCGGGGGGTGACTCAGGGATAAAAGCGTAACTCGCCCCGGTCGCGATGGCGCTCATTGAAGCAAGGTAGCCGCAATTCCGCCCCATGACTTCGACAACAAAGATCCTTTGATGACTTTGAGCGGTGCTGCTTAAAGCATCTATGGCCTCCGTGATCCGGTGTAGAGCGGAATCAGCGCCTAAAGTCATATCGGTGTTTGCCATGTCATTGTCAATAGATCCGACCATGCCGACTATGCTCAGTTTCGGGTGGCGTTTTAGTTTTAACGCGGAAATTTTTCCTTTTTTAAATAATTCCGCAAGCAACTCCGGCCATTCGCGGGCAAATTCATCGGCTCCGCTCAAACTGCCGTCTCCGCCTATTATAATCAGGTGGTCGATATTGTGTTTCAAGAGGTTTTCGGCAGCTCGTAAACGTCCGGAAAACTCACGGAATTCTTTACATCTGGCACTACCAATAGCGGTACCGCCAAGTTGTATAATAGATGAAACACTTTCCCAGGACATCGGCATGATTAAATTATCAATCATTCCCTGATAGCCTTCATAGATGGCGTAAATATCACAGTCCTGGACCAGAGCACAGCGTACGGCTGCCCGCACGGCGGCATTCATACCTTGAGCATCTCCGCCGCTGGTCATTATCGCAATAGTTTTTTTCCTGACTTTTTTAGACATAGAAATCTCCCGTTATAATTAAATTATAACCACTATAGCTAAAATGCAAAGCGATAAATAAAAAAAGAGTCCGGCGAAAATTTACCGGACTTATTGCAAAATATCTTATATTCACTTATTTGTAGTATTCTGACTTGCTGCTGCTTTGTTTATTAAATTCAGCAATGGCTTCCCTGCACCAGTTTCCCCAGGTTATTACATCCGCGCCTAAATTAATGAATTGATAGCCGGTATCAATAAGTTCCTGATAGTTTTGCAGATTCCCAACGGTTCCGGCAAATTTACCGTGTTTTTTGGCAGCTTCAGCAATTTTTACTCTGGCTTCCTGTACGCGCGGATCATTAAAGTTGATTGGCATTCCCAGAGAATGAGTGAAATCACCGGGACCGAAAAAAAGCATATCGTAGCCTTCCACTGCCGCAATTTCATCTAACTCTTTCATTGCGCTGTAGTCTTCGATTTGAAGGATGATAAAACGTTCACGATTGGCTTGTTCCAAATATTCCTCAAAAGGAATCAGGCAGTATTTGCCGTCAGCGTTTCCGCCGTCAACGGGGCGCATTCCGACTGGCTGGAAACGGGTCATTTTGACTACATTCCGGGCATCTTCCGCACTCATGATATGAGGAACCATAATACCTGTGGCATCCAGTTCAAGCGGTCTGATGTAATCGCTGTAACAACCGCGCGGAACCCGGCATAACAAGTCACAGTCATGCATTTTAGCAGCCATGATTTGCTCTTGAAGTTGAATATAATCTACTGCGGTATGTTCCTGGCAGGTCCAAATGCAGTCAAATCCGGCTATTGCAGGGATTTCATAAGCGCGTGGATCACTAAAATTAAGTTTTACACAGTTGACAGCTTCGCCAGCACGTAATTTTCTGAGTACTTTACTTGGCCGCATTTTCATGTATAAATCCTTGGTTTTTATCAAAAATTAGTATTACTAATAAGTGATAATAAACACTCGCGATGCTGTTTTGTCAAGAATTAATTAGTATTTATATGATAAAAGTAGGAAAATAATAAAATGTTCCAGTTGCTTTGCGCGCAATGTACGTATATTGACAGCAGCTTGCTATTTCAAATATAATCTAGGTGGAGATAATGTCCAGACAGTATTGGACTTTCAAACAGCATTATTTTTTGCGTTTTTTGGGCTTTGATTTACTGAAATCCTTGCGCTTTTTCTTAAAATCGCCGGGGCGGGAATCTTTTTCTCCTCCGCGGGATTTATTCCCTTCATTGGGCTCATTTCCCTTGCGTGGACTTCTATTGCGATTTCCTTTGCGCGGAAACCTCTTTTTGCGGTTGTTACGGGCCTTGCTGCGTAGATCCTTCAGTTCTTGCTCGTCAAGGCCGATGGTTTCCGGTCCGGTTTCGCCTTGTTTTTCTAAAAGCATAGAAGCTAATTTATAGGCAATTTCAGATAGATCCATATCTTCCTCAAGCTGCTGAACCATGTCAATTCCTTCTGAAACGACATTATTTTCACGCACAGAATCAATCATGCGGAACATTCTGTTTCTGCGTAATTCCTGACGGCTTGGTATCAAGGCGAATTCAATTTGGGCTCCGCTTTGCTTCTGGATACGGTTCAACTGATGAAATTCCATAGGGGTTACAAAAGTTATTGCAGTGCCTTTGTTGCTGGCGCGCCCAGTACGGCCTATACGGTGAATGTAGCTTTTGGTATCAAAAGGCATATGGTAATTAAAAACATGGGTGACATCCATAACATCCAGCCCGCGCGAAGCAACATCTGTCGCGACGAGGATGTCGATCTGTCCTTTGCGAAACGCGTTCATAACTTCATTGCGCTGCGGCTGTTCCATATCTCCGTGCAAACCTTTGGCGTTGAAGCCGCGTCCACCAAGCGAATTGCTTAAACGGTCGACTTCAGTGCGGGTACGGCAAAATAAAATCGCTTTTTTCGGACATAAATCATCCATAAGGCGAATAATTGCATTCTGGCGCTCACGCTCTTCCATTACACAATAAAGCTGTTCGACATTCTCGCTGGTGGAATCGGTGTTGCTGGTTGTTTTTATAGATACGGGATTATTTAAAATCGTATTAGCCAGTTTTTTTATTGGTTCAGGCATCGTTGCTGAAAACAAAAGAGTTTGGCGTTCCCCAGGAAGAAAGTCAAATATAGCCTTGATATCATCCAGAAATCCCATATCAAGCATCTCATCAGCCTCATCCAGCACAACTACTGACGGGTTGAAGTTATTTAGTTTGCCTTCACTTAGCAGGTCGAGAAGTCGTCCCGGAGTCGCGGTAACGACGTTTACGCCGCGGTTGACCAAGTTGATCTGGCGTGAATATGACTGCCCGCCGCAAACAACTCCGGTTTTTACTCCGGCAAATCTTCCGAGGCGGAAAATTTCATCACTCACCTGCATTGCCAGTTCACGGGTTGGAGCAACTATCAGCATTTCGACGCCGCGGTCGAAGCTCATGGAATTCATTGCCGGCAAACTGAATGCCGCGGTTTTTCCTGTTCCGGTCTGCGCTTGCCCGATTACGTCGCGTCCTTCCATAATTGCTGGAATAACTGCGCTTTGGATCTCACTTGGCGTTTTAAATCCAGCTTCGCGAATACCTTTGTTCAAACTTTCATTAAGTCCGAATGCTACGAACTCATCTTTCATATAACCGGCAGATTCATTATTGATTTCCGGTTTATCTTTGACATCTTTTTCCATCTTGTACCTTCTATACAAATCTACGCTCACGCCAGTATATCGAGCTGTTTCGGCTCTTTAATATGAATAAATCTCACATAACCGGCGGCGACCTTTTCAATGGTCAGGACGTAAGCATAAATTAATTATATCCGGTCAGGGATTCCCGCCCGTGTCAGGGCAAAAGAACAGTAATTCATTCTGCAAAAACTCTTAATCTACAGCAATATACGCAAAAGTCAAACTATAAGGCAGGAAAATAGCGGTTTAAGCTGGATGAGTTAAAGTAAATGATAACAGAATTTTATGGGGAGTTCAAGTTTTCCAAAGCACCGCATGAAGGCGGAACTACAAACAGGTGAAGCCATGCCGCCACTTATGTCAATTCTCTTCTGGCGATGTCGCAGAGATTCTTGGTCCAGAAATCGACGTCCTTTTGTTTTTCGGCTTCGACGAGAATGCGGATCTTATTTTCGGTTCCGGAATAACGTACCACTGTTCGCCCGAAGCCGTCCAAAGCTTTTTCGCAATCCATAATGGCGTCACGTAAAGCGGGAATTTCATCGATCGGAGGCTTTTCTTTGACTATGATGCCTTCAAGACGTTGAGGGAAAACATCCATAAAAGCAGCCAGTTCAGCTATCGATTTGTTATTTCTGACCATTTGTTTAAGGACATGCAAGGCGGTGATGATACCGTCACCGGTCGTTGCGTAATCCATAAAAATAATATGACCGGATTGCTCGCCGCCGATGTTGAAATCATTTTTCCGCATTTCCTCAATGACATAACGGTCACCGACATCTGTCTGAATTACGTTGATTCCAGCTTTTTCCATTGCTTTTATGAGCCCCAGGTTGCTCATGCTGGTAACAACTATGGAATTCCCTGTCAGGCGTCCGCGCTGTTTAAAATCGAGCGCTACCATTCCGATAAGCCGGTCGCCGTTTACTTCATTACCATTGGCGTCGCAGAAAATAACCCGGTCAGCATCGCCGTCCAGAGAAATGCTTAAATCTGCGCTGTGTTTTTTGACCAGTGCGGCGGCATGCTGTGAATATGTTGCTCCACAGTGGTCATTTATGTTATGCCCGTCAGGAGCTGCTGCTGTAACAATAACTTCCGCTCCGAGTTCCTGAAAGATCAGCGGCGCCATCGAATAAGCCGCGCCATTGGCGCAGTCAAGAACTATTTTCAAACCTTTCAAACTCTGATTATTGATTGAACTTTTAGCAAACTCTATATAACGTCCGCGGGCATCATCTATACGATAGGCTTTACCGATCTGTGAGCTGGGGATGGCATCAGAATTCAATTCCCCGCTTAAAATATGATTTTCAATTTCCAGCTCTGTTTCATCAGGGAGCTTAAAGCCGTCGTGTCCGAAAATCTTGATTCCGTTATCATCGGCAGGATTATGAGACGCGGTAATCATGATGCCGCATGAAGCACCCATGGACTTGGTTAAATGCGCCACCGCTGGAGTTGGCATCGGCCCGACTGCGATGACATCCATCCCCATGCTGAGCATACCGCTGGTAATAGCCGTTTCGAGCATATAACCGGACAAACGGGTGTCTTTCCCCATTATGGCCTTGCGTAACCCCTGTCCAGCTGCACCGAAAACGTGTGCTGTTGCTTTTCCCAGGTGCAAGGCGAGTTCAGCGGTAATCGGATACTGGTTTGCTTTACCCCGGACACCATCTGTTCCAAAAAGTTCTTTCATGCATTTTTACCTATAGGATTTAATTACTTGATAAAACAATTTAGCCGTAAAAACAGCAAAAGCAAACTCTTTATTTCGGCTAAAGCTGTTTAGCTTTCATCAAATACCAGATTTTCCAGTTCCCGGTACGAGGAAACCGTGAAATCAGCATGTTCATCCCAGTGTTTTACATTCGGGTTTTTGAAGTAGCATGATAGTGCTCCGGCGGAATTAGCTGATTGTATATCGTGAATATAATCACCGATCATAATACATTCGTCAGCTTCAATTTTCCATGCATCAAGAATGTACAAAACCGGTTCCGGGGACGGTTTAATATGCGGAAACTCACGTGTTAAAACCGGATCAAATTTTACGGGCAGTTTTGTTAACAGGGCATTGGTGCTGCGGGCTGTATTCCTGGTAATTATAGCCATGCGCATATTGGCTTGGGCAAAACGTTTGAGAGCATTTTCAACACCGGTCTGGAGGCTGTTGTTTTCAATCGCGTACATCTCATATTCTTCGATTACTTGCCAGGCTCTTTTACGACGTGGTTCCGGCCACGAATTTATAATTTCAGCCAGATCTCCGCCTTCTTCTATATTCAATTCGCGCCTGATCTTTTTAAAATCTATAAGCGGCACGGTCAAAGTGCCGTCCATGTCAAATATAAGGCCTTTTATTATATTGTTTTATCTCCACAAAAAAAGGAAGATTGTTTTGTCAGGCAATCTTCCTTATTTGTTAATAAATAATTCTTTATT
Organism: Victivallaceae bacterium; assembly: GCA_963664605.1. Taxonomy (GTDB): domain Bacteria; phylum Verrucomicrobiota; class Lentisphaeria; order Victivallales; family Victivallaceae; genus JAHOYW01. Next base: position 588,355 of record OY761536.1, read on the forward strand.
TGAGCAAGGAACTCATCAAACTGTCCATGATGCCTCTTACATGAGGAACTATTTGCTTTCCGACAGGATTTTCCGGTTCCCAAAGATCAAAGAATTGTGCAGTTGTGGCTAATGCGCCGAAGGCAACCAATACAAGAGTAATAACGGCGACAGCTGCGTAAACCGGGGATGCCTGGCTTTTACCGCCTTTTTTACCGCTTTTCTTTTCTTTAATTTTTTCCTGATCCGCGGCGGCGCGGGGAGCTTCTGTCTTAGGAGCCATGGATTTCAATTTCAATCCACCGGGTTTCTCAGGAGGAGCCTCTTCTTCTTTTGGAGGAGTCTTTGGTGGCGGCGCTTTGCCGATAGTCAGTTTTGATTTAGGTTTTTCATCAGTTTTTTCAGGTTCCTCTTTTTCACTTTCCGCTTTTGGGGGGGCTGGAGGTTCCGGAGGTTTTGGTGCGGATGGTGGAGAAAGCTTTATGGTTGCTTTTGAAGCTTTTGCTGCCATGTCGTCTTTAGCTGGTTCCTGCGAAGTCGAAACGGATGGCCGCAATTTTACCGTTTCTTTATTATTAACGGTCTTTGCGGCGGCAGGGGCGCCTAATGATGGCAGCGGCATTGCATCAGGTTTTGGCTTTGGGCGTTCAATTTTTATAGTATCATCAGAAGTATGGTCAGGTTTAGCCAGTCCGGAAGTATCAGTTGACGGAGTATCAACATTTTGGGTTCTGGTATCTTCTAAAACTTCTTCTTTTGGTGTTGGCGCTTTATCCGCGTCTTTAATTTCAGGCTTTGGAGCCGGAGCATCTGAAGTCATAGGTTTTTTATCAGCCGAAGCTTCAGGAGCCGGTGTTTTCTTCTCAACTGGCGCCTGAGCTGCAGGAGCGTTAAGAGTTATGGGCTTTTTATCAGCCGGGGCTTCAAGAGCCGATGTTTGGTTATCACTGGAAGCAGCTTTATCTTCTTCTGCCTCTGGTTTTATTGCTTTAAGCTTGAGAGTCTTACGGGTATTAGTATCCTGAAGGGTTTTGGAAACGCTGCTTTCGGAAGTCAAGCCCGGTTTTGCTTCTCCCGGAGTTACTGCCTTAAGTTTTAGGGTTTTGCGCGTGTTGGTGTCTTTCAACATTCCATCCGCGCTAGCTTCTACGGGTTTCGTTTCTCCGGGGGTTACGGCTTTTAGTTTAAGAGTCTTGCGCGTGTTGGTGTCTTTCAACATTCCATCTGCGCCAGCTTCCGCGGGTTTTGCTTCTCCGGGGGTTACAGCTTTGAGCTTGAGTGTTCTGCGTGTGCTGGTGTCTTTCAGCATTCCATCCGCGCCAGCTTCTGCGGGTTTCGTTTCTCCGGGGGTTACAGCTTTGAGCTTAAGCGTTCTGCGTGTGCTGGTATCCTGTAATGTTTTCGGAGGTTCCGGCGCAGCGGCGGAAGCTGGAGTTGGCTCTGGAGTCTGAGGCTTTGCCTCTTCTTCCGGTTTTGCAGCTGGTTCTGGTTCCCCTGGTGCTACATTTCCATCCCCTGCGGTTTTCAAAGGTTTCAATTTAACGGTTTTGCGGGTGCGGGTGTCAACCATTGCGCCTAACGGTCCAGTTTCAGTGTTGCGTACAGTCAGGGGGTCAACAACTGGTTTCAAGTCTACTTTAGGAGTATTTTCCAGAGTTATTTCCCCGGTCTTGGTGGATTTCAATTTAACAGTTTTACGTGTTCGGGTATCATCCATTGTGCCCAGCGGACCAGTTTCGGTATTGCGCATTGTCAGGGGGTCGACGATTGGTTTTACGCTATCGCTTTTTTCCTCTTTTCCCACTGGAGTCAGCTTCATTGTTTTACGTGTTTTAGTATCGTCCATTGGAGGAATATTGCCAGTATCAGTTTTATTTGTATTATCAGCCATCTAAGCTCCTTTCCCGATCCCCTGAAAATAGTTTAATATCGAGATATTTTACTAGACCACGAAATTATTTTAATTCCATAATATACTCTGCCGCCTGAACATTACAAATAAAATAAGACCGCAAGATTATTTGTAATGCTTTTTGATTTTTTCCGCGACATCTTTATAATTAACATTATTTTGATAAATTTCCTTGAAGCAGCTCAAAGCTTTATCATTGTCTTCAAGAGATTCATAGGCAACGCCAAGATAATAAAGAGCTTCCATTTTTTCTTTGGACATATCTTCCATTTCGGCAATAGCTTCACTAAATTGATCGACAGCCATGTCAAACTGTTTTTTATGCTCAAAACAGCGTCCGATATAAACCATACAGGAACGTTTGCGTTGTGGATTCTTGCGTGCTTTCTGAAATTCTTCAAGCGCTTCATCGATATTTTCATTCTCGAAATATATTACGGCCAGGTCATAACGCAGCTGCGTATCGTTTGGATATCGTTCGACGCGGTCCAAAGCGCGTTTGAAGCGGTATTGTGAGCGGTGTTGACGTAGATCAGCGAGTTGTTCTTCCGGTTCTTCGTACTGGTCAGGATTTTGGGTGAGTTCTTTTATATTGGCATCAATATTAGCAATGTATGCGGCTTCTATAAGTTTATCGATTGCCGGGTCCATTGTTCCGTTGTTTTCCTGAATAATATTAAGCTGCTCAATTGCTTTTTCATAGTCCTTGAGCATAATATAAGCTTCCGCCAGTCTGCGCCTGACATCAGAAGATTCTTTTTCCTCAAGTTCTTTTGTATATTTTTCGACGAGTAGCGTGGCCTGCTTGTCATCATGAAGAGAACCTTCGGCAATCTGTTCAGAAACGGCGTTTTCTCTGTCTTTAACCTTTTCGTATGTAGAACCTTCTTTTTCCCAGTTTGCTTTATGCATTGTTGAAAATGCGAGTGCTGAACGCACTTCGCCTTGTACAGTTAAGTCATTAGGATGCAGGTTGCCGATTTCCTGAAATATCCGCAGGTGGGCCATGCCGTCTTTTGTGTCTTTATAATATCCAGCCAGTTTTCGCAAATTGGATTCGTTTTTCGGATGTTTATCATGGATAATTTCGAGGGCTTCAATGCCGATAAAGTATGCGCCTTGAGCGACGGAAATATCGGCAAGGGTGTTTAATACTGTGCCGTTATAGAGATATTTGCCCAGGAGTTTTTCACATTTCATTATTGCTTTAATGGGATCTTTTTTAGCGAGGATTTTTATTTTCGGCACTTTAAAAGAGGCTGATATTCTGGCAGATAATTTACTCATAAATCCCATGCTGTCTGATTTGCCGGTCTCAAATTTACGCAGTTCCTGTCTGGCAGGCTGCAGCATCGGTTCCTTTTCCAGAACATTCAACATCAGATCAATAGCGTAATCCCAATTTTTTTTTCTGCCGGCATCCATCGCGCGGTTATATATTTCACGCAGTTTGGCAGCCACATCCTGAAGACCTTTTGCTTCCATCATGAGTACAACCCTAACATGTTAAATAATTGTTAAATTTTATATGTACAGAAAATACAATAGGTATATATACGCTAATTTCAAGCGGATAAACCGCTTATAGGATAAAAATAATCATTTTTATGGCTTTCTGTTGTTTTTCTATTTTTGCTGGTATGTTCCGGTAATAGAAGCTTTACCTAGAACTTTGTCTTTTATCAGGCGCAGCAACATTTTCTCAGACAGGCGTTTTCTCTGGAGGGAAACGCTTGTTTTATTCAAGGCGTAAATAGTAAAAACATAACGGTGTACGCCGGTTCCAGGCGGAGGCAGCGGTCCGCCCCATCCACGGGACTTGAATGAATTTTTCAGTTCTTTCACTCCTTTAGGCATACTGCCGCCTGACGCGTCTGCCGGGATGGAATTTATTTCTGCTGGAATATGTATTATCATCCAGTGTACCCAGCGCCTTGCCACCGGATTAATATCAATACAAGTTATGACATAGGATTTCGTCCCCGGAGGAGGGTTTTCCCAGCTTAGCTGTGGGGAACGGTTTTCCCCGCCCGCGGCTTTAGTGAATTCTGTAGGTATTTTGCCGCCGTCTTTGAAGTTTTTTGAGCTGAGAGAGAACTCTTTTGAGCTTACGGTGGTATTTCCCAGGAAAATTACCGACATTGACAGAAGTAAAAGAATCCTTTTCATAAGCTTGTTTCCTTGAGTGATTTCGAATGATCTAGAACTAGAATATAACAAAAGCCTGAAAAAATCAATAGTATTTTTTGTTAATATTCTCAAATAATTTTTCTGAGACCTTATATCTTTTCCAGATTCACGGACTGCTTTAAACAGAAAACCCGCTTGCATTTTTCTTGAACAGCAGGCATATTGGTAAAAAAACAATTGTTTATTGTGTACTGCAAACAGGGGAAAAACTGATAATAAACACACGAGAGTTTTATGAAAAATTTTACTCTATTAGATAAAATGCTTTTTACGTTAGTCAAAAGAAAAATAAAGAAGCATGCTTTGTCACAAGCAGCATTTTTTACATTTGTTGAATTGCTGCTTATTTTGGCTATTATTGGAATCGTTACAGGACTGATATTGCCTAAATTCCAGCGTTCCAGAAATGCCGCCGGCTTTGACCGTTGGCTTAAATATAATGAAAGCCTCAATCAAAAACCGGGAACGGTGGCTAATTTTAATTTTCAGGAGTACGGTGATAAGCTTAATATTGATGGAATTATGACTCCCTGCGTTGAAAACCTTGCAAAAGCCTCTGATCTTAAAAATTTTGATGCCAAAAAATATGCAGCAATAATGGTCAATAATCCGGAATGGCTGCCGCATGGCGGGCGCTGGTATGAAAAAGGCGCTGTGCAGTTTAATGGAACGGACCAGTGTTTATATATTGCCGGGTCTGACGCATTCGATTTTCTTCGAGCTAAAAACGAATTTACCATTTATTTTTGGATTTATTATTACAGTGAGCCTTCAGGAACAATTTTTACTAAAGGAGAAGAGGGGGGCAAACAACAATACGCTATGTTCATATACGATTCAAGAATTCAAGCAGTTGCCGGTAAAGAGGAAGTGCGCTGTGAACAAAAAATATATAAGAGAAAATGGTATCATGTTGGCGTGGTTAACAAACCCGGCTCCGGTTTAAAGATATTTGTTGACGGGAAAGTTCAGGCAACAAGATATATTAAATCAAAATCCGGAGTTGACTTCAAAAACGGTAAGCGTTTGACTATAGGAGCTTCCAGCCGGACAAAAACCAGAAATATTGTTAATTCCAGAAATGGAAAAACAGAAACTGAAAATTATTACAGTTTAACAGCCTGCTTTAGAGGAAAAATTGACGAAATAGTCATTCTGCGTCGTGCAATGTCCCCCAAAGAACTTAATATCGTTTACAAAACAGGCCGGGGCGCCCCCAATTAAATGACAGGATTACAGGGAGAATAACATTATGGCATTGATTCTGGTTGCTGAAGATAGCGCGCTTATATGCGATGTTTACAGAGATATGCTGGACATGATGGGGCATACGCCGATAATCTGTACAAATGGACGAAAAGCGGTTGATGCCTTTAAAGAGCAGGAACCTGATTTGGTGCTGCTGGATGTCAAAATGCCGGTCATGGACGGTATTGAAGCCTGTAAGGAAATCCGCAGCCTTCCTTCAGGTAGAAATGTACCGATTATCATAATATCTTCCGATAATAATGAAAAAGATGTTTTACGCGGCTTGAAGGCGGGAGCAGATGACTATCTCTCAAAACCGGTTAAAAACGCTCTTCTGGCTGCAAAATTAAAAACTTTGCTTGGATTTTCCGCCTTGCATAAGGAAGACTGCGAACTGGCGGAAAATCACACCTTGCTGATGGAGCGCTACTTAATAGAAAAAGTCGTAGGATACGGTCCTCATTCTGTTATTTTCCTGGCTAAAGATACAGAACAGGATGACAGGGAAGTGGCGGTAAAACTTTTGAAAGAAGATTTTGCCCGTGAGGATATTGCGGAACTTTTTATAAGTATAACCAGAAATTATATGCGCGCCGAATCTGAAAATCTGGTGCGTATTTATGATTCCGGCTGGAAAGACAACCGCATTTATGCGGCAATGGAATACGAACAGCAAGGCAGTTTATTCGCAAGAATGAGATCTCGGACCCTGGCGGACTGGGAAGCGTGTAAGCTGGGATTGGATGTTGTCAGGGGTTTGTTTGCTCTTAAAAAGGCGGGGGTTCTTCACTTAAACGTCAAACCGGAAAATATCATGATTGATGATGACGATTATAAGTTGTCTGATTTTGGCGTGGTCGTTTCGCGTGTGAGTAAGGACATTCCTTTGGATATGGATTTATGGAACAAACTGGAGTATATTTCACCGGAATACCTGACTGGTGACCATGATCTTTCCGCCAGAAGTGATGTTTACAGCCTGGGAATCATTTTGTATGAAGCCGTGTCTGGCGATAATCCGTTTCTTTCTCCCAATCCGGTGGCAAGCATAACAAGGCAGTCGAATTATGTGCCGCCGCCGCTTAATAAGTTAAATGATGCAATTTCTTTAAAATTTTCCGATACGATTGTCGCGATGCTCAGGAAAAATCCGGAAGAACGTCCCCGGCTTCGGGATCTTGAGGAAATATTTTCCAAGCTTTATGAGTTTTTGAAATACGCTTCTAAGCATGAGGCAAAAGTTATTAAAAAGCGCACCGGCGTCAAGGTACCTGAAGTTCCGGCTGCAAAAAAACTGTCAAAACAGGAAATTGTCCAAAAAAGCAAAGCAACTGAAAATCTCAATAAATTTCTTAAAGACAGTCCGGTTTCAAAACGCTATTTGATGCCGAAGGTCCCTTTCCATAAAAATATCTTTTTACGAATATTTTTAATTTTGCTTGTATTGGTGATTTCCGTATTGTTCGGCAGCGCTATTGACAGTATTTTCAACTCTCAATCAGTTTCCGAAGCAGCAAGCCTGGGCCCCTTGAATGCGGTGAGATGTTCCAACGGGCATAATACTGTAATGCGTTTTATTGACATTCATGAAGCCCGTTGTAAAAAGTGCGGTAAAACTGTTGGCATGGCATACCGCTGCCTGGAATGCAGGAATAAATTCATCCTGCCGCTGATGCCGGATAATTTGAACGAAGAAGAAATTGCAGCTTTTAAAAAAAATAAATACAGATGCCCGAAATGTAAATCCATGAATACAGAAAGTGAAAAAGTCTTAAGAAGAATACATAGGAGAAGGTGATAAATGGCAAAAAAGAAAATATTGGCGGCGATGAGTGGCGGGGTTGATTCCTCTGTTGCTGCGGCAGTATGTCAAAATGAAGGCTATGAGGTTGTTGGCGCGACTTTGCGTTTAAAACATCCTGACCCGGCTTTTGCCAAATTCCAGACGTGCACATCTGAAAATGATGAACAAACCCTGGCTGAACTGGTAAAAAAACTTGATATTGAACATCATTACCTTGATCTTTATCCCGATTTTGAGGACTTGGTTCTGGAACCCGCATGGTTGGAATATTGTCAGGGGCGTACCCCTAACCCATGCACTTACTGTAACTTCTTTATAAAATTCGGTAAACTGCTGGATTTTGCGGAGGAAATCGGCGCAGAAGGGATTGTTACCGGACACTATGCGCAAATCATCAATGACAACGGTATCTATAAACTAAAACGCGGTAATGACCCGCTCAAGGACCAAAGCTATTTTCTTTACCGCCTGACTCAAAAACAGCTCGCAAAAATACGTTTTCCGATAGGGGAAATGAAAAAAACAGATGTCAGGGCATTAGCCCGTGAAATGGGGCTGAAAAACTCTGGCAAAAAAGACAGCCAGGACGCCTGTTTTTCTGTAGAAGGGGAGGTTTTCCCCGAAACCTTGCGCCGTTTATTCAATGGGAAAGCACAAGAAGGGGATTTCATTTATAAAGACAAAACGGTCGGTAGACATGCGGGGCTGCACCAGTATACGATTGGTCAGCGCAAAGGGCTGGGGGTTGCTTTAGGCAAGCCTGGTTATGTCCAGTCGATAGACCCGGAAAGCGGCAAAATAAACCTTGTAACCGATAACGAGGAATTGATGTCGCAGTCTTTTGGAGTCAGCAATATAAACTGGCAATGTGGAATTCCACCGGAAATGCCGCATCATTGCCAGGTCCAGGTTCGTTACCGCAGCAAGCCAGTCGGCGGCACGGTTGAAAAATATGATAACGGCTTGAAAGTCGCTCTTGATAAGCCAAGCCGTGCCATTACCACCGGACAGGCTGTTGTGTTTTACGATGAAGAATTCCTCCTTGGCGGCGGGATTATCGAAAAAATTTAATCCGGGTCGCTTTAATTTATTTCTAACTTTTCTTTACTTGCAATTTATTGCTGGGGCGTGTATTATTTAGACTTACTTTTAACATCTTATTTTAAGGAGAAACAAATGGCTGGAATTTTTAAAGCATATGATATTCGCGGAATTTATCCGAAAGACTTAAACGAAGAAATCGCAGAAAAAATCGGACGTGCTTATATAGAGTTTACCGGAGCTAAAAAGGTTGTGGTCGGACACGACATGCGCCCGGATTCAGTTCCAATATTCGCGGCAATAGCCAAAGGAATGACAGAACAGGGCGCGGACGTGATCAACCTTGGAATGTGCTCGACTCCAATGTCTTATTTCGCCAACGGTACATTGAAGGCAGATGGCAGTATAATTATTACAGCTTCGCACAATCCGGCGGGATGGAATGGTTTTAAATTGTGTATGAGGGAAGCTATTCCGATCAGTGGAGCTACCGGAATCAAAGATATTGAACGCATTGTTGAGGAGGAATCCTGGAGCAAATGCGACAAGTCTGGAACAGTCACGGATTACGATATCGCGCCGGAATACGCGAAATTTTTACAGGATCACCTCAAAGTTGACCGAAAATTAAAAGTAGTTGTTGATTATGCCAACTCCATGGGATCTTTTGAAAGCGCCGGAATAGAGGAGTTTTTTGATATTATCCCAATGTATAAGGAACTTGATGGGACTTTCCCGAACCACGAAGCCAATCCTTTGAAACTCGACACCCTGGATGCCATCCGGGCAAAAGTTAAAGAAGTCGGAGCTGATTTCGGAGCGGCATTTGATGGGGACGCCGACCGTTGCGGTTTTATTGATGACAAGGGTGAAATTATTCCTATGGACTTGTTCACCGCTCTGATTGCCCAGGATATTCTGGCTGACGGCCCTGCTACAATCCTTTATGACCTGCGCAGTAGCCGAGCTGTTAAAGAGTGTATTGAAGAAAACGGCGGCAAGGCAATTATGTCTCGCGTCGGCCATGCTTTTATCAAAGCGCAAATGCGGGAATATGACGCGGTTTTCGCCGGGGAACTTTCAGGACATTATTACTTCAAGGAAAATTACACCGCGGAATCTCAGGGCTTGGCTTTTGTGAAATTTGCCAATCTTATCTGCAAAAGCGGCAAAACCAGCAGTGAACTGGTCGCGCCTCTCCGTAAATATGCTTTCAGCGGTGAGATCAATTCAAAAGTCCTCGATCCCGGGAATGTACTGGCTGAATTGAAAGAAAAATATTCTGATGGACATCAGTTTGAACTAGACGGCTTAAGTGTTGAATATAAAAACTGGTGGTTTAATGTCCGTTCGTCAAACACCGAACCATTATTGCGTTTAATCGTTGAAGCCGACGACCAGGCTCAGATGGAAAGTAAACGCGATGAGATACTGGCGATAATCAGGGGGTAAGTAAAAATATTTTTAATATATTTTGCTATTGTGGACGGTTTAAAGAACCGTCCATTTTTTTTACCGCTTTACTTGCGTCTTCTGCGTGGAGGCGTGGTGATAAATATTCTGTCTTTGGTGACATTTACGCCGTTGGTGAAAAGAGAGTTTTTGCAGCAGGCGATAGCAATATTCTGAACTATATGGTTTCTGTTTTCCGCTTTACAAGCTAAATTATCCGCTGTTTTAACTTCTTCTATTTCCAGATTATCTTTAATTGCCAGCAGACCTATTCCATCAATGAGTTCGTCGGCATGGATTGTTCCATCGGGAAGAGCGATATAAATAAAATCAGCAGTTTGCGACTGACGAATCAGTTCCAGACGGCTTCCTTTATACAGACTGTGCTGCAAATCTTCGATATCACTCAAACATTTGTGATAATCGCTGTTCCGGCTTTTTTCAAAATCCCAGCATTCAAATTCTTCAAACAGGGTATCACTTGCTTTTAACTCAGGTTCGGTTTGCTTGATGCTTGTTTCCAAAGATGTCTTTTGGGCTTTCAAATCGCGGAGCTTTTTAAGAATTGTTTCACGGTTGCTGCAATCAGGCCAGCAATGATCCCGGTTGTTACGAATTTCAACTAAAACGGTTTTTTTTATACGTCTTCTGCTGCCAACCGGGATCGACCAGAAGGCAGCGGCATCAACCTGATATTTTGAAATTCGAGTGGCAACTTTTGTCGCAATTCCGCTGGGTTCTTGCATAGCCAGCCACTTTAATACAGCCTGTCTCATTTTTAGAGGAGTTAGAGTTGAAACAGATTTTTCCTTGTTTGGAACAGCTTTTTCTTTTTCTGGAATAGCTTCTGCCGCAATATTTGCGGAGGGAGTTTCCTGAGGAGATGTTTCCGGGTTGTCGGCAAAAAAATCAAAAGATATTTGTTGTTTTTTCATTTTCAGACTCAAATTATGCAAAAGCTGAGATTAGTTCATATCCCGGAAATTCACAACATCATGCCCTTTTTTCGGCTCCGGCGGCTTCTTGAGCGGTTTCGGCGGCTTGAGTTTTTTCAGGTGTTTTGACCACGTAGACCACTTCTTTTTGAATGCCGCTAAATCGAAATCTTTCGGCAGATTCTTGTTGTATTTGATAAAGGATGCCCGGACTACCCTGGTGTACGAAAGAGGAGTGGTACTTTTTTGATCTTTTTTCCCGACTCGTCCGTAGTACTGGTCAAAATCACCGTACAGCTGGTTCCATCCGGAATTTGTAACGCTTCCCTCGGACCATAAGCTGACGGAATCCTGACTCAAAAGTCCATTTTCAGATATTCCAGTGGGGACTATTTGATATGCGGTAATCAGTACAGCATCGGCTCCTTTGCTTTCGGCTTCTTTTTTAAGACGCTTATACATCTTTTCACGGGTGACCTCATTATAACGGCCGGTTGCGACGCATTTGCCGATAAGCAGGTAATTCTGGTCGAGGATGCTCTTGGCGCTTTCATATATATTGGCTTTTTCAGTAGGCGTGAACTCAGCGCCTTTGTACTGGAAATTTATGCATCCGGCAACAAAGACAACAAGCAGGCCGAATAAAGCCGTTAATCTATACATAATTATACCTTCATTTGTTAACTCTAATAAAAATAAACGCTAAAAGCATTAAATTCAAGTAGAAAGCCTTGTGTATTTTCTTTTTTTGCCGATGAGTTAACTGCTACATTGCTTCAGGCACTTCAATGGTCAAGGTATTGAGCCCGTCAGTCAGAATATTCCGGACTGCATGGCAAAGAGCCATACGCGCGCCTGCCAAATCCTCATTCTCCGCGGCGAGAACCGGACATTCACGGTAAAAACGGTTAAAGGCTTTTGCCAATTCCAGGAGATAGTCAACTAAAGCTGAGCAGTCCATTTTCTCTGCGGCATCCTGTAAAACCTTCGGATAGAAGAATGCTGTGATCGCGAGAGTTTTTTCTTCATTATTGTCCAGCAGTTTCCAGTTAATTGTGCCGGCATCAAATTTAAGGCCTTTTTCAACAGCTTTGCGTTCAATAGAATTAATTCTGGCACATGCATACTGGACATACGGCCCGGTGTCGCCTTCAAATTTTACTGAAGCCTGCGGGTCAAACATCATGGTTGTTTTCGGATTGAATTTCAGAAGCATGAATTTCAAGGCGCCCATACCGATAGTTTCCGCACGGTTTGCGATTTCTTCCGCTGAAACGCTGTCGCCGTAACGTTCCCTGCATGCTTCTTCCGACAGATTGACCATTTCGTCAAAAAGTTCATCGGCGTCGACAACCGTTCCTTCGCGGCTTTTCATTTTTCCTGATGGCAGATTCACCATGCCGTAAGCCAGGTGATGTAAGTCATTTGCCCAGGGATAACCAAGTTTTTTCATGATCTCAAAAAGCATCTTGAAGTGCAGAATCTGTTCATCGCCAACAACCCATATCTGTTCTTCAGGCTTATAATCGGAATATTTCTTCAGGGTGGTCCCGATGTCCTGAGTTATATAAACGCTTGTTCCGTCAGAACGCAGGACAACTTTTTCTCCCATCTTGCCCAGGTCAATAGTCACTGCTCCGTCAGGACGTTTTGTGAAAACCCCGCGCGCCAGGCCTTCGGCAACAATATCTTTGCCGAGCAGGTAAGTTTCACTTTCAAGATAAGTGTGGTCAAATTTGATGCCCATTCGTTTATATGTCTGGTCAAAACCAGCGAAGACCCAGGAATTCATTTCTTTCCACAGGGCAATAACTTTTTCGTCACCGTTTTCCCAGTCCTGCAGCATTTTCTGCGTAGCCTGTCCGATTTCTGTTTCAAGGAAAAGTTTTTCGTCATTTTCTTCAGCGAGTTCCGGTTTGGCTGAACGTAAATCATCCAGCTGCTGTTTCAAGGCACTATTATATTTTACATAGAAATCACCAACCAGATGATCGCCTTTGATGCCGCTTAATTCAGGCGTTATACCTTCACCGAAGCGCTCATAAGCCAGCATTGACTTGCAGATATGAATTCCGCGGTCATTGACGAGGTTTATCTGGATAACATCATGTCCAACGCGTGAAAGCAGGGAAGCCAGGCTCATCCCGAGGGTATTGTTGCGAACATGTCCGAGGTGTTGCGGTTTATTGGTATTGGGAGCCGAATATTCGATCAATACCCGTTTTTTTCCGGCATCTTCGAGCTGGGAGCTTTGCAGTAAGGAATCAATATCAGCGACGGAATCACGGTAAATTGCGCTTGGAGATAAACTTATATTGACAAAAGCTTTGATTTTTTCAGCCTTATCAACATCGCTGTTTTGATTAAAAAATTCTAAAACTTTATCCGCGATTTTGTCCGGGGAACTACGCAATATCTTTGCGAAACGGAAACAGTTTACAGTTAAGTCGCCATCCATGTTTGGAGGACATTTTTCAGCGCTTATTGTCCAGTTTTCGGGGAATGAGGCCTGAGGAAATTCTTGCTGGAGAAAATCTGCCAGTTGGGTAATGCATTTAAAAGAATTCATATTTGTTCCTGCGGGTACTTTTAAAGAGTGGTTTTTAGGACGTCTGTTTCGCCGGGTTCCATAGGAAGAATGCGGTATGCTCCCAAGTTTGCCGGAATCAGACAAGTTTGTCCGGGACTTAAGTCAATATTATTTTCATCAGTACTGATTCTAATAGTTTTATTTATACAGCTTATCAGGTGGAAACTGCCGGAAACGGTAGTGTTTTCATTCCATTCCCCGACTAGCCGTAAATCATCAACGGAGAAAAAGCGGCAGCGGTTGACTACCGGGAATTTGCGATTATGCTGTACTACTCCTGCCACTCCCGGGATACGCGGTGAAGTGCGGTTGATATAATTTATCGATTCTAATGCTTTGTCGACGTGCAGTTCCCGGGATTTCCCGTTTTCATCGACACGTCCCCAATCGCTGACGCGGTATGTAGTATCGCTGTTCTGCTGGATTTCAATCAGTAAATTCCCTTCGCCGATAGCGTGAAGCGTACCGCTGCTTATAAAATAGGCATCGCCTGGTTCAGACTCGAAAACTTGCAGTTGTTGTTCGACATCAGCGGATTGAATAGTGTTTAATAATTGTTGTTTTGTGCTGCGTGGGTTTACCCCCGCCATGATTTTTGCGCCTTTTTGGGAATGCAGTATATACCACATTTCAGTTTTCGGTTCCGCTCCGTCGCCAATTCTGGCGCAAGCCTGTTCATCGGGATGAACCTGCAAAGAGAGGCGTTCACCGGCATCAATAATTTTCACCAGCAGCGGAAAAGGTCCGTTGTTGTATTTACTCCCAAGGAGGCTTTTGCCGTAATGAGCTATTAGCTCCGAGATAGTTTTACCTTCAAGCGGGCCGTTAACGACAACACTTTGTTCGTCTTTGCGGTCGACCAGTTCCCATGACTCGCCAATCGGTTCTTTCAGGTCCGGCAGGTCATCACGTTTAAGAAATTCTTTAATTTGGGTTCCGCCCCACATTTTTCCGTGGTATATCGGTTTAAAAACCAAGGGATAAAGCTTGTCGCGATCTATCATCTTGTTGCTCTTATTCTTATATTATTTCTATTATTCTTAACTTAGCGCACCAATGTAAAAAAGCAAAGTTTTTAAAACAAATCGGCAGATAAGGAAAAGCAAAATTAACCATATTGAAATAAATAATGTTCCTGTAATCCAATTATCTTTTAATTTAATTGCTTTTCCGGCTGCCATTGTCCGGCATTCCTCCAATGCAGCTTCCGGTATTGTTTTTATTGCCAGATAAATTAATCCCGGGATGATAATTAAATCATCCATGTAACCTATGACGGGAATAAAGTCCGGGATTATATCTACAGGACTAAGGGCATATCCTAGTGCGAGTGCGATTATTATTTTTGTAAAAATGCTGACTTGAGGATGGCGGAAAGCAAAATATATAACAAAGATTTCTTTTTTCAGAATCCCGGCTTTTTCCTTTAATTCAGTAATTTCCATGTTCTTTAACTCAATAAGCAACATTCAGGAATATATCATTAGCAGTTGCTTTTCAGTATTTTCGTATTCACTTGAAAAAATAGTGATATTTTATTTATCGTAGGACTTGCAGGCTTCAATAATGAATTCCGGTACTCTTACCGGTTTTTTATTAGAGCCTACACAGGCTAGAACAACGTATCCTTCGACCAGGAGTTTATCTCCGTTCCATACTTCCGAAGCAATTGTCATGCGGACGCCTCGGATCTCCTGTACATATGAACGAAAAGTCAGGAGATTATCATAAGTCGCTGAAGCGCGATATTTGCAAACCGCCTCGGAAACCGGCAGAAAGTAGCCCTGCTTTTCCAGTTCACTGTAAGGAACGCCGGCATCACGAAGCATTTCCGTGCGGCTGCGCTCGAAATAAGTTAAGTAGTTAGCATAGTAAACAACACTCATCTGGTCAGTGTCGGCATAAGGTACGCGATAAGTCATTTCATGAGCTGGCATTTTCTATTCTCCCTGCTAAATAGTTAATTACTTCATCAATAGTCATATTGCTGGTATCAACAATTTCCGCATCTGAGGCTGCTTTCAAGGGCGCGATTGCCCGGCTTGAATCAATACGGTCGCGTTCAGCGATGTCGCGAGCCACGGATTCCAGAGTTGCGCCGTCAAAAGTCTCCCCGTCTTGCGCAAGACGGCGCCGGGCACGCTCTTCGGGGGTTGCTGTAAGAAAAAACTTGTATTTTGCGTCAGGAAAGATCACAGTTCCAATATCGCGCCCTTCCATCACGACCAGGCCGAGTTTAACGGAATTGCGTTGCAAATCTTTGAGCCAGTCCCTGACCGCAGATAAGGTTGCCACCGGGCTGACGAAGGCGGCTACTTCCGGGGAGCGCAATTTTGGGCCGGGAAGAGAACCGTTCACTTCCAGTTCATAGTCACCGGAAGCTGTTTTGACATAATCCAGCGTTAAAGTTTTTAGAAGAGGCCTAAAAGTTTCGTTGGTGCAGCTGGTTTTAAGGTCGATACCGGAATCAAGCGCGTACATAGTTATAGCGCGATACATATTGCCGGTGTTTATATAAGGAATATGAAGCCTGGCGGCTAATAAAGCTGCAATAGTGCTCTTGCCGGAGGCCGCGGGACCATCAATAGCAATGACTTGCTGCGGCATATCCCTCTCCCTGTGTTGATTACTTTCCGCTACGGTTGCGAATACGTCCGCGCTTCAGGAAGCCTTCATAGTTGCGCATTGTCAAGTGGGATTCCATCTGGCTGAGAGTGTCCAGAACAACACCAACCATAATCAACAAACTTGTACCTCCGAAGAATGACGCTACCATGAAAGGAATTCTAAGACCAACATAAAGCATCATTGGAAAAATAGCCAGAAGTGTCAGGAAAATAGAGCCCGCAAAAGTTATTTTAGTCATAGTGGTATCCAGGAAATGAGCGGTTGGCTCTCCCGGACGGATTCCCGGTATGTAAGCACCCTGCTGTTTAAGATTGTCAGAAATCTGTAATGGATTAAACTGGCTCGCTACCCAGAAATAGGAGAAGGCCAGAATGAGTACCGAATAAGTAACGATATAACCGGTCGAACCGTGCTGCAGGAACTGAGCCGCAGTTGTCCATTGAAGCATACGGAACAATGTCGATGGAACCATAATAATAGCTCCGGCAAAAATAATCGGCATAACTCCGGCGAAGTTTACTTTCAAAGGCATATAAGTGCTGCCGTCCTGAACTTGTCCGCCAACAGTTTTGCGAACCATTTGGATAGGTACACGACGATATCCCTGGGTCAGTAATATTGTCGCGGCGGTAACCGCAGCGAAAATACACAGCAAAATAAGTAAATGAATAGGGGTGAATGTTGTACCGGCAGCTGTTGAACCGCGCCTTGCCATTTCCCAAAGCTGAAGACACGCGCTCGGCATACGGGCGATAATATTAATAGTAATGATTATTGACGCGCCGTTGCCGATTCCGCGTTCGGTAACCTGTTCTCCCAGCCACATGAAAACCATGGTGCAGGCTGTCAGGACCAGAACCGTCATAAAAATGAATACAGACGGCTCTATGACAATTAAAGTCTGGCCCTTAGCAAGAGCAGGTAAGCCCAGTTTACCCGGATTAAGCATTGCCGTAGCGGCAACGGTTCCTTGCACCAGGCATATCAGGACTGTAAGATAACGAGTGTATTGATTGATTTTCTGCCGTCCTGAATCGCCTTCTCTTGACATTTTTTCGAGAGATGGCAGAACAGGGGTCAGCAACTGCATTACGATGGAAGATGTAATATAGGGCATAATACCCAGAGTTGCCAGAGCGAATTTCAGCAAAGCTCCGCCACTGAAAAGATCAACCATTCCCAGCAGTCCGCTGGAAGTGGCGGCATTGCCAAAATTCGATTCGAAATACATACTCAATGCTCTGGGATCTATCCCCGGGCATGGAATATTAGCCGCTACTCTTATTAAAACAATGATACCGGCAGTAAAAAGTAAACGATTACGTAACTCTTTTATTTTTAATGTATTCCAAAATGCAGCAAACATGAACCACTCGCTATGTTAATAATTTATATAATTTCACATTTCCCGCCGGCGGCTTCAATAGCTGCCTGTGCGGCTTTCGAAAACTTTTCCGCTTTAACAGTCAATGCTTTAGTGATCTCGCCATTGGCAAGAACCTTTAAAGCATAGTCATGTTTGCCGATAAGTCCTTTCTTGTGTAATACTTCTGCGTCAACAACATCCCCGGCTTTGAAGTTTGCTTCGAGTTTGCTCAAGTTGACCGTGTGGAAAACCACGCGATTCAAGCTTTTGAAACCACGTTTAGGCAAACGACGGAACAAAGGAATCTGCCCCCCTTCAAAGTAAGGTCTGATCTTGGCGCCGGAACGACTGTGCTGTCCTTTTTCTCCACGCCCGCAAGTACCGCCAGTACCGGAACCATCGCCGCGGCCTACGCGTCTTCTGCGGTGTTTTGAACCAGGAGCAACTTCTAAACTATGTAATTTCATAATATTAAATTCCTAATTTAGAGGGACTGGAGTCCACGTTTTGCAAGAATATCTTTTTTGCTTGAAAGACCTTCTATTGCCTTAAAAGTAGCTTTCGCGACGTTCAGGGAATTATTTGCGCCTAACGATTTTGCAAGGATATCTTTAACTCCGGCGAGTTCCAGTATTGCACGAATAGTTCCGCCCGCGATCAAGCCAGTACCAGCGGATGCCGGTTTCAGCAGGATCTGAGCTCCACTGAAAGTGCTTTCAATTATATGCGGGAGAGTAGTGCCGTGCATCGGAACAGTCACCAGTGATTTCTTTGCCGCGTCACTGCCTTTGCGGATAGCATCAGCAACTTCATTTGCTTTGCCATAACCATAACCGACACGGCCTTTACGGTCGCCGACTACAACTAAAGCGCCGAAACTGAAGTTTCTGCCGCCTTTAACTACTTTTGAACAGCGGTTGATGCTGATAACATTTTCGTCAAATTCGCTTTGGACAGCTTCTTCTTCTCTGTTTTTATTTTTTCTAGCCATAATAATCTGCTCCTAAAACTTAAGTCCGTTTTCTCTGGCTGCTTCAGCAATCGCTTTCACGCGGCCATGGTATGCGAAGCCGGAACGATCGAATACGACTTCAGAGATTTTAACAGCCTTTGCCTTTTCCGCTGCGATTTTCCCGAGCAGAGCGGCACCTTCAAGATTAGCTTTAGCGTTTTGATCCTTGAATGCCTTGTCCAGCGTGGAAGTCATTGCAAGAGTCTTGCCTTGCTCATCGTCAATGAATTGACAATATATATTGTTTGCGGTAACACTGACGCAAAACCGTGGGCAGGCGGCAGTTCCGGCAATTTTTTTACGAATTCGTAAATGCCGGCGCAAACGTTTTTGTTCTTTGGTTTTATAAATAGCCATTATTCAGTTACTCCATTAACCAACAGTTTTACCTTCTTTCATAGTTATGTGCTCATCAGCATAGCGAACACCTTTGCCTTTGTAAGGTTCAGGTTTTCTGTAACGACGAATAGTAGCGGCCGCTTCACCGACTTGTTGTTTATCAGCACCGGAGACGGTAATTTTATTACCTTCAACGCTAATTTCAATACCTTCCGGGATCTGGTAAATTACCGGATGAGAATATCCGAGACTCAAATCAAGAGTCTTACCTTTGACCTGGGCACGGTATCCAACGCCGACAACCAGCAATTCTTTTTTGAAGCCTTCAGTAACGCCGACGACCATATTGTTGATCAGGCTGCGAGCCAAACCCTGCATGGCGCCGGATTCACGAGTATCATCAAGGCGATTGACAATTACTTGAGAATCTTGTACGTCAACAGTAACTTTCGGCGGAATGGCTATAGACAATTTTGCCTTGCCTTCAACCGAAACATTGTTATCGCCAACTGCAACTTTTACGCCGCTCGGGATAACAACTGGTTTTTTACCTATACGAGACATAATAATTTATCCTTACGCTTTGAGTTACCATACGAAACACAGAACTTCTCCGCCGACATTGCTTTCCACAGCAGTACGATTGCTGATAATTCCTTGCGGAGTAGAAAGAATAACTGTACCGAGGCCGTTGCGGACTTTAGGAATGTCGCTGCTTCCGCAATATACCCGGCATGAAGGCTTGCTTACGCGTTTAATTCCTTCAATAACAGGTTTATTCTTATAGTATTTCAATTTGATAGTTAATGTTTCCTTAGCTCCGTCTTTTGCGACAGAGTAATCACTAATGTAACCTTCACCCTTGAGAACTTCGGCAATTGCCGCTTTCATTTTTGAACCAGGCATAACAGCTTCGTCCAAAGCAGCGGTGCCGGCATTACGGATGCGGGTCAGCATATCAGAAATAGGATCTTGTAAACTCATATTATCTCCTTACCAGCTTGCTTTGATAACGCCGGGGATTTTTCCACTGGACGCCAGTTCTCTGAAACAAATACGGCAGAGCTGGAATTTGCGAATATAAGCTCTCGGCCTGCCGCATGCACGGCAACGATTGTAATTGCGAACTTTGAATTTACTTCCACGTTCACATTTTACTCTTAGACTTGTTTTAGCCATTATTGAGCTCCTTGTTTATTCCGCGAACGGCATTTCCATTAATTTAAGTAATTCCCGACCAGCTTCATCAGAGGCTGCGGAAGTAACAAAAGTAAGGTTCAGTCCCAGCGGGTATTTTAATTTATCCTGGTCGATTTCAGTAAAAACTGAAATGTCCTGGATACCAACATTATAGTTGCCGGAACCATCAAAACCTTTCGGCGAAATTCCACGAAAGTCTCTTACACGCGGAAATGCGTTGTGAACGAGACGATCAAAGAATTCATACATTCTTTTACCGCGCAATGTCACCATAACTCCGTTGTTTTGTCCAACACGAAGTTTGAAGTTGGCAACGTTCTTGCGGGCTTTAGTAATAACAGGATGTTGTCCTGTTATAAGACCAATCTGCTTTTGCGCTTCGGAAAAAGTGTCACGGTCAGCGTCGGAACGGATTCCAGTGCTGACTACGATCTTTTTCAAGCCGGGAATCTGCATAACGTTTTCGAGTCCAAGCTTGGCTTGTAAAGCCGGTCTTATTTCTTCTTTATATTTTTTCTGCATATCAGGCATAATATAACTCCGTCTTAAGTCAGATCCTTAGCTGCTTGCTCATCCTTTACAGGATTAACATTAGAAACGTGTACGGACACTGAACGCTCAATTAATCCGCCATTGGGGTTCGCTTGAGACTTTTTGACAGTTTTTTTACCAAAACGTTCGCGTTTTTTAGCGGTTACGTTTGTTAATTCCAGAACAACCCGGTCCTTGGCGGTGAGAACGGCAGCTATTGTAGCTTCTTCACCCTTCCATTTGCCGGAGTTGACAACAACTTTGTCGCCTTTTTTGACGTGATATTTTTTCATTATAACACCTCTGGGGCTAAGGAAATAATTTTCATAAAGTCCTTCTCCCGAAGTTCACGGGCGACAGGTCCGAAAATACGGGTTCCGACAGGATTCTTATTGTCATCAATAATAACCGCTGAGTTGCGGTCAAATTTCAGAGAGGAACCATCGGGCCTGCGGATTCTATAGGCTGTTCTGACGATAACCGCTTTAACAACTTCACCTTTCTTAACAGAACCGTTAGGAAGGGCTTCCTGTACAGCAGCGGTAACGATATCACCGACTCTTGCCACGCGTCTTCTTTGGCCAAGGACGGTGATAGCCATGACAGATTTGGCGCCGGAATTATCAGCGACCTCTAATTTTGTCTGCATCTGTATCATTTTTCTATCCTCTGCTTATTCTGCGTGACTAATGATTTCCAGCAGGCGCCATCTTTTAGCTTTACTCAGGGGGCGAGTTTCACCAACCCGGACAGTATCGCCGATTTTTGCCTCATTCTGTTCATCATGAGCAGTATATTTTTTCTTTACCTTGATAACCTTTTTGTAGCGCGGGTGCGGTGTACGGCGCGTAACTTCGATAACGATAGTCTTGTTCTGCACATCGCTGACAACTACGCCGGTACGCTCTTTGCGGTTACCACGTTCTTTAGTTTCAACAGTACTCATTACATCCACCTATTTAACCGTTGGCCTTAGCCAAGCGGATCTTCTGTTCTGTTTTGACTCGAGCAACATCACGGCGAGCGACTTTGGCTGCGGATGTTTTTTCCAGTTGACCGGTTCGGGATTGAATTTTCAGATTAAGTTTTTCTTTCATCAAGTCACTTAATTTGCTGTTCAATTCAGCGTCAGTCAATTCTCTGATTTCTTTCATTTTCATGAATAATTACCTTCTTTTCAGAGTTTCCGGTTAACGTGCCAGAAATTTGCAGCGAACACTGAGTTTGTTTGCCGCGAGCGAAAGCGCTTCACGGGCAACGGTATCATTGCATCCACTGATTTCAAACAGCACACGACCCGGTTTGACCGGAGCGACCCAGCCTTCCACATTACCCTTACCTTTACCCATACGAACCTCTAAAGGCTTTTTTGTAATGGATTTATAAGGAAAAAGACGAATCCAAACCTTTCCGCGTCTTTTCAAATGTCGATTAATCGCGACACGGGCGGCTTCGATTTGATTATTTGAGATATAGCCTCTAGTTACAGCTTGCAAACCATAGTCACCAAAGTCGATTTTATTGTTTTTGGTGGCCAGGCCGGAATTACTTCCGCGCTGAACCTTTCTGTGCTTTACCCTTTTTGGCATCAATGGCATATTTTTGATCCTCCGTAGGTTCGTTATGACAAATCCATACTTTTACACCAATTTTTCCGGCAGTAGTGTTTGCTTCCGCAAAACCATAGTCGATATTGGCCCTTAAAGTATGAAGCGGTACGCGCCCGTCTTTATACTGTTCGATACGAGCGAGCTCCGCGCCGCCGAGGCGACCGGCACAATTAATTTTGATTCCGTCCACACCCATATCCATCGCGATTTGAATAGCGCGTTTCATGGCTCTTCTGAAGCCGATACGGCGCTCGAGCTGCGAGCAGATATTTTCTGCGACTAAAACGGCGTTCACTTCCGCGCGTTTAATTTCAGCGATATCGATAATAAATTCTTTACCGCCGGCCATTTTTGCAAGGCTTAGTCTCATTTTATCTAATTCTCCGCCTTTTTTCCCGATGAGTAATCCCGGGCGGGCAGAGAAGATTGTGATGCGAACACGACTGGCGAACCGCTCTATCTGGATACGTGAAATCGAAGCACTGGAAAAATTATCCTTGATGTACTTACGAATCATCATATCTTCATGGAGCCAATCCCCGAAAGCCTGTTTACCCGCAAACCAGCGAGATTCCCAGTTCTTTGTCAGGGCGGTTCTTAATCCAATTGGATTTACTTTTTGTCCCACGCTTAAAATCCCCTTATTAAATGTCAGTTAGGGTGATCCGGAAATGGCTAGTCCTTTTACGGATCTTGCCTGCGGCACCACGAGCTTTTGGGCGGAAACGTTTCATTGTCGGACCGGGTCCAACAAGGGCTTCTTTGACTAAAAGACCTTTGCGGTCCAAGTCAAAATTATTTTCAGCATTAGCTACGGCAGAGCGTAAAGTTTTTCCCAGCAGCAGCGCAGCTTTGCGCGGGCTGAGGTCGACTATAGCTAAAGCTTCCGTTACGGGTTTTCCCTGGATCAGACGAGATACTTGAATCGCCTTTTCCGGAGATATCCGAACGTTTCTTGTAATAGCTCTTACTTCCATAATTTACCAAACTATTTATTTTATTTTATTTGCATCGGTTATGGCTTCCATTCCTGGAGCCAAACTTTCGATGTTGCCTTTTTCAGGAACCGCTGCCGACACAAAAGGTCGAACCGATATGATTCTGAGCGTTTCCTTTTCCTTCCCGGCGTAGTAATTCAATCCAATGAATACTCCATGGACCGAACCTACAGGCAACACCACAACTTGGAGATCTTTATTGACAGCCAGTATCCTGCATCGGTCTACCGGTTTTTGCCGAATTTTAAGATCCGCCATGGTATTAAGATTGCGGGCCCCCTTTTTTAATTCGTCCATGCGGAGATTTATTTCCGCCTTCCGAACCTTCCCTATAGGCATCTGTTTAAGGAGGGAGTCCACAAGGTCGCAAAATTCAACACTTTGTAAAGCAAACTTTCTCGTGTTGTCAAAGATATCGTTGAGCGTTCTGACTAGTTGGCCTTCCCTAAAAGTAGCTTCTTCCATCTTAGAACTCGCGATGGTAGCCGCTATACTCAACTGAAGTCTGCGATAACTTTCATTTTGCGCTTGAAAATTCTTTGTTATTTCAATCAGCTCTTTGCGGAGAAGCTTGTGGTCCTTTTCAAGACCCCGGTATTTACCAGTCAAACTCGCCGCATCTCGTTGCGCCTTACCCAACTCGTTCCGCAATTTTGTCAGCTGGTTAAACTTTTTAGCATCTTTCAGCTTAACCTCCACTGTCATCGTTGCGCTGCGTTGAGAAACGCTGCTACGATCCGCACCTTTCAGCGCTACTGCGCCAAAAAGCGACAAAGCATATAAAATAAGCACAAAATCGCGAAATGTCCACCGCTTTTCAATAAAATTCAGCATTTTTTTAAAGCAGAAAGACACCATCACACAACCTGTGTTATTTCTTATTCTTTGTCTATTGTCTTTGCAATCAATAACTTAGGCGCACTTCCCCTGCGCTTTTTGTTAGACTGCGAACGTTTACTATAGCCCGACATCACAAAAAAACAAGAAGAAATAAGTTAAAAACAAAAAATAATTCGAAACCGACGTATCGGGACGCGGTCCAGCGGCGGGCCGCTGGACCGCGTCCCGATACGTCGGTTTCGAATTATTTCATTTTTTTATTTTTTATTGACATTGTTGTATTCATTCATTATATTAGCGGAACGGAATATTCAAATTCTAATATTTGAGGGAAAAATGAAAAAATTTTATTCGCTTGTTTTTTTAGTTTTGTCCTGTTTTTTGTTTTGCTCTGCCCAGAATTCCCCGAAATTACTTGCCTGGTACAAGCTTGACGGTAATTTCAAGGATTCCTCGGGTAACAACCGGCATCTCACCTCTTTATCTAAAGCAAATATATTTTCCGATGCCCCGCAGATACTCGGGAAAAATAATATGTGTTTTGGGCCAACCGCAGGGAAAAAGTCTAAATACGGCGCAATTGGCCCGGTATTGCCGCTGAATAATAAGAAAGGTTTTACGATAACAGGTTTTATCTGTCTGCCCGCCGGCAACTCCTACGGTGGAGGGTTTTTCGGCTGCGGCACGGACAAGGCAAATTCTCCCGGCGCTTTGTTTTTCTCCTCATGGGGGATGATCAATTCGAAAGTTGGCAGCAGCAAAACTAAAAGTTATAAGCGTTGCGCGGATAAGCAATGGCATCATTACGCCCTCGTTGTTCCGGCAGAAAACGCGGCGAAAAAATATACGGTTTATTTTGATGGTGAAAAAGCTTACACGGCGGATATGGAGTACCTTAAAGATTACGGGAATTTTTTTGTCGGCACGATCAGTATTACACAGGAATATGGTATACGTATAGATGAAGTGAAAGTGTTTGATGGTGTATTGAATGCTCAGCAGATAGCGAAAGAAGCTCAGAAAAAAGGAATTAAATTAACAGAGGATCTTAAGGCGTATTATACCCGCAAACTTGCTCAGGATTTACGTAAGCGCAATATCTCCATAGGGCCCGTGCAAAGGATTTTCCCTGATAAACCGGTTCCGCTCAAAGGAAAACTTAAAATTCATTTTATTACAAAAGACTGGATATGCGTTGTCGGCAATTACAATGATTTTATGCGGGAACGGGTGAAAAAAGAGTGTGGAGCTTTTTTGAAAAAACTTGATACCGGCGAAATCAAAGAGAAAGAATGGTCCTATAATTTTTACTATGACTTCAATACGGTCAATGTCATAGCGTCTTACCGCCCGCAAATAAAAAAGAATTTTGAGAATCCGGCTTTCTTTTCCCTGACAGATTCCCGGAAACGGGAAAAGAAATTTTTGAAGAATGCCTACTGGATCAATGCTGTTGGACAGATGCGGGTTCCGAAATCTGATGGAAAGCTAAAAATGACCGGAACAGCAGCGGTAGCTCATTTCGCGTATCTGAAACTGGATAGTCCTTTGACTCAAGGTGAAAAATATACGCTTGAGACAAAGGAAGGCGAAAAGGTGGAATTTGTTTATGATGAAAGCAAAATAATATCTCAGGCTATTAAGATTAACCAGATAGGTTATTTGCCGTCTGCCGGATATAAGTATGCTTATCTCGGCATGTGGCTTGCTGCCGAGGGGCCTTTAAAGCTGGATAAATGGATAGGGCAGAAGTTTTATATTGTCAATGCAAAAGATAATACCGTGGCTTACAGCGGCAAGATCGCGTTGCGGATGAATGAACAGTATTATACAGGAGAAGGAAAGCATATTCCCTTGAACGGGGAACAGGTTTGTGAAATGGATTTTTCCAAATTCAGCAAAGCGGGCAAATATTATATTTGCGTGCCCGGCATTGGCCGTTCCTGGGATTTTGAAATAAGCAATAATGCGATCGGACGAGCTTTTTATATGCATATCAGGGGGCTTTACCATCAGCGTTCCGGCATTGGGAAGGGGCCGCCTTACACTAACTGGGTTATGGGTCCAGACCACATGGAAAGCTGGGAGTCGAAGTTTTCCCCGGAAGACGCTGACTACACTCCAAGCGGTAAAGACTTTGGCTATCTGGATCAATTCGGGAAACCGGTCAAGATGAATCATTTTACTGTTATCTATGAGAACAAGACCGATAAAAAACTGCCTGATGTCCATGGCGGCTGGTGGGATGCCGGAGATTTTGACCGCCGGACTTTCCATTTCGAAATAGTCCAGGATTTGTTGTCTGCGTACTTCATGTTTCCTGAAAAATTCAGGGACGGGCAACAGCATATTCCTGAATCCGGTAATGGAATCCCGGACATTATTGATGAGGCTGCCTGGGGAGTGGAAGTTTGGCGGCGCGCGCAGAAAGCGAACGGCGGGGTCGGCTGCTGGCTGGAAGCCACCAGTCATCCCAAAGAAGATAATCCGTCGAAAGATAAACAGCGTTATTATGCCGCTTTGCCGACCAGACACAGCTCTATACAATATTCTGCCCATGCTTCACTACTGGCGCGGGCATATCTTAAATGCGGCGCTGAAGATAAAGCAAAGCTGTTTAAGAATTCCGCAGAGAAAGCATTCAAATATGCTATTAATCCGGAAAATCAGGTAAAATACAGTTGGAAACATAATATCGGCGGCGGCAAGACTGCAGAATATAGTTATGTTGAACCTCCTGATATACCTGTTGAAATGGTTTTCAAGGCAGCTTTGAACCTTTATGTGTTGACTGGAGATGAATATTATAAAAAGTTTTTGACCCAGAAAAGCTTTGACAGCCTGATTGCTCAGTTAATGTATCCTCTGAATCCATTTTTCCTGACAGAATTATTAGTTTCAGAAAAGGATTTTTTTGGTTTTGCAGCAAAATATAAAGCTGCGGTTATGGGGGAAGCAGATAAATGGCGCGAATACCAGAAAGCTCTTGCATACCGTAATTTGAGCTTTCCGACGAATCACCCTTTCTTTAAAACTATGTCCTGGGGCAATGCAATCCCTTTCAAGAAAGGGCGTTTGTTTCTTATGGCATACAGGATTTCCGGGAGATATGTTTATCGGGACGCGGCTTTGTTGTTAAATGACTGGCTGCACGGCTGTAATCCGATGGGCCGTTCGCTAACCACCGGAACCGGTAAGAACAGCCCTATCAGAATTTTATCCCTGCCGTCTTATTCTGATGGAATTCTGCCGCCTTTACCGGGAATCACCCCCTATACATATACGTTTTTTGTAGCTTATGAGGCATATGAGATGGTTTTTGCCCTGCGTTACAAGCCGCGTCCGGATCATTATTTCAGCGGCGTAAATATAAACCTTATGCCTGATGCCTTGAGCGGTGGGAAAATGCTCAGTTATGAAGACACCAGTGTTATTATGGACAAGGTTTATCCGGTTTGGAGGCGTTTTGCCAATATTGAAAGGTATGCTGTGCCGCAAAATGAATTTACTGTATGGGAAACTGTTGGCCCCTGCGCTGCCGCGCTTGCCTGTCTATTGCCGGATAACTGGAGTCCGCCAGCTGAATGGAAAGATGAAAAGCCGGCAAAGACGCTTGATGAGATGGAAGGTTATCTTTTTCAGCCATAGGTTTGGTTGCGGTTTGCCGGGACCTACAGGTTCCTTTCGATAGCTTCAATAAGCTCCTCTTTCTTATAGGGCTTGCCGATGAAGTCATCGAAATCAGCGTTCCGGTACTGCATAACATCTTCTTTAAGGACATGGGCCGTCTGGGCGATGCATTTAATTTTTTCTTTGGAGAATTTATTTTTCAGCCATTTAACGCATTCAATACCATCGGCGTCAGGCAATGCGATATCCATCAAAACCACGTTGGGAACGAACTCCTTGTTGCATATTTCCACCATCTGCTTAAAAGATTCCGCTATTTTATAATCAATATCCGCGGCATCCAGTATTTCTTTCAGGTAAAGAATGGAAATTTCATTATCTTCAACAGCTAAAACAGTAGGCTTGATATTTGCATTAATTTGCTTCTTGCCCGCTTTTGTCGCCGGGGCGTAATCACTGCTTATTTTGACTGGAAAAGAAAAGGAAACAGTTGTTCCTTTATCCAGTTCACTTTCAATATTCATGGAACCTCTTAGTCCTTCCAGAATCCTTGAAACGATTGTCAGTCCCAATCCGGCGCCTCCGTGTTTTCTAGTTGCTGACTGGTCTACCTGAGTGAAAGGTTTTAATATTTCATCTTTCATATCATCGGGTATTCCAATTCCTGTATCTTTGACCTGAACAAATAAATAATTGTCTTTATAATCAGCCGTAACCGTCACGCCTCCGGAGTTGGTGAATTTTATTGCGTTTCCCACAAGATTGAACATAATTTGTTTGAAGCGTCGTGTTGCCCCGCTAACGGCAGGCGGCAGATTGTTGTGCTCAAACTTTAAGTAAATATTTTTTTCCTCCACTTTAAAGCTGAAAACTTCAAGGCTTTCCGCAATAAGCTTTTCAGGAGAGAATTTTTTAAATAATACATTATTATCACCCGCTTCGATACTTGCCAGTTCAAGAATATCATTAATTAATTCGTTTACATTTTTGCCGCACGAGGTTATTATATTCAAATATTCAATTAGTTTATCGTGCTCCTTGCAGTCTGGGCATTGGTCCAAAAGGTTTTCCATCATTCCAGAAAATCCTATAACTCCGTTCAGGGGCGTTCTTATTTCATGTGATACCGTTGCAAGGAATTCGCTTTTGGCACGATTGCCGTTTTCAGCTTTTTCTAAAGCACCTTTCAATTCCTGTTCAGCTTTTTTGAGTTCGGTTATATCCTGAAAAGCTCCGAGCATTCTAACTGTTTTTCCATTTTTACGGATTACCTTGCTGGATGTGTGAATCGTGATTCGTCTTCCTTTAGCAGTAATAATATCCAGTTCCAAGTCAAACTCTTTTCCGAATTTTATGGCATCATCAACCGCTTTTTTTATTATTGGGACAGACTCCGGCGCATAAAATCCTATTGCACTTTCAATAGTAGGGGTATACTCTTCTGGAGTTGTTTCATGGATCCGGTAATTTTCCTCTGTCCAGTAGTGGGTGTTATTCTCAAAATCGACTTCCCAGCCGCCGACTCCGGCCACTTTTTGAATTTCGTCAAGCAGGTTTTTTGTTTTTACCAGGGCATCCTGATGCTTTTTACTTTCGGTAATATCAGCCAGCGCTCCTACGATGGCAACAGTTTTTCCGTCTTTAACGATAGGCGCTTCCCTGACTTCCACCCAGACTTTGCTTCCGCTTTTATGTAATAATTCAAGTCTGTAGGTTGGTGATGCCTTACCTGTTTTTATTGCGTTGACCGTATGTTGCAATCCAGTTTTATTTATGGGATTGTCAGACACAAAATCCGTCCATTTGTTCATTGCCTCTTCCTGAGTGTAACCGAGGATATCCTTTACTTGCGGGCTTAAATAAGTGAGAACATGATCTGGGGTGTGGGAATAAAATATATTAGTTCCATGTTCAAAGATATTTCTAAGCATCTCCTCGTTTTTCCGCAGTTCTTCTTGCATTTTATACTCTTCGGTCACGTCCCGGAAAACTAAAACCACGCCTGTGATGTTTCCTTCCTTGTTCCTGATTGGAGAGCCGGAGTCAGAGATTTGATACCTTGAACCATCTTTTGAAATAAGCATGGTGTGATTTGCCAGACCGACAATATTGCCGGTGGTGATTACTTTCATAACCGGGTTTTCTGCGGTTTCAAGAGTCTTGGCGTTAATAATAGAGAAGACTTCTTCCAGCGGTTTTCCGCAAGCTTCACTGGCTTTCCAGCCAGTAAGCTTTTCCGCTTCCGGGTTTATATTGACAACCTGCGCTTTCGTATCGGTTACAATGACGCCGTCACCGATAGAATTAAGAGTGATCCTGAGTTTTTCTTCACTTTCTTTGAGCGCTTCATGGATCTGCTTGTTTTTTGTAATATCAGTAAAGCTGACAACGATTTGGCTCAACTGCATATTAAGGTCGAATTCCGGAAATGCGTTCACCCATACCCATATCAGGTCATCTTTTCCCCGGTTTATTCCGATTATACTGCCAGTTAAAGGGTGGAGTGTGTTTAGAACCTGGTTAACAGGATATTTTTCTTCCGGCATAACGGAGCCATCTTCCATGACAAAATGCCAATTGGGGTTGGCGGCAGTTTTACCATGCAGTTGGTCGGGGCCAAGTCCAAACAACTGAGATGCCCGGGGATTATAAAATATAATTCGCGTATCCGGAGCGTGAATGACTATTCCGGTTGACAGGTTGTTGAGCAGGGTACTGTACTGTTTTTCTCTTTCTGTCAGAACATCTTCAGCTCTGATCCTGCTTTCTTTATCCAGCAGCAGAGAAATTATCATATAGGATACCAAGGGGAAGATGATTGTTACCGGCAGGCATATATGTTCAAGAACTTTTAATGTCAGCTCCCAGGGCAGTAAAAGTACGGATAAAAACATTGTAATCTGAACAATTAATCCAAAAAAGTAGACATATAATGGCCGTGTTGCGGTTGGATACTTTTTCCTCAAATAATAATATCCAATACCAATTGCTCCGGAAGAGAAAATCATTACCACGCCGGCTATAGTGCCGATTCCACCTTTAAGAATCCGAAAAGAGCTGGCAATGAGAATACTTACCGCAGTCGTAACCGGGCCACCAAAAAGTCCTGCTATACTGATAACAATTGAGCGGGTGTCAAAGAAGAGTTCGTTAGTGAAAGACAGTGGAACCATCATAACAATAACTGCAATCCATCCAAAAATAATTCCATTAAACAGCTGTTGTATTAACTGATGTTGACGGAAGGCGCGGAATATGCGGACATAGGCGAATCCCATTATTATCAGTAATGCCGCATTGGATAGAAGACTTTGAAAATGTTCCATGCCTTTTCCCTGTTCCTCAATTCATATAAGTGCTATATACATATATATTTAAACTAACCTTAAGGAAGTAAAATTACAAGTTTACTTTAAAAAAGATACAAAAAATCAGATTTTATATTCACGCTCATTCAATATGGCAAAAGTGTTAACGTTGTTACTTTTAGCTAAAGACCGCAGGGTGGGCAATGCTTTAAAAACTGTATTTCAGTTCGAACTTTATTGACTTTCTCAATAATTTTTGTATATTAGTATTTTGTTAATTAATAATAATTAATAATTCGTAACTGCTAAGGTTCTGGAAACGATGAAAAAGATATTTTTATTAATAACAGTAACCATTCTAATAATTTTTTGCGCCTGTTTTTTGATTTTTTTGACTTATCAGGATAAACCTGATAATGCAAAAAATTATCCGCCGTGTCTCAATAACGGGAAAAAGTGGATTATAGGCTATTATCAAAGCGGCAAGTCTCAAAAACATAATTCTTCTCTTAGAATTTATATTGACCATTTAGCGCAAATGGGATGGCTTGAACCTGTAGACTGGACACGGCTGCCGGAGGATTCAGGGACAAAGGAATTATGGTCTTTTCTTGCAAAAAATATGGACAGTGAGTATTTGGAGATAGAAGAGAATAAATTTTGGTGTTCAGGTTGGAAGCAGCTTAAGCGGAAAATCATCCGGAAACAGATTTTAGCAAAACTGCGAAATCATGAAGTTGATTTAATGCTGGTAATGGGAACATGGCCGGGGCAGGACTTAGCTAATAATTTACACTCCACGCCGACTCTTTATCTTGAATCTTCCTTTCCTGTAAAAAAACTCTTTAAAAAAGGTGAAAAAGTACCGGATCATCTTTATTTGGTGCGCGACCCTGATTTTTTGTTGCGGCAAATCCGTTTATTTAGAAAGATAACAAAGTTTAAAGTTCTCGGGGTTGTTTATGTTGCCAGCTCTGAAGGGCGTTTTCGCGCAAGCTTAAAGCTTCTGAAGCATTTCAGCCAGGAAAAAAACTTTAAGTTAGTTGTTATCAGGATACTTCCTCATGACGAGCTGAACTCAGGAGAAATGCTCAAAGAACATATAGCAGCGCATGAAAAGATAGCGCCTCAGGTAGATGCGATGTGGCTCACTTCAAGCTTTATGGATCAGCCTGAAACTGCCAAGATGATTTTAGCGCCGTTTTTCAAATATAGAATCCCGACCTGGTATCCTCACGGCAAACAGGGAGTGGCTAACGGAGCGCTTTTTGGAGTAGTGCATAACCCGCACAAAAGGGCACAGCATTATGCTGAAATTACGGCTAAGATTTTTAATGGAGTAAAAACCTCGAACCAGGTCAGAGATTTGTCTGCCGACAATCATCTGGCGATAAATTGCGCAGCAGCCAAAAAGATTGGTTTCAATATTCCAAGGGCTTTGCTTGGTGTCGCTAAGCGGTCCTATTTAGATATAAATACCGGAGAAAATTAGTGAAATCGAAATCTACAAATATTTTCTTTAAAGTGATTTTTATCGCTCTTATCCTTAGTGCCTTCTTCTGGGTTGCGGAAAGTGTTGCACATATGTTTTATTTCTCGGAAACGTTCGATTATTTCCTGACTCATGAGCCGTTGAGTTTCATGGATGCCTTTATTTATCATGTGCCTAAATATTCATTATTTGTAAGATTAATCTGCATTGGCATTACTTTAACCATGGGAGGGGTAATTGGTCTTCTAATGGAGCGTGATTTCAAGAAAAATGCAGCTTTACTGGCAAAAGAGCGGGATTATTATGACGCGATTAACGCTGTGAACGAGGGGGTTTTTACTTACTTTCTTGATTCAAATAAAATACAAGCCAGTGCATTGTGTTACTCGATTCTTGGCTATGAGCCCCGGGAAGCTGCTTCACTGAAAGACTTTTTTGAACTGGTAATTCCTGAAGAAAAGGAAAAAATCAAACAGAATTTGTTTAAACATATTATTGAGGGTAAATCGTTTTTGTTTGAATTTAGGATGAAAGCAAAAAGCGGAGAATGGAGATGGATGCTGCTAAAAGGTAATATCAAAGAAGCAAATAAAGATGGCTCTGCTAAACGTATAATGGGGATTTTTGTAGATATTCATGAAAGAAAGGAAATTAAAAACCAGCTTGCTCATTATACCGCTTGTCTTGAAGAAGCCGAAAAAATTGCTCATGTCGGGCATTGGGAATTTAATTATAAAGACAAAAAATTTTCATGGTCCCGTGAAGTATTTGATATTCTGCAAATGCCTCTTGCTTCAAAAATATCTGACCATCAGCGCCTTATTATGCGATTTGTGCATCCCGAAGATAAGAAGCGAACCCGGGAACTTTTTATTAAATCTATCAGGAAGCAAATTAATTTCGATTGTGATTACCGTGTAGTCTTAAAAGATAAAAGCGTAAAATTCATTTCCCAGCGCGGGCATCATGTTTTTGATAAAGAGGGAACTATTATTCGTTCATTCGGCACTATTCAGGATATTACCGCAAGCAGCCTTGTTAACGAAGCCCTTACCAACTCCGAAAACCGCTACCGTACTTTATTCGAAAATGTTTCTCAGGGAATCGTAATTATTGCTCAGGATACCCAAAAGATCAAACTCGCAAATAAAGTTTTCTGTAATTTATTGGGATATACGCAAAAAGAAATTTTAAAATGTCATTTGAAAGACTTGCATCCCCGTAAAAAGCTGGAATATGCTTCTATAACAGAAAAGACCTTAGTGGATAATGTTGAGTGTCTGCGTAAAGACGGTTCTGTTTTTCACGCGGAAGTATATGCTTCGAGAATTGTTTTGGATGGGAATGACTGTATTATTGCTATTTTCAGGGATCTTACAGAAACTTATCAAATTGAATATGATCGCTATATGCTTAAAGCGGCTGTAGATAATTCAGATGTGGAAATAGTGATAAATACCCCTGACGGTTCTATTGACTATTGTTCTCCGGCTCTTTGCCGACGCCTGGGATACAGCTCTGATGAAATGAAAAAAATGCATATCTGGGATATTGAAAGTACCATTAAAGAAGAGGATATGGAGGTCCGTTTTGAGGCCCTCAAAAAGCATAAAACCGAAAAAGGAGAAGGCATTCAGATTGCAAAAGACGGTACGAAATTTGAGACCAATTACTTTATGGATTATGTGAAGATCGGGGGACGTGAATTAATTTGCGGCAATATTCAAGATATTACTGAAATTAAAAAGCGGGAAGCGATACTGGAAAATGCCAGGAAAAAAGCGGAAGAATCCGATCGCTTGAAATCCGTTTTTATGGCTAATATCAGCCACGAAATAAGAACCCCGATGAACGGTATTCTGGGTTTTGCTGACTTACTGCAGCGCGAAGATCTTTCCTTTGAAAAGTGCCAGCAGTACGCGAAAATAATTTCAGGGTGCGGCAATAACCTTATGCAGCTACTGAACGATATCCTTGATATTTCCAAAATAGAAGCGGGACAGGTAGAACTCCGGAAAGAAGATTTTTGTGTAAATAAAGTCATTGAAGAACTTTATGATATTTATGAACCGCAGAGCAAGCTGGACGGGCGTAATCTTTCATTCCAAATGCATAAATCTTTGCGTGATGATGAGGCTGTTATTTATTCAGACAAGCGTTATTTGCATCAGGTTCTTGCCAACTTGATAGATAATGCCCTGAAATTTACAAAAGAAGGCGAGATATTGATAGGTTATAATGCCAAACGGAATGGTATTGAGTTTTTCGTAAAAGATACCGGAGAAGGTATTTCTCCGGAGCTGCTGGATAAGATTTTTGAACCTTTCCGTCAAGGGGAAGAGGTTTTAGCCAGAAAGCATCATGGAACCGGTTTAGGGTTGACCATTGCGAAAAATTACACGGAACTGCTTGGCGGTTACATGTGGACAGAGTCAGAACTTAATCATGGAACCACATTTTATTTAACTCTGCCTTACTCGGAAAATGCTAAAGTCCCGGAAAGTCGCCGGATGACGTCAGTAGAAACAGATTATCTGTGGGGGAATAAAAAATTCTTAATAGTTGAGGATAATAATATTAGTTTCATGCTTCTGGAAAACCTGCTTGAAGAAACAGGAGTTAAAATACTTCGCGCGGAAACCGCTCAGCAGTCTATTGACATGGCTGAAGCGAACGACGATCTTGATCTGATATTGATGGATGTAAGACTGCCCGATTTTACCGGTTGGGAAGCTGCCAGGATCATCAAGCAAAACAACCCTGATCTGCCAATTATAGCTCAAACCGCCAACGCTAATTCTGAAGACAAAATTAAAACTTTCCAGGCAGGATGTGAAGCTTATCTTACCAAGCCAATTATCAAGAAAGAGTTTTATGATACAATAAAAAAATGTCTGGAAAAAGAAAAATCCTGAACTATTCTTCAGTTTTAGAAGAACCAGTATCATAGAACAGTTTTACCGCGGATTTAATGAAATAACGGCCTTTTATCCCTTTCATCACCCTGAATGCCCAATATTCTCCGACAGTCGGGAAGTCTTTAAAGTCATCGTTTTTAGCACTGATCCTTACCGGGTCCGGGCTGAACCATTCTGTCCAGCATGAAGGCGCATACAAACAATGTACCGGGGACAAAATAACGTCGCTGATTGATTTGTTATAATAATCATATCTTACTTCTTTTACCTTGCCGCTAACAATATATTCCATGTTCAGTCGAAGACTTGCATTATTTCTTTTTTTTGCCCGGACTTCTTGCGTCTTGTACCAGTCTGATTCTCTAAGCTTAGACAACATAATGTGTTCATGAGTACAGCCAGCAAGCAGGAAACAGCCGGGAATTAAGGTAATTAAAAAAAATCGCATAATAAATGGTTCCTTTTGCTTTCAGTATTAAAGTTCATGAAAATATTTTATAGAGAATAAAATATAAATGCCCTGACGGTGCTTTGCAATCCTATAAAAAAGACTTCCATGTTTTTTCATGGAAGTCTAATATTAAAGGATCAACATTTAACTTTTATCCGGACCTAAACTTTCAAGCCGCCTTTTATAATGCTCGAGCCTTTGAAAATACTCATTTTTGATAAGTCCAAACTCTGATTCCAGCAAATCAATTTCCTCAAGAATTTCGAGTCTGCCTTTTGTTTTTTCAATCTCTTTTCTGACGTTTGCTTTTTGATTTGGCATACTGCCTCCATAAATTTTTTGTTTATTTTTTGTTTTTTTGAATTGTTTTGTAAAATTATACTGAGCTCAGGAATCTGAGAGCACTTCTTTTTGATAAACTTATGCACTGCTTGACGGCTGACTCCGCGCCGCCGCGCCATTTCGCTGAAAGAAACCCCGGGGTTTCCGATTTTGGCATCCAGCATGTCCAAAGTCTGGATATCCAAAGCCAATAAGAAACCAATTACTTCCAGCAGGTCATCGCGGGAGTAATACTTTTCTGGCGTATTGACTTCATCCGGAATATCAGAAGGATGTGAAACGGACATGCTGACTGGAATCATTAATTCACTGATCATATCCCAGTCAAGCATTTGATGTGCCAGGCGCGGCGGATCAGATGCGTTTTTACACCACTTCTGCAATTCGCAATTTTTGCATTCTTTGCGTTTATTAAATAAGCTGCCGTAACATTCCATTATAAAATGCCTCCTCTTGTTTTTGTTGATTTAAAAAAATAATTATAAATATTGCTTAATTTTTTATTAAAATAAAAGGTTAAACAATGTTTAATTTCTTTTTACGCGCAAATTATTCCCGACAATATAGATAAAAGCTTGCAATAAATATATTTTAACAATCTTGATATATACTTAAGTGATTACTCAACAATCTAGAAGGAAAACCGGGTTGCACTTTAGCGCTTCACCATATTTTATAGCGGTTTTCATCGTTTTAATACCCTTTCTTACCTGCATAGATACTGCTGATTTGCTTATTCCAAGCTTAGATGCAAGCTTGGCTTGTTTAATATTGCGCGCCCTGACCGCCTCTCCTAAAGATGTCATTTTAAACCCCGTTTTATTATATCAATTGTTTAGTATATGCTTAATATATAAAGAAAAACCTAAATAGTCAATGTTTTTTTTGTTTTTTTTCCGATTTTTTTCTTGAAGTTAATCTAAAAATATATTATTATACCTTATGTGGTTAAGTTTATGTTTAACGTAAAGAGGATAGCTATGAAAGCGGAGACAATAAATAAAGATATCAACGGCTGGTCCGTGATTGCCAAGTGGATGGCTATAAACAAGAAGCGACAAATAGACCTGGCTGCCTTGCTTGATGTCACCGCATCTGCGATATCCCAGATAAAAAGCGGAACTATATTGCTTAATGCAAAGCAGATCGGTTTGATACTTGACTATTTGCAAATAGATTCAGATGACATGTGTGCTTTGTATACGCTTATTTTCAATGCCCGTTTACATAATAATATTGACAGTAGCAAAAAATTAATCGTTAATATAGTTGATAGTAGTGAAAGAAATGGTTTTTCCGTTTCTTCAAATTCTAAATCGTATCCGCCGGCGGATAAAGAATCGTTTCGGCGTGTGCCTTTAATGACTTTTTCGCAGGCGGTGAGTTATGAGCCGGCTTTGGAATCAATAGAGGCATTTGCAAGCTGCTGTTCTGACCAGACTGTGCTGTTTCCGGAAGTTAAAGCTGGAAGTTTTGCTCTTTTGGTTGATCAGGAAAATGCTACACCGGAGTTCGCGCATTCTGCAATTTTGTTGGTGTCAGGGAATGAATATCCAGTTCATGGAGATATGGTTGTTGCGAAATTGCGCAACGGTGAAGTTGTAACTAAATACTATTTACGTAAAGATGATGTTGTTCATTTTAAATCACGGAAAACAGATGTTGATAATTTTGCCTGGAATTATAAAGAAGACCCCGGGTATGTGCAATGGATGTATCCGGTAATTGAGGTCAACATGAAACTGCGCGCAGACGGTTACGAACTTTAAGTAAGGTTTTATTCCAGTTACCTGTGGAGCTTGGCGGAGAGCTCGAAAATCAGATATCCTGAATGACACGTTTCTTCAACTCCGGGGATGAAAAACTTTCATTGTGCTGGAACCATTATACAGAAGAATAAGCGTTCACAATACTAGAACTAACCCATTCTGGCGCGGCGGTATTCTTTGGCGAACTGGCCGCCATCATAACCCCCCATATCTTCACGCAAGTCGGTTAAAAATACTTTTTGACCGTTGTTCAGCCACGAGACCCGTGCTGCCATTGCTGCAAGTTCCGGCTCCAGAATTTCTTCAATGCTCAAAGGCTGCTCATCTGTTTTTCCGCTCAGATAAGGCAGTTGTGCTTCCAGCAGACTTCTGTATATTTTACTATTATCAGTTGGAAGCATAAAAATATTTTTGTCGGTTACTGCGGTTACGCTGAACGGCAGCCAGGCGGCTTTGCCGACAGTCAGAAAGGCGACTTTTCCACCTTCCCAACGGATTAAAATATTCTTTTGTTTTGATTCGCAGATAAACTGGACGGATTGAATTCCGGGGCCCATTAAGCACGAAAGAATCGCGTAAGCATGAATACCGTAATTAAAATCATCTACTCCAATTGCGGCATAGGCGGTATGGACTTCGCCACGCTCTTCGACCGGACATGCCAGCAGTTCACGTACTTCATTAACGAAACGCAGACTGGAACCGCCGGTAATGCGTTTGCCCTGCTTCATCCAGTCGAGAAAAATGTTTGCGTCGCGCATATTTCCGATAATCGGCTTGTCAACTAAAACAGCTTTTTTCGCCTCAATGAACGGGCGTGCCTGCTCGATATGTTTATCCCAGTTGGTGGTATGGAGAATGATCCCATCAACCATATCAACCATATCTTCCAGTTTTTCAACAACAGTCGGAATGTTAAATTTATCACAGAATTCGGCGGCAAAACCTTTAGGCCTGGTTTCTCCGGAATCCCAGGCGCAGACGATTTCAACGTCAACAGTTCCGGCTTCGGTCATTTCCCTGATGACCGGAACCCATGCTTCCGGGTGTGATGTGCAAAGACCAACTAAACCTAATTTAAAAGACATTATTATTACCTCATTTTTTATATTCCAGTAATTCTCCTTCGCTGAAAGGAGAAACGGTATCAATATATGATTCTGCGTTCTCATAAACAGAAGCCTGTCGTGAAGGGCGCATCTTTTCCAGCAATACTTCACTGACGGTGCAATTCTTTGTTTCGAGAACCAGATAGTCCGGGGTATAGCCATAACCTGCGGCTTCAGTGAAAAAACGCTTGCAGATGCGCTTTTTCCCTGCCTTGGCCGTTAGCGGCATGTTAAACGGCGTTTCCAATGTCTGGTCTTTCCCCTGTAATCGTATTTCCGGATTTTCGCCATCAATATTGAATGACAGGGTATACCAGCCGGGTATAATGCTGCATTTCGTTATATTGTCATCTCCCATTAAATTAACGACCCTGACTCCAGTATTATCTGCCTTTTTTAGCGGTTCACTATTCAATTTTTCCACAATTGCTTTAGCGGTTATTTTTGCGATTTCGGCATAACCCTCAGGGGTTGGATGCAGAAGGATAATTTTCTCCCAGTTTGCAATTTTGCGTACTGGCTTTTCGTATTCAACCCAGATGACTTTGTCTGCTGGGAAAACTTCCATAAATTTTCCTCGCAGGATTTTATTTGTTTCATGGTTGCAGATGTCACGGAACGGATTGTCAGTACAACACGGCATCAATGAAGACAGAAAAACTTTTTCCGTGTTTGCTTTAGCAAGCAGTTCATAGACTATTTCAATAATCGCCTTAGCTGTTGCTTGTGCTTGCGGAATAACCTTTTCCTGTTTTTGGACGTTGTTATTATTTGTGCCGATAAGCAGATTGTAATTAGGACAGTCGGGAATTTCATTCATCCGCGCCAGAACCTGACTGGTATTGTTGCCGCCTTCCCCGGCATGGCTGTAGCCGAAACAGGCGGAATGTGAACCGATAAATGCCAAATTCGATATATGTTTTAATAGTTCCTTCCGCCAGTGATCGCCGTATTCGGCCCAGGTGATACTGTCGCCGATCATGCACAAAGGAATCTGTCCGCTTGCTTTAATTGCCGAATAATCGTGTTTTACAGTTTGAGCAGTCATTTTATTTCAATGGGACATTTCGAGAATGATTCCCATCGCCTTATCTGGAGAATTGATTAGAAGATCGGCGGCTTTGCCGACTTCCTCAAGCGGCAGAGTATGTGTCGTCATAGGATCAACGAGCAGGCGTTTTTCAGAAATCAGACTGATAATTTCACGCAGGTTGCGTTGTGTGGTGAACTGAACAAAAGCATTTGGATAATCCTTGCCGTATTCGTATTCACTGTCGTGATATCCCGGGCCGGTTCTTGAGGATATTTTGATATTCAAATTGCCGGTATGCGCACCGCCGCCAATCTCAACCATGCAGCCGCCGACAAGGACGACATTACCCATGATGTGTCCGTCCTGGGATTCCTTCATGCAGTCTTTGATAGAGTTGAAAGTTTCTGTGGCTGGCCCGCCGAAAGCCATTATTGCAAAGTCTATCCCGTAGGGCGCAGCGAATTCCTTGCTTACTTCCACCGGATTGGCGTCGCGGAAGTTAACAATGTTTTTAATGCCGCATTTTTTAGCGGTAGCAATTCTTGATTCAAAACCCTCCCAGCCGATTACCCGGCCGCCATTTATCTGAGACAATTGCGCGGCAAGGTTGCCGACGATCCCAAGACCGAGGATCATACCGTATTCGCCCAGTTTAATATCCGCACGGCGAACCGCCTGCAGAGATGTGGCTCCAAGACAGGCATAGGTCGCTTGAGCGTATGTAACGCTGTCGGGGATTGGAACCACCATGTTTACCGGGACATTGGCGTAATTCGCGTGGTGGGCCCCGCCGCCGCCCATGGCTGCTACGCGCATGCCGACTTTTAAATCTTTTACGTCGCCTTTTACCTTGATGATTTCTCCGGCGTTGGCATAACCGAAATTTTTATCTTCTTCATCCGGTTCAGGATTTTCACGCTTGGCTTTCACTCCAGCCATTTCAGTTCCAGGACTGATTAAGGATGCATGGACTTTGATTAAAACTTCATTATCTTTAAGTTCCGGAATTTCTTCCGTCCGGGTTTTAACTTCACCCTTTCCGGTTATTACTGCGGCTGTTCTTTTCATTATTTCTATTCCTGAGTTTTGTTTAACATAAATAACCTTGGTCTTTTCTGTTAATATAAACACAAATAAACTCAAGTCATTGACATAAATATGCAAGTGTTTGTCAATTATCAACAAGATTGGCTTTTTCTATTTATTTACAGCCTTCAGTATTTTTTTTACTCCCTGCTTCATGCATTTATTTTGAGGGCGGAAAACACTTGTGTATGAAAATAATACCATGCCCTTGACGGTTTTATATTTGGAATTATAACGGAGCTGATCGAAAACTTCATTGCAGTTTTTCCAGCTTCCGGCGGAGCCCAGGCGAAACACAGGCTGCCCGATATAAAGGTTGACATTGCTTTTTGCGGTGACTTTGACCCACCAGTCCAGTAAAGCGGCGTATGGGGCGACATCATGGTTGAACTGCCAATACAACTGCGGTACTATATAATCTATCCAGCCTTCCTGTACCCAAAGGCGGCTGTCCGCAAACTGCTCAAAATATGACTGCGTGCCTTTGCTGAGAGACCCTTCGGGACAATTTGCCTTATTTGCCCATATCCCGAAAGGGCTGATGCCGAATTTTATCTTGCGTTCCGGGGATTTTAAAAGGGCATGGACTCCCTGGATCATGGTATTGACATTTTTTCGCCGCCAGTCAGCGGGAGAAAGCTTTTCCGGGTTGTTTTCAGCGTAGCTTTTCCTGTCAATATCGGCGATGCCTTTATACGGATAAAAATAATCATCAAAATGTATTGCGTCAACATTATAATTTTCCGCGATTTCTTTTACCGTGTCCTGAATAAATTTTATGACTTCCGGCTCTCCCGGGTTTAATATAAGCTGATAGTTGCCGTCATCCAAAGGTATTTCAAGAACGAACTCGGGATGTTTACGGGCAAAATTACGAGGGGATAAAGTTTCCAGGTAAGCTTTTTTCCGTAGTGGCGTTTTGCCGGTTACCCGGTAGGGGTTAAGCCAGGCATGAAACTCCAGGCCGTGCCTGTGCGCTTCCTCCAGCATAAATTTTAATGGGTCAAAACCTGAAATACCCTCGCCCTCTTTACCGGAAAGATAACGTGACCATGGATTTAATTCTGATTTGTAAAAAGCGTCATTTGCCGGGCGGATTTGAAAAATAATCGTGTTAAAATTGTTTTTAGCAAGGTTATTGACTACTTCCAGATATTCCTTTTGAAATGAAGTCTTTTTTTTATGTTTTTGAAAATCAATATTGCCGATAGTCGCAACCCATACGCCGCGCATTTTCAGCTTCGCAGCTTTGCAGCGTTTAGGTATTTTAATCGGATCACCAGATAAATTCCCCCCATACCGGACAGGCTTTCCGGTTTTATAATTTCTCAGGATTTCTGTATTTCCCGCAAGGCAGACGCTGGTTACTATCACGAGCAGAAAGATAACGACAATTCCGGAATACACATACTGCTGAGGTATTGAAAATATATAATCCATAAATTGCCCTCTGTTTTATTATAAACATATAATTTAAATTACCATTCTGAATATTTATTTCAAACTCTAATCGGCTTCTTTTTTCGTTCTTGTAATTTATTACAAAGCAGTTAAGTTATAGTTTTGATGAAATTAATAAATGACTGGTATAGAAATGATAAAATTTTTTAATACAATGGATCGTAAGCTCGAAGAGTTCAAGCCGATCCACCCTAACGAAGCCCGCATGTACACCTGTGGCCCGACGGTTTATAATTTTGCGCATATCGGCAATTTCCGCGCTTATATGTTCGAGGATCTCCTGCGCCGGACGCTGAAATATTTCGGCTATAAAGTCACTCAGGTAATGAACCTGACCGATGTTGACGACAAAACCATCCGCGATTCCCAGGCTGCGAATATGAGCCTGAACGATTTTACCGCACAGTACAAAAAATCCTTTTTTGAGGATCTTGAAACCCTGAATATCGAGCCTGCGGAAATGTACCCGGCGGCAACGGGCCATATTAATGAAATGATTGCTCTTATTGAAGTCCTTGTTGAAAAAGGCTATGCTTACCAGGCTGATGATAAAAGTGTTTATTTTTCTATCGCTAAATTTCCGGAATACGGCAAACTTGCAAAAATTGATTTGGAAAACCAGCGTTCCGGAGTACGCATTAAAAATGATGAATATGCTAAAGATTCTGTAGCCGACTTTGCCCTTTGGAAAGCCTGGGACGAAAACGACGGCGATGTCCATTGGGAAAGCCCTTGGGGTAGAGGCCGTCCCGGTTGGCATATTGAGTGCAGTGCCATGGCAATGCGCTATTTGGGAAAAACTTTTGACATCCATACTGGCGGCATAGATAATATGTTTCCGCATCACGAAGACGAAATTGCCCAGAGCGAAGCCGCTAATGGTTGTACTTATGTCAATTATTGGCTGCATTGTGCACACCTCATGGTCGAAGGCGATAAAATGTCTAAATCCGCTGGAAATTTTTATACCCTTCGCGAATGTGTTGAAAAAGGATATGACGGCCGGGAACTGCGCTGGGTTCTGCTGGGCGCGCATTACCGCAAGAAACTTAATTTTACTTTTGCTGCCTGCGACCAGGCGCGTGTCGCACTAAATAAATTCGCTGAACTCTTTGCACGTCTTAAAGATATAAAAGCTGAGGGCGACGGTTCAGAAGCCGAAGAAATTGTCCTCAAAGCAAAGCATGCATTTGAAAACGGCCTTGCTGATGACTTGAATATTTCCGAAGCGCTCGCCGCAGTTTTCGGTTTACAGCACGATGCTAATAAAATCCTGAATTCCAACAATCTTTCAAAAGCCGGAGCGGAGATGATTCTCGCTCAATACCGCAAATTCGATGAAGTGTTCGCGCTTTTTGAAGTGGATGCTGTGAAAGAGGAGGTTGTTCCGGCGGAAGTTATGGAAATGGCGGAAAAACGCTGTGCCGCCCGTGTCGCAAAAGACTGGGCTACTGCCGATGCGATGCGTGATCAACTGAAGGAATTAGGCTGGGTCGTCGAGGATTCATCTGACGGCTTCAAGGTAAAAAAGATATAGGCCTGTTATGAAGGAAGATAATGACGGATAGGAATAAAAACAGCAAATACCAGTTCAAGGAATTTATCAAGGAAAAAGGTATTTTCGCCCGCTGCAAAAACCGGAAAGCCGGGGAGGATGAAAACTCTGATTCAGAAAAACCGCAGAAGGCTTTGAAATACTATTTCAGGCGTTATATTGGAGAGTTTCAGGATCAAAAATCACACCTTGTCTTTGTTCTTTTTGTGGGCTTTTGCACTTGTGTTATAGGCGCGGTAATCCCGTGGACGAGCAAGGTCATGATAGATTATATACTGCCCCAGCGGAATATGGCATTGCTTTTAGTTGTCTGTATTCTGCTTTTTGTTGTAGCCTTAATGCGTCATTTTATTCAAATTCTCCAGGATTATTCCACCCAGGCTTTAATGGGCAGGTTTATAATCAGGTTGAAGCACCGCCTGATGGAGCATTTGCAGACTCTGCCGCTGGTTGAATTACAGAAACTTAAAACCGGAGGGATTATTACCCGCCTCCAGGAAGACACTGAAGGCGCGGGCAATCTAGTTTTTCACGGACTGCTTTCGCCTTTCAACGCCCTGGTTATACTTTTTATCTCTATGGCTTCGCTTCTGTTTATAAGCTGGAAAATGACTCTGGTAAGTATTTTTTTCGCTATGCTGATGTGTCTGGTC
This sequence comes from Victivallaceae bacterium, assembly GCA_963664605.1. Taxonomy (GTDB): domain Bacteria; phylum Verrucomicrobiota; class Lentisphaeria; order Victivallales; family Victivallaceae; genus JAHOYW01. The sequence continues at coordinate 632,837 of OY761536.1, forward strand.
GCTTATTTCTTTTTTTACGTCATGCGTCCGCTCCAGCGAGCCCTGCGCCGTGACAGAAGCGTAATAAACGCCAGCCTCACGGAAAGTTTCGGTGGTATTCAGGTGGTTAAAAGTTTCCGCAGGGAGAATTCCATCAGGAAAGGTTTTGGAATAAGCACGAACCTTTTATGGCGGAAATCACTTTACGGTATAGTTGCCGGAATGTTTGTCCACAGGAGCATCTGGTCGCTCCATTTTATCGCGGAGATCAGCATTTGGCTTATCGGAGGGTATTTTTTTATAAATGGAAACTTAAGCGTGGGAAGTCTGGTAGTGTTTATCTCTTTCCTGATGTGGATATTCCAGCCGGTTTTCATGATAATGTCATCGTTTTCGGAGACCCAGAAGTGCCTGGCCTGTACGGAAAGAACTATTGACCTGCTGGATATGGAACCGGACATTGTGGATAAGGAAGATGCCGTTAGTGTGGAAAGTTTTGGAAAAGGCGTAAAGTTCGAGGGAGTGTCTTTTACTTATCCCGACAGTACGCAGGCACTGGATAATATCGATTTGTTTATTCCTAAAGGCAAGGTTACGGCTCTGGTCGGCCCGAGCGGCGGCGGCAAAACCACCTTGACCAATCTGGTTCTGCGTTTCTATGATGTCAGCGAAGGGCGGATAACTCTTGATAAACTTGACATACGGGATATAAAACTTTCCAGTTACCGCAAACTTATGAGCCTTGTCCTTCAGGATGTTTTCCTCTTTGACGGCACCGTGCGGGAAAACATCATGTTCGGCAAAAAAGACGCAACTCATGAGGAAATTGAAAATGCTGCAAAAGTTGCGCATTGTGCCGAGTTTATCGAACAGCTTAAGGATAAATATGATACAATTATCGGAGAACGGGGCGTCAAGCTTTCCGGCGGTCAGAAACAGCGCATCGCGCTGGCCCGCGCGATTATTGCGAATCCGCAGTTACTTATCCTTGACGAAGCCACCAGCAACCTTGATTCGGAAAGTGAAAGCTTGATCCAGAATGCACTCAAACATATTTTTACAGGTCGCACCTCGATTGTGATCGCGCATCGGCTTTCCACCATAATGGATGCTGACAATATCATCGTTATCGATCAGGGCAAACTGATTGAACAGGGGAAACATGAAGAATTGCTGTCGGCTAAGGGACGGTATTACGATATGTACACCAAACAGATGGAAAAAGCCAGAAGCGTTATTACTCTCTGGAACGATGATGCCGCAACGGATGAAAACTCACAAACGGCAGAAAAAAAGAACTGATTATAAAGGTGGAAATAATATGAATATTTTTAAATTCGGCTGGATTCTAGTTGCTGTTTTCGCATTTCTATTTATTTTTGCAGTACTTTTTATCAGCCTGGTCCCGATGAATTTTTATGTCACGGCACACGGCAGGCTGGAACCGGCCAACAGGCTGGATGTATCGCTCCCCGAAGAAGGAGTAGTGAATTTTCTCGCGTCGTGCAGGAGTTTCCACAAGGGAGACATTCTTGCGAAACTGCGTTCTGAATATGAGACAAAACGACTCGTTGAACTCCGGGAACAGAAGAAACTGCTTCAGACTGAGCTGAAAATTCAACTTCAAAAATGGGAACTGGAACAGGAAAAATTCAAAATTGCCATGGATGAAATAAAGCAGCGCATTCCAATGCAGGCGGGACAGTTTAAAATGTTTTCAAGCATCTCCCGCAGCCTGCATGCCCAGAAAAAACTTGATGAAGCGCTGAAGAAACAGGAAGCTGTTATTTTTGAATCACTTTTTAAAAGGCAGCTCGTGGCGAAAATAGATTTTCTGAAAGTACTGCACGACAAAAAAGTCGCTGAAATCATGTCCGAACAGGCTAAAATCCAGATGCAGGGAAAACTTTTCGATTATAAGATTGAACTCGGGAAGCTGGGAGAAGAATTAAAAATAAGGAAACTGGAAAAAGCCTATCTGGAAAATCTATTAACGCCTGACGCAGAACAAATCCGGCTGAAACTCTCCATCCGCAAAATGGACTCTGATATTGCGGGAATAAATGAAAAAATTAAAAACCGGGCCTTTGCCGCCCCCTATGACGGTATAATTATGTATTATTGTACGAATGAGGGAGCGTTCGCTGCCAAGGGGGGCTCAATTATGGAGATCGCGGAAAGTTCGAAAATGGTCTTTACCGCGCTGGTCGACCAAACAGCCCGCAGTAGCATTGAAACCGGGCAGAAAGCCGAAATCTATCTGGACAACTATCCGTTTCTGCGCTATGGTTATCTTGACGGCACGCTCAACGACATTCAGACAAGTTTAGCGGCGCCCGGCGCGAAATATCTTATCCATTTTTCCATGCCCATTGATTTTGACCGCTTCCCGCCCGGACTTTCCGGGCAGGTAAAAATAATTATCTATCACGGTACGCTCTTGAATTATCTGTTAAGGGATAATTTTAATAATACAGGGAAAAAGTAGAAAATAAGAAATTCTGCTTTATTTTAAATACGGATATGAAAATATGTCTGAAAACTTTGTAAAACTTGAAGTTTATGTGCTGGCAAGCCATGTTGAAGATTTGAAAGCCGCTTTGTTTGCCGCCGGAGCCGGTAAGATTGGCAATTATGACTGTTGCTGCTGGCAGGACGCTGGAACCGGGCAGTTCCGTCCGCTTGAAGGCAGTAACGCTTTTATTGGAGAACGCGGAAAAGTAGAAAAAGTAGAGGAAATAAAGCTTGAATTGATCTGTCCGGAGGATAAGATTAAGGAAATAATCGCTGCCTTGAAAAAAGCGCATCCATACGAAACCCCGGCGTTTCAATATTGGGCAGTAAAGACGAATTAATATTTGGAATTTTAAATGCATCTTTTTATCAACTATCTCTGGGAAGACCCGAATTTCTTTTTCATGCAGATACTTGTGGTGGTGTTTGCGATCTGCTGTCATGAATATATGCACGCCCGGGTCGCACTCTGGCAGGGCGACCCGACCGCCGCTAACGAAGGACATTTGACTCTTAATCCACTTCGTCAGATGGGACCGATATCCTTGGTGATGCTGGCATTTATCGGGATTGCCTGGGGGCAGGTTCCAGTCAATCCCAAACGCATGCGTTACAAATACAGTGACGCACTTGTATCATTTGCCGGTCCTGCGACTAATTTGGTGCTTGCTGTGATATTTGTTTTTGCCGCATCTATAGTTGTTATTATAGCCAGCAAGCAGGATCCGGCCAGTTCTGGTATGGAGATAAGCGGCAATGCGGTAAATCTTTTTTATTTAGGATCAATTCTCAACTTTGTTCTTTTCGTTTTTAATATGCTTCCGGCTCCAGGCTTTGACGGCTGGCATATTTTGAGCTCATTTTATCCAAAGTTGAAGACCGCGGATTCGCAAGGTACATATTTTGTATCATTAGTTATTCTTATACTGGCAATGAATTATATAGAATATATTTTTAGATTTAGTAAAGGTTTAACGGATTACATGATATTCGGTATTGTATCCTTGGCAAAAATATTGGGAGTATGATTGTATGTCTCAGGATAAAATCTGGAAAATCGCTGAAATAAATTCAGCAATCAAGGAATTGATTGAAAACAGCCTGATGCCCATCTGGGTGCAGGCGGAAGTCGGAACCTTGAACGTTCATCAGTCCGGGCATGTTTACATGACGCTGAAAGATCAGCGTTCACAATTGCGCGCGGTATTCTTTAATGGCGCCGGAGCTGCGCGCCAGATGCGCCTTAAGGTTGGAGATCAGGTTGAGGTTTTCGGGAAACTTACGGTTTACGAGGTGCGCGGAGAATATCAGTTGAGCGTCAGGCAGATACGCCCGCTCGGGCTTGGTGACTTGCAGCGCCGTTTCGAGGAACTCAAACGCAAGCTTGAAAGTGAAGGCCTTTTTGAATCGGAGCGCAAAAAAGCGGTTCCTCTCCTGCCGGAAACTATAGCCTTGGTAACTTCTCCCGGTGGCGCCGCAATCCGGGATTTCCTGCAGATAATTGAACGTCGTTTCCCGAATATCCATATTCAAATATACCCGAGCCCGGTCCAGGGGCATGGTGCGGAACGTACTATCGCTGCCGGGATAGAATTTTTTAACCGCGCAGGGAACGCTGATGTAATAGTTGTTACGCGCGGCGGCGGCAGTATGGAAGATTTATGGCCGTTTAATGAAGAAATCCTTGCCCGTGCGGTTGCTTCCAGTTCTATTCCGGTTATTAGCGCGGTCGGACATGAAATCGATTTTACAATCTGTGATTTTGTTGCCGATATGCGAGTACCGACTCCGTCCGCGGCTGCGGAATTGGTCGTTGGCCGGCGAGAAGAATTCGAAAAACATTTACTGCGCAGCGAAAAGGATTTGAAATCTTCTCTGCAGTTTGTTTTGCAGGAGGTCAAAAGCCGCCTGAAACTAGCCTCTGAAAGCCATGTTTTTCGCGAGCCTATACATATAGTCAGGCAGAAACAGCAGTATCTTGACGAATTAATGAAAAACTCCGGCATTTGTCTTGAGCGTATGTTTCGTGATAACGATTCCCGGCTTCAACTCATCGACGGGAAACTCAAAAGCGGCAGCCAAAGTTATTTTCGCCTGCTGCATTCCCGGCTGGATGGTTTGACCGGGAAACTTGACGCACTAGGGCCGCAGAATGTTTTAAATCGCGGCTTTGCGATCCTCAGGGACTCTGAAAATGGAAAAACTATTACCGATCGCAACCAGCATCCTGGAAAAGAACTGCAGGCGACCGTCCGCAATGGAACGATAGATCTGGTAGTGAAATAAATTGATATTATGGAATCGGTGCCATCGCCTCTATTTCCAGCGCAACCAGCGCCTGACTATCGGATTTCCCAGCTGTAGCTTTTTCCCTGCGGATCGGTTATTTCAATTGTATCGCCGCGTTGAAGCGGCCCCACTCCTTCCGGGGTTCCGGTAAAAATCAGGTCCCCGGGCAATAATTTCCAGTATTTTGATAATTCTTTTATCAGCCGGGCTATCGGGTAAATCATCAGGGCGCTGTTACCACTTTGCCTGAGCTTGCCGTTGACTGAACCGGAGAATCTTATATTTTCCAAATCATATGCCGGATCAAACGGCGCGAATTCGCCAATTGGCGCACTTTGGTCGAAAGCCTTGCTTTTTTCCCATGACAGGCCTTTTTCACGCAGTTCGTTCTGCACATCACGCATGGTGAGATCAAATCCTGCCGCTATGCCGGCGATAAAGTTTTTCGCGTCTGCTTCATCGATAGGAACGCCTTCTTTGCCGATTAAAACAACCAGCTCCGTTTCAAAGTGCAGGTCATTGCAAAAAGCAGGATAAGCAACTATTTTTTCTTCAGGTGATACCAGGGAACTTGCCGGTTTCATAAAGATAACTGGAGAATCAGGTATATCATTGTTTAGCTCTTCAATATGGGCGGCATAATTACGCCCAATACAGAAAACCCGCTGCGCCGTATAGTTTTTATTATCAACAGAAAATTCCATTTAGTTTAACCTTTTTTCTATTTCCGGCAGTAAATTTTCAGCCATCCGGTAAAAGCCCAAGTCTGTCGGGTGAACGCCGTCAACAGAGCATTCCCAAAAATCCTCTCCCTGGAAAAATTCAGCATCAATAAAATAAATATTTTTGTCTCCGGCATCCTGACAGCGTTTGACATTATCCATTTCTATTTTTTTGCAGTTTTCACGATAGTCTTTAAGTTTTTTGCTAAACAGTTCTCTGGCATAAGCGACTTTAGATACGACCAGAATTGGGATTGCTGGATGTTTTTCACGCAGAATACGAATAAACTCTGGCAGCGTTTCAGCTAATCTTTCCTCAGATACACAGTTGGCTTCATAATCAAGAATGAACATTGCCGGATCTTTAATATCAGTAATATGTTTTGCTACTTCCGGCTCACCTTTGCCGCTGCCTGAAAAAGCCAGATTGATAAAAGGACGGTTTAATTTACGGCTCAGGATATTACTGTAGCACATTCCGGGACGTGAAGCACAGCCGCCATGAGCGATGGAGGTCCCGTAAACAATTATCGGACGCTCGTCGGAAAATGGAAACGGAGCGGTTAAAGAAGCGTCTTTATCCAAAGCAATAGAGAATTCCTCGACTCCATTGTATAAAGGAAAGTTTAAAGTGAAATCACGCATGACAGAGCTTTCCAGCTTTGGAAATTCATAGGTGAAAGCTTCTTCATCTACACCGCTGCGTGTAACTCCGTAGAAAAAGTTGTTGATATATAAATCAAAACCGCTGCTGCCAGTGTTGGGCATGTGGTCCATAGCGCCGCGATGTGGTAGTTTTACTTTGACGGCAATGCGACGGCTGTCGCTTCTGAATTTTATTTGTCCGCCTGCGGTGCAGTTGGATAAACTTTCCACTCCTTCCGGCAGAGCCGGTGTCGGTTTTAGCGGAAAGCGCCGGTAAACTTTATCTTTCTCAAACCAGTTGAACCCGATCAGTTTAAATGGTTCCTGGTTGGGATTCAGCCAGATAAGGCCATTCTCATCAACTGATTCAATAGTCATATTTTTGTCGATTTTCAAAACATCTATTTTGCCGCTCATTGTAAAAATCCGCCTTTTTTTGTTAGCAAGTTTCATTTATTATAAGCTTTACTGCTGACTAATCAACAAGTTTTTCTCCTAAAAACTGAATTTTATTTGAAACCTATAGTCCAATAGCTATCTTAACCCTTAAAACTTAACCCCTAATTTTTTTATTATGGAAAATCTTGATATTATTTTAACCGCCGCCGCTGGTGCGGCAATTGTTGTTGGAATTATCCTGGCGATGTACTTGAAACGACGGCATCGCGAAAGCCTTATGCGGGAACATTTTCCCCCGGAGTATTTCGAAATACTGGAAAAACACGTAGCCTTATATTCAATCCTCCCTGAAAATTTGAAAAAGGAACTTCAGGGACGCATCATGATATTTCTCGATGAAAAGGAATTCGAAGGCTGCGGCGGGCTGGAAATAACGAAACGCATTAAAGTTACGGTTGCCGCTTTAGCCTGTATGCTTCTGCTGAATAAGGATTTTGACTATTATCCAAGCTTGAACTCAATATTAGTTTATCCCGACGCCTATGTCGCGTCCGATTCCAGATCAAGCCTCGGTGGCGTCCTTGTTGTCGAAAAAGAAAGTGCGCGTTTGGGAGAATCGTGGACGCATGGTAACCTTGTACTTTCATGGCGGCAGATAGAAAACGAGTCCGGAGACATACACCGTCATCAAAATGTCATTCTTCATGAGTTTGCACACCAGCTTGACCAGTTGGACGGCTATGCTGATGGTACGCCGCCATTGCCCAACCGTGGTATTTATCCTGAATGGCGTGATGTCATGACTCGTGAATACAATCATCTTTGCGCAGAGGCGGAGCACGCCGTTAAGGATGTAATCGACTGGTATGGCGCGACCAATCCGGCTGAATTTTTTGCTGTGACGACGGAAAGCTTTTTCTGTAATCCGCTGGCATTGAAAAAAGCCCATGAAAAGTTATATGAACTATTCATGGACTTCTATCAATTAGATCCCGCCGAATGGCGGGGCAGGGGCTAATCGGAATCTACAGACAGTAACTTTGCCGGATCCGGGGAAACAAAGCCTGACATCCCTTTGCCGGAAATAGATACGAAAACATCATCCAGAAATCCTTTTTCTGCTTTGACTATTTTGTATTTCCAGAAACCGGAAGTCGGATTTTCTACTGTTTTAGTATCGACAGTGACCGCAACTGTCGAAAGCGTTGCAACAAGTTTTCCGCTTGGGCCGTAAAGTTCTCCTTTAGCGGTTTCGCCTCCGGTTTTTGAGCCAGGATTGCTGCTGGAATTCATCACAATAGAGAAATCCTTTACCTTGTCGCCAACGTAAAAATATAAAGGAGTTGTTTTGCCGAGAAAATGCAGTCCACGGCTGTGTTTTTTATTTTTTCCAGCAAAAAAGGCGTAGGGAACATTTGAAAACTTCAGAGAATAGGAGCTGGATCTTGTTTGGATAAACATATGATAAATTTCGCCATTATTGCCGTTGAACCTGATTTCTTCATCTTTCGCGATAACTCCAGAAATGATTTTTTTCCCTGTTGAATTAACAACTAGATAATTTATCATATTACCGCGAATTTTTACTTTGCTGAAATCAATTTTAATAATATTATCATTTCTGGCTTGAATAACTATTTTAACTCCGTCTCTCAGGTAATATTGTTTTAACTTTTCAGCGTTCCCGGGTTTCTTGTACGGCCGGACAGAAACATTAGGAAGATTTTTAACCATTAAACTGTCTCCGCCGCCAAGCTTTGGGAGATAAAATGCTTTTTGTTTTGCTTTTGAAAATGCTGTAAAAGCTTTATCAGTCATGTCTAATTTTGAAATATTGTCTTTATTTACCAAGCCGTAAGCTTTGAATAAATGATACATTACCTTCAAATTATCACCAAGCATCTCAAGCCGTCGTCTTTGCGCTCCTTTTACGTTACTGCCCAGGGCTGCAAAATATAGAGATTCTATTTCTTTGAGATTTGCAGCATAGACGTTTTTGAGAATATCTTTGGTGAGAGTATATGCGTCATGGTGTTTGAGATAATAGGACTTCATACCAGAATCGATAAGCTCATACATTTTCCTGATATCTGAAGCTCCGGTTCCGTAACATTTTGCGTAATATTCTTTAAGATGTTTATCGACGTTAAGATTGGCGTTCCACATCATTTTAGCCAGAAGATAATTGTATAGTACGGAATGCCCCCATTCTGAATCGCCATAAATATACAAGGCTTTGACTTTAAACTTTTTAAGAGCCGGAAGCATTTTCTTTAACTGTTCAACACCGGGCGCAAGCGGCGCGCCGTTATTGGGGGAACTGTGTATCGGAAGATCATAATAAGCAATATTTTGAGTCATCGAACTCCAACTGCGCATAATATGATCCCATTTTTCCTGAACATCAGGACGGAAAAAAGTGTAACCGTAGGTAATACTTGACGCGACCACAAGGAAAAGATTGGGAGCCAGTTTTATAGACTTATCTTTAGGCGGGTACAGGTAATCCGCATAAATATATCCACACATGTATTTATCCGGATATTTTTTGTAAACAATTTTTGCCACAGCATTATAATACAAGAGTATCCGCCTGGTGAATTTTCCGTTAATATCGGCATCTGGTTCATCCTGCGCTATACAGTTCGGGCATTGACAATATCCGGCGGAATCGGTTGGCGAAAGCGAATAGCCTTTTTGCAACGGGTTCTGGTTAAAAAATTTGATTGCTGCTTGAGCATGGAAATTGATTGCGCCGGGACTGGATGTGCATATCTTATAACGGTCGCCAACCGGCATCATGCGTTTCCCGTTCAGCATGGAAAAGTATTCCGGATGCTTCTTATAAACATCGCTGGTGAATATTCTCTGCCAGACATGATAATGTATCAAGGACATCTGATAGGCCTGCCGGTTTATTTTCTGGCGCAGTAGCCATTGCTCTATCATTTTTCCGTGTAATTTCCTGTCTTTGGCAAGGTAGGGAATATAACGCCACCTGAAACTTGGGTTTTCTGTCAGTATACCGTTTTTTACAATAATATTTGATTTAGGAGTGTAGTATTCTCCGGTTTTTCCGGGCATGAACCAGCGTACTCCAAGATATTTTTCAATAAAAGTATAAACCCCGAACAGAGTTCCTTTACTGAAACCGCACTTGGTGGAAGTTGCACCATCTTGGGTATCGCGTCCAAAGATATAAATGCTGCCGTTTTTTGCAGCGATAGTGTAGCCGTCGGCTTTTACATTATTTAGATTCAAACCGGCTTGAACCGCTAGTTTGTTATATCCTAGCGAGATGTAATTTTTTGCCGGTACATTGCTTACGATTTTTGTTTCTGCGCCTGAAACCTTCCTGATATAGTTTTTAAGCTCTCTTGCTGCAGATATAACTGATGACGGCGCTGTCTTGTCATGGTATATGACCATGGATGTTGTTTTATCCTTGACGACATCAATAGCGAAGCAAGAAAAGCTGTAAAAACAGGATGAAAATATAACGGCGAGTCCAATCGCCCGGTTAAGCTTTAACATAAAATCTCCTAAAGGTTGCAAAGTATTCTTTTTATAGATTTTTATTTTACAATATTACCAGGGGCTGCCGTTATAGTTCGGATTGCCGTACCAGAAAGTTTTTGCTTCAGGCGATGTGCTGCTGTGAGGATGCTGCATTCCCCAGGCAATATCATGGTTCTCAGCATGAGAATCAAGCATCAGTATATTCACTCTGTTTAAGTGACGATATTTGAATGTACGTTCTGCACGGACGGGGGATGGCTCAGAATATAATACGTCAGAAGGGGTGAAGTTTGTAGTAAACTGTTTATCCGCAAGTAGCAATGTCTGAGAAGTGGATGGGAAACGAATGATTCTTGGATATAAATCATAATTTGGAACCCAGCTTCCGGCGAACTTCAAATTCAAACGGGAATTTTGTCCGTAATTTGTATAGCGGTGCCCGGTTTGCTCCATTTCCTGCCAATCTGCTTCGCATTGGAAAATTGCTTGGGGCAGGTCATATTCACTTTTCAATCTATAATTCCACATCTGAGAATTAGAAGTGGTTCCGGACACTGGCGGTATATAACTTGAGTAATCACTCATATACAGCATATACCCCTGTCCGATTTGTTTTAAATTGTTTATGCATGCTATAGATTTTGCTTTTTCCCGTGCTTTGCCGAGAGCGGGAAGAAGCATTGAAGCGAGGATTGCTATGATAGCTATCACGACGAGGAGTTCAATAAGTGTGAAAATTTTTCGAGCTTTCATAATTCTTTTCCTTCTTTTGTTAATTGATTTAATAAAATTATTATCCCGCTGATTTGCGGTGAATAAACTTCATTTCCAGTTTTTTGCTTTGCGGCTCTAAATTCGGGTTTTTAATTCTATCCAGCAGCATTTCTGTGATAGTTTTTGCTGCTGTCTGATTGCGCCGGTCAACACTTGCCAGCGAAGGTCTGAAATAAGCAGCCATGCCGCTGTTATTATATCCTGAAACCGCAATGTCTTCCGGCACTTTATAGCCGGAGTTATATAGATAATTGATAACGGCTGCCGCGGCTTCATCCGTGCTGCAGATTAGAGCGTCAAAAGGTATTCCTCCCTTAAGTTTCTTTTCCAGCGTATCAACGAAACAATCCCATCTTATTGTACCGGAGTCATTACCGGTGTTGTCTGCTCTTACGTGGATTATAGAATTTTCGGAATATGTTAAATTATGAAGTTTTATTTGTTCACCGAAAGCATGTTCACGGTTTGTGTCAGTTGTTGAGAGAAGCGCTATCTGTTTCCGTCCGGTTGTTACAAAATGGTCTACTATGTCCCGTATTGCCTGCGTACGGTCAAGAATGAGATTATCAAACTGATTTTCCGTTGTTTCAGGAGTGACAACTACGACGTTTTGAATTTCACGCAGTAAATTTAAAATCTCTTTATTTTGGAGTAATTTTTCATCAAGTTGAATTATAAGGCCGTCGACGTTACGGCTGCGAAAATCCATGAGGCATTGTTTGATGATCTTGGAATCAGACAAGCTGTCGGCTACATGGCAGGCATAACCTTTGTGCATTAAACGAATTGAAATATTACGAACCAGGCCAAGAGAATCATGCGGGCCGCTAAGGCTCCACAGCAAACCAATACTGTTCGTTTTGCCGCTGCGCAGACTTTGTGCCATGATATTAGGACGATAACCAAGCTTTGAAGCAGATTTTCTGACAATTTCACGCTTGGCTAAAGAAACTTTCCCTTCTGCTGAACTGTTGAGAGCGTAGGCAACAGTACTCTTTGATAAACCACAGTCACGGGCAACATCCATAATTGTTACATTTTTTCTCATATAGACAAAAACCATTTTGATTTAAACAACTAGGAACGTTCCTAGTATCTATTTTAATTATAATATGGAACGTTCCAAATGTCAAGTCTGTTTTCAGATGAAAGAATAAAAAAATGTATTTTCAGCTCATAATTTCCTTATTTTCATAAGAATCTCTTGTTTTATTTACCGCAAGATAATATATTCATTTAAAAATTATCAAAAAAACAAGTAGAAGCAATGAATAAATCTATAGTCAGTATTTGTCGTGCCGCTAATTACGAACCGGATCATATTCGGGAGGCCGTGTCAGAATGTATTAAAATGCTGGGAGGCATTAAAAAATTCATTTCGCCCGGACAAAAGGTTCTCCTGAAACCCAATATGCTTGGAGCTTTTGAGCCGGAAAAAGCGGTCACTACCCACCCGGAAATAGTCAAGGCTGTTGCGAAAATGGTTATTGCTGCCGGCGCTGAATGTTTTATTGGCGACAGTCCCGGTATAGGGACGTTTAAGTCAGTATGCCAGATTACCGGCATAGATGAGGCGGCAAAGGCAGCCGGGGCTGAATTACGGGAACTTGATGATCCCGGTGAGTTCATTAAGGCTGATAATAAAGTCGGGCGCAAGCTGCCGTTGTCATCGTTTCTCAAAAATATTGATGTGATTATTTCTTTGCCTAAACTGAAAACCCATGCTCAAATGGGCTTTACCGGGGCATTAAAAAATCAGTACGGACTTATTCCGGGCTCTCTGAAAGCGGAGTATCATTACCGCATGAAAACCCGTGAATGGCTGGCGGAATTTATCGTTGACATTAATTGTGCCGCGCCTGTAAAACTTGCAATCATGGATGCGGTTATCGGCATGGAGGGAGAAGGCCCTAGCGGTGGCGATCCCCGTGCGATCGGCTGCATAATAGCTTCCGCTGACCTGACAGCTCTGGATGCGGTTGCATGCCGGATGATTGGTATCGATGCCGCTAACAATCCGATTCTGCATGCGTCTGAAGAACGCGGTTTTGGAGCTGTTGACCCGGAAAAAATAGAAATTATTGGTCTTGATGCCGATGAATTATACATTGATGATTTTAAGATTATTAATGATAATATCAACATTTTAAGGTTATTGCCGCTTCCTGGAACAGTGATAGAATGGCTGCGTCAGCATTGGAAGGCATATCCGGAGATAAACCCTGAAAAATGCATTAAGTGTATGAACTGTCATAACGGCTGCCCTCTGGAACCTCCAGCTATTAACCCTGATAAATCCTGGAAGGTGGATAAATCAGCCTGCATAAAGTGTTACTGCTGCCATGAATTTTGCCCGGTCAAAGCTGTAAAACTTGATACGACATGGTTTGAACGGCATGTTAACCTTGAACGAATCACTGTATTTCTGGGTAGAGCGCTTTCCCTGAAAAACATCTTTAAAAGGAAAAAAAGATCAAGATAACTCGTTTTCCAGACTTATATTTTTAATAAAATTATAAACAAGCTATTGACAAAATATCAAAAGACATCTATAATTATAGAGGACTAGTTGACTTTAGAATAAAATATGGAAACAATAATTTATGCAGGCTATCAAGGAAAAACAGAATAAAGGATTGCCGAAATATTTAGAGTTGCGGGGCAAGCTGCTTGAGGAACTGTCTCTGGGTAAGTTCAGGCCGGGGGATAAATTTTATTCCGAATCACAGGTTAGCAGAAGTTATAATATTGCTTTGATGACTGTCCGCCGTTCTTATGAAATACTTGAAAAAGAAGGTTTTGTCCGTCGCGAACATGGTTCCGGAACCTATGTAAACAAAGTCCCGGATAAATTTGTGCGCCAGAAAATAGTTCAGGCATGTATGGTTGGAATATTTTTGAATTCAGAACGGAATACAGACGGGTTTTATCATGGAGCTTATCTGGAGGCTCTATCTCTTGCTCTCAAAGATTGCGGGATGGCGACAACAATCATTTTTGATGACCCTAAGGCAATACCTGTTGAGAGTCTTGATGGATTAATTTACCTGGGAGAGGATTCCGCGGATATAGAATTTATAAGGAAACTTAAGCTGCCGATTGTTTCATTGGGAGCGAGCCGTTTGAGATATTTTCCTGGCGTTTGTCAGAAAAAAGATTTTACCTACAACGTGTTTATGAATTTTTTACGTAAGGGGCGCAGGAAAATTGCCCTTTTGAATTTTACCGGAGATCCGCACTTTAATGATGTTAACTTCATTCATCTGGAAAAAGCTATTTCTGATTTTGGAGATGGAGAATCGTTGGAGATTTGCGGGCATGTGAAGGATATACAGTCAGTTCTCGAGCAATATTTGCAAGGAGATGACCGCCCCGACGCTATCTGGTTTTCACGTTGGGCATATTTGACCGGGCTCATATTGACTTTGGAAAAACTTGGCTTGGAAATAGGACACGACATTGGTGTTTTTGCCAACAATTGTCCCGAACTTGGCTTGAATATAATGCCGGCTCACATGCACCATGATGTCAGCTCTCAGGCAGAGTTGGTTGCAAATATGCTTGCGAAAATGATAAAAGATCCACAATATAAAGGTAATACAATAGAAAAAGAACCCCCAATTATTAATAAGGAGGCATTTTAAAATGAAACCGCAAAATACGTCCCCCAAAGTGAAACTTTTCACGCTTATCGAACTCCTCGTCGTGATAGCTATTATAGCTATACTCGCTTCAATGCTTCTTCCCGCTCTCAGCAAAGCGCGCGATAAAGCTAAAGAAATTGGCTGTAAAAGCAACCTTAAACAGATTGGAACAGCCGTGAGTATGTATGTAAATGATAATGACAGCTGGTATCCGCAGATGCCGGCTACAGCGATAGCCCAGTGTTGGGATTATCAATTGGCGGATTATCTTAATTATAAGCATACAGGAAGTGTCAATGACTGGGGGCCGGCGATATTTCATTGTCCTGCCGGAATTATGACATCTACTATATCAAACCCGGGTTACAGCCGTGGATATGCTATGAATCAGGCTGTTGCCGATCATAAAAATTTTGGGAACGGTTTTGTAGGCCAATTCAAAAATGAAGGTAACGAGGCGGTAATTGTGGAATATTGGTACAACAATACGGTAAGAACAGAAGCCCTTACCATGGGGCTGCCGGCAAATCGCGAATATTTAAATTATGGCAGTGCTGTCGGAACAACCAACTATATGGCATTCAGGCATGGCAGTTTTCACCGTTCAAATGTTTTATTAAAAAACGGAGCTGTTATTTCTACCTCAAATCAGCCTGTTCCTAATGGAAATGGATTTATATGGTGGTTTCAAAAGCTTTCAACTTATACCAGGTATTACAAAGACGGAGTTTGGACGAATATGTAAATTTTATTCGAATTATATAAAGGAGGAATAGTGTGATGACTAGCAAGAAACGGGATAATTTTGTTTATTTTTCATTTATACTTAGCGTGATATTTAATCTTCAGGCGGGCGCTTATACTATAAGTTCTGAACATCCACGCCTTTTGGTCAAGCCTGATAACGTGCCTGCTATACGTAATGAGTATTCCATTGACGGCGACATGGAAGCTGTGGATTGCACGGTGTGGACAGATGAGGGAACCCCGACAACAAAAGAGAAAACTGATTTTGACGGCAGCCGCTGTTTACACATTTCAACGACTACCGGCGGAGCACGGCAGACTTTGGCTTTTGAGGAAGGTGTTGAATACGAATACAGTGTTGACATTTATGTTGTCAGCGGAAACTGTTTTGGCCAGCTTTATCAATATAATAATTATAAAGCGATTGCGTATTCAAACAATACAATTGGTGAATGGATGACTTTTACCGGGACTTTTGTAACAAATGGAAATAATTTAATTGTTCGGTTTTACGCAACCGGAGGGGCTGCCGAGTTTTATGTTGACAACTTCACTTTCAGACCGGTTCACCAGAGGATATCCGACCGGGATATGGAGGCTGTGGACTGCGCCGATTGGGCGGATGAAGGGGCTCCGGCAACAAAGGAAAAAGCAGATTTTGGCGGAAGCAGAAGGCTTCATGTTGCCGGCGACAGCGGCGGAGCGAGGCAAAGCTTGAAGTTAAAGTCCGGCGAGAAATATGATTATAGTGTTGATATATATGTTGTCAGCGGAAGTTGTTTTGGCCAACTTTACCAATATAATAATTATAAAGTAATTGCATATTCAAATACTACAGACCAATGGCAGACTTTTACTGGAAGTTTCGTGGCTTCGAAAAATCCTCCAATAATAAGATTTTATTCCGGGGGGGCAGGCAGTGAATTTTACGTTGATAACGTATCATTGAAGCCAAGTAATGAGCGGATTAATGACAGCAATATGATGGTTCCGGATTGTTATTCATGGCGTAATGAACAAACGCCGACGCTTAAAGAAAAAATTGTTTTTGACGGAAAACAACGCTTGCATATCGAAGGCCCTTCGGGAAGCGGGGCCCGACAGTCAATCTGTTTTAAACCGGAAGTTGAATACGAGTACAGTGTTGATGTATATATCGCCAGCGGCGGCTGTGCCGGACAACTCTATCAATCTGGGAATTTTAAAAGTCTGTTTTATCTTGGTTCCCCTAACGGACAGTGGCAGACTTTTACAGGAAGCTTCACTCCAACAGAGAAACCGTTAATAATCAGATTTTATGGTTTGGGCGCTGACCCTGAATTTTATATAGATAATGTCAGTTTTAGGGCTAAGAATAACGTTGATGACAATTGTCCCAGACTTGGGCTTGGTGCACTTTATGAATACGCTCTTAGTCTTGAAAATAATGGTTCGCCGAATCCATCACCGTCAACCCTTGCCGATTACAATGCTATGGTAAGGGAAGTAAGAAGCATGGCTTTTGTGGCAATGATCTCTCAGGAAGACAGATTTGTCGATTTGGCTATAGATTACGCTTTAGCTATAGCGGCTAAAGACGCTTCTGCCGGCGATGACGGGCCACAGCGCGAACGTTTATTGAGTATGGCATTTGTATATGATTGGCTGAATGATAAACTTACAAGTACGGAAAAAGATACTCTTCGTGATGCAATGGTGGATCATATTGAGGAGCTGCAAATATACGTTGATTCTCCAATGTTTACCGGAGGGCATAGCCGCTATGGCAATACCACAATCCTTGGCGCATTGCTGGCAATGTATGGCGAATATGGCTCCTATGATACATATTGTTCTGCAAAACTTGCGACAGTAATTGACAACTGGGAAAACGGATTCAATCCTTTCCAGGGTTGGACTGCAGCTAAAGGCGGTTACCATATGGGGTGGTGTTATGGAGCTGGATATTTGGGCTCGCAGCCCTATCTATTCTGGGAATCCGCTGCTGACGAATCCTGGGGTAATACCTGGCGCAAAGAGCTGGCTTACTTCTGGATATACGGACTAAGGGGCGACGGTTATATGCCTGCGGCTGGAGATGCCGGGACTCTGGGCATCAGCGATGACGTTCATGCTATTTGCCTGGCAAGCGTCGGACTGGGAAACACTTATGCTGCTGATTTTGTAGATAATTTTGGATTAGCTATGAGCGGCCCAGAATATTTATGGCGTATATTATTTATGAACGGGCATAAAAATGAAATAAGTTATGATGAAATAACAGACCTTGCAAAAGCAAAAGAATTTGGTAAGTCCGGTTATGTTATCGCTCGCGATAAATGGAAAGACCCGAACGCGACGCATTTGGTTTTCAAAAGTTCATCATTCTACAGCAGAAACCATCATCATAAGGATCAGAACTCTATTGTCCTTCACTATAAGGGGCCGTTGTTAATTGATTCAGGCAGCTATGATTATTACGGCAGCAGTCACTGGAAAAATTATTACACCAGGACGATTGCCCATAATACACTGGTCGTTTATGACCCGGCTGAAACTTTTTATGATAATTTTACTTTGGTTTCCAATGATGGAGGTCAGAAATACCCGGCTTATTATGATACTCCTGACGGTGGAGAACCCTATGCTTTGGATGATATTCTGGATTATAGTAAATACCAGTTTGACGGAATAAGCAGTTTTTCTCAGACTTCAGGCCAATGTTATATGAAAGGTGATGCCAGCGAAGCATATAGCTCCGCAAAACTGGATACATATACTCGTGAAGCCACAATGGTTTACGAAGACTCAAATAACAATTATCAACCGACAATCAATATTAAAGACCATGTTGTGCTAAATAAAACGCTCACCCCAAAAATACTCTTCCATAGTGTAACAGAACCTGTGGTTGATGCTAATGGACAGTGGTTTGAAATTGAAAATCCCGGAGGCGGAGGAGTGCGGGTCGAGCTTGTAGCTCCCACGGGAGCGGTGATAAATGTAGTTGGAGGCTCCGGATATGAATTTTATGTAAATGGTACGAATTACCAGCCGACATATTATGCATCAACAGAACCCGGCAGCTGGCGGGTGGAGGTTTCCACTGCCACAGCAGTAACAAGCGCTGATTTTGAGTTTGATTTGAAAATATATGATGTTCAATAAAAAAAAATAAAGGGAAACAACATTGAAAAAGCTGATTATAGTAACTTGTTTGTCAATAAACGCTATCTGTTGCATTGCAGCACAAATAGTAATACCTGAAAATGCCTGGCTTGTAAATAATTTCCGGCAAGAAGACAGTGGCGCAAGACTTAGTTTTGAAAAAGCGCCAGACGGCAATAAGGCATTGATGGTAGATTTTTACGGTCCCAGACACTCAAATATTTCCATAAAACCTGCAATTGTTAAAAAACTTGCCGAAAAATGGCCGGAAACATTCAGTGGCTTCAAAGGATGCTTCTGGAACGATGGGAAATTGACTAAGCTGTCCTTTGCATTCAGAGTTGATTATAAAAATCAGTTTGTCGGTTTTATAAAGATGGATCATAAGGGCTGGAAGGTGTTGAAAATCAATCAAGTTACTAACTTTAAAAACAAAGCTATGAAACTAAAGCCGAATCAAATATTCAGCATATTTTTTAATTGCAGCAACAGACAGGATTTTAAAATGGGTTTGGCGACGCTTGACTGGGATAAAAAAGGCACGGAGCTTTACAAAGAGCCGGTTGGTAATACCGCAAATATAATAAAAGCAGTAAGGCCTCCTGAAATTGACGGTATTTTAGATGACGCGATATGGAAGTCTGTAAAACCGATATCTTTGGAACATCAACTAATCAGTAAAGAAAGCAAAATAAAAAATAAAAGCTGGTTTAAACCTGCGTGGGACGATAATAATTTTTATATTGCCGCTTCAATGCAGTTTCCTCAGGGTACAAGGCTTAAGGCGGATATGAAGAACCATGATGATCCGCTCTGGGAGAACGATGATTTTGAATTTATGCTTTATCCCGGCTGCGACCAGAGAAAATTTTATCAATTCCTTGTTAATCCCGCAAATACAAAAACTGAACTTGCAAGGATTTTTGATCAGGTAGCTGACCAGATAAAAGTGAAATATAAAGATTGGAATGGGAAATGGACGGTTAAGACAAAAAATTTTCCAGACCGCTGGACTGTTGAAGCTGTTGTACCGTGGAAAACTATTGGCGCGGAAAAAGTTCCGGAAATTATTCAATTTCAGGCTTTACGAACGGACAGATCCGCAAAATCTCCCCAGTATTCCGCATGGAGTCCGGTCAGGCGTGCTCCGACTGAGGGATTCGGTTTCCTTAACCCGCTTGAAAGCAATAAAACAATGGTATGTTTCAAAGATATTAGTTTGAAACGTCTTGGTGATGGAAAAATTGCTGTTAGTGGCGCAGTTCAGCCAGGTAATTTGGATTTAAAAGCTTGGTATAATTCTCCTTATTCCCCTCCAGAAACTTTTACTATGACGCTTAAATCAAGCAAAGCGGTCAAAACTTTTGATTGGATATTGCCAGTAAAGACTTTGGTTAACGGATACCACCAGTTTATAATAAAGGGGACAGCAGAAAACTCAAGCTCCGGGTGCGCTTTGTTCGGCTTTAACCAGACTCTCCCTGGTAAAATAAAATTTTCAGATATTATTTTGAACCCGATCCCTAAAAAGATGAAACTGCTGAAAGGCGTGTTTATCCCTGAAAAAAATGATATTATTGGAATTCCTGAGAATGCTTCTGGGCGCACCAAAAGAACAGCTTCTATGCTGGCCGAAAAAATTTATGATATTTACGGAGTTAAACTGCCGGTTAAGTGCAATAAAAACAGTAGAATACAGTTGTTTATAACGCTGCAAAACCGATATGAAAGTACAGGGCGGAAATCTGGAGAAGCTTATAAATTGAGAGTTATACCTGAAAAGGTTTTGATTGACGCTAATGGTGAAGCAGGGCTTTATTATGGCGTTGTTACTCTGGGACAGCTTGCAGCGTCGCCTAAGCTTCCAAATTCACCAATTAAGTGTGTTGATATTTTAGATTATCCGACTTTCGCAAACCGTATAGTATGTCTCTACGAAATGGGGCATTGCAAAAAGGCTGCGAATGGGCGCGGTTACAATATTAAAAAAATAAAAGACTGGATTAAACGTTATGTAGCTGGAAGCAAGTATAACATCCTGAGTTGGGGCTTTGCGGATAATGTGAATTACCCTTCTCTTAAGGAATTATACCATTCAAATAATTTTACTCCTGAAGATATTAGGGAAATATTCGATTTTGCCAGAGAAAATTTTGTACAGGTTATTCCGGGGGCATTGTTTGGCGCTCACTCTATGTTTTGGACAAGACATTATCCGGATATTGTAGAAAAGAAATTCGGAAAACATCAGTTTGACGTATCCAATCCGAAGGTTTATGGACTTATGGAAAAACTTTTCTCTGATATTGTTGAAATGAGCGGGAAACCGGTAAAATACTTCAATACTATGAACGATGAATGGTGGCATGGAAAACGAACCATAGAAAATAATCTGTTGAAAGGTAAAACAAGACAATACTGGTTTGAAAAGTTCCTGCTTGCGGAGTATAAAATAATCCGTAAACTGGGATTAAAAATGATTACGTATGATGATATGCTTTTGCAAAAACATAACGGGGATGCTCCTTTTAATTTGTATAAAGTAGCGGAGAAACTTCCTCGTGATATTGTAATGATGAGCTGGTCTGAATCGAATGCGCCGATGTATAAGCTTGGATTTAAACAATGCTGGCGGGTTGATAATGGTTTTGCGGGAGATTATAGAAAGCCGTTTCCGCAAACGAGTGGCTTTGGAACCCTTAAATATCCATTTATCGATACTATGTTTAACCATACTCTTGATGTAAAATGGCTTAGATTTTGTTTTCAGACACAACTGCAGGCAGCAAATTACGCCTGGAATCGTGAAGCCTGCGGCGTGCTGCCTATGGCTGAATGGACTATGCAGAACATGTCCAACTTGATGGGTACGTATAATATTCATTCAAACCCTTGCGCGGGAAATAAGTTGAGCCAGCTGATAGTTTCACGTGATGAACAGATAGCATCAAGGTTGAAGCTTGGAGCGGAGGCTGTAATAGGCGGTATCCCAATGAAACTGGGGGCGCGTGAGATTAGCGAAGGCGCACCATACAAGATAGAACTTCCGAAGGCGCTTAATATTTCCAGTGTTTATATATTAAGCAACTGCAGTGTAAAAGATAAAAAAGATATTGCAAAACTGAGAAAAGAAGTCAAGCACAGTCTGCCTTATGGAATGGTTGTCGCTGAATATATTTTGAATTATACTGACGGGACAAAATTTAAAACTAGAATCCGGCTTGGGCGCAGTATTTCTCTGCTGAAATACACGGATCCTCAATGTCGCTATATCAAGGAATCCCGCGCAGTCTATCCTCTTTCAAAAGATCAGAGCTTGGCTCTTAATCAATATGAATTGATAAATCCTCATCCGGGGAAAGCGGTAGCTTCTATAGAATTGCTAAGTACAAATAAACAGGCCCCTGTTTTATTAGGGGCGGTTACAATAAGAAATACTAAATAGTGGGAATGCAGTATTATGAAATTTACAATGGCGGTTGATTATTATGACCTTATATGGCACTCAGAAGAATTATTTGATGAACAGAAAATAGATTATTTTTTGGGAGAATGTGCTGAACACGGAATTAATGCTGTACAATGGAGGTTGTCTGTCTGCGGTCAATTGCTCTATCGGACAAAGACTGGAGACATGTTTACGGAACAACCTTATAATTCTTCAGGAAGTATAGTGGAATGGCATGAATCTGCTTTTTATAAATGCAAGAAGATCCTTGAGAGCTTTGATCCTCTGGAAGCGGCAATCAGGCTGGCTCACAAGCATGGAATTGAATTATATCCATGGTTGACGCTTTATGATGATTATGGTATTCAGGGAGATCGAAAAAGCACAATTGTCTCAACACATCCTGAAATGTGCTGGCGTTCGAGGGATGGTGAAAAATATTATCTTGGAGTGACTTCTTATGCTTATCCTCAGGTTGTCGATTTTAGAATGAAACAGATTCGTGAAATTTTATCGTATGGAGGCGACGGGCTTTATTTATCAAACCGAAGTCACAGTCGTTCTCCTGAACATAATAAAGCGTTGGGAAATATAACGGGTAGCAAATCGGAATGTTCTTATATAGAATGGATCATGGCAAATATGGCATTCATAGAAGAATCGCAAAAAGCAGCAATCGGGAAGTATGGTTTTGATCCTCCTACAGTTGAAGCATATATGCGCGAGACCGGGAAACAGCCTGAATGCAGCGAGGAGTGGAGCCGTTTTCGTGGACAATATTTTACACAATTCATAAAACAGGTGCGTTCTGAAGTGCCCGGGAAGTTATCTTTTGGATTGCGTTATGATCCGAACGCACCTTATTTCATTTATGGAAAACATTTCTTTGACTGGGAACTCTTGACAAATGGGAACATTATTGATGAATTACATTATGCTTTGCCTGAAGATGATTCTGCTGATTTGAAAACATTATATCCGGAAATGTCTACTCCTTCCAAAACCGCCAAGCAAGGATGGTGTTGGCTGGGGCATAAAGAACTTGATGATACAATTCGCGTTAAAGCAAATATTGTCAAGCAGCAAATACAAGAGGGCAATTTTGAAGGAGTGGTTTTATTTGAAGCTTATCATTTCTTGAAAAAACCGGAGTACTGGAAACTGCTTAAATATTTTTTAGACTAGAAAACATGGCTGCTTGATTTTTCTCACATCGGCATCATATTGATAAAAACCGATAATTATTTCGAGAATCATCATGAGCGCGCTGCATAATTTTCTGCATTATCTGACGAATGAACGTCAGGCGAGTACGCATACCACTGATAATTACCAGCGCGATATTTTGCAGTTTGCGGACATGGTGCTTGTGGGAAGTCAAAACTGGCAAAGTGTCGGAACGGATCAGGCACGACAATTTGTCATCAAACTTCAGGAAAAGCAATTGGCGCGAAATTCCATTCTGCGTAAAATTTCATCTCTTCGTTCTTTTTTCCGTTTTATGCTGCGCGAGGAGATTGTTGATAAAAATCCTTTTGTCGGACTGGCTTCCATAAAAAAAGAGCAGAATCTCCCGAAATTCATGACCATAAATGAAATCGACAGTCTGAGTGCGATACCTAAAGCTTATTGGAATAAGGCTATTAATGATAAAACCACTAAAGACGTTGATTCAGCGCATTTTGCCACGGCGCGGGATACGGCTTTGATTGAAATTATTTATTCCGGAGGCCTGCGTATTAGCGAGGCGATAGGCTTGAACCTGGAGGATTGTGATTTAATCAGCGATATAATGAAAGTGAAAGGCAAAGGCAAGAAAGAAAGAATATGTGTAATCGGTAAGCCTGCGGCAAAAGCTTTGCGGCAATATCTGAGAATGCGCACTTTACGTACAGAAAACGAGCGCCCAAACGCGCCTTTGTTCGTCAACCGTTTCGGTACACGCCTGACTCCCCGTTCGTTTCAGCGTAATCTTAAGAGTTATCTGATTTTTGCCGGACTGCCGCCTGATTTGACTCCTCATAAACTGCGGCATTCATTTGCAACTCATTTGCTGGATGCCGGTGCAGATCTGCGTGCGGTGCAGGAAATGCTTGGACACAAAAATCTCAGTACGACCCAGATATATACTCACGTTTCTGCGGCAAAAATGAAAGACACCTACAAAAAAGCTCACCCACGGGCAAAATAGGACAAATACTGTTCAAAAGCCTTCTATTTGAATACAAGTTTACCGAAACGTTCGGGATTCGCGAACAAGCCGAATGTAGGGCTGAATGCCAGATATTGTTTTTTCATCGGACGAATGCGAAAAATGCCTAGCCCCCAAATTTTTCCAATAGCCGGCGTTTTCCCGGATAGTTTGCTGAATGGTATTGCTAATTCAATTATCCAGCCGTCTTTTGTCCGGGAAACAGCTGTTTTAGCACCGGAACTCCATTTCATATTGTTTTTGCCGTTCAACCTATCTGCATCATAGATTGTACCTAGCGAATTAATAATAATATGTTTAAAATTTTTAGAAGTTTGCGGTACAAAGAATATATCTATATTATTTTCGGTCCAGACCGGCCCGTCTGCTTTCCGGCATGAATCTTTAATATTTTTCATTTCCGGTTCCTGACAGTATATGCCTAAATAAAGATATTTATTGTTATAAACGGTTTTTGCTATCGTCTGTAGTTTAACTTTAATTCCGGTATGATTATCATAGTTTATATTAAATGCTTTTACCTTTTTCCAGCATGGGTCATCAAGTTTTCCATCCAGTTTGGGTGCGAGGCCTTTTTTCAGCCATGACGCTTTTGCAATATGTATTCCGCCGCTTAGACCAGCCAGCATGGCTTGGTAGATATTTGGATCAAATGGCATGTATGCACCTTTTTCTGTTTGAAAGATTCGGGAAGTATTAAGCCTGCCATTTTTCTCAAGTCCTTTCAAGTAGGCCCGGCGTTTTTTCGCCAGCTTGATTGCTTTCAATACTTCGGGGCGGGATGGTTTAGACTTCATGATTTTCTTTGAAAGCTTATATAGCTCTACCGTATCCCGGCAATATTTCAGATTTTCAATAAGAATTTGAAGCCTGTTTTTCTGCTTTTTCGTTGATGGCTGCACTAAAGCTTTTTGCAGGAGCGGCATTCCTTTTTCGTAAAGCCCGTCATAAGATACTTCAAGAAGCCCTGGAAAACGTTTAGCTGATCCGACCGCTATATTTATTTTGATGCTGTCAGCATATTTGGCGATTGCGGCTTCAACAGTATCAAAATACAGTTTTACATAAGGAGCTGCTTTTTTCCCATAACATTTTTCCAGCGCATCTTCATAGACCATATCAATATCAGTATTAGGATTCCACGCCATTTTCTCATACAGATAATTATTTAAGCCGCTTGCCTCAAAACATGTGGAGTTATTCATAGAAATTCCGGTAATCCCAACTTTTTTTAAGTCATTAAAAAGGTTTTTTATAACTGTTTTATGAAAGACAGGAAGAGCCATGTTCCCCATTCCATCGGGATGTGTGTAAAAATAAAGCTCGCCAACAGCTTTCTTCCATGGAATAAGCTTTTTCTCGATATACATCTTGCGAACTGCAGGCGAATAATAAAGGACGCTTACGTCGTTCAGAACATGCATTACCTTAACTTTAGGGTTCAGTTTAGTCTTGCGCGGCGGGTTTGAATAAAAAGAATAAGCATAAAAAGCAAAGATTTTATCCGGATCTTTTTTAAGAACTCGTTTAGCGACTTCATTGCAGTAAGTGACATAGCGGTCAGTTAAAACAGGGTGGCCGTCCGGTAGCGTTTCAACATCCAGGGCGCGGCATTTTTTACATTCGCAGTGGTTGCCTCCGTCGTTTGGCGATAACGAGAATGTAGCTTTGGGCAAAGTTTTGTCATTCAGAATATTTTTAGCAAATTCATCAAGTGCGCCGGGATTGGTCGTACATAACTGGGCCCCATGCGGTGAGTATTCCAGGCGGCGCCCGTTTACTTTAGCAAACCAGTCAGGATGCTGCTTGAAATACTTCTTTGCGGGCATGCGTTGAAGCCAGATATGCCAGCCCCGCCAGATAATACTCCAGCCGTTCAGATTGCGTCGTTTCCAGAGTTTGATGTCATTAATGCGTTCACTGTTTAAGCCCTTCCACCATAGGTATGCCATACGGCGGTAATCCATTTTCGGGGCGTCTGATATATTGATATCGTTAAGCGTTAAATCTTTTATCTCCGGTACATATTCCCCTTCGTCGCCCGGCATGAACCAGCGAATATTAAGGTATTTCTGCAAAAAGGTGCTGACGCCGTTCCAAGTCCCGGCTTGAGGTGCGTTGTACCAATGATCGCTGTCAGCGCTGCCTTTGGTATCTCTGCCGACAATATACAGGTTTTTGCCGATGGTTTTGATGACAAAGCCTTCAGGAGGAAGTTTATCTGTATTGATCCCGGCTTTACGCGAAGCAGTGCAATCTCCGATGATAATTGACGCCTTATTGTTTGTTCTGCCGTCATGGGACAAAGGCAGTTTTGCTCCGGTGCTTTTATTCAGATAATTAATTAAATCATTTGCGGCGGCTTTTACTACGGATGGGGCTAGTTTGCCAATAACGACCTGATAATCACTTTTGTTGTCCTTAACGATTTGCAGTTCAGCTTGAGCCGTGAATATGACATAAATCCATAATGAGAATATTAATGCGTTCTTTTTCATTTTGTTCCTTAATATTTTAAAGGGCTTTACTTGAAGCATATATTTGTTTGATTTCTTCCTCGCTCAATGGACGTTTAAAAATAGCGAAATCATCCATCAAGCCATTCAAATAAGCGCCGTTAGCATAGCCGATCCAAATTAACTTTTGTTTTTTTACCGGTCCAAAGGGTTTTGTTTTTTCAAGCAGTTTTTTACCATCAAGCCAAAGTTCCGTTTTCATTCTGCCGTCTTTACCAAGCTGCCAGTTAATGACCACATGTCTCCAGGCTGTATCCGGTGCGGGTTCCAAATTGATGACTCTTGCAGAAATCGAGCATACTCGGTTTTTGCCGTCAATGGTATAAAAATTGAAACTGCTTTTCCGAGGCTTATCAGAGGTTTTTTTACGGGGGATACAATTGATGCCCATAATTACATTATCTCCCCAGCGTTTTTCTTTCCGCTCGGCATTATTAACAATCATTAGTCCGCATATCGAATCTGAAACAACATCTTTATTGCTCAGCCAAGGCACTTTGAGCCAGGTACTGACAGCGCCTTGTTCCGCCTTGAAAAAACGTCCGTCAGCCGGAACCTCTATCCAATCCACATTTCGCCGCTGCAGAGGTATTGAAAAGGAGTTGAAAAAATTAACGCCTTTATCGATCTGTGCGTTGTCAATGAGAACCGCGCCGGTGACCCGGATATGGAGTGACCCGGAATCCGCAAGGGCTCCAAAGGGAGCTTTAATACGAGTGAAGGATTTACTGATTTTCTGATTTTTTATCAGGATTTTTTCTTTTCCTCCACATTCCCAAACTACGCTGACCGCGGCGTCTTTAGAAGATTTGGCATAAAAAGAAAAAGCGTTTGCGGAATTTTTTTTCAAGCCAGTTACCGGTATTACGACTTCACCGCTGTTTATTTTCAGGCATGAGGAATTTTTAATGCCGCCTTTTTTTTGCCATACGGCGTTGTCGCGATAGAGCCATGAATCTGATTCTTTCTGTTTAAAGTCACCATTGGACAAGGCATTAATGGTTCGGCGTTCAATACGAAAACATTTACCAAACTTACCTTCAGGCAGAACTTTTATCGAAGACGATATTTTCACACCGGAATATGAGCTTTTCAAGTCTTCACAGTCTTCCTTGAAGATGATCGAATCTACCAGATTTCCGGCAAGTATGTTGTTCGCAAATATTCCAATAATTAAAATAAAACAAAAATTTTTATCCATAAACACAGCTCCACTTATCTTGATGCATCCTTGTTTCCGCCAATTTTCCAATACGTTCCGCCGATGATGTGATTAGCACCTGCCAGAGTCCCCCATTTTGATTTACTGGCATGTCCGTCATACTGCAGTTGACTCGGATTGCCGTTATGCCATTTTTTGATAAGGTTGCCATCGACCCAGGCCCAGCCGTCCAGTCCATAGACCTTGGCGCTTGGTAAAGAGGCGTCAGAGGTATTTACTTCCAGTCCACCGTCTGTTTCGATGAATACAATTAACATAGACGGGCTTTTAATTTGCGGCGCTTTAATTAAGTTACCTCCATAATCAGCGGGGTCATCGCTGAACCTCCGGCTGAGACCATAACATTTTCCCCAATATCCTATAATTCCTTTTCCGCGATTTCGGTGTGATGGGCAAGTAAGAACCGATTTGCCTTTTGTTATTGCTGTTGCAACTTCTGTCGTGGTTTTGCCGAGGTTCAGGTAAAGTCCCAATTGTTCATCCCAAATCGAACCGCTATTGTACCATGATGACGGGGTATAATCATCATAATCTCCATGATATTGTGCCAGGGCCAGGCCAATTTGCTTGAGATTGCTGATGCAGGCTGCACCTTTTGCTGTTTCACGTGCTTTATTAAGGGCTGGCAGCAGCATTGAAGCCAGGATTGCTATGATAGCTATCACAACGAGAAGTTCTATGAGAGTGAAAGTTTTCTTTTTCATATTTACACCTTTCCTGTTTTAGTTGTTTGTTATTATTTTTAAAAATTTATCCTGCTGATTTGCGCGGAATAAAAGTCATGTCCAATGTTTCAATTCTGCGACTGGCATCAGGATTTTTCATTCGCTCCAGCAGCATTTCAGTCGCAAGGTCAGCTAATTTATCATAATGAAAGGAAGCCGTAGCCAGTGGCGGATCGAAATATCTTGAAAAATCACTATCGTTACATCCTATGACCGCTACATCTTCTGGAACTCTCAAACCTCGTTCGTGTAAACCTGCAATAATTGCAGCTGCGCCTTCATCACTAGTCGAGATTATTGCATCAAAAGGTATTTTATCAGGATATTTTTCGACCAAAGCTTTGCGGATACCTTCACCCACATGGGGGTGGGTATCATAGGGACGGATGATTTCATGATATTCTATTTCCGGTTTGTTAGAAACGTGCGTAATGAAAGCCTCATCACGGTTCCCTCCTTTACTGCTTAACAGACAGATTTTGCTATATCCTTTTGAGCTTAAATGGTTAATCATCTGTTCTATTGCCGGTCCGCGTCGATGTACGATCTGGTCATAAGGGAGATCGGATTTACTGTGACCTACCAAAAGTAGTGCTGGAAAATTTTTCAACAGCTGTCGTATTTCCTCATCCTCCAGCAAAGTCGAGGTGGTTTGGAAAATCAAACCTCCAACTTGATGTGCCAGAAAATTTTTCAGAGCAATTCTGACCTGCTTCCATTGCGCTAATGTATTATTGATCCAGGGAGTATATCCAGCGTTACCGATGCTGTGTCCCAGTAAATATGCTGCGTAAGTGGTGAGATGCGGCATGCTTAAAAGCCATAGACCACCGATTATATTTGATTTGCCATGGCGTAAAGTCTGTGCTAACTGATTTGGCACATAACCAAGCTTCCAGGCTTCTTCTTCTATCCGTTTGCGTGTTTCGGGAGCAATATAACCTTTGCCGAAACAACGGGTCACGGTCATTGCGCTTACTCCGCAGGCTTCTGCTACATCACGAATAGTTGCGCTCTTATTTAATGTTTGAGACTTTTTCATTTTTTTATTTGTGTTACGGTTAACATATTTGTGTTAAAAAAATGTGTTACGGTTAACACATCTA
The DNA here is from genome assembly GCA_963664605.1 of Victivallaceae bacterium. Classification (GTDB taxonomy): domain Bacteria; phylum Verrucomicrobiota; class Lentisphaeria; order Victivallales; family Victivallaceae; genus JAHOYW01. Next base: position 662,445 of record OY761536.1, read on the forward strand.
TAATTATACAGTCTAAAATATATAATGTCAATAGTCTGTTAAGAAAAAAATCCTATTTTCGAGTATCAATGGAAAAACAACATGCTTGTAAACATGGTATTTTCAAGGGGTGCTGTATTATCTGGAGCTTTTAAAAAATTGCATACTTTAAGGAGAGGATTTATAGTATTATTATCAGGGAGAGCTTTGTGTGGTTGAAAAAAACTAAAAAGGTGTTAAATTATAACTAGTATTTCAGTCTTAATATAGAGGTATTAGCGAGGGGTAAAGGTGAAATTATGGATTACGAAAACATATATATTCATATTCCGTTTTGTCGGGAGAAATGCGACTATTGTGAATTTTATTCCGAACCCAATCCGCCTCAGGCAAGAGTCCGGAAGTTTTTAGATAAACTGGAAACTAAGCTGGAAACCTTGAATTTAAAAAATCCGGTGGAAAGCATATTTATAGGCGGCGGAACCCCATCTTTACTCAGTCCTGAAGACCTGCACCGTTTGCATTTGATGGTTAGGAAACATATACCGGTAAATATTGATACTGAAATTTCCATAGAATGTAATCCTGAAACTATGTCCAATGATCGCCTTGAGGCAATAAAACCTATGATAAACCGGATCAGTATTGGAGTTCAGGCATTCAATAATGACTCTCTTGATGTGATTGGGCGGTCAAGTTCACGGGAAAATATTGAGAAAGCCTTACATCTTGCAAAAAATTTCAGCTTTAATAATTTAAGTATTGATCTGATTTATGGAATTCCTGGCCAGACGCAGACAGATTGGCTGTCTAATTTAAAAATTGCGGTGAATTCTGATATAAAACATATTTCCTGTTATGCGCTTACGCTGGAGGAGGGGAGTGAGCTTGTTAACCGGCTTGAAAGCTTTGCCCCTGTCAGCGATGACGAAACAGCTGAAATATGGTTGAAAACGGGAGATTTTCTTGAACAGCATAATTTTTCCCGTTATGAAGTTTCCAATTATTCCCAGCCTGGCGCGGAATGTAAACATAATGTCAATATATGGCATGGGCAGACTTATCTCGGCCTGGGGCCCGCCGCATCGTCTTTTGACGGTAGAAACCGCTGGACGGAACCAGCTTCGCTGGATGAGTGGTTGGCTGACAAAGAGCCGGAGAAAGACTTTATAGAGCCCGAATACCGTTTGATAGAAATTTTTATTATCGGATTAAGGACTGTTGAGGGCTGGAATAAGGAGTACTGGGAGAAGATTCCTCTGCAGCAGCTTATAAGCGTTGAATGGGAGTTGATGGTGCAGAAGGCCCTGAAAGTTAAGAAAAGCTACCCGGAGCTTCTTGAAGTGACCCCTAAAATTATTCGTTTAACTCAAAAAGGTTTATTATTCTGGAACACTATTGCTGAGGCCTGGCTGGAATAGATATATGCAAAAAACTTTAAGACCAAACCCATTTGTTGACATGGTCGAAAAAATCGGCATTGCCGCTGATACTATCGGCAGGGATTTTTATTTTTTCGCCTGCTTCCTGGGCGAATTGCTTAAGGCTACTAAAGAAATTATTCTCCATCCAAGTAAACTGCGCGCCAGGGACATGTTCTATTATATGGATCTATGCGGCAGTCAGGCGCTTCCCCTTGTGTTATGTATTTGTTATTTGATGGGGGTTATTCTGGGATTCCAGGGGGCGCTTCAGGCACAGAAAATCGGGGCGGAGATTTATGTTGCTGATGCTGTGGGTTTTTCGATTCTGAAAGAACTCGGCCCCTTCATGGTTGCGGTCATATCAACGGGCCGCGCCGGCAGTGCTTTCGCTGCCGAGATCGGGACAATGAAAGTTGATGAGGAAATTTCAGCTTTGGAAACCATGGGCTTTTCCCCGGTTGGTTTTCTGGTTGTTCCAAAACTGCTTGCGATGCTCTTTACAATGCCGTTATTAATTGTTTTTGGGGATTTCGCGGGATTACTTGGTGGTTTTACTGTTGGCATAACCATGATGGGGCTTACTCCGGTATCATATATTGACAGAACCTTTGAGGTGCTGTTGCCGTCAACATTGACAATGGGGGTTCTTAAGGGAGTGGTATTTGCGGTGATTATAGCTTTAGTCGGCTGTATGCGCGGATTTCAATCCACATCAGACGCCCAGGGGGTTGGAAGGTCGACTACTTCTGCTGTTGTGACCTCGATCTTTTTAGTTGTGGTTTCTGACGCTATACTGACTCGTTTATACACGATGTGGGGGTATTAAATATATGTCCGCCAAAGATAAGATAATCGTCGAAGTTGAAAACCTGAACGTGGGATATGAAAATAATTTAGTGCTCAAGGATATAAACTTTACCGTGAATACAGGAGATATTTTCGGTATTTTGGGCGATTCCGGCGCGGGCAAAAGCACCTTGCTTAAACATATGATAGGTTTGTATCCTCCCTTTTGTGGGGATGTAAGGATATTTGGTGAAAGCATAGTTAATTGTGGAGAAGCTGAAAAAAAGAAATTAATGCGCAGCTTTGGAGTTACTTACCAGGGGGGAGCGCTTTTGGGATCTTTGACAGTTGGAGAAAATATTGCCTTGCCGATAGAAACCTATACTGATTTAAATAAAACAGATGTAGAAAAGCGCATTAGTGAAAAATTGGCGCTTGTCGATTTAGCGGGAACCGAAAACTTAATGCCTTCTGAACTCAGCGGGGGCATGAGGAAACGGGCTGGACTGGCAAGGGCTTTAGCTCTTGACCCGTCCCTTTTATTTTTCGATGAACCGTCTGCGGGCCTTGACCCTATCACGTCAGTTGAACTTGACGAGCTGCTTTTGCGTTTACGCGACACATGCAATACAACTATAGTAATCGTAACTCACGAACTGGCGAGTATTTTTGGCATAACGGATACCATTATCATGCTTAGCAAAAATGCAAAGACAATGGTGGCGGAGGGAAACCCGAAAGAACTTCGTGAGAAAAGCTCTTTGCCGTGGGTGCACGATTTTCTTAATCGTCAGGAGCACAATAATAAAGCTGAATAGGTTTATATAAAATACGAAACAGGAGATTTTTTTATGATTCAGGCAAATAAATTTAGACTGGGGCTTTTTGTCCTGAGTGGAACGTTATTATTCATTGCGGGCCTGTTTGTCCTGGGGCTTGAGGGCTTATTTGTCAAGAAGGGGCACTTTGTGACACTGTTCCCGGAATCTGTTCAGGGACTTACTATCGGCTCTCCTGTTAAATACAAAGGTGTTCCTATTGGAACTGTCTCAAAAATCAGCATTCAAGTTGAGAATAAGATGATTCGGGTTGATATGGATATCACCCTAAGCAGTTTTTCTGTAGATAAAAAAGTAAATAAACATGATATAATACCTCTATTTTATGATTTTATAAAGAAAGAATGTGAAAAAGGCTTGCGCTGTCGTTTGGAGTATGCCGGGATTACCGGGCTCAAATACATCGAACTGGATTATTTTAAGTCTAAAGTTCCTGAACGCCTGATAGCAAAACCCAGACACATGGATGGCGAAATGTATGTGCCGTCAACGCCTTCCGCGCTTAAGGATATTTTGAAACTTATAAACACCTCCCTGGAGCGCATTGCAAAAATTGATTTCAAAGGGCTTTCAGACCGATTGTCCGGAGTGCTTGATGGCGCTCAAAAGATTGTCAAAGGGCCTAAGCTTCTTAAAGCGATTGACCAGATGGAGGCTATGAGCGCCAACCTGAAACACACCTCTAAAGTGGTGAAGGATAATGTAACACCGGAAAAAGTCCGGGAGATTATTAATAATGTCGATGATATCCTGAATAAACTGCATAAAATCAGCAGAGAGCTTGAAGAACAGTTGAAAAAAGCGAAAATAGCTGAAACAACGGATTCTTTCCGTAAGGCGGCAAATGCGGTCACAAGCAGTAAGGCTATGATTGCTAATACTTTGTTAAAAATCAACCAGACGATAGATGCTTTTACTGAATTCGTGAATTACTTGAATGACGATCCGGAAGCCTTGATTAAGGGAAAGAGCAAGAAACGTGTGCGCTTCGACGTAAAAAAATAATGAAGAGCTGACAAAGAAAATTTGCTTTTAACGGATACGCTGTTAATTTGTAAAGGTTGCACGAAATTAATAATCAGGAAGCATAATGAAAAAATCAGATGTAAAAGTTCTTATTATAACCGGCTTTGGCTTGAACTGCGAAAAGGAAACAACCGCGGCATTTAAACTTTGCGGAGCGTTTCCGGAAATGGTTCACTTAAATGATCTCTTGAGCGGTAAACACTCCTTGAATGAGTACCATATTCTAGCCTTTATAGGAGGTTTCTCTTTTGGAGATCATCTTGGCGCCGGCACAGTTTTTGCAAACCGCATTAAAGCTAAACTGCACGATGAACTTAAACAATTTGTTTCTGACGGTAAATTAATTATAGGGATTTGCAATGGTTTCCAGACTTTAACCCGGCTGGGGCTGGTTCCGGCGTTGAACGGTAATATTTTTGAACAGGAAGTTGCTCTTGCTCATAATGACAGCGGAGTATTTCGTGATGACTGGGTTCATCTGAAAGCCAATCCTGATTCTCCTTGTATTTTTACTAAAGGTATTGAGCTGATAAAACTTCCTATTCGTCACGGGGAAGGCAAGCTGGTAGCCAATGAAGACGTTCTAAATGAACTTGAAGAAAAAAATCTGGTTGCCCTGCGTTATGCCAATGAAGACGGTTCGATCGCGGAGGATTTTCCTGCAAATCCGAACGGAGCTTTAAACGCTATTGCCGGGATTTGCGATGAAAGCGGCAGGATTTTTGGTTTAATGCCACATCCTGAAGCGTTTTTATCGCCGTTCAATTCACCGAGTTGGACAAAGGACAAACTGGAAGGCAGGCTCGCATCTGAAGGTGAAGGTGTTATTTTTTTCCGCAACGCAGTGGACTTCGTTGTTTCCGAAAATAGTTAAAAGCTTTGTTTAGAAATTCACTTTCTGTCCAAGGCTGACTTTTTGCCCCATAATAAGCAGCCCGCTGTTTTGAGAGCAAACTATCTTCATGCCGGGTTTAAGGTTCTTGCCGATAATTTCCGCCGTTTTATTAAAAGTGTTGTAAACAAATACTTCTACCGGGGAAACTTTATTATCTTCTCCAATAACGAGGACAAACTGGCGCCCTTTGAAGCTTTTCAAAGCATCGCGTGAAATAATGAACATATATTTTGTCAATTGAGGTATTGATACCCAGACATCTTCGTTAGGCTGAAAAAGCCAGCATGAGTCCTGCATAATAACCTTGCCGCCATCGACCAGCCTACCTTCGGTTTTTATAATAATAACTTGTGAATCTTTTAATCCGTTGGCATCTTCAAGGGCCCGATATTGCGTAGAATGCTTTTGAATAAACATATCTTTAGGCTTGACTCGGATTTTTTTTACAGTGAGTGTTGGAGTTTCAACTGCGCAGTTTTTCAGGACGCTCCTCTTTATAACTGTCCAGACATAATATCCCGTATCGTCTTTTCTAAGAGCGCGGGCCGGCACCCACAGGGCAATATCTTTATGCTCAGAAGTCTTTATCGCCCGCATCCGGGTGAATATTTTAGGCAGTTTTTTCTGTTCCGGGGTTAGTTGCCGTTTGGGGACTAAGGAGTTTTTTACAGATAAGTCAATATAATCCGTAAAAATTTCCTGTGTATTGAGCCATGCGGGACGGGGTTTGGTAAATCCTGTTGGATAAACCAGAAATTTATCGTTGACACAAAGCAGATCAGTTAAAACGTCATGAAGTTTAACTTTTATGCAGATCGGGTCAAATACCGATAAAACCAGAGCAGACTTGTCATCGAATAAAGAACTACCTTCTTCTACAAGAACCTTTTCGATAATTCCGGAAAATGGTGCGCGTAAAGTCATATTATCCAGATTTTCTTTTGCATCAAGCAGCTCCAGGCGGCAGACATCATAATCTCCGGCTGCCTGCAAGTAATCGTTTTCCGCTTCTTCGTGCTGGCGTTCGCTGAAAACATGACGCTTGTATAATTTTTCAATACGCTTAAGGTTTAAAGTGGCGTCTTTCAGCTTCTGTTGAGCCTTTTTGAGTTTCTGAGTACAAATGTTAACGATAATTTTTTCTTTGATGTCACGAGCCTGGGCAATAACATCTCCTTCCTGTATAATCTTGCCTTTGGAATCTATGATTCTCCCGGACACAACTTCGTTTACCGGAGCAACATAGGTAAGTTGGACGTTGTTCAAAAAAGAAAGCGTAGCTGAACGTGAAAGTTTGACTTTCCCCATGAAGGTCGCATTTTGTCTTGGAGAGTGTCGCAGGAGCATATATGGAACGCTTGTTGTTTGTTCCGCAGCCAACAGAAGGTTGGACAGGAGAGCCATAGTACAGAAACAGGCAGATTTGAATAATTTGATTTTCATGAAAAACTCCTCTTTGTTATAATTTATACCAATTCATTATGATTACTTAATTGGTACTAAAAGCTGACTATATGGTTATCCCCCATGCGCTCAAGGTCTTCCTGGGATATCTCCTGATAGCCGAAAGGCTCCATGCTGAAAGAAGCCCTGCCGCCGGAAAGTTTAGGCAAAGCTGTGCTGAATCCGAACATTTCAGCCAGGGGAACTTCGCAATGCAGCAGTTTTGAATTTGCTATATTATCAATTCCGGTAATTATACAACGCCGCATTTGCAGATAGCCGGTAATTTCCCCGACAACCTCCTCCGGAGCGTTTATTTCCAGCTTCATCAAAGGTTCCAGCAGCTTGGTCCCTTGAGCAATTGCTTTGTTTACAGCGTCGATAACGGCTCCTGCCACGGAACCCTCGGTGGTTTTTTCGATACTGCCGCAGATCTCTGTGATCTCGGCTTTTATATAAGTCAGGGAGTAGCCAAGATTGCCGCCGGTTTTTAGGACGCCTGAAAGCGTATCCTGTGCACTCTGAAACCATGATTTTGGCAGATTGTTCTTAGGCGCGGTGGAGTTAATTACAATACCTTGTTCCAACTTCGCCGGTTCCAGATGGATCTTTACTTCAGAATATAGTTCCTTATCCCCTACAAGTTTATTGAATATTCCCGTTATGGAGCACGGTTTAAGCAGGGTTTCACGGAAAGCCACTCGCGGTTTGCCGTAGCGGATATTGACATTGAACTCATTCTGCAAGCGATGAGTGCAGATTTCCAGATGCAGCTCACCCATCCCGGAAAGGATCAATTGCCCGGTATTTTCGCTTTTCTTTACTTCCAGGGTCGGATCTTCACGGCACATTAATTCCAAACTTGAATTTAAACGATCTTTGTCGTTTGCGGTTTTGGGCTCAAGAGCCATAGAGATTACCGGCTCCGGAAAATCTATTTTATGCAGTAACACCTGCCGGGTGTTGTCGCACAAGGTATCTCCGGTAAAAACCTCGTCAGGGCCGATGATCCCGACGATGTCGCCCGGACCGACTTCTTCAATAGCATCAATATTTTTAGAATAAAGGCGCAGAATTCGTTTTACTCTGACTTTTTTCCCGTTCCGGGCATTGATAAGAGTATCGTTCACCTTTAATTTACCGGAATAACTTCGCAGATAAAGCAAGTCCGCACTGCCGCTTGCAATCAGTTTGAAAATCAGACCGCAAAAGCCGGAATCATTAATGTTGACTTCGACTTCTTCGTAAGTTTTTGTTTTGAAAGCCGGATATGCCGGGCGGTCAGCCGGACTCGGCAAATAGTCAATGACCGCGTCAAGTAAAGGCTGTACGCCTATGTTTTTTTTGGCGGAACCGGCAAAAATCGGGCAAAGTTTATTCTCGATGACCAACCGTCGGATTTCAGATTTTAACAATTCCTCAGGGATGTCCTGTTCTTCCAGATAGAGCTCGGCAATATCTTCGGACAGTTCAGCTATATCTGAAAGAAAATTATCGCGGGCGGCGTTGCTGTCAGATAAAAGTTCTTCAGGAATGTCATCAACAAATACATCAGTACATTCGTCGCCGCCGAAATGCAGATATTTCATATGAAACAAATCAATCAGGCCTTTGAGATCGGATTCTATGCCGACAGGGATTTGGAAAGGGCTTATTTTGATGGAGGAAAACTTTTCTTTAATTTCCTTGACTGTGCGTTCGAATGACGCTCCAAGACGGTCAAGCTTGTTGATGAAGGCAATCTTTGCGACTCCGTAGGAATCTGACTGCCGCCAGACTTTTTCACTTTGCGCCTCAACACCCTCAACACCGCTGAAAATAACGACGGAACCATCGCAAACCCTGATGGAGCGTTCGACTTCCGCAGTAAAATCAATATGCCCCGGAGTATCAATTAAATGAATCATCGCGTTATCTTTAGAGTTGCTCCATTTGAAGGACGCGGCTGCGGAAACAATGGTGATTCCCCGGCTGCGTTCTTCATCAAGATAATCCATTACAGTATTACCTGAGTCAATATCGCCGATGCGGTGGGTTTTACCTGAATAAAATAAAAAACGCTCGGTAAGGGTTGTTTTACCGGCATCAATGTGTGCAATGATTCCGATGTTCCTGATAGATTCTAAGCCGAATTGATCTGCCATTTCCCTCTTCCCGTTTTGTGAAATAACTGAGCTTACTTATTTTTCTTGCTGAAAGGCCACCATTTTGATTTTTTCGGAGCGGGTTTTGGAACACTTTTAGCCGATTTGACCTGTGTTTTCTTAAATTTTTCCAAAGTATCTTCCCTGCTGTTGTCATGCTGCAGGGGGTGTCCTTCCCGAACTCCGAATTTGTCTTCAACTTTGGGAACCATGCCCCGGCTGGTTTTATTTATCTTAATTGTTTCAGTCGGTAATTTTGTAGTTTCAGTGCTTGGCTGTTTATGACTTAGATCATTGCTTGTTTTAAGATTGAATTCATCATCATCAAAAGCCGCTTTAGCAGAATCTTCAATATAAGGATTGGTGCTTATCATTTCAACTTTGTGCTGAAGTTCAGGTATAGAAAAAACTGCAAGGCAAACCGCGCACTCGACAACTTGTCCGCGCATTTCTGAATCAAGCTCATAGACTGTCTTGCATTTATAACATTGCACATTTATTTTTTCTGACATCTTTTGCCTCTTAAAAGTTTTACAAACCTGCTGTATTTATGCAAATTATAAAGAAGAAGATAGCATTAAAGCCCCCTGAAATCAAGTAAAGGGGATTAATTTTCCAACGTTTATAAGGCAGGAAATATAAAATGATAAAAGCTATTTGCCTTTATTTCTTTTACGGTCAAGCGCATTCAGGTGAATCTTACGCAACCTTATACTTTGGGGAGTAAGTTCGACTAATTCATCGTCTTCAATATACTCTAAAGCCTGCTCAAGACTCATTTCCACATGTGGAGCGATTTTCAGATTCCGGTCGGAACCTGATGCCCGGACATTGGTCAGATTCTTGGTTTTCTGCAGATTAACCATCAATTCGCCATCGCGACTGTGTTCTCCGACAACCATACCTTCATAGGTCTCAGTATTAGGCGGAATAAAAAATATGCCGCGTTGCTGCAGCGCATCGATAGCATAAGCTGCCGCCGGGCCTTTTCCCATGCTGACCAGGGAACCAACCAGACGGCGTGGAATTTCACCTTTGAAAGGAGCGTACTTTAAATAGCGGTGAGAAACAATAGCTTCTCCGGCGCTAAGAGTTAAAGCCTTACTGCGTAAACCGATAAGGCCGCGTGTAGGAATTTCAAACTCAATTAACTGCCGTTCGCCACGAGCTTCCATATTAACCATTTCACCTTTGCGGAGACCGACCAGCTCAATAATTTTCCCGGCAAACTCGCTTGGCACATCAATAGACAGGGCTTCGATCGGCTCATGCCTGACTCCGTCAACCGTTTTATAAATCACCTGTGGTTTGGCAACGCCGAGCTCATAACCTTCGCGACGCATGTTTTCTATCAGAATAGCTAAATGCAATACTCCGCGTCCGCTGACGTTAAAAGCATCGCCGTTTTCTTCAACATGCAGAGCAACATCTCTTTCTGTTTCTTTAAACAACCGTTCACGCAGATGGCGGCTGCTGACATATTTGCCTTCTTTACCATAAAAGGGGGAATCATTAACCCTGAAAAGCATGGAAATAGTAGGTTCGTCAATTGCGATAGTAGGGAGCCGGTCCTGATGCTCGGGATCTGTTATAGTATCGCTGATATCAATGTCTTCAATACCGACAATCGCGCATAAATCTCCACATTGGACACAGTCGGTTTCTTTTCTGCCAAGTCCTTCAAAAATAAATAGCTGCTTTATTTGAATTGCCTTAACGGATCCGTCCCGCTTGATAATGGATAAAGGTGTGGAAATGCGGAGTTCACCGCGATAAACACGTCCGACTCCGATTCGCCCGACATAATCCGAATAGTCCAAAGAAGCCACTTGTGCCTGTACTGGACCGTTAACGACTTCAGGAGCCGGGATATATTCAATAATAGCATCCATTAAAGGCAGAATAGAATCTCTCGGATCGGCTTCCAGGTCTCTGACAGCCCAACCGTCCCGGCCGCTGCCGTAAAGAAGCGGAAATTCGAGTTGCTCCTCACTTGCGTCGAGTTCGCAGAACAAGTCAAATACTTTATCATGAATAACATCCGGGCGGGCATCGCTTTTGTCTATTTTGTTTATGACGACAACAGGTTTTAAGCCAAGCTTCAGGGCTTTGTCCAAGACAAAACGGGTTTGCGGCATTGGTCCTTCGGCGGCATCCACCAGAAGCAATACACCGTCTGCGAGTTTGAGGACACGTTCCACCTGCCCGCCAAAGTCGCTATGCCCGGGGGTGTCAATGATATTTATTTTAGTGTTTTTGTAATTAACGCTGATATTTTTAGAAAGGATTGTTATTCCGCGTTCTCTTTCAAGATCATTGCTGTCCAAAACACAGTCCTGTACGTCCTGATTAGCACGAAAAATATTTGCCTGCTTAAGAATCTCATCCACTAGAGTTGTTTTGCCATGGTCAACATGAGCAATAATTGCTACGTTTCTAATTTCTGCCATATTTTTTCCTGTTGTAATATAATATGCCTATGAAGGGCGTTATTTTTTTAGAGCAAAACGCATAATATACACCTGAACGTGTGAAATAACATCAAAAAAGCATAAAAGATTAATTTTTTTAATTTTTTTCCTGTTTTTTGATTTGACATTGACAAAAAACAGCGTATAATAGAGGCTCTTTCAGACGTCCCCATCGTCTAGAGGCCTAGGACACCGGGTTTTCATCCCGGCAACAGGGGTTCGAATCCCCTTGGGGATGCCATTTTTCTCCTAAAAAACACGCCAAAACGTGTTGATTTGTATGCCTCATCGTCGATTTGTGCCATAAATCAAATCTCCTTTGTGCTCGAAATTTCAGGTAACTGAAATATTTTCAATTTGAAGTATTCACGATCCCGAAAGCCGTATGCCTGTCGTATCAGCCATCTGATTTTATTATTGAACCCTTTTATGAGGAGGCTAAAAGTAATATAAGGACAAGTTGACTTTATATTAAGTGTAAAAGTGAAAATCGCTCTTTTCAAGGAAATAACACGAAACCACTTGACAAATAACATAAAAGGATATATTGTTTTGTATATAATATAATTTTATATACGAAACAAGGAGAGTGTAATGTCTGCTAAAAAACGTCCTAATATCCTTTTTATCATGTCTGATGACCATGCGGCACATGCGTTGAGCTGTTACGGAAGCCGTATAAATGAAACCCCGAATCTGGACCGGATCGCCGCTGAAGGCGCCCGTTTCGACAATTGTTTCTGTACCAATGGGATTTGCGAACCAAGCCGCGCGGCAATCCTTTGTGGTACTTATAACCATGTCAACGGCGTGACCACAATCGGAGCCCATCTTGACAACAGTTTGCCCAATGTTGCTAAAGAACTGCAAAGTGCAGGCTACCAGACTGCTATTATCGGAAAATGGCATCTGGGAAATGAAGCAGAGCATTGGCCAACCGGTTTTGACGAGTGGAAAATACTGCAGGGACAGGGACCGTATTTTGATCCGGAAATGATTTGCAACGGGGAAAAGCACACTTATCATGGTTACACCACGGATATTATTACAGACTTGACAATAGACTATCTGGAAAGACGCAATAAAGACCAGCCCTTCTTCATAAAATATCACCATAAGGCTCCTCACCGCAGATGGGAACCTGACGAGAAACACAAAAATATGTATAAAGATGAGGAGCTGCCTTTGCCCGATACACTTTTTGATGATTACTCAAACCGCTCACGAGCCGCTTTTGAGGCAAAAATGCGGATTACTACTGATATGCAGTATTCTGATTTGAAGCTTGTTCCCCCAGAGGGAGTTAAGGAAACAGACTACATTCCATATCCCGATAATTTGGAAGGTTTTTTTCTCATTCCGGCTGAAACAGGCGAAAAAGTAACCTTCAAAAACCATGAAGAATTGGTTAATTTTAAATACCAGCGTTATATCAAGGATTATCTGCGCTGTATCGCGTCTGTTGATGATAATGTCGGGCGCATACTGGATTACCTTGAAAAAGAAGGGATTTTGGATGACACGGTCGTTATTTATACGAGCGACCAGGGATTTTTCCTCGGGGATCACGGTTGGTATGATAAAAGGTTCATGTATGAGGAATCCCTGCGCATGCCATTTATCGTCCGCTATCCCCGCGAGATAGAAGCGGGTACTGTAGTAGACGAGATAATGACGAACGTCGATATCCCGGCAAGCTTCGTTGACTGGGCAGGTATGGAAAAGCCGGAATATTTCCAGGGGTATTCCATCAGGCCGCTATTTACAGATAAAGTGCCTGAAGACTGGCAGCAATCCATGTATTACCGTTACTGGATGCATCTGGCGCATCATTATGTAAGTGCGCATTACGGGGTCAGGACTAAAGGTTACAAATTGATTTATTATTACGGTGAAGCTATGGGACAACCTTGCACCATAGATGAGTCAAAAGAGCCTGAATGGGAGCTTTTTGATTTGAAAAAAGATCCAAAAGAAATGAGAAACGTCTATGCAGATCCTGAATATGAGGGTATAGTAAAACAGCTCAAAGACGAGCTGCATGAACTTCAATGCAAGGTTGGAGACAGCCCGGTTGAAGAAATAGATTGAGTATAAGGACATCATTATATGAAATATAAAGCCCCGGCGGTACATCAGGCAATTGAGATACTTGAGCTTCTTGGACATACAGGTTCTCTTACGCTGGGGCAGATTGCGGAGCAGACCGGATTTTCCAAGGCTACAATCCTGCGCTTATTGGAAACCATGGAGGCGCACAACTGGATCGGGAAAGTGTCCAGTAATAAAGCTTATGAATCACTTGTCTTTATCAGGCCGAAAAACTATTTTGGCGGAATTTCGGAGCAAGATATCAAAGGCGTCATTGATGAGCTTTGTGTCAAGACAAACCATACCGTGGAATGGTACCGGCCCGGCAAAGAGTATTCTGAAATAATCTTGCGCAGTGAACCGCAAAGCCGTACCGTCAGCGTTCGCGCCAAACTTGGTTTTCGACGCGTCTATGCATCGGAACTCGAAGCTGTCAACCGGGTGATAATGGCTTCCGGCCTGGTCGACTGCCGGAAATACGAGCCCGCAAACGGTTATTCCACTTATAAAAACGGTAAACTTATAAATATTCCTCTCAATAAAGCTTTGGAAATGGTAAACCAGATTAGTGATGATTTATTAACATTTGACCCTGAATGGAACAGCTATGGCATTCGTCGGCATGCAGTTGGAGTAAAAGATAAAAGCGGTGGATTAGCTGGTGTTATAGCGATTGCCGCCGGATTTACACCACAGGCGGATACCGAAATAGAAGAGCTTAACCAGCAATTAAAGTATTCCGCAAACAAACTCAGTAAATTATTTGCACAAGACGTAATTGTTTAGTTTCATAAAGTTGTTATTCTTGAAAATTATTATCTTGAGTTCCGATGAGTCTGGCAATACCCATTCTTACTCAAGACAAGAAATCAATTTGACTTTTTAGACATAAGGTTTGCGAATTGGTATAAACTATTATCTTTTGGGGGCACGACGCAGAGAACGCTTCTTCTTCCTGTTCTCTCTGCTTTTTTCTTCTTTTTTCTTTTTGCGGACAAATTTTGCAATAGCGGCTTTTGAGCCGGGTTTGCCTTTTGTGCTTCGCCCTTCAGTATGAAAACTGGCGATTTTTTTGGGCCTGGCACGCAGCATGATGATTATTGGCAGCCCGGTAAAATCGAAAGCTGTACGCAGGGAATTTTTCAAATATGCCAAATAATTGTCGGCACAGTATTTAGGATTGTTGACAAATAAAAGAAAATTTGGAGGTTCGTTAGAAACCATTGCGGCGTAATAAAACTTTAATGGTGAAGAACCGATTATTGGTGGAGAAAGACGCTCAAAAGCGTCATTAAGCACGCGATTTACCATTGATGTGGAAATGCGCAGTTCCATTTGCTCCATGACTTGCGCTGCCTGGTCGAGGAGGCCGTTAAGATTATATTTTTCCTTGGCGCTTATGAATACTGCCGGGGCATACTTCATCCCGGGTGTTGAATAACGGATTTCCTCTAATAAATCTGCTTTTTTGTGATCGTCGCGCTGGGTGTCATATTTATTTATAACCAGCACACAGCCTTTGCCGGATTCTTCGACCATGCTGGCGATTTTACGGTCTTGCGCGGTGGTGCCTTCAGGAGAGGCTTCGACAAGGAATAGAACCAGGCGTGCGCGTTCAATTGCTTCTTTTGCCCGCATTATGCTGAACATTTCGACGGCGTTACGCACTTTTCCGCGTTTCCGGAAACCAGCAGTATCTATTAAAGATGCGGGCAGTTTTTCACCTTTATATTCTAGTTCAAAATCAATATCGACTGAGTCGCGAGTAGTTCCGGCGACATCACTTACAATTACGCGTTCATCTCCAAGGAGAGCGTTTATTAAAGAAGACTTTCCGACATTCGGGCGTCCGACTACTGCGATGCGAAATGGTTCCTGTTCTTCTTCGGGCATATCAAGTTCTTCAAAATCCTCAACAAGCTGATCCAGAAGAGAGTCTATATTGAGCCGGTGCAGAGAGGAAACTGGGACAAGTTCTTCAAAGCCAAGTTTGGAAAACAGTGCGGCTTCCTCTTTTAATTTGGGGTTATCGCTTTTATTTACGGCAACAATCACCCGGGAACCGTAAGTGCGCAGGCGTTTAGCTACTTCTTCGTCTAAAGCGACAATGCCTTCCTGAACATTACAGACCAGTATCAATATATCAGCGTCTTCAAGCGCTACTTCTACTTGTCCGCCAATGCGTTCATCCCACTTGTCAACATTACGGGTTTTTCCGGTCATAGTTCCCAGCCCGCCGGTATCTATGAGTTGAAAGTGTTTGCCGTTCCATGATGCCGGAGCAACGACGCGGTCGCGGGTGACTCCGCACATCTCATGCACAATCGATACCCGTTTACGTATAATAGCGTTGAATAAAGAAGATTTCCCGACATTCGGACGTCCGACAATAGCAACCGTCGGAATCTTTCTTGTTTCGGTTTCCGCCTTTATTTTTTCTATTTCCGCTGCTACTTCAAAATTTTCAATATCTTCAACGCTTTCTGTTTTATTTAAGTTTTCCATAAATATTTACATTTCTGTTCAGGAATTCATATAAGCGACCCCAAATATATCATAACAAAGGACTTTTACAAAGTTTTTAGCACAATAGCTGTGGAAATTGTGTTTGAGGCATGTATAATAGCTGGAACGTTTATACTTAAAATCAACTGGAGACAAAAAATGGCTTTGCAGGTACAAGATGGCCAGAGAATTCTATTTATCGGCGACAGTATTACAGATGCGGGAAGAAGGGTGGCGGAACGCCCCTATGGCAGCGGGTTTGTTAAAATTTTCCGTGATATGATGATTGCCCGTGAACCGTCTAAACAAATTGATATCATCAACAAGGGCATCGGCGGCAATACCGCCTGGCAGCTTCGTGACCGCTGGACTGACGATATGCTCTTTTTTAAGCCGGATTATCTGGTAATACTTATTGGTATCAATGATTTGCACCAGTCGCTTGTCAATAATGCAGATAAAGATGAAACGCTGCAGAAGCACAAAGATGCGTATGATGAAATCCTCGCCAGGACCCAAAAAGAATTGCCTGATTGCAAAATCCTGTTGCTGGAACCGTTTTATATGAGTCGTGACAATGCTTCTAAATCTTTCCGTACGGAAGTTCTTGAGCTATTGCCTGATTATATCGCAACTACTCATGAAATGAGTGAAAAGTATAAGACCGGCTTGGTAAAGACTCAAGATTTATTTCAGGATGTCCTGAAATATTACGAGACAGATACAATTTGTCCGGAGCCGGTTCATCCAAATGCGACTGGACACCTGATAATGGCTGAAGCTGTATATAATGCTCTAAGCTGACTCGTCTTGTGGAGTCAAAACCTCGGGATGGCGCCTTTTTTGCGGAATTCGATTGGCGTCATCCCCTGATATTTTTTGAACGCCCGAATGAAATTTGAGGCGTTCTCATAACCCAGGTTAAAAGCTATTTCTTTGCAGTTCATGTTTGTTTCTTTAAGCATTCCGCAGGCTTCATTGATTTTGCATTTTATAATGAATTCAATCGGGGATATTCCGGCTTCCTGTTTGAACTGGCGTGAAAAATGTTCGCGGCTGATCCCGAGAGCTGAAGCGATTTCGTGACAGGAAATATCTTTTTTAAATCGCTTAAGGATCAATTGTTTGGCTTTTATGATAAGTTGAGATTGGTCTTGAACATCAAGTCCCCGGTTGTAGACCTCGGCAAGCATGTTTATAAGGTCAAAGATCATGGAACTTCCTTGGTACGGTGTGAGAAACTGGTTGATATTGTCATGCTCGAGCCATTCATTGAAACGTTTAATCACCGGGTGTTCAGGAGATATTTGATAAATACTGCCGTAATTATTTATCAGGTCGCTAAGCATATTTTCAGCACTTTCCCCTTTGAAAGACAGCCACCAGAAAGTCCATGGCTCTTGAGAATCCGGAGGATAAAAATAGCTTACATCCGGTTCATGCCCGCAGCACACATAAGCTGTTCCCGGAAACAGGTCCCACTGGCATTTTCCTTTTTTAAAACAGCCGTGTCCTTTTTCGGTATATACGAACAAACCGTTGAAAACTCCGCTGTTATTATGATATTCCTTTGTATATTGCGTTTCCCTTTCCAGGTATGTGGGAATTGGAAACGTATCAAGGACTTTGTTTATATGAAAGTTTATTTTGTTGATAATCATTTTATGAATGTTAATATCACATTATGAGTATTATGTGTTTGTTTTATGTATTGATTTTGTTATTAATAAAAGTTAAAATATAACTATAAACAGATAAATCAAACAAAGGATATTGAAAACATGGCACTTTCTCAACGTGAAAACCTTATAAAATTGTGGCGGCGCGAAGGTTTTGAATATGCGCCGGTCCAGTTCAATCTTTGCCCGGCTTTGGTGAAAGAATTTAAAAAATGCTATGGTGATATTGACTATCAGGAGCATTTTAACTTCCCGTTCAGAGATGCCAGGCTTGACTTCAAAAAGCAAGATGTTGACTGGAAAATTTATTATCCCGGAGTGAAATTCAATCCCGGAACTGATTTTAGTGTATGGGGGGTTGCCCAGGAACCGCATCCCGGCTCAATGCACATGCACAGAATGCATCACCCGATGAAAGGCTTTACCAGCCTTGAACAGTTTCAAGCCTATCCTTATCCGGAGAATGATGAGTGCGCGCTTGATTCCCTGACCCGGGAAGTGGAGGATATTCACAGCCGGGGAGTAGCAGTTCAAGGCGGTATGGGGTCTTTATGGGAGAGTGCCTGGTACATGCGCAGCATGGAAGAACTGATGATGGATATGTTTGACGGCAACGAGAAAGCGTCTTATCATTTCAGCAAGGTAACGGATATTACTTGTGGACGGGCGGCAATTTTAGCAAAAGCCGGAGTTGACTTTGTTCATATGGGCGATGATATCGGGATGCAGAGCTCGATCATGATGTCGGAGGAGATGTACCGCGAATGGCTCAAGCCGCTTCTGGTGAGACTGGTGAAAACCGTTAAAGAGATAAACCCGGAAATATTGTTTTCCTATCATTCCTGCGGTTATATTGAACCTTTTATTCCCGATTTGATTGAAGCAGGGGTTGACATACTAAACCCGATCCAGCCGGAATCAATGTCCTTTGAAAAAATCCACGCAGAATATGGTGATGTCCTTTCATTCTGGGGAACTATCGGCACCCAGACCATAATGCCTCTGGGCTCCCCTGAGCAAGTCAGGAAAGAAGTATTCAAGCATCTCAAAACAGCTGGCGGCAAAGGCGGTTTGTTATGCACTCCGACCCATCTTCTTGAACCCGATGTTTCATGGGAAAATATCGAAGCATACGTTCAAGCCTGCCGTGATTTTTCCATTTGACGGAATCCCAATTTGCATTTTCCCTGATTTATGTATATATTATGTTTTATATTAACCTACGTATAAAGAATAATATATATGGCTTATAAGGAAAAATTAGTTGCTGTACTGGACCCGGCAGAGCCGGGAGCCATGCTTTGTGGCAACGACATAATTTTATCTGAATAAGTTTTATCATACTTAATCCAGCTTAATTTCAATTTTACTGAAAAAAAATTCAGTCTAACAATATCAAAAAATCAGGGAATTTATATATGAAGAAGAATAAAGCCATGAAAGGCAGCGATATAACGATAAAATGCCTCGAAAATGAAGGGGTTGAAACGCTTTTTGCGTATCCTGGCGGTTTTTCATTGGAACTGCATCAGTCCATACAGTCATCAAGCATCCGCGTAATCCTGCCGCGCCATGAGCAAGGCGGTGCTTTTGCGGCTGGCGGTTATGCCCGTGCGACAGGAAAGGCCGGAGCATGCATGGCAACCAGCGGCCCTGGAGCCACCAACCTTTTAACCGGCATTGCTGATGCTTATATGGATTCAATCCCGCTGGTCTGCATAACCGGACAGGTTCCTTCAACGATGATTGGTAAAAACGTGTTTCAGGAAACTGATATTATCGGTATGACCCGTCCTATAGTCAAGCATAGTTATTTAGTTTTGTCAGCGAAAGATTTGCCGCGCATTATAAAAGAGGCATTTCATCTGGCGGTAAGCGGGCGCCCTGGCCCGGTTGTCGTTGATATTCCCAAAAACGTTCAACAGGAAATATGTGAGGTTGATTTCAAACCGAAACTTGAGTTCAGCGCCTATAAATCAAAATTTAAGACTAAAAAATCCGATATTGCAAAGATCAAAAAAATGATCGGGGCAAGCAAGCGTCCGTGTATTTATGCTGGAGGCGGCATTATTTCTGCTGGAGCTTCTGAAGAGCTGTGCAAATTTGCCGAATCATATAACATACCGGTGACAACCACCCTTATGGGGGTGGGTTGTTTCCCGGAAAATCATCCGCTCAGCTTGAAATGGCTGGGAATGCATGGAACTGTTTATGCTAATAATGCTGCCAACGAGTCAGACCTGCTTCTGGCGTTTGGAGCGCGTTTTGATGATCGTGTAACCGGTAACCCGGCAAACTTTGCGGTTGGCTCCAGAATTATCCATGTCGATATTGACAAGTCTGAACTGAATAAGAATAAACCTGCCGATTTGGGTATTGTCGCGGATATAAAAGAAATCCTTACAGAACTTAATAAAGAACCTCTGCGTCAGGATTATAAGGCCTGGCACGAACAGATTAACGACTGGAAAGAGGAGTTCCCGCTGATATACAAAGAGAAGCTTGGCAGCGTCCAGCCTCAATATGTTATGGAAAAACTTTCTGAAATGACCAACGGCGAAGCAATTATAGTTCCTGGTGTCGGACAGCATCAGATGTGGGCGGCGCAGTATTATAACTATACTTTTCCGCGTCAGCTTTTGACCTCCGGAGGTCTCGGAGCGATGGGCTTTGGACTTCCTGCCGCGATGGGGGCGAAAGTTGCCCGTCCGGATAAACTGGTTATCAATATTGACGGCGACGGCAGCTTCCAGATGAATATTCAGGAGCTTGGCACATTGCATGCTGAAGAGATCAATCTGAAAATGGTTATTCTCAATAACCAGCATCTTGGAATGGTAGCGCAATGGGAAGACCGCTTCTATGGCAGCAAGCGGGGCAACACTGTGATGAAAAATAAACGTATTGAACGCCCATATCCTGATTTCGTAACGATTGCCAGCGGTTATGCCATTCCCGGACGTGAAGTTTACAAACGCGAGGAGCTGGAATCAGCAATCAAGGAAATGCTTGAGACCGAAGGCCCGTATATTCTGGATATCCATACCGGATATGAGGAACACGTTCTGCCGATGATTCCTCCGGGAAAAGACTACAAGTCAATAATCCACGAGTAAAAAAGCTCGTCAAAAATAAAAACGGATAGTTATCGTTAAGATCAACTATCCATTTTTTTATAATATTACGCTTCGATATTGAATAATGCGTCGGCGTAGAATTTCGGGTTGAATTTCTGCATGTCTTCAGGGCTTTCGCCGAGTCCGGCGAAAAATACCGGGAAACCGAATTCCTGTTGCAACGCCACGGCCATGCCGCCCTTTCCGGTTCCGTCGAGTTTAGTTAAGAC
This sequence comes from Victivallaceae bacterium, assembly GCA_963664605.1. Lineage (GTDB taxonomy): Bacteria > Verrucomicrobiota > Lentisphaeria > Victivallales > Victivallaceae > JAHOYW01. The sequence goes on from OY761536.1 coordinate 683,073, forward strand.
CAGCCCGCTGACGTCTGCTACTTTCGCGAATTCCCGGGCCTGGTTAATCGCATTCGCTCCCTGACTTGAATCGACAGTCAACCAGACTTCGTGCGGGGCTCCAGGATAAAGTTTGTTTATAGTGCGGTGAATTTTTGATAATTCCGCCATTAAGCCTTTGCTTGTATGTTGACGCCCGGCGGTGTCTATCAGCAGAATATCCGCGTTTCTAGCTTGTGCCGATTTAACCGCGTCAAAAGCTACGCTTGAAGGATCTGCGCCATGCAGCGCGGAAACTACATGGGTTCCGGTGCGATCTCCCCAAAGCTTGAGTTGTTCGACTGCCGCCGCGCGAAAAGTATCGCAGGCTGCGAGCATTACTTTTTTGCCTTCCTGCTGCCATAGTGACGCCAGCTTTCCGATACTTGTAGTTTTACCGCTGCCGTTGACTCCGACAAAGAGGATTACCGTCGGCTGTCCTTGAGGAGCGAAATTTATTTCCCGCTGGTTTTTGCTCAGGATTTTGCAAACGTCTTCCGCGGCAATTTTATCAATTTCCTCGGAGGTCGCGATCTTTCCCTGTTCATAACGGTCCCGGATATCTGAAACAATATTTAAACTCGCAGTTACTCCGAAATCAGACGATATTAATAAACTTTCAAGATCATCAAATTGTTCATCTGTCCAGCTTTTACTGTCCGTAAAAACCCCGGAAATACCGCGGGTCACTGAAGTAGTGGTTTTAAGCAGGCCTTTTTTGAACCGTGAAAAGAGTGATTTCATAATTTATCAACCGCCTCTCTTGCCGGACGATCCAAAGAGTCCTTGATTCCATTGAGTACGCCGTTTATAAAATTCCCGGCTTTTTCCCCGCTGTAATCCCTGGCGATTTCGACAGCTTCATTGATACTTACAACTGGCGGGACATCAGGAATAAAAAGCATTTCATAAGCTGCCACCCGCATAATATTGCGGTCAACCAAAGCCATTCTGTTCAAGTCCCACTTTTGGGCTTTTTCATTAATTACTGCGTCAATTGCAGCAATTTCTTCCATAATGCCTTTTAATAATTCCTGGGCATATTCTCTGCCTTTGCGGGCAAAACGATTGTCTTTTAAATTATGCTCGAAACTGGCTTGTTCAAAGAATTTATCCCAGGCTTTTTGCAAATCGCCTTCTTCTGAGAATCCATGCTGGAACAGAAACTGCATTGCCAATTCCCGGCCCAGACGCTTTGCGTGCATGCGTACTGCATTTTTATCATCTTTCGCCGTCATTTATAATAAACTTCCTTTTGACAATAAGCGTCAACTTATTTTATGTCTTTTACCAGATTTGCCATTTCGATTGCTGCCATAGCCGCATCCGCGCCTTTGTTCCCGGCTTTGGTGCCGCTACGTTCAATAGCTTGCTCAATAGTGTTTGCGGTAACCAGTCCATAGCCGACTGGAACTCCGGATTCCATGCTCAATTGAGCCAGAGCCTTTGATACCTCCGCATTGATGTAATCCGCATGCGGCGTTGCGCCCTGAATAACCACTCCTAAAGCTACCACCGCGTCAAAACGGCCAGTATTCATCAGTTTTTTTACTGCAAAAGGCAATTCATAAGCACCGGGAACCCATGCGACTTCAACATTTGAGGATTTTCCGCCGTGCCTGACGATGGCATCCACGGCTCCGCCGAGAAGTTTGCTGACAAAAAATTCATTAAAACGCGAACAAACTATTCCAAGCTTAAGCCCTTCAGCGCTTAAAGAACCTTCAAAAACTTTTTTAACATCCTTATTCATGATATTATCTCCTTGTTTTTTAAATATTATTATAGTTTAATACTTTTTCGGTGAAACACAAATTAAAACATGTGCTCCATTCTTTCTTTCTTAGTTTTTAAATAATACTCGTTATGTTCCTGTGGTTGAATGACCAAAGGAACCCGTTCCGTGATCTTTAATTTATATCCTGAAAACCCGACCAGTTTTCGGGGATTGTTGGTCAGGAGGCGGACAGATTTGATACCAAGGTCAATTAGCATTTGAACCCCGATTCCGTATTCACGCAAATCCGAGGCAAAGCCGAGTTTTTCATTAGCCTCAACAGTATCGCAGCCTTCGTCCTGAAGTTTATAAGCATGGATTTTATTAAACAGCCCGATTCCGCGCCCTTCCTGACGTAAATAGATTATAGCGCCGGAACCATTTTCCACTATTTGGCGCATAGCGCTATGAAGCTGGTCGCCGCAGTCGCAGCGCATACTGCCGAAGACATCACCGGTCAAACATTCGCTGTGGACTCTGACTAGAACATTTTCCTTGCCTTCAACATCGCCGTAGACTAAAGCAATGTGTTCAAGTTTGTCAACCCGTGATTTATAGGCTACGATATTAAAGTCACCGAACATCGTCGGCAGTTTAGCGGTTTGCCCGCGGGTAATAAGTATTTCGCTCCGGCGACGGTAAGCAATCAGATCCGCAACAGTACACCATTTTAAGTTATGTTTTTTACGGAACTTATCCAGCTCCGGGATACGTGCCATAGTGCCGTCGTCATTCATTATCTCACAAATAACTCCAGCCGGGGCAAAGCCAGCCATCCGGGCCAGGTCTACTGCCGCTTCAGTATGACCAGTGCGGCGTAAAACTCCGCCTGGACGCGCGACTAACGGGAATATATGTCCGGGAGAACAGAAATCCTCGGCCTTGGAGTTTGGATCTATCAGAGCTTCCACAGATTTTGCGCGGTCGAATGCTGAAATCCCGGTTGTCGTACCTTCAATAACATCAACGCTTTGGGTGAACGCTGTGCCGAATTCATCTTTATCGGAAGCCATATTGCTCAAGTTCAAACGAGAGGCTATGCCTTCATCTAAAGGAACGCAGATCAAGCCTTTGGCGTGAGTTGCCATGAAGTTAATTACTTCCGGCGTCGTTTTGGCCGCAGCCGCAATCAGGTCTCCTTCATTTTCACGGTTTTCATCGTCAGTTACCAGAACCATCTCTCCGCGTTTTACAGCAGCGATTACCTCTTCGACTGAATCAAATTTTACTGTCATTTTTTCACCTTCCTTTACAAAAATAAAAAAGCCCTGAAAATATCATTTCAGGGCAAATATACAAAGTCAAATGATTATTTAAATGTCATTTGAAATCTTCTATCATCCAGACTTTACTGTCGGTCATGGAATTTCACCATGTCAATCCTGTTTAATAAAAGGATTCGCGGACTTTTACCGCCGGTGGGGAATTTCACCCCGCCCCGAAGATTAAACTGTTAATTTACTTTTTATACGATTACGTTCTCTGTTTCTCCGCAGAATATATGCGCTTTAGGCAGGAAGAACGGCAATTCGATTGTGTCACCGACTTTGAAGCGACGTTGAGCTTCAACACGTGCTATGAAAGAGTGGACACCAGTATTTACATATAAATAGGTTTCAGAACCCATAGGTTCGATAACTTCGATTTCGGCTTTAACTTTCGGGAACTGATCTTCACCGGTTTTTGCCCAGCAGATGTCTTCCGGACGAATACCGAAAGTTACTTTTCTATCAATGAACGGAGTTAATTTTTCTTTCCACTCATCTAGAACCTTTATTTCAAAAGTTTCTTCTTTAAAATATATATCATCACCTTTTTTCTCAATAACTCCATTGAAGAAGTTCATTGGAGGAGTGCCGATAAAACCAGCGACAAATAAGTTGGCCGGATTGTCATAAAGAGTAATAGGATCAGCGACCTGCTGGATAATACCGTCTTTCATTACACATATACGGTCGCCCATAGTCATAGCTTCAGTCTGGTCATGTGTAACGTAAATCATGGTTGTTTCAAGCTGGGTATGCAGTTTGCTGATTTCAGCGCGCATCTGAACACGCATTTTCGCGTCAAGGTTGGAAAGAGGTTCGTCAAACAGGAAAGCTTCAGGTTTACGAACGATCGCGCGGCCTACTGCGACACGTTGACGCTGTCCACCGGAAAGCTGCTTGGGGCGGCGTTCGAGGAAATCTTCAATGCCGAGAATGCTTGCAGCGTCCATAACACGTTTGCGAATATCGGCTTTCTTGAATTTACGCAGTTTTAAACCAAAAGCCATATTGTCATAAACAGTCATGTGGGGATACAAAGCGTAGTTCTGGAACACCATAGCGATGTCGCGGTCTTTGGGTGGAATATCATTTACGACACGGTCGCCAATTGTGACAGAACCTTCTGAAATTTCCTCTAAACCGGCAATCATACGTAAAGTTGTAGATTTTCCACAACCTGAAGGGCCTACTAAAACCATGAATTCACGATCATGAATTGTGAGATCAATGTTTTTTACTGCCTTTACATTACCCGGATAAACCTTTGCCAAATTTTTTAAAGTTACTTCTGCCATTGTGTCCATTCTCCTGAAAATGACTGATTATTCTGCTTAAAACAACTGTTCTGGAATCTTTTGCGCGGAATCCCAGAGCATTTAATATACCTCAAAAATTGTGATTGTCCAGTAAAAATTAATATTTTTATAACCAAAATCAAATAAAACATAATATTGGCAAAAATATATTTGCCATAGTCACAATACAATACAATATTTTAATCTGAACAGCGTTTTATTTTTAATAATGCAGCTTTTAAAAAAACGGAGAATTAAAATCTGAATATGAAATATAAATACATTGTTCTTGGCGTTTTATTAGCGGCTTATACAATATTTATTAATTATTATTTTGTCCCTGTTACCGGCGGGACGGACTCAAACGGCTATCATGTTTGCGCCAAAATGATTGCTTCACAGGGCAGGTTCCACCAGAAGCCAATCGATGATTTCCAGTTTATCGGCAACATGTGGGTAGTTAATGACCGTAATGAGTTTTATCCCAAATATCCTCCGCTTTATCCCGCTGTTGCTGCTGGTTTAATGACTGTTTTGGGAGATAATGCCGGTTTTTATCTTTGTCCGGCCCTGGCGCTTATAGCGGTTTTTGGAATGTTTTTCCTGTGTCGTTTTTTCATGCCGGAAAAACTCGCTGTTGCCGGTTCCTTTCTACTGGCGACTTCTCCGGTTTTTAATCACTTTGCTTTGAGCAAGGTGTCTCATGGCCCGAGTATGGGATTTCTTGTTTGGGGGCTGGTGTGCTTTTTCGCCGCGGTTTCCAGACGCCGTTTAAAAAGCGGAATAATCTATGCCGTTTTCTCCGGCTTTCTGCTGGGATATGCGGAAGGGATCCGCTATACCAATATAATCATGTTGATCCCGCCGATTCTCTACGGTTTGCTGTTTCTCAGAAAAAAACGGCTTTGGATACTTGGAGCCTTTGTCTGCGGGATCGCGGCTCCGTATCTATTTTTGTGCTGGTTCCATTGGAGTGCGTTCGGCAGTCCGTTTGCTACCGGATATTCCCTGACTAACGAACAAAGCGGTTTTGCTCTGAGCTATTTCTGGACAAATCTCCGTCTATATATTCCGGCTGTAATTTCTGACGGCACAGGCCTGGTTACCTGCCTGGCATTGATCGAACTGGTTCTGCTCTTCGGACGCAATAAACGGAAAGCAGTTGTTTTCATCAGTTGGATAGTTCCTTTATCACTACTTTATATGTTCTATTATTGGGCTCCGACTGCTAACCCTTCGAGCTTTCTCAGGTTTATTCTTCCGGTATTTGTGCCAATGTATATTCTCGCGCTTTCGGGTTTGTGGAACTTAATCCGGAAATATTCCAATGCTAAACAACTGTTTATTATCTTGATGCTGGTTGTTGTTCATGGAATCTGGGGAGTCTGCGCTTCATTTGATGGTTCGGAAAAATATTATATTCAACAGAGCAGCAATAAAAAAGTTGTTGATTTTGCCTTGGAAAAAATACCGGAAGGAGCAGTTATATTCACGGATTACGGGAATCTTAACATTTTGGATTTTGAGAAAAAATGGACTTTGTATCCACTAAGTATTTTGAACCAGCACCTTTTAAGACGACGGATGAGGCGCTCTCTTGAAAATAGTATTTCAGGACTTCAGAAGCAGCGCGCAGAACTTTTGAAAAAACGGCTGCTAGACCTTTCATCTAGAGAATTTCATAAAACAGTAATGGCGCTTATCACAAATCATCTGAAAGACGGGCGTAGAGTATATATTTTATCGTCCGGGAGCGGGATAAATTCTTTCATGGCGCGTTATAAGCGTTATCTGGAAACCAGCGAGATAGCTGAGTTTAAGGAAGAAATTCCGCTTTACCGTTTTTACCCGGTATTGAAAAGCTCCTCCAGGGTCGATAAGCCTCCCAAAAAGAAACGGGTTACTGTAAAACCACTTATCCAGATCATTGCAGTCCGTAAAAAACCGCTTAATCTGCCGGCATCAATAAAAGACCTGCGGATGGAACGGAGTCAGATAATCAGACAGTTTCGCGAAGAAGACGAGAGCTTATTGGGCGATGTCTATCGTCTGGAAACAATCTCCCGTCAATTATACAGCCTGCAAAGAGCCCGAAGAGTCAGAGAAGCCAAAAAGAAACGCAAAAAATAAGGGCAGAGAATGATTGTTCTCTGCCCTTTGAGCTTTTTGCCGGGTGTTTATTTGCTTACCAGTTTATCCCATTCCGCCATGAGGCGCACCAAGGAGTCTTCTCTGGGGCCGCCGCCGGCAACCGGGAGGATTTCATATCCGCCGCGTTCATAGCATTCAGGCATGCACATATAGCCGCAGGCTCCATTTGCATAAGCCGCTATAAAGTTATATTTAAACGGGGAGTTTTTCTTGATATGCAGGCCAGCCTCGGTGAAAGGTTCGCCGGGCGCGCTGAGGAACATCAAGTCTTTGCCCATCTTAATATTAACCAATTTAAATGTGCGTGATTTTCCGGAATACTTTTCTTTGAAATTAATAATTTGTTCCGCGAACATTTTTGCGACAGCTCCATCACCAGCGGCGATTCCTTCGCTAGTCAGGTTTTCATCCGATGATACATTCCCGATACGTTCTATTGTGGCTCTTGCTTCTTCCGCGCGTTCATCACTGATGACTTGATACGGAATAACAAAATCACTTGAATCGACACGGATTTCATTTACTTCAACCGGCTCCAGGACATCCAGTAATCCGCCAACAATTTCAGCATATATATTGCCGAGCCGGCATGCTTCCTCATAACCGTAATATTCATCATCATTAGTGACATCAAGATGATTGATGTTGCCGGCACACCCTATCATAGTAAAAACTGGTACGTCGCGTCCAAGCGTGTTCTGAATGGTTCTTTCCATGCGTCCGGGCCATTCGGCTGTCACCATATAGCTGTTGACCGTGTCATTGTGATTGCAGATATTGCTTATTATCCCGGTGAGCCTGCCGTTTTGCCGGATTGCCAGAACAGAGATTTCATCATCAACCGGGCCTTCCGGACGGTCAATGTCCGGGTTGAGTTTGCCGGGGTTGGTCTGAACAGTTCCGTCTTTCATCCAGTAGCGGCGGTTAAAAGCGCATGGATTGTTGTTGATTTTTGCCGCCTCTAAAGTTGAGTCTTGCAGATTGTTGTAAGCCTCTTTTATCGCGCAGACAGCCTTGTCGATAATGCTGTCAAACTGTTCACGGTTCATTCCAGCACTTCCGTCGAGATTGTTTTCAGCGGTCCTGATATTTGGTCCGGTATGAGTATGAGTAGCGGCGATAATCAGGTTCTCCGCAAAGTCATATCCGGCTGCTTTCAGTTTGTTTTTGATGCTGTCTACCATTTCAAGAGTCGTAAAACACAACTCAAATGAAACCAGTCCGGCAATGACAGAATCTTTTTTAAATAATACGACTTTGACCTGAAGGTCATCCAATACCCCAGTATTCGGGCGCGGATTGAAATATCCAGCGAGGGAGACACCGCGCTCAGGAGTTATTATCTGTCTGCTGATTCCAACTTGCAGCATTTTATTTCACCTCGACTATTGTGCCGCTGTTCTGTGCGGATTTGTGGGCGGCTTCGCAAAGTTTCAGGTTGTGAACCGCGTCTCCGCCGAGCAGTTGAGTTCCGTCAAGAACAGACTGAGCATGGTGTTTGACGACTTCCTGGTAAATATTCTTGATTTCATTTGGAGCAAGAGCTTCCTGTGATTCGAATTTATCCAGTTCAAGACGGATATTGACAGGTTCGTCATCATAACCGGAAAGCTGGAAAAGAGTTGCGTATCCGCGCAGTACGGCATCTGAACCATAGATTTCATATCCCAGATTGCTCAGGGTTCCGCCCAGTCCGCCGCGGTTTTCACAAAATGCCACTTTGGCTGATCCGGTTATGCCGTTAGCCATAGTATATTTCAAATACGCGCCGTCTTCAGCTTTGATTCCCATGGTTTTGGGGAGGTAGACACACGCCAGAGAAGTGATTTCGCTGTCAAACATAAATTCAGCCATATACATGCAGTGACTGGCTACATCGCCTATAGGGCCGCCCATTTCAGCTACTTTTGAGCAACGCCAGGTGGCGGCTTCCTCAGGGGTCGAGCCGTATAAGAATTCCATATGGAAACATGAGTCATTAACGGTTCCGAGTTTACCGGAAGAAACGGTTTCCTTAGCGAGTTGGTTGTAGGAGTTATAAACCATCATGTGGTCAACAGCCAGACTGCGGCCGGTTTCTTTAGCAACAGCAACTAATTTTTCAGCATCTTCAATGGTTGTGGCGATTGGCTTTTCAACAATTACATGTTTGCCGGCACGCATTGCTTTTTCTGCTATTTCAGCGTGTGTCAGGTTATTTGTTGCAACAAAAACTGCATCAATTTCCGGGTCGGCAAGAATTTCGTCGGTTGAAGCATACCATTTAAGGCCTAATGCCCCCGCCGCTTCCTGACGGGCAGGGTTTACATCGGTTGCCCCGGTTAAGACTGCATTCGAGAGAGCCTCAAAGCGCGCTTTGTCACAGGCAAAGCCTTCTTTCGCAATACGGTTTTCAGCGATTCCGCCAAAACCTATTACAGCATATTTAACTTTTTTCATAATTTTATCCTTTCCAAGTAGTTCTGATTAAATAACAAAACGGTATTTCCGAGTTTAGCCCGGAAACACCGTCAAGTCAAGTTGTCTTAATACATAAAAATTATTTCATGTAAGCTTCAGCAACTTTATTAAAGGCGGCAACACAGGCTTCCATCTGTTCAACGCTGTAAACAGGGTGCGGGAAGAACGACATGGTTCTGTCAGCCAGGTATTGAGCCTTTTTGCAGTCGAATTTTGAATAATCGATGTCGCGGGCGTTAGGATCTTTGAATGGGTATTTGCGGTTTCCGAAACCATTCTTTTCAACAAAAGCGCGTTCGCGATACATTTCCGGCCATTGAACTCCGTAACACGGTACGCCTTCAGCGGCAACAGCTTTGCAGAACTCAGCCACAGTACAGGTTAGTTTATCCGCATCCAGCACCATCGGGAACCACCAGTAAGCATTCTGACGGTCTTCTGTGTTGACAGGAGTTTTCACTACCAGAGGATGGTTTCCCAATCCGTCTTGAAGTACCTTGGAATTACGTTTGCGGTTTGCCAGGTTCCAGCTGTCAAAACGTTCGAGTTCGCAGAGACCGATTTGTGATTGCATTTCAGTCATACGGAAGTTGAAACCGACACGTTTGTGGATGTACATCAGCTTACCTTCCATTTCAAGAAGATTCAAGCGCTCTTTCACATCATAACCATGGTCGCGGAAAGAACGGCACTCCCATGCCAGGTCTTCATCGTTAGTTACAACCATGCCGCCTTCGCCACCGGTTGTGAAATGCTTGCTCTGGCAGAAGCTGAAGCAGCCTACATCACCGATAGTTCCGGCTTTTTTGCCTTTATAAACACCGCCGAAACACTGTGCGCAGTCTTCGATGACCTTGAGATTATGTTTTTTGGCGATAGCCAGGATCGGGTCAAGATCGGCGACAACACCGTAAAGGTGAACAACAATAATAGCTTTTGTGCGCTCGTTGATAAGTTCTTCGATACATTCAGGATCGAGGTTGTGATCTGTAGTAACGTCGGCAAAAACCGGTAAAGCTCCAGCCTGAAGCGCGCAGAATGATGAAGCGATAAAAGAATAGCTCGGGCAAATGATTTCATCGCCGGGGCCGATGCCTAAAGCAGCTATTGCTGTATGAAGCGCGGCTGTTCCGTTGGAAACGCTGATCGCGTCGCTGGCGCCGATCCATTTAGCCCATTCCTTCTCAAATTTTTGACCAATCGGCCCTGTCCAGTAGTTGACTTGACCTTTGCGCAATGGTTCCATTGCTTTTTGAATTGTGCTTTCTTCGAATGAGGGCCACATTGGAAATGTGCCGTCATAAACTTTTGAACCGCCATTGATTGCTAATTCTGACATAATCAATCCCTTTTGTTAATAAGTTATACCAAAAAACTTAATAGAAGTTTTCCATTAAATGTTTTTATTACATTACTGGAAGTTTTCCATTATGTCAATATCTTTTCTAAAAAAAATGCGATTTTTATTTTATTTCAGCAGGGGGAGGTTGTTTTGAAATCGTCAGATCTTCAATCTTGCCAGTAAAGTTTCTCCAGAATAATTCATTCCGGGGTGCATTGCTCCGACAGTTACGATTGCTTCTGTTTCAGAAAGCTCCAGGGGGTGAAAATTGCCCATTAAACCAATAGTTTCAGGTTTTTCAGTAATGCCACGCATCGGCAGGACAATTTGTTCAGAATTTTTTATTAAACAAAGTCTTTGAACATCAACTTCAGCGATGAATAACGGTGCGCGCCATCTTATCACGGCGGCATTTTCTTCTGATTTCCGGGTATAGAGCAGATAAAGTTTTCCGCCAAGTTTCAGCCAATGTTGCTGGGTGCTGCCTGTAGTCAAATTTTCACCGTCATCCCAGCTCCATGCTTTGATCGGCTGCCAATTCAAGCCGTCATCTGATACAGACAGATAACCGTGTTCATCCTCGGCACGTATAGTCATATAAAATTTATCCTGATATTCAATAATTGACGGTTCTAGCAAGCCACGTTTGATTGAGTTTTTAAGGATATTGCCGCGCTTAATGACGGAAAGGTCTTCGCCATTAAAATCACAAAGAAATGAAGTCACGCTCCGGCAATGATTTCCAAAAGTTATAGGGATAAGCATTTTTCCATCCGGGAAAATGATTTTTTGCGCACAGTTACATGAATAAATAGAGTACTCTTCGAACTCCGGAAAGTGAAGTTTTTTGCGTTTACCTGTCCATTTGCCTTGACGGTCCTGAACAATATATACCGGGAAGCGTTTTAAGTCTGACTTTAAAGAAGAAAAATCTCCGATAGAATCATAAAGTTGATTGTTTTTGTAATAAACATTGTGTCCGATAGCAATTACGGTTCCGCTTGCTGCATGATAGTCGGGAACAACATCACAAATGCCTTTTTTAATATCATTAGCGAGCGGAAGCCACCCCATTCCCGGGATGAATTCCGGCGTAATCCAGCTTTCACCCTTGTCGCTTGATAAAGAATATTGTACAGCTTGGAAGCGATCGTTGCCGCTGATAACCTGCATGGTCATCAGAAGTTTCTTTTTAATTATTGTAGCTCGAGGGTGAAAAAAGAGATTACCATTTAATATGGTTTTATGAGAAATCTTCATTTAATTTTTTCTTTTTTTAATGGTTCTATAGATTGAAGCAAAAGGATATAACTTTTACATATAAATTTATTTTGTATAGTTGTAAGTTATTACAGAAACTGGAGGTTCTTTAAAGTCTGTCTTAGTAATTTTCGCAAATTCTGCAGGAGAAACGGGTTTGTTCAAAATATATAGTTCATCAATAATAGCAGTTGTCGGGCCAAGAGATATACTGTCACTTTTGGACATAATTGCAAAAGGACCGTTGTTTGTCGGCGGACCAACGACTTTTTGTCCATTATAAAACACAGCAACCCCTTTTAATTCATCCCAGATAACAATAACATGAACCCAATCTCCGGGCTGCCATTTTTTTTCCGCCTTTTGTCCCCATGATGATAATACAAAGCTTACAGGTTTTAATCGTTTCCCATAAAAATAAGTATAAAGCATTGTTTTCTTTTTAGATGCAGGATAGAGTTTTATATCAATCCTGTTACAATCTTTTTTCTTTCCTGTTTGAAAAATAGAACCAAACCATGTTTTTGACAATTTTTCTGGTACTTTTAGCCAAAAAGCTATAGTGCCGGAAGTTATATTTAAACTTTTTTTGCTAGAATATTTATATGGTCGTTTGCTGCCCCAAAGCTTTAATCCTTGTCCTTTTTTACCCTGTGCATAAGAAGCTTTCATCTCCTGTTTAAGAGGTTTTAGCGTTTCTTTACTAACTTGCGCGTCAAGAGTATCATCACAAGACAGATAAAATAGGATTTCAGTTTCTGTCTCATCTGTACCATTGGCCAATACAGAAAGCGCAAAAGCTAATTGAATCAATATTATTATTACTTTTTTTGTTTTCATTTAATTTCTCCCTTTTTAATTTTTACTGGTACAAAGTCTTTTTTCTTACTTATAACATCTTGTGCTTCAATAGTCCAGATGCCGTTTTCGGCATTCAGCGGGAATGAAAATTTCAGTTTTGAGACACCATTTTTTATTGTTATTTTCTTTTCAATATATATTTTCCCGGCGGGGGTTTTGACTGAAATTATTGCTGAACTGCTTGTTTTATCTGAAAGATTAATTTCTATTTGAATAGGAGATTGAATGCTTCCAGAGGTGCTAATACTGAGCGTAATATCTTTAACCTCTTTTTTCAACAAGGCATACAACTTAGCTTTGCCGTCGGTAATTGTATCTTCAAAAACCTTATGTTTGCCGAGAAACTTTTCGGCAATTAAATCATAAATGAAATAATCTTCAGGCAGATTAATTTTTACAGGACACTTATCTGATTCAAGAATAAGTTCTCTGCTCGTTCCTGTAAGGACGCCAAGTAATAATGTATTATCTTTTTTGAATCTGAATATATCATACGGCAGAGTGTTGTTACCATTTTTTGAACTAATAGTGACAACAGGTTTCAGTCCGGCATAAGCAAATAGTGATCTGTAGAATTTTCTTATTCCTTCGGCCAGTTTCTGGTTTGCTTTTTCAATGAGTTCTAGTTCTCCCCCCACTCCTCCGCTCTTTCCCTGCTGATAATTTGATGTACTAAAATTTAGAAAGATGGCTTTACCCTTTCCGTAATCGTTGACAATACAGGCTTTTGACAGTTTCCCTCCCCATGCGGCCAGTGCTTTGCCAGTAGTGAGCTTTATCTGTGTTTCACCTTGTATAGCATCAAAAGAGAACTTATTGAGAACCTTATTATTTGGATTTGATATTGAGACCATTTTATAACTTGGGAAGTTCTTTTGGCTTACTCCAAATATTTGATCAAGACAAGGATTCTTACGTGATTTACCGTGTTCATCATATATTCCAGGTTTAATCGTTGCGATAAGTATTCCACCCGCTTTTACATATTTTTTTATTTGATCAGCCTCTTTGTCAGATATAGATTGAGAATATGGCAAAATCAAAACTTTACACTTTTCATGGGTCAAAATTCCTTTTTCTACTTGAGCATAAGAAATATATGACGGCTGAAAACCTATATCCTTTAAAATCGCTAACATGCTTGATTGTTCATTTGAATATAGTTTTTGTCCAGAATTTTCTCCTGTAACATCTCCAAGGCGAGCCGCATGTAATGACCGTGGGGAATATAAAATAGCAATTTTATCACTTACACGTACTGAAGTTTTAATTAAATTAGCAATCCCGCCTTTTACTATTTTATCACTTTCTTCTTTTATCCATTTCCCAGATAAATAAGTGCGCCAATCTGGTGAAAACGCCGGAGCATAGACCGTGCATGCATAATAGAAAACACCATCGCCATTTTCGAATAAATTCTGCCATAAATCCATTCTTATTTTCTTTTCTCCAGAAACAGTTCTATCATAGCCGCTCCAGTAATATAATTTAGCATCTTTATTTTTAAATGAACCAACAACATTTCTAAGATATCCTGAATACATTCCTAATGCTTTACACTTATTTTCTCCTACCAGTTGCCAATAATCAAAGCAAACACTTTCAAGATAACCGTTGCAACCAGACAATCCGAGTTTTGCGTCAGGATATATTGAACACATTGTTGTATTGATGAAATCAATATAGTCAGCGAACAAGAATTCCCAATATGCGCTATGGTCAAAAGATGGAGAATAATTAATTTTTCCGTCTTTCCAGAATTGATGGATTCTAGCGGCTAATTGTTTCTCACTCCAAGGAATTATGTTATCAAAGCTTTTATAGGAAGTACCCCATTGTGCATTGAGTTTCTCTATTGTCCCATACATATTTTTGAGAAACTTTCTGAAAGATTTATTATGTTCTTTGAAATTTTTACTTGCGGCAGCCAAAACGCTAGGGAGAGGGCGGAATTCATCGATAAGCATTCCGGCAGGGGGACGATACTTCACCTCACCTTCTCGCGTTCTTTTTTTTACTCCCTGTGCAATCTTGGTACGAACCTTTGGATCAGCCCAATCCACAAATGCTTTTTTTAATTTTTTGCCATCTCCAAATCCCAAGGGCAATACCCACTGGGCATACCAAGGCATGTAGGGCAAATCAAGTTCTGAGGCGGTTTCAAATTTATCAAAAGCACAGTTCATGCCAAGTTGTGCTGATGGTTTCACTGCCGCAGAATAGGAGGTCAGCAGGAACTCATCATAACCAGCTTTTTCAATGATTATTTTCTTCTTAAATTTAGACAGAAGCTTTTTATTATGAAATAATTCAGCCACTATGTAGTGAGTTCTTTTTTCAGTCCGAACTGTTGGCAGTTTGAACGAAATAACACCATTTCTAGAAAGTGAATAATCTTTTTCTTTCAAGGCAAGTTGATAATCATCAATGTCATTCAGGGTCAAGCGAACTTTTATTTTTCTTTTTCCCTGACTTCTAATTTTTATTTTGCACTCAATCTCTTCACCAGATTTATATGCTGGCTTATCTGTATCAATTTTATTTACCAGAACAGGTGATGTCACATCAAACATCTTGATTCCAAAATCAACACATCTCCCCCAATTATCATATAGCATAAGCTCCGCTCCGTATGTACCGTCGGGGAGTGATGGAATAATGAAATTATCTACATTTTTTCCAGACTTCAGGTACTCGTTACGCTTAATCTTATAAACAATCTTGCCATCTGTGCCACGTATTCTTAATTCGGCGTTCCAGGGGTATGTATTGCCGGAAGGATTGAGAAAAGCAACAGGCAAACGCAAAACTCCTTTAGTTTTATTCGGCGGACCTTCAAAGGATATTCTTTGCAAGGGCATTTTGTCGCTCGTCCACAAAATACTTTTAATAAGCAGACAAAAGCTATATTCATATGCGCTACTACCAGTAGCTAAGAGGGCAGAACCATATCCGTAACCTACTTTATAAATCGGAGTCAAGGTGGCGTAAGGAGAACGAAGCTTCCTTTCATAATCAACAAACAGTATGCGTCCTTTGCCTATTTGTGCTCCCAGCATGCTATTTTTTTTCTGGAGAACTTTGAGCCACTCAATAGGAACTTTTTCTGTAATTTCTGAAACATCAAGCCTGTTCGCATCCATTATTTTAAGTAAATTTGAATTTTTATTTTTTCTAGTCCCACTCGCAAAAACCAAGCCCATTCCATTTTTTACTGCTGTGATTATTGTTTTTTGGACAGCGGTCGGCAAATTATTCCAATTAAATCCGCCAATAAGTAATACGTCAAATCCTCTAGAGAGTTCGCTTCCCAACCTTTCTGGAGTTCTTGATGCTACATAATTCAATGACAGCCTGTCAGCTAGTTCAATGACTTCTTTTTGCTCCCACTTCAACAAGAAGAGCGCGTTTATACGTCCGCGAACATATGGCTTCGCCCAATTCGCGTTTTTTGCAACTCTACTATCATCGGCAACATAAAATTCTGGCGCATCGAGCGAAAGTTTCGATTTTTTATTAAAAGTATTTAGAGATTTCCCTATTCTATTCTTAACATCGGATGGTATCTGAAATTTTCCTGCTGAACTTCCCGCCTGCGTTTTGGCAAAAGCTTCGACAGATTTTGCATTTTTTGAGCTTAATTTCGCTTTTATGAGAAAGGTTCCATTCTTATCAACTTTTATATCAAAAGGGAGATTAAGAGTTTTAGCCGCAGAAAAATTTAAGGAAGCTTTTTTTAAGAAAAGCGTTTTTTTATCGAAACAGGAAGTTGCACTAAGTGTTACAGTTCCCTTAAGTGGTTTTGTGCTTACCACAGCCAGCGATGCGGGGCATTTTTTACCTTTAGAGACAGCTATAGGTGCAGATATTCCAAGCACAGCCGAGGATGAGGCTCCAGAAATTGTTTTTAAACCACTAAAGGGGATTAATGTATATTCAACAGTCCATTTTTCCCCGGGCTTGAGAGTTATTGAATTATACATCCATTCAACGGTGCTGACCCCACCCAAAAAATTATATAAATTGTTTAAATATTTATTTTCGGTAACCGCAACTATTCCAGTGCCATCTGGATTTACCATACCAGACCAGGCCCTTGGAGGATTATATATAAATTTATCTTGTCCTGATACCCCCCGGCCTGCACCTTTATTGTCAATATTCCACGCTTTATATATTCCATCAGGCATCGGCGCAAAATAATGGGAAGTGTTAGTTTTGTTCTGAAAATTATTTGCGACCCAATAATTTATTGCAACATTTTTACTGTCTTTATTCTCAAAGCAAATTTCAACTTTCAGGGAATTAGAGTTTTCATAAAGAAATACTGTTTTAGTGAAATAAATTTTCCTGAATCCTGGTGATTTTCCTCTGCAACTAAAGCGAACAACAGCTTTTCCTGGAAGATTATGGACAATCTTGTATTCGACCGGTTTGTTTTCAAAATTCTGTCCTCTTTTGCCGGCGACCAGCAAACGATCAATCATAGCGCCAAATTTACCACAAAATTCTGTATTTGTATTTTTTTTTATAAATGAAATGGCTTTTCCGCCCAGACGCGGATTTAATTGCACTTTAATAAACTTGTTTTCCATTATTAACGCTTTAGACGTTTTGACTACACTGGCTCCCTGCAGGCTGCAGAAAAAAGCAAAAAAGACTACAACTAAAGTTAAAAATGATTTCATGAAAATCCTATATATTATAAGTTTGAATTGCAAAATTAGAGAAAGGAACGTGCTCTAGTAAAAGAGAATAGATTTTGCAGACCAATGTGTCTATTCTACAAAGAGCACATTTACGTCCTATTCCTGTTCCTTTTTTATTTCAGAGAAAATTTATTTAGTTACCCATTGCAACAAGCTCCTCTACTTCATCTTCGCTTAACGCATAATTATAAATCCTAAAGTCATCAAGAGTGCCGTCAAAGTTACCTAAATCACTAACTCCTCCAATATAAGCATCTCCAGTGACCACAGGTAACGCTGTATCTGTATAGGTTTTAGTGTCTGCCAAATCACCATCTTTATAGACTTTAATCGTTTTAGAGGCGCGGTCATGTATTAAAGCAACATGAGTCCATGTGTTAGCAACAATATCTGTCTGAAGAGTATTCATAACAGCATTGGTACCGTTTGCATAATAGTAGCGCAAATCTCCAGCAGTATTAATATACATATTAACAAAACCAGTGCTGCCGGAACTAATCCCTCTAGCATATATGGTATCTGAAGAACCTGTTGAATTTTTTCTAAGCCATACTGCATAGGTAACCGCATCAGTGTCATTTAAAGCTGAATTATCGCCACAATATATATAATTAACGCGATCTAAAACTACCCCGCCGTCTATAATACCGCTCCCCCATTCAGGATATTCCGTCTCATTGTTTTCTACATCCAAATAACCATAAATGTTATTACTAGAGGAGTCATAGGCAATAAAATTACTGCTTTCATCGAATTTCCAATGGGCTAGTAATAAATCATCAAGAGTTTTTACTTCGGCAGCATTTAGCGCATAGTTATAGATTCGAAAGTTATCAATGGTGCCGGCAAACTTGGGAGTGCCATTATATCCTCCAATATAAGCTGTGCCGCTGGTTACGGGCAACGCTGTATCTGTATAGGTTTTAGTGTCTACCAAGTTGCCGTTCAGGTACGCCTTGATTGTTTTGGTGGCTC
This sequence comes from Victivallaceae bacterium, assembly GCA_963664605.1. GTDB lineage: Bacteria > Verrucomicrobiota > Lentisphaeria > Victivallales > Victivallaceae > JAHOYW01. The sequence goes on from OY761536.1 coordinate 701,189, forward strand.
TGTCGTGGGTAACGACTAAATGTGTCCACGTATTAGCAGAAAGATTCGTATCCAGAGTTTTATTTATCGAATTAGTGCCGTTAGCATAAAAGTAGCGTAGATCTCCTGCGCTGTTAATGTATATGTAATTATAACCTGTACTAGTTGAAACATTTCCTCGATTATATATTACTTCCTGATAAGCACCTATTGAATCCACCTTAAGCCACATGGCAAAAGTAATAGCATTGATATCATTTAGGCTGTTGTCATTACCACAGTTGACATAAGTGTTGTCGTCATCAAATTCCAACGCTCCATCACGATTGCCATCAATCCATGAAATTGTACCATTAACAGTACCATCATTGCCGTTGCCAGACGAATCAACGGCATTAGCGCCACTGGTCTCATCAAGCTTCCAATGGGCCATTAGTGGCTTATACTGTATAGCTCCTAAGTCCGGCTGACTGCCCGAAAAATAACTCGAAGCCATACCCGGCAACGCAGAATTATAATTTGTTCCATCCAACGTCCATGATGTGGAAAGATCAACTCCTTTGGATAATACGGGGCTATTAACAGTTAAACCAAAATTTACGGAATCTAATGGATTCCACAATCTCTGTGCAGAGGCAATAATATTACCATCCTCATCCATCCAGTCATGTTCAGCCGCATTGCCTCCGCAGTAATTATAGCCAAAATGAACATCCTCTAAGGCTGAGTCCCAATCCAAAGAAGTGTTTATAAAGTTTTCATTAGAAAAAATATTATTGACAATCCAGGTATTGGGTAAGCCAGTTGCAGGATCACTGCCAAATTGCATACCTCCTGCGCCTCCAAAACTATTTTGATAAATATAGATTTCCCCAGTTGTTCCATTGCTGAAGTAAAAATCATGTCCGGCAAGCGTATAACTCGTATTGTTATAAATATACAATGGTCCAGTAGCTTTTTTAATCCTTATATTGTTGATACAGTTATCAATTGAGTTATCATGCCATTCTGCATATTTTTCGCCGCCTATAAGTTCAAGTCCACTATCCGAACAATCATAAATGCTATTGTTATAAATATTGAGATATTGGCAATAATCTGGTGTTGCTTCATCTTTAATACCATCAAAATGCTCGAAAATCTCATTCCCATAGGCTTCGTTATAATCCCCCGCGTAAAAAAAAGAAATTCCAGCCCTGTCTGCAAGAGAATATATTTTAAACATAAGCCAAATAGCAGTACTCAATTCATCTAAGGGATTTAGAGTATGAATGTATTCCAAGGTAATCTGGTTGTTTCGTATAATATTATTATTGCACGCCCCAGCGTAACCATGGATTAAAACTGTAAATTTACCATGCATTATTTTGTTATCTTCAATTATGTTGTAATTCGCATAGCTTCTTATGATAACACCATCTCCACCACCACGAATAGTAAAGTTTTTTACGACAATATAGTCTTGACCAACAATATTAACCGTTCCTGGATTTTCTGCATTCCATTTTTTACCAAAGGTTACATCTTGAGTGTCAGGATCCTGTTTATCTCTGAATCGAATATAAACGTTGCCATTATATTCTCCAAATAAAGCCTCAACGCCATCCCAGGATTCGGAAGTAGCAGACTCTTGCAATAAATCAAAACCTGTTCCTGAAAGACCTTCATCCATTTTGTCCTCATGAATTTTTAATATATATTTATTGTTCCAGGTTATATGAAAAGGCTCAAAGGGCATTGAAGCGGTAGATTTTTTATATATCCCGCAGCCAGTTCCAAATTCTGCTGTTGCCTCACTCCAACCTGTAAAGCCTGTATCGGTAACTGGGATGCCACCGTCAAGAATGGTGGTATCTCGATCGTGCCCTTCAATTGTAATCTGGTTTCCTGCTCCAGATGTGCCGCTTCTAGGAAAGGTTATATTGCAACGATAAGTACCTGGCATGACATGTACCGTATCTCCAGCATAGGCAGCATCAATCCCAGCCTGGATGCTTTCAAAAGCATTGCCTATAGATAGCCCGTCGTTCCCGTCATCACCATCCGGGCTCACATAATAAGTAGTACCGGCATAAACGTTTGTCATTAGCAAAAATAATCCAAGAATACTCAATGTTAAACTTAAATTAATTTTCATAATATCCATTTCCCACTATTTTGTTGGGTTCCAGAATACGTCTTTCCAGCTTCCGCTTGGAGAAACCTTGCTTGATGAAACATGTCCATCATTGAAAAGCACATTGTAGCCATTGCTATGTAATTTCATAGGATGGTAAGAGGCTACGCTTTGAAGCCTAGTATGTGGGACTGCGCCATAAATAGGATCCAAATCTTCGGAACAAAATGAAGTACGGCTTGGGCTTCGAACATTAGATAACTTGTAAGCCGCAACATCCTGATTTATTCCATAACTAAGGCCTGAACTATAAATTGTATCAGTCTTTATTCTTGAGGGGCAGACAAAACTCTTGCTGGCACCACTGTAATTTGACATCGTAGTCTTTAGGTACTTGCTCAATAAAAAACACCAACCTGCATCTGCGTATACACCAGAATAAGTATAACGCCGCTCAGGAAGAATTCCATCATAATCATCTACATACAACACAACTGCCGTAGAAATTTGTTTCAGATTATTAACACAATTTGAGCTTTTTGCTTTTGCGCGGGCTTTGCTGAGCGCTGGAAGCAGCATTGAGGCGAGGATTGCTATGATCGCGATCACAACAAGCAATTCAATGAGTGTGAAAATTCTTCTATTTCTCATGGTTTCACCTTCCATTTGTTGTTTTATTTTTAACTTATAATCTATAATAGACTTGAAAAAGTACAATGTAAACAGTAAATTTGTTGCAAAAATCGATATTTTGTTGCATCTTATGAAAAGCGGAACTGTTGAAGCTAAAAATCATTTTATAAAAGTGCTTTCCGGTTTGGTGGAAAGTAAGTTTAAGCATGTATACTTTGGATGGGAGAGACCTATCTCAAGACACCGCTATGTTTTTCATCCGCATCCGCGTCTCCTTTTTCCTGTTGAAGGAAAAAGTGTTCTGGAGATATCCGACTGCGGAAATGTCCGTACTATTGAACTTACCCCTGGAGAAGTACTGTTTCTTGTAAAGGGCGGCTGGGTGGCGCGTACACCTGAGAACAATTCAAAATTGACGTCTATTGTTTTTCTTGAAGACTTTCTGAGGATTCTTACAGTTGATTTTAATCATGACCAGGTAATGGGAAGATTATGGTATCACACTTCCGGCAGAGTGAATCAGACCATATTTTTCTTGTTGCAAACTCTGACTGCCGTCACTTATCAAAAAAGGTCTTCCAAAGATGATTTGCTGCTTAAAACTTTATTTTTGCAGCTCATCGACGAGCTCCAAAACGATCAGCCTCGCCAAAATACAAAATCCTGGCATGCTTATCAACGCATAATAAGCTATTTAACAGAAAATTATCACCAGCCTGTAAACCGCGCCGGAATAGCCGCAGATTTGAATATGAACGAATCGCACATATCACGCTTGTTTAAACGTTATTCCAGAGAATCCTTTAACGGCATGCTTAAGCGCTTGCGTATGGAACATGCTGTTCTTATGTTAAAGAATGCGCAACTGAGTGTCAGGGAGGTTGCCGAAGAATGTGGTTTCAGCAGTTCAGATTACTTTATTAAAGCATTCAAAAAATATTTTGGAACAACCCCTTTGGGCTACAGGAACCGGCGGCGCTAGTAAAGAGCCTTGCATATTTCCGGTTTCAGTATTACATTATTAGCTTGAAAATTATTTGGAGATGTGTTGTGCGTAATCTTATTCTTTGTTTGATTGGTTCAATCTTTATCTTTTTTAACTGTTGTGCGCCTGAAAAAACTGTGGTACCAGAGTTTGATGAACAAAACGCCATGCATTTGTTGAAAAGGCTTGTTGCCTTCGGGCCGCGCAGCACCGGTACTGCTGCCAATTTACGCCAGGCTGAATTTATTGCTGATACGGCCCGTAAATATGGAGCGGAGACAAGAAGTATCAAGTTTAAGCTCCTGACGACAGAAGGAAATCTTGATCTTGTTAACATCGAAGTAGTGATTCCGGGACAAAGAGAGGATTTTATTATAATAGGGAGTCATTTCGATACAAAAAAAATGCCTAAAGGAATAAAATTTGAGGGAGCGAATGACGGCGCGTCAAGCACAGCGGCCTTGCTGGAAATGATTAGAACAATAAGCCAAGCCGGAGCCAGGCCGGAATATACGCTGAAATTTGTTTTCTTTGATGGCGAGGAATGTTTCAATGAATACGGGAATAATGACGGATTATTCGGAAGTAAACATTATGCAAAGCAGTTGCAGGCGCATAACTTGGTGTCAAAATGTCGTGCCGTTATTGTACTGGATATGGTCGGCGATAAAGATTTGAATATAACTTTGCCTGTTGATTCTGATGAAAGACTTAGTGAAATGTTGTTAAAAGCTGCAGCCAGAACCGGGAACAGCCAGTATTTTGGTTACCTGCCGTCAAAGCTGCTTGATGACCATACTCCATTTAAAGAAATGGGAATTCCGGCTATTGACATCATTGATTTTAAGTTTGGCCCTGGAAACTCTTTCTGGCACAGCTCTGAGGATAATATTGAAAATATATCCGCCAAAAGCCTCAAAATAATTGGTCAAACTACCTTGAATCTGCTTTTTAGGGGAGAATTTGCGGAAAAAACATGAATTTCAGAAAAAATGAGGTAAAAACTATTTGCATTTGTATTTATTGTGCAATATACTAAAATATCCATTAACATCTTAACTCAAACAAGGAGATTGATTATGATGATTCTCAGTGGTGTGGTAATGGTCGCAGCTCTTATAGGTATGATCATTTGTTCTAAAAAACAAAAAACCAACCCCGGAGCACAACCGATAGCAATCGCATTGTTAATAGTTGTTATTATTTCCGGTATCTACATGCTTTATAAGCAGAATATCTTTGGCAGCAGCAATGCAAGCATGATTGAATCAGAAAATCATTTTTATGCTTCTCAAGGATATATGGTTGGTAAATTTATCGCCAAAAACATCCCGGGAGCTAAAGTGTTGCTGGTTGAAAATGAAGATTTCGGCAAAAGCAAACGCGAAACTGCTTTTATCGATGCTTTGAAGGAAGGAATGGGTAACAATAATGTAAAAGCAGTTGCCCTGACTATTTTGAATCCTCCTAAGCGTCCTAAAGGTATGCCGGAAGATATGCCGATGATGCCTATGATGGAAATGATGACGAGCAAAGATTTTGATGCTACTATTAGCTCAAACAGCGATTGTAATGTTATTATTTCTGTAATCGGATTGCCTCGTGACGCATCTAAAATGAAGCTTTGGAGAATGTCTGCTGCAAAGCGTCCTAAACTGATTCTTATCGGCGGCGGCATGGGCGGTTCTATCAAACTTGGCCCTGCAATCGAAAAAGGAATGGTCAGCGCGGTTGTTACAATTAGCCCTAAAGCTAAATTTGACGACGAAGGTGCTCCTTCAGCATTCGAAGACGCTTTCAATAAACGTTATATCTTGATTGATAAATCCAATCTGAAAGCTAACGAAAAGTCATTACGCTAGACAGGAGATGGAAGCTCAGGCTTCCTCGCTTTATAATATTTTAGAAACCGGAGAAATAAATTTTTTCCGGTTTCTTTTTGCCTCCAAGTAATCGGTCAGTTACTCTTACTCGAAAAGCCCGGCTAGGGACAGCCGGGGGACATCGTAAAATGCTGATATTTGTGCCGCCTCTGTTACTAGAGGCGCAAACGAACGGCCTTTACAAACGACTGACCGATTACTCCCCCCCCAAAAAAAACTCCTGCAAATAATAATTTTTGCAGGAGTTTTTTTAAATATATAAACGATATACTATACAAAGATATCGGTTAAATCCACTTTCGAGTTAACATCCAGAGAGATGAGAGTTTTAGTATATTTTATGCCGTCTACGTCACGTGTCATATGCTTCGCGACAATGTCTGCCAGTTGTTTGTTGTCCTTTACGCGTATCATTGCTACCAGATCATATTCTCCGGCTACAGTGTACACCTCTGTGATTCCATCAATGTCAATTAAGCTTTTAACTACGGAATCGAGTTTGGAGCGTTTTGCATTGACGAGTACGATACCAGTTACCATGGCGGACCTCCTTGTGAAAAATTAATATTTCCATACGCCTTAAGGCGTATAGTATACAATATCAGAAGCGGAATTTAATGCAAATATTTTTTTGACGAATTATAACAAATAAAAAGTCGTTAATGATGAACATTATAAAAAATATTAAATTTTGTATGATAATGATTTGACAATTGCCATAAACAAGGCACTTTAAAACCTTTTAGGGATGAAACAACTACAACTTATTAAACAACTATAATGAAAGCTTTCGAATTAAGAAAAAAATATATTGATTTTTTTGTCAGCAAAGGACATCAGGAAATTAAGAGCTCTCCTGTTGTGCCGGAAAATGATCCAACCTGTTTATTTACTACAGCCGGGATGCATCCGCTGGTCCCTTATTTGTGCGGCGAAAACCATCCGTCCGGGAAACGTCTTGTTGATTGTCAGAAATGTATCCGCACCGGAGATATTGACGAAGTGGGAGATCCTGTACATTTGACTTTCTTTGAAATGCTGGGTAACTGGTCGCTTGGAGATTATTTTAAATCTGAAGCTATTGAATACAGTTTTGAATTTTTAACCAGTCCTGAATGGCTTGATATACCCTTAAATAAATTAGCTGTTACCGTTTTCGCAGGCGATGAAGACGCTCCTTTTGACGAAGAGGCATATAATATATGGCGGCAATTGGGGATTGATGAATCACGTATTGCAAAATGCGGCAAAAAAGATAATTGGTGGGGGCCTGCCGGATTAACCGGACCATGCGGCCCTGATACTGAAATGTTCTACTGGACCGGGGATGCAGAAGTCCCGGAAGTCTTTGACCCGGAAAACAAGCTTTGGGTTGAAATATGGAATGATGTATTCATGCAGTATAACAAAAAAGATGACGGTTCGTACGAACCTCTGACCCAGAAAAATGTTGATACCGGTATGGGGCTTGAAAGAGTGACTGCAATCCTTCAGGGAAAAGCCAGCTGTTATGACACGGAACTTTTTCAGCCGGTTTTTGCCAAACTTGATGAAATTATGGAGGTTGAAACTTCTGCTGAACGGAGTAATTCCGAACGTATTATAGCTGACCATATCCGTGCAGCTGTATTTATCAGCGCTGACGGAATCGCGCCCGGTAATGTTGACCAGGCTTATGTATTGCGTCGTCTTATCCGCAGAACGATTCGGGAGGGCAATAAGCTCGGTATTACTAAAGCGTTTGTTACTGACCTCGCGCAGATTATTATAAACGACTATCATGAAACCTATCCTGAACTCAAAACGAATGAAGGCAGAATCATTGAGGAGTTTGATATAGAGGAAAAGCAGTTTGCTGAAACCTTGAGTAAGGGAACGCGTGAATTTGAAAAATTGATAGCCAAGGTTCCGGAACATGTCGTAAAAAAAGTTATAAGCGGCAAAAAGGCTTTCTTCCTTTATGAAACTTATGGTTTCCCTCTTGAATTGACTGAAGATATGGCAAGGGAGAATGGTTTTGAAGTTGACCGTGAAGGTTTTGCCAAGGCTTATAAAAAACACCAGGAAATGTCCCGCAAAGGCGCGGAACAGAAGTTTAAAGGCGGTTTGGTCGATGCTTCTGAAAAAACTACTAATCTGCATACCGCGACCCATTTGCTCCAGCAGGCTTTGCGCCAGGTGCTTGGCGATCACATCCAGCAGCGCGGCTCGAATATCACTGCTGAACGTTTACGTTTTGATTTTTGCCATGATGAAAAAGTTGTCAGGGAGGATTTAGATAAAGTTGAAAATATAGTCAATGATATTATTGAAAAAAATCTGACCGTTACTTGTCAGGAAATGACGGTTGAAGAAGCTCAACTTGAGGGTGCGATAGGTCTTTTCGGCGACCGTTATGGTGAAAAAGTCAAGGTTTACAGCATTGGTGGTTTTAGCAAGGAAATATGCGGAGGCCCGCATGCGAAGAGCACCGGAGAGCTCGGCAGGTTTAAGATTAAAAAGGAAGAAAGTTCGAGCCGTGGTGTAAGACGAATTAAAGCGGTCTTGATAAAATAATCATATGGGCTATTATAATAGAAGGTATGAGTTTTAAGAATATATGGAAAATTATTAAATGAAAAAAGCCGATTTATTGATAGCTCATAAGAAAGGGGCTTATACGATTATAGTTGAAGGCAGAGCAAACTTCGACTACGGCTTACCTCTACGTAATTTCGCCAAGAAACTGGATAATAATTTTACCAGTATCGCTATTGATCTGCGGGCATGCCTTGGAATGGACAGCACATTCATGGGAATTATGGCTATGATCGGACTGAAAGCCCAGAAAAACCATGTTCAGGTGGAAATCCTTAACGCAGACAAAAACAATCGTTATCTGCTTGAAGGACTGGGGTTGGATAAGCTTTTTAAATTTGTCGATAAAGACACTTGCAACATATGTGACGAAGAAATCTCGCCTGAAGAATCATCATGCAGTCTTTTGTCTACCGCAAAAACTGTTGTGGACGCTCACAAGACCTTGATGGATGTTGATAAGAAAAACGTTCCTAAATTTGAAAAAGTCGTTGAATTTGCCCAGCAGGATGTGGACAAACTCAAAGAAAAGGATAAATAAAACAGGAACTTTAAAGTTTTTTGATTTGTTCCAGATAAGCATCATGGAAAGGTTTAACTTTGCTTAATTTTTCGCCCGGGGTTCCTTCGTGATACGTGCCGCCAAGTGTGAAACAGGCAAAACCGCCGGAAGCGGTTCCCCATGCGCAGGCGTCTGTCATATCCAACTCTCCAGGCTTTTTCCCGTCCGCAACCTGCTTGACAACAGAGGTCAGGACGCCACCCGCAAAATTATCACCGCAGCCGGTTGTATCGCCGCGTTCTTCGGGATGCGCATCGAGTTCTGCATCTACCGCGGCGCATATCGGATAGGCCGTGATTGGCTGCTTCTGGAAAAATTCACCATTTGACCAGACAAAAAAGTCATTAGCTCCATGAGTGATGATAAAAGATTTAATCCCCATATCAATAAAGAATTTGGCAGCTTCGGCGAAATCCGCTTTGCCGCTTATTTTTAACGCTTCGTCCCAGTCAACGATCAGTAGATCAATCAGTTTAAAAGAGTCATCACTTTCACCTAAAGGCCAGCGTTGCCCCGGACTGTTTTCCTCGTTACGGAAATCGAAAACTGTGGTAACAATATTTATACAGTTATTTTCTTTACCCCGTTTCAGCATAGAAGTCAGATTGTCGTGAATTCCCGGCGTCAGGGCCGTAGCCCCAAAAAACAGGACGTCCGCATTAAAAAAATCATCGCCAACCATTTCAGGAGTGTAATCATAACAGGCACCGATATTGTTAATAAAGGTTCGCTCGCCTTTGCCCCCATGGTAGTTTGGATCGGAAAGTACACGGGTATATGGAGATGTACCTTCACGTTTTACGTAATTTGAAGCGTTTATCGGGGTTTTAGCGATAATATCAAGTATACGGTCAGCAGTATCATCCTGCCCCAGAGCTCCGTAAAAATCGAACTCAATATTGTTGCCATGCAAGAGCTGGGCGGCGTTGATTGCTGCAACGATTGCCGGGCCGCCAAGATTAAAACCAGCAAATTCTTTGCCTCCGGTCAATTCATCTAGAATTACAGGAAACTCTTTCCCGGAAAATTTTTCCAGACCGGATACAAAAACCAGATGCCCCGGATTTAGACCGCCGTCACCCTCTTTTTCGGACAAATATTTTTTAAAGGAATCACTGTTAAAATCGATACCGGTATAGAGATAATCAGCAAGAGAACAGCCTATTACGGAAACTTTGACTTGATCCATTTTTAGAAATACTCCAATTTTATTAAATGATTAAAAATAACCTTGAAAAGTAGCCCTCAAAACGCTTGTTGTCAACAACTTTTCTTAGACAAATCCAGAAAGTTCTCGAAATTAATAATTGACTGTCATTCAGGAAATGCTAGATTAGTTGACAAAATTTATCCAAATCCTAATTCTTATAAATAAGGTTTTTTTGATATTGAAAAAAAATTACATACTTCGAAATGATTATATCATTATTGGAATCAGCTTTTGTACCTTGATTTTTTTGCTTTCTGTAATATTTAATTTATTTCCGCTGGGTATTCCAGGGCAATGGATATATCCTTACAATAATAAAGGTGTTTTTTCATTTATACATCTGATCTATGGCGGCATTATATTTGCATTCATGGCTATGCTTATAACTCATTTCTGTTCTCAGAAACAAATCAACAGGCAAACTAAAGTTATTGTTTTGGCAATTATAATATTAGCCAGTTTCCTCTTTGATTTTCAGGTTTTGAAGTCTGGACGCATGGGAATGGGGGAAAATCTTCTTGCGATTTATGATCCATTTGCCACTGGTTATTACCAGAAGTCATTAACTATTGATTCAACAAGAAATTTTCTGTCTGAATTTAATTCTAATCAAGGTTATCGGGGGTTTATTAATCATAGCGATGTTCATCCTCCAGGCAGGACATTATTTAGTTATTATATTTATTCCGTCGTTAAGGCTTCTCCTGTTTTGACAGCATTTCTGATAAAAAATATGCCCTATGATATGAGCGACATGTATAAGCAAGTGAAACAAAACAATCTTTTACCTCAATTTAAATTAACCGATGATGTTAAAGCAGCAGCAATACTGCACATTTATATATTTTTATTTATTTTGTTACTCGGAAAGTTATTTTTTGCATTTGTGGCCTGGAAAGTTTACGGATTTGATTGTGCCTTGCAAAATACAATTCTTTATCTATTTGTTCCGACGACGATACTGTTTTTGGGGCATTATGACGGACTTTTGGCAACTCTGACTTCATTTATAATTTTATTTGCGCTTTGGAAGCCGGAGGATAAATATTTAATTCCTATAAATATTGTTCTAGGTATTTGCTGTTCATTGTTTATTTTGCAATCAATCGCTGTGGCTGTTCCTTGTTTGTGGCTGGTCTTTTTTTGGCTGTTACGCAAGAATAAACGTCAGAAAAATAATAATTTCCGTTTTGTCATAACTCATTATTTTATACCATATGGCGCTGGAATTTTAGTATTTATCATTTTCATGTGGCTGTGTTACGATTTTATTTTACCCTCTGTGCTATTCTCCTGTATTCGTAATAATGAGCTGTTTTTTCAGAACCAGTCAACCCGCTCTATTATCTGGAAACTTCTAAACCCCGTTGAATTTTTGACTGGAATCGGTTTGTCAAGTTTTTTCCTGCTTATTATGTTTGCTTATGATTATTTAAAATCAAACCATAAAATACAAATGAAGCTGTTTCAGTTATCCCAACAATATGCTTTGGAGTTGGCATCCCTGCTATGTCTGGCTTTTTTATTAATTACGCCGACGCGGGCGGAAGTTGCCAGGCAATGGAGCCTGGCTTGGCCGTTTGTTTACATTTTAGTAATAAAAGCAACCCGCTATTATCAGTTTAAATTCTACCACCTGGTAATTCTGGGCAGTCTGCTGGCAGCTCAAATATTTATTTTTCGTTTCTTCCTTGAGATTGTGTTAATGCATTATTGAGCAGGCTTCTTTGAAAGCGTTTTGAACTTATAAGGCAAAATTTGGCTAGCAGGTAGGAGCTGGTTGTATGTAAGCATCCAAAACCGTATTGGACACTCCTCGAAAACGAAATAGATGATGCTTCAGTAAAATATTTTGTTGGACAACTGATTTCTGCAATAATATAACCCTGCCAGATGATTTCAGCTAAAATCTGATTGTCAAAAATAAAATCATCACTATTTTCTTCTAGAGGAAGTTGTTCCAGCAGGTGTCTGGAATAAGCCCGGTAACCAGTATGGTATTCTGATAATTTTGCTCCCCAGAAACAGTTCTGGATAAAAGTTAAGAGGCGGTTGGCTGCATATTTCCAGACAGGCATTCCCCCTTTCAGAGCATAGCCCCCTAGAATCCTTGATCCCATTACGCAATGGTAAAGCCCGTTACCTATCAGGGTTACCATTGCCGGAATAAGTTGCGGGGTATATTGATAGTCCGGATGAACCATTATAATAATGTCTCCTTCCAATTCTAAAGCGGCTTTATAACATAATTTTTGATTAGCCCCGTATCCTGAATTTTTTTCAGTTTGGTAAAAATGCGCTTCAGGACATTCTTTTTTTGCCAGTTCGGCTGTAGCGTCAATACTGCAGTCATCAACAATAATAATACAATCTACAAATGGCTGTTCGAGTACCTCTTTATAGGATTGCACTAAGGTTTCAGCAGCATTGTAAGCTGGCATAACAACGGCCACCTTCTGATTATTATACATATTTTACCCTTATCACTTAATTTAAATATTGTGTATATCGTAAATATGCATTATTTATTACTGCAAATCAAGTTAAATAAAGTTTTTTTGACATATGGTATATGATTTCAGCCGCAAACATATACCAGGAAGAGTAAAAACTATCTAAATATATCAAAATATGTTTTATTTCAAGGATTTATGTCTAAAAAAACTTGCAAAAATATTAAATTGATGTATAATTAAAACTTGTCGTTTTTAATCTCCCGCAATATGGCAGGATTTTAAAATGGGTTTTAGAACTAAATAAACTAAACAAATTAACCAAAAAAACAACATGACAGAAAAAAACTCACCTCAAGCTGCCGAGCTTACAAATTTCGTTGACTTAAGCAACATGGATTCGATGGACGCCTTGCTCGGAACCGAATTAGAAAGCGATTTTACAGAAGGTTCCATTATTGAAGGAGCAATTGTAGAAAAGCGTAATGATGGCGCATTAGTTGATATCGGCTATAAAGCAGAAGGCTTTGTTCCTTCCAGTGAATTCCGTGATTGGGAAGAAGCTAAAATCGGCGATAAAATCGACGTTTATCTCGAAGAAATTGAAAATGAAAACAGTATGCCTGAATTAAGCATGTCAAAAGCTTATTCAATCAAGGCATGGGAAAAAGTTACTGAAGAGAATGCAGAAGGCAGTATTGTTAAAGGTGTTATGAAACATCGCGTAAAAGGCGGTATCATTGTTGATGTTAACGGCGTGGAAGCATTTCTGCCCGGTTCACAAATTGATATCGGCCCGGTTCGCAATATGGATGAATACATCGGCAAAGAATATGATGTTAAAGTACTCAAGATTAACGAGGATCGTCATAATATCGTGGTTTCACGCCGTGAACTGCTTGAAGAATCCCTGCGTGATAAACGCGCTTCCCTCCTTGAAGATATGGCTGTCGGGCAAATCCGCAAAGGCGCTGTCAAAAACATCACTGACTTCGGTGTATTTATTGACCTCGGCGGCGTAGACGGACTGCTCCACATCACTGATATGTCATGGGGACGCATTACACATCCTTCAGAAATGATGGAAGTCGGTCAGGAAGTTGAAGTTATCATTCTTGACATTGATTATGACAAAGAACGGGTTTCTCTCGGTTACAAACAGAAAAGCGAAAATCCGTGGGAAGCTGTTGAAGCAAAATATCCGGTTGGCTCAATTGTCAAAGGCCGCGTAGTTAATATTATGCCTTACGGCGCCTTCATGGAAATTGAAGACGGCGTTGAAGGATTGATTCACGTCTCTGAAATGAGCTGGACTAAACGTATCACCAAAGCTGGTGAAGTTGTCAGTGTTGGCGAAGAGATCGAAGCGGTTGTCCTGGATATCAACAGAGAAAACAAAAAGATATCTCTCGGCCTGCGTCAGAAAGAGCGCAATCCTTGGGAAGTTCTCGCTGATAAATATCCGGTTGGAACTAAGATTACCGGTAAAGTACGCAACATGACCAGCTATGGCGCATTTGTTGAAATTGAAAATGATATTGACGGAATGATTCATGTTTCTGACATGAGCTGGACCCGCAAGATCAACAATCCTACAGAAGTTCTCAAACCCGGCGATGAAGTTGAAGCTGTTATCCTGGATATTAATCCTGATCAGCAGCGTATATCTCTCGGACTGAAACAGAACGAAGAGGATCCGTGGGCGCAGATTGACAGTCTTTACAAAGTTGGCGATATTGTCAAAGGTAAAGTTTCTAAAGTAACAGCTTTCGGAGCATTTATCGAATTGTCAAATAAAATCGACGGTTTGATTCATATCTCTCAGATCAGCAAAGATCATGTCGAGCGTGTTAAAGACATGTTGAACGTTGGCGACGACGTCGAAGCCAGGGTTATCAAGGTCGATAATGACGAACGTAGAATCGGATTAAGCATCAAAGCTGCTAAAGAAGACTTTACAGAAGAAGACCTGAAAGTTGCCGAAGAAGAATACTCCGCAGCATTGAAACCTGGTGATGAAATGGTGGATATGGGCGAAATGTTCAACGATCTGGATACTTCAGAGCTCAAAAAATAATATAAAGCCTAAAAGCTTTTAAATATTTTAAGCGCTTCCGTTTACTGCGGAAGCGCTTTTTTCTTCTCTGTTTTCCGGGTTTTGAAATTAGCTCTTTACAAATTTTGATTTGCTGTTATATTAGATAGGTTCTTATGCAAAAATTAATAAAAAAGGATTGGAATATGTCTAAATTGATGCTTGGAATTCCTAAAGGAAGCTTGGAAAAAAGTACTGCCGAAATGTTCGCAAAAGCTGGATATAAAATCTCAATCAGTTCGCGCTCCTATTATCCCTCTATTGATGATGATGAAATCGAATGTATGCTCATAAGGGCTCAGGAAATGTCCCGCTATGTCGAAAAAGGCATCCTTGATTGCGGGCTGACCGGGCATGACTGGATTGAAGAAAACGGTTCCGACGTGGTCGAAGTTGCCGAACTGGTTTACGGGAAAGTCGGACGCAAGCCTTTGCGCTGGGTTCTGGCTGTCCCCGAGGGCTCTGATATTAAAGAAGCTAAGGATCTGGAAGGTAAATTGATAGCAACAGAAGCCGTTGGCATGACTGAACGTTATCTTGCTCGTCATGGTGTGAATGCAACCGTTGAGTTCAGTTGGGGAGCGACCGAAGTTAAACCGCCTGTACTTGCTGATGCAATTGTTGAAATCACAGAAACGGGTTCATCTTTACGCGCCAATAATTTAGAGATCATTGACACTCTTTGTGAAAGCACTACCCGCTTTATTGCTAATAAAGATGCGATGAATGATAATTTCAAAAAGAATAAAGTTAAAAAAATTGCGATGCTTCTGAAAGCCGTTCTGGCAGCGGAAGGCAAAGTCGGCCTGATGTTGAATATCCGTAAAAATGATTTAGACAAAGCATTGGCAAAATTGCCAGCCCTTGAACGTCCGACGGTTTCCGCGCTGGCGGAGGAAGGATGGGTTGCGGTTTCCACGATTGTTGACGAGTACGTCGTACGTGATCTAATACCTGATCTTACTGCTTGCGGCGCAACCGGGATCGTTGAATTTCCGCTCAACAAAATAGTCCTCTGACAAAATAAAAGAAATTGCTTTGTCAAACCTAATTTTTTTTGCTGAAAATATTGCTTTTTTGAGCGAGAAGTGCTACTTTGTATTGTGACGTATTTTTAACCGCTTATTAAGCTCGGATAGAGCTAATGCAGAATATATAGAAAGGTATCATGTCAGAAGAAAAAAAAGTTGTTTATGATGAAAGCAACATTCAGACTTTAAGTTCTCTGGAACACATCCGCCTTCGTCCCGGAATGTACATCGGGAAGCTGGGGGATGGTTCACATCCTGAGGACGGCATCTATATATTAGTCAAAGAAATTATTGATAACAGTATTGACGAATTCATCATGGGGGCTGGGCGTCGTATTGATGTCAGCCAGATTGATGAAAGAGTTACAATCCGGGATTTTGGACGCGGCATCCCATTAGGAAAACTTGTTGAATGTGTGTCTGTTATAAATACCGGCGGTAAATATAATAGTGATGCTTTCCAGTTTTCAGTAGGACTCAACGGGGTTGGGACTAAAGCGGTCAACGCTCTCTCTAAAGAGTTTACTGTTAAATCTGTGCGTGACGGCAATTTTCGCGAAGTAAAATTCCAGATGGGAGAACTTGTCGACGACCAGAAAGGCAAAACAGACGAAAAGAACGGAACACAGATATCGTTTGTTCCTGATGAAAGCCTGTTCCCTAATTTTAAATTCCGTCAGGAATACCTCATAAAACGCATGTGGATGTACGTTTATCTTAACAGCGGTCTATCACTTTATTTAAACGGCGAACGCTATTATTCCAAAAACGGGCTCAAAGACTTGATAGAAGTTGAGGTTGAAGAAGATAAGCTTTACGATATTATCGCCTTTAAAGGCAAAACGATTGAATTTGCTTTCTGCCATACTGATAATTACGGGGAAAAATATTTTTCTTTTGTCAATGGCCAGTACACCAACGATGGCGGAACGCATTTGTCAGCTTTCCGCGAAGGGGTGCTCAAGGCGATCAACGAATTTACCGGAAAGAGCTACCAGGCCGCGGATGTGCGCGACGGAATTGTCGGAGCTATTTCAGTAAAGCTCAAAGAACCGATTTTTGAGTCTCAGACCAAAAATAAACTGGGTAACACGGATGTGCGCGGCCCGATTGTTGAAGCAGTCAAAAGAAATGTTGTTGATTATCTGCATCGGAATATTGAACAGTCTGAAATAGTTATTGATAAAATCGTCCGCAATGAAAAAGTGCGCCAGCAGATACAGGCGGTCAAAAAACAGTCCAAGGAAAAAGCCAAGAGGATGTCTTTGAAAATACCTAAACTCAAAGATTGTAAATTCCATCTCGGCGATAAATCAAAACGTGGTGAAGAAACTATGCTGTTCCTTACAGAAGGACAGTCTGCGACGGGTTCCATGGTAAGCTGTCGCGATGTTTATACGCAGGCGATTTTCTCACTTAAAGGTAAACCCTTTAACTGTCATAATGAAACTTTCGAAAAAGTTTACAAAAACGAAGAGCTTTACTATATCATGCAGGCTTTGGATATTGAAGATGATGTTGAGAACTTGCGTTATAACAAAGTTATTATTGCAACGGATTCCGATGTTGACGGATTGCATATTCGCAACCTGCTGATTACTTTTTTCCTGACTTTCTTTGAACAACTGGTTTTGTCTGGACATCTTCATGTTTTGGAAACTCCGTTATTCAGGGTCAGGAACAAAAAGGAAACGATTTATTGTTACAGTGAGGAAGAACGCAACAAGGCAATGGCTAAACTTGGCAAAGCGAACCTTGAGGTAACCCGCTTTAAAGGACTGGGAGAAATCTCTCCTGATGAATTCGGACCTTTTATCGGAGAAGACATCCGGCTGGAGAGTGTGAGTATCGACCATATGCGTAATATACCGGAAATGCTTGAATTTTATATGGGTAAAAACACCCCGGACCGCAGAGAACATATAATGGCGAATTTGGTTTAAAATATGTCAAAAAAAGAAAAAGAAAACATTCCAGTTGAAGAAACAACTGATAAAAACGAAATGAATAATCAGGAGGCTGAAGAATCCAAAGCTTCAAGTCAATCCGAGCTTGACGACCAGGAGCTTCAGGAGGTTGAAGAGTTTGAAGATCTCGAAGCTTTGGCTGAAGGGGAATCCGAAGCATCCAGCACCGATTCGCAAGGAGGAAACAGTTTTCTTCGTCAGATGATGGAAGAGAATTTTATAGAATATGCTTCCTATGTAATCAAAGAACGTGCCATCCCGGATGTCGATGATGGTTTGAAACCTGTACAGCGGCGTATTTTGTGGTCTTTGTTTCGCATGCATGACGGGAAATTTCATAAAGTCGCGAATGTCATTGGACATACCATGCAGTATCATCCGCACGGTGATGCCTCTATTGGCGGCGCGCTGGTGGTACTGGCCAACAAAGAATATTTCTTCCAGAAACAGGGGAACTTCGGTAATATTTTCACCGGGGACGTAGCTTCCGCGGCTCGTTACATAGAATGCCGTCTTTCACCGCTCGGTCAGGAAGTTCTGTTCAATAATAACATTACTGAATTCATTGATTCCTATGACGGGCGCAATCAGGAACCGGTCGTTCTGCCGGTAAAGATTCCGTCACTGCTGATGCTTGGTACTGAAGGTATTGCCGTCGGCATGTCTACCAAAATATTGCCGCATAACTTTAATGAACTGCTTGAGGCCCAGATAGCTGTTTTGAGGGGCGAGGAATTTGAACTTTATCCTGACTTCCTGCAAGGCGGGGCAATGGACGTATCTGAATATGAAGATGGTAACGGGAAAGTTAAACTGCGGGCCAAGATTGACCGTGACGGGCGCAAATTAATTATTCGAGAAGTACCGGCGACCACCACTACCGAAAGTCTGATAGCCTCAATTGAACGTGCTGTCGAAAAAAATAAAATCAAAGTCGCGTCAATCAATGATTATACTGCCGAGACTGTTGAAATAGAGATTGTTCCTACCCGCGGGCAGGATCCGGCAAAGATGCTCAAAGCACTTTATACTTATACTGATTGTTCGGTGTCAGTATCCTGTAATATGATGGTTATACGCGACGGGCTGCCGGTGCAGATGGATGTTACCAGCGTTATCAAAAGAAATACCGAAAAACTGCTCTATTATCTCCAGCGGGAGCTGGAAATAGAGCTTGACAGGCTTAATGAATTGTTCCATGCCAAGACGCTGGCGCAGATATTTATCGAAAACCGCATCTACAAAAAGATTGAAGAATGCGAATCGTTTGAAAAAGTTATGGCTGCCGTTTACAAAGGGCTTGAGCCGTTCCGTGATAAGTTGAAACGTGACGTTAATGATGAAGATATTCAAAAGCTTCTGGCTATTCCGATTCGTCGCATCTCTTTGTTTGACATCAGAAAAAACCAGAAAGAACTTGATGATATCCTGAATGAAATAGACCAGGTCGAAAAAAATCTTAAGCGTTTGAAAAAATATGCAATAGATTACTTAAAAGACTTGCTTAAGAAGTATGGTGATCTGTTCCCCCGCCGTACTGAGATAGACGAATTCAAGAAAATCGACCGTAAAGCTGTTGCCCTGAATAACATCAAGGTCGGTTGGGATCGCAAGAATGGCTATATCGGTACAAATGTTAAAAGTGATGATGTTGTTACCTGCAATGAATTCGACCATCTCTTGTGTATTGAACGCAAGGGCGATTATAAAATCATTAATATTCCTGAGAAAATCTTTGTCGGGCGTTTGTATGATTTCAGAAAATATGATGATAAACTTGAATTTGGAATTATTTATAAAGAAAAGAAAAGCGGTAAGCACTATGCAAAGCGGACTGTTATAGATAAATTCATCGTTGACCGCACCTACCGGCTCTGTCCGAAAAACTGCCGTTTGGAATTGCTTACTCCGCGCTCAGATTCGATCTATGTAATTACCGAGGAGACCAGGCGCGGTACGATAGAAACTGAACTGAATTTGAAAGATTATCCGACGCGCTCCCCTAAAGCCAGAGGTTTGCTGATTGGTTCAAAACCTGTTGCTAAAATATCTCATCTACGTTATTTGACCGAAGATGAGTTAGCCGCGAGTGAAGAAGGAGATGAAAACCCAAATACCGAAACGGAAGCTGTTGAAATAAATCAGGAAGCTAAAGAACAGCCAGCAAAGAACGTTCCGGAAAAGGCAGAGGCGGAGCAGGAAAAAAAAGATACGCCTGAGCCGGAAATAAAGGATGCTGTTGAACCGGAATCAGAAGAAGAATCAGAAAAAGGGTCAAAGGTTGAAAAGGAGCCTGAGCCCAAGAAAAAAACTGTGTCGCCAAAACCGGAAGAAAAAATAGAAACCAAGACTGAACATAAAGAAAAATCGAAAAAGAAAGTTGAAGCAGAGCCGCAGTCCAAAGAAGCTCCGGAAAATAAAGAGGAAGCCAAACCTGAAGCTGAGGAGAAAACATCAAAACCGGAATCTAAGACTAAAAAGGAAACTAAATCCGATTCTAAGCCTGAGTCAAAGGATCGCCCTGAAAAGGAATCTAAACCCAAGGCTGAGAAAAAACCGGAACCGGAAGGTAAACCGAAAGATAAACCGGAAAAAGAAATTAAATCCGTAGTAAAAGAAAAGTCTGCAAAAAAGACAGATGACGATAACGATGATAACGAGTGGGGAATCATCCAGCCGGAATTCGGATTTTAATTGTATTTGTGTATCCTAGGTTCTGTTTCCAATAGTGTCCTGCATCACGAAGTTTTACCTTGAATCTCTTCCTAATATTTCAGGCCACGGTTTCTTGTAGAATTTTTTGGAATTGGCAAAGACATTGTATTTGACGATATGATATAATGCCGATACCCCATCTTTCCAGCCTATTTTTTTGCCGGCATTGAAGCTGCGCGGATTATAGGAAATAGGGACATTCCAAATACGGATGATTCTGGCTTTTGCCAGCTTTGCTGTGAATTCCACCTCGATTCCGAAACGTTTGGATTCCAGATTGAGGTTCTGTATGATTTCACGCCGAAAAGCTTTATAGCAGGTTTCCATATCACTTAGATGGATATCAGAAAAAAGATTTGAAACAAAAGTTAAAAATTTATTACCCATTTCATGCCCGAAAAACCTTGCCATGCCGGGAGTTCCCATAAATCTCGAACCGTAAACGACATCGGCTTTGCCATCGATAAGCGGCTGTAGTACAATGGGCCAGTCTTCGGGTGTGTATTCAAAATCCGCATCCTGAATAATAACGAAATCTTTAGTTGCTTCAGGAATAGCGCGGATTACTGCTGAGCCTTTTCCCTGATTGACATCCTGATAAAGAACTTTTATATTCTCTTTGCTCTCAAATTTTTTAAGGTGTTCACGGGTATCATCAGTGGAAAAGTCGTCGACAATGATGATTTCTCCGGTTTCAGGACGTTTTTCTACCCGGGCGACAACATCCTCGATTGTATCAGCTTCATTAAATACCGGAATAATTACGCTTAATCTTTTATCGCTCTTCATTGCTGCTGATATCCTTATTTTTTACCAAGCTCCATGGAACGCTGGGTTGCAGCGAGAACTGCTTCTATAATTGTTCCTTTAAAGCCGTTTCTTTCCAATACCGCTAAGGCTTTGGCAGTAGTTCCGCCCGGGGACGTTACTTCGTCACGTAAAACTGCTGGATGACGGCCTGATTCAATTAACAGTTTGGCAGTTCCGAAAACCGTTTGAGCGGCTAAAGTCATAGCGACATCGCGGGGCAGGCCGGCATTTACGCCGCCATCAGCCAGTCCAATAATAAAATCAAGGACATAAGCGGGGCCGCTGCCGCTGACGCCGGTTACTGCATCCATAAGTTTCTCATTAATATTGCAAACTGTGCCGATTGTACCAAGGATTTCATTAATCAGTTCAATATCTTCATTATTCACCTGTTTTGAAGCGCACCACGCGGAAGCCGCTTCCCCGACTAATGCAGGAGTATTGGGCATTACTCTGATTACCCGCAATGCCGCTGTGATTTCCTGTAGTTTCGCAATTTTTATTCCGGCGGCAATGGAAATAATCAATTTGTTTTCAAACAAGGCAGAGTTACCGCTAAGGGCTTTTTCTATATGCTGGGGTTTTACTGCGATAATTACTGTATCTGCCTGCCTCAATACAGCTTGCAGGTTTTCCGTTTCAACTTTTATTCCGGTGGCGTTGCGGAAATCTTCAGCAGCTTTAGCGGATATATCGAACGCGGCGATCTGTGATGCGTCAAAGACTTTGGCGGTCATTCCGGCGGCGATAGCTGTCGCCATTTTTCCTGTACCGATGAAAAGAATATTATTTTTACTCATAAGTCCCTCGTTCATGAACAATTAACAGCAGGTGTCAATTCCTGCAAAGACTAAAGTTATCAGTCCTAAAGCGTACAAGTACCAGGCGAAATACTTAAAATTTCCACGCTTCAAAAGTTTTAGCAGCAGAGCTAAAGAAAAATACCCCACAAGCGCGGAAACAACAAAGCCGACCGCCAGATAAGATGTATCTAGAGAATGTAACGCGAGTTTACTGTTTTTCAAGAGCAGGAATATTTTAACAAGTACCACTCCGCCGATTGCGGGTATCGCCAGCAGGAATGAAAATTTTGCTGCTTCCGCTTTGGCAAGGCCACATTTAAGGCCTGCCGAGATGCTTGTCCCGGACCGGGAAATTCCTGGAAAAACTGCAATAGCCTGAAGCAAACCAATGAATATACTTTGTTTAAAGCTCAGCTTATCCAGAGTTTTGTCATTTTCTGTTCTCTGTCCCCAAAGCAGAATAGAGGCAGTAATTAAAAAACCGGCACCGGGAACGAATAAGTTATTAAATATGCTTTTATCTAAGTCCATAGCCTTTATAATAACGCCGATAATACCGACCGGGATTGTCGCGATTATGATTTTACCAATCAAATCATAATCATATTTTTTTAGTATCCCGATCAATTCCTTGAAATAGTAAACAATTATTGCGAGGAGAGTTCCAGCGTGCAGGATAATATTTAGTGTTGCATTAGTTTCCGCATCAAAACAAAAAAGTCTGCCCAATATTGCCAGATGACCGGAAGAGCTTATCGGCAGGAATTCAGCTATTCCCTGGACGACAGCCATAAATATTATGAAAAGCAAAGAAGATTCCATCTTTCCCCGTAAAGATATATAGTTAAAAAATTCAGTACACTAAAATACTACTGAAAATAAGTCCAGTCAAGGATATTAAAAATATAAAACAGAATTGCCGGTAGTTACTTTTACGCTTTGACAGATATTTTTAATATTTTTCTTATATAAATTATCGCTAAGTACTTGATATTTATGTTTTTTTTACTATAATCTAGATATAGGCATAAGGCATGCAGACAACGAAAAATTTAAATTATAAACAGGAAAGATATATTCTATGCACCAGGTAAAGAAGACAGTTTTAAAAGAAACCTATAAAGAGCTGCAAGAGCCTTCAAAATACAAAGTTCTGCTGCTTAACGATGATTATACCACAATGGATTTTGTGGTAATGGTGCTGATGGTGGTCTTTCATCAATCCCTTGAAGACGCTCAAAAAATCATGCTTAACATTCACCGGAACGGCAAAGGGCTTTGCGGCATATACGCTTTTGAAGTCGCGGAAACCAAAGTCGCTCAAGTCAGTGCTATGGCTGAACAACATAAGTTTCCCTTGAAGTGCAGTCTTGAGGAGGAATAATTATGGATACGATGCCTATGCCAACCGCCGAGCTTAGGGAGATTCTTTCTAAAGCAGCTAATTTTGCTGTTGAACTCAAACACGAGATGTTGCTGGCCGAACATCTGCTTTTCGTCATGAGTAAAGACGAAAAAATAGAATATCTTTTTGACAGTTTTCATCTGGATGCCGGAGAACTGCGCGAAAAATTATGGCAGTTTCTTGATAAGAATATAGAAAAAATAGACAGCAATATTCCTCCTGTTGAATCAGTTACTTTTAACCGCATATTGCATAATTCATTGAACCGGGCTGCCAGCTGTGAAAAGGAAAATGTCGGCGTCCTTGATGTGTTTGTTTCGCTTCTTGAGGAAAAGCAGTCGCACGCTTGTTACTTTCTCCAGCAGGCGGGAATTGAACATTATCAAGTCATTAAAGAGATTACCAGTGATGATTTTTATCAGCAGGATGAGGAGGATTTCGATGAGTTTAATATATTCCCCGATTTTGATGAGATGGGAATTGAACTGGAAAATGATGAAGACGAAGAAGATGATGTTGATGAATTAGCTCCGGATTCTTCTGAAAAGACTGTAAAGAAACCCAAATTCAAATATCTCCGTCGCTTTTCCGTAAACCTGACGGAGCTGGCAAAGCAGGGAACTATTGACCCGATAATCGGCAGGCAGAGTGAATTGAAACGCGTTATGCAGGTGCTTTGCCGCCGCAAAAAGAACAATCCTGTACTTGTTGGTGAGGCAGGAGTAGGTAAAACAGCTATAGTTGAAGGGTTGGCTCTGGCAATCTCCAAAGGAGAAGTTCCTGAGCGTTTGAAGGATTATGACATCTGGGGGCTTGATATGGGGTCACTGGTTGCTGGAACAAAATTTCGCGGTGAGTTTGAAGAACGTCTGAAAAGAGTGATTGACGATTTGAAAAAATGCCGGAAAGCAATCCTGTTTGTTGATGAAATACATGTTGTCGTCGGGGCGGGGGCGGTCAGTGCCGGCTCTCTGGATGCGTCAAACATACTTAAGCCTGCCTTGGCAGCCGGACATATCAAATGCATTGGTATAACGACGTATGATGATTATAAAAACCATATCCTGAAAGATAAAGCTTTCAGCCGCCGCTTTCAAAAGATAGATGTAGTGGAGCCGTCAGAAGAAGATACAATCGCTATATTGAGAGGGCTTAAACCTTATTACGAAAAACATTATAAAACAAAATTTTCAGATAAAGCACTGGATCGCGCGGTAATTTTGAGCGCACGACATATTAATGACCGCTTTCTTCCGGATAAAGCTATTGATGTAATAGATGAAGCCGGAGCTAAAAACGTTTTACTTGACGATGAATGCCATGCTCTAATAGACGTCAAAGACATTGAAGCGGTAATCGCTCAAATGGCAAATATTCCGCCTGCGAGGATCAGTGATTCTGACAATAAAAAATTAGCCGCGCTTGAGGATAATCTCCGGGCTGTGGTTTTTGGTCAGGATGAAGCCGTGAACAAAGTTTCAACTGCGGTGAAAATAGCCCGCGCCGGTATTGGGAACAAAGAGAAACCCATGGGGTCATTCTTATTCTGCGGCCCGACCGGGTGCGGAAAAACTGAACTCGCAAGGCAGCTTGCTGATACGATGGGAATCTCATTTGTCCGTTTTGATATGAGTGAGTATTCTGAGAAGCATACCGTTTCAAAATTAATCGGCAGCCCTCCGGGGTACGTTGGATTCGAACAGTCTGGATTGTTGACAGAGGCTTTGATCCGTACTCCCCATTGTGTTGTCCTTCTCGATGAAATCGAAAAGGCACACTCGGATATTTATAATATCCTTTTGCAGATTATGGATTATGGAACTCTGACCGATAATAATGGACGCAAAGCTGATTTCAGGAATGCAGTAATCATAATGACCAGTAACGTTGGAGCCAAGCAGCTTGACTCAAATGTAATTGGTTTTAGCGGGAAAACCCAGAATAAACTTGCTACCCGCAAAGAAGTTGAAAAATATTTTTCACCGGAATTTCGCAATCGTTTGGATTCAATAGTCTATTTCAGCGCATTGTCCCTGGAACTGATGAAGAAGATCGTCAAAAAATTTATCACTTCATTGTCAGTCGAGCTGCATACCCGCAAGGTTTCATTGCAGTTGACGCCTGGGGCAATTGAATGGTTTGCTAAGCAAGGCTATGATCCAAAGATGGGAGCACGTCCTCTGGAACGGATTATAAAACAGGAAATACAGGAAAAACTGGCTAACGAAATATTGTTCGGGAAACTCGTTCAAGGCGGTAAAGTTAAAGTTTCCACAAAAAACAAATCCATAAAGCTCACAATATTATAAATATATGACATCATTTAACCAGCAGGCCGCAGAATGGGACCTGAACCCAGAACGCCTTAAGCTTCAACGTGATATTGCAGAGAAAATCATAGAACGGATTTCTTTACAGGATAACTGGCGCGCATTAGAGTTTGGATGTGGAACAGGGCTTATGAGTTTCCTGCTGGCAGATAAGCTTGGCCTGATAGATTGCGTTGATACATCGGCGGGAATGATTAAGGAGTTAAATAAAAAACTGGCACTGCCGGATGCTCCGAAGAATATCAGCGCGCACTGTAAATTACTTGAACAAAATACTTTCGGAGTTAATTCTTTCGATTTCCTGTTTACAATTCTTGCCTTGCATCATATTGAGGACGTGGGAAATATAATTAAACTTTTTGGCAAAATCATTAAACCGGGCGGACATATAGCTTTGGTGGATCTGGATAAAGAAGACGGTTCTTTTCATAAAGGAGCTGAAACCTGCATACCCCATAACGGCTTTGACCGGAGTTACATTCAGGGCTTGCTGGAGGATGAAGGATTCGCATTGACTGTTGTGGAAACGGCTGCTTCCCGGGAACGGGAACAGGAAGACGGTTCTGTTAAGTCATATCCACTATTTTTAATAAGCGCCAGAAAAAACTGAACCGCTTAATCAAGACTGCGTGATATCTTTAATAATTCTATAAGCTTTTCATGCTTGTAAGGCTTACCTATAAAATCGTCAAATCCTGCCTCCCTGTAACGCTTAGCATCTTCTTCAAGCACATGAGCTGTTTGTGCAATGCATCTGATTTCCTTATCAGGAAATTTATGTTTTAACCATTTCATACATTCAAAACCATTTTTATCGGGAAGGGATATATCGATAAGAGCAATATCCGGGATAAAATCTTTGCTGCATATCTCCTGCATTTCAGCATATGAGCCGGCAACCTTATATTTTGCTCCGGATCCCTGAAGGGTTTCCTGAAGATACAAAACAGAAATTTCATCATCTTCAATGATCAGGATATTATATGATGTCTTTAAAGCGGGCATTTTTTTAGCTTTTTCCGGAGCCGGTATCTTGTTTTCAATAATTTTTGCGGGGAAAGCAAAGGACATTGTTGTTCCTTCGCCTAGTTTACTTTCAATATTGAGCCGGCTTTTCATGGTTTCAAGTACCTTTGAAACAATTGTCAGCCCCAAGCCTGTGCCGCCGTATTTTCTCGTCGATGACTGGTCAACCTGAGTGAATGGTTCCAGTATCCTGTCTTTCATCTCAGGGGCTATGCCGATTCCTGTATCTTTTACTTCTATCTGCAAAGCTCCATCTCTGTAATCAGCTTTAATTGTGACGCTTCCCTCTTTTGTGAATTTTATTGCATTCCCGACTAGGTTAAACATAATTTGCTTGAGTTGCCGTTTCGCTCCGTTTACCAGTGAAGGTAAATTTTTATGCTCAAAGTTTAATGTTATGTTCTTTTCTTTGGCTTTAAAATCTAAAATATCTTTGCTTTCACTGATTAATTTTTCAGGTGGGAAGTCAACGAATAATACATCAATCTCTCCTGCATTGATACTGGCCAGTTCCAAGATATCATTTATCAGCTCTGTTACATTACGCCCGCAAGTTTTTACTATATCCAGATATTCAATAATTTTATCACGCTGCTCATAATTTTTACTTTGCCGCAATATGTCTTCAATGATTCCTGAGAAGCCTATAAGTCCATTCAGAGGAGTTCTTATCTCGTGAGACATTGTAGCAAGAAACTCGGTTTTGGCTTTGTTGGCTATTTCAGCCTTCTTTCTTGCCGCATCTAATTTTTTTATACTTTCAAGACGGTCAAATGCGATACCGATACTTTGGCCTATTGATTCAAAAAGATGAACTAATTCAATGGTTAATTTATTGGTATTATAAAAGTTAAGTTGAATTATTCCCATAGGAACATCATCTTTTAATATGGGAATCAACGCCATTGATTCATATCCATTCAAGCAGCATTTGTCATGTGAAAGCAAACAAAAGCTATCGACGTCTTTATATTTACTTATGTTATTTATCCAGAAGCTCCCTTTGCTGGTTACATTTGATGATTCCAATTCTTTAACTTTTTGTGATAGAATGGAACAGCATAAGCAGTCGAAAGTCAGATGTCCTTGGGCATCGCGATGAATCTTGCCATCCTTAACAGGCTTGCAGAGATCCTCTGGAGAATTATATGTTTTTTCAGGAAGATCACA
Organism: Victivallaceae bacterium; assembly: GCA_963664605.1. Classification (GTDB taxonomy): domain Bacteria; phylum Verrucomicrobiota; class Lentisphaeria; order Victivallales; family Victivallaceae; genus JAHOYW01. The sequence continues at coordinate 728,939 of OY761536.1, forward strand.
TACCACATAGGGAAAGTTGTCATCTTGCTGAACCCTTATCCCTATAGCGTCAGCTCCCGAAAACTCTTTGAACAAGTCAGCCAATTTATCAATGATTTTTTCATCTTTAAGCTTATGATTCAGCTCGGAAAGGATTTTGTTTAAAAACTCTCTCCTTTTTTCCATTTGTTTTTGTCTGGTTATATCATTAACAATAACCGCAAAATGATCTTTCCTCGGAGAAAATGCCCAAACGGCAAAGTCTTTGTCAAGTTCTTTTGAATAGTTTTTATAATATATTGATTTTTCCGTTTTTGCGACTTCTCCATATTTTTCAATCCAGTATTCCTCCGTATTCGGCAATAACTCCTTTACGGTTTTACCAATGGCATCTTTTGCGGACATTCCTGTCATCTTCTCAAAGGCTGGATTTAATTTCAAAAACCTGTAATCACATGGTTTGCCGTTTTTGTCATAAATCATTTTGTGATACGCAAAACCAACAGTCATATTATCGAAAAGCATCCTGTAATCATGCTCACTCTGCTTCAGCTTTTCTCTGGTTTTAATCAAATCTGTGACATCATAATCAACTCCAAGAACAGAAACCGGTTTGCCGTTTTTATCTTTGAAAAGTTTTCCTGAAGCTTTAATATTTCTTATATCACCATTCGCTTTAATTACCCTGAACTCTCCGTCATAGTCCTTGTCGGCATTGATATCAAGCCAGAATTTTTTCTGAGCATATTCCGAGTCATTCGGATGCAGCATTTTTACCCATTCTTTATGGCAGTTTCTCGTATTTTTATCCTCTATACCGTAAAGGGAAAACATTGATGCATCCCATGTCAGCTTGCCAGTTATCAAATCAACCTCCCAAATACCTATCTTCGATGTATTTACTGCCAGCTTGTATCGCCGGTGAAGGATGGCAAGTTCTTCATTTTGTTTTTCAATCTTAAGCTCAAGCTTCTTTCTCCTGGTTATTTCAACCCCGACACACAAAAGCTCTGTGATCTTTCCGTTTTCATCATAAGTCGGCTTGTTGCTCCAGGCTACCCAGAAACGACTACCGTCTTTTCGTATATTTTCATTTTCATTTTGAGTGTAGCGTTCAGGGTCGCTAATAATTGAATCAATCAAGTTTGATAGATCTGTATCCTTAGAATCTTTTTCAGGAATAATTGTACCGATTACATTTTTACCAATTATTTCCTCTTCTTTAAAACCAAAAATATCCTGGCCAAATTTGTTAATAAAATTTAATATTCCTTTCGGGCTTATCCGGATAATAATACAATAAGTGTTGTCCACCAGGTTCTGATAATCACTATGGCTTTTAACAAGGCTTTCTTCCAGGACTAATTCATGTTCTATGTTTTTAAGGAAATGAATGATGGCGAAAGATATAAAGGGGTAGGCAATAATTACTGGAATTCCAACTAGACGCATTGTTCTGAATATGTCGTTGGGAGGAAGCAGAAACATACATAGAAGCATTATTACATGAACCAGAAGTCCAAAAATATAAATATTTTTGTTATTCATGTTTAATGGTATTTTTTTTCTAAGGTAATAATAAAGCATTCCCATGGAGGCTGATGTAATGATAACCGTTACTCCCATAAGTGCTCCCGGCCCGCCGAGATATATGCGGTAACTCATGGCCAGAGAAGCTGCTATCGCGGCAGTTATAGGGCCTCCGAATAGTCCTCCTATGCTAATAATAACCGAGCGTGTATCAAAAATCAGCCCTTCTGACAGTTTGACGGAGTATACCATAACGCAAATACTGATAAAACCGAAAACAAATCCATTTAAAACTTGCCGGTAGCGCTTACTGTCAAAATATGCAAAAATCTTTGAGTAAGCAAAAAATAAGACAATAAGTAAAGCGAAGTTTATAATAAAATCATTAAAGATTTTCATGTATAGCTCCTTTTATCCTTTACATGCAAAAACTTCATAATAATATATTAACTTAAATTAGCTAAAAAACAACTTAATTCTTTTTTATTATTTTTAACTCAGTTCAAAATAAGAGATAAACGCTAAAACAAGACAAAAAAAACACCCGGCATTTTGCCGGGTGTAGATAAGGTATCGTTATAATGTCTGGTAAATTACTTACCGCTTATAACACCATGGATTTTGAACATACGGGTAATAGCGAATTCACCAAGTTTGTGACCAACCATATTTTCAGTCACAAATACTGTAGCAAAAGATTTGCCATTATGTACGTTGAATGTATGCCCCACGAAATCCGGAATAATCATTGAACGACGAGACCAAGTTTGAATAGGCTGCTTTCTACCGCCTGCATTCATTTTCTCGACCTTCTTGAGCAAATGTTCATCCACGAAGGGACCTTTTCTAACTGATCTAGACATTATTTTTTCCTCCGTTCAAGAATGAATTGAGTTGAAGCCTTGCGTTTGCTGCGAGTTTTCTTACCTTTCGCCAACTGACCCCATGGAGACTGAGGATGTCCGCCGCTGGCCTTACCTTCTCCACCACCCATTGGATGGTCGACAGGGTTCATTGCAACACCACGAACATGTGGACGTTTGCCTAAATAACGTTTTCTTCCGGCTTTACCCAGTTTGATTTTAGAATGGTCCAAATTACCAACCTGACCAATTGTTGCACGGCATTCAATATTAATCAGACGGACTTCTCCGGAGGGAAGTCTTACTTGGGCATATTTCCCATCGCGGGCACGCAATACCGCAACTTGACCGGCAGAACGAACCAGTTTCGCGCCATGTCCGGGCTGCATTTCAATATTATGGATGTTCAAACCAGCCGGAATATCTTTCAAGCGTAAGCAGTTGCCGTTTTTAGGTTCCGCTTTCGGCCCGTTCATAACAGTAGCGCCGACTTTTAAGCCGATAGGAGCCAGAATATAACGTTTTTCGCCATCAGCATATGTGAGTAATGCAATATTAGCTGTACGGTTTGGATCATATTCGATACTTGCGACTGTTGCAGGAATACCGTCTTTGTTGCGTTTGAAATCAATCGCGCGCAAACGGCGTTTATTGCCGCCGCCACGAAAACGTGTAGTGACACGTCCCAGGTTGTTTCGTCCACCAGTGGACTTTTTGCCTTTAGTCAAACTCTTCAGAGGAGCATCGACTGTAATTTCAGCAAAATCCGAAACAGTCATATTTCGTCTGCTCGGAGTTGTTGGATTATAACTTTTTATAGCCATATTTTTACCTCAAGTTCCTCGATTAAAACAGGTCAATGCTGCCTTCAGCAAGAGTTACAACAGCTTTTTTCCAATTTGCGCGGCGGCCGACTATTGCTGACCTTCCGGCGCGCTTGGGTTTGCCGTTATAGTTCATCACGTTGACAGACTTGACTTTTACATCGAAAAGCTCTTCAACAGCCTGTCCTATCTCAACTTTCCCTGCTTTGCGGTCAACTTTAAAAGCATATTTATCCTGACCGGCAAGATCATTGTTTTTTTCTGTAATCAATGGGGAAATAATTATTTTATATGCATTCTTCATTATAGTTCTCCTTAACCCATTCTCTTGACAAGAATATCAAGTGAATCTTTGGCGATAATAATTTTAGAGAAACGAAGAAGTTCATAAACATTAACGCTTGCCGCATTACGCAAAACAACGTTATCCATATTACCTGTAGCGCATATGATGCTTTCAGTATATTCAGGAACAACAATTAAAGCGTTTTTAGCAACTTGCAAATCTTTCAAAAGAGCTTTTGCGCTTTTAGTTTTGCCGTCAGCGAACTCAATTTTATCGAGAGCGATTACGCTGCCTTCTTCAATCCGTTCGGAAAGTGCTCTTTTCAGAGCCAATTTGCGAACTTTCTTATTAATTTTCTTGGCATAACTACGTGGAGCCGGTCCAAAAGTGACACCACCGCCAGTCCAAATAGGATTACGTGTGCTGCCGGAACGGGCGCGGCCAAGGCCTTTCTGCCGGAACGGTTTTGCACCGCCGCCTCTGACTTCGCCACGGGTCTTTGTGCAGGCAGTGCCTGCGCGTTGTTCCGCCAGGAAACCAACGACACACTCATGAACAGCCTGAGAACCTTTTTCAAGTTCAAAGCAATTATCAGGAAGAGTGTACTCACCAACGACAGCAGCTTTGCTATCAACAATCTGTAAAACTTTTGACATTTTTCTACCCTTCAGGATTATTTGCTGTTAGTCTTCTTAATAGCTGAACGGAGAAGAACAGTTCCGCCGACGGGGCCGGGAACAGCACCTTTGACGAAAAGTATATTTTCTTCAGCCATAACACGAACGATACGGAGATTCTGGATAGTCTTGCGGACGTTACCCATTTGCCCCGGCATCTTTTTGCCTTTATCGACACGGCCTGGAAATTCACATTGTCCAATAGAACCAGGTTTTCTTTTCCAGCCGCCGCCATGAGAATAACGGCCACCGCCAAAGTTATAGCGTTTTACTACACCCTGGAAACCACGTCCTTTAACAGTACCAGTGACATCAAGGAATTCATTTGCGGCGAAAGTGTCAGCGCCGATAACGCTGCCAAGTTCCACCTCGGGATCTTTGTCTGTGCGGAATTCTCTTGAAATTGCAGGAAGATCTGTTTTGAGATTGGCTTTCTTAAAATGTCCAAGCATAGCTTTGGAGACATTCTTAGCCTTTTTGCTCCCAAAACCCAACTGAATCGCTGAGTAACCATTGCGATCCTTGGTCATCACATCGACGACCGTGCAAGGTCCTGCCTGAATGACAGTTACGGGGGTTACTTTCCCTGAGTCATCAAAGACTTGGGACATCCCGAGCTTTTTACCGATTAAACCTTTCATAATACTCTCCTTATAAAATACATACTCCCAATCGGTGTGGGGCATTGGTATTTACGGAATCTACTTAGACTCCAATTTTAATAGAGATATCAACACCTGCCGGAAGATTAAGCTTTTTCAGCTCATCAACCGTTTTTACAGTTGGATCGATAATCTCTAAGACACGTTTGTGAGTTCTGATTTCGAACTGTTCCATGGATTTCTTGTTGACATGCGGCGAACGGTTTACAGTAAAACGTTCAGTGCGTGTTGGCAGTGGAATAGGTCCGACAATCATGGATCCGGTTCTTTTAGCAGTGCCAATAATATCGGATACAGACTTATCCAGGATACTATGTTCGAATGCTTGAAGCCGGATTCTGATTTTTTGCTTTTTTGAGTTGCTCATAATCAGTTCTTCTCCATTACTTTTTCTTGGATTGATTTTGGTACAGGATCAAAATGCGCCGGCTCCATAGAGTACGACGCGCGACCGCGTGACAGAGAACGAATCGCTGTTGCGTAGCCGAATAATTCTGACAATGGAACATGTGCCAGAATACGAGTGAATAATTCTTGATAATCAGAATCAACTTCAACTATATTACCACGTCGAGATGTAATATCGCCGATAAGATCGCCCATATTTTCATCAGGAGTTGTGATTTCAACTTTCATGATTGGTTCAAGTAAAACCATTCCAGCAGCTTTAGCAGCTTCTTTCAATGCCATTGAACCGGCAATTTTAAATGCCATTTCAGATGAGTCAACCGGATGATAGGAACCATCAAGGATTTCTACATGGAAGTCAACAAGCGGATATCCTGCGAGGACTCCGGTTTTAGCAGCTTCAAGAATACCACTTTCAGTAGGTTTAATATATTCTTTTGGAATTCTGCCGCCGACAACTTTATTTTCAATGGTAACACCATGTCCGCGGTCTTTCGGATAAATCTTCATAATAACATGACCGTACTGACCGCGTCCTCCGCTCTGACGAGCAAATTTTGTGTTAGCTTCAGCTTCTTTGAGGATAGTTTCACGGTATGCTACTTCAGGAGCCCCGGTGTTACATTCAACTTTAAATTCACGAACCAGACGATCCTGGATGATATCCAAATGAAGCTCACCCATTCCGGCAATAATTGTCTGTCCGGTTTCTTCATCACTGCGTACAGTAAAGGTCGGGTCTTCGTCGGATAATGCGCCGAGAGCCTTGTAGAGTTTATCCCGGTCGGCAGTAGTCTTAGGTTCAACCGCAATTGAGATAACCGGTTCAGGGAAACTCATCGATTCAAGTACAATCTGATCTTTTTCATCGCAGAGTGTATCACCGGTGGTTACGTTTTTAAGTCCTACGACAGCGGCAATATCGCCGCTGTAAATATTATCGCGTTCTTCACGGCTGTTCGCATGCATTTGCAGCAGGCGCCCGAAACGTTCGCGTTTACCGGTACGGGGATTATAAACAGCCATACCCTTGCTGGCGACTCCACTGTAAACACGCATAAAAGTGAGTTTACCGACAAAGGGGTCATTCATTATTTTGAATGCCAAGGCGGAGAAAGGCTGGCTGTCTCCAACGTGGCGGGTCAAAGCTTCTTCTGTATCAGGATCACTACCTTGAATTTCCCAGACATCAAGCGGGGATGGCATGTAATCTATAACAATATCAAGTAAGGGCTGTACACCCTTGTTTTTAAAGGCGGTACCACAAGCAACAGGAACAATTTGCGCAGCTAAAGTTGCTTTACGTATGGTCTTTTTAATAAGTTCTTCATCCGGTTCCTGGTCTTCGAGGAAGAGTTCCATCACATCATCATCAACTTCCGCAAGACACTCAATCATATGATGGCGGGCTTCTACTGTTTTTTCCTTATATTCTTCAGGGATTTCCTCGACACGCATTGTCGCTCCCATTTCATCACCATCAAAATAAATTGCCTTCTGAGCAATAATATCAATTACACCGGCAAAATCAGCTTCTGCTCCAATCGGAACCTGTAATGGAACGGGAGTCGCGCCGAGCTTGAATCTGATATCATCAACTACAGCATAGAAATCAGCTCCGGTACGGTCCATTTTGTTGACCATCACAACAACCGGAACATTATATTTTTGAGCCTGGCGCCAAACAGTTTCACTTTGCGGCTGAACTTTTCCTACCGCACAGAAAACAGCTACAGCTCCGTCAAGTACACGTAATGAACGTTCCACTTCGGCAGTAAAATCCACATGCCCGGGAGTATCAATAATATTAACGCGATGCTCTTTCCATGAACAAGTAGTTGCAGCACTGGTAATTGTGATACCACGTTCCTGCTCCTGCTCCATCCAGTCCATTGTCGCAGTACCTTCATGTACTTCGCCAATCTTATAACTGACACCGCAATAATATAATATGCGCTCAGAAAGAGTTGTTTTGCCCGCATCGATATGAGCCATAATCCCGATATTTCTAACGTTCTTAAGGGCGACATGTCTGCCGGCTGCTTCTTTGTATTCTCTTTTAATATCCGCCATGCTCGTTTCTACCTACCACCTGTAATGGGCAAATGCTTTATTTGCTTGTGCCATTTTAAAGGTTTCTTCACGCTTTTTAACGGAAGCACCAGTGTTTTCAAAGGCGTCAAGCAATTCACTGGCCAAGGCCTCCATCATCGCTTTACCCTTTTTTGCTTTCGAATAACCAACAATCCAGCGTAATGCCAAAGCCACCTGGCGTTCAGCGTTAACTTCGATTGGAACCTGATAAGTAGCTCCGCCGACACGACGGCTTTTTACTTCAAGTTTTGGTTTTACATTTTCAAGAGCCTGCAAAAACACTTCTAAAGGCTCCATGCCGTTTTTCTTTTTTTGAATCACGTCAAACGCACCATAGACGATAGCTTGAGCAGTGGATTTCTTTCCACGGCACATAATAGTATTAATCAACCGGGAAACCAGTTCACTATTATACTTCACGTCAGGTGTTAATTGGCGCTTTTCCGGTCTGCGTCTTCTCATAAGTCTACCTTTTCGTTCTATATTTGAAAAAAATTACACACAAAAACTTTTACAACAAAACTGCCGACACCAGATGATGACGACAGTTTGCAGTAACACTAAGGTCCTATTTCGGGCGCTTAACGCCGTATTTCGACCTGCCTTGTTTACGGTCATTTACCCCGAGGCTGTCCAATGCGCCGCGAACCACATGATAACGGACACCCGGCAAATCGCGAACACGACCGCCTTTTACCAATACTACAGAGTGTTCCTGCAGATTGTGTCCTTCACCACCGATATAAGCGGTGACTTCCTGGCCGTTTGTTAAGCGAACTCTGGCGATCTTACGTAAAGCCGAGTTAGGTTTCTTAGGTGTTCTGGTCGTAACCTGTAAACAAACGCCGCGTCTTTGAGGACAACGGTCAAGAGCTCTTGACTTGCTCTTCTTTGTCTTGCTTTGTCGTCCCTTACGGACTAACTGATTAATTGTTGGCATTTTTTTACCTGTATTTATATATTAATTTCTTTAAAAAGTTTAGTTAAAGGCTTCTAAAATACTTGATTTTTACTGTTTTGCAAATTTTTTTCTCGTTTTTTTAACAAAAAAGCATTTCAGAAACCTTCGCCTATAACTTAGTCATCAACTTCTTCTTCAAGTTCAGACTCCAATTCAACTATTTCAGGAGGGATTTCCTCGCCGAGATACTGCAGTTGGATATTCTGCATTTCATGTGTGCCTGTACCTGCAGGAATAAGATGACCGGTAATAACATTTTCCTTGAAACCAGTAAGTAAATCTTCTTTACCTAAGGTGGCTGCTTCCGTGAGGATACGAGTAGTATCCTGGAATGACGCCGCTGAAATAAAGCTTTCTGTTTCCAAAGTTGCTTTGGTTATACCCAGGACAATCGGTTCAGCTTCCGCCGGTTTTCCGCCCTGTGCGATAACCCGTCTGTTTTCCGCGTCAAATGCGAGACGGTCTATTTGTTCTCCGTTGAGGTATCTGGTAGATCCCTGTTCTGTGATACGGACCTTCTGCATCATTTGATGAACGATGACTTCAATATGTTTATCATTGATTTCAACGCCCTGTGCACGGTATACCAACTGGATTTCATCAACCAGATAACGCTGCAGTTCCTGAGGACCGCAGATTTCCAGCAGAGTATGAGGCACAATTGCGCCTTCAGTCAGCTTTTGTCCCTTGTGAACGACATCACCTTTACTTACGGAAAGATGTTTATTCGCTGGGATGTTGTTATGTTCTTCGGTTACATCAGTTTCAGGATCGCGGATAACCAGTTGACGTTTTCCCTTGACCATCTTGTCAAGTTCGATAACTCCGTCGATACGGGCAATTTCTGCGATATCTTTTGGTATACGTGCTTCAAACAATTCTGAAATACGCGGCAGACCACCGGTAATATCTTTGTTTTTAGCTGCCTGTCGAGGAACACGTGCCAAGGACACTCCGGGAGTTACTTTCGCTTTGGCTTTAGTCATCAGGAAAGCTCCTGCCGGTAACGGATAGTTAGCGATGAACTCGCCGTCTTTGTCCGTGATAACGATTTGCGGGTGCAGGTCTTCACGGTGTTCCATTACAGTTATTTCTTCGGTTCCGCCACGTTTTGAGCGGTTAAGAGTTACGCCTTCGACCAAGTCATGGAGTTCAACGATACCATCTTCTTCGGCAATAATCGGCACATGGTAAGGATCCCAGTGAACGAATTGTTCATTAGCCTTGACTGTGTCGCCATCGCCTTTTTGCAGAATAGCACCGGTTTCAAGTTCATAACGCTCAAGTTCTGCTTCACGCAGCGCGTCAGACCCAAAATCATATTTTTCATTATAGAAGGAACCGATAGCTTCGGCTTCCTCTTTTGCTTTCTTGCGGTTTTTCGCTTCAATATCTTTGGCGGCTTTGGCATCATAAATAGAAACATAACCAGTTTTATTTACAACTACAGTTTCGCCTTTCTGGTTTTCAACTGTACGGACATTGATTAATTTAATGGTTCCGGCACTACGAGCCGCGATGACCGGCTGTTTGTATGCCGAGGAAGCCGTACCACCGATATGGAACGTTCTCATAGTCAACTGAGTACCTGGTTCACCAATTGACTGCGCAGCAATAATGCCGAGTGCATCGCCGGGTTCCGCCAGCTTGGTGCTGGTCAGGTTGCGGCCGTAGCATTTTACACAGACGCCATGGTCAACTTCACAGGTGAGTGTCGATCTGATGATAACTTTCAAAATACCGCGTTTTTCCACTAATGCGGCACTTTCAGGAGTGAATTCTTCATTAGCCGCGATAATCAGTCTGCCGTCATCGAATGCAGGGTCCTTGATGTCCATAGCGCTGAAACGTCCAACAATCCGGTCTTTCAACGGCAGGACGACTTCGTCACCTTCAACAATCGCGGAAACCCAGATACCTTTAACTGTACCGCAATCTTCGCTGCGGCAGATAATATCTTGAGCTACATCGACGAGCTTACGAGTCATGTATCCTGATTCAGCAGTCTTCAAAGCTGTATCCGCCAAACCTTTACGGGCTCCATGAGTACTAATGAAGTATTCAAGAACACTCAGGCCTTCACGGAAGTTTGAGGTAATCGGCTGTTCCATGATATCGCCTGAAGGCTTGGCCATCAAACCACGCATACCAGCGAGCTGACGGATCTGGTCTTTACTACCACGTGCGCCTGAATCAAGCATAGCGTAAACGGAGTTGACATGTCCCTTGAAAGATTCGTCTTCAAGCTTCTTGAAAAGCTCGTTAGCTACGTTATTACTGGTCTGAGTCCAAATATCAATGATTTTATTGTGACGTTCGCCGTCAGTCAAAACACCATTGTTATATTGAGTTATGACTTTAGATATCTGGTCACGGGCTGAAGTAATAAGATTGTCTTTAGCTTCAGGGATCACCATATCAGTAATAGATATTGAGAACCCGGCTAAAGTAGCATACTTATAACCAAGGTCTTTCAGTCTATCCAAAAGCCTGACAGTTGCTTCATGGCCGACAATTTTATATGAACTGTTAACTAATGCCCCCAGCTCTTTTTTCTTGGCTATGGCATTGTAAAAGCCAAGTTTATCGTTCCATATTTCATTAAAGATACAGCGTCCGGGAGTGGTGGTGATATATTTTTCAGTTTCACTGCCGTATTCTGTCTTCTTACCTAAATCGGGATTTGGGATTACAACTGCGTCATGAATGTGAATGTATTTTTCGTGCAGGGCATAAAGCACTTCAAAATAATCTTTATATGTCTTAGCTTTATCCTTATTGACGGGATCGCGAGTCAGGTAATACGTACCCAAAGTGATATCTTGAGTAGGAGTCATGATCGGCTTACCGTTCGCAGGACCGAAAATATTATTTGGAGCAAGCATCAACAGTTTGGTTTCCATCTGCGCTTCGTTTGACAAAGGCACATGAACAGCCATCTGGTCACCGTCAAAGTCGGCGTTGTAAGCTGTACAAACCAGAGGATGCAGACGAATAGCTGAACCTTCAATCAGTACCGGGTCAAATGCCTGAATACTCAATCTGTGCAGAGTCGGAGCACGGTTAAGCATAACCGGATGCCCTTTTGTGACTTCTTCAAGAATATCCCAGACCACGGTTTCACCACGTTCAATCATCTTCTTGGCGCCGCGCACGGTGTGGGCGTAGTTACGTCCTTTCAGATGGTGGATGATAAACGGTTCAAAAAGAACCAGAGCCATTTTCTTCGGCAGTCCGCACTGGTGCAGTTTGAGTTCCGGACCAACAACAATTACTGAACGTCCGGAATAGTCAACACGTTTACCAAGCAGGTTTTGACGGAAACGCCCCTGTTTACCTTTAAGCATGTCACTAAGAGATTTTAAAGGACGGTTGCCGGCGCCGGTTACAGCACGGCCGTGACGTCCATTGTCAATCAAAGCGTCAACAGCTTCCTGCAGCATGCGTTTTTCGTTACGTATAATTACTTCCGGTGTGCTTAACTGCAACAGGTTTTTCAAACGGTTGTTACGGTTGATAACCCTGCGGTAAAGATCATTCAAATCAGAAGTCGCGAAACGTCCGCCTTCCAGAGGAACCAAAGGACGCAGATCCGGAGGAATAACCGGTAGAACAGTCATCACCATCCATTCAGGACGGGAATTGCTCTGGATAAAACCTTCGACCAGACGCAGGCGTTTAGCTAATTTTTTACGGATAGCTTTATTCTTTGTTTCATTAAGGCTTGTTTCAAGTTCGGATTTCAGTACAGGCAAATTAACCTTTTCCAGAAGAGTCAGGATTGCTGCCGCACCCATATCCGCCTCGAAAGCGCTGCCGTAATCTTCGCGAGCCTGGCGATATTCGTGTTCACCCATAGCTTGCCCGACTTCCAAAGGAGTGTCCCCGGAATCGGTGACTACCCAGTCTTCGTAATAAACAACGCGTTCCAGGGACTTGGCGGTCATATCCAACATTAATCCTATACGGCTGGGCATACATTTGAAGAACCAGATATGAGTTACCGGAACAGCCAAATCGATATGAGCGACGCGATCCCGTCTGACTTTGGATTGAGTTACTTCAACGCCGCAACGGTCGCAAACGATGCCTTTATGTTTTACGCGTTTATATTTACCGCAATTACATTCCCAGTCGCGGGTAGGTCCGAAAATCTTCTCACAGAAGAGTCCGCCTTTCTCTGGTTTAAAGCTGCGGTAGTTTATTGTTTCAGGATTTTTCACTTCCCCGAAACTCCACGAGCGTATAACATCAGGAGAGGCGACATTTATCGAAACAGCTTCGAACGAATTTGTTGAAGACTTGCCGAGCAATTCTCTGTAGGCATATGTATTATCAATCAATTTTCATTCCTCCAGCTATTTAGTTGCGTTAGTTTTTTTAACGGTGCGAATATCTAAACCAAGGCTCTGCATTTCCTTCAATAATACATTGAATGATTCAGGCCTTCCGGCATCCAGGACGTTATGCCCCTTCACAACGGATTCGTAGATACGGGCTCTACCGGAAACATCGTCACTCTTAACCGTGAGCATTTCCTGCAGGGTGTATGCTACGCCGTAAGCTTCCAGCGCCCACACTTCCATTTCTCCGAAGCGTTGGCCACCGTGTTGAGCTTTACCGCCGAGCGGCTGCTGGGTAACCAGTGAATATGGCCCAACCGCACGGGCATGTATTTTATTCGCGACCAGATGGTCGAGTTTCAGCATATAGATCTGACCAACCATAATGCGTTGATCGAAAGCATCACCTGTACGGCCGTCATGAAGAACAGTTTTTCCGTCATATTTTAACGAGCCTTCATCTTCTACGAATCCCCAGTTGTAATTCTGGTTTTCGCTTTTCGCATTTTCAGCGCTGCCTTTGACCATTAAGTCGACAATTTTCTTTTCAGGAATACCGTCGAACACCGGGGTGGATACTTTCATGCCGAGCATTTTTGCCGCCCATCCCAAGTGAGTTTCCAGCACCTGACCGACATTCATACGGGAAGGCACACCCAGCGGGTTGAGAACAATATCAACGGGTTTTCCGTCTTTCATGAAAGGCATATCTTCAACCGCGACAATATTGGAAACAATACCTTTATTACCATGTCGTCCAGCCATTTTATCACCAACCTGTAAAGTACGTTTGCAGGCAATATAGACTTTTACGCGCTTGATGACACCCGGGTCAACAGATTCGCCATTTTCTAAAGCGGAGATTCCATCCTGACGAGTTTTTTCGTTTTCTTCAAAACGCGGCGCATAAGTTGAGAGCAGTTCCGCTATAGATTCTTTGAGCGGACAATCTTCCATGCGCCAACTATCGTATTTGTTAGCCAGTTTCAAGATTGAACTGCGTGTAACTTTGCGGTTTGAGCTTATCAGGATCGCATTTTCCTTGCTTGATGATTCATCGTAGATTGAATGCGGCAGCTTTTGTCCAAGCATCAGATCAGCCAGACGGTCGGAAAGTTCCTCAATCAATTCATTATGAACCATTTTATAATTATCTTTAACGAATTTAGCCTGGCGCCGCATTTCTGACTTCGTCATAGTCTGCTGGTTCGGATCCTGAGCATATTCGTAACGGACATCCATAACGACGCCGCCTTTACCGCTGCTGACTACCAGACTTGAATCCTTGACATCAGCAGCTTTTTCGCCAAAAATAGCACGCAGAAGACGTTCTTCCGGAGCTAGTTCAGTTTCACTCTTAGGAGTAATCTTACCAACCAGGATATCGCCGGGTTTTACTTCAGCTCCCAGACAGACAACCCCATCCATTCCCAGGTTGCGGAGAGCTTCTTCGCTGACATTGGGGATATCACGGGTTATTTCTTCAGGGCCAAGCTTGGTTTCCCGACTGATAATTTCAAATTCATCAATGTGAATACTGGTATAAACATCGTCTTTTACAAGACGTTCACTAACGACAATAGCATCCTCAAAGTTGTATCCACACCATGGCATGAAAGCAACCATCAAGTTTTTACCCAGAGCCAATTCTCCATCTGAAGTAGCGGCTCCGTCGGCAATGACGTCCCCTGCTTTGATCTTCTGTCCGCTTCTTACCAGCGGACGCTGATTAATACAGGTACCGGCATTGCTGCGCATGAACTTGATGAGCTCATATTCCATGACAGATTCCGGTTTGGCAGTCTTTTTAGCAGTCAAACCGTCAGCGCTGATGACAATTTTAGAAGCGGATACTTCCGCAACAATTCCATCTTTAACCGCACAAACAACAGCCCGGGCATCTTTAGCAATACGTGCTTCCAATCCGGTTCCTACTAAAGGTTCTTCAGTTTTCAGCAATGGTACAGCCTGACGCTGCATGTTTGATCCCATCAAGGCACGGTTGGCATCGTCGTGTTCAAGGAAAGGAATAATACCGGCTGCGGCACTCACCAGCTGTTTTGGAGAAACGTCCATGTACTGGACTTCTTCCGCAGGATGTTCTTCTGATTCACCGCGCAGACGGGACATCACGTAAGGACGGACGAACTTGTTGTTCTCATCCAGAGGAGCGTTTGCCTGAGCAATGACAAAGTTTTCTTCATGATCGGCAGAAAGGTATTCCACTTCATTGCTGACTTTGCAGTCCTTAACTTTCCGGTACGGGGTTTCCAGGAAACCGAATTCATTTATCCGGGAGTAAAGGGACATTGATGAAATCAAACCGATATTCGGACCTTCAGGAGTTTCAATAGGACAGATACGTCCGTAATGACTTGTATGAACGTCACGCACTTCGAAGCCGGCACGCTCACGACTCAAGCCTCCGGGGCCAAGTGCACTTAAACGACGTTTGTTAGTCAGTTCGCTGAGCGGGTTAGTCTGATCCATGAATTGAGACAACTGGTTTCTGGCAAAGAAATCACGAACAACTCCGGCGAAAGCTTTGGGGTTAACCAGTTTGCTTGGAGTGATGTTGGAATCTTCTGCATTGAGCAGGCTCATACGTTCGCTGATTAGACGTTCTGTGCGTCGTAGACCGGCGCGGCAGTGATTCTGCAGCAATTCGCCGACAGTACGAACGCGACGGTTGCCCAGATGGTCAATGTCATCAACTTTACCACCAGTGTGACAGAGTTTGATCAAGCCTTCAGTGGCTGCCATCAAATCATATTTAGTCAGGACGCGTGTTGAGAGCGGCAGGTCGAGATCAAGTTTTTCATTAAGTTTATAACGCCCGACAACTCCCAGGTCGTAACGCTTAATATCAAAGAACAAACGCTGAATAAGCTGTTTGGCATTATTGATATTCGGCGGATCACCGGGACGCATACGGCGGTAAATTTCTTTAAGCGCTTCATCACCAGTACGGGCCGGGTCGCGACGCAGGCAGTTTATCAAATAATATCCTTCTTCTGGAGCATTAACCAGTTCAATCCGTTTGATACCGGCATCCTGTAATTCTTTCAAATGAGTTTCATTAAGTTGAACAAGCTCTTCAAGAATAACGACATCATCTTCATTGGTAACATCATCAACAGTATAGAAATCAGCCAGGTTCTTTTCTTTTAAAAGACTTGAAATGGAATGGTTTTTAACTTCAAATGACTGACTGAGAATATCTTTATTGGTTTCAAAACCAATTGCACGCAGGAAAGTTGTAATTAAGAATTTACGACGACGGCGACGGCGGTCGAGGTATATGTAAATATAATCATTTATGTCAAACTGGACTTCCATCCATGACCCGCGGTCAGGAATAATCCGGTATGAGTAAAGAGTTTTTCCACTAGTGTGTTTACTGCTTTCGTAGCAGAGGCCGGGTGAACGATGCAATTGACTTATAATAACGCGCTCAGCTCCGTTGATTACGAAGGTTCCTTGAGGTGTCATTATCGGGATTTCGCCCATATAAATACGTTCCGGAATCTCAGAACCATTGTTTTTCAGCAAGAAATCAACATACAAGGGGGCACTGTAAGTATTGCCATCCTTAACACACTCTGTAAACCGGTATTTAGGTGTCCCAAGAGAGTAATCGATAAATTCAAGCACAACCTGTTTATCGAAACTTTCAATGGGAAAAATTTCATTAAAAATCTCTAAAAGACCTTTGTCCCCTCTTTCTTCCGGGGGAATATCTTTTTGTAGGAAATCATTATACGAGTTGATCTGAACTCCGATAAGGTCCGGAATCTCCAAAACTTCCTGCAAATTACCAAAACTGATACGTTCTGTCATAGCTCACCATTCCAGCTTTTTTCAGTTAAAAATACGACACGGAACTACTAAATAATCCCATCCAACATGGATAAAAATACAACCTGCTTTAAATGCAAAAAGACGGTAGGAATATTCCTGAGAATAATTCCCACCGTTTCGTATGCACTGTGAAATTATTTGATTTCTACAGTAGCACCGACGCCTTCGAGCTGTGCTTTAATTTTTTCAGCTTCTTCTTTTTCTACGCCTTCTTTGATAGCTTTAGGTGCAGCTTCAACTAAGTCTTTAGCGTCTTTCAGTCCGAGACCAGTAATGGCTCTTACTTCTTTGATTACTCCGACTTTCTTGTCGCCGAAACCAGCGAGAATAACGTCGAACTCAGTTTTTTCTTCAGCAGCAGCACCGCCAGCGGCAGCTGCAGGAGCAGCAGCGGCAACAGCTACAGGAGCAGCAGCGCTAACACCGAGGCGCTCTTCGAGAGCTTTTACAAGTTTAGATAAATCAAGAACAGTCATGTTCTCAACAGCAGAAATTATTTTTTCCATTTCAGCTGATACTTCAACTTTTGTTTCTTCAGACATAATCAAATGCCTCCTATTTTAATTGTTTAATTTTCAAGTTTATCTTTATATGCGTTTAAGACATTGAGTATTGTGGCTGCTTTAGCATTAAGCAAGCAGGCAAAATTTCTGGCAGGCGCTTGAAGGACACCAAGTAATTGAGCTTGAAGGACTTCTTTCGGCGGCAATGAAGCAATATCATTTACATCGCTAACGGAAAGAGCCATACCTTCAAAATATCCACCTTTAGGAGCGACGGCTTTATTTTTATCACTGAATTCAGTAATAACTTTAGCAATGGCGCCGGGATCGCCAGATCCGCTTATCAAAGCAGTACTGTCTTTTAGTTCAAATTCTGCTAGAGCGTTGATCTCGAACAATTCAGCCGCTTTTTTAATCATGCGGTTTTTGAGAACGTGACACTCTGCGTTACCTGCGGCAAGTTTATCGCGAAAATCAGAGAACTCCGCAACATCCAGGCCTTTATAAGAGACAAAGTAAACATAATCAGAATCCTTGAGCAGTCCGCCGATATAATTTACCAGATGGGTTTTCTCACTTCTCATTGTTTACCGCCTCTCTGCTTCTTTGATGTTGATTTTCACGCCTGGGCTCATAGTTGAAGAAATTGTGCAACTAATGAAGTATGTACCCTTGGCTGTGGTCGGCTTGGCTTTAACCAATGCATTTGTAACAGCATCAAAATTTTCTTTCAGATCTTCAACGGAAAACGAAAGTTTACCAATTGCCACATGTACACATGCGCCTCGATCTGCTCTATATTCAACACGTCCGAACTTTGCTTCCTTGACCGCTTCGCCGACTGCATCGGTAACGGTTCCAGTTTTCGGATTGGGCATGAGTCCGCGAGGACCGAGCACTCTTCCTAAAGGACGAACCTGTTTCATGGCTTCCGGCGTGGCAATCAAGACATCAAACTCGAGCCAGCCCCCTTTAATTTTTTCAATCAGATCATCGAATCCAACGAATTCAGCACCAGCAGCCTTGGCATCATCTGCCTGGGCACCGGCTGCAATCACTGCAACAACGACTTTTTTACCTGTTCCTTTCGGAAGGGGAACAGCTCCACGAACGCTCTGATCGGATTTTTTCGGGTCAATACCCAGTCTAAATGCGACATCAACGGTTTCGTCGAACTTGACATGAGACATTTTCTTGATAATGTCAAATGCTTCCTCTGCGCTGTACTTCTGCTGGCGATCGTAGCATTCTGACTGAGATTTATAAAGTTTACTTCTAAACATCACTCACCTCGATTCCCATGCTACGAGCAGTACCCGCGATAATTTTTATCGCGGCAGCTTCATCCCTTGCATTGAGGTCGTCTTTCTTGATCTCAATGATTTCTTTTATCTGTTCGACAGTAATACTGCCGGCGGTTTCCCTGCCCGGATTATTAGCGCCGGAAGCGAGTTTAGCCGCTTTCTTAATCAGCACTGCAGCCGGAGGTGACTTACAGATAAAAGTAAATGAGCGATCCTGATAAACAGTAATCACTACCGGGATGATCATTCCACTCTGGGCTTGAGTGGCAGCATTGAATTGCTTACAGAATTCCATGATGTTAATTCCCGCCTGACCAAGGGCCGGACCTACTGGAGGTGCCGGATTAGCCGCGCCGGCAGGAATTTGCAAGCGGATAACACCTGTAACTTTCTTTGCCATAAATGAACTCCATTTTCAGCCATCGTGGTTAGAACTGACAGGGCTTCTCCCACAAACTGACTGTTATGTATATTACTTGAGTTTTAAACGCTAAACATCGCGTTCAACCTGCCAAAACTCCAATTCTACTGGTGTTGAACGGCCAAATATGGAAACCATAAGTTTCAATTTGCCGCGTTCATTATCTATTTCTTCAATAGTTCCTTCGAAATTATCGAAGGCGCCGCTGTTGATGCGGACAACCTCTCCGATATTGAAGAGAACTTTGGGTTTAACCTGTTCTTCAGCTTCTTCCTGACGGAATAAATTTGCAACTTCATCCGGACCGAGCGGCACCGGATTATCTGAACCACCGATAAAGCCTATAATCCCCTGAGTGTTCCGGATAAAGTACCATGCGGCCTGATCGACTTCAGAAGTCCCCGGCTTATAGAGATCCATGCGTACTAAGATGTAGCCCGGAAAAATTTTTCGTGTGGTGGTATATTTCTTACCTTGACGGACTTCAGACACCTTTTCTGTGGGAATGGATACTTCGTAAACAGGAACGTCTTTAGCTTCTTCGCTGTCGAGCTGACGCTGTAGAGCATCGCGAACTTTATTCTCCTTTCCTGAGAGAGTTTGGATTACAAACCATTGTCCCCTGGTATCTTTAATTTCCTGCATATTAGATTCTTCTGTCATATAGATAGCGTCCCGCTGATAAGTTTTATTAACAATACGGCAATCCGATCAATAGCGAATACAAAAACGGCAAGAGCTACAATAGTGACAATTACCAATACTGTAGACTCAAACAGTTCCGGTCTTGACGGCCATGTACACTTGTTTAACTCACTTATTGTGCCGTTAAGAAATTGCTTGATCTTCATTTCTGTCTGCCTTTGTATTTATTTTATTTAAAAAATGGCAGGAGCGGTGGGGCTCGAACTCACGACCTGCGGTTTTGGAGACCGCTGCTCTAGCCAACTGAGCTACACTCCTGCGCAAAAATCTATATCCAACTTACTTGGAGCGTTCGCGATGTAAAGTATGCTTGCGTTCCCACTTGCAGTACTTCTTCTTCTCTAAACGTCCCGGAGTATTGCGTTTTTCTTTCATCGAAGTATAATTACGACGTTTGCACTCCGTACATTCAAAAGTTATAATTTCACGCGCCATAAAGACACCTCTTATCTTGGAAAATCAACCCGAATAGCCATTTGGCTATTCGGGATTGATATCATAATTAATTGTATTTGGTACTTAGTCGAGAATGTCTGCAACTCTACCAGATGCAACAGTACGTCCGCCTTCACGGATAGCGAAGCGTAATGCTCTTTCCATCGCGATCGGGGCAATAAGTTCAACTGTAATAGTTGTGTTATCACCAGGCATTACCATTTCCACGCCTTCCGGCAGGGTGATAATACCAGTCACGTCTGTTGTACGGAAATAGAACTGAGGACGATAGTTAGAGAGGAACGGAGTGTGACGTCCGCCTTCGTCTTTGCTCAACACGTAAATTTCAGCAGTGAATTTTTTGTGAGGAGTAATTGTTCCCGGTTTAGCCAGAACCTGACCACGGGTAACATCGTCTTTCTTGGTTCCACGGAGGAGGCAGCCAACATTGTCGCCGGCGCGGCCTTCGTCGAGGAGCTTACGGAACATTTCAATACCAGTAACGGTAGTTTTAGTAGTTTCACGGATACCGACGATTTCAATAGTGTCGCCAACTTTGACGATACCACGCTCAACACGGCCAGTTACAACTGTACCACGACCTTCAATTGAGAATACATCTTCGATAGGCATGAGGAAGTCCTGGTCAACATCACGAGTCGGCTCAGGAATATATGCGTCTACAGCATCCATTAATTCCAAAATGCTTGCGCAGTCGGGACTGTCAGGGTTACCTTCAGCTTCAACAGCTTTCAAAGCAGAACCTTTGATTACCGGAATATCATCACCCGGGAAATCATATTCGCTGAGGAGTTCACGGATTTCCATTTCAACGAGTTCGAGTAATTCTTCGTCGTCGAGCTGGTCAACTTTATTTACATATACGACGATTGCCGGAACGCCAACCTGACGTGCGAGCAGAACGTGTTCACGAGTTTGAGCCATAGGACCGTCAGTTGCGGCGATAACGAGAATCGCTCCGTCCATCTGAGCAGCACCTGTAATCATATTTTTAACATAGTCAGCGTGGCCAGGGCAGTCAACGTGAGCATAATGGCGTTTTTCAGTTTCATATTCAACGTGTGCTGTATTAATAGTAATACCGCGCTCTCTTTCTTCAGGAGCATTGTCAATAGAGGCATAGTCTTTTACTTCGCCGCCAAACTTTTTGCTCAGTACCATAGTGATAGCTGCAGTCAATGTTGTTTTACCATGGTCAACGTGACCAATAGTTCCGATGTTAACATGAGGCTTATTCCTTTCGAATTTTTCTTTAGCCATCTTTGTTTCCTCCTGCTTATTAGCGTTAAGAGTTCTGGTTTTTAATTTTTTTACTTTAAATTCTATTTCTTTTAACTGGAGCCCGCAACCGGACTTGAACCGGTGACCTCTTCCTTACCAAGGAAGTGCTCTACCGACTGAGCTATGTGGGCACCTCACAAAAAGTCCTATGTAGACACAAGTACAAAGCGGAAATATACATTCCATCCGTAAAGTGTCAAATCCATCTTTACAAAAAAGACGGAAAAAAATGGTGCTCGAGGGGGGACTCGAACCCCCATGGATTGCTCCACATGGCCCTCAACCATGCGCGTCTGCCAGTTTCGCCACCCGAGCAGCAAGCCTCTACAAAATGTAGAAACAGGACGTTTATAATACTAGCAACACGCAGGAATGCAAATGAAAAAACAATTTTTTTTAATTTTTTTATCGCATTTTTTCACTTGCAGCAGCCTTTTTATTATGATTTAATACAAAATCATATATTAATTTAACCAGAATGTTCTTTACTGAAACTAATTTGATTTTAGCATCGATAAAGCTTATACTAAAAGTCAGGAGCACTTATTTATGGATAAAAAACGTTTGTCTACAGCAATAAGTCTGCCGGAAGAAGTTAGTGGGAAAATCTATAAGGCTTGCAATAGTATCAATGGTGTACGATGGGCAAAGCCGGAACAGCTACATTTGACCTTGACTTTTATTGGCGATGCTGATTCTGAGATAATTCCTCGGCTTTCAGATGAATTAAGTAATTTGAAGTTTACAGCTTTCGACTTGATCATGTCGAAAGCCGCTTTTTTCCGTTCCGGCATCTTTCTGATCATGCTGGCAGAGTCCGCTGCATTGGTTTCTCTTAAGAAACAGATTGATACAGTATTAAATAAAGTTTTGGGATTTGAAGCTGATACTCTTGATTTTATTCCGCATATTACGCTTGCAAGGTTCAAAAGGCGCTTTTCAGGCGCAAAACAGGAATTTTTAACTAGGCAGCTGGAATCAATTTTTCCCGCGAGTTTTAGTGTTGATAAATTCATTCTGTACAGCAGTGAACTCAGTTCCAAAGGAGCGGTTCACGCTCCCTTGAAAATCATATCAGCAAAAAGTATGATTTAGGACTTGTTGTATGAACTTTATTCTAATGAGAAATTAAAAAGCGGGAAAATTGGAATTAAGCTGTTTTCATTATAGTTCAGTACACCGAATTGAAAGACGCTGTTATCTGAGTGATTGTATATGCCAATTTGTATGCGGGCGTCATTTTGATATGAGTCAAACCCTTCTCCAATTTTGGGGGAATTGAAAACGTTTACCATCCCGAATTGAAATCCCTGGTCGGCGATATTGACAAAGCCCAGCTGAGCTCCATTGAGCCTTCCGCTTTGATTGACAAAACCGCTTTGAAAACCGAGTAGAGTTTCTGATACATTACTGAAAAGATTTAATTGAAGACCCGATGCTTTACTGACGTTTCCGTCAGCGTTCTCGAGAGTGCCGAACAAACCGATTTGAATCCCGCCTAATTCATGTGCCCAGTTAATTATATTGCACTGGAGTCCATAATGGGTTTGGGATTTGCCCCAGATGCCGGCGGCTATACCATAGTTATTATTATTAAAAGACATGGGCAGGGCAAATGAAAAGCCATAGACATTTTCGGTATCAAATAAATTGCCGATGACCCCGATTTGCAAAGGCGTGAAATCGACTTTGTAATTACCTTTTTTGAATATTTGTAAAAAATCAGCTGCGCTTGAGTTAATACAGGCTGCCAGTATTAAAACGGCAATAAAGAATTTAACGGGTTTGAATGAATTCATAATTTTCACCTTAGTGTTATTTTTATTATATTGTTGAATATAGCCTGATCCCCGCATTTTTGCAAAACTAAAAAGGTATATGATTCTAAATTATCCCATGTTGGGAATCCTACCGGTATACATCCTGGCTGTTTCAGATACTTTTTCTACTAAAAGGACGATAATTTTTTGAATTTATTGTTGACTTTAACATTATTAGTGTTATAATTAACATTATGAAAAAACAGGAAGACATATCTATTAAGGCTGTTGCTGAAAAATGTAAAGTCAGCGCTATGACGGTGAGCCGGGCTTTGCGCGGCAATGGCGCGGTTCGAGAGGCGACCAGAGAAAAGGTGCTCAAAGCTGCTGAGGAATTGGGGTATATCCGCAGTCCGAAAATGGGGCGGCCCGGGCACCGCGAGGAACAGCGCAAAGGTGTGATTGAACTTGTCGCAGGAGTGATGGGGAAAGGACTTTCACTATTTCATTCCCGGCTGCTGACCTCAATAGAGCAGCAGTTAGCGCAAAATTCTTATGATTGCATTATTCGTACATGCTCTGGAGAATATGGACAATTCCTGACGCTTATGGAAAATCTAAAATCATCAGATGCTGATGGAACAATGTTTGTCGGCAGTTTTACACCGGAACATTTGAAAGTTTTGCTGGAGATTGTTCCCGGAGCGCTGCTGCTTGATAATCCCGGGGATGCTTCTATTGAAATGCCATACGAATCATTTTGTTTTGATAATATTGAAGCCGGAAGGATAGGGACGGGGCATTTGTTGAAATGCGGTCGTAGAAATATACTTCTTGTTAACGGATTCAAGGAACATTTTTTTTCTCGTGAGTTTAAGCAGGGATACAAGGAAACGCTTGAAGCCAACAAGATAAAAGTTGATGAAAGCTTGATTGTTAATACTGATTTTACTTCAGAAGGGGCATATGAAACGGTGAATGCCGCATTGGATAACAAAGTACAGTTTGATGCTGTTTTGACTAATGATGAAATGGCTTCCGGGGTTTATCGCGCGCTTTATGAACATGGATTAAAAATACCTCAGGACATTTTTGTTTGCGGTTGTGATGGGTTGCCGGTCGGGATGCATCTTTTTCCGTTTCTGACTACCGTTGTTCTTGATTACGATGACCTGGGAAGAAGAGCTATAAGGCACCTGCTGCATGAACGCAAGCTTAATAATTCAGCTTGTCGCGTCCGCCTTCTTCCTCAGCTTGAAGTCAGAGAAAGTACAATATAAGATTTTTTCAGGGCATTTTGCCCATTTATATATAAACAAAACACAGGATAACTCTATAATTTTCCCGGAGTTGTCCGCCTTAAAAAAAGAGAGGTAGATAAATGGGGTATTTAATTCAGTCTGAATGCGATAGCAGGATCGCTAAAGTTCGTGAAATGCTGGAAGAAAAAAATCTGGATCTGGCATTGGTCTATTATGATGAGTTCAATATTGGCAACGGCTGGTATTTAACCGGCTGGTGTCCGCAATTTGAAAGCGGCACCATTCTAGTTCCAAGAAAGGGAACTCCTTTACTGCTTGGTGGTCCTGAGAGTGAACCATTTGCTAAGCTTGACAGCACTATTACAGAAACCCGCAATTTTCCGGTTTTTATGGTTCCGGACGAAGAATATCCGAATGCAACGATCATCGATTTCCCCGGGTTGTTCTCTGAATTGAATGCCAATCTCGGTCAAGTCAAACGTATAGGTTTAGTCGGAGCAGGCCGGATGCCGGCGGAGTGCTATCAAGGTATCATTAATGGTTTTACCGGGGTTGAAATGGTGGATATTACCGATGAATTCGTTAGCCTAAGATATATAAAGTCCAAATGGGAAATCGAACAGATCAGAGCTGCTTTCGGTTTGGCGGATTACTGCTACGACGCAATGAAAGAAGCTACCATTTCCGGTGCGTCTGAGATTCAGATAGCCGCGGCCGGTGAATACGCGGCACGAAGCCGCGGAGCCAGCGGTTTCGGATTCAGCGCTATTGTCGGCAGCGGCGCGCGTTCCAACGCTGTAGTGCCTACAGCCAGTTCTAAAAAAGTTGAAAACGGTGAGCTGGTGATGATCGGCTTGGCTCCTAAAGTAAACGGTTATGCCGGAGTTATGGGTGACGCTCTGCCGGTTTCAGGTGAATACACCGCTAAACAGAAAGAATGCATGAAGTATCTTAGAGAAGCTTTCTGCCTGACGAAAGATATGTTGATAGTTGGCAAAAGCGGCCGCGAAATCGATGCGCCGGCACGGGCCTACTTTGAAAAACATGGTTTCAGTAAATATCTCGTATGTCCATTCGTTCACACCATTGGCCTGCATGAAGCAGAATCTCCGTTCTTCGGGCCTGGCAGTGATGACGTGCTGGTTCCGGGAATGACTGTATGTGTGGACATTAGTTTCTTTGGACATCCTGAATTCAACGGCGTCCGTATCGAAACCGGTTATGAAATTACTGAAAACGGCGCTGTTCCATTCAGCCCGAAAATGGATAAACTCCACACTACAATATAGAAATGAAAACAGAATTCGATATACTGTTGGGAATTGATATGGAAACCGATATCGGTTCATTCACCAGCGAATACGAGGGCGTGCGTCACGGCACCCCTCGTTTATTGGAAATAATGGATGGGCATAACGCGGTAGCAACTTATTTCTGGACGGGACACGCTGCCGAGAATAATCCGGCAGAAGTAAGACTGGTCAGGGATGCCGGACATGAAACCGGCTGTCACAGTTTAGTGCATGAAACTCTCGGTGACCCGATTTTTCCGTTGCCGAACAATTGGCCGGTGTTTCCATTTGAAGTGGAAGGGCGCATTCGTGAAGCGACCCGGCTTGTCGAAGAAGTTTCCGGCGCCCGGCCGGTAAGTTTCCGTTGTCCGCGGCTTTGGGGAAGTACTCAAGTAATTAATGTTCTTGAAGACTTGGGGTATAAGGCTGATGCGACTTTGCCATTATATTTTTACCGTAATTTATATTATCCTTATCATCCGTCCAAAGAGAATTGGATAGAAGAAGGTGACATGAAATTAGTTGAAATTCCAAATTTCTGTGATCTTAGTATGAAAAGCAATGATCCTTATCAGCGGGATCGCGATCAGTGGCCGTTATTCCGTACTGAATCAGCAGACGCCCTGTTGCAGAAGATCGATAGTTTCATTGAATACGTAAATGAACAGGGAGTTCGTCCGGTATTGGCGTTTTATTTCCATCCATGGGAATTTTATAAAATGCCGCAGGGAGCGATTGACTATGGAGAAGCCAGTGTAACGCCGTTGCCGTTTATCACAAAAAACTGTGGAGATGTTGCCTGCAGTGAATTTGATATTTTATTAAAAGAGTTAAAAAACAGAGGCGGAACTTTTAAAACCGCCGGGGAGATTGCAGATGACTGGAAATGAACTCATTGGGTTATTCAAACGGGGCGAGAAGCGTTATCATTTGATTGGAAGCCTTGATAATGGTGTTGTTGCCGGACTTGATCTTGAAGGCCGCTTATTTACTATTCTTAATGGTGAAGTAGTAAATCGTGTTAATCCTGGAGCCTTTTTAGGAGTAACCGACCGGACAGCTTACCTCAATCCCGGCGGAGACGGTCTCTGGCCTGCACCTGAAGGCACCTGTCTTGGATATGAATACTCCGTCGGGGATTGGCGGGTTCCGCCTGGTTTGACCGGAGCAAAGTATAAGATTGTTGAATCCGATGAAAATCATATGCTTATTGAGGCGGAAGTTGATTTAATCAACGCTTCCGGACTTGGTATTCCGACTATTTTCAGGAGGGATGTTACTATTTCAGGTTCAATTTCAGTCAGAGTTGTTGAATCCATTGAATATATCGGCGCTAAAAAGCTTTCACAGAATGAGTGCTTGTTGACTCCATGGTCGCTTTGCCAGTTTGACTGTTGTCCGGGATGTGAAGTGATTTTCCCTGACGCTGGAGATTCCGAGCTTTGGGACATGTATGATCCTAGTGATGAATGCCGCTGTGTCAAAGACGGTTTGCGTCATGCTAAAACTGACGGCACGGCACGTTATCAGATCGGAATCGGAGAAAAAATCCCATGGATAGAATTGCAGCTGCCATCAAAAAAATTGAAAGTTCGCCGGACTGCGCAGGCTTTGTCGGCTGGGCAAAAATACATTGATATTATTGATGCGCCGCCAACTGAAGCGCCTTCAGACAAAGGAGTGCGCTACAGTGTTTATACCGATACTGCCGGTTTTATGGAAATCGAAGCAGCAGGCGGCTGTCCTGATGTATTTGAGCCCGGCAGCCTGATGAGGGTTGAAATATTGACGGAATATTCTGGCTAATTTTGTTCATCTCTAAGTTTTGCAAATTCTTTCAGACGCTTGATTATGGGAAGGTGCTGTGTGCAGGCGGTTTCGCATTTACCACAGGCGATACAGTCTTTGGCTTCGGGTAGAACTTCAGCCAGAAGACCCCAGCCGTAATGGAATTTTAGACGTTCCGCAAAATCTTTTTCCGGTACATTAAACAAAATTTTATCGTTGTATATCTGCATATATTTAGAAATTGGAATACCTTTGGGACAGATTTCACAGTAACCACAGCTTGTACAGATTTCTAAAGAATTCTCAGATAGTCGCGCGGCAATTTTTGCAAGTTCATTATCTGTCATCGGTTCAGCTTTGTCAGCCACTTTGCAGGCCATATCGATTTGCTCCCGGGTGGTAAAACCGTTCAAGGCAACTGTAATATTTTTATTGGCTATCAGGAAACGCAAAGCTGCTTCAGTAGGAGTTTCCCCCAGAGAGGCCAGGAACTGCAGGCGGTTCTCGTTTTGAGGAATAAGCCCGCCTGCCAGAGGGTTCATCGCAACTACTCCCATATTATGCTTACGTGCTGCCAGTACGCCCGGCCAGCGGTATGGGAAGTTTAAAATATTCACTCCTAAAAGAACCCCTTCAAACTTATCGCTTTCAATGATTTTTTCAACTTCATTGCCTTTCTGATGTGATGAAAAAACTATGTGTTTGACAAGTCCTTCTTTTTTGCAGCGAAGCAAGCCTTCATAAAGAGCGCCAGGGCGCATAGCCATCTCAAAATGTTCCATCTTGCGCAAACACCAGACATGCAGAAAATCAATATAATCGATATTCATCAAGTCCAGGAAGGAACATACCTTATCATAGGCTTCTCCGGCATCATTTATCGAAGTAGGCATTATTTTATCTGATACGAAAAATTTATTTCGGGGCATATTCTTGAATGCTATTCCGTAGATCTGTTCACTTTTACCGTCAAAATATCCGGGAGCGGTATCAAAATAGTTTATTCCTCTGTAAAAAGCGTATTTAACAAGTTCTGCGTTTTCCTCCATTGATTTTTCCATATCGAAACGCATTCCGCCAAATCCGACAGCGGAAACAAATTTGCCGGTGTTACCGTATTCACTGTATTTCATCATTCGGTCCTTTTGTCGTTTTGCCGTTTATGTAATATGGCATTAAAGTTGCAACGGTCAACCTTTTTCATTTGAAGAATTATTAAAATGCTGTACATTGTGTTAATTAAAAATTAAACAAATGAGGTTTTTCATGGCTGGACATAGTAAGTGGGCAAATATTAAACATAAGAAAGGCGCGGCGGACAAGAAAAAGGGTAAAATATTTTCACGCATCGGTAAAGAAATAATGGTTGCGGCCAAAATGGGGGGCGGTGATTCTGCGGCTAATCCGCGTTTGCGTTCAGCTTTAACGTCCGCCAAGGCGGTAAATATGCCCAACGCCAATATTGAGCGCGCCATCAAGAAAGGATTAGGCGAACTTGGCGATGTGGTTTTTGAAGAAATCATCTATGAGGGATATGGGGCGGAAGGCGTTGCTGTCATAATTGAATGTCTTACTGACAACCGCAACCGTTCAGCCAGTGAAGTCCGCATGACTCTTGACCGTAACTGCGGCAATCTTGCGACCAGTGGCGCGGTATCATGGATGTTCCACCGTCAGGCGCATTTTGTGGTTACCGGCGAAAATGCCGACGAAGAGATTTTAATGGATGTTGTCCTTGATGCTGGCGCTGAAGATATTGATGTTGATGACGGAGTTGCGGAAATATGGGGGCCGCCGGAAGCTTTGGAGCCAATCATGGAGGTTCTGGAAAAAGCTGGTATCGCTACAGAGGAAGCCGGAACTGTCCGCAGGCCAGAGAATACTATTAATCTTAAAGATGTTGATAAAGCTAAACAGGTTCTGCGTTTAATCGACGCCCTTGAAGATCTTGATGACGTTCAGGAAGTTACCGCGAATTTTGAAATAGATGATTCTATCGCCGACCAGGTTGATATTGACTGATCACAACCGAAACGGTTGTGATAGTTTTAAGATTTAAAGTAAAAGCTTTACTTCATTAATTATTTGAGTTCCGGCTTAGCCGGTCTGATAACGTAAGCGGTGTATTATGATTATTCTTGGAATAGACCCTGCAATTCGCTGTACCGGCTATGGTGTTGTCGAATTCAGATCAGCCAATGATTCTCAAATACTTGACTGCGGGGTTATCCGAAATACGCAAAAAATGCCACATTCGGAATGCCTCCGTCGTGTTAACGGCGGAATAAGGCAGCTTATTGAACAATTCAAGCCGGATCATGCTTCTATTGAGGATCCATTTTTGGGGAGAAACCCAAAAACCGCGATAATTCTCGGCATGGTCCGGGGAACTATCTTGGCGACCTTGGCGGAAAGCAATATTCCGGCTTATTCGTATTCTCCCCGGACTGCGAAGAAATCGGCTGTTGGAGCGGGAACTGCCACCAAAGAACAAATAGCTTTGATGATGGCGAATGAATTCGATCTGGATACCGGGGCTATTCCTCTGGATGCGACCGATGCGTTGGCATTAGCTATATGCCATGCCCGTTTAGCCGTCAACCCGATGCTCAGGGATATGCTGCCGAAAGCATTATGACAATATTTCGCCAAAGATGGAATTGTTATCAGTAATCTCCATTGCCTTGACTTGGGTGATGACATGTTTTTTGATATTCGGTTCTCTGCATATGACGTTTATGTAGTTATCGCTCCAGCCCTGAAAATAACCGTCCTTGTTTTTACGTTCAAAAATAACCGGCAGGGTTTTTCCAAGTTGAGATCTTACAAAATCAATTTTCATTTCAGTGGCGGTTTCCATAAGGCGCAAACGGCGCTCGTTGGCAATATCGCCTGGGACTTGATCGGGCATGACCGCGGCCGGGGTCTTATCTCGTTTTGAATATGTGAAAATATGGATATTGGAAAATTTGATTTTTTTTATAAATTCAATTTCCTGTTCAAAATGCTCTTCTGTTTCACCGGGGAAGCCGACGATTATATCAGTTCCAAGGTGAATCCCAGGTATCAGACGGCGAGCTTCTTCGATAAAGTTTGCGAATTCAACCGTAGTGTATTTGCGTCCCATTATTTTCAATATTTCATCGCAGCCGTGTTGCAGGGATAAATGCAGAAAGCGGCATATTTTAGAATTTCCAGCCATTGTTTTCAGTAAGGATGTATTGTTAGGGTGAGGTTCGGTTGAACTTAAGCGTATTCGAAAGTTGCCTGGCAGGGTGCATAAAACTTCAATCAATTCATTTAAAGTTCTGCCCCGGTCGTTGTAGGCGCAGATGTTTACACCGGTAAGGACTATTTCCTCAAACCCCTTCTCAATAAATTGTTTGAAGTCAGTAATAATCTCATCCCAGTCACGTGAACGTTCAGGTCCCCGGGCATACGGTACTATGCAGTATGTGCAAAAATTATTACAGCCTTCCTGGACTTTGAGAAAAGCACGGCTTTTGAATGGGAAATTGCCGCCGCTTTTTTCCTTGAATGCTTCAAGCGGCTGATCCATACTGAAAGTTTTGCCGCTTGAAATACTCTTTTTATTTAAAAAATCTTTCACTAGAGCGCTTATTTGCTTTTTTTCTGGATTTGTCAGAATAATATCTACGACTTCCTCGGCGCTCCATGCTGAATTCTCGATTTCTGTGCTGCAGCCGGTAACGATTATACATGCTTCTGGATGTTTTGTCCGAAAGCGCCTTGCTGCTTGACGACTTTTGCGCGAAGCGGCAGCGGTAACCGTACAGGTGTTGATAACCAGCAAGTCAATACGTCCGGCATATTCCGGGCGTACTATTTCCCATCCGTCGGATTTCAACCTGTCACATATTAAAGCGCTGTCTGCCTGATTCAAACGGCAACCAAGCGTAAATACTGCTGCATTTCCTGAGGTTTTTGTCATTAAAGTACCATATTTCTTTTATAATATTCTTCATACTTTAATTCAATGATGAAGGAATTTCAATAAGCTGTTCTGCCTATTTACTTTTGTCTGCCATAATTTTTTATGATAAATTACTTGTAAAATAACAAAAGTTTAATATATTGAAGCATAAGATGTTTCAGGCTTAAGTTACACAGACTGAAAAAGTTTATTAAAAAAACAAAAGGAGTTTTTTGTTATGAGTGCAAAAAAAGAAATTTTCGCTGATGGAATTGGACAAATTCATTTTGCCGGTGGTATGGTTAGATTTGATTTTGTGACTCTCCAGCCGGATGAAGAAGGTAAAAAAGATCCTACTGCTGTTTGCAACGAACGTGTTATTATGCCTCCCCAGGGGTTTTTGAATGCTTTTAATTCTATGCAGAATCTCATCGACAAACTTCTTGATGCCGGTGTTTTACAGAAAAATGAAAACGCTGGAGCAAAAAAATAATTTCTTAGCGCTTTTATAAAATATTGAACTCACAACTTCTTAAAAAAGTTGTGAGTTTTTTATTTTGCTTTATTTTTACAGCACCATGCGGTGAAAATCGGGAGAAATGAAAGCATAAATATGCCGCAAGCCAGTATAATGATTTGACTGGTTTTGGTTTGATCGATTATTTTGAAGAATAAGCCCAGTATTACCAGTATTAATACATACGAAAAACTGTGCGCGGCTTTTTCGTCATGTCCTGATTCGACGACTTTTCCGTGCAGCCATGCGCCGAGCGGGAAGCCGATGAACCCGCCTGAAGCCGTTAATAAACCTAAGATCAATGAATCTGTTCCCGGATCACCGGGTTTAAATGCTTCAATCTGCATAAGATATGAGGTTGTGCCGGCAAGAGCGGTTGTAAATACTGCAAGACGGGCGATTTTGCCAGTAAATACTTCCGGCACATGCAGATAACTTTTCATCACCGGGCGGGTAATAGTCCCGCCGCCGATACCCAGCAATGATGACAAAACCCCGACCAGAAAACCGACAAAACCGGTTTTGACAGGACTTGCTTCAGGGATCAGGGCTTCATCAGGGGATTTCTCCTTTGGTTTATGTGTAAAGGTTTTATACAGGATAAAACCCAGTAGAACAATGTAAATGCATTGATGCGGTTTACGGCTGTCAAAAGTCTTTTGTATGAAAACACCTAAAGGACGACCAAAAAAACCACCGATGAAAGCCATTCCGCACATTGGCAGTGCAACGTTCATGCCCCAGGAGTTCTTGCTCCAGCCAATACTTTTAAATTGTTTCAATACTGTCAGGAAAGTACTCGGAAGCATTTGCAGCAGGCTTGCGCCTACAGCGACAGAATTATCAATTTTCAGGGTCAGCATGGCGGGTACAACAAACCAGCCGCCGCCAAGCCCCCAAAAACCACCGGCAAGCATTGCGGAGAATCCAATCAACGGCGCTAAATAATATTCCATATTTTTTATAAATCCTTAACTTGTATTATTGAACAGAAAACTTAATATTCTGATATCTGAGTATTTTTTTACAGGCAAGCTACACTATAACATATTTTTCAGGGTTTAAAAGATTGGAACTATAATAATTTTATTTCATTTGCGCGTCGCCGAAGTTCGGGAAGTATATCCGCTGGAATGCAAAGTTCACCATATCCGGAACCGAGGGAGATATCAGGGTGATGGCTGCCGTGATAATCACTTCCGCCTGCCAGTCCAATGTTAAATTCTTTTGCCAGCTCCTTTACGATTCTGGTCTGTTGTTCGTTGAACTGCGTATAATATGCTTCTATAGCATCAAGACCGGTCGGGACAAGATCCTTTAATATTTTTCTGCACCAGGAGCGTTCTTTACTCTTGCGGTAAATCGGATGGGCCCAGACTGCTATTCCTCCGGCATTATGAATTATTTCTATCGCTTTCAGTGGAGAAGGCAGTGAACGCGGAACAAATGCAGGAGCGCCGCGTTTGAGCAGTTTGTCAAAAATATCTTGAAAATCCTCAAAATCATAATTTGTCAATAAATGGCTGGCAAAATGCGGGCGACCGACAACTTCCCCTTTTGCCAGCGTCCTGATTGCTTCGATGTTGGTATTGTACCCCAGGGAGGTAAGTTTTGAAGCCATGAGCTCATTGCGCAGCTGGCGTTTTGACTGAATATCATCTAAAAACTCCTGAAGCTCTGTTTGCTTATGGTTTATAAATAGTCCCAGTATATGGATCTCCCGCCTGGAATAAAGAGTTGAAATTTCAACCCCGGGGATTGTCTGGAGACCGGAACAATTTTCACCTTCACGCAGGAATTCAGGGATTCCCGCGACAGTATCATGATCGGTTAAAGCTAAGGCTGTCAGCCCTTTGCGGTGTGCAGCCTGTATTAACTCCCGCGGCGTGTCTGTACCATCAGAATAAGTGCTGTGTGTGTGTAAGTCTATGGTATTAAGTTGCATGTGAATAAAATTTAACAGATTAAAAAACTTTAATGATTGATTCGTTGCTATTAACTGTAGTATTATTATCGAATATAGCAACTTTCACAGCTTGATTTTTCGTATAATAATGTTATATTCGGCATTTAGTTTTTTATTTTATTAACTTATTAACATTTAATTAATTGAAACAGGAGACCCATCTATGCCCGTTTCGAATGCTAAAAAGCTATCAGAAAAAGAGCAGAAATATTTTGATTCTCTCATGCTTGCCCGGGATATTGTTACTCAACAAATGAACCAGCATGTTTCAGTTGCGTTGGACAGTGGTAATGATAAGCATGGCGCAGTTACTCATATGGCTGACTATGGCGGAGAGAACTTCATGCGGGATATTGAACTGCAGATGCTTACTGAAGAAGGCAATATTGTAGAATTGATAGAAGATGCGATAAAACGTCTTATGGATGGAGAATACGGTAAATGCGTTGACTGTGACGATGATATACCGGACGGACGTCTGGAAGTAAAGCCTTACGCCCTGTATTGCACCAAGTGCAAATCTATACGTGAAAAAAACAACGGAATAAATCCAAACATTGATTAAATTATTTGTTAAGTCAGAACCTCACAGCAGCTCTGAACGCAAAATTATTGTTTTTTCAGTAATTATTGCCGGGCTGCTGTTACTTATAGACCAAATAACCAAGGTTCTGATTGACCACAGTTTTAAGCTCGGTGAAAGCGTTCTCGTGGTCAATAATTTTTTTTCACTCACCTATGTTATCAACAAAGGCGCGGCTTGGGGTATTCTCAGCGGGTATGGCTGGCTGCTGCTGACCATAGCGGCGCTGGTTATGTGCGCGGTTATATATTTTATGCGCTGGCTGACCGAGGGGTTCAATGAAAGATATTTGGCTCTGGCAATGATCGTCAGCGGTATTATCGGCAATTCAATTGACAGGATATGGCGCGGACAGGTAATTGATTTTTTAGACCTCCACATTGCCAACTATCATTGGCCTCCTGTATTCAATGTTGCGGACAGCTCTATCTGTATCGGCGTTTGCATTTTCTTCCTCTCGAATATCCTGCGTCATAAAAAGGAAAAGACGGGTGAGTAAAGTTGTTTATTTCGAAAAAAACAGCAGTAATTATGGGGGCGACCGCCAGCGGTAAAACCTCACTGGCACTAAAACTTGCGGCTGATTTTAAAGGTGAAATAATCTCCGCTGATTCAATGCAGATATACAAAGGCCTTGACATCGGAACCGCCAAGCCAAGTGTTCAGGAGCTGGAAAAAATACCGCATCACTTGATAAATCTATATGACATTGAGCAGAAACTTGATGTTTACCGTTTTGTAGAATTAGCCGAAAAAGCTATCAAGGATATCCATTCTCGCGGTAAACTCCCGATTATTGCCGGGGGAACCGGTTTTTATATTCGCGCTCTGCTTTACGGCCTGGATACGCTCCCTGGGGATGCCGGGCTCCGGTCTGAGCTTGACGCTGAATACGACAATCCTGATGGTTACGAAAAACTAAAAGAGTTGATGCGAGTCAAAGACCCGGCGGATTTTGAGCGCTGGCATATGCATCGCCGGAAATTGATCCGTGCTTTGGAAGTTTTTACTTTGACAGGGAAATCCATTACTGAACTGCAAACCTTAAACAAACCGGAATTACGTTTCCCGGTAATTTCCTGGAACCTCTGCTGGGAGCGCGAGGAACTAAAACGCCGCATTGCTGAACGCACCCGGATAATGCTTGATGCCGGCTGGATAGAAGAAGCAGAAAGCGCGATTAAGTCCGGCATATTAAAAACCCCGACAGCACATCAGGTCTTAGGTTATAAGATCATTGGTGAATTTCTTGGCAAAAAAATAGATTATGAAACCATGTGCGAACGGATCATCACCAATACCTGGCAGTTGGCTCGTCGTCAGATAACCTGGTTCAAAAAACAGCAGCCGGAAACCGAGAATATCCAAATGCCGAAAGATTACGCAGTTTTAAAAGAACGGTTTTCGTGCTCCCTGGGGGCAAATACAGCTTAGCGCTTCTGGGGTAAACTCTTGATTTTTTCTCTTCCTCGATGTATATTAAAGTTTCGGCCTGAATGAAAATCCTGGTAATTTTTTGATGAAAAAACTAAATGCGGTTTGGGTATTTCTATTTTTACTTGTTTTAGCGCCTGACTTACTGGCGGTGAAATGCAGGATTAATCCCACCTTGCTGTACGATTATGCCGATCAATGGGAAAATATTCCCAAAAACCGCCCCCCGATCCTGCCTTTAGTAAAAACTGTAGTGAAAAAACAGTATTTTGACGTACATGTGTTTTTATGGGATTTCAAAGCGGCTGATAACAAGGCGGACTGTACATATAAAATAAAAATAGTTAAACCTGACGGTAAAGTTTATTACGAAAGCAAGGAGCTAAACGCTTATAAAGGTAAACTTACCGGAAAAACTATTTTTAAAGTTCCAAACAGCCTGCGAATATGTTTTGAACCAAAGGACTCGTTCGGTAAATACCAGATTAAAGCGATTGTTTATGATAAAATTGGCAAGACACAGGCAAGCGCTGAGTGTTCTATGGAATTAAAGCCGATGCCGGAAAAATACGCTCCTATGAAAATCCGCTTTAATAAAAAAAATAAGCCTGAATTGGCGATGAATTATTATCTCAATCCTGAACCGGAAAAACTGATACCATTTTTCCTTGGTTTTTGTCAGTTACAGAAGGAATTGGTTAATGCTAAACAGTACGACAAGAAAAGACGTCATGCCTGTAATCTGCTGATGGCTTTTTGTTATTATACTTTTAAAAACAATCAATATTTGCTTCCGCCTCTGATAAGAATTGTTAAGGAACAGGATATTTTCTATAAAAGGAATTTAGTGTTTCTGCTCTATAATTTAAATATGAAAGATAAGCCTTTGTTTGAAGAATTGGGGAAGGAGGCACAGGAATTCGCGGCAAAATTGACTAAGAAAAGCAATCCTTTTGAATTTGATAAAATTAGTTATTCTGAGCAGGAAGACATTTTATGGGCACAGTTTTTTGCTACCGGGAAATACCTGCCGATTAAAAAACTTTCTGAAGTTATGCGGCAGTTAAAAACGAATATGAGCATCAAAAAATATAAAAAACTTAAAGAGAAGACTCCTGAAGACAAGAAGAAACTTTATAAATGGATAGTCGGCCTTGCCGCCAGTTGGTCCTTGCAGACTAATGCCATTCAGCATGATTTGGTGTTTTATTACTGTGAAATGCTTTATTCGCGTGATATAAAAGATCAGTTTGAAAAAGCATGCCTCGGAGGAATTTTACAAAAAGCGGACAAAATCAGGCTTTCCCGGGCAGTTGAGAAAAGAATGAAAGAACTGGAAAAGAAAAAAAAGTAATCGAATCCGATATGTTGGTTTCGAATTATTTCCTTTTTTTGTTTAAAAGATATTGAAAAGCTGCATTTCCCTGCCAATATAATAGATACTGTTTTTATAAATTTATACAGAGGTCATTATGGCAGGGACAGATATTTTACTGATAGATGCTTATTCACAAATATTCCGCTGTTTTTACGCTATCCGCGCGTTGTCCAATTCCAAGGGGCAGGCAACTAATGCGATTTTTGCTTTCACTAAACTGATGCTTAAGATACATTCGGATTATCCGACCGCTTATGGAGCTTTCATTCTGGACTGCGGCAAACCTGCTTTTCGCCTCGAACTAGCGCCAGATTACAAAGCTAACCGCCCGCCGATGCCCGATGAACTGCGTGAACAAATTCCTGTTATTGAGGAAATCGCCAAGGCCTTTGGCTGGCCGATGATCGTACAAGAAGGTTACGAGGCGGACGACTTGCTTGCCGCTATTGCCGCCGAATTTGATGACAAAACGGTCAAGTTCATAAGCGCCGATAAGGATCTCGCGCAAATTATCAGTGAACGCGTTGAAATGCTTGTTCCGGCTTTTAAGGGGGGCGGCTTCACTTTACGCGGCAGACAGGAGGCAATTGCAAAATTTGATGTTACGCCTGAACAAATGGTTGATTATCTGGCGCTTATCGGAGACAGTTCCGATAACATCCCAGGTTTACCTGGAGTGGGGCCGAAAACCGCCGCCAAGCTTATTAAAGAACACGGTTCTATTGCTAATATGTTTGCAAATCTTGAAGCGATAGGCAACCCTAAAATACGTCAGAAAGTTGAAGATAACGCTGAACTCCTGGAGAAAAATATCAAGTTGATAACCCTGAAAACAGATGTTCCCGATAAACCGTGGGGGGCTTTGGATTCCTTAGCACGCAAAGAGCCTGACTGGGATAAAATCAGAACTGTTTGTGAGGAGATGGAGCTTAAGAGCATTATCAAAGAGCTTCCTGAGACGATTGATCCAGGGGATTTGTTCGCCTCGGTTCCGCAAGCTCCCGCGCAAGCGGAGAAAACTGTTGACGATAAACCTCAAAAATTTGCTCCTGACCTTTTTGGAGGGAAATAATAAAGGTAAAAAGGCGGATGCAACGCTTCGCCGATCCAACAGGCGAAACTGTTGGTCGCTAATCTCCAATTAGCGAAAGTTGGCGCAGCTTGTTGCGCCTGAAAATTACCTTTCTCGTAAAGCGATGTCAGGAAAAATCAGCGAAGCGTATTTTTCCTGACATTGAGCGTGCGAGTTCCACGAGGTGCAACCGACTCTAGAGCTATCACGGTTTACGATTACGATGACGATTTTATACCGTAAGGAGATATTTTTTATGCGTTTTAATTGTTTGTTTTAAATTGAAAAAGTATAAAACAGATATAGATTAGTACGTTCATGGAATTTTTCTATAAATTATTATATTTTACGAGGTATTACAGTGGCTGAAAAATTACAAGGTTTACTTGAAAAAATTAAAACCGAAGGGCTCGAAAAAGCTGAACTTGAGAAGCAGAAAATTCTTGATGACGCTAAAAAAGAAGCTCAAAAAATTCTTGATAAAGCAAACAGCGATGCTGAAGCTGCCCGCAAAAAAGCAGAAGAAGATGCAAAAAGTCTGGAAAAACGCGCGGAGACAGCGGTCAAGCAGGCTTCTCGCGATATTATGCTCAAACTCAAAGGTGAACTGCAAAGCAGGCTTGAAAATATTGTGCATGAGCTTAGCGCTGAAAGTATGACGCCTGAGTTTATGGGTGAACTCATAAAGGAAATGGCGGCAGCTTTTGCTAAAAAAGATTCTGCGTCCGATCTACCACTCGAACTTTTGGTTTCTAAAAAAGACTGCGACAAATTAGTTAAACTGCTGCATGGCAGCCTGGCAAAGGCTTTCGCTGAAACTCCGGAGGTCTTCGGAGAAAGTGATATTGGCGGCGGTTTGAAGATCGGCGTTAAGGGAAGCGATGTTTTCTTTGACTTCACCGATGACGCGATTGCCGATCTGGTCTGCGCTTATGTCAGCCCTAAGCTGGCTGAATTACTGGAACCCGCCGGAGAATAGAAATAATGGCCGGATATTATTATCTGATAAGTTCACTGCCAATGTTGATGTTTGACGAAACGGCTCTGTTAAGTGTTGAAGAATTCAATGACAGCTGCGCTGACAAGATAAGCGGAGATGATTTGGAAATTCTCAATAAGCTGAGTTTAGTGCCTGAATCGGAACAGGTTTTCCCGGAGAATAGTGTGGCTGAACGCTGGCGCAGATGGGAAGTTTGTCTGCGCAACCGCATTGCGGCTCATCGCGCACCGCATGGCAAAGATGTACATGATTATCTGCAGGAGGAAAAAGGCTGTTTTTGTGAGATAGACTCCGGGATACAGGAGGCATTCGGGATTAAAAACCCTTTGGAGCGGGAAAAGTATTTCGACCGGATGCGCTGGAACGCTCTTGAAGATTTTGAATCTGGACATCATTTTGATTTTGATAAATTATGTATATATAAACTGAAATTATTGCTTCTGGCGAAATGGAATGAGCGGCAGGTTGAACAAGGTGAAAAAAACCTTGATATTATGCTCAGTCAGATCGATAACGATGATAAAGAATAAAACAATATAAATATAACAAGGGAGATTCACCAGAATGCAGGATAGTAATACTGGCAGAATCGTCGGAGTTAATGGTAATATGCTTACCGTTGAGTTTGACACGCATGTTACTCAAAATGAAGTGGCATACGCAATTTTAGGCGAAGAACGCCTCAAGTGTGAAGTCATCCGCGTACGTGGACAGCGTGCGGACCTTCAGGTTTTCGAAAGCACTAACGGCTTGACTGTGGGCTCTGAGATCGAATTTACTGATGACCTCCTCAGTGTTGAACTGGGGCCGGGGCTTTTGACTAAGGTCTATGACGGTTTGCAGAATCCGCTAAATGCCCTGGCTGAAAAATCAGGCTTCTTTCTCCAGCGCGGCGTTTACCTGCCGGCTCTGGATTATGATTCCGAATGGGAATTCACTCCAAGCGCAAAAGTCGGTGATAAGCTTGTTGCCGGTGATCCTGTCGGACATGTCCCTGAAGGTATTTTTAAGCATCTGATTATGACTCCTTTTGATTTGCAGGGCGAATGGGAACTTACTGAAGTCGCCAATGCCGGGACTTATAAGCTTTCGGATACTATGGCGAAGATAAAAAATAAAAAAGATGAAGAAAAAACTATAACCATGGTACAGAACTGGCCGGTGAAAATTCCGATCAGGGCATATAAGGAAAAAATTCTGCCTGAAACTACGATGATTACTCAGCAGCGTATCGTTGATACTTTTTTCCCGGTCGCGGTTGGCGGAACATTCTGTACTCCCGGGCCGTTTGGCGCGGGTAAAACCGTATTGCAGCACGCTTTGAGCCAGCACGCTCAGGCTGACATCGTGATTATTGCCGCGTGCGGTGAACGTGCTGGTGAGGTTGTGGAAATCCTCCGTGAATTCCCGCATCTCGAGGACCCGCGTACCGGAAAGACTTTGATTGATCGTTCGATTATCATATGCAATACCAGTTCGATGCCGGTGGCGGCGCGTGAAGCGTCAGTTTATACGGCGGTGACCTTGGCGGAATATTACCGTCAAATGGGTTTAAACTGTTTACTTCTTGCGGATTCGACTTCCCGCTGGGCGCAGGCGTTGCGTGAAATGTCCGGTCGTCTTGAAGAGATCCCGGGAGAAGAAGCTTTCCCGGCTTATCTCGAATCCCTGATCGCCGGTTTTTATGAACGCGCCGGACTGGTTAAATTAAATAATGGAGAATTGGGTTCGGTCACAATTGGCGGTTCAGTAAGCCCGGCCGGAGGTAACTTTGAAGAACCCGTGACGCAGGCGACCTTGAAAGTTGTCGGCGCGTTTTTAGGTTTGTCCCGTGAAC
Organism: Victivallaceae bacterium; assembly: GCA_963664605.1. Lineage (GTDB taxonomy): Bacteria > Verrucomicrobiota > Lentisphaeria > Victivallales > Victivallaceae > JAHOYW01. The sequence goes on from OY761536.1 coordinate 769,920, forward strand.
GTTCAGACGCACGCCGTTATCCGGCAATCCACCCGCTGGACAGTTGGAGTCATTACCAGAGTATAGTCAGTCCGGAAAAAATCGAGCGGGCTCGTGAAGAACTCCGTAATGGAAACGAAGTCGACCAGATGATGAAAGTTATCGGTGAAGAAGGTACTCATATCAACGACTTTATTGTTTACCTGAAAAGCGAATTCCTGGACTATGTTTATCTGCAGCAGAATACTTTTGACAAAGTAGACGGCGCGACAAATAAAGAGCGCCAGCAGTATGTTTTCGATAAAGTAATCAGTATTCTGGATACGCCATTCGATTTCACCGATAAAGACAAGGCGCGCCGTTATTTCCTTGAACTGCGTCAGATATTTATCGACTGGAATTATGCTGCGATGGATTCTGAACAATTTAAAAAGCTTGAAGCGGCAATTGATGCCAAAGTTAAGGAGCACAGCAATGCGTAAAGTATATCACCGCATAATTCAAATTGCCGGCAATGTTATCACCGTTGAAGCTGAAAACGTTAGTTATAATGAACTCGCGGAGGTGTCAACCACGCGTGGAACATCTCTGGCGCAGGTTATTCGCCTGCAGGACAACAAAGTCAATCTGCAGGTTTTTGCCGGAGGCCGTGGAATCAGTACTAATAACCAGGTGCGTTTTCTTGGACACCCGATGAAAGTATCATCTTCTGAAGATTTGCTCGGACGTATTTTTACCGGTCGCGGTATGCCTCGTGACGGCCGCCCGGAGATTAATGATAAACTTATTGAGATCGGCGGACCTTCAGTCAATCCGGCAAAACGTATTATCCCGAAAAATATGATTCGTACCGGTATTCCGATGATTGACGTTTTCAACACACTCGTCGAATCCCAGAAACTGCCGATTTTCTCGGTAGCTGGCGAGCCATACAACGAACTGCTTGCCAGAATCGCTTTGCAGGCCGAAGTGGATGTTATCATTCTCGGTGGTATGGGGCTGAAATACGATGATTATCTGAAATTTAAAAACACTCTTGATGAACACGGCGCTTTGTCGCGTTCAATTATGTTTATACATACAGCCTCCGACCCGGTGGTGGAATGTCTGCTCGTACCTGATATGGCGCTGGCAGTGGCTGAAAGCTATGCTTTGGAAGATAAACGTGTGCTGGTACTGTTGACTGATATGACTAACTTTGCCGATGCGCAGAAAGAAATCGCTATTACTATGGAACAGATACCGTCAAACCGCGGTTATCCCGGCGACTTGTACAGCCAGCTTGCCGCGCGTTATGAAAAAGCTGTTGACTTTGACGGAGCCGGTTCCATCACTATTCTCGCGGCAACTACAATGCCGGGGGATGACGTGACGCATCCGATTCCAGATAACACCGGTTATATTACTGAGGGACAGTTCTACTTGCGTAACGGACGTATTGAGCCGTTTGGCTCACTCAGCCGTTTGAAACAACAGGTCAATGGCGATACTCGTGACGACCATCGCGTGATTATGGATACTATGATTCGTTTGTATGCTGATTATAAGGAAACGCTGGAAAAACAGTCTATGGGCTTTACTATGAGCGGATGGGACAACAAGCTGCTCAAGTACGGCAAGCTTTTTGAACAGCGTATGATGGACTTGTCGGTGAATATACCGCTTGAGGAAGCTCTTGATCTTGGTTGGCAGACTCTGGCGGAATGCTTTGATAAGGCGGAAACCGGTATCAAAACCGATCTCTTGCAGGAATACTGGCCGAAATAAGCTGGGAACGCTGGTCTGAGGATCGGCGTTTTGAATAAGAATTTCAGGAAAATTATGGCTAAACTAAAACTTACAAAAACAGAACTCAAAGCTCAACAGAACGCGTATAAACAGTTTTCGCGTTTCCTGCCTACTTTACAGCTTAAGAAACAGCAGCTGCAGATGGAAATGCGGGAAAGCGCAGCGCGCTTGCGGAAAAACGAAGAGGAACAGGAAAAGACACGCAAGAGCCTTAATGCCTGGATAGCCCTGTTTGGTGATGAGGAAGGTCTTGAACTGTTGCCGGCTTTGTTGACTTTGACGGATATCGATAAAGGAACAACTAATATTGCTGGGGTGAATGTTCCAGTTTTTGAAAAAGCTAATTTTAAAGTAGCTGAATACGATTTGTTTAAAAAAGACTGTTGGATCGATGATGCTTTGGAAATGCTGAAGAAGCTTATATCCCAACAGGAAGCGCATAAAGTACTCGAAGAACAGTATCGTTTATTGGCTAAGGAATTGCGGACAACCACCCAGCGGGTGAATTTGTTTGAAAAGGTGAAAATACCTGAATGCAAAGAAAATATGCGTAAGATCCGTATTTACCTGGGAGATATTGATACCGCTGGAGTTGTGCGTTCCAAAATTGCGAAACGCAAGACACAGGAGGCGCAGGCATGATAATTCCTATGAAAAAAGTTACGCTTCTCTGTCTTGCTTCTGAAAAAGAGGCAAGTTTGCGGGAACTGCGTTTTCTTGGAGCTATGCACATCGTTGTCGATAAACTCAAGGATTCAGATGACCGTACTGAAATGCAGGCTTTGCTGGCAAATGTTGAAAAGGCAGTAAGATGTCTGGAGGCACGCGCCGGAAACAGCAAAGAAGAAGTGGAACATCAGTTTCAGCCGGAACAGCTTTTCGAAAAAGTTTCGCATGAAATGTCTAAGCTTAGCGTGGTGGAACAGGAAATAGATTCGCTTTACCGCATGGAGGAAGCTTTAAATCCGTGGGGAGATTTTTCTCCTGAAATTATAGAAGAATTGGCATCAGGTGGCGTATATGTTTACTGCTGTGAAGCTCCGCATACGATTTTCGATGAGTATTTGAAACGTCAGGATGTTACAATAGAGAAAATAAGTTCTGACAAAGCTTTGACTCGTTTTGTTATTTTATCCCGCAATGAACTTGATGCAAAGGACTTGCCCCTGGCAGCACTGCCCGAAGATAAAAGCTTGAGCCAAATAAAAGAACAACTAGCTAAAGCGGAAAAACAGCTTGGTATGCTTGAAAAAGAGCTGGATTCACTAGCTTGTCAGGAAGCGGTGATCAAGGAATACTGCAGCGAAGTCGAAGAACGCCTCGAATTCCTTTCCGCACGGGACAGTATGGCGGATCATGAGGAAATCATCTCAATAAAAGGATTTATCCCTGAACCTCGAATGGATGAAGTAAATGAATACGCTGAAAAACATGGTTGGGCTTTATTGATTGAAAAACCTGCGGAGGAAGATCAGGTTCCGACTTTAATTACTTTGCCGAAAGTTTTTAGAATGGTTCAGCCTTTGTTTGAATTCCTCGGCATTTCTCCCGGTTACCGTGAAATCGACGTAAGCGTAGGGGTGCTGTTTTTCTTCACTATTTTCTTCGGCATAATCGTCGGAGACGCCGGATACGGTTCGCTGTTCCTGCTTGGAACAATTGCAGGTATGATATTCATTAAAAATAAAAGTGATAAAATTAAGCAAACTCTGCGATTAACTACTGTTTTGAGCGCATCTACAATTGTTTGGGGGGCTCTAAGCGGCAACTGGTTTGGAATTGATGTTCCAGGAATTAAGTTTTTGACAGACCCGTCCGTAAAAAATGCCAATGTCATGCTTATATGTTTTCTCATAGCCGTTATTCAGTTGTCTATGGGACATATTTGGCAAGCTATAGTACATGGAAAGTTTCGCGTATTTATGGGACAACTGGGATGGATATTGCTACTTGCGGGGAACTTTTTTCTTACTGTAGGGTTATTGATAAAAGCAGGTAGTTTCCCAAGCTACATGCCATATCTTTTATGTTCTGGAATATTTCTAATTTTGTGTTTTGATGTAAAATGGAGTGACGCTAGCACGGTAATTAATTTGCCCTTTACTTTAATAAACAGTTTCGTTGATGTGTTGTCTTATATCCGCCTTTTTGCTGTTGGTTTAGCTGGTTATAATGTTGCTCATAGCTTTAATAGCATTGGAGGGAGCCTCATAAATATCCCAGAACTATCATGGTATATGCTTCCATTGTGTATTCTTTTAGGCGGGATAATAATACTATTCGGACAAAGTTTAAACATAGTGTTGTGTTTAATGGGGGTTTTAGTACATGGTGTAAGGTTAAATACACTTGAATTTTCGAATCATGTCGGTCTTACTTGGGCCGGTATAGAATTTAAACCATTTAAGAAAAAAGAATCATAACTCAAAAAAGGAGATTATATTATGGATTCTACAATCGTTTTTAAGGCTCTTGGTGAAGCAGGAGCTTATGCGGCATTAGCTTTTTCGGCAGTTGGATCTGCAATTGGAACAGGGATAGCAGGAAGTTCAGCGGTTGGCGCATGGAAAAAATGTTATGCTCAGAATAAGCCGGCACCATTCCTATTGTTAGCTTATGCTGGTGCTCCTCTCAGCCAGACTATCTATGGTTTGGTGCTGTTGATTATGATGAAAATGAAAATTTCTGAATCTCCAGATCGTTGGCCTCTATTTTTGATAGTTGGTTTATTGGGAGGTATTGCTATGGGGGTATCCGCGTGGTATCAAGGAAGAGCAGGAGCAGGAGCTTGTGATTCATTCGCAGAAACCGGCAAAGGTTTTACCAATAATATTAGTGTACTTGGAATTGTCGAAACAATAGCTCTTTTTGCTTTGGTTTCTGCTATTTTAATAATTTATTTTTAAGTTTGGTTTTTATAGCGACTTATTATAATCATAAAAGTGAGCCTAAGCAAAGGCTTCTGATTTTATAAGCGTAAAAAAATACAAAAATCCGTAAACAGAGCTTGTATTTTGCATTTTTTAAGGCAAATTATGAGTTCTGCTTTTCAAGCGGAGGGATGGTCGAGTCTGGTTTAAGGCAGCGGTCTTGAAAACCGCCGTGGCGCAAGCCACCGTGGGTTCGAATCCCACTCCCTCCGCCATTTATAAAGCACTGATAATAAATAGTTTAACTCTTCTGTTTTTGCTTTATTTGTCCTTTGATTTCATCTCTTAAGTGTTTACTGAGTGTAGACTGTTTAGCCTTTCTGTCGTTTATTTCCATATGTTTCGTCATACCTTAATATTGTTCAATATCGTTCCCTTAAGTTCCGTATAGCCTTTATCATACCAAAGCAGGGATACACTCTATAGCTCTCTTTAAAGGTTCTATTGCATGGTTATAGATTTGATTAGTTTTAATATCTGAATGTCCTACTAATTTCATTCTGGTACTAGCATCTACACCGCCATCAGCAATAGTAGTATTAAATGTATGCCTTAAGCTATGAAAATCTAGAATACCCTTTGCTGTATATTTTTCAAATCCTAAGTTTTTCAGGATTGAGTTAAACTCCCTGTTTAGAGGACAACTTCTCTTTTTTTTGGAGTTCTGCAAAGCTAGGCACTAAATAACCTGTTAAGGCATTTGTATAGTTCTTTTAAGGGTGTGGTGCAGGGGGATTAAAGCGTTCTGTTTTTTTCTGGAGTAATCCGTATTACGTTTTTATCCCATTCTATAAAATCCATATCAAATTGACAGCAATCTCCAAAACGCAGACCAGTATAAAAAGACAGTGTTATAATAATCTGCCATTCAGGATTCACAGCCTCTAAAATCTTTTTTAGCTCTTCAGGCTTAAAACACCTATGAGCATCTCTCTCTTAAGCAATCATATCTGCGGTGTAGTCCTCTTCGAGAAACAGCTTAACTACTTTTATCCAAAATTCAAACGGATAAGCTCCGACGACTTGTTTTGAAACTTTTCTTTTAGATCCCATAACTCTTTTCCTTTTGTTACGCATCCGCTGTCGCGAATGCTGGTTTAACATTCAGAAAAGTGTTACCTATTTAATTTTTACAATCATAATGCTAACTGCGCCTTTGACAGAATCAGAAGTTAATATTCCAGCCTCATATCACCAGAATACTATGATCTGATAATTCAATTTGCTTATTGTTAACGCAAACAGATATTTTATCTTTACCCGGGTAATACAACAATAAAAACTTTTTACCATCGTTTAACCAACTACTTACAAAAATATCATTTCTCTTTTTGCAACTGATTTCGGCAAGTTTGGGCAGTTTCGTTTTAATGTCTTTTATTGACAGAATCTGAATATTACTCAAATTTATTTCGTCAACGCTGTTTTTATTTTGTCTCCAAACAGGAATAGTGGCATTGTAATAGACATTGATTTTTCCATTCTTTTCAATAGAATCCAGTTTCCTGAGAGTTTTATCATCCCAGATAGTTGATCCAGGTACTATAATATGACTGTATTGAGCATTTCCTGTTATTAATTTTGAATCTCCCTCCCGGACTTGTTGAAAGGTATCTTCATCAATAAATTGAATTCCTATATGCTCTTGAACACAAGTTGATACTAAGGTCATCAATTCATCTCTAAGGCCGCCATGGTCTGCCTGCCAGAATTCATTAAGGTCATAAAAAGAACGGATCGGCCACAAAATCGCAACAGGTGCGATTTGGACTGCTCCTGATATTATTTCTTGAACAGACTCGATATCCTTACTAAGTTCCTGCATGCCTTCCCAATACTTTGAATTTGGCCCGTAGTCAGGAGGACACTCAAATTCGCGATTCCCCTTCAACGAAGAAAAAATACCGTGAACAACTGGGACAGTCATTCCCATTATCGTCTGCCAGTTAATTATTCTACGCAATTGCTTCATTGAACAATTATTGCCGGAACATGCAAGGGATTCACTTAAAACCCCGATTTTCTTTTCCTGCTGTGCAACTGACACCGCAGAAATTATACCAATATTTAACAATGGGTGCTCCCCATCTCCAATAGCAGGGATAATGATGTCAAGCCCGCAAAGATCAAAATGTTTTTGCAATGGCATCAAATTAGATACGCAACAAGCCTGAGTGACCGGATCGTCTTCCGGACTGATATGACCTACCAGTTTGAGCTGATGCTCGTGACACCATTTCGCAACTGGTTTCATCCAGGCTTCTTCAAAACGTTTTCCGCACCATTCACGGTAATTTAAACGGGTTTGAATACCCTCTGGAGTATTAGTTTTGGCAAAAAGATGATAAAGACGATCTTTGAGTTCATAACCACAATTTTTATAAAAGGACTCAAACATACCAGGAGTGAACGGGGTCTTTCCATAGTATTTGGGTTCATCCGTAAACATGGCAGTAACTTCTTTGCCGAACATATCTCCCATATGCTTATAATATTTTTCATGAGTGTACTCAATATATTTTTGTGTTGCCTGAGGATTCAAAGGATCAACATTATATTGCCAGCGGCTGCTGATATCCAGAGCATTTTCAGTTGTAAAAGCAACCAGATAGTATTTTTCAGGAATATCTTTGACTTTTATTGCATATTCTACGCCACTTGTCATTGCACGGTCACATGTGTAAAGCGGAGTGGCCGGATAATAGAAACGGCTGTCCCAATCTTTCATCACTTTCCATTCTCTGGTCAAAACTCCTACATTATGTGTATAGTCTTCAATAAGGAAGCCATTTTCTTTAGAAACGAGACCACAGTAAAGAAGCGGGCCAGCAGCAGGGAAGCACCATAAACAATCTTTTATATCTTCAGAAGATGCCTGATGCATAGTTATTTTGGCTGCCCGGAATTCAGGATAATCAATAACAATCCTTCCTCCGGCATTTCCGCTTGGATATGGGAATTCATCGTACAGCCAAACACTAATTCCTGCAGTTGCAAGCTTGGATGTAGTTTTCGCAATCATCTCGAACCAGGCATTCCCCCCATAGGGAAAGAGTAAACCATCTCTTGGATGCAAACATATTGTCGAAACTTTTGCCTGAGTAAACTCATCAATTTGTCTTTCAAGTTCAGCTTCTTTGCATTCATCATTTAAAAACCAAAAATAGGTCAATCCTCTGGGCGGAAATTTTTTTGACTCAATCTGTATATTCTTTTTATCGATCATTAGTTTTTATCCTGAATAAATCGTTTATCGAAACATGTTTATAATATAGTATTTTATAATGCAAAATCAATAGCATTAACATGATTTAAGGAGAAAAAATCTAAAAATAAATTTTTATTGTTCAGTATTCTATAATTATGCAAATATCATTTTTTAAACTATTAACAGTAACTGTCTTTATTGTTTGTCCATATACTCCATATTCACATAATCGTTCTTTAAATTTATCCTTCAGGCATCCAAGAGAATTATATTGCAACTTGCTCTAGAAATGACTGACCGCTTATCATATTTCTACTTTTTTCTGTTAAGTTTTATTTTTTCTGTTGACTTTTTCACAATACTGTAGTATTATACAAGTATTAGTTTCGCGAAACAGGTTTATGTAAGGCTTGGGTATTAGGCTGGTTTGTAACTAATATATATTTTATAAACAATAATAAAGGTGAAAAGATGAAAAAAAGAAAATTTACACTAATAGAGTTACTCGTCGTGATAGCTATCATAGCAATCCTTGCCAGCATGTTGCTTCCAGCTATAGGAAAGGCTCGCGAAACAGCATTTAAAGCATCGTGTGTTAGCAGATTGAAGCAATTCAATACGTTCACATATCTCTATCATTCAGATTACGATTATTATCCTTGCGCTAACATGACAGATCCAACAGCCTGGGGAGGGGCATCTTATAGATGGGTGGAACAATTAAAGCCTTATACCGGGGATATTGCAAATTCCAATAATAATACAGAAAAAAACCTTTTCATTTGTCCTGGAATAAAATACAGGCCGACAAACAGCGGAGCGGAAGCAAAAGCACAAGCGACATTAAACGGAAACAGTGCAACAAGAACATGTAATTATATAATAGGTTCTAATTTTGGATTCGGTTCCCCTTTTAAATATTCAACGATGTGGGAAAGAGCAGCTTGCACTCCTAAAAGAAAAGTTTCCAAGCCGTCACAAATGTATATGGTTGGCGAAACTGCCGGAGAATATGGAGAACGGGCAGGATATACTCGTCAAAGTTCATGTGTTATTTTTCCACATAATTTAACTACAAACATCCTTTTTGCAGACGGGCATGTGAAGGATTACAAGTATACAAGTTTAACACAGCCACTTGATGCTTATCTTAATACAAGTACCATTCATGACAGAGATTTTTACTTCCTTGAAATAGATGCCAGATAACTCTCCAAATTTTTCAGTAAGCTATCGATTTCACGCACCGAAATCGCAAAGATAATATATAATTTTAAAAGGACAAAAAAGGGACAGAGATGAAGTTTTTAAAATCAAAATTGAAGATTTTTCTTATTTTAGGATCGCTGATATTCACTATAACGAATACTTTTGGCAAGACGGTTAGTCTGGTTGTGAATGGCAAACCCACGGCAGTGCTTTTACTGTCCTCTAAGCCGCAACCTGATGAAATACTTGCAGCTAGGGAAATTGCAGACCATATAAAGAAAATCAGTGGAGCAAAACTATTAATTTCAAGAGGCGGGAAAGCTCCTGCAGGAATGATTTCTGTAGAAATAGGTTTAAACTTGAATCCTGAAGTCAAAACGGAAATTTTAAAGAAAGGAACTGATTCCGATTCCCTGATTTTGGATGTTAGGCTGAAGAAAATTATCGTTGCCGGACTTTCTCAGCAAGGAACTTTATTTGCTGCTTATGAACTGCTGACGCAGCTTGGATGCCGCTGGTTTATTCCGGGAGAAACAGGAATAGTAGTTCCTAAAAAGAAAACGATAACTCTGGAAGTTGGAAAAACGATCCAGATCCCTTCTTTCAAGGGGCGTCACCTACAAGCCGCCGGAGACAGGACCTGGAAGCGGCGCAACCGGATGGGCGGCATAAACCCGGGCGGACACGGAATGCATTTCTCTCCAAATCCTAAAACACACCCGGAATATTACTGCACGGAAAACGGTAAAACCACCGGCATGCTGAAACTATGGAATCCCGTTGTAATGGAGAATCTTATTGCTGTAGCCAAAGCATACATGAAGAGATATCCCAAAACCCAATACATACCTATGGGACCGCCGGACGGTACTGGTTTCGGGACAAGTCCCTGGGATGCAGATGACTTAGATCCTTTCCACGGCAAAATATCCGTTACCGACCGCTATGTAAAGTGTTTTAACATCATACTCAAGGAATTACAAAAAGATTATCCCGATGTGGGCGTAGCTTTCTATGCTTATTCTCAATATACACGGCCTCCCGTCAGGGAAAAGCCAAACCAGAAAATACTGCCGGTTCTAGCGCCCATAGATGTATGCCGCCTGCATTCTATAGATAATCCTGCATGCAAAGAGCGCAGTTATCTAAGAGAACTGGTTTCCGGCTGGCAGAAGCTTGGCGTTAAGTTGTTTTACCGCGGCTACCTGTTTAATTTGGCTGACCAGGGACTCCCGTTCAGTATGTTCAGCCAGGTCAGCTCTGAAATTCCTTTTTATCATAAACAGGGGTTTATCGGCTGCCGTATCGAATGTAACCCGATGTGGGCACATCACGGACCGTCCCTTTACCTTGCCGCCAAGCTGTTCTGGGACGTGAATGTGCCCCCTCAAACTGTGCTGGATGATTTTTTCAATAAATTCTACGGCTCCGCAGCGCTTACGGTGAAAAGGTATTTTGACACGCTTGAAAAGGCATATTACAATGCCGATTATCATGCGGGTAATATTTATGATCTTCCCAATATCCTGACCCCGGAAGTCATGAACGAGCTTGACGATTTGCTGAAAAAGGCGCAGAAAAAAGTCGTTCCAGGCAGCATTTACGCAAAGCGCCTGGCAATGCTGGTTTTAGCTCACGCTTACGGGCAGGACAATTTGGATATGCTTGCACAGTTATACGCTTTCCATTTCAAGGAAGCTATGGCGGCGTACAAACGCGCTCTCGAAAAGATTGAACAAGGTAAAAAATTTGACCCATCGCCCATTAATGTGCGTTTTGGCAAAGCATATCTTAAACGTTTTTGGTTTGACACACTAAAATCAGGCTTGGAACGTTGTTCCGATGGTAATGAAATTGCAGCCCAAATGCCGGATGAATGGCTTTTTATACAGGATCCGAAGTCTATTGGAGAGAAGCAAGGCTACATGAAGCCGGAATATTCGACAAAAGGCTGGCGACGGTTAAAAACATATTCGCAAACATGGAGTAGCCAGGGACTTCGTTATTACCGGAATGATGCTTGGTATCGCACCAAGGTAAAAGTGCCTGCAAAATTTAAAAACCGCAAAATGAAATTATGGTTCGGCGGTATTGACGACAAGGCCGAAGTCTGGATCAATAGTAAAAAACTTAAATGTATTACTAAAGGCGCTGCACCTTCAGGCCGCCACTGGGAATTTGCCGCAACTCCGGCAATCAAATTCGGGGCTGTCAATACTATTGCTGTAAAGGTTTCGAATCATGTCCACAATGAGCTTGGCATGGGAGGAATTACTCAACCTGCCATGCTCTGGGCTGAAAAATAACAGTTCAAGGGTTTTATATTGGATGTAACGTAAGCTCTAAAAATAAAAAGTTGTTTGCAGGAAATTATAAGGAAATGAGTGATGACAAAACATGGTTGTTTTCAAGACCAGGACATTTATAGAAGTTTTTTATTGAAAGATCCGATGACTCCCAGACGCTGGCAGCATTATTTGTATAATGAAAATATGTTGCTCCAAGTCGACCAGTTCGGGCAGGGGATGTCGCGTTATTGGGATAAGGATGGAAAGGATACTATACTCTTTAACGCACCTGAGCGTTCTCTTATATTACGCAACGAAAATGGTTCATGCTGGTCTCCGGCAGTTGCTCCGTTCGGAATCGTGCCTCAGGAATATCAATGCACGTATAATCCTGCATATTGGCAGGTGTCAGGGCAAAAGGATAATTGTAAGGTTAAATGGAAGTTGTTTGTTCCGGATACTCTTCCTCTGGAATTCTGGACTGTATCTGCAAGCAACACTTCTAATACTGAAATAACAAAGGATATGTTCCTTTATATGCCGGTTAACCTGATGGGGTATGCCGTCAGTAAATATCGATTTTACACGGCAACGACCATGTTTATCTCCGGACATACAGTACCGGAGTGCAATGCAATATGGATAAAAAACGGCATCCCGGATCTGCCTCATGACAAGTATAATGTTTTTATTGCTTCAGAAACTCCTTATACAAGCATGGATATGGATAGAACTAAATTTCTTGGTATTGCCGGAAACCTGAATGCTGCCAGCGCATTAAAAAACGGAAAATGCAGTAATACGGAAGCTTATTTCGGAGAAACCTGTCTTGCTATGCATCAACAATTTATATTGAAGCCGGGTGAAACAAAAAGCTTCCGCTACCTTGTGGGGCCTGCAAGTGGTTCTGAAGAGATTAGGCAGCTGGCCCAGGAATATTTAAATGAAGAAAAATTCGATGAAGAAGAGGAAAAAATCAGGACAAAGTGTTTCCGGGAAATTAATAATTCGTTCATCCAAACAAGTAACCCGGCATTGGATTCCATAGCAAATACCTGGGGCAAGCGTCAAAACCGTCTGGGCGTATTGCATAGGAAGGGGTTCCGGGATGTTTTACAGGATTCCTCCGGGATGCTGACCTACGACCAGCAAAGAGCCAAAGAAGGGATAAAGGAAGTGATTTCCGTCCAGAACTTTAACGGCTCGGGAATTCGCGCCTGGAAACCATATGTTGATAAAGAGTTATATAGTGACGGGCCATATTGGCTGGTGCTGGCTGTTGCGGAATATCTTCAGGGAACTGGAGATTTCAACTTTCTTAATAAAGAGTTAGCATATTTCAACCATTCAGGGAAAGAGCCGATATGGGAACACTTAATTAAAGCAGTTAATTTCCTTTATAACGACAGAAGTGACTATGGATTTTGCCGTATTCGCTTTGCCGATTGGAACGATGGTCTTGATGGAGTTGGATGCCGCGGCAAAGGAGATAGCGTTATGGTTACCTGCGGTTTGATTAAAGCTCTCAGGAAAATGAAGGGAATTGCAGCGTTTAGCGGAAAAAATCTTCCTTTTGATCCTGATGCATGGATTGCCGACCTTGAAACTTCACTGGAAAAGAATGCCTGGACCGGGGATTATTATATACGCGGTTATCGTGATGACGGGCAGCCTTATGGATCTCCTGAGAATAAATACGGCAAAATCTATTTGAATGCCCAGGGCTGGGCTGTATTATCTGAAGCAGCGCCTGAAGAAAGACGGGAGAAGCTGTTGAAGTTAACCATTGACAAGCTTGGGACCTCAAAAGGGTTGAAGCTTTTTTCTCCGTGTTATCCAGGATTTGATCCTTATCTGGGACGTGTAAGTGCAGAATTGCCAGGTGTCTATGAAAATGGAGCCATGTATAACCATGGTGGTGCTTTTTTTCTTCACGCGCTGGTTAAAGCCGGTATGATTGACGAGGCCTGGAAGTATGCGGAAATAATGTTGCCGGACAGCAAAGCCAACCCCAGTGATTTAAGCGGTGCGGAACCATTTGTCCTGACAAACTGCATCTTTGGGAAAGAAGCAAAGTATAGAGCTGGAACCTCCTATTTTGGCTGGTACACAGGTACGGCGGCATGGATATTGCGTTTGATGCACAATTCTTTCTCCGGCATTTCTCCGGATTTCGAAGGCCTCAAAATTAACACGAAGCAGATCCCTGATAAAATTATCCTTAAAAGTTACAGGCGCAATTTCAGAGGAACTGTTTATGATGTAAAATATAATAAAAGCGGAAAACATGGAATTTTAGTTGATGGCGTTTCGCATGAAATGACTAAAGTACTCCCGGAGAAATCCGGAAGTAATATTAACGTTGTAATTAGCTACTGAAAAAGAGAATATGGAAATGATTAAGATACTTGTCATTGGGGCTGGAAGCCGTGGTTATGCTTATGCGAAATACGCAGCAGAAAAAAAGAATGTGAAAATTGTCGGTGTAGCAGAACCAAGAGATTTTCAGCGCGAACGCATGGTTGCGGAATTTGGTATTCCCCGAGAAAATGCCTGCCGGGATTGGCAGGAAATTGCTGAGCGCGAACGTTTCGCGGATGCTGCAATTATAGCCACTACGGATTCCCTGCATAAAGCTCCGATGCTGGCTTTGGCTCCAAAAGGATATAATATACTATTGGAAAAGCCTATGGCTCCAAGTATGGATGATTGCAAAAAAATAACGGAGGCGGCTATCCGGAATAACATAATTTTTGCGGTTTGCCATGTTCTCCGATATACGCATTATACTAAGAAAATTAAAGAAATGCTGGAGTCAGGACTGATCGGCCGGGTGATTCAGGTACAGCATTGCGAAGCGGTTGCCTATTGGCACTTCAATCATTCATTTGTTCGCGGGAACTTTAGAAAGCAGCCGGAATCCGCTTCTTTCCTTATGGCAAAATCCTGTCATGACATTGACTGGCTGCGTCATATTGTAGGAGAACCCATCAGGAAGGTTTCATCCTTTGGCAGCCTGAGTTTCTATCGCCGGGAAAGTCAACCTGAAGGCGCTGCCGACCGCTGTGTCAGTTGCAAAATTGAAAAGGAATGCCCATTTTCGGCATTGAAGCTCTATCTGAAAATGGTAAAAGACGGGAAGACACACTGGCCTGTTGATATGATAACCAAAGGTGATGTTACTGAGGACAGCGTTATGGAAGCGTTGCAAAACGGTCCTTACGGGCGTTGTGTATTTGCTTGTGACAACAATGTCAATGACCATCAGGTCGTAAACTTTGAGTTTGATAGTGGTGCGACAGCTACATTTTGTATGAATGGTTTTAGGCCTGCACAGGGAGACGGCAGAAAAACCAGGATATTTGGTACTAAAGGGGAAATCGAAGGAAACGGTTGGCAGTTGAAGCATTATAATTTCCTTACTGATAAAATGACCGAAATCAATACCTTGACTAATTCAGACGGTTCTCTGGTTGGAGGTCATGGTGGTGGAGATTACGGGCTTATGGACAGTTTTATCGAAGCGCTTGCCACTGGTGATCAGGGGAAAATAATTACCGGAGCCCAGGAAACACTGGAGACTCATATGGCGGTATTTGCTGCAGAAAAATCCAGAAAGGAAAATAAAGCTGTTAAATTATAACAGCGCAGAGAATATTAAGAGCATTTACATAAAAATTTGACTTTTTATATAAAAAGCTTATTCTATAAACAAGTTAACCTAAATATATTTATAGAGATAGGCAGATATGACAACTAAAACAGTAAAAAAGAAATATGTTAGTATGCAAACTGTTGCTGACCATGCAGGGGTTTCAAAAGCAACAGTTTCAAAAGTGTTCAATAATAAAGCTGATGTTTCAGATAAAGTAAGAAAAAAGGTCATGACGGTGTGCAAGCAGGTCGGCTACCAGTTGAATCCAAACGTTCAAGATATGCTGAAAAAAGGAATGACTGGATATTCTCAGGATATTGCTTTTGTTCTGGTCGGCGCCAGCTTTGAATTCCCTGAATATTCAGGAATGACGGAAGGAATCTCCACTGGAATAGAAAAAAATAATTTTCATTTGATACTGACTCGCTTGAGCGGGAAAGAGGAAAATGTCTATAATTTGCCCCCGGCTTTGCGAGACCGCAGAGTAGGAGGAATTATTCTATCGGGAGAATTGACGGAACACATTATAAGCCTGATTCAGGAAACCAACATCCCTTATGTTATTGTTGGTAACTATAACCATTCGATTACCTCTCAAGCTAGTTGTGTGGAACTGAATACTGGAAAAATGTTGTATAATCTAGTAAGAAAATTAATAAGTTGTGGTAAAAAAAGAATTGCATTTTTCTATGAAAATCCTGATAATTTCTATTCAAAACAGGGATTTGAAGAATTTAAAGAGGCTTTAAAATTAAACAATATTGCATTGTATGATGAACTAATTTATAAAGGAAAAGGAGGTTACTATAATGCATTTGATGTTATGGAAAAAGCTTTGCAGAAAGATGCTCCGGACTTCGACAGTATTATTTGCCTCAATTTTTCTGCTGCCCAGGAAATTTCCTGTTTGCTTATAGCACGTTTTGGGCGCAGTATAAGCAACAAAATTACTGTTGCAACCTTAAAAAATACCTCAAAATCACTAATCATGCCGTCTATTTACTGCAAGGAAATAACTTCCAGACTGGCAGAAAACGGCGTGGTCTTGTTAATTGAGAATATGAAAAACGACAAATTAGAGGTAAGAAACATCTCTTTTACCCCAGAAGTTATTTCTGAGTGCCCTTTAGAAAACTCAAAATAACAGTTTCTTGCTGTTTGTGGCTTATGTTGTGTATACTGATTTATTTTGTTAATTTTATTCCTTTTTTGAGTTTTACTCTTGATTTTTTATAATATTGTATTATTATACAAATATAAGTTTCGCGAAACAAGTTTTTAGTTAAAGGTTTGTCTTGGGGACTAGTTTGGTAAATTGTAACAGTTTTTAGCATATTCTTTAAAAATTAAAAGTTTACGTTATTTTGAAGCTACTAATTTAATAAGGAGGCGAGAATGAAAACACAGAAAAACATTAATTATAGTCCGACTTTTACACTAATAGAGTTACTCGTCGTGATAGCTATCATAGCAATCCTTGCCAGCATGTTGCTTCCAGCTATAGGAAAGGCTCGCGAAACAGCATTTAAAGCATCGTGTGTTAGCAGATTGAAGCAATTCAATACGTTCACATATCTCTATCATTCAGATTACGATTATTATCCTTGCGCTAACATGACAGATCCAACAGCCTGGGGAGGGGCATCTTATAGATGGGTGGAACAATTAAAGCCTTATACCGGGGATATTGCAAATTCCAATAATAATACAGAAAAAAACCTTTTCATTTGTCCTGGAATAAAATACAGGCCGACAAACAGCGGAGCGGAAGCAAAAGCACAAGCGACATTAAACGGAAACAGTGCAACAAGAACATGTAATTATATAATAGGTTCTAATTTTGGATTCGGTTCCCCTTTTAAATATTCAACGATGTGGGAAAGAGCAGCTTGCACTCCTAAAAGAAAAGTTTCCAAGCCGTCACAAATGTATATGGTTGGCGAAACTGCCGGAGAATATGGAGAACGGGCAGGATATACTCGTCAAAGTTCATGTGTTATTTTTCCACATAATTTAACTACAAACATCCTTTTTGCAGACGGCCATGTGAAGGATTACAGGTATACAAGTTTAACACAGCCACTTGATGCTTATCTTAATACAAGTACCATTCATGACAGAGATTTTTACTTCCTTGAAATAGATGCCAGATAACTCTTAGAAGTGTTTTAATACAAAACATTACAATAATGAATAATAAATGTATAAAACTGATTCAGATATAAAAAAATTAAAAAACAGAGAGGGATAATGAAAAAAAAAGATATTTTGATGCTGTTTTGTTGTTTAGCAATATCGTTTGTGAGTGTAGCAAGTTTCGCTGGCGACCATATCGTTAAAAGTTCAGAAAAAACGATGATTGCGTCTGGTGGCAAAGCACTTCTGCCGATAATAATTTCAGGAAAGGCATCAGCAGAAGTTCGAGATTCAGCTAAATATCTTGCAGATTATTTAAGCAAGATTAGCGGTGGTAAATTTGAAATAAAAACAGGTGACGGAAAGACTGGTGTTGCAGTAGGAACTATTAAAGATTTTCCGGAACTTGCATTCAAACCTGGCTTTAAACTAGAAGATCCCGGGGAACGCCAGGGATATGAAATAAAATCTCATGCAAATGGAGTCTATATCATCGGAGCAAGCACCGATGCTGTCTGCTATGCCGTTTTCGACTTGTTGAAACGTTTAGGATACCGGATGTATTTTCCTATGAAAAAATGGGAAATAATCCCTTCTCGGAAAAACCTTGAACTGAACGTGCATATCCGAGAAACTCCTGATTATTACACCCGTCGCATTTGGCCTGGATTCGGTATTTGGAAGGAATTTCAAGAAACGACAAGACAATGGAATATGGTTAATCGCGGTGGCGGATATAAATTACGCAGCGGTCATGCTTATGATGGAATTATATCACATAACAAGAAAGCATTTGAAGAACATCCCGAATATTACGGATTATTGGAAGGGAAACGCAAATCTAGCAAGTTTTGTATTTCAAATCCCGGACTGCGCCAGTTGGTTTCGGATTATGCGCTTAAAATTTTTGAGCAGAAACCGGAAACAGACAGTATCTCGATGGACCCGAGTGACGGCGGCGGCTGGTGCGAATGTGCCGAATGTGCTAAAATCGGGTCCCCATCTGACCGCGCATTGTTTCTGGCAAATACTGTATCCAGCGCTGTCGAGAAGAAATTTCCGGGGAAAAGAATTGGTATGTATGCATATAATCAGCACTCTCCCCCGCCAAGCATAGATGCAGATCCGAATGTGATTGTCAGTATTGCCACCTGTTTCAATAAGTTACCGGTGTACGAAATGATAAAAGGCTGGAGTGCTAAAAAAGCAACACTTGGCATCCGGGAATACTATGACTGTTATCTTTGGACATTTGATATTTTCGGGAAGATTACTGGTGGAAATACTGATATTCTTAAAAAAACAATTCCCGATTTTTATCGGCAGAACGCTCGCTATATGTCGGCTGAGGCCAGTGATAACTGGGGATCGAATGGACTTGGTTATTATTTGGCACAACAGATGCTGTGGAACGTAAAAAACAGTCAGAAAATAGATGAATTGACAAGCGATTTTCTGCAAAACTGTTTCGGTCCAGCTGCCGTTACAATGAAAAAATTCTACGAAATTCTGGATGGAGCAAATAAGAAAAAACTTTGTCATGATACCCTTGGCAGAATGTATTCTTGTTTAGCTAGGGCTCATAAAGAAGCTGCAGGTGATCAAAAAATTCTTGCCAGACTTGAAGACCTGGCTGTTTACACCAGATACTGTGAAGTCTTTATGCCATATTATCAGGTTCCAACAAATAAATTAAGATTAAAAGTTATAAACGAAATGTTGCAGTTTGTTGGTTGTATAAAAAACACAAGAATGGTTACGTCCTATGCCATATATAGATATAGTAGCCGACTGAGGCGTATTGCAGGAGGTGCGAAAAATAGTAAACCTGTAAATTGGGAAAGCAGCAAGCCGTTTTCTTCGGAGGATATTAGTAAAATTATTTCTGATGGAATTGCCAACAATAAATTGCTTGACTTTGAAGTGGTAAATTTTAGCGAAGACCTAGTGCCGGCCGCCAGCTTCAAAAAAATATCTGCGATCAATAAGATTCCGGGATATGGGCGTAGAGGCATAGCCTCATATTATACTTGGGTAGATAGGAATTTAAAACCAATTGAGGTGTCGGTCAGAGCTGGCGGTATCAAAAATACCCGTAACAAGTCTCTGTATTCATCAGTCAAGCTTTATAAGATTGGCGGTATGTCTGAAACCGGGAGCCGGGAAACTTTGCTCAAGACAAAAGATATACCTATAGACTTTAAATTCCATGTAGTCTCGTTTACCCCTACCCAGCCCGGACTTCATAAAATAGTTATAGATGACAAAAGATCTGTAAGTATGCACCGTGCAGTTGATGGAACAATGTTAACCTTAAAACAGCCTGCTGATATCCGTATTACCAAACTTTATTTCTACGTTCCTAAAGGCACAAAAGTTCTTGGTTTCTTTTGCACAATGGCTCATCGGGGACATATTATCGCTCCAAACGGCAAACGCTTATATTCATTCAAGAAGACAGTTGGGCATCATTCGATTACTGTGCCAGAGGGAATGGACGATAAACTTTGGGAACTGGTTCATTTTGCAGGAAATATTAACTTCCTCACAGTTCCTCCATATGTCGCAAGTACTCCTGACAAATTATTACTGCCGAAAGAGGTAGTAGATAAAGACAATCTTTAAATTTTAAAGGCAAAGGATAAACCAATGAGAGTTGTTTTAATCGGTGATTCTATTCGCATCGGCTACGAGCCAATGGTAAGGAAAAAGTTGGAGGGGAGAGCAGAGGTTTTGACACCAGACCAGAATTGCTGTTACAGTATATGGATGATGGCTCATTTTCAAAAATGGGTCGCCGATCAGAAACCGGATATTGTTCATTTCAATTTTGGAATTCATGATTCACGTATTTTACCCGACGGATTTTCACGCATATGCCTGGAACAGTATAAACTCTGTGTTCAACGCTTTATCAATGAAGCAAAGGCATTGGGAGATATAAAAATAATCTGGGCAACCACGACTCCCTGCTTTGAACCGGATAAAGAAAAACCAATGCGTCAATGGGAAAGGCATGCCCATATGGATGCTTACAATGAAGCCGCATTAAATATTGCAAAAGCAGAAAACATTGCAATAAATGATCTTTATAGTGTTGTCATGGATAATGACTTCATAAAATGTATGTTTACGGATGGTATCCATATGGAAATATTCGGCAACGAGTGTCTTTCGAATGCGGTCATAAAGTCCATTGAACCATATTTGTAATTTTAACATAGGAGGGCAAGCATTAAATATTGAGTGAAATTTACAGTAGCAGATAATCTTCTGGAGATATTACATTCGCAGGAATATTATGATTACTACTTTTTATTTATACGTTGAATGAGCATTTTCATGCTTCTCCGTTTCTCCTTGTTTGCGATAAATAAAACGAGCAGGTTCTTCATAGGCGACAGAAGATGGGGATTCAAGGTCATAGTCGAATCAAGGCAAGAAGAGCTCTGACCTCTGTTCCCAACTGCCGCCATTAATTTATTTTTTCATTGCATTTTGCGATTTAAGCAATGTTCTCAATCATTTCAAGCATTACCGGCCAAGCTTCATTGGCATAAAAACGATGTCCTCCTTCGCCGATAATCAACTTACATTTATCTTCTGCCCCCGCAACTGAATATATCGTTTGCAAATCCGCAAATGCTTTTTTAACACCGTCAACAGGAAAGCTTGGGTCTTCTCTGCCTGTTACAATAACCAGCGGCTTGGGAGCATGAAGTCCCATTAAATCAGCTGCCTCAGCATAATTTAAAAGACCCGGGATATAATTGTCTCCACAGTGATAATAATTCATGATGGAATCTGCAAAAGTACAAAATGAACACGATGGCATAGCATAGTTAATGCGGTCAAGGACTGCACAGGCATACATGGTAACAGTACCTCCCCCTGAATCACCCATAAGGCCGATATTTGCCATATTAATATCGCCGCGTTCAGCTAAATAATCCAATCCGCGCTCAACATCCCAGATACGTTCCCCGGTTAAAGTGCGGCCAAGTTGCAGGGCGTGAAATACTGCATCATGACACATGCGTTCTGAAACTATTTTTTGTACATTTTCCCGGCGTTCTCCAAAAGAACGTTGTTCAATACATAATGCGGCGATACCGTTTTGCATGCAAATTAAGCCAAAATCACGGTCGCCAGATACTTTGATTGTTTTTTTGTTGGTGTCAAAATCGACAGCAATTGAGTTGTGCATGCCGGTGGAGTGCCCTTGTAAACAAATAAAAGTCGTATAAGGCGCTTTGGCTTTTTGGGGTAAACAGATGTAAGCTGGAACATCACAAAAATCCTCTGATGTAAAAACTATTTTTTCTATAATTCCAAGTTTGTGTTTGCGCTTCCATAGGCTGCGTGCATTGAGTGCGCATTTTTCATCCGGCATATATCCAATCAATTCTTTGAGTTTTGACCGTAATGTATTTTGCCATTGGTGGACGTTTCCACCACGGTATGACATGGACTGTTCCATATTGCTCATTAAATGATGGTGCACCAGCGATGGGGAGAATTTGAATTTATTCATTGTAGGATTTCCTGTTACAAGCTGAACCTTTATCTAATTATTTTAAAGTTCCCGTCTTTTTAATTTCGGGAAAGAAAGTTCTTCGACCGCAACAGGCTTTTGGCAAATACCTGATTGATCAATGGCACATGCAGTAGCAACTGAATAATAACCATCAACCGGATCTGGATGGATTTGTTGACCGCTACTGACGGAATGGCTTAAATTTCGACCTATTTCCTCATCTCCCCCTCCATGACTTCCACCATTAAATTTAAATATTTCTGGTTGCCCTTCTCCTAGCCGCTGTACCTCCAAGGTCATAGTCGAATCATCGGCAAGAAAAGCCTTGATTCTAATTTGCCCAAGACTACCGATAATTGTGTGTTCAACACTGTATTCCGGAGAAAAAAAACATTCAACATAATTTCCCCTGGCTCCAGTCTGATAATCAATGGTTGCAACCGTATTATCTGGAAGGTTTAAATTTTTTGAATAAACGCAAAGCTTATCTCTGGCAAGTAACGGACAGGGATGTCCGTTGACCAATATTTTACTGCTGTTATAAAGACAGGTGGAAGCATCGTTGCATTCGTCACAGATTAAATCTTTTGGCTTGTTTCCTCCAAATTGATCCATATCTTTAGAAGCAAAAACAGAATCAGCCCATGTGCCAAGCAGATATGATTGTATGTCTAGATGATGAATAGCTTTCTGTAAAGTTAATGAGTTTTTATGGTGCCGCAACGGCTCCCGCCATTCTTTGCGACGCCAATAGCAGCCCATTCTACCACAAAAATCCAGCGTTATTGCAAGCCTGGGTACTCCAATATCTCCATTCATAATTTTCCCCTTAGCCGCCGTTATTACTTTAGTATAACGCCATTCGTGCCCGATTACCGCTATTTTACCTGAATCCTTCCATATTTTTACCAGTTTTGCGGCATCATCAATGGAATTGGTCATTGGTTTCTCAATATAACAATGAAATCCAGCACAAAGGATTTTTTCGGCTAATTCGTAATGAGTTGCATCTGGCGATGCTAACATGACAATATCGAAATCACCCCACTCTAACATGGAGTCAAGGTCAGTAAATATCCTCGGACGCGGGAAGCCGTCCTTTTCCGCCAGGAGGGCCTGGTTTTCTGCCAGTTTACTATCAAGATCACAAATTCCAGTAAGTTTAAAATAATGACTGGTTTGCCATATGCGGGAAACAATTGCACCGCGAGTTGCGCCTACCGCCGCTATTTTTGGAATACTTCCCATAAAATATATTTCCTGTTAATTTCTGTTGCCTATTCTTAATTATACAACTTAAAATATTTTTTAGTTAAATGTGTTCTGCTCCCAACCATTTCCCAGATTTGCCGCCATTAATTTATTTTTTCATTGCGTCTTGGATTTTGCTGATATACTCGATTATCTCAAGTCGTACACTGTTCAGGTCGGCCTTGCGTTCGTCCAGCAGTTCAAGCCACATCAAAGCTTTTTTTGCGGCATGTCCGGCTTTGTAGTTGCCGCCGGCAATGGCTGTCGCTGCAAGCTGCTTCAACTTTGTTGCGTAACGAACGTCATCAATGCCTTCACGGAAACCTTCCCATGCTAACGTATCGATCAGTCCCTCAGTTGTAGGATAAACAATATTGAAATTGCGAAAAGCATCTCCCATAAAGTCGTTCCAGACATTTGATTTATATCTTTTATATAAAGTTGGATGCAAACCGCTGAAAAGTATGTAATTGAATGAACCGTCATAATTAGCTTTGTAACGAGCCAGGCCTTCCCACCTGCGGAACACATCTGGATTTTCCGGTCCGGTATGGGGCCCTGCATAACTGGTGACCTTTGAGCCGACAGAGTGCCACATATCAGCGCGGCTGCGTTCGGGCCAGCCGCCATGGTTGGCATAATCAATCAGATATCCCGCCAAATCAAAATGGCGTCCTTTATGAGTTGTCATCCATATTTTAAGACCTTGGGATGATGTGTATTCAGTAAATTTACGCATTACTTTTACAAACCTTTCAGAAGCTTCATCCCAACTGGTGATATAGACATCAGTATGCCCGAGAGTTTCTTTGAAAGTGCGGACGAGATCATCGATGCGGGTTTTAAATTTCTGGTCAACCTCAGCTTTGCTGTAATTGCTTATTGGAAATGACCATCCGCGTGACAGAAGCGGTTTAGTAACGAAACCAGCTTTTTTAAGCATTGCTATTTCATGTTTAAGTCTTTCTATAGCCAGAGGACGGTCTTTATGACGCGCAATAGTTAAATCTGACCGGCAATTGAAAACGTTATGCTTCAGTACATTTTTATATATTGCCATCTGCATTTTATCGAGTATGCTTTGCTTTATGCCAAACCTGTAACCAATGTCGTATATTCCGGTACCATAGATTGTTACCAGGTAAGGGTTGTTAATATTGTAATATGTTTTAGGCATTGGCAGTTCAAATGGCAGAACCTTGAGCGCCAGTTCCATTGCTCCGGCCTTCCTGCCGTCAGCAATCAAATTAATTTTGCCTTTGTAGATACCCGGGGCCGTATTTTTTGCCACCTTAACAGTGATCCAGAATTGTTTATTCTCATTTTTTATCAGCTTTACTGCTTTCAGTGATTTGCTGTCAGCAACTTTAGTCGTGAGATAATTAAAAGCTTTCCTGGCCTCAGATTTCGGATAACTTATCCATTGATATTTACCGTTGACCCGCAAATAATTTTCTTTTTTATCCATATCAACTTTTATCAAAGTTTCGTCCTTTAAAAGCAGTTCCGGCACGAGTTCACGGCGGTTGTTGTCCGCAAAATAACTGTACCATGCGGTTCCCGCCTGATACCAGCATTTGACAATTTTGATGTCTATGTCAGAAGCGGATATTTTACCTTTGCTACTACTCAGGTCTGAAGGCTTTAGGGTCAGTTTTTTGACATTTTGTTTAGGGGCAAGCACAAATGATGCCGGTTCATATTCGCCGCGGGCGGCAACCATACGCAATTCCGAGCTTGGCACAGCATCATATGGAATCCGGTCCGGCAGCCGCTTGAAAGAGCTGAGTGGAGGCACTACGTAGGATTTGAACAAAGAATTATCAATAGCCTTTGAAGCTTTTACCGGCAGAAGTTTTTTCAATAGATACTCGCTGCGCAGTTCGGATATATTGTACGGCAGTTCCATCAGGTTTTTAACAACAGTGGAATCCGCTGGATTGGAAGCAGCATATTTATCCAGGAGCGGTTTGAGGATTTTGTTGTAAAATTCCGGATCTCCGACTTTTTCATCTGACCAGAACCAGACAGCTTTTTTTGCGTCGCGTTTGAATTTTGCCTTGGCATAACGTTCAATGCCTTTCATAATTCCGGCTTTGACTTCCGGTGATGGCTTTTGGAATTTAACCAGCCCGAAATTACCGGTGTCGTGTACTTTCCCGCCCCACGTCATCGAAGGCCCCCAGCGCATCAAACTGAAACGCCAAAGATCGCCGTTGAGCGGTAAACGGTCATAAAGAACACTCCAGGGGACAAAAAGGAAAGTCCCGAAGCCGGCTTTAATCGGCATGGCTTCAACGCGGATGCGGTCTTTCAGGGAACGATAATCCCGATGCGGCATTCCCCAATCATAGAAGCTTGTCTTATTAGTAAGTTGGTGAACAATCATCTGATAATAAGGCACGTTGTGCATTCCCGGGCAGAAAAATATTTCCAATGCGATGTCTTTATTGTTGTTGATATATTCTTCTATCTTTGGTTCGTCGCATTGTATATAAATGTACCAGCCGCGCTCATTATAAAACATGTAAAATAAGGTTTCACGCCCTTTGGTGGACTGGTCTTTATAAATTTCGCGAACCGCGGTCGCGTCCAGGATCAGCCCGTTTGCGGCCTTGCTGTTATAAGGCAAAAAACGGTTTTCCTTATTTTTGCCTGAACTTACTATTTTAGATTGAGACCAGGCGTCCACTCCAAACGGAGGATTTTTCATATACTGGCAATTGTAGATTTTCCTGCTGTCTGTTTCAGCTGCATGCAGGCTGAAACTACAAACAATAATAAATAAAGCAAATAGACTGGTTTTCATTTATAGAAACCTTTTTTATCAAAACATTTTAAACTTACAAGCAAACTTAAACTCATATTATCAACAGCTTTACCGATTCCAGAGTTGAAATAATGGTCCTATCCCATATAAATAATTATTCCGGACATAAAAATCAGCGGCAACATCATTACTGGGTTTGTTTTCCACATGTCCATCTACCAGCAAAATGTTAACTGTTTTTGCGTGACGTCCATTAAAGAAATCAGACTCAGCGTCAGATCTGGTGAAATTTATTCCAGCCTCTATTGCCTTACTGTAACCGGCTGCCCCGGGTACATAGTTACCAAAATCAACAGCTCTGGTTTTAGAGTAGCCGTAGGCTAAATTAACTCCAGGAGAAGTTCCCCAATCCATAATACCACACTTTGTACTAGGCTTTTTGACCTTGAAAAGTTTATTACTGCCATAATTACCAGCTCGCAGTGTGCAGGTTGCATAATGTGGATCAGCCATTATTCTCCAATGTATAGTTGTTCTTATAGGGGCGTCGGTAACAATTGGGGATGCCGGACAAAGCAAAGCAGAATTTTCTCGTGTTCGCTGAGGACTCGTAGGATTTGTATTATAAGCATATTCAATTGCTTTGTCGTACCATGTGCCGTCCCACATGGTGCCGTCGTTGTCATCGACGTATAAGAATGCATACATTCCAAGTTGTTTCAAGTTGCTTTGACATACTGCACTCTTAGCTGTTTCCCGGGCCCGTTGTAATGCCGGCAGCAGCAGACTAGCCAATATTGCTATGATAGCAATCACAACCAAGAGCTCTATGAGTGTAAACAATGAACCACAATTGATGTTTTTTTGATTTTTCATTTTCGTCTCCTTTTTGAGTTTTTATTAAATAAGCACCACTTCTTTCTCGCGAACATTTCTTTGATTAGAATAAACACCTCCCTGTTGATAAAAATTTTTCTGTTGTTTGAACATTTTAAATTCCTGGGGCGCTAAAGTAATTTTTTCGCTATGTTTTTTACGATGGAGGAAAAAACTGTGCGGACGTTCGAAATCAACATTTTGCAGGCATACTTGTCGGGATTCCGGAAAATATGAATAAGCAATATATTTACATTCATCGCCAACATTAACACCATCATCAGTAATCCAGAATGTGCCGCGATTTTGTTTTGCTATATGACTGTAAATCATTCCGACCAACCCCAAAGAATCGTTTATTGCTCCAGGGCCTTGATCATTGTTGACCGCGCCGGGATATGCCCATGAATTCAAGAAATATACCGTCCCTTTGCCGTGTTTACGACGCAGCAGGAAAGGATTTGCTTGTTCATCGTCAACAACTAAAATTTCCATTTGGGGATCAGTTATTTCAATTTCCCCCATACAGGTCTGCATATGTCCGAAACGGCGTGGGAATTTGAATCCCAACTCACTGTTTCCACGTACCGCAGTGGCCCAATGAAAACGTTGCCCGCGCTTCTTGACCTTTAATCCGCACAGTTCAGAAAAATCGCCGCCAAAAAGTAATTCATCCACGGTAAACCCTGGATAGTTGCGAGTAGTATTTGTAGATAAATGCGGAATAGAAATAAACAAGGTGCCGCCCGCTTTAACAAACTTGCTCAATTCATTATATTGTTTTTCCGAAGCGGTATTCCAGCCGGAAAATAGTAAAGCTTTGTAATTTGCGCTTAAAAACTCACTGTCAACTTTTTTATCCTTGACAAAACTTACTATATCCACCATGCCGTAAGGAGTCCCTGAGATAAACGCATTAGGATTTTCACCAAGCACCGGCTTAAGCGGGAAAAATACATTTTGGACAATCTCCCAGCTTTTTTCAGGAGTTCCCTCAAACCACAATGGGTTTTGTTCTGCCAGGGAATATGCTCCGGCAACCGCATTATTCAGACTGAACCTGGCGTTGCATAAATCATAATTACCCTTGATTATGGCAATTGTACTTTCAGGCTGCCCGTCAGGAGTGCCGTTAGCTTTTACGAAATCATAAAAATCAGAAATGACTTTCCTGTATGCTTTACTTACATCTGATGTATAATCGACTTTATGGAAATGTTTACGCGCGTCCTTAATATAAGGTGCGAATTTAGGCGCAAATTCGCCGTTCCATGAAACTTCAGAGGGTTTCAGGTCAACTTCCGGCAGTTCGTGCTTGGGGGAATCTTCGACAAGACAGGCTTCGACATACCAGTTGCCGCTTTCGTTGATAATTATTTTTGCTCCGGACATGTATTTTTGATACATTCCAACGGTCAACAAGTCAAATTTGTGTTTGTTGCTGTAAGGAATCCAGGAATAATGCTCGTGCGCCATATGCGTTCCCCATACCGGAAGATTATATTGCCTGTAAAGTCCGCGCGACAACGCAGACGCCATGTTCAAATGCTGGAACGCAAAGTCTTCAAGCAACGGAATATCCGTCCCGGCAGCAACTTCGTAGTCAACATAAAAATTGCAGCTGGTTCCCATGATCGGGCCCCAGCCGTTGCGGCGGTATTCTTCAACATGCTCTTTAACCCGGTCGATAAAATCATCCGCGAAATCCACTAAAGACACTTTTTTAAAATCCTTCCCCTTGAGGATGGCTTCATCAAAGCGGAAAGTAAAACGCTCTCCAAAGTCGTAACCAAGGTAATGCTTACCCAAGCTATTAAGCTGTTGAGACCATTGTGGATGCCCGTCCGTATAGATAAAGGTGGTATAAATACCTTTCTTCTGGGCTTCTTTGGCAAAGCGCAAAAAACCTGCACCATATCGATCCGCATAAGTTTTGAATTCAATGCAGTCTTCTTTTCTCAGATATTTACCATTTTCCCAATCCGGATCCGGGATAGTAATGCCGATTTCATCCAAAGCATAAATCCACTCAGATAATACCGCAGGAGAATAGCCTCGAGAATGTCCCCATAGCTGCGCAAGATTACCTTGATTGTCTTCTATTATCTTATTGATTATTTCCTGCGGGGAAAAGGTTTGCACAGCCCATGACAAGTGCCCATGAAGAGTACACAGCAAATAATCTGCGCTCATTGGATATATGCCGCTGCCTATAAAAATTCCGCATTCCGGCAGCTTGATTTGGCTCGAATTCTTTTTTTTATGTTTATGGTTCTTCATATCATTCCTTTATTGAAATTCATTTTATAGACTTTGCTATTACACTATCTAAAATTGTTCTCTTTATGCTGCAAAAGGTTTTTAATCACTACCAAGGATAACACCTGGCTTCATTTTAATGCTTGCGATAGGCATTGTGCCGCCAGCAATTTGTTTTACCATGGAATCAACTATGCATTGCCAGAGATCTTCGGAGAAACCGCCGCCAATAACGTTTTGGGGCCAATCAATCTGCCTGCTGTAAGCCATAAGGACCGCAATGCGCATATCAAGCTTATTCTGCCATAAATATTCAATCACAGCGGCATATAGTCCCTGGTCAACCAATAAAGTATCAAGTTCAGGATTTTTTGCGAGGAATTCCCATATTTCATTTCTGATCTGGTTGGACTGGGTAAAAAATACTTTTGAAGAGTCATAACCATTGCCATGGGTGTTCATTAAATATCTAAACCCCTCACGCATTGCTAAGGATGGGGCATAATTTTCTCCGGCAGCAATTAGAGCAATTTCTTTTGAGCCTTTATTTAACCAGTAACGTCCAAGTTTGCTGGTTAAAGCACGCCAGTCATATATAACGCTGGCTATAGGAAGTTTTTTATAGTTTGTATTACCTGCTACTAATAAAGGTTTGTTCAATCCCTTTAAGAGGTTGAGCCACTCATCATTCAAATATCCAGAAACAAGTATGCCGGAAGAATTTCGAAGTCTGTCAATATCGTTGCTTAATGGAGTGCGCCCGCGCGGCATTGCTTTAAAATAATAACCGTGTTTTTTAAAATTCTGTCCTAATATACCTTCTGTTCCAATTGAACTTTCAATACTCTGGTAAGCAATGTTTGTATTTTCGTCATCATTGATATATTG
Organism: Victivallaceae bacterium; assembly: GCA_963664605.1. Classification (GTDB taxonomy): domain Bacteria; phylum Verrucomicrobiota; class Lentisphaeria; order Victivallales; family Victivallaceae; genus JAHOYW01. The sequence continues at coordinate 799,694 of OY761536.1, forward strand.
ACTGATAGTTAAATAAATAACTGTTCCTTTAGGTTTAAATTCTTCAAGATGTGATGCCACAAATGTTCCCCGTCCATGTTTGCGGTCTATAATATTATGTTTTGCGAGGTTGTCAAGCGCGCGACGTACCGTGAAAACACTGACATCAAAGAGTTCTGCAAAGCATTTTTCGGTTGGCAGCAGGCTGCCGGGCTGTAATTTTTTTGATGGAATGTAATCAAGTATTTCTTTTTGAACTTGTAGATATTTAAGATTCTTCATTTTTTATGCCATTATTTTTATATAAAATATTTTGAATGCGTAAATTCATATGTAAAAACCATATCTCTATTATAGCCTGCAGAAACTTGTTTGTCAACCCCTTTTTATGGAATAATTTTTATTTTTTTATGAAATTATTGCATAAATTCATATGCAAAAACCATATCTTATGAATATTTGTTAAGGGTGGGAGTACCTGTTCTGCTTTTATTTTTTTAATTAATTTAATATTTTTTAAAATAATGGCTTGACAAAACAAAATATATACATTACCATAATAGAGATATGGTTTTTGCATATGAATTTGAGCAGTAAAAAAATGTATTGAATTTTGTATGCATCTAATAGCTGAATGGTTCAATAAAAATGAGGTAAGGTAAAATGAGAAAAGTATTAGTATTGCTGATTGTATTTTATGTTATGACAGGTGTAATTGCGGTTGCGGAAGATAAGAATCTAATTTGGGAATCTGACTTCAGTAGCGAAGAATTAGGCAAGCCTGTTGCTGGCTATGATTCCAAATGCGTTTTGAAAGAAGAGGATGGCAGGCGTTTTTTGTCTTTTATTAAAGGGAAGCCACCAAAACATATGGCTTGGGTGATAAATAGCGCTCCTCAAAATAACAGCCTGATTCCTCCTAAAGACTGGAAAGACTATGATTTTACTTTTAGAGCACGCTTCCCTGATAAGGGTGTTGGCTTATACGCGATAGTCAATAAAAACGGTGCAAAGCCGGACTTCAGATATACATGGTATTATGTTATAATAAGCAGTAAGGATGTAAACATAAAATGTCATGGCTGCCCAAAAGATAAAATAGTAAATTATGACAAAAAAACTTATTCCTCTGCCGGCCTTGATAACATAAAACCCGGAGAATGGAATAAATTTACAATTAGTGTTTTAAACAGCAGGAAAGAACTGATTATTAAGCGGGAAAAAGATGGTAAAATGATTGAAGTAGGCAGTTTTGCGATTGCACCGGGAGGTGGCGGAATAGGCTCACTTAACTACTCCAGCATTGATATTACAGACATACAAGTCAAGAAAGCAGTGGAAAGCGATAATAATAAATAACATTGGAGGCATGAATAATGACAAACATATTAAATGTAACTTTAATTTTTGTTTTGTTTGCCGGTTTTTCCAGCATGGGAGCAGACAAATTCAATTGGATTCCTGTCGAAGGGAAAACGGCGGGAGGATACGGCAGGGATGTTTCCGTTTTGAAAGTGAAATATACGAAAATACCGAAAATTACAGCGGATAAATCAAAGTTTACCAGGAAATACCTTATTGACTTGAAGAAATATAATATCAGCAACAAAGGAACTAACCCTGTAGAAACTTCAAAAGGGATTAATGCCGCTTTACAGGATGCCCAAAAAAGCGGTTGGAATTACATTGTTTTTCCCAAGGGAACTTATTTGATCAGCGAAAAAGATCCGATAATTATCAATAACCAAAATGCAATCATTGATCTTAACGGAGCCACACTACAAATCAATCCTAATGGATTGCCCAAGTATAATATCGCAATAATAGACTTCGGGGCAAAAAATCTCAGACTGACTAATGGAACTCTTAAAGGTGATCGTTATAAACATGATTACAAATCAGTAAAAAGCACCCACGAAGCCGGACATGCTTTGACGATAGAGTCAGGTTCCGAACTTGAAATTGACCATATGTTATTCACGGAAACGGCTGGTTTTTCTGTGGCTTCCCGCAAAGGGATGAAAAACATGAGGAAAACCGGCTATGCCGGAGTATATGCCAAAGAAATTGAATCTGGTGGCTTTTCAGCTTCCGGCGAAAAAATTAAGAAAAACAATACATGCAGAACCAGCAAGCCGTATGATATTTCCAAGTTTGATGGTGAATTTGAGTTTGGTTATATATTCGGATACGGCAGCTATCAGTCCGTATTCGACCGTAAATTTCAAGCTTATTTTTTCGATCCGCAAATGAAATTCATTAAAATGATGAAATGTTTACAATTCAAAAAAAATACAATCCCCAAGAACGCTAAGTTTTTACACATGGAGTACAATCAGCCCGGAGTAAAAGCAGCTGCCAGGCATGGTCTCATTGGCAGTATTTCAAATCTTCGCGCACCTGTAGATGTTCATTTCCACCATAACCGGATGTATAACAATAGAAGCCTCGGCTTCGCATTTTGCGGCGGTCAAAGATGGATCATGGAATACAATCAATTCGATAAAAATGGTGGAACCCCGCCGCATTATGGAATTGATTTCGAAGATGGCTGGGATTTGATGCAGGATGTCGTTTTCAGGAAAAATACTTTTAAAGATAATCTTGTAGGAGATCTGGTGGTTTGTGCAGGAAGTGAAATGCTCTTTGAAGACAATATTTTTCAAAAAGGAGTAATGGTTTGGCCGCGCACACATAACTACACTTTCAAGAGTAATACTTTCAACGGCAGCGTTGGTTTTGGAACGAGAACGGGCATTGCAACAATTTGCGGTAATTCATATAATAACTGCCCGCTGGTAAGAACTTTTTTTCAAGGCATGGGCAGAAATGATGGTTTGGGGCATAAACCCGGAGAAGTTATTGCCACACCACCGATTGTACTTAAAAACGAAACTTTTAGTAATGTAAAAAGTATTACCGGCACTTATATCAATTTGGAAAACTGCACATTAAATAATTCCACTCTTCTGGCTAAAAAAGATACCGCGTTGATTTCCCTGAAAGACTGCACATTTTCCGGAGTTATTTTAAATTACCTGAGGGGGCCTAAGTTATCGGTAACTATAAAAGACTGTAATGGCAGGCTTGAAGAAAAAGGCGTTAAACTACGGAAAAAACATTAGAAATAAAGTTATATTTAAGACAATAGCATATTATACTGTTATTTAAATTAAATGGCAGTATGATTTATTGTTAGAAATCCCCTTGAATGACAGGAGAAATATATGAGAGCGCTAATCTTATCAATAGTATTTGCTATTGCGCCAGTACTTGATGCTGCCAACTTACAGATTGCTTATCCATTTAATGATAATATGGTTATTCAACGAAACTGCAAGGTTCCAGTCAAGGGTACTGGAGCAGCTAACAGTAAAGTTCATATTACGTTTAATGGCCAGGAAGTTACAGGAATAAGCGACCAATCAGGCAAATGGCTTATCTATCTGGCTCCAATGAAAGCCGGAGGCCCTTTTACCATGGAAATAAAAAATGAGAAACAAAAAAGGATTTTTAAGAATATTATGGTCGGAGATGTTTGGTTTCTCTCCGGACAATCAAATATGCAATACCCGGTAAAAAAATTCAAGGATGCTCGGGAATGGCTTAAAGACGCAGGTTATTCCAACATCCGTTTGTGCAATATGGGACAAGGAAGTAAAAGGAATATCGCGCCGTGTTGGGAAAAATGTTCCTCAGCTACAGCTAAAGAATTCTCCGCGCTCGGATTTCTTTTTGGCCGCGAGATATACAAGGATAAAAAAATCCCGCTTGGATTGTTGTGCACAGCATATGACGGCTCAATCATTGCGCGCTGGATAAGTCATGACGCATTAATGAAAATTCCTCTTGAGAAGAAAAAATGGGAAAAATTCAAGAAAGAATTACCTGAGAAGCGTGAAGCTTTTGCTAAATACAGAGCAGAGTTGAAAAGACGAAAATCGCTTTCAAAAGATGCTGTAAAAAAATTGCCTAAATTGAAATATGTTGGATTGCCTTATCGTCAACAATCAAATCTTTATAATGCAACAATAAAACCAATCCTGCCATTTGCGGTCAAAGGGTTCATATGGTATCAGGGTGAATCGGACGGTATGTTTAGCATGGGAATAAAATATAAAGACTATCTTGAAGCACTTATTACCAGTTGGCGTAAAGAATTCGGGAGTGTAAATGCCCCCTTTATTATTGTACAACTTGCAAACTACGGTAAGCTTCGCGGTTGGCCGGAAATTCGTGAAGCTCAACGGCTTGTTGCCAAAAAGCTGCCCCTAACCGCGTTGGCAGTTACTATTGACCTGGGAGAAAAGGAGCATATACATCCGAACAATAAATTGGATTTAGCAAAACGTGTTGCTTTGTGCGCCCGGAATCTTGCTTATAAAGAAAATATTTTATATCAGGGGCCAACTTTACAATCAATACGATCTGATTCTGGCAAACTGATTATTTCTTTCTCAAATATTGATGGTGGTCTATCTGGAATTGCCAATGGCAGCAAAACTTCTGTTTTTGATAGTTTTCTCATAGCAGGAAACAATAAAAGATATTTCCCCGCCAATGCAGAAATAAAAAATGGTAAAATCATAGTTTGGAATGCTCGTGTATCCAATCCCCGGTATGTTCGTTATGCATACAGCCAAAACCCCCAGGGCACGCTTTTATATAATGGAAAAGGTTTGCCAGCAAGTCCTTTCGAAGCTAAAATTGACTAAGCAGCAAAAATATAGGAAGAAACGGAATAATGAATTTTTCAAAGCAATATAATGTGCTTGCAGCCGGATTGTTGGAGTCGCCGCGGCGGTAGCCTTTCCCAGGAAGTGGATGAAGACAGCCTTGATTGAAAAACCGGTATTTGCTGAAGGCCTGGCAACTGTCGGCCTCATTTTTAACTTGTTTGATTCAGGCAAAATGTGTTTCATTGGATTATTTTGTCCAGTTGTTAATGCGCCTTTCATCATTTCAGAAGCAACTTTCCCCAAATGACGATTGTATAGATTTTAAATATGAACTATATTGAATCATGGCTGCTTGATGTGGCTTTAATTGCCGTTGCAGTGGTAATAATACATAATATCTGCGGTCTTGTTGCAGGTTATTTTATCGGGCGGCTGTTTAACTGCCCGGTGCGGCAATGCAGAACGCTTTCCCTGGAGGTCGGCCTGCAGAGTTCCTGGCAAAACTGCATTTCGCGTAAAGCCCTGAAGCTATGATTCCGGCTGCTGTTTTTATATATCCGGAGCGCTCCTGGCTGGTTACTGGTCGGGAAGACCGGTAAAGGCTGTAGAGGAAGAAGCTGCGCCGGAATGTTCAACATGATAGAATCTTTATTTTGTGCCATTATCCATTAAGCTGGGATGCCTTACAATTTCACCTTTTATCATGTAAATTACATCCTCAGATATATTTGTGGCACAGTCTGCAATGCGCTCAAGGTGACGTGAGATATTCAATAGGTTTATGCAGTATTCTGTTTCTTCAGGATTCTTGTGGATATGCTTTTGCAGCTTAGAATACATCTTGCTGTTATAATCATCTACAATATCATCTTCTTTTATGACTTTCATAGCTTGTTCAGCATTCATGCATATCAGAGAATTTAAAGCCAGCTTGAGCATTTCACTAGTTACGTCCATCATTGGCTCAAAGTTTACTGATACATCAGATTTTAATTCATGCATCGCTATGACTCTTCTGGCAATATTAGCCCCAAGATCACCAATACGCTCAAGCTCATTGTTCACTTTCATGCAGGCAACCACATAGCGCAAGTCTGCTGCCACGGGCTGATACAAAGCTAAAATTTTCAGGCATTCTTCTTCAATATGGATTTCTTTACGGTCAATATATTTATCATTCTCAACAATGGCTTCAGCTTTGCTGACATCGCAATCAATAACTGCTTCAATTGCGTGCCGCAGGGCTCCCTCGACCATTGAACCTAGAATCAAGATGGACTTTTTCAGTTGTTCTATTTCTTTATTAAAATGTACTTTCATAGTATATCCTCGCTTTTTCTTTTTATTCTAACCAAAACGTCCGGTTATATAATCTTCAGTTCTTTGTTTTTCCGGGCTGGTAAAAATTTTCTCTGTTTGATTATATTCAACTATTTTGCCCTTGTAAAAAAACGCCGTATTGTCAGATACCCTTGCTGCCTGCTGCATATTATGAGTTACAATAACTATAGTAAACTTTGATTTCAACTCTTCTATCAAATCTTCTATCTTTAAAGTGCCGACCGGGTCAATGGCTGAGGTGGGTTCATCCATAAGCAGAATTTCCGGTTCAGCGGCAATGGCACGCGCAATACATAAACGCTGCTGTTGTCCACCGGAAAGGGCCATTCCGTTGCGTTTTAATTTATCTTTGACTTCATCCCATAGCGAAGCTCCGGTCAGCGCTTTTTCGACTCGTTCGCTTATCTCTTTTTTACTCAACTTGAAATGCAGTTTCAATCCGTAAGCGACATTATCAAAAACTGACATAGGGAAGGGGGTGGGTTTTTGAAAGATCATTCCAATTTTGCGTCTTAAATCAAGGACGTCAACTGATTTATCAAAAATATTTTCTCCATCGATGATGACTTGTCCTTCCACTCGCTGTTCCCGGTACAGTTCAAATATCCGGTTGAGGCAGCGTAAGTATGTGGATTTACCGCAGCCGGAAGGGCCTATTATTGCTGTAACCCGTTTTTCAGGAATATCCAGGTTGTTGGAAAACAATGCCTGATGATTTCCATAATAGAAATTCAAGTCACGGGTATGAATTTTAATAGTTTCATTTTCCTGGTTAAACATAAAATCCTAAGTTCCTTTTTTATAATTAAGAGCAATCCTGCAAAATATATTCAAACCGAGAATTGCTATACAAATAATCAACGCTGCTCCCCAGGCTCTTGTCTGCATGATTTCAAACGGGGAATTTGTCGCGTATTCATTTATCGTCACAGTCAGGTTGGCGGTCGGTTCCGAGAAAAAATGAAACGGCCAGTCATCACTCAGCAGAGCCGTAAACAGTAAAGGAGCGGTTTCACCGCCGACTCGGGCGATTGCCAGCAGGACGCCGGTCAGCAAGCCGTTTTTGGCTGACCTGCAGACGATACTGAAAGTAGCCAGCCAGCGCGGGGTTCCGAGAGCCAAAGCTGATTCACGCAGGGAATCCGGCACCATTTGAAGCATATCTTCACTTGTTCGCAAGATTACCGGGAACATGATTATCGCCAGCGCCAGTGATCCGGCAAAACCGGAGAAGTGTTTTGTCTGGTAGACTAGCAAAGCATATACAAAAAGTCCGCATAATATTGAGGGTATTCCCATCATTACGTTTGCTGAAAACCTGATGGTTTTGCTGAGTTTGCTGTCCTTGTCAAATTCCGAGAGGTAAATCCCACCAAGTATGCCCGGTGGAACACTGATGATTACTGCTCCGATGGTAATAAATAAGGTTCCCAGTAAAGCATTGGCAATACCACCGTTGTCTATTCCATAAGGCTTGGTCGGTTCAACAAAAAAGGACCAGTTAAAAGCCTTGAAGCCATGGTTGAGTACAGTAAAAAGTATCCATGCTATTATTGCAATCGCTATTATGACAAAGAATATTGACCAGGCTTTTATTGTCCAGTTTAAAATCTTTCTAAATGCCATACCACGTCGTTTCATATTATTTCTCCCCCATTTTCCTGCTTACGCTGTTAAGCCAGAATTGAGCAAGAATCTGTATTCCCAGAGACATCAGTAAGAGGATAAGCCCAAGTTCAAATAAGCTGCTTTTCAGAATACCTTCAGCTTCTCCAAAATTATTTGCCAGGGTTGCGGCAATAGTTGTCCCGCCGCTTAAAAGTGATTTCGGCAGATTTTGTATATTGCCGATAACAAACAGCACCGCCATAGTTTCGCCTACTGCACGTCCGAGGCCGAGAAAGATTGCGCCGAGCAGCCCTCTGGCCCCATATTTCATAGTAATATCATAAGTAACTTCCCAATGGGTGCTCCCGGCTCCGAAAGCCGCTTCTTTGAGTACCGCAGGAACGAGTTTAAAAACATCGCGCATGATTGCACATATAAAAGGAAGAATCATCAAAGCCAGAATTATTCCTCCGGTCAAAAAACCAAAACCGTTATATTCTTTTCCTGAAATATATTTCACACAGTTCTGCATGAAAGGAACAAATACGAACAGCCCCCACATTCCGTAAACAATACTTGGAATAGCGGCAAGCAGATCCAGGGCGTAACTGATTGGAGCTGCTATGTATGGAGAAGCGCTCTCAACCAGATACATTGCGACAATAAAACTTATTGGTACGGCAATTATTAAAGCTATTGCCGTAGTCAGTAATGTTCCGGTAATAGCAGGCAGGGCCCCGTAAATGTTATTTACGGGGTCCCAGTTTGATGATATAAGGAATTGAAATCCGAATTGCCTGATGGAGGGCATGGCATAGTAGAAAAGCTGGACCAGTATTCCTGCCAGCAGCATAAGCACCACTAATGCCGCCCCGCCACATATTAATTTGAAAATTTTATCAAAGCTTTCCGGATTTACCAGTTGTTTCTTCAGGGTTGCCATACTTTCTTGCCGTTAACATTTATCTCTTTTGCCCAGTTTTTTTCAACCATTGCAACAACTGAATCTGGAATCGGTACATATTTTAATTTTGCAGCAACATTAGCGCCTTCTTTGTAGCACCATGCAAAGTATTTTAATAAGCTTTTTGCCTTTGCCGCATTTGTCTGTTTTTTGTAGATTAGGATATAAGTTACTCCGGTGATAGGCCATGATTCAGCGCCGGGCTGGTCTGTAAGTACCATGTAATAACCGGGTGCGTTTTTCCAGTCAGCGTTAGCTCCGGCGGCTTGGAAGCTTTTGAGATCCGGTTTGATGAACTTGCCGTTTTTGTTTTTTAACTGGATTGTGGGCATTTTAGATTCTACAGCATAGGTGTATTCGACATAGCCGATGGAACCGGAAATTTTCTTGACATTATTAGCAACGCCGGGATTTTTTTGCCCGCCTATTCCAACCGGCCATTTCACAGATTTACCATTGCCGATTCCTTTTTTCCATGCCGGGGATACTTTGCACAAGTAATTTGTGAATATCCAGGTGGTTCCAGAGCCATCTGAACGATGTACAACATTTATTGGAACGGATGGAATTTTAACGCCGGAGTTTAATTTAATGATTTTCGGGTCGTCCCATCTTTTTATTTTGCCCATGAAAATATCAGACAAGGTTTGTCCGTCAAGTTTAAGCTGGTTGTTCTTGATGCCTGGGATATTAACGACAACAACAACTCCGCCCATCAGCATCGGGAACTGAATTAATCCTGATTTGTCAAGGTCAGCTTTTTTCAGAGGTTTATCGGAAGCGCCGAAATCAACTGTTTTTGATTTGATCTGGTTTATACCGGCGCCGGAACCGACGGATTGATAATTTACTTTGACTTTTGCCGCTTGTTTGTAATTGTAGGTCCACACACGGTAAACCGGCGCCGGGAAGGATGCTCCCGCTCCGTTTAATGATTCAGCCAGACTCGCGATTGAAGATGCCGCAATAAGTCCGGCGATCCCTGCCTTTAACAGTTTTTTCATCTATAAGACTCCTTATTATTATTTTTCTGCCCGTTTATCGGGCTTTTTAATAAATTTACTGCAGGAGTGTTAGGATTGTGTTAAAGAAAAATTAGAAATAGAATAGTTTGAAAGGATGGAACATTGAGCCACATATGACGTGGCAATCATCAATTTTATTACGCTTTACGTGACGTTCAATATTGAACATCGAATGAAGGAGAAATAATATAAAATATGACAGGTGTTAATATTTTGATTATTAAATGCTTGTGTAGAAAATCACTTGTAAATGTTTTCTTTTTTATTAATAGTTAGTTTCCATTTTTGACGATATTTTAATAGGCGAGTTATGTGAAATGCTTTAAAATCTTTTTTTGACATTTTTTTTAAATCAGGAGATTTAAATAATGCATCTAATGTTTTTTCATCATAGTTGGAATATAACCAGGATGATAAATAATTCATTAATTGACATTCTTCTTTTCCAAAAAGAGGCAACATAATACCCTTTGCCCGGCTAGTATGTGTTGTATTGAGAAAAACATATCCTATCGTAGTTGACTTAATTCTCCCATCAACCATAAAAGAAATATTTTTGCCCGTACTATCATTGACAACAAACCCCAAAGATCCTCCATCGCGCCAAACATACAAAGTTTTTACATTAATAGGCTCATCTAGTTTGGGAACACGTGATATGATATTTTCTGAATTATCCCTGCATTTATTTAAGCAACAGCCTGAGTTAAAAATTACTGTACTCAATAATATTAATATCAAGAATATTTTCATTTTAACTACCAATCATTGTGGCTTTTATAAATATTGTCCAAATCATCTAATATAATTGACTCTAGTAGTTTATCAAGTTTGCGTTAATAATTCATTCGATGTTCGATGTTGAATGTTCAATATTAGAATTTATTTCATTTCTTTGTTGTGCCGCTCATAAACGTGTTCGATACTCTTTATGAGTTTCGGCAGGGTGGCGTCATGAGATAAATAATCGTAGGCCTTGCGGTAATTATGTTCAACAACCTTTTTGCGCTTTTTAGGACTGAACATTTTATCTATCCATTTGAAGGCATCGATCATAAAAGGTTCGGAGATAAATTGACCTGGTTTGTATTTTAACTTATTTATTTTTTCAACTACAGGAGTTATTTGAGAAAAATCTATACCGTGAGTTTTAATGCCGATCTCTTTGGTCAGTGGTTTGAATGAATTTAGCTTTGAGTCCATACAGAAAGGAATGCAGAAACGTGCCATTTCATTCAAGGCATTTTCCCAGCCGCCTGCAGCGCTGGCAATAATGCCTACTGAACTGAAAGCGGCGAGATTTTCATAAACCAGATCCAGGGTTTCAAGAGAAAAGTCTTCACCCAGATGATAGTAGGGCAAGTCAATTTTTTCAGCAAATTTAATGGTGTCAGCGAAATAATGCTTGTCATCTGTATTTGGGTGAGTAACAATAAATATGACTTCTTTGCCGCAAAAATGCCCGTATTCATTCACAAGCAGCATAGCTTCTTTGAGACGTTTGCGGTAGACCGGCCTGACGGGAGAAATAAAGATCAAAGTATCTTTATCAATATGCCCGGTTTCATACTTATATGAATCGCCCTTGCTTTTTAAGCGGCGTTCAGATAGATATTTAACGAAAATTTTTCGCGGCGCAAGCCGTATAAACGGTTCTGAAGAAGGAAAATCAAGGAAATCTGGTATTTCAAAAATATGATTTGCGGGTATCTTATATTTTTTTAGAAAACTTTTGCGCTGCGTCGGGTTTAAAACGATGTGATATAAGTTTGGCAAATTGTACGGCCCTCCGGAATATTCCTCTTTTTCCGGATGTGCGGAAATCCTTTGCAGGGCAAACTCTTTAATCCGTTCAATTTTTTCAGGGCGTTCTGCGTCAGGGTCCGCGGAGTGACTTATGAAAGCGCGATTCGGGTATTTTTTTATGATTTCCAAAAGAGCTACAGCCGCTGCTGGCTGTGCATGCCGCAAAGAAACCAGGTTATAAACCAGAACTGGAGTGTTATTAGGAATATTGCTGAGTATTTTGTCTACCCGTTTAAATATTTTATTTTTATGATATTCAAATAGTTCAATCCAGTGTTTGTCGGAAATCCTTTCTACTCCTTTCAGCTCAGACCCGCGGGTGAATTGATTAGCGAACAAGAGCATTGAATCATTGTGATGGAAGTCCAGCCTTGAAACTATAGTTTGCTTATGGCCAATGGGATTTGACGGGGCAAATTTTGTCTGGCAGCGCCCCGTTATCACATGGACGTTAATATCAAGTTTGTTTAAGAGATGACGGTACTCTCTTGCCTGGAGAGCAACGCCGTCAAGACCTCCGGTGCGCATAATAATGACCGGATAAGTCAAATGTTCTTCTGAACTGAATGGCATAAAATTACCTTTGAAAGTGTTATTCCAGTCCCTTCTTTATCTCAAGGAATACACTCTTATCTGTTGCTTTCATATAGGCTTCATCTATAGAAATCTTTCCATCCTCATACAGGTCTTTTAAGTTACCATCCATAGAACACATGCCGATATTCTTGTTAGCTTCAATTATTGTACGAATATTACTTATATTTCCTTCGCGGATAATACTGGATAAACCATCAGCCCAAAGCAGGATTTCATGACAGGCGACACGTCCGCCTCCGACTTTACGGCAGAGAAGCTGTGATACAACTCCCTGCAGACACTCTGCCAGCATTGTCCTGATTTGAGCTTGTTCCGCAGCAGGGAAAGCGTCAATGATACGGTCAATAGTTTTGGGAGCGTTGTTAGTGTGCAGGGTGGCGAAGACAAGCATTCCCATTGTAGCACAGGTTAACCCCAGACGGATTGTCTCCAAGTCACGCATTTCCCCAATCAGCACGATATCCGGGTCTGAACGCATTGCACCATGCAGAGCTTCAGGGAAAGATTTACTGTGAAGGCCGATTTCACGGTGAACTATTATTGAATTATTATTCTGGTGTACAAATTCAATCGGGTCCTCGACAGTAATGATATGTTTTTCTTTGTTCCGGTTAATATGGTCGATCATTGCCGCCAGGGTCGTTGATTTTCCTGAACCGGTAGGTCCGGTAACCAGCACAAAACCACTTTTATAGTCGCATATTTCTTTCAAAACTTCAGGAAGATTCAGATCGCTTAAAGTTGCAATCTTACTGGGGATCTGTCGAAAAACAGCTGCCATGCCGAAATGATTATAGAGGTAATTACTGCGGAAACGGGCAACTCCGGGAATTTCGTGGGCAAAGTCCAGGTCATGGGTCTTTAAATACCTGTTCCAACGATCTTCCAGACATATTTCCCGGAGCAACTCTTCCATTTCGTTTTGTCGTACAGGAGGTTCGTCAAGAGGTACAAGTTCACCGCTGGCACGAATTTTGGGCGGTTGATTTATGCACATATGGAGGTCGGAGCCGCCTCTGTCCAGCATATCGGTTAAGAATTTATCAATTATAGCCATTAATTACCTCCGTTCGCTAACTTCTTTGCCCCTTGAATCGCAATTTCGCGTTCAAGTTCATTGGTTACCGCCCTGTCACGGATATATGAACGGGCGGTTTCCTCCGTAATTTGGCCAAGCTTGAATTTTTCCAGAACATTATAGTCAAAAGTACACATACCGGCTTTTTGTCCGGTTTCCATAGTGCTCTTGAGGCGATGGGTCATTTTTTCCACAATAATATTTGAAACAGCTAGGGTTCCAACGAGTAATTCATAGCCTATAGTCAAATCTCCATTGGGGGCAGGAAGCAGCTGTTGACAAACTATTCCACGCAGTGAACCCGCCGTCATTGTTCGGATTTGCTGCTGCTGACTGGGCGGGAATACGTCAAGCAGACGGTTCAGGGTGTTTGCGGCATCACAGGTGTGCAGCGTTCCGATAACCAAATGCCCGGTTTCAGAAGCGGTAATCGCGTTTTCAATAGTTTCAAGGTTGTGCAGCTCGCCGATTACGATGATGTCCGGGTCTTCGCGCAAGGCCCCTTTTAACGCAGCGCTGTAAGTATTGGTATGGGTGCCGACTTCACGTTGAGTGACAATACAGTTTTGAGATTGATGCAGGATCTCTATTGGATCTTCAACGGATATAATATGGTCTTTGCGTTTTTTATTAAGAACATCTATCATGGCGGCAAGTGTAGTGGTTTTACCGCTGCCGAGCGGTCCTGTTACAAGAATCAGTCCATTGTGATAATCAAGCATCCGTTCAAGGGTAATTACGTCTTTTGGCAGGAATCCGAGTTGCTCAAGAGAACGGACTTCGTTTGGTACGATATGATAACTCCCGGAAACACCGTCTTTCTGCATCATTAAACTGACGCGGAAGCGGGAATTATTAATCCTTTGAGCACAATTCAAATCCATATTTTCATCAAAAAACTTTTTCTGTTCTTCAGAAAGGAAAATAGTATTTAGTCGTAGCGAATCTTGTGCTGTCAGGATGGTGTTGCTTAATTTAGTGATCTTCAGGTTCTTGCGGATGAACGGAGGGCTGCTTGCCGAAATATGAAAATCACTTGCTCCCATTTCCTGTGCGGTTGTAAGAAGGTTAATAACTATGTCAGCGACTTCCTGATCCGACATTTCGGATACTTTACTTAGATCCGGCATTTCATCAATACTGATATTGGGGGTGTCAGTTACAGACTCTTTGAAAATACTCGGAGAAACTCCTTTTTGAGCTTGGCCGACAGCGAATTGTATCGCAATTTGAAATTGTTCCAATAATTCTTCAGCTTCCCCGGAGCTTAAAGACTGAGCCATGACATTAAGGACTTCCTGGGCATATCCTTCCAAAGATGCATTATCCTCAAGCCGGTCATAGATGGCGGTACAATTCTCTATGTCCATGATCTGGTTATCAACTAGAGCATAGATAAACCATTGAATATTTAGATCCATAAAGTATTTTCCATGTAATAATAATTAAAATCTACGGTAGCAAATCTATTATGTTTTATTAATTTTTCAAGTCAATAAACAGCAGATTCAAGCTTTTATCAGTGTTATCAATTCATCCAGTCCCGAAAATATATGTTTCGGGCGGTAGGCAAACTGTTTTGGAGTGTCAATATTACTTACTCCGCTCAACACCAGGACTGTATCCACTTCAGCTTCTACCCCTGCAACAATATCGGTATCCATACGATCGCCGATGATTACAGCTTCAGCGCTGTGGCAGCCTAAAGTCTTGACCGCCCGCCGCATCATTACCGGGTTGGGTTTGCCAATAAAATATGCTTTACGGTTTGATGCTAGCTCAATTGGAGAGATCAGGGCTCCTGTCGCTGGGATAATACCTTTTTCCGTCGGTCCGGTCAGGTCAGGATTTGCTCCGATGAGTTTTGCTCCGCGTTGTACTAATAAGGCTGCGCGTTCAATGCGCTCAAAGCCGTAAGTGCGGGTTTCGCCGACAACCACATAATCAGGGTTGGCATCATTCATCGAAATACCTTTTTCGTAAAGTGCGTTTATCAGTCCCGCGTCACCTATAACGTATGCTGTACAATTCGGGTGTTGGCGGGCCAGAAAATCAGCAGTTGCCAGAGCACTGGTGTAAAAATGCTCTTTTGATACATCCATGCCTAAACGCAGGAGTTTTTCGTGGAGTTCCTGTGGAGAACGTTCACTGCTATTGGTTAAAAATAGATATTCTTTATTGTTTTCATTCAACCATTCAACGAATTCTTTGGCGCCAGGCAAGAGTTTATTGCCGTGATAGATTACGCCGTCCATATCAGAAATGAATCCTTTTTTATCTATCAAACTCTTAATTGCGGCCGGTTTTTTAGCCATATTATATTCCTCACTTTTGTTTAACTCTAACGAGAATATAACGTTCTATGTTGATTTGACAAGAGTCTTGAAAAACAATATTTTCTTAACTAACAAAAAAACAATGCTTTGCTAATATAAACAACATAAACTATAAAAAAACTCCCCCTGACCGACTCAAATACTTGCTGTTATTTAAGACGCCTGAACTTTGCCAAACCATTCGGCCTGACATCCGGAAAGAAAGCCGTTCCATCCGGTTTAACCAGTCGGCAGGTAAGGAAAATAAGCAGGTTGGTCTTAGTTGATTCAGTACCGATACTTTGGAACATCCGACCAATCATCGGAATCTCTCCAATAAAAGGCACCCGTTCATTTATGGTTCTTATTGTATCTTTGAGTATTCCGCCAAGAACAATAGTTTCACCATCATATATAGTAATCTTTGTATCAATTGTACGTGCAGCAATAACCGGTTTACGAATACTTACCGGTATTGGTGATGTCGATACGGTATAATTATATTCCGTCCAGGTCACGAAAGATTGGACAGTAGGATTTACGCGCATGGTGATTGTCCGGTGGTCCACATCGACATCAGGAGTTACGCGCAATATAATACCGAGTTCCTTCGGATCGGAGAACTCTGGTATCGAACTGATATAAGAATAGGTGTCGTTCCCACCATTTCCCCCGGAGGTAGTAGTAGTTTCGGCTTCTGTATAGTCATCAGGATAGTAGACTTCTGTAACCAGCCTTATTGATGCTTCCTGTCCGTTCATTGTTGTAATTCTTGGAGATGAAAGTAAGTTTTTAGAATCTGCCTGATTTAGAGCGTTAACATCAAAGATAAGATTAAAACCTCCTGAATTAAGGTTATAACGTCCTAAAGTAGGCGTAGGACTACTAACGCTCTGTAAACTTGATGAACTTGACCCGATGTCAAAGGTCGCATTGTCAGATGCCGGAGTATTTGAAACAGTCCAGTTAAAGCCTAATTCTTTCAAGTCATTTTGTTCAATTTCAATAAATTTTGCTTGAATCTGTACCATTGGGTCTTTAGAGCTAAGTTCATTTTGAATGATACTTTCCAGTCTATTAAGATTGTCCATAGTGTTTGTTGCAATAAGGCGGCTTATTCGTGAATCATAAACAATTTTAGCGCCATTAGGAAATCTTATACCCCGATCTTTAAAATATTCTGTTAAGCTTGCAGTATCATCACCGCCAACAGCTGCCAAAGCTCCCTGTTCAACAGGAAAAATTTTAGTTTCAAGGTCATCAAGAGCAATATTTTTAGCAGCTATGACAACAGCATATTTTTCAATACGGAATTTTAAGTCAGCAGTCTTGCACAGAAAGTAGATACATTGATATAAATTCTTTTTTACCAATACAAGGTCTACAACGCTTTTTCCTACTCCTCCTGCTCCTTCAGCTCCTCCTGTGACCGCTGGGGCTTCTTCTTCGTCATCTTCTTCCTCGTCTTCTTCGCCGCCGCCAGCCGCAACAGCAACTTCTCCCCCTGCCTTTTGAGTTGTTCCAGCAGCTAAGGCACTGTCTTTTACTTGAGGAGCTTTTAAACGTAGAAAAATATTAATACCTACTCCTTCGGGATCAAGTTGTTTGCTTTGTTCTCGCAAGTGTCTTACAGCAGTTTCAACAGTTATATCCTCAAAATCAAGTCTCGGGATAATAATACTTTTCAATTTTTGTCTGATTTTGCTTACTTCAGAATATTTCTTTTGCGGTTTGTCTACGACCTGTCGACCATTCTTATTTACTTCAGGAATAATAGGAGTCGCTATTTCCCAGGCAACTTCAGCAATTCTTTCTTTATCCTGGGTGTATAAACGTCTGGTACCCAATTTGTTAATCGTTTTGTTTACGGAGCGTAACCCTTCAATAGCTTTATAGTTATATATATCACTTGAGAGTATTTCTTCATATTTTTCCTTTGCGAGACTATACCTTCCGGCTTTTATCAATGCCTCCGCTTGTTTCAATAATACCTGAGTGTCATAGTTGTTCTCTTTCTTTTCAGGAATTAATTTTTGTTCAGAGGTTTCATATCTTCGTGCTGCGGCATCTCGAAGAAGAGTGAACTTCTTAATCTTTTTATCCATTTCCTTTTTGCATGGAGGATATATTTCAGCTGCTTTATTGCACAGTTTAATCGCTTCGGAGTAATCTTTACTGAAAGATTTCTTTTCTACCTTAGCAACAATATCCATTGCCCAGTAGTAGTAACATTGATAGACCTGTTCTTCACAATACTTTACTCTGTCTTTAAACACGTCTTTTCTGCCAACGCCTATTGTTTTCAATATCTTGGCAGCAGTCAAGTATTCGTCGATTGCCTGTTTATATTTACCATTTACGAAAAAATCTTTTGCGGCACGAACATGTATATCCGCTTTATCTTCTTTTTGCTGTTCCACCGTCCGTATTCTGTTGATGCCTTCATTTATACGTTCTTTTATGCGTTTGACTTTATCAACACTGACTTCTGTATTGACATCGGCTTTATCTGCAGCAACGACATTTAAAGAGCAGATAAGCAAACCGCCTAAAAGTAATTTATTATAAAATTTTAACAAGAGCATATGGAATCCTCCAATATAATGCTAACAAGAGTTATCTGTAAAAATCCGGAACTCCCTGTTCTCTTTCACGGCGAACAGGTACACCATCATTATTTATCAGCCTGGCAGTAAGGAATATTAACAAATTTGTTTGTTGCGTGAAGGCCAGCTGGCTGGTGAAAAGACGTCCGAAAAGCGGAACTTCCCCGAGAATCGGCCATTTATCGTCACGATATACATTGCGGTTGTCAATCATTCCTCCAAGTACAATCGTTTCGCCATCATAAACTTTTATATGCGTATCTATATCGCGCCGCCCGATTTCAGGCATCTTTATGGTGTAGTTATTCTGGATCGACGGCGTGGCGACCCCGTCGATTATCTGCCCCTGTTCAACTTGAACTTTGTATTCTGAAAAAGTTACAAAACTGACGACTTCCGGTTTTACATGCAGGGTTATAGTATAGTTGTCCGGGTTTACTATCGGTGTGACTGTCAGCCGGATACCAATATCGGTGGAATCGTCAAATTCCGGGATTGGGGCCTGGGTCTGTACAGTATTGTTGTTGACTGTTATCTCAGGATTCTCCCAGCCTGAAGGGTAATATATTTCCTCGACCATACGGATAGTGGCTTCATGTCCGCTGGTGGTGATTATCTTTGGAGAGGAAAGTGTTTCTGTACGGGTATTGGTAGCGACGGCTTCTATGGAAAGCGAAAGATTCGCGGTTACGTCAGAAGGGAATATCCCCTGCCCGAAGTTGGGAAGTATTTTCAGGTCATTAAGGACTTTGTATGGAATATTACTTGTCTGTTCATAATAGGCGCTTGTATTCTGGGGACCGCCGTAATATCTCAAAGGGTGGTATTCCTGTGATACGCTCCAGGTGTCGCCTCCGCTGGCATTATTAAAGCTGAAATCCCATCTGAATCCCAGCTCTTCAACATCAACCATAGAAATTTCTACAATCTTAGTTTCTATCAGTACCAGCGGGGTATTGATTAAATCATACTGACGCAGCAGTTCTTCTAAACGCCGCAGGTTGATCATTGTGTTCCTGACCACCAGCTTGCCTGAACGACGGCTGTAGGCTATTGACGAACCGACTCCGAACTTCACCCCGCGATCCTCGAAAAACTTCATCAGCGCCTGGGAACTCAAGCTTACTTTCGGGGTTGTTTCTTTTCTTTCTAAAGTCGTGTCTGAATCAAAAAAGTCTGAATCTTTTTCCGTCATGCTTCCAGTTTCTTCTTTTTTTTCAGTATCCCCGCCTTCGGTTCCGGTGATGCTCGCAATCAAATCAGCGCGAACCGGAAAATATTCCGTCTGCATCTCATCAACGCTGGTCCCGAGAATCACCGCGCCTTCCTCTATTTTATATTTGAGCCCGACATTCTGGCACAGATAACGCAATACTTCACTCATCGGGATATTGCTGAAGCTCATTGTTACTTTCAGAAGTTCATCCGCTGTCTTTTTGTCAAAACCGGCAACGACAGGAATGCCGACTTTATCCGGATCGCAGCGTTTGCTGAGACGGTTGAGGAAACGGATGACGGAAAAGATATCAGCGTCATCGAATTCTATATTAGGAAAAATAATTCTTTCAAGTTTAGCGTAGGTTGACGAGGCAATGTTGCGCTGAACGGTCAAGGTTTCGCTGTTGCTGCTGCTGGGCAGTTCGAGATGAGCCGGCAGCACCGGGTCTATCCATTTCCAGGTATTGTACGCGAGCATGCCCTGTACATCAGCCACCCGGCGTTCGTCCGCGTAACGGTACATCATCTGGTAAGTGTCGCCTAAAAGCCGGATCGCTTTTTTATGGTAAGGGTCAAGGAGAAAGATGGATTCAAGCAGTTTCCTGACTTTGGCGTACTTCCGGTTTTTATAAAAAACTTCCGCTTCCTTATATAGTTCCTCGACTTCTTTTTTAGTCGTGAACACATTTTTATTAAAATTTTCCAGTTTGATCTTTTTTCTATATTCCAGGCCTTTTCTTTCCTTCTTGCAGGCTTCAATAAAGTCACTTACTTCCGCATTTCTGTTGACATCGATCAAAGTTGCTTCCGCGGCAAAATTGATTGCGTCTTCAATTTTCTGCTGAAGTTTGGCGCGCCTGGCTTTTTTCATCATGAATTCCGCCCAGCGGTTTTTAAGATTTTTAATCTCTTTGTCCAGGGAGCGTTTTTTGAAAGCGGCGAGTTCCCCGCCCATTTTGTCCAGCGCGCGCCTGGCTTTCTGGTAGAAATCGCTGGCGTCGGAATAGCGTTCCCGATAAGCGGCTTCGCGGGCTTTTTTAATCAATTTGTTGATGTCGGCAATCTCCCGCTCCCGCTGTTTTTTGGTATCCAGCACCAAAGTTTTGATATCGGTTTTGGCAGCGTAAATATCCATGCTGAAAAACAAAACACAGCATAAAAGTATCGGTAGAAAAAGTACCTGGCCTTTTTTGAAAAATATACTCATATCTGTACCTGTGACGTTTCCATATTTATATTAAAAATTTCTGAAATTTCTCTTTCTCGTTTTTGCCGGAGTCCCTCCCGGGGGAGCCTCTATCAAACCTTTGGTGGCAGCATCAGGATTCATATCCGGACTGTCACCAATTTCTGCTTCTTTACGTTTGACCCTAGGCATAAGAACTTTTGCCGTGACAATATAATTTTTACGTTTTTTATCTTGAATTATAACCTGTTTTTTCTGTCTGTCAACTTTATATACCTTATATTTTATAGTTCGTTTCTTGATAGGCTTCCCAGTAGTTTTAGAAAATCTTGTGTACATTTTAATAGTGTCACCTACGCCGACATGATATTTTTCGTCACAGGCCATATCTTCAATTACAGCCTTTGGTTTTGGAGAGTATACATCTTTTCCAACTTGCATTGTAATTGTATATTTGCCATCTGAAGAGTTCAGGTAAATTTTTGAATTATCTACTTTAACAATAGTTCCGCCACGACGTTTTTCTTCATGTTTAGCATCAATCTTGGTAATAGTATAAGAAGTGTTATCAAGAGTCATACGACTATCAAGATATTTAAATCTGGTTTTGATCTTTCCGTCAATGATCTCATTTATCTGAATAACCCAGTCTTTGGGATCTTTTGAATTATTGGTGTTTACGAGTTTCAACTGGAAAGGCAGTAGAGTTTCTCTAAATTCAATCAAATGCAAACGCTCATAATAAGGAGGATGAGAAGTTGATTTCTCCATCTTCTTGCCTTTCTGATATTCATATATATTCGGAAAACCGTCACCATCCATGTCATACAATGCATCATCAGGATTATCTGGGCTAAGACCTAATTGTACCTCTTTAACATTCGGAATTCCATCATTATCACGGTCGAGCCTATCTATAATAGTAGTTCCACCGCCATCATCACGAATAAAAGGTCTAGGTAGAGCTTTGTCGCATAAAGGGCAATTTCTTGGATGGTCTATTGGACCAAGAAAATAATAACGGGGAATTACTTTGTTGTCAAAGGGACAGCGTGCGCATTCGAAAGGAACCAGCAGGTCTGTGTATATTTTATCTTTATCTGTACGGGCCTTTGACTTATTCCAAACACAATTGTTAGTGAAAACATAGCTTGTCTGATATTTCTTATGAGAAAAATCGTTTGGGTTATAGTTAGGTTCAATATTAGGAATCTTCAATGCGCTCTTTGTTATTGTCTTTGTTGATTTACTCAAATCAATCAAATACAATAACAGGAATATAAAAGCAATGAGAAAAACTGCTAAAATCAATTTTTCATAATGTTTTTTTAAGAAATCCAACAGTCAACCTCCAATAATCAATTACCTGGCGAATCATCAAATACAATATAATCTACATCAAATTTTGCGGTGCAAATGTTATTACTGCCAACAATTACCCTTGCATATCCGGGGTCTTTAGGGCCTAATATTTTTCTTTCAACTTTCTTTATAACTTTTTTCTTTATAGTTATGCTGGAATCCAAAGTATTCCTGTTGTTAGACTTTGGGGACAAACCGAAGCGTTTCTTCTCAATAGTTGCCGGTTGTTTTTCTGATTGTTCTTTTGTGTCATAATCCAAATCATCTTTGATTTTTTCACTCTCTTCAAGGATTTTATTAACGTTGTCGACCATCTTGGTAAGCTTTATATCTCTAACCGCATAGACGCGATTTTCCGTATAAGCTGCATACAGCTTGTCTACTATGCGTCTGATAGTATCCAAATCTCCATTAACTTCAAAGGTGAAACGGTACATAGTGTAATTACCGTCTTTTTCTCCATCAAGTCCTCTTTTGGAGAAGCTTACAAGCTCAAGGATATCTTTTTTAGGGTTCACTTTTGCATCGGCGATGCGCTTTGCGAGGTCAGCAACGATCTCCCAGGCTCTGGTGATTTTTTCAATATTTGCAATTGCCGGTTCCTGGTCATACTTAAAAGAAAAATTTGAGTCTTGTTCGCATCTTACCTTTTTCCTGCCATAATATTCTATCATTGTATTTCGCATATCGCTCATGAATTTTTGACAACGAATCGGGGAATCAGAAAATCTGCGGCCTTTTCCCATGGCTGCAAGAAAAATACCATCGACATTACTGACATCAATTTTTTCCAAGGTTACTTTTTGGGCTTCGAGCATAAAAGCATTCATAGCTTGCGCCCAGTCCGATCTGTGCTTGGGGAAATCCTCATTAAATTGACGTACTTTATAGCGGAGATATATTAAATCCCGTGTAGCCAGACTTTTTCCTGCTTCCCAATATACTCCGAATTTTCCTCTGAACTCATTGAGATTGATGCCGACAGTATCTGTAAAAGCCTTAAGGGCCAAAGCATACGGGTGTCCGAATTTTTTTTGAATCTTCTTGATTTCTTTATTATAGCTGACAATATCTTTGTCCATGCGGAGAACATTTACCTTTACCGGTGTATGTTTCTGCTTAACAATCTTATGTATTTTTTCCAGCAGTTCTTTTTTCTTCTTATCATATTCTTGCATGGATTTATGTTCAAAGAACACCATAATCAGCAAAGCGATTACGCCTATAAGAGACATAGTCATAAAGATAATCATGAAAAGATTTTTTTTAACAAACTTACTCATATTAACTCTTTCATTTTCTTAAAAGATAAACGATATATTATTTTTTTATCGGGTTTTTTAACCTTAGTTGTATTTCAAAACTAATAAAGTTATTTTCACCCCTGACTATTTCATAACTGTCGAAAACAATAGCGTCATCACTATTGTCAAAATATTTTGATTTTTTAATTCTCTGTCTGAAAACTTCATCGAACAGCAGGTCACTTCTAAGTGCTATTGAGTGACCAACAAGTTTCAGCCACTTTAACTCAACATTATTTATTGGTGTGGAACTATTGCCTACAGGACTGACGGCTCCAAACATGCTTTCAGATTGACCGTTTCGTATGCTTCTTGCGCCTTTAGCTTTTGCTTGTCTTTGTCCATGTGCGGTTAAGGAAGTCAGCCACCATTTATCGGGAAGAATTTCCTGAAGTTCATTAAGAACATTTATCCACTGTGATCTTTTATTCGCCATTCCTATAACTTTGTCATATTCTCCAAGGACACCTACAAGATTATTGCCTGCCCTGCGTACGCCAGTACTGATTTCTTCAAGTTTCTGGACTTCGGCTTGTACTTCTTCAACGCATTTCTTATCATAATCACGTTTCTTGGAAACTACCCAGTAGAAAACCAGCAGACATAGGATAATTGAAACGGCACAAGCATAGAAATAAGGTTTCTTTTTCTGTAAAGCCTTATGCTTTTTGATGGAATCCGGCATTAATGATATTTCAACTGGAACCGGGCTTATATGGCGCAACGCCATGCCGGTAAGTTCAGAAAACATCGGAGCTACATCCAGCAGTTCTTCCCGGTCAATAGAAGGATCAAGTCCTACTATCTGAAAAGAATTAAGATATTCTACAGGAATGCGCAGTTTCTCATTAAAAAAGCGGGGAGTATACGCCATCAATGATCCGCCGCCGCCAAGGAACAGACGAGTCGGGCGGTTTCCTTTGTATTGAGAACGCCAGACATTTATAGAACGATTTATTTCACCATGGAGTCTGGTCATAACGTTACGGGCAATTTTTGAAATAACCGCGGCAACTTCTGACTCCGGTTCTTCATAAGCTCCGCCGAGAGCAACAAAGCCGTGGCGACATTTCAATTCTTCAGCATCAGCATGGGAAATATCAAATTCTTTGCTGATCTGTTGAGTAATAGAAGCTCCGGCAATTGGGATCGTACGTGTGAAAATTCGTCCTTTGTCGGCAAAAAGCAAACTCGAACAGCGCCCGCCGATATTTAGTAACAAGTCACATTGTTCGTCACCCGGAAGGTTGGCTTTAGCGGCATTGAAAAAAGCAGCCGGCGCAGTTTCAATCGAAACGATTTCTTTATCTTCATCCTGAATTATTTCAGATAATTCTGTGATAAAATCATCTTTTACCGCGACAAACAGTGCTTCCATTTCTTCAATGTCAGCAGGATTTTCCACCCCGTTTTCTGTTTCCGTTTTTTCGGCCTCATATTTATGCAGAATCAACTGGTAATCCCAAACAACCTCATCCATTGCATATGGGACCGTCTGCTTTGCTTCATATTCAATGATCTGTTCAATATGCTGTACATCTCCACCCAAAGGAGGCAGTTTACTCAAGCGGGAGAATGCTGATTGACCGGAAATTGCGACCCTGACTTTTTTGGCGGTAAATTCTTTTTCTTCAAGGAGTTTTTTGTAGGCATGCGCAAACTGCTCCGGAAGTTCGCGGTCGCGAAATTCCTCATCATACTCAAGAAACGCGAATTTTTCGAGAGTCATTGCGCCTTCCTGAGGATAGAAAAATTCAGCCATCTTCAGGCAGTCACTGCCAATGTCAATTGTTAAAACTCTGTTTTCTTTTGCCATAAACGATAAGTCTCAAATTTATTTCTGTGGGTCAGGTTTGATAACATCATAAAGATCAAAGTTAAAGACTCCCCACGGAGTTTTATTTCTAGGCATAATAATATCATTCACCTCCAGTAGCCCTGAAGAAATCGCACCGTCAACTTTGCTGCTGAAATAGTTTCTGACCCTGCTTCCGGAAGAACTGTACAGGCGCATAATCATTTTGCGGTTAGATGTATAAAATGTTACGCGCGCAATCATCTTAGATAACTCTATCTTGTTGCCTTTAGTGGCAAAACGGGCAATAACTTGGGGAGGTATACAACCTAGCGCCTGATGGGTTTTGCCGTCCATGGGAATAGACCAGAAAACAGTTTTTCCTTTGAGCAGTATAGTGGCGCCTTTGCCCTTATAGCTTCCCGTGAGAACAACTTCTGTTTCCATTGTGACATCATCGAGCCACATTATTTTATTACCCCTCTTTTGGGATGATGGAGAAAATTTTACTCTGACGAGCAACCATCCGGGGGAACCTGCTCTGTTGGTTGCGCTCTCATTAAACATATAAAAGAGAGGACTGGGACGATATTCCAGCTTAATTGTTCCACTCTTGAATATCCTTCCTTGAGTTTGAGCATTGGCAGCAAACGTGGTTACAAAAAACAACACTAGAAAAATAGATCTCACTATATATCCCCCTGTCTTGTTAAGTTTAATTTCCCGCATTAACATTCTACCAGTAAATTTATTTTTTCTGCTGTGTTGTTTTGACCTCTTTGGTCGATTTCGATTCTTTTAGGGGTTTCGAGTTCTTGCCGGACTTTTTTTCTGCTGTCGGCAAAGACGCCGCCTTTTGTGTAATTGCTTTGCTTCCTGCAGGCGCTGCGGTATTAGTTTCAACTACACTGCGGCCTCTGCTGCGGTGACCGACTATTACTGCCAGCAACAAAGTAAGAACAAAGAAACTTGTAGTTAAAATTACTGTTAACTTGGTAAGGTGACTTCCTGCGTGGGCACCAAAAACAGACTCGCCGACGCCTCCAAAAGAACCGCCAAAACCACCGCCTTTAGACTGCTGAATAAGAACCAGTCCAATCAGCAGCAAAGCCACAATGATTACTAATGTATATAAAACAACGGTAACAACACCCATTTTATTCTAGTCCTTTTTTGAAACTATATTACTACAATCTTTATTTTCAGAGTTATCTTACAAATAGCATTCCTAATAGTAAAAGTCAAATTTTTAAGCCATAAGGATGATATTTAATTGAATTTTAACAAAACCCCGATAATCCAGTTTAAAAACGCTGTTATCGGGGTTATCTTTTGACTAATTTATTGCGTTTTTAATTAATGCCGCGAATGACTCGGCTTCGAGAGCAGCTCCGCCAATGAGTCCGCCATCAATATTCTTTTGAGCAACCAGTTCTCCAGAATTTGCCGCTTTCATGCTGCCGCCGTATTGGATAACGATGTCTTCAGCAGTTTCTCCGAACATGCTTTTCAGAGTGCAGCGGATATAACGGTGAGTTTCCTCCGCCATTTCAGGAGTTGCGGTTTTACCGGTTCCAATAGCCCAGACCGGTTCGTAAGCGATGACGACATTTGCCATTTCTTCCGCGCTGATATCTGCCAGTCCGCCTTCGAGTTGGGTTAAAAGGACTTCTTCTGTCGCTCCGCCTTCACGTTCTTCGAGCATTTCTCCGATGCAGACTATTGGTTTTAAACCTGCTGCCAAAGCAGCTTTCAGGCGCTGGTTGACAGTGGCATCAGTTTCACCGAAGTACTGACGGCGTTCGCTGTGTCCGAGAATAACGTATTCAACGCCGATTTCCTTGAGCATAGCTGCTGAAATTTCACCAGTAAAGGCTCCGGATTCTGCCCAGTGAACATTTTGAGCGCCGACTTTTATGTTGGACCCGGCAGTAGCTTCAACAGCCGCGCCTAAAGCTGTAAATGTAGGGCAGACAACAACTTCTGCTGTGTTAATGTCAGCTACGAGCCCTTTCAGTTCAGCGATGAGTTCTTTGGCTTCTGCAATTGTTTTATTCATTTTCCAATTGCCGGCAATAATAACTTTTCTAGACATAGTGATTTCCCTTTGTTTTTTTTAGTTTTGAGCTCTTAATATAAACCGTGTAAGGTTTTTTACAACTTTTCCCGGAATCTTAATAAGAAATATTTTGATTTCCCTTTTGAAAAGCTATTGTATATAAGATTTGAAACTTGAAATGCAATAAATAAAATATGAACGGTAATGATAAAAAGACAGCTTTTGTTAGCGGTGGCAGCAAAGGAATAGGCTTGGCTGTTGTCCTTAAAATGCTTGAAGAAAACTACCGGGTAATCAGCTGTGCCCGCAGTGACGGTGACTGGGAAAAAGCAGTAGCTGAGAATCCTCGCCTCAGTGAAGTGGACTTCATAAAAACAGACTTATGCGACAACGGACAGCTTGATAGCCTGTTCGATACAATAAAAGATAAATACGACCGCCTTGATGCTGCTGTAAACAATGCGGCTGTGGGAATTCTTGCTAAAGGTCAATTTGTCGATATTCCAGAGGATATTTTGCATCAGAACCTTGAGTCTGATTTATGGATGCCGGTAAGGTGTATCAAAAAAGAACTTGAACTAATGTTGCCGGCGGGTGGAAACATTGTAAATGTTACTTCAATCAGCGGTGTTATACCGACCCCTGATGCCGCTATGTATTCCGCCGCGAAATACGGAGTTGAGGGGCTGACAAAAACTTTAGCTCTTGAGCTTATTGATAAAGGCATTCGTTTAAATACTGTTGCGCCGGGCCCGGTTATGACGCCGCGCTGGGAAAAAAGAGTGAAAGGACAGGACCGGGAAAAGATTTATGCTTCAGTGGCGGAGAGTTCGCCGATGAAACGCTTTGCTGCTCCTGAGGAGATTGCAAACGGGGTGCTTTGGCTTTTATCAGATGAGGCGACTTACGTTATCGGGCATACATTGGTCATTGATGGTGGAATGTCGCTGAAAGGAAATGTTTAATAATAAATTATAGACAAAATATAAGGACATGTAATTATGAGCAATTGTATTTTTTGTAAGGTCATTGAAGGAGAAATACCGTCAACCAGAATATATGAAGACGATTTAGTTTTAGCCTTTATGGATATTTCACCAATTAACAAAGGTCATGTCCTGGTCGTTCCCAAAGAACATCATGTCGGTTCATCTACCATACCGGAAGAAGTTGCTGGACGAATGTTTCATATTGGCAGCCGGATAGGCGTCGCGTTGCGTCGCGGCCTTGATTATGACGGCTTTAATCTGCACCTGGCGGACGGGACCTGCGCCGGACAGGTCGTAATGCACGCCCATCTTCATATAGTTCCGCGCGGCGTGGAAGATGGTTTTCACTGGAACTGGCGACAGCTGAAATATGAAGACAATGAAGCCTGGGAAGCCGCCGAAAAAATTAAAGCTAAGTTGAAAATATAAGACTAGTTTAACATAAAGGAAACAGCAGGATGTCTGATTTAAATTTTTCTCCTTCGGTCAATCATAAATACTTAATTGATAATATGGAAAAAACTTTGACTTATGGAAATAATGATGTCAAACAGTGGCAAAAGACTTTGCGGGCAAAACTGAGAGAATTAGTTGGAGAGATGCCGATAAAAAAATGTCCTCTCAACGTACGCAGTTTATGGAAACGTGAGCATGAACTCGGTACTATTGAAAAAATAGTTTTTACATCAGAAGCTTTTTGTGATGTGCCTGCTTATATATGTCTTCCAAAAAACGCAGTCGCGCCATATACCACTTTTATATGCTTGCAAGGGCATTCTACCGGTATGCACAATTCAATTGGAGTGGATTTTGAAACCAATACTAAAACAATAGAAATAGATGGAGATCGCGATTTTGGGTTAAGCTGTATGCGAAACGGCATTGCGGCATTATGTATTGAACAGCGTTCTTTTGGAGAGCGTCGGGAAAATATTCAGAAGAAAGTTTCCAGTCATATGTGCCATGATGCAGCTTGTCATGCCTTAGAGCTTGGGCGTACTTTAGCTGGAGAAAGAATTTGGGATGTAGAGCGCGGACTGGATTATCTGGCTGAACGCAATGATATTGACATGAATAGAATCGGTCTAATGGGTAATTCCGGTGGAGGTACAGTAACTATGTATGCATCTGCTTTGCTTGACCGTATTGCATTTGCTATGCCATCATGCTCATTTTGTTCTTTTCGTGATTCCATTATGAGTATTTACCATTGTATGGATAACTATATCCCGGGGCTGTTAAAGTATGCCGAGGCTGCAGATATAATGGGGCTGCATGCTCCAAAACCGCTTGTGATTGTTGCCGGGCGGGAAGACGATATTTTCCCAATCAATGCGGTTGAAAAGGCATTTTCCGATTTAAAAACAATATACCGTGCAGCCGGGGCAGAAGATAATTGCTGTCTGGTTATTGGTAATGGCGGACACCGTTTTTATGCTGATGAAGCTTGGGAAGTAATGTTAAAATTGTTAAATAAAAAATGATTGATGTTTGACAAATAACAAGTGTTTGTTGTTGCTTATAAAAGGATTATTATTCAAACGGAATGATTTTGATATATTCGTCAAGGTCGTAGGTTTCATCCTGATTGAAATGAAGTTTCAGGGTTACTTTATACTCCTTGTCTTTGGAATTATCGTCGGCCGTGGTGGTGAAAGGCCTGGCTATTTTGACATAGGGAACGACATAAGAACGTTCACCTTTTTCAAGTACCAGTTTTAAAGACGGGCGCAGTTCATGGTCATCAATATGTATTGAGGCAATTAAGATTTGCGCCTTTTTGCAGACAGCATTGATGGTAGGGGTTATGGTTGCTATTTCTTTCACGCTGTCATATTCGATCTTATAATCGACAGAGCTGATATTAATATCATGTTTTTTGAAGACCATAAATTTTCCCGTGATTATATCCAATATCCAAAGATTTTTCCTTTACCGCAATTTGCTCCTTATCCTTAAATCGAACGCTGAACTCCCAGCCAGCCTTCTCGCCCGGGGAATGCTTCCTGCGCGATTTTGCCTTCAGGGATGTCCTTGGTTTCATTAACCAGTTCGC
Source organism: Victivallaceae bacterium (assembly GCA_963664605.1). Taxonomy (GTDB): domain Bacteria; phylum Verrucomicrobiota; class Lentisphaeria; order Victivallales; family Victivallaceae; genus JAHOYW01. The sequence goes on from OY761536.1 coordinate 829,661, forward strand.
CGAGAGTTACGAAACACCAACCGTCTTGTTGAGCTCGTTTTATATATTGTTCAAACATTTTAAGGCACTTGCCGCCTTCGGCTTCGGCGTGGATGGTTAGAACATTAAGTTTTCCGGGCTTCAGTTGCGAGAGCATAAAGTCATTGTAATTATCATCGTTAATGCCGTCGCGTCCGAGGACTTCGTCATAAGTCGGCATTGTTACTGGAACCTGTACTTGTTTTAAGGCTTTACCATCGACTATAGGACGAAAAATAAATTCTCCACGGCAGTCACTGTTATATTTGAACGGTTGTTTGGCTTTTTCCGCCAGCAAAGTATCGGTGCAGCGCCAGCCCGGAACAGCCGAACTTATTGGAGCTTGTCCGCAGATTTCAGTCAGGCGTTTTACGCCTTTAGTTAAAGATGCTTCAATCTGCAGCGAAGACATCTTGTCTATTTTTGCTTGAATGCGATGATGATCCCAGGCATGCAAGCCGACTTCATGTCCGGCATTGAAACTGTCTTTGATTATATTGCCAAGGCGTTTCCCGATTTGCAGCCCCGGCCACATCGTTCCCATGAAAATTATTTCAGGGCCGTAGAGCCCGGCGGCATTGGTGCGAAGCATTTTCCATGCGAAAGCAGGTTTCAGCATACGCCATAAATGCCGCCCCATATTGTCAGGGCCTACTGAAAAATAGTAAGTTGCTTTGATATCATACTTTTTCATAAGGGAGTTCAGGTTTGGAACTCCGACTTTTGTGCCACGGAAAGTATCGACATCGATCCTTAACCCAATTTTTTTATCGTTCATATTTCATCACCCAGTATTTTCTGCCTTTCAATTTAAATTCTCTATCCAGCTTGAAACCAGCCTTAAGAAAATCTCCGGAATACATTTCGTTTAGCAGTACGAGCATATTCGAATCTGGTTTAGTCATTTGTAAATTAAAATTCGGACAATTTTGCCCCAGGTAAAACAGTGCCGCGCCGCTTTCGCGTTCAATAGGACGGTAAAGATATAAGAGTTTGCCGTTTTTGATTTTCTGCTCGCAGTACTTGAACATATTATGGTAGGACTTGCGATGATTGTTGCGTGAACGGGCAATAGTATCTACGCTTATATAAGTTGCCGCCAGGCCAATTAATAATGCCAGGCAAAGTTTATTAACCTGTTTGCGGTAGATAAGATACAAACCCCATCCCCCACAGGCAAGCATAAGAGCGGGAGCAAGATAAAGCATCCATGATTCTTTAGCAGGAGCAAGGATTTTGAAAACTATTCCGCCGATTAACAAAGCAACGGTGAATGCTATTCCTAAAATTGCGGTCAATAAGTTAAGGTAATCCCATTTTGCGGGCAGTTTGAATTTATCATTGTATATATGGTCAAGCATGTTGGCGATTAATAAAACCTCGGCAGCGTAAAGCGGCAGGACGTAAACCTGACGTTTTCCCGCGGAAAGCATTAAAAGCAGATAAGGAACTATCAACCAGCAGAGCATAAAAAGCGCTTTGTTATCTTTATTTTTCCATATTTGCCGTACATTAAACCATAAGGCGAAAGGCAACAGGATTGTCCAAGGCTGGAGTTGTTCAAGTAATTTCGGAAAGTAGTACCAGAATGGTTCTATATGCTGTTTGTGTTCGCCGCTGAAACGTCCGATATTATTTGTCCAGACAACAGTATGAACAGCTTCGGAGCCTGACTTTTCGTAGAGGGCCCATAGCCATAAAACCACCGGTATAAAACTTAGAGCGGCTCCGGCAAATAAGAATATCCAACGCTTCAGGTTGAATTTCTTCTCAATATAAAAATCATCAATTGCCAGGTAAAAGAATAATGCTGAACAAGGAATTGCAAGTCCGATCAGGGCTTTGGAGAATATCGCTCCGCCAAGCATCAGTGAAAAAGAGATAAACAAGAAAACTGTATCCTTCGTTTTCTTTGACTGGCAGAGTTCCCAAAATGCCCACATGGAAAAAGCGATAAAGACTGCCAGAAAAATATCAATCATGCATTTGCGTCCATAGCTCCAGTATTGCGCCGCCGTTGATAACAAAACTACAGAAAGTAGAGCTCCGAAACCTGACATCCCCAGCCCGCGGGCAAGAGCGAATAAGGACATGGCGCCGAGGAAAGCTGCTGTAGCGGAAGGGAGCTTCGCGGCGAAAGCATTGCGTCCAAATATTTGCATCGATAATGCGTCCGCCCAGAAATACAGAGGCGGCTTTTCGAGAAAGGGGACGTTGTTAAGTTTTGGTTCCACCCAGTCGCCATTGATGAATATCTCAGCGGCGATTCCCGCCACCCGTGGTTCGTCGCCGCCGGAAAGCTGACGGGAGCCTAAGCCGATAAAGAAAACAGCAAAAGCAAATAATGCCGCTAATATGAAGTAACGACGAGAGCTGACCGCAGGGATCAGCTCTTTGAATTTATTTACCATTGTGGCCATAGTTGATTAATCGTCGTTCAAATTGAATTCGCCGCAGGAAACAGCTTCATCAAGGAAGAAGTTCAAGGTTGTCTTGATAGAGTCCTTCAATGTGATCTTTGGTTCCCAGTCAATAAGTTTTTTGGCGTTTTTGATGCTTGGAACACGATGTTGAACGTCCTGATACCCTTTGCCGTAGAAAGCGCCGCTGTCCACTACAAGGTAGCCTGCGAACGGTGGGAATTTGTCGCGGTCCGGATGCTGGTCAAATATCTCGACAAGCATTTCAGCCATGCGTTTGATGCTTTCTTCATTTTCAGGATAACCGATATTGATGATTTCGCCGTTGCATTTACCGTCTTTGTTTTCAATGATGCGGTAAAGAGCTTCAATGCCTTCTTCAACATCAACGAATGCACGTTTTTGTTCGCCGCCGTCGACCAACTGAATCGGGGAACCCTGAACAAGGTTCAAAATCAATTGAGTAATCGCGCGGGAACTTCCTATGCGGGCGGAGGTCAGGCTGTCCAAACGGGGCCCGATCCAGTTAAATGGGCGGAATAAAGTAAAATCAAGTTCGCCTTTCGCGCCATAAGCCCAAATTACTCTGTCCAGAAGCTGTTTTGAAGTGGAGTAAATCCAGCGCTGCATGCGGATAGGCCCGGTGACGAGCGGAGAGTTGTGCTCATCAAACTGCGGGTCCTGACACATGCCGTAAACTTCGGAAGTGGACGGGAAAATAACCCGTTTTTTGTATTTAACGCAGTAACGCACGATACGCAGGTTTTCTTCAAAATCAAGCTCAAATACACGCAAAGGGTTGCGGGTGTATTCAATTGGTGTGGCGATAGCCACGAGCGGCAGGATAATATCACATTTGCGAATGTGGTATTCGATCCAGTCACGGTGGATTGAAATATCTCCTTCGCGGAAATTGAACCCGGGTTTGTCTAAAAGATGTGTCACATAGTTTGAACGCAGATCCATTCCGTAAACTTCGTATTTGCCGCTGGCAAGCAGACGGTCGCTTAAATGACTTCCAATAAAACCATTTACACCGAGGATCAGGACGCTTTTCTTGCGGGCGGATTCTTTGGCTACGCGCGGGTTGCAGCCGAAAGTGGTGTTTTTAACAATCCGTGCATCTAGAGCAAATTGTTCGCCAGTGGTCAGGATGCTGTCTTCAAGCTGTGCTGAATCCACTTTGACGGCGCCTTCGCCGCAGGCGATGACGAGAGGACTGGATGAGATGACGGTTCCGGGGCTTGCCCCGGCTGTATTTTCAGCTATGGAAACGCTCCAGAATATACATTTGCGGTCGCCCATGAAACTGAAAGCTCCGGGATAAGGTGAAGTTACTGCGCGAACCAGATTACGGACAGCAGTTGCGGATTTTGTCCAGTCGATTTCACCGTCAGCAGGACCGCGTCCACCGAAATAAGTAGCGTCCTCATTGTTCTGAGCTATGCTTGGTGCGCTGCCGTCTTTTATTGCCGGGAGGGTTTTAGCAAGCATTTCTCCTGAAGCTTTAGCGGCTTTAAGGTGTAAAGTCTTAGCTGTATCACAGTCTTCGATAGCAATTTTTTCCTGGGCGATAATATTGCCGGCGTCAGGCTTGGCTGTCATGTAGTGCAAGGTTACCCCAGTTTCGCTTTCACCGTTTATCAGAGCCCAGTTGATCGGCACGCGCCCACGGTATTTCGGCAGTAACGAGCCATGCAGGTTTATGCAGCCTTTCGGAGGAATATCCAGCAAATCAGATTTTAACATGTTGCGGTAGTAGAAAGAAAAGATTATTTCCGGTTCCATGGCGCGGATTCTTTCAACCCATACTGGATGATTTACGTCTTCCGGAGCGTATACCGGAATGCCCTTGCTGGAAGCAAGCTCGGCTACCGAGCCAAACCAGATATTTTCTTTAGGATTGTCTTTGTGCGTAAAAATAGCAGCAATTTCAAATCCGTTATCGAGTAATGCTTCAATACCGACACAGCCGATATTGTGATATCCCATTACAACACATTTCATGTCAAACTCCAATTTGTTTATTTAAAAATCAGAAATTAATATTATCTATTAAATTAAAAAGCAGTAGATAACATAACAGAATAATGAAAATTTTCTAATCGCACAAGAGAAAAAGTTATAAATTAAACAGCGCTGCTGACATTTTGAACATAAATATTTATTTTTCCTGTTTTTTTCCTGACAGTTTCCATTCTGCAGACATTATTCCCCTTATGATAAACGAGTTGTTATGCAGAGCTGTTTCTTTGAAACGCCAGAGGCGGGACTATTGCATAAGGATTATTGAGAAAAGCGGCTTTTGCCGTGCAGATAGCTTTGGCGGTCTGCTTTATATTTCTCGATGCTTTTTTTAAGCTTGTTTTTGTTGGCCAGGAATAATACCTTGGCGCGTATTTCATATTTTTCAAGGACATGGGTTTCAAGCGGTACGGTATCAACAAAGGAATCCGTATATATAGGAGCTCCGTCAGGGCGGTTGGAAGTTGACGACCAGGAACCTACCGGGCCTTCATACTGTTCATTTTGCGGAATCATGACTTCGCCGGTCTTGACTCGTTTAAGGACCACTACTTCCACGGCATCGGCTCCGTATTCGCGGGCTTTTTCCATAAGTTCATCTTTTACTTCCTGGGTATTGGTCCCGTCAGGAGCGGTGACCACCGCACGTCCAAGTACCTTGTAGATATTTGGGGGAACTTCCTCTTTTGAGTTATAAAAGGCGACAATTTCTTCAGGCGGTAAAGGTTCTAATCTCTGTCCGACATAGTCAAACTGCATACAACCGCTAAGAATTATACTGGCGGCAAGGATAAATAATATCTTTAGTTTGTTCATAGTCAGGTTCCCATTAATAATACCCTAATATAAGCGGAGTAAAATTCCTTTTCAAGTATATAAACCGCGAAAATATGCGAAATGCGTGAAACGCGGGGAAAGTATATTCTGGACGCCGATTTTAAAAATTCTAAATTTTAGGGTAATGAGGTTTAAAAATTGCAATTTATATTTGGAGCAGTTATATTTTACAATTAGCTCAAGCTTTAGAAAAGAATATAACCCGGGTGCTTTTATGAAAAAATATTTTCTCTTGTTTTCCGCTTCGGCCTTGATGATTTTATTGAGCGCATGTGAAACCATGAATTCACAGAATAATCAGTTCGTCAGTTCCAGTCAGGATATTATTGAATTGCAGAATGACGTTGCCCTGTTAAAAAGAAAAATATCTGCTATTCAGAATGATAACCGTCAGATTGCAAAAAATATGTCTTCACTTCAGGCGCAGATAAACTATGTTAATGACGCCAATCAGCAGCAGAATAAAACAATTACTGCATTGCACCAGCAGTTGGCAAAAGAACGCGCTGAGCGTCAGGCTGCTTTAAACAAGGTCGTTGAAACGGTTGCGGATGAAACCACCAAAGTGGTAAATTCCATTGCAAAACAAAGCAGCCAGAAACCGGTCAAAGCTTCGACTGCGATGCCTGCCGGAGCTTATTATGAGCATAAAGTTGAACGCGGACAGACTTTGAGCGCTATAGCGCGTGCCTATAAGGTGTCTGTTAATGATATAAAAGCCGCAAACCGCCTGAAAAGCAATATTATTCGCATAGGACAAATTCTGCTCATACCTAAAAAATAAGTGTAATGCAGAGGAGTAAATTTACCTTTATGGAGAAGACTAATAATCTTTTACATTCCGGCTGGATGTCTTTATTCACAGCTTTTTTTCTCAGCACTTTCAATATCTGTGCGTTTTTTGTATTGGTCACCTTGAGCTTTTCTTTTACCTTAGAAGATCGAATGTCTTTTGCCTTTGGAAGCAGTATCCTTTATCTGGCGCCTTTTTTCCTTTTGTCCAGTATGGTTCGTTTTGTGCTTGGTGCCTTTGCCCGCCGCAATATTATAGTTTTCGCCCGCATAGGGGAAGTGTTTATTATGGGGCTGGGCTGTTTAGTTATTTTGTTCTTTCCGGCATCGATCAGGATATGGGCGTCTTTGTTTGTTATACTATTGTTTGGTATTGAAGGCGCATTTTTATATCCTTCTGTTCAGGGAGTGTGTACTGATTTATTCGCGCCGAAACATCTCGGAGAAATCTGCGGTACTAAAGTGCTGGTTATTTTTGCAGGTATAGTATCAGGATCCCTTTGGGGAATCTTTGAATATTACAATACTCCGTTCTACAGCGCTTATGCCATGAACCCTGCCGCAGTCATGTTCATGGTTGTAAGTATTTTCAGCCTTATCCTGACAATGCGGGCTCCGGCGGGGATGGCGGACGGTTTAGGGGGGAAATTTAAATTCAGTATATTCAGTTATTTATATGATGCCGGAAAAATGCTTGGCAGCAAGCGTTCATTACGGCTCATTACTCTCGGTGAGTGCTATATTCTGTCAATGCTGGTTTTTATCGAAGGCGTTCTAATGGTTTTTGCAAAAAATCATTTTGGCGATCAAGGAAGTCTGTGGATGTCCTATGCCCTGATTTTTATGGCGCCCATTAGCGGTATAGCGATGGGAGCTTTTCTCAGCGGTTTTGCCGGGCGCAACGGTTTTGAGCTGGGGGTGGTTCCGGTAGGAGCCGCGGGGCTGGTCCTTTTTTCAGTTCTTGCGGGTTATTTCCCGGGGCAGATGCAGATACATGCGGATATACAAATTTTCCCGTCGCTTTTTGTTTTTACGTTTTTATCCGGTTTTTCAGGCGGAATAATGTTAACTCATCTTCAAGCCTGGCAGCTTCGTTTTGTTTCCAGGGAAGACCGGGCTCTATTCTGTTCTGTCAGGTATTTATTATTTTGTACGGTTGGCCTTATGGGAGGGATTCTGATCTTTCTGTTAACGCTTTCCGGATTGAACACTATCAAGCTTCTGGTATATTTTGGCGTAGTGACATTTGTTTTATCAATGGTGGCGTTTTTTCGTGATCCTGAATTTATTATCAGGTTTATAATCCTGATTCTGACCCATGTATTCTACCGTGTGCGGGTGCTGGAAAAAAGCAAAATTCCTGAAGAAGGCCCTGGGCTGCTGGTTGCGAACCATGCTTCATTTGTCGATCACCTGCTGATCTGTTCGTGCACGGTGCGTCCGGTACGTTTTATGATGCGGGAGGATTTTTACCGCAACCCATGGATTTATCCTTTCGTGAAATGGGCCCGGGTTATGGAAGTGCCGCGCGGCAAACCCAGGAAGTTGCGGCGGTTGATAAAGAAAACCCACGAAATGTTTAAAAACGGCGAGCTTATCTGTGTCTTTCCAGAAGGAAATATTACCCGGAACGGTCTTATGTCGAGTTTTCATAAAGGTTTTGCGTCAATCCTCCCCAAAGACCTGGATGTGCCGGTTCTGCCGATTCATATTGGCATGTTGTGGGGCAGTATTTTTACCAACTTCTATGCTAAAATAAAATTGCGCTGGCCCAGTGAAATCCCTCATCCGGCCAGTATAATTATCGGGAAGCCGATAAGCGTTGATACTCCAGGATATAATATCAGGTTGATCCTTGCTGAAATGGCCGCGGAAATAGAAGCTATCCCAAACGAACAGGAGCGCCCGGTTCATACTCAATTTGCTTATGTGGTTAGGAAGCATCCATTTCGCAGGAACTTTAACGAATACGATGGAACTAGATGGAAGGAGCACAGCAACTTTTCAATAATGGTTAAAGCTGTTGTGCTCAGTCGCGAGATCAGGAAAATGACTTCCGAAGACTGCAAATATGTCGGCGTTATGCTGCCGAATACAGCGGCTGCGGCAGTTGCGATACTGGCGGTACTGATGGCTGACAAAACCCCTGCGGTACTAAACTTTACTGCGTCAAGAAAATCAATCAGGATTGCCATGGACAAAGCGGACTTGACCCATGTCCTGACCAGCAGGCAGTTTCTTAAGAAAATCGACTTTGAACCTCTCCCGGAAATGTTCATGCTTGAAAGCCTTGCCGGGAAGATAACAAAAAGCAGCAGGATTACAGCTGTTTTGATGGTTGCGCTGCTGCCGTGGCGTGAATTGATGAATATTATTTCCCCCTTGAGCTATAACGATGTCAACCGTACCCTTGTAATAATTTATTCCAGCGGTTCCACCGGTGAACCTAAAGGGGTGATGCTTTCGCACCACAATATTAACAGTGATATTTATTCTATCATCCGGATTGTCAACTGGAGTTCATCGGAAAGGATTCTTGGTAATCTTCCAATATTTCACTCATTCGGCTTTATTGGCAGTTTCTGCATAGGTATTGTTCGGAATACCAGAGTGGCGCTGATACCTAATCCGCTTGACGCGAAGATGGTGAGTTATGCCCTTAAACGCTTAAAAGTGACTGTGATGCTGGCGGCTCCGGGTTTTTTACAGACTTATATGAGGCGCTGTCAGCCTGAGGATTTTGCCTCCCTGCGGCTGGTAGTCACCGGAGCGGAACGCCTGCGTGAAGATATCGCGGAGAAATTCCATGAGATGACTAAACTGACTATTGCCGAAGGCTATGGCTGTACCGAGTTATCCCCGATTGTTTCAATAAATGTCGCGGACTCAATATTCAAACTTGGAACAAGCATTGGGAAAGCGGGCAGTATTGGTGTGTCAATGCCCGGAATAGCAACGAAAATAGTTAATCCAGATACTTTTGAAACCATGCCGCCGGATACAGACGGCCTGTTATTGGTTAAAGGTCCGAATATCATGCAGGGATACCTCAAAGAACCTGAAAAAACCGCGGAAGTGATGCATGACGGCTGGTACATTACCGGCGATATAGGGCAGATGGATTCCGGCGGACGTATTACGATTACCGGCAGGATGTCGCGCTTCAGCAAAATTGCCGGTGAGATGGTTCCGCATGAACTGATTGAAAAAGAGATTAACGAGATAATCCATGCCTCTGAATGCTGTATTGGTATTTGCGGAGTTGAGGACAGTAAAAAAGGCGAAAAGCTAATAGTTTTCTATTCGAATGATGAGCTTAAACCTGAAGCTGTTATTCGGGAATTGCGCCAAAAGAAAATTCCTAATTTATGGATACCGGGAAAAGATAATTTTATCAAAGTCGATCATATCCCTATGCTCGGCAGTGGTAAACTGGATATTGCCGGCATAAATAAATTAGCCGGGAAATTAGTTTCTGGCCGCAAATGTATTGATGAAGCTTAACATGGCTTTTTCCGCTTCCGCTTCGCTGCTGATAATAGGTGTGGTGATTTGATAGATATGCCAGCTTTCATTGTAATGCCATGACCTGCGGAACGATATGAAACTTCCGGTTGAAAAGGAATCATTAGTATACCATGACATGAAAAGAGCGCGTTTCCCGTTTCTTTCAGCGATAATTTTAGCAGCAGATAAAATTCCCTGTTTAGTTTTCAACAGTTCTTGAGAGTTTAAAATGATTTTCCAGCGTGCAGTCAACAGGCATAAAGCTGTCGGATGTATTTCATGGAGATCATTGCGAAGTTCAACGGTTAGAGTGCCGATATCAATATTTGAGCTGGAAAAATGCAGATAACGGTGGGATATATTTTTGCCTTGAATAGATTCATCCAAGTCAGAAAGAGGGATGTTTTCACCCAGCCAATCTGATGCTTTAAGCTTTATTGATAAACGTATTGGAGCACCGTGAGGTTCGGGGCCGGATACTTGTATATAGCCAAGAACGAATATAAATATAGCCAGACAAAAGAAAAAAGGTTCGGGACGAATCAATATTTTTTTGAAACACAAGCATAAAGTAAACCAAGTCGCTGCGGCAATCGTAAGACACAGTTTTATTGATAATCCTGACATGTCTTGAATGAAATCCCTGAACAGAAAACTTATCCAGTAGGTGGTCGACGGCAGACCAAGCGCGGCAATGAAAAAAACTGGCAGAAGCAGCCAAAGAATACGCCATCCCCACATGATCCAGCATCCACCGGCAATAAAGAGTAGACTCCCGGCAAGAAATGCAGAATTGATATCCTTTATTAAGCTTGCAGCTAATATTGCTATAGCGGCGCCGAGCATGAAAAAACCGTAATAGTCTAAACCTGTAATTGACTTGATGCCGGATTTTTTGTGTTTCCAGGCAAAAAGACATCCGGTTAAAAATAAAGCCGTAAGCCAGAAGATAAAGTCTTTCTGATCCAAAGGGGAATACTGCCAGGCATCGAACATGTAATTCAGTTTGTAGAAAAATGGAATGAATAAGGTCAGAGTAAATACTGATTTCCAGTGGAATTTCATTTTTTCACCTCAGCTTTTTCCTGAACCCTTATAAGTGAACGGCATGCCCAGAAAACAGTTACAACTGCGATTACCATTACATAACCTAAAGTCGTATGAATAGTTTCACCGAAAGCGGCTTCACCAATTCCCAGATATAAAAGCAGAGTAATCGTCAGGCGCAGGGAATTTAACAGGATGACAATCGGCAACAGCAGCAGCCAATGCAGAATTTGACAGATCAGACGTTTTTGAACAAGCATGACAATAATCCAGCCGATCAAGAACATGGCTTCAAGCTGAGCTATCCCGCTGCATGCTGAAGTGACCGCTATTTTTTCAGCCCCAAGCTGTAGTATCGTTCCATCGCAGCTTACATCGACGGCACAAAGTTTTAAGGTCCAGCATGTAAGATAAGAGCATATCAGGCGTAACGGATAGCTTATCAGGGAATTAAAATATGTGGAGTTGGGAAGAAGTATTAGAAAAATAGCCCCGGCAGGAAGAAGTTTGAATACATTTTGATAATTGGTGAAACGTGCCATGCAGGCCCCCATGATGAGAAAGATAGAAATTTGCATGGCAAGAGAATCGTTCATGTAAGCAGTGGCGAGCAAGGTTCCGTTGGCACAGATGAGAAATATCCAGGATAGAATTATATCGTGCCGGAGAATGGACGTTTCTTTTGGAGGGAGATGTTTGATGGTCACAACGCTCATCCCGACAGCCAGCAGCCATAGTGTTATGATTGACTCGATGCTTTGATGCATTCGCAGGGATTCAAACAGGCTGTAGGCAGCTGTTAAAAACAAAACAGCAATCAGGCATAAATTAGAAGCAGTTATTTTCTTGTAGAGATTGGGATTCATAACAACTCTGTAGACGATTTACCGGCTTTTTCCCCGGCTGTCAATAATTTATCCAAAGTGGTTGCTGCTTCCGCCTCTGGCGCAATCCTTTTCAGTTGTTGTAAACGCTGTCTTGCCAGTGTGAAATATTTTTTTTCTATATTCTCCCTGATTATTGGAATCAGACAGTTTGAAAGAGCAGTTCTGACAATCTTATTGCCGGGGTCCTGTTTTATAAGCTGTTCGAAGAGTGGTAATGCGGAAGAATAGTTTTTACAATCCAGTTCCCGCAGCCCAAGACAGAGTTTTGCGCGCGGCCAGGAGCCGGATTCAGCTTGAGCCTTTCTAGCTAGAGCCAAAGCTTCTTTTTTCTTCCCTTTTGCAGCCATTATATCGGAAAGGTTGACTAGCACCAACGACCATTTGGGATATTTTTCAAGCAGTTTTTTATAAACTTTGACCGCTTTTTCATTATCGTTGATGGTTTGAAAAATAACTGCCTGACGGAAAAGAGCTTTCGGGGAATCGGGAGAAGTTTTCAGGACTTTATCTACATATTGCATCGCTTCATTATATTTTTTCCCCTGCAGATATATATCAGCTATAAAAAGTAGTGAATCAGTATCTTTTTTCAATTCATAAGCTTTTAATAAATATTTTACCGCCTCACGGGGGTTATCAGTTACCTGAGCTTTTATACTCCACGCCATAGCTTTAAATGTTTTATCTTTTGATAACAACAGGTGGGATGCGATCTTATCGGCGATTTTTTTATTATTTCGAGCCAGAAAGAATGAAACCGCGGGGTCAATTATGTTATGTGAATTATTGGCGAGGGAAAGCATTTTTTCTATACAGGATTCAACTTCTTTCTGGTTTCCAAGTTGCTGATAAGCTTGAGCTGCCCAAAGCCATACTTCCGGCTTTTTGGGATTAAGGACGGTCAATTTTTTTAACAGCGGTAAAGCTTCCTCCGCTTCGTTCAAATACAGCAGGGAACGCCCTTTCACACTTAAATAGTCCAAGGTGTCAGGAGCCAGCTGGTTAAACTTATCCGCCATGGATATAGCTTTTCTCCATTTCTGCTGTTCATAAGCACAGATCATTGACAGGTGGGCGCAGGCAGGCTCTTTAGGGAGCAGTTTTTCCATGATTGCAGCTAAAGCGGCGGATGTTTCGAATTTTTTGTCTTTGAAGTTTTTCAGAGCAGCTTTTCTTATCTGATTGGCCAGGTCGGTTCTTGCAACTTTAGAATCATTCATTTTCAGCAGATTTGTGACGTAGCTGTTTATTCTAAGAATATTATTGGAATCCAGAATATCCTGAAATTGTAAGTAGGCATAGAGCGGACGATTGCTGAATGTTTTACATAGATGCATATTTTGTTTTAATTTTTCGGGTTCGTTTGCTATATATGCCAGAAGCGCCCGCAGATAATACTTGGCTGCGATTGTTGTTTGATTGCTTGTCTTTATCGTGCTCAGCAGTTTTTTTATGGCGGCGCTGTTTTTATTTTTTGTATAGATTTCTGCAAGGGTAATTGTTACGATTATATTCTCAGGTAGATTTTTGTGCAGTTCCTTATATTGCTGTTCCGCCTGTTTCAAATTACCGGTATTCAGATTATAATTAGCAAGTATCATGAGCACTTCCATGGAATCTGGAGAATTTTTTACAGCTTTCTGGTAGTAAGAGCCTGCTTTTTTTGTTTTATTTATGGCTATATCACTATGCCCAAGGCCGATTAATGCATTTGTCCTGACTGTTTTGTCAGGAGAGCTTAAAAGGCTGGTGAAAAGTTTTTTTGCTTCCTGATGATTTCCGGATGTTAAAAGAAATCTTGCGTTAAGAAGGATAACTTTCGGGTCTTTGGGGGTTCTTATTAGCAATGCTGCAAGCAGTTTTTTTGTTTCGGCGATATCATTTTTGAAATAGTTTGCTCTGGCTAGAGCGTATAAGTCGAGATTTGACAAGCTTTCGATTTCTTTATTTTTAAACTGCTCAATAATGGTGTAATATCGATTGGCTTTAATAAGGGAATTAATATATTTTTCATGAATTTCCTTAGAAAGCGGATTCAAACTTGCCGCAATTTTCCAATACCTTGCTGCCCAGAACGGTCTTTTATTTTTTTCAGCAATCTCAGCCAGGGATTTATAAGCTGTTTCGTTCGCATTGTCACGTGCAATTACTTCCAGGAAATTTTTCTCGGCGGTCTTCAGGTCGCCTTCATGCATTGCACTTTTAGCAGTCTCAAGGTAATCCGCGACTGATTGATGTATAAATATAAAATATACCAAAGCCGTAAAAGCACAAAGTGTGCAAATACTGCTGATTATAATAATGCTTTTTTTCATTTTTACCCGTAGCTGGAGAAATTAATGTTTCTTATGCTTTTTGACTCCAGCTAATCCGGTAATCCCCAAACCTATCAGAGCGCTTATCAGCACTCCAGGCAAAGGCTGTCCGGCAGGGGCATGTTGGGTTGGTGAGAATGAAGCAACCATTTCGTTATAATTTGTGCCGCCCCACGGATGTCCGCCTTCCATACCTATTTTTAAGTCACCTTCAGGTGTATCTCCAAGGTAGGCTGCTCTATATGCCTGTCCTTGATTCAGTCCGGGGACACTGTAAAATTTGCCGTAGTCGGAGCTTAACCAGGTGCCGACGTAGGTTCCTTCTTCAAACTCTCCGATATATGCCTGTCCTGCGCTGTCAAAATTTATAGCATTTTCTGTGAACGCACCAGTAGTGGGGTTATATGAAAAATAACCGAAAGCATTATAATCACCTGAAGATATATGTGTGACTGTTAGTCCTACAGTTTCATTAATCAATATATTTGGCCCGCCTAAAGAGTAGTCCAACCTTATCGGTTGCCCATTCCAGCCATGTGTAGGAGTGCAGCCGTAGCTGCCGCCGTTGTACATGGCATTGACTGAAACGGTAAAAGTAAATATAAAAATGGAAACAGCAACAATACTTAAATATAATTTTCTAATCATTTTTAACCTCTTTTTTTATTGTCTCAATATATTATATAACAATATATAATATATAACGGAATTATGTAAAAATCAAATGTCTAAGAAGCTTTTTCCACGGTTGACAACTATTCATTATATTAAAGATATTTTTAAAATTTTAGTGAGGACGTAAATATGTTTCCTGATTTTGGAGAGAGAACCGTAGAAGTAAATCATAATAACAAGATGTTTACAGTTCCTAAACTGTCAATTTTACAATACAGCCATGTGGAAAATATAATAAGCGAAGTTGAAAGGACCGGAAATATTGATGCCGGATGCCGAAAGTTATGGCTGCTTCTGGAAACAGTTTTGCCTGAAGAAATTTTTAGGGATGATAAAATATTTGCTTATAATGATTTAGTCGAACTCTGTATGCACCTTGCTTTCGGTACATACCTTGATGGTAAAAATTCAGTGGCGGACAAAAAATACTGTGAGATGTCAAGATTACCGGATTATCAGTTAGAGGCCGCCCGTATATTGTCGCAGTTCAGCGCCTATACCATCGAAAAACTTCTTGATGAACCCGCATCTGTATTTTTTGCGCTGTCAGATTATGCTGACCGTATAATCGCTGATAATGCGATAGAAATAATTGCGAGCGGTATCAAAGCCGCGTTTAATGACTCTAAACAACTTTCTGCAAAGCGCGGCAGCCTGACAGTTCCGAATCCTGGCTGTGTTCAGGCGGATGTTTTTCATTAAAATATAAGCATGAGCCTGCGTGATATTTCCAGTTTTGCCGCGTACTCTTTATAGAATGCTTGAAATAAAGCATAACAATAATTATTGTAACAAAAACGTGAGGAGGGTAGTGTGGAGCAGGAATCAAAAATTAAAACAGCATGCCGGAAGATATGGAAAGCATTTAACTCATGGCGTAAGCGCGGCATGTGGTTTCGGGTTACTGTACTCTTGGTAATTGGCATTTCTGTGCTCTCCGAGCGCTTAATGACTCCAGACCATGTTCCACTAATTAATGAATTAGTATGGATTGCCTGTAAAGCGATTCGCGTTGGCAGTGAACCTAAGGTTGTGTCTGCACATTTGCGTTATCTTCATATTCAAAAGAGCAGACAATTGCAAAATCAATTACGGGAAAAAGTTAAATCCGGGACTTTGCAGTTGAGAACGGATGAACTGAAATTATTGAACCAGAATACCGTTGACGCAAACTATAATGAACTTTTTGCGCTCGCTAAACGTGCTAAGCTAATTCCTGAAGGTGTCACTTTGAGCCAATCCAAAAGGGCAATGCTTGATAAAGCCTGCCAGCTCACTGCGGAACGTTTTGCTTCTGAGTGGGAGGATATACGGCAGGAAACCAGAAAGGAATATCCTTTTAATCCGGATGTTTTGCTGATGAAATTAGAGATACTCATGGACGGAATATTAATGATTTTCCCTCTGCCTTTTATTCCGGGATTGCCGTGGCTTTTTTTGTGCTTTACGCTGGGGGTATGGGGTGCGAGTTTCAATTCAAAATTCAAGTTTTCCCTGTTTGCGGCTATGTCTGTTGCTATGACCATCGTGTGGTTGTATTTTAGCGCTTATCTAAGTGGAAGCTGGAACTGGGGTGGATGGTATGTAAGTTATCTATGCAGTTTGCTGGGGATTGCTGTTTTCTTTGTAATGTGGGCGCTTATTGCAAGTATTATGGGAAGACGATTATATAAATATGTTTCCAGATATTCCAAGGAAAAACATACTTTGATTTTATCATTATTTCTTTCCGGTATTATTTTGACGATGCCTTTTACTTTCTTTCATAAAAAGGCAGCTTATTGTTTTTGGCCCGCAGCTAATTTGCTTTTTAAAAATTATACCTTTGTTCCATATTTTATAGCGGCCGGGATTGTAATTCTTTGTGAAGCCTGGTTTTTGACCTGTAAGAACTATCCTGAAAAATCAAAAAAATACATATGGTTGTTGTTAATGCAGGGTTTGCTGGGTATATTTATTATATATAAACTTATATTGGTGTTAGATATCCTTTCAGAATAAAACCGGAGCAGATTATGAGTGCGAATGAAACTGCGCATCCCGCGCTTTGGTGGGAAGCGTCTAATGACTTGAATGTACGGTGTTGCCTGTGTCCGCGAGCTTGTCTTATTGCGGCTGATGAATATGGTTTCTGTGGAGTACGTAAAAATATTGCGGGCAAATTGTATTCTTTAAGCTATGGCATGCCTGTCGCTTTGAATGTTGATCCTATCGAAAAAAAACCGCTGGCGGAATTTCTGTCCGGGACCAGGACTTTTTCCATTGGAACGTTTGGCTGCAATTTGGATTGTTCGTTTTGTCAGAATGCCTCTTTGTCGCGAGGAGCTTATACCGGGGCCTCATACGAACGTTATTTTTCTCCGGAAACAATAATTGAACTTACTCTCAAAAACAATTGCCGTTCTGTTGCCTTTACTTATAATGAGCCGACGGTTTTCGCGGAATACGCTATTGATATAGCTAAACTGGCGCATGATAAGAATCTAAAGACAGTACTGGTTTCAAACGGATACATTACAAGCCGCGCGGCAAAAGATTTATATCCTCATATTGACGCGGCGAATATCGACATGAAAGGCTTTTCCGAAGATTTTTACAGCTCAATGACGGACTCACATTTGAAGCCGGTGCTGGCGGCGATAAAAATACTTTATGAACTGAACAAGCATATTGAAATTACTAATTTGGTTATTCCCGGACAGAATGATTCCATGGATTTGATTGATCTATGGCTGGACTGGGTCGAATCAAATCTTGATAAACAGGTACCGCTGCATTTCAGCGCGTTTTTCCCGACGCACAAATATCATTTAAGTCCGCGTACACCAAAGGAAACCCTTTTGCGGATAAAAGAACATGCCGTTCAGCGCGGCTTTATATCCGTATACTTGGGCAACATTTAATTTGCACGCATAAAATATTGTATGGGAATAACCTTGCAAAAAAGTGCTTGTATGTATATATTCTGTTTTTAAAAACGGGATTTTGACTATGCCTAAAAAAATAATGACAGCGCTTTTTATTATTTACTCTGTACTTGTGCTGAACTTTGATGCAGCAGCGGTCGACTCTAAGGCATGGAAGGCTTACGAGAAGAATAAATTAAAGGAGAAGCGCATTGAGAAAGCCGAGGAAGCCGCTTGGTCTACCTGGAGAGTTTTTCGCGGTATTCTGCTTTATATTCCCAACCGGATTGTTGATGCTACAGATATAATGACATTCAATGTAAATGCCGGTGATTTTTTCGAATGGCAGATGCAGATAACCCGTTATATCCAGATTGGCGGATTTACTGGAGAAAATTATTCTGTCGGAGGAGCTTACAGGCGCCAGTACGGGACCTGGCACAAAAACAGTGAACGTTTCGGTTTTGGCTTTTGGGAGAAGGAAGTGACGGTTGTCGATGATACTACCGGCAGCGTTAATGAATATATGATCTATTTTCCGCATCTTCTCGTTGCTAACCACCGCTTGTACGCGTTTAATTATAGTGATGTTGATTTTTGGGAGGCCAGCTTTAATTTTGGCTGGTTTATAGGATTTGGTTTTGCGATGCATCCTCTCGAATTTGCGGATTTTTTTACCGGGATTGTTTTTGTTGATCTTTCGGATGATGATTTTTAGTTTGCAAGTTTGAATTTTATTACATATTTGTTGCCATTCTGTTATGTTTCCTGAAAACAGTGTTTTATAAAAAGCATTTATATATAATTTTGTGCTTATTTCCTTGTAAATATGCATTGAGATGTATATATTGATTAGTAATTTTGTAACACGATTCTTTTGTTTAGTTGAGAATGATTTAAAAAAGGAATTTGATGATGGCTAAGAAAATGATAATAACAGCTTTGATTGTCTGTTCTGTTTTTGCTGTGAGTTTTAATGTCAGCGCTGCTGATGCGGAAACTCCTCATATCCGTAAAGCTGGAGGCTTTGACCGGAGCCGTCCGAACAACTTTACTCTGGCGATGAAAAAACTCGGTCGTTATCTCCTGTTTTATATCCCGAACCGTTTCGTTGATGCGACTGATATAATTACATTGGATATGAGTATTGGCGGTGATTTTGCCATGGAGTTGCAGCTGACACGCTATTTTCAGATAGGCGGGAGCTATGGACAGAACTACTTTATGGCCAAAGGTTATTCCCGCCAATTCGGATTCGGGCATAAAGATGTCAATCATTTCGGATTCGGTTTTATGGAGAAAAATGTAACTTTTGTTGATGAAACAACCGGTTCTATAAAAGAATATGTTATCGATTTTCCGCAATTTTTAACAGCAGATTATCACCTTGATGCTTTCCGTGATAAAGATGTGGATTTCTGGAAACTCGGCGGTAGAGTCGGATGGGTGTTGGGAATAGGTTTTGGTATCCATCCTCTCGAAATTGCCGATTTTATAACCGGAATTTGCTGGTTTGACCTTTCTGGTGATGATTTCTAGTTCTAGAAACTAAATTTCTGTTTTTATTTCCGCCTCTCTGCCGTGTGCAGCGAGGCAAAACTTTTTTATGACTTTATAGCGTGCGATTTGCTGAAAAATATTTGGAGACCGTTTGTGGCACAATTAGATAAAAATAATATACAGCAATTGTTGGAAGCTAAAAAATTTGATGAGCTTCGAAAGCAGTTTTCCTGCGCTGACCCGGCGGATGTAGCAGATATCCTTGACGAACTTGAGAGCGATGAGCTGGAGTTGGTTTTTTCCATTCTTGACAACGAAGTGGCATCAGAAGTTTTGTCGGAAATGGATTCCGAAGAGATTGAAGACGTTCTTGAAAGCCTGGAACCTTCGAGGTTGGCTAAGGTTATGGAGGAAATGGCTCCTGATGATGCGGCTGACCTCTTCAACGAGATGGACGCCAGGGAACAAAGCAGGATTTTGCACTTTTTTGATCCTGAAAAAAAGAAGGAAATTCAGGAGCTGGCACATTATCAGGAAGACTCAGCCGGAGGCTTGATGACGCCGGAATTCTGTGCTGTTTCTTCAGAAGTAACGGTTCAGGAGGCTATTGGCGCTTTAGCGGAAGCTGATTATTCGGACCCTATAACTTCAGTTTTTGTCATTGATAAAGATGGACATCTTGTTGGTAATATCAGTATTTCCGAACTTATTTCCAAACCGGGTAAAGCCTTAGTTAAAGAGGTTATTGCCCCTGATCCTGTTTTCGTGTTTGTTGATGAAGATCAGGTGGAAGTGGCACAAAAGGTAAGAAAATACGACTTGCTGGTTATTCCGGTTGTGGATCATGACATGAAACTTATCGGCCGCATAACGGTGGATGATGTTATTGATGTTATTGATGAAGAAGCATCCGAGGATATGGCGTGGATGGCGGGAGCTCCGGATATTGAACATAACGAGTCTTCGCCTTTGTCAATTGTTCGTCTGCGCCTGCCGTGGCTGCTGGTTACAATGGTGACTGGTACTTTAGTGAGTTTTGTCATCCAAAAAATAACCGGCATTGAACGTGCGGTTTGCCTGGTTGCTTTTATTCCGGTAATACTTGGGATGGGCGGTAATACCGGAATGCAGGCGACTGCTGTAACTATCCGCAGTATTGCCCTTGGCGAAATAAAAATCTCGCGCCTTGCGGGAATTTTCCGCCGGGAAATGCTTGTAGGTGCGATAATGGGGACGGTCTGCGGCATCATTATTGCCGCGGTAGTTTGGGTGAATCTTATATATTTCGCAAAAATCGACCCCGGTATTTCGCTGTTGAGACTGATTGCGGTTGTGGCTTGTTCGATGTTCAGCGCGATGACTTTTGCGGCTTTGACCGGTACGGTTTTTCCAATACTGCTTCACCGTTTGAATATTGACCCGGCGGTTGCTTCAGGCCCGTTTGTATCGACAGGCAATGACTTATCAGCATCGCTGATTTATTTACTTATGTGTTATTTAATGCTGACTGCCTGATGGAGTTGTTTTATGGGGATTTATAAAGAAAAAAAAATAAATACTTTTATTTTAATCCTGTTGTTGATTACAGTGTTTTTAGCGATATTCTCCCCGTGGCGGCTCGGAGAACGTGAATTATATTGGGATGAAGATTACTATGCGGTTCAAACTCTTGAGCTGGAAAATACTCCTCCGATAACTTTTGCCCATGGAGAATTTACTTATGACTCCAGCCCCTTGTTCCCTTTAATTGTTTCAAGACTTAAATCAGAACTTTCTCTGCCTGTTGAATTTACCCTGCGCCTGGTATCTGTCGTCGCTCTGGCGGTTATTGCCTGTCTGGTATGGATTGCTGCGAGAAGCGCCAGCGGAGTGCAGGCTGCCGCGGTTGCGACGGCGGTGATGATAAGTTCGAATATCGTTATTGAAAAGGCGGTGGATGGTTATCCTGATACTTTGATGCTGCTGTTTCTGATGACTGGTTGGATGTTGTGGTTTTCTCTGGGGATTGGGCGCGGCAGATGGAATATGGCATGGATAACAGGCTTTTTCTTTTGCGGGATGGCGTTTTACACACAGGGTTTTTCCGCAGTTTTATATTTCCTGTTTCCGCTTATTTTTATGCGTCGTCCGATGACTATATGGCGGAAGCTGAAAAAACCGGGTTTTGTTATAGGCGTACTTATTCTTTTACTTTTTATTTTGTTGTGGTGGCTGCCGCATCATATTTTTGCGGAAGATATAGATATCCGGCCTCTTGTTTTTGAAGGGGAAGATGTTTTGGATTATTTACAGCATCTGGCATATTTCCCTGTGGACTTTGTTTTCCGCTTTATGCCTTGGAGCGTCATTGCCTGGGTTCCGTTCTGTGTTGCCTTTATGCCTTTGGATAAAGCTCCTATTTTCAGCCGTTTTCTGCGCACTTTGTTTTTCGCTTTATTTTTCCTGCTATGGTTTATGCCTAATTTTGACGCGCGTTATATGCTTTTATTAGTTCCTCCGGTCGCAATTCTTACTGGCATGAATTATGAAGCTTTTATCCGGCGTTACGGGCGGCATTTTTCGAAGTTTTATACTTATCTCGGCTGGATGTCTATTTTATGCGCTGTAGTTGTTATGATCTTTTATTTTGCGCCTGACGCATGGATCGATTCACTGGTTTCCATTCCACGCGGAGTTGCGTTCCGGCATAGCGTTTCTAACCAGGTAAATGCTTATGTCGGTGCGGGATTGATGGTTCTTATCGGCCTTATATTGATATTTTACCGTAAAATACAAATATGGATCGTTATAATGTTTTTCGGCTGTGTTACCGGACTGTTTCTGTGGAGCGTGATCGTTCCATATAAAGCCCAGGCGCATGGCAAACAGGAATTGGGAAAAACGTTGCGCAAAGTTTTGCAGGATGCGAAAGTTCCTGATGATGACGTTATCTATAAAACTGCGATTAAAGACCTTTACGGGGAATGTTATTATATGGGTTATCAGGTGAAAAAAATATATTCACTTAAAGAACTTCCGTCAAATAAAGAAGTTATTTACTTAATAAGCACCGATTATCCACAGGACCCGGGTAGGGAATGGACAAATCTACTCTCGGAAACAATGCAGTACCGCGGACGTCCGATTGGATTGAGACGCGGTGTATTGAAGAAGCGGCAATTCAGGAAATGGCCTCAAAAATGAGTTTGAAAGCATTAGCAGACTGTACATATTCCGGGATGGAAAATTTTGTGAGTGGTCTCGGACAGCCGCTTTTCAGGGCTAAACAGATTATGGAATGGGTATTCAAGCGCTATGAGCTTAATCCTGACCGGATGTTAAACTTGCCTCTGAAACTCCGGGATAAACTGAAAAGTGAATTTATCTGCCTTTCTTCAAGTATCAAAGAAGTTAGCAAAAGCAATGATAAAACTGAAAAATTGCTGATTTCTCTTGCCGATGGAGAGGCCGTGGAAATGGTGATAATTCCTTCACGTGAACGGACGACATTCTGTTTGAGCACTCAAGTCGGCTGTCCGGTCGGTTGTCGTTTCTGTGCCAGCGGAGCCAGCGGACTTGAGCGCAATCTAAAAGCACATGAAATTATTGAACAGCTTTATCACGGTATTGCGCATAGTGGCGGACTTCCTGATAATATAGTCTTTATGGGGATAGGTGAGGGCTTGCTGAATTTTGATAATCTGGCGGCGGCATTGCACAACATCACGGAACCCGCTTATATTGGCATGTCTCCGCGGCGTATAACGATTTCCACAAGTGGTTATGTTCCCGGTGTTTATCGTCTTATAGAGCTTGGCAAACCGTTTATTCTGGCTGTTTCCCTGCATGCCGCGGATGAGGAGGTCAGAGCTGAAATAATACCGGATAAGTTACGCTATCCTATAGCTGACATACTGAAAGCCTGCGACGATTATGAGAAGGAAATCGGCAGGATGGTGACTTTTGAATATACCTTGCTTGCCGGGATAAATGACAGCCCCGCTGCCGCCGGGAAGTTGTCGGAAATAGCGCGCCGCCATCATGCCAAAGTGAATTTAATACCTTATAATGAAACGACAAAAGAGTTTAAACGGCCAAAAGAGATTGATATTTTAAACTTTCGTGATATTCTAGAAAAGGCCGGAGTTACGGTAATGTTGCGCCTGGAAAAAGGCGGGAAAGTCAATGCCGCCTGCGGACAGCTTAGAGTTAAACGCATGAAAAAAGATAAAAATGATTAATGATTTAGGAATAATAATAGCCGCGGCTGGAAGCAGTTCAAGATTCGGCAACGGTGATAAACTGCTGGAAAAACTTGATGGAATGCCATTGTTTCTCCATTCCATCAAAAATTTTTATCCGTTGTGTCGGGCAGGTAATATGGTAGTGGTTGTCAACCCGGATAAAATGACGGAATACAAAGATGTTGCCGGAGAATATCTGCCAGGGTATGAATTAGTTTTTGTTGCTGGAGCCGAACTGCGCGCGCAGTCAGTGCGAAACGGTTTAGCCCTACTGAAAACGGATACAAAGTTTGTCGCGATCCAGGATGCCGCCCGTCCCTGGTCTACTTCGGAACTGCTGAAAAAATGTTTAGCTGCGGCGCGGCTGCATGGTGGAGCGATTCCGGCAAAAGCTGTGGTTGACACTTTGAAACGGACAAATGCGGAAGGGCGGATAATCGACACAGTTGCACGGGATAATCTCTGGCGGGTTGAAACTCCGCAGGTCTTTAACCTTGAACAACTGTTGGAGGCAAATGAACGAATCAATGGTATGAATGTTGAATTTACTGATGATGCTTCAATCATGGAAGCTGCCGGCTATGAAGTTTATATAGTCCGCAATCAGGAAAAAAATATAAAAGTAACTTATCGGAAAGATATAATCAGCGAGGAAAGCAACTGTGCTTGCTAGGAAGGTAAAACCAGACTTGGCGGCGGCTCCGGAATTTCCGGTACAGCCGTTGAATATGAAAAAGATTAAAGATGGAATTATTGTCCGGGTCCCTAACTGGCTTGGAGATATAGTAATGACTTTGCCGGCTCTTATGGAATTGAAAAAGATCCTGCCGGAATATTGCGGTTTGTTTGTTATATGTCCAAGGAGCGCTAAAGATCTACTCGAGTCTCTGCCAATGATTGATTATGTTGTCCCTCTGGAGCGGATTCACCGCAATTGGTCGAGTAAAGATGTGCATCGTGTTTCTAACCTCCGCGCCGGGGCGGGGATATTATTTAATAATTCCTTGAGAGACGCAGTTTTTATGCGTATAGCAGGTATAAAAAATTTGTATGGAGCTCAGGCTCGCGGGCGTTCCATGTTTTTGAAACGCAGCTTCCCTTTTCCTCCGAGGATTAGCAGGAGGTTGAATCATTTGCACCATACCAATAAATATCTTTCGATAGTCAAGGCGCTTGGTGCTTCTGACTGGGACGGTGAATTACCCGAACTTAAAATAAAATACGGTTTTGAGCAGTCGAGTCCTGAAATAAAAGCTATTTGCAGTCATCCCAGTTTAATGACTATTGCGGCAGGAGCCGCTTACGGTGGTTCAAAACGCTGGAGCGCGCAAAATTTCAGGGAAGTAGCCAACTGGTGGATCAAAGAAGGTGGAATTGTTGCCGCGGTCGGTACGGGTAAGGAAAAAGATATTGCAGATGATGTCCTCGAAGGCTTGCCTGTTGAGAAAGCATATAATATGGCTGGCAAGACTGACATGTGCGAATTGATGCATTTATTGCTCAATTCCAAAATATGTATTGCTAATGACAGCGGGATAATGCATCTTTCCGCGGTTTTAGGCAAGCCTGGAATTGCTATTTTCGGCCCGACTGATTATACTGCCACAGGGCCCATATCAAACTACTGGCATGTTATTTATGAGAAGATGCCCTGTTCTCCGTGCTTTAAGCGGGAGTGTCCATACGGACATAACCAGTGTATGAAAGTATGTAGTCCAGCCAGGGTCGTCAAGCAAATTCAAGAAATTTTGAGCCAAGATGGTGTTGGATAATAAATGAATTTAGTAGAGATTATTATGAAAAATATCAATAATAAAATAATTGTTTTTCTAATGATTAACTATAAGAAGAATTCCGTTTGCTGTTTACTGATTTTGTTTTGCATATGTAGCAATTTGTACAGTCAGGCATCAAGCAATAGTGTTGTTGTAAAAGAAAATAAGTATATAGTTTTACAAAATTGGAAAAAGGTTGATAAGCTAGGTTTACTTACCGCCTATTGTCAAGAAAATCCTATTCCCGCAGGTAGTTTTAATACTCTACCGCCTAATTTTTGTATAAGTGGGGAAACCATAGTTAAAATAAAAGATTCTTTTCATAAGGTGGTCTATAATTATTTGCCAGAAAAGAATTTAAATCCTAATATTGCAGCTCCATGTCATAAATGTAATTTAGGCAACTCTCAAAAGAAACATAGCATTAGAGGATCAAACGCGATTGCTTTAATCTATAGACTTTTAGGAAAAATCCAGTATAAACTTGTAAATAATAAAATATCAAATATTAAGGTTTATACCTATAAAATAGAATATACAACTATGCCAGTTGATTTGGGCAAAGTTTCATGTTCACCTGCTGGAGGAATTTAGCGACCTGATTTAGAGGAGCGAGCGAGTCCAGATAGGTGACGTTGCTATTTGCTTGACATAAATTGTTTTGTGTTAAAATAGCCTTGAAGACTGCTTTAAGAATTTGTTCTGCTGTAAGTATTTTCTATGAAATCAAACATTCGAATGAAAATGATTACCATTTTTCATGTTTGACATAATCTTGATTATACCGTGTGCGGGGCTCGGGAACAGTTTCCGGAACGCCTATTGCGATAACAGCTAAAGGAATAATATTTTCCGGCAGGGAAAAGAATTGTTTAAGGTTTTTTACCCGGTCTTCGCGAGGATGCACTCCGAGCCAGCAAGCTCCTAAATCCAGGGCGCTTGTCGCCAAAAGCAGATTCTCAATAGCGGCAGAACAATCCTGCAGCATATAGGAAAGGCTGTTGCTGTGAGCCGCGTCTAAATC
Source organism: Victivallaceae bacterium (assembly GCA_963664605.1). Classification (GTDB taxonomy): domain Bacteria; phylum Verrucomicrobiota; class Lentisphaeria; order Victivallales; family Victivallaceae; genus JAHOYW01. The sequence continues at coordinate 855,612 of OY761536.1, forward strand.
TCCGCAGACTACGATTCCCAGTGCCGCATCAGGTAAAAAAGTTCCGTTTGGCAGGAAACTCGCTATACTTTTTAAGTTGTTTTTATCACGCACAATTATGAAACGCCATGGATCTTTAGCCATTGCGGACGGAGCAGACATTGCGGCTTCGAGAATGCTTGTGATCTGTTGATCGTTAATAGCAATATCTTTAAATTTACGGACGCTCCGGCGCTTTTTAATAAAATCAATTTTACTGTTCATAATGTTTTTCTCCATAATCCTTCAAGAATGCAGATGACCGTCAAAAAATTTGCGCTTTTCCGGTGAACGCAGCTTTTCCAGTATTTTTATTTCAAGCTGCCTGATACGTTCACGCGTCAGGTCGAAATGTTCGCTGACTTTGATAAGTGTCATTGGTGAATATCCCATCAATCCGAAACGCATCATGATGATTTGCTGTTCACGCTCGGATAAAGTCGAAAGGACTTCATAAACTTTTTCCTTTAAAACTTCCTGGGATATACCGTGTATGGGATCGTCATTTTTATTGTCTGATGCCAGCATATCCTGTAGAATAGAACCATTATCAGAATCTCCAAGCGGGGCTTGCAAAGAAATTGCCTGTCTTGCCATTTTCCGAATAGCGCTGATACGGGAAGTCGGTATTTCCAAAGCTTTAGCCAATTCATCCACATTGGGCTCCCTGCCGTGTGTCTGCATAAAAATCTCTTCGATGCGATTCATTGAAATAATCGTGTTGACCATATGAACCGGAATCCGGATAACTCTGGATTGTTCAGATATGGCGCGGCTGACAGTTTGTTTTATCCACCATATAGCATAAGTGCTGAAGCGGTTTCCGAGCCTGAAATCAAATTTTTCCAACGCCCGCATCAAACCAAGGTTCGCTTCCTGGATCAAATCATTTATCGGCAATCCCTTATTGCGGTATTTATGCGCGATACTTACTGCCAGGCGGAGGTTGCTTTCCAGCATTTTTTCGTGGAGAGTTCTTAGATGACTATATGTATCCTTGATTTTTTCCCATTGCGGGAAAAAATCATCCAGGGGCATTAAAAATTTATCTTCAAGATAGGGGATTTTTTCAGGAGGGATGTCTTTTACCGTCACGTTTTCCGGTTTTCGCAGTTTTGGCGCTGCGAGTTTCAGATATTCGAGGATTACATTATACCATTCTTTAAGATGGTCATATACAACTTCATGTTTCAACATACATTCTACAGCTTCAGCATGCAATTCAGCTTGATTTCCACTTTTTTTAATATGTGCATCGCGCATTTTTTCATAAAGGTCTTTTATTTGCCTGTGCCATTCTGGAATTTGCAGAACGGCTTTCTTTTCATCTTCAATCGATGATGCCAGGAAGTCATAGTTAAGATTAGTATTTTTATCATGGATCTTGTCTAAAATACGGGAGTGTTCAAGCAGAATAAATCCGAGCTGATAAAGTTCATGGCGAAATGCAAGCATGGCATTATCTATTTCTTCAATAAGCTGCTGTTGTTTTTCTTGTTCAAGCAGGGGGATTTTATTTATCTGCCGTAAATATATTTGCAGGGAATCGCTGCTTTCGCATTCGGGATAAGAATCAGTTTCTACTGATGTGCCGGCCGGCTGGCTCGTTTTAGGGGCGGCTTTATTATTCGCGTCTTCGTTTTTCTTAGAAATTCCAGCCATCAAATAAAATAACCTGAATTATTTTTAAATTGTTTAGAGATTACTAATATACTAAGATTTTTTTTGTTTTCAATAATTCTTGTTTCCTTTTAGGCATAATTCACCGCAAATCAGCCCTTACAGACATGCTTTATTTTTTTATTAGTGAGCAATTGTGCAAGTTTTGCGGGCTTTTAAGGTTATTTTGTTAGGCAAGTGTGCAGGTTGTTTGCGGTAAGCTCTTTATTTACTGTTAGGTTGGAGATATAATATATAGGAAATCCGGAAATTATAATTTATAAACAGGATAAAACCTATGAAAAAACTAAAATTTGGAATTATCGGTGTCGGCGTTATGGGGCCGGGTCACTTAAACAGCATGAAAGAGTGTGAATTTGCGGAACCTGTGGCAGTTTGTGATATAGATAAAGCACGGGCGGATTTAATAGGCGGAGAAAACAACCTTAAAGTCTTCTACGATGCGGAGGATATGTTTGCATCGGGGTGTGTGGATGCGGTATTGATTGTAACTCCGCATTATTCCCATACACCTTTGGCTGTCAGGGCTTTTGAATGCGGTTTGCATGTTATATCTGACAAACCAGCCGGAGCGCATAAACGGGATGCGGAAAAAATGCTTGAGGCTCAAAAAGCAGCGCCGGGCATGAAATATGGAGTTATGTATCAACTGCGTACAATGGAAATCTATAAAAAAATAAAACAACTGATAAGCAATGGCGAGCTTGGCAGGCTTCAACGTTTCAACTGGACTGCTACGCATTGGTACAGGACTCAGAGATATTTTGATAACGGCACCTGGCGCGCTAGTTGGGAGGGCGAAGGCGGAGGCGTTCTTTTGAATCAGTGCCCACATCAGCTTGATATGCTTCAATGGCTTTTCGGTATGCCGCAGATGATTAAAGCATTCGGCAGTTGCGGAAGGTATCACAATATTGAAGTAGAGGATGATATTAGCGCTTATTTGGGGTACTCTGGCGGTTTCAACGGCATGTTTATAGCTTCCACCGGGGAATTCCCGGGGACAGACCGTTTAGAAATCAGCGGTGACCGCGGACGCTTGATAATGGAAAATAGCAAGCTGACTTTTGACCGTACTGAAATTCCGGTATCGGAATTTACTAAACACAGCGAAAGCACTATGAGCGGGCCGGGTGTCTGGGAAATTGAAATTCCGATAAAGGATAACTCGCTATCCGCAGCCAAAGTCATTGACGCTTTTGCCAGTGAAGTCTTTGGTAAAGGCAAGATGCTGGTTAGCGGAGAGGAGGGCATTAATCAAGTTGAATTGACTAATGCTATAATCTATTCTATATTGAAAGGTGTTGAAGTCAAACTGCCGTTGGACAGCATTGAATACGAAAAGTTTTTAATGGATTTGATTGCGAAGTCAAATAAATAGGACGCTGTTTTATGCCGAAATTATCAAAAGTTGATACTTTAAAACTTAAGATAATAGAAGATATTACCTTGGGAGTTTTACAGCCCGGGGACAAAGTATATTCACGCCATCAGTTCATGCGGCGTTACACCTGTTCGCGGGGAAGTATTGACAAAGCTGTTGCCGCCTTGGTCAAGGAGGGGTTTCTGTATTCGCGCCAGGGAGCTGGAACTTTTGTTGCAAACCGTGAAAGTGTCAGTTCTAAAACAGAAAGAGTCTACTTGATTGGTAATTTTGGCAAAAGAAGCGTCTACAGCCAGATTTTTCAGTCAGGAAGTTTCGCGGCTGAATTACAAAAGCATGTAGATTGTTTCCTGTGTGACTATAGTGATGTTAATGTAAATCTGGAAAACATAACGCGTGCCGGGAGTGCGGTTATCTGGGACCATCCGGGGCTTAACCAAATGATGATAATGAATTATCTGCGTCAAATGGGAGTGAGGCAGATTCTGGTGCACCGGAGTTTTGATGATTATGAAAATATTACTATAGACTACAAAGCCGGGATCTCGGCAGGGCTTGAATGGCTTTTGGAATGGACAGATGAAATTGCTTTCTTTACGACTTTGACAAACACTTCCCAGCCTTATATTGCCGAGCGGCAGTTATGTTTTTATGAACTGGTGATATGTAAAGACATAAAAGTTCCTTCACGCTGTTTTTTCAATGATATTGAACGAACTGACGAGTCATTTAAAAAGATTGAAGAGCATGCCTTAAAAATATTTAAGAGTGATAATCCACCGAAGGCAGTTTATGTGGATTATTGTTGCCATGCTCCTTCAATAATATCTGCGGCTCAGGACTGCGGTTTTAAACCCGGACGTGATTTTCGTCTTTTAGCTTTTGACTACGAGCCTTTTCTCGCAAAAATTGAAGGTGTCGCGATGATAAAGCAGGATACTAGCGTTTTCAAAGAGCAACTGGTGGAATGGATTTCCAGCCCTGATGTTCCAATGAGCCGGCAGGTGAAACCGGAACTAGTTTTTGGAGCTTAAATTACGGTTGTTTTTTTGACTTTTGTTTAAGATATGATTTTATGCGCTCTTTTACATTCTGTTTCAAATTATTGAACCAAAAGGCATAATCAAATTTGTGATAGACTCCTGCCGGATAGCGTCCGAGATGTACAAGGTCGATTTTAGGAGATCTGGGTTTCTTCATATTTTTAATAACCAGAACACCTTTATTTGTATCAACATACGCTTCCGCAAAATTATCAATTTCTTCAATCAACTTGCCTTTTGCGTCATCAAAGAATACCGCACCCAGGTGTTCAGATTTTTTCGCTAAAGTAGAGTCGTTCCTCCAGTTCAGGGGGTTGATGGCGACAGCGCCTTTCAGGTATACCGGAGAACCTGTGGAACCCGGGCCTTCAGTATTATAAGTGATTATAACTCCAGTATCTTTGGCTCCTTGAGCCCGTTTCATCCATGGATATTTTTTTAAATCATCTTTTGTCACAGAATAGCCGATAAGGTAAGCCGCGACGAGACGTTTTTGCAGTCTTGGGTCATTAAATCTTTTCCTCATGAGGTTAATTAAAGTCATTGTTCCCTGACTGTGTCCCGCGATAATGAACGGGCGGTTTGGATTTAAATGTTTCAGGTAATAGTCAAAGGCGGCTTCAACATCTCCGGCTCCTAATTGAAAAGTGGGATCAATAAACATGTTGGTTCCGCCTCTAGCGGTAAATTCGTCCTGTACAGCACCTGACTGCTGGCGGTAGAATGGCGCGAAAAGGTTAGCTGATTCCGAGTAAACGCCTGCCTGGGCAATTGTTAATCCTTTGGCAAAGGCACGAAGTTTCGGATTTGATATATCCATGTTCTTCGGTGATTTACCGCTGTAAATGGTTGGATGAACATAAAATACATCAACCGGTTTATCGATTTTTTCAGGGATTGACACCCAGTTGTCTTTGTCTGTGTAATCCAATTGCTTCGGGGCTCCGTGGACAAATGAAATGTTCAGGCAGGATATAATTAATAAGAATGTTAATTTTTTCATTAGCGCTCCTGTTTATAATTGAAAATTTTATACTTCTCAAAAATAGCTGAATAAAAGCAAAAATCAAGATTTATTGAGATTTTCATATAAACTTAATTATAGTCTCATATTTGGGTATTATTTTCATTTTAGAACGTAAAAATATTATATTAGTTTACCTTCACTATTGGAATTTAAAACATAAGGATACAGATGTATAAAACATGGATGAAAGATAAAGTAATCAGACTGCGATGGAAAAAATATTATACCAATGCAAGCAGCCATGTGGCGATTGGAAAAGTTTGTCATGAAACCAGTAGATATCTGGCTTTTCAGCCAGTTTTTCATTGGTGACACTTTTTGTCACCTGACAATAAATTGTTCCAATCTCCGTAAAATTAATTTTCTCGAATTTTTGGGTATTTAAAGCAATTTATTTGAATTTATTTCGGAAATTATTACCCATAATTTTGAGCTCAGAAATAAAATAGAATCACGGCTTTAACCTCAAATGAGAAACAGGGGGAAGGGTTAACGGCAATTAGTATGAGAAAAGCTGGTATATAAGGCATGGATGATTGTGTGATGCCCCGAACATTTTATTGGAAAGTACAACGGCTCTGTGGCTTTACCTGTATGTCGTTTTGGCTTGTTTTTTTGTATACTCCACATATAGTATTTATAGCTAAATATAATGGTGAAGAAAACCTGCTAATCTCAAGAGAACTAAAGAGAGGAATATTATGAATTCTAAAAGCGTAAAGGATGGTCTGGCTGGAGCTTTGATTGCGTTAATTCTAGTTTTCTTGGCTCATCAAGTATGGTATGGACTTAACCATGACTACAGAAATAGTTTTGAACCTTATACAAAAAATGCCCTAAAACAAATCAGCATTCTAGTTAATATGTATCATGATGATTATGATGAATTCCCAGCTAATCTAGAGACCTTATATAAAGGATACAAACCCAACATTCTTAAATTTAAATTGCCTTGTGGATTTAATGCGGATTGGGAATTTGATTGGCTTTATTATCCCCCTCGAGTTTTTATTAATAAAATCGACTGTAATCAAATAATGCTTGCAACTCCAACTCATTGGGATAAAGATAAAAAACCTGGAAACGCATATTATGAATCATTTAGAATTGTAGCTTATTATGATGGAACAGTTAAAAAAATATCAGAAGAAGAATACCAAAAGAAAATGAAAGCTATGACCAATAATAAACCTAAAAGATAGTGTCCACTAATGACAAGAAAAAGGAAAGGAATCTATAATGATGCTACAGCTATTGATTTTGGTTTATGGGTGATTGTCTGATGCCCTAAATCAGGTTTTAATATGCGGTGCTTCCGACAGTCAAAAAGTGGGAAGATGCATGTTAACTATCTTCATTTGTCATCAGTTTTTTATCTTTAGAATCTTCAGGAAAGCCTTCTGAGAGCATCTTTCTTCCTATTTCTTGCAGCTCCCTTATAGTTCTCTGCCTACGTTCTTTTTCTTCTTTGACTGCTGAATAACAATAATAAGCTGTAACCGCAAGTTCTAATAATAGAAAGGCACTAATTATAATTATGAGGGTCTTGCGAGTTTTTATTTTGTCTTTAAGAAAGTTTATGCCTAATGCTATAGCTATGTATATAATCGTAACAATAAGACATACCCAAACTATATCATCAAAAAACCATCTTTCCAATATAAGATGCATACCTTCCATTCCAATTGATAATGATGCCATCATGACCCCGATAAGGTACAACAACTTCTTTTTAGACCTTTCTGTAAGTGCTAGAAAAATGACAACCAATGGCAATATTACATGAATAACCACAAGGGTAACGTAATGTATTGGAAAGTTCAATTCAAGTGAACGTATTGCACCTAAAAAAGTACCTATAAAAAGTCCCAATAACACTATTGTTGATGTTTGCCAGTTTATAATTTTCATATTTCTCTCCTAACAAGTGATTATATAGTATATTGCCCCAGACCTCGTTGCAAAATTGCAACATGGTGTTCATCTAATCAGGCAAAACAGCATATATTGCCTTTGCTTTTTTGTCAGGCGTTATGACCACTGTACTCCGATAAAATCCTATGTTTTCCATATAGTCGTCAGCAATGGCATTGTTTGTCCCTTGTGAATCGGTCCAATGCACATGTGTGGAAGACTCTCCAAATTTACCATGAATCGAAACTGTTGCTTGTCTGCCATTTTTAAGTTCTCTAATTATACTGGATGCATTCCCCAGCGATACTCTAACATTAGACATAGTATCACCAGTCGCATTGATAACAGTCACAGTTGGAGCAGCAAAGTAGCGTAACCATGGCTGCGCAAACTTAATCCACAGCAATGTCAGCAATACGCCAATTATAATACCAGTAAATAGGATTATCGACTTTTTCATAACGCTTTTTATAATAGTACTTTTCCCCTTGGCTTGCGGTGTCATTTTATAATCTCATTCTGTTGTATGATGCCCCGAAATATTCTTATCACGTTGAAAAAGTATAAAAATAGACTCGTGATTTAGCTTTATCATATCCTAACCAATAATATTTGCCGCTATGAATTTCCAATTTATCTATTGGCATGTCTGTCCACCATTGCACTGCTCTTCCTTTGTTATCCTTGGGGGTTGGTATATTCTTAAAAGTTTGTACACCAGAGCTGCTAAAGTTGTCGGTCACTCTGGATGAGTCACTTTTTAGACCATCAATTATTTTTATAATATCTTTCTCGTCTGCCGAAAATGCTAAATAACAACGACCATCCATTACTATCCGCTGGAAATGATAACTAACATCCCATGCTCGTTCAGGTATTTCTATATATGTTCCCATCCAACTTTCACGAATAGTGTTCATGGAAAATGTTGTTGATTTACTCATTGCCTTCACAAACCCTTGAAACTTGGTAATGATGAAAGAGCATAAGAATCCCAAAATGAAAAATACTAAAAATAAGAAAGCAATAATAATTTTTTTCATAATCATTTCCCAGGCTTAGAACTTAACTTGGATAACATCCTTTTTGCAGGTGGGAATCCATTTTTTTCTGCTTTTTTGTACCACTTAACAGCTTCTGCGTAATCTTGTTTTACTCCCCGTCCACTATAATAACTATTTCCGAGTGCAAATTGAGCTATTGCATTATCTTGTTCAGCCGCTTTCTTATACCATTTAACTGCTTCATCATAATCTTGTTTTACCCCTGTACCCGAAGAATAACAGCGTCCAAGCTCATATTGAGCATCTGCGTAGCCTTGTTCTGTCGCTTTTTTCAACCATTTAACTGCTTCAATATAATCTTTTTTTACTCCATTAACATTCAAATAGCAGTATCCAAGTAGGTATTGAGCCTCTACATCGCCTTGTTCAGCTGCTTTCCGATACCATTTGATTGCTTTATTTAAATCTTGCTTTGTTCCAACCCCATAATAGTAAATATATCCAAGTCTATTTTGAGCCTCTACATCGCCTTGTTCAGCTGCTTTTCGGTACCATTTAATAGCACTAGCATAATCTTTCTTTCCCCCTTTTCCAAAATAATAATAGCTTCCAAGTTTATTTTGAGCCTTTGCATCTCCCTTTTCAGCGGCTTTACGATACTGTTCTAAAATTTTAGAGTTATCTTGTTGCTTTCCGCATCCAACAAGTAAAGCAACAAGACAAATAGAGATGCTAATTAAAGTTTTTAATTTCATTATTTTACCATCATCCTTATGTGTATATTGTCCTTGTAGATATGATTTCTTGTTTTATTCGATTCGACTAGAACATAGCCTTCCCCTCTATAAATGTAAGCTTTATCTGAAGAAGCATAATGCACACTTGCCATTGACTTTATTTTTAGAGGTGTCTTTTTGTATAATAGAACCTTCCATTTGCCAGAAGAGTCCAATTGAGAAACAGTTATCGAATAAAAAATATTTCCTGTTTTGCTAATATATTCATTCGTAATTTGTTCGAGATTCGCTTCATTGTTATTCTTGATTGCTTTGGTAACCAGAGCTCTGTAGTCGTAATATAACTTTCGATAGTCTGAATCGGACATATTCTTAGTCTGTAATGCCGATGCACACCCCATAATTACTAAAAGCAATGAAGTCAATAAAACTACAGTCTTTTTCATTGATTTGAACCTCCCCCCTTTATATTTGACCATCCTACTTAAAACATAATCTGCAAAACCCAGATTGCAATTCTACTCTATTATTTTGTGATGTGAAAGCATATCGTTTAGTAAAAGGTAAAATAAACTTATTTCAGATTATTTTGTTTTCACTGGATTTGCAATTCATTGAAAAATATTCTATAGAAGTAATGCACGAACTGGAACCGGATACTGATTATAGGGCTCAGCTCGTTATGGATTCAAAAGGTAATATTTGCCTGGACAATAAATATCGGACTGTTATTACCAAAGAATATGACTTTGGGGAGTGATGAATTATTTATTTCTGACATTTTGGACAATAGTAAGAATTTCTTCCTCCCAGACGTTTCTGCTTGACTGGGGTACTGCAGACGGGACAGTTCTTTTGATTTCCGTATACTTGAAGATGCTGGACAAACTTTCCTTCGGAGCCATCGACACTTTTGTAGTCGGATATAGTTGTTCCACCGATCTCTATGGAAAGAGCCAGTACTTTTTTGATCTCAGAAACCAGTTCGGAACATTGCTTTTTAGTTAATGTCATTGCTTTACGAACAGGATTTATCCCACTTTTGAATAAGGCTTCAGTAACATAAATATTTCCGACTCCAACAACCACGGCATTATTCATTATCAGAGACTTGATTGAACCGGTCCGGCTGCGTGTTGCGTGATAAAGATAGTCTGTGTTAAATTCAGAAGATAAAGGTTCCGGCCCCAGTTCTTTCAGCTCATCTGGTTCGGCTCCTGTTTCCGGCAGAATACATACTTTTACAAACCCGAAGCGGCGCGGACAGTCGAAGCGCAGAGTCATGCCATCATCCAGATGCCAGATGACATGTTCATGTTTCAAGCGTTTGGTTTCTGCGGGAACAACTCGTAAGGAACCGGACATCCCGAGATGGAGAACAAAAGCATAGCATTCTGCCATTTCAATAACGATATAGCGTGCGCGGCGTCTTACTGAAATTATTTTTTTATCCAATAATTCCGGTTTTTTCAGAGGTTTTAGAGAATAGCGCAGGTCGTCCCTGTGCGTTTCAATATGTTTGATTGTATGCTCAAGTAAGTGAGGAATTAAGGCTCTTGTTATAGTTTCAACTTCCGGCAGCTCCGGCATAATTATACCTCTTTTAAAAATTTTCTCAGGGAATCTTGCCATTCAGGGCGCTCAAAACTCAAAACTTTATCAATTTTTCCGCAATCAAATTTTGAATTATGAGGCCTTTGAGCTGGAGTCGGGAATTCGCTGCTTTGGCAGGGAATGACTTTAGTGTTTAAATTAAAATATTCGACAATTTTTTTTGCGGTTTCAAAACGGGTGGTATAGCCTTTCGCGGCAAAATGATAAAGGCCTTGAGGCCGATTTGCCAGAAAATCCATAATAGCGCATGCCATGTCTTTAGTCCAAGTCGGTGCTCCGGTCTGGTCATTGACGACTTTAAGTTCCGGCAGTTTCCTGGCTAAATCAAGGATCTTTGTAATAAAATTATTGCCTTTTGCTCCGTAGCTCCACTGAACCCTGATAATGCTGCATTTGCATCCTGAAGCCAGCAGGTTATTTTCTCCGCGTAATTTTGATTTTCCGTAAATATTGAGCGGATTTGTCCGGCTATCTTCATTTTGCGGCGCATCCGTCAAATCCCCGAAAACAAAATCGGTACTGATATGTACCAGATATTTATTGGTTTCCGCGACAAGTCTTCCAAGCGTTTTAAGGGCTGTCGCATTTACCGCAATGCAGATATCTTTTTCACTTTCTGCTTTGTCCACATTGGTATAGGCGGCGCAGTTTACTATACAGTCAGCTGAATCCACCAGCTTCTGGAGTTGTTCTTTATTAGTCAGGTCAAATTCCGGCAAGTCGTACGTGGAAACTTCCCAGCCTGCGGCTTCAGCTAAATCCGCCAGCTCACTTCCAAGCATTCCCTGACCAATAATTGCGAGTTTTTTCAAAAGTATAACTCCATGTCTTTGAATAATATATTTTCAGTATCTTTGGGAGATAAAACAGGTTCTTTCACCGGCCATTCGACTTTCAGCTCAGGGTCGTTCCAGATAATACCCCTTTCGTCCGTCGGAGACCAGTATTCACTGCATTTATATTGAAATTCAGCCCAGTCACTCAGTACGCAAAACCCATGTGCAAAGCCTTTGGGGATAAATACCTGTTTTTTATTTTCAGCCGAAAGCAGAAAACTTTCCCACTGTCCGAATGTTGGAGATTTTTCCCGGATATCTACGACGACATCCCAGACTTCGCCGATAGTCGCCCTGACAAGCTTATCCTGACCCGGGTTTATTTGGTAATGCAGGCCGCGCAAGGTGTTTTTGATGGAACGGGAGTGGTTATCCTGAACGAAATCCAGTTTGACTCCGTATTCACGCAGTTTTTTGTAATTATAGCTTTCATAAAAGAAACCCCGGCTGTCTTCAAAAACTTTCGGCTCGATAATTAAGATGCCGTCAAGCTTTCCTGTTGTTATTTTCATATATTTTCCTGTTAAACTTTATCTTTTGTCACTTCCATTAGGTTGTCTTCCGCTTTCCTGCGCCATTCTTCCAGTTCTTCTTTAGTTGAGAGTTTTGAAGGAACAACCAGCGCTTCTCCTATAAGCACTGTTAATGTGGAAAAGGGTTTTGGTATCTGGAAATTGTCCCAGCTCTTGAATTCCCAATAACGTGAAGCGTTAACTGAAACCGGGGCAATCCGGCGGCCGGTGGCCGAAGCCAGATGAACCGGCCCGGGATGCATATAATATTTAGGCCCGCGGGGGCCGTCTGGCGTAAAAACTACATGCCAGTTATCATTTATCGCCTTGAGGGCTCCGCGTTGAGCATTAGCTCCTTTGCGGGAAGATGATCCACGGACTGCTCCAAGTCCAAATTGCCGGACGATATCTGTTACGTACTGACCATCGCGGGAAGCGCTGATAACGGCTTTGGTCCTGACTCTTGCTTCACGTGGGAAAACCGCGGGTAGAAACAACAAACGATTATGCCATATTGTTACTATGAAGTTCTCTTCCAGCGGCATATAACCGTTGGGATCTTTAACTTTCACTTTGTAAAAACAATGCACCATGCATTTTGTTATAAGCGCAAAAAGGAATGCCGCCCAGACGGGCAACTTCCTCATCTGTTTAAGTTTTTTATTTATTTTCCCCATCCGTACCAGTTATTTTTGAATATTTTTATAATATTTACACAAATGATTAATGATACAGTTTGTGCAGTCCGGCTTGCGGGCTACACACGTTTCTCTGCCATGTAATATAATCATATGAGAGAGATTAGTCCAGTAATTATCCGGAATAATTGCATTTACTTCCGATTCAATTTTTTCCGGATTATCAGAATTTGTTATTCCTATTCGTTTAAGAATACGCTTTACGTGGGTGTCAACAGGAAATCCGGGGATATTGAAAACATTGCCAAGAATAACATTAGCGCTTTTTCTGCCGATTCCAGCCAACCGGGTCAGTTCCTCCATGCTTTGCGGGACTTTTCCGCCGAAGTCATCTCTCAGGCTTTGAGCGGCATTGATAATATTCCTCGCCTTATTGCGGAAAAGCCCGCCTGTACGGATTATGTTTTCTACGTCTTCCAATGGAGCTTCAGCCAAACTCTCAATATCCGGATATTTTTTAAACAGTTCACGGGTGATTATATTGACTCGGGCATCGGTGCATTGTGCGGAAAGTTCCACCGCTACCAGCAGTTGAAAAGGACTGTCATGATTAAGCGGGCAGGGACAGTTGCCGTACTTTGAAAATAAAATACGGTTTACCTCTGCTAATAAAAGCTTCCTCTCCTTTTGGATCATAATCAGATTTGACTGTTTTTTACAAAGTTTTCAAGTATTCGCAAACCGTATTTCTGGCTTTTTTCTGGATGAAACTGAGTTCCACAGACATTGTCTTTGCCAATAATAGCGGTGAATTTATTGATGTATTCACAACTGCCGACAGTACAGGCTGGATCAGCCACCTTGACATAATATGAATGGACAAAATAAAAATAACTGTTGTCAGGAACATAAGACATAAAAGGGTGTTTGTGTTCTATCTTTACATTATTCCAGCCCATGTGCGGCACTTTTTCTCCAACTTGGGGGAAAAGCACGACTTCCCCTTTGAATAGGCCCAGGCCTTTAACGCCGGGAGCTTCTTCGCTGCTTTCAAGCATCATTTGCATTCCAAGGCAGATGCCAAGTATGTTTTTGCCATCTCGGGCCGCTTTATTCAATGGCGCTTCAAAGCCGCGGGAACGCAGGTGTTCCATACCGTCGCCGAAATGTCCGACGCCGGGCAGGATTATTGAATCAAATTTATCCAGGTCATCAGCATTGTCCACTAAACGGATATCTCCGCCAACCGCCTCAAGCGCCTTGGAAACGCTAAGTAAGTTGCCCATGTTATAGTCAATTATCGCAATCATTATAAAACCCTGATTTTATTTTAACAAAATATACTATAAACCGGATAAGACTTAGAAACAAGTTAAACGAGTCTATATTATAAATAAAATTAAAATCTGCACTTGATCATTCATTTTTTCTTTCTCTTCTTCCATTTACTCTTTAATATGAAATAATTCTGAAAAACAAATCCTTTGATCAGGAAAATCAGAATATTATAAAATGCTTTATTTGGGTTTTACGAATGTCAATATTGAAGACAGTTTAAATAATGTATTCATCCTTCTGGCAAGAAAAAAACAATATTACTGTCCTGCTCGAAATTAATTATTTTTGAAAAAAAAACGGTTAAAAACTTGAAACTTGTTTATTTTTGGATAGTTATAAGGTTCTGTGTCTATAAGCAAATCTGAATTAATTTTATGGAATTTAATATATGGCTGATAATCTGGTAATAGTGGAATCACCCACCAAAGCCCGTACGATCGGAAAAATGCTGGGAAATGATTATACGATCATGGCTTCGGTTGGGCATGTGAGAGATTTGCCTACACATTCGCTTGGCGTTGACCTTAAAAATAATTTTGCTCCGTTGTATGTAGAAAGTGACAGGAGCAAAAAAGTAATTAAAGATTTGCGCGCGGCAGCCAAAAAAGCTAAATCTGTATTTCTTGCTCCTGACCCTGACCGTGAAGGTGAAGCTATAGCCTGGCATTTGCAGGAACTCCTGAAAAAACAATATAAAGGTGATTTCAAACGGGTGACTTTCCACGAAATTACCAAGAACGCGATTTCCAAAGCTTTCGAGCATTCCACAATCGTTGATATGAATCTGGTTGACGCCCAGCAGGCGCGTCGGGTACTTGACCGTATGGTTGGTTATATGGTCAGTCCTTTGTTGTGGTCGCAAATCACCCGTGGAACAAGTGCTGGACGTGTGCAGACCGTTGCATTGCGCCTGATAGTCGAGCGCGAACGTGAAATTACTGCTTTCAAACCAGAGGAATACTGGAACTTCTCATTGAAACTTGATGCTGACGGCCAGGTTTTCGTCGCTAAATTATTCAAGGTCAACGCTGATAAATTTAAAATAGATAATGAACAGGATGCGATAAAACTGCTTGAAGCAGTTGCTAACGGCAATGGTTTGAAAATTGATAAGATAGAAACCAAAGACCGTCGCCGTAATGCGCCGCCGCCGTTTACTACAAGTACTCTCCAGCAGACATGTAACAACCTGCTGCATTTCTCTGCCAGTAATACTATGCGCTTAGCTCAACAGTTGTATGAAGGCGTTGATATCGGAGCCGGAACTGTCGGTTTGATTACTTATATGCGTACGGACTCAGTGAATATCGCCCAGGAAGCCAGAGACGCATGCCGCAATTTCATAGGAGAGAGCTATGGTAAAGATTATGTGCCGGCTAAACCAAATTTCTTTAAAAGCAAAGGCGGAGCTCAGGAAGCCCATGAAGCGATTCGCCCGACCGATGTAAATAATACTCCTGAACGTATGAAGGCATATCTTGATGACCGCCAGTTAAAACTTTATACGCTTATCTGGAAGCGTTTTGTTGCCAGCCAAATGTCTAAGGCTCTTCAAAAACAAACCGCAGTTGATGTCATTACAACTGGCGCTGACGGCAAAGAATATACTTTCCGGGCAAATGCTATGGTCACTGTATTTCCCGGTTTTATGCGTTTATTCGGTAATGCCAATACGGACGAGGAAAAACACGCGGAGGCGCTTGGCAAGCTGCGCGAACAGCAGGCTTGCAAGCTGGTTGATTCGCTCAAGGAACAGAAATTTACCGAGCCTCCGGCGCGTTATTCCGAAGCCTCTTTGATTAAAAAACTTGAAGAATCAGGTGTTGGGCGCCCCTCGACTTATGCTTCTATTCTGGGTACTATTCAGGCACGTAACTATGTCAATAAGGAAAAGGGTAAATTATTTCCGACTGATTTGGGATTTCAAGTCAATGATTTCCTGATAAAAGTTATTCCGAGCCTTTTTGAAATTGATTTTACATCAAGGATGGAAACCCGTCTTGATGAAATTGAAGCCGGGAATCTGGAATGGACCGATATGCTCGCGAAGTTTTATGAAAGTTTTGCAAAATGGGTGAAGGAAGCCAAATGCTATGGAGCTCCTGAACACGAAAAAGCTGTGGCGGTGTTAGATGAGCTTGCCAAGATAAAAGAATGGGAAAAACCTGTGAAAGTCGGACGCAGGACTTATGATGATTTGAAGTTTTTCAATTCAGTGAAAGACAAATATGCTGAGACTAAAGTTCTTACCGCCAAACAATGGAGCGTCCTTTTGAGGTTTGCGGCAAAATATGCTGACCAACTGCCAGGCTTCGCTGAAACTGCTGCTAAATATGCTTTTGTCAGTGACTGGGAAGAAGCTTTAACTAACCAGAAAGAGTTTCTGGAGAAGAAAGCCAATGCGCCGTCAGAGCAGGAGGTTGGCAAATATAAGAAAATGCTCGCCTATTTTGACAAGGTCAAATGGGAAGAGCCGGTAAAAGCCGGAAAACGAACTTATGATGACAAAAAGTTCATTGGTTCATTCGCCAGTCAGGTTGATAAAGGCAGGGTTCTTTCGGAAAAACAGTTGGCGGTGCTCGGCCGTTTTGCTGTGAAATATAAAGATCAGATCAGTGATTTTGCTGGACTCTGCGGATTGATCGGCATTGATCCTGAGAAACCTGAAGCCCAGATGAAAGACGGCAAACCGGCTGAACAGGACCCTGAGGTAACAAAACTCCTCAAGGCTATGGAAAAGGTTACAGACTGGGCTGAACCGGTCAAGAAAGGCAAACGGGTCTATGATGACAAGGAATTTATCGAATCGCTTCGTTCCCAGGCTGCAAACGGCAGAATACTTAGCCCGCGTCAGGTAGCGGCCCTCAAGCGTACATCAAAGAAATATTTAAAAGAAGACTAAACGCTTTCTACATCAATTTCAAGCCGGGCAGGTCTTGAACATCAATCAAGCCGACGACTTTGTTCTTTTCATCTACGACAATAATATCATTGATGTGGCGGTCCTCCACAACCTTAAGGGCTTCCGCAGCAAGATGACTGCATTTTACAAAAACCGGATTCGGGGTCATTGCAGTACTTATTTCTTTAGATAAAACATTGATGTCTTTTTCTGCGTGCCTGCGGAAATCGCCGTCTGTAAATACTCCCAGTAATTCCTGATTGTTATCGACTATAATTGCCGCCCCGCAGCGTGCTTTGGTCATTTTAAATAATGTGTCTTTTACTGTTGTTTCAGGAGAAACCATCGCGCAGGCTTCACCTGAACGCATAATATCGGCAACGCGCATGGTCACCGCCCGCCCGATTGCTCCGCCCGGATGCAGGCGGCCGTAATCTTCTTTAGTAAAACCATAATTATCAAGCAGAACCAGCGCCAGGGCATCGCCCAAAGCCAGTAGTGCGGTAGTTGTGGTAGTTGGAGCCAGATTAAAAGGGCAGGCTTCCTCGCCGACAGTCATCGGAATAGTAAAATCAGAAAGTTTTGCCAAAGATGATTCAGGATAACCGGTTATTGCGAAAACTTGCATGCCCAGACGTTTTGCCGGGGTCAGGACGGATAAAAGTTCTTCTGTTTCCCCGCTGTAGCTGATGGCAATAACTAAATCATCTTTCTGCATTAATCCGAGGTCGCCGTGGAGAGCTTCGACCGGATGCATGAATACTGCCGGGGAACCAACGCTGGAAAGGGTCGCGGCAATCTTCTGTCCGATATAACCGCTTTTGCCGATACCGGTAATAATAAGTTTAGCGCCGCCTTTTACCGTTTCAGCACACTTTTCAACAAGGGTTTCAAAACTCCCATCAAGGTTATCCCGAACCGCTTCCATGCCTTTTATCTCGACATTAATTACTTCTTTGGCTCTTTCAATAAATGAACTCATATTTCAGTTCCTCAAAATTTATTTATGCGTTTTCATCTGGAGGGCGAGACTTCGTCAAGCCGTTATCACAATCGGCATGAACGTAAATTAGTGACGATAATGCCGCGAGCTCCGATTTTGTGCAGTTCATCCATTATAAAATTACATTCTTTTTGTTTTATCATCGCTTTGACCGCGACCCAGTCGGATTTACTCAAGGGAGAAATAGTAGGTGACTCTATTCCCGGGGTCAATTTACAGGCATCATCAAGCTTGCCGCATGGAATATCGTATTCGACCATTGCGTATTTCCGGGCTACCAGAATTCCGCGTAAACGCCCCATTAAACGGGTTACTTCCGGGGTTTTGGCTATTTCATTGTTACGGGCGATCAAAACAGCTTCGGATTTCATCAGGGATTCCCCGACCACTTCCAGACCTGCTTCCTTTAAAGTGCGCCCGGATTCAACGACGTCGGCAATAGCATCAGCCACGCCGAGTTGAATAGATATTTCCACGGCTCCGTCAAGGCGGACGATTTCCGCTGATACGCCGCGTTTTTCCAAATCAAGGCGGACGATTTCAGGATATGAGGTTGCAATTCTCAAGCCTTCGAATTTATCTGGAACCAAGCCTGAATCTTTCGGCACAGCGTAACGGAAAGCGGAATTTCCAAAATTAAGTTCCTGTATTTCTGTGACTTCAGATTTGCTGTCGACCGCTAGGTCGCGCCCGGTGATACCCAGATCGATTATGCCTTTACCGACGTAAATGGCTATATCTCTGGGGCGCAGAAAAACAAAATCAATATTGTTTTCTTTGTCCGTGACAATTAACTCCCGGCTGTAGCGGGAACATTTATAACCGGCTTCTTTAAGCAGTTCCACTGCTTTTTCTGATAAGGAGCCTTTATTGGGGATTGCTATTTGTAACATAATTTACCTTTGTTCTAAAAAATTTATAAAAAGCCAAGCATAAAAGGAGAAACGGGGGTACTTGTGCTTTATAGATATTCGTAAATGTCTTCAAGTTCCAGTTCATTTGCTATCATCATCACCTGCAAATGATAAAGAAGCTGGGAAATTTCCTCAGCAGCGGCCTCCTTGCTTTCGTGTTCGCAAGCCATCCATACCTCCGCGGCTTCCTCAACTATTTTTTTACCGATAAAATGCTTGCCCTTGTTAAATTCCTTAACAGTCCCTGAGTTTGCATCTTGAACAGCGATTTTTTCTTTAAGCTCAACAAAAAGCTCATCAAATTTTTTCATTAGTCAAATTCCTGTTTATCATTACTGGAAGTAGTTTAATATATTGCTTTACAATGAAAAAACAAGGATAAACCTTGAACATTGCACTTGTGTTTTTGGATTTGCCGTATTATTGTATTCTCAATGGCATTGGAGGATGCCTCGACGTCTGCCGGAAGAATATAAGTCGCCTCTACTGATTTATGAGTTTAACCTCTTTTTCAGCCTGTGATTGCAGACGCCGGGTAAATTAAATGAAAAGGAGGCATAAAATGGCTAAGTCATTACCGCCGAAACCGTCCGTCAAGTTTTTAAAGCTTGAAGCCAAATCAATCCTGAAAGCCCATAAAAACGCATACTCTTCATGCTGTGATACTCTCCGGCATCTGCACCAGTTCAAAGGTAAATCCAATGAGGAAATCCTTAATGCGCAAACTTCTCTCCAGAAAGTCCAGTTCGCCCTCGCTATGGAATACGGCTTTAAAAACTGGAGTGAGTTGAAAAAATATGTTTTGGGCAAAATGGATAATCATAAGTATCTGCATATTATATGCGGGGATTTTGCCGCGGATATTCTGCGCGACAGCGCCGTTCCTGGAGATGTTCAGGTCTGGATGGAGATTTTTATTGAGGGGCCGACGCCGGGCAATATTTCTGAGGAAGAATGGCGGAGGGTACGCGCTGAATTTATCAGCAGTCAATATTTTACCTCTATGTCAATGGAATCGGCATTGCAAGGCGCTGATGACAGATACAAGAATCTTGAGAATGCGAAGAATTATGAAGAAGTCATTCTTTGGTTTGATGCTTGTATGTTCGACCAGACGCTGATGATTCATCTGATCGACCGGCTTGCTAAACTTGATTTGGGAAATACTAAATTGAACTTGGTTTGCGCCGGTGAATTCCCGGGTTTTGAGTTGTTTAATGGCTTTGGTGAGCTCACTCCTGAACAAATGGCGACGTTCTGGGGAACTCAGCATGAAATCACATCTGCGGAAATCAGGCTTGCCGGCGACGCCTGGAAAGCATTTACCTCTGACAATCCGCAGGACATTGAAAAAATAATTTCAGGTGATTGTTCCAGACTGCCGTATCTGTCTGATGCTTTAAGGAGATTTCTTCAACAATATCCTTCTGTACAAAATGGTTTGAACCGGACTCAGAGGCAGATAATGAAAGCGGTCAATGAAGGCGCGTATAAGCTTACAGATATTTTTATTACAGTTGGCAATATGGAAGAACGCCCGTTTATGGGAGATACCAGTTTTTGGCAGTACATTCATGATCTGGCAGTTTGCCCTGTCCCGATGTTAAATGTAAAAGGGCCGGAACAGCTGGAAAAAATCAGTAAAGTTGACCGGGAAGCACCGACGAAAAAGGAACTGCGTAATTGGGACGTAAGTATTACTGATGCCGGGAAAAAAGTGCTTGAAAATAAAGAAGACTTTATTTATCTAAACGGCATTGACTGCTGGTTGGGAGGAGTTCACCTCCAAGGGAGAAAACCTCGATGGCGCTGGGATGATTCCAATCAGAAATTAATTGAAATCTAACGCTTTTGTGTTCCGAAGACCTTTTGGGCATTCTGTGCTTTCCGGCGTTCGAAATCCTTGTCGATACCCTGTATATATGCCCTTTCATAGTTATTAAGCCCGATTGTGGTTCCATCCGGCAGGGTGGTCGGCTCGTATGGTTTTGCTTTGTTGACTTGTTTAGGCCTTTTTTTTCTGATTGGAGTATTTAAGTCTTTCCATACTGCACATCCGTTTAGAAAAATTATTGTACTGAGGCAAAATATAATTGTATTGATTATTTTCACTTTGTGTTACCGATATTTAATTTTAAACATTTTATATGTTTCAATATCCTATTAAAAAACGGATTTTGCAAAAAAAAAAGATAATTTTATCCAATAAATTAATAAACCAGCTTAAAATAGGTGATGTATGGGTTATATTAATTAATAACACTAGAGAGGGAGGCGGATTATGATAGACTTTAATGTGGAAAGCAAAAGTATTTTATCTGACCAGAGAAAATTTTTTCAAAGCGGCGCTACTCTTGATATCAAGTTTCGCCGTAATGCCTTGACTTGCTTGTTTAATAAAATTGAAGAAATGCGCGATGAAATCCATGCTGCTTTATATGCGGATATGCGTAAATCAGAATTTGAGGCAATTGAAACAGAAACTTCAAGCATACTCGAAGAAATTCTCTATATACGCAGACGTCTGAAAAAATGGGCAAAACCCCGACGGGCAGGGGTACACTTAAATAACATGCCGGCAAAAGGCAGGATTTACCCTGAACCCTATGGTTCGGTATTGATATTTTCCGCTTGGAATTATCCTTTTCAGTTAGCGCTTTCCCCGCTTGTTGCCGCAATCGCTGCTGGTAACTGCGTCGTTTTGAAGCCTGCTGCGCAGGCTCCGGTAACCGCTCAGATTATCAAGGAGCTTCTCGATTCCTGTTTTGAGAGCAATTATATCGCGACAATTGACGGCGGTTGTGACAAGGCGGAAATACTTTTAGAGAATAAATTTGATTATATATTCTATACCGGAGGCGCTGATGTCGGACGGAAAGTGATGCTTGCCGCTGCCGAAAACCTGACTCCATTAACCCTTGAGCTTGGCGGCAAAAGCCCCTGCATTGTTGATGAAGATGCTGACTTGGATATTTCTGCGAGGCGCATTGTCTGGGGTAAGTTTCTCAATGCCGGGCAAACCTGCCTGGCTCCTGATTACCTGATGGTTCATGAAAAAGTCAAACAAGCCCTGCTGGAAAAAATGCGGGAGGCAATAAAACAGTTTTATGGTGAAGACGTGCAGCAAAGCCCGGATTATCCACGTATTATTAACGAACGGCATTTTGAACGTTTGAACAAGCTTCTGGAAAATCAGGAAATCTTTTGCGGTGGCGGAACAGACCGTGAAGACCTGTATATTGAACCGACAATTTTAGCTGAAAGCGATCCTGATTCGGCGATTATGCAGGAGGAGGTGTTCGGCCCGATTATGCCGGTGATAAGCTGGGATAATTTCAGTGAAGTAATCGATTTTATCAATGTCCGCCCGAAACCTCTGGGTCTTTATTATTTTTCAAGCGCCAGGCGCTATCTTAAGGCATTGATCAAAAAAACTTCTTCCGGCGGAGTGCTGGTTAACGATGTGATTACTCATTTTATTAACCACTCAATGCCGTTCGGAGGAGTTGGCGAAAGCGGCATGGGTGTTTATCATGGCAAATACGGATTTGAGACTTTTTCGCATTTCAAACCTTTGATGATTAAACCGGCCTTTATAGACATTCCGCTACGCTATCCGCCATTCATAAATAAGTTGAAATGGTTAAAAAAAATGGTAAAATAAACGGGAAAACTTATTTATGGGAAATATTATTATGCTTACTTTGCTCTCTTTGCAAATGTTGAACGCTCAAGTCTATGATGTTTACTTTGGTACTTACACAAGAAAAAGTTCGTCTGAAGGCATTTATCATTCACTATTCGACTCAAAAACAGGAAAGCTTTCAGCTCCCGAGCTTGCTGTAAAAACTTCCAATCCAAGTTTTATCGCTATTCATCCAGGCGGCAAATATCTTTATGCGGTAACGGAGGGGAACCCGGGAAAGATAAGTGCTTTTGCAATTGACGCGGAAAGCAGGAAACTGAAATTGTTAAATCAGTCTTCTTCGGGAGGAAAAGGGCCTTGCCATGTTTCTATAACAAAAAATGGAAAAACACTTTTAGCCGCTAATTACAGCAGCGGCAGCATTGTTTCGATCCCGGTCAATGATGATGGCAGCTTGAAAGCCCCGGCAAGCATTGTTCAGCATAAAGGTTCCGGTGTTGTCAAGAAAAGGCAATCCGGGCCGCATGCGCATAGCATAAATCCCAGCCCGGATCAGCGTTTTGTATATGCTGCTGATCTGGGAATTGATAAAATAATGATTTACCGTTTGAACCCGGAAACCAGTGAACTTGTAAAAAATAGTCCATCCTCATTTATTGTACAGCCTGGCGCCGGTCCGCGTCATTTCACTTTTCATCCGAATGGCAGATTCGTGTATATTATAAATGAACTTGACAATAGTTTGATAGCGTTGACTTATAATTCTGAAAATGGGGAATTGAGCAAAATTCAGGTCATTTCTACTTTGCCTGAAGAATTTAAAGGGATAAGTTACCCTGCTGAAGTAAGTGTTCATCCGAACGGCAAATTTGTTTACGGTTCAAACCGGGGACATGATTCAATAGCCTGTTATAAGGTTGCTCCTGAAAGCGGCAGGTTGACTTTAAGCGGTTTCCAGAAAGAGGGCATTAAAAATCCCCGGCATTTTAATATTGACCCGACTGGTAAATGCTGTCTGGTTGCCAATCAGGATTCGGATAGTGTCACGGTGTATGAGATCGACCGGGAACATGGAATATTGAAAGCTCCACGGCAGACTGTTTCCATTGGTAAACCAGTTTGTATCAAATTTTTAACCAAACAGTCTGAATAAAATGCGGAAATTACGTTTTTTTAAAGAATATTTGATTGAGAAATATGGGCATGCCTTGTACAGGATTCCGGTAGACTTGCCGCTGGGATGCCCGAACCGGGAAAATAACTTTGGCGAGGGCTGTATTTATTGTGCCGAAGACGGCAACCGGGCGCGTCATTTGAGATATAAACTTGATCTTGACGGGCAAGTCAAGTCCGGTATCAAATTCGCGTCACGGCGTTATGGCGCTCAAGCCCCTTATATTGCTTATTTTCAGTCTTTCACCAATACTCATGGAAATGTTAAAGAACTGCGCGGCTTTTACAATGAAGTCCTGAAACAGGCTGATTTTAAAATGGTGATTATTGGAACCCGTCCCGACTGCCTTGATGATGAAATAATAGAATTATTACAGGAAATAAACTCAAAATATGAACTTTGGGTGGAGTTGGGAGTACAGACCAGTAATGACAATACTTTGAAACTGATCCGCCGGGGCCATGATTTCGCGACAGTCAAAGACGCGGCACGAAGCCTAGAGGCGGCTGGTATATCCTGTGCCGCGCATGTTATATTGGGATTGCCTGGAGAAACTATCGAAGACTATCGTCAAACCGCGCGTGATATTGCGGTATTGCCGTTTAAAGCGGTCAAACTGCATAACCTGCTGATTTTAAAAAATACTCCTTTGGCGAAAATGTTTGCTGAAAATAACTCGCAAATCACCCCCCTGAATGAATATGAATACGCTTACGCGGCTGCGGAATTCCTGCGCCTTATTCCTGAAGACTGGTTCATTATGCGGCTTAATACGGATGCACCTGAAAAAGAACTCATTGCACCGAAATGGTGGATGAAAAAGGGGCAGTTTCTGGATTTTTTTAAAGGATATTATGCTTCCGGGAGCCGGGAATCCGCCTTTCAAAGTGTGGAAACCGGGGACGGCAGCTTGAGCTTGTATCACCCGAAATACCGTCAACATTTTCATACACTTGCCGGAGCGCGCGCCGAAGCTGAGAAAAAATTTATTGATGCGGTTGGTTTGCGGCATCTTCTGAAAAAACAAGAAAACATAAACTTATTGGATATTGGTTTCGGGCTGGGCTATAACGCTGTTGCAGCCGCAGAAGCGGCTGAAGCGGTAAAATCCGGCAAATTGCGGATAATAAGTCTGGAAAACGATATTCAGGTGCTAAGTTCCGCCCTGAATTTATTTGAAAAAGACAGCCTGCACAGAAGAATCCTTAGTTCTTTGCTTGATACCGGAGGCTGGAAGGGGGATTTTGCGGAAATAATTTTGATTGTCGGCGATGCGCGCGATTCGGTGCTTGAAGTGAAAGAAAAATTTGACAGCATTTTTATGGATGGATTTTCACCAGACAAAAATCCTGAATTATGGACTTATGATTTTATCCGTGAATTGAGCAGACGGCTCGCTCCCGGAGGATGTATAGTAACTTATTCAAGCGCTTATCCGGTCAGGGGCGCGATGCTGCGCTGCGGCTTGACTGTCGGCAAGACGGACGCTTTCGGCAGGAGGCGAAGTGGAACGATTGCCGTTTTTGAAAAAAATATTGGTTTTAAGGATTTACCGCAAAAGGAATTAAATTTGCTTTTAAAATCAAGTGCCGGTGCCGCTTACCGCGACCCGGGGCTTTTTCACTGCGCAAAGGATATTTTACAGTGCAGGAACCGTTTGGTAAGCCGTTTGCGGCAGTCGGGGGTTCCAAAATGGTATAAAGGTTCTTGAATTTTAAATATTTATATCAAAATTCATTTTTTTTTAATATTTTTGCAAAAAAAAAGTTTTTTCGCTTTGAAAAGTGGTTTTAGAGATTATCATGTAGTATCGTATAATAAGATTGTTTTTATTATTATTACAGGTTTTTTAATATGGATGTACCTATAATTGTCATTATTGCCATAGTTGTGGCTTTTGCCATAATTGGCTTTTATAACTTTTTTCTCAGTAGTAAGAATTTCCGTCTGCGTGACCGCATAAAAGATGTTCTTCATCAGAAAGCGGAGATTGGAAATTTTTTAAGTTTGTTTTCCCACAGCTTGCGTGATATTTCAAAGATTGAAAATTCCATGAATACCACCGCGCGTTATATTGCCGACCTTGTTGAAGCGGAATCCGTGTGCATTTATGAAGTTCAGGATAATTATCTGCAGGCTACAGGAATAAGCGGCGCTTATCCTTTGATTATGAGCGCCAGTGATTATATGATGACTAAGCCGCGTTATCTGCTTGAGGCGCTGCGGCATGAAAAGGTTGTTATCGGGGAAGGGCTTATTGGCAGAGTTGGCGAAATCCGTGAACCTCTGCTGATTGAAGATACTTTTGACGACTATCGTCTGAAGAGTTATCCTAACGCGACGAACGTTAATACAGTCATGGTTGTCCCGATGGTTCATGATGCTACTTTGACCGGGGTTATTTGTGCGGTCAACAACCGGCATTCCGGCGCTTTTACCCCTGAGCAGTTCAGCCGCCTGCGCTTTATTAGTTCACAGGTCATCCTGGCGCAGAACTTGATCTCAGTATATCGTGATTTGAGCAAACAACAGCGGATTGATCAGGAACTTGAATTCGCCCGTCAATTGCAGGCTTCGTTACTGCCGGCTGTTTCCCCGGTCTGGGATCAGTTTGCTGTTCATGCCTTTACGCGCTCCTCCAAGGAAGTCAACGGTGACTTCTATGATTTTATTGAAATAGACGAAAACCGCTTGCTGGTTGTGCTTGGAGATGCTTGCGGCAAAGGAGTTCCGGCCTGCATGTTGACCGCGATGACGCGAAGTTTTATCCGTGCATCAGTGAGGCATTTCGAGAATATCGAAAGTTTTCTGCGGGAAATCAATCAAAATCTATTCCGCGATACCGACGAAGAGCGTTTTGTCACCTTGGCGTGTTGTCTGCTTGACCGCCAGAATTCCTTGCTCGAATACGCCCGTGCCGGGCATACCGAACTGTTGGCTTATACCCACGAACATATCAGAAAAATCTATCCTATTGGTTCCGCTTTGGGCATTCTGCCTGATGAACTTGCCAGTTTTGACTCAATCTGTCTGGAGTTTACCGAGGGTATGTCGATGCTGTTATTCTCCGATGGTATTACCGAAGCTCTCAATGCTGACAATGAAGAGTTTGGACTGGAACGCCTTCAGGAAGTATTCAAGGCATCACGTAAGGCCGGAGATTCATCGGAAGATACTTTGCAGAAAATTTTAGATTCAGCCTCCGAATTTGCCGTGGAACAGATTGATGACCAGACAATGATTCTCATCAACCATAAATAACGCTTTGTTATGGAATTTACCGCAATAGTGTGTTATTATAATATCTATTAGACCGTTATTGGGAGAATAAATTGATAGTCGACAAGATTGGACCGTATAAAATTCTGGAGCCCCTTGGACACGGGGCCGTGGGAAAAGTTGATAAAGCACAGGCTCCTGATGGTACGATTGTTGCTGTAAAAACTCTTTTTCAGCAGTTCACTTACGAAGCTGAATATGTAAAACGCTTCAAACAGGAAGCCCGCCTTGCCCAGAAACTTTCTCACCCTAATGTGGTTAAGGTCCTTGATGTCGGCGAGGATGAAGGCGGTTATCTGCAATATATTGTCATGGAATATGTTGAGGGTAAAACACTTTCTGAATTAATGTCTGGACGTTCCAAGTATGACAAAAAGACAACTAAATCTGTTCCTAAGATTTTCACCGCTTCCGAAACTATCCGTATAATGCGCCAGATTGCCGGAGTGCTCCAAGCCGCTATGGATATTGGTTTACTGCACCGCGACATTAAACCGCAGAATATCATGCTTGACAAGGATGGCAATGCTAAACTGTTGGACTTCGGCTTGTCCAAAGACTGTGATTCCATGTTTTCAATTTTATCCACCACCGGACAGTTTATCGGTACTCCGCCTTACATGAGCCCGGAACAGCATTCAGGAAAAGACGTTGTAGATCACCGTTCTGATCTATATTCGCTTGGCTGTACTGCTTATCAAATGCTGACGGGGGTTACTCCTTTCCCCGGTCCGGCGGTATCCGGTTACGCTATGCAACATATTAACGATGTTCCCCCAAGCGTTAATAGCATAAATAAGAAATGTCCAAGGAATTTATCGCTCGTAATCGACAGACTGCTCGCTAAAAACTCTAAAGACAGACAGCAGACCCCGGCGGAGCTTATAGAAGACTTAAACCGGGTTGAACGTGGTGAAAATCCTGTAAAAATCCATAAACCCAGGAAAAAATCATATGCGTTTTTTATATGGCGGACAGCAATAGCGGCAACAGTATTCCTGGCTTTGTTCTGGATGGCTGGACGGGCTGCTTTTTATATGGGATTAAATCCGGAAAAAGATGATAAGGCAGATAATAAGAAACTGATTTTGAAAGAAACAGTGCCTCTGAAAGCGGTAGTCGTTGAAAACAATCTTTCAGAAAAACAGCGACTGAGAAAATTTGATAATTATCTGCGCCAGGCTGTTCGCTGGAGTAAAGACGAAAATACGGTTAAAAAAGCGGTTGGGGCTGTAAATCAGGCATTTATGTTGTGTAATAACGATAAAGAACACAAACGGGCGGCTGAAATTGAAAAAATAGTTTATAAGTCCCTGGAAAATCGCCGCGCCTGGGTTGCGGTTGTCGACTTTACAATTGATAATTCGGTTGAGTCAAAAGTCAGCGGCAAAGCTATTGCGATAAAGCTTGAACAAGCTCTTAACGGCAAGTTCAGGCTCGTAACCCGCTCGCAGGTTAAAAAAGCCATGCAGGAACTCCGTTTTCAGACCAGCGATTTGATAAACCATAAAAACGCCAAAAAATTCGGTAAACTGGTTGGTGCGGAATTATTGCTTACCGGTTCCGTTATCCAGCTTGGCCCGGAGATTACTGTTGCTACGCAATGCTTTGACGTTGAAACCGGGATAATCCTTCAGACAGCGGAAGTTTCAATGTTCAATCCTGGAGAGATGAACGCCAAACTTTTTGATCTTGCCGCCATCTTGACTCTTGACAAAAACGGCAAAGAAAACCATTTGAAGAAGAAAATAGACATCCTGAATCGCCGCAGAATCAAATATGAACTTGCTCAAAGCGAGGGAGTGCGGGTTTTTAAAGCGGCGCGGGATTTGTATACTGAGGCTCATTCGCTTAAAGACGAGAACGATCTTGCTTATAAGCACTGCACTGATGCCCTCAAAATGATAGAGTTTTTCGAAAAATCTTCTTATGTCAAATATATGCCCAGAAAAGAAAAAAATAAATTCGAAAACCTCAAGCAGGAAATAAATAAATATATAGCGGTTCTTGTCCAAGGCCCAATCAAAGGACGCGACTGGACCCTGCCGAAATTGAAAATGGCTTTTATCTATGTTGAGCCGGGTAAATTTTATATGGGCTCTCTCAAAGGAGCGCCGGACGAGAAACCTGTCCGCCTGATAACCTTGGAAAACGGCTACTGGCTGGGAAAATATGAAGTCAGCAACGGCGAATACCTTGAGTTTATAGCTGCTACCGGTTATAACGGGAACCGGGATGCGGATGATAACTATTTGAATCATTTTAAAGTTGATTCATCAATTCCGACAGGCAATAATTATCCTGCCTGCTGGATAAGCTGGCGCAACGCCGATGAATTTTGCAAATGGCTGACCAAGAGGGAAAAACGGCGTGGCCGCCTCCCAAAAGGTTATGTTTACCGTCTGCCGACTGAGGCTGAATGGGAATTCGCGGCGCGCGGTGGGAACAAAAGCAGAAATTATCGTTACAGCGGATCAAACATAATTGAACTGGTTTCCTGGTGCGGTAATAAACCCGGAGCTCAGCGGACGCATGAAGTCGGAGTGAAATCCCCCAACGAACTTGGTTTATTCGATATGAGCGGCAATGTCTGGGAATTTTGTTATGACTGGAAGGGTAACTATATGCCTTATTACCATATTGATCCGAAAGGCAGCACGACCGGTGGAAATAAAGTTTTACGGGGTGGCGGCTGGTATTACGGAGCCGATTTCTGTCGTGTCACAAACCGCCACTCGTCTCCTCCTAAAGACACCTACAATACAGTTGGTTTCAGAGTTGCTCTCGCAAAAAAGATTAAATAACTTAGCATATTGTTTTTTTATATGGAAACAAGATACAAAAGATTAATTATTATAGCTTCATTTGTAGTAATGGGATTATTTTTACCATTTCTTGCTTTGTTACTAACACCACTGAAATCTGATAAGCTGTCTTTTCATATTTCTGATTTAGTGTGGTATAGTTCTTGTTATATTGCACAAAACGTAAATCAATTTATAGCTGATATGACAAATTCACATTCAAGGCTTCTTTATGCATCGACATTTATGATAACTCAATTTATACTTTTCGGTGGAACTGGATGGTTGATTTCAAGGCTAATATATCCAATATCTAAGGATTGATATACGCTTAATAAGCAATTCAAACTCAATGTTTGTGTTGGGCGTTTCAATCATTTAAATATTTTTTAAGATATTGCCCGGTGTATGATTTTTTGACTTTTGCGACTTGCTCCGGAGTACCTTTAGCTATAATTTGTCCTCCGGCTTCGCCGCCTTCGGGGCCTAGATCTATAATGTGGTCAGCAGTCTTGATTACGTCTAGATTGTGTTCTATGACCAGGACCGTGTTGCCTTTGTCGCGGAGTTGGAACAGGACGTTGAGTAGCTGTTTGATATCCGCCAGATGCAGGCCAGTGGTTGGTTCATCAAGAATATAAATGGTATGTCCGCGTGGAATGCGTGAAAGTTCGGATGCCAGTTTGACGCGCTGGGCTTCACCGCCGGAAAGAGTGGTTGCCGCTTGTCCTAAATGTATATAACCGAGTCCGACATCCTGTAGAGTCTTCAGCTTGCGGTAAAGCGGTGGATG
Organism: Victivallaceae bacterium; assembly: GCA_963664605.1. Lineage (GTDB taxonomy): Bacteria > Verrucomicrobiota > Lentisphaeria > Victivallales > Victivallaceae > JAHOYW01. Next base: position 885,872 of record OY761536.1, read on the forward strand.
GGCGCTGAAAAATTCTGTCGCTTCATTGACCGTCATATCCAAAACGTCAGCGATATTCTGTTTCTTGTAGCGGATAGTCAAAGTTTCGGCATTGAAACGCTTGCCGTTGCAGGCGGAACATTCAACGTAAACGTCGGCGAGGAACTGCATCTCGATTTTTTTGATACCGTCGCCCCGGCATGATTCACAGCGCCCGCCTTTGACATTGAAACTGAAACGTCCGGGCTTGTAACCGCGGATTTTAGATTCGGGGAGCTCTGCGAATAAACGCCGGATATAGGAAAAAGCATCGGTATAAGTCGCCGGATTTGACCGCGGCGTGCGTCCGATAGGGCTCTGGTCGATAATAATTGCTTTATTAATGGCTTCCAGGCCTTGAATAGATTTATGGGCTCCGGGTGGAGAGTCATTGATATTTAAATGCCGGTTCAGGGCGCGTTTCAGAATTTCGTTGATAAGCGAGCTTTTCCCTGAACCTGAAACTCCGCTTATACAGCAGAAAGTTCCTAGCGGAATAGTAACATCTATATTTTTCAAATTATTATGAGTGGCGCCCTTAATAGTGATTTTTTCACCGGTTCCTTTACTTCGCCTGGCGGGGATATCCACCGCTTTTTTCCCGGATAAATAATGTCCGGTCAAGGATTTAGGATTTTTTTCCACTTGTTTCGGAGTTCCCTGCGCAACTATTTCTCCTCCATGCAGACCAGCTCCCGGCCCCAGATCAAGGACATGGTCCGCACGCAGGATTGTATCCAGATCGTGTTCGACCACGATTACTGTATTGCCTATGTCGCGCAGGCTGATGAGGGTATCAAGCAGGCGGTCATTGTCGCGCTGGTGCAGTCCGATACTTGGCTCATCGAGAATATACAGGACGCCGACTAGCCCGCAGCCGAGTTGAGTAGCCAGGCGGATGCGTTGGGCTTCACCGCCGGAAAGCGTACTGCTCTGACGATCAAGCGTCAGGTAGGATAAACCGACATTATTCAGGAAACCGAGCCGGGACTTGATTTCACGGACGACTTCCGCGGAAATGACTTGTGCTTCTTTGCTTAATTTCAGATTTTGGAAAAAATCAAAAGCTTTTTCTATAGGCAAGGCGTTTAGTTCATTGATTGCCAGTCCGCTGACTTTTACCGCCAGGCTGACCGGATTAAGACGGGCGCCGTTGCATTCAGGGCATGTCTGCGGCGTTAAATATTTACGCAGGCGTTCACGGACCGATTCGCTCTCGGTTTCCTCCAAACGCCGCTGCATATTCATCAGAACCCCTTCAAAAGGCTTGCTCCAAAGGTGTTTTCTTCCGCGGATGGTATAGGTAAATTCAATATTTTCTTCGGTCCCGAAGAGGATAGCCTCACGGACTTCCGGCTCCAGATCTTTGAACGGACGGGTCAGCATATCCGGACAATTAAGATGTTCTGATAGCTTGCGCAGGAGCATATTGTAATAAATAATTAAACGTCTGGGGCCGCGTCGCCAGCCGGGGATAGCGCCTTTCCTGATGGATAAAGTATCATCAGGAACCACCAGTTTAGGATTCATTACCATCAAAGCTCCGAGACCGGAACATTTTTTGCAGGCTCCATAGGGGCTGTTGAAGGAAAAATTTCTTGGCAGAAGCTGAGCAAAAGAAATTTCGCAATCAAGGCAGGCGAGATGCTCGCTAATCTGTTCCTCTATCCATTCTTTGCCGTCTTCTTCAGTATTTTCAAGCATGACAGTTAAAACGCCATTACCGTGTTTTAAGGCTAATTCAATAGAGTCGTTTAAGCGTGCGGAATCTATTTTTCCTGAGATCAGGCGGTCGACTACCGCTTCGATGGTATGGCGTTTGTTTTTATCCAGCTTAATGGTGTCTTCATCAAGAATCACGAGTTCACCGTTAACTCTTGCCCGGACAAAACCTTCCGCACTTATTTGTTCCAGGATTTCGCGGTGTTCGCCTTTACGTCCGCTTACAAACGGCGCGAGAATCATTAATTTCCTGCCTTCCGGGTAAGCAAGGATCTTTTCGCAGATGGTTTGAGCTGATTGAGAATGCAGTTCTTTGCCGCATTTCGGGCAGTGCGCGATGCCGGTATGGGCGTAGAGCAGGCGCAGATAGTCATAGATTTCAGTAACCGTCGCAACAGTTGACCGCGGACTTGAACCGGCGGAGCGTTGCTCGATTGCAATTGCCGGGGAAAGACCTTCAATATGGTCGACTTTGGGTTTCTGCATACGGTCGAGAAACTGGCGGGCATAGGCGGAAAGGCTCTCGACATAACGGCGCTGCCCTTCGGCATAGAGCGTATCAAAGGCCAAAGAGGATTTCCCCGAGCCGCTGAGTCCGGTTATAACTGTCAGTTTATCGCGGGGTATTTCGACGTCAATATTTTTAAGATTGTGCTGGCGTGCGCCCTTTATAAGAATATTTTTAAACATGAGAATCTTCTCCTTTGAACTTTGCCATCAGAGCCTGCTTACGCTGGCGCCAGTTGAAGATGGTAATGACCATTGCTGTCAAAACAACAATCCAGCATAACCCCAGAAATACATTGCCATATTTGGTGTAAAATGTCAGTTCCTGCTTGAAAGGAACCCTGACTTTTATGACTCCGGCACGACGGCCCCTGACTTCAGGGGCGGCAATCATTTTACCGTTTTTTGAAGACTCTTTTTTATACAGGCAGTCTGAAATATAGCCGTTGGGCTGAATGAGACAGCTTGCGCTGTTATTACCGCAGCGCAGCATCGGCAGGCCTGTTTCGATAGTGCGGAAAACGCAGTTTGCCAGATGCTGATCGGGTTCTGAACTTTTCGGATACCAGGCGTCATTTGTGATTACCAGCAGGAGATTGGCGTTATTCAAAGTTTCCTGCCGTGAAATATATTCGAACATATCCTCGTAGCAGATCGCGACTCCGGCGCGGACACCGGGGAGTATTTCGAGCGGACTGTAATTTTTACCGGAGATCAGGTCGCGGTGCATGTCAATCCGTTTGATTATCCATTCCGGCAGATATTTACGGAAAGGAACATATTCCCCGAAAGGAACCCGCTGTATTTTGCTGTATTTATCTTTGACCCTTCCATCAGTTCCAAATAAAAATGCACTGTTCAGAACGCCCGGTTCCCGTTGCGAGTTCGGCGGCAGATTTTCAAAGTCTATAGTTCCGATGACAAGCGGCGTTTTGGCGTATTTGATTAGAGCCGCTATTGCCTGCCGGTATTTTTTGCTTAGCCATCCTTCCCCATCGTAAGGGAAAGGGGTAGCGCTTTCCGGCCATATAATAATATCCGGCGCAGGCTTCAATCTTACTGCTTTATATGACATCTTCAAATAAACATTCATCGCTTCCAGCGCTTGTTCGAATGTAGCTTGCCGGCGCTGTGAAATATCTCCTTGGATCAAGCCGGCGTTGAACTCAATGCTCGAATGTGGAATTTGTGTCTGTTTGAACTTATAAGCTCCGAAACTGGCAACGGTTAAAACGATGAACAGGGAAAGATAAAAGGGATAAGCTTGTGGAAACTTGAGCTGTACTTTCGTGTTTTTAAAGCGATATTTCAAGGCTATAGCTAAAGTTATGTTGGTTAGGACAATGAGGAAACTGATTCCATAAGTCCCGGTTATAGAGCAAATCTGGATAAGGGAAAGATTCTGCCACTGGCTGACTGATACGTAGTTCCATGGCAGCAGCCTTGAGCGGAACCATTCGGTGATGCACCACCATGCTGCAAGTACAAGGGCATAGGAAAAAGTCTTTAATATAGATTTTGGAATATAACTTCTCACCGCAGTCCATCCCTGAAGCTGAATATCGTTTGGGACAAGTATTCCACGCTGCAGACAAGGAATCAAACATGCCCATGCTGTCGGGAACAAAGCCATTATTGGAGCAATGAGATAGGGTATGGCAGGATCTATTTCACGAAGAAAATAAAAGGTGGTAAACGCCCAGCCCAATCCCCAGGAAAAACCGCTCAGGAAAGCCCGTTTTAAACTTTGCTCGGAACAAATCCAGAATAATGGAATCAGTGCTATCCATGCTGTTGCGCTCCAGTTTAAAGGCGGTGCGGATGCGGTCATCAGCATGCCTGATGAAAACAAAATGATGAATTTAATTATCTTAGTTGTCCAGCGAATACGCCATGCTTCATTACCGGAGCGCGTCTGTTTTTGTTTTTCCATTGATGCCGTTTATTCCTTAATAATCTGTTTTCCCGTTGAAATTAGTTTAGTTTAATTTGGAATTTATTCAATTAAAGTTATATTATTCTTTTAATTAAAAACTAATAAAACTCCTAAGGAAGTATAATTGACTAATGAAAGTCAGTGACTGTCTTGATTTTGACCATATTGTTATTGGCAGCGGAGTTGCCGGGCTTTCTTCGGCTCTGCATCTGGCTGAGGCCGGAGGAACTGTCGCCATTATTACCAAAAGCGCTATAGATGAATGCAACACGAAACTTGCTCAGGGTGGTATTGCCTGTGTACTTGACAAAGAGGATACCTTTGAGTCCCATATTGAGGACACCCTTTATGCCGGAGCTGGACTTTGCAAAGAGAACGTAGTCAGGAAAATTATTGAAACCGGTCCGGAGATCGTTCATGAATTTATTGACCGCGGCGCGCATTTTACCACTCGCGGCGAACTAGGGGAAAAAACACAAAAGGATGATTTTGACCTGGGGCGTGAAGGCGGACATTCACAACGGCGTGTGCTTCATGCCGGGGATATAACCGGCGAGGAAATAGAACGTATTCTGGTGAAATCATGCCTCGCCAATAAAAACATCCGGATATTTAAAAATCACATTTCTATCGATCTGATTATAAAACGCCGCGATAAACAGCAGGTCAGGCATTGCGTAGGAGTTTATGCCCTGGACCGTGTAAAAGGAGTAGTCAAGACTTTTCACGGTACAACCACGACTATTGCTACTGGCGGTAACGGCAAAGTTTATCTTTATACCAGCAACCCGGATATTGCCTGTGGCGCCGGAGTTGCTATGGGCTATCGTGCCGGGGTGAAAATTGCGAATATGGAGTTTATCCAATTCCATCCAACGATTTTGTATCATCCCAGTATCCGTTCCTTTCTTATCAGCGAGGCTGTCCGGGGCGAGGGGGCGGTGCTGAAATGCCGGAATAAAAGCGGCAAACTTGTGCCGTTTATGAAAAAATACCATCCGATGGAAAGTCTTGCTCCGCGTGATGTTGTTGCAAGGGCGATTGATAGTGAAATGAAACGTCTGGGGCAGGAATGCGTATATCTGGATATTACTCATCACAGCGAAAAAACTTTACGTCGTCGTTTTCCGAATATTTTCAAGAAATGCCTGGAAGCCGGAGTAAATATGGCAAAAGACCCTATTCCGGTGGTTCCTGCGGCACATTACTCCTGTGGAGGGGTGTTGACTGATGTTAACGGCGCAACTGAGATGCCGGGGCTGTACGCAGTCGGCGAAGCGGCCTGCACCGGGCTGCATGGGGCTAACCGCCTTGCCAGTAACAGTCTGCTTGAAGCAATGGTGGTCGCTAAATTATCGGCTCAGGACATTTACGAAAAAATAGATTTGCTTAAAAACCTGGCTAAAGATACAGATGTTTCCGGCTGGACCTGCGGCAATGCGACGGACTCTGATGAACTGGTCGTGATTTCCCATAACTGGGATGAGATTCGTCATTTTATGTGGGACTATGTCGGTATCTTCAGGACAAATAAACGTCTGGAACGCGCTAAAGCAAGGATAAAACTTATTCGTAAAGAGATTGAAAAATATTATTGGGATTTTCTTGTGACCCCTGACTTGGTTGAGCTGCGTAATATAGCATCCACCGCGGAGATAATAATTGATTCCGCCTTGAGCCGGAAAGAGAGCCGCGGCCTGAATTTTAATGCTGATTATCCCTGTCGCGACCCGGAACTTGACTGCGTTAATACCATTGTCCAGCGGAAGTTTTAATTATGCGTGATAATTTAGTTGTAGCAGAACCTATACGAGAACTTGTTAAAAAGTTACAAGACGGTGGTTTCACCGCGTACATTGTCGGCGGAGCCATCCGGGACTTGATGCTTGGGCGTGAACCCAAAGACTATGACATTTCCACTTCAGCGACTCCAGAGGAGATCCGTGCGGTTTTCGGTCGGCGTAAATCCAGAATAATTGGTAAAAGGTTTCGTTTGGTTCATGTTCATTGCGGCGGAGATATTATCGAAGTCAGCACTTTTCGCCGGAACCCGGAGGATACCGGGCAGATTGCCGGAAAATCACGGAAAAATCCGGTTCCGGAAAATATGATTTTCCGGGATAATGACTTTGGAACCCCGGAAGAAGACGCCTGGCGCCGGGATTTTACAGTAAATGCTCTGTTTTATGATCCAGTCCATGATGATTTGATTGATTACACTGGTTGCGGAATTGATGATATGCATGCCGGGATTGTTCGGGCTATCGGCGACCCGGAACTGCGTTTTGAGGAAGACCCGGTCAGGATACTGCGTGCTTTGAAACTGGTTGGCCAATATGGTTTTAAATTTGACGCTAAAACCGAAGTGGCGGTTCGCTCCCAGGGGGATTTGATACTTCATGCCGCTGCTTCAAGGCTTTCGCTGGAAATTGAGAAAATCCTTAAAAATGCCTATTGCGATGGTATTTTTACCGCCTTTCATGATTATGGCTTTTTACAGTATTGTCTGCCTTATCTGGAAGCAAACTGGAATTCCCCGGCAAGAGCTTATGCCATGCAGCTTTTGGCGGAACGCAACAGCCGTGTTCTGGAGGGCAGATACCGCAACAGTATTTCTCTTGCTATGGCGGTTATCTCTCTTCCCTTTGTGGAAGCCGAAATCGGTTTGGGACAGCATGGTAAACTTTGGAAGAGGGATTACAGTACTGCCGCGAATATCCGCCGTATTGTAAGAGATGTTTTTCAGCCGCATAATATGATAAAACGCCTGGCTATATCGGCTCAAAATGTTCTTAGTCTTCAGCCTGATTTCTTCAATCCCGAAAAAAAACGGGGAAAACTGCTGCATGCTTCCGGCTATGAACATGCGCGGGAAGTATTGATGCTCCAGAATGCCGTCCTCTGGCACGATGACAAGCTGGCGACATTGTGGCCGAAGCCCATGCCGACAAGCAGGCGGCACGGTCATGCTAATCAAAAACGCCACAAAAAACGCAGATCACATCACAAAAATGGGAAATAATTTATCCGCTTTATTGATGGCAGACAACAACGGTTCTGTTTATTTGCAACATACTTCGGCAGGGAAACTCTCTTTATTTTATGACAAGCCGGATATTGAATTGCTTGATACCTTGCCGCTTCTTAAAGATAATAATGTTTCCGTATCAATGGGGGAGGTCACTCCTCTTGAAGTTCTGCCCCCTGACATTTTATGTTTAAGCTTGCAGGATGCTGTCAATATGATTGAAAATGAACGTATTGTCGATGTACCTACTGTTGCCGCCCTTCTCAAGGCAGAACATTTTAAGCTGGTCAGAGCCAGGATCGAGATTCTTTATCAGGATGAATATTGTATTGCAGTGAATAAGCCGCACGGTTTACTGGTGCACCGTACGAGTATGTCCAGCGACAAGGACTTTCTCCTGCAGCGGGTTCGGAATCAGAGCGGCAGAAAAGTTTACCCTGTACATCGTCTTGACCGTCCGACATCAGGTGTAGTATTGTTTGCTTTCAGTAAAGAGATTGTCGCGGAATTTTTTAAGATTTTCAGGGAACGTAAGGCAAAAAAGACATATTTGGCATTGGTTCGCGGCTGGACAGATGATTCCGGCGTGATAGATTCTCCCTTGCGTACAGCCAGTGGTAAAGAACAGGATGCTTTGACTTTGTACAAAACTATTGCAAGGGCCGAAGTGGATATCCCAGTCGGGCCATATGAGAAATCCCGCTATTCACTGGTCAAAATAGATTTAAAAACCGGGCGCACCCATCAGATCCGCCGTCATTTTGCGCATTTACGCCATCCGCTGATTGGAGATACGAGTTACGGGGACGGGCGCCATAATCAGATGTTCAGAGAGAAATTCAATTCACACCGCTTGATGCTGGCAGCTGTGAAACTGGAACTGCTTCATCCGTTCAAACGAGAAGAACTGGAGATTAATTCTCCACTTGAGACTGGTTTCAGGACAGTTTTAAACAAGTTGAGTATGAAATATTGAGCTGATAAATTCAATTATTTCACAATCTTACACTTTTGTAAGTTTTTCAATGTTTTTATGTTCCATTTTACATTTTTGTCAAATAAAATTGTAATGAAATATTCTTTCCGTTTTTCGCTTTAATTTTTTTCATTATAAAATCAAGTTCGATTTTTTGATATTATTACTTTTTTTTTGATAAAAAAATAAACTTGGCATGGCTTTTGCTTATTTTATTAACTATCCAAAGTCTTTTATAACAAAAAAAGGGAAACTAAAAAATGAAAATGATAATCGCTTACATCAAACCTGAAAGGTTGAATGCTGTAAAGCAGGAGTTGTACAAGCATGAAATTTTCAAGATGTCGATAACCAATGCCCTGGGATGCGGACAGCAAAAAGGGTATCATGAAAGTTATCGTGGTGTGGATGAAGAAGTCAATCTTCTTAAAAAAATAAGGATTGAGATCGCTGTGAATCATGATTTCGTTCAGCCGACAATTGACGCGATAATCGAAGGTGCGCAAACTGGCAGTATTGGAGATGGAAAGATTTTTGTAATCAATCTCGAAGAATGCATAAGAATTAGAACTGGTGAAGTTGGTATTGACGCCATAGGTTAAACTTTAAAATACAAGGATTATTATGTTTAAGAGATTATTAAAAATTTTGGTAGTTATTGCAATTTTTTCAATTTCAGTAACAAGCTTCGCCGATGGTGAAACAGCCGTTAAAGTATCGCAGGAGATGTTTACGATAAACAATGCCTGGATGCTGATTGCGGCGGCACTGGTGTTCATAATGCATCTTGGTTTTGCCACGCTCGAATCCGGTTTGACCCGCGCCAAGAATACTATAAATATTCTTTTCAAGAACGTCATGATCGTTGCAATCGGGCTTCTGTCTTACGCTCTTATCGGTTTCAGTCTGATGTATAGTGAGGGCTGGGTCGTTGGTAAATTCTTTGCTTATGGCGGTTTTGGGCTGGCGTGTCCGGAGGGCGCGGCTGGCGGGATAGCTTATTGTAATGGAGCCTATACTTACTGGACTGACTTCATTTTTCAGGGTATGTTTGCCGCAACCGCTGCGACAATTGTTTCCGGTGCGGTTGCTGAACGAATGAAATTGGACAGTTTTCTGATCTTTTCAGCAATCTATGTTGCTGTTATATATCCGGTTGTCGGTTCCTGGGGTTGGGGAAAGGGCTGGCTTGATACGCTGAAATTTCATGATTTTGCCGGTTCCACATTTGTGCATTCGGTCGGCGGCTGGGCGGCGCTTGTCGCGGTTATTCTGCTCGGGCCCCGTATTGGAAAATACGTCAATGGAAAGAGCCATCCGATTTTTGGGCATAACATACCTTTAGCAACTATCGGGGCGATGCTGCTCTGGTTTGGCTGGTTCGGATTTAACGGCGGTTCCGTCCTTTCAGCGGATCCTATGGCGATTTCCTATGTTTTCGTAACTACTTGCCTGGCTGCTGCTGCGGGTATTGTCGCTGCCAGTTTGACTTCATGGAAATTACAGAAACATCCTGACCTGACAATGGTGCTGAATGGTTGCCTTGCCGGGCTGGTTGGAGTGACTGCCGGGGCAGATGTACTTTCAATAACTGCCTCCATAATCGTTGGAGCGGTTTCCGGCTTTATTGTGGTTTTGGCGGTATTTCTTTTTGACCGTTTGCACCTTGACGATCCGGTTGGAGCTCTTTCCGTGCATCTTGTATGCGGTATTTGGGGTACATTAGCGGTTGGAATATTCTGTGAAGAATTTTCGTTCATGTCCCAGTTGACAGGAGTTGCCGCGGTTGGCGGATTCTGTGTGGCGGGAGCCTTTGCTATCTTCCTGCCTATTAAGTACACCATGGGTATAAGAATGCCTGAGGAAGATGAGATCCGCGGCTTGGATATTTCCGAACATGGTATGGATTCCTATCATGGGTTCCAAATTTTTAATAATCAATAGTTCCCCTCCTTTGGCCGCGCGGACAGTTATACCGTCTGCGCGGTTTTTTTTCGTCTGAAATGACTTGTTTTTCTCTGTACGCAGAGTTAAACTACATACATGGATTCAGAAGCTAAAAAATTTCACCCTGGTGATGTTCCGGCAAAGCCGGGGGTGTATATTTACCGAGACCGTTTCGGAACTGTGATTTATGTTGGCAAGGCCGCTAATCTCCGGCACCGCATGAGTCAGTATTTTCAGGCGTCACGGATGAATCGTGCTGACCCTAAACAGCGCTCACTGCTTAAATCTATCCATGACTGGGATTTTTTTGTAGTCAAAAATGAAGACGAGGCTTTGATCCTGGAATCTAAACTCATCAAGGAATACGCTCCTCAATACAATATTCTAATGCGCGATGACAAGCGTTTTTTGCTGGTGAAAATCAATTTAAAAGAGGATTTTCCGCGTTTTGAGCTCGCTCGCGTCAGGAAAGATGACGGCTGCAAATATTTCGGCCCTTTCCCAAAGGGCTCTGCTTTGCGTTCGACCGTTGAATTCCTCAGCGCTTATTTCGGACTGCGTACCTGCAAGCCAAGCTCCCCTGACGAGAGTACGCGGAAACATTGTCTTAAACGCGTTGTGAAAGATTGTATGGAGCCATGCGGCGGCAAGGTTACAAAAAAGGAATATCACGAACACGTGGACAAAATGTTGAGACTGCTGAACGGCAGCCCCGGCCCGGTGATTGAAGAACTCGAAAAGAAGATGCATGAAGCCGCTGATAAAAAATTATTTGAAAAGGCTGCCCGTTTCCGTGATGTCATTATCAATATAAAAACTGTTTTCGGACAGAAAAACCGTTCATTCCGCTATGCTTCTATTTCTTCATCTCCGGGCTTATCGGCGGTCGAGGGATTGCAGAAAATTTTGAATATGCCTTCGCCGCCAAAGCTTATTGAATGCTTTGATATTTCAAACATTCTTGGCACTCTCGCTGTCGCGAGCATGGTTTGTTTTGAAAACGGCAGTCCGGCAAAAGACAAATACCGCCGTTTTAAGATTCGTGAAGTCGATCAGATAGATGATTTTGCTATGATGCAGGAAGTTATCAAACGCCATTATTCCCGCAAAATTCGTGAAAAACAGCCTCTTCCTGATTTATTAATGGTTGACGGCGGCAAAGGACAGCTCTCCTCCGCCGTGGAAACCCTTGCTGAAATTGACTGTCCGCCGTTGACCGTTATCGGGCTTGCTAAAAAAAATGAAGAAATATTTTTGCCTGGACATAGCGATGCGATAGTATTGGATCGGCATTCAACTGCGTTGCGCCTGCTTCAGGCAGTTCGTGATGAAGCTCATCGCTTTGCTATCAGCTATCACCGCAAACTGCGAGCTCAGCGTTTACAGGAGTCGCTGCTTGATGATATCCCGGGGATAGGGGCTAAGCGGAAACAGATGATTCTGCGCCATTTCGGGTCGATCCGGAAGCTTCGGCAGGCGGACGCGGATGAGATTATGAAGAAGATTCCGGGGACAGGGCGAATTTTTGCCGAAAGAATAGTTGAATTTCTAAGCAGAAAGTGTTAAGTTTTAATAATTAAGTGTTAAGAATTACATGAAAACCTGAACTTTAACTATAGGAAATGAGTTTGAAGAAGGAGTTTTTACGACTGTCATTAAGGCAGCGGCTAAACCTTAAATCTTAAAACTTAAAACTTTGAAGATGAAACTTTTTTCAAGATTATCAACAGTAAATTTTACGATATTATGCATTATTTTTATTTTAGGCGGATGTCTTACTCCAGCACAGAAATTTCTAGCTGACGCGGAAGATGGCGACCCGCTGTCTCAGGGGATAGTGGGTAGTGTAAACCTTATCGGGAATGGTACTGCGATAAATTATAACCGTGCTTACTATTGGCTCAGGCTTGGCGCCGCAAACGGAGACAGCATGGCTGGTTATTATCTGGGAACAATGTATCAATATGGGCTTGGCAGGGTTGTTCCTGACCAGGTTCGTGCGGAAAGACATTACAAAGGTGTTTACAAAGGCGTTCATGACGAGGCTAAAAAAGGCAGGCTGGAATATATCAATATTCTTGCGGAGATGTATTATTACGGGCGCGGGATTAAAAAAGATGAGAAAGAAGCCCTGAAAATGTTTAATTACTGTGCAAAACGCCGTTGGCAACCGGCAGTGGAGAATTTAGGTGTAATCCTTTTTAACAAAGGAAAGCCGGAAGATATCAGAAGAGCGAAATCTTTATTAATTGAAGCTTCCGCGCATAATTTTCCTCGAGCTCAATTTTATCTTGCAAAATACTATTTTGATAACGAAGATACCCAGACAGCTATGGAGCTGTTGAAAAAAGCAGCCGGAGGAGGATTCCCGCCGGCAATGTTCCGGCTTGCCCAGGAGTATACCAGGACGAACAACCCCCGTTCCGCCATGTTGTTTAAAGCTGCCGCTCACGACGGTTATCCTCCGGCTATGCTGGCTGTTGCTGCCAGCGAGCCTCAGATTTCGGAGAAAATGAAATGGATCAAAAGAGCCTCCGAGCACAGTTCACTTACTGCTATGCTTAAATACGCTAAGTTTATAGAAGACCAGATCGAATCGGATCCCGCCAAGGAAATGATTATTTATCTGCTTGCTTTAAAGATCAGCCGGAATGATTCTAAAATAGAAAGATCACTTATTAATCTTGATGATAAGACTGGATTATATTTTCCTGTGAAATATTCCTGGGAAAGTATTTACGGCGGTGAAAATATTATACTTGCAAATTCGGAAATACAGCGTGTCCTGAAAGAATTTAAAGCGGGTAATATTAAAAGCAGTAAGGCATTTTTTGAAAAACGCCTGGCATATAATCCTCTGCCGTTTTTTATGAACAATGACTGGTATCTGCTTCAAGATAACGGGGTTCCGCCGATATGGTTGTCACTGTTGTTCAAGGCGGTCGAAAGACACGAATTTAAGAACCCGGGGTTCTGGATAAGCTATGGTATTTCAGCCGGACTGGCAGGGCAGGGAACTGTTCAGGCTTTCGCGGCGTTTAAGCTTGCGGAACTGATAAAAGAACGGAACCGGGGAAAACTGGACAATTCCCTTAAAAATATTGCTGCCTTGATGAAAGCCAATGCACTGATATTGATGGAACATGATGCCGAAGCGTATGAATCCTTGCTGGACAATGGCAAACTTATGCGTGACGATTTACATTTTCTTGTTAATTTCATAAATTTCTGGTGTAAACCACTATTGAAAGACAAGAAAAAATTTAGTATTGCTACCGGAATTGATATGAATAAGCTTACTCAATTTATTTTACCGGAAAGAAAAGAGTTCATCAATCTTGAATATGACCGGACAGTTCCGGTGATGCCCAAAGTAAAAGAACCGCTTATTGATTTTAAGACCTTGAAAAAGAAGCAATAATATGGGATATATATAATGGGTGATTCAACTAAAGTAAATTCGAAGATAAAAACTTTGAAAGATGCTGTTGTCGCCGCAGAATCAAGTATAAAACTGTTATTTACAAAACTTAATAACGGACAGACTGAGTTTGTAAATATTTTCCGCCGGAATTTTATTCAGAACTATATCATTGTTTTAAGCAAGGTGCTGGCTGATCTGGAAGGCTTTTCCGAAGACTGCGAAAGTGCCAAACGTATTTTTACCGTTTTAAGCCCGGAAGCGGACTCCATTGACGCTTTGAACCAGTTGTTTGTGGATTGTCAGGGAAAAGACTTGATGACATGTCTGGAAGAGGCGGTTTTTGATGCTTTGATTTTGCATGATGTTCTCAAAAACCTTAAAGACCCGGCAGGTGAAACGGAATTTTTTATAAGTCATGCTTTCCGGGTTTGTTCCAGTGTTGAAGCAGTAAATGATTTTATCGAAATTATGCAGAATGCGACAGGCAATGATAATAAACTTTCACGTTTACGTCCCGGAATTAAGAAACTATTAAAAGGAAAAAGCTGTATTAAATTGCCTGACGGAAAGATTTCATCTGAAACCATGGAACTGTTGAATCAGAAAGCGCTTGCCGCTGATCCTTTCAGTGGCGGCAAAGCTTTTCGTTATATCAATAATAAATTTACAGCAGTAGAACTAAGTTCGATTCGCACGGTTGATGAGTTTTTCGGGTATGCCCATGTCCGGAAAACTTTTGAAGAACATTTCAGGGCTTTTTCACAACAGAAAACTAACCTGCCGCTCTTAGTTTGCAGTTTGCCCGGGCTTGGAAAAACCCATCTAACTATTTCATATACCTTGTATCAGGATAATTTAACCTTGATTCTACCGGAGCCTGAGGATCTTGAGCGGACTCTTCAACCGCTGATTGAGAAGCTGGCGAGCCGCAAAGACCGGCGTTTCGTGATCTTTTTTGATGATGTAGACCCGGGAAAGATAAACTGGTATTATTTCAGGACTAACATAGGCGGAAGTTTTTCTCTGCCGGACAATGTTTCTGTAGTTATTGCGTCAAACTTTGAATTTCCGGCAAATATCCTCAGTCGCGGCAGGGCGGTAAAGTTTCCGCTTTTTGATGAAATACGCTGCCTGGAAATGATTGAGGAATTTTTGAAAAGCCGAGGTATGAAACACCGTAATCCCAACTTGGAGCTGGTGATCGCGGCAGATTATATTGAAGACTTCGGCCAGCGTAAATTTGAGGAATTGAGCCCGAGGACCTTGATACGTTACCTGCAGATTTACCAGAGCGATATGAAGAAGCGCAAAAGAATGCTGGATATGACCAGAATGGATGTTTTCACCAAGCCTGACCCACAGGTATTCTATGAATTCAATGCAAAATTAATGCGTTCGCTTTATGGTGATGAAATACTCGACGTTCTCCGTGAAGAAAATATAAAGCAGCAGCTTGGCACATTCTAATTCAGCTTTGTACCGAAAAGTTTTTCTCTGGCTTGGCTGAGGTTTGAGACAAGCGTTATTTTCGGGTCCAGGTTTTCAGGAGCGTTTTCGTTGAGGAGAATCAATTTGTTAATTCCGGCTCGAAGTCCCGCTTCTATATCGCGCTCTTTGTCTCCGATGAGAATACATTTCGATAAATTAAGATTGAAATCTTTTTGCGCCTGCAGCAGCATTCCGGGATTAGGTTTGCGGGCATGGCAGTCACAGCGGTAAAGCTCCAGGTTGGCGTCGGGCAGGTGCGGGCAAGCATAAACCCTTGAGATTTCTATTCCCTGTCCGGCAAACTTTGCAAACATCCATTTGGTGAGTTTTTCCAAGTCTTTTTCATTATAATAATTGCGGGCAATCCCCGACTGGTTTGTGACGACAACTATCCGGTAATTATTTTCAAAAGCTGTCCGGCACAAATCAAAGATGCCGTCCAGAAATTCAAAATCCTCAATCCTGTGCAAATAATTAATTTCTTTATTTATCACTCCGTCCCGGTCAAGAAATAAAGCCTTTTCTCCTGAAGGTGAATTTTCAGAGTACGTATTTGGAGTGTATGTAAGCATTTAGTGATCTCTCGTATATGAATTTCTGCTATTAACACTAACACTCTTTTGAATATTTTCCAGTTTTCTTATATCTTTAAAAGCTTTAAACTATTGCTAAAAAGTTTGACAAAATGCTTTACGGCATCCATAGTATTATGTAGAAATATAAGATTACAGTAAGCTCCAGCATATGTTTATGGGGGTAGGAACTATATGGATCATTGTAAACTGCCTAAGGAAATCCTGGGAAATTGGATTTGGGAAAAATCCCTTATTGACGCTCCTAATTCATCTTTACTTGTCCGTAAAGAATTTATGCTCAGCACCAGTCACAATGCCGCCGATTTCTGGATCAGCGCAAACTGCTCATACCAATTGTTTATCAATGAACGTCTGGTCGGCTTCGGCCCGCGTGCAAATCATTCTGCATGTTCGACCTATATTGATGAATATGATTTTTCATACTATCTTGAGCAGGGCTCAAATGTCATTGCCGTAGTGGTTTCTCACACCCAGCCCAAAAAATCCCTCCGCGCTTTAAAACCGCCGGGATTATGGTGTCAGCTTGATCTGGATAACAAGCCTTTCCTGTGGACCGATAAAAAGTGGGACGTATTCAAAGCTGAAAACTTCTCAAAGCCGTGTTCATATATGAATGATAAACGCGGCATGACCGAATCTATTGATTATAACCAGTACCCGGTTGATTGGATGAACAGCATAGGTACTTTGTCTCCGAAGTGGCATAAGACAGATCATATAAATCCGATCCAGAATGTTAAGGACAATCTCGAAATATGCCCGTTGACGCCGAATTCGGTCGATGAAATATATTTTTTTGAAAACCTTTCAAAAGGCAGATATTATCCTGCCTGTGCTTTGACGCATTTCAATTTTAATGATATTTTCACCGCTCCGGGAATTTATGCTGCTGTGACTTTCTTGTTTATGGAAGAAGAAAAGGAACTGGAAGTTGAAGTCTTTGCTGATGACTCTTATAAGTTTTTCTGTAATAAGTCTCTGGTTAAAGCTAAACGCAGACAGGATGACCGGCTTTTCGGTTTAAGAAATGATAAAGCTGTCCTGAGTTTAAAAGCTGGCTGGAACCGTTTACTTGTCCTTCAGGAAATCGAAAAGCGCGGCGTTGGAATAAGCTTTGCCTTCCAGTCGATGTTCCCGGACGAGCTTATCCTTTTTCAGGATACTATTGAAGATGCAGTCGCCTCCTGGAATATTGCCGGGCCTTTGCGTATGCCGCTAAGTGAGGCGACTCCCTCTATTTCTTTCGAGCGTTTGAATTCCCAGTCTTATATGCCGTCTTTCGAAAATGCGCTGGATATTTCAAGCTATTTGAAGCATTGCAATTTTGAGTTGACGGAAACAGAATCTTCAGTATTTGCCGGACAAGGAGAATACCTTTTATTTAAGCTGGAAGAATTGAAGTATGGTTTTCTGTCAGTTGAAATAAACGCTTCACAGGGAGATATAGTTGACATCAGCCTTGGACAGTTTATTGATGACAATGATTTTCCGCTGAATTCGGACAAAGTTAAAAACACCCATACCATAATCTGCCGTGAAGGAAGAAATAAATTTATAAAGTTTAAGCCGGAGGAGATCTGTTATCTTATGATTTCCGTACGCCAGGCGGCCGGTGAAGTCGAAGTCAATGACCTGATGTTTTCTGAATTTGCCCGCACCCATCACAATCAGACTTCTTTCAAATGTTCTGATGAGCAGTTAAATGAAATCTGGCGTATCGGCTGTAATTCCATACAGCGGGCATCCTCGTTTATATGCCAGAATGAATCCAGTATCCTTAATACATGCTGTCTCGGAGATTTTTATTTCCAAAGCTGTAACCTTATAAATGTTTTCGGCGATTATCATTTGGCTGAGGTCTGGTTGCGTAATTTTGCTGAAGCACAGTTTGAAAACGGCAATATTCCGGCAATATCATTTGGCGAAAGAATCTATTCGCAGATATCTCATCTTTTCCTTTTCTCAACTTGGATGCTTTTTCATTACCGCGCCAGCGCTGATGAGGAATTTTTGAAGAAAACCGCTCCGCATCTTGATCTGATTTTCGAATTATTTAAATCACTTACTGATGAAAATACCGGATTGTTTAAGGACGTTAATAAACATTTCAGGTCCATTTGCAGGTTGAACACCTTTTCTGAACAGCAGGACGGAATAAGTACCGATATTAATGCGCTTTACTGCCGGTTCCTGCTTTCCGCCGGTGAAATATATCGGGCGCTTGAACGACCAAAGGACTTGTTCAAGTGCTTTAAACAGGCTGCGCTTATAAATAAAAAAATAAATGAAACAAACTGGAATGCGGAGAAGCATCTTTTTGCTTCAAGCGATCTTGACCATGAAAACTGCTTTGACCTGTTCACCAATTTTATAGCTATTTATTCTGGAGTCGCATCAAATGCTGAATTTGAAAATATATTTGAACAGTTTTTCAGATTGGAGGCTCCATTCTCCAGATATCCGGAGCAGAGTGACTTGCCTTACTTCAATTTCCTGTTTACCGAAACAATGTTTGCTTTGGGGCAGACGCAATGGATACTGGAATATCTCAAGGACTATTGGACCCGGCGCATAGACAAGGAAACATCGGCGTGGCTGGTTTCGCCCGATTCAAAAGAAATTGCCACTACTGATTTTTATAGAGGCAATACCGTCTGTCCCAATATATTTCTCCTGCATGAAGTTGCCGGTATAAGAGTTGCCGAACCTGGCTGTTCCACTATTTATTTCAACCCGGCGCTTGGTTTTGTAAAATGGGCAAATATTGTTTTCCCCAGTATTTACGGCAGTATAAAACTTGAGTGGGAGCATCTTGATGACGGTTCTCTGAATGTAACAATTGACGCCAAGTTCCCGTTGAAAGTGCTGCCTGAACTGTCATCCGAAATCCTCAAGGACACGACCTTTACATTAGGCGATAACGTCACGCTTCTTGATTCTGAGTTGGTGATGGAGGAAATGGACTAATTTGAAAAGACTATCGTCCGGCGTCCGGCGACAATGACGCGGTTCTCTAAATGTGCCCTTACTGCACGCGTCAGGACCCGACGCTCAATATCCTTGCCGATACCTTTCAAGTCATCCGGACTCAATTCATGCGTGATGCGTTCGACATCCTGTTCAATAATCGGGCCTTCATCCAGATCGCGGGTTGCGTAATGCGCGGTGGCGCCTATTATCTTAACGCCATGCTCCCATGCTCGCTTGTATGGATAACCCCCTTTAAATGCCGGTAGAAAAGCATGATGTATATTTATTATGCCGCCTTTGAAACTCTCTATGAAGTCATTAGACAGTATTTGCATGTAACGCGCAAGCACTACTACGTCAATATGATTTTTCTTTAACAGTTCCAGAACTTGAGCTTCCTGTTTAGCTTTTTCATCTTTTTTTACTGGACAGCAGTAATATGGGATTCTGAATTTATCGGCAACGTGTTCAAGGTCGGGGTGATTGCTGATAATCAACGGGATTTCGCAAGACAAGTCTTTTTCCTGATGGTGCACCAGCAAATCATAGAGGCAGTGAGAAGTTTTCGAAACCATAATTGCCATCCGTGGAACCTGATCAGAATATTGTATAGACCAGTTTAACTTGAGCTTTTCAGCAAGCTGATTGAAGTTTTTTTCCAGTTCGGAGCGGGTAATTGTCAATCCCGCCAAATCCAGTTTTATCCGCATATAATATTTGTTTTCATGCAGATCTGTATATTGCTGGCAGCGCAGGATATTGAATCCTCTGGCGTAGAAAAAATCAGATATTGCTGCCAGCAGGCCCTTCCGGTCTTCAGTTTGTATCAGGAAAAAAGCACTTTTCATTATCTGAACCTGTAAAAATTTTTGAATTCACAATTATAAAAAATATACCCGCGAAATAATAATAGTCAAAAAAATACTCGGAATATGCAGCAAAACGAGAAAGGTTGAGGATAAAATTATGTGCTTTTTTAGACAAAGTGATTTGCTCTTTTCCTGTTCGAGTGGTAAATTATATGGCTCATACTCTATACTAATGAAAGGTATATTGCTTGTATATAAATAATTTAACAATAAACTGAGGTTAATTGATGGTAGACAAACAAAGCCTTGGCAGGGAAATCGATAACTCGAGGTTGATGACCAAATTGTCTGTCCTCGGAGGTGTTGGCTCTTTAATTCTTGCTGTTTTGATATTAATTCTCGGAATCGCGTCAAAGTTCGCTGGTTCAGACACCTTTAACCTGGCAATAATACCTTACGTCATGGCAACATTGTTTGCTTTCAGCGCCATGATTTATGGTTTGATGTCTACATCCTCCGCTCAGGAGGAAGAAGAAAAGCTGTTACTGGAAAACCGTAAACAGAACAATATCTTGAACATTGAGGAAGATGTCCGCTTTACTGCCGGGCGCTCTTTCGAAAACTATAAAAAATATGCTCCCTTTGTATTGGCTGTGCTTGGTGCGTTAATCATTGCGTGGATCGGAGGAAGTTTTTATTCATCTTGGGCAGCCAGGCCGCCAGAGGTTAAAAATCTGCCTTCTGACCCGAATTTGTCTGCTTTTGTTTCAGGGCTTTTTATGTTGATAAGTGTTTTTGCCGGAGCTTTCCTGATCGGGCAGTCCAGGACAAAGACTTTTCGCTGGCTGCAGCCGCTTGGAGCCTGGCTGATTCTCGGATTTGTTGTCTTGCTGACCGCGGGAATTTCCACTTTGCTTACCAGCAGGTTCCTCCCGCAGGCGGATTACTATACATCCCATGCGGTAATTATCTTGTATATGGTTCTCGGCGCAGAGTTTGTTATCAATCTAATTGTTGAGTTTTACCGTCCGCGAACAATCGAAGAGCCGCGCCCGGTATTTGAAAGCCGTTTGCTTGCTTTATTTACTGAACCGGGCGGGGTCATGCGTAATATTGCTGACACCCTTGATTACCAGTTCGGCTTTAAAGTTTCAGGTACATGGATATATCACTTCATGGAAAGAGCTTTATTTCCACTGTTCATTCTCTGGCTGATTGTTTTATGGGCCTTTACATGTATTCAGGAAGTCGGCCCTAATGAGGTTGGTATCAGAAAACGTTTTGGAAAAATCGTCAGCACAGAACAGTTAAGCCCCGGAATTTATTTTACCCTGCCTTATCCGTTTGGAAATGTAGACCGTTATTCCTGTTCTCAAATCCATCAGGTGCTGGTTGGCCCGGAAATGATTGACAATAAAGGCAAAAAGGTGCTTCCGCGGATCATTCTGTGGACAAAAGAACATTTTGCCAAAGAATCAAAATATTTAGTCGCTGTAAAACAGAATGTGACTTATGCAGAGGCTGTTGCCAGGGAAAATCGGAAAAATGCTTTGGCAGGCAATAAAAACATGCTCTCAAAAAGCAGCGCCACCCCGGTTTCATTTTTAGGTTCGACTATACCTATTCAGTTTCGTATCAAAAAAGATAAGCTTATTGATTTTGCTTATAAGCATGATAACGCGGAAACAATTCTCAAAAATATTGGAGAAATGGAAGCAACCAGATATTTTGCCAGTACAGACTTTATGTCGGTGATGTCTTATGAACGTCATAAAGCGTCTGCTGCTTTACATTCCAGAATCCAGAAGGCGGCTGATGACATTGGGCTCGGTGTTGAGATCGTAGAGGTTAATTTACTTGATGTACACCCGCCGGTCGGAGATGTATCCAAGGAGTTCCAGAAGGTCATTGAAGCCCTTGAGAATAAAGAAACACAGATTTTGGCTGCAAAAGCCTACCGCTCAGGAACATTGCCTTTGATCCAGGCGCAGAAGGCAAGCATCATTGCAACTGCGGAAGCATACAAATACCGGGTTCAAAATGTTGCCAGAGCTGAGAGTGAACGCTTTGAAAAACAGTTGACAGCCTTTGAGATTATGCCTGCCATGTATAAATTACGTACCTATTTAGCTTTTCTCGAACAGGATACCGCAAAAATCCGCAAGTTTATAGTCAGTTCCGATATGCCATATCAGGTCTATGAGTTGAATCTTGAACAAAAGCAGCGTCTTGATCTTATCGATGCGGATCTTGATGCGATTACACCAAAATAAAACAAATAACATAATATATAAAGGAGTCTGAAAATTATGACTGCAAAAAATAAACTCTTCACTCATTGGCCGACATTGCTCTTAGGTTTTATCGTTGCCGCTTTTTTCCTGATCGCAATATTCTCGTTCCAGATCAATGAAACAGAAACTGCTATTGTTACAACTTTTGGTACGCCAAGTGAAAAGCCGGTGGAACCCGGCTTGCATATGAGATGGCCGTATCCTATTCAGGAAGTGTATCGCTTTGACCGCCGGGTGCGTTGCTTCTCAGGAACAATTGGTAAAGACGGACAGGAAACTTCGACTCGCGACAATCAAAATATTATTGTCAGCATCTTCATTAATTACCGTATCGTTGACGCTCATAAATTTTACAGTTCACTGGTCACAATCCCGAAAGGTGAAGCGCAACTGAATACTTGGATGCGCGGCGTCACTCTTGAAGTGTTCGGACGCTATAATTTCGGTGAACTGGTTAACGTTGATCCTAAAAAGATGCGCCTTACGAAAATCCAGGACGAGATCCTTAAAAAATTACAGGAACAGACAGAGTCATCCGGGATAGAAGTCAGTTTTGTCGGAATCAATTCCTTGAATATCCCCGAGTCGATCAGCAAAAGTGTTTTTGACCGTATGATTAAGGAACGCAAGGTTGAAGCTGAAAAATTCCTGGCTGAAGGTAAAAGTGAAGCTCAGAGAATAAGAACCGATACTAACCGGAAAAGAGATGACGAGTTGGCGAAAGCCACTGCGAAAGCTAAAGAAATCCGGGCGCAGGGAGACGCGAGCGCAGCTAAATATTATGCTACTTATAAGAAAAGCCCGGAGTTGGCGGCATTCCTTCGTAAACTTGACTCTCTCCGGACAATCATGAAATCAAAAACAACTTTGATACTTGATACCAATTCAGCTCCGTTCGATGTCTTTAAAATGGATGCGGAAAAACTTAAAATTGCCGGTCCACGGAAAAAACAATAAACCGGAGAAATTTATACATGGATAAATTTACTACAACAAATGATCCGAAACAACAGCAGCAGGACAGTCTGTACGATGCCGGTTTAAAATCTCTGGTCAAAAGTTTGCAGATAGTTTTCATATTCCTCGTGGTTGTAATTCTTGGAATGCTGATTCGTTTTCTCACTCTGGAAGGATATTTCTATGTAAAAAAATCTCAGGAAGCGGTAATTGTGCTGCGCTTTGGAAGATATGTGGATACTTTCGATAAAGGATGGCATTGGTTTCTGCCTTATCCCGTTCACAAATTTATCACTTTCAAAACAAACAGGCAGACCCTCAAGGTAAACTTTCTGCCTGCGCCAGTTAAGCAGCTCGGCCCTCAGGGGCAGCCGCCAGTCGGTAAACCGCTTGTTCCCGGGATGGATTCCTACCTGATTACCGGCGACGCCAATATTATACATACCGAATGGGTCATTAATTATAAAATTGAAAACCCAAAAGCATATTTCGATAATACTTCATGGCCGGAAAATCCGATGGACCCTGATAAAATTGAAGACGGGGATATCCCGGGAGCCCGTGGACCGCAGACTTTGCTGAAAAGCCTGCTTTATGATGCCGCTATTAAAGTGACCGCTTCCATGAAAGTCGATGATATTTTGACCAGGAACAAGCTGCTTTATAAAAATAAAGTGCTGGGTTTGCTTACTAAGAATATCGAAAAAATGAATTGCGGTATTAAGATAATCGAACTTAATTTGAACAATGTTGCTCCGCCGTTAAGCACAAAAGACGCTTTTACCGCTGTTACTAATGCCGGTAATGCTGCTTCCGCTTTAGTGGATAAAGCGAAGGAATACAAAGTACAGGTGGAAAATGATGTTGAAACGCAAGTCGCCCAGATTCAAGCTGATGCTTCTGTTTACAAGACGACTGTCGTTTCTCAAGCCAAAGCCGACAGTGTTTATTTTGACAGTATTTATAAAGAATACAAGAAAAATCCTGATACAGTTTTGATGGCATTGTATAATAACACTTTGTCTGCGGTACTTGATAAGATCGATCAGAAATATATTATGCCTGTCAGTACTGGAAGTAAACAGGAAGTCCGCATAAAAATCAATCCTGAAATTGTAAAAGAAAAGAATAAAGATATAAACTAAGGGGCATAAAATATGGCTAAAGAACATACACATGATCATAATTGCCAGGATCATGGTTGCCAGGCGCATGACCATGCTGAACATAATCATGGAGGCGGTATAACCTGTCCTGTCTGCGGCAATATGTCCGAAGGCGCGGGCCATGACCGTTCCATGGGAAAAGTGACAACCGCGGTCATAGGCGGTGGATTTATTCTCAACTCATATGTTTTAGGATGGCTTCTCCCGGATCAGACTTTTGCCGCCATGTTCAGTGCGATTATTGGTGCGGTTACCTTGGCATTCCCGATTATATTTACTGCTATTAAAGACCTTGTCAGAGGCCAGGTATATATGAATGAACTGGTTGCTCTGGCAATTCTTGCGGCGATGGCTGGCGGGGATTTTCAGACTGCGGGATTAATAGCATTTTTCCTGCTGGCGACGATTATTATCGAAACCAGAACCGCCAGCGGCGCTCAGCGTTCCATTGAGGAACTGGTGAAACTGACTCCAAGTACTGCCAGAAAAATTGTTGACGGTAAAGAAGTTGAAGTTCAGGCGCTGGATCTCAAGATTGGTGACGTGATAAGTGTTCGTCCTGGTGAAAACTTTCCGGTTGACGGTCGTGTCCTTAAAGGGGAGAGTGCAGTCAATCAAGCTTCCATTACTGGAGAGTCTCTGCCGCTTGACAAAGTTCCCGGGGATGATGTTTTTGCCGGAACGCAGAACCTTACTGGGCAAATTGAAATGGAAGTTACCAAGGTCGGCGAAGATACGACTTTAGGTAAAGTTAAAGATATGATTCTGGCGGCGGAAAGTTCCCGTACGCCAATAGTGCGTATTATTGACCGTTATGCCGGATATTACACTCCGACAATCCTGATGCTTGCCGGGGTTACCTGGTCATTTACCCAGAGCATGGAGCGAGTGATTACTTTGATGGTTATTGCTTGTCCCTGTGCGATTGTGCTTGCTACCCCGACTGCGGTTATTGCCGCGGTTGCCGCGGCTGCCCGCCTGGGAATTTTTATTAAAAACATAAGTCATTTGGAACTGGCTGCGAAGATCCGCGCTTTCGTGTTTGACAAAACCGGTACCTTGACCGACGGTATTTTATCTGTAACCAAACTTAGCCCGCTTGGCGATATGTCACCTGCTGAACTGCTTAAGATTGCCGCTTCAGCTGAGATCCACAGTAACCACCCGACAGCTATAGCTCTCCAGAAGTTAGCCGAGGAAGCTGGGCTGGAACTGGACAAGACCGGCTCCGCCAAAGAAGAACATGGTAAAGGCGTGGAAGTCACTATCGGTAAAAAAACGATTCGGGTCGGACGTGCCGCATGGCTTGAAAAGATGGGACTTGAAATCGGTAAACACCATGATGATGAATCACACGGTATGAGTGTGGTATATGTCGCCAGTAACGACAAACTTATCGGCTGGATCGGGTTCAAAGATAAACTCCGTAATGAAACCAGTCAGATCCTTACTGATCTTAAGACACTTGGCGTGAAACATTGTGCAATGGTGACTGGAGATCGTGAGTCGGTGGCAAAAACTGTTGCTGCTGATATTCTCATTGATGAATACCGTTCTGAATGTCTACCTGAAGATAAAGTTGAATACGTGGAAAAAGTTAAAAAATCATCCCGCGTTGCAGTTGTTGGTGACGGTGTGAATGATGCTCCTGCTTTGGCTGCGGGAGATTTGGGTATTGCCATGGGGGCGATCGGTAGTGATATTGCGGTTAACAGTGCATCAATAGCTTTGATGACAAATGATTTGCGCCGGGTTCCGCTGCTGATCTTCCTATCCAAGAAACTGCGTACCATAGTTAATCAAAATTTATTTGTCGGGCTGCTTTTTGTCCTTGGCGGTATGGTTCTCGCGGTGTTCGGTGAACTCGGACCGGTTCAGGCGGCATTCCTCCATACTTTCAGTACTTTGCTGATTATCTTCAATAGCGCAAGACTTGTCAGGGTTGGTGAAGAACTGACGCTTGAAGAAAGCCGCGCGGCTCAAAATTAAACTATAACATAAACAGGACAGCTTAATCATGGCAGACAACAAAGTACCAGTCGTCAAGTCCGTTGGATTGACTAAGATATTCCGGGACTTCTGGAACCGCCCGAAGGCGAGAGCGGTCAACGATATTGATTTTGAGATCAATGAAGGTGAAGTGCTTGGTTTGCTCGGGCCGAATGGTTCCGGTAAATCCACAACCGTAAAAATGATTCTCGGCCTGCTTTACCCGACTGCCGGGGCGCTTTCTATTTTTGGACGTTCGCCCAAAGCCGTCGAAATAAAAAAGAATATCGGTTATCTTCCCGAAGAGTCATACCTTTATAAGCACCTGACCGCAATGGAAACTTTGGATTTCTTCGGTTCTTTGTTTAATTTATCCAAGACAGAGCGCCGGCAGCGTAGCGAGCAGTTGCTTGATATGGTTGGTTTGAGCCATGTCCGCCGTCGTCCCGTAGGTGAATTTTCAAAAGGTATGGCACGTCGTATAGGCCTGGCACAGGCAATGATAAATGACCCTGACCTTCTGATCCTTGATGAACCTACATCAGGGCTTGACCCGATTGGCTGCAAGGAAGTCAAAGATTTGATCCTGTTGTTGAAAAAACGCGGCAAAACAGTCTTGATTACCAGTCATCTGTTAAGTGATGTTGAAGACATCTGTGACCGTGCCATCATTCTATATGGTGGAAAGATACGGGCGGAAGGCTCTTTGAATTCACTTCTCCTTGATACTGATGCCAGCCGCATTACAATGCCGTTGCTGAAACCTGAAGTAACTGAAAAAGTTATTAAAATCCTCCGCGAAAATCTGAAAGGAGAGGATTTTACTATAGATCATCCGCGCCGCACCCTGGAAGACTTTTTCCTCAGCGTTATTGATCAGGCAAAAGCTGACAGCGTGGAAACTTCCGGCGTGACCAGCGGCGGCCAAATCGCTACTTTCCTGAATGCGGAAGATGAAAAGTCTTCTGCCGTGCTTCAGGAATTACTTGGCGGTGAAGAGAAGGAAGTTCCTTCAGAAACTGAAATAGAAATGAAAAAAGCCGAAGAAGCTAAAAAAGTAGAAGAAGAGAAAGTCGAAGCTGAAAACCTTAAGATTCAGGAATTGACTGCTGAAAATACCGCTGAACCGGAAGTTAAAGCTGAAGAACCCGCTAAGGAAACTAAAACGGATATTTCAGAAGCCGATGAAAAACTGAAAGACCTTCTCGGCGGTAAATAAAACAGGACTATACGATGAAAGCTTTTTGGGCAATAATCAAAATTACATTTAAAAGCGCGATACGCTCCCATATTTTTCAGTTACTGTTGTTCGTATTGGCTTTGTGTGTGGTTTTTATCCCTACGACTATCAGCGGGGACGGGACCGCACATGGATTTATTCAAATATCATTGAAATATTCTATGTCGGCGGTCGCCTTTGTCTTGTCGCTTTCCTCTATATGGCTTGCTTGCCAGCTGCTTAGCCGGGATATTGAAAATTATGAACTGCATATGGTTGTCAGTAAACCGGTTTCACGGATTACGATCTGGCTGGCAAAATGGACCGGAATCTGCATCATTCACCTGATTCTGCTTTTTATTGCGGCGGCAGTGGTATATTTTTCTGTTATCTGGCAGTACAATAACCGCGATTTTAATAAGTTTGAAAAAGAACGTATTGATAACGAAGTTTTGGTCGGGAGACGTGTTTTTATGCCGGAGCTGCCGGATATTGACGCGGAAGCCAAACGGCTGCTTGCCAAGCGTAAAGCAAGGTCGGAAGAACTTGGCTTAGATTTTGATGCCAAAAAGGAATTCAGGGAATGTAAAATAAAAGCTACTGCTGCTTTTTCAGAAATATTATCAGGAAGACTGCGAGTGTGGAAGTATAAAAACCTGCCGGTCGATGAAAAACGCCCTTTGTATTTGAGTTACCGCTTTTATATAAATAAAGTCGATAGTTCCAAACAACGCTTATCTCATGGGCTCTGGGGATACGGCCAACCGAAATTCATTGAAGAAAAAAGTGAAGACGGCAAACCGGCGAAGAAAAAATTTCTTGGTTTTGACTATCTCCGGGAAATGCAGCCGAGGCAGTTTATGTCTGGAGTTTTCAATGAAATAACTCTACCGCCGGGTCTCATTTCTCCTGATGGGGAAGTTCAGGTTATTTTTATGAATACGGATATACAAAAAGCTCCTTTCTTTACTCAAAAAGCTGATGGGCCAAAACTTTTATTAAAAGTATCCACTTTCTGGGAAAATTATTTCCGGGCGGTTTCCGTACTCAGCCTGCAGTTAATAATTCTCGCCGGACTGGGATGTGCCGCGGCGGCGGTATTGTCAATGCCGACCGCTGTATTTGTCGTAATATCTTATTTGATGTTCGGCAGTATTGCCACTTATATGGTGGATACGACCTATTTCGGCGGAGCCGGTGATGTTATCGCTTACTGGGTCGGCAAAATCCTGTTGCTTGCCGTTATTCCGATGCAGAAATTTGAAGTTACTAATTATGTTGCCAACGGGGAATTAATAGAGCTGACTTTGATGGGTAAATTGTTTTTACAGTATTTTGTACTCAGGGCTTTACCTTTTTTCGTATTGGGCATGTGGTTATACAAACGTCGTGAACTGGGACTGGTTATCAGGAAGTAGATTATGATAAAATTTAAAAAACTCGCAATATTTACTATCACATTTCTAGTGTCAGTTGTGCTGCTTGTCGGGATTCATTACACTCAGAAACAGCTTGATGAAAGTATTGAGGTAAATCATTTGCGTTTTACCGGTCAGATCAAGAATGCTCCTCCGCTGGTTGTTTTTACAACTGTAGCTCTTGGGAGTTTTCGCGGCCTTCTTGCTGACTTCCTCTGGCTGCGTGCCGCGAGCCTTCAGGATAAAGGCAATTATTTTGAAATGGTTCAGCTTGCCGACTGGATTCAGAAACTCCAGCCCCGTTTTGCGGGCGCCGCCGCATATCTGGCTTGGAACATGGCTTACAATATTTCGGTGACCTGTTCCAACCGGGAAGACCGCTGGCGCTGGGTCAACGAAGGGATAAAGTTGCTTCGTACAAGTTTAAAATACAATCCTGAGGACGCTAATCTTTATAAAGAGCTTGGTTGGATATTCCAGCATAAAATAGGTAATATCCTGGATGATGCTCATGAACTTTACAAGAACCGCCTTGCAATCGGCATGATGCGGGTTATGGGGCAGGATCCGGATTGGGAAAAACTCGCAAAAGTCCCGGAGGATTATGATGCTTTCCTGAAGAAGTACCCTGAAAATAAAGATAATCCTTTTTGGAAAGCGCTAAAGGATTCCGGCATTGAGACTTATGATAAGCTTTATGAAGAATTCAAGGAAAACTCAGCTTTACCGAAAAAATTTCTCACAGCCTTGAATAATAATGAAATTGCAACCGAATTGGATGATTATTTCCGTGTTCAATGGCTTTATGATAAATACAAGCTCAAGGCAAGCGTTATCAATGAAATCAACAAGGATTATGGCGATTTGGATTGGCGCCTGCCTGAAGCTCAAGCTATCTACTGGGCAACTATGGGCTTGAAGATGACTCCTTCGCACAAAGATATAAGCTGTGAACGAATGATTACCCAGGCGTTGTTTGCCGCATTCAAATCCGGTCGGCTTATGATGCTTGATACAAAAAATTATGACACAGTAGTTTGTATGCCGAATTTAAACGTTGTTGACGCGGTTCTCAGGGTTTATGATGAAGCATATATAAATAACGATAAGCAATCCAGTTTCCGTTCCGCTAAACTGAACTTCATGAAAGATGCGATTGTGCTTCTCTACAGTTACGGGCGTTTTTCAAAATCGAGAGAATATTACGCGAAGCTTCGTAAAGAGGAACCTGGAAAATACCGCAGAAGCTTTATGTCGTTCCTCCGGAAAGAGTGGGCCGAGGATATGAAGGATGCCGCCGTTAAACAGGCAACCAGTATTATTGGCGGTTTGATCTACAGCAGTCTGGGTTTTATGGTTAACGGCGATATGGAAAAGGCAGTTGAACATGAAAATCTGGCAAAATATCTCTATAAATCTTATCAGAAAGCCAATGCTGGCGTAAAACAGCGTATCGGTCTGGCTCCGTTCAAGACCATCAAAGCCGGAATGATAAAAAACGCATTGCAGAGTTTCCCGCCGTTGATGGCACAGATCCTTCGTAATAAAATTAAAGAAACCAAAGAAGTAAAAGATATTAAAGCAAAAGAAAAAACCATACCACGCGGCATACCTGGATTATCCTACTGATATCCAGTAAGCGCTGCTTAATAAATGGAGAACAAAAGATGTCATTATTTGCAAAATCAAAATACTCTACAATAAAAATAAATGCCTCAACTTCGCAGAAGCGGGAGATCCCTGAGGGATTATGGATAAAATGCCGCAAATGTATGCGGACCCTTTACAAAAAGGCACTTGAGCAGAATAACAATATATGTCCGCATTGTAATTTCCATTCTCCTCTGACCGCGACGCAGCGTATTGAATTGCTCACGGATGCTAAGAGCTTTAAGGAAATAGATAAGCACCTGGAGTCGGTCGATCCTTTGAAATTTGTTGATTCCCAGAAATATACTGACCGCTTGAAAAAGAATATCGCGAAAACCGGCATTAAAGAAGGGATTGTTTGCGGAACTGCTACTCTTGATGGACAAAAGTTTGCTTTGGGGGTTATGGATTTCCGCTTCCTCGGAGCTTCAATGGGTTCCGCTGTCGGAGAGAAAATCACCCGCTTGCTTGAAAAAGCCCTGGAATTAAAAATACCGGCTGTTTTGGTCACCGCCAGCGGCGGAGCCCGGATGCAGGAAGGTATATTAAGCCTGATGCAGATGCCCAAAACCTGTGCGACTCTTGAACGCATGGAAGAAGCCGGACTTCCTTATATTGTTATTCTCACCCATCCTACTTACGGCGGCGTGACTGCCAGTTTTGCGGTGCTGGGTGATTTGATTTTAGCTGAACCCGGCGCAATGATCGGATTTGCTGGCCCGAGGGTTATTCAGGAAACCACCAACGCGATTCTGCCCAATGGCTTTCAGACCTCGGAATTCCTGCTTGAAAAGGGGCTGATCGACAGGGTGATTGATCGCAAAAATTTGCGGAATGAATTATCGCTTTGCCTTGACTATCTTACTAAATAGTGTATAGTCATAACTCTGATAGTTAATTTCTGCGTCATCGGACCGGATCCTATGCACTGGTCTCCTGCTAACCGAGTCAGATGGGGAACCAAGCAGCTCCATGCAATGAGCCAGGTGCTGTAGGTTAATCTGTTTCGATGGCGCTTTTTATTTTATAAACCATACAGGACATTTTAATGAAACGAGTTGACGGACGAAAATTTGACGAATTACGTAAAATAAAATTCACGAAAAATTATTTGGCCCATCCGATGGCTTCAACTCTGATTGAAGTCGGCGGTACAAAAGTCGTTTGTGCGGTCAGTATGGAAAACCGTGTTCCGGCTTGGATGCGCCAGCAGAATGTCCCCGGCGGATGGTTGACATGTGAATACGGTATGCTTCCGGCATCAACTCACAGCCGTATGCGCCGCGAAGCTTCCGGCGGGAAACAGGGCGGCAGAACCGTTGAGATCCAACGCTTGATCGGGCGCAGTCTGCGCGGTATTGTCGATTTGAAGAAAGTCGGGCAGAACACTATTAATATTGACTGTGATGTCATTGATGCCGACGGCGGTACGCGCTGCGCGGGTATTACCGGAGCGGCAACAGCATTGCATCTGGCAATGAAAAAAGCTGAATTCAAGAAAAATCCAGTTATAGAATTGATCGCTGCCGTAAGTGTTGGAATTGTTAAGGGACAGCCCGTTCTTGATCTCTGCTATGAAGAAGACTGTGGCGCTGAGGTCGATATGAATGTGGTTATGACAGAGTCCGGTAAATTTGTTGAGATACAGGGAACCGCCGAAGAACAGCCGTTTTCCCGTGAACAATTCAATGAGATGATGAATCTCGCGGAAAAAGGCCTGAAAGAGATTTTTGAGATGCAGCGCCGTGTAATCAATGGAGATAATAAACCTGCACGCCCAAAACGTATAAGCCCTGGCAAGGGAATTGGTTCTATGGGTGATGTTCTCGGCGACATTAAACTTTAAGTTGGAGCGGATATGAATGAATATCAGGTAATTGCCAGAAAATGGAGGCCTCAGCGTTTCAGTGATGTGGTCGGGCAGGAGCATATTATCAAGACCTTGAGAAATGCTATACGCCAGCAGCGCACGGCACACGCATATTTATTCGTTGGTCCACGTGGAATCGGGAAAACCACAACTGCGCGTATTTTTGCCAAGGCTTTGAACTGTGAGGCTCCAGAAGACGGCGAACCGTGCTGCAAGTGCCAGTCCTGTGTGAGTATCGCGGATGAAAACAATATTGATGTTATTGAAATAGATGCCGCCAGTCAGAATTCCGTCGAAAATATTCGTGATCTGCGTGATGAAGTGCTGCATATGCCGATACATTGCCGATACAAGATATACATTATCGATGAGGTTCACATGTTGAGCAAAAGTGCATGGAACGCATTGCTCAAAACTGTTGAAGAGCCACCGGCTCATGTTAAATTTATTTTCGCGACTACCGAAGTTCATATGGTTTTGCCGACAATCATTTCACGCTGTCAGCGTTTTGACCTGAAACCGATTTCTAGCAGCCTGATTTCCAAAAGGCTTGCTGAAATAGCCGCTGCCGAAAACGTGACTATCTCCCCGGAAGCGATAAGCACTATTGCCCGCGCCGCTGACGGCGGAATGCGGGACGCGCAGTCATTGCTTGACCAGATGATTGCTTTTTTCAGTGGAGTTAATAAAGAAATCACTGAAGAACAGGTTTTGTCACTATTCGGCTTGACCGGTTCCAACGATTTGATAAAAATAATAAGCGCGATGTTTAGTAATGACCGTGGCGGAGTCGTCGCGGCTATTCATGCTCTTGCGGTGAAAGGTAAGAACTTGGAAACTCTTTTTAATGATATCCTTAATTACCTCCGCGGCATACAGCTTTGTCATCTCTTAAGCAACCCTGAGGCTATTCTCGAAAGTGATCCGGAAAGCATTAAACGTTTTCGTGAGCTTGGCGCAAATGTTAATACAGATGTTATCCAGATTTTGCTGGAAAATCTTTCTTCCGTGGGAAGGATTCTCCATGATGCCATAAATAAACAAGTATTCCTTGAAACTATTATTCTTAAAGCAATGCGGGTTGCTCATTCCGTAAAAATAGCGGATTTGATTGCACGATTGAATTATCTGCGAAAAGCCGGCGATCTGGAATTTCTGGACAAGATTCCGGCAGAAGTACCGGTTCCGGCAAAGACTACTGTTGAACCAATTGAAGTGCCGCAAGTGGAATCTGAAAAGAAAGTTGTTGAACCTTTAGTTCCGGAACCTGAACCAAAACTGGAACCTGAAACGAAAGCAGTCGAATCTCCTGTTGCGGAGTCAGAAGCAAAGCCTGAACCTGTTTCTGAACCCGAACCGGATCATACCCAGGAGCCTGTTCCACCGGAGCCTGAATTGAAATTTGACCCCGCGGTCGAACCGGAGCCAGCTAAAGATGAATTTACGCCGAATGCCTTGTGGCAGCAAATTGTCAAAAGCGTAAAATCAGACAGTTCTGTTGACCCTACAGTTATACATTACATGAATGAAGGAACGCCGCAGAGCTTCGAAAATTCGATGTTGACAATTGTTTTTTACGAGGAATTTGAACCGGAACATTATAGTGCTGTAAAGAAGATCCTGCCGTCAATCCATAAAGCGATGCAGGCAATTACTGGTGACTGGGCGGCAACGGTTGATTTGATTCATAAGGAAGGCGTAAGGGCTATCCATAAGAAAGTTGAAGAAATTCCGGAACCTGAACTGGAAGAACTCGCTCTTGAGCCGGAGCAGGAGCAAAAAGAAGATAAAGCGGCTGTTGAAAAGGTTGAAGATCAGGTTAGTAGCATTTTAGGCGACAAAGAAGTCTTTGAAGAAGTCAAGAAGAAAGAAATAGTCAATGCCACTTTAGATTTATTTGGCGGTAGTATTGTAGATATTCACGGTTAAGAACCATCACACATAAAAATTAATAAGGAAAAAATATGTTTGGAAATTTAGGTGAAATGGCCGGCCTTATGAAGAAGGCGAAGGACATGAAAGAAAATATTGCCAAGATGAAAGAGGATATTGCGTCCAGCGAGTTCTATGGAACCTGTCCCGGCGATAAAGTTTCTGTTGTCATCAGCGGTGATTTCCAGGTGCGTCAAATCAAGATTGCGCCGGAAGCCTCCGGGGATACTGAAGCCCTCGAAGACCTGGTGAAAACTGCCGTCAACAGCGCTGTGTCATCAGCCCAGACCAATATTCAGGAAAAAATGAAAGAAGTTACCGGCGGACTGAATATCCCCGGGTTATTCTAGAAAATAAAACGCACGGCTAGGGACAGCCGTGGCTACATTAGAGATGCTGTATGGCTGAATTCAAATATCCGGAAGCTCTTGAGGAAATAATAAATCATTTGAAACGTTTGCCGGGAATAGGCAGACGTACGGCTGAACGCCTTGCCCTTGCTATGCTGAAATGGAAAGGCGAGAAAATCATAGCATTCGGTGAAGCTCTCGAAAAACTTCCTTTGGCGGTGACTTTCTGTCCTGATTGCGGTGGTCTTGCTGAGAACGATGAGAAATGCTTGATTTGTCAGTCTAAAGAGCGCGATACTAAGCTCCTGTGTGTCGTTGAAGATTTTAGTCAGATAATGTCTATAGAAAACAGCAGTTTTTTTAAAGGTCTTTATCATGTTCTTGGCGGTAAACTCAGTCCCCTTGAAAAACGTTCCGCCGGGGACCTGAATATCAACTCTCTCTTCGAACGCGTTGCTCAACACGGGGTGGAGGAAATAATCCTGGCTTTAAGCCCCGATGTTGAAGGACAGGCTACTGCAATGTACATTGCTAATCTGCTTAAAGACAAAGATATAAAAATCACCCGTTTAGCGCAGGGGCTCCCTGCAGGAGCGGACATATCTTTCGCCGATGCCGCCACAATTGGCGCTGCCCTTTCAGGAAGAAGAAATATCTGAAAAAAATAAAAAAGGCGGAGGTGTTGCATCCGCCTTTTTTCCTTTTTGTGTTTTTTCCTCAAAATAAGCCCGAAATGCAGTCTTTTTTGCTTGCAAAAAAGCATATATGCAGTAGTGTTAATAAAACAATTTAACTTAGCTTACAGGAGACAGTTTTAATGGCAGAAAATATCGAAAATGAAGTCATTCCAAATGCTGAATACGGCGCGGGGCAAATAACAGTTTTAGAAGGTCTTGAAGCGGTTAGAATGCGTCCCAGTATGTATATCGGTGATACTGGCCAACGCGGTTTGCATCACTTGGTTTACGAGGTTGTTGATAATAGTATTGACGAAGCTTTAGCCGGTTATGCGTCAGAAATAAAAGTGACTATTCATCAAGATAACAGTATCACTGTCCAGGATGACGGTCGCGGTATTCCTACAGATATTCATGAGGGTGAAGGTAAACCCGCGGTGGAAGTTGTAATGACTGTTCTCCACGCCGGAGGTAAATTCGACCATAGTTCATACAAGGTTTCCGGCGGTCTGCATGGTGTAGGTGTTTCCTGTGTTAACGCGCTGAGTAAATGGCTTGATGTGGAAGTGGCGCGTGACGGGGCGGCTTACCATATGCGCTTTGAACGCGGCGACACCAAAAAAGAACTGACAAAATTATATGATACAGATAAACACGGTACGAAAGTCAGTTTTCTTCCTGACAGCGAAATTTTTTCTGAAAGTGTCTATGTTTGGGATATTTTAGCTAAGCGTCTTCGTGAGCTGGCATTTCTGAATCGCGGTATCACGATTTCATTGAACGATGAACGTGCTGATGAGAACGACAATACCCGTAAAGAAACTTTTCATTATGAAGGCGGTATTTGTGAATTTGTCGCAATGCTTAATGAAAACAAACAGGTTCTTTCTCAAGATGTAATCTATCTTGAAAAATCCAAAGATGATATTGAAGTTGAACTTGGTATGCAGTACAATGATGGTTTCAATGAAAACATTTACAGCTATACCAATAATATCAATACTATTGAAGGCGGCACGCACCTTACCGGTTTCCAGACCGCGTTGACACGTACCATCAATGCTTACGCGAAAAACAACAAAATGCTGAAGAACGACAAGCCTATGAGCGGTAATGACACCCGTGAAGGCTTGACCGCGGTAATCAGCGTAAAAGTTCCCGACCCGCAGTTTGAAGGACAGACGAAAACAAAACTCGGCAACAGTGAAGTTCGCGGGATAGTTGAGTCTATTGTCAACGAAGGGCTTGGAGCGTTTATGGAAGAAAATCCGGCGGTTGCCAAAGAAATAATAAATAAGGCGATGACCGCTGCCAGAGCTCGTGAAGCAGCCCGTAAAGCCCGTGAACTGGTGCAGCGCAAAGGGGCATTGGACGGATTCAGCCTGCCGGGTAAACTGGCGGATTGTTCAAGCCGTGATCCTGGGAAAAGCGAATTGTATATTGTGGAAGGGGACTCTGCTGGAGGTTCGGCAAAACAGGGCCGGGACAGTTCTTTTCAGGCGATTTTGCCGATTCGCGGTAAATTGCTCAATGTAGAAAAAGCGCGGCTCGACAAGATTCTGCAGAACAAGGAAATTCAGTCCCTGGTTGCTGCTGTCGGCTGCGGGATCGGTGAAGAGTTTGATGTAGCTAAAGCCCGTTACCACCGTGTCGTAATCATGACGGATGCGGACGTTGACGGCTCACATATCAGGACTTTGCTTCTTACTTTCTTTTATCGCCAGATGCAGCCGCTTATTGAGGCGGGTTATGTTTATATCGCGAATCCTCCGCTTTACAAAGTCCGCCGCCGCAAGAAAGAACGTTATATTGATACGGAAAGCCAGCTGGATAATTTCCTGACTGAACTTGGTTGTGAGGATATTGAGATTTATGATTCTGAAAACAAGCCGTTTGATATGGCTGTAGTTAATAAACTGATTGAAATATTCTTTAAGGTGCAGAACATAGCGCTTGGCCTGCAGCGTTCAGGAATTGAAGCGGAAAACTATTTTGCGCAGATCAGGAACGGTGAAGAATTTCCAGTCGCAAAGATCAATGTTCGTGAGAATGACGGAACTGTTTCCTCCAAATTTATTTATACGGATGAAGAAGAGGAAGCCTATATTCGCGAAGTAAAAGAGCGTTTAGCTCCGGTAACTGAAGACGCGCCTGTCGAGCCTGCGGAAAATAGTGAGCCTGTTGAAGAAGGTGAAGAACAGGATGATTTTTCAAAAATAGATTCATCTATTGATGTAATCAGTATATTTGAAGCCGATCAATGCAAAGAAATCATTTCTCAGCTTGCAGCCCTGAATATGAAGGGTGAAAACCTCTTTAGCGGAAACGGCTGCTTATTCAAAGTAAAATCCGGAGAAAAGGAAGATGATATATTCAGCATAGAAGAATTATTCAATGCAATCAAGCAGAACGGTCGTCAGGGTTTGCATATTCAGCGTTACAAAGGTCTTGGAGAAATGAATGCCGAGCAGCTTTGGGAAACAACCATGGACCCGGATACCCGCAAGATGATTACGGTGACTATGGAAGATGCGGTTGAAGCGGAACGTATGTTTACTTTGTTGATGGGCGATATTGTTGAGCCTCGGCGTAACTATATCGAGAAATACGCGGCAACAGTTAAAAACCTTGACATTTAATATTGGAGTACAGATATGGCTAAAGAAAAGAAAGCCCCTATAAAAGCATGGGATAAAGACGCTGACCGTGGTAAAGACCTGGAAATCGCTTTAAGTCAAATAGAAAAAACTTATGGTCAGGGCGCGATTATGCGTCTTGGCGATGATACAAGGATGTATGCGGATGTACCGACAATCAGTACCGGGGCTTTAGGATTAGACATTGCCCTGGGAATCGGCGGTTTGCCGCGCGGCAGGATCATTGAAATATTCGGTCCTGAATCTTCAGGGAAAACAACTTTATGTCTGCATGTTATCGCCAATGCGCAGCGTGCCGGCGGGACGGCTGCGATTATTGATGCCGAACATGCTATTGATCCTGTGTACGCGAGGAAAATCGGGGTTGACACTGACAAATTATTGATTGCACAGCCGGATTGCGGTGAAGATGCTTTGAATATTACAGACACTCTTGTCCGCAGTAATGCCATTGATGTTTTGATTATCGACTCGGTCGCGGCTTTGATCCCGCGTGCTGAACTTGAGGGACAGATGGGGGATTCCCACATGGGATTACAGGCCCGTTTGATGTCCCAGGCATTGCGCAAACTTGCCGGAGCCGCCAACCGCAGCCGCACTTGTATTATATTCACCAATCAAATACGTATGAAAATCGGCGTGATGTTCGGCAGCCCGGAAACAACTACCGGCGGTAATGCCTTGAAATTTTATTCATCAATCCGGATGGATATTCGCCGCATAGCCCAGATAAAAGATTCAGCCGGTGATGTTCTCGGTAACCGCACCCGGGTTAAAGTGATTAAAAACAAAATGGCTCCGCCGTTCAAGATTGCCGAGTTTGATATTATCTATTCGGAAGGAATTTCCCGTGCCGGGTCTATTCTTGATGTTGCTTTGGATTATGATCTCATAGAAAAACGTGGTTCATGGTTCTCATTTCAAGGCGAACAGCTTGGGCAGGGGCGCGAAGCGACCAAAAATATTCTTCAGGATGATCCTGAGATTCAGAAGAAAGTACTTGACGCGATTAAAGAGAAACTTAATCCTAAAGCTGAAGTCGCGGAAACAGAGGAAGAAGCGGAAGCCTGATTTCACAAGCATTGTCTTGACAGAGGAATATTATGTTAAAGCTGTTTTATAAAAAAGCTGTATTGAAAGCCGGAGCAGCTATATTTCTGTATTGTATTTTCAGTATCCTCAATGCCGATGACGCTGCTCGTTTACGTGCGCTCGGAGATGCCGCACTCAAAGTAAATGACTACAAACAGGCAATCAGGTTTTATGTCCGTTATAAAGCGGCTGCCGGAGGTGACAACGCTCAACTGCAGGATGCTTACATACATCTGATAACTGCATATGTCAATGCGGCTGACATTACTAATGCTAAACTTGAGCTTGACGCTTTTTCGAGAACTTTTCCGCAGGCGGATAAGAATTTAAAGGCTTTTTATAAAGCCCGGATTTTAATGTTTGAAGGCAAATATAAAGATGCTGAAAATTTATTGAATCTGACTCTTAAAGAAAAAATGAAAAAGGGAGATTTGTATTTTGAACTTCTTTCAGCTTTGGGGCTTAGCATAAGGCGGCAGAAACGCTGGCAGGACGCAGCTAAAGTTTATGATTTCCTTGAAAAACAGTCAAAAGGCAACGCCTGGGAATTTATTGCGTTTCAGCAAAAACTATATTGCCTTATCATGGGCGAGGATCTGATAAAAAGCAAAAAACTCTTTGAAGAAAGCAAAAAATTCAGCCGTCATGCTGATTATTCCCAGTTGAAGCTTCTCCTGCTCCTGCAGATGATTAAGGAAAAAAGATTTTCCGAACTACGGAAAACTTATACAGAAGTGATAAAGAATATTAATATCGGGCCTGACCCCCTGGTATATAAAATTTCTCAAATTGCGATAAAACATTTTTTGAAAAACGGTCACCCGAAAGATGCAATAGTATTTCTGCGTGATGCGTTCAAGTTTGCTCCGGATGATAATGAACGTAAAATCAGCCTGCTTTTACTGATAAATACTTACGTGAAAATCAAGGAAAATAAGCTGGCAATCAAGGCAGCTTTAAAATATATTGAACTGTATTATTCTGATGCCAAAGCTTTAGAGGTGCAGCTTCAATGTGCCCGCCTTATGGCTTTGGAGAAACAATATTCCGAAGCGCTGGCTATGTATACCACGATGCTTAAAGAGTCTCGTTTGAGCACGAATATGCGTATTACCGTTGCGCGTGAAGCCGCGATAATTTATGAACTCAACGGGGCTCCGGACAAAGCTATCCGTATGCTGTCGATAATTTATGAAATAGCCAGTACTGACGCGCAGAGAATGGAAGGGAAATACCTGGAAGGGCAGCTATACTACAAAAATAAAGAATTTACCGAAGCCGCTGCGGCTTTTGAAGAAGTGATGGTTCAGGAATCTCCCTGGAAAGATCTTGGTACTTATTGGGCTCTGCAGTCCCAGCTCCAACTGAAAAACTACAGAAAGGCTTTGTATATAGCGGAGGAATTACGCAAAAATAAAAAGAATAAGGAACTTGCCTCTTGCGGACAATATTATTCAGCATATTGTCAGGAGCAGCTTGGTGATACAGATGAAGCTTTCAAGAATTATCAGATTTACTATAAACTTTTTCCCAAGGATAAATATGCTCCGATGGCAATATTTGCGGCGGGAAAGATTTTGTTTTCCCAGAATAAATTTGCCGAAGTTATAGGGCTGTTTAAGGATTTTACAGAGAAATATCCTAAAAATGAGTTTGCCCCGAACGTTTTATACAAAATTATCTTTGCCTGTTATCAGCTCCATAAATGGGATGATATGAAGAAAGCTATACTTGAAATGGTTAAAAAATATCCTGATTCTACTTATTGCGTCGCGGCAGAATTCTGGTTTGTTGATTGTCTGCGTAATCGCGGCAAATATGATGAGGCTGAAAAATGGATTCAGACAATGTTTAAAAAATACCCGAAGAATCCAGAAGTCACAGCTCAATTACTTTACGATTGTGCTTTGATATGCTCCAAGTCGCGTAAATCTGAAAAAGCTTTAAAATGCCTTGAGGAACTTTTTAAAAAATATCCTAATAACAATATAAACGCAAAAGCTTTATTTCTTGCGGGTAATATTGCTTCTCGAGAAGGCAATTATTCTTTAGCGGAAATCTATTACCATCGCGCTGCGAGGCTTCGTCCTAAATCAGCTTTTGAAACAGCTTGTCTTGGGCGTATAGCTGATTGTAACTACAGCCTTTACAATAATACTTTCGACCCGAAACTGCTGAAAAAGGCCGCAGAAGATTATAAAAAATTACTTGATAAAAAGGAGCTTAGCCCGCCAATCCGTAATCAGAGTAAATATAAGCTTGGACGCTGTTATGAATTATTAAATCAAGAAGATGATGCCCTTGACATGTATAACGAATTGATTTATGGTTATCAGGTTGATCAGAAGAACGGCATTAAGCGGAAACCGATATGGGTAGTTAAGGCAGCTAACGCGGCGATTCGCATATATTTGAATATAGGTACATCGGAATCAGCACAAGAGGCTATTCGAGTATACCGTTTAATGAAAGAAATGAAACTGCAGACAGGTGAAAACTTCGATGGTTTTATAAAGAATATTCAAACGAAATATAGTTTAGAAGACTAGCTTTAAGGCTTAAGGACATGGCATGTCGTTTATTGTTGACTTGTATAAAATTTTAATTAATTGTAAAGATTACTCATTCAACGTTCAGATGAGTGGAGCCGCACCGAATATAGCAGGTTGAGTTGGTTGAAATATCACAAATGCTCTTTGTGAAATCAATAGAAAAAATTTAAAACTTAAAACTTAGCAAGGATAGATTATGTTATTTGTAAGGTTAATGGTTAATGGCGGCCCGATAATGTGGCCGATTCTTTTGTGCAGTATAATTGCGATGTTTGTTTTTATCGAAAAATGGTTCCAGTTCCATCGCGAGCAGATTAATGTCAAGGAACTGGTAAAAGGCGTGATAAATGTCTTAAAACGCGGCGGCTTGATCGAAGCAATCAGTCTTTGCGATAATACTCCCGGCCCGGCTGCCCGGATTCTCGGTTCGGCAATTCTTGCCTATGAACGCGGCAACGCGGATATCAAGCAGGTGATAAAAGATAATAACCTGGTGGAAATCCCACGTTTGGAAAGACATCTGAATATTCTGGCGTCTATCGGTTATGTGGCTCCGCTTCTGGGGTTGCTGGGAACAGTTCTCGGCATGATGATCGCGTTCGAAGTCATTCATGACAAAAATGTTTATTTGTCGGCGGCAGACCTCTCTAAGAGCATCAGTATGGCTCTGACTACAACCGCAGCCGGTTTATGTGTCGCAATACCTTGTTATCTTGGTTACAATTATCTGGTTTCCCGTTTGAATTCGATTGCTTTGGATATGGAGAAAGCCGCTTCCGAGATAACTCATTTTTTCAAGCATAACAGTCCCGTTTCCAAAGAAAAAAGGGAACTTGCGGAGGAAGCATGAAAACAGTAACGTATTCACGCAGTTTCAAACCAACGCTCACTCAACTTAGCGGACGTCCTGATTTGACGCCAATGGTGGATGTTTTATTTCTTTTACTGATTTTTTTTATGATTGGCAGCTCTTTCGTGCAGGTGGGTGGGGTTAAAGTCAATTTGCCCAATACTGCGACAACGAAGAACTATGGTATTGAAAAATCAGTTATTACGCTTGCCCGTACGGAAA
The DNA here is from genome assembly GCA_963664605.1 of Victivallaceae bacterium. GTDB lineage: Bacteria > Verrucomicrobiota > Lentisphaeria > Victivallales > Victivallaceae > JAHOYW01. The sequence goes on from OY761536.1 coordinate 928,188, forward strand.
ACAAAAACCTGATATACTTCAATGAAAAAGAAGTTTCATGGGATCAACTGAAACGGCGGTTGGCGGAAGTCAGGAACTTTTCAGCTTCAGGGACGGTCATTATTCGCGCTGACCGTCTAATTCCTTTTGGGATTGTAGCCCGGCTCATGGCTTTAGCTGAGAACGCCAATGTTGCCGCGATTGTCGCAACGACCCCGGAACAAAAACAAGAAGAAACGGAATTCGATGCAGACTAGCACAAAAACTAAAGAAGTCTCCCGAATGCAGAAGAGAATTTTTTTTGTAGCAATAATTCTGGCATTACTGGTTCACGGACTTTTACTTGTATTATTTGAATATGCGCCTTCGAAGAAGATCTACAGCAATACTCATACTGCTGGAGTTACTTTTATGAATTTGGATAGTCAGCCTCCGGCGAAACGCCGTGAGCTTCTCAACTGGCTTGAATATCATGAGCCCAGTTTGATTTCCGCTCCTAATCCCAAATATGGCTATAATCAATTGATACCTTATAGTGATTTTCGCCCGGCGCAAGCTGATAAATTTCATAAAGCTGATTTACCAGAAGTCCCTGAAAAAAAACTTAAGGAATTTTCTTCTTTGGATGTAGACGGCAATACAAAAAGATCTTTGCTGCAAAGTTCCATCTTCAAGCATCCGCATAAAGTTGCTTCTGAAGTTCCTGAAACGGCAGTTCCGGATATAAAATACCCTTTAGTAAAAAATGGCGATACCGTTTTGGAATTATCTTTTTCATCATATTTATTGAAAGACTCTCAAAAGCTTAAAGCTAAACCTATGTTGATTAACTATAGCCTGAAAAGAAACAAGATGCTCCCCAGGGTGGAGGTTGTAAATTCATCCGGCAGTTATGATTTTGACATGCAGGTATTGCGGGAACTTTCGCTGCATATTGATAAGCTTGCTAAAGACGGTAATGATTTTAAAATCAGCATCGAGTGGCACGGGGAGGGAAAATGATCGGCATAGATCTTACAACCGGTTTATTAATATATCTTTTCGTATGGCTGATAACAATTACCATCTTGTGGATACGCGAGCTCCGCAGAATAAAGACCTATGACTGGGATATCAGCAGTAACCGTTTATTCCGCTGTAATTCCTGTCACTACTCTTTTCTAGTCAAGGATGAGCATACTAATTTAGTGCGTTGCCCCCGTTGCAACGCAATGTGTATACTTTTCAAAAAGCAATAAAGGATATATGAAAAGATCCAATTTAAAATCATTTATCCATGGCAGCGCCGCCTCAATGATCGGTGTCGGCCTGCTTGGAATAATGAATTATTTCATCAGGCGCATTTTATACTTGAATCTATCTGATATAGATTACGGATTTATTTACAGCGCTTTTGCTTTGGTAATGGTCATTATGGTATTTCTTGACCTGGGGTTGGGACAGGCAACCAGCATTTTACTAGCCAAGAGTTTTGCGGAGAATGATGCGTATAAGTCAAAAAAAATATTTACAATCACCTTTGTGGTTAAATTAGTTTTGGGCTTAGCTGTTTTGCTGATAGTAGAAGTTCTGGCTCCGTATTTAACTCATTATTATTTTAAATATCCAGGCAGCTGTATTTTGCTGATGTTGTTATTTTTACTCGTTCCAACTCAGGCTATAGAATCCTCCATGTTGTGCGTAATAACTGCGCACAAAGCATTTGTTACACATAATATTTTGTTGAACTTTAAAGCATTTATTACCTTGACGGGCGTTTTTTTCTGCGTGAAGGCATATGGTATAGAATCCTGCATAACATGGTTTGTCGCCGCAAGCGTAATTACTGCAATACTGGCGTTTGGGGTAGTCAAACGCTACGGCATCAATTTAATTAATTTAAAAGAAATTAAGTTTACTGAATTGAAAACGATGTTTTCGCTTAGTTCCTGGATTGCGATCTCGACTGCGGCAATATCCATTATGTACTCAATGGATACGATTTGCCTCACCTGGCTTAAAGGGCTGGAATCTGTCGCGATGTATCAAGTCGCACTACCTATAATGCAGATTGCCCAGAGCTTTTTCGTCTTTCCGATAATATTTACCCCGTTTGTCGCTGAGATGTGGCAGAAAAAGGACTATGCAGGAATAAAACATTCATGTTATCTGGCAAATTTCCTGATGTTATTGACGCTTCCGGTTTTTATTTTTGCCGGGATTTATTTTGCTCCTGATATCATCAGTATTTTATTTGATAAAAAAGATATTGCGGCTGCTCCGGCTGTAACAATTTTATGGTGCGGGATGGTCTTTTTCTCTATTGCATCTTTTAATATTACCGCCCTTAATTCCGGCGGCAGACAAAAAAATGCGGCTTACATGGTATTGGTTTGCGTATTCGTAAATTTTGCTTTAAATATTATCCTGATACCGCAGTTTGACTATATTGGCGCGGCACTGGCTACCGCAGTAACTTATTTGATAATGGCATTGATCTCGATTATTATCCTGATATTTGTCTTTAACAAAAAAATGAGCTTAAATAATATACAAGGGACATGATTATATGATAGATATTCCAAAGTTGAGAGCAAAACTATATCCCTTATATGTGCTGTATATGAAAATGCTCGGTGTGCCTCTGCATTTGCCTTACCATGAAGAAGGACAGGGAGCTTCTGACCTTATAAGAGAAGCTCTCTTGAAGGACGAGCCTTGTATGATTTGCCGTTTTGGTTCTCTGGAACTCCAGGTGATTGTCGCATATCTAAATCAAACTGAGATAAGAAGCCAATTTAAAAAAATTCCATGCTTATTCAGGGGAGAACCATTAAAATATAATTCCGTATTAAAAAATAAGTTTCAATACCAAGCTGGTTTTTTCCCTGCGGAAAAAACTTATATGGATAAGTTTTCCGAGCTCATGATAGACGACTCTAAATATATTGATATTCTCGGTGTATGGCGGACAGAGCAATCCAGAATAGCAAAATTTTTTCCGCAGGCTAAGAATATACCGCTTCAAACGTTTGAACCTTATTATTTCACACCTCCGTGGACCAAGTCTTTAAATGGACAGCAAGTGTTAGTTATCCATCCTTTTGCAGAGACAATTAAAGAGCAGTATGCGAAACGGGGGCTGTTATTTAAAGATAAGGATGTTCTACCAGATTTTGAATTGAAGACGTTGAAGGCAGTGCAGTCGGCGGCAGGCAACAAAGTTGAATATAAAACCTGGTTTGACGCCTTATCTTATATGTGCGATGAGATAGATAAAATTGATTTTGATACAGCATTGATCGGCGCCGGTGCTTACGGGCTGCCTCTGGCGGCGCACGTGAAACGCGGCGGCAGGAAAGCTGTCCATATGGGCGGAATCTCCCAATTGCTGTTCGGCATAAAAGGCAACAGGTGGGATCATCATCAATTTTATAAGGATTTATATAACGAGCATTGGACAAGAGCATCAAAAGAAGAAACTCCTGAACTATGTTCCAAGGTGGAAGGAGCTACATACTGGTGATATTTAAAAAGGAAAGACCGTAAATATGAGTTTACCGATAATTTTTATTCATAAGGGCTATAGTGATTATATGGAATACTCTTTGCGTCAGGCAAAGTACAGTAATCCTGATTCCGAAATTATCCTGATCGGCGATGAGTTCAATAATAGATTTGATTTTGTTAAGCATGTTGATATGAAAGCCTATTTTCAAGGCGCTTCTGATTTTGCAGATGTCTACACGCATTATTCGACCAACCCTTACGGTTATGAGCTTTTTTGTTTTCAACGTTGGTTTATCCTTGAAGACTTTATGAAGAACAATGGCTATAAAGACGCTTTTATATGTGATACGGATGTTATGCTGTATTCTGATATTAATAATGTTTTTCAAAGTGCTTATAAGGAGATTGATATTGGCTTGATGATTATGGAAAAGAATATGTCTATAGGTATTTCCTATCAAAAACTGTCGCTTTTACAGGATTTTCTATCCTTTTTACAAGATCATTATGTCAGCAATAAATCCATCCTCGAAGATTACTGGGAAGATATTTGTAGAAATAAACAACTTGGCGGATATAGCGACATGATTGCAGTAACCGAATTTGTAAAACAGCTTCCCCCGGGTAATGCAATCGTTGATTTACTGGAGCCGGTCAATGATGAGGTCTTTGACCGGGATATTAATAATGCTTTGACTTCAAACGAGCCCTACCAGCTCAAGTACGGTAAAAAAAGATTTATCTGGGATAATGGAATTCCTTACGGTTTCAATACTGTGAGAAAGAAAAATATCAAATTTCATTTGATTCATTTCCAGGGACCGGCAAAATACATGATATCTTCATTCTACAGAGGCCCTGTATTTAAAAATAAATACTTTTTAGATATAAAGTTTAAATTTCTAAATATGCTGGCTTTTATATACATTAAGCTTAAAATCAGATACAGGTTCTCATTTTTGTTTAATTACCTGAATAAAAGAAAGAAGCAATAAAAGCGGGCTTTAATAGTAGATGTATTCCTTTCTCGTTTTTCTTGACGGAAGAATAAGTTCATTATCAATAATCTTGAATTTTCTGATAAAATAATGCAGCATATCAAACAGAAAATTCGGCAGGAGGTTTACCAATACGTATGGAAATTCCGGACCGAAATGCGCTTTGTATTCAGTATAGAAATCAACCCAGTCTTTTTGAGTGGAGAGAGCTCTCATGCCTATACAATTTTTAATTTTTTTATAAACATTATCCATTTCATTTTTAACAAGCTTCATAGTTGCCGCCAGTATTTTATCAGAATCCGGCCAGACAGCTTTTGTACAAGATGTAATTCGATGAAAATCACTCCAGGCTCTAAAACAGTAACCCGCTTTAGTTACGATTTCATCATTGCCGGTCCTGACATATATTAATTTCTCGTTGACATAACGCCCGTTAGCGGAAGCGGACAGGATCGACCAGGTTTTCATTAAGTGGATAAAACCAGCTTCAACCTGAAAACTATCACCGATTTCATCCCACCTTTCTTTACGCAGGATAAATCCGCTGATAAATCCGAACGCGAACCCAAGATATCTGCAATTTTCAAAAAAATCTATAATATCATTTTCCGTTTCTATATGGTAATCTTTATTGCTGCCGGAATGTACTTTAGAGCTTTCATCATTTGTTACCGGGTTCATATTAAGATCACATAACTGTCTGCTGAACAAAAGAAAATCAAGAAACTCATGAGTATGGAGTTCTTCGTATATTTTCGCAACCGCTCCATCTGCAACCATATCATCGTCGCCGATTATCCATACGTATTTACCCTTTGCCATTCCGACCACTTTAAGGAGATTGCCATCGAAACCAAGGTTTTTATCGTTGCGGGAATAGCTAATGAAATTATATGATTTTTGTAATTTTTTGACGTATTCCCCGGTTCCATCCCCTGATGCGTTGTCACTGACGCAAATTTCAAAATCATTGTTATATTGTTCAATAACTGAATCTAAAAGACATTGCAAATATTCACAACGGTTAAATGTAGGAATACAAATACTTAATAACATATTTCCTCTCAATACTAAATTTTTTGCTGCCACCAGGCGGCAATATCTTTTAAAGAATCTTCAAGCTTGATTTCTGGTTCCCAGCCGGTGAGTTTACGTAATTTTTCATTTGACCCTACCACTACACTATTCTCCACCGGGCGTAACAAGGCTTTATCTACGGTGAGCGGCGGATTTGTATCTGTTATTTGCTTGAACATGTCAATAACATCCTGAATGGAAACCTTACGTCCGCTGCATATATTAAAAATTTCTCCTGAGCCGGCATCACTTTTTAATAACAGGTAATATGCTTTGACGACGTCTCTTACATCAAGAAAGTCACGAATTATGCTGGTGTTGCCGATAACAATTTCCGAACATATTCCAGCTTTGAATTCTGCAAACCTTTTAGCAATTGAGCTTATGACGAATTTATCCTCCTGCCCGCAGCCGATATGGTTGAAAGATCTTGTACAGACGATATTCAAGTCAAATCCTTTTGAATAGACTTTCGACATGTTTTCCTGAGAAACTCTTGCTACGGCATAGGGGCTTAACGGTTGCGGTTTAAGGGTTTCTTCCAAAGGGAGGTCATCTAATGATACAGCGCCGTATTCTTCACTTGAGCCAATGGAAAGCAGTTTGGTTTCAGGTGAATATTTATGAATTGCTTCAAGTAAGTTCAAAAATATATTTGTATTGTTGCGAAAACTTTCGATAGGATATTGCCAACTGTAAGCGACAGAACTGAAAGATGCAAGGTGTACGATATAATCCGGCTTGAAATCTGATAGAACCAGATTGAGTTTTTCTGTTTCAAGCAGGTTGACTATGAATTCTTTAAAATTTTCATGTTTTTTAGCAGAAGGGTGTATATCCAATCCTATGATTTCCGCATCGGGTTCCATTTGTATAATATAATCGACAAGATACTTCCCGACAAAACCACTGTGGCCTGTTATTAAATATTTCACATTCGATCCTTTATTTATTACACAATACTTTTATAAACATCAAGTGTCTGTTGTGCTGTTTTTTCCCAGGTGAACTGTTGTCCACGCTCAAATCCTTTGGCTCTGAGAGATTCTTGTAATTCCGGGTCATATATAACCCGTTTTATGCTGGTGACTATGGAATCTTCATCAAGCGGATCAAAATATACCGCAGCATTACCGGCTATCTCAGGAAAGCAACTGGAATTGCTCAGAATCAGCGGACATTTAGCGACAAATGCTTCAACTATTGGAATGCCGAATCCTTCATAAAGGGAAGGGAATATAAACGCCTGCGCATTCTGATAGGCATAATACAGCTCTGCGTCTGTAACGTTATGTTGGTTTACTTTTGTCGAGATTCCAAGCGAATTCAATAACTCCGTTTCATCTTCGGTAAAATTACCGCCTCCGATACAGACTATGTTCAAGTCCTGGTCATCTTTCATTATTTCCGCAGAAGCTTTGATAAACCGTTCAAAATTTTTATAATTATTTCTGGTTCCTACAAAAAGAAGGTATTTTTCAGGCAACTTAATGTTTAGATTACTGTTATCCTGTTGAAACAGCGAATTTCCCAGATAGACAACCTGTATTTTATTTGCGCTCAGACCATAAATATCAATCAGGTCACTTTTGGTCTTCTCCGAAATGGCAATGACAGCCCGGGCGTTTTTCACCAGTTCCTTCTTACCCTCTATCCATTTATGAGTGACATGTTTTGCGTATAATCCATTTGCGGGATACATTTCAGGGAAACATTCCGGAATCATATCCATAATGGTTACAACAAAAGGTTTTTCTCCCAGCTTTTTCGTTAAGCCGGGAAAGAAAAAAGTTGGATGAAATATATCAAATTCTTTTTTTCTTATCAATTTCCGGCTGTATAGATCATTTTTCATGAAGCGCCAGGATAGTTTAATTAAGTTATCCGCAGTTTCAGGTATGCTGATCGAGTGTTTTTTAGTCAGTCCGGTGTTGACTAAGGATTCATTTGATGATTCTCTCACGCCGAGGAGATAGTCAATTTCATCCATTCTGGAATAACAATTCATAAGTTCCGCAAAATATCTTGAGATCCCGCCGAAACGCTGATAAGTGAATATTTGGTGATCGTACAATATACGCATTATTCCTCCTGGTCTGCCGTAACGGTTCTATTATTTTGGGCAAGCATAATCAAATTGGGAGTACAGATACTCAATACCTGAAGGCCTAACAAACCGAGAAATGCTTTGTAAGCTATTAACGCCGGAGGGCGCAGAATACTTCTGATGAGGTTCAGGAATCCTTTCTGTGGAAAATGATATGGGAGTATTTGTATGTTTTTATCATCGGCTCCGTTTCTTATCAATAACTGTCTGGCGGAAATCTCATTGAAAGGGTTACAATGTGTAATATCTCCGGCAAAGATCACATTAAGGGTGAACGGGCAACCGCAATTAGGGACTTGAGCAATGAAAATACCGCCGGCGTTTAAATGTTTCAAGCTGTTTTTAGTATAGGCATTCAGTTCTGCCCTGGGGATGTGTTCCCAGACATCAAGTGAAATTATCAGGTCAAATTCTTTATCAGATAAAAAACCGGATAGCTCTTGAGAAGAATTTATTTTATTAATTTGAGATGTTGTATACCTATTTTTAATTCTCTGCAGCACTTCTTCATCAATATCTACTGCGCTGTAATCAATATCCGGATAGGTATCGTGCAGAATATCAGCCATTACTCCAAGGCCCGGGCCATACTCAAGGACTTTAATTTTTTTATCACCGGGGAAATATTTTAATAATAATGGCAGGATATTTCTTATATGGTAAGCTCTTTTAAGACTTATAACAAAATCTTCCTGCTGCTGCTTGTATGCTGCGCCGCTTTCATAATCCATAAAATATGATCCTTATTTTTACGGAAATAATATAGTCCGCTTCGCTGGACTAAGCAAGTTCAAAGGAATTTAATTTTTTTACGCTTGGGAGCATCATATTTAAGGCTGTTCGGGATGAGGCTTTTGTAACAATTCCTGCTTTTTCCCTGGACTGAAAGAAAAATGCCGATGACCAACATAACTGCATGCGGTGGTTACCGCCACTCCGACGAACTGACTGATAAGCGGATGTACTCCCAAGCCATCAACCATTAAAAACATTATGACAAAATTCATCAAAATACTTACCCCGTAAACCAGATAAAAACGGAAATACTCCCTCAGTATATGTCCTTTGGTTTTAAAAACGAATAGTTTATAACCGATATAGGCGTTAGTAATAGCCAGGATATTTGCTGGGATCATTATTAGCAGATAATGGACCTCTTTATGCAGCCAGGTGTAGAGCAAAGTATATGCTAATAGCCCGAAAACCGTATTCCACACCCCGGTAATCAAAAAACGCCCAATGCGTTTTACTTCAATCTGATTAGCCTGATATTGGCTGTATAAAGAATTAATCATCTTCAAAGCTTACTATACTCTTTTAGTTTGATTTAAAAATTTTTTGTATTTATTTTCACCACGAAGAACACAGAGAACACGAAGATTTTTATCTTTTGCTCCGCAAAACCTAAAAATGGGTACTCTACTTATAAGACAAATCGTTTAATACCATTTATCTTCGTGTCCTTCGTGCTCTTCGTGGTTAGCTTTTATTCAAAATTAATCTTTTCGTCTTCAATAACCAAAGGTTTATTTTTTACCTGCGTGTAGATTGCCCCTACATACTCACCAACAATACCGATAAAGATTAACTGTACTGCCGCGAAAAAGAACATCCCTACCACCAGCGGAGCCAACCCCAGAGTAAATGTGTTCCAGTAAAGTAATTTATAAACCAGATATCCCGCAGCAACCAGCAGGCTTATCCCAGCCAGGATAAAACCGAGAAAAGTTGCTAAACGCAGCGGCAGTTTTGAATGATTGACAAAGCCGGTCATAGCCATATCATAGAGGGTGAAAAAATTATTCTTGGTCTTTCCCTGCTTACGATTTTCTTGAATATATTGTATTTCTGCACCTTTAAATCCAATTTCGCTGACCAGCCCCCTGAAATACGGATAAGGGTCTTGGTATTTTCGTAATGCGTCCATGAATTTGCGGTCATACAGTCCAAAACCGGTGAAATTAGGAATAATCTTAGCAGAATCTGAAAATTTACCTAAAAGCCAATAGTAAAATTTTCGGACCTGGTTCATCAGGATATTTCCTTTACTCTTGGATTTTACACCGGCGACAACCTGATACCCTTCTTCCCATTTTTTTATAAATTCCTCTATTAATTCCGGTGGTTCCTGCAGGTCTGAAACTAATATAACGGTTGCGTCTCCACTTGTACTTAACCAGGCATTGTAGGGAGAACGTATATGACCGAAGTTATTTGAGTTTAAAATAACCTTGAAACTTTTATCATTCTTTGCAATTTTGCGAAGGATATCACGGGTTCCGTCAGTTGAACAATTATCAGCAAGTACTATTTCATAGTCATATTGCGGAAATTTCTCAAAAACTTTGATTATGCGGTCATACCATTCCTGTATATTACCTTCTTCATTGTAGCAACTTGAAGAAACACTGATTATCTTTTTCACCTCTTGACCCTCATTCTTTGCTGTTTTACGGTCTTAAAATAAATTTTGCTTCCTGTTCTATTGCTTCAATAGAGCTGAATTCAGGATTGTAGCCAATGTTTTCCGCTTTGTCAAAGTTAGAGCAGTAAATATTTTTTGATCCATTAGGGCCGCCAATCTGCAGTCCTCCCTGGATATTATATTTCAAAGCATATTCTCTGGAAAAATAATCCAGAATCTGCAACTTGTCAACTGTGCGCGCGCTTAAGGCGTCAAATGCTGTGTTAATCCTCCCGGATTTAATACATTTCCGAATCAAGGTAAATAGATCATCGGGGTGTATATAATCACGGATAATATTTACATCCGTGGTTTCAAGGGGTTTGCTATTAAGAATGTGATTGATGACCTCGGTTATAAAATAGCCTGACTCCAGATCCGCAAACCTGCTGAAATAGGAAAAAATTCTAATATCAATAATTTTAAAATCCTTGAATGACCTATGCTTGGCCTCTGAATTGAGGTTAACTATCGAATAGTAATCTTCCGGCCTGATATTGTTGACAGGAATAGAATTTAAAGTACCCTCTTCCACAGGGGCGGAGCTGTTTTTGCCGTAAACTGCGCCGCTGCTGAAATTAATGTAGCAAGTTTCAGGATTATTGTGCAGATATGCTATGACGATATTGTCAAATCTTTCAGTAATAGTAAACCAATTACTGAAATTATCTTTCAGTTTGTTTGGCGTTCCGGCTCCGACACAGTTAATGATGACGTCATAACTATTTTTCTCGAAACCATCATAGCCGGTTCTGATATGAACATTATCGGAGCTGTTTCCAATAATCTGCAGGAATTTCTGTACCGTAGCTGCTGTTCTGGTAAATAAATACAGCGAATTCTTTTTTTCTTGCAGAAAACGGCATATCAGCCCTTTGGCAATATGTGAATTTGCCCCGAGAATCGCAATATTCATAAAATGCTCTCTAAATTTTAAGCTTTTTATTTAATCATGTCTTCTTCACCAAAGACTTCCCGATATGGTACGGGTAGCGGCTTTCCATATATTCTTCCGGCTACATATTTATTGATAAAATCCCTGTCTTCAGCAATCAGGCAGGTGTCGCAATATTCCCCGAAATGTTTAATTTTCATTCCACGGTCAATAATATCTTTCAAAGGTTCTTCAAAGAAGTTGCCGAGGGTAACATGAATATAAGGGCAGGGCATGACATCACCGTACTGGGTGATGGATACCATTCTTTTTACCGCAATGCAGCCTAGATCCAAGCCGTAAGCAGGAGTCAAATGGGTAAAGACATTATATTTCTTTTCCAGTTCACGCATATAAGCCATATCATCTTTGTCCACCAGACATTCAAAATGCCCTTCCCAGGCCCCGACAGGCTTCGCATAGGTCACAAAAGTACCGACATTATGGCTTTTGGCAAATTCCAGATACTCAATAAATTCCTGGGACCTGACCCTTTGTTTGGTGACAACTGTTGATAAAATAATATTCAATCCGGCTTTCTTTGCCGCGTTAATCGCTTTTATGCATCTTGCGTGGGATCCCTTTGCGTTCCTGAAAGAATCATGTTCTTCCGCGTCGAGGCTGTCCAGGCTAAGCTGTATCTTATCAACGCCGATGCTTTTTAAATGTCTTGCCTTTTCATCATCAAGCAGCCAGCCGTTTGTATCGGAAGTAATATAGAATTTTTCAGGATCGATGGCCTTGACAATTTCGTCAAAATCCTTGAACACCAAAGGTTCTCCTCCTGTGATGACAATATGAGCCAGACCCATTTCATCAGCTTGCCGGGAAAGCTCTTTCACATCTTCAATAGTAAAGGATCTCTTTGTATTTTTCCCTTGGAAGCCTTTCACGGAACAATGTTCGCAGCGGAAATTGCACTTGTAATTATACTGGAATTGGAGTATGGCGATACTTTCACCTCTTTTTACCTTGTCCGCATACTTCATTATTTTTTCGTAAACGTAAGGCTTTTCCTGTTTCAGTATATTTCTTTTATTTGCTTCAGCGTCATTCAACTGTTCTTTTGAACTGGACATTGAACTGTCTCCTTAAAATTTTATTCTTTAAATATATAATTAACTAACATAGCATAAAAAAGGCTTAATTCATATAAATTTACGATACAATTCATGAATTTCCAATAAATCATCCGGACATCTGTCATGCCAGCACCACTGCCCCGGCTGTACCGCTCCATTAACATACTTTAGTTTGTTCGAAAGACTGCTGGTCAATGTGCATTCATACAGCATTGAAATAAAATGTCCTCGTTCCATCCTTGAAGGGTGGATTATTTCGTTGACTTTAAATGGTTTCGGGTTGAATTTCACCTCTGCCCCCAGTTCTTCTGCCGCAACAGCTTTTATTCTGTCAGACGCTTTTTCTTTGAAGCGGATAATCCCGCCAGGTATGTGCCAGCCCGGTGTCCAGTAGTTGTCGCTGCGCCATGTCAGAAGAGTCTGTTTTTTTTCATTCTTAATCAGTAAATCAACATTAACCAGCGGGCTAATACTGCTCAAAAAAAGAAAAACGTCTTCCGGCAAACCTTTTTCCGGGTTTTTTACATGGGATTTCAGTAAATCAATTATTTCGTTAATTTCCAATTTAAAACCATTGTTTAAAGTGTCTCCAAACCATAATCGCGCAATATAGCGACAGCAGGCTCATTATCAACAATCTGTCCTATATTCCCGGCGACTTCATCCGAATAGCTCGCCGCTATAACGATAATCGCGTCTACCGGATCAGAGCGAAGTTTTTCACGCGCCACAATCGGCAAATGAGTAGCAGGCGTGTATTTCCCTTGTTTGAAAACGGCTGAGTCAACTACATATTTTATCTTATCAGTCAGTCCGGTCAACGCTATAACAGCTAAAGCCTGATGTCCTGCTCCCCATACGGCTACTTTTCCCGGCTGGAAACCGTTGATGAAAGTTTCTATTTCTTTTTTCAGGTTCTCCTGAGTATTATAAAAATCTGATATATCCAGCGGCTTCCTTTTTTTCACAACAGCCGAAATGATGTAATCATACCATATTTCTTTACATTCGACGACTTCAAAACCGTTCATTTGCAAACAGGAACTTAAAGTTTCCCGCGTAAAATAAAACAAATGGTCATTAATGAACTCTGAAAATAATTTGTTCCGAAGAATCATGTCAAAGTTGGGAACTTCAATTATACCTGTCGCATCGTCGTTTAAATTGTTATGGATACCTTTGAGAACGGAATTCAAATCAGGTATGTGTTCAAGAAAATTAAGAATAAAAAAGGCGTCAAATGGGGCATTTGCCAGCTTGGAATTACTACTCTCGATAAATCCCTGTGAAACATTTAGGCCGTTGTCAACACATTGCCTGACCGATTTTTCTAAATGCTCCAGGCCGTAAACATCAAGGTCGAACTGTTTCATTATGGAAAGATATTCTCCGCAACCGCAACCTATTTCAATGATCTTTTTGTCTTTAAGAGAATATTTTTTTACAAAAGACTCAAACTGTTTTATCCTGAATTCTTTCATTTCTTCTGAAAATGCGGCGGCCCTTATAACATCTTTATAGTAATGCACCGGTTCGTTGCTTAACTGTACCAACCCGCAGGCGGAACACTGGCAGACCTCCAGATCAACGCCCTTTTCGGTTTTAATGTCCTCTTTGTCCGGCAGAAACTGCGCTGCTGCAGGCATATTTTCATATTTAAGCAAGGGGGCTTTGAAGAAATCACCGGAACACACTCTGCATTTTGTTATTGGCATAACTATTTTTCTCCAAGCATGTTTTCTGCAAACTCATCTCTGGGAAGAAACGGAGCCAGGTCTTCCATAGGTTTTGAAACAATCTTGCCATTTGGCAGTACCTCTGACGCCAGGCGCGGAGCCGTTGGGACATCAGGGTCTACAATTACGTCACAAATTACCGGGCCGTCCATTTCCAGAACCTCTCTGACTGCTTCTTCCAGGTTTGCCTGATTCTTTATCCTGACCGACTTCAAACCGTAGCATTCGGCGAGCCTGCACATGTCTGGAAGGCTCAAGCCGCTTGATTCCCCGCAGGCGACAAAGTTGCCGTCAAAACGGTTTTTCTGCATAGCGTAAATGGAACCGTAACCGGCATTGTTCAGAACAAATAGTTTTACTGGAAGCCCTAAACGTTTCATGGTTTGCAGTTCCTGGATATTCATCTGAACCCCGCCGTCTCCGACGATTCCGATTGTACGTTTTTTATTAGAAGCGATACAAGCTCCAATCGTCGCGGGCAGGCCGAACCCCATAGAACCGAGTCCGGGAGTGTTTAAAATCCTTTGCCCCTTTTTCACCTTAAAAGCCTGTTGCGTCAATTCTGCGCACGCTCCGGAACTGCCGGGTATGATTAAATCATTTTCATTCAATAATCCGGAAAGAACATCAAGCAGATAATAAGTGTTTACAGCTCCTTTTCCCTGGCTGTATTCAGGGAGCACTACAGGATATTTCCGCTGCCATTCCTTGCATTTTGCCAACCATTCGCCGCAGTCCTTACTCAAAGATTTAGCGGCGGTAAGCATTGCTTTGATTACCAGGGCGACGTCTGTATCCAGAGCCAGTTCAAAATCCATGTCAAGCTTGGCAATTTCTTTAGCGTCAATATCAACAATTATTTTTTTCGCGTTTTTCGCGAAATTTGGATGGTTAAAACCTGTCTGACACAAGTCCAGTCTGGCTCCCAGTATAATCAGGCAATCAGCATTTTGTTGAGTGAAATTAGCGCCGCGTGAGGCTATTATTCCTGGCCTTCCGCAGAAAAGAGGGTGATCTTCAGCAACACAATCTGACATTTTCCAGGTTGTGAGCAATGGTATTTTTAAAGTTTCCACCAGTTCCAGAAACTCCGGCATGGCATTTGCGAGGCGGATACCGTTTCCAGCCAGGATCGCTGGCCTTTCTGCTGATGTTATTGTTTCTATAATCTTGCTGATCTGTTCCGGAGATACTTCCGGGACGGTGTTTTCGGGAGGAGTGAATTCTTTAAGTTCGTCTTCATCTATCATAGCTCCCTGCACATCGAGGGGGATGTCGAGCCAGACCGGGCCTTTACGTCCGCTTGTTGCTTCATATACAGCTTTTTGAAGATGATATTTAATATTTTCCGGTTCCATTACAGTAACCGCGTATTTAGTTATAGGAGAAACTACAGAGATAATATCAATTTCCTGAATACCCATCTGGCGTATTCCCCTGCCGGTCAACATATCTTCTCGTTTGGCCTGTCCGGAAATGACCAGCATAGGAGTAGAATCTATCCATCCTCCGCCAACTCCGGTGAGGGTATTTAATCCTCCGGGGCCTGTTGTTACAAGGGATACTCCGAGCTGATTTGAATATTGGGCATAAGCCTCTGTAGCAATGGCGACTGCCTGTTCATGGAGGCAACAGGTATATTTAATATCTTTATTTCGTCCCAGGGAATCCACCAGATGCATACATCCTCCGCCGGGGAGCATAAAAATATGTTTGACCTCAAGGCCGGCAATAAATTTCATGACGTAATCTGAAAGCTTAATCATTCTTGTCTCCGCATATTTTATCAATCAGTATGGATTGGATAAAATCTTTTTCGTTATAGTTTTTATATTTATTCCAGGGAGCTGGAAAAAGAATATTCCTGATTCCAAAATTCTCAGCGCTCTTTATATTTGCTTCATTATCATCAATAAAAATATCCACGTTTCCCAGCCAATTGAGAAACGCTCCTTTATTATTATCATAGGCAGGGTATGAATCATCAGGGCGCGGGGAAGGGACATAGTTGAACGATCTTATCCATTTCCCGAAATACCTCATTGTCCAACTTGCTGAAAGGCTGGCGAATTTGAATGGGGTTGCGGTTAAGGCTATATGCCTGAAATTATCGCCATTTTTCTCAAACCAGGCAAGCAGTTCTCTGTCAGGCGATAAATCCATAAAGCACCGCTCCCTGAAGCTGTCCAGGGAATCAAGATATTCTTTTTTGCTTATGTTCAGAATATTGTGAGGCGGATTTGAAGCCAGGTCCGCAAATCTCAGGCTGAGCTTATGTTTTTCTTTATACTCAGCAAACCACTCCCGGGTCAAGCAGTTTAAAACATCATCTACATCCCAGGCAATAGTTATTTCCTGTTCTTTTCGTTCCGCCATTTATTTTGTTTCCTTACTGGATTTCTTTAAACAGCCAGTCCGTCCAGAAAGTCATTTGTGTTTTTCTGTCCGTGCTTTCCATGATTTTCCGGTCATCATAGAATGAATCATTTTTATAATGGGTAGTGGATACTTCCTCAAAAATCGCGCCGTTGACTGATGAGAAGCTGTGTTTTGAATTGCGTTCCACGATTATCATTTCCCCGGCATGGTAAGTCTTTGCAACTCCATTGAGTACCAGTTCAATATCGCCGTACAATACATGGAAAGTTTCTTCTTTAAGCTTGTGGCTGTGACATGGGTTTTCCTGTCCGGGGAGCAGTAAAATTATTTTTTTGCAGTATTCACGGTTGATACAGTTTATTATTGAACATCCCCATCTGTCAAACTTGTCTATTCCATAGTGATGTGAAAGTTCCAGTTCCAGCTTGTTTTGAAGCTTTATTCCGCTTTTTTTCAGCAGAACGCTTAACTGCCGGACGATTTCAAGTATTTTGTCACGCTGGTTTTTTACCTCGTATTCAGAGCTGACAACAGCTTTTCCGGCGGAAATATCCGCCTGGGCGACGTATTGATTATATTTTGAAAGGTCATTAGTCAGCAGTTGACCGGGAACATTGGGGATTGCGTAAAAAGTATTGGATGAATCAATTAAAGAACCTGCTTTTATATCTTGTTTAGCGAATACGCCTCGCTGCAAACCTTTTAAATCGGTCTGTTCTTTTTCGGAAATATCCCGTCTTTTTCCTGATACTCCGCACATTTCATATGCTGATTTTGCCGCATTCAGCCAATTTTTCAATTGCTCAGGAGTGGAAGAATATCCATTAATAGCGTATTTTTCAGTCGGAAGCCCGACATGGCGCTCAAAAGCGATAGCTCCTTTGGCTACCGCCATTTTAACGGCATCAACATTGTCCGGGGCCTCATGGGTGGAATAACCAATCGGCAGATTGCTGTATCGTTCCTTGAAAAAACTTATCTGGTTTAATTCCATATCTTTGTCAGGAGTGGGATAGGCTCCAACACAATGCATCAGGCAAAGTTTTTTATCTCTGTGTTCAAAAAATGATACAACTTGGTCTATCTCTCCGAGTGAAGCTCCGGCAGTCGAAGCAATGATCGGCAGTGAAGTTTGAGCAATCCTTTCAAGCAGGGGCCAGTCTGTGAAGGAGCAGCTTGCTATTTTCAGGATTTTGTAACCATGTTTTTCAATCAGATCAACAGACTTCTCATCAAATGGAGTGCAGACTGAAACAAAACCAAGCTTGTCCATCTCTTTTTTCATTGCCAGAAACTGGTCTTCGGAAAAACGGGTTTCGCTGAAACGTTTAATATATTTGATATCCATTCTGTCTTTAAAGTCAGGATGGATGAATGAATCCAAATCGCGGTATTGGAATTTGAAAGCAAAATTAAAATCAAATTGACTGCTTACCTTATGAAATTCCCGGATAAGTTCCAAACCATGTTCAAGGTCGCCCATGTGGTTATTTGCCATTTCAAGAATGAACAGCTTGTCGAAAATATTACTCATGACATACTTCCTTAAATTTATAAATTTATTTTAATAAAAATTCTTTGATTGTTTTTACCATATACTGCAATTTGTCTTGTTCCATGCCGGGATACAGACCGATCCAGAAACTGTCGTTCATTATTTTGTCGGTATTTTTCAGTTTTGAACTTATCCGGTAGTCTTTGCCTTCCTTGAGTTCCGAGAAACAAGGGTGACGCGTGATGTTTCCGGCAAATAAATTGCGGGTTTGGATATTTTTGCTTTCAAGGTTTTTTACCAGGTCATTACGGGAGAAGGTTACGCCGTCACGCAGGGTAATCAGAAAACCGAACCATGACGGATCACTTTCCGGGCAGGCCTTGAATAAAATCAATTCTTCCATATCTTTCAGACCGTCATATAAAAAATTGAAATTCTTTTTGCGCTTCTCTACGAAATCAGGAAACTTCTCAAGTTGCGCGCAGCCTACTGCCGCCTGCATATCGGATACTTTCAAATTATAACCGAAATGGCTGTAGACGTATTTGTGGTCGTAGCCGTAGGGCAGGGTTCCGAACTGTCCGCTGAAACGGCAGCCGCATGAATCATCTTTGCCGCTGTCGCACCAGCAGTCGCGCCCCCAGTCACGCATGGAGAGCATGATTTTATTCAGCAGGGGGTTGGCGGTATAGACCGCACCGCCTTCACCCATGGTCATATGGTGGGGAGGATAAAAACTTGAAGTCCCGATATCGCCGAATGTTCCGGTAAATTTTCCGTCATATTTTGATCCCAGAGCATCGCAATTATCCTCAATCAGCCATAAATTGTGTTTATCGCAGAATGCCTTGACTGTTTTCAAGTCAAAAGGGTTTCCTAAAGTATGCGCCAGCATGACGGCTTTACTTTTGGAAGACAGTGCCGTTTCGAGTTGAGCACAGTCAATATTACCGGATTCAAGTTCCATATCTACAAAAACGGGAACCGCACCATATTGGATAATCGGCGCGACTGTTGTTGGAAATCCCGCGGCAACCGTTATTACCTCATCACCGCGTTCAACTTTCCGCTCCTTGAGTAATGGCGAGGTAAGCGCCATGAATGCCAGCAGGTTGGCGGATGAACCTGAATTCACCAGCAGGCAGAAGCGGATTCCCAGATATGCCGCCAGTTTTTTCTCGAAATCTCTCGAATAGCGTCCATAGGTGAGCCAGAATTCCAGAGAGGAGTCCACCAGATTTGTCATTTCTTTTTCGCCAAACACCCGTCCCGCATAGTTGACCCTGGATTTACCGGGAATGAATTTTTCATCGGATTTGTCATGGACTAATGAATAATATTCTTTTACCTTTTCCAGTATATCTGATTTTAATTGTTCAGCCTGTGCTATTTTGTCCATTCCAATCCCTTTATTTTCGCGTCTTCTATGTATGAATGAAGATCATCTCTGCTTGAAATCGTATCTTTTTCATAAAAATCATGATACCATTCAACGGTCTTTCTGAAAGTCATTTTGCTGTCCCAGACTGCCTGCCACTTTAGTTTGATATGTGCTTTTGAGCAATCCAGCTTAAGTAAGTTGGCTTCATGAACTTCATTTTTGCTGTTTCCAAGCTTATAATCAATTTTTGACCAGAACCGCTTGATGTTTTCCACAACTTCACGAACTGTGATAGAACCGCTGTCATCCGGCCCGAAGTTCCAGCCCTCTGCAAAATCAGCATCTCTTTCTGCCAGCTTTTGTCCAATTTGAAGATAACCGCTCAATGGTTCCAGAACATGCTGCCACGGACGTGTCGCTCCCGGATTCCTGATCTCGACTTTTTCATTACGGCTGACCGCGCGCATAATGTCCGGGATCAAACGATCCTCCGCCCAGTCACCTCCCCCGATAACATTTCCGGCCCGGCAACTTGCTAATAAGACATTGTGTTTTGAACCGAAATCTTTCGGGTTGAAGAATGCATTGCGGTATGAGCCTGCGACCAGTTCCGCGCAGCCTTTAGAAGCGCTGTATGGGTCATGCCCGCCCATTGCGTCATTTTCACGGTAGCCCCATATCCATTCTTTATTGTCATAACATTTATCGCTGGTAACATTGACAATTGCTTTTACGGAAGCGGTTTTGCGGCAGGCTTCCAGGACGTTTACTGTTCCAAGAACATTTGTTTCAAATGTTTCGCGCGGTTCACGGTAAGACAGACGCACTAAAGGCTGTGCCGCCATATGGAAAACAATTTCAGGTTGAAAATCCGCAAATATATCTTCAAGTTTTCCCGTATCCAGAATATTTCCAATTTCCGAACAGAGATCAAGATTGAGATGTTCAAAATGATTAGGTTCGGTTGGAGCGGTGAGAGAATATCCGCAGACATCAGCTCCCAGTTCCGTCAGCCATAAAGCGAGCCATGAGCCTTTAAAACCGGTATGGCCGGTTACCAGGACTTTTTTATTTTCATAAATATTATTAAACATTAATTTACCAGTTCTTTGTCCAGGGGGCGTTTCCCCGATCCCAAAGTTCATTCAGCAGCGTATGTTCACGTGCGTTATCCATGCATTGCCAGAAACCGTCATGTTTATATGCCTGCATTTCACTGTCGGCTAAAATATTGCCTACAGGTTCCTGCTCGAAGGTCAATTCATTTGAAAGCGTCAGATATTGATTCACCGCATCTTTTTTTAATACCATGAAACCACCGTTAATAAAGCCGTCTTCAGTTTGTGGTTTTTCAGAAAATCCGACAACATCATCATTGACGATATTGATTTCTCCGAATCTTCCAGCGGGATGAACTGCGGTGACTGTAAGCATTTTTCCCCCGACCTTATGCTGGTCTAATAAAGCTGAAATATTTACATCGGCAACAGCATCGCCATAAGTCAGGAAGAAATCTTTATCGCTGTCTTTTAAATATTTTGCGGCTCGTGCGATACGTCCGCCGGTCATAGTCCTTTCGCCTGTGTCGGCCAGTGTGACTTCCCAGTCTTCTTCGCCGGAAGTGCCATGATAGGTAATCTGGTTTTTCTGTCCGAGTTTTACTGTGATATCTGTAGCGCGTGCGTGATAATTCAGAAAATAATCAATAAAAGTTTCACGCTTATAGCCCAGGCAGAGAATAAAACGCCTTACGCCGAAAGCCGCGTACGTTTTCATTATATGCCAGACGATAGGCTGAGGCCCTACCGGGACCATTGGCTTTGGAAGCAGTTCCGTAACATCCCGCAGACGTGTTCCCTGACCGCCGCATAGTATCATAGCCGGAGGCATTGTGCCCTGATTCGGATTCATATTAATATCCTTTTCTGTTTTCCATAACAAGCACTACAATATAGTTTGTTTAACTTGAATAAGCAAATATGAGCTGAAGATTATTCCAGTTTTTTTACAAATGAAAATGTTTCCTGAAATCTTGATAAACTTCCTGTGATGGCGGCTCCTTTTGATAACGCATTTTCTCATATTTTCGCAGCATTTTTATCAGGGAGATTTTCTGCAGTTCCGGCATCTGCGATCTGGAAAGTTCCAGGATAAAATCATTTATTGTTGATGATGGAGATAAATCAAGTTCATATTTTACCTTTAACTGTTTTCTGATCTTATGATATAATTTGCTTAATTCGGCAAGCATTTCATCCGGGCTGTCAAAATCATTTTTAAATTTTCGTTTTTTAAGACGGCGCCGGATATAATATATTGCCAGAGCAACCAGCATCGCTGTCAGTACCGGGCCGCGGATACGATCATGAAAAATTAATACAATAAACTCCCAGAGCGCGATGAAAAACCCGATGATTGCCTGCGCGAAATAACCCCGGCGCATATTTGAGAGCAACTGCTGAAATGCCTGTTTGACAATATCTGTCCACGATTCAATAGTTGACCATTCATGTTTGTTACGGGGAATTCCGCTTGGAGGGGTTGGTTCAACCAGAACCCATTTACCTCTATCCCGGTCAAATGCTTCAACCCAGGCATGGGCGTTGCCGACCCGCGCGACATAGTAATATCCAGCAGGATGACGTTCAGCACAGACAAATCCGGTAATGTAACGTGCCGGAATACCAAGGCGACGCAGCAGCAAAATCATACTGGTTGCATAAAGTTCGCAATGCCCCTCATGGCTTATCTTGAGAAAACTTAAAACCGGGTCGATGGGATTGACTGGTTGTTCCATGATTTTATATTTAAAATTATCCTGAAAATATTTCAGCAGGACAGCAATGCGCCCCTGGTCATTTATGCCTGGAGATTTTAATTTCGGTAATGACTTCAGGATCGGGTCGATTTCCTCAGGCATATACTTTGGCAGTTGTGTATAAACCGCCGTATCCGGCTTGAGCGGCAGCGGCCAACTGCTGTCAGAAAGTTTTTCAGGGTGGTAAACAGTATAACCGCCGTCAGTTATCCAGTCGCTCAAGGTGACATTGCCGTTGTCTGTATATCTCAAACTGTTTGCGATAATATCTATTTGAGTAAAGTTCCCCGGCAGGAATAGTGATTTACTCGCCATTTTTGATGAAACCAGAATCTCAATAGAATACTTTGCCCTGATCCTTTTGTTTATCGAGAAAGTCCGGTAGTCTTTACCCTCGCTGTCACGCAGCCGCATAGTCTGTTTGGGGGAATCCTGCTCTTTCCATTGACCTGAGAAATACGAAGTATATGCCCTGCCGCGCAAATATCCGGGCTCATCAGGACAGATTGCCCGGATTACAATTGCCTCCTGGTCTTTCAGAAGTTCAGGAGAAATCATCTGGTTAAGGTCGGCCCTCTCCCCGAAAACGGTTTTGCCGTTCCGGGGCTGGAAGAACATCGGGTTCAACAATATATTCTGCAGTCCGCGAAGATCGCTGTCGAAATATTCTATGAGTTTGTAAAAAGCGAACCCGGCAGGAAACAACAGAACTATAATACAGGTGACGATAAGAAACCTTCTAAAGCGGTATTTTTGCTTTTTCCGGTCTATTATTTCCTGTACATTATTGCGGCAGGCGAGTATAAATGAGAATATGCTCAGGGAAATGCATGAGATATACAATGTCCGGAAATTACTAAGAATAACCCCCGGGATCAGAATGCGTTCCGTTTCAAAAGGAATACGCATAGCGTTACCGCAGAAAGCGAGAGCTATCATGGCGGAGATAAAACATATACTATATGAATATTTTTTTATGCCGAAAAAAGTAACGGCCACGGACAGGTAAAAGAAGAGTGGAACAATTATATTAGGACGAAACAACGAGCTTATATATTCAAAACGGTCATCCGCCATTGGAAAAGCAAGGTCAAATAAAACAGCAATAACAAGTGAAAGTACAATGGAATAAATAACTGTACGGTCGTTAAGCTTTGCGGATTTTCTGCTGATTAATGATAAAAACAAACCGCAAAGGGTGATTAAAATTATATGCGGCAGATCCGCTACAAGAGAAAAAAGGAATGCGGACGGGGTAAGTATCCCGGCACACAAAAACAACGCTGTAAAAGATTTTTTTTCCGTTCTTTTTCTCATAATTTAAGCACCCTTCCTTTTTCAACGTCTTCGGCGCTGTAAACTTTGATGTTTGACGGAGCTGATATTTTTTCTTTGTTGCCGATAATTATGATTTTGGACGCAATGCCGTAATTATTCAGGCGGTTAATTAATTTTTCCCGTTCTTTATCCCAGCCTTGCAGCAGTACTACTACACTGCCTATACTGGATATTTCCTCAATCACACTCGAAGAAATTTCATTGATCGGAATCTGATGATTTATCTCAAGGCTGGCGAGAATATCCATTATGTCATCAAAGCAGCTCAAATGCCTGCCTGCCTTGAAATGGTAAACATCCAATCCGGTAGCGAAGATATCGACAACATATTCACCGCGCGTCAGGTAATCGATCAGAGCTGAGCAGAGCGACAGGGACGCTTCCAGTTCCGCAAAACGGGGCCTTTTCATAAAACTGAATTGAAAGCTGTTTACCGGGGGAACATAAGTATCAACGATTATTGCTATCCGGCTCAGGTATTCCTGTTGAAACTCCTTGATTATAATATCTCCGCTCCTTGCGCTGCCGGTCCAGTCTATATGGCGCGGATCATCTCCCTCCCGGAATTCCCGGTTGCCGAAAAAATCTAAAGATTCCCCGACTTTCGAAACCCGGGCATCCCCCTCTTTTTGAAAACGCATCGCCACCGGCAGGTCAAGGGAGTGAAGTTCATGGAAAGAAGGATAGACCAGCAAAACTTCCGGAGCTCCCTTTTTGCGTCTGCTCATTTTAAATAAACCCAGAGGAAACCTGGAGTCCGCTATAGGAGAAAAAATATCATATTTACCACGTTTAAGGGCTTCCGCTTCTGCTGTTATTTCCACTTTTTCGCGTGGAGGGATAACTCCGGCTTTAGCAAGTTTTTTAACTTTTATCCCTGGACGCAGATGGTAGTTGTCCATCTCGATGTCCCAGGCGCTGAAACGGCGCAGGTTTTCAAGCTCATAGCGGATTGAAAATGTTGATCCGGCCCGGATGCGGCGCGGAACGTGCCGCTTTATTTTTAATTTCGGACGGAAAAGCAGGGCAAATATAAAGTCAACCAGAAAAATAATAAATAAAGCCACCGCCACCATGCGCATTGGTGAATTCCAGGCTATAATACTGTACAAAACAATAACCCCGGCAACCGGAACCAGGACTTGAGCCGGAACCGTGAAAACACGATAGTAAAAAGACAGCAGCCAGATCATCGCGGCAGCCGTTACTGAACGATAATTGCCTGGTCTTTTTTCAAGAGCCTGGGTATAATTCCATTCCGGTCCGTCCAGAAATCTGTCTACATATTTTCTGTATAACGAGGTGATGCTCATAAATCTGTATCCAATAAAACCGGAGTTTTATATAATTGCATTATGCTGGAACTTTGATTTTTTTGATGATATCTTCGACTATCTCAATTGCGGAAATACCAGAATACTTAGTTTTATTTTCAATTACCAGGCGATGCGCCAGTACCGGGGAACAAAGAACTTTAACGTCATCAGGAAGAACATAATCCCGTCCCTGGATTAAGGCATAAGACTGACTGCATCTTGAGAGGAGAAGCAGGGCTCGCGGACTGGCCCCGAGCGTAATGCGCGTATCATGCCGGGTCGCTTTAATGATGTTGAGCATATAGTGGACCACAGTTTTTTCAATGTTCACCTGCTGGACCGCAAGTTGCATTTTGGCTATTTCGGTACAGTTGAGAACGGCTTTGATATGCGCTCCCGGCTCATTGGTCAGCCGGTCAAATAGCAGTTGCATTTCAGACTCTTCGTCCGGATAGCCTAGCGCGAGCTGCATCGCAAAACGGTCAAGCTGTGCTTCCGGAAGCGGATAAGTCCCTTGGTATTCAACAGGATTTTCGGTAGCTATAACCATAAATGGATCGGGTAAAAGGCTGGTTTTTCCCGCAATTGAAACTTGTTTTTCGCTCATGCATTCGAGCAGGGCGGATTGAGTCCTTGGAGAAGCACGGTTGACTTCATCCGCTAACAGTATATTGGCGAAGACTGGGCCGGGTCGGAAGAAGAATTCAGCTTTCTGCTGATTATATATTGAATTCCCGAGAATGTCTGACGGGAGCAGGTCAGGAGTGAACTGAACCCGGCTGAATTTACCGTCAATACTGGCGGCCAGCGCTTTAGCAAGAGTTGTTTTGCCGACTCCGGGGACATCTTCCATGAGGACATTGCCGCCAGCTCCAAGCGCGGTTATCAGCAGCCTTATAGTGTCTTTTTTCCCTTTGATTACCCGGTTCAGGTTTTCTCCCAGCAAGACAATTTTATTTTGCAGCTCCCCGGTGCTTAAAGAATCTGTTTTAATATTATCACTCAAAGTCAGCCTCCATTCTTGTGCGTAAAAAATATTAACTTCAGAAACATAGACCACTCCAACTGAAAATACAAACAATTTTATATACTGTATCGCTTTTATCTTGAATGTGTTTTTTATATTGTCCGGGAGTTTATCTTATTATATCCGTTTGCCGGTATAAATTAAGCAATATATCTTTTGATTAACTATTGTCTGACTGTAAAAAGTGTGCTAAATTATTAGCGATTTAATCCACCTGTAATAATAAAAGGAACAGGATGCAGGCAGACAATAAGAAAAGTAAAATAAAGGCATTTTTGTCATTTATTCTTAAAACTGGTTTGGCAGTTGCCATAATCTGGTGGCTCATCAGCAAGAATTATGATACTTTCGTAGAGAATTTGTCCCATATTAATTTCTGGTGGATACTGCCTGCTGTCATGGCATATGTTTTGCACATGGTTGTATGTTCCTGGCGCTGGTATAAACTAGCTTTGATTATTGGTATTGACATTACTTTTATAGATGCGGTTTGCCTGACTATGAAGGGGTACTTTTTCTCATTAGTGATCCCCGGCGGGGCGATTGGCGGGGATATCGCTAAAATTGGATTTTTGAACCAACATACCGCTAAAGGCGCAAAAGCTGAAGGCGCATTTTCCATATTGATGGACCGCATGGTTGGAATGGCGGCGATGTTCAGTTTAGCTTTGGTCGTTATTCTTCTTTCGATACCTACCTTGATGAAAGTACAACTTGAAGTGATTCAACTTAACGATACTATTCGAATTCTTGGAATCCTTGGTTTGATTTTTATGTGTCTTGGCGGGCTTGGGGCAATGACCTGTTTGTTTTTTCACCGGGTCTTTAAAAAAATCAAGCCGGTCGGCTGGTTAATGGATCTTGGGGATAAATACGGGCATGGTATTGTAAGCCGTTTTACGAAGGTCATAGACACCTACCGTAACTCATGGAAAACAGTTATGCAGCTGACTTTGGTCAGTGTGATATTTGTTCACCTTAATGTTGTTTTTGTCATATATCTTATTATGAAAAGCCTGGGCATGAGTAACGTTAATCCCCTGGACGTAATCACTGCGGTGACTGTCGGCAATGTCGCCGGGTTGCTGCCTTCAAATTCCGGACTGGGGCTGCGTGATGTGACGATTAATATTATTCTTGATGCCGCCGGTATCCAGAACGGCGCGACCATCCCGATCATATTTTCGGCAATACTTGTTTCCTGCGGTCTTTGCGCGGGGGTATTTTTTATTTTTAATTTCGGTAAAAAGACAGAATAGAGTCCTGCTAAAATGAGCTATGACGGTTTACAGTTGGAAATGAATTTTGACCCGAGTATAAATCGTTTCCGTGAAAACCTTGATGATGGAACGTTCATGCTTCTGTTTGAACAGCATGCACCGAGCAACACCACTGACCCGGAAGTCGCAGGGGAACGCCTGAAAGAGCTTGAATACGCGGCCTTGGGTATCGAAGGTATTCCTGCGGGACTGGCGATTACGGATCGTTTTATTTCGCCGAATACTTTAGACGCTGCAAATATTGCGGCGGCTTTAAGCCTTGAGGACCGCGACCGGCATATTATATTTTTAAGCGGCCGTGAATCAAATCTGCAAAAGCTTTCTGAAACTGCCAGTTTCTGTATGGCAAACGGCTTCGCCAACATTGTTGCGGTCAGCGGCAATACTTATCAGGGTGAAAGCGCCAGAGAAAACCGCGGGAAAGTTTTTACTGACAGCGTGCATATTCTGGAAGCACTCAAGCCGCGGGAAAAATACCCGTTTTTTTCAGGGTGCACGGTCAATCCTTTTAAATACAGCCCGGAAACAGTTTTTCCGCAGTATTTCAAGTTAATGAAGAAACTTCGGCAGGGAGCGAATTTTGTAATTACTCAACTTGGCTGGGACATGCTGAAACTTCAGGAATTGCGCTGGTATCTGACTTACAGGGGAAAGCATTTCCCGACAATTGCCCGTTTAATGCTCTTGAGCCCGGAACTTCTGGAAAAAATTCAGCGAGGTAATCTTGCGGGAGTACAGTTTTCCACTAATTTCCAGACTATTCTTGAAAGTGAGCTGAAATATTCATATAACCAGTTTGAAGCCGCCCAGTGGAGGCGGTTGGAACTTCAGGCTGCCGGTTGCCGGCTGCTTGGATATAGCGGTATCCAGATTGCCGGGATCAATTCCCCTGACAGAATCAAGATAGCGGGAGAAAAAATAAAGTCGGCATTGAAAGAATTTAGCAGTTTCGCGGACTGGTCACAAGAGTATACCGCTTTTCTCGCAAGAACGGAAATGGCGCCCTATCCGTACAAGTTTTATCTGTTCAGGAATTTATTTTCAAAGGCTCATCTGGAAACAGCCCCCATAATGGCTGCCGTACCGAGAGCAAATTTGTCAGGCAGGGAGAAAATGTCGTATAGACTCAAAAAGTTCATGTTTCCGCGTGCCGATAAACAAATTCCGGGAAGTCATTATTTCGCTAAAAAAGTTTTTGCTTCATGTCATGAATGTTCACAATGCCGTCTTCCGAAAACTTTTTACGTATGCCCTGAGCTTTGTCCGAAAGGCATGGCAAACGGTCCGTGCGGCGGTACACGTCCAGACGGTTCGTGTGAAAATGCTGATATGAAATGTATTTATGATGAAATTACACGTTTAGCTTCATGGTGCGGTAAAATTCACAAGCTTGAGGAAAGCTTGCTTTCTCCTGTCGAAAGAACAGCAAAATAATTTTTCTGGCTCACTTGCGCCAAATATTCCAATGGTAATGTTTGGCTATAAGCGCTATTTTAAAATGCGTTAGATATTAAGTCAGCAGACTTACAGTTTCACGTTTGAGTAAGCGGACCGGAACCGCTAACTGATAAGGAGGTTTGTCGGCGTTGACGTATTTGATGGCTTCAATCAATTTTTCCGCGAAAAGTTCTTCGCATAGATCAACGGTTGTAAATGCCGGTTGGTTGAATTTTCCCCAGTAGAGATTGTCCGTGCCTATCAAACTGACGTCATCAGGGATTTTTAGACTGTTGGCGGCAAAGCCGCGTATTACAGGGAACATTATATTATCGGCAAAACAATAAAATAATGTTGGCAAACCTTTTTCGCCGGCATGTTCCCTTACATAGTTTTCGATTTTGCCATGTTCAAATTCCGGCGACCATTGAAATCCATCTGGACAGACTCCACCGTTTGCGGTGAACGTATCCATAAACCCTTCAAATCTCGGGTTTTTTTTTGTTGAGGGAAAAATCATTCCAGCGGTGTGATGTCCCATTTCGAGAGCGTGCTCCGCTGCGAGTTTTCCCGCAGTATAATCATCACAAAAAATATTTACGCATTTATTGCTGCGGCCGCCCTGGCTTAAGATTACTTTGAGGCCGTTTTTGACTAAGTATTCCGCGATTGGAGCACTATGACAAATATATACGTCTATATCCATGTTTTGAAGTTTCTGGAGTTGCAAATACTGTTTTTCGATTGATGAGCTGCTGTTGAATTCACGTAGAGACAATTCTATTTTTGCTTCCGGTGCCTTTCGCTGTAAATGATTATAGACTTCAGCAAAGAAAGAAGTGTGAAAATTAAAATATTGTATTTGGGGAGTCAGATAGGCGACACGCAGCCAGCCAAGCATATTCGCTTTGGGGATTTTGCGATAATTCATGAGGATAGCCGTATCAATTACTTTTCGGCGCATGTCCTCACTGATTCCCTGGTCTTTATTGTTCAAAACAAAAGACACGGTTGAGGATGATATCCCCAACCGCTCAGCAATATCTTTAACTGTAGTTTTCTTTGCCATTTAATATACCATATTTAATACTTTCCTAATTTTAAACCTTCATCTACAAAATAGCGGTAAGTTTCATAATTGCAATCTGTCGGAATAGAATGATCCGAATGAAGTATGTAGCCTGAGCCTTGTTTTACCACCGGGATCTTCTCGTGAAGTTCGGCGCGGATGGCGTCAATATCGTTTGCCACCAGATTCCTGGCATCCATACCGCCGCAGAACGCGAGCTTATCGCCGAATTCACGTTTCAGCTTTAATAAATCCATTCCTGCTTTTACTTCAATTACCTGCAGGCAGTCAACGCCGGACTCAATCATTCCCGGCACGAGTGGTTCGACATAACCGCATGAATGCATAATCACCGGTAAGCCGAGAGAATGCGCGAAGTCAATTGTTCTCTTATGTCCGGGCTGAATAATTTCACGATACATATCCAAAGACATAAAAGGGCGCCCCTTAAAGCCCATATCTTCGTAAAACCAGATGCCGTCCGGCTTGCCCTCTTCGGCAAAAAGCGTTTCCATAAGGTTAACGGTCAATTCAGAATAGGTTGTGACCATGTCTTTTATCCATTCGGGATCAAGAGCCATACCCATAAGCATGTACTCGTGTCCGCAAACCGGGTGCATCAGCTCAAATACATTTATTCCTGATTGAAAATAAAAACGCTCTTTTTCCGCTGATTTTCTTTTTGTTTTACGGTATGTTTCAAAGTTTATCCGATTACGGGTGGGCTTCAGGCGCGGTTTGATGTGTTCTTCCCATGCCGCGCGGTCTTTAACCAGAAAATCAACGTGTTCAGGAGTTCCGTTATGCAGCTTATGCCGCCTTAATATTGCGCCGTTGCCGTCACGTTCGAGAATGGTTTCCTCATCTTCTTCAACTATTTCGTTTACAAAATCAACCTGGGCGCACATGTTAAGCCCTGAGGCTATCTGCATATCGAAACCAAAATGATCCGCCAGATCTTCATTTTCCTTTATATGGCCTTCTTGCTGCCATTTTTTGAGAGTGTCCCCCCAGAAATGTTCAAATAAACCAATCCGGTCAACCGGTTCTCGTTTTAAAATACGCTTGATACGTTCCTTGCCTGTAAGTTCTTTCATTGCTGTATTTTCCTTATTTGTTAAAAAGTTTACTAAATATTTTAGTTGATAAAACAGCGATTGTCAACAGTAAGATTTTAAAATTTTACATCTTTTTATAATTATATGGGGTTATTCCGGTGTAGCGTTTGAATACGGTGGAAAAATATTGACTGGATGAAAAACCTAAGCTAAAAGCGACTTCAGTAATGCTGTCGCTGGTTTCGCGTAATATATTGCAGGCTTTTTCAATACGCAGGCGCTGAAGATAGTCCGCCGGAGTGACTCCAACTGTTTTTTTGAACCGTCTTGCGAATTGTGATTCACTCAGGCCGCATGCTGCGGCAATGTCATCCACTGCTATGCTGGAGGTGATATTTTCTTTCATATATGCCCGTGCCTGCATAGCAATAGAGTCATCGCTGAGTGACATGCTCCCGGTTAAGCTTTTTGCCGTGCTTAATATTATCTGACATAGAACCAGCCGCATTTCCGCGGCGTACCAGAGATTACCGGGGGCTTGACGCAGAAGATCAAGCAGCCGTGTGAAGTATCCTTCAACACTTGAAAGTGCTGGAACGACCCGGCCAGCCTTGATGGAAAAGGCCTCAAAAATAAGTTCCATTTCCCTAATACTGAAAGGGGTGTTTTTTCGTGCTGCTTTTTGATTTTGCAGATCAAGCACGTACCAGAACAGCCAGCAAGGGGTTATGACCCCTTGCGCGCCGCGATGCCGGATGTTGCGTGGTACGATTGCCAGGGTACCTCCTGATTGTTCCAGTTTGGAGCCGCTGTCCAACTGCCATTCTGCGAAGCCCTTCATGACATAGGTTATTTCGGGGCCGGTTTCGTGAATATGGCGGTTCAGTCCCATGGAGTAATTATAATTATGAAAACCGCCGCTGTAAATTAGCGGCAGGCCGATCTCACTCCCTTTGAAACCATATCTTGTTCCACTCATTGTATAATATTCCGCTATCCTTTATATTAAAAGCATTAATACCTGAAATGCATTATATTTATAATATACACTCAACTTAACAGGAGATGCAAATAATGACATCAAAAGAAATTGTGAAACGTACCGTTAAATTTGAATACCCCGAACGTGTTGCAAGGTCGATCCCGCCTGAATTCGGCAATGACTTCGGAGGGATAGGAATGAACCCTTCAGTTGACGCCCGTCCCAGGACTAAAGGTATAAAAAACGATGAATGGGGAGCGGTCTGGGAAAATATAGGTATCTGTAAAATGGGCGAAGTGAAAAGTTGTCCGCTCGAAAACTGGAACGACTGGGATAAATTAAATATTCCTGACGTTGATGCGCCGCACCGTTGGAAGGATGCCGAAAGACAATCTGTTGAAAATGCCAGATCTGATAAATTTATAATAGCTGGAGGAATTTCCTTATATGAACGGATACACTTCATACGCGGTCTGGAAAACACCTGGATGGATATTTATCTGGAGCCTGCAAACTTGAAAATGCTTATTGCGCTATTGGTAGATATGAATTTGAAAGCTATTGAGCATTACAAGATGCTCGGGGCTGACGGTTATATGTTTTGTGATGACTGGGGATTGCAGGATAAGTTGATGATTGATCCGGAAAAATGGCGTGAATTCTGGAAACCGGCTTACGCGAAAGTGTACAAAGCCGCTCATGATGCCGGAATGCTGACTTTCCTGCACAGTTGCGGTTATATTGTCGAAATTCTTGATGACCTGATTGACGCTGGGCTTGATGTGATTCAAATGGATCAGCAGCAAAATATGGGGCTGGAGCTCTTAAGTGAACGCTTCAGTGGCAGAATAACTTTTTGGTGCCCCGTGGATATACAGAATATGATGTGCAGAGGTTCACTCGAGGATATTCGTGTCTACGCGCGTGAGATGTTTAAAAAGTTGTCCACTCCGGCTGGCGGTTTCATTGCCGGATATTATGGAGATCCTGTCGGGGCGGGACATTCATCCGAAGCTATAAAAGTTATGTGCGGGGAATTTATAAAATTGAGATATTAAACGCTCATTTCTATGTAAGCGACTTTGCCGGTCTTATCTGTTACGTTGGCAAAAGATGAATGCCTGATCGTTGGAACCCAGATAATCGTGCCGTCATTGGAACGGAGGACAATAAGATGCTCCTTTTCTTTGGCGGTAAGTTTTCGCTCAGTCAGCAGTTTTTTCAGTTTTACCCGGCGTTTGTTCCCAAAAGGTATCATTTTATCGCCATCCTCCCGTTTGGATAAAATCAATACGGACGGGAGTTGTTCAGCATCGAAAGCGGTGACAGTTTCGCTGATCATTTTGGGATCAAATTTATCAGCCAGGGTCAGTTTGAATTTTCTGCCGTCATAGCTGATGTGATCCAGATCCTGCCAATCCCAGACACATTCTTCGGTTTCGATGAATTCATCATAAGTCAATCCAACTTCTCCGCGATGAAGCCAGATAAAATTATCTTTTGTCAAGGGAACTAATATTTGTTTTCCTTCTTTTCCTTCTTTTTGCTCCAAAGCTTTTTGAAAACGTTCGATCAAGTCATACGTCGGTACAAATTCAGCTTTAAAAAATGCACTCAGCCAATAACGCAGCACCCGCGGAAGCAAGGCTGGAGCCAGGGAACACCAGAAGTCTAACCCGGTAATTTTTTTGTCAGCAATCTGAGAATATTTTTCCTGGGCGTTTTCCTCAATAAAACGGGCATCAACTTCCAGAGCTTTTGCCGCCTTTACCAAACCGGTCGCGGCAGTGGGAAGCTGTTCGACAATTTCCGGAATAATGCGATGACGGAAATAGTTCCTAGTGTAACTTTCATCAAAATTACTGTGATCCACGCACCACTCAGAGATGCCCCGGGCGGCAAGAAATTCAATTAGGTCCATTTTGCTGTAGGACAATAAAGGCCTTATGAATTTTACATTTTTAATTAAAGATTCTTCCCTTAGAGATGTCAAGCCGGAAACATTTGCCCCGCGGCACATACGGATGAAAAGGTTTTCTATACGGTCGTCAGCATGATGCCCGAGGAGAACGACACATTTTTTCTTCCCTTTGATAAGCTCTGTCCACTTTGCGATTCGTAAGCGGCGGGCAACAGCTTCAATATTTTCACTCTTTTTACGTTCGTCCAGAGTATGAAGTTCATATTGTTCATAGTTGATTTTGCGGCTCCGGCAAAAATCCCGGCACCACTGGGCGTCAAGCCGGCTTGCTTCGCCGCGAATCCCGTGGTCAAAATGCACGGCAGTTATATCCAGATCCAGTTCCGATGCAAATTCATTTGCCGCCAGAAGCAAGGACACGCTGTCAGCACCGCCGCTGAAGCCAATATAGGTTTTGTATGAACGAAAATTATCAAGAACTTTTCCGACAGTATGACTGACCATATTTCATCACCAAAGTTTTCACATTCATTGCAAAATAAGATTATGGCTGTAATATAAGGGAGATAAAGGGACATTCAAAATTTTAAAGGAAATTTCTATGACTAAAATAATTGCCGCTACCCATAATCAGCACAAACTTGAAGAATACCGCGAACTTCTTGATGGCCAAAATCTGGAGATAGTTTCTTTAAATGACTACCCGGATTACGATGAACCAGAGGAAAATGGTAAAACTTTTGAAGAAAACGCAAACATAAAGGCTTTGTCAGCCGCCAACTACTGCGATACATTGGCTTTTGCCGATGACTCAGGGCTGGAGGTGGAGGCTCTGGATAACGCTCCTGGAATTTATTCATCCCGCTATGCCGAAAATGATGCAGGACGTATCGCCAGAATATTAGATGAACTTGAAGACAAGGAAAACCGCCGTGCTCGTTTTGTTTGTGTCATTTCAATTGCGTTTAATAAGGAAATAGTCGGTTCATTCCGCGGAGAAGTCTACGGTACTATTATTAGTGCTCCACGAGGCGAAAACGGCTTTGGTTATGATCCTGTATTCGTTCCGGACGGATTTGATAAGACCTTTGCTGAACTCTCTCAGGAAGAGAAAAACAAGATCAGTCATCGTGCTAATGCTATTGAGAAAGTCATTGAGTTTGTTGAGGATGAAATGTCCATTCTGGATGACGACTTTTGTTAATTGAAAAAATCTTCATTTTTTCTTTGAATTGACGCAATATTTTAATTTAATATACGTTATATTACGTCATAAGGCAATAAGGCCTTAAATTAACTTAAGGAGACAGAAAGTGAAAAATCGTCTGTTACTTGCAGTACTCGCAGTCGTTTTTCTCGGAGCAGTGGGAACCATCAACGCCAAGACTCGTGAGGAAAAAATCGCGGAACGTAAGGCAAAGCGTGAAGCCAGAATCGCTGAACGCAAAGCTAAACGTGAGGTCAAACGCGAAGCTTGGCTGGCAAAATTGAAGGAAAAAAATCCTGAAAAATATGCCGAAGTAATGAAAAAGATGGAAGAGGAAAAAGCCCGTAAGGCTGCCTTGCAAAAAGAACTTGAAGAATTAAAAAAGACAGACCCGGAAGCTTATAAAGCCAAAATTAAAGAGTTGGAAGAACAAGCAAAGGCGGAACGAAAAGCCAAAAGGGAAGCTCGTAAAGCCAGAAAATCCAAAAAAGAAAGTAACGAAGAATAATTTCAGGTAAATTATACTTTAACATGGGGCAATTGTAAACGAAATTACAGTTGCCTCTTTTTATTGGAGGATGATGAAAAACTATTTTTTTCGGACTGAATACAATAAGTTTAGTTAGATACACGTTTATATTAACAGTTGAAGGCAATAAGGCCGATTAATAAAATCTTAAATTAAGGAGATGGTAAAATGAAAGCTCGGCTATTACTCGCAGTACTCGCAGTGGCATTTTTCGGAATTCAAGGAATTAGTAAAGCTGAAGATACGGAGAAAAAGGATAGAAAAGCTAGATGGAAAGAAATGCAGGAATTGAGAAAAACAGACCCGGAAGCTTTCAAGGCCAAAATGAAGGAACTAAGGGAAAAGAGACAGGCTGAACAAAAAGCCAGGATGGAGAAACGGCTGGAAAAAATAAAAGAAAAAGATCCTGAAAAATATGCTGAAATAATGAAAAAAATGGAAGAGCGCAAAGCGGAAAGAAAAAAACTTGAAGAACTGCGCAAAACAGACCCGGAAGCTTTCAAAGCGAAAATGAAGGAACTAAGAGAAAAGAGACAGGCTGAACAAAAAGCCAGGATGGAGAAACGTCTGGAAAAAATAAAAGAAAAAGATCCTGAAAAATATGCTGAAATGAAGAAAAAAATGGAAGAAATGCAGGAATTGCGTAAAACAGATCCAAAAGCATGGAGAGAAAAAATGAAGGAAATGCGCAAAAAAAGGGGAGGATGGCGCAAAGGGAAAGGACGCAAGGGAAAAGAAAAAAGTGAAGAAGATAACGATTAAGTCTTAACCAAATAACAAATAAAAAAATAAAGAGGCAATTGCAATTTCTGCAGTGCCTCTTTTTTTGAACACATAAAGAATATGATGCCGTTTTTACCGCTGATATGGCACTCCCTCGCAATCCTGCTGCCAAACAATGATTTTTTGCAAAAGTTGATTTATTAATACAAGCTTATCTGGATCAGAGGTCATTTCTAGCGGATTATCCGTGTTCCTGGCCAAGTTAATTGTTTCCCCTGGATCATTTTTGAGATCATAGAGTTCAGTTCCCAGAGGATCTTTTTCCATAATCAATTTGTACCCATTTTGAATAACCATTTTTCTGTCTAAAGTTTCTGCAAAGACAGCGTCCCGTAATTCACGTGATGGGGCATGCATTATAGGAAGGAGGCTTTGGCTCATCATATCTTCAGGGGGATTGATTCCTGCAATATCAAGAATTGTACCGAAAATATCAATATTTTGAACAAGTCCTGCGGGTGCGCTGGCCTTGAGGTCAAGGAAAGGAGCGCTGATTATCAACGGAACATGCAAGTTATCTTCATACAAGAAAAATTCCTTTTGAATCCCGCCACGTTCACCGATGAATTCACCATGATCGCTGGTAAATATAATTACTGTATTCTCATAAATTCCGGCATCTTTTAGTGCTTTTACAATCAAACCAACTTGATGGTCGACAAAAGTAACTGTTGCCAAATAACAGCGCCTCATAAAATTTATACGTTCAATAGATTCAGCGTCATAGCCTTCATCATATGCAAATCCAGTGCGATCCGCACAAGCTTTTACATAAGCTTGAAAAGCTGGAGATTTTGATAGGTTTTGTAAAGGATCAAATACGGGATCGGGTATTTCCATTCTGTCGTACATATCGAAAAACCTTTTTGGGGGATCATATTGCTCATGAGGACTGCAAAATCCTACCTGCATGCAAAAAGGCTTTTGCAATTTCTTCGATAATTTTCTATTATTAATTATTTGCCGTACAGCCCGGGCCCCAATCAGTCCGTCTATATGGTCATATTCATCATATTGGCTTATCCAGGAACGCCCCAGTCTGAGGTCATCAGCCGTCTGTTGACGCTCTATTGGCAGATCGCGGTCCAAGAGATAATCGAAATACCAGCCGGATTCTTCGACTCCATTATTCACACTTGCTTTCCCTTCAGTCATCTGCTTATATTGAAAGCCGTGGTCTATAGCGCTGAAACAGGGATCGCGATATTGCTCCCATAAGTGCAGTTTGCCGACAAGCGCCGTATAATAGCCGTTGTCACGCAAAAGCGCCGGCCAGCAAATTTCGTCAGACGAAGGTGAATTAGAATTCGAATGACAATGATGTTGATTACAATATTTCCCGGTAATTATGCTTGCGCGCGCTGGTAAACATACCGGATTTGTGCTGTAGCAGTTTTGAAATCGAATGCCGTTTTGTGCAAGTTGATCAATGTTCGGGGTTATGGCACAGGGATGTCCATAACATCCCAGCATGTCGTGGCGCAATTGATCCGGCATTATGAAAATTATGTTAGGTCGTACTCTCATTTTATAATCCTTTGTTTGATAAAGGTAATATTCCTGGGAAAATTCTATTTTTTCTGGCTTCCAATTTTAAAATATTCAAAATTTTTCATTTTTATTCTATGACAATGGCCTCTTTGTCGGTTGGCGAAATCCCGTCTGGGTCATTGACCCTTGCGCCTTTCGGAGCCGCCACAAACCCGTTACTCTGCAATGAATCGTTTGTTTCTTTCATCCAATTATCCAGCCTTGAGCGCATATCCGCCAAAACTTGAGCGCATCTCGCTTCGCCTGTAAGGTTGTGGGATTCATATGGATCAAAAAACAGATCATACAAAGCCTCCTCTACAGGAGATATCTCGCCCCAGCCATTGTCCATGTAAAGGCTTTTGGAAAAACCGTCGTCACAATTTATCAGGACAGGTTTTTCTCTGTCGTCATAGCGTCTGATGTACTTCCAGCGCTTTGTCCTGGCGCAACGCTGGGGCTCATAAGCGGCATGATAGTTGACTTCCGCAAAGACAGCCTCCCTGATGTAATCTTTTTTGCCGTTTACAAGAGGCAGGATGGATTTTCCCTGAAGCCGTTCCGGTTTATCTATTCCCGCGAGTTCACAAATAGTCGGATATATATCTACATGACTTACCATTTCATCGCAGATTTTTCCTCCGTCGAATCCTCCTGGCCCCCGCATTACAAGCATTACGCCGATACCTCCGTCAGTAAGGTTGCATTTCATTTTAGGGAAAGCTATTCCGTGATCCGTTGTGCATATTACAAGCGTGTTGTCGTCTAATCCGTTTTTTTCCAAGGCTTGGAGAACCATTCCCATCTTTAAGTCCAGAGCTCTGGCGCTTGCTTTGAAGCGAGCCATATCTTCTCTCGTTTTCGGTGTATCCGGGCAAAGATACGGCGTGGCGCAGTAATCAGGGTTATCCAACGGGTGCTCAACAGGAAATTTTCTATGTGTCTCAAAGAAGCCGACAGATAGGAAAAACGGCTTATCCGGCGGATTGCTCAAGTATTCACATGCTGCCTCATGCGCGGTCAAAGCATTGCCGAGATAAGAATCATAGCCTATTGTCTTCCAAGCCTCATCTCCATGTGCTATATGTTGGACCCCGGCTAGAGCTGAGGTGTAGCCTGCAGCTTTCAGTTGATGGATAATATGATGCGAATAGTCATTTAGCAAAAAACCGCGGTGAGCAAGCCCTAGCATGCCATTGGTATGTGCGTATTCTCCAGTCAGGAGGCATGCTCGGCTGGGTGAACACGTTGGATTTGCGCAGAAGGCCTGGCGAAAAAGGACTCCGCCTTCAGCCAGAGACTGCAAATGAGGGGTTTCTATTGCATGTCCGTAGGGCTGTATGTACCTTCCAGTGTCGTGCGAATGCAGATAAAGAATATTTGGCTTCATTTTTTTGTCCTGGTTTTTATTATTTATACTTGACCTTTGCTTACTCAAACGCTATAATCTGTTTAACGGCAAAAATCAAAATTCAGTTGATCTTATTGTTTGTATTCAGTTTTTGCGAGTTTATATTTTGTTGTTTCTCAGAAAAATATATTTTACCAAAAAGTCCTGGTCTATGAGCGCTATTATCAGCTCCAATTGGAGACCATGACATAAATTCACGATTATCCTCTACATTGTGATAGTAAAAATTTGCTCTCCATTGTGTGCCTGCATGTATCTTTCGTTTTGCGCCTTTTGTTTGCAATTGTTTAATCGGCAGAGCTATTTCCAAGTTCCAGCCACTATCAATATCAGAAGAATTGTTTATAGTGCCATTAAGCCTAATACTAGAGTTGATTTCAAGGTTAAGAGAATTTACCATTTCGCATGCTCCTTTATGATATAACTCGGGATAAGAATGGTAGTTGACAAAAAAAGTGTCAAAAATAGTATTTCCAGGAGTAATATCTATTTCAAAATAGGTCAACTGATGGTGTGATCCCGCTTCTGTATCCAAATAGAATTCTATACAGTCATCCTGCCATACTTTACTGTCTCTTTCCGTGTGTGAGGCAATAAGGTTATGGTCTTTTATTTCTGCCCCAATATATACATAATTGTCATCCCAAAGCATTTTTACAGCTACAGAAGCGTTTGATGTGCCGGGCCGATGATACTTGATTGGTAAAATATCAGCTGCCTGCCACTGTTTATCATTAAGCCTGCCGTCTACTGTTGGAGGTGTTGCTGTTTCCTGACAATTATACACCAGTTGTGATTCTTGTGAATTTCGGTTAATGCAGCCTGTAAACATAACCCATGTCAGTAGCAGGATTGTAAAGACTAATTTCATTTTCATTGTTAATATTTTCCTTGGATATTAATCAGTCATTATAATTTTCTTCCAGATTTTTACTCAGCTTTATGATGTGATTCTTTACGATATATCACAAATCAGGGGTTATTTTGTATCAGGAAATATTTACTTTATTTAAGCGTAAACCCTCCTTTCAGGTAACCGATGGATACCAGGAATTTATCTGTTTCAATAAGCGTTTTTTCTTTGAAGAGTTTTTTCCTGAAGAATCCATGTGGCTGGTCTTTATATAGATGAAGATCGCAGCGGGAGCCAGCTTCTTCCATTAATTTTTTGTATTTTTCCGCGGTAGCAACTGGAATAAGATTGTCTCTTGTTCCCAGGAAAACAATTGTCGGAGGCGCACCTTTCCTGATATTATTCATGGGTGAAAAGTTTTCCCAATACTCTTTTACCCGTGTATAACCGTAACCTCCGGGGCCATTATCAAAAACCGGATTAAACAAGACCAGCGCATCTGGACGACAGCTGACTGATGTATCGTCGCCCTCTTCATTAAATCCTTTTGCCAATGCTGCTGCTGCTGCAACATGGCCACCGGCGGACCCTCCGCCGGCAGCAATTTTATTGGGATCAACACCCAACTCTTTGGCGTGAGAGCGAACCCAGCGCATGGCAGATTTTCCATCTTTCACACATGAATCAGGATTGGTCTTATGTCGCCTTTGAGTACGGTAGTCAGCGCAAACAGCAACCATTCCCCGGGACGCAAGGTATTTACTTTGTGAGTAAAATTGACTAGGGCCGCCGACAACCCAGCCCCCGCCAAAGAAGAAGATAATTGCAGGCGCCTTGTCACTGCTTTTATGGTTCGGCGGGTTAAAAATATGTAACTTTAGCGTCACATCACCAACCATTTTATATTCCACAATCTTGTCAGGTTTTGCTTTTGCATTACTTGACAATGCTAAAAACAACACTAATAAAACAGATAAAAATTTCATATCAAAATCCTTTCATTATTAAAATTTCTAAACAAACCACATGATTAATGTGTTTCGTTAAGTTCATAAAATTTCCCTTTAGGAATGCCGCAAGCTATTACTGCGTCAAATATTTCTGCTGATTCCAGCGCCTTCCATAAATCAATCCAAAGCTTATTCTGCATGAGTCCATTTAATTTAACTGCCAGTTGTTTAATTTTCGGGTTTTTGCTTCTATTCAGAATACTCTTGACTTGATTACATCTGTCTTTTAATGTGTCTAAATAAAATTTACCGGCAGTTATATCAGCCGTATCAACCAACATCTTTCCCTTTTCCGAATGTAAAACGGCAACAGAATAGCCATCTATTTCAATATCAACATCTACAGATTTCCCGTCTGCATGTACTGTCTTCCTACTCCCTCCGGTATTTATGACTATGTTTCCGGCAGTTTTACAAGTAAGCCGCAGCGATGCTTTGGCCGGGGCGTAGGATTCGTTAGCTAGATAAATCCAACTTTTACCATCCACTTGAGCGATGTAAATGCCCACTGGCTGCCGCGAACAGTCCTCTTTTGTGAACGGAACAGCTGGGAGGGAGCGGTATGCTTTGGCGAATTTTCTCAAGTCCTCCTCTCTGCCCATTGGCGCTCCAAATCCGCCCCATATGGCGTATTGCGGATCATAGCTGTTCATCGCGTGGGCAAATGGTTCCAGTTCAAATGGTTCAGTAGGAACCAAGGTGCCCACCAGCCATACCTGAACTTTATCAAACCAGTTTTTTTGGGCTTTGCAAACAAAGTCGTCCAAGCGGCTTTCGTAATAAGAATAGAATGAAAGTACTCCCGTAGCAATTCCCGGAACTTTAACGGTATTGTCGTATTTTTCCATAAAATGCTTCTCATGGTTGTATTGCCATCCTCCCCTTTTACCTAAAAGATGATGAACAAAGTCTCCCCCATCCCTGCGGTAGCGCAATATTACTATGTTGTTCATGTCTTTTAGCAGAGAAATGTCCAGTCCCTTCTCGTTTCGCGCGTATTTCTTTGGATCGAATCCGGTATCTCTGAGGATGGGCCAATTATCCTCGTCTCTGAACCTTGGAGCAAAATTGCTGACATAAAATCCCATAAACAGTTTTGAATCTTTTTGGATCGACGAAAGTGTGCTGGAAATTCTTTTAAGGAAGTCTGCGATTTTTTTGCAGCGCCAGGCTATGAACTCCTCTTTCTTGTTATGAGTCAAATATTTATAGCGTTTGTTGAAGCGATCAGGTGTGTTGCCGCCAGGCACCTTTATGCCCGTTTCTTTTTCAAAAAGTTTTATAACCGAATCGCCATAACCATAGGATAAATCAGTATATATGCATGAATTCCCTTTTACGCGCATTTGTATTCCTTTGAATGAGGAATGTGTTTTATAGCGTTCAGCGATTTCCCTTATGATTTTTATAATATAATTTTGCCAGTCCGGATCCAGAGGTTCGTATTTCATGCCTCTATAAAATGATTTTGTTCCAGGAGTATAATGATTCCCATTTTTATCAACACAGCAATATGTCGTTGGTGGAATGCCTTTGCGTTTCATTTCGTTCTCAAAGTTAAAAAACTTGACCCCTGTATCTATATCAGGAACAAATGTCAGATTTTCCCGGTCAAACAGCGAAAAATACATTTCAAGGATGTCTTTTCTGAAAGGGTCAGAAGCTAAATGACCATCATCATAGCGACTGCGATGGTTGAGTAGCTCGGAGGGATAGATAGCATCGTCATAACCCAAACTTAGATAATGGATCGTATCTAAGCCGCAGAATTTCATATAGTCAATTAAGTGTAAGGCCGACTTATAGAAATAGTTCCACCTGCGTTCGTTACGGTACTTTTTTGCTCTGATTTTTATTTTGTCTGTGAGCCCGCCAAAATTGTGCGGAGCCTTGGCTTCTTCATAAAATAATCCGAGGTGACGTCCTTCTTTTCCGGTGGATTCTATCCGGCATTGCGGAAGTCCGTCAGGTAAACGGTAAAGGCGAATTTTCCCAACAGCGGCTCTA
Organism: Victivallaceae bacterium; assembly: GCA_963664605.1. GTDB lineage: Bacteria > Verrucomicrobiota > Lentisphaeria > Victivallales > Victivallaceae > JAHOYW01. Next base: position 970,888 of record OY761536.1, read on the forward strand.
TGGCCCGCCAGGCGATTAGTTATTACTATGGCAGCTTTATAAGATTTGGGCCAGAAGTATATGCGATGATACCTGACCGTATTGCTGTTAGGATACCGCCCTCCGCAAATAACCCCGGAATTAATCTGCAGACCTCGAAGATTACCAAATAAATCACCTTCAAATATGGATACACCGAACACACGCCAGGCATCATCCGGATAAGAAATTTCCAGCATATGGGGTTTGCCAAGCTCCTTGATTTTTAACTTATATGCAAACCATGATATATTACTACGATGTTCAGGCAGGATAACTTTGGGTGTTCTTGCGGGAAACATGTGGTGTCCTTTGCTGCCGGTGTACCTGAAAGTACCTAACTTGCTATTTTTCACCGTGCTGTCTCCAAATTCCAAATATTGGCCGGAAACAGGTGGCGCGGCGCAGTTTATTTCTTCGACAAGCACTTTTTTCAGTTCAGCCGGGCGAACAGTTTTTTTGTGAGGATCTATAACTACAAACTCCATCACCGCATTTCCGTGTTTACGAATTTCCTTCTTTATTTCTTTATCTGCAAAGCCGCTTAACGTACATTTTGCTTTATAAACCCCATCTTTCTCAGGAAGCGGCAAATTAATTGGAAAAGAATGTATTCCCGGATGACAGTCAACCGTAGCGGAAGCACTTCCCGGCATTTTACTGCCGTTTATTCTAGCCGTATATTTTATCCCGCTGAATACTTGATCTGTGTGATTATTTATCACCAGCTTTAATTTTAGTTTTTGTCCAGGGGAAAACACCGTACTGGAATGACTTGTCGAAAGCATTACTTCTATTTTTGCCCCTTTCCTGGCAGGCTTTTTCCCATGTGTGAATGGGGAAAGTGTAAAGATAAATATTCCTGTGAGTAAAATATGCAAAATTAAGTTTTTACATGCAATTCTCCTTTTCGTAAATAGTTGTAATAATGGAATCTCTGCATTTTCTAGTATTTTTCTCTTTTCTTCAATCATCTTGTTACCTTTCCTTTATAAATCTTATTATTTTCTATATTTGAAATTATCACGGAAGCTTATCCGGCATTCTGACAGATAAACACTGCTATATTACATATAAACTGACTCATTAATCTTCACTGCCGTCGCAATACCATAGGGGACGGCTTGAAACCACATCTGCGGTTTTCATGTTTTCCACATGCGTATCATAAAAGCAAACATTGGCAGATGAATTGTGCCTGTAGGCTACTTTTCTGGAATCTGCAATTTCACCAACATATCCAGTTCTCCTGCTCCAATCAACGCCTCTGGTGAGCGCATCAACAAATTGCAGACGTCGCGACGCTGAAGTAATTTTACTTCTGTGCCGGGCATAACCAGTGGAAGCTGTATCAGTAAAATTTATCCCATAACTATAAGATAAAAAAATCTCATTGGGATGATTGTTCGGTCTGTTCTCTAAGCAATAAAGAGCCTTGGGGCATGCATAGTCTTCTGCCCAGACACCAGCATTTTCCCCCATCGCCACCATGAATATTCTATTTTTGTCCCAGGGATAAGAACCACTTGCTTGCGGGTACCATCCATCAGATACATCGGCATATTGTTCACTCGCTGTTCCTAATTGTTTTAGAATTGATGTACAATAAGTTAGCTTAGCTCTGTCACGGGCCTTACTTAATGCCGGCAACAGCATTGAGGCAAGAATCGCTATAATAGCGATCACAACTAAGAGTTCAATCAATGTAAAACTTGTTTTTCTCTTTCTCATTTTTCTGCTCCTTATTTGGTGTTTACTTACTAAAGTTGCTTTCACCCGAAAAAATTCTGTCTTTTCCCGGATCGACTAATTTTAACATTTGTTTCATTTTTAAATTTAAATTATTGTGTTTTTAATCTGCTGGAAATCTGCTGTCCACTTTCTTCCTTGAGCATATCAATTGTTACTTCGTAACTTATATCGCCTTTTAATGTTTTTATTATTTCCCCGATTGTTTTTTCGCCCATCATACTGCCGCCACAGCTTTCGCGTATGATTAAATTAGGTGGTGGTGATTTTTCTTTGCCGTTGACATCGCCTTCGATTAGCGCAATTGATTGGCGCAACATGTCTTTTGCCAAGTGGACGAACGGGAACTGTATTGTGGTCAGTTTGGGATCTGTGACAGTAGCTATTGAGGTGTTGTTAAATCCTGCGACAGCTCCGTCTTTTGGCAGGGTCCAACCATGTTTCCATAAAGAATTTACAAGCCGCATGGCATAGATATCATCCTCGCAGATTACCGCCAGGGAACCTTTATACTTTTCCCATGGGGAAACGAGATCGTCTAAACTCTTTGACGTACTGTTCACGAACCCGCATAGGGACGGTCTGCCCTCAGCGTTCATCTGACTGTTGTATTCGAGAAATTTTGGCGACACTTTCCCGCTTCCACCAATGAAAGCGATGTGTTTTCGGTCTAAAGCGGAAAAGTAGCGGCATAAAAGTTGCATGGACCGGCTAATGTAGCCATCTGGTGTTTTTGATTGGTCGTGAACGCCGTCTTCTTCATCGCTGACAATATGCCGTCCTGATACCACAGGCAAAACCGATTTTCGCGAGAATTCTGCAAAATCGATTTCTGGATATGCCCCAGTGGCCAACAGAATCAAACAGTTGCATCCATTTTTTTTCAGTTCCTCCGATAATTCCGTTGTCTCGTTGATGCCTTGGATTGGGCGAATCTCAAGTTGCGCGTTTTTTGAAACAGCCGCACAGTGCAGTTCGACTAACAGAACACTGAGATATTCACTCACCTCCGGAGGTACCACTACACCGATTTTGCGCGACGAAACGATTTTCACTTTCGACTGAGTCTGCCCGACTAGATACCTGGCATCTCTTTTCACAAACGTTCCTAAACGGGGGATTTGTTCGACGACATTATCCTTGCTCAATATCCTCATCGACTTGCGGACGGTATGATAGTTGCAGTTGAACTGTTCCGCCAAAACCCTTTCCGAAGGCAAACGATCTCCTGGAACATATTTTTTCATCCGGATTAAATCAATAATACCATCAATAACTTGTTCGTAATAAAATTTCATTTTTTCAGTATCAATATCTGTTATGTGTTCAGTGAACTAAAGTTTTTTATTTCGTAAAATTCTTCCGCTTTATGCTTTGCCATTTTTTCTGTTTTTATCTTGCTATATAATAATATATACCAAGATTACAATAATGTCAACTAAGAAATAAGAAAACAACCGGAAAAAAGCAAAAATAAATTTTCCAGCATTCAGGACGCTGTTATAGAGGTACTCGAGGCTTGAACTGGAAAATTATAAGAAAAAAATCTTGAAAAAGGTTGGCAACCCCGCCAGGACTCGAACCTAGACTAAGTGGACCAAAACCACTTGTGCTACCATTACACCACGGGGTTGTGTGCTAAGAGCTTAAACTGTAACACTTTTTTCTTGAAAATCCACACAAAATACGAAAAAAATATGATTTTTCCCAAAAAGAAGCTATATTGAGGCTTGTTTATTAACACTCAATTAAGGAAGCATTATGAGCGATGTGAAGAAAAGATCTGTTTATGATTACATAAAAGTATCCCTGTCAGGATTTGCTATGGGCGTGGCAAATGTTATCCCTGGAGTTTCAGGCGGAACTATGGCGTTTCTGTTGGGTATATATGAAGAGTTGATTGAATCCATTCGGCAGATAGCTTCTGTTGAAACCGTTAAAGACGTTTTCTCTTTTAAAATAAAAAAGCTGCTTGAAACAGTGCCATGGAAATTCCTCCTTGCTTTAGCAATTGGAGTTGGCATCGCGCTTCTTTCATGTTCAAAACTTTTTACTTACTTGGTTGTGGAACAGCCTGTGCCGACCTTTGCTTTTTTCTTTGGATTGGTTGCCGCATCTGTACTGGCAGTACTTAAAAAGGTGAAGAAATGGAGTATAAGCCGGATTATAATGCTTATTGTCGGAGCATTGGTCGCGTACCTGGTTATTTCAATAGTTCCAACGGATACTCCGAATATATGGTGGATATCCCTGTTAAGCGGAATGATTGTTATTTGCGCAATGATTTTGCCGGGTATTTCCGGTTCGCTTCTCCTGTTGTTGTTCGGTCAATATAAATATGTCTGGGGAGCGGTCGGGACTATTGCATCTCTGGGCAAAGGTGTTTCTTCTGAAGTCTTGTTAAAGGCTTTTGAAACAGTTATAATGATGGGCATAGGCTGTGTTGCTGGTTTAGGGTCCTTTGTACATTTGCTGAACTACCTCTTTAAAAAATTCCATGATCTGACTGTCGCGACTCTAATTGGTTTTATGGTTGGTTCATTGTGGAAACTGTGGCCCTGGAAACTTATATTGCAGTACAAAGTGAAGACCGCTACGGAAATACTAAATGTAAATGCTGCTGATATTGCGCCTTACCGCGTCGCCGGCAATACAATAAAGGTTCTCTATGACAAAAACGTCTGGCCAACTATTAACGGCACATTTTATTTAGCTGTTATTTTGGCTGTAGCGGGTTTCGCTATTGTATTCGTTATGGAATATTTTGCTGACAAGAAAGAAGAGGTCAGTTAATGCATCCAATATTTTTAAATTTAGGTCCTTTAACAATTCGCTGGTATGGAGTCATGGCAGCAATTGGTTTTCTACTGGCTACGGCTTTGATAACCATGAATCGCAAACGCGCGAACATGACAGAAAACCAGGCCTCGACTTTGGTGTTTATCGCTATCATTGGTGGTGTCATTGGAGCCAGGATTTTTTATGTAGTTCAAAACTGGAGCTCACAGTTCAAAAATAATTTTTTTGAAATATTCCGTGTTGACCATGGCGGGTTGGTTTTTTACGGAGGTTTTTTTCTGGCTGTTGCGGGGATAATCATTTACTGCCGCAAATCAAAACTGGATTTGGTCAGGGTAATGGATGTTTTTGCGCCGGGATTGGCAATAGGGCACGCTATGGGGCGTATCGGTTGTTTTTTGAACGGCTGTTGCTTCGGCAAGGTTACACATTCCTGTCTTGGCGTGCATTATCCTGAAAATTCCAGCGTATGGATGAAGTTTTCCGGCGCTCCCGTGCATCCGGTGCAGTTGTATGAAACCTGCGGCAATATTGCCTTGGCGGTATTTCTGTACTTCCTGCTGCAGCGGACAAAACGCGGTGTTACGTTCGCGGCATACCTGACTTTGTATGGCGTCTTGCGTTTTGTAGACGAATTTTTCCGTGGCGATCACAGGTATGACGAGCTTTGGCTCGGAACCTTTACCCCAGCTCAGTCTATTGGTCTGTTCCTGATTCCGGCAGGTATCTGCTGCTTAATCTATTTCTCGAGAAAAAATGGCAAAGAAATTAATCAAACTGACGATCAATAAAGCTAGTGACGGAATGCGTTTTGACCGTTGTTTGTCAAGCTTGATCCGTGAATGTTCCCGTGCCTTTTTGCAGGCACACATAAAAACCGGTAAAGCTAAAATCAATGGTGAAGTCTGCACCAATCAACGCGCCAGGGTTACCGCCGGCATGCAGATTGAAGTGGAAATCGACGAGCCCGAAGAAACCATGCCGATAGCGGAACAAATTGACTTGCCGGTTTTATATGAAGATGATTATATGCTGGTTATAGACAAACCATGGAATATGGTGATCCATCCGGCGGAGGGAAATCCCACGGGAACGATTGTCAATGCCCTGCTGGCGCGTTATCCGTATATGGCGGATACGATGTATACATCTGGCGGCAGGCCCGGGATAGTGCACCGTCTTGATAAAGATACGACCGGTGTTCTGGTTGCTGCCAAAACCCCTGAAGCACAGTTTCGCTTATCCAAGTTTTTCGCTGACCGCAAGGTCACGAAAACTTATCTGGCAATCGTTCTGGGAGTACCGAAGGAACCGACAAAGCAGTTAATTAATATGCTTGGCCGTCATCCGGTTAACCGCAAAAAAATGGCGATAGTCCCCCGCGACGGGAAGGAAGCGGTCACCATTTATAACACTTTGTATTCAGGGTTTTACCAGGGAGTTCTGTTGAGTTTACTGAGCGTTAATATTTTGACCGGACGTACACACCAGATCCGGGTTCATCTATCCTCAATAGGGCATTCTATTATTGGCGACCAGACTTATGGTAACAAGCGGCAGCTGCATATAGAACGTCAGATGCTGCATGCCTGGAAACTGAAGATTCCACATCCGGCAACGGGGGAACTAATGAGTTTTGAATCACCAATACCTGATGATTTTCAGGAAATTATTGATGAAATGAAGGAAAATCCGGCACATAATTAGCAAACAAAAAAGAGGAGAATTGAGTTATGAGGAAATTTTTTAAATTATTTGTTTCATTCGCAATAATAATTAATATTGCTTTCCTTTGCGGCTGTGCATCTGTGCCGTATACCAACCGTTCACAACTGCTTCTTACCAGTGAGGGTACCGAAAATGATCTTGGCAGGGATGCTTGGCTGAAAATGCTTCGCGAGGGGAATATTTCCCGTGACGTTAAACAAAACCAGGCTCTTTTGCGGGTGGGGCGTAATATCGCCGAGGTTGCCGGGAAGCCGGAATACAAATGGGAATTCCGGGTTTTTATCAACCCGCAGGCAAACGCTTTTTGCCTGCCCGGTGGAAAAGTCGGGGTAACAAGTTCTCTCTTTGATTTTACTGCCAATGATGCTGAGCTGGCGACTGTAGTCGGACACGAGATCGGACATGCTATAGCGCGTCACGGCGGTGAAAGGATGAGTCAGGGTGTTTTGCAGCAATTAGGGTCGCAGGCGGTCGCCTATAGTACTGAGGAGCCGATGTTTGTAACGGCTTTTGGTTTGATCTCGAATGTCGGGGCAATACTTCCTTACAGCCGGGTTCACGAATATGAAGCGGACCATATCGGGTTAATACTGATGGCGAAAGCCGGATATTATCCGCGCGCGGCAATAAGTTTCTGGAAGAAATTTGGTAAAGGCGGAAACGACCAGAGGATTCTGGAGTTACTTTCAACGCATCCGATGAGCAAAAAGCGCATGGAGGAAATGGAAATGCTTCAGAAAAAAGCCCGGGAGTATTATAACAAAGCTCTCCACAAACACGGCTTTGGTGAAAAGTTGTAGGAAACTTGCTGGTGTTTGTCGCTGTTTTTTCATCTTCTGACTTTACTTGTCGGCTTTTCAGGTTAATTTACATTGATACATTTTTTAAAAACAGGAAAGGATAATGAAAAAAGTAATTGATAAAGCAAAAGTTTTAATCGAAGCTCTGCCTTACATACAAAAATTCCGGGATGCGATTGTGGTCGTTAAATTTGGCGGCAGCGCTATGGAAAATCCGGAACTCGTCAAAAATACCATGCGCGATATCGTCTTTATGGAATGTATCGGCATGCGCCCGGTGGTTGTTCATGGCGGAGGTAAAGCAATTTCCGCCGAACTCCAACGCCAGAATATAAAAGTCGAGTTTGTAAACGGTTTACGCAATACCTGTGCGGACACAATTAAGATAGTTGACAATGTTTTGCATGAACATGTAAATAAAAGTCTAGTTGGACACGGTGAAGCCGCGGGTGGAAAAATTACCAGTATTTCCGGTAAGCGTATTTTGAAAGCTGAGAAACTGGTCCATAAATGTCCTGATACTGGCGAAGATTTGGATATTGGTTTTGTTGGTAATATTCTGGATGTTGATACTAAAGAAATTTATGAAGCGCTTGAACAGGGGCTTATTCCGGTGATTCCGCCACTCGGAGTTGGCGCTGATGGTCAGGTCTATAATATAAACGCTGACATTGCGGCCTGTAAGATCACGGAAGCATTGAAAGCCCGCAAACTGATTTTCCTGAGCGACGTTCCCGGAATAATGCGCGACCCGGAAGATGAAGAAACTGTTATTGGCACTATCAGGACAGATGATGTTAAAAAACTTATCGATGAAAAAATTATTTCCGGCGGTATGATTCCAAAAGTCATGAGTAGTCTGCACGCGCTTAATGCCGGAACTAATAAAGTGCATATGATTGACGGCAGGGTGAATCATTCGCTGCTGCTTGAAATATTCACATCAGAAGGAATTGGAACTCAAATTATCAAGTCGGACTCTGTTTAATGAATATAGTTATCTGTGGGATGAAACATTGCGGCAAAAGTACACATGGCGAATTTATCGCCCGCAAGCTTTCCTGCCCTTTTATTGATACGGATGACGTGCTGGAGAAAAGATTTTTTGAGTTGGAGAAAAATCCTTTGAATTGCAGGGAGATATTTAATCTCCACGGAGCGGATTATTTTCGTAAGCTTGAGGCTGATGTTATCCATTCCCTTATAAATGACGCTGATCAAAACAAAAGCCGGGTGATTGCGCTTGGAGGCGGAGTGCCTTCTAATCCTAATCTCGGGAATGAATTGAAGAAACTGGGACATTTTGTTTTCTTGAAAAGCGAACCTGATATTTTGTATAAGCGTATTGCCAGAAAGGGCTTGCCTGACTTTTTGAAAGGAGAAAATCCTTATGAAAAGTTTTTAGAGCTTTACAGTGAGCGCGAACGGCGTTATATTGAATTGTCCGATTTAACGATTGAATTCAGCGAAGATGTACCGGTACGCAAAGCTGGATATATAATTTTAGCTAAAATCGAGGAGAAGTTCAATGAGCGGAAGCACATACGGTAAAATATTTACGATAAGCACATTCGGGGAATCCCACGGCAAAGCTGTAGGGGTTGTTGTTGACGGTGTAACCCCCGGAATAGAACTATGCGAAGAAGATATCCAGAAAGACCTTGACCGCCGTAAACCAGGACAGTCGTCTGTGACCACCCCCCGGAAAGAATCCGACACGGTGCAGATAATGTCCGGTACCTTTGAAGGAAAAACAACTGGCACGCCTGTGATGATGATCGTTTACAACCAGGATCAACGTTCGAAGGATTACGGCAATATAAAAGATTTGTTTCGTCCGGGGCATGCAGATTATACTTACAATGAAAAATACGGTATCCGTGATTACCGCGGCAGCGGACGGGCTTCCGGCAGGGAAACGACCGGACGCGTTGCCGCTGGAGCAGTAGCTAAAAAACTGCTTGCCGCTAAAGGTATAAAAATTCTTGCCAGCACTAAAAATATCGGCGGAATCGAAGCGCGGAAATACTGCCCCGATGAGATAGAAAAAAATATAGTCAGGACCGCTGACCCGGATGTCGCGAAAGATATGATCGATCTGATTCATGAGGCGATTGAAGAAAAGAACAGTATTGGCGGTATAGTCGAATGCCGTATAAGCGGAGTTCCGGCAGGTGTCGGTGAACCGGTTTTTGACAAGCTTGACGCTGAACTCGCGAAGGCGGCTATGTCAATCGGCGGGGTTAAGGGCATTGAATTCGGAGCGGGATTCGCGGTTGCAAAAATGAGCGGCAAAGAGCATAATGACGAAATGGATTCCAAAGGCTTCAGATCAAATAATGCCGGCGGTATTATTGGCGGTATCTCAACTGGTAATGAAATAATTTTCAAAATCGCGGTGAAGCCGACATCATCCATTTCTCAAGCTCAAAATACGGTGGATATGAATGGTAAAGAAGTGATTTGTGAAACCCACGGCAGACATGATCCATGTTTATGTCCGCGTATAATTCCGGTGCTTGAAGCCATGAGCGCGATTACTCTTATCGACCTTATCAAGCAGAATGCCGCACTTCACGTGTAAGGAGATGGTATGAAGAAAAAATTGATACGTGAGAATATTGGAGGTTCTCCGCAATTTGTCGTACCGTCCCCTGAACTTACTAAAGCTGTTATTAATCTTGACCCGGCTCTATGGGCCGCCACCAGCGCCCCCTGCGAAAGTTTGAGTATAGACCAGAAATTCATTTCTTATATGGATTCGAATAGTTCCGGTTCTATCAGGGTAGATGAAGTTATTGAAGCGGTTAAATTTTTACTGGATACATTCAAATCCGAATTGGAACTCAATAACCGGAATAAATCTCTTACCCTTGCTGAACTTAATATTGAGTCAGATGCCGGTAAGGATTTTGTGAAATTTATTAAAAAAAGCTTCGCTCTTAAAGATGAAACCAGCGAATTACCCCTTGAAAAAGTCAGCGAAAAGATTGAACAGCTTACTTCCGGGCCGCTAAAAGGTGACGGAAATTTGACCGCTGCGGCGGTTGAGAATCCTGATGATCTGAATCTTTTTAATGATATTCTCACAGTATCCGGAAGTACCAGCCTGAGTTTGGAATTGCTTGATAAATTCGTCGCCGATGCCAGAGATTTCCTCGAATGGGAGGAAAATACCGCCAAACCTGAACTCAAAGTGAAAGATGCAACCTTGGCATATTCTGCTTATTCCGCCTTGAAAAATAAGATGGATGAATTTTTCAGCTACTGCCAGCTTGTTGCTGTTGACCCGGTTAACGCCGACCGTTTCCGGCTTGATCCTGAAAATATACCGCCGCTGGAACTGAAGAACCAGCAGGAAATAAGCGATTATCTTGATTCTATGCCCTTAGCTTTTCCCAATGAAAATTTGGAGCTTAAATTATCCAGCGGAATAAATTCCCGCTATCATGCTCCGGTAAAAGATTTCAGCTCTGCTTTCAAGTTGACTACGCTCAATATGGAAAAATGGGAAAAGATCAAGCAGGAGCTTGCGCCTTATGAAGAATATTGCAATAGAATTTACGGTGACGCGACCGGTAAGCTCGGACGTAAAAAACTGGAGGATTATCTGGCTGGAGCGGAAATAAAAAATTTGCGGGATATTCTTGCCAAAGATGCGAAACTCAGCGATACTCTCGGCTTGCTGAAGAAACTTGAAAAAATGATTCTGCTCCGCCATTACATGCCGGAATTTATTGATAACTTTGTGAACTTCAAAGACCTTTACACTCAGGGAAAAAATTCGATTATCCAAGCGGGGTCACTGGTTATAGACGGGCGTCATTTTGACTTGACATTGTTTGTCAAAAATCAGGCTGAACATAAAAAATACGCAGTAAAATCTAATCTCTGTATGATCTATATTGAACTCCAGAATAAAGACAAAAATATACCTAAACAGTTTGCTGTGGCTTCGGTTACTGCTGGAACGGTGAATAATCTTTATATCGGCAAAAAGGGAGTTTTTATTGACAATAAAGGAGTTTACTGGGATGCTTTGATTACAGATTTTGTTAATGGGCCTATTTCATTCTGGCAGACCATGTTTCTGCCTTTCCGCAAAGCTGGAGAGGCGGTCAGTCAACGTATAGTGAAACTTTCTAACTTTAATACTATCGAACAAAATATAAATAAAGGCATGCAAACCGTTGATACCCAGAAAAAAGGTTCTTCGCTGCTTAATGCCGGATCAATAGCGGTACTTTGCGGAAGCGTCGGAGTAGCGGCGCTGGGAAGCGGTATTGCCTTTGCTATTAATAAATTAAAAGATGTTTCGTGGATAAAGATCACTTCAGTATTTCTGGGAGTCATTATCTTGATTATGGCTCCGGCGGTTATTTCTGCCTTGCTGAAACTTCGCCGCCGGAATCTGGCTCTTTTCCTTGAAGCCGCCGGCTGGGCTGTTAACCAGCACCTCAAACTCAAGGGCGCGATAGCCAGGACGTTCACTTATCGTCCGGAATACGAAAAATCCGCGAGCAATGCCTGGGTATATTATATTCTGACGGCGCTTGCCGCAATAGCCGTAATACTTATTTTTAACGACATATTTAAATGGTTTTAAATGTCAGATTCTCTTGTAAGCAGCAATGTAATAGTTTTACGGAAGATGCCGTATAAGGAAAGCAGTTTGATACTCGGAACTTTAAGTGCCGAGTTTGGCAAACTCGACTTTATTGCCAAAGGCGCGCGCAAGCTGTCAAAGAAGCAGTTTCCCGCTTTTGATCTTTTCCGCGAGGTGCAGGTAAGTTTTTCAAATACCGGTAAAGACAATCTTCATACGGCGATTAACGCTGAATTGATTCAGAGCAATGATGCTCTTGCCAATATCCCGGAAAATTTTGAAACTGCCGGAAAGATAGCTGACTTCATATTGAAGAATTCCGCTCCTGATCTGCCGTCCCCTCTGGTCTATGACGCTATGCGGAACATTCTTCGTAACTGGGCATTACAAGGGGATAAACAGGATTTTCCCTGGACGCGTTTGCAATGTTCAGTAATCATAAAAACCAGTTATCTTTACGAGAACGGGCTTTTGCCTGAACTCGGAGAACCGGAAAGCAGACAGGCTTATCAGCAACAGCGGATAATAGAGAAAATATTAGAATCCGGTAACGAAGGCATTCCTCTGCCGGATTTAAACGATTCCTGGTGGAGCCAGCTGAACAAATGGCTGAACCAGCTCATTAAGCACCACCAGTTGAAGTATTGATTATCAGTCGAATTTTACTGGCATGCCGCTTTTTGCAGATTCGTAGATGCCGCATATCAATTGAACAGCTCTGCGCCCTTCACGTCCCGATAATTTTGCCTCTTTCCCTGAAAGGATTGCTTCTGACAGGTCTTGAATTTGACGTTTGTGCCCTTCGCAGTTAATAGCCATCGGATCGCCGGAGCCGCCTTTCATATTTTCGCCTTCAGAATATTTCTTGCGTACAATGTCATCTTCGACAGTTTCTTCAACGAATTTCCAGTTTTTAATACAGTCATCTTCGAGCAATACGGAGCCCTTCGAGCCGCACAGTTCAAGTTTTCGCGGAAAGCCCGGAGCACATGAGGTACTGGCTTCAATCGTGCCCAATGAACCATTTTTAAATTTGACAACCGCGACTGCATTGTCTTCGACTTCAATACCGGTATGGGTTAAAGTATCTGTGTAGGCAAACACTTCTGCCGGATCTCCGTTTAAATATAGAAGCAGATCAATATTATGGATAGACTGATTCATTAACGCGCCGCCGCCGTCCAGCGCCCAGGTTCCGCGCCAGGTAGCGCTATCGTAGTATTCCTGGCTCCTGAACCAGTGGATCTGGGTGCTTGCCATAACCATCTTCCCAAAACGTCCGGCATCAATTGTTTTTTTGATTTCCTGTACGGCACTGCCGAAACGTGATTGAAATACCGCTCCAAGGACAACATTGTTATTTTCGCAGGTATCGATAATTTCATCTGTTTTTTCTAAAGTAACATCAAGGGGTTTTTCACAAAGAATATGTTTGCCTGCTTTGGCTGCGGGCAGAGCGACGATTCCATGGACGCCAGTAGGGGTGGCAACGGTTACAGCATCAATTTCAGTATCCGCCAGAAAGACATCGAAATCATCAATGGCCCTGACATTATATTTTTTCGCGAATTCCGTCGCGCGTTCAGTTACCTTGTCAAATACTGCTACAAGTTTAGCGTTTGTGCTTGCTTCCAGAGCTTTTGCGTGCATTGTGGCGATAGCTCCGGTTCCAATAATTCCAAATTTTACTTTATTTTCCATTTTATATATAACCTTTCAGGCGTGTTTATAGTGTTTATTTATTTTTGCCAACCCGATTAAATATACATGCAGAATACGCTTTTGTCAAGGCATTTGAGCAAGTTATAAGGAGATGATCTCGTAATTTCTGGAGCCAAGTCCTATTGACTCAGCATAAATCAAGGCGTGGCGTCCTCTTTTTAAGACTTTTTTGCCATGCTTGCGATCAAGAAGATCCAGGCTGGCTTGATCTATAGCTACAGGATCGCTTGAAGCCAGTATCCCGAGATTGGGGACGAATGGTTTCATTTTCCTGCCTTCGCAATCGCAGCCTCTGGTAATGTTCACGGCAAAAGTCAGGTAAATTATATTTTTCCCGAGCTGAGCTCCATAGGCATATTCAACCAGACGTTCGATAAAGGATTTTGAAAAAGAAGAAAGAAAATTTGGGATTATTGCTCTGCGTTTGCATATAGTGACGCACCCTGCGCATCCTGTACATAATTCTTTGTTTATTTTAGGGCGCAAAAGCCCCATTTTCATAGCGTTTTGCGGACAGTATTTTATACAGGCTCCGCATTTTGAGCACAAGAACGGCAAGGTAAGCGGTTTGGAATTAGCGTGTTGAGCCAGCTTCCCGGCTTTTGAGGCAAATCCCATTGCCAGCTGCTTTATTGCTCCCCCGAAGCCTGCCATTATATGACCTTTAAAATGGCTCAGGATAATTATTTGTTTATATTTAGCGAACTCAGAGCCGATGAAACATTTAGAAAAATGATTTTTATTTATTTCAACCTCACTATGGTTTTCGCCTTTTTCGCCGTCAGCAATTATTATCGGCAGTTGAGTAAATCCGTGAACTTTTGCCGTATTAAGATGGTCGGTCCGGTTTGAACGTTTGCCTGCGTAAAGTACATTGGTTTCGATGTATGAAGTCTCAACATTATTTTTATGCAGATAATCAATAACGCCGAGATAGTGTTCTGAACTTACATAGCTTTGATTACCTTTTTCTCCGAAGTGGACTTTCAGCGGCACATTAGTTTCCAGTTTTATCTGTTCAGATTCTATAAATTTAGCTAAAACTTCTGCAGCAATGGAACTTATCTGCTCAATTTCCGCATCCGGTTCAAGTTCTTTAAAGTAGACTTTACTCATTAAAATAAGCTCCATTCTTTTTTGATTTGACTAAACAAAAATATAGTGTCTTAGTGGAAAAGTCAATATTTTTATAAAAAAAGCGTGTAATCGGAGCATAAGAAAACGGGAGCCAGTCGACTCCCGTTATGAAGTAAAGAGTTTATTCTTCGGACTCTTCGCTTTCTACTTCGGCAACAGGCTTAAATGATGTAACAGCAAGCCATAATTCTGTTATCTTGACAGTGTTGTCATCTTCATCTTTGGTTTCAACTTCCTTCTTTGTGACGGAAGCTGTAACTTCAACATTTTTATCGCTCATTTTTGCGACCAGTTCTTTGCCGGTTTTGTCAAGAACTATATAGTAAGTTGCTTCGCCAACGCTGAGAGTTGCCTTGACAACAGCGCCGTCATCATCAGTTTCAGTGGTTAAAGTTCCTGTTAATTTTTGTGCTTTCCCCGCTTCTGCGGCGTTTACCATGACTGGAGCTGTAAAACACATAAACGACATAAGTACTGCTGCGATAATAAAATAATTTTTCATGATTTTTGTTATTCCTTTAGATTTAAAAATGTTGATTTAATTAATTATCTTTTAGGGCATCCGGATTTTCCACACTTGGAATCCTTTACTGCCTTTTTTGCCTTGCTGTCCTTTTTTTCTTTTGGCATTTTGCCGTCTCCTTTTATTTTTTTTTTACGATTGCCGACATGGCAAACAATATATGCGAAAAAGCATTTACTATGCCAAGTTTTAAAAATATCTTTTGCGCACAAAATATTGTTGGTAAATGAGTAATTTTATAGATTGTGAAATGGAAGTTCATAAAAAAGTGAAATTTTTATTCATAAAATTTGGTTTGTGCATTTTTATTTCATAAAAGTGGAATATATTATCCGCATTTATCAAAAAAAAGGAGATATAAGAAATGCTTTTCAGAGTAAAATTAGCTATTGAACCTGGTGAGTTATACGACATGCTGATTGACAATATACGCTTGCTGGAACTCAGGCTGGTGGATTCTCCTGCCCTAACGGAAGATGTATGGTCTTTGATGTATGATATGGTTGATATTCTGATTATAAGCGAAAATAATATTCCCGTGCCTAAGCTTGAAAATTTGAAACTGGTAATGCAGATACCGGAGCCGCCTCTGGTAATAGTATTGACTTCCGGCAGCCGCGATGAGCAGACAGCAATGTTGACTGTAGGTTGCCAGGCTGTATTAAGCTTGAATGTTTCAGCGCAGATAAATTCGAGAGCTATAAATACTATTTTAAAAAAATTTATATCAGCGCAAGGCAAAAAACTGAATACTTCGCAGTTTAGCTCGGAACCCAGATTGTCTGATTTTGTTTCCAGGAGCCGTTCCATGCAGGTGTTTCTCAATACTGTTAAGAAAGTGGTCAATAGCGATTCATCTTTGTTGATTCTCGGAGAAACCGGGGTCGGCAAAGAACGTTTGGCGCTGGCAATTCATAGTGAGAGTAAACGTAATCCTTATCCTTTTATCGCGGTTAACTGTGCGGCTCTGCCTGACAATCTGCTTGAAAGTGAGCTTTTCGGTTATGAAAAAGGGGCGTTTACAGGAGCCTCAAGATCACGTCGCGGAGCCTTTGAACTGGCTCACAAAGGAACAATATTCCTTGATGAAATAGGCGACATACCGCCTCATATGCAGGTGAAACTTTTACGGGTGCTCCAGGAACGTCAGTTCATGCGGATTGGAGGAGAAAGCATGGTGAAGGTCGATGTCCGGGTAATGGCAGCGACTAACCGTGATCTGGCGCAGGAGGTTAAAAATAATGCCTTCCGTAAAGATCTCTATTACCGACTTAGTGTAATCGGGCTTACGATTCCGCCGTTGTCGGAGAGACGGGAGGATATTCCTGAACTTGTGAGGAACTATATAGATTACCTGTCTCCCCGGATAGGCGTCAGCGTCAAAGAAATAGATGATGATGCCATGGAAGCTTTAATCAATTACAGCTGGCCGGGGAATGTCCGGGAGTTGATTAATGTAATTGAGCGCGCGTTGTTGTTGTGCGAAGGGGATAGGATTAATTTATCGGACATGCCTGAGGATATATTGCAGAAAGCGGCATGCGGTTGTTCCTGCACACCTCTGGTTGAATCCATGTATAAGCAGGAATTATCTGGAGATTCATGGAAAAACGTACGTGAAAAGATGATTTCCATGATTGAAAAGAAATACTTTATGGAAATGTTGGCAAAACATAACGGGAAAGTTCGTACAGCGGCGGTGGATGCCGGAATATCCCCGCGCATGTTTTATCAGAAGATAAGCAAACATTCGATTGCCATATCCGGCGATTAGTGAAATCTGCTATATTGATAATGCGTTAATTGATTTTAAAATTATATATAATTAGCTGGAAAAACTGGCAAATTCCGGTATCTAAGCTAATGTATATGCTTACTTTATAAATAAAATGTACTGGAGCATATAATGTCTGCAACTGAAAATAATGTATCAATGGAAAAAATAGTATCATTGGCAAAACGCCGTGGTTTTGTTTTTCAAAGTTCGGAAATATACGGTGGGATAAACGGTTTCTGGGATTACGGCCCGTACGGAGTCAGGATGAAACGTGCGATAGAACAGCTTTGGTGGCGCGAGATGGTTGAGACTCGTGATGACGTTGAAGGCCTTGATTCAACTATCATTTGTCATCCGCAGGTCTGGAAGGCGTCCGGGCATCTCGACCAGTTCAGCGATGAAATGTGCGATTGCCGCGATTGTAAAGCCAGACATCGCATTGATATGATGGAAGACCCGAAAGTCTGTTCAAACTGCGGCGGAAGCAATCTGACCGAACCGCGTGAATTCAACTTGATGATGAAAACTTTTGTCGGGCCGGTTTCTGATGATGAACATACCGCTTATCTGCGTGCCGAAACTTGTCAGCCGATATTTGTCGATTTTCATAATGTCCGTATCGCGGCGCGTCAGAAGCTCCCGTTTGGTATAGCTCAAATCGGTAAAGCATTCCGTAATGAGATAAATCCGCGTAACTTTACTTTCCGTTCCCGCGAGTTTACCCAGATGGAAATGGAATTTTTCTGTGAAGATGAAGGAAGTATGGATGTTTTTAATTACTGGAAAGAACAGCGGATCAAATATTATCGTGAGAAACTTGGTTTCGATGATGATTTCATGCGTATCCATGAGCATGACAAGCTGGCACATTATGCTAAGGCGGCTGTTGATATTGAAGTGAAATTCCCGTTTGGCTGGGGTGAGCTTGAAGGTATTCACCATCGCGGCGTCTGGGATATGTCGCAGCATGAAGGCTCTTCAGGCAAAGAAATGCAGTACATGGACCATGATAATGGACGTAAAATAATGCCGACAGTTATTGAGACTTCTGTCGGGCTGGACAGGACATTCCTCGCATTGCTTGCAAAAGCTTATGACGAAGAAGTCATTGGTGAAGCTAAAGACGGCAAAGCGGCGGACATCCGTACTGTTCTGCGTCTTCCTGCGGTTGTTGCTCCGATTCAGGCGGCGATTCTGCCATTATCTAAGAAGCTTTCTGAAAATGCCAAGGAACTTTACAATAAACTAAACCGTTATTTCCGTTGTGAATTTGACGTTACCGGCAGTATCGGCAAACGTTACCGCCGTCAGGATGAAATCGGTACGCCTTACTGTGTTACTTTTGACTTTGATTCTGTTGATGACAATGCTGTAACAGTACGTCACCGCGACTCAATGGAACAGGAACGTGTCGCAATTACAGACTTGCGTGACTATCTTGAAAAGCAGATAGATTAAAATTTTATTTGGTAATTTTTCAACCTGATGCCAGATAGTATTTAAAGCTAATAAGGCTGTAATATTTTTCTGCCGAAATAAGACTGGCTTTCATTCCATTTTGTCAGATAATCATCTTCGATAACCGTTTGCTGCCAGGGGCGGAATCTATGATTGTGTTTGGCAAGAATTGCGTCAAGGCGGGAAGATAGCTGTTCTTTTGCCTGCCGGTAGTCTTTATCGTTCCATAAATTACACATTTGCAAGGGATCATCATTGTCGTTAAATAAAACCCCATGACACTTATCAAGACCTTTGGCATAAGTCATGTTTCTGGTTTTTAAACCAACCCATTCCCTGCCGCCGCGATCAGTTGCCTGATGACAGGGGATAAAATCATAAATAAGACGTTCAGTTGGACCTTTACATGCAGGATTTGTAAACAGCTCTGATAAATTATCACCATCAGTCTTTGCTTTCCATGAAACTCCTGCCAAATCAGTTAGAGAAACAGCAAGATCGTTAAGGCTGATCAATTCATCGCTTGACCCGACAAAGGTCTTGCCTTTCCATGAAACAAGTAAGGGGACAGCAATTGATTCGGTATGCGGCAATTGTTTCTTGCACATGCCGTTGCTGCCGAGCATATCGCCATGATCTGAAGTATAAATAACGATCGTATCATCGCGTATACCAAGCTTATCAAGTTCCGCAAGAAGTCTTCCGAACTGTTCGTCCAGTAAAGTAATCAAAGCATAATAAGCATGATATTCTTTACGGATGTCCTCAGCAGTCAATGTCGGATGATTTTTGCTGAGGAGAATGTTTTCAGGAGGGACATTGTTGCGCAGGGTGATTTCATCAGGGTTATACATATCAAGGTATTTTTGAGGAACCGCATTAAATGGAGCGTGAGGCGGTCCCCAGGATAATACCAGCCCCCATGGGGATTTGTTCGCGCAACTGCGTTGGATGAAATTCAATGCCATATCAGTTTGTTCAATAGACTCAAAATTGCTCATCTCATGCCGGATATCATTTTCATCGAAATAGTATCCTTTGTCATAAGCATGATTGCAATTTGCCACTTTCCATTCCTTGAACCCCAAACGTTCTCTGCCGGGAATTGCTTTGTCGCGAGGGACTCCGCCCAGGTGCCATTTCCCGATATATCCGGTATGATAATTATTTTCGTTCAAAACATCAGCAATACTGCGTGAATTTGGATCAATAGGCAAATCATTAGTCATTGCTCTGTGGTTCCAGGCAAACAGGCTGGTCAGGATTGAGCCGCGCATAGGAACACAAACAGGAGAGTTGGAGATACAGCTGTTAAATTTTATCCCCTCGTTAGCAAAATTGTCGAAATTCGGACTTATAAGCTGCTCATTACCGTAACAGCCAAGGCTATGTTTACGATGTTGGTCCGAAAAAACGAATAAAATATTGGGGTGGTGTTTGTTTTTCATGATTTAAAGATGTTATTTTACGTTTTTTTAAATTATTATTGATTTTATATATTATAATATTAATATATTCATTGTTAGGCAATAATAAAATGTTATATGTGGTAAAAAAGATGTTACAAAACGTAGATAATATTATAGTGAGCCGTCAAGAGTTCCTTGACTGTCTGTTAGATATAAAAAATAATTTACATGTCGAAATACTTAATCTTTCCCGGGTTCTCCCGGATTGGAAACTTATAAACCGGATATTGCCGTTTCATTATCTTAGCCTGGTTACAGATTCGCTTAATCATGCCGAAACAGACGGTTTTACTAAAGATATTGGGCCAAATGCTTTCCTATGGATTAATCCCGGCATCGCCCACAATATGCATCCAACTGTACCAGCTTGCCCCCACCAGTTTTACCATCTTCAATTTGCATTGACTCGCGATAATTTTCTTGTGACTTGCAACCAGCCCTTGTTGTTTTTACCTGATGCAAGTGATTTGCTGGACCCCTTTAATGCCTTAATTGATGCCTTTCAGCAGCATGGCGCATATTCAGAAATCCTGCTCCGTACACGTCTGGCTGTACTTATTTGTGAAATATTCAGGCTTGCAGATTGCCCTCAAGAAAGTAGACGGATATTAACCCGGAACCAACGGAAAATAATAAATAATTTACTTCACACTATTGCCCCTGAAAAATTATCTGCACAAATGCTGGCAAAAAAAAATCAGTTAAACCCGGATTACTTCAGTAGGATATTTAAAAATACTTACGGTTGTTCTCCGAGGTCATGGCTAATGCGCGAACGAATGCGTCGTGCTGCACTTTTGCTTACGGAATCAAGCCTTTCTGTCTCCGAAATAGCCGCAACCATAGGCTATGACGACGTGTATGCTTTCAGCAAGATATTCAAGAAATACAAAGGTAAATCCCCACGTAATTACCGTAACAATTTCCTTATATAAGACCATATTCAGCTTTATTAGGTAGCCTTTTCCACCAATTCCGCGTACTTGCAGTACTTCTTGTAATGTTTTGCATATTTCGCAGTATTTTCAGCAATAGGCTCATAGCTGGTTTCGAAGCCGCCGCCCATTTTATCCATAGCAGTTTCGATACTGTCATAATATCCGGCAGTCACCGCCGCGAACATTGCTGCTCCGAGTGCGCATGCCTGTTCTGATTTGACGACTTTGATCGGCATATTCAGTACGTCGGCGCACATCTGCATGATGAATGGTGACTTTTTAGCGATTCCGCCTAGCGCAATGATTCCTTTTACCGGGACGCCTTCAGAAATGAAACGATCTGCGATTTTTTTAGTACCGAAGATTGTTGCTTCAGCGAGTGCGCGGTAAATCATTGGTGCTGAACTACCGAGATTCAAGCCGAATATAGCCCCTTTGAGGTTTTGATTGGCATCCGGGGTACGGCGTCCGTTCATCCAGTCCAGGGCTGATATATCTGTTTCGCCGATTTCTATTTTTGCGGCTTCTTTTTCCAGTTCAAAAAGGATTGAAGAAGATATTTTTTCTTTTTCCGCAATATTGAAATGTTCCGGCGCCCAGCATAAAAGCCGCTTGAACCAGGCATAAATATCGCCGAATGCCGATTGTCCGGCTTCCATTCCCATCATTCCTGGAACAACGGAACCATCAACTTGCCCGCAGATACCTTTGATGAGTTTATTGCCGACTTCTGCAAGCGGCGCAATAATAATATCGCAGGTGGAGGTTCCCATAACTTTACTTATGTAGTGGGGAGCTATCTGACCGCCGACAGCGCCCATATGGGCGTCAAACGCTCCGCCGCTCACTGCGACAGTTTCCGGAAGCCCGAGTTTTTCCGCCCATTCGGCAGTCAAAGTTCCGACTTTTACTTCAGCGGTGTAAGTGTCTTTGTATAAACGTTCGCGCAGCCCGCTTAATTTTGGATCGAGTTTAGTAAGGAAGTCTTCGGAGGGGAGTCCGCCCCAGCTTTCATGCCACATGGCTTTATGTCCGGCAGCGCAACGGCTGCGTTTCATGGTCAGGGGATCAATTGTTCCGGTTAAGACAGCGGATATCCAGTCACAGTGTTCGACCCATGAGAAAGCTGCTTCGCAGACTTTTTCATCCACCCTGATTGTTCGTAGTATTTTTGCCCAGAACCATTCAGATGAATAAATTCCTCCGGAAAATTTAGTAAAATCTTCACCTCCCCAGTTTCGTGCCAAAGAGTTTATTTCCTCAGCTTCCCTGATAGCGGTATGGTCTTTCCAGAGAATAAACATTGCATTGGGGTTGTCTTCGAAACCTGGAGTCAGGGCTAACGGGATACCTTCGCGATTAACTGCCGCCGGAGTCGAGCCGGTGGTATCGACAGATATGCCGATTACATTTTCAGCGGTTCCGGGAGGAGCTTCTGTCAATACTGCCTTTATGGTTGTTTCCAGCCCGGTAAGGTAATCCAAAGGGTGTTGGCGGAACTGGTTGTTGGCAGGGTCGCAGTATAGTCCTTTCTTCCATCTTTCGTAATGATAAATATTGCTTGAAACTTCTTCACCGTTTTCTACATTTACCAGAAGCGCGCGCACACTGTCGCTGCCGTAGTCCATCCCGATAACGTATTTTGCCATATTCGAACTCCTTTTATATTCTTCTGAGGAATATTCCTGTAATAAGTGATAATAAAACCGCGACGGTCAATAATGTGAATAACGATATTCTTGCCGTCATGACATCTACGCTGTTTAAATTAGCACCGGATAAAGATTTATCAAGCTTTCCGGCAAGCCGATATTCGGCAGGATATGAGAAATCGAAATGCACCAGCTTGGTCAAATTTGCAACAGGGTCTTTGAGTAGTAAAGGGGAAGATATATTTTTCGGCAGATTCAAATCAACGCTGTATTTGCCGTAGCCTGTTTCACGGACAGTAATTGGCTGTCTAAGCAGTTCTGCCTGTCATTCCATCCACTCCCCAGCTCAATCCGATGAAACAGAAACTCCCGAGCCAGAATCTTTCTTAGCTTTGAACTTAAAGCATGTTCCTTAATAGGGGGGCAAAAAAAACTCCGGGGTTAACCGGAGTTTTGATATTGAAAACTTGCGAAACTTATTTTGCTTCTTCAGCTGCCTTTTCTTCTTCGGCAGCTTCTTCAGTTGTTTCAACAGCTTCCGCTTCTTCAGCTTTGGGTTCTTCAACAGTTTCTTCAACTGCTTCAGGAGCTTTTTCGGCTTCAGGAGCTTTCGCTTTCTTCGCTTTTGCAGGCTTGCCTGCTTTCTTGACGGCGTCGTCGCTTTCTACAAACTGCAGAATGCACATTTCCGCGGCATCGCCGGCACGGCGACCTAATTTGATGATACGGGTATATCCGCCATCACGTTCAGTGTATTGCGGAGCGATTTCATCAAAAAGTTTTTTTACCGCAGTCTTGTCGCGCAGCTTTGAAACAGCCAGGCGGCGACGGTGTAAATCACCTTTTTTGCCTAAAGTAACCATTTTGTCGGCAACGCGACGGGCTTCTTTGGCTTTGGTGAGGGTGGTCTTGATTTCACCATGCTCAATCAGGCTGCTGACCATATTTGCCAGCATTGCTCTGCGATGAGCACCGGTACGACCGATTTTGAAGGTGTGTACCTTGTGACGCATTATTTGTCCTCCTCGTCTTCGACCCGGATGGATTCGCTTTCAGCTTCAATAGCGGTCAGTAAATTTTCTCCGAGCGGCATGCCGAGTGATAAGCCGAGACTATCTATTTTTTCTTTAATTTCATCTAATGATTTTTTACCGAAATTACGGTATTTAAGCATTCTGCTTTCTGTTTTATTGCAGAGTTCTCCAATCAATTTGATGTTCGCGTTGTTAAGACAATTCATTGCGCGCACTGACAAGTCAAGGACTTCTACATCCTGAGATAATACTTTGAACAGTTTAAGTTCTTCGTCAGACATCTGCGCGAGAACATCTTCTTCATCAGCCTGGCCGCCGAGGAACGGCTTAAGGTGATCCTTGAGGATGACCGCTGATAATTCCAAAGCTTCTTCCGGGGCTATACGGCCGTCAGTCCAGATCTCAAGTTCCAGGCTGTCCATTTCAGTTTCTTCACCAATACGGGCTGCGCCGACATGGTAATTAACGCGTGTGACAGGACTGAATAAACAGTCGATCGCGATAGAACCGATAGGTTGTGAACCCGCATCCGGGTTTTTGCTGACCGGCAGATATCCACGACCGCGGATGATATCAAGTTCTGCGCGGAAAGGAGCGTCTTTATCCAGAGTGCAGATGACCTGCTCCGGATTAAGCACCTCAACTGTTCCGTCAGTAACTATATCAGCGGCAGTAATAACGCCAGCTTTGTTTTTTACTATTTCCAGAGTCTTGCTCTGTTCACTGTGCAGTTTAACACGAACATTTTTGATATTAAGAACTATTTCAGTAACGTCTTCAACCACATTCGGAAGAGATGAAAACTCATGAAAAGCTCCATCAATACGAATCGCGCTGACAGCCGCGCCTTCCATTGAAGACAAAAGCACTCTGCGTAAAGCATTGCCAAGGGTATGCCCGAAACCGCTCATGAAAGGTGATACGGTAAATTTGGCATACTTTTCAGTAGCGGTAGCTTCGTCAATAACGATGCGCTGGGGCATTGGAAATCCCGATGCAACAGTCATATTTTTTCCTCCAGCTTTTATTATTTACTATATATAATAATTCTTTAAATTAACAATAATTGCCAGATCTTATTAGATGCGGCGGCGTTTAGGCGGACGGCATCCGTTATGAGGAACAGGAGTAATATCTTTGATCGCATTGATCTCCAGTCCGGCTGCGGCAATACCCCTGACGGCGGACTCACGCCCGGCTCCAGGCCCTTTGATTCTAACTTCTACTTCTTTCATTCCCAGAAGCTGCGCGCGTTTAGCAGCGTCGCCGGCGATGATTTGAGCAGCATAAGCGGTACTCTTACGAGACCCCTTGAAGCCGTTCTTTCCGCCAGTGGACCAGCAAAGCACATTTCCGTGTAAATCTGTAAAAGTAACTTTTGTATTGTTAAAAGTCGCGTGAACGAAAGCAATACCGGCCGGCACATAACGCCCGCTTTTTGACCGCTTCTTGACTTCGCCGCTTTCGGCAGGAGTTTCAACAGCAGTCTCGGCAGCTTCCACAGCTTCAGGAGCTTTCGCTTCTTCAACTGTTTCAGTGACTTCAACTTTAATATCTTTCTCTTCAGACATAATGTATTCCAATTTTTACTGATTAGCTTGATAAGTAACCCAGCATGACTGCTATTAACTACTTGCAGCCAGACGACGTTGAGTTTTGTCACGAATAGCGCCAACTGTAGTTTTCTTACCCTTACGGGTACGTGCGTTGGTTTTCGTGCGCTGCCCACGGCAAGGAAGGCCGCGGCGATGACGGGTTCCACGGTAACTGTGAATTGACTGCAAACGACGAATATCTCCAGCAACGGAACGGCGTAAATCACCCTCAACTAACATTTCATTCTGTAAAAGACTAGTGATCGCTGCGATGTTTTCATCTGTCAGATCATCAGCTTTAATGTCACGAGGAACGTTAGCTTTTTCAATAATTTCCAGAGCTTTTGCCGGTCCTACGCCGTAAATATAGCGCAAAGCATATTCAATTCTTTTTTTACCAGGAATATCTACACCTATTATACGTGGCATAATAATAAATCCTTTTTTGTTTAGCCTTGTCTTTGTTTGTGACGCGGATTGCGGGAGCAAATGACCCTAACCACGCCTTGGCGTTTTACGATCTGGCAATATTCGCATCTGCGTTTTACGGATGCTCGTACTTTCATACCTGCATTCTCCCAGATTTTCAATAATATTATTTTATCTTTGTTAAAAAACTATACTTTGTTTTCAGCCGCGAAGAAAAAGTGACCGAACACAAAGTTAATTTATGTACGCGGTGGAAATGGTACATAAACACATAAAGGCTTTAAAATAGCTGAATATGGAAAACTTTCAAGCCGGAAACAAAATAAAATTAAACTTTTTCATCCGGTAAAAAGCCCCCGGCAGAAAAGTCAACCGGATTTATCCTGTAATTATGCAGGTTTTTACAGGAAGCATATCCTTGAGATGCACTGATCGAAATTTTCCCGTCCGCTGAGGATGTCGATCTCCACGCGCAGGAAGTAAAACTGAATATCATAGCGGTTCAGGCGGGGCATTCTCACCGCATCTTTTTCGGTGGTGACGATTATATCAGCTTTAGCAGCTTTGGCGGCGTTGATAAAGTCTATCAGTTCCTGTTCGGTGAAACGGTGGTGGTCGGCATAATGCGTTGAGTGCACGATATTACCGCCAAGCTGCCCGAGAAATGTTTCAAAACTTTCAGGGCAGGCAATCGCTGATATAGCGGCAATTCTTTTTCCTTGTAAAAACTCCAGGTCTTCACGTTCGCCGCGCTCATAGACTTTTTCGAGATACCTTGGTTTATGGCAGCACTCTATGATTTCAGCATGCCGGTTATGATGTCTTAAAAATCTTTTTAGATGTTTTAAATGACTGCCGCCGTTAGATTTGGTCAGGAATATATAATCCGCGCGCCGCAGGTTCTTAATGGGTTCCCGCAGGATGCCGCGCGGCAGGACATGATGATTCCCAAACGGGTCAGTAGAATCGATTAATACTATATTAATATGTGATTTAAGATCAAGATACTGGAAGCCGTCGTCAAGGATAAGGGTGTCGGTCTCGAATTTGTCAATTGCATACAGTCCGGATTTTACCCGGTCCTTGTCAACGATTACCGCGACATCCTTCAAGTTGGTTGCCAACATATAAGGTTCGTCCCCGGCATACTGGGAATTCAAGAGCAAATTATTGCCGTCGGAAACTATTTTAGGAGGGATTTCCATCTTTTCAGAACTGAATTTCTGTGCCATTTTCTTCCAGAAAGGAATTTTCTTGCTTCGATATCCACGGCTCAATATGGCGACTTTCCTGCCTTTCTGACGCAGGCTTTTAGCGAAAACTTCAACGACCGGGGTTTTTCCCGTTCCGCCGCAACTCACATTCCCGACGCTTACGACCAGACAGCCTATTGAACGGTTCCGGATGACCCGTTTGTCGTACATCCAGATCCTGAACTGGATTGCCATACGGTAGAAACGCGATGCTATAAACAGAATTATCAAAAATACCCTGTCTACGATTTTTTTACGTTTCCCGGCGATAAGTTGTAAGAAATACTGTTCGAAATTTTCTGAATGTTTTCCCAAAACGATATAAACCCTGTCTTTTGTATTTTACTTGTCGGGAAACAAGATACAGCCAACAGGGCTCAATTTCAAAACCAGTTAAACAAAAACATGTGATTTATGGTATATAGTTTTGTGAATATTCCTGAGCAAAATGTTCATTTTGTTCTTCGGAACGGTCACCGACGGTTTCATCAAACTTCCTTGCTTTGGCGTGCCCGTCGCAGTACAGGTAATTTGACTGATTGCCGTGGCGGTCTTTTTTAACATCATCCTCCCAGGCGCTGGGCGCCTGGAAACCGGGATAACCGGAATGCCCCAAGGCATCTTCCGTATCGCCGCGTTCTGATAAAATGATAGTTCTTGAGGTGTTGCGCAAGACATTGATGCGTTTTGCGAAGGCGAACAGGCCATTATAAATATAGCTTTGGCGGTCTTCCCAGCCGTCTGCGCCTCCAGCCCTTACATTGGTATCGCTCTGGCAGCGCAGAAATTCAGGTTTCATGCCATAGGGTTCCAGATAATCGTACCATTCCAGAAAAGGATCGGTATTGGCGGGAGTCATAACGGGGGAACCGTAAACCCCACCGTGTACGTTAGGCAGAAAATCATTATATGCGTCAACGTAACCTAAAAAACCGATCCCTGCCTGTTTCATGTTATTCAGGCAGTTTATAGCATGGCCTTTGTCTCGTGCTTTGCTCAACGCCGGCAGCAGCATTCCTGCGAGGATTGCAATGATGCCGATCACTACAAGTAATTCAATGAGTGTAAATTTTTTTATATTTTTCATGTATTTTCATCCCTGTGAAAAAGTTTAATACCCGGATATATTTGTAGAAATTCTTACAAATCAGGGTGTTTTTATAGTGTGATTAAGATTTTGTGGCTACTCTTAAACACAGGGAGGGCCGCGGGAAAAGGGCTTGATATAAGAACAAAAAGAAAAGGATTCACAAGTTTGTGAATATTTTGAGGTTTCGCCGCCGATTAAATCAGCTTGGATGTCGGCGGCTTTTGTAGTTTTGTTTGTTACGGAACTACAAATAGGACAAGTCAATTCGACAGAAACATTTTTTGCTGAACCGTCTGTTCCTTCTAATTCTTCCGCTTCGCAGTTGGTTTCACAGGATGAAATAGTTGAACCTGTTTCCTGATGGGGATGGAAGAAAGGGTGTATCAATCCTTGCCCCGTGAATACTGTAAAAGCCAGAATTAAAAAGAAAAATTGTAATTTATTTTGAAATTTCATAATCTATAGTATAGTCATTTTTTAGATTAAATTCCAACTTTTTGCATATTTAATAAGCAGAAAGTTTAATTTTTGTAAGGAATTTTACGCCTTAGCGTATTATAATATATATGGAGCGTTATACTAAAAAGGGATTGAAGATGTTGGATAAATTGAAAGATGTAGCTTCTCAGATAAATGAACTTATCGTGAATGATGATTTTCCTGTAGCGGTTGAGCCTGCGTATTTGCGCGCGACAGTAATGGATTATCCTTCCCGCGGCGGAAAGCGTTTACGTCCGGCGTTGCTTATCTGGTGCTGCGGCTTGCTGGGAGGAGATATCAAAACGGCCTTGTATCCGGCGATGGCTGCGGAATTATTTCATAACTGGACGCTTGTGCATGATGACATCATTGATGAGGACCGTATGCGCCGGGGCGTGTTGACTACTCATGAATCGTTACGATTATTTGCCCGCCAGCGGTTTGACGGCGGAGATATGGCTGCGGATAAATTCGGACAGAACCTTGCTATTCTGGCTGGAGATATTCAGCAGGGATGGTCTTTAAACACTATTTTAAAATCGGCACAACACGGTTTGTCGCCTGAATTGTCATTAGCTTTAGGACAGCGTTTGCTGAAGCTTGGAAGCTGCCAACTGATTTCAGGAGAAGCTTTGGATGTTGAATTCCCGATGCGCAGCTGGCAGAATATCTCTTCCGACGAGGTTTTGCATATGCTGGAGCTTAAAACAGGAGCTTTATTGCGTTTCTGCGCGGAAGCCGGAGCTGCCATAGCCTTGGATTCATGCGATTTTGAGCGAAAGGAAATAAAAATGCTCGGAGATTTTGCCGCGGCGGCGGGAATTGCTTTCCAGCTTCATGATGACTGGCTGGGGGTTTTCGGGGATTTTGATAAACTCGGTAAAGATATAGCTTCCGACCTGGCTTCTGAAAAGCCCACTATGCTGCTCTTGAAAACTTTTGAAAGCCTGGAACCTGATCTGCAGTTACACCTTGCCGGTATGCTTGGCCTGGATGAATATGATGAAACAATAATAAAACAAGTGCGCAAGCTGATGCGGGATTGCGGTTCTGAAGCTTATATTCGCGGGAAAGCTAAAGAATTTACCGAACAGGCGAAAGAAATACTGTATCAGTTTCCTGATAATAAATACCGCTCTTTGCTTTTGGATTTAAGCTCTTTCATTGTCGACCGGGACAAATAAATTAGCTTATTTACCCCCTCATTAACCGGAAAAATCAAGTTTATTTTTATTTTTTTGGCAATAAGTCCTTGCTAAAAGCGTAAAATATTCTATTTTAATTGGTCAAGTTATATATAAAAGCTTATTTACCAATGCCTGAAAATATAAGGGATTTATAATGGTCATTAGAAAAATGAATACAATTTTCGCCCGTCATGGACGGGTGTTATTCGGATTGATAACAATAGTTATTATAATTTCGTTTATGAACTTTTTTACTCCTGGCGGCATAACCAGTATCTTTTCACGCTTGGGAAACCAGAATGCTTATGGTGAGATCTTCGGTGAAACAATATCCCGTAATGACCTCATTGAAAAGGCGGATCGTGACCTGATCGTTAATGATGTAATTTATAATATCGGATTGAACAGTTATCCGGCAACGAATAAAGTTGAAGCCAGCGCTTTCAGTAATCTATGCCTTTTGGCAGCCGCCAAACGCCGCGGTATAACTGCCAGCAATAAAGAAATATACGATTTTATTTCCGAACGGGCAAAGTTCCTGAATCCTAAAACCAAAAAATTTGATAAGAAGCTTTTGAGCGATTATATAGACGGTGAACTGAAATCCAACGGGTTCACCGCTGCCGATCTTGACTTGGCTGTAAGGGAATATCTGGTCAACAGCAAGCTGCTTGATGAATTGCAGAACAGTATTGTTGTTACTACGGATGAAATCAAGGAGTTTTATCGTCTGTTAAATGAAAAATATTACGTTTCGTATGCCTTATTTAATAAGTCACAGTATGTCAAACAGGTTAAGGTGACCAGTCTTGAGGCGGAAAATTATTTTAAAGGTTATACTCCTTCCACAGAAGATTATATTCCTGGAAAATCTAAAGCCTTGCTGGTCGAGTTTAAATATAATACCTCTGAAAACCAGAAGCTTGCAGCTAAAGAGATTACTCCGGAAGCGGTAAAAGATTTTTATGATAAAAATAAAAAAATGTTTACTGAGAAAGGGAAAGCTATCCCGTTTGCCAAAGCTCAGGATAAAGCTAAGAAAATATTAACGGAACGTTATATCAAAAAGATTGCTTCTCAAAAGGCTGCGGAATTTGCGGAGGCCGCATATGATGCGGTCGGTGAAGCTGTGGAACAGAAGCAGCGGAAAGCTTTTGAGGAAGTCCTCGATAAATTTAAGTATAAAGCTGTTGAATCTGACTGGTTTGGAGATAATGCCCGGAAAATCGGTGCGGTCGATGAACCCTTGCTGGTTAGAGAAATCAGCGGATTGCGGGAAGTACCTGTAAGCAACCATGTTACTGGCAAGAATGCTGCTTATGTCGCGTTCGTTACCGTCAGGGTTATGCCCAGGGAAGCAGTGTTTGAAGAAATTAAAGATAAAATCATTACTAAGCTGAAAGAGCAAAAAGCATTGAATATGGCACGCAGTCAGGCACGGGAATTAGTGGCTAAATTGCAGAAAATGGATGGCGCCGGACGTTTGAAAACTATAAGCGCATCTAAAAAACCTGCTTTCAAGATGGCTAAACCTTTCTCCTTGATGGATACTCCGCGCATACAATACGGTAATGAAATAGTTGCTATGGCAAAAGAGCTAAATAATAAAGAAGTGGCTCCGGCAAGGAGAACTCTGGAAGGAGCTATTGTCGTTGTTTTGAGAAAACGTGTTCTCCCGGCAATGAAAGGTTTTGATAAAGCGCAGAAGATGCTTACAAATATATATAAAAGACAGAAAATATCTGTTGCCCAGAGTGCTTTTTCATCATGGTTGCAGACAAAATGTAAAGTTAATAGATAATAAATTTTCTATTTTACCTCAAAATCTTAAAATAATACAAATAAATGTGTAATAAGACTTGCAAAATTAGTTAGGGCGACCTAATTTAATAGAAGATATAAAAAGGCAGGATAAAAATATGAATAAGCCGTTATCATTAATGGAACCGGGTGAAAGTGGAAAGATTATTTCCATTTCCCGTAAAATGCGCAGCTATAAAAAGTTCGCGGATCTTGGAATAGTGAAAGGGACTTCTCTCAGCCTGGAGCGGATTGCCCCTTTGGGAGATCCTGTCGAAGTGAAAATAAAAGGCTATAGCTTGTCTTTCAGGAAAGAGGAAGCGGCAAATATTATGATTGAGACAAACGATGACAACGAAAAATAATATTCCGGCAGTTTCATTGACTTTTGCTCCGGCGGGAACCGAGCTGATTGTTGTCAGTGCATCAGGCGGGCATGAATTTCAACGTAAAATTGCTGCTCTTGGCATCTATCCTGATGAAAAACTGGAAATAGTTGAACGCCACGGGCAGGGGGCTTTAGTTATAAACGTAAAAGGTTCACGTTTGGCGATCGGGCATGGAATGAGCAGTAAAATAAAAGTCCGGATTGCCTGAAAATATAATAAGCTTGTTACCGGAAATATATAAAACTTAAAGTTAAAGAGTAAAATGTCAGAAAAATACAAAATTGTTCTAGCGGGAAACCCTAACAGCGGAAAAACCACTATTTTTAACGCTTTGACCGGGGCACGTCAGCAGGTAGGAAATTATCCGGGGGTGACAGTTGAAAAAATCGTTGGCTTATTGAAAGCCGATGACTGTGAAATTGAAATAACTGACTTGCCGGGGACTTACAGTCTTACTGCCAATTCGCCTGAAGAATTGATTGCGCGTAATGTGATTATTGCTGAAAAACCCGAAGTGGTGGTTAATATCGTTGACGCTTCCAACCTGGAACGTAATCTGTTCCTGACCGTTCAGTTTATGGAACTTGGCGTTCCTATGGTTCTCGTTTTAAATATGATTGATAATGCTAGGGACAAGGGAATTGAGATTGATACTAAACGCCTTGGAAAGCTGTTCGGGACTAGGGTCGTTTGTACTGTAGGCAATAGAAAAGACGGTATTAATGAATTGAAAAAAGTCATTAGTGAAGTTGTTTTGGAGAAAGAGAAACATTTATCAAGGAAAGTGAATTACAGCGACGAACTGGCGATACCTGTTCAGAAAATGAGCAGAATAATAAAAGATAATAATGCTGCGCCGGAGGGTTACAATACTGGCTGGCTGGCAATAAAGCTTTTGGAAAAAGATAAAGAGGTTATTGAGCTTCTGGAAACTGTGCCATCAGGAGAAAAGGTTCTGAAGAAAGCGAATGCTTTAATTGAGCAACTGGAAAATGATGTTGATGAACCAAGCGAAATTATTGTTACTGAACATCGTTACGGTTTTATTTCCGGAGCATGCCGCGAAGTCGTCAGCACAACACTGCAAAAACGTCGTGATATTTCAGAGGCAATTGATTCGGTCGTTACACATAAAGTTTTTGGAATACCGTTGTTTCTGGTCCTGATGTATGTAGTATTTTACTTGACTTTCACAATAGGCGATCCTTTTATGGGGTGGATTGAATATGGATTTGGCATGCTTGGAGAATTTGTATCCTCATGGTGGCCCGAAGGCTCAGAAAGCGCTTTGAGATCGCTTCTGGTCGATGGTATTATTGCCGGAGTTGGAGGGGTACTTGTTTTTCTGCCGAATATTTCATTGCTTTTTTTAGCTATCGCCATCCTTGAAGGTACTGGATATATGGCACGGGTAGCGTTTATTATGGATCGGCTTATGAATAAAATAGGACTGCATGGCAAAAGCTTTATTCCAATGCTTATCGGTTTTGGTTGTTCAGTTCCGGCTATTATGGGAACCAGGACCTTGAATTTAAAGCGTGACAGAATGACGACTATGCTGGTCGTTCCTTTAATGAGCTGTGGCGCGAGGATTCCGATATATGCTCTAATCATTCCTGCTTTTTTTCATAAGCAGTTGGAAGCCCCGGTTATGTTTTCAATCTATCTGATTGGTATAATTGTTGCCATACTCTGCGCAAAATTATTGCGTTCGACGCTGTTTAAAGGCGAGAACGAGCCTTTTGTAATGGAGCTCCCGCCGTATCGTATACCGACGCTTAAGAGTATCGGTATCCACATGTGGGGGCGTATCG
The DNA here is from genome assembly GCA_963664605.1 of Victivallaceae bacterium. Lineage (GTDB taxonomy): Bacteria > Verrucomicrobiota > Lentisphaeria > Victivallales > Victivallaceae > JAHOYW01. The sequence goes on from OY761536.1 coordinate 1,004,335, forward strand.
TGATTTATCTGCAAAAAGCCGGAACTTTACTTTTGGCTGCTTCGGTAATTTTCTGGATATTAAGTAATTATCCTAAGAAAGATAAACTCTCGGAGGATTATACCGGGGAGATTGCAAAAGTTGAGCAAAGTCAATTAACTCAGGAACAGAAAAGCGTTGAAATTCAGCGCATAAAAAACAAGGAAAAAGCTGAACTCTTAAGTTATACCTGTACCGGCAGAATAGGACACGCTATTGAGCCGGCTTTGAAGCCAATGGGCTTTGACTGGAAAATCGGCACGGCTTTAATCGGGGCTTTTCCCGCGAAAGAACTTTTTGTAGCTCAGATGGGTATCGTTTTCGCGCTCGGGGATGTTGATGAGAATTCCAGCGCTTTGCGTGAGGAACTGCCTAAACATTATAACGGTTTGCAGGCCTACTGCATTATGCTTTTCTGTCTTTTGAGTGCTCCCTGTATTGCGACCTTTGCAGTTACTAAACGTGAAAGCAACTCATGGTTCTGGGCATTTTTCCAAATGTTCGGATTGACCGCATTGGCGTATATAGTTACGACTGTTGTTTATCAGATTGGGTCCCTGATTCAGGCTTTCTAAACTGGCTCGGCGATACCCCAAAACATTTTTTGAAATAATTTGAAAAATGATATTGGTCTGAAAAAACCAGACGTTCAGCGATTTCCTTTATGCTTAGGGTGCTGTGCCGGAGCAGCAGTTGCGCGGTTTCCAGACGCCGCCGGAGAATATATTCGTGCGGCGTTACTCCCATATGTTTTTTGAACAGACGTACCATATATGCTTGCGAATATGGAATCTCCTTACTTATAAGGGAAAAATCTATTTTCTTTTCGAGATGTGAATCGAGAAGTTTATGCAATTCCTGAACTATTGGCGGTGAAGGCGTTTCGTCGTCCCGGTAAACGATTGAATGCGCAGTTTGTATGAATTTATGGAAAACCAAAGCTGCCTCCCCGTCTTTTCGTGCGCCATACTGTTTAGCCAGAATTAACATGTTGTCGAAATATTTTATCAGGGAACCGGCATCTTTAACCAAATATGATTTCTCAAGCCCGTAGATTTCCAAAAGAGATTTAACGAGGCTGCCGCGACAGATGAAAAAGATTTTTTTCTGAACACCTCCGGGAGCCGACCAGTACTTATTTCCCATGTCAGGCGGGATCATGAAATAGCTTTCACCTACGGCGTCGTAAAGTTCAGAGCCCACCTCAACATATCCTTGCCCTTGCATTACAAATTCAAATAAATATAATTCCCCCTGATGAGTATGATGTTGTATTGAAGGACTGTATGATGTCGACTCAGAAGCAACCAGTAGTTCGAATGTTTTTTGTTGATATATCAAAATATTACATCTATTGTTTTGTTTTTTATATTGTTTTACGCTCGTTTTTGCTAAAACTGGTATTATTATAGAATAATATAGTTCATTTGTGTAATTTTCATATCTTAAAAAAATAAAAGGTGGAAAAAGATGAAAGATCTTAGAATTGGTGTTATCGGAGCATGGGGACGCGGACAGTTAGCGCTCAACGCTCACAAACCGGGTGAAGGCTCACGACTTGTTGCCGGAGCTGACGTAAAGCCTGAAGCCCTCGAGAAATTTAAAGAAAAAGTTGGTGAAGACGTTTTTGTAACAGACGATTATCGTGAGTTGCTCAAACGAGATGATATTGATGCAGTGTTCATTACCTCTCCTGATTTTCTCCACGAGGAACAGGCTGTTGCTGCTCTTGAAGCTGGAAAAGCTGTTTATCTCGAAAAACCGATGGCAATAACTATTGAAGGCTGCGACCGCCTGTTGGAAACAGCTTACCGTACCGGTTCCAAATTATATCTGGGACACAACATGCGCCATTTTCCGGTTATCCTGAAAATGAAGGAAATTATTGATTCAGGACTTATTGGGGATATACAGACTGCCTGGTGTCGTCATTTCGTTAATTATGGTGGAGACGCTTATTTTAAAGACTGGCATTCAGAACAGCGTTACAGCACAGGGTTGCTTCTCCAGAAAGGCGCGCACGATATTGACGTTATGCACTGGCTTTGCGGAGGTTATACTCAACGTGTTATCGGTATGGGTAAATTATCTGTTTATGATAAATGTAAACGCCGTGATGAGCATACTCCCGGAGATGCCAGCTGGAGTAACTCCAACTGGCCGCCGATGGAACAAAAAGGGATGTCACCAGTTATTGACGTTGAGGACAACAATATGATCATGATGCAGTTGGATAATGGCGTCCAGATGTCTTACACACAATGCCATTATACCCCTGATTCTGAACGTAACTATACATTTATAGGAACAAAAGGACGGGTTGAAAATATTGGAGACCACGGTAACTGTGAAGTGCAAGTATGGACCAAGCGTGGCCCGCGTGAAACTCCTGATATTATCTATAAATTAAAGCCGCTCGAAGGTTCTCATGGCGGTTCCGATCCGGCGATTGTTGATACATTCGTTAATTTCGTCAAGAAGGGAGTGAAAACTAATACTTCGCCCGTTGCTGCCCGTAACTCTGTTGCGGCTGGAGCTTTAGGACATGAATCCATGCGTAACGGTAATATTCCGAAGGATATTCCTGAACTTCCGCAATATCTGCTTGATTACTTTGCAAACGGTCAGAAAAAATAACTCCTCCTTAAAACAAATTGCCCGGGAAAAATCGTTTCAGGTTTTCCCGGGCATTTTTTTTGATTGAATATTTGCTTTTCTTGAATTTATTCTTAATGTATGTATAGAATATGTTATTTAGAAACTCTGTCCTCAATGTGGAGAGCTGAAATTTATGTGTGGTATTACGGGAATTATCAATAATTCGGACAAAAGGGTTGAGGAATTAATCCATAATATGACTGACGCGATCTGGTATCGCGGACCGGATGACTCCGGCTACTTCATCGATGAAAATGTTGCTCTCGGACACCGCCGTCTTTCAATTATTGACCTTGATAATGGACACCAGCCGATGTTTAATGCGGATAAATCCATCGTGGTTGTTTTTAACGGTGAGATATATAACCATAGTCAATTGCGGTCTGGGCTTGAGAAGGACGGTTTTATATTTAAAACTCGTTGTGATACAGAAGTGATTGTCAACCTTTATGCGAAATACGGCAATAGTTGCGTGGAAAAACTTAACGGCATGTTCGCATTTTGCGTTTATGATTTGAAGCAGGGGAAACTCTTGTTGGCGCGGGATCGAATGGGGCAGAAACCTCTTTTTTATTATCACCACGGTAAGCAACTGATTTTTGCCAGTGCGCTCCGGGCTTTGAAGCAAAACCCGGATATTCCGCGTGAATTCAATTATCAAAGTATGCACGATTATCTTTCTCTGCAGTATGTTCCCAGCCCCCATACCATTTTTCAGAAAGTATTTAAGCTGCCTCCAGCCCACTTTATGGAATTTGATATTGCCGCTGGAACTATGAAAGTTGAAGCTTACTGGAGTGTAGATTTTTCACCTGCCGCTAAAGTTGAAAAACTGACGTTCAGCAATGCCAAGACGCAGTTGCGGGAATTACTTACCAGAGCGGTCAAAAGGCGTTTGATGTCGGATGTACCTTATGGGGCTTTCTTGTCCGGCGGGATAGATTCCAGTATTATTACCGGAATTATGATGGAATTATGTAATCACTCTGTAAAGGCTTTTACTATTGGTTTTAATGAAAACAAATATGATGAACGCGCCTATGCCGAAACTGTTGTTCAGAGTTTTTGTCATGAAGCTAAACATCCGTTGGAATATTTCGTGAAAGTGGTTAACCCTCAGGATTTCGAAATAGTCAGGAAATTAGTTCGTCATTGTGGAGAACCTTACAGTGATGCTTCAATATTGCCTACATATCTCCTGAGTGAATTCACAAGTAAACATGTAACTGTAGCCTTGAGCGGCGATGGTGCAGATGAGCTTTTTGCCGGTTATGAACGCTATTTGCTTATGCGTTACAGCAAATATTCTGATTTTATCCCCTGGCACTTACGCAAATTTATATTTGGTTTGCCGGAAAAATTGATTCCCAATAAAGGGGATCGCTACTTTTTCGGACGTTTAAAGAGGACTTTGCATTCTGTTGCAGCGCTTACAGACGAACGTTACATTGATATTATCAGCCGTTTCAATGAAGTATTAAAAAGCACGCTTTATGGCGACCGCTTTGCGGATTTCAACTTTTGTCCGAGTGCAGATGTGATTTCTTCCGTTTATAACAATACGACTGCCAGGCATAAAGTCGAAAAAATAATGGAAACGGATTTATACACTTATCTGCCGGAAGATATTTTGACAAAGGTGGATATTGCGTCCATGGCTTCCTCTCTGGAAGTAAGGAGTCCATTCATGGATTATGAAGTGGTTGAATTTGCGGCTTCTTTACCTTTGAAATTCAAACAACGCAGGGTTTCCAGCAAACACATATTGAAACAGGCTTTCTCTGATATGCTTCCGAGCGAAATCATCAACCGCAGTAAAAAAGGCTTCGGAGTACCGCTTGCGGTATGGTTCAGGGGAGTGTGGCGTGAACAACTGCAGGAACATTTACTTGAAGGCCTGCTGGTCAAAGATGATTTCTTTAAGAAGAATGCTATAGAAAACATGTTGAATGAGCATATTGTTAAAAAATGCGACTACTCCTATCCATTGTGGAGCATGTTGATCCTTGAATTGTTTCTTGAGCAGGAAGCTGAAGATCTTGAATAAAAAAGAGAGCAGGTGCTACTCAGCAAATACTAAATATAGAACTTTGCAGTTCCGATGGATTAACATTCAGAGATTGACCTGCTCCCTGGTATGAGCATACACCGTTTTGAGCATAAAATCAAGTCTTTATCAAAAAAAAGCACCGCATTTTGCGGTGCTGAAATAACAAATATCTTTATTTATCTTTTTTAACTTCAACTTCTTTGCAAAGCACGTTTTTTAACCAGGCTTTACCAAAATTAGTCCGACGAAGCAGGAGGTAAAAACGGATAGACTGGATTGGTTTTTCAGGGATATAAGTAGTGGAGAATTTTTTCCAGTCATAAGTTCCAGGAGTGAACTTCAGCCCTTTTCCATATGACGAAGAACCGTCAGTATGTTTTATATCCATGTATATTGAAAAGTTGCTTGATGTTTTGCCTGAAACTTTTTCTGTCTTGCATTCAGCTGAAACAAATATAGCTTTTGGAGTTTTTTGGTTGAGAGTAATTACCTGGAAGGTGCCGCTGGCATTTTTCTGTCCGCTTTCTGCCAGTTCACAGGCGATAACACCGTCTTTTCCAATGACTACTTTACCAACTCCGGATTTATATGGCCGCCATTTTTTAGTGAGCAGATTTTTCCCGTCTTCCGTGCTCCAGGCTGTTGCCATGCAGCAAACAGTTAACATTGCAATTACGATTTTTTTCATGTTTTTTCCCTCGGTTTAGTTAAAAACAATTATTACATACGAATAAAGTCAAAATAACCTTAAAAACGGGAAAAGTCAATAGAACTTATTAGGACTTGGCAAAAAATATCTGGATCAAACAGTTAAAGTTAGATATAGTGCTTAATTAGCGTAATAATATTTTTTAATGGTAGATAAATAACAAAATCCCATTTTTTTTTTAAAGTCAGCTTGAATTTTAATAAAAAAGCTACATATTTAAAATTCCAACACGAGCCAGCTTAGCTCAGTTGGTAGAGCAGTTGACTTGTAATCAGCAGGTCGTCGGTTCGACTCCGACAGCTGGCTCCATTTTTTTTGCCTTGATTTCCCCTCAATATGCCCATTTTTAGGCGGTTTTTGATATTTTCATTTGTGACTGAAAGTGACAGATTACGCCCCTCAAAGTCCCGCGCGAGTGCCCCTATTAGTGCCCCACTTTTTTGATTTTTAACAGCACCTAAGTTTGAAATTTCGAGCGTAGGAATTTGATTTATGGCTTGGCTCATATTGAACTGTTTCGCATCGGTGTACGTTTGAGAGGTCAATTTCGGGTCACTATGGCGCATTGCTTCCTGTACAATACGAGGAGCAACCCCGGCTTTTTGCAGGAAAGTACAAAAGGTTTTCCGCAATGAATGAAAGTCAGCTATATAGCCGTTTTTATCTATATACTCAATATTTGCTTTTTCCCAATCCTTAAGCATGTAGCACATTCTTGTTAAATTTCCGGTTATGTATTCGGTGTCAGGGCGCAAAGCTTTAAGTTCCTGAATAGCCTTTAAGGTTTCGGGTTTTAATACTGCAATATCGTCTTTTCTATTTTTTGCTATCTCTGCTCTTATGGCAATAAATGGGATTTCAGTATCTAAACGTAAATCAGACCATTTGAGTTGTTCTATTTCATGACGGCGAAAACCACAAGTCAAAGCTAATAAATAAGCGACTTTATTTTTTGGTGTCGCAATATTTAACAGTCTTAATGCTTCATGCAGACTTAATGCACGTCTAAGACGTTTTTGTTTGCCTCTTGTATCTACTCTCTCAATATCCAGTAATGGATTATCTTTTAGCTTTCTCCGCTTGTAAAGCCACTTTGTAAAAGCACTTAAGGCACTTAAATATTCGTTTAAGGTTTTCGGAGCAATGTCTTGGTCTGCTCTCCAATTTTCAAAATCGCTTGCGTTGATGTGGTCTAAGTATTGCCAGCCGCATTCATCACATACCCTGATTATTGCATTTTTAATAGTCCTTAAATGTGTAGCGGTACGACCAAGAGCGGTTTTGCCCTTTATGAATTGGTCTAAATGTTCGATTATAGGTAGCTTTGCGGCTTCTTTGAAGGCTTTTGCAGGGCTGGAGCCGTTTGTTTCATTTTGTGCTTCGTCAAAAAGCTTTTGCAGTTTCTTTTCTGCAATTCTTTTTTCTGTCACACCGAGATTCAACGTAATAACCCGGGGCATACCGTCACATTGATATTTGCCGTAATAAGTCCTTGAAACTCTGCCCTTGCCGTGATTCTTTTTAAATACATGGAAAATCATTGTCAACACTCCTTAGCTGGTGGATATAGGCTATTATAATAATCTTGAACGCCCTGCCAGCTTATACGGGCGCAATTACCCACTTTGACAATTCGAGGTAGTATGCCGATTTGTGAAAGACGGCGAACGGTTCGAGTTGAAACACTCAGCTTTTCAGCGGCTTCCTTAAGCGACACAAGAAGCGGACTATTTACAGCCTTTTTCTTGCTTTTTTCGGTTTTCGGTTGTACTTTCTTTTTGTTCATAATTACCTCCTACGGTTTTTATTTGAACGTTTTTAGTCGGGAAAGTTCCAGCTTTTCCGGCTATTTTTATTTACCTTGTTTCTAAATTATCCCAAGTAATAGACTTACCTTTTGCTACTTTATGTTTTTTATTTAACATGCAAAACGGAGCATTATAATCTTTGAGTCCCGGTTTATGGTCTCTTTCCTTATCCAATTTCTTTTCCCTTAATTCTTTTTCCCATTCCTGTAAATCATAAATTGGAATCAACATATAGGGAGTTTTGCATATATAAGATTTTTCACCAAAGATTGCTTCTTCTATTTTTGTAACATGAAAACAAAAAGCTGTAATGCCGCCATTATTGATTTTTTTATGTGCCGCTGCTCTTGAAACATTACAATACATTTGTATTCCTCCGGGGCTTACAACTTTACCGCCAGTAATTTCAATAACTGTTTCAAACCATTTTCTATATTCTAAATCTGTACCACTCCTACGGTAAATTAGTGTTCCGGGATCAACTTCCCCAAGCATTTCTTTGAATTTTTCTTTTATCTCAATATTTTTCATTCTTGCACCAAGTTTACAAATTGTCAACAATGTTTATATTGCTATTATATCAAGAGGTTGAAAATTTGTCAACTAAAATTCTAAAAAAAGTTGAAAGTTTTTTGTTTTTCGATTAGAAATTTGCATAAAATATTCAAAAATACTTGAAAATAATTAAAACATTGTTAAACTGGTAAAAATATATAAATATGAGATCTGATATGGCAGATTTATTAAAAAATATAAGAAGTGATAAAAGCGGTAATCCTATCCTGTCAGCAGAACAAATAGAAATTATCGTTGAAGAGATTCTACAAAAATTTAATTCCGGATTATTAAAAGAATTGAAACCTACCCCTATTGCTGACTTGATGCAACAACTCAAAGGAATAAAATTTAATATTACTCCTTTTGAACACGAATATTTAGGTAGAATAAATTTAAAAGAAAGTTTTATAGAACTTAATGCATATCATTTTTCACCTGACGAAAAAAGTTTAAGATGGCGTTTTACTTTAGCTCATGAAATTGGACATTTCTTTCTGCATTCGTTAGCTGGAACGATTATGCTGGAAGATACAGAGCAAATGTTTAGAATTTTTGATGAACCTCAAAAGAAAGAAATTAGAGATTGGCAAGAATGGCAAGCCAACATATTTGCCAGTGCGCTTTTACTTCCACGCAAACCGTTCTGTCTTTTCGTAGAACGGGAGCTAAGAAAGCATGATTTTGTAAGAAACAAAACTGTATTTTTCTTAGATAATCAACCTGGAAGTAGAAAGCTTTTAAATATAATAGTTGATACGATACATATGAAATGTAATGTGTCAAAACAGGTTGTAAAAATTAGGTTAGAAAAGCTTGGTTATGTAGTGTATGCAGATAATTTTAAAGAAACTTCAGCAAGTCATATTTCTGAAATATTTTAGATTTTCTACTCTGGAAAGGTGCTGTTTAGTGTTAGCAAAATAAGAATTGAGAAAAAGTATAACCTTATTTCTGTAATCAATATATTGTGTTTATTTGCCCCCCACGGGCGCACATGCAAGCATGGCGAGCCGTTCGAAACTCCGACTGAAACAAATTAGAATAAAAATTTGATAAGTTCAAAAAGTCAATTATATTTAATTTTTAGAACAATAAAGGAGGAAGCGTAAATGTACAAAATTAAGTTAAAAGATATATATCTTGGTGAAAATGATGGGAAAAAAGAAGCTGTTTACAAAGCTGATTTTGAACGTTTCTTTGTTGACATTAATAAAATATTTGAAAAAATAAAAGAAGATAAATACTTTCTAATATTAGGCAGAAAGGGATCAGGAAAAACTTATTTTGGTCAATATATTAAAAAAGTTGCATCTAAAGATGCGCTACATTTTTGTGATGTTAGCTCATATAAAGACTTTAAATTTCAAGAGTTAATTCAATTAAAATCAAGTGATATAAAACCAAACGAATATTATGAGATATGGAGATGGTTGTTGCTTTTGGATTTAGGGAAATTGTGCCTGTTAGACGAGAGCATACCTGATAGTGAAGCAAAAAATAAATTAATTTCGTTTTTTGATGCAAATTATAATTCTTTAGAAATAGATGCAAAAAGAGTTATTGAGATCACAAAGAAAAACCAGGTGCGAGGTGGTTTTTTAAAATCATTTGTGGATATTTCTGAAGATAAAAAAGTAGAAGAAGGATCATATCTCGATTATATAGATGATTTAGAGGCAATTGTATTTGAAATACTGCATAATTCTACAAATCGGTATACAACGATTTATGATGAATTAGACGACCGTTTCCGCAATGATGAATATTATTGTCACTCAATAATTAGTTTGTTAAAAGCAGCTGACCATATAAATTTAAAAGCCGTGGAAAGAGGAATAAATGCAAAAGCTATTATACTTTTACGAACAGATATATTTTCTATATTTAACGACCCTGATTTAAATAAAATAAAAAGAGTAAATACAATAAAGATAGACTGGGGAACAAAGGTAGCTATTAGCACTCCATTAATAAATATGGTAATTCTAAAAGCAAAAAAATCTTGCACATATATGTCTACTATGAGTGATGAAGAAGTATTTAGACACTTATTCCCTCAAAATATAAATCGTATTTCTCCTGAAAGATTTATATTGGAACGCTCATTCTTTCGTCCAAGAGATGTTATTACAATTTTAAATTTAATTATTGACAAATATCCACATTCGTATTATTTTGGCTGGAAAAGCTTCAGTGATATACGGCAAGAATATTCTGAATATTTGCTAGATGAAGTACGAAACGAAATGTATGGTCACTATCCTGACAAACAGATTGATAGCATTCTAAGACTTCTAAAAAACTATAATAAGCATTTTATCAAATACGAAGATATTAAAGAATACATGATGAATAATAAATTTCATTACTCCGATTTGGAACTGGAGACAATGTTAATTGGATTATTTAAATTTAATGCAATTGGTAATAAATGGTATAATCAATACAAACGAAAACAATATTATACATGGGCGCATAGAGACGAAAAAGCTGATTTAGATTTAGATAAAACAATGGTAGTCCATCTTGGACTTAGAGAAGCACTGTCAATGTAATTGAAAACTCAACATTATACTGTCCATTGGGCTAATAATTCCTGTTGTTTCTTGTTGATATTTTGACTTAGTTTTTTGAGTAACTCGGAATTATTCCAAAAAACTTCAAATATTTTTAAGTCTTTTAGGCTCTTAAATCCCCAGACGGGGAAGGAGTTTTGACTTTTAAAATCAAAGTCTTGAATACATACTGCTTTCGGCATATGCTGAATACTTTCTTTTAGTCCCCATACTGGCGGTGTGAATACAAAGCGGTCCTTTACGCTGTCATAAACCGAGAAAACAATTTTTTTACAACATTCTGAAACACGTTCAACCGGACGGCGGGCAATTCTTGTTTTACGCTCTTTATATTTTTTCTTTTCAATTTCCGATTCTGCTTGTTCGTCTGAACGGCTTAAATCCCTTGAAGAAGCATAAAACCTGATTCTTGGAGTTTCCAGCATCCACGGCGGAAAACCCCGACTGGGAGATTTTATTAAATACTTGGTAATATAGAAAACCGCATGCTTGCCAGTATTGAAACTATCACGCCTTACAGATAGTTTGCATTGTTTGCCGACTTTCCACTTTGTAAGCAGTCTGTGGGCTTTGTTTAAATCGAAGTAATGCGGAATATAGACCCAGCCTGTTTTATTCGCTGGCGCTTGTTCCTGGGCTTCCTGTGTGTCTTTGTTATACCACATACCCGGCAAATCTCCAATATCCAGCAAAATATGCCAATGCGGCCAGCCGTCGCCGTTTTCCTCCTGCGCTTCCAGTACCCAAATCCAACGGCGTATTCCCATTTCTTTTGTAAGAAGCCGGGCAATAAACTTTTTATCCATGATGTATTTAAAAGCTTCTTTTGGATTATTGAACCATTCCCGATTAACAGTAATAGTATAAAGCCGGGGAACTTTGAATAATTCGGCTTTTTCCAAAAGTTTATTCCTTAATTCATGCCCTTTGATTTTCCGGCACTTTTCACAGAACCAGCTTTTACAGCAAACCGCAGAAGCCTTAAAAAAACTATCTTTAGATAACTGGATATTTTTAAAACAATTTTTATCTATTTTATTTTCTGTTCTATCTCTATCCCATTTTTCTTTTATTTCATTTTTTGATTTTTCATTAATTTTCTCAAAGGTTACTTTAATTCTATCTAATTCAAGTTTAGTTAAAGCCGCCGCCGTTGGCGGCTCCGCGGCGGTAGTTCGCATAAAGCGTCTATCCGGTCGCGGAGCCTGCCAATCGTCTGCTGGCTCATCAGCTATAAGCTTGAAATCGTCAGGATAAAAAGAACTTAAGGAAGAATGATTAATCATTATGACCACCCCCTTTGCGGGCAATCATTAAAATGATTTGTTTGTCATGTTCGGAAAGTTCGAACCATAATTTTATGAGTTCTGATAAATCGGGAGCTATGGGAATGGGCTTATCATCTGTGAGTGCCCCTATAAGTGCCCACGGAGGCAAATTTGAAGAATTTTGAGGGGGATTTTCTAAATCGTTATCGGTTCGACTCCGACAGCTGGCTCCATTTTTTTTGCCCTGATTTCTCCTCAAAATGCCTGTTTTTAGGCTATTTTTTATATTTTTATTTATGACTGTAAGTGACAGATTCCGCTCCTCAAAAAGTCTTGTGCGAACGCTCCTATAAGTGTTTCATCTTTTTTTACACATTTGATAACACGAACCATTCTTACTTTGCGTTCGTAATTTTATTTTTTTTAATCAGCCCAAATTTTGCATATTAAAGACATGCTCCTCCTCCCCAAAAAAACTTGAGCATAAGCCACGCGCATACTAGAGCTTTTACAGACCCGAAATTGTACTTGCTATTTTTGAAAAATTGATTTTTTTAATTATTGATGTTGACAAATTTTATAAAAGCATATATAATCTGTATATATGTCCAACACATTTTAAAGATTATAATATTATATGGGATTTTAAGAAATGTTTGCTGCTGAAATAAATGTTGAAGCTAAGTACATCCGGATTGCAAATATTGTCCGTAAAAATATTGAGGATGGTTATCTGAAGTCCGGGCAACAGATACCCAATGAGAATATTTTAAGTGAACAATTTAAAGTTTCCCGTAATACTGTTCGTGACGCAATTGGCTTGCTGATTAATGAAAACTTACTGGTCAGGGAAAAAGGTCGCGGTACTTTTGTATCAAATACATTAGAAAACCGAAATCGCAAAACTTTTGGCTTAGTTCTTTATGGTGTAAAAAATCCGTTTTATTCTGTTTTTTCCAACGACGTATTCAAGGGAGCAAAGGCGGAAATAATGAAGCAAAATAGTTGTCGATTGGAATTGATTATTATTGAAAATGAAATGCCTCCCCGTGATTTTATTTCCGAAGCAAAAGAAAGAAAGTTAGCTGGAGTTTTTATAATGGGAGGTACTTTTGATAAGTTTTTTATGACAGAAATAGCCAAAAGCATTCCTGTCGTTCTTATAGGTAAGACTTTGCCAGAAAGCAATATTCCAGCGGTGACCCCTGATCCGGAAAAAACTATACGAGTTGCCTTGCAACATTTGTTTGAGCTTGGACACCGTAAAATTGCTTATATGCCCAGTATTATTCATCATATCGGTTATCAGGAAAAACTGGACTTTTATTGCAGTATATATAAAGAAATGTGTTCAGAATATGGGGTTGATTATGAACCTATGTATGAGCTTGGAGAATATGAGGATGTTGCTGTTGAAATCATGGAAAAATATTCACCGACAGCTATAATGACCTCTTCTGACAGTGGTATTACCGCCATGAATGTATTGCAGGAAAGAGGTTTTTGTGTTCCTGAGGATATATCTTTTATGGCTTTGGATGACCTTGGCAAAGCTGCATTAGCTAGTCCGCCAATGACGGTTGTCAATATTAACAATCAGGAGATTGGGCATCGTGCGGTAAGATGTTTACAGCGGCTTGCCAGAAAAGAAAAAATACCTGCCAGAATTAAGGTTAACTGCAGACTTATAGAAAGAAAATCAACAAGGAGGATTTAATGAGCTTGGGAATAAAAAGCTTTTTAACAGCAACTGTGCTATTTACTGCAATTATGAGTAATGGCGCAGATAAATTAATTGGTCTTTTATTTGCGGAATCCGTAAATAAAAGTAATCAGGCAAAATTTATTAAGATACAGAAGGATTTACATAAAAAGAGTTTTAAGTTATTAAAGCCAGAAGACTTTAGTAAAAATTTATCGGAATGTGAAATAGTAATATCAAATAAACGTATGTTAAGTGCGGCAGAAATAGATGCATTGAAAAAATATGTATCAAATGGCGGTTTTTTAATTGCAGTTGGTACATTTGGTCATTGCATTGATAAAAAATATGATTCCCGCGGCAGCCTGGAACTAAGCAGCTGTAGGATAGGGACAAAAAATCTATCGGTAATTAAATTACGGGTTTTAGGAGAAAATCCGGTTTTCAAGAACTTCTTTCCTGAAAAATGGATAGATTATCCAAACAGGCCGCCGATAGCGACAATCTTACAACCAACCGGAAATATAATACCTCTGGCAATTGCTGATTTTCGTCCCTGGGGTTGGTTCAACGATTCATTTAAATATGGATATTACGGGTCACGTTTTCAGGCAAAAGTCGGGCTTTATGCGGGCTTTATATCCATTGGCAAAGGCATCTGTTTAAGAATTTCAGATGATTTGCTGTCAAAACCTCCACAACTGCCATTGATAAAAGCTCTTTGGGCCAACCTTTTGGAACCTGATACATTCGTTGCATTAAAAAAGCAGGAGGCAGAACTTGCCAAGTTTGAAATTTATTTTGATAACGGCAGTATGATTCCTAATGGTAATTTTGAAAAATTATGTTTAAGCACTGGAGTGGAAAAAATAAACAAAAATTGCGCCACAGGAAATATACTAATGCCTCAATGCTGGAGGTTTAATTCCTGGAAAGGTAAATTTGCCGCTCAAGTTATCAATGATCCAGACAAAAAAGATAATCATATTTTGCAAATTTTGTGCACAGATCCGGGAAGTCAAGGCGGAGGTTCTTTGTGGCTGTGTGAGCTGGATTATATAAAACTGGTTCCGGGCAAAAAATATGTTCTTTCAATAAAAGCTAAAGGGAAAAATATTTATCGTGCTGATTTCGGTATAAACATAATTTATGCTGACGGTAAACGGCAGACTTTTTCTAAAAAATTTCCGGCAGGTGATTTTGACTGGCAGGATTTTAATCTTGAATTAACAGTTGACCGGATGAAAAAACTTAAACGCGGTTTTCGAGTTCAACTAGGTTTAAGCGGAACTGGTATTATCCAGACAGATGATTTTATATTAACAGAAGCAGAATAAAAGGAATAAAAAAGTGAAAAAAAAAGTAATAATTGGCACATTATTGATTATACTCTCAGTTTTTGAAACAGTTGCAAAACCTGTTTTAATTCCGTTGCCGCGCAAAGCTGAAGATCTCAAACGAAGTATTCCGGTTGGTTCTATAAATTTTAAAGATTTAACCAGTTCCGAGCAGGCAAAAATCGGAGTAAAACTGATTACTGAAAAACTTAAGAAAGTTTCAGGTTCTGGAAATCGGATATTCAATGTAACTCTGGCTTTAAAGGGAAAGAATGATTCTGTAGCAGCTGAATTTGGATTGAAAAAATTACCTGAAATACGTCAGGGATACGCAATTATGTTTAGTTCAAAGAATGATGCTCTGATTATTGGTGCGGACGAAACAGGTTTGCTTTACGGATGTGTTACATTTTCCCAGCTTATTGAATTTAAAGGCAACAAAGTTACTGTCGCGGCAATGAATATTAGTGATTATCCATATTTCCGATACAGAATAATCGGTGATTTTGCGCGGATTTATTACAGTAATGGGCGTTGTTCCAAAGATTTAGATTTTTATAAGGAGCTCTGCAAGCGTGATATTGACGCCAAACTGATGCTGAAGGTTAACGGTTATTGTATAGGAAGATTCTTATTACCCGGTATGGGGCAGCAGACTATATTTAAATATAAACCTTCTCTTGAGAAAAACTTCAAAGCGGTTAAGGAAATAGTGGAGTACGGACGTAAACGCGGCATGAATTTTACTTACATGGGTACGGCAGCCATTGCATCCGGAACGAAAGCAATGAAAGATAAAAAATATGATGGCATGATGCGTCTCCACAAAAATATTTTTACATGGGCTGATGATGAAAAACTTAAGAAACGAGCTAAGGAAATTGCAGATGTATGTTCAAAAATCGGTTTGAATCTGATTTTCATACATTATCCTGATACAGTTAATGAAAACTGGGTTAATCGCGGTGAACTTGACCGTAAACGCTTTGGGAATGACCGTGCCAAAGCTGATGCCAATTTAACTAATGTTCTTCATGGAGTTTTGAAAAAGGAGGTTAAAGGCCTTGTTTTTATGCCGGTTGTGCATCCGTATTCTCCAACTTATTTACGTAATGAATATTACCGTAAGTTCGTTTTAAATTATGGGAATCTGATTTCAAATGATGTCCTGCCAATGCTTAGGGAGTTTGATGCAAAATATTATCAATTGATGTTGAAATTATACAAAGATAATCCAGTTGCGATTTATTATGAACCCAACCGTTTTATTTTTGATAATAATAAACGCATAGGCGTTGATCGTGCAATGGTCGAGACTAATGTAAGATATTTTAAAAGTTTTGCGAATAAGAAATTGAACAATGTATTATTTGATCCATATGTATATAATAATGTGGATACTGACCTCCTTTGCATTTATGCCTGGAACCCTGATGCCCCGGGAGCTGACAGCAATTTCAACTGGACTTATCGTTTGACTCCGTTCTGCGGAAATACGAACAAGGTGTTTAACAGAGAAATTTTACTGCCAGTCTGCAATCAAAATTTCGGTAAAAAGGCTGGCCCTATGATGTATGAGGCTCTCAAAAGTGGAATAAAAACAGCATTTCTGCTCCAGCCTTTTGCTATTGAAAAGTATTATAATAAATTTACCGCTTCCGGCTATAGTGACAAAGTTAAGAAAACGGATTTCAACAAACTCTTTATTGAACAGTTGGCAATATTGAAAAAAGCTGATGCAATTGTTTCTGAACTTGCAAAGCATTCCGAATATTTTTCATTAAAATCTCAGCAAAAGATTTTTACTCTTTATTACAAAGAGATAAAACTTCTCAGCTATCTTGCTCCAATTAACTTTTGTAAATGGGAAGCCCGCCGAAATGCAAATGCAGGAAACTTGAAGCTGGCAAAAACTGCTATAAGAAAAGGGCTTGTACTAACAGAAAAAGCTAAAACTGCTATTCCTGAAGAATTAGCGGCAATAGATTCAATTGCACAGTATTCACGGCGTTTGGTTGGTCGTGTTCCATGCGGGCCGGGAGCATCTAACGTGTGGCGCGGGGATAAATATCTTGACCAGTATTTCAAGGACGAATTGATGGAAATGGAGAAAAATCTTGCAAGTATGAAAGCAGGTCCCAAATACAAGGAATTATCAGTTTCAGATAATAGTTCAGTCAATAAAAAGACAGTTGAAGTATTTAAAACTCAATCTCTAAAGCTGGACGGGAAACTGGATGAGGCATGTTGGCAGAAAGCACAGAAAATGCCGTTGATACGGATATTGAAAAGAAAAACGAGCAGAAAATATTATTATCCTGTACAACAAGGTGTTGCAAAAGTGGTTTGGGATGATAAAAATATTTATATTGGATTGAATTTTGATGAAGAGGATATTGATTCCATGCAGGGAACTACGGGAGAAAGAGATTCATATAAAATCTTTAATGATGATATCTTTGAGATTTTCTTGAAACCAGCCGGTTCCTCTTCATACGGGCAAATGACCAGCAATATAGCTGGAAGGCAATGGGATTGCGTACCAAAACAGACGCAATTTGGATTCAGCAATGATAATCGCTGGAATCCGAAATGGGAATCAAAAATTCATATTGATTATGGTAAACGAAAATGGACTGTGGAAATAAAAATACCGTTCAACGCATTTAATCAGAAGTTTTTCGGGGAAGTGAAATTTCCACCAGGATGTCCTGGATGGCTGATTAATATTGGACGTACCAGGAAAAATAATTCTGAATCATCATCGATTGTACCATGCAAAAGTTTTCATGATATAGGTCGTTATAAGAAATTGATTTTCAAATAATAAATGGAGGTAAAATGCAAAGCGATAAGGAAATAAACAAATATAAAATATAAAATAAAAATTAACTAAAAAGGAACACAAAAATGAAAAAGGTCAGAAAAAATTTCACACTTATCGAACTCCTCGTTGTGATCGCTATCATAGCAATCCTCGCCTCAATGCTGTTGCCAGCACTTAATAAAGCACGAGAAAAAGCCAAGGCAATCAGCTGTGCCAGCAATCTGAAACAAGTAGGTACCGCAATGGTATTTTATATGGACATTAGTGATGGCATATATGTTCCATACAGGACTGGAGCTACGACTAATCCTCGTTACTGGCAGTTTGTTGTTAAAGAACAGATTGGCAACAATGAAAATGTACTTAACTGTCCTTCCTATGCAGTACCAACACAATCAGTATGGTATAATGGCGATCAGATAATGATATCATATGGCTATAATTGTAATCGTCCTCAATATGGCGCAGGGATGCCACAGAATTATTATGGTGGTATTCCAATGAGAAAATTGAAAGCTTCCAGCGTAGGCTTAATAATGGATGCAATATATGGTGGAGTTGCTACTGCTAGTGGCACTCCTTACGCGGCAAACCCTGCTGACTTCAGGCACTCCAGAGGCCTTAATGTACTTTTTGGCGATGGCCATGTTAGTGCGCGTGGAGATTTAAGAGTTGGCGCTCCTAATCCTGTACCCGCCAATCTTGCCAATGTTTCCAACCTGCCTGATGGTTCAGAATCCAGTCTTTTCTGGTCAGGAAATTAATGCTGGCTTTTTAAAAATGTTTAATCGGATTTAATATGATCCAGCCACCGCTTTGGCCTATTTTCTAAGATATTATCGTTTCCCAACTGCAAATATTCACAAAAAAGGAGGTAATCTTTCAAAAGTACTGTTTATCTTGTTATAATGAAGTTATAAACTGGTAAAAAGTGGAGGATATTATGAGAATATACCTATTTTTGATTTTTTCTTTCTTAGTGATGTTTTGCGGAAATTTAATATTTGCACTGCCTGCTTTTCCGGGAGCTGAAGGATATGGTTCACAAACTCAGGGGGGACGCGGGGGAATAGTAATTCCGGTAACTAACCTTAATGCAAGCGGAACCGGCAGTCTACGAGCTGCGCTTGAAGCAAGCGGCTCCCGTATTGTTGTCTTTCGTACTGGAGGCATCATAGATTTGTCAAGTTCTGGTGACATAGTCATATCGAATCCATATATAACCATTGCTGGACAAACAGCGCCCGGAGATGGAATATGCATAAAAGGGGCATCTATCAGAGTGCAGACTCATGACGTGGTTATCCGTTATTTGCGAATAAGGCCGGGAGATCATACTGGTACTCCGTCCGCTGAAAACCGGGATGCAATTTCTATTGGTTCCAGTGGTGAAGTATATAATGTTGTTATTGACCATTGTTCATTAAGTTGGGCGACTGATGAAAATGTAGAAATATGGTATGATACTACATCTGACATTACTGTTCAATGGTGTATTATAAGTGAAGGGCTTTATGACAGTATCCATCCTTTGGGCCCGCACAGCATGGGCATGCTGGTCGGCGCGTCAAATAATATATCCATACACCATAACCTTTTTGCACACAATAACTACAGAAATCCGCAAATCCAGCATGACACACATTCTGTTGTTATTAACAATGTCGTCTATAATTACGGTGGCGTGGGGCTTGACTATAAATCTGCGGTTGATGGTGATCCTTTATATTCCGACGCTATTGCAAATTATTACATCGAAGGCGATGACAGCAATACAAATGCTGTCGAAATTAAAGATACCGTTGATACCGACAGTGAAATATTTATGAAAGGTAATTTGGGGCCGGGACGTACTTCGAACAGTCAGGGTGACTGGAATATTGTTAATGGAGACGACAACGAATTAATGCGCTCGTTGTACCGTTTGCTTTTCCCTGGTATAATCGAGTATCCCACGGAAGTAATCACTGATATAGTTCTAGATAATGCAGGAGCAACGTTACCGGGGCGTGACTCTGTGGATTCCCGGGTAGTATCGTCAGTGCGTAATTTGACTGGAAGCATTATTGATTCTCAAGATGATGTAAGCGGCTGGCCTACATATTCCACCGGAACAGCTCCTGCCGATACGGATAGTGACGGAATGCCGGACAGTTGGGAAACTGCTAAAGGCCTGGATTATACTGACGCTTCAGATCGTAATGATTTAGCACCCAGCGGATATACCTGGATTGAAGAATATATAAATTCACTGGTAACTACTGATATTACTGAAAACTTGATTGATAATCCTGATTTTTCTTTAAGCCTTAACGATTGGACAGATCCTTATAGTGCGGCAGTCCGGGATTCAACAGAATATCATGATGACACCCATTCGGTAAAAATTGGTGGAGCTTCACTACAATATGGCCGCTGCATACAACAAGTTGTGGCGGTATCTCCAGACACCAAATATTCATTTAGTTTCTGGAGTAAGTCAGCCTGTACTTCAGATGAAGATGTAGTTGTCATTGAAGCGGACAGCAGCCAGCAGTATCTAACCGGAGTTGACCGTCAGGAGTTTGACGTAAGTGCAAATTCAGACTGGACTAAACAAAGCTGCGTATTTACAACTTCCTCAAATACCGCATATGTGATTATCAGGGGATATTGTATTCATGCGGGCTATGTCTGGTATGATGAATTCTCTCTGAAAGATGTCGTTGAGAACTTCATAAAGAATCCTGATTTTGATACAAACCTGAATGACTGGACAGATCCATACAGCTCTGCTGTCCGGGATTCAACAGAATACCATAATGATACCCATTCTGTTAAGATTGGAGGAGCGGCACTACAGTATGGACGTTGTGTTGAGCAGTTTGTAGCAGTTTCACCTGAAACAAAATATAATTTCAGTTTTTGGGCAAAATCCGCTTGTAACTCGTCCCAGAATGCAGTGGTTATAGAAGCAGACAGCGCCAAGCAATACGTATCCGGAGTCGATGTACAATATCTTGGGGTGTCGGCTAATTCAGATTGGGCCAAATATTCCTGTGAGTTTACAACTTCGTCAGATACTGAATATGTGATAGTCAGGGGATATTGTATCCAAGCCGGTTATATCTGGTATGATGAATTCGTACTTGAAGCGGTTGAGCCTGTATTACCGGAAGTTACAAACCTGGTACTTAATCCTGGATTTGATGCAAATCTTAACAGGTGGGAAGATCCTTACAGTGCTGCGGTTTGCGATACAAGTATATATTACAGCGGCAGCGCTTCAGTAAAGCTTGGTGGAGCGGCATTGCAGTATGGACGCCGTATTGAGCAAATTGTGCCGGTAACTCCCGGAACAGATTATAATATAAGTTTTCAGGCAAAATCGAATAGCGCAGCAAGCCAGAAAGCATATATTCAGGAATTGGATTATGATCAGGTCTATGTAACTGGAACAACTCCGCTGCAGATTTATTTCCCTGCTGTTACTGACTGGAATTTATATTCTGATACATTGACAACATCCTCAAATACCAGATTTCTGTTTGTTCGTTTTTATTCAATAGAAGCGGGATATATATGGATTGATGACGTCAATGTCGAACTTGATGAATAAAATCATGCCCCCCTCTGCCGGAGGGGGGATTATCAAATAACAATAAAAAAAAAGAACTGAGAAATGAATCGAAGACCAAAATCGAAATTCCGTTCGCAAGTCTGTTTGAACGGGATGTGGGATTTTTTGCCTTGCGGCAAAGCCGGGAAGTGGTTAAATACTCCAGAGAAAACAGAAATAGAGCCATGGACAATCATTGATGTCCCGGCATTTTACCGCTCCGATGGTGGAATGCGTTTTGGTGGAAAAAGTTTATATACTTTAGGATATTCTAGAGAACGCTCAACTAATTTCTTCCCTGAATTAAAAATGTACTGCTGGTACAAACGGATTTTTGATTTTGAGAAAGTACATAAGAACAAGCGGATAATACTTAATTTTCAGGGAGTGTCCGCTAAAGCCGAAGTTTGGCTGAACGGGAAATTTATTGGAAGTCATACCGGAGCTTTTAACCCTTTTTCTTTTGATGTAACAGAACAAATAAAAGCTGGTGAAAATATTTTGTATGTAAAAGTAACCGGAATGGATGCTTTTAAAAAACATAAAAAAGTAGACGGGAAGTGTGGAACTTTTTGTGAAATAGCTCCCGGTGAAGGCAATTCATCCGGTATTTATCAAGATGTATATTTAAACATTCTACCAAACTCATATATTGCTCAAGTACATTTATTCCCAGGATTGGATACTTTGAAAGCTAAAGTCTTTCCTGGAGGTTGTAATAAATTTCCTGATAACAGCGAAATCAAACTTACAATTAAGAGCAGTACAGGAAATATTATTGGGCAAAAAGCTTTTCAAGCTGGCCAGAGTATTGAACTTAACAGACTTGAAGTTGAAAACTGGACTCCCCAAAATCCGGTTTTATATAATGTTGAGCTTGAGCTTATTATTGACGGTAGAATTATTGATTTGTATTCTGAGCGTACTGGTTTCAGGACTTTTACTGTTGATAAAAGCCGTTTCTTTCTTAATGGCAAGCCTTATTTTTTGATGGGCGGCGATGGCCCGCCACAGGGATATGTCAGGCGTGACAAAGAATATATCTATAAATTTGTTAAAATGATGAAAGACTTGAATATCGAATTCACCCGATTTCATACGCTCCCAGCTTCTCCACAATGGCTGGATGCATGTGATGAACTTGGTGTGCTGGTAGTCCAGGAGAGCCCTGTGATGCAGACGACTATACCACTGGAAACCTTTAAGAAAGAATTGCGTGCAATGGTTAATAATGACATTAATCATCCATCTGTCATTGTCTGGAGTTTAGGTAATGAATGTTCTTTTCCGGCAACTAGCGGACACCTTCCATCGTTCAAAAAATATATTGCGGAAATAGAGAAAACTGTCAAAAAGATAGACCCGGTTCGACCAGTAATAAATGATAATCATGCTACAGTTAAGGAAGTTGGCGGCGATATAGATTCCATCCATAATTATTGCGGCTGGTATTCTACTATTAGAAAATCCCTTTGGGGTAAAATACCCGGCGCTGACTATTCCCCTTGGATAAGATACTGTGACGGTAAACCTGAATATTATAGCGATTTTGCGGCTCAATATCAATATTCATCAGAACATCCGCCGATGATTTATAATGAGTTTATCGCTGCTTATATCTCCAACCGTAATGTTTTTTTACAAAAAAATGTCAGGAAAAGGCGGATTGGTAGAATAAAAGGAGAGCGGCTTCCTGAAGCTTGTAGTGATTTTATGTGTGGATTAGCTGAATTTATGATTGAAAACCTGCGTTTAATGCGCTGCCCGGAATCCAACTTATCAGGAATCATGCCTTTTGCGATGATGAACTGGTTCCATAATCTCGGTTGCCCTGATACTATTTATCCTAAACCAATAGCCAGGGCGATTGGTCATATGCTTAACCCGGTTTTAGCTATCGTTGAACCGAAGCAGAAAAATAATTTAACAGGAGAAAAAATCAATGTTTTGTGTTATGTAATTAATGATTCACGCTCTTACAGTACAGTATCTGTATCTGACTTCAAAATATATATTGAGGATAAATCTGGAAATATTATTTATGAAGACAGAGTAGAATTTCAAGACATAGCTTATTTCGAAAAAGATTGCCGCGAAATTGAAATCCCAGCCTTGAAAACAACTGGACAAGTATCAGAATTAACCATTTATGCTGAATGTTCATATATAGAGAATGAACAAACTTATAATTTTAAGACAGCTGTAAAAAGATTGAATATTGCGCGAATAAAGGCGCCGGAAAAGAAAAATTATATTTTAAATTTAGCAGGTTGTGACCCTGAGCTGGAAAAACTTCTTTCAGAATATAAAATCTCATTCAAGCATATAAATAATATCAAGGCGCTAAAACATGACACCCCGCTTTTAGTCGGAAGAAATGG
Organism: Victivallaceae bacterium; assembly: GCA_963664605.1. Classification (GTDB taxonomy): domain Bacteria; phylum Verrucomicrobiota; class Lentisphaeria; order Victivallales; family Victivallaceae; genus JAHOYW01. The sequence goes on from OY761536.1 coordinate 1,027,825, forward strand.
ACTGTCTTTTCTAAAGGAAAACGCAAAAGCACTGAATAACTGGCTTACGGATGGAGGCCGTATGCTGGTTATGGAGCAGGAGCCGCCAGGCGGGAAAACTGTTGATTTATCTCAATTGACAGGATGCCGGCTCTGCATTAAATATGAAGTACCGGATAATAACGTTAAATTATGTGATTGTGATGATTTTGTCTGGCTGAATAAACCGACCCATCAGGCATTTAATGGATTGAGTTCTGAAATATTACGCAATCCTAATGGTGACGGGATACTTATAAAAGCATATCTGCAACAGAGTGACGGCATAAATTGTCAAACGTATTTGTACAGCAAACCGTTTTTTAAAATAAAACATTCAACAAAAGTAAAAAGGCTGGCTACGGCATTTTTTGATCTTCGTGATGAGGCGGTTGCAGAAATACGCGTTGGAAACGGAACTGTCCTTATGTCTCAATTGGAGGTAATACGTAGATATGGCACTGATCCTTTAGCACGAAGATATATTATTAATTTATTAAACTGGCTGCAAAAATAAAATGAAAAAAGAATTAACCAGAATTGCATTTATGGTTGACTTGGCGCGACAGGTCGAATCACCGGAAGCTTTAAAAAGAATAATTACCTGGGGTGCGGAATTTGGATATAATGAGCTGTTCTTATACGGAGAAGCTGGATTTGCCTTTAAATCCCATCCCGGCATATCATATCCATGGGCAATAAGTGCGGAAGACTACAAAGATATTGAAAGCTTTGCCGCTAAATTATCAATACAAATTATCCCAATAATCCCGCTACTTGGACATGCTTCATATATTGTCGAGGCTCCGGGACTGGAGCATTTGAATGAATTGCAGGATAAAAGCCAGGCAATTATACGTTGTGACGGTGCTAATTTATGTACTTCTAATCCTGGCACGCTTAAAGTTGCGGAAGAGTTGATCAATGAATGGGCAGGAGTATCCAATTCTCCATATTTACATCTTGGCGGTGATGAAGCATGGCATTTTGCTCTTTGCCCTGAATGCCGCAAACATGTTAAGGCCAAAGGGCGCGGAAAAGTTTTAGCGGAATATTTCAACGCATTAAACGAGATAGTTAAAAACTGTGGACGTCAGATGATGATTTGGCATGATATGTTGTTTTATTACGATAACACCTTGGAACATTTAGATAAAGATATTATTATTTGTTCGTGGCACTATAAGCCGATTACAACTCATCCGGGAATCTCTCTATATAATCATCAGGCAATGGCGTTTGCAGATGAACTGGAGAAATATGGATTTGAATCATATTTCTGCTCAAAATCAAAATATGACTATGAATATGAAAGTCAAAATATCACATCGTTGCTGGATTATTACTCAAACAGGCCGTTTCTCGGGTATATGAATACTGTCTGGTGCATGAAGGAACTTCCATTTGCCAGTTGTATGCTGTCTCTGGCTTATGGATCAGCTCGAGCAAAAAATCCTGAATTACCACCGGGGGCATTTTTGAATGAATTTTCAGAAAAACATTTTGCAAATGCAGATAATCTGTCTTTATTGCTGGATCCCTGTAAAAAAGCATTTGAGTTCCCAATTTTCAAATCTCTTGATACATTGATTGATTACCAACTGCCGGAAGCAAATGAATTGTTGGCGAAAAATATGCATTCGGCGATTTTAATGGCTGAAAAATTAAATGCTTTGACTGAAATAGGCAAGGCTTATCAGGAAGCCATATTGCTTTTATTTAAGCGATGTGAACTGTTCGCATTTTTCAAAGCGTCAGCAAACAGTTTTGCTTTAGGGCGGAAGACAGATTTTAAACCAATATTAAATGCATTGCCGGAAGTGCTTGAATTGGAGAAAAAAGTTTGGAATAAATTCCGCCCAAGTAAAGATAACAATCCAGTGGAAGAAGCTGTTTTAAGAATTCCGCAGGCGGTTGAGTCGCTCCATAAAAAACAGATATTGCCTACAGTTTTAGAGTTATCTGTGATAAATAATGATTGTGCTTTTCAGGATGTCATAATTCAGGCGGAAACACAAGAAGGCTGGGAAGATTGTGGCAACTCTCCACAGTGCGGCCCGTTTGGTGAATATAAAATATTCTTTCCTGTGCCCAGGAAAACGACAAAGATAAAGGTTAAGCTATACGGACTTGGTGAATTGCTGATTCGTTATGCCTGCCTACATGCACCCGGCTTAAAAACATATCCATATAAAATCTCCAATACGAAAGGAAATATAAAAGGGGAAGAACATATTTTAGTTGATGATTATACCTTTCTGTATATGGGAATTAATAAAAATAAATTTTATTTAGCTTCCGGCAAAGCACAACCGCCTTCAGAATTTGAAATAATATTTAAAAACAGATAGGTTATAGGAATGAAGACAAAAGAATTATGTGTAAAAGATAAATTTGCAATAGCAATCACCTCGATATCCCGAATTGGCCATCAAATTTTTCTTGGCTTGACCGGAGGGGCGAATGTACTTGCAGTATACGATATTAATACAGGTGAAATTGCAGTCCGGAAAAATATTTTTCCGTGGATAAAAGAACGAGGGTACTGTACAAAAATTCATAATTCCATGGGGATACTGTCAGATGGTTCAATCGTCATGGGGGAAGGAAATCATTTTACCTGGGACGGAATTCCGGTAACAGTTAACTATTTTAATAAGGAATTACCCGAGTCTATGCTCAAGCGCAAACAGGCACAAGGCTACCCGGATGTTAAATACACCGATTTCTGTCTGGAAAATTTAAAAAACTGGGACAGAACCAAATCCGATCCCGGCGGGCAAATTGTCCGTTATTACCCGAACAGCGGGCAAACAGAAACCGTGGGCAAACTGCCGCAGTATCTTTATTCACAGTCAATGATTGTTGACAACAAGCGTGACCGCGGATTTGGACATACTATACCGGATAATAACTTTTTTTATGTTGACTTTAAAACTAACGAAATCAAAAACTTCGGGCATATCAGTGATTATGCTCATCACAACATGGTGGTAGCTCCAAACGGAATCTGTTATGGCGGCTGGCTGGACCGCGCGGACGGAGCATTGAAACTACTTAAATTCGATCCTGAGAAACAACAGTTAGAATATGTCAACAAGATTATTCTGGAAGATATCGGCCCGAAAGTTGCTGGCAATCAAGGTATTGATGAGTGGATAGTCACCAGAAACAACAGAATATTCATGGGTACAGTAGATAAATCATTGTTATTTGAATTCGACTGGCAAAATGAAAAATTTGAGTTTATTTCCCAATTATCCGCAGGCGGGCGCATAACTTCAATGGACGAGGATGAAAACGGAAATATATGGATAGGAGCCGATTATCCGAATATGCGTTTAGTTAGATATAATCCCCAAGACAATATTATTGAAGATTTCGGACAAGTTAACAGCACTTATCCAAGGTGTTATTTTCATGCTTCCTGCTACTACCAGAGAAAGCTTTATCTTGGAGAAACCGATGGATTCTCCCCATCTTTACACATTGTTGATATAAATAACCTTACAGGAGCTTAATATGTATAACGAGTATCTTTCAAGCCCGAAAATGATGAACATGGGCTTTCATTATAGTGAACAATTCAGCCGTCGAACCAGAGTAAAAGTTATAGGGCTTGTCGATCAGGCATCACCGGAATGGGCGGAATGGTATCGCCTGGCTCATGAGTTTGAATCAGTCAAAAAAATGGCGGATGCGGGATATGATTTTATAGAAATACATTTTCTTTACGGTTTCGGGCTGAAAAGCGAAGCAAAAGAAATTGAGCTTACTAAAAAAATGGTAGAAAACGCACATAATGCGGGCTTGAAAGTAACAGGATATTTTCAGTTTTTCTCAGTCCAGGAAGAACTTTTCTTTATCGAAAATCCATGGGCAAAAGATTGTGTTCAAATGGAAGCTGACGGCACACGGCATGAATATTCTTATAATCGGCCAGCATTATGTTTTTCGCATGAAAAGGTCAGACAGTATTATCTGGATGGAGTCGAATTAGGCTTGAAATATTGCGGACTTGATGGGATTCGACTGGACAATGACTATTACAAAGGATGCTATTGTGATAAATGTAAACAGCTTTTCCACGAATACTTGACAAATAAATTTTCTCCGGATCAAGCGGAACGGATCATGGGAATCAGGGAGCTAAGCAATATCACTTTGCGTCCCAATGCCGCGATGACAGACCCGGCATGGTTTGAGCTTGTCAAATTCAGACAAAGACAGCGTCAGGACATATTGAGAACAATACGAAAAAAAGTAAAAAGCATTAAGCCGGAAGCAATATTGGGTGGCAACCCTGCTGTAACACGGAAATTTCATGGTGATACTGAAAATCATTTTTACCCGGCTGATCTAGGCGAAACTCATGACCTGGTTTGTGCTGAAAATAGTCTTTCTCCTGAATATTTGAACCCTGCTTTAAGGAATCAGGCGACAATTTATAAATTTGGTGAAGCTGCCGGTTTCAAGGTTTATCCGTCACATCACAAGTATAACAAAGATAATACCGTCAGATGGCCTGATAGTGCTGAAGAGTGCGCATTGACCCTTTGTGAAGCGCTATGTATGGGGGGGCACATTCCATGTACGACTTGGGGTATACGAATGGATAGAAATAAAACTAAAACCTTATACGAAAGGTCTCATTTCCTGAAAGCAACAAAGGCGGTTGGTGATTTTATCAGAAATAATGCGGATATTTATAAAAACGCAGTTTCTGATTGCCAGATTGGGATTTATATAAACAGAGAGTCTCGTATTTGTGATTTTTACAATAATTTATCCTCATTGTGGGGAACTGTTCAGATTCTGCTTAAAAACGGGATAGCATTCCGGTTTATTCCCTTTGACGGTCCTCAATATTTACAAAACTTAAAACTTCTTATAGTTCCAAACGTTTCACTTATAAGCAATACGCAACTTGAAAATATTATCAATTTTTCTAAGGAAGCCAAGGTCATGATGACGGGCTGTTCAGGATTTTATGATGAGTATTATCTGAAACGGCCTGGAGATATGAAGAAGAAATTATCCAGTTATAGAAATATATCTTATCTGGATGGCGCACCGGAGTCTGTTGATTATGAGAGAACTGAATATCGGGGAAATTTTATTAAGAATTTAAATTATCCGGAGGGTGCGGATAATTTCCTGAAAAAATTATATTTATTATACAAACCGAAGATAAAAATATCCAGCGCTGAAGCGGTAGCAGTGAACATTATGAAGAATAAAAACGGAGAACATTTTATCCATTTGCTGAATTATAACAATACCAAACCAGTTGATATTGAGCTTGAATTAGCTGATAAAATAAAGAATATATACAGTCCGGAATTCTTTGGGATTTCTTCTTGTGAACAAACCACTGGTGCTCTAAAATTAAATAATCTGCATACATACGTTGTAATAAAATATTGAAATAAAGGGAAATATGAATTTATTCAAAAAAATACCGTTTTTGATTCTGTGCATGATTTTATTTTGCAACTTATCCAAAGCTCAGGAAAAAACTGGACAGAGAAATGTAAATGTCAAAATTGATTACTTTTTTAAACCGAATAACCCGGAAGATGCTTATACCCGTCAGTTAATCAACTTCATGCGGCTTAATCCTGCAATTAAAGTGCAAAAGTGGGGTGGAATTAATTTGCCGGGTGGAGGTAAAGCTTCTTTGATGATGGCTATTGCCGGTAAAACCGCTCCGGATATTGGCTTGAGTTGGTTCCATTATATCCGTAATGAGATCAAACAGCAGTTTTTGTATCCTTTAAATGAATGGATTGGGGAGGATAGCAATGGAAACGGACTAATTGATGATGATGAAGCAAAATGGGCAGGGTGGAAAAATATTCCTCTCTTGTGGCGTAGAGTCGCCACTATTGACGGTAAAATATATGGTATCCCGGTGCCGATCAAAAATATGGCAGCAGTTCTTTTCCGCACGGACATGGTTAAAGCTGCCGGGCTTAACCCTGATAAACCACCAAAAACATGGAATGAACTTTTGTATTGGTGTCAAAAACTGACTGACCCCAATAAGATGATTGCCGGAGCCATAACGCAAGATGGGCAAAAAGGAATATGTCTGCCTGAACCTGGATATTTATTCCTTCCCTGGGTACAATCGGCAGGCGGAAAAACCATGTTACAGATTAGAGTCAGTCCCAAAACCGGGAAAAAATATGTTTTCCCTCTTTATGAAACAAAATTTATGACACCGGAAGGAGAGGATTTATCTGGAGAAAAATCTTTTTGGAAAGCAAATTTTGCATCTGAAACCGGCATCAAAGCAATAGATTTCATTTATAAGTTGCGTTGGGGCAAATGGTTGATTGATACCCAAACTAAAGAACCGGTTTCATTATCAGAGGAAGATGTGAAAAACGGTTATGTTATAGTAAATAACCGGAGGTTGAAGTTCTTACCAGAAGATGTTATCAAAGGAACAGCAAGAGTTCAAACTTCAAGACGTGGTGAGAGTGCTATGGATTTAATAGGGCGCGGTGAAGTAGCCATGACTATTACGTCCGTTGATGATCTGAAAAAAACCGGTTCCGCGGCTAATATTGACCCGAATCTACTTAGTTGGTTCCCGATTCCGGCTGCTCCCGGTACAAACGGACAGCGAGTGGTGCAGATTTATAATCACTTTGCTGTAATGTATACTGGAGTCAGAGAACGTACGAAAGCTGAACGTAATGCAGTTTGGAAGGTATTAACAGCTGCTTGCGAAAATAAAGTTATTGATAATGAAATAACTGCCAAGGTACTTGAAGGACTTGGACGTTTTGTTTCGCCCAGAGAGCTTAAACGACTTGGCTATGAGGAATATATTCGTGATATTCCGCAGGATTTACGACGCAACTTTGCGGAGCTCGAAAGCAATAAGATAAAAGCTTTTTCCGAGCCCTGGTCTGGATTCTGGTTTCTGGTGGATGTCGCTATCAGTCGTGAATGTATGAGTATTATGCTTGGAGCTAATGGAGAAGATTTTGATTACCGCAGTGCATTAAAAGAAGTTGAACAAAAAGCCAACAATGGCTTAATGTTTGAAACTCCGAAAGAAGTTCTTGATAAGTGGCGCCCTTATGCACGGCTGATAATGACCTTAGTAATATTAACAATAGTTTTTTTATGTTATAAGATCATACGCTCCTACTCTCAAAAAAGAGAAGGAACGAACGGGGCTGTTTATAAAGGCTGGCTTCCCGTACTTCTGGTTGCTCCGGCAATCTTGATTATTATATTATGGCGTTATTATCCCTTGTTCCGTGGTATGTTTATGGCATTCCAAAATTACAAAATCGCTGGAGAGTCGGAATTCGTCGGTTTAAATAACTTTATAACTTTAGCTCGAGACTCAAGCTTTTGGATGAGCCTTTTACGAACTTGTTATTTTGTGTTTTTAAATATGCTTCTTGCCTTTACTGCACCAATAATCCTGGCTATACTACTGACTGAAGTCCCACGCTTTAAAATTTTCTTCAGGACTCTTTTCTTCCTGCCGCAAATGACCAGTGGTATCGTAATCGCCTTGATGTGGAAATTGATGTATACTCCAACCTCATCGGGATTCTTTAACCAGGTTATTTCATACCTTAATTATATTCCATTTGTTAATATTGGAACTCAGACCTGGTTGAATGATCCTGGTTTAGCGATGATTTGCTGTGTATTGCCGACTGTATGGGCAAGCATGGGAATGGCAAGCTTGATTTATCTCGCAGCGCTTCACTCCGTGCCGCCTGATCTTTATGAAGCTGCTGATATTGATGGTGCTGGATTCAGACAGAAACTGCTGAAAATAACCATTCCAAGCCTGTTGCCTTTGATTATTATTAACTTTGTTGGAACATTTATCGCTACTTTCCAAAATATGGGTAATATCTTTGTATTAACTTTTGGCCGCCCCGGTGAGTCCACTATGGTTGCCGGATTGAAAATCTGGATTGAAGCCTATAATAATTTGAGGTTCAGCACTGCAACTTCCATGGCATGGATATTGGGTTCATTGCTCATCGGACTAACTTATGTGCAGATACAGTTTCTCAAAAAGGTGGAATACAAACGAGCTTCTGAATAAAAGGAAATATAAAATATGTCAATGATAGCAAAAGTCGGAAGAAAATCTCTAAAAAACAGAATATTAATACTAATGATTTACTGTGCATTGATCGTGCTTGGTTTGACTATGGTGGTCCCATTTATGATAACCGTTACAGGCAGTACTTCAAATGATTTTGATTATGAACGCTTTCGTCCTATACCACGTTTTTTCTGGTCAAGCAATGACCGTTATGTAAAATGTATGGTTCCATACTTCAATGTTTACCGGGATTGGGCTAGGCAAATGAAGACTTACTGCCCGGAAGCTGCTCCACATTGGAGTACCTGGTCCAAAATTGGAAGAGACGTCAACGGTGTTGACAAAGTTGCTGAAAAATACTTGAAACAGTTCAAGAATTCTCCAGATAAACAAAAATTAATTGCCGCAGACTATGCCGAATTCGCGGAGTCATACCCCTTATCTGATAAAATTGTTTATGCCTCACAAAATGATACCATAGGGTTTCTAATAGAAACTTATAATGAAAAAGTAAGAAAAGAGTTTCCAGATGAAACTGCTGAAATGTCTAAAAGTGAACTCCGAGCCGCAGCACTCAAAAAACTGGGTGATGACTGGATGTTGCCATTTGAAAGTTTTTACAATATTACATTCAAAACTGAGATGAATTACCCAATGGATTTCCAATCCTGGTTCCCGCCGATGCAGGATAAAAAATATCTCAGTTTTAATAAGTTCAAACAAGCTGCTGACGCACATTATTTTACGCCGGGGATCAAAAACAAATGGCTGGAATTTTTAAATACAAAAAATTATTCTTATGATAATGTTGATGATATATTTCCAATAATCAACAATAAGCCTTCTGAATTAAAAAATCTCTGGCTGGAGTTTAAAAAAGAGAATGCTCCTGCCGCTCCGGCTGTTCCTTATGCATTGCGTTCATCATGGTATAAATTCCTGTATAGCGAAGATGTCGCACAATTAACAAAAACGGTTTTTAGTATTGCATATTATAATAAATTAGCCGGAACAAATTATAAGCGGATCGAAAATACTCCCTTCCCAATTCCCGATTCGTTCAAGCCGGAAATACGTAAATTTTGGTATAAATTTCAGAATGAGCGTTATCCATTACGCCTGATTACGGTAAAAAATACTTTTAAACAACAACAAGATTTTCAAGATTTTATAAAAAAAACATTAAAACATTTACGAGTCGCAAATAAATTATTAGGAACAAATTATAGCTCGTGGAGTCAGTTTAAATTAACAGAAAAACCAGTAATCGGAATTAATGAAGTACGTTCCAATCAACGTGATTTGTGGAAAAACTTTGTGAAAAAGATGCCAGCTAATACTAAAAAGTATTCTTCATCAGAAATTGAATATCAAAAATTTCTATTAAAAAAGTATGGAACATTAAAAAACATTAATGAAAAATATTCCTGGAATCTCAAATATATTGAAGAAGCCTTTCCTCCATTTATGACTGCATATACCGTAACTTTCAATAAAAATGAATATTCTCTGGCATTATTCCCGTTTTTTGATAATTACAAGGTTGTGATAGATTATTTATTGTTCAACGGCAATGCAATCTTCGTTACGATAGTGCTGATTCTTCTGACTATAGCTTTTACCCTGACTGTAAATCCGCTGGCAGCATACGCCCTCTCCCGTTTCAATCTGCGGGGACAGGATAAAATATTACTTTTCTTGCTGGCGACAATGGCATTCCCGGCAATGGTCAGTGCGATTCCAGCATATTTACTAATGCGTGATATCGGGTTGCTGAATACTTTTTGGGCTCTGGTTATTCCGGGAGCTGCAAACGGCATGAGCATTTTTATACTAAAAGGCTTTTTCGACAGCCTGCCAATGGAGCTTTTTGAAGCAGCGACAATTGACGGGGCCAGCGAAATGCAGATATTCCGTATTGTCGCAATGCCTTTAGTTAAACCGATCCTGGCAATCAACTGCTTGACTGCCTTTATTGCCGCTTATAACGGCTGGCAATGGGCTCTGATTATTTGTCAGGATAAATCCATGTGGACAATTGCGGTATGGTTGTATCAGGCATCATCCTGGTGGGGAAATTCCCCATGGATTGTCAGCGCCGGGTTTATAGTGGCTTCCATACCAACCCTGGTAGTATTTCTTTCCTGCCAGAAAATCATCCTGCGCGGTATTATCATACCGTCAATGAAATAAGGGAAATAAAATGCGATTTGAAAGTAAACTTGATTTAACATTTAAACAAGTATCAGAAAAACATGTAACAGTTTCCGGGCTAAAGGGTGGGAACGCTTATCATTTTAGCATTGAGGCAGGTTTAGGGGAATTTGATATCAAAAGACTGTTTTTTATTTTGCCTGCAAACGAATATCGTAAAAAAAATTATACATTAGGCCCGGCTAATATAGATTTTGCCGGAGATAACAAATATCTGCCGCCAAGAATGAACTGTTTTATTAATGGCGTTTTCTCTTATGCGATATGGTTTGATGCCCCATCACTTGTTGAACTTTTAAATGATCCTGATACTAATTCGCTTTCTATCATAGACGCATCCAGCAAAAAGAAGAAAGAGATTTTATAGTTTCAGAGTCATTTGAGCATTCCCGCAAGGCCTGGCATAATGCATCTTCAAGTTCGTCCATATTACGCCAGTAATGGTTTGAAGTGTATTTTTCCCTTATATGTTCCCAAAGATGTTCTACAGGATTAAGCTCCGGGCTGTATGCTGGTTGAAAAGCCATCATTACCGTTGGCGGCAGTTCCAGTTTTGCGGTCTTATGCCAGGGAGCCTGATCCATAATCATCAGACCAAGAAATTGCGATGGGGGTAATCCGTTTGGCGGGCACTTTTCAATTGTTCGCAACGATGAATTATTTATTGAACCGCCTTTTGGCAGTTACCTGAGGATGACCTGCAATGCAAATGCTATGCTTGTCGATGGATTTGGACAAATAGGTGATGGTTCATGGCTGTTTCCACATATTGCGCCGGAAAAGTTTACAAAAATTGTTTCTGTAAACATTGAGCAAATTGTAGAAGATGAAACTATTAAAAAAATATATACCATAGTTCAGAAGCTTGATCCGGCATATCCTGAAAAAATGAAGCTCGAATATTTTAGAACATTTGTCATTTGTGAAAAACTAAACAGGAATAACAGTGGAAATTTTGAATGGATGAAAATAGAGGATGCCGTGAAATCCGATAAAGAACACATATATTCTTTTTTCTGCCATTCCTGCATGCCTATTATGAAATCCGGAGATTTGAATTTTAATATAAAAGGAGAAAAATCCTTGCTGAATATCTGTTTTGAAGCTGATAATATAGAGCTTGATACAGCCATTGCGGATACAGAAGCGGTATGGACCTATATCCCTCCTATGAACAATTCGCCAAAACATATTGAAATCCAAAACAAACATCCCATACGTCAATTTAAACTTATGTGGAAATTAGATTTTCAAGATATATAAATATTACTGTTGTGCTTATTACTTCAGTTTTGATCAAATACTTTTTAAATTACCTCTACTAAGCAATCATAATAATATCTCTACAATAAAGCCGGAAATTCAGCCGGATGGCGATATATTATTGACCATTCCTATCACGATCAAGCACAAAAATGGACGTAAGCTGATCATAGCACCACAAGCATTAGACGGAGAAATTCCCGATGCTGAATCTCCTGTAAAGGAGCCGATAGCCAGAGCATTAGCACGAGCCCACGCCTGGCATAAGCTTTTTGAATCAGGAGAAGTGAAGTCAGTAGTCCAGCTTGCCGAAAAACTGAATCTCCACCGTTCCTACGTTGGGCGAATTTTGCGAATGGTAAATCTCGCTCCTGACATCCAGGAAGCCATATTCAATGGAGATGAGCCCCAAAGTATTACTTTGGAAGCATTAAAATACACCATCCCCGCTGACTGGGAAGAACAGCGGCAGATTTTGGGAATGCATTCTATAATTTGATTTAGTAGGTATAAATTATGTTCACCTATATAAGGTATCTTGTTATAAGGACAAATTACTATCTATCCATGTATCACATTTAGTAAGTTCAATAAAGTGATCATTTGGGTGTTCAATAATTTCAATAATATTCTCCGGGGAAATTTTACATGTACTATAACCTTCATGCTCAATTCCGTTTTCAAGCTGATGTCCATGTTGAAACAAAAATGCTCTTATCATTGAAAAATCCGGATAGTAACTGTCTTCTAGTGATTCTATTGGTACCTTTGCTTTAATAAGACAAGGGGTTCCTATTTTCATTAAAGAATCCCCAGTGTCAGGACGCTCTTCGTGGGAATTGTAAAGAGCTTCTCCTCCCCAAGATTGAAAGAATCTCTCAATACCAAATTGACCAGCCAAATGAGGCTCATAAAAACAAAACCATATCATTTTTGCCCTATTTGTATCATCCGCTTGATTATTACTTATCAGTAACTGCGCGATGTCGGCACTAATCAACCCATTTTCTTCTAGCCGAGAAATTCTCTTCTTGAGGGATTTGCCATTTTGCAAAAGCATTCCATTTGTGCGAATATCGTCTATTTCATTCGTTGTTAGTTTTGTACAGTGGTATCCAATCAAAGAGTATTTTCTCAATATGTCTCGCATTCTATATATTGCATTATCATATTCTTGAGCTGATGATTCTCTTGAATATTTACATTGCCAACCCAGAAAAGTCGGAATACTTTGCTTTAAAAATTCGATTACATCTGTTGGCCATGTAGCTAAATCGCTTATAATTATTGACATGATCTACTCCGCAAAAACACCTATGTGCTAGGCTTTTACATGTTCTATATTTTTTATCGTTTATTTTGCTCTGTTTTCTTTTAAAAAAGCCATGCGCTTTATTCTATTTCTTTCACGAAGTCATCTAGCCAATTCATGCTATCTGATGAGATTCGATGAGGAAAAATAATCAAAAATAACATTAGCAAAAATGGGTAATCCTTAATTTGCTTAGGCACACTTACTCCATTTATAGAGTCTATTGCTTCTTGTTTTAATTCAGTCCAACTTTTTCTATGCTTAGGTTGAATTGAAATATTCTTACCAGTTTCATTTTGCCACCTGTAAAAGTGCCAGCTTTCTTTAAACTCAAACCTGTGAAATGTCACTCTTGTTATTAATGGCCAAAGTATTTTCATGGTCTGCTTCCAGTTTAACCTTGTAAACATATAAATTATTCCTTCTAGGGCGTTGGAATTACCCTTGAAATCACAAGCAAAGGGTTCAACACTCATTTTATAGTCATGATATTTGATTATTTTGCTTAACTTTTGGTCTAACACATATGGAATTAAGTCTTTTTCTTTGTAATATGGATCAGGAAGAATATTAGGATTATTTGAGCTTTTATAGCTGCAAATCGCGCTTATTAAAGAACTAAGCATTTTATCAGGTTGTGTTGTTCCGTCATTTTTCTTCAAATACCAATAGCATGCAAGAATTTGTGGAATTGCAGCCTCTCCCCATAGTTTTGAATCGTTCCTGTATTTAAATATGAATTCTCTTATTTGTTCATCAAGTTTTTTGTCTGTTTGATTTTCTATACACATCTTCCAGAGACCTAATATTCCCATTAGTCCCAGCAAAAGGGTAATTCTGTATGGATATATAGAATGATCAAACAATACATCTCCTTCTATTAAAACTTCCTTGTTGACAGCTTCAACAGCGAGTTTGATTAGGCTGTCATAAATTACATTAATAGCCATTTCTACTTCCTGAGTATATAATGACTTGTCAAATTGCCATTTTTCTGCTAAAGCCATAGAATAAGAACAAAAGATTACCCAAGCTTCAATTTCCGCAAAATAATTATTTTTCTTTGAGAAATTATTTAAAACAGACGCGGTCAAGATGGCAACACTTGATATTGCCTTTTTGCATTTTGCTCTTGAAGGTTTGCTACTTGAAGTTAATGGCAAAGTGCTTTCCAGCAAAGAACAGAATTTTTCCCTTGGAAATTGTTCTCTCCCATCCTCAAGATGCATTTCAAGAAAAAGGTTAATATCTGCCAACTCAACAGGCCAAAGATTTTGTTCAAGGCTCAAGATTTTTTTTAACAATTCATATTTCGTAATTGTTTTCAAAGGCAGTTTCTTATTTTTTTCTAAAGATTTATTGAAGTCTCCAATAGCCCTTGCTACTTCCTCTTCTATAACACCATTAGTAACAAGCCATGGTTGAAATGTTGTACCGTTTGACTCGAGAGAGGGATGTTCAATACTTCCATAACATATATCAATTATTTGTGTATTAATTTCTCTCCATTGTGATATTGAGATGTTTCCTGTTTTAAGTTGAAATACTTGTGGGATTCCATCTTGTGCTACAGAAATAACATCTTTCCCTAGTTCCATTGCACAATGTCTCGAACTATGAATTACTATCTGCCCTTCTTGTAATAATGAAAAACAAAATGGTGCTTGGAATGTGCGTTCGGTAGAATTAATCAACCAATTTTCTATTACTTTCTCTTTCAATAAATTCAGCCTTTTTTTGGGTAATAATTTCTTCATATTGTGATTTATATGGCTCTTCTTTCAATTTCTCAAGTTCCACCTTTATCTTATCTGTTAAACCTGATCCTATAAAAAAAGTTGGCAAAATTGGATTCATTTTTTTATCAAAGTCAATTGATATCATAGATAAAGCCTTAAGACAGTGATCAACAGTAAATTCTTTCTTCTCAGCATCTAGTATATTTCCGGTTTCTTTAGTGGTTTTATGAATTGTATCGAAAATCTTGCTACACATTTCTTTTGTGAGGTTTTCAGTCATATTCATGAATTTTTCATGTACAGCTTCAAGAGTCATATTTTCTGGTTTCCTATAATCAATTTCAAAACCATCCCTACATTTGTTGAATTCGGTTTCTTTTTGATTTCCATCTTCGTAAATATGAAGAGATTCGTCTCCTTCAATTATTAAGTGCTTAGAAGCCATTTTATAAACAGGGGCTTGTTCTTCCTGAAACAATCTCATATCTAAGGTAAATAACTGATGTAATTTTTTCTTTGTCTTTGGAAAATCTGGTAGCATTGAATTAAAATCCTATTCTTTATCCCTCATCAGAAAAAACAATAAATTGATCTTCTCATTATACATTGCTATTAATAAAACGCAAATGAAAAGACTACTGAATCAATCATTTTGATATTGTCCAAGAACTGTTGCTGATAAGATTATGGTTAACAATTTGCTGAGATGGAAGCTCGAATTTATATTTCTTCCTTTGTCCCTTAAAGCATTGACGGCACAATGTTTTTGATTTTTTTAAATGGTGTTCTAAACGTATGACATAAAATGATTCCACCCAAACGGCTCCGCAGGAACTGTTTTTTATACTAATATTAATGTGCCATTTGTGTTTGGTGTTCATATTCTTTAAAATATGCACTCCCGGCTTTTTGAAAAATTGGGAGCAAACTTGAGGTCAAAATTTAGGTTTTGAAAACTTTAAAATTATGTTTTTGCTGTGTTTTTATCATAGTTGAGTCTCTAAAAAAAGCCTGCTTTCGAACCGCTACTTTTTCTCTAATGCAATTAAAGCTTTTGTTATAAGGCAGATAAGTCATTGTCGTTTCAAAGAGCCCAGTCCCTTTGAAACGGAGAAACAGAGAGCAAACACTGGCAAATTAAGGGTTTTAGGTGATTTATACTGTGTTCTCTGTTTTAAAGCATGATTTGCAAAACCCTTTGGTACAAGGGGATATGCGTAATTCTGTAAAAATGTAACTTGTGGCGCGGTAAAAAAAGAATGGGGTGGAAGATCGGATTTGAACCGACGGCCTCCTGGGCCACAACCAGGCGCTCTAACCAACTGAGCTACATCCACCATTTGTGAGCCAATACATTATAAGGAAAAAACGAATTTTCAACATAAAATGAATAAAAAAAACAATTTTTCATATATTTAAGTGCTTTCATAAGAAATAATATACTTCTTAAACATTGACAAAAACTGTATAGGCTCTATATTGGGGGCGACAATCCAGATAAAAGGTGTACAATGAAATTTATTTATATTACTGATACACACATTGGCGGATCAGATATAAAAGGTTACATACAACAAAAACGTTACCTGAAACATTTTGACGCATTGATTGATGTTCTTGCAGAATGGATTGAACAACATAATATTGATTTTGTTATTCACGGCGGAGACATGGTCGATGAAAGTTCATCGGAAAATATTGCCAAAGCCGTAAATCTTTTTGCTAAACTGCCCTGTCCTGTATATTTCACTCCGGGCAATCATGATCTAACTGAAGACGACTCCGTGGAAAAATGGCTTTCTGCAGCCCCCGGTTTTTTTAATGATGAATCCGTTAATTTTTCTTTTTGCCGTGATGATATTAAATTTAACTTTATCTCCTGTCACTGGGGCAAAAAAACTTACTTCTGGAATCCCAGCGAAACACAGACTCCTTATTTTCTGGAAGAACAAAATGCCTTACTTGGCGACGGGAAAAACTCTAAATATGAAATCCTGATAACCCATGCTCCGGTATTTGGCCTTCCATGTGAACAGACAGGGCTTGATGTTCCTCTCCATCCGCCCGCCGGTGAATTCAGCAACATTATTCATGAGCAAACAAGGAGGCACGAAATTCGACTGGCTCTCGGCGCTCATACGCATATGAATATGCATTTGTTGAAAGACGGGGTACATTATGTAACTGCCAGCGCGTTTAGTGAAACGCCTTTTGAATTTAAAGTTTTCGAACTGGATAAGGAAAGTTTATCAATGGAAACAATCAGTCTGGCTGATAAGATGAACTTTAGGACCGAATATAATTTTAATAAAACTTACGTTCAAGGACGAGCTTGTGATCGTTCTTTCAAGGAGATTTTTGTATGATATTTCTTTCCGACATGCATATTCACAGCTTTGCCTCAGTCTGCTGCCAGGATGATAGGCAAACTCCTGAAAATATAATTCCTTTGCTTGCCGCCCACGGATACAAAAAAGTAGGCTTTGCGGATCATGTATGGATTTCAAAAGAGATTGAACCAAGTCATTTTTATAAATCACAGAATGGCGAAAGACATATTGAGCTCCTTGATTTCATCCATTCCTGCAAATGGGAAATTGAAGTGCTCGTCGGCTGTGAAAGCGATATGATCGCTCCCGGCGTTTTCGGAATAACTCCTGAATTCAAAGAAAAGATGGACTACGTGGTTATGGCGACGGATCATTTTCACATGACTAATTTTGTCGAGCAGCCGGAGGATAAGACACCTGAAGGTGTCGCAAAACATATGCTGAAATTTTTTATTTCAGCTGCTCAAAGCGGCCTTCCTGATATTTTAGTTCACCCCTTTTTCCCATATAATTATGTTGAACTTTATGATAAGTCAATTGCAAGTTTATCAGATGCGGAAATCTTAGATGCTTTTTCAATAGCTGCTGAAAATAAAATTGGCATTGAAATCAACAAGTGCTATCTGCCGAATCCTCAGTACGAATATTTTTTCAGTCTGGAAACTCCAATGCGAATATTAAGCCTTGCTAAACAGGCAGGCTGTTTATTCACACTCGGCAGTGATTCCCACAGTCTCAGAAGCTTCGGCGTTTTGGATAAACTGCAGGCTCTTGCCGAATCCCTGAAATTGACAGAGGAGAATATACATCCCCTCGCCAAAATCAGGAAAGTAAAAAAGGTTAAGATAATCAAAAAATCTTAATTCCTATTCAAAACTTATCTCTCCGAAACATTCCGGCAGATGAAAGTTTGTCGCGGTCAGCGGCTGCCATGAAGCCCAATGCGGATGGGAAGTTTTATCAGCACATTTATATAAGTTGGCACGCCATGTCTGCCCGGAAAGGTCTTTTGACTGCAAGCCTGTAGTTTTTTCAAATACCGACATTGGAATAAAAAAACCACGACGCCAGGTTACAGGTTCAGTAATTTCAGGTTCCACCACCGGAGGCATGGTTGTAAACTGTTGCATTCCAGCAACATCATCTTCCGTCAAAATGTAATAATCCGCAAAACCGTTTCCACCGCGGGAAGCGTCTATTACCTGAAACACCAGCATGTTGCCGCCACAGTTGAACTCAAAATTCAAATACCCTTTACCGCCTGCAGGTTCGACAAAAAATTCGACACAACTGTCTGTACAGACCCCGTCCTGAAATTTTGTTGAAACCGATCTTACATATTTATCCTCAACCTGAAACAAACCATATACTCCTTTTTCATTGTAAAGAAGCTTGCACTGTGTTTTAGGATGATGCTCACTGCTTTTATCACGAAAAATCGCAATATCAATAATATTAGCGCTACCCCATACTGCTCCATCCCATGCGTCTTCAAGTTTTATATCTGAGGACTGTTTGACAACATAACTCATTTACTGATGTTCCTTTCTATTTTGGTGATATTGTTTTTATTAATTTAAAAGCGAATTTTTTATTTGATTTTTTAATTATTTTTTTGATAAAAATAGTTTTTTCGGCATCGCCGGCTGCATTGATACTGGTAAACCCGGTTACTCCGGGGTATTTTTTTATCTGATATAAACCGCTTCTGATATCAGCAGGTGATTTTGACAACATCAAGGCCTTGACAGCAATTTTCAAAGCATCATAAGCCTGAGCTGTGTCAGGCTCTGGAATTTTCCCGGTGCGGTTTTTTATTGACTTCACAAAATCACTGACGCCCGGCAAGTTTGATTCCGGGGAAAACATAGAGGTCAGATAACACGGTTCAGGCTTGGAACCGCAGTAATCAAAAAGTTCTTTATTATCCCAGCCGTCACTACCGAGAAAAACTTTACTCACCCCGGCTTCCCTGGCCTGCTTCAAAATGATTCCGGCATCAGGAATATCACTTGGCACAAAGACCGCCGCGGCTTTAGTGCTGTTAATTTTCTGCATCTGGCCGGCAAAGTCTTTTGTTCCGCTGCGGTAAGCTATTTCTTTTACCGTATTACCTGAGATTTTCTTGTAAGTCGTAGCAAAAGCGCGACTCAGGTCACGGCGGTAAGTAACCTTTTCGTTGAGGTCAATTAATATATCTATGTTTTTGTACATTTGAATATTGGAAGCAAAGGCTGCCATTGCTTTTGCTTGAAATTCATCATTAAAGCAACAACGGAACATATAAGGATTGCGCTCCGTGGCAATATTGCCGGTGGATATAGTAAGCAATACCGGCAGCTCCGCTTTGGCGGCCATACTTTTTATTGCAAGAGCATTCGCGGTGGAACAGGCTGCTATAACCAGCTCGACTTTTTCGTCAATAAACTTTCTCATTGCCTGGCGGGACCCCTTTGTCGAGCCTTTATTGTCAATTATCACCAACTTTATCATTTTTCCCCTTACCGGTCCCTTAGCGTTGATCTGATCGTGGGCAAGGAATATTCCGGCAAGTGATTTTTTGCCACTGAAGGCACGTTTCCCGGACATAGGCAAAAGCACACCTATTTTCGTTTCCCGGGATGATTTTTCAGCAGGAGTAAGGAAACAACAAGAGCTGAACGTTAACAGAAAAATACAGATTAACGATGTAAAGACTATTTTCATGATCTATCCTCTTTGGTTGAATACTTGAGCCGTTTAGGTTAAAGTTACCACCTGATAGGCTCAAAGGCAACTCGGCAAAAGAAATTATTTTGATATATTTACCTTATTATATTGTTAACAACTTGCGAAATATGCTTTTATCATGTATGTTTTTGCCATAAATAAACATAAAATTGGAGATATTTTCAATGAAAACAGATATTAAAACGGCAGGTGCGGAACTTTATTTCATTCCGGCAACAATGCGTGTACCATTGAAATTCGGAAATGAAGTCATGGAAACAGTAACTTGCGCTCGGGTAAAAATGATTGTTGAAAGTACTGATGGCAAGCAAGCCTGCGGCTGGGGAGAAACCACTTTGAGCGTCGGTTGGACATGGCCTGGATCAAAACTTACTTTTGAATTTCGCGAACAGAAAATGCAGGAATTCTGCGCAGTCATAGCAAAAGCTTTAAGCTGTTTTGATTACAGCGGCCATCCAATGGAAATCGGTCATGAATTCGCGGAAAATGAGCTTGACAGACTTTTAACTGAGTTCAACACTGACCTGACTGAAAACATGCCGCATTTAAGCGCACTGGTATGCCTTTCCGCCTTTGACCTGGCGCTGCATGATGCTTACGGCAACCTTCATGGAGTTAAGGTTTATGACACCTATAATCGCGAATACATGAACCATGACCTGAGTTATTATCTGACTCCGGCTGAAGACACGGATGTATCTTTCGAAGGGAAATATCCCTGTGATTTCTTCGTGCAGGATGTCCCCTCAAAGCTTCCGGTATGGCATCTGGTCGGCGGCAAGGACTTGCTGACCCAAGCCGAGCTTACCGGCAATGAGCCGCAGGATGGTTATCCGGTTGTCCTGGAAGACTGGATCGAAACCGACGGCTTGAACTGTCTAAAAATAAAACTTGTCGGCAACAATGAAGACGCTGATTATCAACGCCTGGTAGCAGTCGGAAAGCTGGCTGCTGAACACAATGTAGACTGGCTTTCAACCGATTTCAACTGTATGGTAACCGCTCCGGAATACGTAAATAGAATTCTAGACCGTCTGGTTATAGAAAATCCGGATGTGTTCCGCCGCATACTTTATGTCGAACAACCCTTCCCTTACGATCTCGAGAATAATCAAATCGATGTCCACAGCGTTTCCGCGCGCAAACCGTTATTTATGGATGAAAGCGCCCACGACTGGAAATTCGTCAAAATGGGACGTAGGCTGGGTTGGACCGGCGTAGCGTTAAAAGTATGCAAGACTCAAACCGGGGCGTTACTGAGCATGTGCTGGGCTAAAGCTCACGGCATGACTTTGATGGTGCAGGATCTGACCAATCCTATGCTGGCGATTATTCCCCATGTCCTGCTGGCAGCTTATTCCGGCACAATCATGGGTGTTGAATGCAACGCGATGCAGTTTTATCCGGCGGCTTCAATGCCTGAAGAAAAAATTCATCCGCGCTTATACGCACGCCGGAATGGAATCGTTGATTTTTCAAATTTGAGCGGTTCCGGCTTCGGTTACCGTGAAAATGAAATTTCCCGTGAATTACCTGATGCTACTTGCAAATATTAATTTTTATACTAAAGTATAATAGTCTAATTGAAAATTAATATTTTGAAAGGGTTATAATGCACACTTTGATGGTAATCAATCCCGGGCATTTTCATGCGGCTCTGACCTTACGTGAAATGCACCCTGAGCTAAGTAAAGATGTTTATGTTTACGCTGAGGAAGGCGTTGATTTAAAAAGCTTCATAAAATTGGTAAATTCATTTAATTCCCGTAAGGACAACCCGACTTCATGGGATTTGCATGTTTACGCAGGCGATGATTTCCTTGAACGGGCTGTTGAAGAGGCAAAGGGTGACATCGCTGTCCTTGCAGGGAAAAACAGCCGTAAGATTTATTATATCAAAGCGATGCATGATGCCGGCATCAAGGTTCTCAGCGATAAACCCCTGACCATCAATCAGTGTGGTGTTGAGATCCTTAAAGAACTTCTCTCCGAGGGAGCGGAAATCGATGATATCATGACTGAACGTCATGAAGTAACCTCTATTTTCCAAAAGAAACTCATGGCTGATAAGGATATTTTTGGAGACCTTGTAAGCAATGGTGATGAACCGGCAATTGTTAAAGAAAGCGTGCATCATCTCTTTAAGAGCGTCAATGGCGTGCCTTTGGTCCGCCCGGCCTGGTATTTTGACGTCAATGTACAGGGAGAAGGTATTATTGATGTAACCACCCATTTGGCTGACCTGATCCAATGGATGCTTTTTGAAGGCGAAAAACTTGATTTTGCAGCAGATTATGAATTATGCGATGCAAAGCGCTGGTATACAGAAGTACCTTTGGAGAAATTTGCGCTGATTACTAAACAAAAACAATTCCAGCGTGAACTTATGGGTAAAGTAAAAGACAATATCCTGAAACTTTACGCCAATGGTGAGTTTACATATAAATTGCGCGGCATCCCGGTCAAGCTCTCTGTAATTTGGGCGCTGGAAGCCCCGGAAGGCGGCGGAGATACACACTACTCAATCATGCGCGGCAGTAAATCTGATTTAATTATAGAACAAGGCCCGCAAACCGGGAACAAGCCGGAACTGTTTGTTAAACCGCATGAAGACATTGATAAGATCGAAGCATTACTCAAGTGTGGACTGGAACTTGAAATTGTGCGTTCAGGAGAACGTTTGCGTCTCGAAATACCAGATGATATGCGCACGACCCACGAAGAACATTTTGCCGCGGTTCGTGACAATTTTATTGCCTGTATTGACGGGGAAAAAGAATTCCCGCCGAATATGAAAAATGCTCTTGAGGCTAAGTACTCATTACTGGCAGCAGCACGGGATTTTGCAGCAAAATAATAATTTATGATAATTATAATTCAGCTGTTTATAAAAAAATAGGATGGATAAATTTATGACTAAGTCAAAATTTCACATTGTTACAGTAGTAAAGGATTTTGATCTTTACGAGGAATCCATAAAAAATAATGAATTCATGAAAAATTGCGACTTGGTTACTTATGACAACTCCCAGGAAGACATAAGTATTACTCAGCGTTATAATGACTATATCGAGAACCACCTTAAAGATATTTCTCCTACTGACTGGATTATTTTCTGCAACCAGGGATTCAGTTTTCTGGAAGAATTCCAGGATTACATAAAGACTTTAGAACCAAATGTCATTTATGGAGTAATGGGGGCCAAAAACAAGCGAAAATTCTCATGGCGCCGATTTAGATTTGTAGATGAAATAGTCAAAGTTGGAGGGGTTATAACCGATCCGGATTATGTCCCCCAAAAACGTTCCCCTAAAGACAGAAAACTTAAAACGGTTGAAAACCTTGATTCATGCTGCATGATAGTCAATGCGGAACTGCTTCAGGACTTTCACCTCTCTTTCAACGAAAAACTGCCATACTTCTTCTTTGTCGAAGAATTTTGTCTGGCTGCATTGTACAAATATAAGATAAAATGCAAAATTGTCCCACTGGATGCATTTTTCCTCGGCCCTCAGGAGTTTCCGCCGGAATATTACGAAAGCAAAGATTATCTCAAGGAAGAATATCATTTGAGTAATTTTGCCAGTTATAATACAGTTGAGCTTCATCCCACTAGATATAGTTTGGAGAACATGGTCGAAACAGTAGTTGAAACAGTGGTGGGTATTACCAGGGATTAAAATATTAGTTAACAGAATTATGATATATAAGGAATCTTTATTATGAAGAATATAATTTTTGCTGTTGGCGCTGCCGCCTTTATTGTTTTTGCCGGAGGATGTGTCAATCCCGGACCGGCGCCGCAGGATGTTCCTCTTAAAAACCAGGATGGCAGGGCTGTAATTATTAAAGATATTTACTCATTGCCCCTGATTGAAAATGATAAACTCGAGGCTACTGAGATCGTTAAAGTATTCTTCCCTAAGGATGACAATATAAGGATGAAGTGCAGCATAACGCTGCTGAAGATTCCTTCAGGCATCAGCCCGCCGAAATACAAACAGACAAGCGCACAAATCATTTACGCCATCTCCGGCGGCGGCAAATTGCTAATTAACGATAATATGATTATACTCAAAAAAGGTATTATGGTTTATGTACCGCCAAATACTCCGCTAACTATAACTAATAATGTTGACAAGGTATTGGAAATCATTGTCGTCACATCTCCGCCATTTGAAACGTCCCAAATGACTTTAATAGAGGATAAGCCCAAAAAGGTAAAAGTTGCTAAAGATACCGAGAACAGCATAAATGACGAAGAAGTACCGGCTCAATCCCTTTCTGAAAAATATAAATCTAAAAAAAGAAGCCAGAGAACCTTGACTGTTCAGGAATACCAGAACAGAATAAGCAAAGAATTATTAACGGAACATCCCAAAGGCGAAGATCCTATATCGGATCTACTTAAAGATGATTTAGGTGATATAAAAATTGATAACAAAACAAAGATTGGTGAAAAAACGGATATTATTCCTAAAGCCGATCCAAAACCACAAGCAGAAAATAATGATAACTCCTCGTTAAAAATGCCTGACAGCAACAAGGTTCCGCTGAAAAAACTGGAGGAGGAGCAGAGAAACAAATTAATCCCGCCACAACCGCAAAAGATAGAAAATGTTAAACTTAAACAAGTTCAGGATTTGACTTCGAAAGAACAAGAAGTTCCTGTAGGCGGTGAGGATTCAAAGCCGGAAAAATCAAAAATTGACACCTCTAAAAATGACCAGGATTCCCTGGAAAAATTGCTTAAAGAACAAGAAGATAAAAAAAACACGGCCCCTCAACTATCAAAGGTAAAACCAAAAGTATCAAAAGTAAAAAGGACAAGTCTTAAGAATGTTCAAGAGCTAAGCCCCGCCGAAAGAGCTGTTAAGACTAAATCAGATACTAACCCCAATTTATGATTATAGGAATCGTCTGCGGTCTGGCTGCTGCGACAAGTCAATGTGTTTCTTATATTTTTTCTAAAAAATATATTCACAAAGATGGTACGGCTTTTCAACTTTTAATAGCCTCTCATCTGATAATGGGGATATTTGCCGCAGCATGCCTCATGATACTGCTGGCTGAAAATGATCTCCCGCCATTTGAAGATTACTGGCTCGAAGTACTCAAAGTCGATGCATTCTATCTTTTGGCACAAATGAGCTTTTTTATGGCAATCAGCAAAACAGAAGCGTCACGGCTCGCTCCACTGCTCGGCCTGAAAATTATTTTCATCGCTTTAATAGGGATAATTTTTCTAAGCACCAGGCTCAACGTCTGGCAATGGGGTGCAATTGTTCTTTGTTTCTGTGGCGCAGTAATGTCAAACTGGTCAGGGAAAAGTATTCCTCTTCCCGGGGTTTTATATCTGTTGGGGGCAGTAATTGGTTATTCCTTATCGGACATAAGTATCAAGCAGCTTATAGACTGTATAAAAGTTCAAACAGGTGAAGGAGTATTGACCGTTATCATTGCCGCCAGCCTTTCGTATGTTTATATTGGGATTTTCTCATTGCTTATCATATTATTTGCCCGTTCTGTAAAAGCAAAACATTTAAAACCGGCTATAGGATTTTCCTGCTGGTGGTTTGCTGCAATGCTTTTTTTGTTTGCCTGTTTTGGGCTTATTGGCCCATTGTTCGGTAACATCGTTCAATCCATGCGCGGTATTATCGCGGTAATACTAGGCGCTTTAATCGCAAAATTCGCATGGTCTGAACACGAAGAAAAGCTAGCCCGCTCTGTTTTAATAAGGAGAATCGCGGCAGCGTCTTTGATAAGCTGCGCTATAATCATTTTTGCCCTTGCTAAAAAATAAAGGAGATGGTAATATGTTGAGATTATTTTTGATTTTCCTGCTTTTTTCAGGGATATTTAACGGGCTTAATGCGAAAAGCCTTAAACCTAATAACGCAGTTCACCATGGCAGGGCGGCAAAATATATTTTCCTGTTTATTGGAGACGGCATGGGAACGGCACAACGACTGGTTACGGAAAAAGCTTTTGGCTCTAAATTATATATGAATACTTTGCCGGTAAAAGCGCTTGTAGGCACTTCCTCCCATGGTGGAGGTATCACGGATTCCGCGGCAGCTGGTACTGCTTTTGCCTGTGGAGAGAAGACTCGCAATAGCATGCTGGGATTGGACTATAAAGGAAAAGTTATCAAATCTGCAGCTGAGTTGGCTAAAAGCCTGGGGTGGAAAGTCGGCATTGTCAGCTCCGCTCCATTGAATCACGCAACGCCAGCCGCTTTTTACGCACACCAGCCTAAACGCAGCATGTATAATGAAATAATAAAAGACTTTGCGGTAAGTAACTTCGATTATCTGGGCGGTTCTTCCTTTATCGTTAAAAACAAAGCTGAAGAATCCTTTAAGGCTTTGAAAGCCAATGATTATATTATAATAGACGCGACAAAAAAAATACCGGCGCTTGACCCAAATAAAAAATATATCGTTCACAGTCCAATGCCGTATGTAATCGACCGTAATAAAAACAGCGGCCCCACTCTAGCTGACTATACTCTTCTCGGAATCAAACATATTTATACGGGAAACGGTAAAACCAAAGGTTTCTTCATGATGATTGAAGGCGGCAAAATTGACTGGAGCTGCCATGTAAATGACGGTGGCGGAATGATACATGAAGTCGGGGATTTTGATAATTCCGTAAAAGTTGCTTTGGATTTTTATAAAAAACATCCAGACTCCACAACAATTATTGTTACCGCGGATCACGAAACCGGAGGATTGCATTTCCCGCCGGACAGTGCCGATTCACATGACCTGACAAATCAAAAACGCAGCTATGCTGTCATGAACAGCAAACTGAAAATATACAAAAAAGAAAAACTTCCATTTAAAAAAGTACTGAGGATGATGCAGGAAAACTACAGGATCAAAAAGTTTTCTCCAGCAGAACTGAAAGAACTTTATAAGAATAAAGACGCCTTTGCAAAAGCTGGAAAGTCCGGAGATAAAACGAAAATCCTTTATAATGAATATAGACCTTTATTACTTTGCATACAGCGTATCTTTAACACAAAATGCGGTCTTAACTGGTCATCTAAAAGCCATACTGCTTCACCTGTGCCGCTTGACGCAATCGGTGCCGGCTCCAAGGTTTTCGCCGGCTATTATGAAAATAATCAAATTGCCAACAAGTTAAAATCCTTAATCAACCCGGCAACAAAAAAATAATATTACGATTTTCTCACACCTCGTAAACCAATATCACATTTTGTATATATTTTTAATATTGACAATTCCATCAAGTATTATATAATGTAAAATATAGTTTGTTTTTATATCACAATTAATAAATAAGATGGAGCATTAAAAAATGTCTGGCAAAATTAACGTAACGATCTGGAACGAATTCCGCCACGAAAAAACCAATGAAACGGTAAAGAAACTTTATCCTGAAGGCATGCATAAAAAAATCGGCGCCGGAATCAGCGCGGATGATTTGAATATCAGATACGCGGCGCTGGATGACCCGGAACATGGTTTGACTGAAGAAGTGGTAAATACTACTGATGTCCTGCTTTGGTGGGGACATTGCGCGCATGCGGAAGTTTCCGATGAAATCGTCAAACGTGTTCACAAACGCGTACTTGAAGGAATGGGACTGATCGTCCTGCATTCAGGACACTTTTCAAAAATATTCAAAGCAGTTACTGGAACCAACTGCTCGTTGAAATGGCGTGAAGTCGCAGAAAAGGAAAGGCTTTGGAACATCGAACCTTCGCATCCGATAACTCAAGGCATCGGGGACTATTTTGAGCTTCCGAATACTGAGATGTACGGTGAACGTTTTGACATTCCGCAGGATGGGAAAGTTATATTTATGTCATGGTTTGAAGGCGGCGAAGTCTTCCGCAGCGGCGTAACGTTTGAACGCGGGCATGGTAAAATATTCTATTTCCGCCCCGGGCATGAAACTTATCCTATTTACTATAATGATAATGTTTTGAAAATAATCGCCAACGCCGTTCGCTGGGCTAAACCATTGATGTTTGCTGAACACCTTGCGCCGAATTGTAAGCCTCTGGAAGAAATATCTCCCAAAGATATTGATTTCGGTTCCGCCGGCATCGTTCAGGATGTTGAACTCTAAACAAGGTAATAAAAATGACTAAAAAGATTAAAATAGCAGTAATCGGCCTTGGCATGGGCAAAGGGCACATATCAGGTTATCGCGAGCATGAGAATGCCGAAATTGTCGCGATAGCCGACCTTAACCAGGATTTGCTGGACAAAGTCGGTGATGAATTAGGTATAGCCAGCCGTTATACCGACCCGCTGGAAATGTTCAAGAAAGAAGATTTGGATGTAGTAAGTATTGCGGTTCCAAATAAATTTCATAAACCTCTGGCAATTGCCGCACTCGAAGCTGGAATCAACGTCCTTTGCGAAAAACCCATGGCAATGAACACTCAGGAGGCTGAAGAAATGCTCGCGGCCGCCCAAAAAACCGGCAAACGTCTTGGCATAAATTTTTCATTTCGTTTCAAGCCGCAGTCGTTCGCAATGAAACGTCTGATAGAAGCTGGCGAGATTGGTGACGTATATTTTGCCCGTACAGTCTGGCAGCGCCGCCGCGGTATGCCGAAATTCGGCGGCTGGTTCGGGCAAAAGGAACTTGCCGGCGGCGGGCCGTTGATAGATTTGGGCGTACACCGTTTAGATCTGGCGTTATGGCTGATGGACTATCCGGAACCGGAATGGGTAATGGGAAGCACTCACAACCATATTGCTTCCAGACAGGCGGCAAAAGAAGGTAAGAAATTTGATGTTGAAGATTTCGCCTGCGGCATGATAAAATTCAAAAATGGCGCCTCTCTTGAACTCGAAGCTTCCTGGGCGGGGAACATAAAAGAAAGAGAAAAGATGTCCACCCGCTTAATGGGAACTGAAGGCGGTCTTTATCAATATAACCTGAATGAAGGTTATGAGTTCCATGTGGAATGCTATCAGGAAAAAGCCGGCTGCCATTATGATCTGCACTTGCACCCGCCGGTAGCGGAATGTCACAATCCCTACTATACTTTTGTTGACGCGATCGTTAAGGATGAGCCTTATCTGGTCGCACCTGAGCAAGGGGTGACTGTAATGAAACTATTGGACGCGCTCTATAAATCAGCCAGGACCGGGGAACCTGTCAAAGTTTCATAGCCAGCCGTCATATCAAATTAATGGATTGATTTTGAATATGGTCAATCCATTTTTTTGCATATAATTTATTGCAAAGGGACGGACATCGTGTAATTTAATAAAAAAAGGGAATTATTATAATGATTAAACACGATTTTGACTTTGATCCAACCTGCGGATATACCAAAAAAGAATTGCTCGTATACCGTCCTTCTGATAATGAACCTGCTGATTTTGAAGACTTCTGGGAAGATGTTTATCAACAGACTCTGAATATATCCTCCGAGATAAAAATGCGTGAAATATGGAGTCCTGAACCGGATGTAAGATGTTACGAACTTCATTATCAATCTCTGGACGGGTTAAAAGTCGGAGCCTGGCTGTCGCGCCCGGAAAAATCCAAAGGCGGCATTGTTATCGGGCATGGTTACGGCAATTGTCCTGCACCTTCATTAATAAAAGATTTTACCGTGATTACGCCTTGCAGCCGCGGTTTTTCGCTTTCAAATAATATTGACATCCCATGGCAAGTTCCCGATCACGTTGTTCATGGGCTGGAATCTAAAGAAACTTATGTCATAAAAGGCGCTACTGCAGATATCTGGCGGGCAGCCTCAGTTTTGCTGGAAATTTTTCCTGACACAAGCGCTAACTTGAATTATTCCGGCGGCAGTTACGGCGGTGGACTTGGCGCTTTAGCTATGGCTTGGGAAAAACGCGTCCGAACTTGCTGGCTGAATGTCCCGACCTTTGGTCATACTCCAGAAACTTTTAATTTCAAATGTGCCGGCAGCGCTTATGCAATCCATAATTATTACAAAGAACATCCCGACATGTTGAAGGTACTGGCATATTTTAACGCTGCAGCTGCGGCGAAATATATTAATATACCGGCTTTGGTAACTCCGGCGCTTTTTGATCCAGTCGTGCTCCCGCCCGGGCAATTCGCGATAAACAATGCCATACCAGAAAAATACAGGACTACAGTAATTTTACTCTGCGGGCATTTCCGCACTCCTGAAAATGATGAAATACTGAAGAAAGTGGAAGGAATAAAGACAAAACTATTCACTTAGCTTTTTAGTGACATCAATGTTAACATAGTTTTTTTGTATTGCCCGGGAGTCTGCCCGTTTTCATGCTTAAATATACGTGACAGATAGTATTCATCACTGAAACCGGTTCTGGAAGCCACCTCCTTTAAAGTCATATTTGAAGATACCAGCAGGGTTTTTACCCGCCGCAACCGCTCCTCCCTTATCAAAACCGGAAAAGTTTTGTCTAAAACATCATGAATGATATAACTGGTCCTGGAACACGATAAATTTAAATGCCTTGCGATATCTGCCAATTCAATGTTTTCTACCGCATGATTCTTGATAAACTCCATAATCTGATTACCGCGAGTATCGGGAACTTTTTCAAAAGCATTCAATTCTTTTAAAATATTCAAAATACCTGTAGCAAAAACTTTAAGGACATTCTTCAATCCTTCAATTTCTTCTGTTTCCGGCAAATAAGATAATTTATTATATTGAGCATAAAATTTTTTAGGCAAATCATCCGGAATTAAAGATTCCGGAGCTCGCCATGAACCGGCATATAGCATCCCGAAATGCACCCCATCTTTCTGCAACGGTACTACTATTTCGCTTATTCCTTTCCAGCACGTTTCAAGAAACGGCTCTTGACACTTTGCGCACTTTTCATTCATAGCGTAACGACAATGATTTATACATTTTTTACAGAAACCAATATCACAAACGGGATTTTTTCTATGTGATTGGCGCATACTGCTAAAAACTACAGCCCCTTGACTGGTATGAAACGCCCCGGCATTGTCAATTATGCTAATATTTAATCTCAACGCTTTTTCTAAGACCGAAAGGCTGTTTTCTATTGTGTGTATTTCACTCATAAATTTTGATAAAAATATTATTAACAATATAAATATACAATAAAATAGTTATTTTTTCCATTGTTATAATAATACTTTTCCGTTATTTTATAAATACAGTCACAGCAAACAGGAAATTATATCATGCAAAAAATAACAGCAAACAGTTATATTAAAATTCTTGCAAACTGGGCGCATGCCGCGTCAAAATACTTTTATACCCCGACAGGGCAGCCGGAGATAATGTGTTATGGAACTGGAGAGAATCATAATTGGGCAGTGCAAACTAACATGAATGCATTTGCCGCATTCGCGGTTCTTGCCACCTCTCCTGAGCTAGATGAAAAATCTGTAGGCATGAGCCGAAATGAATTGCTCGACACTACACTTAAAATGTTGAGATATACTTTGCGCACTCATCTCAGCGGCACAAGCTTCTGTTCTAACAATAAACAGTGGGGTCATTCATGGATCAGCGTCCTTGCCCTTGAGAGAATGATGCATGGTTTTGATGCGGTAAAGGAATTACTTGTCGATGGAGACAAGGCGGCAATGCGGATGATATTGGAATCTGAAAGCAATAATCTTCTGGATAGTTATGAAGTTGTTGCCGGAATTGAAACCAACAACAAACCGGAATCGAATATCTGGAACGGAGCTCTTTTGCTCAGAACAGCCGCGTATTATCCAGACACCCTGCGCAAAGATGAATATTTACAGAAAGCTACTAAATTTTTTATTAACGGCATTTCAATCCCGTCGGATAAGGATTTGACAGAGATATTTAACAGGAAAGTGGTAAAGGAGTGGCATATCGGACCAAATTTCACTGAAAACTTTTCGCTTAATCATCATGGCTATATGAATGTGGGATATATGGTTATTTGCATGTCAAATATCGCCATGCTGCACTTTTCAATGAAAAGCCGCGGCATGACAGCGGCGCCGGAATTGTATTTTCATGCTGAAGAACTCTGGAACGCGATAAAAAAGTTTACTTTTTCAGACGGCAGGCTGCTCAGGATTGGCGGTGACACCAGAGCACGCTATTGCTATTGCCAGGACTATGCCGTGCCGATGTGGCTTTTTGCGCTGGATATGTACAGCGACAAAGATGCTCTTCAATATGAATCCGGCTGGCTGAAGCAAGTAACAAAAGAAACGGCAGTCAACGCGGATGGTTCATTTCTTTCGAAGCGTCTGGAAACAATAGCAATGCAAAGCCCATTTTACTACACCAGGCTTGAAGCTGACCGTGCGGTAACTATGTCCTATGGCGCTTATTGGCGCCGCTTATTTGCTATGCCGGAACAGGCAAATTTCGTCCCTGAAGAACCGGAATTTTTATGGCAGGATGAATTTCATGGAGCAACAATGGCACGCGACACGAACCGGATCGCGTCCTGGGTATGGGTTGCCGGACAAGGGCCTAATGGCTTATGCATTCCTGCAGACAGAAGCGACATGGCGGAATGGCAGAACAACTTGAGCGGAGAATTAGTAACATCTAATACTCCAGTACCAACTATTGTATCTAACAGCCATGATGTTTTTGATAACGGATTTATAAACTATGGACGAATAGACTGGATCGAAAGTGCGCCGTTCGGGGAGGGCGAAACAGAAGACATCTTCGCGCAACACGGTATAGTATTTGCCGCGTTCCCTGATAACAAAACTATAGTATGTCTGCAATACGCTGAAACAACCAGGCGAATTTATTTACAAAATATCAAAGGACTTGGATTAAAGATGCCTAATGATCTTTTTAATAATTATAAACGAAAATATTTTTCTGCCGAAGGATGTCTTGAGCTTAAAGGCTGTCCAAATCATAAAGAAATAATAAAGCTGAAATCCCCCTGGCTTAATATTGATAATTATCTTTCAGTATTCAAAATTTACGGCGATAATCATTTAACTATTTGTCGCCCTGCAGGGCGACAAATAAATATTAAGGCAAAACCAACCCTTACAAGCCTTTATGCTGATGAAATATGCTCTCAATTTACAACGGATAACAATATCGAACCGCCGAATAAAGTTTTAATTGACACCGGAGCTGTTCTCATGACGGGCATCAATGTTGCAAAAACTCAAACAATAAACAGCCAGCAGCGCTGGCAGACAATAAATATGGGTGTCGGCATTCGGGCTGTTGAAATCTCTGACGCCAATAATCAGAGATATCGTTTAATTGCTAATTTTAATAATAAGGAAGTTAAGATAGATAAATTATCGCTAGAAGCTTTTTCTGCCTGCCTTGAAAGGATAAAACACTAGTCTTTTGTTAGATTGGATATGGCGGGCTTGACATAGACAGTTTGAAATATTACTGTATTATTTTAAAGTATTTTTAACTATCTATGGAATATATATGGGCAGCATTTTATTTATTGATAAGAACAATTCCTGCTGCAGTCAAATGGCTGAAGCTTTTGCACGCCTGAAAGCTCCTGAAAATGTTAGTATTGTCAGCGCCGGAACAGAAAGCTCGCAGCTCAATCCTATGGCAATAGAACTTATGCAGGAAATCGGAATTGATATTTCTTCACAATACAGTAAAGAACTTGACAAAATTGAGGATCAGGTATTTGATGTGGCTATTGCTTTGTGTGGCCACTCGTTTAACGATCATGCGATCCTACCAGGAAACCCGGCTCTTGTAAACTGGAATCTGTTTAATGACCCCAGGCAGAAAAAAAACCTTAAAGGACTACGGGAAATACGGAATAGAATACAAAAAGAAGTGGATAATCTTTTTGACAACGGCTATTTCGCAGCATTCGTTGCTTCCAAAGCGGATTCCCAGCTTATTCTGGATAGTATTTCAGACGCGATTATCGCACACGATTTGAGCCGCAATATTTATTATTTCAACAAGGCTGCTGAAAAACTTACCGGCCACCAGAAAAAACACGTCCTTAATTATGACTGCCATGAAGTGTTCGGCAATCCGCTTTGCGGCGATAAATGCCAATTTTGCACCTCTAAAGACAATGGCGAAATTCCCGACAATACCAGACGGACAATGCTGCTCACCAGTAAAGAAGGGAAACAGCGCATCTGTGAGATGACAACGACCTTAATGCGTGATGACCAAAGTGTTCCTAAAGGAGTCCTGGCGGTTGTGCGCGACCTTAGCGCAAAACAGAATTTATCAAAATTTGCCGGTGACGCAGAAAGTTTCGGCGGCATTATCGGCGCATCCCCTGAAATCATGGAAGTGCTCAACTCTATTTCAGATATCGCAAATTCCCGAGCCCCGGTACTCATCTGCGGCGAAAGCGGTACAGGCAAAGAGCTTGCGGCACGGGCAATACATCAGCAAAGCTCTAGAAAAAATAAACTTTTTGTTCCTCTAAACTGTGGGGCTCTGCCTGAAAACCTCCTGGAAAGTGAACTTTTCGGGCATGTAAAAGGAGCTTTTACTGGAGCCATTCGTGATAAAAAAGGACGTTTTGAGCTGGCAGACGGCGGTACAATTTTTCTCGATGAAATCGGAGATATTTCCCCCGCCATGCAGGTAAAACTTTTACGCGTACTGCAAGAAGGCACTTTTGAAAGGGTCGGCGGAGAAAAGACTTATAAAGTCGATGTCAGAATAATCAGCGCGACCAATAAGGATTTGATTCAGGAAATGAACGAAGGACGCTTCCGGGAAGATTTGTTTTATCGTTTAAATGTTATCCCGCTGACACTGCCGCCGCTACGCGAACGCGGCAGTGATGTCATTATTATTGCGGAATATGTACTTGCCAAGGCAGCGCAGGAATCCGGCCGGGAAAAGATGCATTTTTCCGCGCCGGTTATAAATGCCCTTCTGACATATGACTGGCCGGGAAATATTCGCGAACTGCAAAACTGGATTCAATATGCCATGCTTAAATGCAAGGGAGATGTTATCGAACTAATCCATCTGCCATCTAATGAAGACTGGGTGAATCACAGCGTTAACCTTGAAGAAAAACCAAGCAGGAAACCGCGAAAGCGCAAATTAAAATATGCGCAGGTAAAAGAAGCCTTGACTCAAAGTAAAGGAAACAAACAGAAAGCTGCTAGAATTTTAGGAGTCGGACGTGCAACACTTTACCGCTTCCTTGATGAACAAAGTGTATCATTAACGTAATATATGTTTCATAAACAAAAGTGTATCAATTTCTTTAATGATACACTTTTAATTCATAATCCAAGTATAAAATCACTTTAAGCTTGATAATCAATCAATAAAAGTGTATCGTTAACAGCAAGGTTTAATGATACATATCACACAAAAGATTTAATAACATATCACCTTTATTACAAGAAAGTTAAAACATTTGTTCAAAAATTGGCACGAAATCAGCTGTTATAATTATAAATTTTTACAGGTGATATATGAAACAGTCATGCAATGAACATATAAGGGAATCTTTAGACCTGGTCCGAAACTTGATAATCCTTGCGGATGAAGGGGAACGGGACAGTAATGATGACGGTTGCCGTTTATTATATGGCGTTATTCGTGACTGTGCATACAAAATTAAAAATGAGGCGGAACGTGAACGGCTCGCACATCAAATAAATAACAAGTGGGACTAAAAAAAGGAGTTTAATTATGGATAAGAAACTGGTAAAAAGTCTTAATTCGCAGTTTAATTTCGAATTATATTCAGCATATATATATGCATCCATGGCGTCATATTTAAAATCTCTGGATTTAAACGGCTTTGCCAACTGGATGGATATTCAGGTACAAGAGGAACTTGCACATGTAAAGAAATTTTATAATTTCCTTCATGACCGCAATGAAACAGTTGAGTTTGATGCTATTCCGAAACCACAGCATAGCTGGGAATCGCCACTGGCGGTTTTTGAGCATGCTTTGGAACACGAGAAAATTGTAACAAAACGCATCAATGATCTAGTCGATCAAGCAGGAAAAACCAGTGACCACGCAACAATAAATTTCCTGCAATGGTTCATCAGCGAACAGGTTGAAGAGGAAGCAAATGTAATGAGTGTAGTTCAGCAAATAAAATTAGTCGGCAAATCGCTTTTCTTATTGGATCGCGAATTGGGACAAAGGGTTTTTAACCCTCCTGCTGAATAAATAAAATAATTAACTAAAACAAGGAACAGGTAAAATGGCAAGTATCAAAGGAACTGAAACCGAAAAAAATCTCTTAAAATCATTTGCCGGTGAATCACAGGCAAGAAACCGTTACACTTACTTTGCGTCAATCGCAAAAAAAGAAGGATATGTCCAAATCGCGGCAAATTTTGAGACTACCGCAAACCAGGAGAAAGAACACGCAAAACGCATGTTTAAATTTCTCGAAGGCGGAGATGTGGAAATCACCGCTTCATATCCAGCGGGAAAACTCGGAACAACCGCTGAAAACCTGAAAGCCGCAGCCTGCGGTGAAAACGAGGAATGGACGGAGCTTTATCCGGGCTTCGCAGACATCGCCGAAAAAGAAGGGTTTCCAGCCGTAGCAGCAGCCTACAGAAA
Source organism: Victivallaceae bacterium (assembly GCA_963664605.1). Classification (GTDB taxonomy): domain Bacteria; phylum Verrucomicrobiota; class Lentisphaeria; order Victivallales; family Victivallaceae; genus JAHOYW01. The sequence continues at coordinate 1,064,063 of OY761536.1, forward strand.
TATCTCTGTAGCAGAAAAGCACCACGAAGCACGTTATCTTACTTTACTTGCAAAGCTGGAAGACGGTACTATATTTGAAAAAGAAGAGGAAACAGAATGGGTATGCCGCAACTGCGGATATGTACACAAAGGCAGCAAAGCTGTAAATACATGCCCCGCGTGTCTGCATCCCCAGGCGTTTTTTGAAGAATTAAACGATGTTATGCAATAAGCATGACTTCTAAAATAAAAGGAGAAAAGCTATGACTAAGCAAATGGATGTCTACAAGTGCGGCAAAGAAATGGTTATTGAAGTTATTAAAGGAGCCTGTTGCTGCAGCGAAAAATGTCATGAATTAACCTGTTGCGGCGAACCTATGGTTCTCCAGAAAGCCAATACCGTAGACGCGGCCAAAGAAAAGCACGTTCCGGTGCTTGAAGCTCAGGGAACCGGAGTTATTATCAAAGTAGGATCAGCTCCCCACCCGATGACCGAGGAACACTCTATCCAATGGATCGAAGTAATCAACGGTGACTATGTAAACCGCAAATATCTGCATCCCGGCGACGCTCCGGAAGCAGCGTTCTATGTCGAAAAACAACCCGGACTGACCGTTAGAGCCTATTGCAATCTGCATGGACTCTGGGAAAGCAAAATATAATATTATAAGGAAAACATTAAAATGTGTACATTAGTAACCAGAGAAGCTCCGGACTTCACAGCCCAGGCGGTAATGCCGGATAATACTATAAAAGAGGACTTTACTCTATCCTCATTACGCGGAAAACACGTTGTTCTATTCTTTTATCCATTGGATTTTACATTCGTGTGCCCGACTGAGATCATCGCTTTCGACAGGAAGCTTGATGAATTTAAAGCTCGCGGCGTGGAAGTAGTTGGCGTTTCAATTGATTCGCAGTTCAGCCATTTCGCCTGGAAAAACACCAAACCGGAAGATGGCGGAATCGGTAATATCCAGTTCCCGCTGGTAGCCGATCTATCCAAGAATATCGCCAGAAACTATGGCATATTATTCGGGGAAGAAGTTGCTTTACGCGGATTATTCCTGATCGATAAGGAAGGGATTGTAAGACACTGCGTCATCAATGACCTGCCCCTCGGCAGAAGTGTTGATGAAGCCATCCGCATGGTTGACGCTCTACAGTTCTTTGAAAAAAATGGTGAAGTCTGCCCGGCAAATTGGCACAAAGGCGCTGATGGAATGAATCCAAGCAGTGAAGGTGTCGCTGATTACCTGGCAAAACATTAAAAATAATAAGGAGGAAAAGAAAAATGCAAAAGTATGTATGTGATGTGTGTGGTTATGTTTATGATCCCAAAGCTGGTGACCCTGAAAACGGCATTGAGCCGGGAACAGCATTTGAAGATCTCCCGGATGACTGGGTTTGCCCTGAATGCGGCGTCGGAAAAGAAGATTTTTCTGTCGCAGACTAAATAATATGTATCAGGAGCGGACCATTTGGACCGCTCCTGTTTTATAAGAGGTTAATTTATCATGAAAGTAGGAATAATAGGAGCAGGTCAAGCCGGAGTAGCGGCTGCTCAGGTCATAGCTCAGGAAGGGGTTGAAGTGACTCTATTTTCCGCGGAAAAAGTATTTCCGTATTACAGACAGCGTCTGCCTGAATTCGCGTTTGGACATGAAAATCATGATAATATTTTCATACATAAGCCGGAATGGTATGCTGAAAACAATATTGATATCAGATTGAATTCAAAAGTTAAATCATTTAATTCTGATTTTGAAGTTTTTTTAAAAAATGACAAACAGGAAAAATTCAATGCCTTAATTATTGCAACCGGGGCCATCCCGCACACTCTGCCTTGTTTATGTGAAAACAAAGAAAAAAATATTTTTATGCTGTGGAACTACTCTGATGCGGTAAAAATTAAAAAACACCTGAAATCAAGTAAGCATATAGCAATTATTGGAGGAGGCTTAATCGGCGTTGAGTCTGCTTTACGCGCAGAGAGCAAAGATTTAAATATTACCATGATAGAAAAAGAGCCTCATCTGGTGGCGAAGTATTTTGGCTCTAAAGCTTCCACCGTCATTGAAGAACAGCTTCATAAACGCAACATAGATTTCCGGCTTAATAATACTGTCTGCCAAACCTCAGAAACCAAGACTTTTATAGAACTTGACCTGCAAGATAATGACAGTTTTCTATGTGATTTTGCTATTCTAACTATTGGCTCCAAATTTGATATTGAAATGGCTGCCGCAGCAAATCTGAAAACCGACCTGCAGATCGTCGTGGATAACTGTCTGCAAACTTCATCTCCCGGAATATTTGCGGCTGGGGACATAGCACAGCTGCCTATACTCAGGCCATGTTCAGGGAAAGAAGCCGTACAACAGGGAAAGATTGCCGGGAACAATGTCCTAGCTTATTTGAACGGTAAAAGTTTACAAGTCTATGAAGTTGAGCCTGTGCCAATTCAACTGAAATATAAAGATTTCGAGGCTTATTCTATTGGAGAAGTTTCTGAAATCGGCAATGAAGAAAATGTTCTTGATTTCGATCAAATGAAAATATACAGAGGCTGTATCTATGAAAACAGCGCTCTGACTGGCGTACAAATGGTTGGTACAAATAAAGATTTTTCAAGATATCAGGAAGAATTTTTATCTCAAAAAATGTGGAAAATGCTGAACTCTAAAATATTCATCGTCTAAATATTATTATTCACTGATTTATTAACACTAGACCAAGCATTAATTGAATCTTTTGCTGCTGCCTTCCGATATTGGTTAGGGCTCTTCCCTGTATGCTTTTTGAACATTCTGGAAAAATAAAAGACATCCGAATATCCGCTTTGCACTGCTATCTCCGATAAGTTTAGATTTATGTCTTTGAGAAGCTCTAAAGAATGCTGGTGACGCAGTTTGATTGCATAATCCAGCGGGGAAACAGCAAAGTATTTCTGGAAACCTTTACAAAGATGCGAACGTGATATAAAACAAGTCTTAGCTATATCTTTCAAAGTTAAATGTTTCTGATAATTAAGCTCGATAAATTGTTTTGCCTTTAAAAAGTTCCCGGGAACTGTCTTAGGGCTATCCGGTTGTTCCCGGCGCACATTACGCATCCATATTCTGAATATGTCTTCAACATTTTTATCATCAGCCCCCTTCGGATGATAAAGTTCTCTATGCATACTCAATAGAAACTCTTCATTCATATCCGGTGAATTAAAAAATAAAGGCGTATTACAGACAATAGCATTTTCTTTTAAAATACTGGAAAGCAATACCCCGCTGCAACGAATCCATGAATGCCTCCAGGGAATACCCGACCGACCGAAAAACAACGGTTTATCTGATTCAAAAATGACCATGGTGTAAGGCGGCATTCTTCTTGTGCCGGTAATTAATCCTACATCGACAGAATCATAAAAAAACTCGATGAAGACACATGGAGCGCCGTAAGGTACATCCACAATATGCGAAAATTGCCTGCGAAAACCAATAACGTGGACCTCAAATAGCTTTTTCGATGGACACCAGTCGCTATTGTATACTGCTCTAAAATCTTTCATAATGATAATATTATCCAAATATTAAGAATTATTATCTATTCCAAATAAATTATTTCAATACTATAATAAGAATATAATACAAAATATAAAATAATCTATAAAAAAAGGAAAATGGAAATGCAAGAAAAAAAACCAAATATAATCTTTATCATGACAGATCAGCAAAGCGCAAACATGATGAGCTGCTCCGGCAACAAATATATCAATACCCCGGCAATAGACAGCCTGGCTGCAAAAGGAACAACTTTTCAAAGAGCTTACTGTACAAATCCCGTGTGTCTTCCATCGCGATTCAGCCTGATTTCGGGCCGCTATCCCAGTGAAGTCAAAGTACGTGACAATATTCCTCAAATAAAATCTGTACCAGACAGAGTTTTTGAAATAAACCCGGCACAGCTTTTGCAAAAAGCCGGTTATGAAAGCGCTTATGGAGGCAAGGTGCATCTACCTGCCGGGATGCATCCGGAAAATATGGGGTTCGAAATGATATCCCGGGATGAACGTGATATACTGGCAGACGCTTGCGTCGAATATATCAAACGTCCACACCATAAACCATATTTTCTCTTTGCGTCCTTCATAAACCCGCATGATATTTGTTACATGGCAATAAGGGCATTCGCGGAAACAGAACATGAAAGGGAACTTATAGACCGGGGAAAAATAGAGATTAAAACTTTAGATAAGGCTCTTAAAATTCCTGAGAATTTGAGCGAAGAAGAATTTTTTGAAAAAATATGTCCTCCCCTGCCTCCGAATTTTGAACCGCAACAGGACGAGCCGGAAGCCGTGCAAATGATACGAGAACAACGCCCTTTCAAGAAAAAAGCTCATGAAAAATGGACTGAAAAAGACTGGCGTATGCATCGCTGGGCATATTGCCAACTGACAGAAATGGTTGACTCGCAAATTGCAAAGCTCCTGAAAGCTGTCCGCGATTCAGGGCAGGAGGAGAATACTGTAATTATTTTTACCAGCGATCACGGAGATATGGATAGCGCAAGACGAATGGAACATAAAACAACCTTGTATGAAGAACCCGCAAAAATCCCATTAATAATATCCTATCCTGGAGTAACTCCTGCCGCAGGGATCAATAAGACTAACCTTATTTCAAACGGCCTTGATCTGATTCCAACACTATGTGATTATGCCGGAGCAAATATCCCTGATGATCTGCAGGGACTTAGCTTAAGGACATTAGCAGAAGGAAAGAATATGGAACAGTGGCGTGAAAACTTACTGGTGGAAAGTGAATTTGGAAACATGATTTTAACAGAAAATTATAAATATGCACTATATTATCAAGGGAAAAATCGGGAACAGCTTTATGACCTTGTTAACGATCCTTATGAAAACCGTAACTGCGCAAATGATCCCGACAAAAAAGAAATTCTTCTGGAACATCGCCAACTGTTAGAAAAAGCTTTAGAAGAACAGGAAAAGCGCAAGCAAACGACGATGTTCTAACTAAGGTACTTTATCCAGCATTGCCTTGAGCTCCTCCTTTTATGCCATACAACAATAAGTTAATATAGAGCAACAATTAGCTTATAATGAGCAAGAATAATCTCTTTGAGATATTAATTTAAGATATAAAGACAAAATATCTGTGATAATTATTAACAAAAGAGATTATAAAAATGAATGGTAAAGAAAGAATCATCAAGCTTTTAAATAAAGAACGTATTGACCGGGTTCCATGGGTTCCTTTCGCTGGCGTACATGCAGGAAAACTTAAGTCTTATACCGCCAATGAAGTGCTTCATGATAAAGATAAACTTGTTGAATCACTACTTGAGGTCAAAAAGATTTATCAACCGGACGGCATGCCTGTTGTTTTCGACCTCCAGATTGAAGCTGAAATTTTAGGCTGTGATTTATTGTGGGCAGACGACAATCCGCCTTCTGTCAGCTCTCATCCATTGGCTGAAACCAAGGAAATCCCCTGCAAATGCCTGATCCCTTCGAAAAAAGACGGAAGAATTCCAATAATTCTGGAAGCTATGACGGAAGCAAAAGAAAAAATTGGAAAAGATACTGCTCTTTACGGATTGATTACCGGTCCTTTCACGCTGGCTTCACATCTGAGAGGACAGGACTTTTTCATGGACATGTTGGATGATCCGGAATATTCCAAAAAACTGCTGGCGTATTCGCTTGAGGTAGCCAAATCTATGTCAGATCATTTTATTGAAGCCGGCATGGATGTAATTGGCGTGGTATGTCCTCTGGTATCACAAATATCTCCGATGCATTTTGAGGAATTTCTTCATGATATATATAAAGAACTTTTTGAGTACATCAGATCTAAAGGTTCTTTATCCGCATTTTTTGTCTGCGGCAATGCCGCTCCGAATATCGAACCTATGTGCAAGACCAATCCTGACTCGATTTCGGTAGACGAAAACGTTGATCTGCCGGAAGCAAAAAAAATCACGGATAAATATGATATTGTAATCGGCGGCAACATTCCGCTTACTACTGTAATGCTTTATGGCAGTCAGCAGGACAATATGAAATATGTTGTTGATCTTTTAGACAAAGTAACACATGAACGTTTAATCATTGCTCCCGGCTGCGATATGCCCTATGACTTGCCTATTGAAAACTCTGTGGCTGTTCATCAGGCTGTTTGCCATACAGATGAAGCAAGGCTGGTTCTGGAAAATTATACTGCCAGCGAGAGCGAAAAAATCGAAGTCCAGTTGCCTGATTATAATAATCTGGATAAGGCCTTTATTGAAGTATTCACTCTTAACTCTATTTCCTGCGCCGCCTGCGGTTACATGATGGGAGCCGCGGATGATGCCAAAAAACATTTTGGAGATGACATTGACGTAATAGAATACAGATATACAGAAAGGGAATCCATTGCCCGCTGTAAAGCAATGGGAGTTACTATCCTTCCAAGCATATATATCAACGGTAAACTGGCTCATCAATCTATAATCCCGTCCAGAAAAGAATTATTTGCGGAAATAGAAAAGGCTATAACTGACGTTAAAAAGTAATTCACGACATGTGCCGGGGCAAATTTGCTCCTGACGCTACAATAAGGAGTCTGAATTTTGACTGACATTTATTTGATCACGGGTTTTTTAGGTGCAGGCAAAACCACCCTTATGAAGAATCTGCTGCCAATTTTCAATTGCAGTAAAACGGCTCTGATAGTAAATGAATTCGGTCAGGAAGGAGTTGATGGCGCTGTACTTGAAAAAGAAGGTATGGTTATCGAAGAGATAGTTGATGGCTCAATTTTCTGCGTGTGCCGTTCAGATAAATTCATTGAGGCAATCGTCAAAACAGGAACTCTTGATGTTGACTACCTGATTGTTGAAAGTTCCGGGCTGGCTGATCCGTTCGGCATGCAGGAAGTAATGGATATTATCAATAAGCTGGTCCCCGGAAAATTCCATTACAGCGGTTCAATTTGTGTTGTTGATGCTAAGAACTTCAGGCGGATCTGCGGGCTTGCTCCAGCCGCGAAACAACAGGTTCTGGGAGCGGATTTAATTTTTATCAATAAAACAGATATATCAAAACCGGAAGAAATTAAAGAAGTTGAAAAAACTCTTCATGATCTAAATATTAGTGCACCTGTGGTGAAAACTTCATTTGCGCACATTCCAGATGCTGAACAAATACATTCCCTGCAATGGCGGCAACCGGATATGAAAGGAGTTCTGCTCAAAAAGACTATCGGCATTAGTAAATTCACACTTAAATTTGATGCCGTCCCCGTAAATAAATTAAACAGCTGGATCAAGAAATGGGCTGAAAAGGCTTACAGAGTTAAAGGCTTTTGCGGCCGGTATTTTGTACAGGCGGTTCAAGATGATATAAAAGTTTCTGAGTTTTATAACGATAGAAAAGAAAACTTTCTTGTCGTTCTGGCTCCCGCCAACGATGCCTTGAAAAAAGAAATTATCACAAGCTGGCCCAAACTCTTCGGCACAGAACTGCATATCAGCTCATAATATTACCGGCAAAGAGCTGCTGTATGCTCCGCGTTTGTCTTCAACAGCCAGGAAAAATGATGTCACCCCTTCGGGTAATTCAGCGCATACTTTTCCGTTTCCAACATTTGCGTTAACTTGATGCCATTCCCGCTCCATCCAGATTCCTTTATCACAAGTATAAAGAAGATATGCTTGTGCCGGCAATTCACTTGAAAAATCAGCCTTTACTTTATTATCAGCAAGCTCAACCGCTCCTATTGACGGCAGAGGCATACCATCTTTAAGTATTGAATCAGCATAAATTCCTATCTCTTCCGGTTCCCATCCGGGAATATGTCCATGTTCCATCCTGAGCCTGATACAAGTCTGGACTTTACCGCGAGTCGTAAGACAGCTTTTGCGCAAACTGTCCAGAGGATAGGCGAAGTCATTAGTGCCAGTTACGAAAAGCATCGGCATTTCGGTATTTTTCAAGTAAACTGACGGATCACAGTTATCATGCCACCATTTTTTGTTCTCCGGCGTCATTTCTGCAAAGATTTTCTGCCAGTCTTCAGCGCAGTTATCCTGTAAGAATCCACAACCATAGACCGGAACCGCAAATTTGAAACGATTATCAACACCGGAAGCACAGCAAGTCAGGTATCCCCCCCAACTTATACCAGTAACCCCGGTTTTTTCGGCATCAACCTCAGGAAGGCTGCGAATAATACTGTGAGCTCTTATTACAGCGCAAAGTGCATGATTTGTCCAGATGTTATCCCAATCAGCCGGTCCAAATTTTTCATCTTGAGTTTGATCCGGCCCAGACTTGTCATGAGTTTTTTCGTTCTGGTCCTTACCTCCCAAATCCATAGAAATTGCAGCATAACCTCGGGCATTCCAAAGCTTCACCCAAGCCTTAAAGGCTTTTCCTCCACCGCCGTGGATGCAGACCATGGCGGGAACCGGTGACTTTACATTTTCAGGAATGCCAAGATAGGCAAAAACTTCTGTTTTCTTACCCAAATAAGCTTCATTTTCGTAAAAAATCTCTTTAATCCCTTTTTCTTCATTTACAATTCGATATTCAGGGCATTTGTATAGTTTTTCTAAATTAAATTTACTCATAAGCTGAATTCCTTGTTTTATATTAAAGTAGTCTAACAATATAGATTAGTAAAAGTAAAATCCAAATCTTGTTGAGATAATTGCAAAAGTGTTTGAAAAGATATAAATCGATTATAGATTAAGTTTAGCTGTTAAAAAAAATGGAAATTTATATATGAAAAGATTACTGCTGCTTTGCCTTATTGTTTCAGGGATGTTTCTTCTAACCAGCGGATGTGCTTTTTTTGAGGAAAGAAGAAATCTTGAAAATTCCAAAAAGCTCAGGGTCAACATGACTAAAGCTCAGGTTTTAAAAGTCATGGGAGAACCGATTAAAGATCAGGATTATGTTGAACCTAATGTATGGTTTTACTACGTGCAGATGGAATGGTTTGACGGCCGTACAACAGAAGATGAATGTCTGCCGCTGGTCTTCAAAAAAGGCAAACTTGCCGGCTGGGGATGGGACTACTATGAAAAAGCCCGCATCATGTATAAATTTGGGAAATAATATTACGAAAGGAACTTGTAAATACTTACTATCTTCCAGCGGTTGAAAGCATGGATCATATAATGTATGAAATTGCAATGCTTACGAGCAATTTCCAGCTCTTCACTGAATTGTTTCTCAAAATTATTTTCACTTATAGAGCTCTCGTGTCTCCGGAAAACACTTAAATTTTTTCTGAGATGGATCGGGCGCGATTTCAAAGCCATATTCAGCCACAATTCATAATCCCAGGCAGCTTTGTAGCCTGAATCCAGATCTTTCACCTCGTTCCACAAGTCAAGTTTCCAAAAGGTAGACGGCTGGTTGATAAAGTTTTCACATAAAAGAATATTCCAGCTGTAGAAAAAACCGATTATATTTTTATACAGCGTGACAAGCTTACGAATCTCCTTACCTTCAGAATCAACAATGTAACTTTTGCCATAAAGCCAGCGGCGTTCAGGATGCTTGTTAAAAGCCTTGACCACCATATCCAAAGCTCCCGGTGTAAAAGTATCATCAGCATTCAACCAGCAGGCAATGTCGCCTGTAGCCAAATTCATCCCGTAATTTATAGCATTTTGAGGAGAACCGTCTTTGCGGGAAATTATCGTACAGGAATCTTTGTATTCATCAAGTATTTCTAAAGTCCGGTCTGTTGACTGTCCATCGCAGATAATATATTCCAGCTCAAAGTCACCATCCTGAAACAAAACGCTTTCAACCGTTTCCCGAATATACTTCTCGCCATTATAAACAGCGGTGATTACTGATACTTTAGTCATCTTTTTTTTCTGATTTAGAGATTTTTTCCTTGAGCAAAGCTAATTCCTGACTAAGACTTTTTATTTTATCCACCTGGCTGGAGATTATAACAGAAAACTGAATCAAAATCAGGATCACAGTAACCAAAAGTATTAAAAATAAAGTTGCCGGCGCATAAACTATTCCAATTTGCCTTGAAACAAATCCGAGTCCCTCCACCCAGCATGCCAGGACCAGAAAAAGTATACTCATAACTCCCCAGATCAAGGCATAGGCCTCTTTCAACTTCTTACGACGGATCAACTCTAAAATAAAACAGATAAAAATCACGCTTCCAATAATTGAGATTATTTGTATTCTCATAAGCTGAAGTCCTTTTCTTTACTCCGCAGCGCCACCATCAAAATAGCAAACCCGACTTTAAACATATAATATACTCCTCTGCACATTGAAATAGATGAAACTCCTCCCTGACGTTCGCGCATTTCTGAAAAAATATCTTTGATACGGAAATTATTACGCTTCATTAACACAAGTTCTTCAGGTTCAGGATAATCAAAACTCGGATAATGACGGGTCGCAAATTTTAAAGCCTTGCGGTTATAAGCCCGAAATCCTGAAGTCGGATCAGACGGCATATAGCCGCAAACCGCTTTTATAAGAAAACGGAAAAATCTTATTCCTACCCTGCGCAATTGCGTAGACTTGAAGCCTTGAGTATTGTTATCCACAAAACGGGAACCAACTACAAAGTCAGCTTGATCGTTCTTCAAAACATCTAAAAGAGCAGGAATATAATCCGCCCGGTGCTGTCCGTCACCGTCAAATTTCAAGGCAAAATCAAAATTATTCTCCCAGGCATACTTAAAACCTGTTTGAACAGCCGCTCCAACCCCTAGATTACAGGGAAGGTCCAAGATAACAGCCCTTCCATCAGCCTGCAGTTTCGCTAAAGTCTGATCTGTAGAACAGTCATTAACGACGATTGCCTGCCACTGTTCTTCATCAGGGGTATTATTTATAATATCATCAATCACATTGATAATATTATCCTGTTCGTTAAAACATGGTATAATAACCGCTGTTTTTGTTGTCATTTCCCCTCTCCTTTTAGCCTTACAAAAATTAGCGTTTCCGGATACTGCTGTTCCAGTAACTTAAACTCTTTCTGCTTTTTAAGGATCTCTATCGCATCATACTGGTCTTCTTCAAGCACTACAAAATCAGCATTTTTCATTTCTTCCAGCTGCTCGGCAAACTGTATCTTGTTATCAGAAATATTCAGCCAGAGGGCATCTGCCCAAAGTGCATACTGAGGCTGGGATGAGGCAACAATTATCCTTGCCCTTGAACAGCCGAATTTAGCTTTGTTATCATCTATCCAGAATCCGGTCTTATATTCATAATCATACTTATGGTTGATTGCCTGTTTAGCTCCGTTTTTCACCTGATAGACGGCAGCCGCACACAAGCCCGCGACAACCAGGGCTTTAACTATTTTTATTGCTTGCGGTTTCTCGGCGAAAAATGCAAATCTCTTTAATTCAGGCAGCAAATCTAATAAAAATTTTAAACCGATAAAAGTAAAAGGCAGCAACATTATCAAATTTATAGTATAATACCTGACGCTGTTGGATATACTGATAAGCACCGCAGTATTTAAAACAATAATCGAAAACAGCATAAAAGCTTCTGCCCGGTCTTCTTTTTTCTTCCACCACAGAAAAATTCCGAGTAAAGCCAGAAGCAGATAAGGCGTATAAGCACCACGAGTAAAGCATTCCACCCCCTGCCAGGTCATCGCCCAGCCGTGCTTGATCTTTGTGCTCGGTATAAAGGTTTTTCGTTCTGCCATGATATATAGCCGGTCCCTGCTGTTTATTTGTTTTAAAGGCAACACCTTACACAAATAATAAGCCTGTCGCGTTTCCAGTACCGGGACTCCAATAGTTTTATAACTTTGATATAAACGCGGAGACACACAGATAAAAAATACTGTTGTTATAACCAGACAATGTAAAAAAATCTTAATCAAACGTTTTTTCAGTTCAAGTTCTTTATCCCTGAAGATGAAATATGCATACCATAAAACCAGAAGCGGCAAAAATATTACAGTTTCCGCCCGGGCTAAAGCCAAACCGGCTAATGACACTCCCAACAACACAATATTAAACCATTTCCGGCGTTTAACGGAAGCCAGTATCAAAGCGATTGATGCAATGATAAAGAAATTTTTAGCAGGATTGAGAAGTCCTGTGCAGCTGAAACGAATTATTTTAGGAGCAAGCACAAATAAAACGCATCCCCAAGCAGCATAATCTTCACGCTTCAAAAAATATTTGAGCACATAATACAGTACTGGAACAGAAGCAATATAAAACAAGCATGAAACGACAACCAGTGACCTGAACGGCCCCATCCCGCAATAGCTTAAAGCTCCACCGAGAGTAGTGCTTAAAACTGGCAGGTGAAGAGCAAAGGCATGGTGCCAGTCGCCATCAGCAAAAGCCCGTGTCATAAGGGCATAGCATGCCGCAATATCATCATAAACGTCAAAACAAAAGAAAATATGCAGTAAGCTTATCAGACATGCCAAAGTCATCGCTGATCCCAGTACCAACTTCCTGTTACTAAGTATAGATTTATCCATAAAATTACTTGAGCTCAAATTTTAATTACAGATTATAATGAAAATTAATTAAACAGGATTATAAAAGCCCCATTATATCGCTGGCTGACTTAGCATTTATCCGTTTTTTTAGTTTTGCAAATTTATGCGGTGTCACAGCCTGCCCGAATTCAGAGAAAAAGGCATTTTTATCTGCGGTATCAACAAAATTTTCTTCCGCCCACTTACTGAGATACCCCATTCCTAGAGGAGCTAATAGAGTATGCGCAAAAGTTATTGCCGCGCCTTCTGTAAAAACCTCATTGTGTTTTTTCAGCGCATCACAATCAAAATCATCAACAAGCTTCTGTCCCGGAGCATTCATCTCAGTACCAATAAGAACCGGTATATCACGCTCCAAGGCAGCGGTAATAACCGCGTCAAGACATTTTATTTTTGCGGCTTTGACATCAGGATCGCTGAAATTCCAATTACGGTCAGGGATGATATTCAGAAGCGCCGCGCCACAGGAAATATGCATATCAAGGAGTTTGCCCGGATCTTTTTCACCGTCACTCATACCGTCAAGCCAGGCAATACATGGAATCGCTCCGCAAGCCAGGGTAAAATCATTCATCTCCTGTAATGCGGGAAATGATTCAGGACTGGCTTTAACGTATCCAACCCCACCGCTTTTCATGGTTTTCGAACGAATAGTCCCCTCAAGTTTAACCGGGTCACTAATCAATGCTGTCGCGGCGGTTATATCAAGAGACAGTTTTTCCGCCCAAAAAGCAGCGCGGGCAGTATCATTTGGAAAGATTTCTTCAGCTTTTTCACGATAAGCGGTACAAACATGACGCTCAGTAATGTTACCGAAAGGCGTCAATTTTGCCGCGCTTTCCTTAAAATCCAGCTCAACTGGACTCAGGTAAGAATTCACCAACTTTACAATGTTTTCAGTCCTGGCATTGGCTTTTGTCTTTAACCCAGCTAAAAATTTCTTTTGTTCTGCCGGTATATCGGTACTTGTAAAGCCAACCCCCATATGGTAAGCTACTCCAGGTTCTCCTGGAGAATTTATCTCATCCTGTGCCAAATCAGCAACATAAGCACGGGTTTCCAATCCGCAAACGCCGCGAATATCGAGAGTTTCCGCAGCTGCTAAAAACTCCTCAACCCCGTCAAGAACATCAAAATCAACTATTCCTGCAGCGAACCAAAGTTTCCGGCAGGCCAGCCAGGCGATATATGATGGAGAATAGCCATAACCATTATATGAACAAAACGTATGACAATGCAGATTGTAAGGAACTTTTTTGGGTGCGGAAATAATGTTTTCTTCAGCAGCAAATTCTTTTAATTTCATTAAAGATTTCTGACGCAGTTCTGGATCAAAACTGTTCAAGTCAGACTCCATTCTTTTTACTTCCGGACAGTCAAGCATATTATCTTCCACTATTTATAATTAGATTAAGCGTAAAAACTAAACCATAATATAATGAGCTAATTGCAAAAGTCCAGTTTGGGGATTTTTATTTGCTTTGTAAAATTCAATTAATTCTTTCAAGTTCAGTTTACAGCAGGCTATAGAACAGATAATATCTTAACATCTTTAATAGCATTACTTATGTTGTTCTGCTTGCAAATTATATTTTTTGCTTTATTATATTCAATAATCCATGGGTAAAGTTTAAATCTTAAAAAAAGGAAGAAGATGTATGAAAAGTTCAATTATGAAATCTCTGGTAATTTGTACTGCTATCCTGACTGCTTGTTTCGGCAGCGGTTGTCTGGCTGCATTATTAATAGGCGCTGGAGCTGGAGTAGCGGGAACCGCCTATTATGATGGCAAGTTAACCAGTACTGTTGATGCAAAACCGAAAACAATACAACCGGCAACAGAAAGTGCATTTAAAGAGCTCGGGATTAAGCTGGTTTCTTCAACTTCCGACTCTCTGACCGCTAAAATAACTGGTAAAACAGCAGAAAACAGTACGGTTACAGTTACTGCTGAAATGGAAAAGAATGGTCAAAGCAAACTTGGCATTCGTGTAGGAGCTTTTGGCGATCAGGCTCTAAGTCAAAAAATATATTCAGAAATTGTCAGCAAACTTCCTAAGAAGAAAGATACCAAGAAATAATCTAATATCAATAAAATGCACTAATAATGCTCAAGCATCCCGCTTGAGCATTATATATTTAATATAGAAAGGGGAAAGCCTCAAAACCGAAGTTTTGAGTTTAATAAGCACAACAGTAATATTTACATATCTTGAAAATCTAATTCCCACATAAGTTTAAATTGACGTATTGGATGTTTGTTTTGGATTTTAATATGTTTATGTGCTCTTTATCGGATTTCACGGCATCCTCTATTTTCATCCATTCAAAATTTCCACTGTTATTCCTGTTTAGTTTTTCACAAATGACAAATGTTCTAAAATATTCGAGCTTCATTTTTTCAGGATATGCCGGATCAAGCTTCTGAACTATGGTATATATTTTTTTAATAGTTTCATCTTCTACAATTTGCTCAATGTTTACAGAAACAATTTTTGTAAACTTTTCCGGCGCAATATGTGGAAACAGCCATGAACCATCACCTATTTGACCAAATCCATCAACAAGCATAGCATTTGCATTGCAGCTTACAAAGTGGAAAATAGGCAAACAATGCAAATTGTCTGTAAGGCGTGATAGTTTCAATACTGGCAAACACGCGGTTTTCTATATTACCAAGTATTTAATAAAAGCTCCCGGTCGTGGTTTTCCGCCATGGATGCTGGAAACTCCAAGAATCAGGTTTTATGCTTCTTCAAGAGATTTAAGCTGTTCAAACGAAACAGCAGAATCCGAAACAGAAAAGAAGAAATATAACGAGCGTAAAACAAGGGTTGCCCGCCGTCCTGTTGAACGTGTTGCCGAATGTTGTAAAAAAGTTGTTTTCTCGGTTTATGACAGCGTAAAAGACCGCTTCGTATTCTCTCCGCCAGTATGGGGATTAAAAGACAGTCTGCAACACATGCCCGGAGCTGTTCAAATACAGGACTTTGATTTCAGAACTCAAAACGCCTTCCCTGTATGGGGATTTAAGAGCCTGAAAGACTTGAAAATCTTTGATTCCTTTTGGAATAATTACAAATTACTCAAAAACCTAAGTCAAAATATCAGCAATAAACAACAAGAACTATTGACCCAATGGAGTGCGTAAAATAATAAGTCATTCAAAATAGCTTTAATGTTAAATACAGTATGGTCATGTTTTATTGTTCTAGTTGTCTTCAAACCAATTTTGTATTTTTGCTGTTTCTCCTACAGCTCTAAGTTTTTCACTAGCATATCGTCTACAAGTTTTTTCTGCTATAGAACTAATTACCACAGGATATTCCTTACATTCTTTCATTATTGTAACTGCAATTTTATATGGTATTTTTATTTTTTCATCAAAGCGGTGACGGCGACGGTATTGTAAATATAATATTTTATGACAAGAAATATTTTTATATATTTCTTTTACTTCATTTAATATTTTAGCATTAGGCTTTTTCAAAAATGTGTTAATTAAATATTGGAATTTCATATTCCTAACATTTTCCCAAATACCTTCACAATTGCTAATATGGTTATAAATGTACTCTTCTCTAGTTTTATAATTAAATCTTAAACTAACAATATATTTAATTATATCCTGAGTATTATTGTGTTCAAGTTCTCTAATAATACAGTTCTGCTGAGATTTATTAAAGGTAGAATTATTAGCAGTGCAAGATACTGCCTTAACTAGCAATGCAATATCTGGTGTATCTAATGACTCTATAATTTTTGACAATAAAGGAAGTAGCTGAATTATAACCTTAGAACTTGCCCATGTCAAAAACACTAAAAGAGAAAAAAGTTTGTCTTTATTATCCGATAACTGTATTTTCCAATATCCTATATTTCCTGATTTCATTCTTGCACATCTTGTTCTTTTGCATAATGAAAGTGAGGAATTATTTAATTCTGAATACTCATCATAGATTTCAGATTTTGATTTAATACCTGCGGCAATAGTTGCAACAACCTTTATACTCCAATTTTCTTTTAAAATACTTCTTCCCCTTTCAACTAATATATCCCACAGTTTAATACTATTGTTAAAATCAGTTATTGGACAATCAAATAACTCTATTAATGTATTGGATAATTCTTTAATTTTATTATCAATATCATCATCTACTATAAATTCTGAAATAGGTTTTGTTGTTTCTCCTGGGAAAAATTGTTCGAGATAATTAATAAATGACACATTTTCGTCGTCGCTTGTTAGCATGTTAGACAATATATATGGTTGAAAAATTATGGAGAAAAAACTTAAACTATATTCCTTTTCCCGCATAAATATAAAGCTTTCGTTATTTAAAACAGATTCAAAAATAATATTCTTTAAGTCAATATCTTTATTTATTATTTCGATATGTCCACTATCTATCAAAATTTGAATACGCTTCTTAGTCTCTTCGATATCATTTCCTTCCTTTACAATTTTTTGTAACAAACTTTTTTTAATTTTCTGCATCAAACCCAATTTATATGCATAGTAAAACCATGTTGTTAATTTTTCTCCTTTAAATTCCGGAACAAGCCTTAGCCAATCATCCAAAATATCACATTGATTATTATCTATTACGCTTATTAATTCTAAGGCATAATCATGTTTGGGTAATTTTGTTAATTGTTGGAAACACTCTTTAATTAATTCCATCTGACCACATTCATTTGGCAAAAGCAAAGGTTCGTTTGAACTAAAAATATTATTTTTACCCATATTAATTTCATCAATAATAATCTTAATAACATTCTTGGATTTTAATGGTTTTTGAGCAAAAACATAATCAGAAAGTATTTGTGAAGTTATAATTCGCGGATAATTTGTATATTTTAATAGTTCGTCTTCTTGAAGGTCTTTTAATTCTTGTATTATCATATCTAATTCACCAGCATCCACACAGCCAGCGAAAAAGCGCACAACATTTTGCCAATAAAAATTTCTTAAAATAGCATAAAGTCTATCGGGTTTTGTTCCTTGTTTAACCGAACCAGCAGATGAGTGAGGAGCTGATTTATATAGATGTTTTGCACAAAAATACTCTCTTAATGGCTGTACTTCAAATTCGAATGTTCCTTGAACTCGAGATACTAGAGCACAAACTCTTTCTTTCATGATATCAAACAGCTGATCTGCAATTGAAGTATCGTGACCATCTTTTTTTAAATATTCTTTTAGTCTAGTTATCAAATCATCAATATGAATGCTTCCATTATTTTTATACAATTCAGCTTCAGAATGTAAAATCCATGCTAAATATTGATGAATTGCAATTATAAGTTCACGCTTATCTCTTATTAATTTGCTTTTTTCAGATTCTCTGTCAAAAAATAGATTTATATAGCTATCATATAGGGCTGTTCTTTTATTAGGCAAAGATTGGCCTTTAGTCCTCAATAGACTTATAAAAATTGCTAATTGCATTGGGCTTCTTGCTAACTCTTTTAAGTGTGGCATTTCAAGCTTATTTTTTATAAGTTTCCTTAATTCATTTGCATCTCTTTTATCAATTTTACTTGCTTTTATCCACTTTTCAACATACTCATCAATTATAGGTAATGTAATATCTTTAAGTTCAAAGTGAGGGTAGTTTTTTATTGAAAATCCAACCGTATCAGAAAATGCAGCCGGTCTACTCGTTATTACAATTTGTAGAGATTTTGCATTTGCTGCAATTCTAGCTATTCCTTTGTTTATAAATTCAATTACTTCACTTCGAACTTCAATGTTAGCGATTTCATCAAATCCATCAAATACGAAGAGAATATGGCTCGATTTACATATAGCGATAAAATCAGTAGAAGTAAATTCTTCTAGTTTTGAATGATAAAAAATATGACCAACCAAAAATGATTCTAACGAATTTTTCCAGATTTTCTCAAAATACTCTTGAGGAAGAGTTTCTGGATAAGGATTTTTATTTTTTACCCAATTAGAAATATCACGAAGATCAATTTTAATAGGTAATCTAATAGGTGTATTTTTTATATTTGCGGGAAGTAATTCAATATCAGATGATTTGTTCAATAAGCGTACACGATGGACTTGACAAACGTACTGAGCAATTGTTGATTTACCCTGTCCTGGCCCCCCTTCAAGTAAAATCCTTTCAATATTTTTTTGAATTTTGGGATGTAGAAGAAATTCAGCAGCACCTAAATCACTATCGTCATCTAAAAAATAATCTTCTTCATTTAATGGCATTGATGATAATCTTCTTCGGTGACCCACTGAGCCTAATATAGTTTTCAGTATCTTATTTTTTTCATTATATTTTTTTACTTTTATTGGAACATCAGTAAATAGGTCTAATAATCTATTCTTTAAATCAATTTGTTTAAACTTTACCTCATTATCAGTTTCATATTGGTCAACTAAGTATGCTTTTATTACACTTTCTCTTCTGTCTTTATTTTCATTCAACCCCTCAAATAATAATGCATTTAATATGTCTTGACCATTTAATATTTCAGGGAATGACCATTTAAAAAGAGGGTCTATTTCAAACATTCTTGATATGTCATCAGCCCACCAGCATATTGATGGAATTTTAATATGTTTTTCTAGTATTGCGTTTACCTTATCTTTTGAGCCAGTGTCAAGATGAGCTGTTCCTTTTGCATTAGTAATTAAATAGTATTCCTTTGCTCCTTTTGGTATAAGCTTTTTTATTTTTTCAACTTCACCTTCTATTGTTGATGTAAACCATTTATGGATATCCCTATTTTGGTTTGGATTACGAATAAATTTTACCTGAAAGACAATAAATTCCTTAACATTTGAATCCATTCTGTATACTATTGTATCTCTCCCCCCATCTGGTTGTCCAACCGGAAAAGCCTGTATATTGGGAAATTTTTTGCTAATAAGGCAACTACAAAACTCCTGAAATCTTTCATCTCCTAAATTTTCATATAAGTAATCCATTCATTTTTCCCCTTCTGTATTCTATATTTACTTGTAATGAACTCTGGTGATTTGCATGTATACGTTAATTTATCGCTTTATACTCTTGTTTCGTTTTATACAAGATTTATATTTTATTTTCATCAAGAAATTATTTAACAGCTTTTTGTTATAACTTGGACGCAACAAGTAAAATATACATTAAATGGATAATAATGCACATTTTTCGAACTAAAAAATTAAAAATTTTCAATTTTTTTAGAATTTTACTTGTATTAGTTGTAGAACTAATATAACATATAGTATAAATTTTTTAATAAATGGAGAATATCATGGCTAGACCTTTATCAGAAAATCAACCTATTGATACATCGCTGAATTGTAAAATCAGTAGAAATGACATGGATAAACTTAGTTCTCTATCGTATACAACAGGAGTTCCTAAATCTGAAGTTATTCGTCGAATGATTCGTTTTGCATATGTATTTATGAATGATGCAACATATCAAGTACGTTGTGAAGAAGAAAAAAGCGGAAATAAATATTCTATGGATGAGTTGAGAGAAAAGATTAACCAAAAAATAGAAGACGAGTATGCAAAATTCTTTGATTTTGATAGATTGCAAGATGGAGATATATGGATGTGTAGTGCTGATGATAATCTTCCCATGAAAATGCATAAAAGCACATTTACTCTAAGTCAATCTGCAAAAGATAAATTGAAAAAAATGCAAAAACAAATTGATGAAATGAATAAAAACGGAACTGTTTCTTTGGATAAAATAGAATCTATAAATAAAAAATTAGCAGATGAACAGGAAAAGAAATAATTCATTCGGAATTATTAAATAAAAATAGCCGGAAAAGCTGTAACTTTCCCGGCTAAGAACGTTCAAAATAAACCTGAGGAGGTAATTATGAACAAAAAGAATGTACAACAGAAAGCCGAAAAAAGCAAGAAAAGGGCTGAAAATAGTCCGCTTCTTGTGTCTCTACGAGAGGCCGCCGAAAAGTTAAGTGGTTCAATTCGAACCGTTCGCCGTTTGTCTTATGCCGGAACATTGCCTCCAATTGTAAAAGTTGGCGGTTCTGCTAAGATGAGTTATCAAGGAATTATTGATTATTATAATCGTTTAATTGGTAATTCGGAGGATTGATATATGGATGTATATAAGAAAAACCGGGGAAACGGCAGAACTTCAAATACTTATTACGGTAAATATAAATTACCGGGAATGAGTAAATACAAGGAAATAAACCTTGGACTAACTGACAAAGCCGCCGCCAGAAGCAAGTATAGGCGTTTTTTAAAGGAGCTTGAACAGGAACAAGAGGGGATTATTGCACCTAAAGTTTTAAGGGAAGCTGACGACAAGCCCATAGTAGCGCATTTAAAAGATTTTACCGAAAATAAATCTACAACCGGATGTTCTGCAAAGCATGTTGGGAATATTTCAACTTATGTCCTGACTGTTTGTAATGATTGTAAGTGGAATTTTTTAAAAGACATCAAAGCCGATGAATTTGAAAGCTGGAGAGCAAAACAGGATAAAACCGGGAAAACCTTAAATGATTATCTTTCCGGCTGGAATAACTTCTGCAAGTGGCTTGTAAGCCGTAATAGAATGCGCCTGAATCCTTTTAACAATGTTGAACGTATAAGCACAAGACGCAGGGAAGACAATCGCCGGGCTTTAACGCTTAAAGAAGCGCAAAGGCTTCTTTCTGTATGTACAAACATGAAATGGAAAGCGGCGTATATGCTGGCTTTGTATTGTGGATTAAGGCGTAATGAAGTTATTACTCTGAAGTGGTCGGATATTGATATTGACAGCGATAATCCAAGAGTGAGACTAAGAAGTATAAATACTAAAAACGGTTTATCGGCAAATCTTCCTTTAGTTACTCCGCTGGTTCAGTTTTTAAAGGAATATCGCAAGACTTCAAATAATAAAGAGTATGTTACTGGTTCATTCTCCAAAATGGAGAAATTAAAAAAGGATTGGGATAAGGCAAATATACCATACAAGGACGCTCAAGGTAGAATTGCAAACTTTCATTGTCTGCGCCGGACTTTATGCACGATGTTACATAATGCCGGGGTTCCTCAACGTGTAGCGCAAGAGATTATGCGCCATAGTGACCCAAGGCTTACAGCTATGGTTTATACTGATTCGAGTTGTCTTGACATTAAAAAGGCTTTGGATTCGCTTCCTGACCTGTCAAGCAGTGTTGATAAAACAGGGGGGCGGCACATATAGAGGCACATGGATTTGCCCTTGAGGGGCAGGATTTGACACTATCTGTCAAAAATGACTTTTTGTCGAAAAATATACAAGTGGTTGATACTGCAATTAGTTGTCATGGATTGTCAACGCTTGACAATGATAAGAAAATGGTCGGGGTAGCAGGATTCGAACCTGCGACCCTTTGGTCCCAAACCAAATGCGCTAGCCAGACTGCGCTATACCCCGATTTAAAATTGAGAAGCCTTATTATACTCTATATTGCATAATAAGCAAATAAAAAAAAGAAAAAAAAGATTAAATTCCACCACCCTGTTTGCCGCATTCCCAACTTGCCGGGTAATTTTGTGGAATACTGCTGTAACCACGCCTTTCTGCAGGCGTGTTGCAGGCACTAAGGAAACTTGCTAAAAAAGCAGAGGCCAATAGTATATATATTTTATTTCTTGTCATCTTTCTTTGCGGCCGCTGTATCTTCTTTTTTGGCTGTATCGCTTTCTGAAGCGGGAGTTTCTTTCTTGGCTGTATCGTCTTTTGCGGCAGTTGTATCTTCCGTCGCAGGTTTGGCTGTATCTCCGCTGCCGGTAAATGTGCCTCCGAGATATTGCTTATCAAGTTTGACTAACAGTTTGTATTCCATCATCTCCATAGTTTGGAAATAAACCGCAGTGCCAAGAGCAGCGGCTGTCAGGAAAATAATAACACAAAAGGCTTTACTGTCAAACATGATTTACCTCCTGTTATTTTTTCTTCATTGCGGCGATTTGTGAGCTTGAGAAGAAGACGGTATCTCCTACAGCAACACCTTTGCCTTTGGCAGCAGAAATCACGTTAGCGATTGAACAATCTTCGTGGATCTTAATAAGCTGTATTTCGCCGATATACTGGCCATCAGTGGATTCAATGTTACGCGCAACAATCATCCTTGCGTTAACAGGAATCAACGGACTGGCGTAATTCATCTTCGTGCCGATTTTCTGTTTAACAGTTGTGCCGGTTCCAAGGTCTACAACAACAAATCCGTATTTACGGTCAACTTTGATGATTTTGCCTTGAACCGCACGACGAGCTTCATCAGAACCATTTTCCCATGGGTCATCTATAGAACCTGAACCATCTTTGCCGGCAATGATAATACGTAAGCGCTTGATTTCAAGTTCCTTCTTTTTAATATCCTTATGAAGCCCGCCAATAAGCCCGTCTTTGGATTTTATTGTGCTTTTCAAACTGGTAACTCTAGCACTTTCTGATCTGAGGGAGCTTCTGGCATCATTATATTTATCTTTTAAATCCTTGACCGCATTGACTGCTTTTCCGGATGACGCCTTGTATGATTTATCATCGAAACTCAAACGACCCTTGCCGCCAGCTATAGAGAAAATACTGTTAAACTGGCGTTCCGAATCACTGATGCGGGATTGTGCTGTTTTTATTTTATTATCAAATTTTTGAAATTCACTAGTATAATTTGAGCCTTTCAAACCGCTTACTGTAAGGTCCGCTTTTATTTTACTGGCAGTAGAGCAAATGCGTCTCAGGATGTCATTCTGTTGTGCGGTGTTGCTTTTCACTTTGCTGACAACTGCATCGGAATTGGTTTTATAGCTTTTTAAATTTGTAAACTCTGATAATCCCTGAAGATTATCCATCTCAGAAGTTTCAGCAATATTTCTGAGAGCTTTTGCCATATCATCACGTTCTGCGATGACATTATCGGCATGTTCCTGCAATTTTGGAAGTTTTTTTGCTAAATCATCATATTTATCGTGAGCGAGCTCTTCCGGTGAAAGTTCTTTGGCAACTTCAGTGCCGCTGCCTTTATCCAGGCTGACAGCTGTTTTGTTGACGGTATCCGCCATCTTTCCCCACCCGTCAATCATTTTATCCCGTTTTTCGTATAGGAAAAAAGAGAAAACTGCAACTGCAACAGCCAGAAGCAGAATTAATATACTCAGAAAAATGTTTAGCAATTTCATTTGCAGACTCCCGTCGCTGTTATCCAAATAGCATAATTAATTAGCCTCTTCAAAACTTCGAAAAGGGATATATACAGGATATACTGTTAGCATGAAAAAAACAAAAAGCAAGTTACAAAATGCTTTAGGCTGATTTCTTTTTGCAATTTTCCTCTTTTTTTACAGCTTTGCTGTAGATAAAAAAAGCCGACGCCTTGAACAGGCATCGGCTAATCATTCAAGTAACTGACAGTAATTTATTTTTTAGCTTTTGCGGCTTTAGCTTTTGCTTCAGCTTCTCCTTCGGCACGGATGGTGTCCGCGCTTTTAAAAGTATCTTTTCCGAAATTGATAATAGGACAGATAGACCAGAGGCCGCCTTCATTTACATTTATAAGCCCGAACTGGAATTTTGCGTTATGTCCCATATTCACTAAACCGATCTGCCATCCGCTTTTGTCACAAAGATTGACCAAGCTCAATTGAAGTCCCTTGGATTCGCCATTACACATATTGACGCAAACAGAGGCTTGCAATCCTGAAAGATCATCAGTTTGAGCCCATCCGATAGCAGCTTGCACGCCGTTTATTTTGGAAGTTCCGGCGCAAAGAATAGCGGCTTCCAGACCACTTACGTAGCCATCTCCATCGGAAACCGGGAAACCTATACGCATTCCGCGAACGTTAGCTTGTTTCATTGAACTCGGGAATCCGAACCACAAACCAAAATCTACGACATTATAATCCTCAGCCATTGCAGAGAGGCCAAGACAGAGAGCGAACATTGCAACTAATATTTTTTTCATTTTTCTTTTCTCCTTATAAAAAATTAAAGTTAATAATTAATACGAAAAACGTTCTTTTACAACTCTCCTCCTTGTTGTTTTAGTTATTAATTAGAATACTAGGAATGCGTATTTTTAAATATCGAAAAATTTATTATACGCATAAACTGTAGAGAAGTTTTCTCCACATTATATTTATATTAATACTCAAAAACTTAAAATTCAACTTTTTTTGCAATCTTTGAGTATTTTTTGTATTTGTACTTGAAATCGGCTTAAAGTCTGAGTATAATAAAAGTCTGCTGAAAATTCAGTCCCGTGGTGTAATGGTAGCACAAGTGATTCTGGTTCATTTAGTCAGGGTTCGAATCCTTGCGGGACTGCCATTTTTTTTAGAAATTAGCTTATTTTGAGGGAGAATATGCGCTGTCCGAAATGCGGCTGTCAGGATGACAAAGTTGTTGATTCCCGTTCCGTACGGGAAGGAGCCGGTGTGCGCAGACGGCGTGAATGTTTGAGCTGCCAGCACCGTTTTACCACTCATGAGGGAGTTATCCCCGGAGAATTAAAAATTATTAAAAAAGATAATATTCGTGAAGATTTTGATAAAGACAAGATTCGCCGCGGTGTTGAAAATGCCTGTTACAAGCGTCCGATAAACGCGGATACCTTTGAGCAGATGCTTGACGATATTTATAATTCTATTCAGGAACAGCATGACAAAGAGGTTTCCAGCGCTGAAATCGGTAATCATGTCATGCGGGCTCTTAAAAAAGTAGATCATGTAGCCTACGTGCGTTTTGCCTCAGTATACCGCAAATTTAAAGACGTCGATGAATTCATAGAAGAAATAAGGGCGTTAAAATAAGTTATGATAAAACTTGCCGATAATTCCATTATGCTTACAACCGCAGACGGTATTACAAGTGTTTTTGACCCTGAACGTTTGCAGAGCAGAATTATCCAGAGTTTTCTGGCAGCCGGGATCACAGAAAGCTACCTTGCCGACGATATCAGCCTTGCAGTTGAGTTTTCACTGCAGAAAAGCAGGAGAAAAGATAAAGTATTTACCCTGTCAGAAATCAATAACAGCGTCGTCCGTATTCTTAAAGATACCGGCTTCCCTGAAATCGCCGCGATTTTTATGCGAAACAATTCTTGTTCTCAATTGACTATTACTCCGGAATTTAATACTATTAAACAGCTTCTGCAAAAACATTTCGGTGTAAATCTGGCTTCAATTGACGAACTTACCGGCAAAGTTCTTTCCGCGTTTCAACAGCTTAATATCAATAACGCCTCTCCTGAACTTTTTATTGAGCTTGCCAAGCATTATGAAACAGAAGATTTTGCCAGTGAAGATATAGAACCGGTTTCTTTGGAAGCCTGGGAGCAGGATAACCGCTGGCTGGTATCGGCTAAGGTGTTGGAGCAGGAACTTGCGGTTTCGGCGCGCAGCTTGATTGACGCCGGAGTCATTCGCCTGACCGGGGTCAGCGGCATGTTTCCTTCGATCCGGGTATTTTTTATGATAAACGAATTCTGCCGTTTTCACGGTCTTACCGGCCCCTTGACCGAAATGGTTTTAATTCCTTACCTGTTTGCCGCGGGAAAGGCGATAGACAATTGTGTGGCGACTACTGATTACCTCGCTGCGGAACAAGGGCAGAAAGATCTGCCGATATTTATAACCGTCCCGGATATGTCAAGTTTTGCGGTGAAAATGCTTGATGCTTCGTGGCCGGAAGTCGAAAAAGACTGCCGTGAAATGATTACTCCATTGTGTAACTCCCTTTCCCGTCCCGTTTTCAAACTTAAACTTTCGTAAACTAAAAAATTCTCTTGAGCATATTATGTTGTTGCAAGCTCTTCGATTGACGGAACTTAAAAAAATAGAAATCAGCTTAAACTTTTAAGGATAAAAGGATTTTAATAATTGTTTTGTACGGACAAAATATTACCGGTTCCGCCGGATAGCGGTTTTAGAATGGATGGTTACTGGGTCTGGTGCGGGTCAGTTGTAAAAGACCCGGACGGCAAAGGATACCATATGTTTGCTTCTCGCTGGCCTCGAACCTATCCTATGCTTAGAGGTTATGTTTACCTATCGGAAATTGTCCGCGCATGGTCAGCAAATATGTCAGGGCCATATGAATTTGTTGAAAAGATCCTGCCTGATGGGAATTCTTCGCATTGGAACGGCCGGATGGCGCACAACCCGGCAATCGTGAAATATAAAGATAAATACCTTTTGTATTATATTGCTTCTACTTATGATTTTCCTGTTCCTCCTCCTGAGCTTGTATCAACGGATTTAACAGCTATGAATAAGATTTATCACCGAATACGCATTGGAGTTTTAAGTTCAAATCATCCGGCCGGGCCGTGGAAGTCTTCCGGCAACCCGATACTCGAACCGCAGGCGGGGAAATGGGATCATAATTTAGTAACGAATCCTGCTCCATGTATACATCCAGACGGGCGTATCTTCCTTTATTACAGAAGCAATCCGCCGGAAGGTTTGAGAATTGGCCTGGCTGTAGCTGAAGCTTTTGACGGGCCTTATAAAAGGGCTAAGGATTGCCCTGTTATGGAGGGAATATATATTGAGGACCCGTTTGTATGGCATAACGGGCATCGCTTTGAGATGATAGCCAAAGACATGACTGGGGAAATAACTGGAGAACTTCACTGCGGAGCACATTTTTTGTCTGATGACGGAATTGACTGGCAGGTTTCAAAGCACCCAAAGGCTTATTCAAAAACAATTGCCTGCAGCGACGGAACGACCAGAACGCTTGGTTGTCTTGAGCGTCCGCAACTGTTATTTGATGATAACGGAGTTCCAGTGTGTATGTTTGCGGCTGCGGCTGATGGGGCAGGAGGCTTTAACAACGCGCAAAATACCTGGAACATCGCAATACCTCTGGCATGTTCATAATTCAGGCTTTCGTGAAAGACACTTGTATCAAGAGCAGGACACTGCTGATGTAGGCGGGAGCCGCAAAGATTATGGCTGCTACTTTTGCCAGTTCCAGTTCATCTTCAGAATGTTTTCCCAGAGTTGGAGGACAAATCCATTCCGGTTTTCCCCATACAGAAAGATAGACATCGGTTATGATAAAAGGTATGACCGGCAGGCAATACCAGATACTTATTCCATCTGACCAGCTGGGAGTAAAATAAATAAGAGTTAATGTTATCAGATATGAAGCTCCAATAATTTCATAGAACAGCAATATAATATTGGCTTTGGCCCTGATCCATAAAATGCTGTTAATCACAAGGCTTGCAAAAAATACTAATAAATACGCATATATACAGTAAAGCATAAATAATCCTGTTAATTTTGAGCTTTGGTATCTAGCATTACTATATATACCTGCCCATAAATACTTTTTGTTTATTTAATTCTTCGTTTGACATGGGGCGTGTCTTTGCTAATTTATCAGAGTTTTTTTTAGATTCAAACAAAGAACCTCCTATATGCATCTTTACCGTGCTTAACACATTTTCTTCACGTATTTTATTGCCGTCTTCGTTTTGCTGTCCGTCCTCGAAATGTGCCGGCATTATATGGCGCATATATTTAGCCAGATTCAATGTGCTTATACTATAACCGTTCCGTAAAATATACTGTTCAAGTTTTTTTACTACTTTTGATGTACTATGGTAACGTTTTTCCGGCTCAGTCGCCAGCATGCGGTGCAAAATAGAAATCAGCCTGCTGTCCAGACCGTCAGGCAGAAGCTTCCAGTCAATATAATTTTTCTGAGCTTGAGATATAATTTCATGTGGTTTTACATCCAGATGACGACATACTTTGCCGCCGCTTAACATGTAAAAAAGAACTATCCCCAGAGAATAAATGTCAGAATGAAAATCCAGAGGGGCTTTATTGACTTGTTCGGGAGACATGAAAGGCAGCTTGCCTGAAAAAGCTATTGGTTTTCTTACCGTGACGGCCCTTGCCACTCCAAAATCCGTCAATTTTACAACGCCTTCCCTGCTTATCAGAATATTATATGAACAAATATCACAGTGAATAATGTTTAAAGGTTTTCCGTCATTACCATGCCGACTGTGGGCGTAAGCCAGGGCACGTGCGACATTGGCGGCGATAAAAACTGCCAGCTTGACCGGCATTTTTGTTTGAGACATGCGGTGAAATTCCATTAAATCATGGAGATTAATCCCGTCAACATACTCTTGAACGAAATAGTATTCATTCATATATTTATCCAATTGGTAGATCTGAACAATATTTTCATGAATCAGGTTGGCAACCAGTTTGGCTTCATCAATGAATCGGATGATAAACCTTTCATCTTTAGAATAACAATCTAAAAGTTTTTTTATGACGACAGTCTTTTCGAAGCCGCTTGCACCCTTTTGTACGGCTTTAAAAACAGTTCCCATACCGCCTTCTGCGATTGTCTTTAATATTTTATATTCAATATGACCAATTATTTTTTTCATAATTCTCCCCGAAATATGATTTGCATAAGAGTAAATATACTCTATGAACCCGAAAATTTCATGATTATTATATTATTTAGAGATTTTGAACAAAAATAAAGATTTTTTTATTGTCGAAAACAGCCCTCTAAAGTATATTATTAAGTGCTTTTGCGTTTGGAATTTATAAAAAACGGGCTAGATTAGGGACGCGCTGTTTTTTTAATATAAAGAATTTATAATAATTGATATGGCTAAGGTTTTAAAATATAGTTGCAGTTTCTGGAAAAAATTTTCAGCAGTTATCTTTTTATCTGCTTCATTATTGGTGTCCGGGCAAGAAAAATTAGACGGCGGCAAGGCTTCAAAAGATAATAGTGAAGCGGTAAAAACAGCAAAAGACAGCGGTAAAGTTATAAAAAGTAAAGTCAAAGTTTCAAAAGACAGCGACCAGTATATAAGAAGTGAAGCCAAAGACATACAAAGCACGGAAAAATTTCAGGCAGGACTGAAAAAATTCAAAGCCAAAGATTATGTTGGCGCCGCGGATAAATTCCTGGATGCAGAATTCTTGTCGAGAAGTATAAGCATGAAAGCCGCGGCCGCTAAAGAAGCTATGAAGTGTTACAGAAAAGCCAACTTGCTTTATAAAGAGTTCGTTATTATTGAAAGGCTTTTGAATTCCTACCCGGCGGAAGTTGATTTTGGCAAGCTGGTTGACCGGGAATACGCTATTGCTGACAAATATTATAATGGACACCGGGACCCTGAATTTTGGTCATTGCGCTGGATTCCATGGTTAGTAGGGCCGGACAGAAGCGAAGAGATGCTTAAAAAAGCTTTGAAACACGCACCTTATGCCAGTACTGCTCCTCAGGCTAAACTGCGACTTGCTGTATTGCTTATAGAAGGCGAAAAAGTCAAAGAGGGGCTCAAGGAACTTCGAGAGTTAATTAAAAGTTATCCGGACTCAAAATACTGTAAATTTGCTTATCTTGAGCTCGGTAATGCCTTGTTTGAATTATCGTTAGTCGGTGACGGAGATGGAAAATATAATAATGAAGCGTTAAGTGTTTTCAAGGAGTTTATCAAAAAATACCCTGAAGCGGCTGAAATTGACTGGATAAAAAAATGCCAGCTTCGTTCAAAGGATATTCAGGCTAAGCGACTTTTGGGTATTGCGGAATTTTACAAAAGGATTGGACGTACAGCTCCGGCTGAACGTTACCTTAATGATATTCTGGTGAAATATCCTGATTCGAAATCAGCCGATAAATCTGAGGAAATGCTTTCGCAAATAGATAAAACGTATATTCCGGAAGGGTTTCGCCCTGAGTTAAAAAGCCGTTATCAGAAGTATGATGTTATTCCAATACCGCGTCAAGCTTCCAGAATTATCATGGTTCCTGAAAACAGTAACGGCAAATACCTTTACCCGATCAGGGATCTGGGTATTAAAAAACGTAAAGGCAAAGATGGAAACGAAGATGAATAGAATTAAATTAAAACTTTTTGTGTTCTTTGCGGGAACAGCTTTATTGATCATGCTTAGCGGCTGCGGTTATCATTTCGGTCATCTTATGCACCCGCAGGTAAAATCAATAGCTATTGCTCCATTGAAAAATGAGACTTTGGTATATAATGTTCCTGCCATACTTAGAAATACTTTAAGTGAAGCTTTTATGCGTGACGGGGCCCTTAAAGTGGAATCTCTGCGCAATGCTGACTGTATACTTTACGCACGAGTTATTAAGGTCGTTTACCGTGAAACAACTCCCGCGAGTTTTGATGATGAAATTACTTACCGTCCGATGGAATGGCGTATCTGGATGACTGTTGAATTTACGGTAATTATTCCAGGTAATAAAGAACCATTGATTAAAAGACAAAATATTTCAGCGGATGCGGTTTTCCAGGTCCAGGCTGACTACTATGTCAACAGGCAACGCGGTATACAACAATGTTCATGGCACTTAGCCCGCAAAGTGGTGGAGCAGGTTACCGAGGCGTGGTAAACTAGTTGTTTATGCATGAATATATCTTAGGGATAAGATATTTCAGTACCGAAGCGGTCGGTATGGCGAAGATCATACCGGTTATGCCTGCAAAGATTCCGCCTAGAAGTACCACGATGATAGTTTCCAGAGTCGTTAATCCCAATGATTCACCGATAACTGCCGGATAGATGAATAATTGTTCGACAATTCCGTTCCAAATTGCGTATGTGCAGGCAATTAGAATCAGCTGCAGCATGGTGACGTCATTACCGACAGCAAGAGTCACCAGAACAGTCAAGGCGGCACTTCCAATCGGGCCGATATACGGCAGAAGTATCCCGAGTCCGGCAACCAGTCCGAGAACTAAAGCATATGGAACCCCGAGCAGATAGAATGCGGTGGTATATACTAGAAAGTCTATGGATATCAAAGTAAGATAACCTCTGAGCCATATTTTAAGTTTGTTGATTACCTGAGTGATAATTTCCTGAGCCTGCGAAATAGTGTTTTCGCTGGCGCCTGGCAGCCATTTATTGTTGAATACGGTTCTTACCAGATATTCGCTCTGCATATTTTTCTGGTTCTTGTTGTCCCTGATGAACTCTGCCATTTTAGATAAGAATAGCGAGAAGAAGAAGATTGCCAGCAAAGTATTCAGCAGTAAACTGATAAAAGATGACAGGACACCGGAGGCGAAGGAAAATACACCTCCTGATTTTTTCAGTACTGTAGTAAATAATTCTTTCTGGGTCTTTGGATCATTCAATACTTTAGCGATTTGTTCGACGCACCAGTTAACCAGAGGCATATTCTGGAGTTTCGGTTTAAATTTTTCAAGGTTTATTATTACTTCTTTAAAATAGGATTGATCGGCTGCTGCTTTAGAATCCTTTTCGTCATCTTTTTTCTGGCTTTCATCCTGAAGCTTATCTTTCACCTCTGAGTTTTTGTCAATTACTCCGGTATTTATGACTTTCGTTTTTTTCTCAGGTTCGTCAATTTTCTTTTCCGGATTAATAAGCTGTTCTGCGGTAATATTTTTATTAAGCCAGGATTTTACTGATGAGCCTATACCTGCCAGATAATTTGCTGATACGCTGAAAAATATGGTTGCCACAAAGATCATTATAATCACAAAAGAAACTACGGTCAGGGTTGAAGCTTTGGTTATTAAGGCCTGGCGTTCACGCCGGAGAAGTTCTTCCCGTGTGTAGTCAGGCTCCTGCTTCTTGCGGCGCATTGATTTGCTTATAGCCTTGAAAGGTTTGCCCATGGAAGTCAGGAATTTAAAAATTTTTGAGAATATACCATTGCCTTGAAGTTTACGTTCATAGAACTTTTCCAAAGGGAGGAAAACATAAGCGAGTATCAGTCCGAACAGTACAGATTTGAGCAGGGTGGCGGTTAGAATAAATACGCCGATAACAATAAGTGCGACAATAATTCCGGCGCTTGATTTGAGTAGACGGTTTTTCGCTTTATTTTCCTGTTCAACATCCGTTTCGATTGTTTCAAGGACTTCTTCGGAAATATTGAGGCAGGCAGCGACATTGGAAACTATTTTCTTCTGCTTGCTGCTGTAGTCTTCATCTGCCAGTCCGAGCGAGATCAGGGAGCCTAGAAGACTTATTTTCTGGTCATCATCAAGATTGTTGAGCGATTCGCATGCGGTTTTTACATCAATTTTGCGGGGGCTTTTCAGTTCCGAGACCAGTTGTGCTATTTGGTGTTGCGGGTAATCATTCTCGAGGATCTTTTCAAAATATTCGATTTCCCGGTCTTCCGCCGGCCCGTCTGCCCAAAGTATGGCTTTGAGCAGGGAAATTATTGCGTTACTGGTTTTATCGCCTTCCTGATGGGTGTGAAGCAAGTTAACAATAGAAGAAAAAGCTTTGCTGGCGGGTTTATCGAAAATTGATTTCAACCAGTTATGTTTCTTTTGCAAATATTGTTTCATTTTTTCAAGTTTCCTTAAATCTTAAAACTTAACCCTTAAAACTTACTTAACAGTTACCTTGCGGTTACCGGATACAACTTTTCCACAGACTGCAGCGGCAAAGCCCGCGCCAGCACAAATTTTTATTGCTGTATCGGCTTGTTCCGCAGGGATAAACCATACCATGCCGATTCCCATATTGAAAACCCGGTATGCCTCAACCGGATTGATTTCACCTTTCTCAACAATTAATTTAAATATCGGCGGAACCGGTAAAGCGCTTTTATCGAAAATCACGTCAACATCTTCCGGCAGGATACGCGGAACGTTGTCATACAGTCCGCCGCCGGTAATATGCGCCATTCCGTCAAGATCAATGTTTTCGGAATCAATAGCTTCCTTGATTGCCGGCCAGTAGCAGGTATGCGGCTTCAAAAGCGCTTCCCCGATACTTTCACCACCGAGTTCTTCAGGAGTGCTGTGGACAGTATACTTGCATTTGTCGAAAAGCACCTTGCGCGCCAGGCTGAAGCCGTTTGTATGCAGTCCGCTTGAGGCAAGTCCGATTGCCGTGTAACCTGCTTTTATTTTTTCGCCGGTTATTAATTTATCTTTGTCGACCATGCCGGAAATAACTCCGACCAGGTCAAAATCATTGCCGTACATGCCGGGCATTTCAGCGGTTTCACCTCCGAGAACGGCGCATCCGGCTGCTTTGCAGGCATCCGCGATACCCTCAAGAACCTGTTCGTAAAGCGGACTGCGGAGTTTGCCGATTCCGATATAGTCCATAAAGAATATAGGTTCCGCTCCCTGAACCGCGATGTCGTCAATACAGTGATTGACAATATCATGTCCGACAGTGTCGTATTTCTCCATCATCATAGCGACCATTAATTTGGTGCCGACGCCGTCAATACTGGAAACCAGAATCGGGTTCTTATATTTTTTCAGATCGATTTGGAACAATCCGCCGAATCCGCCGATTGGGGCGAGCATTTCAGGACGGCGGGTGCTGGAAATTTTGTTTTTTACGTTTTTTAACAGGTTCTGCGCGAGGTCTATATCTACTCCGGCTTCTTTGTAAAGATCACTTTTTACTTCCGTACTCACTGTAAAATTCCTTAATTTATGAAAACGTTTAAAATTATATTTTGAATAAACTACTATATAAAAAGAATTTTACAAGCGGGTACATGACATAGTTTATGTATGTCAGGCTGGTTTCAAGGAACGGAGTAAGAAACACTGTTGAAACTGTAACTTGTCGATTTTACTTTGCTGTATTTTTATTTTGTCCGGGTATGTTAAATTCCAGTCTATCTTCTGGAACAGAAACGTTTACTTGAGGACGGTATATTTTTGTCGTTTCGGTTTTGAAATCCTTAAATTTGTGAGAACTGTCTATGCGGCGTATAAGGAAGGTTTTTTGATCGATCCATAAAGTGACCCGGCCAGGTTCGGCTTTTGTCCGCTGCCCTTGAATACGGAAGCATATTGCACCATCCTGAGCCGCATCTGGAAGGCGTTGCTTATTGAACATATCGGCAATGCTCCTCCCTCCGACCTGGCTTGCTCCTATAAGTACGGGAATTGTTTGGGCAGCCCCGCCTGATGTGGCTACGGCATCGGCTATGGCGTCGCTAAGGGAAGATTCTTCTTCAACTCCTGTTTCTGGATTCTGCCAGACTAGAATTTTTTTGTCTTTTACGAAAATGATATGATGTTTGATTTCCGCGTCTTTCTTTGGCGGTTTTAAGCTGAATCCGAAACGGAACTGTCCGGGACGCTTGAAAGCCGTGGCAAACTGTACTTTATCCACGTACGACCCTTTTTTCATGAAGAAAGTAGTATTTACAACTCCTGAGTCTAAATATGATGTGCAGTTTTTATAGGTTGCTGCCATCTTTGTAATAATATCTTTAGCGGTTAAAGCGCTTGATTTTACTATGGAATTGTCCGTTTCTGAACTTGTTTTTTTAGAGGTTACGGTTGCCTTTGGGATATTATGTGGAAAATTTTCTGCTTTTCGGATCACCGTCCTGTCGGCAGGAGGAGCGGTAGGTTTAGGATTTGCAGTTGGATTTTGCGCATAAACCCTGAAACTTGTCATTACTGATATGGCAAGAACAAACATAAACCTCAAAAACAAATTCATAATCACTTCCCCTTGGTTATAAATTCAGGTGCTTTTCCATGTAATAAGAGCATTATATCATCGGCTTCATGTTTTTGCAAGTTTATACTGGATTTTATATGTTTTCAGTTAAAGAATTCTTTGGTGAAAAGCTGGTAATTTTTTGCTTTGCTGATATATTCTAAATGAAAAGTGCAAATATAAAATAAATTAAAGAGTTAATAATAATGAAGCTTCGCTTATTTTTGACAACAGTAATGTCATTGCTGCTCACTATTGTTTTTACAGCCTGTAGTACCACTGATTATTACAGGGACCGTGCGGTTCAGCGGGCACGGGTATTTCTCTTGCAGGAAGACCGTACTTTAAATTTGGAACAGCGGGAATATGTAAAGTTTAACAAGCCGGTCATTATGGCAGCTCCTATTTTTGTCAAATTAAACTCAGCCTCCGCTACCAGCGGTACGCTTTCACATGTTTGTATAGCCTGGATTGTTCCCGGTAGCAAAGATGCTTATGTTGTATTCGGAGCAAGTGATAACCGTTTACGTGACTGGACGCCAAACCGTGTTGTCATAAAACGGTATGATCCGCCGGCCAGCATATATCGCAGAGCCAAAAGCTCTGCGGTTTCTTTTGCGGTAAACAACTTCCTTTATCTGCCTTTTAAACAGCTTAACATGATCAGATTTGAGGTTCCTGAGACAATTATTACTGATTATAAATTCAGCAAAGCAACCCTGAAAGCCAGAAAAATACCAGAGAGCCATCTCAAGTCATTAGTCCAGATAACTTTTGTATGGCCGGCCGGCAGCTATGGTAAAAGATTATTTGTCTGCGGCCTTGGCGCTAAGAATCTAAATGGATGGCGTCCGGTTTTTGGCGGAGAAACATCGGTGGATGAATTGAGAGAGCATTTTGTCGGATCACTTTCCTTTGGGCAGTTCAATCCCGTTAAGGATGATGATAAGAAAGCCGGTAAGTTTCCTGAAATAAAGGAACCGGGAGAGAAAAAAGCTAAAGTAAAGGCTCCGGAAGTAAAAAAAACGGCAATAAAGGATGTTGAAACAAAAAAAATAGAAACAGAAGTTTCCTCAGCCTCTAAAAAAACGCTTGTAAAAGAAACCGTTGTTAAAGCTCCGGAGGTTAAGAAGCCTGAAGTTGAAGTAAAAACTCCGGAGGTCAAGAAACCTGAAGCGGAAGAAGTCAAAAAATAATTTTTCAGAGGTTATCTTATGCGCAGTATGACAGGTTTTGGTAAGGCTTATGCCGCCAGCTCAGAACTCGGAATTGCTTTCAATGTTGAAATTTCCAGCGTCAATCGTAAACAACTGGAGATACGTGCTAGCCTGCCGCATGAACTTTCCGCTTTGGAATTGCTTTTACGGCAGTTAATTAAAGAAAAGATTTCCCGTGGAACAGTTTCCGCGAGAGTAACAATGAACCTGGATGAAAAGCAAGGGCTC
Source organism: Victivallaceae bacterium (assembly GCA_963664605.1). GTDB lineage: Bacteria > Verrucomicrobiota > Lentisphaeria > Victivallales > Victivallaceae > JAHOYW01. Next base: position 1,100,498 of record OY761536.1, read on the forward strand.
AGTACAGTCAAGGTCAACCGCCCATTGCTTGAACGCCTGACAAAAGAATGCTGTGAACTCCAGAAACAATTCGGGAACCAGGCTTCATGGTCGATTGCGGAATTAATGAATTTGCCGGGTGTTGTTGAAACGGTTCCACCTGATATTGAGAACTCTGAAATCAAAACCACTTTTATCAAAGCCGTGGAAAACGCAGTGAATAATCTTGTTGCAATGCGTGAAGCTGAAGGACAGGAATTGCGCGAAGATCTCAAAAAACGCTGTGAAAAATTGATTTGCTTAACAGACAAGCTTGAGCCGATGATTAAAAAAGTGCCTGAAATGCTTAAACAGAAACTGTTTGAACGCTTGGAGAAGGAGGATGTTTCTGTTGATATCAACGATGAGCGCATGCTTAAAGAGCTGATCTTCTATGTTGACCGTTCGGACGTCAGTGAAGAGCTTACCCGTTTACGCAGTCATTTTACGCAGCTTGAAAACTTTTTAAGTAAAAATGGAAAAGTTGTCGGGCGCAGTATGGATTTTCTTTTGCAGGAAATATTCCGTGAGGTCACCACTTTCGGTAATAAAGCCGCAAGTTGTGAAATAACTCCGGTAATTGTCGAATTTAAAACCGAGCTTGAAAAAATCAGAGAACAAATTCAGAATATTGAATAAAATGACGAGGTATAAAATATGAAAGGAAAAGGATGCATACTTGAAAACGCCAATTTGACCGGAGAATATCTTGATGATCTTGTCGGCAGGATTTGCGCTACATATCAGGATTCCAAAGGAATAAACCATATTGAAGGCCACAATCTGCCGCGGCAGCAGGAAATCCTCGATGTCCTTGATAAGCTCATGGAAATTGTTTTTCCCGGATTCAGCGGTATGGGCAGCTACAGTATTAAAACTATTTCTTATAATATAGGGGATTTGCTAACGGACGTATATTGCGAACTCGCAGGACAGGTGGTCCGTTCATTCCAGTACCGTTGCGCAAAAGAAAACTGTGAAGATTGCCAGATAGGAAAACTTGCGGAGAACGCGGTCAAAGCATTGCTGGATTCCATTCCGGAAATCCGCGAAACTATGAAACTTGATATTGCGGCGGCTTACGAAGGAGATCCGGCGGCCATGTCTATTGATGAAATCGTGGTCAGCTATCCGGGTATCAAAGCAATAACTATTCAGCGTTTCGCGCATCAGCTTTATAAAAAGAAAGTACCGTTGATTCCCCGGATGATGTGTGAATACGCTCATACTATCACCGGTATTGATATTCATCCAGGAGCCCAATTGGGAAAAGGGGTTTTTATTGACCATGGAACGGGCGTGGTCATAGGCGAAACCGCAATTATCGGAAATAATGTAAAGATTTATCAGGGCGTGACTTTGGGAGCTCTCAGTTTCCCGCGCGATGAATCCGGTGAAATAATACGCGGGAAAAAACGACATCCTACGCTTGAGGATGGAGTCACCGTATATTCCGGAGCGTCAGTGCTTGGGGATATTGTTATTGGAAAAGGCTCAGTTATTGGTGGTAATGCCTGGGTCATTTCAGATATTGCCCCGAACAGCCAAATGACTCTCCTTCCGCCGGAACATAAAATCAAGAACAGATCATGAAATACATTCAGGAAAACCTTACAAAAATACGGGAGCAAATTGCCTCTGCCGCAAAAAATGCCGGACGTGATCCGCAGAGCGTAAAGTTGGTTGCTGTCAGCAAAACCTTTCCGGCGGAAGCCGTCCAGAGCGCTTATGATGCCGGACAAAGATTGTTCGGGGAAAATAAAGTTCAGGACCTGGCTTTCAAAAATGCCGCTTTGGAAAAAGATATTGAATGGCATATGATCGGTCACTTGCAAAGTAATAAAGCCAGGCTTGCTGTTGAAAATGCTGATTATATTCACGCGGTGGATTCGTTAAAGCTGCTTAAAAGGATTGACCGTATTGCCGGGGAACTGGGACGTTCGCCGAAAGTGCTTTTGGAAATAAATGTTTCAGGAGAAGAATCAAAGTTTGGAACGGACGTTAAATCGGTCGTGGAATTGGCGCAAGCGGCGGCCCGATGCGAAAATATAACAGTTGTAGGTTTAATGACAATGGCGCCTTTCGGCGTTCCTGAAGATGAACTGCGTTTTGTTTTCAGTTCCCTGCGGAAGCTACGGGATGATTTGCAAAACAAGCTTGGCTTGGAGCTGCCGGAATTGTCTATGGGTATGAGCGGAGATTTTGAAATTGCCATTGAAGAAGGCGCGACAATGGTCAGGATCGGAACATCAATCTTCGGGAAAAGATGAATATCCAATATCCAACAAGGAAATGGATAAACAGTATGGCAGATACTTATACACAATGCGATGAATGCCGGAAGTCTGCATTGACTTCAGAAGGTTCTTATGTCAGCATTTCGCCCAAACGTTATATGACGGGAATGTACACCAGGCTTGATGAAGATATACCGGAACGCTTCCTTTGCCGGAAGTGTTTTCGCAAGTATCGAAGAACATTTAACAAGGCATGGTACTTGCTCGGCTTCTTTTTTCTTGTTCTTATACTGCTTATGCTTGTGAAAAAATTATATACTCTTGGAATTTTATAAAATAAAGAGCTCTAAAAAGTAACCTTGAAAATTAAATATTATGGCTGATATCCATATACAGTATGATGAGTGCAAAAAAATCAAGAAAAGAAGATATATATGAATAACAAAGTTTTAATAGTTGGGGCAGGCGGGATCGGCGCTTATTTCGGTGGACGCCTGGCACAAAGTGGAATGGACGTTTCGGTACTTTGCCGTTCGAATTATGAGCAGGTTAAAAAAGATGGTTTCAATATAAAAAGCATAGCCGGGGATTTTTCCTTTAAACCTGCGGGAGTTTACCGTTCCTGTTCAGAGTATCCTGATACTGCGGATTATTTAATAGTTACGACTAAGGTTCTGCCTGATATTGATGTGGTAAAAATTATTAAGGACGCGGTGAAACCCGGTACTATGATCGTTCTGATCCAGAATGGTATTGAGATCGAGCAGGAAATTTCAGAGGCGTTCCCGGATAATGAACTGGTCAGTTCAATTGCCTACATCGGGGTTTTTCAACTGGAACATGGCGAGATCGAACATCAGGCGGCGGGCCGTTTGAAAATGGGCGTTTATAAGGGAGGGGCATCTGAAAAGCTTAACCTGCTGGCATCTAATTTCAATAAGATTAACGTTGAATGTGAAGTCGTTGAGGATATAGAATTTTTCCGCTGGGTTAAGCTGGTATGGAATACTCCTTACAACCCGGTTTCGGTACTGGCGGGCGGCGTTGACACGAAAGTTATCTCCGAAACCAAAGCTCTTGAAGATTTGTGTGCCGACTTGATGAAAGAGGTTTGCGCGGTCGCGAAATCCCGCGGTATACATTTGCCGGATGATATAGTGCAGAAGAATCTGGAATATACCAGAGGCTTCCCGCCATACAAAACCAGTATGCTTCTTGATTTTGAAAATAAACGCCCGCTTGAAGTGGAGGCGATTGTCGGTAATGTCGTACGCATAGCAAATGAAGAGCAGGTAGCGGTTCCCCGGCTTGAGGCGGTTTACGCCTTATTAACTTCCGTAGACATAAAAAACAGAGATAAAAAATAATGAAGGCTAAAGTTGTTGTTCTGACCGACTTGCATTTTTCGAAATCCGCTAATCCTGCGATTCCCGCGCGCAAGGGGGAATTTGCCGATATTTTTCTGTTGCGTGCGGTACATCGCCTGAATCGCTATATAAAGCCTGATCTGGTTTTTATCGGCGGTGATTTAATTAATGATCCGGTTAGTGAAGACCGTCTGGAATTGCTGTCTGGATTGAAAAAGACTATTGATTTGATTCAGGCTCCGACGATCGTTACCAGAGGCAATCATGACCCGGAAAAAGATATTTTTGAAAGCGTTATGGGAAAGCAGGTTGATTTTCTTGATATTAACGGTATTCGTTTTGCAGTGTTTGACGACCCTGATGAACCCGGATATAATTCCCGCCGAACGAAAAATGACCTTGACAGGATGCGTAAGCTTGGGGTGGAATTTGACGGGCCCTTAGTTTCATTGCAGCATGTTCCATTGTTCCCGGGGAAAGCTGAACTTTGTCCTTATAATTATACAAATGCTGATGAAATTATTGAAGTTATGCATGAAACAAATTATGTTGCGGCTTTATCCGGACATTATCATGCCGGATTTAAGTTGTGCAATTATGAGGGAATAAATTATTTTACGGGCAGTGCCCTATGCGAAAAGCCTTTCGGCTACGCGGTGGTTGAGATCAATGAAAATGGTAAGGTCAGTTGTGAAGATGAAAATCTCGCGATGCCGGAAGAATTGGGATTAGTGGACCACCATATACACACTGGACTGGCATATTGCAGTGAAAATATGGATATTATTAAAGCTTCTGCCTTGGGTAAATTATTCGGGTTGGGCGGGATTGTAATCAGTGAACATTCCGATCATTTATATTTTGATAAAAAGAGTTGTGGACACAGTTTTCAATATATCGAAGGTATGAAATCAGATAAGATAAACAAGCGTATTGCAGAATATTTTGCCCTGTACTCGAAAGAAGCTGATGATTTTTGTCATTTGGGCATGGAAGTTGACTACGACCAAAGCGGAAAGGCAATTATTGAGCCTGAAGTGTGGGATAAACTGGAATTTCGCAACGGGTCAATCCATTATTTAAACATAACTGAAAATCCAGATATGGAGGCCGTGGAAAAAGAGTTTTTATTTTTGACCGAAACTATCGCGTCTTCCGGAGTCGATGCTCTGGTGCATCCGTTCAGGGTTTTTAAACGCCGGGGGTTAAGTTTGCCATGTCATCTTTTCGCTCCGGTTGTTGATATCCTGAAGCGTTATGGAACTGCGGTCGAGATAAACTACCATACTAACGAACCGCCCGCGGAATTTTTCCGCATGTGTATCGAAAACGGCATAAAAGTGAGCTTGGGAAGCGACTCGCACAACCTGTATGAGGTTGGAGAATTTTATGCCCATTTGAAATTTTTACAGGAAATAGCTCCTGATTTCGATCTATGTGATTTGTTAATTAACTGATTTAAGTTATAATAGATGATAAGATACACGAGAGGTACTATGTCTTTTAAATTTATAATCCGCCCGGCCTTAGTGGCAAGTTTATTTGTATTTGCCTTTTCGATGCGTGGCGAAGAATTGAAAAAACTTGATTTAACAGCGGTCAGGGAATCACCTGTCAAGGTTGATGATAAGGACGCTTACGATAATTTACATCGCCTGGTGACGATAATGAAGCTTTTGCAGAATCTTTATGTTGACCCTGATAAAGTCACCATGCATAGGCTTGTAGACGGCGCGTTGAAAGGAATGCTTCACGAACTGGACCCTTACAGCAGTTATGAGCCTGAGCAAAGTAAAAATACTGTCAGGCGCTCCAGGCTTTTGGGTATTGGCATTATGGGAATAAAGAATAAGCGTTCCGGTTTTAAAGTGATTTGTACACAGAAAGGCTCTCCGGCGGAAAAAGCCGGCATTAAGGTGGGGGATCTGATAGTGAAGATAAACGGCAAGGCCATTGGCAGCCTGACTTATCAGCAGTGCCGGGATATGTTAAGAGGGGTGGCGGGCTCTAAAGTGGAAATAGAGCTTCTGCGTGAAGGCAGTAATGATCCATTATTTTTTAAAATAACGCGTTCAGCCTTTAAACGGAAAGATATTGACCTGAAAGATGTAAAGATGCTGAAAAGCCATATCGGTTATATACGCATAAACAGTTTCGAAAAAAATACAGTCCAGGCCCTGGATAGAGCTTTGATTATGCTGGAGAGAAAAAAGTGTCAGGGAATTATTCTGGATCTGCGGAATAACCCCGGAGGGCTGGTTGAAGCAGCGGTCGCCTTGTGCAGCCGTTTTTTGGATAAAGATAAACTGGTAATCAGTATTGAGGGGCGCGATCTTAAAAATGCTCAGAGGATACTTGCGCAGGAATGTAGAAAATATACCGATATCCCGCTGCTTATCCTGGTCAACCGTTTTAGCGCCAGCGCTTCGGAGATCGTTGCCGGGTGCCTGAAAGACCATAAACGGGCGATTTTGCTTGGCAGCAGAACATTCGGTAAAGGTTCGGTGCAGCGTGTCTGTAAAATAAAGAATGATGGAACATTGCGCTTTACAGTAGCGAAATATTATACGCCGGCACACAATATTATCCATGGTAAAGGGATAGAACCTCATATTAATGTCACCTTATCATTAAAAAACCGTTTACTCTTAGCACAGCAGTTGGAAAGATCTCCTGGGATTATTTACCCAATCAGGAAAGGCATGCTTGTTGATGAACAGTTACAGCGCGCCGAACAGGTTCTTAAAGGAATATTAACACTTCGCGATAAGAAAAATGATTAATAAATCCGATTACTGGAAAACTGTCGTTGAGCAGTATCATGATGAAACCAGAATTTCCTGTAATGATTTTCATTACGGCCCGTTGATCCCTGGCGACAGGGCTTTAAAATTACTGCCCCAGGATTTAAATGGCTTGAACTGTCTTGAAATTGCCTGCGGAGGAGCTCAGAACAGTATTTATCTGGCGAAGAATGGTGCAAAATGCACAGCTTTTGATGCTTCAGAGGCGCAAATATCATATGCGGAGATATTGATGAAAGAACATTCCGCTGATATTGATTTAAAGCTTATGGAAATGGAGAATATTTCTTTGGAAACGGGATGTTTCGATCTGATACACTCTGCTTACGGCTTTAACTTCACTTCTGATTTCCCCAGTCTTACCGCAAATGTCTCCAAGCTTTTGAAAGATAAAGGAATTTTATTGTTTTCTGTCCCGCACCCGCTCTTTTGTGGTGAATTCCTTGAACTCGAAGGTGAAGACGGTTTGTTTATAAAGGATTATTTCGATATGGAACCTGAATTCAGGTATGATGAAGACGGCAGCGAGACAGCCTGTTCTTATTTTTATTCATTGGATTATATCAGTTATGTTCTGGCTGAAAATAATTTTTTAATTGAACGCATATGTGAGCCTGAAATATGTGAGAATCCTCCTTATACGAGTGATGCCTGGGAGGAATATCGGGCGCAAATGTTACAGTTCCCTGCAACGCTTATAATCAAGGCGGTTAAAAATAAATGAAGATATTAACTCACAATTTTAATATTTCACACAAACCCGGAAAAACAGCCTATCATTGCCATAACTTCTGGCAGATAGATTATTACTCGCATGTTGAAACACGTGTTAAAATAAAACTTGACGGTAAAACTGATTACCTTGATGACACTCGCTTTGTCCTGATCCCGCCGCGCGGTATGCACCAGTTTAACGTTGTTTCCCCATGCAGGATCAGCGCTCTTAAATTTATGCCGGAGGATAACAGCCCTTATAAAGATTTAAAAGCGGCTGTGTTGGATATTGCCGACTATAAGAATGTTTTTGATGGTATTTTTACAACTTCGATTGCGGAAAATGAGTTGGATACAAGAATCAGGGAGTATTATCTTGAAATACTTCTCTTACGTTTTCTCCAACAACTTAAATACGGAAGAAGTTCGCTGAAAAAAATCCATGATGAGCGTTTGAGTGAAGCGATTTTTTACATGAAACGCAATATAAACAGCGATTTGAATCTGGAAAAACTCGCGTCCAAAGCAAATATGTCCGTAAATCATTTTATCCGCTGTTTCAAGCGGGAATTCGGCATGACCCCGATGCGCTACTCCAGAAAATTGCTGACTCGCAAGGCTGTTGAAATGTTGAATTATTCAGAGCTGAGCCTGATTGAAATCGGCGACCAGCTTGGGTTTCCCGATCAGCATTGTTTTTCACGTGCTTTCCGTCGCGAAACGGGCCTGCCGCCCGGAACTTACCGGAAACTCCAGCGTGAACCAAAGTAGTTTAAAGCAACTAAATATTTGCAATAATTCATTATCTTGTTATAATAAACTTTATAGCCCCAATTCTAACAAGAACCAAAATAAGGGAGATTATTATGTTTAAGAAACTTTTAATCTTGACACTTATTGTAAACTGCTCTGTTGCGGTTTTCGCCCAGATTGACTACTCTGAAAGATGGAATGCCGCGTATAAACTTTATCGTGCCAGAAAGTATGCTGAGGCAATTCCAGCATTTGAAAAACTGGCCGAATATACCTCTAACCCCGGCAGTAAATATAATTGTTATATCCATGCGGGTTATTCTGCCAGGAATCTTAAGAAATATGATGAGGCCATTGCTTTTGCTGAAAAAGCAAGCAAAGTCAAAAACCCTTATTTATATTCATCGCTGACTCGTGAAATAGACTTCATGTATAGTGCCAGAAAGTACAAAGAAGCTATAGAAAAATTTCCCGTCGATGAAATAATGAAATGGCCCAAATATTATAGATCTGATGCATTACATTATATTGGTTTGTCACAATATAACTTAAAAAAAGGTGAGGACGCGGAAAAGACTTTTACCCTTATGTATGAAAATGCTGTGCATCCAAATACACAAACACTGGCGCTATTGAGAAAAGGCCATAATTATCGTAACCAACTCAAGGATAATGATAAAGCCGCAGCTGCATACGGTGAAACTGTTGCGGTAACTGATGGTCATCCGAATTATAAAGCTGAAGCATACGAAGCTCTTGCCGGAATATTGAGTTCCCAGAAGAAATATGATGATGCTTTGGCTGAGTATGACAAATTAATCAATATTAAAAAAATCAGCGCTTATTGGACAGCCCGCGCTATTTACCAGAAAGCTGGTATTTTAAACACCATGGGCAAAAAAGAGGATGCCGTTAAATGTTATAAGCAGGCTATAGCAACAAAAGGTTGTCCATCCTGGATTAAAAAAGGAAGCGATGCTCAAATCAAAAAGCTTGAATCAAAAGAATAGTTCAATAGCTGATTGAAATTATAAAAGACTGTATTTTTTGCGAAATACAGTCTTTTTTTTATTGCATAAAACTTGAGATTTCAGAAAGTTGTTCTATACTAAGGCTTTGATTTAACAAACATAAACAGGTGTTAGAAATATGGCTAAAGGTACAGTAGTTCAAAAAATTATTGATAAACATTTTGTATACGGCGACAAGGAAGCAGGTAAGCCCGTTGCTATAAAAATAGATCAGACCCTGACTCAGGACGCTACGGGGACAATGGCGTATCTGGAACTTGAGGCGATGAAAATAAAGCGCGTCTGTACAGAATTGTCGGTTTCTTATGTAGATCACAATATGATGCAAAATGGCCCTGAAAACCGCAATGACCATTTATATCTGCAGTCAATTGCCGCATCAAAGGGTATCAAGTTTTCCGCTCCCGGCAACGGGATCTGCCATCAGGTTCATCTTGAACGTTTTGGGCAGCCCGGTAAAACTTTGTTGGGATCAGATTCACACACGCCAACTGGCGGTGGCATTGGTATGATGGCTATCGGTGCGGGGGGGCTGGATGTGACTTTGGCAATGGCTGGAAAACCTTTCCGTCTTACTTATCCGACGGTTGTTGGCGTAAAACTTACGGGCAAGCTTGCTCCGTGGTGCGCGGCCAAAGATATAATCCTCAAACTGTTGTCGATTATTTCCACCAAAGGAAATGTCGGCTGCATTGTAGAATATTTTGGAGATGGAGTTGGAACTTTATCTGTTCCGCAGCGTGCGACGGTTACTAATATGGGGGCTGAACTGGGAGTGACGACTTCACTTTTTCCTTCGGATGAAAAAACGAAACAATTTCTCGAAGCACAGGGCAGGGGCGGACAATGGTGCGAACTTACTGCCGACGCTGATGCCGAATATGATCGTGTTATAGAAATAGATTTAAATAAGCTTCAGCCGCTGGCGGCATGTCCTTCAAGCCCGGACAATGTAAAAAGCATAGAAGAACTTGCTGGCAAAAAGGTTGGACAGGTGATTATCGGTTCATGTACGAACAGTTCTTTTGCCGATCTGGCGATGGTCGCGACCGTGCTCAAGGGGCGACAGGTTGATCCGAATGTAACTTTGGCAATTGCTCCCGGAAGCCGTCAGGTCCTGGAAATGCTTTCACGCAACGGCATGCTGGCTGATATGATTGCTGCCGGAGCCCGTATCATGGAAACTGGTTGTGGCCCTTGCATCGGGCAGGGGCAAAGCCCGGCGAATGGTACGATAAGCGTTCGTACTTTCAATCGCAATTTTGCCGGGCGCACCGGGACAAAAGGTGATGAAGCTTATCTTGTAAGCCCGGAAACCGCTGTCGCTGCCGCTCTAAAAGGCGAATTTATTGATCCGCGTGATTTGGGTATTGAATATCCGCTTATTCAAACAGTTGAAAAATTCCTGATTAACGATAATATGGTAATTGTCCCGCCGGAAGATGGTTCGGACGTTGCAATTATCCGCAAACCGACTATTGGCAATCCTCCTGAGAACGGTGGTTTGCCGGAAAAAATTGATGGTGAAGTCGTTATCAAGGTTGGTGATAAAATTACTACCGATCACATTATGCCTGCCGGAATATATTTGAAACTGCGCAGTAATATTCCCGCTTATTCTCAAGTTGTCTTCGAATGTTTTACAGAAGAGGGCAAACCATCATTTGCTGAACGCGCCGCCTCCGTGCGTGATGCCGGCAAACATGGTATTATTGTTGGTCGTGACAGTTATGGTCAGGGTTCATCCCGTGAACATGCCGCGATCTGTCCAATGTACCTGGGAATAAAAGCGGTCATCGCCTTTGCCATCGAACGTATTCACGCTGCGAACTTGATTAACTTCGGTATTATGCCGCTGCTTTTCGAAAACCAGGCGGACTATGACAAGATAGAAGAGGAGGATTCTATTGTGATTGACAACGCAAGAGGGCAGTTGGCTGTCGGAAAACCTGTTTCCGCCAAAATACTTAAAGCCGACGGAGATGAAATCGTCCTGTCGCTGAAACACAACATGTCTCAGGAGGATATTGATATTGTCCTCGCTGGCGGACGTTTGAACTGCGCGTAAATTCGGAGCTTAGATGAAATTAGCTGATGCCATTCCCGATGACTGGAAAGAACTGTTGAAAGCTGAAATCGAATCTGAATGGTTCGAAGAACTGCAGAGCTTTCTTGATGAAGAGTGGCAGAACCAAACGGTTTATCCGACTCCGGGTAAAATATTTGACGCTTTGCGTTTGACTCCGCTTTCCGAGGTGAAAATTTTGCTTTTGGGACAGGACCCATATCATGGCGAAGGCCAGGCGCACGGATTATGTTTTTCGGTTCCGGACGGGATAAAGATCCCACCGTCTTTACGAAATATCTATAAAGAGATGAGAAGTGATTTGAACATTAATCCACCGGACAGCGGGAATTTGCGATCATGGGCGGAACAGGGGATTTTGATGCTGAATACGGTTTTAACGGTGCGTGCGGGTGAAGCCCAGTCTCATCAAAAACGCGGTTGGGAAAAGTTTACTGATGCAATTATCAAGCTAGTTAATGATAAAGCCAAAGCAAGCGTTTTTGTACTATGGGGCGGTTCGGCGCATAAAAAAGTGTCGTTGATTGACGACAAACGGCATTGTGTTATCTGTGGAGTTCATCCATCGCCTTTATCGGCATCACGGGGATTCATTGGCAGCCGGCCTTTTTCCGGCATAAATGCGGCATTGAAAAACTTAGGGCGCGAACCCATGATTTGGGATTCGATAGTTTCTCAGGCAGAGTTTGATTTTTAATAACAATGATGGTATGCTTCTCTAGTGTGTTGAAAATTAGCGGCACAACCTGAATGATAAGAGAACATGGTTGTGGCGACATTGCCCCCTTGCCTTCAGGGGCGCAAAATGGATGTTACAGGAGCAATAATGGCAAGTCAAATGAATAAAGAAAATATATCTTTCAGTTCAACAGCCTGGCGTCGTTTTCGTAAAGACAGTCTTGCTATGATCGGCTTGTGTGGAGTTGCGGTGATGTTTATTATTGCTCTTTTTGTGCCTTTACTTGCCAATAATAGACCATTTTTTGTTATGAGTGGAGGCGAAATCTATTTTCCGTTTCTGCGCTATTTGTTTGCTCCGGACAGTTCTGAGATATTTATCGAACAAGTATTTAATTATGTTCTTTTATTTTTTATTCCCGCTAACATAATATATTTTACTCTTAAAAAACATGTGAAAACTCGTAATACTTTGCTGATAATTTTGGCTTTGGTCTTACTGATTCCATTTTTCCTGACTCAGAGACGCCTTGACAAAACCTGTTGGCGGGACCAGGTTGTAAAAGAACATTCTTTCGCGTTATTTGCACCGATCCCATATGGTCCTTATGAATCAGTTTCTGAGCATTACGCCAAGCCTTCGGCAAAGCATTTGTTCGGAGCCGATCAGACTGGGCGTGACGTGTTGGTGCGAATGCTTTATGGTGCGCGGGTTTCTCTGGCGGTGGGTTTGTTCGCGACCTTGCTGGCATTGGTGGTCGGGACTATAATCGGTATGTGCGTTGGATACTACCGCGGGCGGCTGGATCTATTCACTATGCGCGTCGTTGAGATTATAATGTGTTTCCCGACTTTTCTTCTTTTGCTGATTTTGATGTCGATGTTAAAGGATAAAGGATTCGGGCAATCTATTCTTCTGGTGATAATGGTTTTGGGACTTACAGGATGGATAGGTTTGTGCCGTCTGGTGCGCGGCGAGGTTTTAAAACAGCGGGTTCTGCCTTATATCATCAGTTGTGAGGCGACGGGAGTTCCTGTTTCGAGGATAATGTTCCGGCATCTACTGCCGAATGTTTCCGGACCGATTCTGATAAGCTTCACTTTTGGGGTTGCCGGGGCGATTATCGCGGAAAGCGGTTTAAGTTTTCTGGGGTTTGGCGTCCAGGCTCCGACAGCAAGCTGGGGGGCTTTGCTGAGGCAGGCTTTTGAAGATCCGCTTGAATACTGGCATTTGACCTTATGTCCCGGGGCGGCACTGTTTATCACGGTTTGCGCTTTCAACTTCACTGGCGAGGGCTTGCGTAAAATCTTTGACCCCAAAGCCGCGGCTTAGAAAATATCTTATCCTGTTTCTCCCGTTAAAAAAATATAAAACGACTTGTGCTTGCTCGTTTTAATGCTATTTTAAGCACTTGATAAAAACAGGGATACAAATTTAATGACAGAATATCAGATATATACTATGGCTTTGATAGCCTGTGGGCTTTTTTCGCTGGTAATAGCATTTTGGACCGCTAAAATGTGTCCGGAGAAGCTGCCCAAATGGGAGAGTCTGCCGCGTGACAGGAATTTTGCCGTGGTTCTAGTTTTTCTGTGTCTTTTATGGTGCGTTCCGCAAGCGAAACCTATTGTCTGGGACTGGATGCTCCCCTGGCTTTATCCTATGGCTGTTGCTTTCAGTATTCTCGGTTTTATGTATCTTGATTACCTGTTTGCGCGTGCGGCTGGCGGGCTTTTTATTTTACTCACTTATTATTTTGTCCATGAAGCTTTTACTTTCCATACTCCGGCGCTGGCATTTTTTGCGGTCATGTGCTGGGCTTTAGGGATTCTTGGCTTGTTCTTTTCCGGCAAACCTCATTTGTGCCGCGATTTTATCCGTAAACTCGCGAAATCTTCACATATCCGTTATACGGCATTGTCTTACTTCGCTATATTTGGAGTGTTATGCTTAACGCTTGGAATAATTCATATTTGTCGGGGATGATTTATGATGCCCTTTGACTTAAATGGATTTTGCAGGCAGTGTAATGTTGCCGAACCGGAAGATTTTATTTCAAAGATGACCAGGCTCTACAGTTTTCTGACAGAAATCAACCGGGAAGTAAATTTGACGCGTATTCAGTCGGAGGAAGATTACTGGATAAAGCATGTAGCTGATTCCCTGGCGATTGCCCGATACTTTCCTGAATTCAGTAACAGTGAACTTGCGGTTGCGGATATCGGCTGTGGCGGAGGCTTCCCTTCACTGGTGCTTGCGTCGGCTTTTGATAAGCTGCGTATAACCGCAATAGATTCGATTGCAAAGAAGACTGTCTTTGTCGAATCAGCTGTGCGCGAACTTAATTTAAATAATCTGGAAGTTGTTACCGGGCGCAGCCGTGAGTTAAATAGAAAACCGGAATATGTTGAGCGTTTTGATATTGTTACTGCGCGTGCGGTAAGTGATTTGCGTACTTTGTATAAGGAAGCAAAGAAGTTCATAAAAACGGACGGGCGGTTTATCTTCTATAAAACACCAGAGCAGGCTGAGTCTGAGATTCCACAGGTGAACCGGGATACTGGCAAGCATTTTCTCAGGTGGAAGCCCACGGAGAGCTTTTCTCTGCCGTGTGGTTCAGGAGAACGTCTTTTTGTGTATTCTGAGCGGAGAATGGAATTATAATTCAAACTTTTATAATAAACTCTTCCATTTTATGATTTTTGAGTGTATAATAATAATATAGATTAATTTTTAAAGGTACATGATATGCAATACGAGTTCAAGAAAAATGAAGATACCAATATGCGGGTGCTTGTTTGTCCATACTGCAACGAGGACTTGATGTATGCTGATATTGAAATTTTTCGCATGTGTCCATTTTGTGATAAGCCTCTCAAACAGACTGGAGAGCTGGAAGATTTCATTTTAGAGCCGATTGTTCAGAGCTGGGTAGCTAAATATACTGGCAAATTCCCAGGGAAGGACATCATATATTTTTAACTAGTATTCCATGAAATACACATCAATAAAACTCTCTCGTTGCATAAATATGTTGGAAGTTATATTCGGTATATCTTATTTGTAGATTTTTATTTTTGATAAATTTTATAATATTTTCTTATAAATGATATTCTATTTGTGGTTAAATTCTTACTTAACAGTAAGTTATGGATAAAGGCCAGTTTTTTGAAAATAATGGCAGGTTTTAGTTTTTTTATTGATTAAGTGAATCTTAAATAGTCTTTTTTAAAAAAAAATAAACTGCTTTTTTTTTAGAAAACAGTTAGCTTTTAAGTAAAAGCTTAAGTATAGTTAGGAGGTAGCTTTGTAGCTTTAACTCGAAGATAACTTAAGGAATATAAATGACTTCTGCACCATTAAAATTGAAATTGGGCAAATTAATAAAAAGTGGTTTACAGGCGGCTGGGTTAAGACAACTTGATTTAGCTCAGCATTTGCAGATTTCCACGTCCGCAGTATCACAAATGCTTAATGGAAAAACAGCACCTGCCGCGGTCCATTTAGATAAGATATTCCAACTATTAAATTGCAGTCGTAATCAAGTTTTTATAATGCGTGACTTACTGGCTAGAATCCGTTCAGGTATGCACGAATTTCGCTCTCCGGTGAACGAATTTATCAGAAATTCCAGAAAAGAGCACGGCCTGTCTATGGCTAAACTCGCTGAATTGAGTGGGATTTCTGTTGCTGAACTACGGATGCTGGAAACTTGTTCAACGGTGGTGCCGTCTGATGAGCAGTTGGAGGAACTTGCAAAAATCCTGGAATTTGAAGATGATGAGGTGCAGCAACTGCTTCAGGATCTGCATTTGCACAACGTGAACTCTATAGGCGGATATGTCCAGGAGCAAAGTGCCGGTTATAATGTTGATTTTAATGCCCCCGCGCAAATTCCGGTTCTTTCAATTGAAAAAATGTTTAAATTTAATCCTATTCTGGAAGATATTAAGAACTATGTCTGGCGTAATTATGATAAAGTTATTTCAATTCAGGATCTGGATGATTCAATAAATGCTGATGAGGTTTTCGCTATTTCCGATTCCGGAGACAATTTTACTCCTCCGCTTCCTGGTTCAGTAAGCTTGCTGGTTGCGGTTAAGAATTTTCCGGAAACCAATGACGCTGTAATTGCAAAAACTAGAAATTGTGATAAATTACAGCTCAAAAGATTTGTCCTTGACGGGGAAAGTGTATCTTTAAAACCTTTTATTGGTTCCGATGAGCATCATAAACCAAAACCAGAAAGTATTGAATGGGTTCGTAAGGTTTTGAAAGTCGTCATAAGCGCTTTATAATCACTTTTCAATCATGGATGATTTAATTTTATTATGTTCATGATTGTATGAGGGGATGTTTATGGCTGACGAAAAAAACAGTAAAGGCAAAAAAGACCCGGATTCTAAAAAAACAGGTAATTCTTTTGGATTTTCCATTGGATGTCTTGTTATTATAATTACTGTTTGTGCAGTAATTTTCTTCCTTTTTATAAAACCGGCGCTTGATGATTCCGGCTATTCCTATGATGATTTAATAGAAAAAATTCTAGACCTCAAAGACCAGGCTCGTGATACTATTGACAGTACTGGTGAAGCTTATCAGGATGGCAAGGAAAAATATGAGGATATTAAAGATAAAGCGGACGAACATATTGATGATCTGAAAAAAGTTGATGAAAGCGTTCGTGAAGAACTGGATAAAGCATCTCCAAAGCTTATTGAGGATTAAAGAATCGTGCTAAATATATATTTTGTTCTCAAATAATCAGTTTTGAGCTGGAAAATACTTGTTCCTTAACTATTGATTTTAAAGAAAATCTTATTATGAGTATAGGTGAAAAAAGACTAAAATGCGGTTTTAAAATTCCGGTTTTCGGGTTGGGAACCTGGATGCTGGGAGGTGATTCTGAACGTGATTTTGCAAATGATGGACAGGCGGATATTGCCTCTCTTATATGCGGGATGGAGCATGGTTTTAAACATATTGACACTGCCGAGATGTATGCGGCTGGCTTTGCCGAGGAAATCACCGGGCAGGCAATAAAAGGACATTCGCGGGAAAATTTGTTTATTACTTCTAAAGTCTGGTACGATGACCTCAGTTATGATGGCGTGTTGCGTGCTGCGGAAAACAGCTTGAAACGGCTTTGTACGGATTATCTTGATCTATATCTTATCCATAAACCCAATGACCAGTTTCCGCTGAATGAAACTATGCGGGCTCTTGACCGCCTGGTAAACGAGAAACTGATAAAGAATATTGGGGTTAGTAATTTTTCCGTGGAGCGTTTTAAGCATACACAGCAATTTTGTGAACATAAGATCGTTGTTAATCAGGTTCATTATAATCTGGCAAGCCGCGAACCGGAGAATGGCTTACTGGAATTTTGTCAGAAAAATGATGTTATGCTTGTTGCGTGGCGTCCCCTGGCGAAAGGCGGTATTATAGATGTTGACTATCCGTTTTTTGATGAACTTTGTGAAAAATACCGAAAAACCAGGGCCCCAATAGCTTTGAACTGGTTGTTGAGTCAGGATAATGTCGTAACTATTTCAACTATGCGTTCGACGTCCCATATCGAAGAAAATCTTGCTGCTTTGAACTGGAATATGAGTAATGAAGACATAGAAGCCTTGCGTCATGGATTTCCTGGGCAGGAGAAAGTTTCATCTACTCTTCCATTAAGCTGATTTAATGTTTACCTGGAAATATCTGCCTGCATCTTCATGGTATTAAAAGGCGCATATAATGCTGATATTGTCTTCGCCGCCGTTTATTAAAGCTTCTTTCATTAAAGCATTTACCGTACTTTTGGGATTGCTGCTGATCCTGAGAATGTCTTCTATTCGTTCGTTCGGAACGTGCATTGACAGGCCGTCAGAGCATAACATGTAGCGTTCGTCAGGAGACCTTGTATAAACGTTTATTTTGGGTTCAACGGTAGGATTGGGACCTATTGATTTTGAAATAATATGTGCAAAAGGATGGGTTTTTGCCTCTTCGCTGGTAATGGTTCCTTTTTTGACCAGGGTGGCGACGAGACTGTGGTCTTCAGTCAGTTGTTTCAGTTTACCGTCATTATAGACATATAAACGACTATCCCCGGCATGTCCGACTATAACATGGGTCGGGGTAAAGACCGCTGCAATAACAGTTGTACCCATAGGACAGGCAAAATTCTGGCGATAGTTCTGAGCGAAAATATCGTCATTCACAGAACATATCTCATCATGCAGGAAAGATTTTATTTTTTGCAGAGACGTCAATTTGCCGATATTGAGGTATTTCCAACTGGATACAAAACGCCGGCAGCATAACGAACTGGCAATTTCCCCGTTTTCATGCCCGCCGATACCGTCGGCTATTACTGCCATGGAATTTAATTCTTCATGATAATCTATATAACAAAAACAGTCTTCGTTAGTTTCTCTGACTAATCCTGTATGTGTTTCCCCTGAAAAAGTCAGACGCGGCACATATCGTTGCTTTTTTGTTTTCAGCTTATCCATAATATTCTCTTAGTTACTTTAAAAATACTACCTGAATAAGAGCTTTGCAACAATTAAAGCAGGATATATTTGAAATATGACAATAAAAATCTTATTTAGGCTTTTGATTTTCCACAAAGGTCTGCTATTTTAGTATACATTTGCCGCTTTGTCAAGGTATTGTGTAAATTTTAGTGTTTTATTTCTTTGAATTTCTTTAATTTAATAATAAAAAGGAACTGCTATGGAAAAAGTAAGTGAAACCAGGAATTTCGTTGTTGCCGGCCACAGTGGGTGTGGGAAAACTTCCCTTTGTGACCTGATGCTTTTTAAAGCCGGAGCTGTTGAACGTTTAGGTAGTGTCGACCAGAAAACCAGCGTATCTGATTATACTCCGGAAGAACAGGAAAAGCAGGCGAGCATTTATTCATCCCCCCTTAACTGCACCTGGAAAGGAAAGAATTACTTTTTTGTAGATACCCCTGGTTACGCTGAATTTATTGGTGAAACTATTGCTCCGATGAGTATTGCCGACAGTCTGCTGCTGGTTGTGGATGCGGTTGAAGGCTTGCAGATCGGTTCGACTCGAGCCTGGAAAATTGCCAGAAACTTGAATATTCCGCGTTTTATCCTGATTAACCGCATAGACCGTGACAGAGCTGACTTCAAAACAGTTCTAACTCAACTCCAGGAAGCATATGGCAAAACAGTTTGCGTGCCGGTTACATTGCCAGTTGGCAAAGAAGGTGATTTTAATGCGGTTGTGAACGTTCTCCGGGATACGGATATTCCCGCCGAACTCGCTGACGATGCAGCGAAATATAAAGAAATGCTCATGGATACTATCGCCGAATCCGATGAAGCACTAATGGAAAAATACTTGGAAGGCGAAGAGCTTACTGATGAGGAAATCGCCACCGGACTTTATACCGCTATCATGAGCGGCGACCTGGTTCCGGTTTACGCCGCGAGCACCGCGAAGGATATTGGTGTTACTAAACTCATGGACAGTATAAATAACCTTTTTCCGAATCCATTGACTAAGAAGAAAGTCAAACTGGCTGATGACAGTGAAATGGAACTGGTCGAAAGCGGTGCTCCCGTTGCGAAGGTTTTTAAATGTGTTGTTGACCCGTTTATAGGACAACTTACTTTCTTCAAGGTTGTTTCCGGAGAAATGAAGTCAGACAGTGAATACTATAATGTAAATACTGCCACGAAAGAGCGTTTTGGATCAATTTTGTTGCTTAATGGGAAAAACCAGAAAAGCGCGTCTTCACTTGGGCCGGGCAGCATCGGAGCTATAGCAAAGCTTAAAAATACTCACATCGGCAATACATTAGGAAATAGTTCTTCTAAAGAGCTGGTTCCAATAGTATTTCCGAATCCGGTTATGTCCTATGCTATTTCTCCCGCGAAAAGCGGTGAGGAAGATAAAATTGCTCAAGGACTGCATAAGTTGTCTGAAAGCGATCCCACTGTTACTCTGGTGCGGCAGGATGAAACCCATGAAATGCTGCTTTCAGGTATGGGAGATCAGCATCTTTCGCAAATCGTCCACAAACTGAAAGAACATTACAAGGTTGATGTGAATCTGGATACTCCGAAAATCCCTTATCGTGAAACTATCACTATGAATGGCGAAGGGCATTACAGGCACAAAAAACAAACCGGCGGAGCTGGACAGTTCGCGGAAGTATATTTGCGCATTGAACCATCTCAGGACGGCTATGAGTTTGAAAATAAAGTCGTTGGCGGAAATATTCCGAAAAACTTTATTCCGGCAGTTGAAAAAGGCGTTGTCGAAACTTTAGATAAAGGCCCGCTGGTCGGTTGTAAAGTGGAAAATGTCAAAGTAACTGTTTATGACGGTAAATATCATCCGGTTGATTCTAATGAAATGGCGTTTAAAATTGCCGGGAGAATGGCTTTCCGTGATGCTATGAGCAAAGCGAAACCTGTAATTCTTGAACCTATAATGAAGGTGAAAATCACTATCCCTAATGATTATATGGGAGATATTACCGGTGATTTGAATCACAAGCGCGGCCGTATTCTGGGGATGGGCTCGGAAGAAGGTATGCAGGTTGTGAATGCTGATGTTCCGCAAGTTGAAATGGCGAAATACGCTACTGAACTGCGCAGCATGACACAGGGACGCGGAGTATTCAAAATGGATTTTGAAAGGTATGAAAACGTACCTTCAAATATTGCTAATGATATTATCGCCAAGTATCAGGATGAAAACAGCGAAGATTAATCTTCTGAGAATACAAAACCGCGGACTGAATTAAAGTCCGCGGTTTTTTTATATCATGTTTGTAGTTCCGCTGGAGCCGTAAGATATTTTATTCGCTGCTGTTCGATATCGCGGGATAATATACTTTGTTGGCGCGCATTTCACGTAAATCAAGATCATCGACTTCAATGCCGAATAAATGCGTAAAAGATAGTTTTAGATCTCCTACATTTTCGGTGTTCGAATCAAGAGTGAAAACACTGTTGAAGTTGGAATCCGCCTGCCCCTCGACTAATTCCGCGGTGGCAAGCATGGTTTCATAATTATCTTCCACATTTATCAGTGTGGTTGTCGGCATAAAATAATAGTCGTTGCTGTACATTGATCTTGAATATCCCGAATTATTTAACTGATCCGTGACTAGCGCTTCAATACCATAGTCAGAATCAACATCATAATAGGATACTATTTTGTCATCAGCGGTAAACGGTAAACCGTCTTCATTATTATCTGTGTCGCCGTAGTTCCAGTAAAATATACTGTCGCCGGCTCCGCCAACTGAGCTTTGGCTGCGGGAGGCAAGTTCAGCATTTCCTTTTGCTTCAATAAACGCGCGGATATTAGAAATTCCCAGGCCGGCAATAAAAATCATTCCCAGTACAATGACAAGTATCGGAATCAGGCAGACGCACATTTCTACCATTGCCTGTCCTTTTTGTTCATGGGATTTAATTTTATTTATCATAATGCTGTTCCCTTACAGGTGCGGCGGCCCGATTTTTGTCCCGGAATAGACGCCTGTAGGCCCGCCCGGAGTCCATCGGCAGATCATAACTTCATTAGTTACCAGATTGCCGTTTCTATCTTTCAGTATATACATCTGTCCATAATAAATACGAGTGTTCCAGCCGTCTTCCACTTCCTCAAGCTCTTTGGATGAATTTGCATCCCGGCTGGTGTCCAGCCTCCGGTAAATCTGTTGAAGCCAGCCGGCTCCATTAGGATTGCTTGCTGCATCATACTTGTAATCATCGTTGAAATAAATAGAAATATTGGAGTCATCACGAACATAATCATTATTCCAACCGGTCTTACGGAAAGTTTCATCATCCAGCTTTTGCAGAGCGGTTAAATACTGCTGTGCGCCGTCCGGCGGCTCTGATCCGGGATTGCTAAGGTCTTCAATGGTGGAAAGCCAGATTACGAACTTTTCCAAATTGCTGAATTCAATCCGCAACGGCCGGATTTTCTGCATTGCGCTTGGCACAATTGCGACATTATTAAAAAGCGGCAGTATTATAATCGCGTCTGTTGGCGGTTTGTTATTTGGGAGGGTGGCGATAGGTTTTGCGACTACCCCGCCAATACCACCGTCAGTAGTCGCGTCATTGCCGACTTTCAGGGTCTGTTCCGATTTTTCTTCTATAATATTATTCTGTAAAGCAGTTTGCGCCTTTGACATCTGGTCTGTTCCGGCATAAGGATTATCTTTGTTGTAAGGGGTGGCCATTTTAGTCTTGTATTTATTCATAAGCTTTATTTTCTGATAGCATTCAGCATAAGCCACGGCGCCGCCATAAAACATATTATCTTTTAAATTGCTCCTAAGGAACATTCCCCGGCTCCAGTAATTTAAACCATCATGGTTAGGTCCGTCGTAGCTGAGGTTCTGTGTGCCGTCGGCATCATATTGGGCCCATTTGTTGTCGTAGGCACAAAATGAGATTTGTGGACGGATCTCGTAGTCGGCGCCAATATTGCTCAAAGCTTCTTCGACTGTGGATTTGTCGTCGTCGCTGATATATATATAACGCACTCCCAAGGTATAAATTTCACTCTCATTCGGGAAATCAGTTTGTTCAAAATCGATGTTGTACCATTTACCGTCCCAGTAGGAATCGGGATATTTGATAATGGCGTTTAGCTGGGGATGACACCATAAAGAATTGAGTATTGCATTGTAAAGGCTGTCGTCATTGGGATCATTGCAAAGCCATTGAGGGTCAATATTATCAAGACCAGCGAAACGCCCGTTGGGACGCACTGCCAGTCCCTGGTTCAGTATGAGGGTTAACATACTTCTATATGGTTCGCGCCATTCATAATAATTACAATACTGAACATCATAGCGGGGGAAATTATTTACCGGGTCAAGTTTTTCCAGATAAGAGTTCAAATCGGAATAAACCGTTTTATATCCGCTTTTCGAGTCGCCAAGGTAAATGTTGACACCGTTATTTTTAGCCGCCTGCTGTGCTGCTCCAAAAGCGATCAGCGGCCCGCAAAATGAAATCCTTGATTGCATTTCGGTCAGAGTTTTATTGACCGAAGACAATTTCTGACTTTCAGTTTCACCCATGGCTTCAATACCGTAGTAATCCAGCAGGCCGTTGGCAGCTTTGATTAAGTTGATCTCGCCAATAAGATTGAGGCTGCGGGCTTGCCATTTTGCCGCGGCAAGGGCGGCAGACTGTTCCGCGGTTTCAAGTTTTACTTTGGAACGGATAATAGAATGCAGGTCGAATAAAAATAAAGTAGCAATCAGCAGGATAATCAAAATCACGATAGCGAAAATTAAAACCTGACCTTGTTCTCTATGTCTTCTGAAGCTCATCTTTCACCTTATTAAATCTTAACCCTTAAAACTAATCTTCTAAATATAAACTCGCGTGATTGAAAGTACTGGATTTACCGCTTGGATTTGCTTCTGTCGCCCCGCCGACAACCCAGCTTAAGTTTTCAGTAAGCAGCGGCATATTCTTCACTCTAACGACTCCGTCGATGGTGCTGCCGCTGGTATTGGAATAATTTATTTCAACAAGAGGGGTGTCACTAGTGATATTGTCCGGCTCCCAATATTCGTAGTTAATGGTGCTGGGGCCGTATTGAGAGTAGGACATATATTCTTCCGCCGCATCTGAAAGTTTTTGCTGGGTAAAAGGAGCTGTAACCGGATTCCCGGAAATGTCCTGTCCTGATGCGCCGGTGATTGCTACTCGCGAAGCTCTTACGACAATTGATCTGGAATAGCCCAAACTGTAGGCCTTTGCCGCGTAAAAAGATGAATATTCCGTCAGCATTTGTGCCATTGACCATTGAAATATTTGCATCAAGCCGAAAAAAATCAGGCATAAGAGCATAATGCAAATCAATGATTCAAGGATAGTAGCACCGCTTTCCGCTTTCTTTTTGCGCATGGTTTATCCCTCGAAAAAATTAAAATTTAACCCTTAAAACTCAACTCTTAAAACTTATAAGAATAAAATACTTGTTAAAGTATCTTTTTGCAAGCCGGAAGAGCCTGATATTAACGCCGCATGCAGATTATTTATTAACAATCCTGCATGCGGAATTTTATTGTTGCTGCGAGATATTGGAAACTTATTTATTCTTCTTTTTATGAATGAATTTACGGAGTTCTTTTGCATTGA
The DNA here is from genome assembly GCA_963664605.1 of Victivallaceae bacterium. Taxonomy (GTDB): domain Bacteria; phylum Verrucomicrobiota; class Lentisphaeria; order Victivallales; family Victivallaceae; genus JAHOYW01. The sequence continues at coordinate 1,124,345 of OY761536.1, forward strand.
CTTTCTCATCATTATTCTTGTCTGCTTTTTCCTCCCATTTCTTATTCACTTCCGAACGGTTTTTGAGGTAAGCATTTGCTTCCTGTTTTAAGCGGGCTTTACGGAATTCTTTTGCGTTGATTGTTCCGTCACTGTTTTTGTCCGCTTTCTTTTCCCATTTTTTATCAACTTCTGAACTGTTTTCTAAATAATCTTTACGGGCAGCCCTGTTTTCCTTACGGCTGAGAAGCCCATCGTTGTTGGTGTCTGCTTTTTTCTCATATTTAGTGTCAACTTTACGGGTTCGGATCTTTGCGCGGTTATTTTGGGCGAAAGAATTCACATTAACTGCGAATAATACGATTATTGTGATTAGCGTTATGGTCTTCATTTTTTTGCTCCTGTAATCGTTTTCGGTTTTCTTACCCTTTGGAACTGTTCCCGGTATTTGTTAATATAAACGTGCAGGAAATAAAAAATATTGCATCCTTTTGTTAAAAAAGTTTTTGAAAGGGAGGTTTTAGAAGCTTATACCTGCTTAAAATAAAAATAGACAAAATTGTAAAAGAGTGACAATTATTTCCACTTTTTGCGGTTTGTCTGTTTTTGTTAAGCTCAAATAAAACTGGCACACTTATTGCTAATTATAAAATCGTCCAGTTTTAAAAAATTAACCTTTTAAAAAGGAGCAAAGTCATGATTGGTACAACAGGGTATGTGAATTACTGGGAAGATGCCTGCAAATATCTTCGCGTTGCTAAAGGCGGACTGAAACGTCCGAAGATCTTTACTCCGGAGATACTTTATAATCTTCTAGGGCTTTCAATCGAAAAATATTTTATGGCGGCCATGGTGCGTCATGGTGACATGGCGGACAATCACACTTTTTCCGACTTGATTGATTCCGCCGCACGGATAAAGCCGGTTGAAAATTCTTTGATTGAGCGCCTGAAGGAAGCTGAAACCTATCAAAATATATGTCCGGCATTTGACGGGTATATGCGTAAAAATATACCCGAGGAAGCAATTTTAAAAATGATAGATGTGACTGAAGACGTTAAAGAATGGGCTGATTCAACAATTAACTCTTAAAAGTCAGATCTTCACTAGATATTGATATAGGAGAGCGGGAGTCTTTTCGGTTTCTGTAACGGCTCGATGGATTCTTGCCCTCCAATGATATTTCCTTAAAGAAGATTACAGCATTTTTCTAAGGCCGATGAGATTGGTTAATGACCAGTTATATTTGCGGTAAAAGTTTAATGCCGGGATATTTTCCTTGTCGGCAAGGAGCTGTACACGTTTCAAACCTGATTCTTCAGCCCAGTTGGTGGCGGCTTCAAGCAAGTGAGTACCGATACCTTCATGACGACAGTCTTGGTCAACGACCAAATCTTCCAGTAAACCCACTTTCGCGCCTTCGGCGGAAGAAGTTAATACCTGTATCGTGCACATGCCGACTATTTGTTTTTCCTTTTCCGCAACGAATATTTTGCTGGATTTATCTTGAAATAACATCAGCAAACCAGCCCGGTGCTTCCCGGGATTGAATTTGAAATCTTTTTCAATACTGAATAGCTGTTTCAGTAATTCAACCATATCCGGAATATCCCCCTTAACAGCCTGCCGGTAAGTAAACATAATATTTCCCCCGTTATTTTGTTATGAATCCGTATTTTCTGAAAATCTTTTTTGCTTTATCCGAACCTGAAAAAGTGATAAACTTTTCTGCCGCCCCTTTTTCATGGCATGATTTTGTCAAGGCGATTGGATAAACGATTTCTTTACCGCCGATTACAGTATATTTGTTAATGACTTTGAGTTTTTTATTCATTGCCGCATCGGTTGCGTAGACAAAACCTCCGTCAACAGCGCCTTGTGCCAGCCAGGACAAAACCTGCCTGACGTTACTGCCTTGAATAATCCTCCCTTTCACTTTATCCCAGAGCTTTTTAGATTCGAGCAGTTTTTTCGCGTATTTTCCTGCTGGCACATAAGCTGGATTGCCAATGCCGAGCCGCTTGACCTCTAGAAGAGATATGTCTTTAGCGGCAACAAAGACCAGAGCGTTGGTACACATGACCTTAATGGATTTTTTATCCACAATATTTCCATAATTGTTTTTACCGCCGAAATTACTGTTGGCGGATGCGAAAATATCGATAGGGGCTCCTCTGCTGATCTGCATTCGGATTTTCCCGGTCGCCGCGAAAGTCATAATGAGCTTGGTGTCCGGATTATTTTTTTCAAATTCCGTTTTCAGTTCCTTCATGACATTAGTCAGGCTTGCGGCTGCACCAATAGTTAAAGTTTTTCCCGCTAAGACATTTAGAAATATCATGAATGTGAATATTATACAGATATATTTATATAATCTTTTCACTCAGCATTCTCCTTTGTACAAATTCCTGTTTTACGAGTTTTTTTTCGCATTTGACGTATACCCATATCTCCCTATTGCTCTTGCGGCTGCCTCTGCCCATAAAAGATGCGGCAAATTTTGTTGCCGGATTTTCAAATACTTCCTCAATCGTGCCGGTTTGCTCAATCTCACCGTTATGTATCAAGGTGATACGATCGGCGAGAGCTAATGCTTCTTCCCGGTTGTGAGTGACATACAAAATAGTCGTTTGGGTTTTGCGGTGAAGCTCCTTGAGTTCGTCGATAAGCTCTTCTTGTAAACTCAGGTCAAGGTGGCTCAAAGCCTCGTCGAAGAGTATGATTTCCGGCTCCGCTGCCAGCGCTCTGGCGATTGCGACGCGCTGTTTTTGCCCTCCGCTCAACATGTGTGGTTTTTCGTCAGCCTTTTCTGTTAAATGCATCATGTTCAGATATTCATTAACTTTCGTTTTTATATGAGTACGCGATTTTTTCCTTGTTTTCATACCGAAAGCGATATTATCTCTGACTGAAAGGTGCGGGAACAAAGCATAATCCTGAAAAACCATGCTTACCGGACGGCTTTCCGGGAAGGATTTAGTGACATTGACATTGTTAAAATATATTTCCCCGCTGTCCGGCTTCAATAATCCAGCGATCAGATTAAGAAGGACACTTTTACCTTCGCCGCTGGGACCGAGGATAACATGGAATTCACCTTTTCTGATGTCAAGGGACAAATCATTAATTACGGTCTTCCCGTTGAATGTTTTCACAATATTTTTAATTTGTATGAACATTTCCATATTTCCTGAATAAAGTTTTCATTACTATGAGAGATACAAAAGCGAATACGGTAAGCAGTAAGGCTATGGCGGTAGATGTATTGAAATCCCCGCTCATGCTTTTCGAGTAAATCGCTAAAGTCATAGTTTCGGTTTTACCCGGAATACAGCCTGCCACCATTGCTGTTGCTCCGAATTCCCCCAGGGCGCGCGCCCAGCACATAACCAGTCCGGCGCACAATCCATTTCTGATGAGCGGCAGGATGACATGAATAAAAGTATAAAACCTTGATGCCCGCAAGGTGTAGGATGCGGATAAGATGTTTTGCGGAATTGCGGCAATGCTTTCCCGGACTGTTTTAATGAAAAACGGTGCGGCAACAAAAGTTTGCGCAATGATAATGGCTGTCTTGGAAAAAATAATACTGACATCGAATTTATTCAGAAATCCGCCAAAGGCTCCATTGGGGCTGAGCAGTACCAGCAGAGCGAGCCCTGAGACCAGAGGCGGGAAAACTATCGGCAGATCGATAAGGGAGTCTATGATAACTTTTCCTTTAAAGTCCTTGACGGCGAGTATATAAGCGACCGGCAGCCCGATGAAAAAAGTTACCGCAGCAACCATCAATGAGGTTTCCAGGCTAATGAAAAGCGCGTCCTTTACTTCGTCGGAGATAAAAATGCTCAAATTGCTCCATACTGGAGATTTAGAGAAGAAAAACAGGAATACCATAGCGACAGACACCGCAAACAAGGCTGCTGCGAATGTCATCGTGGTTTCAAATAAAAAAGATTTTCTGTTTCCTGCTCCAATCATAATTAGACGTGTCCTTTGCCTTTCGTCAATAATGACGGAGGCATTTTACGGTAAATATCTATCAGTTCACGAGCTTCAAGGCTCCTTTCAAGTATAGCTGAGTATTCTTTGGTTGTTGTTAATATTGAGTCTACTTCTGCTTCAGACAGGATGATATTCCGTTCAGCAAAAAACATCCTGATGGCGGCTTTGCCTGAATGTTTGCCGATTACGAACTCAATGTTTCCTGCTCCTGATTCCTCCGGAGCGACCAGTTGATATGATTTTTTATTTTTAGCCAGACAGTCGATATGAATACCCGATTCATGTTTGTAAGCCATAGTTCCGCTTATCGGTTTATTTACAGGAATCGGGAGTTTTGAGGCAGCCGCAACGCGTTCGCACAAGCTTTTGACTACAGACAGGTCTTTTGCGCAGTCAATACCCATAGAGTGTTTAAGCGCGAAGTAGAATTCCTCAGTCGGACAATTTCCGGCTCTTTCGCCTAAACCATTGACCGTGGTGCTGATGTAATCGGCTCCGGCTACTGCGGCGGCAAGAGAATTTCCGGTTGCCATCCCCAAATCATTGTGCCCATGAAACTCAACAGCTCCGATTCCTGATTTGTTTTTCAGTTGCCTTATTAATTCAGAAGTTTGTATTGGATTCAGTATGCCGACAGTATCAGCGAGACGGACTCTGAAAGCTCCTTTTTCGTGGACGGCTTCAGTTACTTTCAGCAGAAAGTCAAAGTCTGCCCGGGAAGCGTCCTGAAGCCCTATGGAAATCCTGCTGTTGTTGAAGTATTTCCTGTTGGCGAGTTTATCGATCAAATCGAAAACCCACGCCCGTTTTTTGTTCATGGACTCTATCAGGATATCAGATACCGGCAAGGAGATATTGATGATGTCAGCTCCGGTTTCTAGACATTCATCAATATCTTTTTCAATGGCTCGGCACCAGCAGCTTACATCAAAATCCAACCCCAGAGATATCAGGCTTATAATATCTTCTTTGTCTTTGCCGCTTATCGCCGGAGTGCCGATTTCAACTTCATCCACTCCGAGTTTTTCCAGCATCAGGGCTATATCAAGCTTATCTTTGAAAGAGAACACGACTCCCGGAGCCTGTTCCCCATCTCTCAGAGTTGTATCTGCTATCCTGATCATTTTGTTTCTCTTTAAGTTATTAAATATTCCTCGCAGGCTTCTCCGTCTTCGAGGGCGTCGAGGATTTCATCGACGGCTTCTTCATTTACATTCCCGTACCAGTAATTTTGCGGATATATTACCATAGCCGGTCCGCGGTCGCATACTTTCAGGCAGCCTGTTGCTGAAACCATTGCGTCAAGACCGCGGTCAAGAATTTCTTCTTCAATGTACTGCAACAGGGCTGGTCCGCCTTTTTTATTGCATATACCCTGTGGTTCTCCAGACATTCTGAATGAATTGCAGACGAAAATGTGATAATCCGGTTTGTCCATTTTTGTTCTCCTTGTTATTATATTAATTCCGGCAGTCTGCTGACCGCCATTTCGCATTCAATGACCGATATGTTTTTATAGACAAGCGCGGCTTTCGGAGCCTCACCGATCTTGGATGTGAATAATATTTCACAGTCGTATATCGTATCAAAAATGTTATTCATCTTATCAAACTGGAATTCATGATCCGGACTGGAATACCCGGAACAGTATTTTTCCGTGCTGCGGATTTCCAGTTCCGCAATATGGGAATCTTCCATCTCGTAAATATAAAAATTTTCAGTTTTTCCGAAATGAAGATCAACTTCATTTCCGTTAGTTGTGCATACTGCCACTTTCATCTTGTACCTTCTTTTTTAACAGCATCCGCCGGCGGCATTTCCGCTGCAGGTCATTCTGCAGGATGAAATATCACCGCTGGCTATATTTTTAATTGGTTTACCGCTGTAAACAGCTTTTAAACTTTCTTCGATCAGTCCGGAAGTTTTGACCACTTCCAAGTCTGTCTGACTTAATATTTCAAGTGGTTTCGGACCGATTCCGTTAACCAGCAGGACACTACAGTCAGAGAGCGCTTCGCTCAGTTTTGTCCAGCGGTTGTCCCCTGAGCCTCTCGGTGGAGTAAGACGTTTCTCATGTGTCGTGAATCTGCCGTTATCTTCGCGGAATATCTGGAGACAATCGGCTTCGCCGAGGTGCTGATTAACCAGCAGCCCTTCATAACTTGCCGCGGCAACATAAGGACGGCCTTCTTTTATCCATTTCTTGCTTGCCGCTATTTTTACGAGTTCATTTCCTAAAGCTTTATCATCGCAGCCGAGTATACCGACTGCATCGGCACGGCATCTCTGACAATGTTTCATCATAGGCAGGGATTTTCCGGCGATGTTTCTGATTGCCGCGACCATTTCGCCGGATGGATTTTCAAGGTTTTCGAAGTCTGTTCCTTTTGTTACCAGTAATGGAATACAGTTCATTATATCGGCACCCATTTTTGCCATTTTCTCAGCGATATCCGGAATATGCTGGTCGTTGATCCCGGGAATAATGATAGAATTTATTTTTACCGTCAGGTCAAGTTCCTTGAGCTTTTCTATACACTTTAATTGTTCAGACAGCAATGCTTCCGCAGCTTCAACTTTGCGCAGGTTGCGTTTTTTATACCTGACCCAGGAATAGATTTTTGCGCCGACTTCGGGATCTATGGAGTTGACAGTCAAAGTGACATGTGTTACGCCTAATTCCTTGATGCGGTCAATATGCGGATAAAGTCCGAGTCCGTTTGTTGACAGGCAGAAAATCATATCAGGATAAGCTTCATGAACCAGTTCCAGAGTTTTCAATGTTGCTTCCGGGTTGGCGAACGGATCGCCCGGCCCGGCAATGCCGACAGTAGTGATGTGCGGCGCTTTTGCTCTGACTTTTGTTACATATTCAAGAGCTTGTTCCGGTGACAATACCGCACTGGTGACGCCCGGGCGACTTTCGTTGACGCAGTCATATTTGCGGTTGCAGTATTTGCATTGGATATTACACTCAGGGGCTACCGGAAGATGAACCCTGCCGTATTTCCCTTTAACCCCTGAATTAAAACAGGGATGTTTTGATTTATCAGCTTTCATATTTGTTTTCCCTTTTATATATATTTATATCCCATTGGAGAACTGTCTTGTTTGTACTGCATAAGCGCATTAGTCAAACCGTCAAAGAGCTGCTGGGTTCCCCGGTAGCCAAGATGCAGGAGCCGTTGAGCTCCGATCCTGTCATGGATGGGGAACCCGCAGCGTAACAGGGGGATGTTCATTTCACGGGATATATAATATCCTTTGCTGTTGCCTATGACTATGTCAGGGCGAACTTCAGCTGCCAGGTGTTTAAGTTCCTCAAAATCCACTCCGCTTTTTATAATCGGGGGTTCCGGGAATATCTTTGCGGCATCGGCTGTCACTTCCTTTATTGCTCCAGCGAAATGCGGACTTTCTCCACCTGTAGCGCAGACTACCGGATTAATACCTGTTTCAGACAGGAAAGCGCTCAGGGCGATAACAAAATCTTCTTCGCCGTAAATAATGGCGCGTTTTCCGAAATTATATTTGTGACCGTCGATATAGGAATCAATTAAACGTCCGCGTTCGGCAGTGTATTTTGCGGGAGCGGGTATGCCGGAAAGTTTTTCCAATACTTTGAAAAATCTGTCCGTTTCTTTTATACCGACCGGCATTCCGACATTATATGATTTTACTTTAAATTTGTCATTGAGCCATGTTCCGGCTCCATTACCCGCGGCGAGAACCCTGCCGAATTGGATAGAGGCTCTGGCTGAGCCGGACTTCTTGATGTCTTTAGCGGAAGTTCCGCCGTTTGGAATTTTTTTGTATTCGCTCCAGGTTGAGTTATCCAGTGATTCTGAATAGTCAGGCATCATTATGTATTCCAGTCCGAAATCCTCAAGGATCTCCTTGAGATATCGCATATCGCCAGGAGAAACAAAGCCCGGGAAAAAATTTATCATTTCATTGTCTTCTTCTTTTTCAGCAAGGCATTCTACTGTTGCCTTGACCGCGGCGTTAAATCCCTCCATGTGTGTGCCGCTGTAACTCGGTGTGGAGGCAATTATAAAATCAGGCAGTTTTTTCCCGGCTTTTGATCTTTTATATTCATGCAGAAACATTTTTACATCATCGCCGATAGTCTCGCTCAGACATGAGGTGCAGATGCCGATGGCTTCCGGGGCGTACTGGGAAATGATATTATCCAGCCCGGTGCTAAAATTCTGCCAGCCGCCGAATATGGTTGATGATTCCGCGAAACTGCTGGAAGCGATATCTATCGGTTCGCGGAAATGGCTGATGAGATAGCGGCGGATATAGGTTGCGCAGCCTTGTGAACCGTGTATCAAAGGCACGCAGTTCCTTATTCCCTTGAAAGCCAGGCTTGCTCCAAGCGGAGCGCAAAGTTTACAGGCATTTGTAACCGGTGTTTCTATAAATTTTTCAGTATCAATCATAATCCTGTTTCCTTATTCCCGGCAAACTGCCATACCGGACTGTATATGCTTGAAAAGATTTCTTCAGCGAAATTTTCCATGCCTTTGTAACCAGCTAAAGCTTCTTTGCGTTCATGGTTGTGATCGCAGAAGCCGACTCCCATTTTATAAGCTATGGGACGTTCTTTTACTCCGCCGATAAAGATGTCTGCCCCGGTCTGCCGGGCGAAAGTTGATAACTCCAGCGGGTTTGAATCATCAATGATTATTGTTCCAGGATCACAAAGTTTTGACATGATGTCATAATCTTCTTTGTTTCCAGTCTGGGAGCCGACTACAACCGTTCGAACCCCGATTAGCCTGAGCGCTTTAATCAGGGAAATGGCCTTGAACGCGCCCCCGACATAAATTAATGCTTTTTTGCCTTCCAGCTTTTCCTTGTATTTGTTTACTATCGGCAGAAGATTGGTCAGTTCTTCGCTAACCAGTTTTCTGGTCTTATCCATCATTGTTTCGCTTTTGAAGAATTCTGCTACGTCATAAAGTGCTTGAGACATATCCTCGATGCCGAAATAGGAAACCCGTTTAAAAGGAATTCCATATTTTTCTTTCATCTCAAGCGCCAGATGCATCATGGAACCGGAACATTGCACGACATTCAGCGTTGCCTTATGCGCTTTGCGTATATCGTCTACTCTGCCGTCCCCGGTCACCCGGGCAAGAATATTGACGCCCATTTTGTTGTAGTATTCCTCAAGCAACCAAAGCTCACCAGCCAGGTTGAAATCTCCAAGTATATTAATACTGTGGGCCGGTACATTGTCATCATCAAGGGTGCCAACCAGTTTTCCCAGTGCGTCACAAGCGGCTTTGTAGCCGTCTTTCTTCGAACCCTTAAATCCTTCGGAATTAACCGGCAGCACCGGAATATTCTTTTCTTTTTCGACTTTTCGGCATATGGCTTCAACATCATCGCCGATTACCCCGACAATGCAGGTTGAATAAATAAATGCCGCTTTCGGTTTATACTTGTCTATCAGGCTCGTCAAAGTTTCGTAAAGCTTTTTTTCTCCACCAAAAATAACGTGTTTTTCTCTAAGATCGGTGGAAAAACTCATGCGGTGCAGTTCCGGCCCGGATGACACCGTTCCCCGGATATCCCAGGTATAGGCGGCGCATCCAGCCGGTCCGTGAATGAGGTGGAGAGCATCTACAATTGGATACAGCACCACCCTTGATCCACAGAAGACACAAGCTCTCTGGCTGACGGAACCCGCCAGGCTGAGCTTGGAGCAGTCAATCTTCAGGATTTCGTCTTTTTTTGTTGTTGCTACCTGCAACGTTCTGTCTTTAAGTATTCCAGTCATAGAGCTGTGTCTTTTATTTTTTTACATTACTAATTCGAAAGCTTCTTCAGAAGACTCAACATCCTGTTTATCCATCAGGACATCCAGTATTTTTTCGACAATGCGCATAGCGCCTTTGTAGCCGACAACCGGAAAATAACTGTGCCCGACACGATCGAGAATCGGAAATCCCATACGGATAAACGGTATGTCCTCATCACGGGAAATGTATTTGCCGTAAGTGTTGCCCATAAGCAAATCTATTTTCTCGTTTTTGATCCATTGGTGCATCAGGAACATGTCTGCTCCCGCTCCGTTGCGGAATTTAGCTTCCGGTACAGTGTCGCCGAGGATTTCCTCCATGCGTTTCATGAAGTATTTTCCCGGAGTTCCGCTGACTATACAAGCAGGCTTCATTCCGAGGTCTATCAGGAACTCAGATAAAGGAATGAGTTGATCCGGATCTCCCCAGAGGGCAACTTTTTTACCGTAGAGGTATTGCTGCATGTCAGCAATCATGTCAACCAGTCTGCCGCGCTCGTCGGTGATGCTTTGAGGTACTGATACTTCTGCAACAGTGCTGAGTGTGTTTATGAATCTGTCTGTGGCAGAAATACCGATCGGGATATCCAGAGTCTTGTATTTTACTCCGCATTTGTTTTCGAGGTGTTTAGCCCCTTCTTCTGAAGCAAATGTTCCCAACGCCAAAGTCATTTTGGAGTCTCCGGTGCTGACAAGCTCGGGAACGGTTGTTCCGCCGCGTGGGTAGAACTCGTGTCTGCCGGTCATCGGCGCATCCAGTACGTCGGATGTATCCGGGAATATTACGTACTCAACTTCCATTGTATCAGCAAGGTTCTTGATTTCCCGCATATCTGAAGGTTCTACCCAGCCTGGAATAATATTAAACTGTCTGGTCGGGGTGTCGGTGTTTTCAGAAAAACCCCTGACAATTCCTTCAACCATATTGGAAAATCCGGTTACATGCGACCCGACATAACTTGGCGTATTGGCATAGATAACATGTTTGCCTTCCGGTACTTTTCCGTCGTCGATTGCTTTCTGGGCAATTTGTTTCAGGTCATCACCGATAGTTTCTGAAAGACAGGTTGAGTGAACCGCGATTATATCCGGGTTGTATATGGTGAACAGGTTGTTCAGCGCCTGTATCATATTAGCCTGTCCTCCGAATACGGAGGAACCTTCGGTAAATGAGCTGGTTCCAGCCATTACAGGTTCTTTGTAGTGCCTGGTCAGGGCGCTGCGGTGATATGAGCAGCAACCTTGTGATCCGTGACTGTGAGGCAGGCAGCCGTGAATGCCCAGAGCCGCGTACATCGCTCCGACCGGCTGACAGGTCTTAGCCGGGTTGACGGTCAAAGCCTTACGGTCTTTGACTTCTTTTGGTGTATGTCTTAACAGCATTTTTTCAATTCCTTATGTTAGTTTGCAAGTTCCGCATAGAGGGTCGGACTATCCTGCCACGGCGCTTTTATCAAATTCCAGACATTGCTGTTGACCATGCGGTCAATTTCTTTATAGAAATTAATCGCGCCTTTAAATCCCGCGTACGGTCCGCCGTAATCATAGCTGTGGAGCTGTTTCAGCGGAACACCCAGTTTCTGAACGCAGTATTTTTCCTTGATGCCGGCGCAGAATATTGCGGGTTTATATTTCTGAATAAGCATTTCCATTTCATAATGGGAAATATCATCAATAACCATGGAGTTCTTTTTCATTTCCGGCATCATGCCTTTATATTCGGAAAATTTATATCCTGACTCAGCGAACTTTTTCATCTCTGCTTCAGATTTTCTTGGAGCATACTTTTCAGGGTCTGCTTCAATGTGTAATTCCTCAATATTACGGCTGTCCGCGTCAAGTTTGATATTAGGCAGTACTTCACGGCCCTCATAGTCGTCGCGGTGCGCGAACTCATAGCCGGCGGCAATCGTTTCCATTCCGATCTCATTGAACAATTCCTGATAATGATGTGCCCTTGAGCCGCCGACAAACATCATTGCCAGCTTGCCTTTAGTCTTCGGTTTGATTTTCGCAGCCACTTCTTCAACCGCCCCGATTTCATCAGCGATTACTTTTTCGACAGTTTTCATCAATGTTTTGTCTTCGAAGTACTCAGCTATTTTTCTCAACGATTTAGCTGTGGCTTCGGCTCCGATAAAATTCACCTTTATCCAGGGAATACCGTATTTCTTTTCAAGCATATCAGCTACATAATTGATTGAACGATGGCACATGACGGTGTTCAAGTCGGCAGTATGGGCGCGTTCAAACTGTTCTATGGATGAGTTGCCGCTGAAGCTTGAAACCAAAGTGATTCCACAGAGTTTAAGCAGGCGCTCGATTTCAAAAGCGTCACCGCCGATGTTATATTCTCCGAGCATATTTATTTTATATTTGCCCTCCGGGGCCTCGTCATTCAAACCGATAACGTGCTTGAATATCTGGTTATTAGCAATATGATGGCCCGCGGACTGACTGACGCCCTTGTAACCTTCGCAACTGAACCCGAATACGTTGCAGTCCCCAAGTTTCTCTTTCATTTCTCTGGCTACCGCGTGAATATCGTCACCGATAAGGCCGATCGGACAGGTTGAAAATATCGCTATTGCCTTTGGCTTGAAAATATCATAGGCTTCCTGGATAGCTTCACGAAGTTTTTTCTCTCCGCCGAACACGATATTTGAATCCTGCATATCTGTTGAAAAACAGTAGGTCATGTAATTATCGCCGTCCGGTCCCGGGTCAGTTTGATTACGCCGGGTAAGCCAGCTGTAAAAACCGCAGCCGATCGGGCCGTGAGTGATATTGATAATATCGCGAGTCGGCCCCAGAACAACGCCTTTGCAGCCCGCGTAACAGCAGCCGCGCTGAGTTATGATTCCTGGAACTGTCCTTACATTAGCCTGAATCTCCTGCCCTGAGCCTGGGTTGTTGACGACAATGGATTTAGCTCGTTTCCTGGCTATTTTAGGCGGATATTTTTTGATCAGTTCATCCTTGACCACCGCCGGGTCAGGTAATTTTGTTGTGATAGTCATTCCAAACCTCCTGAAGAATCCAGTACGTTTCCGCCTGATGCTCCCTGGGCTGTTTCGCCGTTTCTTACACGAACTGCTTCCGTTACCGGAAGTACGAATATTTTCCCGTCACCGGCATTGCCGGTCTGGTTTTCATCAATGATTGCTTTCACGGTGCGTTCCACCCAGTCGTCCGATACAACAACTGAGATCATTCTCTTCGGAACCAGCAAAGGCCCGTTTCCAAGCTGCGAAACAGCTTCCATATAGCCTTCTTCCGCGCCTTTCAGTATCCTGAAATCAACTATGCCTTTGCCGCGCCCGAGAACCCTTCCAGTGGCGCTGAATGAGGTTATTCCGGCGGCATTCAAAGCACGCTTGGTGCAGTTGATTTTATTCATTCTGATTATTGCCATTACTTCTTTCATATTAATTCTCCCGGTTTCAGGTTTTGTTATTCTTTTACACCTGAACTGATGGTATAGACCTCTTCGACCGGCTGGATGAAGATTTTTCCATCACCGTAATTTCCCGAACCTGTTTTGGCGCGTTCCACGATGGTGTTGAGAACAAATTCCTTGTCATTTTCGGGAATAACAACGATAAGCATTTCTTTGGAAAGTTCGTCGTAGTGTACTTCTCCGACTTTAAGGCCGCGCTGTTTCCCGCGTCCGAATACCGGTATTTTTGTTACCGCCGGGTATCCGGCTTCGAGGAGTCCCGCAAGTATATAGTCGCTTTTTTCCGGTCTTACTATAGCTTTTATCATTATCATTTTTTAAGTCCTCTTTGTTTATATTTTTTTATCAGCTTAGACGATTCCGAAATCAATCAATAATTTTTCCAGCTGTTCGATCTCAAGCGGAGTAGGAATCACGAATTTTTCATTTTCTTCAATGTTCTTCGCCAGGGTGCGGTACTCATCAGCCTGGTTGTGAGACGGATCGAAATCAATTACCGTTTTACGGTTGATTTCCGCCTTCTGCACCATGTTGTCACGCGGCACGAAATGGATCATTTGAGTTCCGAGCTTGCTGGCAAACTCTTCGATCATCTCTCTTTCGTTATCGACCATACGGCTGTTGCAGATAAGCCCACCAAGTCTGACACCGCCGGAATCGGCGTATTTAACGATACCTTTGCAAATGTTATTCGCCGCGTACATGGCCATCATTTCACCGGATACGACGATGTATATTTCCTGCGCTTTGCCGTCACGAATAGGCATTGCGAATCCACCGCAGACAACGTCACCGAGGACATCGTAGAAGGCATAGTCGAGTTCCCATTCGTCATCGTAAGCTCCGAGTTGTTCCAGTAGTGAAATGGAAGTTATAATGCCGCGTCCGGCACAGCCTACGCCCGGTTCCGGCCCGCCGGATTCCACGCAGCGTACTCCGGAATAACCGGATTTGATAACATCATCGATTTCCACGTCTTCACCTTCTTCCCGGAGGGTGTCGAGAACTGTTTGCTGTGCCAGTCCGCCCAGCAGCAGACGGGTTGAGTCCGCTTTCGGGTCACAGCCGACCACCATTATTTTTTTGCCCATCTCCGCGAGACCGGCAACCGTATTCTGAGTAGTTGTAGATTTCCCGATTCCGCCCTTTCCGTAAATTGCGATCTTTCTCATTTTACTTTTATCCTTGTTTATAGGTTTCAGCCATTTTGCTTATGACCGTTGCTTTTAACGATTGCCCGTCTTATAACGCAGAATACGTGCCAGTTTTATTTTTGGGAGTTGTATGTGGTTGATTATTAATGATATAAAATTTTTGAGAATTTGTTTTTTGGGGCTCTGGCAAAAAAAAGAAAATATTTTTCAGTTAGATTTTTCTTTTTTGGGAAAATTTTAAACAAAAATTACAAAATGTTAAAAAATAGAATTATTTAAATTATATGTAATATGTTTATAGCTAACATTATATAGTTATGGTTTTACAAAAATGTCGAACTTCTATGGGATATGGAAATAATTGTAACTCTACTTTTTTGGAAAAAATGACAAATATGTGTTATATTGTTTGTTTTGTTACAATAATGTCGCTTTTGGTGAGTGCGATAAAATGATGGTGATATTTTTATATCTTTGAATGTTAAGGTTATATGACTATTCTTCAAGAATAGGCATACTTCCTGCTATTATTTTATTTGTCGTTTTATATTAACTAATAAAAAGGGAATTAACAAAATGGAATACAATTTCAGTTGTCCATCCGGAGGTAACGAATGTGGTCATGTAACCCAATTGGGGGTATTGCATGAAATATCACAATTGATGGTGACGATGACTGGACAAGCGGAGATGTTCCGTAAAATATTAGATATTCTCGAGACTAAGTGCGGAATGTCATACGGCTCTATTATGCTTTTGGACAGTGAAAAAGAAGCGCTGGTTATCGGAGCTCTGAAAGATGAGCTTAAAGAGCGAAATATCAGTGCTGTATACCGAAAAGGCGAGGGGATAATCGGACAGGTGCTTGAGACTGGAAAATCAGCGATTATACCGCAGGTGTCCAAAGAACCCAGGTTTAAGGCTAGAATACATTCGCGTCCCGGTAAGAAACGTGAAAGTACAAGCTTTATCTGTGTGCCGATAAAATTAAGTAAGGAAACGGTCGGAACGCTTGCGGTTGACTTGCATTTTGGAAAAGCGGATTATCTAAAAGAGAATGAGCAGTTTCTGTCCATTGTCGCGGGACTGATTGCCCATGACGTTTATAATAAACGGATGGCAAAAATGGAACGCGAGGTTCTGGAATATGAAAACACCAGATTGAAAAGTGTTTTAAAAGATAAATTCCACCCTGATAATATCATCGGCAATTCAAATTCGATGCGTGATGTTTTCACCCGTATTCACCAGGTGGCGAAAGCTGATACTACTGTTCTTATCCGCGGTGAGTCGGGAACCGGTAAGGAGCTCATTGCCTCAGCGATTTATTATAACAGCGCCCGGGCGGATAAACCTTTTGTCCGGGTGAACTGCGCGGCTTTGAATGAAAACCTTCTCGAAAGTGAACTTTTCGGTCACGAGAAGGGGGCATTCACCGGAGCAAGTTACAGGCGTATCGGCCGGATCGAGGAAGCAGAAGGAGGAACTTTGTTTTTGGATGAAATTGGTGATTTTTCTCCTCAAGTTCAGGTTAAATTGCTGCGGGTTATTCAAGAAAAACAGTACGAGCGTGTCGGCAGCAGTCGTACAAACACGGCTGATGTCAGGATTATTGCGGCGACAAACCGTAATTTGGAGGAAGCGATAAAAAACAATTCCTTCAGACAGGATTTATATTACCGTATAAATGTATTTCCAATTTATCTGCCGCCTTTGCGCGAGCGGAAATCAGATATACTCTTATTGAGCAACAGCTTCGTGAAGAAATATTCAAAAGCGCTTGGCAAGAAGGTGGAGCGCATTTCAACCACGGCTATAAATATGCTTTGCGCATATAACTGGCCGGGGAACGTGCGTGAACTTGAAAACTGCATTGAACATGCGGTTCTGCTTTCTACTGAGAAAGTCATTCACGGGCATAACTTGCCGGAAACTTTGCAGATGCCGCGGAAAACTGACAGCGCTATACCTGGTTCATTGAAACAAAAAATAGAAATCATGGAAAAGGATTTGATAACTGATTCATTGAAGCGCAACAACGGTAATGTCAGTGCGGTGGCCCGTGAGCTGGGTATAACCGGAAGGATGGTCAGATATAAATTGGAAAAAATGGAAATCAACGCCCATAAATTCATGAGAAGCAAAATAACATAGGATTCAGTATTTAAGTAGTAAGAATCCGGAATAAAGGATAATAGCACGTGTAAAAAGGAGCTAATCGTGTTGAGCAAAGGTGAAACATTTAAGCCCCCCACTCCTGAAGAGGAATGGGCGGATCGGCAGTTTTCGATAATTTTAAACTATCTGAGTGAATACCAGGTGCCTTTTGACGGCCATGTGTTTTTGAAATGGCTGGCTTCTCCGTATATATCTATCTGGAAAGCCGGATCATGCTCTAAAGAAGGGCTGTCTGTATGGATAATGCATAACAAGCTCCAGACAGATTGTTTTATAGCATCTTCCTCGCTTGCTATTCAGGAGGTTATCAAGAGTTTCGGGAAACGCTGGATACAGGCTGGCGAGGATCTCAGAACAAATCCGGTTATGAAGATTGACAATCCCGACGAATACGGAAGCCCTCAGGAGTATGCCGCGCAGTTAAAAAAATACGGTGAGATGTTTATAAGTGTCGCTAAGGACAAAGAGCTCAACTTTTGTCCGCTGGTGTAATCACATCTTTCCAGGTCTTGCGCAGGAATTCAGCGGTTTTTTCAATTGCTTCTGGAACACAGCGGGTGTCGGATAACACTGGCATGAAATTAGTGTCACCGTTCCAGCGGGGAACGATATGCATATGGAGATGTTCGGCGACTCCGGCCCCGGCTGCATTGCCGAGATTGAATCCAACATTGAAAGCATCTGGATACATTGCCGCCTTTAAAACTTTTTTGCAGTCAACGCATAAATCCATTAATTCATGGCGTTCTTCAGTGGTGAGTTTTTCTATGTCCCCGATATGGCGGTAGGGAGAAACCATCATATGTCCGGAGTTGTAGGGAAAACGGTTGACTATGACAAAGCATGTTTTGCCGCGATAGACAATGAGGGGTTCTTCCTGGGAATCTGGATTACTTTGTGCGTTATCGCATAGAAAGCAGGCGCTTCCTTTCTCCCCGCGAATAAATTCAATGCGCCATGGGGCCCACAAGGGGCGATTCGAGCTCATATTTCGAAACTCCTCATTTTTTTGATGATTTCTTCATTTAATTCTTGAAATATTTTACAATTACTGTATATTCAATAGCTTTGATTGTCTAATTATATATGTAATTTATATGATAATAATTTAAATATAAGCAAAAAGCAAGGTAGCGAAAATGAAAAAAGATATACATCCAAAGTATGGCAAAGCGACAATTACCTGTGCGTGTGGACATGTTTGGGATACCCAATCAACTCTGCCCGAAACAAAAGTTGGTATCTGTGCCAAATGTCATCCGTTCTTCACAGGAACACAGAAGTTTGTTGACACTGCCGGACGTGTTGAACGTTTCCGTCAGCGTTACGCCAAAAAAGACTCTTAAAGCCTTTATTCCGCCTGCAGACGAATCTCGTTTTGCAGGCGTTTTTTATATAAATTTCAGCTTGCAGAGCCAGTTTACAGGGAGGAAATGATGACACCACAGGAAATTTCAGGATATATTGATAACCTTAGAGATCACTTTAAAGATCTTGAACAGCGTCTTTCCGACCCGTCGATCTACAATAAGCCGCTTGAGGCAAAAGCTGTGGCGCAGGAACACCGCAAGCTGGATAATTTATTCAAGGACTTTGAATCCTGGAAGACCGCTCTTACTGAAATAGATGAAAACAAACTCATGCTTCAGGAAGAGGAGGACGAAGAGCTTAAGGAAATGGCAAGCGTTGAACTTGAAGATCTGGAAGTGAGAGCTGAAAAGCTCGAAAGCAGCATACAGCTGGCTTTACTTCCTCCTGACCCCAACGATGCGCGCAATATTATCGTTGAGATCCGTCCTGCCGCTGGAGGTGATGAAGCCGCGTTGTTTGCGGGGGACCTTCTTCGGCTCTATACTCATTATTCTGAAAGCAACGGTTGGAAAGTGGATATTCTCGACCAGACCGCCAGCGACCTTGGCGGAATCAAGTCAGCAGCTTTTTCTCTTTCCGGCGACAGTGTTTACTCTAGGATGAAATACGAAAGCGGTGTACATCGCGTTCAGCGTGTGCCGACCACAGAATCCGGCGGACGCATCCATACCTCAACTGTAACCGTTTCCGTTATGCCTGAGGCAGAGGAAGTTGAGCTTGATTTGGATCCGTCAGAACTTCGTATTGACGTTTTCCGGGCTTCCGGCCCCGGCGGACAGTGCGTGAATACTACTGATTCGGCGGTTCGTATAACTCATGAGCCGACTGGGGTTTGCGTGGTCAGCCAGCAGGAAAAGTCCCAGCACCGCAACCGTGAAATAGCTATGCGTATTTTGTGTGCACGCCTGCTTGAGGTCAAACAGCAGGAGGAAGCCAGCAAACAGGCTGCCGACAAACGTTCGCAAATAGGAACCGGCGACCGGAGCGAACGCATCCGCACTTATAATTATCCGCAGAACCGTGTAACGGACCATCGTTACAACATTACCTTATATCATTTACCAAGGATTCTTGAAGGGGAACTTGATCTTCTTATCGATCCGATTATATCCATTGACTGCGAGCGTCAATTGGAAGCTTTGAACCAATAAACGAAGAAAATATTTATTTATTTCAGACTGGTAAAACGTAAAAAAGGAGTTTATATTAACGCTTATGAAGATTCTATTAATAAATGGACCTAATATGCAGCTCCTCGGAAAACGGGAGCCGGAAATATATGGAAAACTTACTTTAGATGAGCTTGAAAGCAATCTGAAAGAAGCAGCCATTGCTTTGGGAGTCCATTTGATTTGCTTCCAGTCAAACCACGAGGGGGACATTGTGGACAGGATTGGCAGCGCGGCGCAGGACGGTATTGACGCTATTATTATAAATCCTGCTGCTTATACTCACACCAGCGTAGCAATCCACGATGCATTGAAAGCAGTCGCTTTGCCCGCGGTGGAAGTACATATTAGCAATATCGGGGCTCGCGAAGAATTCCGTCAGGAATCCTTAACGGCTCCTGCCTGCATCGCCATGATTGCCGGCCTTGGGGTTGATGGATACGAATGGGCATTGCGCTCATTGGTTAAATTAAATAAAAAGTAGTGCAAATATAATAAAACATTATAAGGGTATTTCTTATGAAAATTGAAGAAATCAAAACAATTGTAAAAATGATGTCCGAAAATGACTTAACTGAGTTTAAAATCGAGGCGGAAGAATATAACCTCTGTATTAAACGCGGTAATGATAAAACTCAGGTTTTTGCTGCTCCCGCAATTGCGCCAGCCGCCCCTGTTGCTGCCCCGGCCGCGGCACCCGCAGCACCTGCCGCCGCATCTGCTGCCGCTCCGGCAGAACCGGAAAATACAATTGATTCTCCAATCGTCGGAACTTTCTATGCCGCTCCGTCCCCTGACGCGAAGCCTTTCGTCAGCGTTGGCGATAAAGTAACAGCTGACACCGTTGTCTGCATTGTCGAAGCGATGAAAGTCATGAACGAGATCAAAGCTGAGAAGGCGGGCGTAATCAAAGAGATCCTGGTTGAAAATTCCACTCCTGTAGAGTATGGACAGGCCCTTTTTGTTATTGAATAAATCAACAGGAATGCGAATATGTTTAATAAAATACTTATTGCCAATCGTGGAGAAATCGCTTTACGCATTATTCGCGCCTGTCGCGAACTTGGCGTAAAAACCGTTGTCGTATATTCGGAAGCGGATCATGATTCTCTCCCGGTAAGACTGGCTGACGAAGCCGTTTGTATCGGTCCTCCACAGCCGTTGAGCAGTTATCTTCTGATAGAAAGAATTATCAGTGTTGCTGAAATATGCGACGTTGACGCTATTCATCCCGGATATGGTTTCCTGGCTGAGAATGCGCATTTTGCTGAAATATGCAGAGACTGCAACATTACATTTATCGGGCCGACCCCTGAAGCGATGCGCGCGCTTGGCGACAAAGCTGTTGCCCGTGATACTATGAAAGAGGCCGGGGTTCCTATTACTCCCGGTAGCGACGGACTCATTCATCATGAGAAAGATGCTATAAAAATAGCTCATAAACTGGGATATCCGGTTATCATTAAAGCTACGGCAGGCGGCGGCGGGCGCGGCATGCGTATCGCTCATAACGACGCCAGTTTGATACAAGGATACCATTCCGCCCGGACTGAGGCTGAAAACGCTTTCGGGAACGGTGCGGTTTATATGGAAAAATTCCTGGTCAATCCTAAGCATATTGAAGTCCAGATTATTGCTGATAACCATGGACATGTTGTTCATCTTGGAGAACGTGATTGTTCTATTCAACGCCGCCAGCAGAAGCTTATCGAAGAGGCTCCTTCTCCGGCGCTTAATGAAAAACTGCGTGAAAAAATGGGACGCTCCGCGGTCAAAGCCGCGAAAGCTGCAAAATATAATAATGCGGGTACTATCGAATTCCTGTTCTCTGAAGGCGAATTCTATTTCATGGAAATGAATACTCGTATTCAAGTTGAACACTGTGTGACTGAAGAAGTTACCGGAATCGATCTGATTAAAGAGCAGATTAATGTTGCCGCCGGCAAAAAATTATCTTTCACTCAAAAAGATATTAAGCTTACCGGACATGCTATCGAATGCCGTATTAATGCTGAAAATCCGGACAAAAACTTTACACCTAATCCAGGAAAGATTGACTTATTTATTCCGCCGGGCGGTATCGGCGTACGCATGGATTCACATGCCTATTCGGGATATGTTATTCCTCCGTATTATGACAGTATGATCGGTAAATTGATTGTTCATGGCAAAGACCGCAAACAGGCTCTGGAAAGATGTCGCCGAGCTCTTGAGGAATTTATTGTCGAAGGTGTCAGCACCACTATTCCGTTCTCTCTTGAGGTTCTTAATAAAAAGGATTTTGTTCAAGGGAAGTTTGATACGGGATTCTTGGAAAAAATGATTAATGAAAAACCCAAATAATATCGTTTTTTGAGGTAAATTTAAAAAGGAGAATATTATTATGAAACAACCAGTTTCAAAGCAGGAAAAAGTCAATAACGCAGTCAAGGAAGCCGCTTCTTGTGAAAAAACTAACGAACTCGGACTGGTCAAAATTCATGGAAACGTCATATCGTCAATTGTTCGCCGTGCAGCATTGTCAATAGACGGGATTTCCAGATTGTCCGGCAGTTCTTTTGTTGATAATATTGCTGAAATCGTCGGCAGCCGTAAAATGCATGACCGTGCGATCGCAATTGAGATAGATGAAGACAAGGTTGCTGTTGAGATAAAAGTCAACCTTCTCTTCGGCTATAATGTGCCGGAAATCGCGGCACAGCTCCAGTCTGTGATTATCGAAGAGGTGGAAAAGGTTACCGGTATGACTGTTACCAATGTCAGTGTTATAATTCAGGAAATCGAAGAAGCTCCGGTTGTTGAAACTAAAGAACCGGAAGAAATCGCAGAATAACAGCCTTGAAAATCTGCGTAGTTGGTTGAATATTTATCCGGGGGGGAAACTCCCGGAGGATATAGGGTCGTTTGGAATTTTAATTAAAAACAGGAAGATTAAAAATGATAGCCTTTCTAAAAAGTATTTTGACCGCGATAAATATACCAATTACTGATTTTAACTTAGGTTATTTCTTCGCGCTGGTCGTCGTGGGGTCCACATTACTGGCTCTGTTTATAATTCGTATCATACTGAAAATAATTTTTAGAAAAAAACGCTGTCACACTATCAGTATAAAAGCTGATAATGGTTGCGCGTTTATTTCCTGTTCTGCTATCCTGGCGGTAATTAAAGCTCTGGAAAAAGAATTCAGCGCGCTTACAATCAATAAAGTTAACCTGTTTCGCTACAGAAATAAGCCGTTCCTGGAAATTTATCTGGATTTTGACGCATCAAAAGGCGGGCTCCCCGCTCATGCGGAAAAATTCAAGTTGCGTGTGATTCAAACTTTAGAGGCTCTTTTTGGCATCAAGAACATCAAAAAAGTACACCTGCATTTGCGGCATGTTCAATTACACGATGCCGATATTCTGAAAACAGAAAAAATTACTGTGGAAACTCATAAAACAGCGGAGATATCTGTTGGCTCTTTAAAGCTTCCTGAAAAGGAAAAAAAGGAGGAGAAGAAAGAGGAGAAAACGGAAAAAGCAGCTGATGACAAAAAGGATGAAAAAAAGAACGTACCAGAAGATAAAAAGGACAAAAAATAGTTCTCTGCGAATAATTCTGGCATCAGGTTCTGAACGGCGCAGGCAGTTGCTCAATGAGATGGGACTGGATTTTATCCAAGTCCCGTCTTCTGTTAAAGAGTTCGGAAATAAATGTTATTATTCTGAAGTCGCTATGCATAATGCTGTTCGTAAAGCGCATGATATAGCTGAAAAATATCCCGATGGCCTGGTAATCGGTGTTGATACTGTAATCGAATATCAGGAGCAGATTATCGGTAAACCTGAAAACCTTGAAGATGCCAAAGCAATTCTCTTAAAACTTGCCAATGACAGCCATTTCGTTGTGAGTGCGGTAAGTTTGCAGTCGTTGAACGCAAGAATACGCTGTAACTTTGCGGTCAGCACCAAAGTTAATTTCAAGAATTTTTCCCCGGAAGTTGTAGATAAATACCTTTCCATGGTCGATGTTTTGGATAAAGCAGGAGCCTACGCCATTCAGGAGCACGGCGAAATGCTCGTCGATTCTATTGATGGCCCGCTTGACAACGTAATAGGCCTTCCCTGTGAAGCCTTGCGCAAAGCTCTTGATGCGATAAATCTTTTATATTAAAGAGTTAATTTCAAAACTCTCACGGCAGATCTTTGAAATTAGTTCTAAAAACATTTGAAAGAAAACTTCTAGAAAATTCCTTTTTCCGGATATCTTATTAAATTACTTTACAATTATTCAGCTTTGCTGTATACTACATTGATGACAGTTAATCCGGGAGTTTATTATGAGTGATATAAGATGCTTTGGTGCTTTTGTACGGGCGTTTCGGCGCATGACTGCAATATTATTTTATCCTTTTTCTTTGTCCAAATGGATGATTTTAGGTTTTTGCGCATGGCTGACTATTGTTTTTAACAGCCAGGGAGGCGGCATGGGTGGAGGCTTTTATTTCAAGTTTTCCGATACCAGCAATCTTCCATATGTTGTTTCACGCATCGGGAATTTTCTGAAAGATGTTTTTCTCGGCGATGTTTTTTTTGTCGGCGGTATCTGTAATTATTTCAAGATAGAGCAGTCTGTATTCTGGTTTGTGGTATTCGGGACTGCCGTAAGCGTATTCATTATGTTGCTTGTTAATCTAATTCTCGTTTGGGTGAGCTGCCGCTTTAAATTCATCTTTATAGACAATATTGCGAATAACAGCACTGAAATAAAAAATCCTTGGAAGAAGTTTAAGAAATGTGGTAACTCTGCTTTCCAGTGGTTACTTATTTTTGTAATAATCAGTGTTTTATTCATGTTGATTATTTTTGTTATTGGCTTTTCATTATTGTATCCGGTAGTACAGGATTTTATTACGACAAAAACCTTGAAAATATCAGATTTTAACAGTTTTTTACTTATTTTAACTATAGCTGTATTTATGAGTGGTATGGTGATTTTATTTTTTAGATATTATTTCTTCAATGAATTTGTTTTGCCGATCATGTATAAAAAAAATATGACAGCCCAAAATGCCTACCGGGAATTTTTAAAACTTTTTACAGCAAATCCCTTGATATTCATCAAGTTCTGGTTGTTTCAGGTACTAGCGAACATCGTCTGCGGATTTGCGGTGATTCTTTTTATCATAGCGACTTGCGGAATTATCGTTGTTCCTATGCTCATACCATATCTGGGGGTGCTTGTGATTTTACCGATACTTGTTTTTCACCGCGCGCAGTCAATGGAACTGCTGGCGGCTTTCGGAAAGGAATATTCACCTTATTCTGATTGATGCGTATTAAGCAAACAGCTTATCTGAAACATCGCGTGGTGTGACTATTCCTATTGCTTTGCCGTCGGGGGCTTTAACCGCCAGCATGCGGCAGTTGTGTTTCTGAGCACTGGTGATGACGTCCGGTAGCGATTGTCTGGAATCGAGGAAGAATAATTCATGCATGCATGCGGTTACGGTCAATTTGCTCCAGGTTTGTTCGTTGGTGGAAAATATTGCTTCATAGATGCTGAATATCCCTATCCATTCGCCGCGTTTCGCTTTGACGGGCAAAAGTGAAATGTCATGTTTCTTGCATAATTCAGCGGCTTCGCTGATAGTTGTCATGGCGCTGACATGTACAACATCTGTAAAAGGGGTGACGATGTCCTTGACCTGAAGATGATGGAACTGTAGTGAACGGTCCAGGATGTCGGCGGCATCAGAGTCAATAACTCCTTGTTTTTCGCTGTCCCGGATCAGGTAGCGGAAATCATCCCGCATTATCCAGGTTGGCTTGGCGCTGTTTTTTTCCCTGTCCAGAAGTTTGATGCAGCCGCTGGTGAACATGGCTATCAGTTTGGAAACCGGATAGAGAATAATCAGCATGAACATCAGCATAGGCGCAAAAAATGTACAGCGTTTCGCCGGAGCCTGCCGGAACCAGTTTTTAGGTATTATTTCCGGGAATAAAAGAAATATCGGCAGAATTATAGTTACTGTCCAGGCGGCTGAGCTTTCCGACATCCCGGTATCAAGTGCTACCAGTTTGGCTAGTACCGAAGCGCAAACATTACAAATATTAGTTCCTACCAGAGTTGTCGCCAGCATTAAGGCTGGACGATCAAGGATATACTGGACCATAGCGGCACGTTTGCTGCCGTTTTTTACCAAAGTTGCGATTCGCGACTTCTGGCATGATATGAGCCCGATTTCATTGCCGCTGAAAAATGCTGTCAGCAAAATAACTATTAGGAGAAGTATTATATACATTCGCATTCTCCTTTTTTCTGCGGTTCTGCAAGCTTTTCGACTTTAAAGCTTGTCGCGCGGCAGTGAGATATCTTCTGGACAGTTATCTTTATATTATCCAGTTCGATATGATCTCCGGCTGCGGGAAGGCGACCGAGAATCTCACCGAAAAGCCCGTTCAAGCCGTTGGATTCATATTCCTCGGGGATTTTTATGCTGAAAGCCTCTTCGAGTTCGAACAAAGGAATCATTCCTTTAATTGTCCAGGTCTTTTCGTCTATCTGTTCAAGGGAATATTCCGCCTGGTCGTATATGGTTTCGACTTCGCCGATGAGCTGGGTATAAATATCTTTAATACTTATCATTCCTATTGAACGGCCGTACTCATCAACCACGAGGGCAGCAGGAACATTTTCTTTTTTAAGAGCTTTCAATACTTGAGTTAAACTGATATTGGCCGGTATGAGGACAGCCGGAAAGGTGCTGTGCTTCTTCCATTCCTCGCGTTTGCCGGGGTCCAGAAGGAAGAAATCTTTAGCTGAAAGCAGGAGTTCGCTGTCATCAATGTCCTTGGTGATAACCGGATAAAATTCCTGTTTCTTTTTTTTGATCCGTGCGGCTATTGCTTCAGGCAGGGTGTTTGCCCTTATTGGAGCCAGATCGACCCTTGCGGTCATGATTTCCTCTGCTATGAGCTGACGCAGTTCGAATACCGATTCCAGAAGTTTGCGCTCCGGCTGGCTGAAAGCCCCGGCTGCGACAGACATTTCGATATATGTGGAATACTCCTCTGAATTCAAGGCTTCTGGATTTCTTCTTCCAATCCAGTTCAGGACCATCGCAAAGAATTTTTCCAGTACCCAGATCAGCGGGAAGAGAAATTTTCGCAGATACAAAAGCGGTATGGCTATCTTGTCCGATATACTGTGGCTGTAGAGCAAGGCGACTGTCTTCGGAGCTACTTCGCCAAAAAGCAGGAGTACGACTACCGCGAAAACAATAGTGATTGCTTGTTCAAGAGCCGGACTCAGTTCCAGGTGTTCCTGAAAAAGGCTGTTGCTGGTTAAGGTCACAGCGGTATTGACCAGCATATTGCAAAAAATCAATGTGATAAGCGTATAGCTGTAGGAACTCATCAGTTTATGAATAGCTTTGCGCCTGTGGTCGGATGATTCCTTGTAGCTGAGCAGCCTGGCACGGCTTAGTGAAAACAAAGCGGTTTCCGCTCCGGAGAATATCGCTGACAGACTAACGAAAACCAGAAGCAGGACTATTTGTATGGCTATGTTGTCGAGTATTCCCATACGCTAAAAATCCCTGTTGAATTTCAGCGTTAAGAGGCTTACGGAAGATTGTATTGCCTGATAATTCCCCGTCGAGTCGGGGTCGTCCTTGTCGTTTGCAAGCGTATTGTCTTTCATTAAAGTATGAGTGTCACTCCAATTTGTTATGTAATAGTTATAATATAAACTGAAAAAATAGAATTGCAAAAAAAAAACGCTTTGTTAATGACTATGTTTTTTATAGCTTGCGGACTGCAAAGCGCAAGTCAAATAAAGAGTTAAAAAAATAATTCAAAAAAAACTTGAAATCTATTGAAATAATCGCTATTGTGAGAGTTTACGAAAATATGCTTGATTAATACACAAAAACATTAGATTTTCATCAGGGAAACAGTAGCTGTGGCAAGAGACAGTGATTATATTCTAGAACTTCTCAAAGAGTACGGAATGGTGACCGACGAACAGGTTGAACAGGCCTGGAACGAGGTTAGCAGCAGTGAAGGGCGTCTGGATATTATTGATGCCTTGAAAATTCTTGGTTTCGTGCAGGAAGAGCAACTGCTGTCGATGCTTGCCAATCAATACGGAATGGAAGTGGTTGATTTGTCGGCCTACGTATTCCACGATGAAGTTATTAATTCCTTGAGCCCTGATGTTGTTATGCAATATCAGGTTGTTCCGGTTATGAAGCATGATAATGCAATAACCGTGGCAATCAGTGA
Organism: Victivallaceae bacterium; assembly: GCA_963664605.1. Lineage (GTDB taxonomy): Bacteria > Verrucomicrobiota > Lentisphaeria > Victivallales > Victivallaceae > JAHOYW01. Next base: position 1,151,744 of record OY761536.1, read on the forward strand.
CCCGAGCGATGTTGAAACTATAGACTCCCTGCGTTATTTGCTGGGCTGCGATGTTGATGCCGTTGCCGCCCCCGAGGAGCAAATACAGGCGGTTATCCGTGACAATTACGCAAATTCCAAGGAGAGCGTTGAACATTACATCGACGAACTCGCGGAAGAAGAAGAAGCCACCGCGGCAATGGTTGCCGGAGCTCTCGGCGGGGCCAGTGAAGATTATTCTGCTGATGATACTCCTATTGTAAAGCTGGTTTCCCTTATAATAGTTGACGCCCATAAATTACGCGCGAGTGATATTCATCTTGAACCTCTGGAAAAACGTTATCGTGTCCGTTACCGGGTTGACGGCAGGCTGATAGAACAGGAAGCACCTCCGAAATACCTCCAGGCGAACCTGACGTCACGACTGAAAATTATGGCCAGGCTGGATATTACTGAAAAACGTATTCCTCAGGACGGTCGTATCCAGTTGAAGATGGGCGATGTTGATATCGACTTGCGTGTATCTACTATCCCGACTACACACGGCGAAAGTATCGTTATGCGTATTCTTGACAAATCAAGTATCCAGCTGGATATTCCAAAACTGGGTTTCCTTGCTGACGATATGAAGCTAATTAACGAAATTATATCCTACCCGGATGGTATCTTCCTGGTGACCGGCCCGACGGGTTCTGGAAAAACAACGTCCCTGTACGCATTCCTGAATAGTATTAACCTGCCGACCCGTAAACTTATTACGGTTGAAGACCCGGTTGAGTATCAGCTTTCCGGTATTAACCAGGTACAGGTGGCGCGTGAAATCAATATGACGTTTTCAACTGCATTGCGCGCTATGCTGCGACAGGCTCCAAACATAATAATGGTTGGTGAGATCCGTGACCTTGAAACCGCTGAAATCGCAATCAACGCGGCGCTTACAGGACACTTGGTGTTCAGCACTTTGCATACGAACGACGCGCCGGGCGCGATTACGCGTTTAATTGATATGGGGGTTAAGAACTTCCTTGTTGCTTCCGGTGTCAGGGCAATTATGGCTCAGCGTCTTCTGCGGCGTAACTGCAGTCAATGTGTTGAAGAAACTCCTCCGACTCCGGCGGAATGCCGTTTGCTTGGAATTGATGATGAATATTTGGAGAATCATAAATTCTACAAAGGAAGAGGTTGCCCTGTCTGTAACGGTACCGGGTACAAGGGGCGTATTGGTATTTATGAAATATTTATCCTTACTCCCGATATAGGGGAACTTATTTTTGCGAATGAACCAAGCGCTGTTATCAGGGAACGGGCGCGGGCAAATGGTATGCGTTCCCTGCGTGACGACGGGCTGCATAAAGCGGAAGCCGGAATCTCAAGTATCGAAGAAGTTATTCGTCTAACTCTGATGGATTCTGAATAAAATAATGACAACAAATAATAATTAAGGAAATCTCAAGTATGTTGGATGCTGAAGGTCAAGCCCTGAAAGATATCCTTTTGACCGAAGGGATTTGTACTTCTGAACAGGTACAGGATTCAGAAGACGAGCATGATCGTACGGGGACGTCGTTTCGTGATGTTATTATTAATTATGGTTACCTCACGGAACAGGAAATACTTCAGCATTTTGCGGATAACCTTGGAACTGAAATATATGATTTTAAGAAAGAGGATGTTCCTCATAATGTAATCGAGATAGTCGATCCGGAGACTGTCCGCGCTTACGGTATTATACCGGTTGCTTTGGAAGGCAACCTGCTCAAAGTAGTAGCCAAAAACCCGATGAATTATCAGATTATCGAAGAACTTCAATTTATTCTGGGAATGGAGATTCAAGTGCTGGTTGCGAAGCAGGACGCGGTTGATACTGCCATTGAAAAATATTATCCGGTTACCGTTGCTTCTGTTCATGATGTCCTCTCTGAAATGGGTAGTGTGGAAGAAGACGAACAGGATTATGACAACGTCACTGACTTGGAAAATGCTGCGAATGATGCTCCTATTGTCCGCTTTGTGGAAGTGATTTTGTATCAAGCGATAAAAGACCAGGCGAGTGATATACATTTTGAGCCTTTTGAGACGTCTTTCAGGATACGTTATCGTGTTGACGGTACTCTTTATGAAATGCCTCCTCCGCCTAAAAGTCTGGCTGTGCCGGTAATAAGCCGCGTAAAGATTATGAGTGGCTTGAATATTGCTGAACGACGTATACCGCAGGACGGACGTATACAATTGAAAATCGGCGGCAAACCTATTGACTTGCGTGTATCAACGCTGCCGACATCCTACGGTGAATCCGTGGTGCTTCGTATTCTTGACCGCTCTGTGGTTAATCTTGATTTAGATTCTCTTGGAATGAGTAATATAGTGCTGGATAAACTGCGTGATATAATTCATCTTCCGAATGGGATTTTGCTGGTAACCGGGCCGACAGGTTCCGGCAAAACAACAACTCTTTATTCAGCTTTGCAGGAAGTGAATGAGATTGGCGAAAAACTTCTTACTGCTGAAGACCCGGTTGAGTATGATATTGAAGGTATTATCCAATTGCCTATTCATGAAGGTTTTGGAATGACTTTTGCTAAAGCGCTGCGAGCGTTCCTGCGACAGGACCCAGACCGAATAATGATTGGGGAAATTCGTGACTTGGAAACTGCGCAGATTGCGGTTGAGTCAGCTCTCACCGGTCACTTTGTGTTCAGTACCCTGCATACAAATGATGCTGCCGGGACAGTCACTCGTCTGGTGGATATGGGCGTTGAGCCATTTCTCCTTTGTTCTTCCATTAGCGGGGTTGTCAGCCAGCGTTTGATAAGAAAAGTCTGCAAAAGCTGTCGTGTCCCTTATGATCCCAGTGATGAAGAACTGGAAAAACTGGGAATAACACGGGAAGATATAGGAGACAGGAAATTTTATTACGGGAAAGGTTGTTCAAACTGCAATGAGTCAGGGTATCGCAGCCGTAAATCAATATGTGAACTTTTAACGATGTCTCCTGAATTGATGGAGTTGATTTTGAAAAATGCCCCGACAATGGCGATTAGGAAAAAGGCGCGCGAACAGGGCATGGTAACCATCCGTGAAGATGGCATACAGAGTATTATAAATGGTGAAACAACTGTAGATGAAGTTCTCAGATACACATAATATGGAGGGTCTTTAAATGAGTATCAATATGACAGAATTATTGCAATTGGTAGTTGATGAGGGCGCAAGTGACCTGCATGTTGAGGTGAATGCTCCGCCAATGGTCAGGGTCCATGGAGAATTGACCCCATTGGAAGTAGAGCCTTTGACAGCTGAAGACACGGAAAGCATGATTAAATCAATTGCTTCCGATGTGCATATGAGGACAATTCAGGAATGCGGTTCCGTGGACTTTGGTTTCGCTTTCAGCGACCAGGCGCGTTTTCGTGTTAGCGCCTTTAAGCAGAGGGGCTTTTATGGTACTGTTCTGCGTCAGATCCCTACTACTCTACTTACTATGGAGCAGATCGGGCTGCCTATGCATATCAAAGATTTGCTCTTCCGCCCAAGGGGGTTGATCCTGGTAACCGGTCCTACCGGTAGTGGTAAATCCACGACTCTGGCTTCAATGCTTAATATTATCAATGAAGAAATGGCTCATCATATTATTACGGTTGAAGACCCGATAGAATTTTATCATCAGAATAAACGCAGTATGGTTATTCAGCGTGAGATCGGTGTCGATACAACAAGTTTCAGTGAAGCTTTGAGGCGGGCTTTGCGTCAGGACCCGGATGTTATTCTTGTTGGTGAAATGCGTGACCTGGAAACGATTGAAGCTGCGATTACCGCTGCTGAAACCGGACACCTGGTTTTCGGAACCCTGCATACTTCAAGCGCGGTTGGAACTGTTGACCGTATTATTGACGCGTTTCCAACTGAACAGCAAGGACAGATCAGGACGCAGCTTGCAACTTCGCTGGTTGCCGTGATTTCACAGGTGCTTATAGCCAGAACTGACAAACCCGGGCGTGTTGCCGCATTTGAGATTATGGTTTCAACACCGTCTATTCAGGCCCTGATTCGTGATAATAAAACTTTCCGTATTTCTTCTGAACTCCAGACAGGGGCAAAATATGGTATGAATACGCTTGATTCTCACTTGGTTGAGTTGTATACTAAGAACATGATCAGCTATAATGATTTAATTACTAAATCACAAGACCCTGAATCGATAATTGAGAAGCTGGCAACTCTGGAATAAAATAAATAAAAACAATTTAATCGATAATTTACTAAGGAGAATGCAAAATGCCGCAATTTTTATATGTTGCAATGGATTCGAATGGCAAAGAGCGTAAAGGTAAGATTGATTCTCCGTCAGAAGAACAAGCTGCGGCTGCGCTGAAGAAACAGAATTTATATCCTACGTCAATAAAACCGGCTAAAGGGGAAAACGTAACAGCAAGTAAGAAAAAAGGCGGTGCGGCTCCCAAGAAGAAAGGCGGCGGTGGTTTGAATATGACTATCGGTACGCCGGTAATCAAACGTAAACAGCTTACTATTTTTACCCGCCAGCTGGCTATTCTGCTTGACGCCGGGCTACCTCTGATCCGTTCGCTTAAAACACTGGAAAGACAGTCAAAGGACCCTATTGTTAAAATGGTTCTTGGTGAGACTGCTGAAGCTGTTGAATCAGGAGCTACTTTTTCTGAGGCTCTGGCAAAAAATCCGAAATCTTTTGACAAACTATTCCTCAATATGATTCGTGCGGGAGAAGCTGCCGGGGCGATGGAAACTATTCTTAATCGTCTGGCGTCATTTATGGAAAGTTCCGCCAGAATTGCGGGGAAAGTTAAATCAGCATTGATCTATCCGATTGTGGTTTTGATTGTGGCTGGCGGCGTTACCAGTGGTTTGATGATCTTCATTGTTCCCAACTTTACAAAAATCTTTGATGACCTCCTTCAAGGCGAACCCCTGCCGATGATTACACAATGGGTTATCAACGCTTCGGAAGTGATGAAAAATCAGGCTTTATATCTGATTGCCGCTATTTTTGTGCTTATTGTTGTTATAAAAATGATCGGTAAAACTAAATACGGAAAATTTGGCTTTGACTGGCTTAAATACAATATGCCTTTATTCGGCCCGATTATCTCGAAAACCGCGATTGCACGTTTTTCCAGAACGCTCGGAACTCTGATGGCTTCAGGTGTAGGAGTTTTGGGGGCATTGATAATTGTGAAGGACACCGCGGGCAATGAAGTAGTGTCAAATGCCGTTGGAAAAGTCCATGACGCGGTGAAAGAAGGTGAAGGGATTGCTCCTCCGCTTAGCGCCACTAAAATCTTTCCTGAAATGGTGGTAAGTATGATCGAGGTGGGGGAAGAAACAGGTAAACTTCCTGATATGCTTGAAAAGGTTGCGGATACCTATGAAGAAGAGGTTGACAATGCGGTGAGTGCTTTGACTTCACTTATTGAGCCTCTGATGATTGTGGGTCTGGCGGTTGTTGTTGGTACTATCGTTATAGCCTTGTTCCTGCCTCTCACAAAAATCATTGAAAAACTCGGGTAAAAAATAAATTATGGAAAATAAAAATTTTTATGCAGTAGTAATGGCCGGCGGCAAAGGAGAACGTTTCTGGCCTCAAAGCAGGATAAATCATCCTAAGCAGTTGTTGCGCTTGATTGGCAATTTGACTCTTCTTGAGCAGACTGCAGAACGTTTGAAACCTCTGGTTCCTGAAGAAAATATCCTGATTATAACGAATCAGGATTATGTCGCGCCAATGCAGTCTTTGTTAAAGAATTTGCCTGCTGAAAATATTATTGGGGAACCTGTCGGAAAAGATACTGCTCCATGTGTTGCCCTTGCTGCCGGAATTGTTCGTGCCAAGGCTGGAAATGACGATGCGGTGATGTTCCTATTGCCTGCAGATCATGTTATTCGCAACGTTGGAGCAATGCGTAATGAATTGAAAGACTGTGCTGAGTTAGCTTCCAAAAGTGACAGTATTATTACGATTGGGGTTAACCCTGCCTCTGCCAGTACCGGGTATGGTTATATAAAATGCGGTGAGCAGGTATCTGGCGGTACAGATACAAAATTCTTTAAAAGCTTTGGTTTTAAGGAAAAACCGAATATTGAGACTGCTGAAAAATTTATTGCTGACGGTAATTATAAATGGAACAGCGGTATGTTTATCTGGTCGGTGAAGACGATTAATGACGCTTTCCATAAATATGCTCCTGAGCTGGAATCAATGGCGGAGAGCTTTAGTGAAGCCTACGTCAACGATAACATTGAACAGGCAATGGTTGAAGAATATAGTAAATGTAACAAAATTTCAATAGATTATGCGGTAATGGAAAAAGTTAAGAATGTTCTTGTTGCGGAATGTTCTTTCGACTGGGATGATGTCGGCAGTTGGACTGCGCTGCGCAACCAAATACGTCCTGATAAAGATAATAACGTTGTTCGCGGTCTATTTAAAAGTATTGATTCCAGCGATAATATTGTCGTTAGTGATTCAAAACATTTGATTGCGGCTATTGATGTGGAAGATATGATTATTGTGCATACTGATGACGCAACTTTGGTTTGTAATGCCAAATCTGCGCAAAGAATCAAAGAATTAGTTCATAATCTCGGTCTTAATGTGGAATTAGCGAAATTTATTTAGTTGATTCACCTCATAACCAGAAAGTATTGATGCAATGGTTGTTTTATTAAATATCGGTAATACTCATACTGTGGTTGCAGAAGCTGAGAACGGCAGAATCAATTCTTCCAGAAAAATTCTAACAGTTGAATTGGATAGTGAAATTATTCCAGTTGGGGTACCGGTTGCTGCTGCAACTGTTGTTCCCGGATTTCGGAGAAAATTTAAAGATCATGATATTTTCTGGTTGGAGCCTGGATGTCAATGTAATATTGATTTAAGCATGGTTGACGGCAGTACTTTAGGAGCTGACCGGCTCGCTAATTTAATTGCGCTGGAAGATGAATTTACGTTACCGGCTTTGTGTATTGACTTCGGAACCGCAATAACTTTTGAACTGCTGGATGAAAACAGGGTTTTTATAGGTGGGGCTATTGCCCCGGGACGGGCATTACTGCGTAACAGCCTGCATGATTATACAGCGCAGCTGCCGTTGGTTTCTCTGAAAACCCCGCCTCCGGATGGGCCGGGTACGGCAACCGGGGATCAAATGATTTTAGGGATGGATTCAGGAGCAATTGGAGCCGTGAAGGAACTTATTGGAATAATGCGAAAGAGTATAAAAGGTGATTTGACTATCGCGGCCACGGGTGGCGATGCGGATTTTTTTATGGAAAATATTTCAGGGATTGAATATGCCGGAGATGAATTTACTTTAAAAGGAATACTTAAAGCCTGGGAGATTTACAGTAAATGCAAATAAAAATATGTGGAATTCAGAACGAGCATGAACTGCAGGATGCCGTCAAAGCCGGCGCGGATGCGGTTGGCTTTCTGGTTGGACAATTGCATCGGTCAAAAACTTTCATTCTGGCCAGTACCGCAGCACGTCTTGCGCAGCAGCTGCCGCCTTATATAACTCCGGTTCTTGTTACACACCTGAATAAAGCGGAGGAAATAGAGGAAATTATGCTGCGGTCGAATATTTATACTGTTCAACTTCATGAAGTGGATAATGAGGAAATATTTAAGCTGCGCGATCTACTGCCTCCTTTCGCAAAAATTATTGTTTACGAGTATATGAAAAACCCTAAAGATCCAATGGAACTTGAAGAGTTGTATCCGGTAATTGACGCAATCACCCTTGACTGTTACAACCCGGAAATAAATTTGATTGGACAGGAAAGTGGCGACAATACTTATAAATGGCGTGATGCAGAGGAATTTGTGAGCCAATGTCCGCTGCCGGTAATTATTTCCGGAGGTCTTTCCAGTGATAACGTGGAAGAGGCTGTAAAACAAATTATGCCTTATGGCGTTGACGCATGCAGTCGTTTGAAAGACAAGGAAACGGAGAAATGTGACCTTGATAGATGTGTCAATTATGTAAAGAACGCAAAATTAGCATTTTATAATTAAAAACAAATAAACAGGACATAATTATTATGAACAAACAAGAAACTCACACGATTTCCGTAATGGTTGATAATAAATTCGGAGTTTTAGCACGGGTTGCCGGATTATTCAGCGGGCGCGGTTACAACATCATGTCTTTGACTGTTAATGAAACACAGGACCCGAAAATTTCGCAAATGACTATAGTCACTCAGGGAGATGATATGGTTATAGAACAAATTGACAGTCAATTGAACAAACTCATTGACGTTATCAAAGTGGAAGACCTGACTAATCAGAAATTTATTCAGCGTGAAATTGCTCTAATTAAAGTTAATGTTACTGATGCTGATAAAAAATCTCAAATTATCCAGCTCGTTGAAATATTTGAGGGTAAAATTGTTACTGTGCACAAAAATGAGCTTGGTATTGAACTTTCAGGAAGAGCCTCCAAGCTTAATGATTTTATTTCTTTGGTCGCTGATTTTGGCGAAATAAAAATTGCCCGTTCGGGACGTGTAGCTTTATCCAGGGATGAAGAATTTTAATCAGGATAATAGCTTATGGCTGATAAAGAAAAACATGATGATGATTATGAACTGCCTGCCGGAATAATATTGCCGGAGGATACTTCTCCTGATTATCCGAATTGGAAAAAAGGGGGCATCTTTGGTATTGTCGGAGGAATCGTTGGAGCTCTGTTGTTCTGGATGCTTTTGACAAATAAAGCGATAGGTTCTACAGGTGTTACTGTGACAGTTGGTTTTATTACAGGTTTCATAGTTCTCGGAGCTATAGCCGCCTTTCGTCCGCAAAAAAGCTAAGTGTTTGCAAGGTTTAAAATACGCGATTCCGAAGCCCAGGGTGCAGCCCCGGGTATAGCTAATCTCACCCTTGAGCTATGGAATTCCGGGCTTACGGCCCTTAATGGTATTTGAGAAACTTAGGGGAAATGAAAAATATTATGAATAAAATCCCGGTTAATATCAGCTTTGACGCGGGGACTTTACTTTTGGAAAACCTGCCGCTGGAAAAACTTCCCGTTCCCCTGCTTCGCCAAATCAAATATGATGAACGCGTTTCCTGTCATCGCTGTATGGCTCATCTTTATGCGCCGCTGGTTTTGGCGTTGCGTGACTGTAATACAGCTTATAAGGATGAAGCTAAAAACTTTTTTCCGCTTAAGCTTACTCTCGATTCTGATTTTTCGCCGCGCCCGCATCAACAAGAGGCTTTGGAACGCTGGAAGGAATCCCAATGCCGTGCGGTTACCGCGTTACCTACCGGCTCCGGGAAAACATTTTTAGCTGTACAGGCGATCAACTATATCCAGTGCCCCACTCTGATTGTTGTTCCTACTATCGATTTGCTCCAGCAGTGGACACGTGTTTTGGAAAAGTTCTTTAATATCCAGATTGGGATGCTTGGCGGCGGTTCACGCGATATTCGCGATATTACTGTAACAACTTATGATTCAGCCGTGATAAATATGGAATTTATCGGTGACCGTTTCGCTTTCATGGTTTTTGATGAGTGTCACCATCTGCCCGGGACTGTAAACAGGACCGCCGCGTCAATGGCTATAGCCCCATATCGTTTGGGGTTGACTGCCACTCCTGAACTGGAATATGAAGGCGAACGAATCCTCTCCGAAATGATTGGTCCACTATGCTGTCAAATCCATATTGACGAACTCGAGGGAGAAATACTTGCGCCCTACGAAACGATTCAGTTAAAAATTGAGCTGGATGAAGATGAAGCCGCTGCCTATACCAGTAACCGTCAGGTCTATTTGGATTTTATTAAACGCAACGGCATAAATTTCCAGCGCAGTGAAGCCTGGGCACAGTTCCTTGGCCTTTGCGCACGTATGCCGGACGGGCGAAAAGTTTTCAATGCTTTCCTTGAACAAAAACGCATTGCCCGTAGTGGACGCGCTAAGATCCGTAAAGTTTGGGATCTGATTACGAAGCATACAGGTGAAAGAATAATAATTTTCACCGCCGACAATAAAACTGCTTATTTACTGGGACGGAAGTTCATGACTCCGGTTTTGACACATCATACAAAAGTTGCGGAACGCAAGGAGATGCTGGAATTTTTCCGTTCCGGTAAATATCCGGTACTCATAAGTAGTAAAGTGCTCAACGAAGGGGTTGATGTTCCCGAAGCCAGTGTCGGGATAATCGTTTCCGGCAGCGGTAGTATCCGTGAACATGTTCAACGTCTGGGCAGGATTCTTCGTGCTGGAAAAGGGAAACAGGCGCTTTTATATGAATTAATCAGCGCTGGAACTTCCGAGGAAAGTGTCAGCCAGCGCCGCCGTGAACATCGAGCTTACCAGAAAGCTGGATTCCGCCGTTTTAAAAGGAGGCGCTGATGCTGACTAAAGATTTAATAAAGTTCCGGAAACAAGGGAAATATGTCCGTCCGGTTTTCATTTCCACTGATGACAGCGGTTTGTTGCGGATTGCTGAGGATTTGCTGACTGTATATCATGGACAGGAAGAAGGCGGCAGCCTGACGCGTGGGGAAATTGAAGAACTGGTCGAGCCGGTTCTTAAGTCGCACAGGGATTTAAAATTTACCAAAGGCCTCAATAAGCTGGTTTCTGACCGCTGTGAATTTTCGCAGGCGGAGGATTTTGACTATCCGGCGCGCCGTCGTCAGGTTTTTCTAAAAGCTGCGGAACTTTTGAAGAAGACCCCTGAAAATTATGAATCTTATCATGGGAAATTAATCAATGATATTGAACTCAAAGATTTCGCGAAGCATGATATTTTTGCCGATTTGCCCGAAAATGAAAAGCTGACGAAGTTCAAGGAAATTTTCCCCCGGGAACTGCTTGAACGCTATAATTGTGCCCAGGTGCAGGGGCTGTTGTTTCAATCTTCGGAAATGGAAATAAAAGTGGCTTCCCCAGATCCGGCGGAACTGCGGAGAGTGTTTAAATATTTGAAATTCTTCCGTTTGCTGGCGGAAATCAGACAGCTCAAAAGTCCTGTTGGAGAAAAGGATTCCCTGTTTATGCATTTGAAGATCAGCGGTCCGGCGAGTATGCTTGAAAACAGCCGGAAATACGGATTGCAGCTGGCAGCGTTCTTTCCCGCTGTCTGCACCCTCCCCAAATGGCAGCTTAAAGCTGACGTGAAATTAACAAATAAAATCTATCGCCTGAATTTAGATGAAACAAGTAGTTTGGTTTCGCATTACCGCAATTTTACGGCATATATACCTGAAGAAATAGTTATGTTTCATCGTTTATTCAAAGAAAAAATAAAAGACTGGAAAATCAGCGGTGAAACTCCTTTCATCAAAGCGCAAAAGGGCGAAATAGTTTTTCCCGATTTGAATTTTAAAAACAAAAAAGGTAAAATCATCCATCTCGAATTATTTCACCGCTGGCATCGCGGTGCGCTGCTCAAGCGTTTGGAATTTTGTGATGCCAATCCGAATCTGCCGTTGTTATTAGGGATTGACCGCTCCCTGCTTAAAGGAGAGCTGCCGGAGTTATTGGAAAATAGTGGATATTTCCAGAAAAAAGGCTTTCTTTTCCGCGATTTCCCCGGCGTATCTACAGTAAATAAGCTCCTGAATGAAAATACAGGATAATGAAAGGAGTTCAGATGTTCCATCTCTTTTTAATCCTGATTATCAGGAAAGAGCTGATGACTCCGAACAGAAAAACACCCAAATGTCCTGCCGGGGCTGAACGCAGAGCGGGAACCGCCGCCAGCACGACAATATCTTTAGCAACCCAGAAAACCGCCATTGTCCAGACTGGGATATAAAACATTCGGTCAAGGAAATAAACCTTTGACTTACAGTCGAAAATTAACACTGAACCTAATTTTCATTTACTTCTGTTACACTTTCTTTTACCTGAAATCTTTTTAAAATAGCACGATAATTGAAAAAATTGCTATTAAAACCAGCTTTTTGGTAGAAAAACGCTTTACTTTTGCGAAAATAATATTATAATTGCAGAAAAATGCGAAATCTGCAATCATTTGCAATTTATTTCTTAAAAAAGAGGCTTTTATGAGTGATTTACCGACAATAATGACAATTGAAGAAGTAGCCGAATACCTGCGCGTATCCGAACGGACAGTTTACGACTGGGCCAGTAAAGGGGAAATCCCCTGCGGTAAAATCGGTACTGCCTGGCGCTTTAAACGTTCCGATATCGAAGCTTGGGTCAACAAACAGTTAAACGCTGATTCCCACAAAAAAAGTGATTTTGTCCCCTTGTTTCTGGATAAGGCACTTACCCTTGAGCATGTTTTAGTGCTGGAGAAATCCAGCAAAGATCAAATATTGAATGAACTTATTGATATTCTGGCAGAAAGCCCGGTCGTTCGTTCGAAAGATGATTTACGCAAAGGAATCTTCCACCGGGAACAGCTTTTGAGTACCGGTATTGGTATGGGAATTGGAATCCCTCATGTGCGCTTAAGCTCTATTAAGGATGTTGCTGTCGCTGCCGCGTTGGTTCGTAAAGGTATAGATGATTACGAAAGCCTTGATTCCGAGCCGGTGAAAATTATTTTTATGATTATAGCGCGTCAGGATCAGCATGCGGAACACCTCAAGTTGCTTTCCCAGATAAGCACTCGTCTGAAAAACAAAGATTTCCGTGAAGAACTGGTTAAATGTAAGGATAGTGGAAGCTTTTATAAATTATTAACGGAGTCTCGTTAAAATGGATTCTATAAATAACAGTATATTATTTCTTTTGGGGCTGGGTGTATTTGGCGGCATGCTGGGCGCATGGTTTTTTCAGAAAATACGTTTTCCTCAGGTTGTCGGTTATATTGCTATCGGTCTGATAATCGGGCAGGCAGGTTTTGGAATTATTGATTCGGCGGCCATAGTTGAACTGAAAACTTTTAATTTATTCGCTCTCGGCATAATTGGTTTTCTTGTTGGCGGCGAACTGAAAATAGACACCTTTAAAAAGTATGCGCGTCAATTTACCGCTATTCTATTTGGAGAGGGGCTGCTCGCGTTTTTTCTGGTTGGGATTGCTTCATTTATCCTGATTTATATGGTGACATCCAACCTGATAGCAGCTTCCGCCGGAGCAGTGGTTCTCGGAGCGATAGCTTCTGCGACCGATCCGGCTTCAACCATTGATGTCATCTGGGAATACCGTTCAAAAGGAGTTATGACGACTGCAATTATCGCAATCGTTGCTTTGGATGATGCGCTTGCGATGACTTTGTATGGGGTTGGCAGCAGTACGGCAAAACTCCTGGCTTCAAATTCCGGTTCCATCTGGGTTTCACTTGGACATATCAGTAATGAACTCTTTGGCGCTTTAGCGGTGGGAGCTGTAGTGGCTGCCATGCTGGTGGCTTTCCTGCGCTGGGTTCCGCAGACTGAACGCGGGGCGGCAATTGCCATTGGTATGATCCTGCTGGTAATCAGTATTGCGGTTTTTTTCAAGATGGACATAATTCTGGCGACGATGATGATGGGATTTGTTTTAACGAATTTAGCTCCCCGCCGGAGCAAGGATCTATTTAAGCTGGTGCGTAGTTTTTCGGTTCCGATCTATGTCTTGTTCTTTGTGCTGGTTGGAGCCCGTTTGTCATTCAGCGTTATGCCGGGCTGGCTTTGGCTGATTATCATTTCTTATGTTGTTTTCCGTAGTGCCGGTAAGTTTTTCGGCGCTTATTTCGGCGCTAAAATGACTAACAGCCCTCCTGCCGTACGCAAATATCTTGGAATGGGCTTGTTCGCGCAAGGTGGAGTTGCCATTGGCTTATCTATAATGGCGGCAGAACAGCTTTCTTCGGTAGAGATAGCTGAGGGAATGAATCTCGGCGACATGATAATCTTCGTGGTTACAACTACAACGTTGGTGGTGCAGGTGCTTGGCCCGGCAATGGTTAAACTGGCGGTCAGGCTTTCAGGTGAAGCGGGCCGTGACATAACAGAGGAAGACGTCAGGGCTTCAATGAAAGTCGCCGATGTTATAGATGAAAAACTTGTAACGCTTTCAGAGGGAGCCCCGATTGTTGAGGCGATAAATTGCTTTACGGAAAACGATGTATTGATGACCCCGGTTGTTAACAAGGAGGGCAAGATCAGAGGAATTCTGAACTTTGAGGCTTTGAAAGACATCCTTGCCGACCATGATAACTGGCATTGGCTTCTGGTGGCGGATATTATGCGTCCGATGGAGGACTCTACAAATGCCGATGTCAATCTTGATGAAGTTTTCCAACGAATGTATCGCCTGAAAATAGACCAGATGCCGGTTGTCGATTCGGAAACAAACGAGATTCCGCTGGGGATGATCGATATGCGGACAATCCGTCTGAAAGTCCATGCGGAACTTTTGAAGCGCGGGGAGCAGCCCGAGCCCGAAATGGCTGTCGCATAAAATATTGTTAAAAAAATATTAATTATAGTTTTTTTATTTGGAAATGGAATTTTCAGCTCTATATTAGCTGGATAATATATTCTTGATTAAGACACAGGGGGCTGGGTTCGTCTTAATTACGCAACAGATTACAAAAAACAAGGAGTGACATGAAAGTCCTGGTATTGAATGCCGGCAGTTCATCAATGAAATTCACGATGTTCGCAATGGCAAACGAAGAAGTTTTAGCAAAAGGTATGGTCGAAAGACTCGGAAGTGACAGCCCCAACTTGATTTATTCCCGTCACGATGGTTTGAAAAAAGAATTTTCTCCCCCGGTCAAAAACCATAGAGATGCTCTTAAAAGCATTTGTGATATACTCATAGACAAGGAAGCCGGAGTAATAAAAGATTTGTCTGAAGTTCAGGCTATTGGGCATCGCGTGGTTCATGGCGGCGAACGTTTTACAAAACCTGCCATAGTCAATTCAAATGTCAAAGACGCCATTAAAGACTGTTTTGCTTTAGCTCCACTGCATAATCCCGCGAATTTAAACGGTATTACAGCTTGCGAAAAGATTTTTAAAGATGTACCTAATATTGCGGTTTTCGATACAGCTTTTCACCAGTCCATGCCGCCGGAAGCATATCTTTACGCGATTCCTTATGACCTTTACACCAAATACAGCATTCGTCGTTACGGATTTCACGGAACCTCTCATCATTTCGTCGCGATTGCCACTGGTAAATTCCTCAATAAACCCTATGACCACATGAAGTTAATCACTTGTCACCTCGGCAACGGATGCAGTATGGCGGCTATCAGCAACGGAAATGTTCTTGATACCTCAATGGGCATGACTCCTCTCGAGGGTTTGGTAATGGGAACTCGTTGTGGAGATATTGATCCGGCAGTTGTTCTCCGGCTCATCGAACTGGGGCAGGGGCGCAATGAAATTGACAATACTTTGAATAAACAATCCGGTTTACTGGGCGTTGCCGGTATCGGCAGTTCCGATATGCGTGATATTATCGCGGCGGAAAAGAAAGGCGACCAGCAGGCTTTGCGTGCGCGCCGTATGTTCACTCGCCGCGTTATTAAATATATTGGTTCATATTATGCCTTGCTGGGCGGAGCGGATGCCATCGTATTCACCGGAGGTGTCGGGGAATGGAGTGACTTTGTACGCTGGAAAATCCTTAAAGGCCTGGACTGTCTCGGAATCTCTGTCGACAGAAAGAAAAATGAAGAAACTCTGGGCAAGAAAGGTATTATCTCAAAACCGGACAGCAAATCAACTGTTGTTGTAATGCCTACTAACGAAGAGCTGATGATAGCCCGAAGCGTTGTTAATTCTATCGTACATCCCGCTTAAATCCCAATATGAGGAAATATTAATGTCTGCTATTGATTTATTTGTTGAAAAAGCCCGGCAGGGGGCTAAAAAATTAGTCCTGCCAGAAGGACAGGATCCGAGGGTCGTTACCGCTGCCAACATGATTATTGACAATAAAGTAGCTTCTGAAGTTATCGTAATAGGTACTGAAGCGGAAATTGCCGGGTCTTGCGCGAAAGCCAATATAACCGAACGTAAATTCAAATGTCTTGATCATTTGACTTGTGATTTCTTCGAGGAATACGCGGAACAGTTCAAGGAAATCCGCAAGAAAAAGAATATTTCTCTTAAAGAAGCCCGTGAAGCTGTTAAAAACCGTATTTTCTTTGGTGCTTTAATGACTAGAAACAATATGGTTGACGGTCTTGTTGCCGGCAGTATTGCGTCCACCCCTGATATGCTCAGGGCGTCATTTAACTGTGTCGGTACTGCGCCTGGAATTAAAACCGGAAGCAGCTGTTTTGTAATGGATTTAGAAAAACCTACCGAATCAGGCGATAGTGTTTTGCTGTATGCTGACTGCGGAGTGAATCCAGATCCGGATGCCGATCAGTTGGTCGATATCGCGATTGCGACTTGCAATACTTATCGTTCGTTAATGGGGAAAACGCCTAAAGTCGCTTTTCTTTCATTTTCTACTTACGGAAGCGCGAAACACGAACTCCTCGATAAGATCGTCGAAGCATCTGAAAAGTTTAAAGCTAAAATAGAGGCTGAGAAGCTGGACATAATCGCTGACGGTGAGCTTCAGGCTGATGCGGCGCTGGTTCCTGCGGTGGCGAAATCAAAAGCTCCAGACAGCAAACTTGCCGGTGCGGCTAATGTCCTGATATTCCCTGACTTGAATGCTGGTAATATTGCCTACAAATTAACACAGCGTCTGGCTGGAGCTGGAGCATATGGCCCCATTTTACAAGGGCTGGCTCGTCCAATCAATGATTTGTCCCGCGGTTGTTCTGCTGAAGATATTTTCGGCGTCGCGGCAATAACCATTTGCCAGAGCATGCTTTAAAACTATTATGGGTATGCCCTCCCGGGAGGGCGTAATCATGATTATTTTTCTTATAAACTGGTTTGCACAGTTGCAAATAATATTTTATATATTATAATCTACTCATAATAATCAGGGAACAGGAAAAATGATATATTCATTAAAAAACGGAAAAATAGATTCATATCAAGCTTTGATGTGCCGCTCTTTTTATAATTATCAAAAATTCCTTGCCCTTGGTTGACCCTCCTCCATTCAATTCTTATTTATCACTCTCTTTTTATACATAAGCTTTCAAGATCTATGGAGGATATTTATGAAAGCAGCTATTATTGAAAAACCTGAAAAACTGGTTTTACAGGATATTCCGCAACTGCCCTCAATTGGTGATTACCAGTGCTACTGCCGTAATCTTTTTGCTTCGGCATGTACTGGAACTGATAAAAAAATCATTCATAACAAATTACCCTGGGGATCAAATTACCCGGCGATTCTTGGACACGAAACTGTTGGTGAAGTGATTGAAACCGGATCCAAAGTAAAAAAATTCAAAATCGGTGATATTGTCCTTCGTCCGGTTTATGTCTATGCCGGTCAGAAACTTAACGGTTTCGGCAGTGAGTTCGGAGGATTTTCTGAAATTGGCATGATAAGCGATAAAGCCGCCATGCTTGCTGACGGCATGGGCCCGGAAAGCGTTTCAGCTTATGCCGATTTTCAAATGAAAATTCCAAACAGCTGGAGAAACCGTCCTGAATCCGTACTATTAATAACCATGAAAGAAACGTTTAGCTGGATCAAGGAACTTGGTCCGTTTTATGGTAAAAAAATCGGGATTATTGGAACCGGTACGGTTGGAATGTTTTATATTAAATTTGCTTCGCTTATGTTTGCTGAAAGCGTTACCGCTATTGCGCGTACTGCTTCTGGAAAAAAACGTTCTGAAGAATGTGGCGCTGATAAGTTTATCGCTTTGGAAGAACAATCAGAACCTGATGAAAAATTTGATATTCTAATTGACGCTGCTGGCATATCAACTCAGATTGACAAGTATTCAAGCTGGTTGAAACCCGGTGGAACATTTGCTTTCTACGGAGTTGACAACAGTATGGAAATTTCACTTACAGCTTTTGGTTCCGGGCTCAATTTCGCGTTCCATTCCCCGGTTGAGGCTGATCCATTGATTCATCATACTTGTATTGCTATGGTCGATAAAGGAATCATTGACTTGAAACAATTCCATTCTTCCGTGATGCCCTTTGACAATATAGTTGAGGCATTTGCAATGATTGAGAAGAAAAAGGAATTCAAACCGATATTTAAATTTTAAAGCAGGATAATATATTATGTTAAAGAAACGTATACTTGGACGTACAGGGCTGGAGGTTTCGGAATTAGCGTTGGGCGGTTTATTTATCAGTTCATATGGCGCGGACCGCGATACAGCAGACCAGATTATCAGGCGTGCCTGGGAGTTGGGAATCAATTATATTGATACAGCTCCAGGATATCTTGACAGTGAATCTGTTTTGGGAGAAACTCTTTCAAAATTTGACGCTGAATTTATCATCAGTACTAAAATAGGCTATAAACCAGAGCCTTTTGAGGCGCAAAATAAAGAGTTTTTACAAAACGCTTTAAAGCAGAGTTTCAAAAATCTCAAACGGAATTATGTAGATATTTTGATGATCCATGAACCGGACCGTTATGATGATGAAAATTTTATAGACTGGTGGACTGATAAAGACAGATACGAAGGCCCGGTAATGGACATTCTCAGACAATCCAAAGATGAAGGAAAAACCAGATTCTTTGGGCTTGGTGGAACAACTGCTTATGAACTGCCGCATATCGTTGATACCGGAAATTTTGATGTTGTTTTAAGTGCTTTTCAATATAATATGGTCTGGCGTGAAGCTGAACAGGCTTTACTTCCTGCGGTCATAGCTCAAAACGCGGGACTGGTTTGTGGTTCGCCCCTGCATCAGGGAGCTTTGGCGGCTGTCTATGAGAATGATGTTGTAAAAAATCCTCCGCACTGGCTGAGTCCGCCGCGCCGGAAACAATTTATCAGGCTTTATACTCTGGTTGGCGACCTGAAAATGACGATGCCTGAACTTGCAACCAGATTTCTTTTATCGAACCCGAAAGTCAGTACTGTATTGTCCGGGGTCAGAAATGTTGCTGAACTTGAGAGCAATGTTGAATCGGCGTTAAAAGGGCCGTTGCCGGAGGATGTCATAGCTGAAATAAATGATATCGCGGCTATGGTTCCGTTCCGCCCCTACCTTGAACCGCTGGCTCCGCCTTTCAAAAGCTAATCGTTTCCCGGAAGTATTTTATATTTAGGGTGATTCGGGAAAAGTCCGTGGGCTTTTCGCAGGTTTTTTTCTGCTTCTTCGCTGCGCCCCTGTAGTTTCTGTATTGAATATAAACGGAAATACCAGGCGGCGCAGTCAGGAGCTGATTTCAGAGCTTTTTTGTATAGATTTTCAGCCTGTTCAAGACGTCCGGTTCCCATATAGAACGCTCCAGCGGTGCTATATGGAAATGGAGAATAAGGACGTGCTTTGACTGCCGCTTCGAATTTCTGATAAACGTTTTCCGGGCTGGTCATTAATATTTCTTCCGGAGTTTTTCCACGTAAATTACAGGCTTCTGTGAGTCTGGAATAAACATATTCTGAACAGAGCAAATGCCAGCCGCCGCCTATTGCGACTGTTGCTGTGAGTAAAGCAATGATGCAGGCGGCGGTTCGTTGCGGCAATTTCGAGTTTTCATTTTTATCTTCTGGTGAGATTGACAGCATCAAGCCTATTGCTGATGCGGTTGCAATATTTGCCGGGATCTGTAAGTTTATATCCATCATTGAATGAAATAAAAATGCGGTAAAACCAAAAAGGAGTGCGACGTCTTCCCGCATATATTCATGTTTGGAAATCAGTAAACGTACCTTTTTAGCTCCCAGCCAAAACGGATAAAATAATGCTCCTATAGAAACCAGCAAAGCTGATATTCCGGCTTGCCCGCCAAGTGCCAGAAAGAGGTTGTGAGGGGTGTGCGGAGCCTCAGCTGACTGGGTTGCTTTGATTTTCATATAGTCATAAAAGAAATCCCCCCAGCCCGTTCCGGTGAAGGGATGCTTGAATAATAACTTCAGAGATACCCATATATAGTCAACACGAACCTGCATTGAGGCAAAGCCGCGGCCGAATTTATAGATGTATACAGCTCCGGCAATAATTACTAAAGGAGCCGCAATAATAATCGTCCAGCGCAGCCATTTTTTTACCGGGAAAAATAAAATAAATGTTCCGGCGGCTAAAAGCAGTGATAAGAATGCGCCGCGCGCCCTGGTCTCAAAGAAAATGAAAAATAAACAGACGGCAGCTATAGGTATGAAAATTAAGCGCGCGATTTTGGGCGGTTCCACTTTTGCGCAAAGATTCCATAAACATACAATACATAAAGGCGCGGTCAGGAGCAGATATCCAGCCAGAGAGTTACTGCTGGTAAAAGGTGCGTTAAGCCGGTTATCAAAAATTTTAGCTCTCAGAACATCATTGCCGATGATTCCGGAGTTCTTCTGTTTAGAGACAAATTCCTGCATTTCTTTGAAGCCTACAAAGTACTGTTCGAGCCCGAAATATACTGTTACGATTAACCCGGCAAGGATTGAAGCTGTAAGCAGCATTCTGGCTTTAGGAACATTTTTCAGGAACAGATAAAGCGTTATGACATATGCTGCCAGTCCGAAGATATGTGTGATTTCCATAATAACGAAATCCCAGACATTAGCGTTGACCGTTCCCAGCAGGGAGGTGAATGCCAAAAGAACCCAGAGAGAAGCGGCAAGCAGGCTTTTATCTTTGGCAAATGAAATTGTCTTGAACGGGAAGGCGATTAAGGCGAGTACCAGTAGAATTCCGGAAATAAACGGGAAGATGAATACCGGCCAGGTGATTATCAGATATGCCGCCAGTTGGTCCGTAAACAGACTGGTAGCTTCAGGAACGCCGACAATGCCGCCGAGTTTTAAGGGGAGTATGAAAGTGAAAAGCATGATCATGCCAATCACAAATTTCTTGAAATATGAATATATTTTATTTTCCGGCATATTTTATCTCCCTTGTGATAAATGCGATTTCAGTTCAGGAATAAGTTTTTCAATATCACCTGCGCCTAATACCGCAATCAATAATTTTTCAGGACGGTCACGCAAAATAACAGCGGGCATTTCTTCCCAGTCCAAATTCAGGTTTACGGCTTTACCGCCTGTTTTTTTCGCGAGGGTTTGCGAATTGATTTTGCCATGTTCTGTCCATGCCGCGAATACAGGAGCAATGAAAACAGAATCGGCGAGAGCCAGTTCCTGTGCGAATGCATCAATATATTTTGCAAGCCTGGCATAACGGTGCGGTTGGAAAACCACTCTCAAATGGTGTTGCGGATAGTTTTCCCGTAATAATTCAAGCGAACGTGCCACTTCGGTAGGATGATGTGCGTAATCCTCAATCATGGTGGTTCCAGATGAATCGAAGTGAACTGTCATACGCCTTGCTACTCCCGGGAAACTGTTCACCGCATCTACTGCCGCGTCAGAAGCAATACCGAGTTCTTGAGCAGTTCTGCAGGCAAGCGCTGCATTGATTTTCATAAAGCCGTTAAATTTTACAGACTGGTATTTTACCAAATCATTTGGATCAAGGGCACAGGCTTTAGGATGGGTGTTAAAAAGTTTGGCGGAGTTCCTGTCGCTAAAATAAATTAAATTTTGTGACTGCCGGGCAAAACGGGAGAAATTTTCCATCAGGGCTTCAGTTCCGCCGACGCTCCAGCTGTGATCATCCTCAAGATTGCAGACCAGACCGATAAACGGTGAGATCATAGCGTTGGAGCCGTCGCTTTCGTCAACCTCCGTAATAAATATATCGCTGTCGGCGCTTGCTGCTTCGGGAAAATTATTCACTTTGCCGCCGATAAGATAGGTGCACGGTACTTTGCATTGCCGCAGAATCCATACGAGCATCGCGGTAATTGTGGTTTTGCCATGCGAGCCGCTTATCGCGACAGTACGCGGATAGCAAGAACTTAGTTTTGCCAGGAAATCACCGCGGCGCAGACAAGGGATATTGAATTTTTTGGCCTGGAGCAGTTCCGGGTTGTCAGCGGCGGCGGCAGATGAATACACCACTAATTGGGTATCAGGTTGAAGGTTTTCCGCAGAATGTCCCTGAAAGATTAATGCTCCATGTTTCTGCAAAGCTTTTGTTTTGGCATTTAAACATAAATCCGAACCACTAACAGAATATCCGAGTTGAAGCATTATTTCCGCAAGGGGAGCAGTGCCGGCGCCGCCTGTCCCGACAAAATGAATACGCTTCAAATCAGCAAGAATCTCCCTGGCAATAGTCATTTGGATTTAATATTGGGTTTTGAATTGTGTTTCGTATAATTCCTTATAGATTCCGCCTGCCGCAAGTAATTCGTCATGAGTACCATGTTCGGCAATATTTCCGTGTTTCAGGACAATAATTTTATTAGCATGCTGAATCGTGCTGAGACGGTGCGCAATAGCGAAAACTGTACGGTTTTCCATCGCATGGTTGAGGGCTTCCTGAACTAGTCGTTCAGTAACTGTATCAAGCGCACTGGTGGCTTCGTCAAGAATCAGGATTGGTGGATTCTTAAGGATTGCGCGTGCAATGGCGATACGCTGTTTTTCTCCGCCGGATAGCTTTGAACCTTTTTCCCCGACTTCTGTCTGATAACCTTCAGGATGGCGTCCGTCAGTAATAAATTTGTGGGCATTTGCCTTTATTGCGGCTTCTTCAATTTCTTTTGCGCTTGCGTTGTATGTACCGTAAGCGATATTATCGGCAATGGTTTCGTTGAAAAGTATAGGGTCTTGAGTAACTATGCCAATATTTTCGCGAAGCGACTTTATTGTCATATCGCGGACATCGATGCCGTCAATCGTTACGGAGCCGGAGTTGACGTCATAAAAACGCGCGATCAGACTGGCTATAGTGGTTTTTCCTGAACCGGTTTCTCCGACTACGGCGACTATTGAACCTTTTGGTATTTTGAAATTAATATCATCAAGTATTTTCTGGTCATCATAAGCAAAACTTACATCATTGAATGATATTTCCTTCTCAAATTTTTTAAGCTCAACGGCATCCTTTTTTTCTGTAAGCCCTGTATCGGTGTCGATCAAATCGAAATAACGGTCAGCGGCGGCCATGCTTCGCTGGAGGTAAGTAGTGACTTTAGCCAGGCTTTTGATCGGCCGGTATGCCAGGACCGCGGGAGCCATCAAAGCAATAAGCATAGTGAAGCTGACATCTTTACTGTAGGAATAAAGCAGGAATGACAGAGCTGCTATAATAGTTATGATCTCCATTAACGGGCTCATTAACAGTTGGAACTTCAGGGCTTTGATGACTGTGCGGAAGTATTTACGGTTGATTTTATAAAAGCGCTTGCTCTCAATGTTTTCCGTGTTATAGGCTTTGACAATCATAATTCCAGTAAAAACTTCGTGCATCCTGGAAATTACTTCAGCGATAACGTGAAGGGATGATTTATAAATATGTCTGATTTTACGTCCCAGTATTGCTACCGGTATCGCAATCAGCGGAGTTCCTATCAAGAGTATGAGAAGGAGGACGAAGTTACTATTGCCCCGCATGCTTAAAACAAAGATTGCCACAAGGCATGAAAGAATTTCAATCGGGCAGCGGGTGGCGTCCGCGATAACATTGGCGACCGAGGTTTCAATAGTGGAAGTATCATTGGTGCAGCGGCTGATTAAATGACCGACATCCATTTTTCCATAATATTTGAGTGATTGCCCGAGGAGTTTGTTAAAAGCTTCATTACGCAGGTCGGCTATAACCTTCGCGCCTACCCAGCGGGTGTAATAGCGGTTAGCGTAGGTGGCAAGATTTTTAATAACCCATCCGAGAATAAAAGCAAAAACATAAATAGCCAGGAATTGCCATGCCATTCGTCCGGTCGGGGTGCAGACTGGAATTGTAAATTCCACCGGCCAACTGATAATTATTTCACGTTTGCCTTTTACTCTTAAAGGTAAAGAAAATTTTTCCGCAAAGTTTCCCAGTTTTTTCAAAGACGCAGTCAGTTTAGGATCGGGATCGGCAGGATTTAATATACTTTCGATCTTTTCCATTTTTTCCCTGCGCGAAAGCTTTACTCCTTTTTCATTTTCAATGCTGTCAACGATCTGTTCTGTTTTTTTACTTATATTGATTGTCCGGCTTCCTGAACCGACGGGTTGTTCAACAGCATTGAGCAGTTCTGGTATAAGCATTATACTGGCGAATAATGAACCGCCTACCAGGAAACCAGCCACGACTCCAAGGGTCATACGGAACCAATAAGGTTTGGTGTAGCCTAAGAGTCTGAGATAGCTTTGTCTTTTAAAAACTTGTTCTTTTTCGCGTTTTCTACTCATTAATTAGCCGCACAGAATTTTTTCAATTGTTTCAACCACAAACTGACGTTGTTCAGAAGTTGATTCAGGGAAGATAGGCAGTGCCAGAATATCTTTGGAAGTCTTTTCGCTTATTGGCATATCGCCTTCTTTACAGCCCAGGTACTTGAAGCATTCCTGTAAATGCAATGATAAAGGATAATAGATACCGCATCCGACTCCGGTTTCCCGCAGTTTGGCACAAAGTTCGTCGCGTTTACCGTCGGCTACGAGAATACTGTATTGATTGTAAATATGTCTGTTTGCATAATCCGCAACCATTGGCACTTTGATTTTATCTCCGAGTTTTGAGGCAGCGAAAAGAGTGTTATATTCAGCGGCATTGGCTTTGCGCGCGTTGCTCCATGTATCGAGTTCACGCAGTTTTATAGAGAGTACCCCCGCCTGCAAGGCGTCAAGACGAAAGTTTCCGCCTATGTAATTATGAACATAAGTGGAACCTTGTCCGTGGTTACGAAAGATCTTCAAAAGTTCAGCTTTCTTTTCATCGTTTGTGGTAACAATCCCGCCGTCTCCGAAACAGCCTAAATTTTTAGTAGGATAGAATGAAAAGCAACCGTAATCGCCCATGCTTCCGGCGCGTTGGCCTTTAAATTCCGCTCCGATAGATTGACAGGCGTCTTCGATGACAATGAGATCATGTTTTTCAGCAATAGCATTGATTGCATCCATATCACAGCATTGGCCGAAAAGATGAACCGGAATGATCGCTTTGGTTTTTGAAGTGATTTTTTCTTCAATTTTGTCAGGATCAATATTGAAAGTGCCGGGATCAATGTCAACAAATACCGGAGTTGCTCCAACGCGGGATATCGCTCCGACTGTGGCGAAAAAAGTAAACGGCGTGGTGATGACTTCATCTCCTGCGCCAATACCTTCGACCATAAGTGCAATAATCAATGCGTCAGAACCGGAAGTTACGCCGCAGGCAAATTTTGAACCGCAGTATTCGGATATTTCATCTTCGAGTTTCTGGACTTTACTTCCAAGTACAAACTGCTGTGAATCACAAATATCGCTGATTTCTTTCAAAATTTCTTCTTTCAGCCCCTGATATTGTTTTTTGAAATCAAGTAATGGCACCTGCATGGTTACTGCTCCCATCTTATTAAAAATATTGATTTATAAATATAGTAAAACTAAGCATCATAAGATAACCCGTTTTGCCGCTTATGTCATGTTAAATAGATATTTTTTTATGATATTTGTTGGTTCAGTACAGTGAATTGTATAAAAAAGCCTTAATCATGCTATATTAAAAGTGAATTTTTAATGGAGATATCCTTTGAGACTGAATAATAATTTTGAAATAGAGATAGAAAAATTGACCTTTGGCGGTTCCGGATTGGGAAGAATTGACGGTAAAGTGTGCTTCGTGCCGCGCGTTATTCCCGGTGAATTTGTCGAAGTGGAAATAAAAAAAGAAAAGCAGGATTACTATACTTCGCGTCTGGTCAAGGTTTTGAAACCAAGCCCCGCCAGGGTTGAAGAGGCATGTCCTTATGGCAAATTCTGTCCCGGCTGCGCTTATCAGCATATTGACTATAAATATGAAAATGAACTGAAAGACAAACAGATGCGGGATTTTCTTGAACGTAATATTCCTGTGGATGAATGTGAATTCGGCGACTGGCAGACTCCTGAAAATCCTCACGGATACCGTAATAAAATAATTCTTCATGTTGAAAAAGATGGTCCGCGGACATTGCTTGGTTATATGTACGAAGGCAATCAAACGGTATTGGATATTGAACAATGTCCGTTGGCATGTGATGAAATCAACAAAAAACTGGTTGAATTAAGAAGCAATAAAGGTTTTTTTCATAGTTTGCATAAAGGTCAGACTTTTACTTTGCGTTATACTGAGAATGACGGCGTGGTCTACTGGCGCAATGCCCCTAAAGCCAATTTAAGCTGGCTGAAAGAGGAGATGCCGTTTGGGAAGTTTTCCGTGCCGGTCGGAAGTTTTCATCAAGTGAATGGTTATGGCAGCGCGGCTCTGATCGAAAATGTGACCGCAGTCTTGAAAGAGGAAAAGCCTGAAGCTGTTCTTGATTTGTATTGCGGTTCGGGTTTGTTTAGTGTAAGTGCGACTCTTGCTGGAGTTTCTGAAGTGACTGGTATTGAGATTGACGAGCAGGCGGTGGAATCAGCACGTTACAACCTGCGTCAGCATGGAGCTGAAAATGCAAAAGTAATTGCCTCGAATGTCGGCAAAGTCTTTGAGGAAACTGTTGAAGGCCTGCCTGATTCCGCGTTATTGATTGTTGATCCGCCGCGCAGCGGTATTGGCAGAGAGTTGAAGAAAAGTATAGTTAAAAGCAAAATCAAGCGCTTAATTTACATTTCTTGCAGTCCGGACACTTTGGGAAGAGATTTGAATATGTTTCATAATAATGGGTTCAACTTAAAATTTGCGCGAATGATCAATATGTTTCCACGTACAAGTCATTTTGAAACTTTTACTTATTTAACGAGGGACTGATGAAAGAAGATATGCTCCAGGGACACAGGGCTCGTTTGAGAAAAAAATTCCTTAGCGGAGGGCTGAAAGCCCTGCATGATTATGAAGCGCTTGAAATGCTTTTAACTTTTGTTATCCCGCGTCGTGACGTCAAACCGATAGCTAAAGACCTTTTAGCTCATTTCAAGGAGCTGCACGCCGTTTTTGACGCGTCGGTCGAGGAGTTGCAAAAAGTTAAAGGTATCGGAGAAAATACCGCAGTTTTATTCGTTTTCTTGCGGAAATTATGCAACGGCTATCTGGAATCAAATGCTTTCGGTACAGACTTTGTAAATTCCCCTAAAAGTGTGATAGACTATGTGCGAATGAAAATCGGGGGAGAGAAAAACGAATTTTTCATGACACTTTACCTGAATACTAAAAATCATGTGATCGACTATGATTGTCAGGAGGGAACGTTTAATCGCGCGGCTGTCTATCCCCGTAATATCGTAAAGCGTTGTCTTGAACTTCACGCTGCCGCGATAATTCTGGTACACAACCATCCCAGCGGTTTATGTGAGCCGTCCGCGGCTGACCGCCGTATGACTGGCGACATCAAGAAAGCTGTTGAAACTGTTGAAATAAAAGTGCTGGATCATATTGTCGTATCAAGAGCCGGTCACAGAAGTTTTGCCGAGTTGAAGATACTATAACGAGCGATGAGCATTACTTTTTACAGTATTTTTTGAATACTTCATAAATACCGGGTTTAATCATATCATTACCATTGCATACCATAAGTGTATCTCCGCCTGCAGCAAGAATTAAACGCAGTTCTTTTTCCAGAGTCGCCGCGTCTTTTATCCAAAGGCTGCCGGGATTTCGATTTAGGCCGACAAAAGGAATTCCCTGTACTCCTTTGAAATACATATTTTGTTTGTCAGTCACGAATTTGGTATAACGGGTTATTTTTTTATCATTCCAGGGGAAATACCATGCGACAGTTTGTCCGCAGAAATCCGCTTTTGTTCTGTTGCCGTACAGTGGTTCTGGCAGAAATGTTGGATAAACATGGACAAGTACCTTAAAGTCAGGATGTTTACTTTTTACATAATCAATCATATCGTTATAGTATTTCACCAGCATGTCGCGGTAAAAAACCTCTTTGTTTCGGGGGGTGTCGGAGTATCCTTTTTCTGACAGGTATTTTTTATATGCTTTAAGGCAGTCTTTGCAATAGCATCCTTTGAAATTCGAATAGCCGAGATAATCAAAATAAATCCCCTTGATCCCTTTGACCCGGGAGCAAATAGCATCTATACGCTTTTTAGAAAGAGTATAATCTTTGTCGCTCAGGAAACAAGGAATTCTACAACTGTTAAGCGTATCAAGCGGCGCAACAGGTTCTCCTCCATAGCGGCATTTCATTTCTATCCTGCGTTTGTTGACAACAGCTCTTTTTTCTTTACGGTTTGTTTTTTTCAGGTCAAGCCCGTTGATATAAGCGAAATGTTTTTCTTCTTCAGGAGACATTACCTGTCCATGTTTTCCGCAAGGAGTAAACACTCCGCAGTATGGAGTCATTCCGTATTTTATTGCTAATTCCAATTGCTTCTGGTTGAAAACCCGTATATCGCTGACGCCAATTTCGCTGAATTTCCGTGCTGTATTTTCATTTTTAAGCGTTCCCCAGCAAAAAACACGTTTAAATTTCTTTGGAGAATCCGATTTTGCGGTTTTCGGACAGGTACAGCCGCTGATGAGCAACATTACGAGCAGTGCTTGGAAGAAAATTTTTATCTTCATGTTATTTCTCCAGGATATCAGTGTATTTTAGTTTGCCGCCGAAAATATCAAGAGCCGAGCCTACCGTATAATCAATTTTGCCTTGTCCGGTCTTACGAATCAAATCAATGTCTTCCAGCGAGTGGACTCCACCGGCATATACGGCTGGAACCGGGGAATATTCCGCCATTATTTGGATTAAACCAGTATCGATTCCGGCTTGTTTTCCCTCGACGTCTACTGCATGAATAAGAAATTCGGCGCAGTATCCGGAGAGTTTCCTAAGGGTTGCCGCGTTGACTTCGCAGTTAGTGAATTTTTGCCAGCGGTCAGTAACGATATAATATCTGCCGTTGCGCAAACGGCAGCTTAAGTCGAGAACCAGCTTGTTGCGTCCGACTAGATTGAATATTTTATTCAAGCGTTCCTGTTTGAGTTCACCGTCGGCAAAAATATATGAGGTCAGGATTATATGAGAGGCTCCGGCTTCGAGCCACTCCAGAGCGTTGTCGCAGTTGATGCCGCCGCCGATCTGCAGACCGCCGGGATAAGTGTTTAGGGCCAATCGGGCGGCTTCAGTGTTTCCGGGTCCCAGCATAATGACATGACCGCCGCGCAGATTGTCTTTTCGGTAAAGTTCCGCATAATAAGCGGAATCATGTTCCGATTCAAAATTAGTCTGAACCGTGGCGTTGCTGTCGGTCAAAGTTCCACCGATAATTTGCTTCACTTTGCCATTATGTAAATCTATGCAGGGGCGAAATCTCATTAGTCGCGGACGATTTCTTTAATAACAACATCTTCTTCAGGAACATCACCGTGTTGTCCGCGGAACCCTGTAGAAACCTTGGCTATTTTATTTACCACATCCATACCGTCTGTGACTTTGCCGAAAACACAGTATCCGAAGCCTTGTACGGTCGGGGCTTTGAAGTCGAGGAAATCATTGTCAACTAGATTAATAAAAAATTGTGAAGTCGCGCTATGTGGATCTGAGGTACGGGCCATAGATATAGTCCCGGTTTCATTGCTGATCTGGTTGGCAGCTTCATTTTCTACGGGTTCATTGGTCGGTTTCTGGTTGAAATCAGTGTCAAATCCTCCGCCCTGTATCATAAAATTGTCAATTACGCGATGAAAAAGCGTGTTGTCATAATGCTTTTCGTCGATGTAACGGAGAAAGCTTGCTACTGTTTTGGGTGCTTCTTTTTCGAAAAGCTCCAGCTTGATGTCGCCCATAGATGTTTTGATAGTAACCATGATTGTTTTCCTTTCAAGTTCAAAATTACTGTTAAAAATGCTTAATAATCTATTAAATGTAGTGTAAATATAGCGATTCTGCAATTTTCCTGGCAAAGAAATATGAAAAAAAATCAAAAAAAAAAGCGGCAGCGTTTGCAAAAATCAAAACAGTGAGTATAATAAAGGCTCATTCATTTAGTTTTGGATGCTTCTGGTGGGTTGATAGCTCAGTCGGTAGAGCATCGCCCTTTTAAGGCGGTGGTCCTGGGTTCGAGTCCCAGTCAACCCACCATTTATATATTTTTGATACTGATTTTCCAGTGAAAACGCGATAACGGAGATGAACAATGAGTAACGTATGTCACCTTTGTGATAAAGGAAAAGTTTTTGGCGGCAGCATAGTCCGCAAAGGTTTAGCTAAAAAAGATGGCGGAATTGGTCTGCATGTTGTAAAAAACAATAAACGCACTTTTAAGGCTAATATTCAAAAAGTCAGGATCGTTGAGAACGGAACTGTCAAAACTGTAAAAATGTGTACAGCCTGTATTCGTACAGGAAAATTTCAGAAAGCTTAATACCGGCTTTCAATTATTTAGATTTCAGAGCGGGAATTTTCCCGCTCTTTTTTTAATCTTTTTCCCGTGAATTTTCCTGTTCAGGTTTGAATTAAGCATTATTATAAGTTATGCTATAATACTACTGGAAATTACAGACAAAGGAAATTGCATCATTATGGAATGGGTATTGCCGTTAATTATATTGTGTTATGTTCTTATCTGCCTGGGGGCTTTGACTATTGAGCTTTTGAACCTTCATCATATTAAAAAATACGGTTCTGAAATTCCCCCTGAATTTGCTGAAGTTATTAAGCCGGAAGATCTTGAAAAGAACAATGCTTATACTTTTGCTAAATCCAGGTTCAGGACAATAAATACGGTTTATAATGAAATAATCACCCTGGTTTTTATTTTTGGCGGAATCCTTGCCTGGTATAATAAGACGCTTTTTGAGCTTCATAATCAATATCACTGGCCGTTTGCCGTCTGGGGTGTAATCTTCGTTATGCTATTGAGTTTTTCAAAGACTATCCTTAACATTCCATTTAATCTTTATCAGACTTTCAGCATTGAACGGCGTTTTGGCTTTAATAATATGAGCTTCTCTTTGTGGCTTTGGGATTTAGTCAAGAGCTTGCTGGTTTCAGCTGTACTTTTTTCTATTCTGCTTTTCGGAGCCTTTGGTCTGGTAAAACACATTCCTGAATGGTGGTGGTTCCCCGTCTGGGCGTTCTTTTTCTTTTTTACCTTGTTTATGATTTATATTTCGCCATATATACTCGACCCCTTATTCAATAAATTTACTCCGATTGACGATAAGGAGCTTACCAAAGATATTATCAATCTGCTCAAAAAATCAGGAATTAAGGTAAGTGGGGTGTACAAGATGGATGCTTCAAAACGCAGCAAGCATTCCAATGCTTATTTTACAGGGCTGGGCAAGGTCAAGAGAATTGTGGTTTTTGACACTCTGCTTGAAAGCTTGACAAAAGAGGAACTTCTGGCGGTTATTGCTCATGAAGCTGGTCATTGCCGGAAGAAACATGTTATTAAAAATTTAGTCCTTTTTGAAACTCTTTCCGCAGTTGGGTTCTATATAGCGTTTATATTGCTTGAAAGTGATATACTGGTTAAAATATTCAAATTACAAACTGACACATTTTTTGCTAAACTGATAGTTTTAAGTTTTATCGGCGGCATTATTTTATGGGCTATGCCTTTGTTTTTTAATGCTATCTCCCGTCAGTTTGAGCGTCAGGCGGATGCTTTTGCTATGAAGCTGATCGGTTCAGGTGAAACGCTGGCGGATGCTTTAGTTAAACTTTCTGTAGACAATATGGCAAACTTATACCCTCAGAAATTATACGCTTATTTCAATTATTCCCACCCTCCCGTGCTGGAACGCATTAAAAAACTGAGAGGAAAACAATAAAATAAACTTACCCGGGTTTATATTAATTAACTTACCCGGGTTTATATTAATTAAAAGAGGAGAATAAAAGATGCATATTAAAGTGCTATTTATCTTTATTGTATTCACCGTAATCTTCAACATGAACTCAAAAGCCGCTGATAATGCGTCATCTCTCCAAGATACAATCAAGATTTCCCGGACAGACACGGACGCAGTTATTTTGAAAAAACATCTGGAGTTATGCAAACTTCAAAGTCCGCTTAATGCAAAGCTGCATCAAAAGGTAATTGCTGCAACTTCACTGATCTCAGATTGTGATTTTGTTATCAAGGCCATAAACAGTAATAATGACAGGCGAGTCAATAATCAGTCCAGACAAATAGCAAATAATGTCCGTAACAAAGAGAACAGCTTAAGTTATAAAGTTAAAAGAGTCAATAGTTTAAAAAAAGAACTCAAAAACTTGAAGACAGATAAGCTTAAACAGGATGAAGTTGCTCAACTTGAAATGGACCTTAAAAAAATATTGACTGAAATAAAAAGAATAAAACAGCCTTTCACAAATAAAAAAAATGCATTCCTTGATAAAATGAAAGCGACTGAACAAAATTCCGAGCTTTCCGCTTTGCTGTGCCCGCTGGTAACTGCTGAAACAAATATAAAAGGCAAAGTAACAAGTAAATACTTTTCTGCAAATTTCAGCACTGCTTTTGCCAGTAACAACTGGTATGTAAATAACAAGAGGATAGCCTGGACTCATATTCGAATAAGGCCGATTCCCAGCCGTACTGGAACAATAAAAAAGCTGGCCGGAAAATATCCTATCCAGACCATCAGTAACAACAGTATATGGTTCTGGACCGGGAAATACCAGATTTGTCTTGTTGTTGAAGACAAGCAATACCAAACTCAGGATAAAATAAAAGAGTTGGCACAGAAACTCTTTAAACTTCCGGAGCTGGAACGTTCATCAGACTCAAAAGTTATACAAAACTGTATTGATGTATATGAGCATCTTGAAAATATCACGAAAGAGCAGCAAAAAGCTACCAAAGAGCTGAATAGCCGGAGGTGGCAACTCAGGAGAAAAATATCTGCTTTTAAAAAACAAGGTTATCAATCTCCTGAGTCTACAGCCAAAAAGAAAAATGAGTTAAACCGGATAAAATCTGAGATTGCTGCAAGCCAGAACAGTATTGCTGCTTTGGGTGAGCTGGGAAAAATCCTGAAACTGCCTGCGGCTGAACGGAAAAAATTTATTTCTAAGCTGGAACGTAAAATTGCCGGAATGAAACAGCAGATTATTGATGACTGCCTTAAATGTAAAAAACAGAAATCTGAGATCATCAGCCCTGCTGAATTCGATATCGCAAATTTCAAATATCAGGTTATAATAAATAAAATTATACGCATGCCGAAAAGCAAAGAATTCGCTGCCGTAAACGAAATTGCAACAACTGCCTGGTTCGGCTCGTCCCGAACAACTGTTTCCTGGAATCTGGATCTGGCTTCCGGATATGCTCATAATTGGATGCAGGTATTCAGAGGAACAATTCAGCCTTGCACTAATCAATCCTCTCCAGAGGGAATGATTGACGGCAAATACGCTATTTATACTCATAATGATTCAATTATAACAGTTAAGGTCGGTCCCTGGCTTGTAAGTCTTTCTTCGACTTTTTTGGCATACCGCGACAAAGATATTCTGTTAAAAGCCGTCAAAGAGTTATATGATTTGGATGCTGTTGCCGAATTAAGCAAATAATATCAATAAAATCTGATGTTGTAAAAAATTCGGGAAGCGACAGATTACAAGAAACGCATTTTAAAACGGGAATTCGAGCTGTATCGGACCAGCCAGTTCTTCGGGAGTCGGAAAATTTGAAACGGTTACACCGAGCAGACGGACTTTGCGCTTCCCGGTTTCGGTCCGTGAAAGTAGATCCATAGATACATTATAAATAACATTGAATTGCTTAGTTAGACGGGAAAATGTCTGTCCGCGGGTTACGGTTTTAAAATCATCATAACGGACTTTCAAGGTTACGGTACGCCCTTCGAGCCCGTATTTTCTTAACTGCTTACAGACTTCATCGCAAAGATCATAAATTTCTTTTTTGATTTTCCTGATATCGCTGACGTCTTCTTCAAAGGTAGTTTCACGCCCCAATGATTTACGTTGCCAGTCGGGATTTACCGGGCTGTTGTCGATGCCACGGACGATATTGTAATACCACCTTCCGGATTTACCGAAACGCGCTACGAGGTCATCAAGGTTGAGGCGTTTCAAGTCCCGGCCGTATTTGATGCCGATGTCATTCAAAGTTTTGGCGGTAACTTTGCCTATACCGAAGAACTTCCCCACCGGGAGGCCATCAAGAAAAGCCTCTGCCTCTTCAGGCAAAATTACGGTAAGGCCGTCGGGCTTATTGACGTCGGAAGCTATTTTAGCAATGAACTTATTGTATGAAACCCCGGCGGAAGCGGTCAGTCTGGTAATTTCCTTTATTTTTCGCCGGATCATCTGGGCGATAATAGTTGCTGATGGACAGTTTATTTTATTGCTGGTAACGTCCAGATATGCCTCATCCAAAGACATGGGCTCGACTAAATCGGTGAACTCATGAAAAACGGCATGAATCTGTTTTGATATGGCGGCATATTTAGGCATGTCTACGGGGGCGAATATCCCGTTCGGGCAAAGGCGTTTGGCTGTTGACCCCGGCATTGCTGAATGCACCCCGTATTTGCGGGCTTCGTACGAACAGGCGCTGACGACACCGCGTTTATGGAACCCGCCGCCGACAATAACCGGTTTTCCACGCCATTCCGGATGATCGCGCTGTTCGACCGATGCGTAGAAAGCGTCCATATCGATATGGATAATTTTTCGATTGACCTGAATCATTTTTTACAAAATTCAAAAGAAACAAGAGTATGACAGAATCATTTTTTATATTTTTAAAGAAAAAAACTTTTTTCGTGGCACGTAAAACGTTTTCACAACTTACGGCTCGCAACTCTCATATAATTTAACCAATTTGGCGGTAATATTTTGCCATGAATGATCTCCGGCTGTTTTTCCGCCTGCCGCTGCGAGCCTGGAGGATAAATTTTTATCATTGAGAAGCTGTAATATTTTTGCTGCAATGTCTTCTGTTGAATTTGCGTCAAAAATTAAACCGTTTTTCTGGTCATGAACGAAAGCCTTCAAGCCTCCGGCTCCGCTGCAAGCAACTGGTTTTCCGGCAGCCCAGGCTTCCAGGACGACAATACCGAAAGGCTCATACAAGCTGGGAAGAACGAATAGATCGCTGGCGGCATAGGCATTGCGCAAGGTTTCACTGTCAAAATCAAGATTGGGGATAATAATTACTGAATCTTTCAAATTTTCAATTTTTTTGAGCAGCAAATTGTAATATTCTTTGTCGTATATAGTACCTATAAGGAGCAGTTTTGAGTCTGGATATTTTTCTAATACTTTTTTGAAGCTTTCTACAAGGACGGTTTGATTTTTCTGGGGATTGAATGAGGCGACGTTCAGGATAATTTTTTCATTTTTAAGACTGTAATCCTTTCTGAATTTTTGCGCGTCACCGGAGGCGAAGTGCTCCATGTTAACGCCATTTCCCAAGTATATAACTTTTTTACCTGGGTATTTTTTAGAAAGTAATTCCTGTTCACTTTTGCTGACACAGATAATTGCCGCCGCGTCTGCTTCAACTCTTTTTGTGTTCAAAACAATATCAAAAATTTTACCCCAGTTAAAACTTCCTTTCATTGGTGCGATAAGTTCCGAAAGTTGTTTTGGCGGCAGTTCAAGCAGGCCTCCGTGAATGCTGATAACATAGGGGAATTTACGCAGTTTCGAAATCAGCCGGACGAAGGCGCCGAGCCGCCCCCCGGTATGCAGATGGACCAGCTTGATGTTTCTGCAGAATAGCAGGGCGAAGAAAAACGGGAACGACAGGACATTGCCGCCGCGTTTGTCCATGAGCAGTTTATTTGATTTTTTCAGGCCTAAGCGAGCATATATATAAGAAAAACGCCTCACCGGAACTCCAAAAACAATTTCACGGCTGGTTTTACACAAAGCTTTTGAGGTGAATATTTCGGGCTTATAACCGGCTTTTTCGAGTTCCCGTGAAGTTTCAATAATAACGGTTTCAGTACCGCCCCATTCGCTGCGGACGAAGCGCCTCGGCACATGTATTATTTTCATATCAGCCATATTGAAACCTGTTGAAATGTTTAAATTAAAGCATATATCATAAAGGAGGTCTTTTCAAATAGAAGTGGTGTTTTTGTTGATAAAGATTTTCCTCTTAAAACTCAACCCTTAACCCTTGAAACTTTTTCACAGGCGAGCCGCTTGTGAAAATATTTAATATTTTTTTAGTTTTTTTGTAGAATTATTTATTATTCATATTACTGTTTGTTTAGTAAAGTGAACATGATTTTGATAAAGTAAACAAAGGAGCGTTAAGCATGTCTGATGCTGAGGTAAAAAATACCCCTTTAGTGGAATGCCATAAGCTTGCTGGAGCGAGAATGGTGCCGTTTTCCGGTTGGAATATGCCGGTGCAGTACAGCGATGGAATTTTAGCGGAACACAAACATACTCGTGAGAAGGTTGGCCTGTTTGATATTTGCCATATGGGGGAATTCCGGGTTACGGGGGAAAAGGCGCTTGAAGCATTGGACGCGATTT
The DNA here is from genome assembly GCA_963664605.1 of Victivallaceae bacterium. Lineage (GTDB taxonomy): Bacteria > Verrucomicrobiota > Lentisphaeria > Victivallales > Victivallaceae > JAHOYW01. Next base: position 1,188,181 of record OY761536.1, read on the forward strand.
TTGCGCGGCCTGTGTTCAACCAGCGTGTCGGCCTTTGCCGTTACAATTTCCTCCTTAATAAAGATGGCGGGGTTATGGACGATTTGATTGTCTACCGTCTGGATGAAGATGATTTCTTTATTGTGGTAAATGCCGGAACCCGTGCGTCCGACTCTGAAATGATACAATCGCAGCTCCCGGAGGATATTATCTTTGAGGATGTTTCTGATCTGACTGCTAAACTTGATCTTCAGGGGCCATTGGCGGCGGATATTCTTGTTAAGGCAGGCTTGGAAATTTCTGATTTGCCCGCTTACTTCAACTGGTGTGAGGCTGTAATCAACGATATTCCGGTCTTATTGAGCCGTACCGGTTACACCGGGGAACTGGGATTTGAATTATATTTTGACGCTGATCGTGCCGTTGAAATGTGGAATTACCTGCTTTCATTCGAAGATGTTAAACCTGTCGGACTTGGAGCCCGTGATACTTTGCGTTTGGAGTGTGGCTATGCTCTTTACGGGCATGAATTGACCGAAGATCATACTCCGTTGGACGCGGGATACGGCCCTATGTTGAAACTGGAAGATTTCCCGGACCGGAAGTTTACCGGCAGAGAGGCTCTTGAAGCAGCTCCGCCGAAAAATAAATTAGTGGCAATTCTCCTGGAAGGAAGACGCGCAGCGCGCGCCGGAGCAGATGTTTTTAACAATAGCGAAGAAAAGATCGGTATTGTTACTTCCGGAGTTTTCTCACCCTCTTTGGAAGCTGCAATTGCCATGGCTTATGTTGATTCTAGTGTGAGTCTTGAGCTTGGTGATGAAGTGCAGTTGAGTGCCGGACGCGCGACGATCACAGGGAAAATTACAGACTTGCCTTTTTATAAAGAAGGCTCTGTCAGAAAAAAATTATAAGTTTTTGTTTTTAGACTTGACAAGCCCCTGTTTTAGGGTTAAATCGTGTCATAGTAAAAAAATAAAACTCAGAATTAATTTACAGAAGGACGAACAAAATGAAATATTACACGGATGCGCATGAATGGATAGAAGTTGAGAACGACGAGGCAACAATTGGGATTTCAGAATATGCCGCGGAAGAACTTGGGGATATTACTTATGTTGAACTCCCAGTTGAAGATGATGATGTGATGGTTGGAGACACTCTCGGAGTTATCGAATCTGTTAAGGCGGCTTCAGATGTTTATTCCCCGATTGGCGGAACGGTTGTTGAAGTTAACTCTGATCTGGAAGACAATCCTGGCTTAGTAAATGAATCTGCCGAAAATTCCGGATGGATCTGTAAGTTGACCAATATTGATGTTGCGGAACTTGATGACCTTATGACTCCGGATGCTTACGCAAAATATCTTAAAACACTTGATTAAAAGTAAAGCGGGGAGTTAAAGTGCCGTATATAGCAAATACGCTGGAAGACCAGCAGGTAATGTTTGAAACAATCGGCTGTACTGATTTCGCAGATATGTGGCGGAAATCCCAGGTTACAGTCCCGGAGCCGTCATTAGAGAATATTCCAGAAGGAATGTCAGAATTTGAAGTTGTAAGCAAACTGCGCAAACTGGCGGCAAAAAATGCTACAGAACTACATACTTTTATTGGAGCCGGTTATTATGATCACATAATCCCGGCTGCGGTCGGTGAGATCACCAGCCGTTCTGAATTCTATACAGCATATACTCCCTATCAGCCGGAAGCTTCGCAGGGAACTTTGCAGGCAATTTATGAATATCAATCCATGATTTGCCGTCTGACCGGAATGCCGGTATCAAACGCTTCCTTATATGACGGCGGGACGGCATTGTTTGAAGCGATGATGCTGGCGATTCGCGCAACGCGTCGCCGTCAAGTTGTTGTTTCCGAGGCTGTATCTCCGATTTTTCGTGAAATGCTTCATGCTTACAGTTCCAATTTGAACATAGAATTGATTCAAATTCTATCCGGTGTGGATGATTCCAGCCAGAAGGATTTACTCAATGCCGTCAGCGACAGAACAGCTTGTGTTATTGTCCAGTATCCGAACTTCTTCGGGACGATTGAGGCATGGGGGGAGTTTAATGAAAAAGTCCATGAGAAAAAAGCTTTGGCGGTATGTTCTACTTATCCTGTTTCGCTGGCGCTTCTGACTCCGCCGGGTGAACTCGGCTTTGATATTGTCACAGCTGAAGGGCAGAGCCTTGGTAACAGTCTTAATTTCGGCGGGCCTTATCTTGGAATCATGGCGGTAACGGAAAAGCTTATGAGAAAAATGCCGGGCCGGGTTTGCGGACGCACAGTTGATTCCGAAGATAAAGACGGTTTTGTGCTGACTCTCCAGACGCGTGAGCAGCATATCCGACGCGAAAACGCGATGTCAAACATTTGTTCAAACGAAAGCCTTTGTGCTTTGAGTTCGCTGGTATATATGGCATGTATGGGAAAGCAGGGTTTTATCCAGGTGGCTGAATTATGTGCCGCGAAAGCTGCTTATGCCAGGGAATTATTGTTAGCTATAGATGGTGTTGAAGCTGTTGGCGGAGAAGCATTCTTTAATGAATTTGTTATTCAATTGCCCTGTGACGCGGCGGAAGCTGTCGGCAGACTGATTGATAAAGGTTTTGCCGCCGGATTTCCTCTGGGGCGTTATTATCCTGACCGTAAGAATCAATTGCTGGTCGCGGTTACCGAAAAACGGACTAAAGAAGAAATAAAATCTTTAGCTACAGCATTGGAGGCCGTACTATGAAATTGATATTTGACAGAAGCAAGGCAGGACGCAGAGGAAGCTCTCTCCCTAAAATGGATGTTCCGGCGAAAAATGCTGTTCCCGGAAAATTTTCCCGCAAGGTTCCGGCGGATTTACCTGAGGTGTCCGAACAGGACGTTGTTCGTCATTATACTTTATTGAGCCGCAAAAATATGGGCGTGGATACAAACTTCTATCCGCTGGGTTCATGTACTATGAAATACAACCCAAAGGTCAACGAACGGGTTGCAGGCTTGCCCGGTTTTACGGAACTGCATCCATTGTTGCCGCAACTGCGCCGGGGCGGAGCTTTGACGCAGGGAACTTTAGAGGTTATCTATGAAACCCAGCGCCTGCTTTGCGAATTACTGGGTTTTGCCGATTGCACAATGCAGCCGTTGGCCGGAGCTCATGGTGAGCTTACTGGCGTTATGCTTATCGCGGCTTATCATAAAGCCCGCGGCGATCATGCCAGAAAAGTTTTATTAATTCCCGATGCGGCACACGGCACGAATCCCGCCAGCGCTATGGTCGGTGGTTTTGTTACTCAAACAGTTGCCAGTAATGATGAGGGCAATGTTGATATTGAAGATTTGAAAAAACATTTAGGACCGGATACAGCCGGGTTTATGCTTACCTGCCCGAATACACTTGGATTATTTGATCCGAATATAGAAGAAATCTGTCAGCTTGTACATGATGCCGGCGGATTGAATTACTGCGATGGCGCAAATCAGAACGCGGTTATGGGCAGGGTTAGCCCCGGTCTTATCGGTTTTGACGTAATGCATATTAATATCCATAAAAGTTTTTCCACTCCGCATGGCGGCGGCGGTCCTGGGGCAGGCCCGGTACTGGTTGGTGAATGCCTGATGCCGTATCTGCCGGTCTCAAGAGTTGAAAAACGTGATGATGGAACATATACTTTGCGTTACCACTGCAAGGACAGTATTGGATATATTGCACCATTCTACGGTAATTTCGGTATTATCCTGCGCGCCTATGCTTATATCTTGACTTTGGGACGCGAAGGCCTGAAGCGCGTAGGAGAAAACGCGGTTTTGAGCGCGAACTATATGCGGGTTAAACTGGCTCCGTATTTCGATCAGAAAGTGGATCGCCCCTGTATGCATGAATGTGTAATGTCGGCTACTCCACAGGCAAAGAAAGGCGTTCACGCCCTGGATATAGCTAAAGCTCTGATTGACCGCGGGTTCCATCCGCCGACAATGTATTTCCCTTTGATTGTTCCCGAAGCATTGATGATTGAGCCGACTGAAACGGAATCCAAGGAAACCCTTGACGAGTTCATCAATGCCCTGATTGAGATTGTCGAGCTGATCGATTCTGATCCGGAATCAATAACTGCCTGTCCTGTAACTACGCCGATTAAGCGGCTTGATGAAACCTTAGCTGCAAGAAAGCCAAATTTGGCTGACATTTAATGCAGCTTTTTTTTATTTAAGATAATAGCTTTTTAATGGTGGAAAACCGTTGAATTCCACTGAGCTGTAACTGGCGGTGTATGCTCCGCATGACAGCCAGTATAATAAATCATTTGCAGATAGATTTAAGGGAAGATCATAGAGATAATCTTCGTAAATGGTATCAACGCTGTCACAGGTGGGGCCGGCAATAATAGCCCCTTCTTCAATTCCGTTCTTTTCGGTATAGATAGGATATTTTATTGATTCGTTGAGGGTTTCCATCAGTCCGTTGAATTTACCAATATCAGTATATATCCAACGTTCCATAGCAGTTCTGGACTTTCTGGATATAAGCACTACTTCGCTGACGATCACTCCTGAATCAGCGACGAGAGAACGTCCCGGTTCAAGAATTATCTCAGGCATTTCATCGCCGAAATCCTCTTTGAGAAAACGGGTTATTTCGCTGGCGTAAAGCTCCTGCGTATTGGTTCTTTCAATATAGCTTCCAGGAAATCCGCCGCCCATATTTATACTTTTCAAGGTGATGCCTTCTTCCTGTAGACCATCGAAAAGATATCTTACTTTGGCAATAGCAGCGTCCCATGCGGCAATATCACGTTGCTGGGAACCGACATGGAACGAAACTCCGTGAGGTTCAAGCCCGAGTTTTTTTGCCAGTACTAACAAGTCCAGAGCCATGTCCGGCTGACAGCCGAATTTACGGGAAAGCGGCCAGTCGGCAGTAAGAACACCCTCAGCTAATATTCGAACAAAAATCTTTGCTCCGGGAGCAATCAGGGCGATATTGCGCAGATCCATTTCGCTGTCAGTGGCAAAAAGGTTGACTCCTGCATCATGAAATTCCTGAATAGCATCAGTTTTTTTTATCGTATTGCCGCAACTGATTCTTTCCGCGGGTACGTTCAGACTCAGCAGCTTCCTCAGTTCATAAACGGAGGCAACATCAAAGTTTGAACCCAGTTCGTTCAGCAGGGTTATAATTTCTTCGGCAGGGTTGGCTTTTACCGCATAATATATTTTTGCGTAGGGGAAATTCTTCTGCAATTCTTTGAATCTGTTTTTGATTACGCTGAGAAGAACAACCAGAAAAGGAGTTTCCTTGTCACTGGAAAACTCTTTGATTTTTTGCCATTCCTTATCTGTGTAAAAATCATTTATATTGATTTTCATTTCACTTACCCCTAAATTTAAAGGTAATGAGCTAATTTGGAACTCAAACCGGAGTTTCTAAACAAGCTCTAATAAAAAATATAAAATTCAGGGCATCCCCCCTGAAACGACAGCAGATAATTATAACCTGTTTTTGAATTTTGTAAACCGGCGAAAGTAAAAAATATGGATTTTTTTATAATTGAGCAGAGATACTTTAAAACTACTTATTGTTTTTGAGCTTCTTTCAGTTTATAATATTCCGCTTTAGCTGCTCGGACTGCCTTCATATCTTTGCTTTTATAAGCTTCAGAAATTTTCAATTTGGCAGCGGATAGTTTATCATAATATAAAGCGTCTTCGGAATTTCCTTTCGTACGCAGTTGGGCAGCCATTTTTTTATAATTTTCCGATTGTTTCTGGTAAATAGCGGCCTTTTCTTCAGGAGAAATTTTTTTCTTAGCTGATTTCACATCTTTTTTTACAGAATCATCTTTGATTTTTGAAGAATCTTTTTTATTATCGCTCTTTAAATTTTTAATAATTTTTTTTATCTTTTTGCAGGTATCTTTGTATTTGCTGAAAGCTTTTTTTGCTTCATCTTTGCTGGCTTTGCCTTCGTACTTATCAGCTATTGTTGACTGACATTGTGCACATTCGTTATAGAGGGCTGCCAATTCCTGCTGTCCGGCATTTTCTGCTTTTTTGGCTGCTGCCTGATATTTTTCTGCTTCTTTCCTGTACTTTGCGGCTTTTCCCAGATTAGCTTTGCTGACTTTCTTCTCTCTCTTTTCTTTGCTGTAAACCTGCGGAGATATTCCTGAGAAAAACAAGCTTACGATAAACACCACTAAATAACATTTTTTCATGATATGTCCTCCTTGATTTAGTGATTAAGCAGAGATTACTTCCTGAAACCAGTTTTTGCAAATACAATTACTCAAATAAATACAAAATATTTGATAGTTTAATTGCCTTGCTTGAAAGAAAAACTGCAGGGAGGATACAAAATAGAGTCAAGATAAAGATTGTCAGCGAATCATTGCGCCGACGATTTCGCTGACGCTTTTGCACCCTTGTCTTTCAAGATAATCCTCTATGCCTTTGATTACCTTTATGGGAGCGTAAGGATCTGTGAATATTGCTGTTCCAACGGCAACAGCGCTGGCTCCAGCCAAAAGGAACTCAACCGCATCATCACCGGTCATTATTCCGCCCATACCGATTACAGGGACATTGACTGCCTGGGCGACTTCGTAAACCATGCGTACAGCGATCGGCTTGATTGCCGGGCCGCTCAAACCTCCGGTCATATTAGCAATACGGGGACGGCGGGTTTCAATATCAATTGCCATTCCGGTCAGGGTGTTTATCAGAGAAACCATGTCTGAACCGGCATCGACCACGGTGCGGGCGAAATCCGCAATATTGCTTACATTCGGGCTGAGTTTAGTTATCAGGGGCAAAGCCGTTACTTTACGAATCTCTGAAACAACTTTATGTGCCAGTTGCAAATCAGTTCCGAAAGCGACACCGCCTTCCTTGACATTTGGACAGGATATATTAATTTCAAGTGCTGCTATACCTTCGTTTTCGACATCCAGGCGGGCAGCAACGTCGCAGTATTCTTCAATGCTTTTGCCCCAGATGTTGACTATTACTGTCGCGCCGCTTGTGCGCAGGAAAGGCATGTATTCCTCTCCATGCAGAAATTTGTCGACTCCCGGCCCCTGCAGACCGATGGCATTCAGCATCCCGCTGGAAACTTCCGCCACGCGCGGGGTGGGGTTGCCGTGGCTTGGCTTGGTGGCGATGCCTTTGACGACAACCGCACCGAGTTTTTTCAGATCGTAGTAGTCTTTGTATTCAAATCCATAGCCGAAAGTCCCGGAGGCGGTCATGACCGGATTGGCTATCTTAAATTTTCCTAAATCTACAGTCAAATCAATCATTACTGTTCTCCCGTGTATACGTCCGCAGCTTTAAAAACCGGGCCTTCCTTGCAAGTCCTGGCATAGCGCCAGCCGTCTTCGTTATCAGCTTTGATCTTGACGACGCATGCGAAACAGGCTCCGACTCCGCAACACATCAGGTGATCCAGACTTAACTCGCCATTACCATAGCCGGAATCCTGCAATATTTTTGCCAGAGCCAGAAGCATAGGGGTCGGGCCGCAAGCATAGAAACGAATCTTTTTGCCTTTGTTTTCCTCCAGTATTCCGGGTATCAGTTCTGTAATAAAACCTTTATGTCCCGCTGAACCGTCATTCGTTGAGGTGCGGACATCACAACCGGCATCAGCGAATTTGTCAGTCAGGATCAAATCGTTTTTGGAACGTGCGCCAAGCAGCAGAACTCCTTTTGCCGGGGAATTTTTCGCGATAAGGTAAGTCGCCGCCGAACCGTAACCGCCAGCGACAATTACCGGGAATTCATCCGCTTCCGGCATCGAATAAGCTTTGCCGAGCGGCCCCATTAAATCACAGACTGTCCCGGCGGGCAGGGTTGACAGAACTTCCGTACCCTGTCCGACAACTTTGTAAACGACAGTCAACAGTCCGTCTTCTGAAACATCGGCTATACTGAACGGGCGCCGTAGAATCCGGTCTTGCAAATTAGCTATTTTTACGTGTACAAATTGTCCGGCCTGAGTCTTTTTACAAATCTCCGGCACATAAAATCTGACTTCATAATAATCATCTTGAAGTACACGGTTACTGATGATTTCACCAATTTTCATGCTTAATCCTATTTTATGCCTAACACTGAAGCGACATAATCGACGTCTTTGTCACCGCGTCCGCTTAAGTTGACAAGTATCCGTTTGTCTTTCGGCAAAGTCGAAGCAAGTTTGACTGCATGAGCCAAAGCATGTGAGCTTTCCAGCGCCGGAATAATTCCCTCAATTTGTGAAAGTTCCATGAACATATCCAGGCATTCCTTGTCGGTGGCGGTAGCGTATTCCGCGCGTTCAATATCCTTGAGCATGCAGTGCTGCGGGCCGACTCCAGGATAATCCAGTCCGGAAGCGATTGAGTGAACAGGTAGTGGTTCGCCTTTTTCATCCTGAAGAAGATAACATTTAAAACCGTGAATCATGCCTTTGCTCCCTTTGGTCATAGTCGCGGCATGTTTGTCAGTATCCAAGCCGTGTCCAGCTGGTTCAACGCCGATTAGTTTGACCTCTTTGTCATTCAGGAAACCAGAGAAAATACCTATGGCATTACTGCCGCCGCCGACACATGCCAGAACATAATCAGGCATGCCGCCGGTCATTTCCTCGAATTGCATACGGGCTTCTTTGCCGACGATGCTCTGGAAATCGCGAACCATCATTGGGAAAGGATGCGGGCCTACTACTGAACCGATTGCATAGAAATTGTTTACCGGGTCTTCGAGCAGGACTTCAAAAGCGCTGTCTACAGCGTCTTTTAAAGTCTGGGTCCCACGGGTTACTGAAATAACCTTGGCGCCGAGTATCTTCATTTTTACCACGTTCGGATGTTCTTTTTTTATATCAACCGCGCCCATGTGGATCTCGCATTCTATGCCGATCAGGGCACATGCGGTTGCGAGAGCTACACCATGCTGTCCGGCTCCGGTTTCAGCGATAACTTTCTTTTTGCCCATGAATTTAGCGAGCAGAGCTTCGCCAAGGCAGTGGTTGATTTTATGTGCCCCGGTGTGGTTTAAATCTTCCCGTTTGAGATAGATTTGCGCGCCGCCATAGGCTTTGGAAAGTTTTTCAGCATGATAAATCGGGCTCGGGCGTCCGACATAATATTTATTAAGTTTTTCCAGTTCGTCCTGGAATTCTTTGGATGCGCGGATTTCAAAATAGGAGTCGCGAATCTCATTCATGATTTTAACTAAATGCTCAGGAATAAACTGTCCGCCGTGTTCACCGAAAAATCCCTGGTCATCCGGGAACTTGTGTAAATCTGTTTTCATAGTTTTAAGTTTTAGGGTTAAGGGTTAAGTTTTAAAAGTCAAGATTAAGTTATCACATGGCGGGGAAAAATCAAGAGCGTTTTTCGAGGTATGCGATGATGTTTTTTTGAAGTTTTTCGTGTCTGCCGTCGGGGAAGTTGAATCTTTCGCATAATTCTTTAATAATCCTGGCGGCGTGTTCTATGTATCCGCTGGCCAGGTCAGCCGCACTGCGCTCCAGTTTTATACGGATGTCGGGTATGCGGCAGATGTAGTGACTTGGAGGCTGGGACTTGGATTGAGATGCCTCGCTTAATTCAACATTTTCGGTTTCATCGAGCGACAGGGTGATATCCAATAGTTCCTCGTCATAACCAAGTTCAGAATACAAACGGGCCAGAAAGCTTACCGCTTCCGCAAAGAAACGCAGTATATATTGATATTTTATTTTTTTAGCCGGAACCGGCCAATAGGATATATAATGAAACATTCCGGTTTTAAATACCTGCCACATTTTAAGCTTGCCGTCAGGCAGAGAACGCAGGGCGACATTTGAAAAATAGCTTTCGTTCATGTCATTCTCAGTCACAAAGTGCGAGCCGGACAGTAACGACGATGAACTGCTGGCAGCACGTTTTATTTCAGACAGCGAAAATCTGTCTTTGGTGTACTGTTTGGGACAAATCGTTAATTGCATCAAAAGAACTGGCTTGGCTTTGTCTGGCAACGTTCGCCGCCGCAAAAAGTATTTTTTGCCATTGCTGGAGTCCTCTTTAAAATGGCTGGCAGCCCCCTCTATTGGCATATCCCGGTTTTCGTAGAGAACGCCGCGAATCATTCTCCCCAGAAGTTCGCGCTGGTTGCGCAGGGCGCGCTGGATAATGGTGTGGATTTCACTGGCGCGATGGGCTCCACGGCTGGCGGCGTCCGCGGTGCGTATATAAAAAACTCCCTGCTGCAGCTCTTCATTCAAACCGTAAGCACAGACGTGCGGTATATTGGCAAACGGCCTGATAACAAAGACTGCATAGCGTTTGCCTTTGACTATTGGGCGCTCAATAGTCAGATCTATTTCAGGATCGGCGTAACGGTTGACAAAGTTTCCGATGATTGTCGGATCGAATGATTTTGCTTGAGTAGGTGTGAGCCCTGTAAAAAGTGAGGGCTGCCCGGCTGCATCTTCTCCGACACCGACGACAATATAGCCGCCTTTGGTATTTGCCATAGCCAGGCAGTGACGGACAAATTTACTTTTACCAGTACGGTTCAGTTTTTTCCAGTCAATTGCGGCTTTGTAATCAAGTTCTTCAGATTCCACCCCGCGATAAACTATTTTTTCCCAATCTGTTTCGCTGTAGTTTGACATCGTAAATCCTTATTTACAATTACAATACTTTACTATGAATAATTTTGCAACTTTAGACTTGAAAAACTCGGCTTTTCTTGTTATCTTGACATAAGTTATTTAAAGGGATTTTAATATGAATACTTTGTACGTCGAAGGCGGAGCCCCAATCAAAGGGGAAATCACGATAAGCGGTAACAAAAACGCGGTCTTGCCAATGATTGCTGCCGCATTGCTTACTGAAGAAAAGGTTATCCTGAAAAATTCCCCGAATATTCTCGATGTCCGCGTTATGCTGGAGATAGTTGAGTCCTTAGGCGCGGATGTTAATTTCGATAAAAATGTTATAGAAATCACCGCTAAAAAACTTACCGGGACTACCGTGAGAGAAGAATTGTGTTCCCGGGTGCGGGCTTCAATCCTCTTTGCCGCGCCTTTGGCTGCCCGTTACGGCAAAGCGGTTATTTCCCCGCCGGGCGGGGACGTTATCGGCCGCCGTCGCCTGGATGGACATTTCTACGGCCTGCGTAAGCTTGGAGTGAAAGTAAAAAGTAATAAAGAATTTATTTTCAAGGCAAAGCATCGCCTTGTTGGTTGTGAATTGTTTTTGGATGAAGCCAGCGTTACAGCGACGGAACAAATCATGATGGCGGCGGTTCTTGCTGAGGACACGACTATTATTCGCAATGCCGCTTCTGAACCGCATGTGACCGATTTAGCTGAACTCCTCAATAAAATGGGTGCAAAGATCAGCGGTTTGGGCAGTAATACCCTGATAATCGAAGGAGTTGAAAAACTTTATGGTGCGGAGCATTGTATTGTAAGTGACCATACCGAAGCTGGAAGCTTTCTTGCTCTGGGAGCGGTTTGCGGCGGCGAGCTTACCCTCAGGGGTATTACTCCACGGCACTACTGGATGACCCGGCGTGTGTTTGAGCGTCTGGGGATTGAGATGGAAATCAGCCACGACAGTATTTATCTTCCAGCTAGTCAGAAAATGAAGGTTATTGACGATTTTGACGGGCATTGCCCGGTTATTTCCGATGGGCCATGGCCACAGTTTCCTTCCGATTTAATGAGTGTTGCGATTGTTTTGGCGACCCAGGTAAAGGGTTCTGTTCTGTTTTTTGAGAAAATGTTTGAAAGCCGTATTTATTTTGTCGACCGCCTGATGAGTATGGGCGCAAAGGCGATAGTCTGCGACCCGCATCGCGTGGTTATTAACGGTCCCGCTAAATTGCGCGGCATCCAGATGTCCAGCCCGGATATCCGGGCTGGAATGGCAATGCTTATTGCCGCCAGCTGTGCCAAGGGCGAAAGTATAATTAATTCCGCGGACGTGATTTACCGTGGTTACGAAAATGTTGTTGAAAAACTGTTATCAATAGGCTGCAATATTTCAACCACTAAGAGATAAAGGAATATCATGAGAAAATTATTATTTTTGACTTTGAGTTTTCTTTTTGTTTTTCAGCTTGTTGCGGCGGCTCTTGAGTGTTCGGTTTGCCATAAGAAGATTCGCGGGCGGTATTTAAAGGCCAATGGCAAGGTATTTTGCAGTCAGAAATGTCTTAATAAAACCAAACCGGTCTGTGCCGCTTGCGGTAAACGCTGTTTAAAAGGAGCGTATAAGAAAAATGATAAATTCTACTGTTCCAAAAAATGCCTGGAAACTACTCTTCCAAAGTGTGCTTTGTGCGGCAAACCGTTCCGGCAGGGCATAGTAATCAAGACGCCAGAAGGCGATAAAATATATTGCAGACATTGTGGTTCTTTGCCTAAGTGCTTCGCCTGTAATTTACCGGTAGCCTCTGGGACTTATTTGCCGGATGGACGTTTTATTGGGGAAAATTGTGCCAGGACTGCGATTTTTACTGAAGCAGAAGGAAAAGAATTATTCAACAAAATCAGAGCTGAGATTCACCGCAAGTTAAACTGGTACACAAACCATAAACTGCATTTTTGTTTGGTTGATCTAAAGACTTTGAAAAAGGCATCCGCAAATTATGAGCCTGGAATGGAAATGGGCTTGTTTAAACACAGCTACACGATAAAGACAACGACTAAAACCAGTTACTCCTTAATGGAGGGGCGTCAGGAGAAAATCGAAAAACGCCGGACAAATGAACGTTATACCATCTATCTTTTATCCGGCTTGCCGAAGTGGAAATTTATAGAGGTTTGTGCTCATGAATTAGGGCATGACTGGATGCAGGAATATTATCCCCAAATAAAAGACCTGAAGATAAAGGAAGGCTGGGCTGAGTATTTTGCCTCACAGGTGAACGATATTTATGGACAGGGATATCTTAATAAACGTATGGATAAGAATCCCAGCAAGATTTACGGCGACGGTTATCGCTTTATCCGGGATTATGTCAAACAGCATGGAATACAGGGCTTGATGCAGTATTTCAAGCAGTTGGATAAATAGACGGATTTACTGTCAAATATTGAATTACCTATAATCCGGAATTTATATTAATTTATAAATAGATTTTACCCGCCAGCGGTGAATAATAACTTCTCCGAAAGCTATATTCATCAATAAGATAATATATCCAGTATTTCTAAATAGCTCATTACTGGTAAGAAGGTATGTGAGAGATAAACAAACAACGATCCAATTGATAAACATTATTGTTACAACTCTTGGAAGTGTTGGCATAGTAAAATAAAATTGCTTTATCGTTTGCAATGATTGTTTATACGCCTTGTTTTGATTAGAAGCTAGTTTTTTATCAATGGATGGGCCTATTTGTTTTGAAACCTGCCAGCCACCCCACAAATCAAAAAGATTATAGCAAACCATGATGCTGGAATATATTATAAGCTTATCTGATACCGCTATTAAAATACCAAATAAAACCGACAATCCAATGATTACTAAATATGTTTTAGGCATTACACGAGGAATATCTTCTTCGCCAAGGTAATCTTTTAATAAGTTTAGTTCATGGTGGGTAGCAATAGCATACATAATAAAGAGTCCAAAACTAAATATTGCCAGCAACATGGAAAAGATGAAATAAACCACGTCTTGCTTGAGAATATCCGCATACTTGGACCATGACTGGAATACCGATGTTACGAAAAGCGTTATAGCTAGTCCCGTTGCCCAAAGCAAAGTCAAAGACTCATGGGACCGTTTCACCTTTGGAGATTTGTTCATTTGGTATTATCTCTTTAATTATCCGTATTAACATTCATGCAATATTATTTACAACTATATAAAATCAAGTCAGGCTGGCTTCACTTTACCATAGGCAGGAAGATATAGAATTTTGTGCCTTTGTTGATCTTGCTCTGTACCTGTACCCAGCCGTGGTGATTAGTTATAGTGCCGTAAACCATAGCCAGTCCCATGCCGGTACCTTCCCCGGTGGGTTTTGTAGTAAAAAACGGATCAAAAATATGTTTCATGGTGTCGCCGTCTATGCCATAACCATTATCTTTTATACAAATAACATAATAGTCGTCAGGATTGATGTCAGGGCTCGGCGGAAGAAGTTGTATTCTGCAGTTTGAGGCTTTATCCACCACTATCCGCATTTTACTTTTTGTCGGCATTTCTTTCATTGCGTCCATAGCGTTGAGCATCAGGTTAAGCAGAACCTGCTGCAGCTGGATACTGTCTCCACGAATAAGCATTTTTTCAGGTCTTAAGCCTAATTTGAACTCGAGATCCTTTTGGCTTTTCGGCATAAAGAGGTCAACAGCTTTTTCGACCAGTTTATTCAAATCAAGTTCCTTTTCCTGATACTTCCCCTTGCGGGCAAAACCGAGGAGTTTACTGGTCAATTCACCTGCCTGTTCAGATATTTCGCCGATTTTTTCCAAATGTTTATTTACGGTTTCATCTTTTGTATCAAAGAGCATCCTGACCAGGTCGAGATGTCCCAATATAGCATGGATGTAATTATTAAAATCATGTGCGATACCCCCGGCAAGCTTTCCTACAGCCTCCAGTCGTTGAGAATGGGCGAGCTGTTCTCCGAGCCTGACTTTTTCAGCCGCCAGTTTACTTTCTTCCGTAATGTCGCGTGCCAGAAGCAGGAGCATAAGTTCATTTTCAAAGTTCAGAGCCGATAAAGCAATACTGAGGTTTCTGCGGTTTTCGAAATCTTTGCCGATAAAGGCATTGAAACGGATTATCTTTGCCTCTTCCTCTATGCCGAACGGATTTGAATCCTCGACCAGAGCTTTGACTGGATTTCCTTTTTCATCTTCTAAAATCTGGAGTAATTTTATATCGAGAACATCATTAACGCTGTTATAGCCCATAACTTCCACCGCCGCCAGATTGGCATCAATAATCTGCCCCTGATCGTTAAGAAGAAAAATGGCTTCACTGGCGTTCTCAACAACCATTCGATAGCGCCCTTCCCATTCGCGGAGGTCGCGCTCTAAAGCTTTTGCTTTGCCGTAGCCGCCGAAGAAGGCAAAGACGATATCCAGTGAACTGCGTTCCTGTACGTCGATGTTTTTTTCAATTTTGCGCATGTAAATAGTGATTAAGACCGTTAACCATATCGAAGCGATTGTTTTTATAAAGAATGAGTTGTTTATGTGTACCCACCAGTAACTTTGGGCTCCGGAGGTAACTGCCAGGTATACAACTGAATCAATTATACACGTGCAGATCAATGAGCCGAGGACACAGATGAATAAGTTGCATTTGGCGTTTCTCAAACGCTGGAATATTATTGCCAGCAGAAACAGATCCATAATTTGCGCTAAGGCTGAAGCTGTTATCGAAGTCCTGGCGGCATTCAGCAGATACTGGAGAGAATCAGAGGCAATACCTTGCGAAATGGCAAATCCCAGCCAGTCACATTGCAAGCGGGTGAGAGTAACCAGATAGAAAAACATTCCAAAGGCAATAATTATCCCGACAATCATTCTTTGTGCGGCAAGAGTGCCTTCGGTCAGGTACACCAGGAGCAGGGCTGCGAGATACGGGAGAAATAAAACAGTACTTCCGACGTAGAACTCAAGACCGTAAATTCCTACGGAAACTTTTATTGAAGCGGCGCTTACAAACTGCATGAATAAGAAGAGCAAACCGGTGGAAATATAAAAAATACTGCTGCCAATAGTTTTGCGCTGACTATGAAGCAGGGCTAAACTGACAAAAGTAAAGGTCATTTCAAGAAATGCCAGTAGAACAGCATAAATGTTTTCCATTCATTCTCCCTGATGAAATAATCAGTCTTTTGGTTTAGCGTCTTTGAGTTGTTTCCGTACGAAAGCGGCACGGAAGATATCTCTTTCCTGAGAGCTTAATTCTTTGTGCGCAAACTTTTGCAAGTGAGCCGGATTTATAGTCATAAATAATTTGTTGACAGTATGCAGGTCAACTGAGTTAAACATTCCCATATCCACTCCTATGCGGATATCAGAGAGAGAATTCAAGGCTTCTTCACTGGACAGGGTGTAGGCGTGACGAAGGATGCCGTATGAACGTCCGACATGATCGAGGAGAAAATACTTTTTATTTTCCAACAAGCTTGAACGACAGTTTTTCTCATGCATCACCAACTGTGTGATAACGGTATTCAGGCGTTCAATGATTTGTGTTTCGGATTCTCCCAGCGTGCTTTGGTTTGATACTTGAAATAAGTTGCCGCGATTATCAGTGCCTTCGCCGAAGATGCCGCGTACAGCCATACTTAATTTATTGATGCCCTGAATTGCCGCATTAATTTTCCCGGACAGTACCAGGCCAGGCAGATGGAGCATGACAGACGCCCGCATCCCGGTTCCGACGTTAGTCGGGCATGAGGTCAAATAGCCCAATTGAGAATCATAAGCGTAAGGCAGAGATTTTTCCAGCTCTGAATCAAGTCTGTTTATTTGTTCCCATACTTTGAATAACTGCAGGCCGGGGCACAGGGCCTGGATACGCAGGTGGTCTTCTTCGTTAACCATTATTGCGCAGGATTCATCTTTCTTGACAAATAATGAAGTATTTTCCCCCTTGTTTATGAATTCGCTGCTGATTAGACGGCGCTCAAGCAGTATTTGATGATCGATTTCCGGGTAATCGGACATATGAAAATTTAAATAGTCCTTACTGGGGGCGGCAGATTTTTTCAATGCCAGTTCGGCAGCGGCCTGAATTTGTTCAAGCTGGCCGGGATTTGCTGCTATGGGAAAAGGTAATCCCTGGATATTGCGGGCAAGCCGGATGCGTGAACTGATTGCGATATCCCCGTCAGGGCCGGAGTCCAGCAGCCAGCTTACGTCATTTTTTAATAATTCGTCTATTTTATTTTGAGGCATTTTTCTTTCTTGTCTTTTTGGGAGAGTTCATTTTATCTTTTAACTTATTGATCTTATCTCTGAGTTTCGCCGCTTTTTCGTATTCTTCGCGTTGAACAACCTCGTCAAGTTCTTTTTGCAGGTTCATCAGCTCCAGCATAAGGTCGGAGGATTTATCTGCACTTTTATTGCCTGGTCTTTTGCCGACGTGAAGCTTGCCGCGGTGCATGTTTTCCAAAGCATTTTCGATAACTTCACGGAAAACATTATAGCATTCAGGACAGCCGACTCTGCCAGTTTGGCGCAAGGCTTTCAGTGTCCAGTTGCATCCGGTACATTTGAGATTTACAGAGTCCTTTTCAATATCCTCCTCCTCTTCCTTGGAAACAGGGGAAAGACCGGGGATTCCGCCTTGTGATTCGGATATATTGTAAAGCATTTCGGCAAGATTAAAACCTCCGAAATCAAAAGAAGGGTCGTTTTGTGATTTTTTTAAAGCGCATTCACTGCATAAATGTATAGCTTTTTTATTATTGTTGACAATTTCCTGGATATGAATAGTAGCTTCATGCTGCTTGCATATATCACATAACATAAAAATACCTCAAACAGATAAAATTTAAAAAGAATCAAGACTTTAGTTACAGCCTCAATAGTAATATAGCTTAGACAAGTACAAATAGCAAAAAAATTAAATAATTATTCCGGAAAGTGATTTGAAAATCCGTGGAGGCATTTATATTAAATTTCAAAATAACCAAAGGATATTATAATGATTACAGTTTTAGCTTCTATTTATGTCAAAGACGGTGAAAAAGAAAAATTTCTCGATATATTCAAAGCTAATGTGCCGGAAGTATGTGCTGAAAAAGGCTGCGTATCATACGTGCCGATGGTGGATGCTGATACGCAGTTACCCCCGCAGGAATTGAATGATAACATTGTTACCATTGTTGAACAGTGGGAAAGTGTCGAAGCTTTGAAGGCTCATCTGGCAGCTCCACACATGCTCAAATATAAAGATAATGTAAAAAACATTGTTGAAAAGGTAAGCTTGAAAGTGTTGAAGAACGCCTAAGCGAATATTATTTGCTTGTGTAATATACCCGGAGGCTTCCGCGCCAGGTTGTGTACTGGGTTATGACATGATGAAAATGTGCGGAATCAATGTCCTCCATCTCTATCGGCCGGATTTTACGTTTTCTGGCTTTGGCGATCCATTCGGCTAACTCTTTGATCTTATTTCTTGCTTTGAATATAGTTTGTCCGTCTGTGCCTCCGGGATCGGATTTATAATAAGTCATATCAATTTTGAAGCCGTTTTTGTAATCAGTAACGTTATAAGTGGTGTAACGGCCGGATTTTTTGCCGTGCCTTTGTCTGAATGAGCTGGGAGTAAGACATCCGGTAAGCAGGCACATCAGCACAGATAAAACAATAAATTTTTTCATGATATTCCTTAAAAAGAGAACGGCTGCAATCAGCGTTGAACCAGATCCGGGATGATTTCCTTCAGTTCCTTATCAACGACTTTCTTCTTTTTAGATACTTTTTTCTTTTCCTGAGGGATTTTTACCGGTGAGAATTTCTTGCTTTTTTTGGCTAATTCCCGTTTCTGTTTTGCTTCAACGCGCTTTATCTCATTAAGGACTCTCGCAACATTTTCAGGAGTAAGGTCTTTTATCCCGATTGTGTTGAGCAGGCGGTAATACGCCACATAATAATTACTTATGGAAATCAGGCGGTTGATATAGGTTTCTGCTGTTTCAAGCTCCAGTCTGTCCAGTTCAAGCTTGGATAATGAACTGCCGCTTTTATATGATTCAGAGGCGGTGAGCAAATATTCTTTATAAGCAAGGTAGGTGCGGTCATCCAGATCATAACGCTGTTTTACTTCCTGTATGTTGGCGTGAGCGACGCGGACCTGAGCCATGATTCCTATAGACAAGGCTAGAGTACGCATGGATATTTCATCAACCTGAGCGTTTGTCGCCGCATATTGAGCAAGACGCTGTGGCAAATTAAGTAAATTGTAGGCGGCGTGAACAGCAACCTGTGACCAGCTTTGGGTGTAAAGGTATGAGTTGTTTGAGTTATTGAAATCAAGAAATATCTTTACTGTCGGAAGCATTGTCAGAATAGTTTTACGTGCTTCATTGACAAGGACATCCGATTCAAAATCGAGTTCATAAAGTTCAGGACGCTCTACTAAAGCAAGCCTTTCCATTACATCAATTGAGGGCAGGGTGGCTATATTAAGTTTTCTCAGCCAGCGGGTATCTACCCTTATCTTTTCATTAGGGACATATCCCATTAAAGAGCGCAGCTCAATACATGAATCCTGATAATGACGGCGGTATGCCATTAAGCTTTTCTCGAGCCGGATGAAACGTTTTCTTTCATCAAGGAGACGGAAAGGGGAAACAGATTTGTCTTTATTCAATTCAATGAAAACTTTTTCCAGCTTGCGGCATTTGACAAGCAGTTTTTGAGCGGTTTCGATAGCATCCTGGGAAGCCGCTACCTTGAAATAAGTCTGGACAACATCAAAAACCAGATTCTGGGCGGCGCGTTTTTTCTGTTCTATAGCAATTAAACGGCGGTCTTCCGCCTGTGCTGAATTAAGGAACGCCAGTCCAAAGTCCAAAGTACTGATAGCCAGTTCTATTTTGACATTATTAACAGTATTGTCTATACTTCTACTTGAAACCAGGCTTTGTCTTCCGGTTTCAATAGAATAACTGCTTGCGCCAGGAGTTTTGTTACGGCTGTTTAACTGGTTCGTGATATTTAATTCAGGGAGCATGCCAAGCAACTGGGCAGTAACTTTCTCGCTGGCAATTTGCTCTTTGAGATCGTATACTTTTAGCGCGAGGTTATGCTTAAGAGCTTTGTCTATGCATTCATTAAGGGTGAATATCTTATTCTTCTCGATAGTTCTACGGTTGATATTTTGATAATCTTTGCGTGCTTTTTCCACACGCTGCTGTCTGTAGTATTCTGAATTATGGCAGCCGGCGAGAAACATTCCTATTACCGTCAAAGTTAATACCCGAAAGACCGTAAACATGTTCATCTCCTTGAAATTATCTATAATCCTTGCATAACAAGATTTATCAATATATCCTGAAATCAGCATAAAGTCAAATTTTATCAACTTTTTATTACTGCTTAATATAAAGAAATAAGTGCCCGGACTTTTCAGGCGGGCACTTATTGAGTTTGGATCTCAGTTTCTACTTTTAGCGAAGTTCAATATTCAGCTGTGACTCCATACGGCTGCGGAGTTTTTCAAAAGCATTATTGACTTCTTTGTCCGTCAGGGTCCGTTCAGGATTTCTGAAGGTCAAAGTATAAGCCATACTTTTCTTGCCGGCGCCGATGGCTTTGTCATCAGTAAAGATATCGAACAGTTTAACCGATTCAAAATTTTTCAGTTTCGCGTTTTCAATGAACTCAATAACTGTCTTGTGCTCCAACGATTTGTCCGCAATGAAAGCTACGTCGCGGGTTGTCGCCGGATACTGCGGCACTGGAGTGAAGTAAGGAGAACTGTCATTAGCCTTGGCTTTTAAAATTTCAGATACTTCAATTTGGGCCGCGAAAACCGGATATTCTGTGCGTAAACCTTTAGTGAACTCGGAAGACAGTAAACCAAAATGTCCGGCAGCCTTGCCGTTGAGCAGCAGCGCAGCGCCTTGTCCGGAGGCAAAACGTTCATCATTAACTTTTTCGAAACCATAGTTAACGATTTCGCAAACTTCCATCAAGCTTTCGAGCAAACCTTTCATGTCATAGAAATTATATTGCACTTCGAGTGCGTTAGAAAAAAGCTCAGGTTTTTTCTGGCCGCTCAGCATTATACAAAGTTCAGTGCGTTCTTCTTCGAACATTTTAGGATTGGCACAGAAGACGTTACCCAGTTCAAACAACTTCAAATTCAAGTTTTTGCGAGAAACATTGCGTTCAACCGTTTCCAGCATTTCACCAAGTAGTGAAGGTCGCATGCAGGCGAGCTCGAGACTCAAAGGATTGCTTATTTTTACAACATCGTTTAATGTGAAACGGCTGTCGCTGAGAGCGGATTTTTCGCTGACCATGCTGTAGTGCATGCATTCATACAATCCCAAGCCGATAATTTTGTCGCGAAGCATTTCATGAGCTAAATATGCGTCATCGCCAATCGGCGCGACAGCTTTGCTGCTAACTGGAATGATTGGAATTTTATCCAGGCCGTTTATGCGCGCGACTTCCTCGGAGAGATCTGCTTCACGGGTAAGGTCGAGGCGGTAAAGCGGTGGAACTACAGTGCATTTTTCGGAATCAACGGCACTTACGCTCAATCCGAGCTTTTCGAAAATATCAATGATTTTTTCATTTGTAATATCCACCCCGATAAGTTTTTTCAGGCGTTCAAAACGACAGACAATAGCTTCCATTTCCGGCACTTCACCCTGAATGTCAACCAAGCCTGTAACCAGTTCGCCTCCGGTTAATTCGAGGATTAACTGAGTCGCGCGGGCGCTTGCGTGTTCGACCATGCCCCAGTCGCAGCCGCGTTCAAAACGATATGATGAATCAGAAGATATTCCCAGCTCACGCGAAGTGGCGCGAATATTTGAAGAAAAGAATGCCGCACTTTCGAGCAGGATATTTGTTGTGTTTTCATTTATGCCCGAGTGAGCTCCGCCCATCACGCCAGCGAGAGCGACTGGTTTTTCCGCATCGGCAATTACCAGGTGATGATTTTTTAATTCTATTTCGCTTTCATCAAGCATAGTCATTTTTTCGCCGTCATTGGCGCGTCGTACAATAATCCGGTTTTCTGCGAGCAGATCAAGATCAAATGCATGAAGCGGATGACCAAGTTCATGTAAAACGAAATTTGTGATATCAACAACGTTGTTTATCGGACGCAGTCCAATGCTTAACAAGCGTTCCTGAAGCCATTCCGGGCTTTCCGCTATCTTTGCGTTACGGATGATTCTGGCGGTATAACGCGGGCACAGTTCCTTGTCTTCGACGGTTACCAGTCTGTCAGCTTCTTCAATTTTCACCGGGGAAGCCAATTGCGCTTCAGGTTTCATTGATTTTGCATTGAGCAGGCAGGCGACGTCACGTGCGATTCCCCAGTGGGAGAGCCAGTCGGGGCGGTTAGGGGTGACTTCCACTTCAAAAACGGTGTCTCCAGAATAGATTTCCCCTAGAGGAGTTCCGGTTTTTAACTCACTATCCAGCTCTAAAAGCCCTGAATGATCGCCGCCAAGCCCTAATTCATCGGCGGAACAAAGCATTCCCATGGATTTCTCACCGCGGAGTTTGCCTTTTTTAATTTTAAATTCACTACCGTCTTTGGGATCAATAAAAACTGTTCCAATCGTTGCCAGAGGAACCTTTTTGCCGGCGTTGCAGTTTGGAGCTCCGCAAACGATTTGCAGTTCTTTTTCTCCATCGGCAACACGGCAAACGGATAATTTATCGGCATTCGGGTGCTTGCTGCGTTCAAGGATTTCTCCGACGACTACGCCGTCAGGCACGGTTTTAGCGGTTTCAATAGCTTCGACCTCAAGTCCCGCCATTGTCATTTTTTCCGCCAGCTCCGGGACACTGCACGATATGTCAACATAGTTCAACAGCCAGTTATATGATACTTTCATTTTATATTCACCTCTTAAAATTGTTCCAGAAATCTTGTGTCATTCTCATACAGCCAGCGAATGTCAGCTATCCTGTGGCGCAGCATTGCCAGGCGTTCGATACCCATTCCGAAGGCAAATCCGCTCCAGATTTCAGGATCATAACCAACAGTTTTCAATACGTTTGTATCGACCATGCCGGCTCCGGCGATTTCAATCCAGCCGGAATCTTTACAGACACTGCAGCCTTTGCCGCCGCAGATTATGCAGGAGAAATCATATTCCACACTTGGTTCTGTAAACGGGAAGAAGTGCGGACGCAATCTGATTTTGACTTCCGGGCCGAACATCTCATGGGCGAAGGCGAGCAATATGCTCTTCAAGTCAGCCATTGAAACATCCTTGTCAATATAAAGACCTTCAATCTGATGAAAGTTCATGCTGTGAGTGGCATCCGGGGTGTCCCGGCGGTAACAGCGGCCCGGGGCAACGATTCTTACTGGCGGTTCCTGACTTTCCATAACTCGAATCTGAACTGGTGAAGTCTGTGAACGCAAAAGCCTGCCGTCAGCGAAATAAAAGGTGTCGGCAGGATCGCGGGAGGGATGGTCCTGAGGAGTATTCAGGGCATCAAAGTTATTATAAACAGTTTCCATGTCAGGACCGGCTGCGACGATAAAACCCATGCGGCGGAATACTGCTACACAGTCGTCAATCATAATCGTAACCGGATGTTTGCGTCCCGCTTTCCATTTACTGCCCGGTAAAGTCAAGTCCATATCACAACTGCTTTCATCCCCGGAAGAACTGCTTAAACGTTCCTGGGCGGCATCAAGCAGAGCCTGGAATTTCCCTTTCGCGACATTAAAAGCCTGGCCGGTC
Source organism: Victivallaceae bacterium (assembly GCA_963664605.1). Classification (GTDB taxonomy): domain Bacteria; phylum Verrucomicrobiota; class Lentisphaeria; order Victivallales; family Victivallaceae; genus JAHOYW01. Next base: position 1,211,556 of record OY761536.1, read on the forward strand.
TCACGGCGCTGTTCGGGAGGCACATCTTTCATTTCCTTGCTCAAAGCCGGAAACATGCCTTTTCTTCCGAAAATATCAATTCTGACCTGTTCGATATCTGCTTCTGTAATGTCGGCGGCTAAACGCTGTTCGACATCAATAAGAGCTTTGTCTATTTTTTCTATGATTGGATTTGACATAATTCTGTACTTTTTTGATTAAATATAAAAAGAGGAAGCTCGAATGGAGCAGGCTCCGTTCAAGCTTCCTTAGTAAACAATTTACGCTGTAAATTTATTTAGCCTGAGCTGCCTGTTCAACAAGAGCTTTAAACTCTTTGGGCTCATTAACGGCTATATCAGCGAGAACTTTACGGTTCAGCTCGATACCGGCCACTTTGAGGCCGTTTATAAATGTACTGTAATTGGTACCGTTGGCGCGGCAGGCGGCATTGATCCTGACTGTCCACAGGCGACGGTATAAACGTTTTTTCTGTTTACGTCCGACGTAAGCATGACTCATGGCCTTATCGACTGCGTCATATACTGTACGTATCTGTTTGCTGCGGGCTCCTCTGAAGCCTTTAGCCTGTTCTAAGACTCTTTTGCGTCTCTTGCGAGAAGCTACTGCAGGTGTTACTCTAGCCATTAGATTATCTCCTCTTTAGAGACCATAAGGCAATGCTGCCTTGATCCGGTTTTTTTCTGCACTTGATACGGCGCCGTCTCTTCTGAGATTGCGTTTACGTTTGGAGCTTTTCTTCGTCAGGATATGACGGCTCCCTGCCTTGTTGTGACGATACTTTCCAGTACCAGTCTTCTTGAGCCGCTTGGCGGCACATTTTCTTGTTTTCATTTTGGGCATCGTTCGTTTCCTTCTTTTTATCAATGATTGTTTACTCTAGAACAGCCGATGCCAGCGGGTTCTAGTGTTTCCCGTTTTTTTCGGGAGCGAATGGGACAGAAATATTTCTGCCCTGAAACTTTGGAACCACGTCGGATTTACCGTATCCTTTCAGGTCTTCGGTAATTTTTCCCATTAGTTCAAAAGCCATTTCTTTATGAGCCATTTCACGGCCCCTCAGCGCCAAAGTAATTTTTACTTTATTGCCTTTGTTGAGAAAAACGCGCGCATGGTCGATTTTATAATCATAATCATGTTTATCAACATTGACATGAAACTTGACCTCTTTGACTTTCTGGGTCAAACTGCGCTTACGCTGGTTCTTTAAATTTTTCTTTTGTTCAAACAACAATTTGCCGTAATCCATTATACGGCATACAGGCGGGTCTGATTTTTCCGCAACCAGCACAAGATCCAAACCTGCATCCTGAGCTTTTGCTTTCGCATCTGAATAACTGACCAGCCCTAACTGTTCCCCGTCTTCTCCGACCAATCGTACTTTGGTAAATGTTATAGTACGGTCTCCCGGTTTAAGCAACTTCGCGATTTTTAATCCCTCCAGATTGTTAACGTCTGTCTAAAAAATTGTTATTTTATATTTCGAAAAATATAATATACAACTAGTTAAGCTTATTATCAATTTCAAAAAGCATTTTTTCTGCAACTTCTTTTATGCTTAATTCTCCAAGCTGCCCGTCTTTACGGTTTCTGACAGATAGTGTTCCGTTCTCAAGTTCTTGGTCTCCAATGATTAACATGTATTGGATGCGGTTGTTTCTGGCATCTTTTATCTTGGCTCCCATACTGGTTGAACGGTCGTCAATTTCAACCCGCAGCCCTTGAGAACGCAGTTCGGAGCACACTTTTTGTGCCATTTCATGCTGACGGTCGGTGATTGGAATGATTTCAGCCTGTACCGGCGCCAGCCATAACGGGAAGGCTCCGGCATAGTGTTCCACCAGGATCCCAAAGAAGCGTTCAATAGAACCGAACAAAGCACGATGCACCATAAATGGTTGATGCTTTTGTCCATCTTCACCGACATAAGTCATGTCAAAGCGTTCCGGCAGGTTGAAGTCGAATTGAATAGTGGTGGTCTGCCATTCACGGCCGATGGCGTCTTTGATCTTCAAGTCGATTTTCGGGCCGTAAAAAGCGCCGCCGCCTTCATCGATCTCACATTCCAGCCCGGCGTTTTTGACTGCTTTTTCCAATGATTTTAATGCCAGTTCCCAGCGTGCCGGATCTCCGACCGCTTTTTCCGGGCGGGTCGCCAGATAGGGTTTGATATCAGTGAAACCAAAGGCTTTCCAGATTGACAGGCTGAAGCGCAATACTTCGGTGATTTCATCTTCGATCTGTTCAGGTGTACAGATGATGTGCGCGTCATCCTGAGTGAAACCGCGAACCCGCAGCAGACCGTGCAGAACCCCACTTTTTTCATGGCGGTAAACAGTTCCGAGTTCCGCCCAGCGTAATGGCAGCTCACGATATGAACGCAGTTTTGATTTATAAACTTCAATATGGAACGGGCAGTTCATCGGTTTTGCGTAATAGTTGGATTCATCGATTTCCATGGGAGAATACATCCCTTCCGCGTAAAAGTCCAGATGTCCGCTGGTTTCCCAGAGTTCGCTGCGCCCGATATGTGGAGTATATAATTGATCGTATCCGTTCTTGTAATGTTCTCCACGCCAGAAGTCTTCGAAGGTCTGGCGGATAAAGGCGCCTTTTGGGTGCCACAAAACCAGACCCGGTCCGACGCTGTCTGAAAAACTGAATAGATCAAGTTCTTTTCCGAGTTTACGATGGTCGCGTTTTTTCGCTTCTTCAATCATGGTGAAGTAGGCGGATAGTTCTTCTTTTGTAGCAAAACAGGTTCCGTATATTCGCTGCAGCATCGGATTGTTTTCATTGCCCTTGAAATATGAACCGGCAATGGAAGTCAGCTTCACCGCGCCGATCTGACTGGTGTTCTCGACGTGCGGACCGCGACAGAGATCAATAAAATCACCGCATTTATAGAAAGTAATGGCGTCGCCTTCCGGAATATCAGCAAGGCGCTGGAGTTTATAACATTGTCCGTCAGCCTTCAGCATTTCCTCAGCGGCTTCACGCGACATTTCGGTCTTTTCAAATTCCAGCTTTTTGCCGCGGAGCTTCTTCATAATTTTTTCGATTTTCTTCAAATCTTCAGGAACAAGGCGGTGTTCCATATCAAAGTCATAGTAAAACCCGTCTTCCGTTGAGGGGCCAATATCGAATTTTGCATCGGGAAATAACTGTTTTACCGCCGCCGCCATTACATGCGCGGCGCTGTGACGTAATGTTTCAAGAGGAAACTTATCCATAATAAATTATCCAGTTTTAAGTTTTAAGTTTTTAAGTTTTAAGTTTCACTATCTAAAAAAGTTCCAGTTGCTCAGGCGGCGGATCAAGAATATCCCGCACCGGAGCAAATGAACGGCGATGTATTTTGCAAACCCCATGCTTTTTTATAGCGGCAAGGTGTTTCGCCGTCCCATAGCCTTTATGTTCTTCAAAGCCATACTCAGGATAAATCTCCGCGTAACGGCACATCAATTCATCGCGGTAAACTTTTGCCAAAATACTCGCCGCCGCGATGCTCGCGGATTTACTGTCGCCTTTTACCACTGCTAAACTCGCGACCGGCAGGCCCGGAACCGGGCGTCCGTCTACCAATAAAAAATCAACCTTGTCGAGTTTTTCGACCGCGAGGCGCATCGCCAGATGCGTTGCCCGCAAAATATTTATTTCATCAATCTTTACTTCATCAACTTCAGCAATTGCGTATTGTACTCCTTTCACCTGCATAATGGCTTCACGCAATTCACAGCGTTGTTTTTCATTCAACTTTTTCGAGTCATCAACCGCCGGGATTTTCGCGCCTTCAGGAAAGACCACTGCCGCCGCGACTACCGGGCCGGCTAAAGGGCCTCTGCCTACTTCATCCACTCCCGCTACAAAAGAAAACTCCTCAGCCCATTTAATTTTTTCCAGGGTGAGGAGCTTGCTGTCTGCAAGTAAAAATTGCATATCAATGATTCGTTTAAACTCTTATTTAAAACGACGTTCTTTGACCTTGGCAGCTTTACCAATTTTATCCCGGAGATAAAACAATTTAGAGCGACGCACTTTACCTCTGCGTACTACTTCAATAGAAGCGAGACGAGGGCTGTGAATCGGGAACGTACGCTCAACACCCATACCGGAAATAACACGGCGAACGGTAAAACTTTCCTGTATTCCGCTGTTTTTACGGGCAATGACCACACCAGTAAATGCCTGGATACGTTCGGTCGTGCCTTCAACAATTTTAACGCTGACTTTAACAGTGTCGCCTATGGCGAAATCAGTAACTTCTGACTTGCACTGTTCCTTGTTGATCTTGTCCATGATGTTCATGTTATATCGTCTCCATTTTTTATTTTTTGTCTTTTAAATTTTTATTCCACAAATCCGGCCTGCGGCTGCGAGTTCTTTCTTCTGACTGCTTTTTTCGCCATTCAGCTATTTTTCCATGATCTCCTGAAAGCAGGATGTCAGGCACTTTCATGCCTCTGAATTCAGGGGGCCTGGTGTATTGTGGATATTCCAGCAAGCCTTGAGAAAAGGATTCGTCTTCGCTGGAAGCGTCGCAACCGAGTACGCCCGGCAGAAGCCTCACAATAGCATCAGTCATAACCATTGCGGCTAAGTTGCCGCTGGTTAAAATGTAATCTCCAATTGAGATTTCTTTATCAATCAACGTCGTGCGGACTCGTTCATCCACACCTTCATAATGTCCACAGACGAAAATCAGGTGTTCGTAATCTTTCAGTTCACCTGCCGTCTGCTGATTAAAACTTTGTCCCTGCGGAGAAGTCAGGATCACTAATGACTTTTCCGTTTTTATATCTTCGATTGCCTCAAAAAGCGGTTCAGCTTTCATCAGCATTCCCGGCCCGCCGCCGTACGGTTTGTCATCAACGGTTCCGCGTTCATCGTGTGCGTAATCCCTTAAATTAACCGTATTTATCTTGACCAGACCGCTTTTAACGGCGCGTCCGATGATACTTTCAGCTAATGGCCCGAAAAATATATCCGGGAACAACGTTATAATATCAATTTGCAATATTAATCAACAACTTCGACTGTAACGCGCTTTTTCAAACGACCGGCAGCTCCGCTTACCAATGAACGGATTGCCATAATTGTTTTTCCGCGTTTACCGATAATTTTACCGATATCTTCTTTCTTACAGTCAATTTTTATAGTGCTTGATTCTTTACTTATCTCAGAGGTCACTCTAACTGCATCAGGTTCATCCACGAGTGAACGAACGATGTAGTCAACAAAGTTCTCGAGATCCTTTATTCCACCTTCAGCTGGCGCACTACTGCCTGACGCAGCAGAGTCACCTCCTGAAAACAGATTCAGAAATGACTTTAACATATTTAAGTCCTTAAAATTTAATTAAACCAGTAGCTTGTTTTTGCTGCTTATTCCGCTGCAGCTTCGCTTTATTCCGCAGGAGCTTCTTCAGTTGCAACTTCTTCGGCTGCCACTGCTGCCGCTGCTTCTTCAGTTGCTTCATTTTTTTCTTCTTTTTCAGCTTCTTTTGCTGCTGCCGCTTCTGCTTTTGCTGCTTCTTTCGCTTCTTTTTCAGCTTCTGCTTTTGCTACTGCCTTTTTAGATGGTTTTTCAGGTTTAACTTTATCAGAAAGTTTAACCCCGTCTTTAGCGCGTTTTACAATTGCTTTTACTGTATCGCTGGGTTGAGCTCCTACAGAGAGCCAGTATTCAGCTCTTTCGAGATTGCATTTTTCATTTTTATGACGCGGGTCATAGAATCCTAATTCTTCGATAGGTTTTCCGTCTCTTGTAGATTTTCTATCCATTGCCACGATACGGAAGCAACTGTTGTTTTTGGCGCCGGTTTTTTTAAGCCTTAGTACAACTGCCATAGTTTCTTATACCTCTTTTGCGATTTTTGCTTCATGCAAAATTCATTAATTATTATTTACATTTGATTCAAACCAACGTCAGGGGCAGCCGTTATATTTTCAATATCCCTGATAACTGATTCTTCTCAAATCTTACATCACAAACAAGCCTACTGCACTATTTTACCAGTACAATGAGGCACTTAATATAACTTGACTTTCAAACCCTGCAAGTTTTTAGGCAAAAAAATCCATTTTTTTTTAAGCTTAAGCTGAAAAAACTGATATGCTCCCTTGATTTATATAAAACTGTTTGCTTTACTTTGTGCCCAGAGGCTGTTTGGACAGATCATTTTTCAGCAATTAATTCAAGCACTTTCCTGGGGGAGATTTTTGGATTGTAATACTTTAATCCGTTTTTTCCTTTTTCATTAGATGAACCTGGAATGTAAACAGTGACATCCTTGTAAGTCTTGACTGGTGTCGAGCCGGAAGCAGGTGCAAACAACTTAATTCCTTTTAACCTTGGATTATTATAATTCTCAAGCTTGCTTATAAATGTATTGCCGGCTGAACCAACGGCAACAATATAAACATTGAGTTTTTCCCATTCTTTATTAGCTAAAATTTTATCCAGGACACCCCGGGGAAAAGCAGGTACAAGTGTTGGATTAACTGAAACAGCAATAGCGCCGTTTTTTGCTAAATAATACATTGCATCCCATAAACAGAAGCGATTAAAGATATTCCTTCCCATGTTAGCTGACCCGACATAAAGTACGACACGGTCAGGATTTTTAACTAATTTTGGAAAAATCAACAATTTATCAGGATGCCGGCTCTTCATATTTTTAATCGCATCCAAAGGAAGCTGTTTCCATTTATTGTAAAACTCTTTAGAGGGATAATATTTATTTTGACCAGCCTTATCAGTAACTTTATACCAACTCTTATATGCTGGAATCTTTCCATTATTTTTTATTCTTAAATTGCGCAGATCAGCAATAAACTGTTCTAGTAAATCTAAGGTTGCATCTGATGCTCCATGATAATCAAAGGCTCTTGACGTCGGTCTTGGAGGACCATATCCTCGTAGTACGTAATTACCATTTCCCTTTGACTCGTTTGCCAGCCAACTGGCATTATCATTGTGGCTAATATAAGCGCTCCAGTTGTTCATGATCAACATTGGAGGCATTTTCTTTGGGATGTTGTTTGTATAGCTTGTCCCCCAGTTCCACGCGGCGGCGGCTATTTTGTCAGGACATGCTGCTGACAGCCTTTGCGACATACTTCCTCCTGAAGATTGCCCGGAAATAAATAATTTGCGTGATTTAAGCTTAAATTTTTGCTCGATGTACTTTTGCATTTTGAACACATATGGATACCAGCCAGCCTCTTTTACCGGGAAATATGTATCTCCTGTATATGAAAATCTGTGACACCAATTGGTAAAGGTGAAAATAGTCATTTTTTCGCGTCGGGCGAAATCAAGATAACTTTTGTTAATGCCTTTAAAGAAAGTTTTATTCGCTTCGCCAGTCCAGGGAATATACATTAAAATATCATTAGCCTCCGGCAAGGCTTTACCGGAAGCGTCAACCGGTACATAAAATCTGACTAAAGTGTACTTGTTCATATAGCAATTAATCTGCATTACAAATTCACCTAATCCTGTTTTTTTATCAAAAACAAACTTTCCAAGGCGATCTTTTAAACTCAGATTGTTAATCATTTTTTTGCGGAACCGCATGAAATACTTTTCTTTTTTAAAATCAGGAAATTTTTCGATAAGCTTATTAGTAAAATCCAGAGCATTCTCCATTTCCCTGCGCCCCAAATAAAAATTAATTGCTTTCATTACTGTTTGCATTGAAGGAGCTGGAGAGCCAGGGGGTGCTTCAAGTAACAGTCTGGGATTCTGTAACTTTGGGTTTGGTTTAACTTCTTTGTTGATCGTTTTTTTGGCATTGGTGGTTGAATCATTGCAACCCCAAAAAATAAATGAAACAGCTAAAGTAAAAATTAATACTATTCCAACAAACAACTTTTTAGATAAAACCTTTTCCCCTGTAAACATAAAAATCCCCTTTTTTAAAAATCAGACGTGGAGCCTGAACATTTTTATAAAAACCTTATACTTTTCTACCTAAAGGTACATTGATTTATATAAAGATTCAAGAAATATTCTTTGTGGTGACAGTAATTTTATGAAAAACTCATGAAGTGAGACCAAAATTCTTGACAAATATTTTTTTTGCGTTATGTTTATTTCAAGTAAACTTTGTTGTAAACAACTTTTGTGTGTATTGAGGCTTGGAATATGATTGAATTGTCTAACTTCTGGCTTGCTGTGTTATTAACGGCTTTTGCCGGGCTCTCAACTGGAATAGGGAGTTTGTTTGCCCTGTTCGCAAAGCGGACAAACACGAATTACTTATCGGTTTCCCTTGGCTTTTCCGCGGGAGTGATGATTTATGTTTCTTTTGTTGAACTATTCTTTACTGCTCGTAAGATACTTATTTCAGTTTCTGGCGAGAAGTCCGGGGCATGGATCTGTACAGCGATGTTTTTTGTAGGCTTCGGGATTGTTGCATTGATAGATAAACTGGTTCCAGATTACGAAAATCCCCATGAAATGCATAATATTGAAGAGCTTAAGGATAGTGAAAAAGCCAGTAAATTCAAAAAATTATATCGTGTGGGAATTATAACTGCGGTAGTAATTAGTATTCATAATTTTCCTGAAGGCCTGGTGACCTTCCTGAGCACGATGACCGACCTCAAACTCGGGATGGTGATAGCTGTAGCGATAGCTATTCATAATATCCCTGAAGGTATCGCGGTTTCAATACCTATATTCTATGCCACCGGCAGCAGAAAAAAGGCTTTTATCTATTCCTTTCTATCCGGCCTTGCTGAACCATTGGGAGGGATAATCGGATATCTGGTTTTGAAGCCCTTTGTTAACGATGAAGTAATTGGAATGGTGTTCGCTTTAATTGCCGGAATTATGGTGTTTATTTCATTTGACAGTCTTTTACCTTCCGCTGAAAAATACGGTCAGCATCATCTGGCTATTTTAGGATTGGTTATTGGTATGGTCGTCATGGCGGTAAGTTTGTTGTTATTTTAACATATATTTGACAAATGATATTTTATTATATGTTTATTTTTGGAAAACTTTATTGTAAACAAAAGATGGTTTTAAGATTTGTCTTTTGCTTTGCTCAGACTACACAAAGCAAGGGGTAAGTTTTAAAGAGAGAGATATTTTTAACTGATAACTCACAACTAAAAGAGAGGTTTTTTATGTCTAAAGATAATTACTGGGTGCCGTTTGATAAGATGGAAGCATTTATGCGTGATGTTTTTATTGGCATTGGTGTGCCGGAGGAAGATGCTGTGGTTTGTGCCGACGTTTTGATTTCAGCGGATAAGCGCGGTATTGACTCACATGGTATCGGGCGGCTTAAACCTATTTATTATGATCGCATAAAACTCGGTATTCAAAATGCAGTGACAAATTTTGAAATCGTCCGGGAAGGGCCGACCACTGCTGTAATCGATGGTCATGACGGTATGGGGCATGTCATTGCCAAACGCTCTATGCAGATGGCTATTGACAAAGCAAAAAAATATGGTATGGGTATGGTTGCAGTACGTAATTCAACGCATTACGGTATCGCCGGATATTACCCTTTGATGGCAATTGAGAACGACATGATCGGCATTACCGGAACCAATGCGCGTCCTTCTATTGCTCCGACTTTCGGGGTTGAAAATATGCTTGGTACAAATCCATTGACTTTTGGTATGCCTTCAGACGAAGCATTTCCTTTTTTCCTCGACTGCGCAACGAGTGTTTCGCAGCGCGGCAAGCTTGAGGTTTATGACCGTGCTGGTAAAGATATTCCTCCTGGCTGGGTAATCGGCGGGGACGGAAAGACCCGTACCGATACGCGCCAGATACTTGAAGATCTGGTCAAAGGCACGGCAGCCCTTACTCCACTAGGCGGGATCGGTGAGGATGGCGCTGGATATAAAGGCTATGGCTATGCGACGGTCGTCGAGATACTGTCAGCGGCGCTGCAGCAGGGAGCTTTCATGAAAGGCCTGCTCGGTTTCGATGCCGACGGCGAGAGATGCCCATACAGACTGGGACATTTCTTTATTGCGATTGATATTGAGGCATTTATTGAACCATCTGAATTTAAAAAGACCACCGGTGATATTCTCCGCGGGCTGCGTAATTCTAAAGTCGCTCCTGGTTGTGAACGCATATACACCGCTGGTGAAAAAGAATATCTAACCTGGTTGGAACGTAAGGACAAGGGCGTACCGGTGAATCCGGCGCTGCAGAAACATATCATGCAAATGAAAGCGGAACTTGGTCTGGATCAGTACGAATTTGAATTCGAGGATTAAATAATGCTCTGGATATCGCATCGTGGGGAGTCGTATGATGCTCCTGAAAATACAATGAAATCTTTTCGTCTGGCATGGGAGAGGGGGACCGATGGTATTGAACTTGATATACGTATGACTGCTGACGGCCATTTAGTTTGCATTCATGACAAGGATACCGGAAGAGTTGGCAATAAAAAACTGTTTGTAGCGGACGAAACTTACGAGATTTTATCTCAGGTTGATGTTGGTGATGGCGAGAAGATTCCGCTTTTGGAGCAGGTGCTGGCGGAATCTCCGAAAGGCAGAATAATTTATATTGAAATCAAAGATGGCCTGGAAATTATATCGCCTCTTGCTGAGCTTGTTAAAACGTTTCCGGCGATTCATCAAGATCTCCGCATAATAGACTTCAAATCTGAAAACCTGAAAGCCTGTAAAAAGTTATTGCCGGATATAAAAATATATTTACTCTCAGGAATAGAGGTTGATGAAAAAAGTAGAAAATTGTTTCCGTCAGCTTCTGAATTGCTTGCGCGGATCGCGGAATCCGGCGTGGACGGACTCGATCTCTTTGCCTGTGAGAAAATAGATAAAAGATTTTTAGCTGAACTGGATACCGAAGTTGCTGTATGGACTATTGATGAACCAAACCTGGCGGATAAGTTCGTATCGCTTGGAATTGACGCTATAACCAGTAACCGTGCAGCTTACTTGCAAAAAAAAATGGAGGTATAATGGACTTACTTGAACTTTCACAGAATATAAAACGTTTACGTCAGAGTCAGAACATGACGGTTGAGAGTCTGGCGCAGAACAGCGGTTTCAGCAAAGGTTTCATTTCAAGACTGGAAAATTTCAGGATTACTCCCTCGTTAAAGGCTTTGCAGAAAATTTCATCTGCTTTAGGGGTTAATATTAGTGAACTTTTCCAGAAAGACATGGTCAAACCTCTTTACACTTTGGGTAAACTTGATGAAGGACAGGAATTGACGAGGGATAATAATTTCGAATACGGTATGCATTATCATATACTGGCGCATCAGCAGATCGACCGTAAACTTAATCCGATCCTGGTGGAATACAGCAAAGGCAAGCTTGAGCGCGATTTCCTGATGCATGATTCTGATGAATTTTTCGTGCTTTTGGAAGGAGAACTGGACTTTTATATTTCCGATGAAACTACCTGTAAACGAATGACTGCCAATGATACTTTATATCTCACCGGAAACGTTCCGCACCGGGTGCGTTTAGCTCCCGGCTGTGACTATGCGAAAGCGCTGATTATATACGAAAACAGTGCGAAGCTTTAATTGACCTTGACTATTTCTTTGATGATTACAGGTTCCGTTGGAACGTCTTTGTAGCCTTTTTTGCGTCTTGTTTCTACTTTGGCAATTTTGTCAAGTACATCCATTCCCTTAATAACCTTGCCGAAAACACAGTAACCAAAATTTCTTGAGTCTTTGTGATCGAGAAACGAATTGTCTTTCAGATTAATGAAAAACTGGTTTGTCGCGCTGTCAACAATATAGGTTCTCGCCATAGCGATTGTCCCTCGTTTATTGCTGAGGCCGTTATCTGCTTCGTTTTCGATAGGGTCTTCTGTAGGTTTTTTGTCCAGATTTTCATCAAAGCCGCCGCCTTGAATCATGAAACCGTTAATTACCCGGTGAAAGATTGTTTTATTGTAACGTTTTTTAGCTACGTAATTCAGAAAGTTTTTTACTGTTACAGGAGCTTTTGCCGGGTAGAGTTCAACTTGCATATTTCCCAGGGACGTTTTAATTTCCACTATCGGAAGAGCCGGTTTGCCGGTAGTTTTTTTTGCGGCATCCGCGGCAAATATCTTACCTCCGCTTAATACCGTTAATAAGCACATTCCAATAAGCAACTTTTTCATAATGAAGTTTCCTTTATTCTATTTACAACAGTTCTATTGATAAATCTTGAACGTAACCGGTACTTTCATTCGACAGGTTACGGGCAAGTATATAAAACTGCATTGTTACGGTATCTTTTGCCGCGGTGAATGTTTTAGTTAATTCTTTCCAGTCCTGATCCTTTTTGATTGAAATGGTTTCATATTTTATTGATTTCCCCTTAGCGTCAACCAAACGGATTGCGATTTCAAAGCTGGCTTTGGGATTAATTTTTTCAACCTTGATTTTTCCGCCAAATTTGAACTTCTTTCCGGCAGGAGATTTAAAAGGCAAAATAAAAACCACGGTGCGCCAGGAGTTATTTTTAGCGTTAGTGTCCCCATTTATGCTTAATATATTGTCTTTAACAACGCATACTTTTCTTTTTATATATGATTGTACTGTTTTTCCTGATAAGCTTATATCGATTTTTTCTCCAGCAAAAGTCGATACACTCAGTAAAGCTGCCAATAATGCCAAAGCTGATTTTTTCATGATCTTTCTCCTATAGTTGATTCTTATAAATATATTATGACAAATACCAGTAATCAAGAAAGATAAGCTATTTTTCAATTATTTTACCGAAGACTAAATTTGATAATTGATTCTCCTAGCGGAGAAAAGACCATTTCAGGATAACCATTCTCAACAATTGCAGTAAATCAGTTGTCTGCTGTTATTCCCTCATTAAGATTACCTTAACAACTTTTTTATATTTATATTTATCTTTGGATTCGTGGCGGCAGCAATGTTCACAGAATTCTTTATGCTCTTTGTCGATAGAGAAACGGGAATCGAACCAGTCTATCACTGCTATATTGGCGCCTCTTGCCATTGATTCTTCTCGGATTTTGCTGATGATAGATTCGCTGGAGCAAGTAGTGTCGGCTGTGATTTCGAGTTCGCCTATGGTCTGGTATTTTTCATGCGGCAGGTCGTTGCGGGAATAATATATTGCGAGTTTTTTAGTGGGGGGATACGTTTTGCCATGATAATGTGCGGAAATACAGCCGTTTAAGCTGAGCATTCCAGCAAGCATCAGGAAATATACAATTTTTTTCATAATTGAAATTTTCCCCCTAAAGTCATTTCAAAGGAGTTTATACCGGAATTGGTACATTCTTTTATGAATGGTGCCGGGTCAGCGGTATTTTCAGCGAACAATCCGTAATGCATCGGTAATGCTGTTTGCGGTCTCAACTTCTTAACAGTTTTTAAGGCGTCTTTGAGTGACATATTGCCGAGCCGTCCATTGATGCAAATTAAAATCAGATTGCAGTTTTCAGTAAACTGATTGATAAGTTTTTTATCATATTCAGAATCGGCGCTCAGATATAATTTTTTACCTTCCGTTTCAATAACCAGGCCGATAGCTTCCGGAGCACTGTGGATTGCCGGGACCGGAGTTATATTTATTCCGTTAAGGACAAAAGTATTTCCAGTTTCAAGTTGTTTGATGTTTTTTTGAGGAACCTTGAGTTTGTGGAAATGTTCGCAGCAGCTTCCGGGTCCGGAAATCAGGCATTCGGGGTATAATTCAGCTATTTTTCTGACTGTTTCCGGGTCGAGGTGATCCAGGTGATCATGGGTGCATACAAGCATGTCCGGCTTAAGTTCCTCAAATGACAATGGAAACTTCACCATTCGTTTAAGGCCTTTAAATTCAAGGCAATCGCTCATGTAAGGATCAACTAATATTCTCGTGCTATTAGTTTCAAATAAGAAACTGCCTTGTGATAACCATGTTATTTCCATTTTAAGCTCCATTTGCTTAGATAAAATAATTGGTTTTTGCTTATTTACCAGATGAAAGTTGCAAAAATTATAAAATGGTATATTTTCTTGCTGAAAAAATCAAATGAAGTAAGATTGAAGCACTTCGGAATCGGCGAATGAATAGTAAATTATGCAAACTATAATGTATAGTCCTGCTGTTTCAGGGTGGGTTTCCACAAAATAAAGTATCCTTGCAGTCAAACGTTACAAGTAGACCACATATATTTAATTTTTTATCAGAATTAGCTGGAATTGTCGTGAAACTATCCTAATTTAGAATAAAACCTATGTTTCAAGGTGACTTACGGTGAAAAATACTTATTTACAGCACAATAATATTATATTGGAAATTTCCGGTGATGAAAACGGGGTCAGTTCCATCAATTTCGTGAAACATAAAAAGCATGATGAAATCCCTGAATGCCTTGTTGCCGCCCTTGAACAGCTCAAAGAATATTTTGACAAAAAAAGAAAAATATTTGATTTGCCTTTAAATATTTCCGGGACTGAATTTCAAAAGAAAGTATGGAAAGCGTTACAGGATATTCCATACGGGGAAACGAGGACTTATCAGGATATTGCGCTTGCTGTCGGCAATCCCAAAGCTTGCAGGGCGGTTGGCGGGGCAAATAACAAAAATAATATCCCGGTTATTATCCCCTGCCATCGGGTTATTGGCAAAAATGGCAGCCTGGTTGGTTTCGGCAGTGGACTTGCAATAAAAAAAGAACTACTGCAGCTTGAAAAAATATAAAGATAATCTATTCTATCTAACAAATTTAACTTAAATCAGGGTATGAATAATGGAAATTGTAAGATGTTCGTATGGCGGTTGGAATAATTGTTTGGAGATAAGCAATGAACAGGTGAAGCTGCTGATAACATTGGACGTTGGCCCGCGGGTTATATTTTATGGCTTTGTTGATGGTCAGAATATGTTTAAGAACTTTGATGAACAAATGGGCTTGACCGGCGGTGACGAATGGAGAATATACGGAGGACATCGCTTATGGCATGCTCCGGAAGTTTCGCCGCGCACTTATTCCCCGGATAATGAACCAGTTGCCTATGAGCGGGAAAAGAATAAAATAATCCTTGACTGCAAAATGGAAGCGGATAACAAGCTCAAAAAAGTTATTGAGATAGGATTGGATGAAGACAGCAGCCAAGTAAAATTATCCCATAAAATATTTAATATGGACTGCTGGGACAAGGAATTTTCATCCTGGTGTCTGTCGGTGATGGCGCCTGAGGGCAGGGCAATTATTCCGCAGGAACCATATCTTGCACACGGGGACGGTTCGTTTGGTCCCGCCCGTCCGCTGGTTTTATGGCCGTATACGAATATGGCTGACCCGCGCTTTGCCTGGGGGGAAAAATATATCCAGATGAGAGAGGATTCAAACTTTGATTGCAAACAGAAAATCGGACTTTTGAACAAACAGGGCTGGGCGGCCTATGCTTTGAAAGGCGATCTGTTCCTGAAAAAATACGATTATGACGAGGATGCTGAATATCCTGACTATAACTGTAATTCAGAGTTTTTCACCATGCCGGGAATGCTGGAAATGGAAACGCTTTCGCCATTGAAACGCGTTGCGCCCGGTGAATATCTCGAGAACAATGAAACCTGGCAGTTGTTCAAGCTTGACGTCAGTGAGGATGAAGCGGATATCGACGCAAAAATCCTGCCGTTAATATAATAAAAAAACGGCAGAGTAAAAAAACTCTGCCGTAGATATCTTAATCCTTAACCCTTAAAACTAGAATGACACATTTACGTCGCCGAATATTTTTGTCGGCGGCGGCATCAGTACCAGTCCTTTCTTTTTTGTCCAGTCCCTGTCCCAGTTACCAAGCAACAGCGGATCTGTCCCCTTGCCCCATGGATTTAAGTCGATTATCAAAAACTTCTTGCTGGAAGTCATATATATATCCATAACAAAAGTTTCTGCCGGCAAATTCCATGATATCTCTTCGAAAAATTCGTTGACCTGCTCCCATATTTGTTCCTTTATGCCTTCAAGACGGCGGAAATGACGGAGCAGCCAGTATTGACTCATTGCTGACAGTTCGCCTTTATAGATGAACAGTCTGAATTCACGGGTATGGTTCATGCGGCGGAATGGACGCATGCAGATGTGGCTTACTTCTTTTTTTGCCGCTGCTTCCCGTACCTTATTGCTCATAGCTAAAAAAGTCCAGGCGCTTTCGGGAGAATAAACCGCACCGCGTTTCAGCCTGAAACGTTCAGTGTCAGTTGGAGCACAGGTATCAACGGAAACAAAACAGTTCCCGGGTATATAATGCATCGGCTGACGCAGGCGGGTGATTACGTTGTAGGCGATAGGTCCGTCAACCGCACCATCGGCTAAAGCTTCCACTTCTTCGGGCTGTAGTTTTATAAAGGATGTCGGAAAGGTATTGCCGGATAAAGCCGGATACCAGTTTTGTATCTTGCAAAAGTCATTGTTATCCATAAAACGAAACACCTTTTGAAATTTTCAGTATAATCAGAACCCAAAATATACAACCATATTGGGTAAAAAACAAATTTTTTTTAAATTAGATATTCTCTTTTTCGATTTTGTTTTGCCCGCCGCTGTTTAAATTGAGCTGCATATTGGTAAATACAACTATCAGATATACTGAAAAAGAAAGTATATAAACGCTGTTAAAACTCAAAAAAGGCAATTCAAAAGCCCGAAATATAGTTGCTATAAGCAATGGCGGGAAACTGGTGTAAAGGCCAATAATAAAACGTGTTTTATATTTCAGCACCGGGGCGCCGGTACTTTTGCTGGATAGATTTAAAATGAAGGAAAACATCATAACGAAAAGCAGTACCTGAAAGAGAATACCGCCCAGACTTTTGAAAAATACGATTGAAGTCAATGAAGTTTGACAGTAAGCTTTTATTGTGTCCCAGGATAATTCTGGAGCATCGCAAAAAAGTTTACCCTCTGGAGAAGTGTTGCGTTTTATATAATTTAAAATAGAAGAACGCTCTACTCTTACGACCGATAACTGCATGTCGGAACGATAGGCGAACGGCATCAGCAGGAAGTTGTCCGGCCCGGATTTTACCCATGAAGCAAGCATTGTCGGGGTCCATAAAAAACCTGTATTCACATTGTCAGCGTCTATCTCAGGAATTTTTCCGCTGTTGATGTCAGGCAGATAGCTTATCCTGTATTCATCATCAACAGGAAATGATCTTATTTCGTTGATCTTCTCAGCTGTAATCCCCTTATTACCGGTCTGGAGTTTGCCGAATTGAGAGAATATTTCATTGAGCGCCCTGGAATTTGTGTAATAGGAGCAGAACGTTATAAAGAATGAGCAGAGCAGCACCAGCAGGAATATATGCAGTAAAGCCCTGCTTAGAGATTGAGACAAAAGATCTAAAAAAACTTTTGTTCCTTTACATGTTCCAATTAAAGCCTTAAAAAAGTTCATAACTCAAACCCGGATAGTTTTTTGGAATCCTTTTTTACTTCCGCTTTTTTTAAGTTTCTTCAATTTAGGTTCTATAACACTGAAAGCTTCATCTGTCAAGCGGTCGACGAATAGTATTCCGTTGAGATGATCCACTTCATGTTGCAGACAGCGTGCCAGCAAACCGCCGCATTCACATTCTATCAATTCGCCGTCAAGAGTCTGAGCTTTGAATTGAATGAAGCTCGGACGTTCAACCGGAGCATAAATATCAGGCACGCTCAAACACCCTTCGTCAGCGGTTTCTGTTGCTTCGCCAATTGCAGATATCTCAGGATTTATTATAACTATTGGCATACGTGGCAGGAGCAAAGCTTCTCCCGGGGAAATAGCCGCGCTTTGCGGATAGGGGACGTCTAAAGCGACAATTCTTTTATGTACGCCGTACTGCGGCCCAGCCAGCCCAATGCCGTCAAAAAGCTGATTGACAGTAATCATTTCCCTGGCTGTTTCACGGATTTCAGGAGTAATGTCTTCTATTTCATCAGACCGTTTTTTGAGAATTTCAGCCCCGTAGGTATTAACACTATAGATTTTTTTAGTTTTAAAAAACATTTTCAATTTCCCAAAAGTTGTGAGTTATCAGCGACCCTGCCATCCATAATTTCAACAACGGATAGCTAATTATCAGATTCGTAGGCCGCAAGGGCATTTGCTATTCTTTTTTGACAGGCCGGAGAACCTATCAACATTATTGTTTCGTCAAGTTCCGCACCGCCGGCAACGCCGGTTACTGCCAGTCTGACTGGCGCAAATAATTTGCCATGCTCCAGATTGCTTTCACTTTCCGTATCAGCAAGCATTGCTGCTATCGATTCTTTCGAAAGTTCCGAAGTGCCTGCAAGCTTTTTTGAGAAAGCGATTAATGCAGTACGGTTTTCTTCCTGTTTAAACTGCTTCTTGAATTGCTTGCCGCCATATTCGAAATCGTCGCTGAAAAAATATTTCCAGCTTTCTATTTGAGTAAAATCTTTCGTTCTTGTCTGCATCAAAGCGGCAACTTTTGCCAATTTACTTTGTTCAATATTTACACCCCAGCTAAAAGTTCCGGCAAATTTTACAGCTTCGTTGAGAAAATCTTCAAAAGGCATTTCAGCAATATACATGCCGTTCATATTTAAAAGCTTGCGTATATCAAACTGTGCCGGAGAACTTTTTACCCTGTCCAGGGTGAAGGCTTCTATCATTTCGCTGCGGGTCATTTTTTCCCTGTCATCGCCGGGCGACCAGCCCAGTAAAGCCAGATAGTTAAACAAGGCTTCCGAGAGAAATCCCTTCAAACGGAAATCGCCGACGAATGCGTCGCCGTCGCGTTTGCTGTACGGCTTCCCTGACTGATTGACAATCATCGGCATATGTGCGTAATTCGGGATTTCAGCGCCGAGCGCGTTATAGAGCAGGATATGGCGATAAGTATTTTCGACGTGGTCATCTCCCCGGATAATGTAATTTACTTCCTGAAGTATATCATCGCAGACGTTTGCCAGATGGAAAATCGGAGAACCGTCCCCGCGGATAATAACCAGATCCTTGATGCCGTCTAAAGGTTTAGACAGTTCGCCTTTTATGATGTCATTATAAAAAACTTCGCGACGTGTGAAAGTCATTTTGACACAGTTAGTTAATTCAAAAACTTCACCGTTTTTTACCGCTTCAATATTATCGTTCAGGTCAAAAACCAGTTCGCCGGAACTGTTAAAAAGCTTCAAGTCCTTAAACCCGGCAAAGCAAGCCTGCGCTGGTACGGGTTTACCTTTTTTGCTGACTCCGGCATAACTCAATCCGGAATAAGCCACTGAAACGTTTTCATCACAATGCAGTTCCATGTCCACAGTTCCAACGTTCCTGACAATAGGAATGTTGTCAGCGTCAAACGGAATGCGGAATAAAACCGGTGACTGTCCTTTGTCATCGGCTTTGCCGTAATAAGCTTTGTTCTCCGCAAGCAGTTTCTGAGCTGCTACTTCGTGAGCTTTACGTTGAGAAGTCTGATACAGGATTTCACCGTCATGATCCAATCCGAGCCAGTCCATGCATTCCAAAAGAGCGTCAATTGCTTCCTGAGTTGAACGTTCGAGGTCGGTGTCTTCTATGCGAAGCAGAAAACTGCCGCCGGTGTGTCTGGCGAAAAGCCAGTTAAAAATAGCCGTCCTTATATTTCCGATATGTACTTGTCCGGTAGGAGATGGAGCAAATCTTACTCTGTTTTCCATTATAGAATTCCTGATTATTTTTCAAACTAGTCGACGTCTAGGTCAACCCCGATTGTGTTAGTATTGGTAGCGGCGTTAAGAGCTACTTTGGCTTTGCGCAGTGCAACCAGCGCCCGCACTAGATTAACTTCAGCTTCAACCAGTACGTTCTGCGCCTGGAAAAGACGTGCCAGTTCAGTATTCCCGGCACGGTATTCTTCTTCCACCAGGTCGCGCTGTTTGGTTACCAGTCCCAGAGTTCTTTTGTATATGATTGCCTGCTTGGTACGCATGACATAATTAATATAGGAGTTACGGACATCTTCAATAACTTGCAGCCATGAATCAGCGACATTAAATTTTGCTTGTGCAACCAGGGCCTCTGTTTCCCTGACTCGATTAAAACGTGAGAGACCGTTGAAAATAAGCCATTCTGCCTGGACTCCGCCGTCAAAATTACTGCTGCCGTATTTGGTGACGCTTGAAGGAGAGGAGTATTTGGTCCTCTGTGACCCCCAGTCCACTGTTCCGTAAGCTGTGACAGTCGGCATAAACGGACCGTATGACTGATACATGGTGTACTTTGCTGTCTTCAACAATTCCCTGAATTGACGTAGATCAGGACGATTATTCAAAGCAGTATCCAAGTAAACGTCAATCGAAGTCAAACGGTCGTCAGTATCAGAACTTATTGTCGGGAATTTTACTATTGATGGGAAAGTTCCGTCAGGATATCCCATCAGGCGCGCGAGCGCATAAACCGCAATCTCGTATTCATATTCGGCTTCCACCTGGGAAACGGTCGCGACGTTGGTTTCAACTTTGAAGTTGAGCACTTCACTCAATGGAACCGCGCCAGCTTCAAACTTTAACTGTGTATCCTGCAGGTTACGCAGCTGGAATTCCATATTTGATTTAGCGATTCGCTGACGTTCTATCGCCAGCAGAATATCATAAAAAGCGTAAGCTACCGCCCGCATAAGTAAACGGCGGACATCTTCCTGAGCAGCTTTTTCCGCTTTGTAGGAATGGCGTTGTGCTAAAACGTTCATGGTTCTAGCCAGGCCGTCGAACAACAGCCAGGTGGCGGACAATCCAACATTAGCGTATGCTTTGTTATTATCCTGTACCCCGGCGCCGGGAGACTTTTGGTTATAGGTGTTGCTTGTACCTCCTCCTATGAAGTTGGCGTAAACCGTGGGGGAATATGCTCCGATTGCCTGGTAGTAACGCATCTTCGCGGCATTAACCGCATGGTAGGCGGCGGAATAGCTCGGGTTGTTTTTAACAGCTATCTTTTGCGCCGTGTTGAGCGTTAAGACCTTTACTCCTTTAAGAAGCTTGCCGTAGCGGTCGGTCTTTTTCTGGGAGAATGTGTTTTTTTCTGTCGCAACCTGTGCCGGCGGGTAACTGTAACAGCCTCCAAGCAGCAAAACAACAGCAACAGCCATAAGGCTGAAAACAGAAAAGCACCTGTTATTCAATTTTAGAGATCTCAATTTTTCCAGTTTCATCTAATATGTTCAAACTCTTACTTATTTTTACTTATCACAAGCACACATTCGCCTTTCCATTTGCGGTCCTTGTATCGTAATGACAGTTCTCCCGCTGTCCCCCGCAATACTTCTTCATGAAGCTTGGTGGCTTCGCGAATAATCGCTACTGAAGTATCACTGCCTACTATTCTGTTTATATAATCAAGAGTCTTGCCTATGCGATGAGGCGACTCAAAAATTATTACTGTTTTATCTTCCGCCGCAATGTTTTCAAAAAACGCTGTTTTTCGTCCTGACTTTACCGGCGGAAAACCGTAAAAAGCAAATTTGTCAACCGGCAGCCCGGCTGCCGCCGCCGCGAATGTCAAAGCTGAAACACCCGGAATTATTTCCGGTTCGATTCCAGACGCAATCGCTTCCCGGACCAATAAAAATCCAGGATCGGCTATGGCCGGGGTTCCCGCGTCGGAAACCACTGCCAGGTTCAAACCTGCCTGTACTTCTTCAATCAACTTCGCGGTTTTATGATGTTCATTATGCGTATGGTAACTACACATTTTAGTATGAATATCAAAATGCGCCAACAGTTTTCGCGTATGGCGTGTATCTTCCGCGGCAATCAGGTCAACTGACCGCAAAACTTCCAGCGCCCGGTAGGTAATATCACTTAAGTTACCTATCGGTGTAGATACTATATATAGTTTTCCAGCAGAATCAAATGCCATAAAAGTTAAATAATTTGTTTTCTGATTTATTTATGAGTCGTAAACTAACGCATTTATGTTACATTGTACAGTAAAGTTTTATAAAAAAAGTGAAATCTTTATGGAAAACAGTGAAATAATCAGTTTATCTAAATATTTAAGCGTCTGTGGAATTGCGTCGCGACGAAAAAGCTGCGATTTGATAAAGCAGGGAAAAGTGCGGGTAAACGGTGAGCCCATCAAAGAACCCGGCTGCAAAATATCATCAAGTGACAAGGTTATTTTTGCGGGGAAGCAAGTCATATTACAGGAAAAAGTATATATCATGCTGAACAAACCGCGCGGTTATATCTGTACAAACGACGACCCCCATGCTCCATTGAAAGCCATTGATTTAATCGAACTGCCGCAGGAACAAGCTGATATCCGGTTATTTTCCGCCGGACGGCTGGACAAAGACAGCGAAGGCCTGCTGCTCTTCACTAATGATGGAAATTATGTTGAAAAGATCATGCACCCTAAGCATGAAATCCTGAAAAACTATCAGGTTACAACCGATTCAGAGATTCCTGATGATATGCTGGATAAATTGCGCCGCGGCATAAATGACGACAACGAATTTCTCAAACCGCACAAAATAAAGAAAGAGGGCAATTGTTTGTACACCTTTATATTGAATGAAGGGAAAAAAAGGGAAATCCGCCGCATGGTTAAATTTGCCGGAACTAAAGTAAACTCGCTTAAACGGATTGCCTTAGGAGCTTTAACGCTTGGAACTTTAAAGCCTGGCGAGTGGAAATACCTGACTCCCGAAGACATAGAAAAGAGTTTAAAATAAAAAAGGCGGATGCAACGCCTCGCTGATCCAACAGGCGAAACTGTTGGTCGAGCATCTCCAATGCTCGAAATTTACGCGCAATTTATTGCGCTTCAATAGTACCCATCTCAAATAGCAAGGCTTTACAAAAATGCACGAAGTAAATTTTTGTAAAGATGCTAGCGATTGAGTTTTTGTTGCACAAATATAGCGGATTTTAGAATCCGGCGTATTGGGACATGTTTAAAGCGTCTAAAAAATTTGTAAATCCGGCAGAGTGAGCTTATCATATAATTATTAGAAAAGTTTATTCATGCAGAATACCCCCCCCAGGAGGTGTGATATGGGAAGCAGGGTGCGCGATGAAAAAGAAATTAATAAGGATTTTGAACAGAAACCTGGTTTGATTTCTTATCAATGTGAAAACTGTTTAAAGAAAACAAAACGCGCTCCTGACTATGATGGAAGGCATTTCTGTTGTGAAGACTGCCGGATAGCATACCGCGAACTCAAAATAAAAACTCCTTTTGTCGGGGAACATCTTATTTCCCCGCGTGGAGGTTATGCCCATCATGGAATTGGCGACAATCAAGGTGGTGTTCTTCATTATGCGGGATTTTCCGAAGCATCGACTGGAGCTCCGGTTGTCCGTGGCTCCTTTCAGGAGTTCAGCCAGGGAAACAAGGTTTTCGTTCAGCCGCATAAAATTCGTAAATACAACTTGCTGGATTCGGTCAAACGTGGAGAACAGCGTTTAGGGGAGGCGAATTACGACTTGCCCAGCAATAACTGCGAACACTTTGTTAACTGGTGTATTGACGGTAAAGTCAAGAGTAAGCAGGTCGAAAGGGTGGCAACGTATATCACTACTATTATTGTATTGACTGTCGCGGTTATAGTTTTCGAGCTTTTTGCGGTGACTGGCACGGCGGCGGTCGGGGCAGGGATTTTACCTAAATTCCCGGAATTGCGCGGAACTCTGCTGATAATCATGTTTAGCGGCCTCGGCTTGATTGGCGGACTTGCCCTTGTCGGGGCTTTGAATTATTCTATCCTAAAGGATTATGTTTGGCTTTCATCTGAGGAGAGGCGTTCCCGTCGGGTAGCGCGCCGTTCCGCGTTTGCCGCGGTTTTCATAACTGCTTTAATTGGGTTTGCCTACGCTTACATTCTAGCTCAGAAAATTCTGGTCGGAGGCTTGCTGGAAAAATTGGATCCTGAAATAGTCCCCAAACTGGTTAATATTTCTCTTTTTTTAGCTACCGGTCTTCCGGCGATCGTTTCTATATGTGTTGGCATGCTGGCCCACAAGATTCTGTCAAAAAATATTTCCCAGATTGAAGGCTGACAGGCGGAAACTTGAAACTTGAACAGATTTGGGCTATATTAATCGTTTATGTCTAAATAAAATCTATCACGGATTCAATAAAAATATGAAAATCGGTATAGTTGGGGGCGGTACGCTGGGTAAGTTTTTGGCGGTAACATTCTGCAACGATAAACATGATGTTGTTGTTATTGACACTTGTGCAAAAACTTTGTCCAGGCTTCGTGAAAAGCTCGATATAATGACTGTCGCCGGTAACGGCGCGAGTTATAATACCTTGAAAGATGCGGGCATTGAAAAAGTAAAGATGTTTATTGCCGTAGGCAGTGATGACGCTACTAATATTCATGCTTGTCGGATTGCCAAACATTTTGGCGTTTCCAATATTATCTGTCGTTTGAGTTCCAGGGAATACTTTGATACTGAAGACGGCTTCACCTATGAGCAGAATGGAATTGATTATGTTGTATTGCCGCAGGAGGAGTGCGTTCATAAAATAGTTGATGTCATGGACAATATATCCACTCTGGAAAAGATTACTTTCAGTGTGCCTGAAGCCTTGATTGCCGCCTTTACGGTGGTTGAAGATTCTCCTCTCAACAATATTAAACTGATGGATTTCCCTGAGCCTGAACTTATTCGTTCAGTCCGTTTCGCGGCGGTTATCCGTAACGGCGAGATGATGGCGCCGCGCGGTGATACTGAACTCAAAGCTGGTGATGAGATCTATCTGGCCGGCTTGCGGGATAAGGTCGACGCTATGGTGAAATGGGCTTATCCGCTTAAGAAGAAAATCCGCCGTATAATTATTGCCGGTGGAACAACAACTGGCTCCCAGCTTGCTTGTGAACTCGCGAAACTTGGATTTGATATACGTTTGATTGAGAAAGATCATGAACAGGCTGTAGGTATCATGAATCAAATAAATACTAAAATGATGGTTATCAACGGAGATCCCAGCGAAAGCGATGTTTTAGATGAAGCCGGAGTTTCTACATGTGACGTTTTTGTTGCGGTCGGGGATGATGATGAAAATAATATTCTCAGCTGTATTCTGGCAAAACGCATGGGGGCGAAAAAGACTATCGTTCTGACTAACAAGGAGGAGTATGTTGATCTTGTCCGCAACATGGACTTTATTGACTGTGGTTTCAGTCGCTGGGTTGTGGCGGGGAATTCTATTCTCAGGCATATTTCGGTAGTAAATCAGGTTCATACCAGCGCGATTTTGAACAGAGCTGATGCAGTAGTCTCAGAATTTGAAGTCAAGGAAAACTCCGCAGTCTGCAATAAGCAGATTGATGAATGCAAGTTCCCGAATTCAACAGTCCTTTCCCTGGTTTTCAGGGATAGCAGGGTGTTAACGCCTTATGGTGAACTGCCGCTCCGGGCAGGGGATCTTGTTACCGCCATTACCACGCAGGATACCGAAAAAGTACTCGCGGAACTCTTTAAATAACCACTTCGCAAATATAAACCTATGAATATTCGTAATGTTATAAATGTTGTTGGCGCCCTAACCGTTGTAATTGGAGTGGCTGTTTTGACTGCCGTTCCGGTGTCATATTGGATGGGAGATTCAAAAACGGTTATTGTCCAACTGGCTGTTTCTGCTTGTATTCCGATTATTGTCGGGTTGATTATGTTTTTTGCCAGCAAATCCCGTAAATACACTCTCGGTCAACGTGAAGGTTTCGGGATTGTCACTTTTGGCTGGACAGCCGCCGCGGTTTTTGGAGCGCTGCCTTTTATGATTGTCGGTGATCTTTTCTGGTATGACGCTTTCTTTGAAACTATGTCCGGCTTTACCACTACCGGAGCCAGCGTCCTGGACAACACCTTGGAATTAAGCAGCGGTACGACTTTGAAGGAAGGTATTGCCGATTTGCCAAAAGGACTGCTTTACTGGCGCAGCCTGACGCATTGGCTTGGCGGTATGGGAATAGTTGTTTTGTCGCTGGCTATCGTTCCATTCCTCGGTTCCGGCGGTCAGCAGTTATACAATGCCGAAGTGCCGGGCCCGACTTCCGACCAGTTAACCCCGAGAATAGCTAATTCAGCTAAGATACTTTGGGGGGTGTATTTGCTTTTATCAGTGATTGAAACTCTGCTTTTGTGGCGCGAAATGCCGTTGTTTGATGCCTGGTGCCATACCTGCGGAACCATGGCCACCGGAGGATTTTCTACTCAACAGGCAAGTGTAGGTTTTTACAATAGTGTTTATATAGACTGGGTTATAATATTTTTCATGTTTCTTGCCGGAGGTAACTTCGTCCTGCATTTTCGGGCATTGCGCGGTAAACCGTTGTTTCATTTTAAGGATGAGGAATTCAGGTGGTATTTATATATTACCCTGATTGCGACAGCTACGATTACCGCGGTTTTGATATTGGCAAAACATGATATTATCAGTACAACCGGAATGAAAGTTGCTCCAACGCTTGCTGAAGCAATACGTTATTCCGCTTTTCAGGTGGTGTCGATTTTGACGACGACTGGATTTTGCACTGCTAATTTTGCTGTCTGGCCCGCTTACGCCTGCCTTTTGCTGGTGATTTTGATGTTTATCGGCGGCTGCGGGGGGTCAACCGGCGGCGGTATGAAAGTTTCACGTTTCCTGCTTCTTCTTAAATATGGCGTTTCGCAAGTAAGGCGTTGTCTTTTTCCGCATGAAATGTCAAATGTGCATCTCAATAATACCAGGCTTGGAACTGAAACCCTGCACAAAGTACTGACATTCTTTTTTCTTTTTGTGTCACTATTCGTGATCTTTTCATTGATCCTGTCCCTGTATCCGGGCGTTGATTATGAAACCGCGACCTCCGCGGCGATTGCTTCCCTTGGTAATATTGGACCGGGGCTCAGTAGTGTCGGAGCTACCTGTACTTACGCATGGTTGAAGCCGTCCGCTAAACTCTTCCTTTCGCTGGCAATGCTCCTCGGACGTCTCGAAGTCTATACCGTACTGGTAGTATTCCTCCCAACCTTCTGGAAAAAATAGGTTTTTAGAATCAAAACGGCAAAATAGCCTGAAAATTTATTCAGACTTTAATCGTTACACGGCTTTATCATGTTTGTGTAAAACTATATTTCAACAGTTCCCTGATAGGCAGTTGTCGCGGGGCCGGTCATATAGACATGATTGTTGTTGGCCCATTCGATTTCGAGATCGCCGCCGACAAGATGAACGGTGACTTTGCGGTCGGTCAATTTGTTCAGCGCGCAGGCTACTGTTACAGCAGAGGCGCCGGTTCCGCAGGCCAAAGTTTCCCCGGCTCCGCGTTCCCATACCCGCATTTCGACTTCTGTCGGGGAGATTATACGGACGAATTCCACGTTGATCTTGTTCGGGAACAAGTCGTGTACCTCGGCTAATGCGCCGTCTTGCAGAACATGCTCGTCGGTTATTTCCTCGACAAAAATAACCGCATGCGGATTGCCCATTGAAACCGCGGTGAAATCATATTTTTTGCCGTTTGATAAAGATATTGATTCAGCGATAACTTGTTCTTTATCAATATTAACAGGAATTAACAGACCATCCAGAGTAGGTTCACCCATGTCAACGCAGGCTGATTCGAATTTTCCGTTGGAATCACGGGTTATTTCTATGTGTTTGATACCTGCGCCGGTCTGGATATTGACTTCTTTATCCGTCACGTATTCATTATCGCAAAGATATTTGGCGACACAACGAATGGCGTTGCCGCACATTTCCGCTTCGGAACCATCAGAGTTGAACATGCGCATGCGGTAATCCGCACCGTTAACGTCGGCTTTTAGAATTAATACGATACCGTCGCCGCCGATGCCGAAATGACGGTCGGAAAGCCCCGGAGCGACTTTGCCGGGGTTAGATATCAGATTAGGGTTGGCAATGCAGTCAAAATAAATGTAATCATTGCCCAGTCCGTGCATTTTTGTGAATTTAGCTAACATCAGTATGATTCTCCAATAATTTGTTCGATAAGTTCTTCGGAACTCATGCCTTTGCGTGCAAGCTTGGCTTTTCCGCCCTTGACGAAAACTTCCGCGGGCATAGCGCGCAGGTTGTAGACTCCGCCCATGCTGTAACAGTAAGCTCCGGCGTTTTCAATAGCCAGAACATCGCCTTCACGGATTTCCGGCATTTCGCGCTGCTGTGCGAAATGATCGCCGGTTTCACAGATGTTGCCGCAAATATCATATATTTTTTTGTCCCCATCAGGGTTCGAGATATTGATGATATGATGATAAGCCTCATACATCATCGGGCGGACAAGCTGCGGAAATCCTGAATTACAGCCGATAATAAGGCGTCCTTTATTGTCTTTTATTGTATTGACTGTCACCAGCAAGTTAGCGCCCTCGGCAACAATATATTTGCCGGGTTCAAAGTACATTTGCAGTTCTTTGCCGTATTTTTCGCAGAACTCGCTGAACAATCTAGTTATTTCCGCCCCCATTTCTACATAATCAACTCGTTTTTCGTCCGGCTTGTATGGTACTTTAAAGCCGCCGCCGAAATCAAGGAAACGCAAGTCCGGAAAATTTTCAGGTGTCGCGATAGACATCAGGTTTTCCATGCTCTTGAATACTGATGAAGTATGCTGTAAACCTGAGCCGGTATGTTCATGCAGCCCGACGACAGTCAAATTGTACTTGGCTATGAGTTCTTTTACTTTTTCCACATCCTGCATGAGGATTCCGAACTTTGTCAGGTCTCCGCCGGTCATAAGCTTGGCGTGTTCTCCATCAACTACGTCAGGGTTGAAACGCAGGCAGATTTCGCTGCCGGGAAATTCTTTTCCGAATTTTTCGAGACGGGACAAAGAACCGATATTCAGGAGAACGCCCATTTCTTTGACTTGACGGACTTCATCGTCGGTAACGTTGTTTGCTGTGTAAATAATATTTTCGGGAGCGAATCCGGCTTTCAAAGCCATCATTACATCACCGGGGCTGACCGCGTCAATTCCTGAACCCGCTTCCTTCAAAGCTTTCAATACGCTGAAGTTGTAGTTTGCTTTCATGGCGTAATGTATTTTCAATTTCGGCCACTTGATAAAACCGTATAATTCCTTATAACGCTGCACGATCATATCGCCGTCATAAACATAAAGCGGTGTTCCGTATTCCTGCGCGAGGCCTAACAATAATTGTTTGTCCAAACTCATTGTAAATCTCTTTAGTCTGTTTAAGTGTTTGTGCTAAAAACAAGTAATATACAATGTTTTTGAGGAAAAAACAATATTTTTAATTTTAATTTTTGTTTTAAGTAGCAGATGGCGGTATAATAAGATATTCTGAACTTTCGGATAAGGGAATGGTATGAAACCTTATGAATGGTTATTGACAATAATCAATGTTACGCTTATTTATGCCGGTATAGCGTTATGGGATAAATATCCGGGCTGGGCGCTTACGGCTTTTATGGTGGTTGCGGTTTCCTTTTTGAGCTATATTTACTTTGTTAAAACACGTCCGGTGAAATTGCTGCAAAAACTCTTTGCTGAAACAGCCTCCGCCAATGGTTTCAAACCGCTTTCCGGTAAAGCTGCTTCCGCTGACCTTGTGAAAAGAATCAGACTGTTTCCCGGCTTTGATGATTTGTTTTTCTCCATAGACGAATTATACACTCTTGATGACAAGTCGGGGCTATATTTTGCGGGGAGATATTCGCTTAGCGGTTACGGAACCAATTCGGGTTATTTTTTGTTTGCCGACCTGGAGGAAAATACCAGGTTCTCTCCTGTTAACTTAAGCCGTTTCGTTGATAGAGTAGATAAACTGGATGAAGTGGGCGAGCGGGCGCTTGCCATGCTGCCGGATGAGCTGGTAAAACAATTACGTAAATTTCCCTATGACCTGCATTGCCTCGAATACCGCTGGCTTTTTGATTTTGACTCCCGTAATCTGAAGAATCGGAATTTTTGTAAGTCATTTAACGATATATTGAATGCTTTACGGGCAATATAATTAAAAAAACGTTAAAAATACGGTAAATGACTTGAATATTTTCAATAAATGTCTACCTTTTGTTGAAGCTTATTTAACCCCTTAATATAAATAATGGAGCAACAAATGACAAAGATTTTTGATGTTGTAAAACCTGGAGTCCTCTCCGGTGACGATGTACAAAAAGTTTTCGCTATCGCGAAAGAAAATCAATTCGCCCTGCCTGCTGTAAACGTTGTCGGTTCTGACTCAGTTAACGGCGTTCTCGAAGCTGCTAAAAAAGTCAATTCCCCTGTAATTATTCAGTTTTCAAACGGCGGCGGAACATTTTTTGCTGGTAAAGGTTTGAAACTCGAAGGCCTGGAAGCCAGCATTGCCGGTTCTATCTCCGGAGCTCAGCATGTTCATCTTATGGCTGAAAAATATGGTGTTCCTGTAATTTTGCATACTGACCATTGCGCTAAAAAACTTCTTCCGTGGGTTGACGGGCTTTTAGATGCCGGCGAAGAGTTCTACGCCAAAAACGGCAAACCGCTTTTCAGCTCACACATGCTTGACCTGTCTGAAGAAAGCCTTGAAGAAAACATTGAGATTTCATGCAAATACCTTGAGCGTATGAGCAAAATTGGTATGACTCTCGAAATCGAACTCGGCTGCACAGGCGGCGAGGAAGATGGTGTTGACAACAGTCATCTTGATTCATCCGCCCTTTACACACAACCTGAAGACGTTGCTTTGGCATACGAAAAAATGATTGCCATCAGCCCGCGTTTTACAATTGCCGCTTCTTTCGGTAATGTTCATGGTGTTTACAAACCGGGTAACGTTGTCCTGACTCCTAAAATCCTTGACAACTCACAGAAATATATCGAAGAGAAATTCGGCACAGCTGAGAAGCCTGTTGATTTTGTCTTTCATGGCGGTTCAGGTTCCAGTCCTGCTGAGATCAAAGAAGCTATTTCCTACGGCGTAATCAAAATGAATATTGATACAGATACGCAATGGGCAACCTGGAAAGGCATTCTGGAATTTTATAAAGCCAACGAAGCTTACCTTCAGGGACAGCTTGGTAATCCTGACGGTCCAGATAAACCAAATAAAAAATATTATGATCCGCGCGTATGGCTGCGTAAAGGACAAGAATCAATGGTCGCGCGCGTAGCGCAGGCTTTTGAAGAATTGAACTGCATGGACAGATGCTAGTTTAATATTGTTATCGTAATTGAAAAGACCACCTTTTTACGGGTGGTCTTTTTTTTATATCTGTCTGGTTAAATAATTTATTCGTACCATCCTGCCGGCAGGATATCTTTTTCAATTTCCAGCAGTTCTTTGATAATCATCCTGGCGTCGCCGATATTGTTGACCAGAGGATCGGTCATCATGGCGCGCAGTAAAATATTCTTATCACAGGAAACCGCTGCTTCCGCTGTCAGTTCATGGGTGTCAAGCACCTGCATTTGCAGTCCGAGTACGCCGCGCGGTAATTCCCCGAAAGGCAATGGTTGCGGGCCGTTCTCCATATCAACTGTGCATTTCAACTCAAGGAATGCGTCATCCGGCATATTGGTTACCGCTCCGCGATTGGCGCTGTTGATGAAGAAGGGCTTGCCCAGATTTCCCCACATGCTTTCAATAATATCCGTTGCGTGGTCGCCGTTGTGAGGATTCAGGAATTCTTCAATTGGAGTTTCTCCGGAAGCCAGCTTCTTGGTTTTTTCCCAGGCTGCCGCCATTTCCTCAGCACGGTTGTAGGCGTCGAACGGGATAATCGGCTCGGGAGTGTTGGGCATTACACCGTATCCCTGAAAGAATGGAACATATTCTTTCGTATGGCTGATTGCTGTTGGATACGCTTCGTAAATATCCATCAATTGCAGAGCATAATCATGATTCAAGCGCGGTTTGGCTTTGAAGCTTGGTCCCGCCATCTGTTCAGCTTGTGCGCGTTTTGCCAGAGTTTTTTTAATATCCTGTATACGGTCTTTCCCGTCATAGCGGCATTCGGTCATGAAAGTGCAATGATTTACTCCGGCAATTTTATATTCAAAATTTTCTATCATTTTTGCATCCGGCTCTTCCTCATCGCCGATAATTCCGGCTAAACGCATGTAATGAGTTGTAACATATGGCAAATGGTTGCCGTCGCAAAGCGCGAAACTTTTTACTCTTGGAGCGTAACGCATCAGGGCAATACCGAGAACCGAAGTCGGATTGATAAAATTGATTACCCATGCATTCGGACATAATTCTTCAACATCGCCGCAAATCCTGAGCACTTCTGGGATTTCACGCATAGCGCGGAATATTCCGCCAGGGCCGATGGTATCTGACGAACACATTGTCACGCCGTATTTCTTTGCGATCCTGGTGTCAACGCCGCGATACCAGGCGTTTTTCTCGGAAAAGCTCAAAACGACAAAATCGCAGTCTTTAAGTATCTCCCGGCGATCAGTTGAACCGATTATTTTAGTCGGGGATTTGGCGGCATCAACAGCCCGTTGTGCCAAATCCATCATTGTCTTTAAAGTATCCGGATCAGTATCCACCAGCGCGAGTGTGCCGCCGGAAAGGATTTCACTTTTTACCATATTCCAGATTACCGGCTTTCCAAAGAAATAACTGCCGGCTCCGATTACTGCTACTTTAGGCCCATTCATTTTTAATAATCCTTTTTATTGAATATTTGTTGTATTGAAAATTTATGAATTAATATTATAATAAAGTATAATAATGATGTTTTCAATTGAATAATTGTATTATAAATTGGATTATTGTAGTGTATGGATAAATATTTTAGAAAAGCGATTTATCGGGTTAAATTCAAAGGGGATGACGCGCCATTGCCGTTTTCGGTTCGTTCCGCAGGGCATTATCAGCCGGCGATAGACTGGAATGAAAATCAAGGCGGACGGAACTTTGTTCAATTTTATTGGTCGGTGCGTGGCAAAGGAAAGATTGTTATTAATGAGCAGGAATATATATTTGAAGAACACAATGCCTGTTATTATCTTCCTAGGGAAACTCATATATTACAGGCGGTTGAAGAACCCTGGGAATACCGCTGGTTTACTTTTGACGGGCCGATGGGGGAGGATCTTATGCGCGGTTTTCAGTACCCGCGCGGCCCTTTTTATGCCGGGCGTTGTCCCGAAAAACTGTTTGAAACTTTGGAAAAACGCATCCATGATGCGACTATTGCCGAAATGCGCAATTTGACAACAATTGCCTGGCAGATACTGGCTGCCGCGGGTTCCGGTGAAGCCGCGGCGGGAAAATATGAAAAACTGTTGTATGATTTTTTTGATCTTGTCCGTGACAATTACGCAAATGAAACCGTTAATATAAATGTTATTGCTGACCTCATGAAGGTGCATCGTTCCACTTTGACGCAGATAGTCCGTCAGCATACTGGTATGACGCCGGGCGCTTACTTATATGATTTTCGTCTTCAGAAAGCTTTGGAGATGTTACGGTCTTCGAATAAGCCAATCAGTGAAGTAGCCGCCGCTTGCGGCATCCCAGACCCATGCTATTTTTCCCGGGTCATCCATCGTGCCGTAAACAGCAGTCCGCTTGCCTATCGTAAGCGTTACAGGCAATAGGTGTTACAGCCATTTTTTGTTGCGGAAGAATTTAAGCATCGCAAGGGCTATAATAAGCATGAGCCCGAGCGCTATGAAATAGCCGTAATGCCATTGGGTTTCCGGCATGTTTTTGAAGTTCATGCCATATATGCCGGCTATAAAGGTCAGTGGAATAAATATTGTCGCGATAAGAGTCAGGACTTTCATTACTTCGTTCATCCGGTTGCTGATGCTGGAAAGATATATCTCCAGCAGGCCTGAAACCATTTCCCTGACAGATTCCGCATTGTCAAAGATCAAAAGCATATGACTGTCCAGGCCGAGATAATATTTTTCCGTGCTCTCGCTGATGAATGATGAATCGCTTATGTTTATTAAATGAATCATTTCCCGCAAAGGCCAGATAGATTTCCGCATTGAAGCTGCTATACGTTTCAGTTTTTGCAGTTCGGTCAGCATGTCGGGTGTTGGTGATGAAATAATCTTTTCCTCGATCTTTTCCATGCTGTCGCTTAGTTGATTGATAAACATAAAGTAATAATCCACTGCCAGGTCAAGATGGCAAAAAGCCAGATAATCAATCTCTTTTGAGCAAATCCGTCCTTTGCAGTTTTCAACCCGGTCAATGAGCGGCTCTAGAGATAAGTCTTCTGATATTTGAAAAGTAATAATTGTTTTGCCTGATGCGACGAAGCATAAAGGGGTCATTTTGAATTCTTTTTCTCTGACCATAAAAGGGAATTTCAGTACAGAAAAGAAATAATCGTCATTTATCAAAAATCCAGGCCGCATTATTGCGCAGTTCTGAATGTCTTCAAGCACCAGAGAATCAAGGTTGAATTCTTTTCCGATCTGTTCAAGCTGCTCTATTGAAGGGATTCCGTGATAGATCAACCATGAATTACATTCGGGGCTGCGTTTGGTTAAGGCGTCATCAAGGGAGATGTTGTTCATCCGTTCTGTTTTGCTGCTTGAGCCGAAAGACAGCATTTCGAGGCGGGCGGCAGAAGAGTCCCGGTCCTCATTCAAGTATCCTGGCGGTTTACCCAGTAAATCATACTTTGAATGAACTGTCGTAAGTTTTATCATTTTTCAGTCTCGCTGTTTATTATTACCGGGAAAGGTTGTGACGCGGAGCCAGTGTAAATAGTACGATGCGGGAATGGTATTTCGATACCTTCTTCATCAAAACGTCGCTTGACTTCTTTCAAAATCGAATTGCGCAATACGACATAATCTGATTTTTCAAACCATACGCCAAAAAGTATTTCCTGCGCTGAATCCATAAATCCCTGAAAGATCAGGATCGGCTCAGGTTCATCAAGACAATATGGATTTCTCCTGGCAATATCCTTAAGTACCTCAAATGTGCGTTCGACGTCATCTTTGTAGGCTATATTTATTTTAAGATCAAGACGGCGTATCGGGAAACGGGTGATGTTGACGAACGTGGCTTTCATTATCTTTTCATTCGGGATGCGGATAAGCAAGTTGTCAAAAGTGCGTAAATTTACGGAAAGCAGATCCATGGAATAAATTATTCCAAGGTGACTTTCGGTTTTAACCAGGTCGCCTATCTTGAACGGCTTCTCCCAGAGCAAAAACAGGCCGGAAATAACATTTGAAAGACTGTTCTGGGCGGCAAAACCGACTGCGACCGCCGCAATTCCGGCTGCGCCGAAAATGGCTGTAAGGCGGATGTCGAACTCACGGAGAATTGATAAGGCTATTATGATAAAGCCGCCGTAGTTTATAACTTTATATAAGATTAACTGTGCTTGCGGGCTAAGCCGCTTTTTAAACCATATCTTAATATAACGGTTGAGTATGAACAGTAATATAAAACCTGTGATTGCTATTAACGTCACCCGGAAGATAACGATCTGGTTGTTATTATATATTTTTAACAGTTCTTCCCAAAACATAATTTAATCCTTAAACTGTTTGAAATGATTTAAATAAAAGATTCTGCCCATGTTTTATCCGGGGATTATCAGTTATTTTGAAGCCTTTGCCGGAAGGATTCAAATAGTTTATTTTGCTCATCCGGTCTTTTCCAGTATAGACCAGTTTACATGTTGAAGTGCTTGGAGAAAGCTCTTTTTTTGATTTGAAAAGTCCCATGTATTCTGTTCTCAAACATATGCGGTCAAAGGATAACAGCTCTGATGATTTGTTTTCAATCAGGATAGTGCATATGGCGTAAATCGGAGACTGCTGGAGTTTGTCCGGAGAACACAATACCTCGCCTTTTAGTGAATATCCTATCACTCCTTCATCTGGCTCTCCAAACCATGTCTTGGATAAAACTATAATCGGGTATTCTCCTAATTCGGAGCCACTGACAGACATCTTGAGAGAAAGCGGAATTGAACAGTATGCCGATACCGTTTGTCCGGGCATAACTTTTTGAACAACGTCGGGCTTGATAACCACCGGGCGATCCGGGGTGCACAATGAAAAAGTCAAAAAGCCTTTATCCTTTTTCCATGCGGTTTTATGCCATTCGCTTTCAAACCTGTCTTTCAGCAGTTTTGAGATTCCAGAATAGCGGTTCCTAAGCAGCAGTTCCTGTTCATCAGCGGAGAGTTTTAATTCCATTTCAAGCTGTCCGACTTTAATGCCCAGATGCTTGTTTTTCTTCATATGAACATCAATGCCGAGATATTTTTCGATAAACTCACTATCAGATATCTTTAACATCGCAGTTTTGGTTGTAGCTGCCTGGTTCTCCATAATACATCCTGTAGCTTTTATGTTATAATAGAAAAGTACCGCAAACTATTCAAAAAATCAATAGTATCAACAGAAAAAAACTAAAATGCACTCTTATTTATGTTTTTTGCTAGATTCCGGTAAGGCGTTTGAAATTTCCGCTGAATACCGCTTCGAACTCATCGTCGGTGAGGCGTTCGAATAATATTCCTTCGATCATCATGTGCGGATTGCATATCGGGTAATCCGTACCAAAAAGGAATTTGTGCTTGCCCGCGGTTTTGATCCCGTAAGCCAGCATCCCGTAACGGAAGACTCCGCTGCCGGAAAGATCAAGATAAGCGTTCGGATGTTTTTTGACGAAATCAAAACGCTCTTTTATTGTTGCCAGTCCGCTGCTGGGATGTGCAATAATGACATTTAATTTCGGAAAATTTTTGCAGACTTTTTCAATTTCATCCAGACCGTAAGGATGTATGTTTACCGGGATTTCAAGCTCCTGTGCCAGAGCATAGATTTGAAACATATTTTCGGAGGCATAATCCTTATAGTCCATGAAATAAGCAACCAGTTCCCCGATCCAGCAAATATTTTCTTCTTTATAAAGTTTTTCGATTTCGTCGCAGGACTCCTCCGGAAAATTCCCATGAACGTTGATTCCCGGGATATAGAGGTCTGGATAAAGATGTTTTAGTTCAATTGCTTCCCGGTTCAAGGTTTTTATGTCGGAAAACGAGGGATTTTCAATATGACGGATTACAGAGCCGCAGGATCTCGAGATACCTGCAAAGCTTAAATCAGCGAAAAATTCTTCGTGGCTTGTCGGATAGTCAAACCATTTTGTATTTGATTCCTCGTGAATAAAAGGATGAATGTGCGCGTCAATTATCTCAAAACTGGCTTCCATAATAAAACCTCCTGTTAATTATGTCTGTGACGGTATATGCTCTGGCATATCCCCAATCCGCACATAGCGGAAATTATAAATGAGCCGCCGTAACTTACAAACGGCAGTGATAAGCCTGTTACCGGGGTAAGTCCGGCACTCATGCCCATATTTATGAATGAATGCGCCAAAAATATTCCAGCCATGCCTATCGCGATATAACGCCCGAAATGATTCGGGGTCAAAAATGCTGTCCTTAATATTGAATAAAACAAGAGCAGATAAAACATAATCAAAGTGCAGCACCCTAAAAAACCGGTTTCTTCTGCGATTACCGAAAAAATAAAGTCATTATTGGATACCGACTGCGGCAGATAACCCAAAGTGTTTTGAGTACCTTGTCCTATGCCCTTACCGTACATGCCGCCTGAACCCACTGCCAGTTTCGCCTGAAACTGGTTATAACCCCGGTTGTTCAAATCCCGTTCAGGGTCCAAAAAGGTTAATACCCGTTCTTTCTGGTAGTTTTTCAGGAGGGGACGTATTTCGTAAACTTCATTTATTATTTCAGCAGTCAGGACGACAACTACTATACTTGTCGCGATTATAATATAACGCCAGTGCAGGCCTGCCGCGAAAATAATAAAAGCGCTTAAAGGCAGGAGTATCAGCGAACTTCCCAAGTCAGGCTCAATGGCTATTAAGAGAAACGGAAGCAGGATGACCGCTCCGGCAATAAGCATATTTTTGAATTTGTTAATGTTGAAGCCGTGGGCTGATAATATGGAACTCAGGAAGAAGATAACGCTTAATTTCGTCAGTTCCGAAGGCTGAATTCGAATACCCAGTTGTTTGAAGACCAGCCAGCGCTGCGCCCCGTTGATTTTCGGCCCGAAAATCAGGACAGCTATAAGCAGCAGTATTGTAATTCCGTAAAATACTACAGCTAAAGGTTTGAGCTTACGGTAGTCGACCCCGGCAAAAAATGCCCATGCCAGGATACTGACCAGAATCCATTTTATTTGTCTTATCCAGGCCCCGGTTGCGACTGGCGTGTCAACTTGTTTGCCAGTTGAATATATGAAGATCAAACCTATTATCAGCAAGGCGGTGATAGCGAAGATTTGAACAAAATCATAAGCTTTCAGGTGTTCAAACGATTTCTTGAAAAAACTGTCGTGAGAATATTTGCTTTTATGCGAAAACGCCATTTTAAAACTTTTTCTCCAGTTTATAAGTTACATCCTGAATGCCTGTTTGACCTGTTAAATTATTTATCCAGCGAACAATCGTTTTGGATTGCCTTTATTATAGGGGATTTGAAGATGTTTTCCAATTGTTTTTTGCATTTTTTCTCAGTCTTTTTGCGGACGCTGAATTCAGGATTTAGGACCATTGTCGCATGGGCGAGATGATAAATGAATTTAGCCATATCCCATGCGGACATGGCGTTCATTTTATAATTCGCTTCTTTGAGTTTGAGGTATATTTCGCGTCCGCAGGTCAAATCCTTTTCGGGATCAAAAAAAGTCAGGTTTTCCTTGCGGAGAATTTCTGTCCGGTAAAGGGCGCAGATCGCCCGAATGTAAAAAGGTTTATCCGTTCCTTTATAACGGCGTATCCATTCTTTAAAGTCAGTATATTTTTTCAGCAAAATTTCCCAGCGGGGTTTCAGGTCAAGTTTACCGCCTCCAGCGCAGGCTGTATCAGCAGGGCATTGTTCGACAAAGTTTTTAAGCCATCCATCTTTATGAATGATGGCGTCAGAATGCATCGCCAGAAAAAATTCGGTATTGCAGGCTGCCAGCCCCATGTCCAGAGCTGTTCCCTGAGCCCATGATCCGGTTCGTATCATTTCCTCTGGAGGACGCTCTATCAGAGTGATCCAGTCCAGGGATTTCAGGTAGTC
Source organism: Victivallaceae bacterium (assembly GCA_963664605.1). GTDB lineage: Bacteria > Verrucomicrobiota > Lentisphaeria > Victivallales > Victivallaceae > JAHOYW01. The sequence continues at coordinate 1,250,557 of OY761536.1, forward strand.
AAGGGATGCGTCTGCGGAACCGTTGTCCACAACTATTACTTCGTATGGATAATGGGTGTATTTCCGAATACTGCGCAGGCAGAGCCGGGTCAACTCCTCGGTCTTGTAGTTGACCAGACAAATAGTTACTTTACCTGGAACCAGACTGTTTTTTGAGTTACACACAGAAAGTTTGTTCGCGTTTAGGCCCTACTGAGACTATTCCGATTTCAGCATCGACGAGTTCAGCTATGCGTTCTAAATATCTCTTAGCGTTTTCCGGCAGATCATCCCATTTACGGATTTCAGTAGTCGGAGAATTCCAGCCCGGCATAGTTTCATAAACGGGGTTGACTTTTGTCAGAATTTCTGAAGATGTGGGCATATCTTTAGTTGTTTTGCCGTCAATTTCGTAAGCTGTACAAATTTTAAGTTCAGATAAATTATCAAGGACGTCCATTTTGGTCATAGTCAGTTTATCAACGCCATTCACCATGCAGGAATAACTGCATGCAACTGCGTCAAACCAGCCGCAACGCCGCGGGCGTCCGGTTGTTGCGCCGAATTCTCCTCCTGCTTGACGCAGGTCTTCACCGGACTGATCGAGCAGTTCGGTCGGGAAAGGGCCTTCGCCTACTCGTGTGGTGTAGGCTTTCATCACGCCCCAGACGGTTCCGATATGTTTCGGAGCGATTCCGGCTCCGGTACAAGCTCCGCCAGTGGTGGTGTTGCTGCTGGTGACATAGGGATAAGTTCCGTGATCTATATCCAGCCACATTCCTTGCGCGCCTTCACATAAAACTTTTTTTCCGGCTTTAATCGCACGGTTGACGCTCAAAACAGTATCTTTTACAAATGGAGCAAGATATTCAGCAGCAGCTTTTGCTTTTGCCCATTCGACATCAATATCCAGTTCAGTAGCGCTGGCTTCAGCAAATATTTTATTATAGCTTTCTGCCTGCTCTCGGAAAAGTTTTTCAAGCCTTGGCAGGTTAGTCATTTCTATTCCGCGAATACCGACACGGTTGGCTTTGTCGGCGTAGGCCGGGCCGATTCCGCGTTTGGTGGTTCCGATTTTTTTGTCGTCAGAGCTGCTGGATTCCTTCAAGGCATCCATTTCCTTGTGATATTGGAAAATGAGTTGTGACTTGCAGCTCAATTCGATAACTGAAACATCCAGTCCGCGTCTGGTTAACTCTTGCATCTCTTCTGCCAGCGACACAGGATCGACTACCAGCCCGTTACCGATAATGCAGGCAACTCCCGGGCGGAAAATCCCGGAGGGAACAAGGTGCAGAACATATTTTTCTTTGCCGATTTCAACAGTATGTCCGGCATTGTTGCCGCCTTGAAAACGCACAACCATATCTATATCGCGCGTAAGCACGTCGATTAACTTACCTTTACCTTCGTCGCCCCATTGAGTTCCAACAAGTACATCTACAGACATTTCTTTATTCCCGTTAGTTATATTATATATTTTTATATTTATTATGCAAAAGGACAATGTATATCAAAAATACCTAAAAGCAAACATCTATCTGACAAAAATAGAAGCTTAATACCAGAGTTTAAATTTTCTTAGCTGATAAAGCTATCTTGTTAAAGCTCTTTACCCTTAAAAATGGGAATATTTGATATAGCCGCCGTTAAATGGCTTTAATAAAAAATGGAGGGATTGGTTGAGGGATTTCACTTTGTCAGTTTCGTCCTCCAAGTCTATTTGTTTTTTCCGAAAGCCCTCGTATATTATCACAAACAACTAAGGACAACTATGAAAAAAATAGAAAATATAGCTATAATCGGTTTGGGGTTGCTGGGAGCTTCTCTGGGAATGGCTTTGAGGGGTGGGACTTATCACCGTTTGGGCTGGACCCGCCGTAAAGAAGTCCGGGACTGGGCTCTTGAAAATGATGTTATTGATGAAACATGTGATGACATAAAGGATATCCTGGCGAAAGCTGATTTAACTATTTTATGCTTGCCGATTCCGCGAATAATGGAGTATATTGAAACTTATGCCGACTGCTGGAAACCCGGAGCGGTGGTTAGTGATATTGGCAGCGTTAAGGAAGTTATCGTTGCTTGCGGCGAAAAATTTCTGTTACCCGGAAAAGTTAATTTTGTTGGCGGACACCCGATGGCCGGAACGGAAAAAAGCGGCCCCGACGCGGCTTTCGAAGAACTTTACCTCAATGCGGAGGTTTTTGTTACCAGAACTGAAAACACTTCCCTTGAGGCTTTAAATCATGTTAAAGAATTCTGGAATTCCATTGCCGCGAAAGTGGTTGAATTAGAGGTTTGCGAACATGATAACCTGGTGGCTCATACCAGTCACATTTCCCATATCATGGCACTTGCCCTGACTGAGACTGTTCTGGACTGTGAACCGGAAACTTTGGCTTTGCGTTATTCGGGTTGTGCTACTGGATTCAGGGATACTTCTCGAATCAGTTCCTCGTCACCGTCGATGTGGCGCGAAATAATTGAGAATAACCAGCCGGCTGTTCTTGAAGTCGTCGAGGAACTTGGGAAACGCTACGGGAAAATCAGTGAAATCATTAAGGATAAGGAATACGATAAACTTGAAGCGGAATTCGCTAAAGGCAAAAAATTACGTGACGCCTGGGTAAAGTATAAAAATAATGGATAGTAACGATAATATTATAGATATAAAGAACGCCAAAGTTTTTTTGGGCGGTAAAGTTGTTTTAAAGGATTTTGAGTGGCAGGTTAAATCAGGCGAACACTGGTTTATCCTCGGAGCCAATGGCGCTGGAAAAACTACTTTGGTAAAGGTCTTAATGGGCTATGCCTGGCCGGTTTTTGGCGCTGAAGTAAATGTTCTGGGAGCTCGTTACGGGACCGTTAACTTATCTGAATTGCGTAAAAATATTGCCTGGGTCAGCCCGTTTATGCAGCGTTGGACTTCTGAGGGATCTACTGCTTTGCAGATGGTTATTTCCGGTATTGATGGGACTTTGGGGCTGTTCCGGGATTATACTGATGATGAGAAAGCTAAAGCGATTGAAATAATGACAGCTCTGGGTTGCGGGCATTTGATAGAACATACAATGGATGCCATGTCTTCCGGCGAGCAGGTCAAGATTTTGATAAGCCGTGCTTTGATGCATGATCCTGACTTGATGATCCTGGACGAAGCATGTGTGCATCTTGACCTTAAAAGCCGCGAAATGCTGTTGGAAACTATAGATGCTTTCGCACGGCGGGAAAACGCGCCGACAATTATTTTTATAACTCAGCGAATCGATGATATATTGCCGATATTCCAGCGTGGAATGATTTTAAAAGAAGGAAATATAATCGCAAAAGGCGGACGGGATGAGATATTGAGCGAGGAGAATTTATTTAAAGCTTATGATATGCCGGTGAAATTGAGAATAAATTCATCAGGACGTATGTGGCCGGTTATAGAATAATTAAGAATTTAATTTTTTACAATAATTGACAGTTTATTACGTTTGTATTTTTATTAAATCTGTATAACCCCGAGATTGTTTATGGACGAAAACGGAAAAGAAAAAGAATGTAATTTGTGTCATGGAACAGAATGTCTTACTCAGTGGGGAATATTTGTGGTTTACCTTATGGCGGCTAAGATCCCGCTGTTCATAATGCTTGTTTCTTTGATTGGAGCAATCGCATATTCACCGTATTTTTATCTGTTGTTTGCCTTCGGATTTATTTTGCCGCTTGCACAAGCGGATTTAAGAATGTATCTTTATCCTGTTGCAGCTATTGCAAAGCTTGCAGGGAGAAAATTGAATTGTCCGAAATGCAATTCTAAAGGAACGATGTTCAGGAGTATTTAATGAATAAATTAAACTCTGTATTTAGGGTATTGAATCGTTAATTCCAGCAAAGAGAGAGTATTATGTCTAAAAAACACCACAATTTACCAACTCTTACTATTCAGGAAGGCTATGGGTCAACTCGTGAATTTGTCATGAAAAAGAAATCCATTATTATCGGTCGTGATCCTGAATGTGATATCGTAATCGATAAAAACGAAGCGTCACGTCAGCACGCTAAACTTACACGCAAAGACGATGGTTTTTTTATTCAAGACTTGAAAAGCGTTAACGGTGTATTTTTGAACTCCATGCCGATTTCAGGCGAACAGCAGATCAAGCATCAGGATATTATTCAGATTGGTTCGGCAATGCTGGTTTTTAATGACCCCAATAACCTGCTGCTTGACCATGACCTGCAAAGCACCGCGACAAAAACTGTTGAGAGCATGAATTTCTCTTTTGATTTTATAAAATATGTTGTTCAGAAACTCGAAGAGAATATCAGTATCGTATTCAAAGGAAAACCGGAAGTCATCCGCAATGCTATAGTCTGCTTATTTGCTGATGGACATCTTTTGCTTGAAGATATGCCCGGCGTTGGGAAAAGTATATTGGCTCAGACTTTGGCTAAGTCTATTCAAGGGGTTTACAGAAGAATTCAGTTTACGCCGGATATGCTTCCCTCGGACGTTACCGGGATGAATATTTATGATGAAGGCAGCAAAGAATTCAGATTTATACCGGGGCCGATTTTCGGGAATGTGATTTTGGCTGATGAAATCAACCGTACAACTCCTAGAACTCAGTCAAGCCTTCTGGAATGTATGTCAGAATCAGTAATTACTATTGACGGCAAAACGCATGTTCTGCCTAAACCGTTTTTTGTTATAGCTACCCAGAACCCAGAGGATTATCATGGCACTTATCCTCTCCCTGAACCGCAGCTTGACCGTTTTCTGATGCGTTTGTCTATCGGTTATCCCGAGGCGGCGGCAGAAAAGGAAATCATGGTTTCACAAGCCACTATCCATCCTTTGAATACGATATCCTATGTCGTTAAAGCCACTGATATTGTGCATTGCAATGCCTTGACCCGCAAGGTGATAGTTTCAGATAAGCTTAAGGAGTACATAATAAAGATATCCAATGCCACCCGTGAGCATCCGGCGCTTTGCGGCGGGTGCAGCCCACGCGCGTCTTTGGGCCTGATGCGGGTAAGCCAGGCGCTTGCCGCCTACTATGCCAGGGATTATGTCTTACCGCGTGATGTTCGCGAAATGGTCAAGCCGGTTCTGGCACACCGTATGAAATTAAAACTCAGGGTTCAGGGTGAATGGACCAATGTTGATAATGTTCTGGATGCGATACTCGAAGAAATTCCTATGGAAAACGAGGACATTGATCTATGATTATAGTGCTTCCCACGCTACGCGGAGTGATGTTTGTCTTCGCGGCTCTGGGCAGTCTTGGCATTGCGCTGGTGAATGTCAGTCTCGGGACGGCTCTGACGGCCGCTCTTTTGATTGGCTTTGTCGCGGCAAGTTATCTAATGGCACTATTTTCTTTATTTCGTATAAATGTTGAACGGCGTTCCAATGCGGACGGAGTTTCCGAATCCAAAGTAAATCTGCCGGTTGTAATAATTAACAGGTCATTTTATTACCGGCAGGCGATAGTTGTAAGCGAGAAATGTGAATTTACTGAAAACCATGTCTTTAATTGTCCCGTGCCGCCTTTGAAACCTTACGAAAGACTTCTGGTAGATCGTTATATTCCTACTTTGAAACGCGGCTTTTTCAAGTTCAGAAAAATCTCTCTGCTTGGTGGGGACCCGGCGGGTTTGTTCAGACGCCGTAGGACGTTCCATATTGCCGGTGAGGTAATGATCTATCCAAGAAACGTGAGTATTTCAAATCTGCCGATGCGTTTCAAACGCCGGATCATGCCGGCGCCGACAGGGCGTTTGCTGGGGGTAGCGGGGCAGGGGCTGTCATTTTTCGGCATCCGCGAATATCGCTCCACGGATGAGATGCGTTTTATTCATTGGAAAGCGACTGCGGCTAAAGGAAAGTTAATGGTCAAGGAATTTGAAGCCAACACCGTTGACCGGGTAGTTATTTTGCTGGATTCATATTACAAAAGCGTAGGCAATGATCCTGATGATAATAATTTTGAGTTTTTAATAAAGACAGCCTGCTCAATAGTAAACTATCTTGCAGAGATGTACTGTAATGTGTATTTCTATACCGCCTCGGGGAAAAGTTCTCTGCTGCATTTGTCCGGGGATGCGGTCAGGTTGAAAACGGAAATAGTTTCTGCTTTAACCAGTCTGGAACCGGGTAAAATAGCGCTTGATGAACTTTTAGGGGAGGCGATGGATTCGTTTCCGACCAATTCTATTTTTTACTGTCTGACGATGAGTGAGCCTAAAGAATCGCGAAAATCTCTTGAAATGCTGCCGGAACATGATATTGAAGTCAGATGGATCTATGCGCCCAAACAGTATTTTCCGGCTATTGACCCGAATGAGCCGCGGGTGATTATACCGGGAAAACTGAAGATAAATAAAACTCCGAGCTTATCTCCTTTTGCGGCTACTTTTAAAACCGATATTTCAGCAATGTTGCGCAATGAGTAAAAACCTGAAAAAAATTATTGATACCTCCAGACAGTGGAAAGAGCCGCAAAGACTCCCGTTCCACTGGGCGTATGTGGTTTATTTTGGTGCGGCAGTAACTTGTTCCTTATGGCAGCATGCTGATCCGATTTTGACCTTGACTTTGTTGTCGCTTCTGTTCCCGGTCGGTTTTCTGGCTTATGTTCCATACAAATATATAAGTTCAAATAAACGCTTTGTCGGGCAATTGATATGTATTGTTTCCGCTATGATTTGGGGGCTTATAAGGTTTAAGGCAAAGATTCCTGTCGATAAAATACTTGTGGAAAGTCTTTGTGTCATTGCTTTCTGTTTTATTCTCGCCCAGCGGCGCAATGATTATGATTATTTGCTTCTGATTAGTATCTTTCTTTTTCTCTATGGAGCTCTGCTGCCTAGAAGAATATTTATAGTAGCTTTTTCCGGTGCGGCTGTTTTGTGTGCTCTTTTACTGTATTCCACTCGCCTGAAATCTATTTCCCGACAGCTTGATATTAAGAATCCGGCAAGGATATTTTCGCGCAGTTGGCCGCAGTATATGGCGCATGTTGTCCTGACGTTTGCAATATCTTATTATATTTTTACATTGATTCCAACTCAGGAAAATGAAGGGGAAGGATTGTTCGCATCTTCGTTCCGGACAGAAAATGATTCAAAACTTCCGCCGGCTTTCAGAAAATGGTTTGCGCTTGGTAAGGTTAAAAAAAGTCCAAAAGGCGATATGAAAACAAAAACCGGATCACCTACAAATGTGGGTAAGTCGGGTATGCCGATAAAGATGAAGAGCGACAGGAAGATGAGTGTGCCCGGGAAGGGCGGCAGCGGTACACCAAGTAAAGAACTTATTTTCAGGGTGAAATCACCGGTTAAATTATACTGGGTTGCGCAGATTTATGATATTTACGACGGTAAAAAATGGACATTTTCGAGTAGCGGCAAAAAACACAGCGGCAAAAAAATACTTGCGCTTAACGCAAAAATAACTCACTATGACATTGAAACCAAGTTCATAATAGAAAAATGGTTGAGCCCGAAACTTTACTTTGCCTACCGCCCTACTGATTTCGCTGTTTTTAAGGATAATGCAATACGTTACAGCTACAGGATGTCTCCTTTTAATGCGGTTTTAACAGAGAAGAAGTATCCACCTCTGCCATGCATTTATAATGTTAATACAGTGCTTTATATACCATCGCTGGATGAGAAAAAACGCATAGATTCTAAATTTAAAGATTTTTGGATTGATGTTTTAAAACCATCTCATTATATGAAACTGCCCAGAAAAAAAATCAGTCAACGTACTAAACGCCTCGTAAAAAGATTAATCGGGCATATCAAAGACCCGTACAAAAAAGCTTTGGCGCTGCGTGATTATCTGCGTAAAAATTTTAAATATAAACAATATGCCAAGCCGGTTCCGGGAAATAGAGAGACTGTTGATTATTTTCTGTTTTATCTACGGGAAGGGCATTGTGAATATTATGCATCCGCTTTAACAGTAATGGCACGCCTAGCCGGTTTACCGGCAAGAGTGGCAACCGGTTTCTCGCCGGGAAACTATAATGCCTTGAATAAATATTTTGAAGTGCACGCTTACCATGCTCATGCCTGGACTCAAATATTTATCCCCGGAATGGGATGGCTGACTATGGATGCAACGCCTCCGGGCAGTATTGAATCCAGAACAACTCCTTTCGGTATCGGCAGTATGCGTGATCCATTTGGCGACAGTTGGAGGGTCACTCCGCCTGAGATAACATCTGAAACGATCAGTTATATAAGAAGCAAACATTATGAAAAACTTGAAGCTGACCGTCAGGCAGGAAAATTCAATACTTATGAAGAATTATTTATTGCCACAGCCCAAGCGCAATATAAAGCTACTGAAAGGCTTAAGGATTATATGGAAAAACTTAAGCAGTTCAAAGAAAAAGGAGTTGACCGTATCCAAGGATTTTTTGCCAGGATAAGAAGAAAGTTTGGTGAAGCTATGCGATGGATAAAGTTTGCTTTTTATAAAATAATGGATAAAATACAGGAACATTGGTTTATACTTATACCGGTCATTATCATATTCATAGCAGTTTATCTGGAAGTTATAATTTTAAAGAGGTACCTGAACCGCGTTTATGGTCTGCGGAGGTGTCGCTGGTTTTATTCCGGGGCAAAGGATAATTTCCCGGATAATCCCGGGCTTTGTGTAAAAAAATGTTATTTGATGACCCGAATGCTGCTTAATCTCGGCGGTTTTTCACGTCCGCATAATATTGAGCTGCTTGAATACGGCAGATCATTAAATATTATAGATCTTAGTCTGCATAAGGATGTTGTTGTGATCTTTTATCTGTTTTCCAAGCTTGAATACAGTCTATCTCCAATTACATTAGAGGAAGCCGGGGATGCTCTTAAACGGCTTGAAAGGATTCGCAAGTATATGTATGAGCAGATAAATGAGGCAACGGAATTGATCACAGAGCAAAAGGAATGACGGATTATTTAAAATGTTTAATTTAGCGGAAAAAATAAAATATGTGGTAATTGGCGATCCGGTGGCGCATTCATTGTCTCCCGAAATGCAGAATCCGGGGTTTGCGGCTTTAGGCATGGGGAAATGTTACGGGAAATTGCATGTGACAAATGAAACGTTCCCTGAATTCGTTGACTTCGCGCGTCAAAAGCTTGACGGTTTTAATATTACAGTTCCTCACAAACAGACTATTATTTCCTATCTTGACAGCATTTCTCAAGAGGCGGCTTTAGCTGAAAGCGTAAACACCGTTATCGTCAAGGCGGGTAGAATGCATGGGGAGTCGACTGACGGCTGGGGGCTCGAAAACGCCCTTAAGGAAGCTTTTGGCTTCAAGTTAAACGGTGGAAAGATTTTATTTATCGGTTGTGGCGGAGCGGTGCAGGCGACGGCTTTCCATTTTGCCGCGCATGGAGCGGATGGATTGTATTTCGCCAACCGTACTTTGAGCAAAGCCGAGACTTTAAGCTCTAAAATCGTTAAAAATTATCCGGATTGTGAATGTTGCTGTTGTGCTCTGAGCGATGAAGCAGGTTTAAAAGAATTTATCACGCGGGCTCAAGTTGTGATTCAGGGAACCAGTCTGGGATTGAAAGACAGCGACCCGATGCCGATAAATCCGGCGCTCTTAAAAGACGTTTGTTTTTACGATACGATTTATAAGGAAACGCCGCTCCTGCAGGCGGCGTTGCGGGCGGGCTTGAAAACCGCTGACGGCCGGACAATGCTTCTGCACCAGGGGGCAAAGTCTATGGAATTATGGACCGGGAAAAAAGCCCCTGTCGAAAAAATGCGCCAGGCGCTTTATAAAGCCATGGGAAAAAGGAAAAAGGCATGAAAGTTTTGTCATTTAGCTTATTGATTTTGTCAATGCTTTCTTTTTGGGGATGTAGTGATGCAGGTGAACAAAAATATAGAAAGCAGCTTGAGAGAATATTGAGCATTAAGGATATATCTGATGAAAAGAATATCCCTAAACTTGAAGAGTATCTAAAAAGCAACGATGGTAGTATTCATAAATATGCAGCAGCCCAGGCTCTCTTTCTTATGGATTCTCCCAAGGCAACAAATGCTTTGGAGAAACACATGTTTTCTTCTCCTAAATACTATATATCTCAAAGTATCAATTACATGTTTCACTGGGGGATGAAACCGGTTGCAAAGCGGAATGAGTTCATTAAAAAATATCATTTGCGATCTAGTTCTAAACTCATTTCGCTAGCCGTTGAGTCCTCTTACTCAGACAATTCCAAAAACAAGATAAATTTTAAATTGATATTAAAAAATAGGACAGCGAGTCCAATTCGTTTGTATAAGCCACGCTTCTATTTAGGACAATATATACTTATTATGTCGCCATCAGGAGAATTTGCGAAGCCCGTTTCTACGACAATGTATAAACTTCGAAGATATTTACCGGAAGAATGTTATATTGAACTTCTCCCAAAAAAATCGTATGTATTTAATTTTTCGGGAGAGTTTAAAACCTTTCCTAACAGCCCAAATCCTGAGTTCAGAGACGGTCTTTGGTTGGATTGCGGGGATTTCGCGCACAAAGTATCTAATGACGGATTATTTAGGATATATGGAATATACTCCCACAGAGTCAATACTCATTTTTATAACAATATCTGGACAGGTCGAGTTGTTTCCGAGCCGATAGATGTAATACTTAATCAATAAATATAGATTTGGAATTAATTATCAAAGTTGAATTTTAGGTTTTTAGCTTGTTTTGTACTGATTACATTCTATATTTAAAGGATTGTAAGGATTATCAGAATGAGAGGTGAAATGGGTCAGCAAATAGAGATATATCAGACATCCGATCATCAAGCTCAAGTGGAAGTGAAGTTTGATCATGATACCGTATGGTTGAGTCAAAAACAATTAACCGTGTTGTTTGATAGAGAAAGGTCAGTTATTTCCAAACATATAAACAATATCTTCAAAGAAAAAGAACTTGAAAAGGCTTCAGTATGTGCAAAAATTGCACATACTGCTGCAGATGGTAAAGTTTACAACACTCAATACTACAATTTAGATGTAATCATTTCAGTTGGTTATCGCATAAAATCAAAAAGGGGGACACAATTTCGCATTTGGGCAACTCAAAGGATTAAAGATTATTTACTTCAAGGTTATGCTATTAACGAAAAGCGACTTAAAGAAAAACAGCAGGAAGTTCAATATCTTAAAACAGGAATTCGGATTTTAAATAGAGTAATTGAGAAAGAGTTGAATGAGCAAAATAATGCAATGCTCACGCTCTTTGCAAAAGGTCTTGAACTCTTAGACGATTACGATCACGAAAATCTTGATTTAAAAGGTCTGAGTATAGTAGAAACAGTCTATCCTAAATTTGATGATTATATGAATATGATTCATGAGATGTATTCTGATATTGATTCAGAGGTTTTTGCGAAACCCAAAGATGACAGTTTTAAAAGCTCGATTAACCAGATCCGGCAGTATTTTAATAAAGAGGAACTTTATCCCTCTTTGGAAGAAAAGGCGGCTAATCTTCTTTACCTTATTGTGAAAAATCATTCTTTTATTGATGGCAATAAACGTATTGCGGCTGCGTGTTTTTTATTTTTTTTGGAACGTAACAATGGTTTGTTTAAAAATGATAAACCAATTATTAGTAATGAAGCATTGGCATCATTAACTCTTTTTATTGCTTCAAGCAAAGCAGAAGAATCAGTAATCGTTAAACAATTAATCATAAGTATTTTAAATAGAAATAAATAAGTTCAATTTGTATATATAAATATTATTGATGTCAAAAAGGAAAAAATAATGTTGGAATACTCTTATCCGTTTATACCGCAATTAATGCCTTTCTGGTATGTTATGTCATTTATTTTAGGAACCTGCATCGGCAGTTACCTGAATGTGGTTATCTACCGGGTTCCGGCGGAAATGTCTTTGAGCACACCGGGATCACATTGTCCGAAATGCAAAAAGGAGATTTTCTGGTATCATAACATTCCATTGCTGAGCTGGCTGCTTCTGCGCGGGAAATGTGCCAACTGCGCCAGCAGAATATCGATACGTTATTTTCTGATTGAACTTCTCACCGGAATTTTATTTCTGCTGGCTTTCGCGAAAGTCGTATTTTATCATGAACCAATTGAAATACTTGTCGTATATTTTGGTCTTACAATGCTGATAGTCACTACAGTGTTTATTGACACGGAACACCAGATAATTCCGGACAAAACAACCTATCCGGCGATTATTCTAGGTTTAGCCGCGGCGGCGGTCTTTCCTGGAATCTGGGGTACAGACAGTCATTGGACAGCGTTCAGCCGGTCCGTTATATGTTTTGCGGTCAGCGGGGGGCTTTTGTCTTTGTTTGCGATAATTGGTTCAAAAATATTCAAACGTGATGCTTTAGGATGGGGGGACGTTAAATATATTGCCGCAATTGGAGCATGTTTAGGCGGGCGTGCCGCATATTTCACTTTATTGTTTGCAGCTCTCAGCGGCTCTGTTGCAGGCGTCATTTTGATGCTTGCCAAAAAGAAAGATTTCAAAGGAACGATTCCATTCGGCCCGTTTTTAGCTGTAGCGACCTATTTGTGGATTATTTTTGGTGTGGAAATAATGAAACTTTTCAGAATTGTTTTCCAAAAATAATACCATCTCCAGCCATCTGTTTCATTTTTCCATATTTCCTGGAGTATGGCGATGCTTCAAGGCGCGTTTCATATAATCGTCGAGAGTTTCAATCTCAAATTCTTCGATTATTTCATCGATCGTAATATCCTCAAGTTCGCTGGAGATAAGCACAGAACCCAATTTTCCGGGGTCTTTCATCGTAAAACCGCGCCCGTATTTTTCTTTAGCAGCACTTATTTTTTCCCAGTTGTAGTCAAGATGAACAACTTTGCAGTCGAGGTTTACGGTATGGGTGACGTGATTAAAATAGTTTGTTGTTTCGGCAAGGGTTTCTCCGGTCGGGCTGATAATCGCCGACGGCAGGTCTTGAATAGCGCCGACAAAGTGTGCGCGGCAGGAGTACGCCCAGTAGTCCTGCATTAATCCGCCGTGATACATTGAAGAAAAAAGGATTAAATCAGGTTTTTGCGCTGCATATTTCAAACGCAGTTCATCAAAATTAAGGTCAAAACAAATTGCACAGGCAACTGTTCCAAAATCCGTTTCAATCAAATCTGCATTTTTACCGCATAAAATTCCATGTTGTGTCGTTTCCTCGATAACTACATGATTTTTATTGTAGATGCCAGCGACTCCGCCATCACGGTCGATTAATTGGGTACAGTTGCGAAATGTTCCATCGGAAACTTGAAATGCTGCTGAATATGCGATATAGCAATTATTCTCTTTAGCTTTTTTGCTGAAAAATTTCAGCATTCTGTCGCCGCGTACGGTATAGTACAAATCTCTGTCTGAGCCTTCAATACCGACATAACGATCACATGCTTCAGGAAGGACTATTAAATCCGGCATATCCGGTAAAACTTGATCCAGTTGCTTTGCCCAGAAATCCATCATTTTATTTACAGCTTCTTCGGGAGGAAGATTAGTGAACGGCATTCCTCTATGGGCGATAGTTGAAATTGTAAGGTAGCGAGCCATTATATTTATCCTTGGTTTAGTTTTAAAAAAACTTTAGAAGATTATAGGGTTCATGAGAGAAATTGCAAGTGTGAAAGAAACTTTTTAGTTGCAAAAAAATGATTGTCGTGAATTTTTATTGTTTACTGTTGGGTTTTGTCATTTTCTGATGTAGATTAGGCGGACAATTCTAATTATTCAGGTAACATATAATGGAATATTTTTTAAGTGATTATACTCAGCAGCAGCTTTTAGTTATAGCTTTCTGCGCTTTTCTTGTAGGAGTCAGCAAAACCGGGGTTCCTGGCGCGGGAATCTTGAATGTCCCTCTTATGGCCTTGGTGTTTTCAGCAAAGATGTCTACTGGGTTGTTGCTGCCGCTTTTAGCTATGGCGGATATATTCGCGGTGACTTATTATCACCGTCACGCACAATGGAAACACGTATGGCGGCTTTTGCCCTGGGCTTTGGCGGGGATAGGCGCCGGATCGCTGATAATCCGGCATATTAACGATGCTCAACTCAAACCGGTGATTGGCTTTATCGTCCTTATCTTGCTGGTTGTGAATTACTGGCGTATGCATCGTGCCGGAGATGAACTGAAGGTTCCTACGCATTGGGCGTTTGCGGCAACGCTCGGATTTGCTGCTGGTTTGACTACCTGTATGGCGAATGCGGCAGGGCCGATAATGGTGATTTATTTGCTGGCTATGCGTTTACCTAAAAATGAATATATTGGAACTGGAGCGTGGTATTTTCTGATTTTAAACTGGTTGAAAATACCATTGTTTGTCTGGGACGGCAGAATTACTATGGCATCGGTGAAAGCGGATGTTGTCATGCTTCCGGCAATCGCGGCCGGGGCATTTATCGGCATCATTATCCTCAAAAAACTGCCGCAAAAGTATTTTAATATAATAATTCAGATATTAGCGCTGGCTGCCACAATTAAGCTTTGCTGGTCAATAAAAGATTTATTTTAGCCGCGGCTGTAAATTAAGTATAAAATAAATATTTATGCTTGCAAAATTTAATATTACTATTAATGTAAATTTTGTATCGCGGTAATATTTTAATAAAAATGGAGTTTGGAGAATGGAAATTCTGGGTATCATTTTAAATTTTGTGATAGTATCTTTGATCATGGGGACATCTCTGTGGCTGGCAATGAAAATCACCAAGGTCGAAGGTACCTTTTTGGCAATGCTCATCATTGCGGCGGTGACTATGCTGGTTGGTTTAATACCCGGATTTGGATGGATTTTATCGCTTGTTGCTTTGTACTTCATGCTCCACAAATGGACGACGGCTGAATTCTGGCCGGATTCCGTAATTCTGGTGGTCGTCGCCGGGGCGGTCAGATTCATTGCTGTCTGGTTTTTAGCTCTTTTATTTATGAAATTGGGAATGATTGGAGCTTAATATAATACAATAGGGTATGTTTAAATGGCCCGGCTTCATTGCTTGTTGGAGTTATTGGCTGGGGGAGCCTGTTTTGCGGCAAGCCGTTTGCCTCTTGCAATAATTAAACTCATTAAGACAACCACTGCTGAAAACTAATTTTTCTGGATTGAATCAGCCACATCTTTGATGATGTCGCTTAGTGAAAGTTTGGTTTTCCAACCTATCAGTTTTTCTATCTTACTGGTGTCCGGGGCGCGGTGCAGCATGTCTTCAAAACCTTTTTCATAGGCTTCGTCGTAGGAAATTTTTTTGATTTTTGATGAACTGTTGAGCTGTTTGATTATCGTGTTCGCAAGTTCTTCAATTGATATCCGGTGCTGGCTTCCTATGTTGTAGATAGCGCCGTGGGATTCTGGACAGTCAGCGAGAGCCAGCAACGCCCGGACTGTATCAAAAACATGACAAAAACAGCGGCTTTGATTACCGGAGCCGTAAACGGACAGGTCTTTGCCTTCAAGGGCGCTGGTAACAAAACGCGGGACCACCATGCCGTACTGCCCGGTCTGGCGCGGGCCGACAGTATTGAAAAAGCGTACTACAGTACCTTTAAGTTTATGTGAATGGCAATGAGCCATTAAATAAAATTCATCAAGGAGCTTGCTGCATGCGTAGGACCACCGGGAATGGGTAGGGCAACCTATAAGCAGATCATCAGTTTCATGAAATTTCTTCTTGAATGATTTACCGTATACTTCACTGGTGCTGGCGATAATAATGCGCTTATCGAATTTTACTGCCGCATTTATGACGTTCTCGCTGCCGTGAACATTAGTGACAATGGTTTTGGCTGGTTCATTTACCACCAGTTCAACTCCGACTGCCGCCGCGAGGTGATAGATGACGTCGGCGTTTTTAACATAATCCTCCATATTTTCCATTGTAACAATATCCGCTTCAACAAATTGAAGACGGCTGTCATCGCTAACGGATGCCAGATTAGACATTAATCCGGTGGAAAGATTATCAATTATTATTACTTCATTATTTTTGTCTTCCAACAGGGCTTCCGTTAAGTGTCCGCCGATGAATCCGGCTCCTCCGGTAATAAGATAACGCACGAAAACCTCCTAAGCTGTTTGACTTTCCAATTCAGTTGCATTTTCCGGCGAAGACTTAAGTTTGTTCCAAAGCGCGATTACCGGACCTGAGAGAATATAGAGATTTATTAATACAGCTAATGCTGCTATTTTAAACAGAAAAACCACCAGGAAGAATATTAAAAAAAGCACCAGTCGGCGTTTATTGCGTTTCATTGAGAAAAACCATTTGCCAACATGGATGTAAGGAAAACTGCTAATCATTAATAACCCCAGTACTGCCGAGTAAATAGGCAGCCCAAAGGATAAAGAACCAATAGGACACAATCCCGTATTGCAGAAAATAACTATACTGCAAATTGCCGCGGCTGCTCCGGGTGTGGGTAGGCCAGTGAACTTTTCACTGCTTTTTTTCTCAAGCATCGCATGGACGTTATATGTTGCCAGACGCAGGGCCGCGCCGCCAAGATAGACTGCGGTCAATCCGCAGACTAGAAGGTATTGGGTCTGTGTCATGGTTTGAAGACAGTATGACATGATTGCCACAAGGGTGGCCGGCGCTACTCCAAAAGTCACCATGTCCGCCAGAGAGTCCATCTGAATACCTTTCATACTTGCCGCATTGAAAATACGCGCCGCAAAACCATCCAGGGCGTCAAAAAACATTGCAAAGATAATTATCCAGGCGGAAATAGCAAAGACATCAGTTACCCCTTGTGGGCTTGCATATGCTCGTAAAGTATATAAAATAGCTCCGAATCCGCAAATTGAATTACATAAAGTTAAAGCGTTTGGGACAGACTTGAACCAGCGGTTGCGGTCAATTAATGATTTGAATTGTTTTTTGACAAACATATTTAGTCTACTCGTATTTATTAACTTTGACCATTACGCTGCTTCCGGCTGAAACTCTGTCTCCAATGCCTACTTGAACTTCAAAATCATCAGAAACAGGAATATAAAGTTCAGTTCGTGAACCAAATTTTATCATTCCGTAAATCGCGCCACGCTCTATTTTGTCACCGATTTCCACAGGACATACTATGCGCCGGGCAATCGCGCCTGAAATCTGACGTATAGCCATTGGAAACTTAAAGTCATTTATTTTAGCTGTACCGCCAATGGTCATAGCTTCATTTTCCTTAGCGCAGTCAGGATTACGGGCATCAAGATAACGACCTTTGCGGTAATGTTTATAAGTGATTTCAAGATCGCTGGACGCACGGTTCAAATGAACATCCAGGACAGAAAGGAAAATACCGATACGCAGGGCGTCTTTGCCGGCGAAAGGCTCGATTCCATGATCGCTGACAACTTCAATGTCTTTGATTACCCCGTCAGCCGGACTAATCATCAGTTGGGCGTCGCGTGGAACATCACGAACAGGATTGCGGAAAAACGCGGCAATCCCCAGCCAGCAGATAAATGCGACAAGTGCTAATGTGAATCCTGTTATCGGGGCATAATAAACCGCTAAAACTATAAACGCGGCAATCAGAACTAAAGCAATCAAACCGCTTGAACCCCATTCCCGAAAACCAAATCTACTTAATGTCATTTGTTATTCCTTATGATTAAACTGAACCTGATAATGTAATGCTAAAAGTTCCTTTTGCAACTTGAATCAAGCAGTTTGAGCTTCTTTTAATTTTTCCAGGCGTTTTTTAAGTTTCTTTTCTTTGAGCTTGCGGTACTGTTTTACCCAGTATAAAGAAAAGAAATATCCGGGGACGGCCAGAATAATTCCAAACAGAAAACCACCGACAAAAAATGAAGCGACGATCTGTCCACCTAGAGCGGTGAGAGAGGACCAGGTCCTTTCATTGAGTAATGTTTGCAGTTGTTTCTCAACTTTGTCAAGCTGTAAGGGGTTTCCTATCAGATAACTTCCGATCCAGCACTGTACCGGGTATATGAAAAAAATAGTAACGTGGTTTGTGACCCAGGTGCAGGCAAATGCCGGAATCTTGGCTGCCTTTAAAAGAAATGCCAGCGCTATAGCTACAGGAATCTGCAGTCCAAAAGGAATAACCAGTCCGACCATGAAGCCAATAGCAACTCCGCGTGCTATATAATCCGGTGACCCGGCTTGTTTTACTAATTTTACGTAAATATACCCGGGCGAAAATTTATTAAGTTTTATCATGAAATCCTTTTGAGTCTAAAAAATTAAAACAGAAAAGATAAGATAAACTCAAAAGAGTTTTTTGCAACAGCGGCAGAGTAATTACAGGGAAAATAGTATAATGCGCCATCAGACCCGAAAAGAAGTAAAATAACTTTTAGTGATTTTAATGAAAGAGAAAAGGTTTCTAACTAATCAGTAAGTTATAATAAATTTATAGTTTTAGCCGTTTTTTTCAGGTTCGAATTTTATACTCAGATCCAGACTTATCGAACCATTGATACATTCTATCGCGTTAATATGGACATTGCCGTTCAATTTGCTTTGCAGCAGATGGTCCAGGTCTATTGTGATACTTTTGCCGCTTGATGAAGCAAAGTCCGGCAGCTTTATCGTTGAAAGTATTTTTGATTCCAGGCCAACAATATCAATAATACCATTGAGCAGAGTTTGCGCCATATTATTAACCGCATTGGAAATCTTCAGGCTGCTGCCGGCAGGCTGGGCATCAGACGCGATATTTAAAGCAGCGGTAACAGCTCCGGCTTGATGAGCGAAAACCAGACTTATTATCCAGTTTTCCGGCATGCCGAAAACCCCAAGGGCTTTTCTGTCCAGACTGACATTGCAGGCAACAGTCTTGTCATGAAATTCAAGACTGTTTATTTTTCTTATTTGTTTGACCTGTGATGCCGCTTCGATCATGTCGTCGCGGCATATAGTGATTTTCATAGACTTACTTTTTCGCGTTTTTTACTGCATCAAGTTTTTCCGGCACAACTAAAATAGCCATAGCCAGATCTATAACAAAATAGTATAGGAGGAAAAGCAAATATGCAGTCAGAGGCAGTATGGAAAGCGTTGTGAGGTTTCCTATTTCTGAAAATTGAATGCTTATTTGGCCTGCACCTGCGAATTTGAAAAAAAGCAGTTCAATTATATTTAATATAGTTAAAATAACTCCGGCGGCAAAAATAACCGGAACCAGCTTGAGTAAGCCTTTCATGAAAAAGGATATTAATCCAAGGAATTCTTCTCCTGCTGAAGTTTTTTTAATTATTTCAATGTTGAGGTTTTTAGGGACGAGGCAGAGTGAAAGTATATATTCACAGAAAATAAAAACAAAAATACCTACAATAAAATGGTCAAATGAAGATGTTTTTATCCACAAGAACAGCCCGCCAAGCAAAGACAGGACTCCTGCAATACCGGCAAGCAGCGCCAGGGCATCCAAAAACGATTTGGACGAAAGCTGAGTCGGGGTGTTTTTAACTAAATGGTCCAGTGCTGGCAGAAACTTGAATGCGATATAATGAATCACAATACAGAAGAAAAACCAGATAACGCCAAGACCTATTGTCGGTCCATAAGCCACATCTTCATATCTAATCGGCAGCACAAACGAAGTTAACAGCCCCAGTACTGCGGAAAGATATAAGCCGAAAAGTCCGGCCGCAACGAGCCATTTTTCGTTTTTCTGGAGGAAATCAGAAAAGTATCCTTTTCTCAAGCTGTCCAAAAGTTTGTCAATCCAGACAGCTGTTATTTTTTCATTAAAAACTTTTTGGGATTTATTTTCAACTTTTACATCGATTTTTGTTTCACTGCTTTTGCTTTCTTTACTCTTCGATGATTTACTTTTGCTTTCCTTGTTTTTGGCTTCGCTCATTTCCGTTCCCTCCATGCTTTGTTCTCATTAATATTAATTTAAACGCAAACTTTTATTAAATATACTATATGTTTATTTTAATGTCAACGTTTATCTATGAATATGCACTAGGCTCGAAGTTTTTCTTTAACTTGGTTTGATATTCCGAGAGAAGGGGTGTTACCGGTGTTTTGTCCCAGTTTTTCTTTAACTTGGTTTGATATTCCGAGAGAAGGAGTGCTTCCTGTACTTTGTCCCAGCCTTTCCTTGATAGAATTCGACATACTGAGCGAGGGGGTGTTACCTGAGTTCTGTCCGAGTTGCCCTCCTGAAGGAGGTGCTATGGAAAGAGAAGAAATTTTTCCGGCTTTATTGTCCTGAATTTTTTTGTTCAGAGAATCCGGCAAGGTTAGTTTGGGAATATTTATGTTTCCCGCTGAATCCGGTTTGATGCCAGTCTTTTTTATTTCAGGAATAGTTATTTTAATCGGCGGAGGCTCAATATCCGGTATGGAAATAAGCATATCGCATTTTGAACACTCGATTTCTTCACCAGCGAAACTTTCATCTGCTTGATAACGTTGTCCGCACTTACTGCAACTAAATCTCATACTATTTCGACCCCCGGAAATGTTCTGCCCCAAATAGACTATTAGTTATTGTTTGTATAAATCAATTCAATCAGAGATTAAAAAAATAACACCGGATATAATAGGTGTGCAGACATAGTTTTTCAAATTCATTAGGGGAAATTCCATTAACAAAAAAATATCTGCTTGAATTATTTGCTTTATCATGATATATTCGAACTAAGAGTAACTGGTTTATATCTCAATGTTGAATCAATAATTATAGAAAGGAGTGTATTTTATCATGTTAAAAACTATATTTTTCTGTACCGTTTTTGCCTTTTTAATCCTGAATCTCTCAGCTCTGAATATTACAACCACCGACGGTAAAGTATATAAAAATGTTACAGTAACTAATGTTATGCCTGATGCTGTAGGCTTCATGTATACTAAAGCCGATGGTGTCACTTCTGTTCTTCGTGATGTGAAGCTGGCTTCACTCACCAGGGATTTGCAAAAGAAGTTCCACTACTCTCCTAAAAAAGCTGAGGCGTTCAAAAAACAGGTTGCGATATTCGAAAATAAACGCAGCAAGCTTTTAATAAAGCACCATAAAGAAGATCTCAAGCTTTTTAGAGAACAGAAAAAAGTTGCACAGGAACTTGACGGAATAAAAGCTCTTCTCCGCGCCCATCGCATTGATTGCTGGGTTCATATAATTCGTGCGGTTGGAAAGAATGACTGTATTGCTGAGATGACTTCGACTAAATCAGAACCGGCGGCTTCGGGATATGGCTATCTGGGTAAAATATATATCCGTAATCTTAACGGGCCGCAAAACACACGTCTTGATGTGAGGTTGTTCCCCACTGGCGAAAGTAAATCTTTTGAGGATGGAACCTTCCCTGTATATGATACTGACTTAAATGGATACGCATTGAAGATACTGCAAGAAAAAGAATCAGGTGAAACACCGGTTACTCCTCAAAATATGGTGTTTCCGGTAAACGCGCCTAAAGCAAATGCGCCTAAAAAGAAAAAATGACCGGTTGAAATCATAACTGTCCCGCAACAATTTTGAGGATAAAATGCTGGATAAGAAAAACTTTAAAAAGCAGGCGGATATTATTATCCGGACCCTTGCCCTGTGGGCCGTGGTCTGCGTTGCTGTGTTTTTTTATTATGCAGTTATCGCGAAGACAGAATATATCAGACTTGGAAACAGGATTGCCAGTCGCGAATTACTGTATTACCCGGAACGTTCGAGAATTCTTGATAAAAACGGTGTTGTTCTGGCATGGAGTGAAAAATACTATGACTTATATTACAATAACCTCACCGGTTCACCCAAGCGGATAGAAATTATCTATGAAAAAGTGAAAAAAATATTTCCACATGTCCAAAGACCTCCTGTTGACGATTTTCATTCAATAATGCTGCGTGCCTTGCAGCCGCGGCAGATCTTAGCTCTGGAAAAATCAGTTTACCTTTTTCAAGAGCTTCAAATAGAACCAAGAATAGAGCGTAAAGTAGTTGATTACCCCAAAATCCGGGCATATGTTGGAGGGGTTAAGCTGGAAAAAGGGCGGCTTGTAGGAGTTTCCGGGATAGAAAAAGCTTACAATGAGATTTTAAGCGGTATTCCCGGCAGATATAGAATAATGCTTGACCGTAACAAAAACTGGATAAAAAATTCGGGAATATCCATAAAACTGGCAGCTCCGGGAAAAGATGTAAAGCTGAAACTGTCTCTTGAAGAAATACTAAAACGGCGGGAACCATGAAACAGGAAGAATTAAACAGCAAAATATTTAATACTACGGTCTTGGTCCAGAGTTTATTGTTTCTCTTGTGTATCTGGGGATGCCTGGCTATTTACAACTCAAATACTCTTGGCGCTTCCCCGCTTTATTTTGTCGGACGGCAGCTGCTCTGGCTGGTTATGGGGATGCTGGTAATGCTCGCCGCCCAGCGGGTCCCGTTCTCTTTTTACAGTGATAATGCGCTTACTGCCAGTGCGATAGCTTATATTTCCTTGCTTGCGGTATTATTGTGGGGAACACAAATAAATGGAATGCGCGGCTGGTTTACTTTCGGCTGGACATCAGCCTCTATCCAGCCTTCGGAATTTGCCAAACCATTTTTTGTCTTGATGTTATGTCATCTTGCTGTGAGAGGCAAAAACGACTTTAAAACCTTTCTGCGCCTGTCAGCGGCAACCTTGCTGTGGCTGATACCGATTCTGCTTGAACCTGATGCCGGAACTGCAGTTGTTTACCTTCTGGCGTTTATTATAGTTTGTATTCTTTCCGGTGTGAAATGGAGGTATCTCTTGCTGATTCCCGCCATCCTGACGCCGGTCGCGATATGGGTTCTTTATGAAAATCCTTATATACTGAAAAGATTTACCGGTTTCTGGAATCCGGCAAGTGATCCGCTTGGCAGCGGCTGGCATATACGTCAATTTCAGTTCACTATTGCCCGCGGCGGCTGGTTCGGAGTGAAAATCGGCAAGGCTGCGTGGTCGAATTCTTACCTTCCTTTGGCACACAGCGATTCTGTCTTTGCGACAGTTGCTGAATCTTTGGGCTTTATCGGAACTCTTCCTATTCTTCTGATTCTAGGTGTCATAATTTTTGTCTTATACCGGCTTACTCTACATTTGCAGGGACAATATCAAAAATTATTTATTGTCGGGACGCTTTCATTAATTGCTGTCCAGACATTAATTCATATCAGCGTAAATGTAGCTTTGATTCCGCCGACCGGACTAACATTGCCATTGCTTAGTTACGGAGGAAGTTCGCTGTTGTCAACACTCTTGACTTTCGGGATAATATTAAGTGCCCTGAACTTCCATCCTTTGGATGAAGAACACAACTTCTATAACTGATTACAAAAAGACGTAATCAAAGAAATGTTATTTCATTACCTCTTTAAGCGGGACATTGTGTTTTTTAGCTAATGCCGCGCAGTCTTCAAATTCCGGTGAACTGGTTAAATCCTTACCCTTGTATGAAGCGATTTTCATCCGTACCTTGCCGTATGGAGTTTCTTTTTCCTCAAAACGGCACTGCATGCAGTGCCGGGTTACTTCGTATTCGCGGACTCCGAAACTGCTGGTTTCCGTTAAAATCAATTCAAGTAGTTCAGTTTTCAGATTTTGAGAGCATAGAACTGACAGCAGTATGCCCGGACGCTGTTTCTTCATGCTGATCGGCTGAGTCCAGACGTCCAGAGCTCCGGCATCCAGTAATTTATTGAAAGCATAGCCGATCACTTCCGGCGTGGAGTCATCAATATTTGTTTCCAGAACAATAAGCTTATGTTTGCTGGAATTTTTTTCAGTATTTTCATATAAACTGGCGCGGAGCAGATTAGGACGCTTGCTGAGCTCGCGATGTCCGAAACTGTCAGCGGATTTTAGAATCATTGCTTCAGCTGGAATTTCAGCTTTCGGCAGAACTGCCAGCAAAGCGGCTCCAGTTGGTGTCAACAGTTCGAAAGGCTCGTCAGTTGGAGCTGACTGCAAACCGAGCTTCAACATTTCCAAAGTAGCCGGCGCGGGCAAAGGATAGGTTCCGTGTTGACATTTGAAAGTGCCGGTTCCGGTGGGCAGCGGTGATACGGAAATAGCTTCCGCTCCGAGTTTGTTGAATGCCAGACAGCACCCGACTATATCGACGATGGAATCCACCGCGCCGACTTCGTGGAAGTGAACCTCGCCGGCTGGTTTCCCGTGGACTTTTCCTTCAGCTTCAGCCAGAGCACTAAATACTTTCAAGCTCATAGTTTTGACTTCCGCTGCTAAACTGCTTTTTTCAATCAAGGTTTTTATATCATTGAAATTGCGTCCGTGATGATGATCATGGTGGTGATGGCCGTGGGTATGATCGTGATGATGATGTTCATGTATTTCGACTTCGACCTGAATACCATTGTTGATTCCGTGTGACTGCCATGGTCTGCTTTTTATTAAAAAGTTATCAGGAATCAAGCTTTTCAACTCATTGTTGAGTTCCTCAATATCCACACCCAAACCAATCAAAGCTCCCAGGATCATGTCCCCTGAAGCTCCGCCGACGCTGTCAAACCGTATAATTTTCATAACTTTCTCTTTGATTTTTTTGCATTTCAGTTAAAAATACACCATATAATGCAAATATCAAAGACATAGGCTATATTATTTTAATACCGCAGCAAATAGTAAAAATTAAACTCAGACGAACAGAAAATTCTTTATTCCGGTAAAGATGACTTGTGCAGCGATAGAGGCAAGTACCAGACCGGTTATTTTGCTAAGGATACTGATACCCTGTTTGCCGACAAGTTTCTCAATACCGACGCCCGCAAATAATAATATCCCCATTACAATGGCGGCAGCGCTGATGCCCGCGACATTTACGAATTTAGCGGCAAGTTCTGTTTTTTCACCGCCCATGACCAGTAAAGCTCCGATTGTTCCAGGTCCCAGCGTATATGGAATTGCCATTGGAACGACTGCTATATCGCCGTGTCCCTTATCCGGCAGATCACCGCCTTTGTTTTTGCCTAAAACCAGCTCGACTGCGCTAATCATAAGGATGATTCCGGCTCCTATCCGAAAAGCATCGATAGTAATACCCATTGTACTGAAAGCCCAGTTGCCGCCGAAATAGATTAAAATGCTTAGAATCCATATCGCTCCCGTGGTTTTGTATGCCAGTATATGACGTTCTTTAGATGGTAAAGTCCGCGTTACTGCAATAAACATTGATAAGACAAAGAACGGGGTGAACAGGAAAAACAGTTTTATAAATACGCCTACGGCATCAGTAAACATTCACAGACCTCTTATTTAATCATTACTTGAATGATGTTTTCAGCGCTGGCTATATCGGTAATGACTTCATTACTGGGAGCCGTGTCCAGGCGTAAAGCACATGATGCCGCCTGATCTCCTTCAAAAATGGTGTTTTCCATCTCTTCGACATTGATCCCGGCATTTTTAAGTTTGTCCAGGACGCCAGCCAAAACACCGACCTGGTTATAATGACGGACTACCAGGCTTTTGACTGCTTTGGATTTGGCGCAGACATTGACTGCGTTTAGCGGCTTTCCGCTTTGTCTGTAGGCATCAACTATTCGCACGACCTCATCGGCAATGGCTTCAGCGGCTTGTTCGGTTGATGCCCCGATATGCGGGGTTCCTGTAATCAATGATGCAAAATCAGTTGCTGCGAAATCAGCTTCGCCGCCTGCCGGTTCGTCTTCAAAGACATCTGCCGCGTAACGGATACCTTTAGTCTGAATTGCTTTCATGACGGCCTCAGTATCGACAACTTCGCCACGGGCGGCATTGACAAGAATAGCGCCGTCTTTCATTTTACTTAAAAATTCGGCATTGATTAAATGTTTTGTGTCGGCATGCGCAGCCAGATGAATACATATTGCGTCAGATTTTTCCGCAACCATCAAGGGGGAATCCGCCCGGCAGATATCCAGTTCCTCCGCTTTTTCAGCAGTTAAACTGCGGGACCACGCCAGGACATTCATTTGCAGGCCTTTTGCTCTGGCAACAACAGCTTTACCGATTGCTCCCAAGCCGACAACTCCCAAAGTGCGCCCTTTTAAACCATTGGCTTTGCCATATTCTTTTTTTCGCCAGCGTCCAGCCCGTAAATCACAGGACGCATCAACGATGCGGCGGTCGGCGGCAATCATCAAACCAATTGCAAGCTCTGCTACAGCATCAGTATTTTTGCCGGGGCAGTTGGCAACATGGATAGCGCGTTCCCCGGCGGTTTTCAAGTCAATAGTGTTTACTCCTGCTCCTGCCCGGATAATCAATGACAGCATCGGGGCGGCGGAGATTGTTTCGGCGGTAACTTTAGTCGAACGGACGATTAATACTTCTGCGTCTTTTACATGTGCCGGCAGATCATCAGCGCCCAAATCTGGCTTGAGGCTTACCTGTGCACCCATTTTTTCGAGTTCGCTTACTGCTTTTGATGATAACTTATCAGCAATTAAAATATTCATTGACTGTTCTCCAATTTTTAAAAAGAAACTATTTGGTTTGTTTTATTGTCTCACTTGATTATAGTTCATTAATACTGTTTCTTCAAGTCTTGATAAATTTTTATCTTGTTTTTTTATTAATAATTAATAAATTGAGCTATTGGATTTGAATTTTCCGCCTTGAGTCTTAATTTAATAGATACAACTTGTTATTAATAAACGGGGAACATAGTCATGGATATAGAAATTGACTTATTGATGGATCATCTCGAAGAAGAAATGATGAACGCGGAAGAAGCAATGCAGCGAGACTTTTCTACAGTTCGCACTGGTAAAGCTTCTCCAGGCCTGGTTGAGAATCTTAATGTCGATTATTACGGTACTCCGACTCGTTTGAAAGAGTTGGCCGGAATCACTGTTCCTGAACCGCGTATGTTGGTTATTCAGCCGTGGGACCCTTCTTCCATTGCCTTGATTGAAAAAGCGATCAATGCTTCGAATATCGGCATTACTCCGGTAAATGATGGACGCATCCTGCGCCTGCCGATGCCGGAGCTTACTGAAGAACGCCGTAATTCGTTAGTAAAACAGGTGAAACTGCGTTCTGAAGATGCCAAAATAAGCATCCGTAATATCCGTCGTGAAGGAAATGACCTTGCTAAGAAATCTCAGAAAAAAAGTGAAATCACAGAGGACGACCTGAAAGATATGCTCAATGATATTCAGGAGCTTACTGATAAATATATTAAAAAAATTGACGATATTTTTGCTTCAAAAGAACAGGATCTGTTGAGCGTTTAAGCATAATCCGCAACAGGTATTTGCTTATGCTTAAATACTTCAAGAATAAAAAATTCATAATCCTGCTTTTAGGAATTGCGCTTGTCGCGCTGGCTTTGCGTTTGGGGACGGCATACGATCTCCAGACAGCCAATAACGGCAGGAATGCGGTTAACATACCGTCGCCATATACTGATATGGCGACGTATAAAAGACTTGCCGAGTTGATTTCGCAAGGCGATTTCAAGGATCCCTTCTACCTCAGTAACTCGCATAAATACCAGCCGTTTTACAATTCTGTTTTTCTGCCTTTAATATATTTGACATTGGGATATTCCATCTGGGCTGTACTTATAGCTCAAAGCATAATTGGCGCTGCTACGGTTTATCTGGTAGGTCTATCCACCGCCAAGATATGGAACCGGCAGGCTGCTGTCATAGCCGCGCTGATGACGGCATTTTCACAAATATTGATCCTGTATACGCCATATTTGCTGGTTGCCACTTTGCAGGCATTTTGGCTTACTTTGATCCTTTATTCTACTGTTACCGCATATAATTCAGGGAAAAAACTGCATTGGGCAGTGTGCGCGTTGATCGTGAGCTGTGCGATTCTTTCGCGCGGAAACGTGTGGTTTATGGTTCCGGGAGTCATTGTTGTGGCAATTTACTCGCTGGTGCTGAAAAAATATAAGTCCGGGAATTTATGGGAAAAAATCTGGAAAAGTTCTGTTGCCGCATTGATTTTTTTAGCTATTGTTATTTTGCCTCAACTTCCCTTTGCCTACCGCAATTCGGTATTACTCGGCAGGTTGTGCGGCCCTTCAAGCGATGCACCGACGGTATTGAGTTTGGGCAACACGCCAGAATCGCCGCCTGGCGGCCGTGAGGAGGGATGGGGCCCCGGCCCGATGGAATATCCGCCGACTTATCAGGTGTGGGCGGCTAAAAATTCTCCGGTCAGCGTGCCAGCCCGTATTTGGAAATGGTTTTGGCAGGAACCTTTGGCGTATATAGAGCTGAATTACAGAAAACTGCTGCTTTTCTGGGATTATCGGGAAATACCTAATAATGTTTCCCTTGACTTTGCCTTAAAACAAAGCAAATTTCTTTCATATGGTTTTTTATGGACTGTATTTATCCTCATTCCGGCTTTAACTGGGATATATGTATTGACCTGGCGCAGTTTAAAAAAACATGATATGAAAATGCTGCTCCTTTTGTATCTTATTCTTTCCTACTGCTTGTCAACGATAGCTTTTTATATCCTTGCCCGTTTCAGGGCTCCTTTGGTTCCGTTACTGGCGGTTCTCGGAGGTATATTTATAAATCGTGTTTATCGTGTCTGCAAGAAAGACCGGCGTAATTTGTATATACCGTATATAATAGCTTTCAGCTTGAGTATTTATATATGCTTTCTTGCATACGATACCTATCGTTACGAATATGAATCCGGCATTATCCGTGAAGTCCGTCCGAACGGTGTCCGGGTTGCGATGGGGCATGATAAAATAATGTATCTGGATAATGGCCCCAGAACTTTTGGCGGCTGGTCTCCAGTAGGGTTTCCGCGTGGACTTGAACTTGAAAAACACTTTAAAATCGGCAATATTCCCAAAAACGCGGTTGCTGAACTGGAATTCACCCTGGCTTTTATGGAACCCGGCGAAGCTACCCTTAAAGTTAATAATAAATATGAAAGATTTATTTCTTCGCATTCCGGCCCGTTAACTAAAACTTTCAAAATTCAACTTCCAAGCACCGGAGTTGTTCATATTAGTTTAGTTTCATCGACTAGCAATGTATTCTTTATAGTCGATAAACAAAGAAATTATGGTCGTTCAATAATCAATGACCAGCCCATAGATGGAGAGATAGTCTGCCGTCTTTTTATTTCTCCGGCTTCAACAAAAATAAAGAACGAAAATAAACAAGAGTTGTCAACTCCTGTAGAAGCCCAGATCACTTTTGCCGTTTGCAATTAATATTCAATCATATGTTCATCGACGACGGAAGGGTATTTGTTGTCGCGGCAATATTGCGGCTGCAAGGCGACTTTGCCTCCACCTTCGGGGAGATCTATAGCAAAGGTCGGTACTGCTAGAGATGAGAGCTTTGAGCGGAATTCCTTTAAAATTTCCAATCCTTTGTCAATGCCGGTGGCGAAATGCCGGACGCCGCGCACCGGGTCTACATGGTATAAATAATGCGGTTTGACTTTTATCGCGATAAGCTGGCGGAAAAGATTCTCTAAAATTTCCGCATCATCATTAACCCCTTTGAGCAATACCGTCTGATTTAATATTGGAATACCGGCTTTGATGAATTTCCGGCAGAGGCCGATGCTTTCAGCCGTAAGTTCGCGGTGGTGATTGAAATGCGTCATCAACCATAGAGCCGGATATGACGCCAGCATTTCTATAGTTTCGGATTTAACTAAAGCGGGCAGGGTTACCGGCACGCGGCTGCCCAGGCGTAATATTGAAACAGATTCTATTGAGTTTAATTCATCCAGAATATAACGCAGTTTTTCAAAGGGCAGCATCAGAGGGTCACCACCGGAAATCAAGACTTCTGAAATTTTCGGACTGGATCGTAAGTATGCACAGACTTCCGCCAGTTCCGCGTTGGATATGTCGGACAGTTCATTGCCGTCTGTCCAAGTCCGTTTACGGAAACAGAAACGACAGCGAGTGGCACATCGCCCTGTAGTTAAAAGAACTGCACGGTCAGGATAACGGTGAATAAGGCGCGGAATCGGCATTTGTATTTCTTCAGCAAGCGGGTCTGAATCGCTGTTTTCATCCTTCAGCTCCTCTGGCGAAGGCATACACTGCCGCCAGATGGGGTCATCTTCTATATTCACTTCATCTGTGTTAATTAGTTTCAGATAATAATCGCTGACCAGAAGCGGATACTTTTTTTCGACCTGCTGATAATCAACAGGCGGTCGGACTTTTAAAGTCCGCGCCGCCTGTTCTGTGGATATTATGAATTTTCCGGAACTCATTTTATGCTGTATATCCAGCCTTTTTCAGCATCATATTTGCGGTTGACGACATCACAGTTCAAAGCAGCTTTTGCCAGCAGGCCGCTTATTTCGACTTCATTATCCGCCAGTCCGGTTTTTGCCGCAAAATCCGCAACAGTACCGCTGAATTCTCCTGCTTCCATCATGGAAGCCATGAATTTCTGCCGCAGCTCGAGGATACCCTGGGCAGCGAGTTTGTATGCTTGTACGCCCGGTTGATGGAAAGCATTGATATTTATGAATTCAGCATAGACCGCAACCGCGCGTTCATACAGGGCGATAATCATTCCGAGGTTGTATTCATTAACTTCTTCAATAGTGATATTTATTGTTTGACGGCCTTTATTGCGCAGTGCTGTTGACAACCCTTCCTGAAAGCCGTGCAGATAGGTTCCCATGCTGGATGATTCATCGATGGGCAGAACCATTGAATCCCGCAGGACTTCAATGAAGGTAATAAAGAAATCGTCACGGCCGTCATTCAACTGCTGGATAAAGGCATGGGCGTCGGTTCCGCCTTTGTTGCCAAAAACATTCAAACCCTGATGTACTGTTTTGCCGTCGAGGTCTTTTTCCTTTCCAAGACTTTCCATAACCAACTGCTGGAAGTAGCGCGACAGGAGTATCAAACGGTCAGAATAAGGTACAATAACCATATTGCGGTCGCCTTTGCCTTTTCCGGCAATAAACCACATAGCCGCCAGCATATAGGCTGGATTCACGCAGTAATCCTCATTGCGGGTCCATTCATCCATGAAAGCCGCGCCGTCAAGGAATTGTTTGAAATCAATACCCGCCAGCGCTGCCGGGAGATGTCCGACAATACTTGTTTCGCTGGTGCGTCCGCCGATGGATTCAGCCATTTCGAAAACTTTCAGCCAGGAATCTTCTTCAGCATGCTTCCAGAGTTTGCTGTCTTTCATGGTGACGGCTGCGGCGTGTTTCGCGAAGTCTACACCCTGTTCATCATAATAGTCTTCAAGGGCAATCATGTTATTACGGGTTTCCTGTGTGCCGCCGGATTTGGAAACAGTTGCAACCAGGGTCGTTGCTGGATCAATTACCGCCAGCGCATCCGCAAATCCCGCGGAATCCGTATTGTCTAGAAAATAAATCTTTAAGTTGCTTTTGCGGTCGGCTTCCTTCAATTCATTCCAATATGGACCGTTTATCGCGAACTGCATAAGCTGCGGCCCCAGCGCTGAACCGCCGATACCGTTGACGATCAATGAGCGGAACCGTCCGCCTTGCCCGGTTATTTTGCCGGACCGGACAGCTTCAGCGAATTCCTCGACGGCTTTGAATTCTTTGCTTCCCGGATAGGCTTTACGGTCGGAAAAGTGGGTTACCTGCCGGTTTTCATCCGGGTTTTTGATTTCTCCGGCTTCGATGCGTGCCATTTCACGTTTGGCGCGTTCAAATTTATCCGCCATTGAATCCAAGTCGGCATCTGAAAATTTCATTCCGGCAAAAGAAATTGAAAAACCGCTGTTTCCATCGGTCATTGTGTATTTTCGATTACGTTCGATCCATTCTTGAGATTGCATAGTATTTTAATCCTGTTTTTGATTGAATAGTGAACTATAACAATACTCGTAAATGTCAAAAAATAAAGCGTATATGCTTTTATAATTACTACTTTTTTCTGCTTCTTATATTATTTCAAGGTAATCGCGGTCAGGCAGTTCCGGGAAGGGGGCAGTTGGCATTGTCTGATACCAGTACGCAACGGAACAGATATCATGCATTCCGGGCAGAAAACGGCCGCCGTTACTCCACCCGAGGGCTTGAATGGTAACTTTCAGGTCTTTCTTGAAACGTATCGGGTCCATGACATGCCAGCGGTACATCGAATGCCGCAAGTTGGCCTGATAACGCCCGTCCGGTTTGACGACCTGATGCATTCCAAGGAAGGGGGTGGAATATATTTGGTATTGCTCATCCACATCCCAGTTATATGAACCGCCAAAATAATCCTCAGTTCCGGTTCCGCAAATGGTTGGGAATTTGTCGTCGCCGTCAATAAAAAACTTAATTTCTCCTTCGCCCCACCAACCGTTATTGTTGATGCCCCAGCCCATTGAAGTCCCGACATAATGCCCCTGGCCTTCAACTTTGTCGACAATGGTATAGACTTCTTTGTATGGCAGAGGGTTGATCCGGCGGAACTGGGCGTGAAAATATGCCGCGTTTTCGGGAACGGCGGTTAAGGCGTAGTTTATCTGGAAGTAGAGTCCGCCAGATTCAGTCGGATGGGTGTTTTCCATAGTTATCCTGCAATGCTTATGAAACGGCATTTCCCAGAAACAGTTCATGCCGTTTTTGGGATTTACTGATACAGGCATGGAGTTTAAGCGGGGGAAATGTTCCGTGGTCCGCGGATTTTTTCTTGAATCCATCCACGGACAGGC
Organism: Victivallaceae bacterium; assembly: GCA_963664605.1. Classification (GTDB taxonomy): domain Bacteria; phylum Verrucomicrobiota; class Lentisphaeria; order Victivallales; family Victivallaceae; genus JAHOYW01. The sequence continues at coordinate 1,283,186 of OY761536.1, forward strand.
AAAAAAATCGCTTGCCGGGCATTCGACGGATGGATTTTCCTGTCTGTCCCAGTAAATGCGCAAAATAAAGTTTCTTCCGATAGTTCCGGTCATCCAGATGCTTTGAATAGCACCGGGCCCGTCAATATCAGCCATCACAAAAGTTTCTCCAGGTTTAATTGGATCCCAGGCATGGCATTTCCAGCCGGTTCCGAGATCCCTTGCCGGCCCGTCCGGTTTTGCCGGAGCTATGCCGCCTTTGCCTTTTTCACCTGTACGGTTTTCTGAAGATATTGAACGGGTTTCAGCGTTGCTCAGCAGGGATAAATTTCCCAAGCTCATTCCCAAACCATTAAAATTACGCATTTTTAAAGTTCCTTTATGTTTGTATTTTATAATTGTTAGTGTATTGATATTATAGTTATTTTAAGCTTAAATGGAATGTGTTATTCTATGTAAAATTTGTAGTTTATTATGAAAGTTTTGAGATCGTTCAAACATTTTTATCGAAATCCCGTAAAAACAGGAAAATTTGTAATCAACGGTATTGGAGTCTGTGAAGACATGGCGCCGGGAATTGTCAATCGTCCGGGTGGAACCGGTGATTCATTGCTTATGCTGTTTCATGATGAGGCTATTGTCAATATGAAAGACGGAATTCTAAAGGTTTCTCCCGGGTCTTTGATATACTGGGAAAAATGCGGGCATTATTATGGGAATCCTGATATTCCATGGCGGCATTCCTGGATTCATTTTGATGGTTCTGATGCCTATGAAATCCTGCGCCTTGCGGGATTACATCCTTTTCAAATCATTAGCCCACCTGTACAAATTGTGGAAAAACTATTGTCGGAAATTGACAACGAGATAACTATGCCGCTGCCGGATGTATTAATTATTCGCGACCGTTTTGAAATATTTATCAGGGAAATTATCAGGTCCGGAGCCAGAGGTAAAAATACTGTACATATCCCTGAGCGTTTGATTGAAGTCAGACAATATATTGAAGATAATTACCGGGAATCTTTATCATTGTCCGGAATCGCCCGCCGTTTTTCAATTTCTCCTCCGCATCTGTCGGCTGAATTTAAGCGCTGGTTCGGGATTTCACCCGGTAAATATTTGATAGAATACCGTTTGCATGAAGCTGAAATCCTGCTGAAAGACAATAATCTGCAAATTGCTGATATTGCAGAACGGGTAGGGTGGTATGATGTTTACCATTTCTCAAAAATATTCAAGAAACATCGCGGAGTTCCGCCGAGTTCAATGCGCAATAAGATTTAAGGTTTTTGAGCTTTAATTTTTTTGATGAGCCTTTCGGCTTGTTTTATTTGAGTTTTTGATGCTTTGGGAAAATTTTTCAATTCCTCACATAATTTTTTAGCTTCTTCGTACTTTTTTTGCGTATAGCGTGTTTCAGCCATCATTTCCAGCCCTTTAGCCCGATAATAATTCTGCAATTTATTATTTTTATAAATAAGTTCAAAACATGCATAGGCTTTCTCGTATTTGTGAAGATTTTCCCAGCATTTTCCCAGCTGGGTATTTTTAGAATACATCAGCCATGAACGACCTCCGTCGGATATATTCTTGAACCAGTCGATCGCCTGCTCATATTTCTTTAAACGCACGGCTGATAAGCCGCCGTAATAGTAGATAATCTCCTTTGAAGAAGGATTCCATCCCGCGGTTTGAAGCTTGGGCATAAGATTTAAGATACTTTCATATTTTTTTTGTTTATAGAGAACAGCAATAAGCTGTTGTTGAGTTCTTTGCCACTGCGGTGAAGATCTTTCTGAGATGTTTATGCATTCCTGGAGAGTTTCAACTGTTTCCTGATAATTTTTCTGTAATTCATAAACTCTGGCACGTGCCGTAAGGAAGATAACTTTATCATCATTTGCCTTGGCAATTCTTAAAGCCGTCCTTATCTCATCTAAAGCATCATCATAATGTTTACGTGCTGTTGAATAACTTATCAGATAGCGATAGGTGGAAATTTTATCTTTTTGTTTTAAATCCGGTATATCCAGAACCCGCAGCATCCAGTTTTTCGCGTCTTTATATTTCTTTTGCCTGGCGTAAACATTAGCGATCGCAAATAATATTCTTACTTCTTCCTGTGATAATTCGGCGCTATTGTAGGCTTTTTTGAAGTCGCTTAGAGCCCCTTCATAATTACGGTTGTTAAGCTTTCGCAGCCCGGTTCGATATAAAGTATTAAAATCCCCAGCCAGAACCGTCGCAATTGTTATAACATATATAAAGGCTGGCAAAAAGACTTTTTTATAAATCATCTTGTTTCTCCTTTTCCTTTAAAACCGCAAATCTTAACTCTTATGGGATTACTTGTCCTTTGGTCAGGAGTACTACACCAAGGAAAAGCGCGAATAATTCAAAAACGTAAGCTGTCAACCCGATAATTTTACTGTCAATGCCGTTAAGTCTTTCACTACAGTAAAATTTCACGCCGTAGCTGAGAGCAAATGCCGTACCGAACAGGAGCAAGCTTGACACGGGTGCTTTGAACAGAACAAACAACACCAGAAAACCGGCAATAAACCAAATATAGCGCTGCTTGCTCTTTTTTATCTTCAGTAGAGGCTGTCCTTGCTGTAAAGACGGCAAAGTGGCCAAATCCCCCTCAATAGTGAATTCCAGAACAAATATTGCCGTCAGCCAGTAAGTATATCCATAAAACGCCATAAGCGAAAAGGCAAAAAGTTTAAATAGAACCACTAGAATCATAGTCAATGTTGCAGTTGGAGTTTCCACATCAGTAATACTATCAGGTAAATTATATAGACGTTCTTCCAGGGAAACTTCATTCTGCTTTAATGAGGCAAGTGACATGAGGCCTGCCAAGCCTCTTCCGCTGTCTTTAAAAACACAGAAAAATGTAAGTATAGCGGCAAATATTGCAGCTGACGGGATGGGATATAAAAGATTATCCAGAATTGCTCCAAGCAACAGTGCCACTAAAGCGCAGATAAGCCCGACAAGCGGGAAAAATCCCTGAGACAGAATTACTGTACTTTCGGTTTCTTCAATATCGCTGTCATCATGTTTGAAAGGCAGTGGAAATTCGATAAGCATGTCCCAGGCATTAAACAACGCTTTTTTTAGAGAGTCAAATATCATAGTTCCTCCTGTTTTCATATTGTTACATCACTGCCGGCAAAAATTTTTTCATATTCTTTCTGCATTTTTTCATAAGTGAATTTCGCAAGTTCCTTGCGGTTGCGCCCTTCCGGTTTAAAAGGTTCCATTATAGTTATTTCCGCATAGATTCTTTTATAGCCGAATATGCGCCATAAATGCGGCAGGAAAGTCATATCGTCGTACCATGCAATCGGTTTTCCGTCAGGAGTGTCGGCGTAACGGATTATTGAAGGCATTATCCAATTATCTCCTTGTACCGCTGCTTCAAAGGGGGTTGATTTGAATTCCAATATTCCATCCTTGCCGCTGGTGCTGGTGCCTTCCGGGTAGACCAGAAGTAAGACATTGTTAGCCATAGAGTCTCTGAATTCTTTTTCAGCGATTTTTGATTTACTAACTGATTTTCGATCAATCCATACTGGACGGCCAAAAGCAACAAACCAACCAATGAATGGCCAGTATTTTATTGAGCTTTTAGCGGCGAACCTAATAGGCCATACGCCGGCATGTACCAGTATATCAACATAACCGGTATGGTTGGAAACCACCAGCCCCCCGGTATTTTTTTCAGGATTACCGATGATTTTAGTTTTAATGCCAAATATCCAGGCCAGTCCTTTGCCCCACATTAATGAAACTTTTGCGACCCGCCTTTGAGCTTTCCAGCGTTTTCCTATGCCGGCAAACATCGCAACGGTTCCAATAATAATCAGCCAGCCAGCAAGCAGGAATGCTCTGCATATACGTCTAATAATTGCCATAAAAAGCTCCTCTGTATTTTAAAGGAATTCTTTAAAGAAGTGTTTATAATATTTTTCCGGCATAGTGCGGTAATTCAGCAAAATAAGAAAATCTATTGAACCGAATTCTTTATCCCATATGGGGACTCCGCAAATTTTTACGCCAAGGCGCAGATAGCCTTTGAATAATGATGGAATATACTTGAGCAGACTGGTCTTGTCCTTAAGTAATTTTTCCACTTTCTCCTGGTTGGGAGGAGGAAGTTCAAATCCCTTTACAGGAGTAGCTTTAAGCTGGTCGCTTAATTTATTATTAAGCTTGAAGTATTCATACAGTGCCCAGCCGACATCAGCGTCTGTCGCGTCCATGCTGACACATCCGAGCGTATAATACAGCCCGGTCCGAATCAAAGCTCCGCTGATGCCGCTCCATAATAAACCGATTACTGAGCCATTGCGGAATTCAGGATGTACGCATGAACGACCCACCTCCAGAATTTCATCTTGAAGTGCATCCAGCCCTTCGATATTATATTCACGTGTTGCATAAAATCCGAGGTATTTCCTTGCTATAGGGCCCGGATTGGCGCGGTAAGTCCCTACGATGCGGGAAGTTTTCTTTTCTACAATAATCAGGTGTAAGCAATGTTCGTCGAATTCATCACAATCAATTTTCTCAAGTTCAGCCGACTGTATACCTTTTCCTTGCTCAATACAGAATACTTCATAGCGCAAACGCATTGCAGCTTTGATTTCTTCCTGGTTTTCCGCAAATTTTATAAGGAAAAGATCCTGTTCCACAATCAAGGGAGGATTGCGCATTTCGTCTAAACTATTATTACTCTCTGTCACTTTGTGAATCCCTGTTTGCTTAAAAAGTTCTAACTATAAGTATATTAATCTACACCAAAAACAGCAATATTCCAGCTTGATATTAAGAAAAATTTTCTGGTTTGACCTGATAAGACATGGAATCTGTGGTTCAGGGCTGGCTGATAATGCCTTGTATGTCAAGATAAATCAGGAAGTATTTGATTATTTTTTATCAGACTTCATTGCCATTTTTATATTTTCCCCTTTGTTAAGGGGCAAAAACTCAATATAATCTATAAAGGCAAGTGACTCAGATTTAGTGTTTTGACTGTTGGCTCCTATACTGAGGACGAACTCTTTGGGAATAAAGCCGTAGGCTTTTTCAAAGTCTTTTGCGATATTGCGTTCTTCAGTTACCCATTTCCCTGTTCCAGTCTTTTTGTTGCGCAGGCAGAACCATTTTACTTTAACCGTTCCCCCGCCGTAGCTTATGCTGCCTTCAAGACCTGTAGGAGTTTCGGTTTCCCAGCGGTATGAAATACTCTTTTTGACCATCCAGTCATTTGCGCCGATATAAATAGCAATAGCCTGGTCGTCACAGTCACTTTTTCGCCCGTCTCCGCCTTTGGGAAACTTATTAACGTGCCAGCGCCAGCGCATGATCGGAGTCTTTTTCAGATCCACATATTTATATACTTCACAGAACAATGCACCGGTGGCTTTATCGGCGAAAACTTTCAGAACACCCAGGGCGGAAGCTAAAGGCTCTTTTTGGTTTTTTTGATTTTTAAGTTCAAAACAAGTTTCATTGGTGCCCCATATGGTGCCGTGTACCTCCCAACCAGTCGGCAGCACACCCTCCTTATCTTTGACTTCAAAATCTTCCCGCCACTTTTTGCCATTTTCAGCGGCGTTGACATTAGCGATAATAAAAACTAATAAGCTGATAAATAAAATCTTTTGAATCATTTTTTACCTGTTATTTTTACAATATTCATTGTATTTACGCATTATAGACTCAACATAAGCCCGGGTGCTTTTTATTTTTATCCGGTCAACAACTGTTCCATCATAAGTGTCCGGTTTCCAGTTGTCTGCCCGTTTCCCCCCGGCATTGTATTGACAAAGCGCCAATTCTTTGGCGTATTTGTAATTGTTCCAGCGTTTCAGGGCCATAGCTAAATACCATGTTCCTATCTCAATATTTAATTCAGGCCCGAAAAGCAAGCCTTCGCGAACTTTGTCAAGCTTGTAATATCGAGCCCAGTCAACAGCCGCACCGTTCGGCATGATCTGCATCAACCCGATTTCTCCGGCTGAACCCCTTGCCCTGGGATTGAATTTGCTTTCCCGTGAAATAACTGCTTTTATAAACCGGCTGTCCACATTATATTTCTTAGCCGCTTTTTCTATTAGCTCATCATAGCGGCTTTCATCTATTCTTGAGCTGTAATAAAAGGCTAAAAGCGCAAACGCAATTATTAGCCCGGCAAGGATAAATATGTTTTTTCTGCTTGATTTTTTGTCTTTTTTATAATTAAGCATCAAATTTTCCCGCAAGACCAATATCTATATAAGATTAATAATATATGCCGAAACGCATAATAAGTCAACAAATTGTAAATAATTAGCAAAAAAAACTGGTTCAACAATATTGATTACTGTTGAACCAGTTCTGAAATTTATCTGATTTATTTTTTCGCTTTTGCCGGGGCAGTTTTAGTTGGAGCGGCTGGCATTGGAGCCGGAGCCATTCTTCTGGCTAAAACCTGCTTTTTCTTTTCTTCCGCGGCGGCTTTTATTTTGTTTAGGAGAGGTTCAGAAATTGAGATATCTATTTTTATATTGCTGTCTTTCTGGTCTATTTTGATTGCTTCTGTGATAGATTTGCTCAAATCAGGATCTTGAGCTACCTGCATTCCCATAATCATGACAAAAGTCTTCAACTGCATTGCCATTTGCCCAGCGCCTTTTGCGTCGGCACAATCCAAATCAGCTTTCAAGTTGATATCTTTCTGTTCTTTACCGACGAGGTCCAGGGTGATAACCGCTGACTTGATAGATTCCATGGGGTTCCCCTGTGGAGGCATGCCGGGAACCGCAGGGGATGCCGTAGCTGCCGTAGCTTTAGCTTCTTTTGCGAAAAGTATATTTACCAAAGCTTTCTGGTCGGCTTTTTTGCTGGCGGCAATCAGTTTTGCATTCTTGGTTTTTCCGACAGTCTTGCAAAACTGTTCAGCTTTGTTTTCATCGCAAATCAAAACCAGATTTGTTTTTAAATAAGTAACTACTACAGTATCAGTTTTACTATCTCCGGCATCTGTTTTGTTATCTTTAATGACATAAGCTTTACGCTCTGAAATAGTTTTCACGGCGTATGACACTTTGTCTTTGTTGGCTTTTAACAGTTCAACCAGTTTGGCTTCCGGTATTTTAGTAACAGCCAGAATTCCGGCATTTTGCGTGCCTGATTCAGACTTGAAGAAAACCATTACTCTTGACGGCAAATCATTTGTTTTTAAACCGTATTTTCCAAGTTCTGATTCAAACTTTGTCCAGTTCGAATCGAAATCATTGTTTTCTTTGCGCAGCTCTTTGAGTTGGGATAAATTGACCAGGCGGTCAGCATCTACAGAGATGACACCGTCTGTATCGGCGGGAACATAATTGATTAGATCTTCCGCCTGACATTTATTACAGCAACCACCCGTCAGCATAATAACTGCGGACAACAGGATTAACATTTTCTTCATATTGCGTTTTCCTCTTTTAAAATTATTAATAATAATATATTTACCGGAAGGTAAATATAAAACTTAACTTTTTACTCTGAATCTTCTTTTTTCTGTTGTTTTTTGGGCATAACAATATTCAAGTGAAGCTCACGCAACTGTTGTATATTTGCTGCTGCCGGAGCATTCATCATCAGGTCTTGTGCCTGCTGGTTGAACGGGAAAGCGATGACTTCGCGAATATTAGGCTCATCCGCCAGCAGCATTACTATACGGTCAACTCCCGGAGCGATACCGCCGTGTGGCGGAGCGCCAAGTTTGAAGGCGTTTATCATGCCGCCGAATTTATCGTTAACAACGCTCTTGTCATAACCGGCAATTTCAAATGCTTTGTACATTACTTCAGGACGGTGGTTACGGATTGCACCGCTGGAAAGCTCAACGCCGTTGCAGACAATGTCGTACTGGTAGGCCAAAATGTCCAGAGGATCTTTGTTCAGCAAAGCATCCATTCCGCCCTGAGGCATTGAGAACGGATTGTGGCTGAAACCGATTTTTCCGGTTTCTTCATCCGGTTCGAACATCGGGAAATCAACGATCCAGCAGAATTTGAAAACGTTATTGTCAATTAGATCCAGCTGTTTCCCAAGCTCGGTAATGACATGGCCGCCAATGTTTACAACTTCTTTTTCCTTGTCAGCCAGGAAGAACAGGGCATCGCCGGTTTCAACCCCGCCTGCAGCCTTGAGCTGATCAAGAGCTTCACGGCTGAGGAATTTGGCGATCGGGCTTTTTTCGCCTTCTTCGTTCCAGATAATGTACGCCATGCCTTTAGCACCGACAGACTGCGCGAATTTAATCATATCATCAAAGAATTTACGGGATTTGTCAGCAACGCCGGGTGCTTTGATCGCACGGACAACGCCGCCTTTGGCAACAACTCCGGCAAAGGCTTTGAACTCACAGTCGCGGAAAGCTTCGGTTACATCAACCATTTCCAGCGGGTTTCGCAAATCTGGTTTGTCGCTTCCGTAACGACGCATGGCTTCCGCATAAGGAATGCGCGGAAACGGCGCTTTATCAACGTCTTTCTTGCTGAATTTTTCGAAAATGTCATCGAGCAGGTCTTCGATAACTGTGAAGATATCATCCTGGGTCACGAAACTCATTTCCATATCAAGCTGATAAAACTCTCCAGGTGAACGGTCGGCACGGGCATCTTCATCACGGAAACATGGAGCAATCTGGAAATATTTATCAAAACCTGCAACCATCAATAATTGTTTGAATTGTTGCGGAGCCTGTGGCAAAGCGTAGAATTTTCCGGGATGCAGGCGGCTTGGAACAAGATAGTCACGGGCTCCTTCCGGTGAGCTTGCAGTCAAAATTGGGGTCTGAAATTCTTGAAATCCCTTGCCTGTCAGATGTTCGCGAATAGCAGCGATCACATTTGAACGCAGAATGATGTTTTGATGCAGTTTCTTCCGGCGCAGGTCAAGGAAACGGTATTTCAGACGCATTGTTTCAGGAGTTTGTTCCTCTTTAGCGATCTGGAACGGTATTTGATCGGCTGTTCCGAGTATTTCCATTGCGCTTGCGGCGACTTCGATTTCCCCGGTGCGCAGTTTAGGATTGATAGTCTCATCGCTGCGTGCTACAACTTTACCTTCAAAACATATCACGGTTTCAACGCGCCAGCGTTCAAGTTCCTGATAAAAATCACATTCGGGGTCAATCACAATCTGGGTCAGACCGTAATGGTCGCGCAGATCAATAAAAATTACACCGCCATGGTCGCGTACACTGTGAACCCAACCCGACAAACGGACTGTTTCTCCAACATCACCTTTACGCAGTTGAGCGCAAGTATGTGTTCTGTATTTGCTCATAAATCTTGTTCTCTGTTTTTTATTTATAAATGTTTAAATACTAATTGGTTTCAAGGTTTATATCCTGAAATAAACCGCAAATGCATAACTTAGCATGTTTTTTAAATAATTCCCCCCCAGTCCCGCAAAAAAAGTAAAATTAAACATCATTTTAACATTAAAAAGACAAATATAAGCTCTTATAACGGCTTTTTTGACTATATCATACAAAATAAGTATGATAAACATTGCGAATATAATTTGCTATTATTAATTTGAGCATATATCTTAATATTTAAGAGTAGAAAAAATTAACTTAATAAACAGGAGATTAAAATGTTTAGATTATTAGTCGCCTTTGCCGGTATTATGATTTTGGTCTTTGGAACGATTGAAGTTACTGCCACTGTGGATTCTGCTAAAAAGACAGAGCAAAAAATCTGTCCGGTCATGGGCGGAAAAATCAACCCTGAATTATATTATATATACAAGGGCAAAAAAATATACGTTTGCTGTCCGGGGTGTATTGCTATTCTAAAAAAGAATTCGGACAAATATCTGGAAAAGATGCAGAAAGAAATTGAAGAAGCAAAGAAGAAAGATCTAAAAAAATCTGGTAAATAATCATACTACATTGGTTCCGGGAATATAATTATGAAAAAATGGATTGTTTACGTAGTGACGGCTCTAGTTCTTGTCGCTCTCGGTATCGTTATCGGAATATCCTTCCAGCATAAGGATAAGTCGCGTTTAAAAGAAATAGTTGCGAAAAAGCAGATGTGGACCTGCTCAATGCATTCGTCAATCATGTTGCCAGCCCCCGGAAAATGTCCGATATGCCATATGGCATTAATTAAAGCCGGACAATCAAAGAGCAATTCAAGTCGGAATGTGGTGAAATTACCTGAACACGCGGTAAAGATGCTTCAGGTTCAAACCTCCGTTGTTAAACGCAGAGAAATAAAATTTTCATTGCCTCTGGTGGGAAATATCGAGTATGATGAAACCAGAACCGCAATGATTTCGGCTCATTTTAACGGCCGTGTCAGGAAGCTTTATTTGAATTATATCGGCGCACCGGTTAAAAAAGGCCAGGCCATAGCTTTATTTTTCAGTTCAGATATAATTCTGCTTCAAAGAGAATTGCAGATCGCTATACGTGACTACGAAAAGGCTTTAAAAGGGAATAATAGTGCCAAAATCGAGGCTGCTAAACACGCTGTACTGGCGGTGAAAGCAAAGATCGAATCATGGAAACTTGACCCGGCGCAAATGGCAAAACAGATCAATCAGGAAGGAACTACTCCAGTTATGTCCTTCCCCGCTCCGATTTCCGGAGTGGTGACTGGAAAAAATATTGTTGAGGGACAGTATTTTAAACGTGGCGATAAGTTGATGAGCATTGCTGATACTTCAGTGATGTGGGCTGTGATGGATGCCTATGAAACTGATTTGCCGTGGATAAGATACGGTCAGCCGGTTGAGATAAGAACAGAAGCGATCCCCGGGCAGGTATTCAGGGGCATGATAGCCTATATTGCTCCTGAGGTCAATAAAAATACCAGAACTGTCAGGATTCGAGCCAATGTCCCGAACCCCGGAGGGCAGCTTCGCTCCGGAATGTTCATTAAAGCGGAGGTGCAGGTTGAAGTCGGAGCCGGAGGAAAACCGGTTTTGAGTTCACTCGCGGGTAAATGGATAAGTCCGATGCACCCGGAAATAATCAAAGACAAGCCGGGGAACTGTGATGTTTGCGGGATGCCGCTGGTTCCTGTATCGAGCCTCGTGGGACCAATCTCCGGAAAAGATGATAAACTGCCACTGATTATTCCTGACTCGGCAGTCATGTTTACCGGAAAACGTTCGCTGGTGTATCTTGAGATTGGAAAAGGGACTTACGTGCCGCGTGAAATAACTCTGGGGCCGCGTGCCGGCAGTTATTATATAGTAGAATCCGGTTTGAAATCCGGAGATAAAATAGTAACGCATGGAAATTTCCAAATCGACAGTACGGCTCAGATCAACCATACTGAAAGCATGATGAATCCACAGCCGGAGAAACAGCAGGAACGGTTTAAGCATTATCTTGTTAACAAAGCGGCGATGCAACGTTATTTCCGGATTTGGCGGGGGTTGGCGTCCGATGACCTATCGGACACGAAGAATGGAGCGAAACAATTGCTTGCGGAAGTCCGTAACGATCCTGCGCTTAAAATGATTGCCGCTCGTATAGAAGCAGCCAAAGATATTTCCATCGCCAGAGCTGATTTCAGGACTTTATCTGCTGAAATATATAAACGTCTTAAACACAATGGCGGTATTGAACAAGCTGTTTATCAACTGAGATGCCCTATGGCATTTAATAACCAGGGGGCTTTCTGGCTACAGGATAACAAAGACACCCTTAATCCATATTTTGGCAAAGCAATGCTTCGCTGCGGCGGAGTAATCAGTACAATCGCCCCGAAGCAAAAGGCAAAGAGAAAACATGGAAAATAATCAGCAGAAAACTTCTGCCTGCGGCTTTTTCGGGCATCTTATAAGTTTAGTATTGGCGAATAAGCTTATTACTGTTTTGATATTTATTTTACTGCTGTGTATGGGGGTTGCCTTTGCTCCATTTGACTGGGATACTAAAATATTGCCACGTTACCCGGTTCCGGTTGATGCTTTGCCGGACATCAGCGAAAATCAGCAGATTGTTTTTACCAAGTGGACAGGACGTTCACCACAGGATATTGAAGACCAGATAAGCTATCCTTTGACTTCTGTCCTTATGGGGCTTCCCGGAGTTAAAACGGTTCGGACAGTATCAATGTTCGGTTTTTCCTCAATATATGTGATATTCGAAGATGATATAGATTTCTACTGGGCGAGAACAAGGATACTGGAGCGTTTGGGTTCTCTGCCTCCCAACACCCTGCCGGATGGTGTTACGCCGGTACTTGGCCCGGATTCGACCGCATTGGGGCAGGTTTACTGGTATACGCTGGAAGGCTATGACAGTTGCGGGAAAGCTGCCGGAGGCTGGGATTTGAGCGAACTGCGTTCTATTCAGGATTGGACGGTGCGTTATGCTTTGTTATCAGTATCCGGTGTTAGTGAAGTTGCTTCAATAGGCGGTTTTGTCCGGGAATATCAGGTCAATATTGATCCTGACGCTTTGCGGCATTATCGTCTCAGCCTGGAAGATGTCTTCAAGGCTATATCCATGGCAAATCGTGAAACCGGAGCGCAAACCATGGAAATTAATCGAGTAGAGTATGTGATTCGGGCTCTTGGTTATATCCGTAATATCAAAGACATAGAAAAATGCGTCATAAGCGAACGGGATGGAGTTCCGGTTTATATCAGTAATGTGGGGAAAGTAAGTATAGGTCCGGCGCCGCGCCGTGGTTTGCTGGATAAATCCGGCGCTGGTGCTGTTGGCGGAGTGGTGGTTGTACGTTTCGACGCTAATCCCCTGACGACAATTAAGAATGTCAAAAGTAAAATAGCTGAGATAAATAAATCCCTGCCGCAAAAGAAACTTGCGGACGAAACTGTCAGTAAGGTCAGGATTGTTCCATTTTATGACCGGTCCGGTCTGATAAATGAAACCCTCGGTACTCTTGACAAGGCCCTTTATGCAGAAATCCTGATTACGATAATAGTCATTCTTCTTATGTTGCGGAATTTCCGTACATCGATAATAATTGCTTCCATGTTGCCGGGCGCGATACTTTTATGCTTTGTTTTTATGAAAATTATTGGTATCAGCGCTAATATTGTGGCGCTGGCAGGGATTGCCATAGCTATTGGAGCGGTGGTCGATGTAGGGATTGTCATGTGTGAGAACGTTCTCCGCCGTCTGGCGGAAAACGAAAATAAACTTTCTTCCGGAATTATAGTTCGTCAGGCGCTTACTGAAGTTGCCGGACCGGTTTCGACCGCGGTATTGACGACTGTGATCTCATTCCTGCCGATATTCTTCCTGCAGTATACAGAAGGAAAATTATTCAGGCCGCTGGCGTGGACCAAGACTATTACCTTAAGCTGTTCATTGATTCTGGGACTGACTCTTCTGCCGGTTTTATTGTCTTTTGCCGTCAAATGGTTTAAAAAATCTGAAGTAATATCAAAACGCAAGATGATTCAGATATTGTTATGCGGCGCGGTCGCCTTGTTTGTGATGCTCAAACTGAACAGCGAGTGGCTGCCTGCCGGAACTGGACAGCCGCTTTTGAAAAACTTTTTGTTCACCGCGTTCCCAATATTCACTTTGCTGGGATTTTACGCTCTGTTCAGCAGATATTACCCGTCAATATTAAAGTTTGCTTTGCGCAATAAACTGATTTTTCTTATTGTCCCAATAGTGATTTTGACATGGGGGCTTCTGGCCTGGCTTGGAATAGGTCCAGCTTTGCAAATCATGCCGAAGCCGTTTCGTGAATCAAAAACCGCTATGAAGCTGCGGAATATTTTCCCTGGACTTGGCAGGGAGTTTATGCCCGCTTTGGATGAAGGCTCTTTTATGCTGATGCCGACAACCATGCCGCATGCCTCAATATCCGAAGTGGCGGATATATTGAAGATGCAGGATATTAACATCAGCGCGATACCGGAAGTTGAAAGTTCTGTCGGTAAAGCCGGACGGGCTGATACTGCCCTTGATCCGGCTCCGCTTTCCATGATCGAGACCGTAATCAATTATCACAAAAAATTCCTGCAGGATAAATACGGCAGCATTCTGCGTTTTAAATTTGATGCGGACGCGGTGGATCTGTTCCGGGATAAATATGGTAAAGCGCTTCCCGCTCCCGATGGTAAAAACTATAAAGTCCAGGGAAAATTTATCCGTGATAATAAAGGAGAACTGATTGAAGACAGCAGCGGTATGCCGTTCAGACAATGGCGTCCGGCTTTGGATGAAAAACTTAATCCCGGACGAGCACCGTTTAAGGGCATAAATACTCCTGACGACATTTGGAAGCTGATCGAGAAAGCCGCCGCGATCCCGGGAGTTACCGGTTCTCCCCGGCTCCAGCCGATTGAAACCAGAATCGTCATGCTGCAAAGCGGTATGCGGGCGGCGATGGGGGTGAAAATTACCGGGCCTGACTTGAACAGCATTGAGAAAGACGCGTTTAAAATTGAAAAACTTCTTAAAGAAGTATCAGAAATCGATCCGGCTACGGTTGTTGCCGACCAAATTGTCGGTAAACCCTATCTGGAAATAGAAATCGACCGGACCGCAGTAGCGCGCTATGGCATAAAGATAGAAGATGTTCATGATGTTCTGGAAATCGCGGTCGGCGGCAAGCAGATTGAAAAAGTGGTCAAAGGCCGTGAGCGTTTTCCGTTGCGGATTCGTTATCTGCGTGAACTGCGCGACAACTATCAGGCATTATCGTCCTTGCTGATTGCTGTTCCAGGCGGAGCCAGGGTGCCTTTGAAACAATTTGCCAAGGTGCATTACCGGCGTGGTCCGCAGAGTATCAAGAGTGAAGACGCTTTCCTGACAGGATATGTATTTTTTGACGGTAAAGATGGACTGCCGGAAACCGATGTTGTGGAAGCCGCGGACAAATATTTGAATGAACAAATTGAAAACGGCCGTTTGAAATTGACTAAAGGTACTTCTTTTCGTTTTGCCGGGAATTATGAGAACCAATTGCGGGCAACAGCTCGTTTATGTGTGATTATTCCGGTTGTTTTAATATTGATTTTTATTATTCTCTATTTGCAGTTCAAGTCTGTTCTTATGACCGTATTTGTGTTTTCCGGTGTCGCCCTGACCTGGGCTGGCGGATTTGTTACTTTGTGGTTTTTTAATCAGGACTGGTTCCTGAATTTCGACATATGGGATGTTTCCATCAGAAATTACCTCGGTATTCATCCGGTGAATATGAGCGTTGCGGTTTGGGTTGGATTTTTGGCTTTATTCGGGATCGCCACCGACGACGGCGTGGTTATGGCTTCATATATTGATGAAAATATCAAGGAAAATAATCCCGACTCAAAAGAAAAAATACGTCAGAACGTGGTCGAGTCCGGTAAGCGGCGTTTGAAGGCCTGTTTGATGACTACTGCTACAACCATTCTGGCATTATTGCCGGTACTCACCTCCAAGGGCAGCGGCGCTGACTTGATGATTCCGATGGCTATACCGGTTTTTGGCGGTATGCTCTTCGAAATAATCACTGTTGTTTCTGTTCCTGTGTTCTGTTCTATCAGGTATGAATTTCTTTTACGGTTTAAAAAGAAAAAAAATTGAGTTCAACAACTTGCTTTTTGAACTAATTGTTGCTACTTTATTTTCAAATAAATAAGTTATTTTTTTATAAAGGAGATTAGTGGATGTTCAAAGGTAAAAAGTTTATCATATTTTTATCAGCGGTTTTAATGGGAATTACATTATGCCATGCGGCGAAAGAGGAAGTTAAGATGGTAAAGGGGCTGGTTGACGAACCGGATGTCGTAAAATCATCCTGGTTTGGACTTGGATTTTATACTCCTTTGCAATTAGCGGATAAAGATACTGAAATACGAGTGGCCCGTCTTTCTTTGATCTACACATATAATAAGGCAGTCAATGGTTTTGATTGCGGTTTGATTTGTTATTCAGGCAATTCCAACGGTCTGCAGGTTGCCTGGTCGAACCATACGGACGGCATTATGAACGGTTTGACCGTGGGGCTTTTCAATATTGCGGAAGTTGAGATGAACGGTTTGCAGATAGGTATTTATAACCGCGGCGGTTCTGACAGTGAAGACAACATAGCCAGCAAAAAAGCTCATTCCTCCGGAGCTCAGTGGGGCTGGGCGAATTGCGCTGACGCTATTTTTGCCGGGTTCCAGTTTGGTATTACTAATGTTTCGACTACACTTTTCCAGGGGTTGCAGATTGGCGCGGTGAATATTGCCAAAAAGCCCGACAAAGCCTTTGATGAGTTCCAATCTGAGAGATTCAAAAGAAACAAAGGCAAAAACGAATGTCTGCAGATAGGCTTGATAAATTTCAATCCCAACGGCTTTCTTCCCGTGTGCCTCTTCGTGAACTTCTAAAGGAAAAATAAAAAAAATTAAAAAAAGGGCAGATGCAACGCCTTTTTTTAATTTATTTTTTCCGCGCTTGCGCCTTCGCCGATGGCGCATTTGATGATTTGCGGCTCGTTTCCAGTTTGGAGCTTGAAAGCTGTTGAGAGCCGTTTGGCGTAGGTGTCAGCTTGAGCTTCTTCGACCAGATGAATCGAGATACCGCCAAAACCACCACCGCTTAAACGCGCACCCAGGCAGCCTGGGATGGATTTTGCCAGTTCCACAAGATAATCAAGACGTTTAGTGCTGTTTTCAAAATTTACCCTTGAGCTCTCATGAGAATCAAAAAGCAGTTGTCCAAAAGCTTTGACATCACCTTTTTCCAGATATTCCACTCCCTGTATTACGCGCTCGCATTCCCCTACAATGTGTTTGGCATGGAGATATTCACGATGACTTAAGAGTTCTCTGTTTGCTTCAAGGTGTTCCATGGATACGTCCCGCAAAGCTTTGATAGAGTTATCCGCTGCATGCAGTTTGGCGGCGGCGCTTTCACAGTCTTTACGGCGGACGTTGTATTCGGAATCCACCAAATCATGTTTTTCCATTGAATTAGCAACGACAAAAACATAGCCGGGAGGAAGTTTAACGGTTTTGACGACTTTATTGATGCGAAAGTCGGACATGATAAGCGAATCTTTTTTGCCGTAAATCGAACTGAATTGATCTAACAGGCCGGTTGAAACCCCGAGATAATTATTTTCTACTCCCTGACCTATTTTAGCCCATTCGGTTTTGTCGAGTTCGATATTGAATATTTCTTTAAGGGCAAAACAGAAGCCCACTTCCATTGCGGCGGAACTGCTCATCCCGGCGGACAGGGGTACTGTGCTGTTCATGACAACATCAACGCCGTTAACAGAAATACCGCGCTTATTCATTTCCCAGATAACGCCTTTCAGGTAATTTACCCATTCTCCCGGAGTTGGATTGTCCAGGTTGTCAATAGTAAATGAGGCTTCACCATCGTATTTGTAATCTTTAATACGGCAAAGATTTTTATCTTTTGCCGGAGCGGCGGTAAATGATGTGTGTTGTTCCACCGCACAACTTAATACGACGCCATCGTTATAGTCAGTATGGTTGCCTAATATTTCCAGACGTCCGGGAGCTTGTGCGGTCACGGCTGGTTTGCGGTCAAAGAATTGTTGAAAAATTTCTGTTTTCTGGGGCATAGCTCAACCTTCTGTTTCAGATTCTATAATAACTTGCAGGGTATGGCATTCTCCGGGTGCTAAAGTCCGGGCGTCAGTTTCTGCGTTTGTGGTTTCGACACAGACCATTCCATGATATTCAGTATCGCCGAAATCAGGCATGCGTTGAGCTTTTGCGTCCCACGGATTCCAGACCACAGTCGAACGGCTTCCGGTTTTGCTTATTTTTATTTTGCGTTTAAAGCCCGGGTCGTCAATAACGCATGTATCTTCAGTATCAAGATAAACTAAGTCAGTTTCTGCGTCAAATGTGATTTCTCCTGCCTGAATATGTCTGGTATCGTTCAAAGTGTCAATAAAAGCCTTGCCGTCCAGTCCGCTTATCTTTATGTTGGAAATATCGCTGATATTGAAATAGCTGTGTAGAGCCGCGCTGTATGATAAACTTTCGCTGCCGGTGTTGTCAATAATCAAAGCAGCGGACAGTTTATTGCTGACTTCAACTCGTAATTTTACCAGGAAATCGTTAGTTTCAAATTTGTCAGGGATCAATCCGGGTGTCAAAGCCAGCTCAATGAAAGTTGCTCCATTATCACAACTGCCGCTGGCGACTGGCTCCCAGACAAAGAGTCTTGCAAAACCGTGAGAAGGCATATTGGAGTCACAAGGGTGTCCTCCAAACCACGGCCAGCATATCGGAATACCGCCGCGAACAGGTTTTCCAGCTTCGAAGTAGCTCTTTTTGCTCATCCATAGAACAGCTTCCTGTCCTTTTGGGATAAAGTTCATTAAATGTGCGCCGTGCAAAGCGATATCAGCTTTGCCCATTGGATTATTCAGTTCTGCGCAGACTAGGCCGTGCGGCTCCGTATAAAAACGGATTTCGGAACTGCCGAATTCATTATTGAGTTCCTGAACAGTTATCATTATATATACCTGTGATTAAATTCATAGCTTGAAAGATAAAATCTAAGTGATTTTATGGAAAAAGCAAAGATTATAGGAAATTCTTTAGTTTTTTTTGTTTTCTATGCTAATAATAACTATTGTAAAATTCTATTTTTCAATAGAGTTTTAAGGGTTAAGTTTTAAGGGTTAAGAGAATATAATTATCATGAATTTTGCAACCTGTCGTCTGTGGCAAGTACATTTTGAAATTGTCGGTAAACTTGATGATCTGCCTTATCCCGGCGAGCTGGTCAGGGAGCAGCAGAATAAGCCATACCATATAGACTGTAAAAAACGCTATGACCATCGCGGCGGACAATTGTCTTATACTTTATCAGGAGAGGGGCGTTTTAAAATTGGCGACAAAGTTATTCCTATGTTGCCTGGAATGGCTTTTCTGCAAAAACATAATGATGCGCGTAACGCTTATTATTATCCTGAAAATGGAACGGAACCGTGGCATTTTATCTGGATAAGTTTTTATTCACCCACTGTCGAGAAAATGGTTAAAACCATTACTGATAATTATGGACAGATATATCATCTCCCGCAGGAATCCAGCTTGGTAAGAACGCTTTTTGATTACGAAAACGATCATGATTCATTACGTTTTATTTCACCGTTTGAAGGAGCTCGTCTGATAACGGATATCTTGATGGATCTGGGGAATTATGTCTTGCCTGAGGAAAATAGAAAGAGGCTGCCGGTGCGTCTGATTAAACATGCCCAGGAATATATCCATAACAATATGTATAAGGCAATGAATGTGGAAGACATTGCCGCTGAATGCGGAGTTTCCCGGGAACATCTGTCAAGGGTTTTCAAAGAACAGCTTAATGAGTCGCCGTTAAACTATTTGAACAAGCGCCGGATAAGGCATGCCTGCCGCCTGCTGGTTTCAAGTAATCTGAGCTGCAAAGAAATTGCGGGCAGGGTGGGATTTGACAGTGCGGTAAGTTTCAACCGAGCCTTCAAACGATTGACCAGGCTGACCCCTGGAGAAGTTAGGGGTTCAGGCTATTCTCCGCAGATACCTTGAAAAAATATTTACTGTGAACATCCTCTCAGGTCTATAGGCCACTTGTCTATTACTTCGCCATCTTTGACTACCCATATGAAATCGTAAAGATTGATCGTCGGATCACAATGCGAAGCGCTTAATTCGATAATATCGCCAAGTTCCGGTTTTATGTCCGCATGGTCAAAAAATACTTTTCCCTGTTCATCTCCGAACCATTCATAACGCCACCCTTTACCGGAAGGATTGAGGACATATGGCGGTGCGTGAGGCGTGAAATATAAAGCTTTCAGGCCGGCGTCAACGGTTACGAAATCTTTCTGATTAACGCTGATTACCGAAGTCAACAGGCTCAAAGAAGGCTTGAAGGTCAGAAATTTTTCATCATCATCCTTACTGCCTATATTGCAGTATTCAGCATCCATGACGCAGTATGACCCGACTTGCAGATCTGTTATTTCCGGGATGGCGGTGTCAATATCGAAAGTTCCAGTTCCGGTTCCGGTAAAAATCTTTACCGGTAGTCCAGCTTCCTGCATTTTATTGAAGATCTCTGCGGCTTTCTCCATGAGCCGGAGTGAATTTTTACGGCGTTCTTCAAAACAGTGGATATGTTGAACCAGTCCGGCGTAACACTGGATGCCTTTCAGTTCCAGCCCGGGCAATTTGTTGACGAATTCGGCTAGAGGAAGAGCTGCGTCATAGTCAACTCCGGTACGCCCCATTTCAGGGTTGATATCGATTAAAACTTTTAAAGGCAGTTCATTTCCCCGGGCAACGGCTGTTTTACTTAAAAATTCGGAGTTTTCCTTGTTGTCCACTACTACCATCAGGTTGGGAGCTTTTTCCAGACAATCAAATAGATGTTTGATTTTTGTTTCGGTGACTATGGGCGAAGTTATCAGTATATTGGTGATTCCGCATTCAATGAGTTTTTGTGCTTCTGATATTTTTGCGGCGCAAAGTCCGGCGCAGCCTCCTTGCTGGAGTTGCCTGTGGGCAATTGCTGAACATTTATGCGTTTTTATATGTGGTCGCAACAGTTTGTTTTTATCCAGTACGGAATCGCGCATCAACAACAGATTTTTTGTAAATATATCAATATCGAGTACCAGGCATGGAGTATCCAGATCAGTTTTGTTCATAATTCATTTCCGTTTTTGTATTTTTGAAAATCTCCGGCTTCGTTTGTCGTCGCGCCGCTTGCGTGAAGCAGCACCGCCGCGCCGCTGTTTCTTCAAGACATTCATTTGCGGGCGGCGTTCAGCAAGACCGCGGTTTACTTTTATTTCCTCGCCTTCAGGAGTCTTGCCGCAATAATACATTGCCGCTCCCATTGTCATTGGCAGGGGGATATAGTCCTGGACTTGTTGCGGGCTCCAGTTGCGGCTGTTTAAAAATTCGTCCACTGTTTTCATTTCTTTTTCCGTGCATCCCGGAAAGTTTGAGATAAACAGCGGTATCAGATATTGCTCTTTTCCTGCTGCTTTGCTGTCCTCTTCGAAAACTTTCATGAACTTGTAAAAATCTTCAGCCGGATTTTTCCTCATAAACTTTAAAACTCTTGGATGCAGGTGTTCCGGTGCGACTTTCATATGTCCTGAAACATGATGCTGTATTATTTCGCGCATCAGTTCGCGCTGCCTGACTGCGAGATCAAGGCGTATTCCAGAATTTATGTAAACGTGTTTCACCCCCGGACTTTTTCGTATTTTGCGCAACAATTCAATTAAATCCCTGCCGTCGGCCCGATAGTTTTTACATTGTTCCGGGAATAAACAGGTCGCCCGGCGGCATTTCATACATTTTTCGATATTGACTGGCCCGCTGTTATAAATATTTCCTGCGGCTCCCCCTATGTCACTGATTGTTCCTCGGAAATTACTGCGTTTAGTCATACGTTCGACTTCCCGCAGGATTGATGCCTGACTGCGGGAGCGTATTGAGCGTCCTTGATGTGCCACCAGTCCGCAGAAAGTGCAGCCTCCCGGACACCCCCTTACAGCCGGGATCGAATGTTTAATAGTTTCAAATGCCGGAATCGGCTTTGTATACTTAGGGTGGGGCATATTTGTAAAAGGCAGGTCATGAACTTTATCAAGTTCCTCGGTGGTCAAGGGCATGGCTGGCGGCTCGAGCAGCAGGAGGCGTTCGCCGTAACGCTGGATCAAACCTCGTGCGCTGCATGGATTCATTTCTTTTTCAATCATAACGGTGCTTTGCATCAAAGCATCTTTGTTGTTCTTCATCTCCTCCCATGAAGGCAGCTCCAAATATGAGGAGGCGTTGAAATTTTCCGCTTCATTTTTACCCAGGACTACCGCTGTGCCGTGTATACCCCGTAAAGGTTTTCCTTTTTCGAGCCGTTCAACGATTTCGCTGACAGATTTTTCACCCATTCCGAAAGATAAAATATCAGCTTTTGAGTCCAGAAGAATGCTTTGGCGAATCTTGTCCTGCCAGTAATCATAATGCGCGACTCGCCGAAGGCTGGCGCCAACTCCTCCAAGAAAGACCGGTTTGCCGGGAAATGCGCGGCGGGCGAGCTGCGCATAAACAATTTCCGCATGCGGCGGGCGTTTGCCGGTTTCACCATCTTCAGAGTACACGTCACTTTTGCGAAAACGTCTTGCGGCAGTATATATATTGACCATTGAATCCATATTCCCGGAACTTACGCCGCAACACAGCCGTGGCTGTCCCATTACCTGTAGAGATTCGGGATTGGTCCAATCCGGCTGCGCTATAATTCCAACGCGGTATCCTTTATCCTGAAGTATCCTCCCTATGACAGATATGCCATAGGACGGATGATCGACATAGCAGTCTCCGGTTATTAAAATGATATCAATCTCATTCCAGCCGAGTTTCTGCATGTCTTCACGGGAAGTTGGAAGAAATGAGAATTTTTCAGAATTCATTTTTCAGCTTTGTCTGTTGATTTTTTTATACCTTTTATTTCCACTTCAGGGAATATTCCGTTCGAAGGGATTTTGTCAGCTGCCGTCAGATCGGTATAGTTTATGAATTTAAAAGGTATTTCGTAGCTTGACTTGCCGCTTTTATTCAGAGTATAAATAAGAGTACCCGGCATCGTTCTTTTAGCATTACCCAGAGTTTCACTGTCGACAATAAATAATAATGAGTAAATCTTATCGGGAGAGCTTTTCTTGAATTCCCATTTATCTGTATCAAAAACCATATTTCCCGCACATACGGCAACGCATTTATATTCTTTATCTTTTAAACTAAGTATGAAATCATAAATGCTTATGGTACGATCCTTATATAGTTTAAATGTAACCACTGCGTAAGCGTAGTGTTTGAATTTAAAATCATAGTCAACAGCTTTTAAATTCTTGATATTAACTTTATTCCTGCTGATTTCCGCACTCAAAACCTGGCCCAGACGAAAGGGAATCGGCGCACCTGACAACTGAAGAGTTAAAGCGCATAAAATAGTGAATGCAAGTGTTTTAAATATACTCATAAATATATAACCTTGTTTTTGTTTATTAGAAAATATAAACGAATTAAGGGAAAACTCAAGAACAATTGCTAATTGCATGGCGAAAATAGTGCTTATTCATTTGACGAAAGCTTAAACATGGCGTATTAT
Source organism: Victivallaceae bacterium (assembly GCA_963664605.1). Classification (GTDB taxonomy): domain Bacteria; phylum Verrucomicrobiota; class Lentisphaeria; order Victivallales; family Victivallaceae; genus JAHOYW01. The sequence goes on from OY761536.1 coordinate 1,306,302, forward strand.
TAGTAAAAAGATTTGTGTAAAATAAGCTGGAGAACAGATTTTGAATCCGCGTTTTCATGAAAGTATTTTAAAAAAAGTAAAAAAAACAATAAATAAAGTAAAGCAGACACAAGATCATGAGCCGTCGCAGATGGATTATCTGGTCAAGATGAATATTGCTCCTTTGATGGGCAGACGCGATGCCGCGTATGACCGTGTGGAAACTCTGCTTGCCAGTGATCTTTTTACCAATTCAGATACTGAACGCAAGAATATCTATCATACAGCTGTAAAACTCCTTGATACAATATTAAAGGATACTCAGGATATTCTGGTCGCGCTGGACAGTGAGGCACGCATTGAGCAGGAAAAAAGTTTCATTTGTTTTATTGAGCTCCTGCGCAGTATTATTGGCGCTGCGAGCAATCTGGTCGATTACGAATTGTCCTTATATAACACTGAAAATTCTGTGAACAAATTTTTGGGCAGCGTCATTGAAGGGCAGTTGCGTGAAACAGATGATATCATATGCGATAGCGAGATGGCTATTGTCCAAAGCATCAAAGGCCTCTTTGAAATTACTCGTGACCAGCTTAATAAACTGCGGGAATATTCCCGTCGCGATTTTTCCCGCCACAATGCAGTCAAATACAAAAAATCATTTTCGGAATATAAAAAGATATTTGCAGCGAATAATAATTAAAAGAAGCTGTATAAAAATAACCTTTACGCTTCCGCTGTATAGTTTGGAGCGTCTTTCAGCATCGTGACATCATGCGGATGAGCTTCACGCAGGCCTGCTGAACTTACCCGGATCATTTTTGCTGTTTTCTGCAATTCCTCAATCGTCTTTGCCCCGCAGTAGCCGAGGGAATACTTGAGGCCGCCAATGAATTGATAAATAACGTCGGAAACCGGACCGCGGAACGGAACCAGTCCTTCAATACCCTGCGGCACTAACTTTTTCTCGCTGTCAACATCTGCCTGTCCATAGCGTTCACGGGATGCCTTGCCGGTTTTCATTGCTTCAAGGCTGCCCATGCCGCGGTAGATAACAAAACGACGTCCGTGATGTAAAGTGATTTCACCGGTACTTTCACTTGTGCCAGCCAAAGCGGAACCCATCATCACGCATGACGCACCGACTGATATTGCTTTAGCGACATCACCGGATTGTTTGATTCCGCCGTCAGCTATAATAGGAATATCTGCGGCTGCGGCTTTTTTGACCTCATAAACTGCCGTTACCTGCGGTATGCCGACTCCGGCGACCACTCTAGTCGTACAAATTGAACCCGGCCCGATCCCGACTTTAATGCCGTCGGCTCCAGCATCAGATAAGGCTTTAGAAGCCGTTGCAGTTGCAATATTACCGGCAACCACGTCAACCTTGTCACCGTAAGTCTTTTTCGCCATGGCGACAGTCTCGATTACTCCTTTACTGTCCCCGTGGGCCGTATCAATGACTAAAACATCGACGCCGGCATTAATTAATGCCTCAATACGCTCCTCGTCGTAAGGCCCGACCGCAGCTCCCGCACGAAGCTGATGATGAAGAATATCACGGTTATACAAAGGCTCATCATTTATAATCAGTGATTTTACATCTTGAAAACTGTACAATCCGGTAAGTTTGCCTTTAGCATCGACTGTTGGCAGTTTACCTACCTTGGCATCCATCATTATTTTATAAGCATCCTGCATGGATAAGCCGTCAGGAGCGACAACTTTGCACTTATTCATGACTGTGCCGATTTTGACTTTATAATCAGTTAAGAATTTCAGGTCGCGAGCGGTCAGGATTCCCATTAAAGTACCGTCTTCCTGAATAATCGGGAATCCCGAAAAAGGATAAGCGTTCTTCCGTTTCGCTTCAAGCATTTCGGCTACGGTCTGTTCCGGACTGAAAGTTACCGGGTTTTTGATAATACCGTTTAAGTAGGTTTTTACTTTCTTGACTTCCTCCGCCTGGCGTTTAGCGGATAAATTTTTATGGATAATGCCAAGTCCGCCGAGACGGGCCATTTCAATAGCCATCTTGCTTTCTGTTACGGTATCCATTGCAGCGCTTACAAAAGGGATATTCAGTTTAACATTGCGGGAAAAGCGGGAGGCGGTATCTGCTTCATCAGGTAAAAAGTCGGCATATTGCGTAACTAAGGAAATATCATCAAAAGTCAGCCCCTCAAATTTAAACTTATCCATGAATTGGTCGAGATATTTATTCATAGCTACTCCTATGTCAGTTGATTAAAATTATAAAAATTATTAATCGCTTATTATAGACATAGATTATGAGAAAGTCAAAGCTATTCGCCAATTATTTTAACTAAAATACGTTTTGCGCGTTTTCCGTCGAATTCGCCGTAAAAAATTTGTTCCCACGGACCGAAATCAAGCTTGCCATCAGTTACTGCGACAACAACCTCCCTGCCCATGACAGAACGTTTCAGATGGGCGTCACCATTATCCTCGAATCCATTATGCTGATACTGGCTGTAAGGTTTTTCAGGTGCGAGTTTTTCCAGCCAGCGGTCGAAGTCAGCGTGCAAACCGCTTTCATCGTCATTAATAAATACCGATGCCGTAATATGCATTGCATTGCACAGAAGCATGCCGTCTTTAATGCCTGATTCTTTCAGGCATTCATTTATCTGAGGCGTAATATTCAAATAAGCTCTTCTGGTACTGGTGTTCATCCATAATTCTTTGCGGTACGATTTCATAAAAAGCTCCATTTTAGTTTTAGGTTTATTCTTACAGCCTATGCTTTGCGGTTTACATCCTCTCAATACAGACAGCGACATTGCTTGAATGTTTTAATGCTCCCGGCTTGGTTACCTTTACTTTTACACTGGAAATCAGTTCTTCTTTCAAACAGATATCCGCAACTTCTTCAGCAAAACGTTCAATCAGGAAAAAATCTGCTCTTTCGCCCATTACAATAATTTCAGATTCGATCAGTGAATAATCAACTGAATCGAATAAGTCATCACTCTTTCCTGCTTTTTGTAAAGGCAGAAATAATTCAAGATCAATGAGCAGGGTTTGTTTTTTGTCGCGTTCTTCCGGTAGGGTACCGATTACGGTATCAACCTTTAAACCGCTGATAATTATTTTATCCATGATATTCCTTTATAATGTGCTGAGAACTGCGAGTTGCGGTTAAAAAAACGTGCCATATTCTGCGTATTACGATATTTATTTTTTATTTTTATCGTAATACGCAACCTGGAACACGCAATTTGTTCTATCCGGCTAGAAGATCATCAATCATTTCATCGAGATCTGACCTGAATGAAGCAGGTGTTTCAAAAACACCTTCACGGCCGCCGAAGTCGAGATAGAACTCATCAAGCTGTCCCTGAGTAACCGGTCCTTGATACTGTTCTATATTTCCAGCGCTTGCAGGAACTCCAAACGGCAACCAGCCTTTTCCAATGGTATATTCGCCGTTTACTTCCAGATAGACCGGAGCATCTGTGGTCAAAGTTAAGCTTGCGCCTTCTGTTACAGCCTGTCCGACAACCGAACCAATCGGAGGAACTTGTCCTTCGAGCAGGTTGGTCAAAGGATTGGAAACCAGGCGATATTCCATTTGTTTATATACGGCTTGTCCTACGGATGGTTCAGTCGGATACCAACTGGTCGCGAAATACGGATATGTTCCGATCGGGAAGTTTGTAACATTATCAACATCAAGATAGAAAGAATTATATCTCAGGCTGAAATCGGGATTGGACATTTCATAAAGCGCCACATTACCATTAAAGCCCGGTCCTGTATAAGGAATAGTCAAATCGGCGCCCTGGTTAGCTATAGTATATGTGCCGTTGGTAGGCTGATTATAAGATACAGTACTGCGTCCAGGTGCCGGGTCATCAACACTGACAGTGACAATTCCTTGAGATACCCATGCATTATCAATCAGTTCGAATCTTTCTGTAACTCCGCTTGCATCAAATTGACTGCCTTGTGTATCAGTTTCCCAATCTATAGTAACAGACAGGTCAATTATATCACCGACATCTGTTTTGCGGTCAAGGACTACAGTAGAGTCAATAGTTTCCTGAACGCCAGTCACAGTTGTATTACCGATTTTGACCGAATCTAAAACTCCTGCAGCCATTTTTTCTCCAGCGGCGGCTTGTAGAGTAATTACAGTAATAGAGCTGTCATTACCAACACGATATACAACATCTTTGCTGCTGTCTAATGGATCGATTCCCAGCATAGGCTGGATAAGCTCTCCGCCACCAGAAGTAATAAAGTAGTTGCCATTGTAGTCTGTAGTACCGTAATCAATATTAGTAACATCCAAGCTTGTTCCTGAACTCAAAGTGAAGGTACTAATTGAGGTGTCGCTTGTAGCAAAATTGAAATTAGTTATTTGAATATCACCATTGGTTAAGCTTGCCTGTTTATCTGCGGCAAGGTTAATTGAAGTGATATTAGCAGCACCATCCAAGCTTAAAGAACTGGTTTGATTAGAGTCTCCAAGAGTTAAAGTCCCAATAGTCAAAGTTCCGGTATTTGTCAGGTTGCTGTTAAGGTTTACGGTTCCAGTCAAGTTTAAAGTTCCGCTGTTAATCAAGCTGGCATCAGCTACACTAACAGTACTGCTGGATTCTAAGGTTCCTGCATTATTTATACCATTGGCTGATAAAGCGTCGGCTCCCATATCAAGAGAAGCGGAAATAATATTCAAGTCATTAACATCCATAGCTCCGGTAGTTGTATAAGTGCCTTGTAATAACCTTAAATCACCTGACGCTGGCAGAACTCCATCGCTAAGGTCAACATTTGCCAGGGTGGCGGAACCATTTACATCAAGTTGCAGGTCATGTGCACCGTCAATATCTCCACTAAGCGTTAGTGAATCAGTTGTGATTGAAACATTATTTGTAAGCGTAGTTGTCCCTGATACATCTACACTGTCTGCGATAATGTTTCCGCCCATTTCAGTGCTTGGAGAATTAATATCTAATGTTCCAATATTATTTAAAGTTCCGGTTGAAACTTTTTTGCCGGAGCTTGTCGCATTCATTGTCAGGTCATGCCCTGCTCCGGTGACAGTTCCAGTCAGACCGAGATCACCGCTTGTTGATGTCAATGTGGCGCTAGAGGTCAAAGTTACTGGACCGGTAATCAGGAGGTCCTGCTGGACGGTGAATACATTGCCAATATTCATACTGCTTTCATTATTTAATTCGACTCCGGCAGTACTAAAGACTACACCGCCATCAATAGTAATAGCGTCACCGGTAAATACTAAAGTACCGTTTACAGCAGAATCATCACCAGTTACTATATTACTTATATTTATATTTCCATCAGTACTGACTTCAAAGCGGCCGGTAGAGGAGGCTATTACAACGTTTTGGACATCAACATTGAAATCAGTAGGACTGGCTGTGCCGGTACTGCCGTAATAATTGACATTTTGTGATCCAACGTCGAAAGCCAGTTGAGTACCGGCATCATTAACCGTAACAGCTTTGCTTTCATCAAAGTTAAAGTCTACAGATAAAAGCGTACTGCTTGTTCCGCCGTCTGCAATAACATTTTCGTTAATATTCAGTGCTGTTGTTCCGGTGATAGTTGTATTATTGACAGTTAATACATCGTTGACTGTCACTGTTGCAGCATTTACTGTTGAATCAGTCAAGTCAGCAGTTGAGTCGAAAGTCACAGTTCCTGAAGTTGCGCTTATACTGCCTGTCAAAGTTACCGCACCTGAGAAAGTAGCATCAGTTGTGGACGTAATATTACCAGTTCCGGATGTTGTTCCGGTAACACTCAGGCCGCCAGTTGCTCCCAGAGTGGCGCTGCCGCTGCCAAGAGTAAGGTTGCCAGCTACGGTAATTGCCGCTGTTGATGTTTTTGTGCCGCTGCCGGATATTGTCAAATTGCCATAGCTTGCAGTATAAACAGTCTGAGCACCAGAATAAGTGTATGCTACATTTGAGTCAGTCCCGAGTGTAGACAGACTGACATATTGTGCGGTTCCGGTATTAAATGTCAATGTTCCGGTATCTTCAACTGTAACAGCCATGTTGACCGTGGTCGAAGGAGATCTGTGAACAAAAGATTTAACTACTGCATCTCCGCTTATGGTGAAACTGCCAGCTGCGGCTACAGTTACGAGTGAACGATCGCTGATTTCCCAGATTCCGGTGTTGAAATTACCGGCATATCCATTATCAGCAAAAACATAGAGGTTGTCTGCCGAACTAAAATCGGGGTTGTCTGTACCTGGGGTGTTCTGCCAACTGGACTGAGCGTTAACGTCTCCACCAACATAATAATAGATTGTGCTTGAGCTCTCATAAGCTCCTATAGTTGGCGGGTTAAGCCTTGTTTTATTATTTTGCGAAGTAGTGACGCTTGCCATATAAGTCCCTTCGCCAACCAGCAAGCTGTTTTGATAGACATAAAGTGTCTTGGTTGCTCCGCCATTGTCGTAAAGTGTTGAATCAAGCAGAATCTCTGAATAGAAATCCGTATAAGACGTATTAGATATATTAGTTGTTGATACTGCGTGGAAGTCCAGTAAACTGCCGGCATTCGATGAAACGCCAATTGCACTGTAGGTAACGCTGGCTATCCAATCCATTGATGTGGTATAGAACTCGTCTCGATTGGCGTCATTAGCAGAAACATGATAGTTATTGGCAATAACCGTATTAATCATAGTCAAGTGTCCGCCCGCGATAAATATACCGCCGCCCGCGGTTTGAGTTGTGCTTGAAGTGCCGGAAATATTATTAGCAACGGTTACAAAAGTTAGATTGTATGAACCGCTGCCGGTCATATACAGGCCGCCGCCATAAGCGCCGGAAGTGTTGTTGGCAACTGTACTGTTGACCATTTCAAAGGTTTGTGCGGAAATTCTAAGTCCGCCGCCGTAACGTCCGGCAGTGTTTTCACCGAACGTACTTTTGGTAATTGAAGCGGAACCGCCGTTCTGGTACAGACCGCCGGCATCAGAATCTGCAGTATTGCTCATGACCTGTGATTGAGCCATGGTCAATGCGCTGTTAACCAGATAGAGTCCGCCGCCATGTATTGCAGCTTCGTTTTCTGAAAAATCTCCAAGTGTTACATTAAGGGTTGCGTGTGAAGCATATAGGCCTCCACCGCTGCCGCTTGCGCTGTTGTTGGAAATCTGAACAAACACATAATCATCACCGACAAGTTTTCCAGTTATCGTGACATTACCGGAATCGACATAAATACCGCCGCCGTTAACAGCCGTATTGCCCTTGCCCGTAGAGCCGATAATTGTACCATTTGCTAATGTCAAAGTTCCTTCTGTAGAATATATACCGCCGCCATTAGTCGCCTGGCTGCTGATTACCTGAACATTATTTAGAGTCAGGTTTTCAGAATTATATATTGCTCCGCCATTCGTATTTGAGGAAGCAGTCAATGCATTGGCATTTTGGAGTATTAGATTTGTCATTGAAACATTAGCCAGAGTCGAACTTGAAGAATCAATCCAGAAGAGGCGTACACCATCTGTTGCAGTATCACCGCTCCAGCCGCCGTCTATAGTAATAATTTGGCTGCCAACGGTTTCTATGGAAACGCCGTTAGCAATTCTTATTGCCTGGTTCAATACATAGATTGGATCAAGGACATCATCAGTTCTTGTCCATATAGTCTCATCATCACTTGGATCTATTGTAATAGTGGCATTGTTATCCGCCAGATATGCCGCATTGCGCAAGCTTGCTTCCCAACCGGGACGGTTATTTGTAAAGTCAAAGCCTATTGACGGATTACTGTAGTCAATTGTAGTTTCGGCATTAGTGATCAAAGTAATGCTGGTTGTCATTTCGTATGAACCGATAGTCGCGGAATCGCCGAGCTCGCGCTGATAGCCGCGTTGATCGTAATCAGTACTGCTGCTGACAGTTGTGCCGGCATTGATGGCAACGCTGTTGTCAAGTACGCGGAAGTTCATAGTTTTACCACCATTATAACGCATGGTGCTGTCAAGATTCAGATTAGAGACAACTCCGAATCCGTCACCGGTTATATTTCCAGTACCGGCGCTGAAATCATAAGTTCCAGTATAGTAGCCGACGATATTGTTACTTTCAGTAATGTTTATAGTGCTGGAAGTGTAAATATCACGTCCGCGGAAACCGGCTGTACCATTAGCATTATTGTTAGCAAAAATATTATTATACATTGTTGCGTTTCCGGTCCCCGTCAGGAAGACAGCTCCAGCTGTGCTGCTGTAACCGCTTTCCATAGATGTTGACGGAAGTGAGTTTTCAATAATAGTATTGTTATTAGCCGTGAAGTTTCCATCTTTGATATAAACCGCGGAGCCAGTATTTCTACTGCTGGTACCAAGGGAATTATTGGTAATTGTGCTGTTGTTTAAAGTCATATTGCCGCTGGAACTGAAAATACCTCCACCGATACCCGCCAGGGTGGTGGTGTCCTTTTCGGGGTCAACGCTAAAGCCATTGGCAGTATTGCCGGTAAGCAGTGAACGATTGACTGTTACAGTGCCGCCATCGTTATAAATACCACCGCCGAGACCGACAATATCTGTGCTGTCATTAATTTTTGTTCCGGTTGCGGTATTGTCTTGAATTGTAGAATCATTAATCGTCAGTGTGCCGCTGGAAGCATTATAAATACCGCCACCGAGTCCATTATCACTGCTGCGAAGAGACGTGTTGGTGGTACTGTTCCCGGTTACCACTACGTTATTCAGAGTCAGGTTTGCGTTGTTATAAATACCGCCGCCTCTACCCGAGTCATAATCCTTGGCATAATGAGTAGATGAACCGCCGGTTATATTCAGGTTGTTAATACCAACATGAATGTTAGGATTCATAGTATCACGGATAGTGAATACTCGTGTATGAGTAGAACTGGCGTCAACGGTTATTCTGGCTGTATCGTCTTGTGCCATATAAGTATTATCAGCTACAAAGTCATAACCATCATAACCCGGTACCATGCCGATTATCTGTGAGGTATAAATCTCAATTGGTCCAGCGTTAAGAGTAAGAGTTATTGTGTTATCGCCATCAGCGGTAAAGACAGTAGAATCAAATTTAATATAACGATTGGCATCAAATTGATCGGTATCAGGGTTGTAAGAGTCTATCCAGTAAGATGCTTCGCGTAAATTAAGGCTTCCATCTTCTTCAATAGCATCTGCGAACCATGCGTTAGCAGCGAGACCGCTCATAATAATTGTGTTGAACGGATCATAAGTCATATCACCTTTATCGTTGACCGTGATATAGAACATCGGTTCGAAAGCGCCAATACTTGGAGCATCTTTTAATTCATAAGTTGATGTTTTCGTATTATATTCATAACCATTACGTGAGTTTCCTCGCTGGTCAGTAGTCAGGCCGGCACTATTGTCTCCCGGACGTACTGTGCTGCCGTTTAATTCATACTGGTATGCCAGGCTGTTATAAGAAGTTATTGCCAGGGCACGTGTGCGGTAGTTGGCATGATATGCCATGCTTGAAGCCATGTAAGAGTAATTGCCGACGAATGTTGTAGAAGCCGCATCATATCCGACAATATTATAATTTGCATCCAGTACGGCGGCACTGTCGCTTGTGCCGTGAGCGGTAATTGTTCTGTAACCGCCGCCGTACAAGGAAGCACCGCTGAACCCGGTGGTATCCAGGAATAAGTTGCGGCTGCTGGCGCTTACTGTTGTCAAACCGCTTAAACTGATAGTTGAGTTAGCATTATCATAAATAATACTGTTGGTTAAACTCAAGGTGCTTGCCGCGGTGCCATCGATTTCAATAGTTACCGGTGAAAGGTCATTGGTGGTATTATGGGCAAAGGTGGCGAAGTTAATTGAAAGATTGCCATATCCAAGATACAGAGCTGATCCGCCAAAATTGCTTCCAAAAGTAGAGTTGGTAATACTGATATCGCTGCCATGGTCTATCCAAATACCACTGCCTTGAGCCGCAATGTTGCTGTCAAAACCACTACGGTTAATTGTAATTTCGGCATCATTGCCGTTTTCAATGTAAACAGCTCCGCCTTGACCATTAGTTGTAAACATGTTAATAGTTTGAGACAATTCCCAGGTTGAGCCTGTGTCGGCATACATTTTTATATTACTGCCGTCCCTTGAGTTAACCATGGCTGTATCACCATCAATTGCAACGATGTTACCAAAGCCATCGCTGTCGCCACTTATAGTTGTTTCCAGATTCCATGAAGAACTTGAATACTCATACATATATGCGGCGCCGCGCAATGAGGAACCATATTGATTGCCGATAACTGCTTTATCGCCGGAAATATCAACAGATTGTCCAAAATAGAATTCACTTGTCCCGCCAACAATTGTTTGACTTAATGTCCAATTAGAATCACTATAGTCATATAAAGTGACTTCTCCATCATAATTGTTTTCTCCATAGGAGCCGATAATAGCTTTAGTTCCGGAAATAGCAACAGAATCTCCAAAATGACTATATTCTGTTCTGCCTGTAAATGTATTTGTCAAATTCCAGCTCGTGCCATTATTAGTATAGAAATATGCTGCTCCAAGAGATTCATTAGAGGTGTTATGCCAGTCTTCATCTCCAATAAGTATATAATCGCCTGAAATTGATACAGAGTGACCAAAATAAAGAGAACCGGTTGGGGCGCTAAATGTTTCAGTTAAGTTCCAGCCTGCACCACTGTCATTATAAAGATAGGCAGCTCCGACCCCTCCTGGTCCAGATCCGCTAATCAAGGCATTATCTCCTGAAATAGATACTGCGTAACCAAATGCTGAATCACTTATGGGTGACGAAAGTACAGCATTTTGCTCCCATAGTAATGTTGCTGCATTATAATCATATATATACGCTTTTCCAGCGTAGCCATCTGCGTATTTAGCACCAATTATAGCGTTAGTTCCGTCAACGCTTACTGCGTTGCCGAAGTAGTCATTTGCAGCAAAACCTTCGATGATTTGATGCAATTCCCAAGCTCCGGCAGTTAATTTGTATACTGAAACCTGACCAGCGTCGGTCGTAACTGAAGTGTCCGGATCTGCAACCCCGACAAACGCCCATTCTCCAGAAATATCTATTGAAGTAACAGTAAGGTCGGTTCTGTCAGTACTGTTGTTGTAGGCGTCAAGGTCAGTAATAGAAATAGCTCCAACATCGGTGCCAGCACTATTGGCTATATACATGAATCCGCCGTTGACTCCGGCACGGTTGTTGCCAGCTTCGGTATAATCAATAGAAACTGTTGGGGTATTTACTATATAAATACCGCCGCCGGAACCGGTAGTAGCAGTGTTGCTGCTGATTGTCGCGCTGTAACTGGTGTTGACTGAAGTTACGTTGCTGACATATATGCCGCCGCCGCTATTAGTTGCGGTATTACTGGTAACGCTGTTAGCGAATATCATTGCAAATGCATCGGAATTAGCAAAATAAATAGCTCCGCCGTCATTAGCGGCAGTACTGGAGCTGATGCTGACGTAATGATCCAAAGTTAAATCACCTGAATGACTAACATAAATAGCTCCGCCGTCATTGCCGGAATCATTAGATGACATACCTACATAGGTTAGTGGATTACCTTCAATTCCGCTCAATGATATATTGCCGGAATTGACGAAGTAGATACCGCCGCCATCGTGTAAGGCACGATTATAGTTAATATATGTATAGTATCCAGTATCGCTAGAAGATTCATTGTCAATTATTTCAAGATTTCCGTATGTCGCTGCGTAAATAGCGCCGCCTTGTGAAGAAGCAAAGTTGTTTTCAATAGTGAAATCCTGAAGGGTGGCATTTCCTGTTCCGCTCAAAGCGAGAGCTCCACCCTGTACAGCATTGTTGTAAGCCAGATAGAAGTATTGCATTTCAACATCACCGAATGCATTGATCGCACCACCTGTTCCGCCTGAGCTGTTGTCCATGAATTGGACCAGATTGTACAGTTTGGAATCAGAAGTTCCTTCATTTTTTACCCCGGTAATTGTCAAAGTACCACTGCTGGATAGAGCGCCGCCAGCGACATTAGCCCGGTTGTCGGCGAACAGTGTCGGGAATGTAAAAACTCCTGTACTGGTTACGGTTAAATCACCGACTGTATAAACAGCTCCACCTGAACGTTGAGCAAATGAATTGAACATTTGTACGTCAGTCATAGCAATTGAACCGCTTGTGAAGATGGCTCCGCCATTACCCACAGCTCCGACTCCGCCGGCAGCAGTTGAATCCAGGGCTACTCCTTCTCCGATCATTAAATTATTTATAGTCAAAGTTGTTCCTGTAGTCTCAACTTTCAGGACTCTGCCTTCATAACCGGCTGATAAATAAGATTCCCCGGCGGTACCTTCTATAGTTACACTGGTTTGCGGATTAATATTGCTTTCAAGTATTCTAGTTGCGTTGAGGGTAACAGTTCCATCTTCACCGGCAGCGTTAATTGCTCCCTGGACAGAATCATATTGAGCATCGCCGACAGAAGCCATAAAGCCGCGGAATTCGTAGGCTCCTATATCAGCGGTGCCGTTTGAATTATAACCGCGCTGGTCGGTTCCTGAACCGGTACCTGCATCAGTAGCTGCGCCGTCCCCTGAGAGAGCCAGAGTATAAGTCCAACCGCCATTGTCATTGCTGACTGCTCCCTGAACGAATATATTTTCTTTAGGCCCGAGAATATCGTGCATATCGGTTTTTACTTCACCTTTGTCATCATAGGTTTTTTCACCAAAGAAAGTCGTTGAATCCTCGGTCCAGGTACCGTTTTGATATTCAACCAGGTTATAGGTGTTATCCTTGAATTTACCGGCTGAGAAGTAATAATCCATTGCTACAGTGACGGAATCAGAAGTTTTCAGCGAATGGATATTACCTGACCAGTTACCTGTGCTCCCACCGGATACAACGGTACGGATATATAAATTACCAGTGTCGGTGTCCATATAATAATCACCGCCGGAACCTATGCCTGATGTCGGAGTGCCGGAGCCGGTATACATTTGAGGATCACCGTTCATATCATATTGTGCAACCCATGTAAGAATACCTTCCTGATTATCCTGTTTAACAAAAAGTTCACCACTAGTAGTATTTACATAGTACTGTCCTTCTTCTCCAACTGTTCCTGAAGGATCAGTTGTACCGGAAAGAACAGCGTTGTTCAAAGAGTAAAGTAATCCCCATGAGTTACTGTCTTTGAAGTATACATCTCCTGTTTCGCTGACTACATAATAGTTGCCGTTACTGCCGTCGTCATCGCTTGGAGCTCCGTCTCCTGCAATTACTGTTGCCGGGTATTGAGTGAATAAGTCATATTGAAGAACCCATTCTTCGCCATTATAAGTATACCAGTCACTATTGACTTCGTTTAAGTACAGGTCGCCGGCGTTACCAGTGGCGGTTGGCGCGCCATCGCCATACCCCAGTTCAATCGTAGCGAAATTAGCTTCTCTGTCAAAACTTAGTCCATTGTAGTTGCGTGCTAAAATATTTTCACCTGACGAGAATGTTGCCGCGCCTTCAGCAGATGCCAGATAAACGCCGCCGCCTAATCCTTTTACTGTACGGTTATAGGCGATTGTACTGTTGCTTACCGTTACATCCTTCTCTCCTACGATGGCAATACCGCCGCCGCCGAGTCCGGCAATATTTCCATAAATAGTTGAATCTGAAATGTCAACAGAGCCTAAACCGCTGATAGCACCGCCATTTTTTCCGGAGAAATTATTTCCGAAATAACCGTTTGTAACAGTAACCGTGCCATATACATCTGCAGTTGTATCTCCACTTGGAACGTCGGCTGCCATTCCATTATATATCGCTCCGCCGTCTTTACTGGATTGTGAGTTGATGATATTTACATTATTTAAAGTTACGGTAGCCCCGTTGTTATATATTGCGCCGCCGTAACCGTCACTTGACAGAGGATCAGTTAATGGACTGAGCGCTTCAATTACATTGCCATCAGCTAAAGTAAGACGATCAAGAATCAGTTCTCCGCCTGTCCCGACAGTCGCGTTTGTATAGAATATACGTCCTGTCCCGCCGGCGCTAATCACTGTTTCCCCGGAAGCATCGCCTTTTATGGTTACTGTTTGGACAAGAGTATCGTCGCTGGTGTAATATACAAGGTCTGCATTAATATCTGCTTCCTTGATTCTGGTGCCGATAAGATAAAGCGTCCTTTCACTTAGATCACTTTGTGCCGTAAGAGCAGTGGCAATACTTGAGAAGTAGGTTCGATAGTTATCGCTGGTAAGATAATATCCTATATAGCCGTTGGTTTCATAAGCGCCGAGGTCACGGGAATAATCAATCATATAGCCACGCTGGTCATAGTTAATGCCGACATCAACGCCTTGACCGATAACATTGTAGTAATACCAACTGTCCGGGTTGATTGCCAGAGTATAGGTCCAGCCGCCATTGTCAGCAAGTGAACTGCCGAACAGACTGTTTGGCGCTGTATAGAAACCACTGGCACTGTAGTCAGAACCTATAAAATTGCTTAATTCGGTAATTACACCGGCATCATCACTGATTTCGCTCCAGCCGGATGCGTAGGTATTATAAGCAACAATACTGTTGACTAGGTTAATATTGCCGGTTTCAGCATAAATACCGCCGCCATCAATAGTCGCGTAGTTGCTGGCAATTGTCAAGTTAACCAAATAACTGTCACCAATATTATATATACCGCCGCCTAATCCAGTACCCGCTCCAGATGCAAGTGATTCCGCGCGGTTAGCATAGATAGTTGAATATTCAGCTTGGAATGTTCCGGTAGAATAAATACCGCCGCCAGCTCCGTCTGTTGCGGTGTTGTGGTCAAGAGTACTGTTCAGCAAGAATAACTGACCAGTATTGTTGCCGCTGATTCCGTTATAAATACCGCCTCCGTTGAGATCAGCAGTATTGTTGGCGACTCTGGAATTATCTAAAGTAAGGCTGCCCAGGTTGTAAATACCGCCGCCGTTTTCAGCAGTATTCATCCTTGCGGAGATGCGGTTTCCATAAACAAATGCGCCGTTTGCATTATAAATAGCTCCGCCATCGCCAGTAGCCGCATTGTCTGCTAGCATTACATTATTGAAGTGTAAATTACCATAGTTAAGAATAGCTCCGCCATCGCCGGTAACATTACCACCTCGAATCGACAAATCAAGCATATGTACTGCCGGGCCGCCGCTTGTATCGCCGATAGTGAACAAACGATCGGAACCGGAACCTTTAATTCCGGCACTGAGAACAGTATCCCAGATGCCTGCTCCGCTGAGACTTATGTCGCCATCAATAGTGATTCCTGATTCAATCAGTATTCGAGTGGAAATAAGTTCAATATTGTCACCGTTTGATGCTTCGTTCAGGGCATCGCTCAAGGATGAGTAATATGTGGATGTTTGAGCGTTTCTGGCTATATACCCTTGATATTCATAAGCCCCAATATCATTTGCGCCTTTGGTCAGATAACCTCTGGCATCATACATATATGCTCCGTCATCATAACCTATGCCGGCATCGACAACTGTATCGTTATTTTCAATTGCTATGGTTCGTACCCAGCCGCCATTGTCTTCCAGGTTGCCGTTTACAAAATAACTGGTATTACTGACAATACTACTGCTGTTTGGATCGGTATAATCTCCGTCAATATCCCCGTAAACCAAAGTGTTGTTCAAAGTCAAGGCTGCAGCAGGATCAACAATAATCGCGTCAGTTGCTCCGCCGTCAACAGATACGGTTACGTTAAACAGCAAGGCATCGGCATCGGCTCCCAAGGAAATACTTTCTCCAGTTCCCAGGTTGACAAATGTACTGTTAAACATTGAAAGTGTGCCAAGACTGTAAATGCCGGCTTCATTACTGCCGCTTGTACTGGTTGAGCTGACTGTAGAACGCATAGTATAAAGAGCAGCGTTATCAGCAACATAAATTGCATCGCCAAGAGCATCAGAAGAAGAACCCGAAATTTCCACATTTTCCAGTTGCAGACTGCCTGCGAGATAAACAGCCCCGCCGTTATCAGCGGAGTATCCGCCAGTAAGGGATAATCCTGACACGCTTACCGAAATACCTGAAGCAATATTAAATATACGGCTGCTGTCATTACCGCTGACCGTGGTCAGGGTCGCGCCCAAACCTTGAATTACAACATGGTCAGTAATGCTCATTTCGCCGGTAGTAAGAGTGATTTCCTGTTGAGTGTAAAACACATCTTTTGAGAAAGTAATCAGGTTTACACCGTCGAGAATATTTGCCGCGGCAATTGCCCAGCGCAATGACCCTGATCCGGAATCATTGCTATTTGTCACAACCAGCCCGCCGTCAGGAATACCTATGCCAAAGAAGAACGGCCCGGTCTGAGTCAGCGGGTTGCTGACTTGCGTCCAGTCGCTTTCTGTCCCGCTGTAATAATAAGTTGCGACCAATGCCGGATCAAAAGAACTTCCTTTCGCGGAAGAATCTACAAGTTCCATACTGTATTCAGAAGCGCTGTGAGGAGTTATGTTGAAAGTCATGTTAACCGCGTATTCCGGATTCGGTATCTCAGTTCCATCCGGCTGCCCGTCTGTAGTAACGCCATCATATGTCCAGACAGAAATATATTGTTGAGTATCTCCACCAGTAAAAGTTACTTCTGTCCATTCATTAGTCGTACCGATAACCAGGTTTTGAGGCTCGTCAACGCCAAGCAGCAGATATACTCTGCCGGAATCTGTAGTGGTGGTATTAGCAAAGTAACGTCCTCCTGTGCCGGATGCGTTGGTGATAGAACCGTTAAGCGTCAGGTCATAAGTTCCAAGTTGGAATATTCCAGCACTATCAAGGAATTTGAAATCATTAAGCACTGTAACGTCAGCGCCAAGGCTCTTTACTCCATTGGCTACTTGCAGGTCGTGATAAGTACCTTCTGCCACTAACTGGCTGTCGCCGCCCTGATATATTACTGTGCCGGAACCATAAGAAAAATCAAATGTTGCAGTGGTTGCGCCTTCCAGACGGAGAAATCCATCGTCTGAGAAAGTAAATGCGCCGAGAGATGACATGGTGAAATCACCTTCCACCAGTAACGTGTTCGCCGCAAGGTCAAAAGTAGTATAGTCAGCAATTTCGAAGTCATTATGAACATTAAAATCAAAATCAACAGTCTGTTTGGTGACTTCCGCGTCGGAAGCGCCGCCGCCAATGACCAGATTGTAATAATCGACGTCTGAAATCTCCTGAGCGCCGCCAAGATAGCTGACTGTCGATGTCTGATAATAGAACGTGCTGTCAGTACCAAGCGTATTGTCGTCGCCATACAGTGCAAGCGTTCCCGCTCCGGCATAGAGATCACCGCCGACCGCGGTGTTGCCGTCGATTGCTATGGTCTCATCAGATGCGGTATCCAGAACCAGGGTTGCACCACTAACGACCGTGAGGTCTTCAGTCATATGGAAACTGCTGTCAACGGTTTTACTTTCGCTGCCGCTGATGGTCAAATTCGCGTAATCTACCGCGTCAACAGTTTGATCCCCGGCACGGTTGTAATTAACAGTCGAACCAGTTCCTGCAGTGAAAGAATCAGCATCGCCCAATTCATTCGCCGCCCCGCCAAGAGATAGAGTAATGTTGTCATTTATAGTCAAGTTCCCGGAAAAAGCGGTGTTGCCGGCAATACCGCTGTCGACAGCAAATGTCATGTTCGTTAACGCTTCAGTTGTTAAACTGTTGCCTATAGTCCTGGAAACATCCACTTCAACATCAGCGCTGTCTGCTAATACCACATCGTACATAGTGGATGAATATTCAGAGCCGGTGCTGATTGTAGTATTGCCGCCGACATATCGTAATGTAACAGATGCGCCTGAATCATGGTAATATGTGAATTCATTACCGGCAGCGCCACCGTCCAGTTCCAGATAGCCGGTGTTATCCGTGCCATTTTTAACTGTTATTGAGCCTATGTTGTTGATAGGTGCGATATTCCAGGCCTCAGTTGTACTGTCGGTAACGGAAACATTCGTTAAACTCAAGTCCTCATAGTTGACTAGAATGTAATCGGTTGTACCGCCCTGGAAGTCGAGATAATTTAACTTAACGTCAGATTCAACTGTCGCAGTTTGACCGACCTGGAAGATGTAACCATTACTGCCGTCAATAATCGTCTCGCGGTTGCCGGTTGTCAGTCCAACAATCGAGACAGTAACACCATCATTGATTACCATATCTGAAAGGAGGTAAATATGAGCGCCTGAATCAAAGTCTGTAGAAGTATTATCAAAGACAATAACTCCGGAAAGGGAGTCTGGATCATTAATTGCATCAATGGCGGCACGTAAAGAGCCGGCGCCGGAATCGTTGTTATTGATGACCTCTTTGAAAGTATGTCCTACATAGTAATAACCATTGCGGTTGTCAGTCCAGTCGGTTTTAGTTTCCCACTTAGTCTCTGGAGGATCCTTTACATCAGTCAAATAGTGAAGCAGGGCTGTACTCTGGTTAAAGTAAATACCTGCTGCATTGGCAGAGTATGTATCAAGAATGAACTCAAAATCGCTGCCGCTTGAATCAAGAGTTATATCCCAGGTTACATTCAAGTCGCCGCGGGTTTCCGTAGGCTTTAGGTCTGTATCCAGAACAATATCATTTATCAGGCGTACTGCAGCACGGTCGGTCGGAGTTCCCGCACTTGGCGCAAGGATAATATCAGTCCATTTGTATTCGCCGGGATTAGCTGTGTCTTCAACTGCCAGGATGAAATGTGTTCCATCAGGATCAGATAATTGTTGCGATACTGTACCAGTACCGGCAGTAATGAAATAACGTGCGTCAGCCCCGGACGCGCCAACGACGGTTCCTCCGTCAGCGATATAAAGGCCGCCGTCATTAAGAGTCAAGGCGCCATTATTAAAAGTAACGTTAGCCACAGCGAGATTGGATGAAGAATTTATTTCAACTCCATCCGCATTATCAATAGTTAAATTACTTAAATAATGCATCATGCCAAAGTCAAAATTCTGAACACCACTTGTGCCGACAAATGTTACATTTGTTCCCCCAAAGTCGGTACCCATTCCGCCATTGAACGATAAATTTCCAGTAAGACTGATAGTTCCGGAGTTCGGAGTACTTCCAGAACCGCCATCGGCTATTGTCAGGCTGCCGTTTAGACTCAATGTAACATCATCGTTGATATTAAATTTGTTAATATCAAGGTCACCGGTATAAGTTTTACTGTCGCTGCCGCCGATAGTCAGAGTTCCGTAGTCTCCGGTAACGACATGCTTTATTGACTGTTCTCCATTGTAAGTATATTGTACTTCAGAAGCAGTATCTGCGGAGGATATTGTGAGATTTGTCACGTTGGCGTCAGCCGTATTGATAGTCAGGACAGCTCCGCTGTTCAAAGTCACATCCATTGAACTGATGGTTACCGGCATTATACTGCTGATATCAGCAACTGCAACGGCTCCGGTAATATTCATGTTGCCGGATATGCTCAGCGGATATGGCCCGTTTAAGGTATATGTTCCGGCAACATTGAATGTTCCGCCAGTACCTATGCTGATAACCGCTGCCATGCTTTCAGCCAGAGTTACATCGGTAGTGCCGCTGCCATCAGATATTTCCACCAGGTTACGGAGACCAACAGTCCAGTTACTATCTATTTCCACACTTGTATCATCATCAAAAACAAATCTTGCGTCGACAATATCGAAGCCGGTTGGGTTTGAGCCGCCGCCAGTTTTTACAGTATCCCAGTTGGCTACGTCTGTTACATCGCCGCCCTGGAAATAATAAGTATTAATGACCTTTTCATAAGCGCCGATAGTTGGGCCATTGCCTTCAGTCGTATCGGTGCTGCGTACAACGCCGCGCTGGTCAACAAGATTAATATTCGGAGGTGCTGACAGGGGAGTGCCGTTACCAATAGCAACGCTGTCAAAATTAACCCAGATAACCGGGGTTTTTACATCAGTATAGCCACTGGAATAAGTATCAGTGGACAATGCTGTGTCGATCCTGAGGTCGCTCCAGTCAGGGGTAGAGTGATTGTCATGAGTTGCGTCATAAAATGTATATAGACGAAGGTCTGTTGTGCTGTCAAACGAAGAGTTAGCTGAGGTTATCGGTCCTAGCAGAGAGGTTGTTATAGAGCTGATAGATGCTACTGCACTCAGATACAAGTCATTATGATTGGCATCATCAACGGATTGCGTATAGTTTTGCGCGAGTATGGTGTTAAGCAGAGTAATAGAACCGTTTTGCATATATATTCCGCCGCCGCCATAAGCAGTTTCAGAACCATAACCGGAAATATTATTGGCAATAGTCGTATAAGTCAGTTCAACCCCGCTGTTCGGTACGTAATAAATCCCTCCGCCTTCCGCTCCTGAATAGTTGTTGGCGATGGTTGAATTAGTTGTTTGCAGGCTTCCCGCCCATACATAAAGGCCGCCGCCGCGCTGTGTAGCGGAGTTATTGCCAAGAGTTGAGTTGTCAAGAGTAATTGTTCCAGTAACATCAGCATATATACCGCCGCCAAAGTTGGCTGTATTGCCCAAATCTGCGGTAGCTCCCCCTATGGCAACCCTGTCCAGATTCATGTCGCCGCCCTTGAAATAAATAGCGCCGCCGAAATCAGCTGCATCTGCACCGGTAATAGTGGAATTACTCAGGTTGAATAGGTTTCCTTCCTGGGCATAAATAGCGCCTCCGTGCCCATCGGAGCTGGTATTTGATATAGTAACGTCAGTACCGCTCATTCCACCGGCCAGGAGATATATAGCTCCGCCTGATCCGCCGGCTTCAGAATCAGATATAGTAACGGTATCCAGGGTTAAATTACCAGCCAGCAGATATATCGCACCGCCATCGCTGGCAGCTTGTGTTGTGTTCAAGGTAATATCGGTGAGAATTAATTGTTCTGTTGAGAAAATACCACCGCCCATTCCGTTACGGTCATCCGCGGCAGCATAACCGTTAATTAGATTTAAATGTTCTAAAGTAACAGTATATGATGCTTGAGTAGTCGGGTCTGTAATGCTGAGAATACGGTTTCCTGATTCTGAAGTTCCGTCCCATCCTCCGTCAATAGTCAGAGTATCAGCCGAGTCGGTAGTGGTAACGGTAATACCGTTAAGGATTTCCAGTTCGCCATATTCAAGAGTGTAGGTTTCAGAACCTGAAACCACTTCGATTTCCACGCGGCCATCCTGGTCAGCAAGGTACATAGCATAACGGACATTTTCCAGCCATGCCTGACGACCACTCATGCCGCTGGTTGAGTTGTAATAATCGTATTGGAAAAGGATATCGCCGCCGACAATTTCCTGGTCGGGGATATCGGATGAAAGGGTAACATAAGTCAACAGTTCATAAGCGCCGATAGTTACGCGAGCTTGTTGGGTTCCAACAAGCAAATTGCGCTGGTCGTAATCAATTCCCAATGAACTATAGTTATAAGCATTGTTAATTGCCACACTGTTGGTCTGGACGCGGTAGTTCCGGGTCATGCCGCCATTGTGAAGCAGGTTGCTGGAAAGGTTAAGTTTTGTTACTTCACCTGACTGGTTGTCGCCAAGGATATCGTTAGTGCCCTGAGTATCAAAGTCATAATAACCGCTTCCAAATTCATAGGAACCAATAATATTATTACTTTCATTAAATGTTACAGCTGTTGTTACTGAGATATCACGACGCACTTGGAAAGATGAATCTTCAACAAAGTTCTGGGCTACAAGGTTGTTACGGAAATTAATAGTTCCGCCGGTTAATCTGACGGCATATCCGGTAGTGTTGTAAGCATCGTTAAATGCTATAGTGTTACCAAAAATATTGGCAGTACCGCCAGCAATCGCTAAAGCTGCTCCATCTTCGATATCCGAAGAATCCAAATCATTTGTGGTAATTGTAGTTGAATAGACATTCAATCTGCCTGTACTATAAATACCACCGCCGCTGCCGACATTGCTATTGACTGTTTCACTATAGTTGCCAATAGCCGTGTTATCGCTGATTAATGAGCGGATAACCGTTAGATTACCAGAGTTATAAATCCCGCCGCCCTTACCGGCATTACTTGCGATATCCGGGTTGTCAACAGTATTTCCAGTAATAGTTGAATCAGTAATAGTCATGGTTCCACTATTATAAATACCACCACCGAAACCTCTTCCTGATTCGTCTGATGCGCCGTTCAGGTTAGTGGCAATGGAATCCTGAATAACGGTATTATCCATATAGACTGTTCCAGCATTAAATATTGCTCCGCCTCTGCCGAAATTACTGATGTTGAACCCTTCCATTGTTCCGGAAGTATCAGCAAAGCCATTAGACAAAGTCATATTATTCAGACCGACTGTTGAGGTGAATGACCAGCCCCCGACACCATAGAGAGCATGAGTGAAATCCTCACGCTGCTGAATATTGAATATGCGGTTGCTGTCCCCGCCGGAGATAGTTATGCGGTCCGAGTCTTCCTGCCCGATAAAAGTATTATCTGCGAGGAAGTAATGAGTTTCCCCGTCCTGGTCTGTATAGCTTTTGTCAAGGTATTGGTCAATCATGCCGAGAGTAAAGTCGGTATTTGTATTGATTTGTCCAGCTGACAAAGTAATTGTGCGTCCCTGCATATCGTCAGAGAATTTGATATAGCGGTTAGCGTCAAATTCGCCATCTTGAGTGCCGAGGTTACTGATATCATAGGTGTCCATCCAGAAAACACCTTCTCGCAAAGTAACGCCATCTGCCAGGGCTGCGTCATAATCATGCCATTCACTTCCAGGTATATGCATTACCCAGTCGGGGTTGCTGGTGTTATCTGAATAGCTGCTTACCGTGGTGTAGAAATTCGGTTCAAATGCACCGAGGCTGGTTCTAACGTCGTCAGCGGCAATTTGCACAGAGCTATACTCTGTACCGTTGCCATTCAGAGTTGTCGCGGTCCAGTTGCGGTGGCTAATTACGCTGTCAGTCAGAGTTCCCGGATCGGCATTTCCATCCAGATGAACATAAACAGTTCCGGTAGCGGCATCCCATGTCCATTGTCCAGCGGTCAAATTTGAATAATCAGTATCAACATAAGTCAGAGAGCGGTTGTCGCTGATTTGGGTTGGAGAATTTCCTAAAAGAGTATATTGATATACGCCTGTCGCGTCACGGGCTTCAAGCCATGCGTTGGACTCAAAATTGTTGGAATTATTATAATTTAATTCGTTAGCGTCAAGGGTGCCTGGATCGGTGTTGTCAGCTAAACGCACATAGAGATTACTGGTGGTGGAGTCAAAAGTATATTGACCTTCTTCCAAGTCACTTAGGCTTGTAAGAGTCGAGAAGTCAACCAGGGTCAGGTCACTGCCTTGCCCGACTGTTACCGGAATGACGTCCAGCGCTTCATTATACTGGTAAATATTAGCGGCGTCGGTTTCTTCCCATTCAGATGCAGTAAAGTTATAGTTTTCCATCTGGTTGTAGACAAAGAACTGCTGATGGTATTCCATGGCATCGGAAGCCAAACTGCCTGGATCAACATCATCTGCCAGATGAACATATATTGTTTGAGTCTCAGCGTCCCAAGCCCATTCTCCTGCGGCAAGAGTTGTAGGATCTTCCTCAATCGTTGAAAAATCAACTTCAGTCAAAGTAGTTCCGGTAACTCTGTCAATAATACTGTCAGGAGTCAATTCAAGACTGTAATAATATACGTCAGAGCCCGTTATTACAGACCATAAAGCGGGAGCAAAGAAATCATTGCTGTAAACAGTCACGCCGCTACGCAGATTGCCGCGCTGGTCGTACTTGACTGCGGAATCAGCTTCGCCGGGACGAACTTCAATGGTATAATTGCCGCTTCCGTCGTCCATGGCATAGCGATAGGCAATACTGTTTTTTGACTCCAGAGCGAATGCGCGAGTCAGATAATTTGCATGATAAGACATATCGCTGGCAAGATATAAATTGCTGGCGATTGTGGCGGCGGTTCCAGCATTGCCGACAATGTTATTATAACCGTCAAGTGCGGCAATGGTATTACCGGAAGCAGAACCATAATTGTCATCATAAGGTAAATATGCTCTGATAGTTGTATATCCGCTGCCTATATCCACCAAGTTTTCTATTTCGTCTCCAGCATAATTATGATAGTAGGTGAAAATATTATTGGTGCTTTCCCCGGCAGTGATAGTGACCGATTCAACTTCTCCAAGACTAAAGGCATTATCATCATTAATCAACGAATTGTTGATTTTGAAAGAGGAACTTTGCCCGGGCTCTCCCTCTAAATAGATGGAATTAGCGTTTGTGCCTCCAGTATTGTTGGCAAAAGTCGCATAATTGACAACAAGGTTGCCATAACCTAAATATAGAGCTGCTCCGCCGCCGGCATTCGCACCGAAAGTCGTGTTGACGATGCTGAACTCGGAAGCATGATCCACATATACCGCGCTACCTTCTGAACCTCTGTTACCGTCAAAACCGCTGCTGGAAATAGAAATACTGCTGTCAGCGGTATTTTTGATATAGAACGCACCGCCAAATTTAGTTGTGCGGTTATCATAAGCATCAATATTTGACAGCGTAATATTTCCGCTGTTTTCGATATATACGGCTCCGCCGTTATCGTCACCCACATATCCGCTTTGATAATTGTTAGTGGAAAGAGCTAAATCATCAATAACAATGTCACTGGTATTTTTAAAATAAAAAGCTCCACCGCTATGAGTAGCATAATTACCATTGGCATTGACATTTTCCGACATAATTATCCTGCCGGAATCAAGAATATAAAGAGCTCCGCCGTATTCTGTAAGAGTTGAACCAATAAATCCGTTCGAGGTGAAATAAACGTTTTGCCTGGCGGTAAAATCACCGGAGTTTTCCATGTAAATGGCTCCGCCTTTATTTGCGGCGTAGTTATTGTTGAACTGAACAGCGTTACCGTCTCCGCTATCGCCGATAATCAAGTCGCTTGATGAAGTTGCGCCCTTATAGTAAATAGCTCCTCCTAATCCGCTGCCGTCCCCGTCAAAATCATCAGCCTGATTGCCTTCAAACAGGAGAGAAACGGTATGTGAAGTAGAATACAGGTGGAGGAGGTTGGTGTTAATGACATATAAAGCTCCTCCCATGCCGTTCAATGATTGATTATAACTTACGGAAGTTGTAGAAGTGCCCGCTATGGTCAGGCCGCCATCAGTTGCGCCGGCGCCATTAAAGAACAATGCTCCGGCATCATTGAAAGCATAATTATATGTAATATCAGAATTAGTAAAGGTGACCGGATTGGAACTGCTTATATAAATGGCCCCGCCAATATTCATAGCAGAGTTATAAGTAAAATCGGTTGTTGAAATATTTACTTCGCCGCCGCCGGTAAAATAAAGAGCTCCGCCGAGGTCGGTGGCATTGTTTGCGTTAAAGTCTACGTTTGAAATCATATCACCGGAGCTTGCGTCAAAGACATTTTCCGCGAAAACCGCACCGCCGGTATAAGCTTTATTGTAGTAAAAATCAGCATCTGTGATTTGCATCCCGTTACGAATTCCACTTGCTCCGGAAGCATAGATGGCGCCGCCGCTGGAACCTGCGCGGTTGCTTTCATATCTGGTAATTGCCTGTCGTAAAGAATCAGGAGCATCCGCTCTCGTTGTCGCGAAATTAGCGGAATCGGCATTAGAATTAACGACTAGTGAATTAGTGCTGTAAATAGCTCCGCCTGCGAGTTGAGCAAAGGCGTTTAAGACAGAAACATTTGTCAAAGTAATAGAGCCGGCATTAAAAATCGCGCCGCCTGTACCGCCGCCCTGTTGCTCGGATTCAGTCCCTGAACTTAAAATAAGTCCATTTGTCATCATTACATCATTTATTGTGGCGGTGATAGAATTACCTTCGATAAAGAAAGTACGGCCATAACCATTGGCGTCAATTACAGCTCCGCCGAATGTTTCAGAGCTTTCAGTTACCTCAATAGTAATATTATGTCCAATGATAATATCATTTTCCAATATTCTGGCATTATTAAGAGTGACAGTGTCGCCATCACTTGCGTTCGCAATTGCCGATGCAATTGAAAAATAGGATTCTCCATTTACTGTAGCAACAGTTCCGCTGTATTCAAATGCGCCAATATCCTTGACTTCAAAAACGCCGAAATTACGTTGATCGTTTGCAGTTCCGCTGCCTTTCTCCAATGCCGCACTATTTTGGTCCAGAGCCATAGAGAAGCTCCAGCCGCCATAATCGGCAAGTTTTTCTGTTGCAAATAAATATTCGTTTGCGCCAATTAGGTCATGTTTGTCTGTTGTAGCGGTAACTTCTCCAAAAAATGCATTACCTGAACTCCAGGAACCATTCTGATGTTCAACCAGATTGTAGCCTTGATTAGTCAGCTTTGCTGCCTCCTCTTCACCTTGAAACACATGATAGTCATTTCCGGTGGCATCACTAATAGAAATATTTTTTGCATAAATAGTATTACCAGAGATTAGAGTTGCATTACTGTATAGCCCTCCGCCAAATCCCAATGCAAAGTTTTTAGCAATGGTACTACCGGTCAAAGTTAGTGATCCTCCAGCAAGGCTGATTCCGCCACCGTCAACAAAAGACATGTTGTCTGCTACAGTAGTGGCATTTGCGGAAAGTTTTCCTGCTTCAGTCAAACTGATTGCGCCGCCGCTTCCAAAAGAAGTGTTGTAAGCTAGCAAGGCACGGTCAAGATTGATGATCGCTGTATCTAATGTTACGCTGATTGCGCCGCCATCGGCAAGAGTGGTATTATTAACAAAAGAAACATCGGTGAAATTAAAGATTCCCTTGCCGGTGGAAATTAAAGCGGCACCAGAGGAATCGGAGTAACCATCCGCAAATGTTACACGGTCAAGATAAAGTGTTCCGCTGACTGCTGTGCTGCCGGAAACAGTCAGGATTTGTCCTTCACCACCACCGCTGATAACTGTGCCGCCGGCACGATGGCCTTGAACATATACAGTCCTGGCTTCTACAAATGGGCTTGCGGCAATACTTTTTGATACAGATATTGATATGTCTGTTTCTAATATTCTGGTATTGATCAACTGAACATAATGTACGTTAGGATCAGCAGCTCCTTGCATTTTGTCAACCGCTTCTTCAATAGTGCTGGTGCCAATCCACGAACCGGATGTTTCAGAATAATAATAAGCTACATAGCCATTAAGTTCATAAGCTCCGATATCACGGTCGCCGTAAGTATCATAGCCGCGCTGGTCATAACCGGGTACACCCATATTAGTTCCCGCGTTATAAGCTGCGCTGCTGATTGAAATAGCCAGGGTTTTAGTCCAGCCGCCATGATCAGTGAGAACAGTATCAGCCAGCAGATTAGTATAGTTATCCCAGTTATAAATGGAGTTGAAAACATTATTATAGCTGGCAGCATCCAAGTCGTAATAGCTTGATAATGTAATTACTGAGCCAGTGTAAGAACTGTAGGCTTCGGCTGGCAGAGCAGCAGACGGATTATATGCGAACAAGTTGTTGACCGCGAAAAAATCACCGCCGGTTACTGTTACTGCCGCACCATATGTAGTTCCAGTCCAAGTGGTATTGTAGGCAACCGTATTGTTTGTCATCTGCCAGACGCCATCACCACTTAACAAGATTGCGCCGGCTTCATCAGCGCTGTTGAACGCGAAAGTTGAATTAGTAAAGTCTATTTTGCCTTCAGCGTAAATTGCTCCTGCTGTAGTAGCAGTATTATTATTGAACGTAGAGGATACAATTGTAATAGAGGCGTTGCGGGTACCGTCATCATTACTATAAATCGCGCCGCCATTGGTTACGGCGGAGTTGTTGCTGAATGTAGACTGCGTGACAAGCACCCCCCCTACATTATTATAAATAGCGCCGCCATTTATTGCAGTATTATTATAAATATCGGAACGGGTTATCGATACGTAAGCGCCGTCATTGTAGATAGCTCCGCCGGCAGCCCCGGCGTTCACAGTAAAACCATGGATTGCGACGTTTTGAAGAATTAAGTTTTCACTGGTCCAGATGGCTCCGCCGTTGTCAGCAATAGTGCCGTTCCGCATAGCAAGGTCATAAGCCCTGACAGAAATGATTGTATCTGAATCATTATTATCGATTAATAATACGCGTGCGGCGCTGGCATCAGGGTTAACGATTCCGGAAGCATCAAGTACTGTTGAATCCTTGCCGTTACCTATAAAGTTCATATCGAGGTTGACACCAGCTTCAGTAATACTGTAACCAATAGTCTCATCCATCAAAATCCTGGTACCGACGAATTCAATTGTTTCACCATCTTTTATTGCGCGTTGTGCGCTGCCGGTACCAAAAATATCTTCATTGAGTTCGCTGATCGAACTATAGCCATATTGAGGGCGATCTTTATTAAAAGCAATAAGGCCATTATACTCATAAGCGCCTATGTCACGAGCACCGTTGCGCATATAACCGCGCTGGTCATAAATAGTATTGCCGTCATTACTGCCTTGGTTAATAATATTAGTATTAGTCCAGTCATTGTCTTGTAAAGCCAAAGTCCGAGTCCAGCCGCCATTGTCTAGAAAAGGGCTAATAACACGAAACATTCCACCTTTTGCATCAGCTGCGGCTTCCTGTCCTAGTATCGTTGCAGTTATTCCTGAAGCATTGTTATAGCTGGTAAGACCGCCGGAATCCGTATTGTATGCAATGATTGAATTAGTAGAAGAGACAGTAACGCTGCCTCCAATATAAGCTCCTGCAGCGGCAACAGTTGTGGTGGTGTTATATGCTATCGTGGTATGATCCAAAGTAACCTCTCCATCGCTGGCATAAATACCGCCACCAACAGCAGCACTGTTTCCATAAACTGTAAAATTCGAAGCGCTAAAAGTACCTTCACTATATATTCCGCCGCCATTCAATGTAGCTGTATTGGAATCCACTGTAGAGCTAACCATAGATAACGTACCAGAGGCTAAATATAAACCTCCGCCTGAGCCGGCGGCTACACCATTATAAACGTCGATATTTTCCATATAGACATTAGCAGCGGAAATGTAAACATTACCACCTGAATTAGTACCGTAAGCTTTGCCATCATGCAGCCACATATTATTTAATGAGACATTGATGTCGCTGCCGGCAAATTCACCAGTAATATTGAAAACACGACTGTTAGAGCTAGCATCAAAGTAAGTTGTTTCTCCGCCGTCAATAATCAAATCTCTAGTAATTATTAAATCACCAAGAGTTGACAGCGTAAAGTTAGTTACATTCGGATCGAAAGTAATTGTACTGCCTGCATCCGCAAACAGAATCGCTTCACGTAAAGTTATGACATCATCGCTTAAATCTATTGAGTCTGTATTGTTATCAATAGTTATAGAGTGATTGTCTGTAAAATTATTAGTGACGAATGAGGTTATGTCTCCCAGGGTCGTGCCGTTATTCAAAGCATCGGCAAATAGCATTTTGCCGTCTTGGGTTGTAATTGTATTGAGCATGCCCCAGTAATCAGTATCTGTTGCCCCGTCTGCAAGATGGGTCATGATTGTACTGCCGTCATTGTAAAAATCTCCGACAGTCGATCTTGTCATATACAAAGATCCGGATGAAACATATAAATCATTACCGTTGCCCGTGGCAGTACTGGCATCAATTGTGACATCAGTAATTGTCAGGTTGCCGCTGTGAGCACTGGCAACTGCGCCGCCGTTACCGGTTGCGCTTCCTGCGGTGATTGTTAAATTACTTAAAGTTACATCAACCGCATCTTCTGTTATATTGAAAATACGATAAGAATTAGCTCCGCTTATGGTAATATCTGTGCCGCTTCCTTCAACATTATCTCCGTCAATTGTCATTGAGAGACTTATATCCGGTAACGCTGAAGCAAGGGTTATGGTTTCATCTCCTGCTCCCAGGTTGAATGTTATTGATTCACCCGCTCCGATAGCAAGTATAGCTTCTCTCAAAGAACCAGATCCGCTGTCTGCATTGCTTGTAACTAATTGGTCTGCGAGATGATAGGCATAGGAATCTATGTCGAATGCGCCGTAGTTTATGTCGCCGGCATTATAGTCCAGCGACCAATCGTTTCCTCCTACTGAATCAGTTGAAGCGGCGACGTCGGCCCCGGTAAGGGAGGCGATGTTTGCAACCAGGCTTTCACCATCCATGCTTCCAGTAAGGTTACAGCCGTAAATCATAATATCCGCGTCATCAGACAAGGCATTGCGCCATTGTACGAAATCAGAGGCGTTTTCGCTGACATAATCACTGTCGACGACCTGACCGTTCAAGACAAAATACCCTTCATTACCATGAGTAAGAATATGAACAGCGTCATATTTGACATCAGAATGTTCGTTTAAGTAATTCGTGATATAATCCAAGCCGTCCGTTCCTGATTCGAGCATAACAACTTCGACATCGTCTCCGAGGTCGTCGAGGATTTCATCAACATTCATTACTGAGGAGTTGATAAATGCAATTTCGCGGGATGCGGTATCCTCTAAAAGAGAATCAAAGTTTTCAATTAAATTTTCATCAAAATAAACATCGGAAGCATCTGTTTCAACACCGTTAGTGCTGTATTCCAGATCCCAGTCTCCGCCAGCGGATTCGCTGCCGGTTTCATCAATGCTCGCGGCGACATCGTGATCCATTGCGTCACTAATGGCATCGACTAAAGCCGCGCCTTCTGTAGTGGACGCAAGGTTTGAGGCGAAAAGATTAAGCTGGGCGCCTTCGTCCATAAGGTTGTTCAGGGAATTGAAGAAATCCTGGTTTACGGAATTATTCACTGTGTCTAATGACGTGTCGGTATCAGCAAATAATTGTACTGTCGCATTCTCGCCGGATTCGGTGACAAAACCAATTGAATCCGCAAGTTTGCCATCCAGGGCGTCGGTAAGCTGTTGCAGTAATTCAGCGGCAGAGGTGGAGCTCGCGTCATACCTTACAACGATTGTATCAGAAGAGGTGGCATTAATAATATCTTCAGCGTTTTCTAAGGAATCAGAAACAACCAGGACATCGATGTGCTGGCCATCACTACCTGTGTTGCTTGTTTCTATTGCGGCAAGGATGCTTTCAAGCGATCCGGGATCATCAGAATCACCGCCGGCCGCTGAACTGTCACTCTCGCTTCCTTCAGAACTGTCAGCATTCTCAGCTGCCTCCTGCTGGGCGGCTTCTTCAGCTTCAGCGGCTTCAGCCGCTTCCTGCTGCTGCGCGTCAGCTTCCTGTTGAGCATCGGCTACATCAGCAACCGCCGCCCCGTCGAACAGTATTCGATCTTCAAGTTTATACATAACACACCTCTTTATAAATATTGAACTTCCCTGAAAACTACCGACTGATTTCTAAGAAGTTCATTTTAACTTAAAGTTTTTTCTTTTTAACCGCTTTTGCCGCCTGCTCTGCAATCGCATCGAATTTACTGCGGGCTTCAGCACTGGCTGTATTGTCGCCAAGAACAACACCATTGTATTTAAGTTCTTTAGCCATGGCTACATAAGCTTTCGTTACGACTTTGCTGGTCTGATGACGGGCTTTTTCCTTGGCCTCTGAACGTTTGACTTCGCGCATCACAATTTCTATGGTGGCCGGGTCAAGGGAATTAACTCCGAGAGTATTAAGCAGACGATAATATGCAACGTAGCAACTGCTCATGGAAATTAGACGGTTGATAAAGGTTTCAGCTGTTTCCAGTTCGTAGCGGTCGAGTTCCAGCCTGGATAATGCGCCGCCGGAAGAAAAGTTCTGGCTGGCGACTTTAAAATGCTTTTTGTAGGCTTGATAAGTTTTGTCATCAAGGTCATAGCGCTCTTTAACTTCCAGAATATTTGCGTGAGCGATACGCACTTGCGCCATAACCCCGATAGAGAGAGCCAGAGTCCGCATGGCGATTTCATCTACTTCAGAATTAAGAGCACGGTACTTTGCTATTTTCTGGGGGAGTTTCAATAAGTTGTAAGCGGCATGAACACCGATTTCCCACCAGCTTTGGGTGTAAAGGAAAGAGTTGTTTGAATTTATGAAGTCAAGGAATATTTTTACCTGTGGAAACATTTTAATGATAGTTTTACGTGCTTCGGTGACCGTAATGCTGGTCTGAATATCAAGTTGATAAAGCTCGGGACGTTCAACCAAAGCTATTTTTTCCATTGTCTCGATGTCAGGCAAATTCGAGATTGCCAGTTTTTTGAGGCATCTGGTATCAACCCGGATGTCGTTAATCGGCAGGTAGCCCATCAGAGCACGCAGTTCAATACAGGCATTTTCATAACTGCGGCGGTATGACATCAGGCGTTTTTCGAGACGGATAAAACGTTTTTTCTCATCGAGCAGACGCAGTTGAGAAACAGATTTGTCCTTTTGGAGCTGTTCAAATACTTTTTCCAGAGTCTTGCATTTAAGGAGTAATTTTTCAGTTGTGTCAATAGCATCCTGGGCGGCTGCCACTTTAAAATAGGTCTTGACTATATCAAGTTTTAAATTCTGTTCCGCACGACGTTTTTGTTCCACCGTGATTAAGCTGCGGTCTTCTGCCTGAGCCGCGTTAAGGTAAGCCAGGCCGAAGTCGAGTACACTTAAAGCCAGTTCAATTTTCAGATTGTTTATAGTGTTGTCTACACTACGGCTGGAAACCAAACTTTCCTGACCGGTTTCAATAGAATAACTGCTTGAACCTGGAGTTTTGTTACGGGAGTGGAACTGGTTTGTGACATTGAGTTCAGGAAGCATGCCGAGCATTTCAGCGGTGACTTTTTCGTCAGCAATACGTTCTTTTAGTTCGTATACTTTTAAATCCAGATTGTGTTGAAGCCCGATTGCAATACATTCGACAAGTGTTAAGACTCTACCTTTTGGCAGTACTTTTAATTTGATTTTGCTCATGTGTTCAGCGGCTTTCTTAATACGTCTTTCCCGAGCTTCTTTCGCGCTGTGGCAACCGGCCAGAACAACCATGACTGCGATTATAAACATAATCCGAAAATATTTAAGCATAAAGTTCTCCCGTCATCTATAATTTATATACAAAAATTGCATTGGTATTTTATTATTTTATAATAACGGCACGAATAAATATTATATGCCGACTGGAATAATATACATTATATCAAGCGTTTGTCAAGCAGAAAATGCAAAGAGAAAAGGGCGTTAAAAACAGAAAAATTAGACGGTTTATGCTGATTTACCAAAGTTTCACCTCGAAAAAACGCTAAATTACAGGCTAATATTTATTACATTTTTTTATATGAAAAGCTATTTTTTAATAGATATCTAACAATAGCAAGCCTGGATAGTACGTGTTTGCAGTTTCGTCCTAATGTGACGTGTGAAGAAACTTAATCGACTGAACTAGTATTTGTATTGGCAGAACGTATTTCTTGTTTTTTATAAAATTTACAATGCGTCAATGGATATAAAATCGGCTTTAAAAAAATCATTAAAGTTTCTGTAAAAGCTTTATTTTTCTGATTTTGCGGATATATTTATTCTTTTGTTTGTAAAATCTAACCTCTTTTTAGGAGATCAAGTAACAATGGGTATGACTATTACTGAAAAAATCCTGGCGAACGCTGCCGGGAAAAATGAGGTCAAGCCTGGTGAGAATATCTGGGTGAACGCCAATGTTCTGATGACACATGACGTTTGTGGTCCTGGTACCATCGGGGTGTTTAAACGTGAATTCGGTGAAGACGCCAAAGTCTGGGATAAGGAAGGCGTGGTTATCATTCCTGATCACTACATCTTTACCGAAGACAAGGCATGTCACCGCAATGTCGATACTTTGCGCGAATTTGTGAAAGAACAGGGACTGCCGTATTTCTACGATCCGGCTGACGAAACTTATTCGGGGGTTTGTCACGTGACTCTTCCCGAAAAAGGACATATCCGTCCTGGCGAAGTGCTTTTCGGAACAGATTCCCACACCTGCACGCATGGTGCGCTGGGTATGTTCGCTACCGGAATCGGAAATACTGATGCCGGTTTCGTTATGGGAACAGGAAAACTTCTTATCAAGGTTCCGCCGACCATCAAATTTATTATTAACGGTATATTTCCCAAAGGCGTTATCGCTAAGGACGTTATCCTGAAAATAATCGGCGATATAGGTGTTGACGGCGCGACTTACTGCGCAATGGAGTTTGCCGGAACAGCTATTGAAGCCCTCAGCGTTGAAGAGCGCATGACTATCTGTAATATGGCTATCGAAGCAGGCGGTAAAAACGGTATTATCGCTCCCGATGCAAAAACTATTGAATATGTTCGTGCCCGCAGCAGTAAAGCGTTCAACTGTTTCTACAGCGATGATGACGCTGATTATCAGGCTGTTTACGAGTATAAAGCTGAAGAATTTGTCCCGGTTGTAGCTCTGCCGTTTTCACCGGACAACGTCAAAGCGGCTTCTGCCGCATCTGATGTGAAGCTTGACCGTTCATATATCGGTTCCTGCACCGGCGGAAAACTTACTGATTTTGTCCTGGCGGCGGAATTGCTTAAAGGCAGAAAGGTAAGCATTGATACGTTTATTGTTCCGTCAACGGTTGAAGTGGCTGATGCTTTGAATAAAATCAGTATTGACGGGAAAACTCTGGCGGAAATATTTGTTGAAGCCGGTTGTATTGAGCCTTCTCTGCCGTCATGTGCCGCATGTCTTGGTGGTCCGGTCGATACTTTCGGACGCTGCAATAACGGGGAGGTCTGCGTTAGTACGACCAATCGTAATTTCCCCGGACGTATGGGCTCAAAGGATTCTAAAACTATTCTTGCGTCGCCTTATACAGCCGCTGCGTCCGCGATTACCGGCTGTCTGACTGATCCGCGCGAATATCTTAAATAAGGAATATTATTATGTCAAATATAATCAAGGGAAAAGTATTTGTTGTTGGTGATAATATTGATACCGACCAAATTATTCCAGCTCAATATTTGAGCCTGGTTCCGACAATCCCGGAAGAATACGAAAAACTGGGAAGTTATGCTTTGATCGGCCTGCCGGACGAATACACTACGCGTTACGTTTCTGAAGGCGAGATGAAAACAGAATATCCTATCATCATTGGCGGTAAAAATTTCGGCTGTGGTTCAAGCCGTGAACATGCCCCGATAAGTCTTGGCGCAGCCGGCTGCAAAGCGGTTATCGCAAATTCTTTCGCACGGATATTTTTCCGCAATTGTATTGCTACTGGCGAAGTTTATCCGGTTGAGATTGATGCCGAATTAAACCAGCAGATCAAGACTGGTGATGAAATTGAGATCGATCTCGAAAATAAAAGTGTTAAAATCATTGCCAGCGGTGAAAGCTGCCCGACTAAGGATTTGGGAGCTGTTAAAGAAGTTATCGAAGCCGGCGGTATTTTTGATTATGCCCGTAATTCAGGTATGATTGCTAAAAAATAATGTCTTAATTATTTGCCCTCCTGTGTAGGCAGGAGGGCTCAGACTGTTGACAAAGCGCGATCTTTACAAAATCGCGCTTTGTTTGAAATATATTTTTATTTTTGTGCGAATTCAGTATTTTTTTTGACGTCTTCGATAACTTTTACCACGGCAACGCCTTCTTCAATCGAAACCGGAAATTTAGTGCCCTCTTTGATTGATTTATACATAGCTGGCCAAATGTAGTAAGTATCGGTGGGAACCGAAGGATTGACCTTGATTTCCTCTTCCACCCAACGGATAGCCTCTAAATCGGCATAGCCGTTGGAGAAACCGCCTCCCAGCGGGGGGTTACCGGGATAAGCTTCGATTTGCTGGAATACCTGTTTAGGATCGACATAGCGCAGTTTAATATCATTGCCGCTGCAGGTTAAAGCGCCGCGTGTTCCGAAAATCGTATACTCATTCTGTGGCAAAGCCGCACCACCGCTGATTTCCAGGTCGACAACTCTCCCATCTTCGCCTTTGAAGACGATTTTAAGATGATCTTCAGCATTTCCAACCGCAGCTATTTTCTTGAGATCGCTCCACATTTCTTTGACTTTATAATTCAGGAACTGCAGCGCATGGTCCACTATGTGTGGCCCCCAGTTGTTGAGCTGTCCGCCGCCGCATTCAATAATAGTCTGCCAGTCGCTGCGACGCTGGAAGCTGTGACGGCATAGCTTTATTTCATAAACTTCTCCGAGGATACCTGAAGCAATGATCTCCTGGATATGATTGAACGGGGCTTCAAAGCGGCGGTTGTGACGCAGGTAAAGTTTTCCGGGGTATTTTTTGTCCAGTTCGATAAGCTTGAGTCCGTCGGCATAGGTTATGGCTATAGGTTTTTCGAGGAAAACATATTTGCCCGCCGCCAGAGCTCTTTCACAATGTGCGACGTGATCTGGTGAACGTGTTGCGATTGAAATCATATCCACGTCAGGATCGTTGAGCAAGTCATCTTCATTGTCATAAGTTTTCGCACCGGTTTTTTCAGCGAAAATCTTATTACGTTCAGCCTCTCTGTCCATACCGGAGTGAATTTCATACATTTCTGGATATTTCTGTAATTCCGTGGAATGCATGTTTATTCCAGCTCTGCCTAAACCCCAAATACCGACTTTAATTTTATCAGACATTTTTCTTATCCTGTTATGCTTTTAACAAATTCAATACTTGTTTTTAAATCAACAAG
The DNA here is from genome assembly GCA_963664605.1 of Victivallaceae bacterium. Classification (GTDB taxonomy): domain Bacteria; phylum Verrucomicrobiota; class Lentisphaeria; order Victivallales; family Victivallaceae; genus JAHOYW01. The sequence continues at coordinate 1,342,890 of OY761536.1, forward strand.
CGGATCGCGCTCGTGTTTGTCATGTTCAATATGGATCCAGCCATCCCATCCAACTTCAAGTAATGCTTCGATTACCGGGGCGTTGCTGAAACCGTTGTTTCCGGCTCCCAGTTCACAGAATTGATAAGCTTTAATAGTTTCCTTGCGGTCATCTTCCCGGTTGCCGCCGGTAAGCATTACGTCTTTCAGGTGCATTACGACGATGCGTTTGTGATATTTTTTGACGATTTCGACGGGATCACCGCCAGCCATTGAAAGGTGTCCGGTATCAAACACGATCCCGGCATCCGGAACGGCTTTAAGGAAATCTTCAAGTTCCTGTTGATTTTCGACTCTCTGATCCATATGGTTGTGAATGGAAGCGGTTATACCCCAGCGCGCGCAGCTCTTTATCATGGCATTCGCCCGGCGGCAGAAGAGGTCGAAATCGACCTTACGGTCTTGCTGTCCTGGAGTCATCCATACATATTTTTTGCCGAGAGCTGCTGACCATTGAGTACAGGTTTGAACATTGGGCCCGCGACAGGTGCTGAAGTCCATGCCAAGTTTACGGTATAAAGCTGCTTTATGCATCGCGTCTGCTTCAGTAGCCGCTTCAAGGCGTTCAGTGCCGTCGAAACCTAAAGCTTTCAAGTCCAACAGGCGCTCCTCAATATCGTAGAGTCCGCCGTACCAGACATTCATTCCGTAATCCGCTACACCAAATTTCATTTTTTATCACCGTTATTTAGTTTATGGTTTGAAGTATATTAACTTTATGATTATAATATACATTGCTAATTGAATAATAAAATAGATAAAATAATTAAAAATATGGATTTTTTGATTATGGATTTTTTTAAAGGAGTACAGTTTATATGTTGCGGCAGCGGTAAAAATAATGCTTTACCTATGGAGCGGACATTTGACGGCTATTATGGTATACAGTATTGCCATGAAAATGATTTCTACGTGAAAATGAGCGATAAATATGAACGCACGGTATTTGGTTCATGGGCGTTGATTACGCGCCCGGGGCCTTCATTTCAGTATGGGCCGCCGCCGGGTAAAAGCATGCGGCACTCATTTGTATGTTTTAAAGGTTCGCGTGTGGAGCGCTATATAAAGTCTGGTTTGCTGCCCCTGGACGATGTTGAACCAATGATTAAAATCACACGTTCAGAGCATTTCAATACGACATTGCTGGACTTAATAGACTTGCTTACTCCGATAACTTCCCGCAATTATGACCGTTCGGTGCATCTTTTAGAGGATTTGCTCCTTCAGCTTCACGAACAGCCGGTGATTCACAATGAAGTGCCGGAATATTTGCGTGAACCTCTGGATGAGCTGGTGGGGCAGTTAAAGGAAAAACCTGAATTGTCATGGGATTTTGAACACGAGGCGGCTGCCTGCGGAGTTTCCTATCCGCATTTCCGCCGTATATTCAATTTGCGTTACAGTATGCCGCCGGGTAAATATCTTGCATTACAGCGCCTGAAGAAAGCAACTGCTCTGCTTAGCAGTGGAGATGAACAAATATCCAGCGTAGCCGAACAATGCGGCTTTGACGACCAGTTCTATTTCTCCCGGCTTTTTAAAAAATATTATCACTTTTCTCCGATGCGTTACCGTCGTGAATTCAGAGGAATGAGATAAAACGCAACCAGACAGTTTTTGCATATACGAAATTAGTCAGCGGTACTACATTTCTAATGTTTTATCAAGAGAAGAATCGTTGTCAAAACTTTGCGAATAAACTGATAAACCATCTTGATTTTTCAACTAATATTAATTTTTCTATTGACAGAAATGCATTTATATAGTACTTTATATTAATTCACGGCCTAGATCATTCAAAGGAAAGAATGATGCGGGGGACCCGAATTTCTGTTGGATATTTCATTCCAGCAGATGGGGCGCATGGAATCTGGCGACAGATTCACAGGACTACTTCCATAGTCAAGCCCGTCAGCTAACCTCGTCGGCATTTGGAAGAGTGGTCCTGCCCGTTCCGGTTTACCGATCGGACATTTTCACTCCGCAATCCTTATGACGCAATCAGTTTTTTGATTAGCGTCACGGAGGTTTATTGTCATGTTAATAAATTTATGGCAAAAAGTAAAAAAGATCGATTGGAAAGCACCGGAAAAAATTGTCCCTGCAGGCTATACTCTGTATATATTGCTGGGTGCCGTCCTGTTACTGCTCCCTTGGAGTCAGCAAGAAGGGAGCTCCGCAAGTTTGCTGGATCATTTGTTTACTGCGGTATCTGCAGTATCTACTACCGGATTGTGTACGGTTAGTACTGGGGGGGCCTATTCATTCTGGGGGCAATTAGTCATACTTATCCTGATTCAAGCCGGAGGTCTTGGTTATATGACTTTTGGGTCATTTGTTGTTTTGGCCGTATCCGGAGATATCTCATCTTTTCGGCACGGAATTGCTTCTTCTGTCCTTTCCATGCCTTCTGGATTCGATCTTCGACGTTTTTTGCGTTCCATTGTTTTGTTCACGCTTATAATTGAGATTATTGGCGCTGCCGCACTTTATCCGACTTTTGTGAACTCCGGATTGCCGATGCCTTGTTGGCAGGCAATATTCCACAGCGTATCTGCTTTTTGTACAGCTGGTTTCAGCCTTTTAGATAACAGCTTTGAAAGATTTTACGGTAATACTTGGTTTAACTTTGTTATTATGGTATTGAGTTATCTCGGTGCTATTGGATTTATAGTAATGAACGATTGGTGGGAATGGCTTGCCGGTAACAAAAAGGGTATGACTCTTACTTCTAAAATCATTCTCTGGTGTACAATGATTATTTCTGTGACAGGAACAATTTTGTTCGTATTGCGGGAACCTTCTATAACGCAGTTTCCTTTTTTGACAAAAGTTACAACATCATGGTTTCAGATTATGACGGCCAGTACTACGGTAGGATTCAATACTGTTCCAATCGGAACCTTGTCAGCTAGTTCACTTTTTCTGCTTACTATTATAATGATTATCGGTGCGTCTCCCTCCGGTACCGGAGGAGGAGTGAAAACTACTTGTGTTACCGCTCTTTGGGCTGTAATGATGGGAATATTACGTCGTGATCCCAAGATTCAATTTGCTGGACGAGTAATTCCGGAAGCGCGGGTACGGACAGCAGCGGCAAGCATGATGTTTTATTTGTTTACTCTTGGTATCGGTATATATCTAGTGACTTTGACTGAACATCATTCATTAATATCATTAATGTTCGAATGTGCTTCAGCCCTTGGCACAGTGGGGTTAAGTTGTGGTATTACCGGGGAGCTTTCAGCTTATGGAAAGGTGTTGATTATCGGACTGATGTTTTTGGGCCGTGTGGGGCCGCTTGCATTAGGGATGGCACTTTTCTCGAGTCGCCGGGGTATTCCTTCAATAGTAGAAGAAGACGTGGCTATTTAGTATATTGTTGCTGTATGAGAAACTAATATATTTTATTTTTCAAAATGAATTTTAAATAATAACTTCAATATTATATAAATTACTGGTTGGATGCATAAAAACTCTGAATATCCATTTATTCCTGTATTAAGATTTGAAATAATCGCGTCTGGTGGTTAAGTATAATAATATGTTAATTTAAGGTTTAAATATGTCGTTACTGGAAGTTGAAAACCTAAAAGTATGGTATCCGGTGAAGACCGGATGGTTCAAGGCGCGTCAGCATGTCCGTGCGGTGGACGGCGTCAGCTTTGAGATTGAAGCCGGGAAAACCATGGGGCTGGTTGGCGAAAGCGGTTGTGGGAAGAGTACGCTCGGACGTGCTCTAGTCAAGCTTGAAGAACCATGCGGCGGGTCATTTAAAATAAATGATACTGACTTGAGCCGTCTGAAAGGCAAAGAGCTTCGCAAGGCTAGAAAAAGTTTTCAAATGATCTTTCAGGACCCATACGGTTCATTGAATCCGCGTATGTCGATATTTTCCGCGATTGACGAAGTTCTCCAACTGCATACCGGTTTTGATAAAGAGCAGAGGGTTGGCCGGGTTGCGGAATTACTGGATATGGTGGGGCTGGAAGCTGATGTTATGTATCGCTATCCGCATCAGTTCAGCGGCGGACAGCGTCAACGGATAGGTATTGCCCGGGCTTTGGCGGTGGAGCCGGATATTATTATCGCTGACGAACCGGTATCCGCCCTTGACGTGAGTGTGCAGGCGCAGATAATAAATCTTTTGATAAAAATACAGAAGCAGACCGGAACCGCTTTTTTATTCATAGCTCATGATTTGGCGGTCGTCGAGCATATCAGTGAAAACATCCTGGTTATGTATCTTGGAAAAATAGTTGAATCCGGCCCGGCAAAGGAAGTTTGCTCATCCCCGGTTCATCCTTATACGCAGGCTTTATTGTCAGCGATCCCGACAATTGACCGTAACGGGCGCAAACGGATAATCCTGGAAGGCGATGTGCCGTCACCGATAGATCCGCCGTCCGGCTGCGCCTTCCATCCCCGCTGTCCCTTAGCTACGGATATATGCAGGCAAAAGACCCCCGAGCTGGAAGATATCTCAGAATCAGGACACTGTTCAGCCTGTTTCCACAATGAAGAATCTATAGAAGAATACAAAACTCGTAATTTATAATTTTTTTAATAAACAGGAGGTTACTATGGAACGTTTTGATATTGATATAAAGAAATTTAACTCGGATGTGTTTGAGCTTTTGGATAAATGGATGCTGCTTACCGGAGGCAGCATGGAGAACGGCGAATGTAACCCGATGACGGTTTCCTGGGGATTATTCGGGGTTATATGGTTTAAGCCGGTTGTCATGGTCGCGGTGCGCCCGCAGCGGCATACTCTGCAGTTTATTGAAAAATACGATACTTTTACGCTTTGCGCGCTGCCGGAGGATAAAAAAGATATTTTGAACTTTTGCGGGACAAAATCCGGCGCGGAATACAATAAGATCAAGGAATGCGGACTGACTCCGATTGAGAGCACGAAAGTTGACGCGCCTGGCTTTGAAGAGGCCGAATTGATAATTGAATGCCGGAAATTATATCATGATAATATAAAGGGCAAGAATTTTCTGGATAAAAAGATTATTGAGGCATGTTACCCTGAACGTGATTATCATGAAATATTTATAGCTGAAGTTTTAAATATTTCAGGTTCTGAAGAATATAAAAAATAATTTTTTTCCGGAAATGCTTGCTTTCTCCTCGAATTGACGCTATAATAATTTTTACGGTGTAATTTTTATGGAGAAAATGACATGAATAACTTAGCAGTTAACGCTGCCGAGAGGGTCTTTTGCCCCCTTGTCAGTCCGGGTCCGCAATCAATTTATGATTATTTCGCCGGCAATACTCTTGCCAAGTCCAAAATTCAGACAACTGGAGTATGTTTCTTTTCCCGGGAACGTCAACCGCAGTACCCCTACCGGGTTTTCAACCGCAGCCTTGAAGATACTCCCTTGTATCCATCTTCCAGGGTGATTGAGCATTCCAACTCGCTGCTCACCGCATGGCACAGTCAGTCTGACAAGGAACCGGCTGAATTTGAATTGCTGGATTTTAGTGATATGTCACATGAAAATGTTATGTGGTTACGGGCTTCCGGCGAGTTCAATAGTTTGGCTGTTGATAAGACAGAAAAACTTCTGGCTATGGTCTACCATGATGAAAAATGGCGTATTGATATTAGGCGTTCAGGTAATTTCCAACTGCGTGAAGTAGTGCATCACACATCGCCGGTAATCGGAGTATCCTTTCACAAGGATGTACTGTACAGCCTGTCAAATAAACTGATTGCGTCTTTTCCGGAAGACCGTCGTGAAAACAATATAATCTGTTCCAGCGATAAGATCTTAGGTTGGGCGCAACATCCGACGGAGCCGTATCTCGTCTTAATTGAGCCGGAACAGTTCAGGATTATTGATTTGGGCACACATGAACTTGTAAAGAGCGCAGAATGGACAAAACAGATAAAATGGTTTAATCTGTTGCAGAAATATTCAAATCATTGTTTTGAGCATCCTGTTGATAACAGCACCGCAGTATTCAGTACTGACGGGAATCGTTTATTTATAGGAGGTTATGGGAAACTGGCGGTATTTAATTGGCATGATATGCTCCGGCCGCGTTGCCTGCAGCCGGAACCCGAAAGCATGCTTGATATCCATTCCGGCAATTATTCCACGGATAAGCAGAAAAAAGTTTCCGCCGCCCATATCATAAGTATACTGCCGGTGAATCGTGACAGGCTGCTTTGTGCCACTGCTGACGGTTACTTAATAATGGTTAATATCAGAACCGAAGAAGTAAATCTGTTATTAGTTCCCGGCAATGGAGTCAGGATGAATTCTCTCCAATTGTGTGCTGATAATAAATATTTGGCTATGACAGGGTACTATTACGGTTTTGATAATAAATACTGCAATGTTGAATCAGCTTTGCTGGTATGGAAATTGAGCAGGCTGGTGAACAAGGGAATAGCTGTGTAATATGTGAGCCGTGAGCCGTTAAATATTGGATATACCAGCGTTTATCCGTGTTTTGTTGGCTACGGCTTTTTCCACCAGCGTATTGAATAATTTCTGGTTATGTTTGCATAATGGAGCCATCAACTCCGGGTGCCATTGTATTCCGATTGTCCAGTATGACCTGGGGCATTCCAGAGCTTCAACATTGTCGTCGTCAGCTGCAAAAGCGCTTATCTTAAGGTCGCCTGCCGCGCCTGCCGCCTGATGGTGAATTGAAAGGATTCTAATCATATCAACTTTCAATATTTCGTGTAGTTTCGTGTCGGGAATAATTTTTGCATGGTGTATTTTTAGCTTATGCTGCTTCAAATTTTTCAGATGTCCGCTTCTGGATACGGTTAAAAGCTGGAATCCTCTGCATATACATAACATGGGGAGGTTTAATCTTTTATTTAGTTCCAGTATTTTAAGTTCCAGTTGATCCCGTTTTGAACTTAATAGTTCATGGGATGTTGGTTTGCCGCTGTGCAGTTGCGGGTCAATATCCTGACCGCCAGTTAAAATAATACCGTCAAGTTTATTAAGTATTATGTCTAGGTTCGTTAAGTCTGATGGAGAAATAGTACGGCTTACTCCTCCAGCCCGCCATATCGCTAAATCGTAAGGCAAGCGTAAATATTGCAGGTAATACGACCAGCGGCTGGATACCGCTACGCCAATTTTCGGACCGTGCCTATAGTTGGCAAATCGGAAAAACAGTATCAGCGGAGAAAGCAGAATAATTAACGGTAAGCCGGCTACTGCCAGCATGAACATAAATATTTCTAACATAAAAGCCAGCTATTTTTTAAGTTCAATTTTTTCGATTCTTGAGTCAGAAACCAGCATTTTTGAATTGATTCTGCCATGCTTTAAGAAAAACGCTATCGGATAGAGAAGGCCCAGGATTGGTAGGGGATCTTTCCATGTGAACATTTCATCTACGGAGCCGTGTTCTTCATGGATAACTTTTTCGACAGCCTTGAAGCGGTCAACAGGATTAATAGCTTTTCCCAATTGTTTTATAAATTTTTCGAGAGAATGCACATGGTGTTTTTTAAAGTTCCGTTTCAAGGTGTGGAACGCTGCTTCGATTTCATCAATAGGGTGTTTTGCTTCGTGAAACTCCTGGACCATCAGCAGGAAGGATAAACATGGATTGAAGGTTCTTATATCATTGGCTTTGGGCTTTATTTCAGGAATATCCCCGTTGATCGCCAACTGATACAGCATATATGGATAATTCCAACCGGCGGCAATAGATTGTCCGAGACCTCCCCAAAAACGGGGGTTTATTTCGATAAGATAAGGAGTGCTTTTACCGTCCCATCGAAAATCCACCTCAGCTACGCCGTGCCAGTCGAGCAGGTGAAGTAAATTAGCGCCGATACTTTCCAGTGGTTCAGCGTTAACATTTTCGCGTACCGCTCCCATGCCGTTTTTACGAGGGTAATCAAGAATATTATGATAAGTCATCGAAGCTCTTTTTTCGCCATGACTGAAAATGAATGTCGAGCAGAAATCTTCTCCTTCGACAGCTTCCTGTATGATTGGATACTCTCCTTCTTTGAGCTTACTGTCTTTAATAGAAAAATTAAAAAATTCCCTTGCTTCTTCAGCATTTTTTACTTTTTTTAGTCCGATAGACGCATTTGATTCCTGTAGTTTTATGAAAGCTGGAAAATTGAAACCGCCAATCTTATTCTCAAATTCTTCAAGCGTAGCGGGCTGCCATGTCTTGGGGATAAGAATATCATGTTTTTCGCAAAATCTCGCCAGTTGAGCTTTGTTGCCGGCCAGTTTTATTTGTTCAAAGGTGGGCAGGGCCAGCTTGGCAATGCCGTCAAAAAGTTCCTGATGGGCCGCAACGATAAAACAGTCCGTATGCATAGGCATGATTACCAGATCAATGTCTTCGCCACCATATTTTTTAGCCTCTTCAACTAATTTTTCAAGATATTCCTGTTGATGCGTATCTGGTTCCTTATACAGAAAACAGTGTTTAGTGTATTTTGAAAAACACCCTGGAGCCATCATGCAGGTGTCACTGATTATTACTTCAACACCTTCCTCTCCTAAAGCTCTGGCGGCGGCTAAAGAAGCCCAACTGCTGGCATAAGTAACAATACATCTTTTTTTGCGTTCCGGCATTTTATATTCTCCCCTGATATTTAAAATTGTCTTATGATACAATATTATACAAGGCTATCTTATTTTTTGCAATATTTTTTGATCGTTATTAAACTAAATGCATGCCGCCGTCAACGTAAATGATTTGTCCGGTCAGGGAATCATTCTGTATTAAGAATAAACAGGCAGTGGTGATGTCTTTTCTTGGTATTTGTTTCCCCAATGGAACATTCTTTAATATTTCCCTCATGCCGGGGCCTTTAAGACCGACCGGGGGCAGGGTGGGGCCCGGAGCAATGGCATTAACACGGATTTTGGGGGAGAATTTCAACGCGGCTTCTAAAGTGGCGTCGTAAAGAGCTTGCTTTGAAACAGCATAAGGATCAGAGGAGTAATCCTCCCGGGCGTCGAGAAAATTTATTATACAGCCTTCATTCAGTCCCTGACCTGAAAATTGTTTCATTAATGACATCGGGGCGGAATAATTTATCTTCATATATTGGTCTTCTGCTTCCTCCGGCAGTCTGTAAACTGAGGCATTGTTTACTAGAATATCAATTTGTCCGCATTTACTCAATAAGCCTTGTGGTGAATTTAGATCACATTGAATCAATTTATGACCTGGTCCGGGTAGCATGGAAACTAATTCCTGAGCCTGTTCGAGAGATTCATTGCAGTGAACTACAACTTGCGCCCCTGATTCAGCAAAAGCCAGGCATAAAGCCCGCCCGATGCGTACCGCTCCACCCGTGACCAGTATTCTTTTGCCATTGATATCCATACTAATATTTCCATCTTGCCGGGAATACCGGCTTTCAGACCAGCGCTCCCGGGATTATGCTAATTGCTTTTTCCAGAAAGCTATTTGTTTTGTTACTTCTTTAGGGCCAGTTGCTCCGGTTATTTCCCGTTTCGCAACGCTGCTGTCGGGAGAAAACAGTTCCAGAAATTCCCTTGTTGCTTCGGGAATCGTTTCCTGCATTTCTTCGAGAGTCGTTTCATTCAATGCTTTATTATGGTCTTTGCACCACTTGACGAATGAACCGACCCGGTGATGCGCGTTCCGGAAAGGAACGCCGAGTTCAACCAGCTTTTCAGCTAAATCAGTAGCCATTAACGCCGGATCGGAGGCGGCGGACAACATATTCTCACGTTTAATCTTCATAGTGGCGATCATGGACGGGTAGAGGCGCAAAATCTTTTTGACGGTATCAATGGCGTCAAACAACGGTTCCTTGTCTTCCTGCATATCACGGTTGTAAGTAAGCGGAAGTCCTTTGCAAAGAGTTAATAGTGCGGTCAGGGAACCATAAACCCGGGCTGTTTTGCCGCGGGAAAGCTCGGCGATGTCTGGATTTTTCTTTTGCGGCATCAAGCTTGAACCGGTGCAGAATGCGTCGTCAAGTTCGATAAAATTAAACTCCTGTGAACACCATAGGATAATGTCTTCAGACAAACGTGAAACGTGCATTGCGAAAATAGCCAGATCGCTGGTTAATTCGATAGCAAAATCGCGGTCGGCAACAGCATCCATACTGTTGCGGGTAACTCTTGAAAAGTTTAAAGTTTCACAAACCATTTCGCGATTGATTTTTAATGTTGAGCCGGCCAGGGCTCCGGAACCTAAAGGCATTACATTTATGCGTTTAGCGCAATCGTTCAAACGTTCGATATCACGGTCAAACATTTCGACGTAGGCCAAAAGATGATGAGCGAATAAAACCGGCTGGGCATGCTGTAAATGGGTGAACCCCGGCAGAATAGCGTCGCCGTTTGAATCAGCCTGTTCAACCAGTGCGCGCTGGAAATCGCGAATCATTACAGAGATTTCCGCTACGGCATCACGGAGATAGAGCCGGATGTCAAGTGCCACCTGGTCGTTACGGCTGCGTGCGGAGTGGACCCGTGCGCCTTCGTCGCCGAGTTTTTCAATCAGTGCGCTTTCGATGTGCATGTGAATGTCTTCGAGTTCAGCGCTGAAAGTAAAATCGCCTGCATCAATGCGTTTTTCAATTTTATCCAGTTCCACAGCAATTTTGTCCGCGGTTTCCTGCGGGATAATGCCTTGCGCGGCGAGCATTGCGGAATGCGCCTTGCTGCCTATTATATCGTACTTGTAAAGTCTTTTGTCAAATGATACTGATTCCGAAAATTCGCTTAATTCCTTATCAGTCTGAGTGCTGAACCTTCCGCCCCAAAGTGCCATGGCAAACTCCCGTGATTTTTATTTTATTTAAATTATAACTGTAAACATAGTATAAAATAGCTGATTTACAAAAATGTGGACAATAAAATATTTATTTTAATAAATCGAATCCGAAAGAAGGTAATATTATCCGGCTGGAATCAAAAGTTTGATTTGTCCGCAGGGAATGCAGTTGTTCAGGAATTGTTGGATGGTTTATTGATAAGTTGATACTTTTTTCGCTCATATTGAATAAACATAAAACTGTTGCCACCTGCTTTGTGCCGCGGATAATCGCGAATATTTCGGGATGAAGCTTGAGAACTTCAAAACCGGATTTCGGATGAAAAGCTTCATGCTCTTTTCTGATATTCAGCAATTTCCGGTATTCCTGATAAATCAATTGGCGGCGGGAGCCGGGTGTGTTCAGTTCCACCCGCAAAATGTCAGCCGGGATTTTTTCGCGGTTGATAGTGCGTCTTTCGCTATTCTGGGGAAGCCCTTCGATCCAGTTTTCGGAGCCGAAAAGACTGTGGAAATAAATTCCGGGCACACCTGGCATTACCAGCATTACTGCCTGAGATAAAATGAATTTTCTTACAGAGAATTCCAGGCTTTCATTAGGTTCCCGCAGCAAACTATAATAATTTATATTTAATTCATAAGGGCTTTGAGAACCGTCAGGGTTGTTCTTAAAACCGACCTTGCCGCCTTTGCGGAGGCATTCGTCAGCCAGAAAAGCCAATTCTTTTTCCGGAACTAAACCCTGCAGGGGGCGTACTCCTATGCCATCATGTGAAGCCAGAAAGTTGAGAAAAGTGCAGCCGGACGGTGGTTCTCTCAGTTTTGCCGCCCAGGAACTTAAAGCAGTAGCGTTCCGGCGCAGAATAGCCTGCGCGACTAAAGGCGGCAGTGGAAACTGATAAACCATGTGAGCTTCGTCCTGATGCCCGAAATATGAGATGTTTTCTTTATGCGGAACATTGGTTTCAGTAAGGATAATTGTCCCCGGCATGGCTTTTTCCGCGATCCTCCTGAACAGTTTTACCAGGAGGTGAGCCTGCGGTAAGTGCAGGCATTCTGTTCCTGATTCCTTCCAGCAGAAAGCTATGGCATCAAGCCTGATGATCCCAGCGCCTTTTCTCAGATAGAGAAGCAGAATATCTATTAATTCCATCAAAAGCTCTGGAGATTTAAAATTCAAATCAACTTGATCTTCGCTGAAAGTAGTCCAAATGTGATGAGTTTTACCGGTGGAGTCTTCATAATCATGAAACAAGGGGAGGGCGCGAGGGCGGACAACGTGGGAACTGTCAAAATCCTCTCCCGCTTCTATAAACCAGTCAGCATATTTTGTTTCGCCTTGCAGGAATCCCTGAAACCAGTTGCTTTCCTTTGATATATGGTTGAAAACCGCATCAAACGCCAAATGAAAATTTTCACCGATTGCTTCAATATCTTTCCAGTCGCCGAGCCGGGGATCGATTTTTTTATAATCTATAACCGAAAAGCCATCATCGGATGAATAAGGGAAAAAAGGAAGAATGTGTACTGTGGAAATAATATCGGCTGTATATTCCTGCAGGAAATCTTTAAGTGAATTCAGGGGCTTTTCAGCAGGCGTCATATCTGCGTAGGTTATAAGTATAACGTCCCGCTGATCCAGTTTGTGTCCGTTTTTTGCATGGTTCCTGTATCTGAAAGCTTTTATCCTGTCATGAATCTTATGGCAGCATTTGGCGGCGGTTTTATGGTCATATAATTCATTTAGGATCTTTCTGGTTCCCATAGCTATCTCCTGAAGAAAATATCCTCAATAAGCGGTTGTATTTTCCGGGCCATTACCCGGTGGCTGAGTCGTGAGTCAAGGGTTCGCAGGTTGTGGTAAACCTGTATATTGCGTTTTCCCGGATCTGTAAGGATTTTATATGCTGTGTCAATAAGCTCATTCGTCAAAACTCCATCCTTTACTGACGGCAAATCAAAGCCATAGTGTTCAATATCGCTTTCGTATACAGGATAGCGGTTGATTACGACTGGCAGGCCGCAGCTTATCATCTCCAGCAGGTTGTTGCCGAAGCCTTCTATTTCGCTGAAATAAGTTCCTATTCCGCCGTGTTGAGCGACGATGGACGGTATTTCGGCGAATTTATAAAATTTCTGGTCGACAATGATGTCGCGTTCGGATAAAATATGCCTTTCTCCAAAAAGCAGGATAACTTTAGCTTCAGGTTTTTTACCCAGCTTATCTTTGAAGTAGCGTTTTAGAAATTTCTTGTATTCGACCTGTTCATCACCCGAATGTCCGGAAACCAGCAGCACTATGCATTTTTTATTTTTGAATTTGGTTGACAGTTTAAAAGCGAAATCTATCGCTGTTTCAATTTTTTTGCGCGGGACAATTCTCGTATGCTGGAGCAGAAGCACGCTTTGGTCAATGTCAGAGTCCATTTTTTTTAGTTGTTCAGTTAGTCCGATATCGTCAAAAAAACTGTGATTATAATCATCACGCGGCGGAGCTATGAATTTTGAGATGTTTCCCCAATCCTGTGCTTTCCAGTCCCATTGAATATCACTGGTATTAGGAATTATGCAGGTGTGTCGTTTAAAATAGCCTTTCAGGTCAACCTGTTTAAATGTCTTAAAATATTTTCGCGCTATTTTGACCTGTTCGCGGTTTATGAAAACAATACCGTTATTATGCAGACCGGGAAGATATTTGAGGTATTTAAAAATAACTTCATTGGGGTTGGCGAATTGCGGACGTTCAAAGAATGAGTCATGCCACCATGCAAGAACCTTTGGCCAGATATATCCGGCGGCACGGCGTTCTTCCAGATAAAGCCCTAGCCCCACCGCTGTTATGAAGTTATACGGATGCGAAGTGTTATGCGCGATTAAAAGATCGATCTGGTGTCTTTCTATAAAGCTGGCGATGATTTCCTTTGCCTTTATGGCATTTTCCATGATTTCACCGTCAAGCCAGCATGGAGGCTGTTTGCAAAAATATTTGATGATGCGTTTGTGAAGCGGACTCTTGTGCCAGAATATATCGTTGGTCTCGGCATTGAAACGCGGCGAGGAATGCGCAGCCAGATAATATATGTTTCCCAGCGGGATATTCATATATTTAACCATAGCTTCGACAGACTGGTCGATGACGATTGAAACACCGTCGTTTTTGCCGATGAGCGAATGCAGGATGCCAATATTCAAATGCGATACGTTCATATAATAATTTCCTTTACTTGTTCCAGAGAGTCAATTGTACAGTCGGGGACTATGCCTTTCACTCTGGGATCTTCCTGCCGTAAACGCAGAGAACGGGCATCACCGGCGAACAGAGCGGTGCGCATACCGGACGCTTGCGCCGGATAAATATCTTTGAGCATATCGTTTCCGACAAACAATATCTCGTTGCTTTTAAACTTATATTTTTCATAACATGCCGTCAGGGCTTTTTCATAAAGCGTAATGTTTGGTTTACCGAGTTTTTCCTGATATGAGAAAATGCTCAGATCATCATCGAAATATTTAATATTTTCATTTTCATCATCTACATCGCTGTTGAGAAAATAGTTCATAATAACCGGGGTGTAAAATTGTGCATTGGAAATGACTCCTGCCGGTATTCTTTTCCCGTGCAGCCATAGAATTATGTCTTTCATGAACGGCATCGGGTAGACCTTATTGCTGAGGGTCTCAAAATAAATTGCCAGCATAGTTACTTCATCTACCCAGGGCTTATCTATCAGATTCCTGTAGTATAAACTCTGAATTACTATTTCCCAGACGTCGCGGATATCGATTTCCGGACTTTCAATATTCTTTTTCCTGGCGCCGTATTTCAATTCCTCTATAGTTTGTTTGTACTCTTCTGTTATTTCCCCGGCAACTTTTGCCGGGTTGGATGAAATTATTTTTATACCGCATTGGGCAAAAGATTCGAGGATAAACGAGGGTGAAAGCGCCAGTTTGTCAATATCCCCGGAATTTGAAATAAGCAGAGTGCCGTATATATCGAAAATAACACATTTTATATTGTTTATTCCTGATAGATTTAAGTCTGTATTTGTCGGTATCGGGTGCAGTTTCTGCTGAGAATCAAACAAATGTCTTATAGATGTCAAGTAATTTTTTTCCATAATTTCTTACTGAATACTTTTCCTTTATTAATTTACGGTTTGCTCTGATAAACTCAGGACTGAAATCCTGAAAAATATTTTCCAACTGCGGATTTGCGGAAATGAAATCATTTCTTGAGTCAGATTCAGTTAAAAACTCTTTTATTAGTTCCATTTGCCGTTTTTGCCCGAGTTCAGCAAAATCCGTATCCTCATAATCCAGTTTCCGGTAAAGCCCCTCAAATTTTATTCCGGCATCCCTGAAATCCCCGGATACCGGTAAATCCCGTCCGACGATCGGCATACCGAACATCCATGATTCCAGGAAGACCATTCCGAAACCCTCACGGATACTGGTTGTTACGCAGCGGTCGGCTAAAGCCATAATTTCATCGAAGGCGCATTTTTCACCAGCCTCAAAAATAAGCTGAATCCGTTCTTCGGCACAAAATTCCTTCCATTTGTCGTATTCCACCTTTTCTACTGGATTCAGTGGAGGCAGGGTGGTTATCCAGTTTGCTCTATTACTGAACAGCGAAGCTAAAAGGATAAATTCACCGAGGTTTTTGCGCCTTATGCCGCGTACCGGATAAACATAATTCGGCAGTCCGTGTTTTACGTTCAAAATCTTCTGAGCTCTTTTTTTTGCCTGTAGAATATCACGGGTGTCACTGTTCACGTTTGCGACAGGATTTGGCAGCAGGCTTATGCGTTCCGCGGGAATAGCTAATTGCTTCAGGCGTTCCACATAGGAAGAGTTAAGGACGGCATAATGACAGTTTTCATGGACAGGATACATCATTTTAGAAAGAGTATGTCCGAAATTCTTTTCAATCAGATATTCCAAAGCCTTCATGTTTGCCGGACGGTCTTCAGCAAAGTCATGAATATGATTTACGATTCTGCGGTCGCTCACCAGATCATTTAAGACTGCCGTCAGAACCGGATTTTTGCCGAGGTTCATATTGTGGGCGTGAATAATTGTGTCAGGGCTCGTACGGTCCAGAAAAATATCAATCATATGGTTGTAACAACTGTCTATCTGATTGTCGTTTAATTTTGAGCAATCCAGATAATTCAACATAGGCTCGTAAATGAATTTGACTTTTGGAGGCATTGATATGCTGCTGTTTCTATCTCCCGAGAAAACCTGTATTTCAGCTATTTCCCGTTGAGCCAGCAATGCTTCCAGTTGCATTTCTATTATTCTGGTAACGCCGCCCGGATTCAGGTGATAATGTAATATCGCGATTTTCATATTTGCTTTACTTCTTTTCCTGAGATTTTTTCATTAGCTTTTTATATTCCTTTACCTTGCTCATCGGCTGGCGTTCTATTTCCTTTATGTCATGCTGTATCAGATCGTAGTCTTCCTTATTTGAAGTCATTTGCCGTAAGGTCAGGGAATCAGGAGTCAGCAAAGGCTGCTCTTTGTATTTAGCGAGCCGGTTCCAAAATGTCTGGAGGATGCCGAAAGACATTTTCCCAAGCGACAGCACGTTCTGGTTGCGGTGGATACGCAGGTCAAGATTGGTTTGGGCGATAGCATCAAGTCCGTATTTCTGATGCAGGTCGATAAGCATACCGGTTTCAACTCCGTAACCGATCGGGAAATTGATTTCCGTCAGTATATCACGGTAACCAGCGTATTCGCCTGAAAGCGGCTGGATTATACCGGTCAGTTCCGGGAAGAATTGTGAGAATAAAGGCCTGATAAGTATTTCTGTTACTCTTCCGCCTCCGGCCGGGGCAAGGTTGTTGGCGCTTTTGAACGGGCGGTTGTAGAATGCCTTAACAAACTTTATGTCCGGCTTTACAAGCAGAGGCCCGAGCAGCCCGTATACGAAACGCGGATGTATATTACTGATATCCGCATCTACATAAACTATAATATCGCCTTTGAGCAGATACAGCGCTTTCCACAGGTTTTCTCCCTTGCCGTAATGTATGTCTTCATCTTTCAGATAATCTGAAGCCAAATAGGTGTCCGCCCCGAACTTTTCAGCTATTGCCAGGGTGTTGTCGGTGGAACCGGAATCTATTACCGCTATTTCATCAAGCAGAGGATAACGGTCCATCAGTTCCGATTTCATTACGATGATTGATTTTCCAATGGTTTTTTCTTCATTAAGAGTTGGGAAGCATAGACTTATTTTAAGTTTCTTGCGTTTTTTTATATTAACGAGTTTTTCAATATCCATAAATTCGGAATAATGAAAAGTACGCGATTTTAACCATTTCTGTAATTTATTCATTAATTAAATTCCCCATTTTATCAATTTTGTGAATTAACGTTATTAACTGCATCAAACCTTTTTCAAGCGGGCCCAGTTCTATAAAACTCCGGTTGGAACTGCCGCCTTTACCTTCGGTCAGTCCAATCGATATAGACGGGATTCCCTGGGCTAAACTGACTGTTATCTGCGAGCTTGAGTATTCTGTGCGCGGTTTATATCCGAGCCCTTTGATTGTTTCTAAAGCACATTTTATCAGCGGGTGGGAACTGCTTAGGCCTGAGGCTTTGTGCTGTCCGAAGAAATCGCAGGTGATATTGGCGCCGTTTTTGGCGGCGATATCGGTGCAGTTGTCCACTATCTGCTCACAGAGTGTTTCCATGATTGAATTCTCATCGCTCAAAATCTCCAGATTTATATGAGCTTCCCGACTGACTGTACTATAGCGTTCCCCGCCGGAGATCATGCCCACATTTAATATGGTCCTTGGTTTTTTGGGGAGCGGAATTGAATTCAGGCTGTTAATTACTTCATTGGCAACCAGTATTGCGTTAGATTCGGACATCCGGCTCCATGAAGATTCCACTTCCGGGTCCTGGAGTTCGCAGCGGATATCACAGCGTGCTCTGCTCAAACTGAAATAATCGAGAGATCCCAGCGATAATCCAGTGAGATTTATGACGACATCAATTTTTTCAGGATATTCCTTTAAAAAGGTGCGGAAACCCTCAAAATCTCCTCGTCCATGATAACGTGTGGTTCCGAGCAGGACTATATTGCAGTCGAGTTCCAGTTCCAGTTTCTTGAAGATATCCGGCAGTGTGATTAAAGTTGCGATTCCCAGATTATCGTCAGCCACTCCGGCTCCCTGTACGCGGTCGGCAGAAACTGTAACATTCTGGTCAATGCTGGAATTAAACTGATTATCCATATGCGCGCAGATCAAAATATTGCGTTTTCCGGTATTCCCGGAAACGATTCCTATTGCGTTATGCATAGGATCTGTCGTCGGATCGACATTGGACATGCTCGCATAGCGGCTCAATATGAATTCAGCGCGTTTTCTTTCGTAAAAAGTTTGTGCGGGATATTCCGATAACAAAGCGAGATTTCCCAAAAGCAGTTCGCGTGACTTAACTATTCCTTCCTGCCAGTCTGCCTCATGCTCTATCGGGCGTTCTGTATTCTGACTGATGTGATTAGTTTTTACCATTCTTTTTTTCTTCCTGTAATATTAGTTCTCTCTATTGTCTTTTATAAGGAAAGTTTAACCCTTGAATGTTAGGATAATGTTAGGCTTTTGCGAAACTTGAGTTAAATCATGCCCTAATGTTTGAATATTGTTTGGATAAAACATAAATATCCTTTTTATTATATTAACCGCTTGAATATGCATCCGGTTAACTCTACTGTATGTAGTTAATTTGTAATTAAATAAAGGTAAAATGCACATTGTTAAAACTTATTAAGAATCTTTTAGGCAGTAACACGAAAAGCACCTCGCAACATTCTGAGAGAGAGAATCTTGCGGCTATGAGATGCAAGGCACCGGGAAAAAATAAGATTAAGTCGAAGCCGCATCAGGAAACTGAAAAAACAAAGCGCCGGAAGCCGACTAAAAAAACGATTAAAGACAAACCGGCTGCCAAAACCGCACACAAGCCAAAGATCATTGAACACAAAAAGAAAATCCCGCAAAAACCTGAAGAGCTGACAATTTTCCCTGAAATAGAGGGGGAAACCCGTTTTACCGATCTTGATCTACATGAGGATGTCTTATACGGCCTACAGGAAATGGGCTTTGAATATTGTACCCCAATCCAGGCAAAATCCTTGCCGTTCCTGCTTGAAGGACGCGATACAACTGGTAAAGCACAGACCGGAACCGGTAAAACTGCCGCGTTTCTTTCCGCGACTTTCAGCAAATTTATGAATGACCCCAAAGAAAACCGTAAGCCGGGAACCTGCCGGGCGTTGATTCTGGCTCCGACCCGTGAATTGGCTATGCAGATCTATAAGGACGCTGAAAAAATCTCATTATTCACCAACATGAACAATCTGGTGGTTTTCGGCGGTATGGATCATCGTAAACAGCGGGATATGTTAAGTAAACCGATTGATGTTTTAATCGGTACTCCCGGACGGATAATAGATTATTCTAGCAGTAGACATTTGAATTTGTCAGAAACCGAAGTGCTGGTTCTGGATGAAGCCGACCGCATGCTTGATATGGGATTTATCCCTGACGTACGCCGCATCATAAACAAACTGCCGGGCAAGGATAAACGACAGACTCTGCTTTACAGCGCAACACTTGAAGACAAGATTCTGCGTCTCGCTGATGCCTGGCTCAAAGACCCGGTTGAAGTTGAAAGCGAGAGTGATAAACTCGTTACTGACTTAATAGAACAGAATTTTTATACAGTATCGCTTGACGAAAAATTAGCGCTCCTCTACTGGATTATAAAGAAAGAGGAATTCGAGCGCATGTTGATTTTCGGAAACTTGAAAAGCAAAAATTTCGATATTTACAGGACTCTGAAACGTTATGGTATTAATTGCGATCTGCTTTCAGGAGATGTTCCACAGCCAAAACGCGTTAAGATACTTGAACGTTTCCGTTCAGGTGAACAGAAGATCGTTATAGCTACGGATGTGGCGGCGCGCGGTATCCATGTTGATGATGTTTCAATTGTCATAAATTACGATTTGCCTGAACGCGCAGAAGATTATGTTCATCGTATTGGCCGCACCGGAAGAGCTGGTAAAAAAGGCAAATCGATCAGTTTTGTATGTGAATACGGAGCTTATTCCCTTGGTATGATTGAAGAATTGCTGGAGGAACCGGTAAAATGCGTTATGCCGCCTGATGAGATGATGGAAATGCCGCCAAGACCTCCAAAGTCTACTTTTATTCCTCAGAAATACGAATCAAAATCTAAATCAGCAAGGCGTCCAAGACGTCAATCAAAAAGATAAAAAAAAGTCCTTCTAAAACAATCAGGAGGACTTTTATCAATAGCCTGTATTTATTTACCAGCCGACGAATGCCCGCTTTGACTGTTTGGCTATTTCAACGTTGTCTTCCCATACCGCCAGCCCGGTCTTGAGATCGGTCAAGGTCAGATGGAAGAAGAAATATGATTGTTTCAGTCTTCCTTGTCTTGTTTTTTCCTGGATGATTTCGCCAGCCAGACTCATGTCAGGCGCAATTGCGGTTCCGTTTTTCTGAACAGTACTCTGATTGAACATTTCATCATCTTGAAGCTGACGAACCTGACGGGTTGCCCTGTCTTCGGCGCCTTTCGCGCTGACCGCAGTTGTTGTCATAGCCATTCCTGAACGCAGTACGGCGTTACGGATCTTGCTTGTCAATATCTGGGTGTTGATATGTTGTGAGGTCAGATTCTTTACTCTGCTTATCATAATGATATTTTTGCGTCCGTCGGCTCGCTTGAGAACTCCGGACTTCAACATTGAATTGATAGTTTTTTCAGCAGTTATCTGCCAGTCTTTAAAGTTGATGTCATCGGTGGTTGTTATGCCGCGATCGGACTGAGCGTCAATTCGTGTCGGCATGTTTCCACAGCTCGTCATAAAAATACCTGTTGAGATTGTGATTGAGGCGAGAATAAGGGTTTTAGCTTTCATTGAAACTGCTCCTTTTTTTATTTGACTTTATAATCATATTCTTTTATGCTTACTACGAAATCTTTACATCTCGGAGTCGGGCCGATGGACTGGATACGTTTTGTTTCGCCCGGGATCAAGTCAAGCTCTTTCCAGACACTGCTTGCAGTCTGTACTTCCATGCCGTTATCATCCATCCAGTTGAAACGATAAGAAACTTTATAAGGATTTTCGCCGGTTATATGGCTCCACATTTCAGAGAAAAAACCTACCCGGTTGCTGCGGAGAGTTACCTGTGCTTGAGTTAAGCCGCTGGGTAAGGTAGTTTTGCTGATATTGTCAATAAGTAAACGTGAACGAAGATAGCCGTCCGTTGATATATTTTTGCTTTTGACGTAATTTCTTTTAAACGATTTTTGTTCATTCTCCACAGTGTTTACTGTATTCTGACATCCCGAGCAGATTACAACAACTGTGGCGGTTAACATGGCGTAAACTGATTTTTTCATGGTTTTTCCATCCTGTTTTAATTTATTTCAATTGGAAATTTTTAAGCGAAATTATTTTTTTATTTAGTCCGCGTATATAAATTATAACTAAACTGGCTCCTTTTTGCAAGTCAATTGGTATCTCTTTTTCTGATTTACCATCCGGTACTTTTAGTTTTATCTTACGGTCCCTGGGAATTGGGAAATGGCTTATCTGGTATTCCCCGGGTAAAGTTTCCCAGCAGCGGGTGTCAGCGGTGTTGAATAAGTATTTATATAAGCCGGTAGCGCTGTAGGCGAGCAGGCCCGCCGCCGCCCCCTGCTGGTTAGCTACCTGTACTGCGACCATTGATGCCGTTTCCTTGACCAGGTAAGATATTACCAGCCGGGTTATCATGGTAGGCAGGCGCTTGTGATATTCCTCGGCGACAACCGAGTCCATATCAACGAGCTGGACAGTTTTATAAAGTTTACCGCCACTGGATATAGTGATATTCTTTATAGAGCGCTTAGAATATTCATATTGCGGAAAGGCGATCCCGGTATAACCAACGTAGGGCAGTACAAGCTGGATTTTAGTTTGTTTTAGAGCTGGAGCGCGCCCGTTGGCAAATATTACGAAAACAATGTTATCTTTGAGTGAATAATTCCATGAAGGGACTTTTTTAAGTTTTTTCGGGACATAGGAGCCGATTATTCTTGAACAGGTTACATAATCCCGGTTAGTTATAGGATTGTTTTGATTCATGCGGTAGAGATTACGGAAGTCGACAAAAGCTTCACTATAATTATTTTCGCTGAGATAAGCAATTGCGGACATATAAGTCGCAAAAGGATTCATCAAATTACCATATGCTTTTTCAGCTTTTGCCGCTGAAGCCTCGTAAGCTTTTTTTACATCCGGATTTTTCAACAGCATATCAAAGTTAACATTACCGTCTTTTTCTTTTTTAGCCAGCTTCTGACCTTGAGAAATATTTTTTCTATTTGCTTCTTCGGTTATCTTTCGCTGGCGTTCGATTTCATCAGAGAACTGTTTCTCGATTCTTTTCTGGACATCCCGCATTCTGCGCATTTCCACCCTTGCCGAATCCGGTTCTTTCAGGGCCAGGTAAACCATAGCTTTATAGATATTCAGTAGGATTCTGTCGCAATACAATCCTTTGTATGGGATAGCGGTGGGGTTGGTTACAGCTGAACCGGTTTCCGCTCCGGAGCCCCGGGCGTTAATACTTGCGCGTTCATCGAAATCGTTGATTTTATTTTCAGCCGCTTCAAAATCTTTCAAGCTGTTTGCGTAATCCCCTGAGTCAAATTTTATTAATCCTGACTCCAGAAACCACATTACCGAATCCCCGGTATCTTTATGGTCTTCGCATTCTTCAGATACGATTTGAGTGGCTTTTTTAAGGTCACCTGTTTTATAGGCAGTAGTCAGTCCTTTTTTCTGCTTGTGCGCATCAATAATTGATGTGCACCCGCACAGAACGACTAATGCCGTAAAAACAAAAGATATACTACAAAAATGTCTTAGCATCTTACCAACCAGGCGTTGCCCTGGGATATGCTGGAGCCGCGGTTGTCTGGACATCCTTCTTACGGCAGATGGCTCCGGTTGCAACTTTGCCTCCGCCTGTAATTATTTTACCGCTGCTGAATTTGGGATTTACAGCAGTTATTTTTATTGTCCCGGCTTCTTCTTCGCTTGCACCAAGGACTTCGCCGGTATCAGGATCAGTAACAGTCTGTCCCTGATTGAACACTGTATAAACTTGTCCGGCTTCGATTCCAGCGCCTCTGCCGCGGTTCAACATTACTGAGTCACCATTTACTGAGGCTATTTTTATAGGATATATACCTGCGAGAATATCATTCCCTGCTTTGATAGTGGCACGTTTGAACAGGAAATCTTTATAGTCAGACAAGCTCCAATCTCTGCGTTCGGCTGCTGGAATCAAGCGTCTTACTTCAGAACTGGTTAGCTTTTCTATGACTTGGTTAGCGGCAACCACTTTCCCTGATTTTACCGCGGTTATTTTGAATTGAAATTTAAAAGTTCCGGTAATCCGTTGTGATCTTTCGCCAGTTATTCCTATGTTCTGATTAACCCGGGCGAATTCCAAACGGTTGATAGTTCCAGTTACCAGATAATCAGCGACTAACAGTTTACCGACCATTTTTTCCTGACCGGGTTTTGCCCATACTGAATCGGTGAGGTTATTTTCTGCGAGTACGCGTTGAATATCGGTACGGTTCAAAACTTTGAACTTTCTGGATTTGACCAGAAATTCTATTAACTGATTTCCAAATTCACGTTCCATTACCTGACGAGTAATCACGACGTTGTTAACGGTGATTGTTCTCATGAACGGGTTTACGTTAAAAGGCATGACCGCAATTGTCGGTTTTCCGCCTTGCGCGAATGCATTCACGGAAATGAAGCATGCTATTGTGACGAGGGAAAAAAATGAAAACTTTTTCATATCCTACTCCGTTTGTTTAGTTTATTAAAATATCTGACCTGATATAATTTTATACCTCAATTTTAAATATACAAATCCTAAATTATTCTATTTTTATATTTTTGTTGTTATATATCCTCTCTTTTCGGGGAAATTACTCTTAAAACACGGAATCCCAGAATATTGAACCTGAATGAAGGCCAATATTTGAGACGGCCTGCGGAGCGGCAGTCTTTGCCGGAGATATTCCAGCTGCCTCCGCGAATTACACGATCAGAACTATTAATGTTGTAGCAGTCATTGCACCATTCCCAGACATTGCCATGCATGTCATACAGCCCCCAGGCGTTGGCTTTAAAGCTGCCTGCGGGCAGGGACTTAGCGCGGAAAACATCTTTAGAATTATTATAAGGGAAGTTCCCGTCAAAATTTGCCATGTTGGAATCCAGGCTTTCACCGTAGCAAAACGGGGTTCCGGTTCCAGCACGGCAGGCATATTCCCATTGAGCTTCAGTCAGCAAACAATAAGTTCCCTGCGGAACTTTTTCCAGAATACAAAGTCTTTTCAGAAAATCCTGACAGTCGTTCCAGCTTACCTGCTCAACCGGGTTATCTTCCGCGTCATTTCGAAAGAAGCTTGGATTGCTGCCCATAACCAGTTTCCATTGCTTCTGAGTTATCTCGAACTTGCCACAATAGAACGGACGGGTTACGAGAACATTCCGCGGCTTTTCGTCACTATTGCGTCCTGCCTCCCTGAGAGGACTGCCCATTATGAATTTTCCTGGCGGGATCAAACGTAAGGAGATACCGGACTTATTCGTTTTTACTTCCATCGGCAGGCCCAGTTTGATTGCCCAGTGCTGCTGGCGGACCTGTGCTTCTTTGCTGCCCGGCGCGAGGTCTGATAACGGAGCGTGCCGGATATCCTTTACCATCTTTAAGTCATGAGGCAGGGGCGGGTTTAAGGTCTGCTGATACTTCACCGCGTGCGCCATAAATTTAGCAAGATAATCTTTTGCGCGCCGGCTTATATATTTATAATGGCTGGAGTATGTGAAATCAATGATTAACTGTATTGAAGCGGAACATTTACGGTAGGCAGTTATATCATTTTTCTTTAAATTTTCCGCGTTTTCTAGGAGTAAGCCAGCGGAATCAAGACACATCTTCAATTCTTTTTCCGCTTTTTGTTTTTTCAGCGCTACATTGGTTCCGTCTTTGGCTTTCCTGATGCCGTCATAAGCCTTGATGTCGTATTCATAGCCGGGAACCTGCCGGGCTTCTCCGAACGCTTTTTCCGCTTCTTTCCATTTCTGTTCGTCCAATAATTTATTGCCTTTGTTCATGGCTAATTCGTATTTTGCTTTATGGTCGAGATAT
Source organism: Victivallaceae bacterium (assembly GCA_963664605.1). Classification (GTDB taxonomy): domain Bacteria; phylum Verrucomicrobiota; class Lentisphaeria; order Victivallales; family Victivallaceae; genus JAHOYW01. The sequence continues at coordinate 1,368,005 of OY761536.1, forward strand.
ATTTGTTGGTTCCGGGCTTTTTCCGAAGCTAGTATCAGCAGGTTTTCAATCTCATCGCTGGGCTTTGCGTTAAGGGCGCGTTTCAAATATATGACTGCTTTGTCATATTCTTTTGCTGAAAAGGCTTTTTTGCCTGCCTTAAGGTTTTTGGGATAATTGATCTTAGCTTCAATATATTCTTGTTTTTCCGCGTCCGACATAACCAGTACGTCGGCGGCTTCCCTGAGAACGATATAATTCAGGTCATCTACTTTGGATGTTGAAACTTCAGCTGTTTGGCGTATTGCCCCGGTCTCAATATTGAAAATCTGGCAGGCTATGGTTATCTTGCTGCCTATTTGGATCACGTTTCCGCTTATCAGATATTCGGCTCCAATCATTTTACCGAATTGTTTTGCTTTGCCCTTGTCCGTCAGATCAGAATTTTGAAAGCGCAGCTCATGCAAAGCTTTTTCCACCTGGCTACGCGTTACCAGACGGTATTTATTCCCAAAAACTTGCTCAAGCTTGATTGCAATTGCTGAACCGCTTATATCTGCCTTGACGGATTTATCCAGCGTGAAATCGGCAACAGCCGCCCATGGACGCGTATCAGGAGGGAGTTTGGGAGCTTCAACTTTTCCTATAATAACTTTCTTTATTTCAGGTTTGGGCAAAGCTTTAGATTTTGATGTGGCCCTGATAACAGGCTCGTGTCTTGGCTTATTTACCTCAACTTCAGGCTCTATAATGACAGTTTCAGTTCTGTGTTTTTTATATATATTCCAACCGATAAAACACCCGGCAACAAGAATTGCCGCCGCAAATATATGTCTCCAACTTATTAAATGATTGTGAGCGCGCGCCATAAAAAATTTTCCTTTAACTTTGTCCTAAAACAAATTAACATCATAATTGATTATTTTCAATAAGCTATTTGTTAATAGTACGCAAGGGATCAAAAAATCTCACACGGGAAGGAGAAAATAATAATAAAAAATGTATGCAAGCCGCCTAAATACGTTCACTTTTTACTGCTTGACAGAGTCTTCTCATTCTCCCTAAAATGTGTAATGCGACAGTATTCGAAAATAGATTTGTTTCAGTAAACGCGATAAAAATTTGCATCCGGCGTTTATTTGCTATTATTTTAAAATTTTGCGTGAGATTTTATTTTCGACTGCGTACAATAGGTATCAACGATAAATTTCAACAGGAGATTTTAAAATGACAATAAAAAATATTTTACTAGGGATATTGTTCGTCGGGGCGCTTTCATTTACTCTGAAAGCTGATATTTCAAAATCAAAATTTTATCCGCGGAGCTTTAAAGCCTTTCCCGGCGATGGAATGCGGGCGCATTTGCGGCAGACTAAAAATCTGAAATGGGCTTTCTGCGAAGAACTTACCAATACTGTTGTTCGTACTTTGACTAGAGGACTGAGGCGGGATAATGATAAAATAGCCGAGAGCAAAACTCTTTCATGGCATGCTGACCGTAAAACCTTTTCCTTTAAATACAAAGCAGTTATAGAAGATGGTATCATCGTTCGCGAAGAATGTGTTTTAGAAGCTTTCAAAATGCCGGTATTGAAGACCCTGAATGGCAAGATGTTCAGTTCGCCGGATATTTCAAACAGACAGTTGTCCAGGATTCTGTATTATCTGAAGAAAGGCAATATAGCGATAAAGAAAGTCGATATCAGCGTAAAAAAAAATACCGCTGAGGCGGAGGATTTCCTTGATTACCTGGATATTGAAGACAATTCAAATATCTATACCCGCTGCCCGGATCAAAACGCACCGCAAATAAAAATATTTCTAAATAAATAATAATAATTATTCATTCGATGTTCAGTGTTCGACGTTCGATGTTCAAAAAAGCATGACCCTCCTTCCGTATGAAGTGACCGGCGGCAAATATATCTCCTTTGCTGCCGCCGGTCACTTCTTTTTCTTTGCTTCAATGCTTCTGGAATATTTTGATATCCAGTATATATTATATCGTTTCTTAAAATCGCTGTCGTCATCGTCATCGTTGTCACAATCGAAAGAAAGAAGGGATATTATGAATTCAGACTATTGCATTGGGGTTCCGGTCAGAAATGAAGCGGTGAATATCCCAAGCCTTTTGAAAACCCTGTTGGAACAGACGGTTCCTCCTCAAAAGATTATTGTCTGTGTTAATGGTACGACTGATGACAGTTTTGAAATAGCTTCAAAAATTGCCTCGGAAAATAGTTTGATAGAAGTTATTCGCAGCGAACCCGGAAAAGCCAATGCCTGGCATGAAATTGTAGAGCATGTTACAACTGACAAAGTATTGTTTTGTGACGGAGATGTGCTTGTCGATAAAAACGCCGCCGGAAAACTTTTAGAATGTTTGAATGCCGATGAAGATTTGATTCTCGCTGGCGGCACTGCATGGTCTATCAACGAAAAGAAAACTTTTTTTGCGAAATATTTTGTCGGGGCGGAGCCTGAACCGCCCGAACCGAAATGGGTAATTGGCAGATTGTACATGCTGCGTCTGGAAAAACTAAAAAAACGAGTTGATGAATTAGAAGTTGAACTCATGCCCAGGGATACGATAAATGACGACGGTTATCTGGAACTCGTTAGCTCGGGGCATAATATTCTTACTAAAGAGGCGTTCACGACTTCCGCTGGAGTTGATTCGTTTTCGGACTGGCGCCACAGATATATCAGGATTCTGGCGGGACAGAAAGAGCTTGAACACCGTTACGCTCATCTTCTGCGTTCACATGATGCTCCGGAACAGACTGCCAAGGAAAAGGAAAAATCCACAAAGAACGGCAGGATAGAACGTATTTTCAGGGATATTCGATCTACTTATGCTGAAAGCAAACACATTGACAACATTTTTGAAAGAATGGGAATCATGTGTATGGTATTTGTAAAGATAGTAATTAATCTTTATTATAAAGTAGTCGGCGGCCCGTATTGCCGGACAACCTGGGCGGAAGCAAAGTCAACGAAAAAAGAACTGACGGGAAATACAGAATGAGCTTGAAAAAAATCGGCATTGTCGCTATAGCGCCCGGTGGTGGCTGGAATACCGTCCGCCAACGCTGGGAAAAACATTTTGGCGAAATTGAAGGTGCTGATTTTCATTTCTATCATATTGAGAAATACGCTCGCGGGATTCATAAATACACAGTCGAGAAACACTGCTTGAGGAGTCTTTGGTACATCGCTGCCGGACGCGCTGCCGCCAAACATGCAATAAAAGACGGCTGCGAAATTATTTTGATTGACACCTACCATTATGCGGCGTGGGCGCCGCTTTGCCGTAATGTTCGTTATTTCATGTATGGCGATGCTACCGCGCGCCAGCTTACCGCGCTGCGTCCGTTGAAAACCAATAGAGATAACAAACTGCCGTGGTTTATAGATTGGATATATAGAAAGGGCATTGCCAGGCTTGCCCGGCACGGAACGATTTTTCTCGGTATGAGCAGCTGGTATCTGAAAGGCTTACAGAAAGAATCCGGCATACCGGATGAACAACTGGTTGAACTGCCTTTCGGTTTGGATATTGAACATTGGCGGCGTCAGGAACTGAATGCCGATGCTGAACCGAAAAATGGATTTGAATTTCTTTTCATCGGCGATCCGTTTGAGGAGAAGGGAGGATATATTCTGCAGGAAGTGGCTGGAATGCCGGAGTTCAGCGAATGTATATTTCATTTTGTCGGGCGTACGATTGATTTTAAGGATAAAGACAACTGTCGTTATTACAACCATTTGCAGGCGGATTCCGGCGAATTGCTCCAGCTTTTTTCGCGTTGTGACCTGATGACGTTGCCGACTTATTCGGATTTCAGCCCGAATGTCGCTATTGAAGCATTGGCGATGAGTATGCCGGTGATTATTACCGATGTCGCGGCGATACCGGATATTGTCAAGGACGGTGAAACCGGGAGGCTTCTGAAACATCCGCCGGATAAAGGACAGCTTCGTGCAAAGTTACTGGAATATATAAATGATGAAGATATGCTTAAAAAGGAATCAACCGCCGCCCGTAAACGCGCAGAGGAAAAATTTAATATTGATATTCACATGGAACGCCTGTATAATTTGTTAGTGGAGAGCTAATATTATGGAAGAGATTGTCTGCAAACCGACTGTGGAACAGTTAAAGATTGATATTAAGAAAGAGATGACGAAATATCTTGTTATCTGTGTTTTGGCGTCTTTAATATTTTTCCTGCTTGAAGCCGCCGCGCTTATTCTTCTCCTGCCGTTCGGATTTATTGTATTTTATCATAAATATGTGACGATAAGGAAAAGCCTGAATTACAGGTGGATAAAAATCAGAGACGATTCAGTCCTGCAGGATGCGCCGGGAATGAATATCGAGCTTAAAAAAATCGCCTATTTCGCTTATACCGGCGCTTATCTCAAGGGCGAACAAGTTTGTTTCAAGCTTGAGAAACAAAAACTATCCATGAATATGAAAATTTCTCTGGTTTCTATTCATCTTGAGGGTTATCCGGATAAAGAGGAAATCGTTCGTGAGATAGACGAGAAAATAAAACAATATAAAAAGTCTAATTCCGTGTGAGATTGGTGGTTTTTACACGAACATTAATATATAAAGTCGCAGGAGCAATTTGCTCAGCGACTACTTTTGCTCAATATTAATAAGGGCTGTTTATGGAAGCAAATAAAACTGAAATGCCGAATTCGATTGGCAAATATATACAGCTTTCCCTGATAGGAGAAGGCGGATGTGCGAAAGTTTTCAAAGCTTTTGACCCGGAACTTGAACGTAGTGTCGCTTTGAAACTGCTGTCGCGGCGTTTTAGCGCTGACGAGGCGATGCGGGAACAGTTTTTCAAGGAAATAAAAGTTCAGGCAGGCTTGAATATCCCGGGAATAGTTAGGGTGTTTGACTGCGGTGACTCGTCCTGCGGGCTTTATTATACTATGGAGCTGGTTAATGGTACATCTCTTGAAAAATACTGCTGGGATAATCATTTGACTTTACAGGAAAAGTTTTCCCTGGTCGGAGATGTTGCCGGGATTGTTGGTGAACTGCATAAAAAAGGCATGCTTCATCGAGATATAAAACCACGTAACGTTATGATTGACGAATACGGACAGGTAAAATTGCTTGATCTGGGCCTGGTTACTTTGCTTGAAGAGGAAAAAACACTTATAAACGATTTCCAGATATCCGGTTCCCCCGCGTATATGCCGCCGGAAGCGCTTAATGACAAAAAGATAAATTCGCTAACTACAGCGGCGGATATTTATTCTCTTTCCGTGATGGCATATGAAACAATATGCGTATCTCTTCCTTATGAAGTCGATTTCCTGTCGCTTGAAGAATTATCCGAAGTGATAAACAATGAAGTTCCCAAAGCTATGGTAACTCCGTTCAAAGAAAAAATTCCGCCTCAGGTTGAACAATTAATCAAGCGGGGCTTAAACGCTAACCCGGCTAAACGCCCGACTGCGTTTGAGTTTGCGAAGGTGCTGAAAGCTTTTGCTTCTGAACCTGGAAAAAACGCGGCAGCCAGAATCGCGGCGGTGGTTGTCGTTTCCGCTATTTCCGCCGGGATTGTTTATCACATTTTATCTGTGCCGGATGAAGAAATAAAAAATACTGTAATAGCGCCGCGCGTCAATAATAAGCCGCCGGAAATCAAGGCCGTTGAGCATAAGATAAAAACTGTTCCGAAAGTTGTTTCAAAAGCTCCTGTTGCTAAAAAAACTTTCTATAAAGACTCAGCTCCTGATGCACTGAAGCAGGAATGGCGTGCATTGAAGAACGAACTTGCGACGGATTCATCTTTTAAGGATTCTGGTGCACTTTATTATATACTGCCGGATAAATGCGTTATGACATTTAAAACCGGCGAAAGCGTACTTCGTTCAATAGACTCAAGATTTGAGAGTTCAGGAACTTTATTTTATAAATCCGGAGACAAACTGACCGTGGAGCTTAAGAAGGACTCCTGGGATGTTCCAGTTGTCATCTCATGGACTCCTGCCGCCGGGAAAGCGGATGTATTATGTCCTGATAACAGCATCTTTAAAAAATAAAAAAATCGCAGCACGAAAAAAAATGGAGAAATAAAATGAATAGAATTGTATTTACTGTTCTTATCGCCGTGGGGATAACTGCATTTATAAGCGGGTGCGGAACCTGTAACCCTGACGGAATAAAGTCAGAAACGTATTCAAAAAAAGTCAGCAAAACCCAGGAACTGGTTATAGAATAATTCAAGCCAGCCATTTATCCAGATTAGCTTTTACAAAAGCATCATCATTCAAGTGAGGATAAGCTTCATAGACCCGGGTTATTTCTTCACTTTGTCCGGGGGAAAGAACTTCATCCGGATTCAGACACCATGTCCCTTTAAGTAAGCCTTGACGGCGCAGGACTTCATGAATGCCGGGTATACATCCGGCGAAACTGTGGACCGGGTCAAAAAATGCTGCATTGGAATCTGTTATTTCGATGTTTCGGGTCAAGATTTCATTGGGGACAGGCTGGCCTGAAGCAATCAGGGCATGCACTTCATCAAGCAGTTCAACTGCTTTTTTCGTCCAAACGCACCAGTGGCCAAGTAATCCTCCTTTAATGCGCAGGGATTTCCCGTTTATTTTATATTCGCTGATGAGGTCTACAAGAATATTGTCATCATTTCCGGTATAAAGCGTAATATCATTTTCTTTTCCGGCTTCAGCTACCGCACGGACAACATCAAAGGTCTGGTAGCGGTTGAATGGAGCCATTTTTATCCCGAGAATATTGTCGATTTTAGCGAATTCGTACCAGAATTCATAAGGCAGGATCCTGCCGCCGACACTCGGCTGCAGGTAAAAACCTATTACCGGCATGATCTTAGCGATGGCCCGGACATGTTCGAGCATTGCCTCAACGCTGTCATTGGCATATGCGCTCATACTCAGCAAACAAGCATCATAACCGTTTGCGACTGCAAAACCTGCTTCATAAACCGCTTGCTCTGTTTTTCCGCATACTCCTGATACCTTTAGGATTTTGCGCCCGGTTTCTTCGCTCCATTCGTCAATGAACCTGGAAGTCTGAGCCAGTACTGGTTCAAACAAAGCGATTTCCGGATCACGAATCTCAAATTGCGTGGAGTGTACGCCGACCGCTATTCCTCCAGCTCCGGCGTCAATATAGTAACGGCAGAGTGCGGCCTGGCGCGTGGGCATGAATTCACGATTTTCATCCAGCGCCAAAGGTTGTGCCGGAATAACTGTTCCATTTTGGAATACTTTCAGTACCTGCGGATCAATATCAATTATTTTTTTCATATTTATACCTTAGAATTTTCCATTATTGACTTCAAAATGAGTTGGTTTCCCAAGAGATGCGCCGCCTTGCATAAACCATGCCGCCTGCCACTTTATCATTTGTTCAATATTCACCCGTGGCTTGCCGAAAAGCTTTACCGCTCTTGCTGAGTTGTTCAGATAACATTTATCTGTGGATTTTCCTGTGTAAGTGATTTCTTTATTCATCAATGCTGCAAATTTTTCGGCAATATATTCGACGGTTATTGTTTCCGGCCCTGTAACGTTGAGGATTGCGGCTGGAGATGTGCAATATTCCAAACAGCGCAGCGCCTGGTTGTTGGCATCGCCCTGCCAGATGACATTGAAATGACCGACTGTGTTATTCACCGGTTCTCCTTTCAATATCTGCTGCCCGATGTCGTGCAGCACTCCGTAGCGTAGATCAATTGCGTAGTTCAGACGAAAAAGTAAAACCTTAGTCCCGAACTGCTTTGAGCAGTAGGAAAAAATACGCTCACGTCCGAGACAGCTTTGGGCATATTCACCGATAGGGGCGGGAGCGATATCTTCAGTACAGCCTCCACTTTGCGCGCTGACTAGAGGATAAACACATCCGGTAGAAAAAACGACGATATTGCTGTTTTTGAAATGCGCTCCGACATAACCCGGAACCAGGGCATTCATCGCCCAGGTCAATTCCTCTGTGCCGTTCGTTCCGAATTTGCGCCCGGCCATGAAGATGATATTTTTTATTTGCGGCAGTTTCGCGACTTCTTTTGCATCCATCAGGTCACAGGCGATGGTTTGTACGCCCCACGCTTCAAGGCGTTCGCGCCCGGCGGTGTCGCTGAAACGTGAAACGCCTATAACTTTTTTGTTGACTCCAGCCTTTTTTATCGCGTTAAGCGCCTGTCTGCCTAAAGTTATTCCCATTTTCCCGCCAATACCAAGGATCATGATGTCGCCATCAAGGCGCTTCATCATGTCTATTAAACCTGTATCCGGTATTGAAAGCAGATCTTCCAGTTGTGCTTCGTCTTTTATTTCTGATGGATATTCCATAGTTTTAAACTCCATTATTTTATAAAACCAACTAAATAGTTTCTTTTAAAATAATATCAATCCCTTATTTAGTCAAGCCCTTTATCAAAAAAAAGCTGTAAATCCTGGATATAACTTGAAATAATGGCTTAAAAGTTGTACATTATACATTGTTAAAGTATTTAACAAAGTTTTTAATTAATTCAACAGGATATATAACAATGATTAAGGTTCCAGGTTTTATTGATGTTCAGGTGAACGGTTTTCTCGGGGTTAATTTTTCAGAAGACGATTTGAATGAATCGGAATTTATAAGGGTAAGCAAAGAACTTTTGAATCGCGGAACGGCAGCTTTTTTACCGACAATAATCACTGCCAGTGAAGAAGATTATAAACGCAATCTGCCAATTCTGGCTAAAGCGATGAAGGCTCCGGAACTTGGCGGGCGTGCTCTCGGCATCCATGCCGAAGGCCCGTTTCTAAGCAGTAAACCTGGTGCGGTCGGGGCACATAATCCTAGCTGGGTCAAAACTCCGAGTGTTGAGTTTTTCAAGAAAATGCAGGAGTGGGCGGACGGACAGATTAAAATTTTGACTATCGCCGCCGAAAACGAAGGCGCGGCAGAGTTGACTAAATACGCGGTGAGCCAGGGGGTGGCAGTTTCGCTCGGACATCATCTGGCAGCTTATGATGATCTCCGCAGATGTGCTGATGCCGGAGCGACTTTATTGACTCACCTCGGCAATGGTATTCCGAACGAGGTCAACCGCCATGAGAACGCGATCTGGTCGGGTATGGCATGTGATGGATTAAGTGCGATGATTATTACTGACGGGCATCATCTGCCTCCGACAGTTATCAAAACTATTATCCGCGCTAAAGGTATTGACAATACGATTATTACCAGTGATGCTTCGCCGATAGCCGGAATGCCTCCCGGTGAATATTTCACCCTTGGCAATCGCGCGGTTATTGAGGAAAACGGGCTTCTCCATAATCCCGACAAAAAATGTCTGGTAGGTTCATCTGCGACTATTTTGCAGTGCGTGAATTATTTGGCATCGCTTGGATTCCTGACGCCGGAGGAAATTGTTCAAGTCGCTTTTACCAACCCATTGAAAGCAATCGGGGTTGATCCGGCTTCAATCAAAACCGGAGTGGAATACGTTTGGGATGAAGCCCAAAAAAGTTTTAAGTGTTAAGTTTTAAGATGCCGGTCTGAAGACCGGCGTGCCCGGGTAAACGTCTTTCGTGCTTTTAACTGGATATTGGATATTCAATATTTTATTACATTATTACTGTCCAGACTACGTATCCGAATGTGCCGATCAAACATAGCAACGCTATAGTTTTAGCGAAATCGGCATATACGCAAAGGCGTTTGACGGCAGACCAGAAATAATGGAAATGAATGAAGAATGCGGCGCTTAACCAGGCAAGCCCCATAAACACCGCAGGTATTCCGGAAAGTTTCAGGCTGGAACCGTGTTGTCCGAAAAGCACAGCTTTTTGCAGAACACAGCATCGTACTGCGTATATCAGAATACCTGCGGGAATGATTATCCCGAGTGCCCACTTTGAAAAAGATGATGGAGTGGGAGTGCCTGATAGACCATCTATCTCATCAGATGTATGTTGATATACATTGCGCCTGAGAAAATTTAACATTCTAGATTTCCGTATTAAAGAATGCCGGCCTTAAAGCCGACGCTCCCGGCTTATTTTGGAATCCGCAAAACTCCTCCGGTATCGGCGCTGGTAGCGACCATTGCGTAACGGGCCAGCCAGCCGGTAGTGATCTTGGGTTCGCGCGGAGTCCAGTTCTTTTTGCGTTCCGCCAGGATTTCATCTGAAACTTCCAGTTCCATGCTGCGGTTCGGGATGTCTATGCTGATCATATCGCCGGGTTCAACCAAGCCGATAATTCCGCCAGCCGCGGCTTCAGGACTGACATGCCCGATACAGGCTCCGTGTGTTCCACCGCTGAAACGCCCGTCAGTGATAAGGGCTACTTTTTCGCCTAAACCACGCCCCATTATATAACTTGTCGGGGCGAGCATTTCCTGCATGCCTGGGCCTCCTTTTGGGCCTTCGTAACGGATTACTACTACGTCGCCTTCTTTGACTAAACCTTCGAGGATTCCTTCACAAGCTTCCTCCTGACTTTCAAAAATAACCGCGGGGCCGCGATGAACCAGCATTTCAGGAGCTACTCCGGCAGTTTTAACAACACAGCCTTTCTGTGCCAGATTACCGAATAATATTGCCAATCCGCCTTTTTCGCTGTAAGGATTGTCCAGTTTGCGAATAACGGTTCCGTCCGGCTCGCTGGCTTCGGCGAGTTGTTCGCCTATGGTTTTGCCGGAAACGGTTATAGCATCCATTTTTATTAAACCGCGTTTGCTTACTTCTTTCATAATAGCCATGATTCCGCCCGCGTTATGGACGTCTTCCATGTGATACTGGCTTGATGGTGAAACTTTTGATATATTGGGAGTGTCGCTGCTTATTTTATCAAGCAGCTTCAGATCAAGCTGTGTTCCGGCTTCGTTGGCTACCGCCAGAGTATGGAGAATAGTGTTGGTGCTGCCGCCCATTGCCATGTCCAGGGTCAATGCATTGTGGAAAGCGTCAGGGGTGGCGAGCTGCTTAGCGGTGGGTGCTCCGGCTAAAGCCAGTTCAACAATGCGTTTTGCGGCATTTTTCCACAGGGTTTCGCGTGCCGGGTCGATTGCCAGGATAGAGCCGTTGCCGGGCAGGGCGATACCTAAAGCTTCACAGAGGCAGTTCATGCTGTTAGCGGTGAACATGCCTGAACATGATCCGACGCTCGGACATGAACAGCATTCGAGTTCATGTAATTTATCATCGTCAATCTTGCCGATCTTATGTTTGGCAACGCCTTCAAAGACGGTTATTAAGTCAGTAGTGGCGCCTTTTGCGTCTTTGCCTGCCGCCATCGGGCCGCCGGAAGCGAAGATCGTCGGGATATCCAGACGCATTGCGCCCATAAGCATTCCGGGGATGATCTTATCGCAGTTTGGAATGCAGATCATGGCATCAAAAGGATGGGCTTTGCCCATGGATTCAACACAGTCGGCTATGAGTTCACGGCTAGGAAGGGAGTATTTCATGCCGGCATGCCCCATGGCGATACCATCACAGATGGCGATAGTATTAAATATATAAGGAACACCGCCGGCTTTACGGATTTCTTCGCAAACAAGTTCTCCGACTTTATCCAGATGTGCATGTCCGGGGACAATATTTGTATAAGAATTGCAGACTCCGATAAATGGTTTCTTTATATCCTCGGCTTTAATTCCTGTTGCCATCATCAAAGAGCGGTGCGGTGCTCTTTCGAACCCTTTTTTCATGATGTCGCTGCGCATGATTTCTTGTTCCTTTTTCTATATTACTGGTATTTAATTTTATTAAATATAATTTTCTGAAATATTTAATCTACCCTAAAAATGCCTTTTAACAAATGTATTAATCTAAAAAATACTGTTTAGAGGTTTTATTTAAGCGATATGGGTGTTATTTTTATATATAGAGTTTTGAAATCAGCTCTAATGAAAGTAAAAAGATTGCAAAAATAAAAAAGGAAATCTAGAAATGTCAAATGAAAATGAAATTAAAAAATTTATGGCGCAAAAAATAAAAGAAGATATTTCCCTTTCGGAAATCCAGAAGCTGATTGAGGAAAAATTTAAAAAGCGCATGACTTTTCTGGATGTCCGCCTGATGGCTTCAACTTTGGACAGCATCGACTGGGAAGAAGAAGCCGCAAAGGAAACCGCGGAAGATGAAGCGGAAAAAGAAGCCGCGGAATCAGAAGAAAATCAGGAGGAAATCCTGGAGCCGGAGGAAACTTCCGGTCAATGTATTGTTGAGTTGAGTAAATTGGTTAAACCCGGCGCGGTCGCACACGGTAGTGTGAAATTCCCTTCAGGAGCATCCGGAAGCTGGGTGCTTGACCAAATGGGGCGTCTTGGTATGGAAAAAGCGGAAGGCGAACCGACAGAGGATGATTTGAAGGCTTTCCAGATGGAACTGCAGAAAATATTTTCTAAGGGAGCATAAGCTAAAAGTTATGGAGGAGTGAATTGTGCTTACTAAAGCTAAGAAGAAATTTCTAAAAATTTTAATTATAGCCTTGTCAAGCCTGCTTATCCTGGCTGTAGTTGCTTTCTGGTTGATTACAAGTTCAGGATTTATAACCGGAGTTATTCTGCCTTCTGTGAGCAGTTCTATTGATTTGCGTATCAGCGCCGGAGAGGTGGAGCTGTCCTTGTTTGATTCACATTTGACTGCGAAAAACCTTGTTATTGGTTCGGATAAAAATCCTCTGGTAAGAGCTGAAAAACTTGATGGTTCTTTTTCTCTTGGAGAGTTGTTGAGCGGACGCCTGAGTTTTCGTGATGTCCTGCTGGATAAAGCGGTTATAACTATTGCTAAGGGGGCCGATGGGAAATGGACTTATGAGTCCCCTGAAAAAATATCAACAAGCCAGGCTACAGGCAAAAAGTCTGACGCAGAAATCAAAAAAGCAGAAAATGAAAAGCCTGAAAAAACTTTTATTGATTTAAAAAATATTCAGATCAGGGATTCATCTTTTACTTTTGACGCTGGAGATAAAGAGGCTCCAGCCCGCATGGAGTTTAAAGACCTGAATATCAGCTTGTCTGAATTAAAAAATAATAAACCCGGTATTTTGACTATAAAATCCCGTGTTTCAGTTAAAAGCGATAGTGGAATTACAGTAGACCGTGGGGCTTGGAACGCCACTTTGACTCTCGCGCTTGATGATTATATGCATCCTTATCAAATCAAGCTTGACAGCAATCTGGATAAACTCAACGGAATAATTAACGGGGTGAGAATAAATAACAGCAACCTGGCTATGCGTATTGACGGTGATGGTGACGCAAAGGGTATTGTTATCAAGGAATTTTATCTTCGGGAGCTGGATGGAAAGTATATAAAAAGCAATATTGAATTAAGTTCATATATCAGCTTTGCCCCTTTCAAAATAAAGGGGAAAATTAAAATAGCTCCGCTTTCTTCGGAAGTGGGTACGGTTTTATGCCAATTCACACGGCAAATGAATCCGGGTAAAGTCGGAGCAAGCTTGATAAGTGATTTTGAGTATTCTGACAGAAGATTTTCCGGCGCTGGCGTTTTGAAACTGACTCGCCGGGATGATGCGATAATTAGCGGTAAGAAGTATAAATTGCCGGATTTAAGTTTCAGGTCAAAATATGATTTCAGCTTTGACCAGGTTAATAAGATTCTGCGAGTTAAACATATGAATACAGAATTGAACGACCGCGGTAAAAAGGTTTTGTCATTATACTGTGACCGTCCTTTCTCTTATTCCATTGGCAAACTGAGCTTTCTGGAAAAACGGAAGCCGGAGATTACTCTGAAACTGCGGAATCTTGACTTGACTATGATAAAACTGCTACAGTCGCCGGGAGATGATTTCGTTATTCACAAAGGACAGCTTAATGGTGATATAGCGTGTGTTATTGCACCGAAACGCAAGCTGCGTTTCGGGGGAAATATCAGGGCTGAGGGACTGGATTTTCAAATAGGCAAAGAGCGTTTTAAAGATATTGGATTTGAACAGAAAATAGTCGGGCTTATAAGTAGACAGCTTTTTCTGGCGCTTCCGAAATTTGATTTGGATATTATCAGCAAAAAGAAGAGAATATTGAGTTTTGCAGGTTCCGGGAATGTTGATTTTAAAAATAGCAAAGCTGGTTTCTCTATGAATATGAAAGGCCTTTCCAAAGATGAAATTAGAAGTCTGCCTCTTCCGCCTGAAACTATAAACGGCATTAGCAAGATCACCGGAAAGCTCAGTCCGTTTTTCCTGACGGCGGCGCTGCACGGCAATGTACAGTTTGACACAGGAGAGGTAAAGCTGGGACCGGTAGATTTTAATATTGTTCAACAGAACAAAAAAGTCCTGAATATTTCAGTTACTCCCCATAACGGCTTGATAGAAAATTTAACAAATAATTCAAGAGCCGTTCTGACTGTAAATAATTTGTCCACCAGGCAGTTCAGGAGTTTTATTGAAGACGATACTTTGGCTGGTGGTTACCTGAATGGCAAGGTTGTTGCCAATATAAAGGATAATTTGAAGTCTATAACCCTTGATTCTTCGTTGACGGTTGACGATCTCGCGCTATTGCGTATGGATAAACTTTTTAAAAAATTACGTTTGAATTTTGGGTTTACCAGTTCAATAACTAATTTTGATGATATAAAGATACGGCAGGTAGTCTGTGGAATGCGTAAAAATAAAAAGCTGATACTTGGACTTAGTGGTTTCGGGGATTTAAAATTATCTAAAGGGGAAGGCAAGTTTGAACTTGCGCTAAATTACCTTAACCATGAATCTATAAATATTATAACTCCCGGTAATCTAAAGCATGGAATCCTCAAAGGTAAATTGGATGCTGATATCAAAAACCACTTTAAAGATATGAAAATAAAATCCAATATTAATATGAGTCAGGTCATAGGCGGCTCGGTGAATGAGGCTGTCGATGGGAAAAGCTCATTTGATATCGTATTAACGCCAGATTTGTTTTTCTGTAAAAATTTTTCAATTGACGTAAACAGTAAAAGTGGAAAAATCGTAAGTGTTGACGGTTCCACCACTTTGCCGCAGGGAAAAACAGGAAAGCCCGTTGTTATTACTCTTAAATCGAAAATTATTGATATTGATAAGATTAAAAAGCTTTTTGCGACAAAAGGCGGGAAGCCGTCAATTGAAAAGGTATCTGAAAAAAGAACCGTTGCTAAACCCCAAAAGGCTGAACCTCTGGAATTTGATTTTGGCAAGAATTCCTACATTCTGCTTGTTGATCTGCGCGGTATCAAATACAGTTCAGTATTGACCGCGCATTTGAACAGCAAGATCACCGGGGAAAAACGCCGTCTTTCAGTAAAGCATTTACAGATAAGCGGTAATGAAGACAAGTTGAATTTTAAAGGCGATTTTTTAAGTACTGGAAAAGGGATAAAATATGATGTTGAGCTAAAAAGCGACAAGTTTAATTTGAATCCGGTATTCAAAACCTTTTTGCGGGATGACCTGAAAAGGATGAAGGGAACCCTCAAAAATGTTAATGTAAAGCTGACTGGTACGGGGTTGCAGCCTGTGGCATTATGGGATAATATGAATGGTTCTGTCAGGAGTGATTTCGAGAATGTGAAAATACCTAACAGTTTAAGCAAGACCACCATGGGTAAGATTTTCCTGCTCCCGTTTGAAATAATGGTTAATATCCAGAAAATGGTCCCCGGCAGGGTCGTTAAAGCCATGGGGAGGGCGGCAAGCTATGTTCTGGAATTCCAGAGGGATATGAAGGTACTTAACTTTACTGACGGGAAAATGCGGCTTGAAGCTGGCGGCGGGACAATCAGGGTAATAGATTTTCATTTGAATGGTAAGATTGTCAGCAGTTTGAGTTTTATTGGAGAATTTGGTTTGGGTACACGTCAGATGCTTGACATGAATTCACATCTGAATATTAATAAGATATCCTTACCTGTTGAGATTTCCGGGACTGTTGACAAGCCTGAAATAAATTATCGGGCAACTACTGTTAAATTCATGACAGAGAATGCCTTTACCATACTGGATACTACAGGTGAAATCCTTGAGGAAGGCGGCGGCAGCGCTAAGAAGATTCTGGATAAAATATTTGACTAGGTTTAAATAATGCTAATAAAAATAATTGCGGTCGGTAAAATAAAGGATCGAGGATTGCAAAACAAAATTGCTGAATTCAGCAAATGGATATCACGTTATGCCAAACTGGAAACAGTTGAGCTCCGGGACAGCAATATCGAGCAGGAGGGGGAGGCTATTCTGAAATCCATCGGCAAGGACAGAGCTTTTATCTTTGCGTTAAGCGAGGAAGGCGGTGAGTTTACATCGAGTGGATTTTCTGGAAAATTAAGCAGTATTGATCAGAAAGTGATTTTTGTAATAGGCGGTCCGTTTGGTTTGTCGCCCGCAATAAAACAACGTGCCGACTGTCTGCTTTCTTTATCTCAAATGACCTTTACCCACGAAATGGCAAGATTATTTTTACTGGAGCAGATCTACCGTGCTATTGATATTGCAAGAGGCGGGAAATATCATAACGTGTAAGGTTAAGCAGAAAGCTCCTTTGCGGATTTACTGCCTGGAACCAGCCTTGATTCGGGAAAAAGCTTCACCTTATGAGCTTCATGGCAGAACCAGAATGGAGCGAAAAGGTTATGGTTGACAAAATAATTGTTGGCGATACACTGCCCAAGACACATTTTTTTCATGATGCAGTCGCCGCATATTCCTTCGAGTTTTTCAGGAATTCCTTCCCTGATTTCATTTAATATGGTGTTGTTATGCCAGATGTCTGACAGCTCGTCTTTTTCGGCGTTTCCAAAAATCAGTTCCTTAACGCTTTCGCCTATTCCGCAGAGCGCGTATTTCCCGGAGCCGAGTACGCCTATAATGCCGAAAATACCGCACCGTCCGGAATCATGTTTTTCGTAAATAGCGGAGAGGCTTTTAAACGCAAAAGGGTGAGAATAAGAAAGTTGGATCTTGCTTTCAGGTTGAATTTCCTGCTCAATGTTTTTACCAAGTTCTATAAGTTCCTGAATGCTCAGGGTTTCGTCCTGTTCGGCTAATTGTGATCCGCGATCCATTAACGGGGCTACCAGATTGAATTTTACAGATGAAGCATTAAGTTTTTCAGCCAGTTTTACAAGCTCTTCGATTTGGTCCTTGTTGCGTTTTACCAAAGACATTATTATCTGTGGACGGATATCAGCTTTGACTAGATTTCGAATGCCTTCAAGAGCGCCGTCATATGCGTTATCAACTCCTCGTACCCAATTATGTGTATCAGGAACAGCCCCGTCAAGGCTGACTGAAACAAAGGCGTTTGCGCAGCGTTTTATTGCTGCCGCGATTTCCGGCGTACACGCCAGCCCGTTGGTTTCAACGATCAGGTTCAGTCCGGTTTCTTTAACGTATGTCAGGATCTCAAGAATGTCAGGATGGATCAAAGGTTCACCGCCGGTAAGTTTTACCGAGCTCAGTCCGAGCCGCAACCCCTGTTCTATAATTTTTTTGAATAAAGCCAGGGAAATATAAGGCCATTTGCCTTTTCCGCCAATTTCGTACTTAGGAGTGATCCAGCAATGGCGGCATTTGCAATTGCACCCCTCTGTTAAGTAGAAATAGATAGTATTCAGGCCAGGAGTGCCTTCCTTTAGATCCATAGTGTTAATTTCAAAAATTTTGTTTTCTGACATACAAGATCCTTATATCTCCGGCGGGAGTGTACCGCCTTGTTCTAAAAATTCACGATAACATGAGTCAATAGCCAAATTAGGGATATTGACTTTGCCGAAAATCGAATAAGCAGTTGCCGGGCAGCCGCCGCGGCAGAATTCACGATATTTGCAGTCGCGGCATGAATCGAATTTTGACAATGGTATTTCCACCCTTTTTCTCATGCTTTTGAGTATCGGGTTGTTGAGCCATACCTCGCGCAGATTGTCCTTATTGACTTTTCCGACTTTAAGAGCAGCCAATTGACAACACACAACTATTGTGCCGTCAGCAAGTACAGAAAGTTTACCCCATATGCAGCCGCAGCTGGCGAGATAACCGCAGCGTGTAGCTTTTGCGGCTTCTTCATCACCGTTTACGGCTTTTTCCATTTGACGCCAGTTTTTAGCGCAGGCCTGAGGGCCAGCCATGGCGTTTATTCTGCCGGGATATTTTTTCAGCAGTTTTTGGATTATGAGCATTGCTTCGCTGAATTCAACAGCATTTAAAGCCATTGAATCATTATTTTCACGGCAAAGCCCGAAGTAAGATACGCTGTTTGTCGAAATACCATTGAGGCCGATATCTTCAAGCAGAAGTTTAGCTGTTTCCGGCAAGCGCCTGAAACTGTGTTTATTAAGGGTTATCCGGGAAGTAGCTTTAATATCATTTTTTACCAGCGTTTCAAGCCCCTTTAAGGCTTTGTCGAAGGAACCTTTGCCGCGGAAAAGGTCGTGTGAGCCCGCATCAGGGCCGTCTATTGATACTTGAATACTGTTACATCTGCCGGAATTTTTCAGGAATTTTGCGGTTTCGTCATCAATCAACGTACCGTTGGATAATACTGAAAAACGCATACGGTTACGGACTATGCTTTGAATGATTTCCCGGATGTCTTTCCGATAGAAAGCTTCCCCGCCGGAAAGAGTGAGGTTCATCACGCCAATGCTGGTGCATTCCTGAAAAAATCTGTCCCATTCATCCAGAGACAGATCGGTATTTACATCACCATCGCTGGTAAAATGAGAACAGTAGGAACACCGCAGGTTGCAATGGGTTGTGATATCAATATCCAGAGAACGCGGTGCGTAATAAGGTTTTCGCGCCATATTATTCCTCCTGGTTATATTGACACAAAACCGGCATCTTCGAGTTTTTTTACAAATTCATCCAGATGGTCAATGGCGTCTTCCGGGACATCTTCGCATTCCATTTTGAGCATTTCCACCAGCTTTTCACGGTTATTGCTGCCGTCCAGATGTTTCCAGTAAAATACGGCGACGGGATCCAATGCTACGGCATCACCTGTTTCCGGGTCGAAAAGCACTCCCCATTCATCAAATTCTTCTCTGAATACAATATCCGGATTACGTAATGGTTTTACAGACATAAGAAACCCTTATATTTATTGTTTTTAAACTATTATAATCAATCAGTTTTTAGCCCAATCGACACAGGCATCATCAGTATTAGTTCCACTTTTACTGGTTGAGTACGCAACGTTGCCGGAAAGACTGCAACTTTCAACTGTCTTCAACTCATTTGCATAGTATAATATATGACATTAAGGGTGCTTATGCAAATCAATAAAGTAAAAATAAATTTAAGCCGAAGTAATATTGACTTGACATTTATGTTACAATTGATTGCCTCCTTCCACGCATAGTTGCCCCTGGGAGCCGCCTGTTGGAGTACAGGTGTTATTTGCTCCTAAGCCGACATCACAAGTGTCGAAAGCTCCGCTGCCGAGGACGCATGATGGAGTGAAATTTTGAATTCCTGTAGTACAGTCAAAACTCGAACTCGCATCTGACCCGGGAACACATTTAGCATCCGCCGCGGCTGCGAGAATAAAATGCAAATCCGGTTTGCTGTATTTCATAAAAGTATCCTGTTGATAAATAAGTTATAAGATAAAAAATATAACTTTTATTTGAAAAAAATCAATAAGGCTATAATTTTATTATATATAACTTAGATAGTAAAGTGAAAATAATCTTATTAATTTCGGAGTTAATTATGATTAAATATTCAAAACCCAATTTATATTCTATTTTCGCTGAGAATGCTGATGCTCAATGTGTTGACGGTTCATCTGCCGTTGTGGGTGGGGGGTGTACAACTGGCCCCGATTATGGTTTACTTAGCTGTTCACCGACAGGCGCCGGCAATTATGACCATTGTAACACAGGGGGCGCGGCCGGAAGTTGTCCTACAGTGGGTCTTTCTCCCAGTACTGCCTGTTTTACTGGCGGTGAAGCGTAATCAGAAGACTATATTGTTTTTCTAGCCTGATGGAATTAATAAATGTTATGTTGTAAACTTAATTTGCCGGGGGTATTTGGCTGGAGAATAAAAGGCATCGGTAAATGCGTGGGGCTGGTTCAGGAGTTGAAACAGATCATGCAGTTATCGCAGACATCAGAAGATGCGGCGGAAATAACTGTGATGCCGCGTTCATATTATGATTCTCTTCCTGAGAAAGATTGTTCTGATCTGAGGATATTTTATTCACGTAAAGCGGTACGTCTGTTTCATGACAAACATTTAAATACATGGCTTATGGTTGTCCCTGAAGATATATTGGGTGACCGGAAAACCCGAATCGTTTTAATATGGTTAATGCTTAAACCTTTCTATCTGCATTGTTTTTCCAATGGAGGACTGCCGGTTCATGCCGCGTCTGCCAGCTTTAATGGATATGGAATAATCATAGCTGCTTCCGGGGATACCGGCAAAACGACCACCGTGCGCCGCTTGCCGTATCCATGGAAAGAACTTGGTGATGACAATGTATTGCTTCTGCCACATGCTGACGGTTATTATTTGTATCCTTTGCCGACTTGGAGCGAATTTATTTACAGCAGGGGACATTCTGCTTCGTGGAATATTGAAAAAGGGACAAAGCTTACGGGGATATTTTTTCTCGAACAGTCCGAACAGGATAAGGTGAAATGTACCATGTCCCCCATTGCTATTATGTCGCTATATCAGTCTTCAATGGAGGTGTCAGGAGAGCTGAAAAAAGATATTTCAGGAGAGCTGAATACAAAAATTTTTGTAACAGCCGCGGATATAATATCAAAAGTTCCTGCATTTTCCCTGTATGCGAGCTTGAACGGGAAAGTATGGGAAAGCATTGAGAAGGAATTACAAATTACGAACGAAAGCGGAGAAATTCTTGTATGAAATATCAAGCTCCAAGCTTATATCCTGTAGACCAGGCTTTTCCGGCATATTGCGCATGTGTTTCCGGAGAACAGGCAGAACGGCCTTCAAGTTGCCTGACTGGTGTCAGCGCGGCCCATTCTGACTGTACTCAGGGAGTCCATCCTGAATATAGTTGTATTTCCGGGACTTTGCCTGGTGGAGATTGTGTTTCCGGTTCCGGCGACAGTAAGTGGTGATTATTCTTTATCCAATTCAGAAGCGTTAATAAGTATTCTCCACGGAAAGCATATTTGCCATTTTTCTTTTTGTGGATAAAGCACTCCTATACGGTGTTTCCCGATAAAAAGCTGTAATTCAGTTCCTTGCGGGCGTTTGAACCTGTAAATATCTGTTTTAAATAAAGTTCCTATTGGATAGAAAATCCCGGAATCAGCAATAAACGCATAAAACGGATGCAGATATCTATCCCTGAAAATCCGTAATTTTCTCTTTATCAAGCTGAAATGATGTAAAATTATACCATGTTTATTAATTAATAGACGTCTTGAACCGCGCTCAATCGCGACAACTTTCAGCGGGCGGTGCTCAGACCTGACCTCATACGGATCGACTTGAGAATTATTATCGCCCCGGGTGGTTAAGCTGTGTTCATCTCGTTTTATAATACGGTGGATGATATTCAGGCGAATATTTTCCGGGCTGTTATAAACAATTATATCTCCCCGGCGCAGCAATTCAAAAGCGATTTTCTCCGTTTCTATTTTATCGCCGGGAAGCAATGTGGGACGCATGCTTGGCCCGTTGCAGATAATTTCTTTTTTTTGTTCCATTACTATTTTCCCTGAATCTGAAAAAGTTCACGATATTCCGGTGAACGCGCGGCCATTTCCGCGTGTGGCGCGAATCCGCTAATTTTTCCGTCGATGATGAATATTGATCTATCACAGAATGTTGCAACTTCCGGATCATGGGTAATAATGAAAGTTGTTTTACCGGCAATTGCGGAATTTAGCTTTTCAAGCAGTTTATGCGTTGTTTCATTATCGAGTTCCGCTGTTGGTTCATCGAAAATTAAAATATCCGGTTCTGATATCAAAGTTCTGGCAAGAGCCAGGCGTTTTTTCTGACCGATAGAAAGGTTTGCTCCCTTGTCTTCCAGCATGGAATTAATGCCATGTGTTCGTTTTGCTATAAATTGTCCAAGCCCTGATATATAAAGCGTATCAGTAATTTTTTCATCACTTGCGCCGGGGTTATTCATGCGGATGTTTTCTGCGATAGTGGCAGTGAAAAGTTCTGGCTCCTGTGAAACATAACCAATTCTTTGCCGCAGCTGTTTCAAATCATACGTTCCGGCGTCTTCTCCATCAAAAATTATATGTCCTGTATTTGGAATATAAAACCGCATAAGCAGGGAAATCAAGGTTGACTTTCCGGTTCCGCTTTCGCCGCAGATTGCGATTTTTTGTCCGGGAGTTACAGCAAATGATAATGCTTTCAATACCTCATGTTCCGGATCATATCCAAAGGAAACATCTTCAAAGACAACTGCGCCGTTTAATTTTTTCAGTTCTCTGCCGCCAGGTTGGTATTCAGGCGTGATCGCGTAAAATTGTGAAATGCGTTTAAGAGAGGCAAGGGAGTTTTGATATTGAATATTTGCGTGAGCCAAAGACTGGATAGGTGAGAATACGAAACCGAGATAGACTTGAGCCGCGAATAAAGAGCCCAAAGTCCATTCACCGTTGATAATCCATATCCCGCCTACCAGGAGAAGCAGGAAACGCGCAATCTGAGGGAAAAAACTAACGATGAATTGATAAAGACTGCTTAATACATGTTGTTCAATTCCTAAATTAAACAATTTCCGGTAATGCGCCATAATCCGTTTTCCGGTTGCGTTTTCTCCGGCGATAGCTTTTACCGTGTTTATATTTGAGAGAGATTCCTCCATGCTTCCTCCACTTTTCGCGAATTCTTCGTTATGGTGCGCAGCCAGGGCATACTGCCGCTGTGAGAAGAAATGTGATATCAGGATAAATACTGGCAGGAGGAACGTTACACATAAACCAGCACGCCACTCCAGATAGTAGAGAAAACAAAGTCCACCGATTAGTTTTATGAAATTTTCCGCGATTCGCAGTACGGAAGCTGATAATAACCAACCGATTCCGTTAAGGTCTGAGTCCATACGGTTCATTATATATCCGGGAGAATTGCGGTCGAAAAAACTTTGAGGAAGTGAAAGCACACGCTGAGTCAGGTCTTTACGCAGATAAAGAAGAGCATTCCGGCTGAATAAAGAGGAAATATAATTCATAGACATGTTTAACAAATGTGTCAATACTCCAATAATTACCAGTACAGCGGCTGCCAGGGGAAGTTTTTCAATACTTTTTGTCAGGATAACCTTGTCGATCAGGTAGCGGTAGATTAACGGAGGAGGGTAAGCCATTACCCCGGCGGCAAAAATCAGTATAATTGCAACAGTTCCTAATTTCCAGTACTTCCGGACTGGTTTCCATATTAACCCGAACGTCACGCTTTTATCATTTGTTCCAGTATTACTATTGATGTGGTTAAATCCGGATAAAAATGATTTATATTTCAGTGCATTGTTTAAGCTGTGAAAAAATAAACGTATAGGATTCAATATTTTTGTTCCCTTGAATAATATTATTCCATATTATGGCTTAAATAATTATTAATAGTTTTCTGGCAGACGCCGATACGTTTGGTCAAGCTGTTTCGTCTTGAAGCTTTCAGAAACAATATAAACTTCAAAAAATAGTCTTTTATCCTGTTAAAATAATAAAAGACTATCCATGGCGAACGGATATGACAATTATAGGTCTGGGCAATTGATTCCGGTTTTGCCTTAATCTTCTTTATAGGGAATAAAATTTTTTCATATAAGCTTAATCCATGATATTCCCGATGCAGCATAAGTTGATGACAATCAATTTCTTGGATATGCTTGAAGTTGTATATTAAATAACGCGATTTCCTTATCATGCCGAGAGGGATTTTTTTTAACTTTGGAATATATTTTTTGGGGAAAAATTCCGGGAAAATATTCATGAACAAGACAAATCTTTCATAAAATCCGTTTTTCTTTGCACAAGCTTCAAGCTGTTCGATGCTGATATTTGTTTCATTCAGGATATAGGCGATATCGATAAAGCTCCTTATCCCACCATTAAGATGGTCTTTGAAAGCATGGATTATTGCATGCAGTAAATAAAGCTCTGGAGATAAATAGCTGATTTCATGCCCGGAAAAATCTGATTTATAACATCCCTCCCATAAAAGATCACAGTCGCAGCGTTTAACGTTTGAATCTATATGCCTGTGCAATTCCAGGGCTGTTCCTTCAGTAGACCTCAACAGCGCTTCATGACAGCAGTTATCAAAATCATAGTCGGCAGTAAAACCGTTGTCAAGCATTAACTGAAAGGCTTTTTTTACATTATCCGGCCTGATTAAAATATCAATATCATGCATATTGCGTAAAGCTGGATGAGGATAATATTTATATGCCAGGCATGCCCCTTTTAACGGTGCGGCAGCAATATTATTGTCCGCCAGTATCCTGTAAATATTTTTCAAATCATTGGCTCGGCGTAATTCATGAGCTGACATTGCCCTGAAATCAGTAGACCATTTATTCAGCCATGTGTCCGGGAGGACATTATCCTGCCAGCAATAATAATACAGCAATACTCCAAGACGATTATTTTCCGCTTCTTCGCACAAAAGCTCAAGCGTATCCACATCCATTTCTGCAATAAGTTTACCTTTTTCTCCGGAAAAAATAAATTTGGATATTAATTCCAGAAGTAAAAGGAAAATACTGCTGTTGTCAATTTGTTTTTTTATCATTTATGTGACGTTTGTGTTTGAGGAGTCATCTTCCTCCTGATAATAATAACCGTAGCTGTAATAATATTTACTGTTTTTCTTGAAGTTCACCTTGTTAAGTATCGCGCCGATAATTCTATTACGCAGGGTATCAAATTGCTCCATGTTTCTGGCAACTTCATGAGTTCTTGTTTTGCACGCGTCAATCACCATCACTATAGCATCTACCGATTTTCCCAGGATCATAGCATCAGCCATCCCGGAACAGGGGGAACTGTCCAGAAGAATACAATCATATTTTTTCTTGAAATGTTCAATCATATCTGTAAATCTTTTTGAACCTAAGAGTTCTGTCGGGTTAGGCGGTATCATTCCATGTGTCATAAGGTCAACATTAGGGAAGATATCTGGATGAATATACTTCTCCGGCTTGTTTGATTGTTTATCGGTTAAATAGTTAACCAGCCCGCTTTCATGCGGCAGCTGCAGGTTTTTGTGTATCTTGGGTTTCCTTAAATCGCAATCCAGAAGTAAAATGCGTCTTTTTTCTTCGCCCATAAGCTTCGCTAGAAGTAATGACAGCGTACTTTTCCCGGCACTGGGCAGAGCGCTTGTCAATTCAATAGTTTTAGGAGGATTGTCCACGCGGAGAAAACTTATTGTTGTATTGATTATACGTATTGAATCAAGAGTTGAGTTGCCTTGACGATTGATCTTGCTTCCTGAGTTATAAAGGCCCGTTATTTCTGCGTGATAAGGCACACAGCCCAATGGGAGTAAATCCATTTTCCGTAAATCATCAGGATTTTTTATTGTCATATCCAGATAATCCATAATATAGGCAAGTGTCAGCCCCAGTAGTATACCGATAAATGCGCCTATAATAAAATTTATCCCTTTCCGTGGACTGAATGGAGAGGCCGCTAAGGTTGCTGAATGCATTGCTTTTGCATATTTTATATCCATTAGACGCTCTTGCTCTTCCTGAAAAGCTTTAATAAGGCTGTTTGCCGCTGCTGTCGCTAATTTATTGTCAGGAGAAACTACCGTGATATTCATAATGCAGGATTGACGTTTTACAGAACAGGAAAAAGAATATATTAAAGGAGCTTTGAAACCCTGTTTTATTAAGTCTTTGTCCGTCGCTTTTTTTACTTGTGGATTGTTCATGATATTTATATAGTCGAATATCAAACGTTTCCCGAGATAAACCGATTGGGAAATGATGTTATTATACATCATTATTTCCTGCACTTTATTAGTTTTTTTATCTTGCTGGCTTTTCTTGATTTTTTTGATTGCTTCAGTAATACCATGGTTCCAGGTGAAAAGAGAGATCTTTGATTTATATAAGGGAGTAGAAAATTCATTAAAACAAAAGGCGGCAGCAAGACCTAATGCCAGCATGGATATAATGAGAACCCAGTACCTGCCTGTTATATATAAAATATAAGCAATATCAAATATATTATCCTTTTGTGACATAACTCGCTATTCCCCCTTTGAATAAATAATTTTTTTATCTAGAATAGCGTTATTTCCGTAAAATGTCCAACTGTTTATGAAAATTATTCAAATTAACAGTTATATTTTACGGGATACTGAGAAAAATGGAGTTTTCCAGAAAGAATCCGAGGAAAAGAAGAATTAAAACAAAGACCGCCAGGGTTGGGGCAAACTCCTTGTAATCTATATATTTAGGCTGCTCAACGGTGGTTTTTTCTATTTTGTTGATATCGGCCATGGCGTCCGCTAAACCTTTAGCATCATAGGCGTGATAATATTTGCCGTCGGAGATCTTTGCTATATCTTTAAGCAAAGGTTCGTCAAATGTTCCTCTTGTCTGAACGTAACTGCGTCCGAACATCGAGTTGTCCTCAATCAGCGCGTTGTCGCTGCCTATTCCAACGGTGTAAATAACTACATCACAGGCCTGTCCGAGTTTTGCCGCCTGGCGCGGCGTGATACGGGAATTGACGGTATTGGAACCATCTGTAAATAAAACCAGCACCCGGCGTTTGGAATCTGATTTATCCAGACGCTGTACTCCGCTGGCAACAGGGCCGGCAATACCAGTTGCCTGACCGATTATACCGGGCTTCAGGCGTTTTAGATTATCAAGCAGCCAGCCGTGATCCAAAGTCGGCGGGCAGATATTGTAAGGCTGTTGGGCAAAACCGATCAGGCCGATGCGGTCGTTCGGGCGTTTTTCAACAAATTTTTTAATTTCCTCTTTGGCGACTTCAAGCCGGTTCTTAATTGTTCCGTTTTTAAGGCCTTCACGCAGTTGGGACTCTTTGGTTATATTCCGCGGAATATCCAGGGATTGCATACTGCCGGAAAGGTCAATTGCCAGGATAATATCTATTCCTTTGGCGCGGAAAATTATTTTTTCACTGCCGACTCGCGGACGGGCCAGAGCAAATACCAGAACTATAGACGCGGTAATATAAAAAAGCAGAGGCATACGCGATGAGCGTCTGGAACTGCGCTCCTTGGCTTCAATAAAAGGCTTGGCGCTGGATACTTTTAAAGCCGGCATTGCTTTTTTGAACCAGAAATACCAGATTATAAATGCCAGAGGGATATACAGGAACAACAGCCATGGATAAGCAAAGGTCATTCAGCACCTCCTTCTTCTTCGGCTGGACGAGTTTCATTGACCAGGGTTTCAGCTTTGCTGACAGCCTGAATCAAGATATTTTCATCAGGAGGTAGTTTGGCAAATTTGACCAGTTCCGACGCTTGCATGAATTCTTTGAGGAACGGGCGCTGTACCCCGGGCAATGGGCCGTCCTTCTGATTGATTCCGTTGAGAAATTCCTCTGTCGTTTGCTTGGAGGCGGGAAGCTTGAATCGTTTTTCAAGATAACCGCGGACAATGTCCGTTAATGAAATAAATCCGGTATCAAGCGCGATATTTCCTGACTTGATATTGTTGCGGAGGTCGTGAAGGTCATTCAGCGCAACAGCCCAGGAAGGCAGGATAATCGCTTTGATCTTTTTGTAGCGCCGGAGTGTAAACAGAATTATCCCGATGATGATTAAAATGGCAGCGATTGCGATAATAATATACATCTTTCTGCGGTTGATTATTTTAGCCGGGGCAATAGCGCCAGCAATGATTATACCCTGTTTCTTATCAAGGACAAGAGGTGAGCACTTGAAAGGCGGAATTATAAACATCTTGTTCAAATCAGTCGTCTTGCTGTCGTAACGGTTGTAGCTGATGTCGATTTTCCCGGCGGGAATATTTCCGTTACGATATGGCTTGAATTCGGTTTTCACCTTCCAGATGGAATACCCCCAGCCAATGCTGTAGCGGCTGATTTGCGGAGTATCCACAAGGCTTGTTCCTTTAGCCGGCTGCGCGACCGCTTCAAGCGGGCGGCGATGCCATGGGCATTTGAGCAGTATTGTTGCGGAAACGGTTTGTCCGAGTTTTGCGTTATCAGGGCTTAACTCAACTTTCCCGATCATTTCTATCGGTTTGTTCTGACGGATGCCGTAGTAATAAATTCCACCAACAGTTCCGCCGACAACAATTATCAGTGCGATTATTGAAATTATTGATATTTTTATAACTTTTCCAAACATTTATCCACCTTGTCTTAGTGACGTTTACGGCGTTTATTAAAGAAATTTATCAGAGGCTTGACAATGTCTTCGCCGCAACGCATCTCAATCATGTCAACCCGTGCTTTTTCGCAAATTGATTTACTCTTGTCATGCCAGCTTTCAGCTACTTCTGAAAACTTTTCCACCAGATTACGGTTGCGGGCGGGAAAAGATGTGGTCCTGCCGCTTTCAGCATCTTCCAGAACTACATTGACGCCTGCCGGCCATTTCAGCTCCAGCGGGTCAAGTATTCGTACCGCGATAATATCATGGCGGCGATTGATTATCCGCAGAGACTGCTGAAAATCATGTTCGTCGATCAAATCGCTGAGCAGGAAGATTACCGTTTTCTTATTTAGAACTTTGATCGTTTCGCGCAGAACCGAGTCAATGTTAGTCTTCTTGCGGCTCGGTTCAAAAGCCATAAGATCGCGAATAAGGCGCAGTCCATGTTTACGTCCTGAGCGCGGCGGCAGGTATAATTCAGTCTGGTCGCTGAACATGGTCAAGCCTACCCGGTCATTATTGCGAATAGCGCTGAAGGCGAGAAGAGCGGCGGTTTCAATTGCGTAATGGCGTTTGGATTTATCTCCGCTGCCGAAAGCGCCGGAGGCGGAAACGTCGACAAGCAGCATGACATTAAGTTCACGTTCTTCGACATATTTCTTTATATAAGGCTCTCCCATCCGGGCGGTGACGTTCCAGTCTATATCCCGGATATCGTCTTCGTCTGTATATTCGCGGACTTCATCAAATTCAATGCCGCGCCCTTTGAAAACGCTGTGGTAAGCTCCGCCGATAATTTCATCGACCGCGCGCCGGGTGCGGATCTCAATTTTTCTTACTTGCGCAATTAATTCTGATGATAACATAGTGGATTCAAGATTTAGGGATTAAATTTTAAGCCTGTTACTCATAACTGACAACTAATCTATGGGGTGCGCAGTTCATCAAGAATCATTTTGATAATCGCGTCGGAATCAAGATTTTCAGCTTCAGCCTCGTACGAAACAGCAATCCTGTGGCGCAGTACATCCGCCGCGATGTCTTTGATATCCTGAGGTACGACATAGGCGCGTCCGGATATAAATGCCATTGCTTTAGCGGCTATGACCAGTGCTATAGCTGCACGCGGGGAAGCGCCGTATTCAATCAGGTCTTTAAGTTTGTCTATCTGCGCCGCTGACTGGCGTTGCGATAACTGGTCATGATGTTTAGGACGAGTGGCGATGGTGATATCAAGAATGTACTCGACAATCTTCTCATCAATATAAATTTTATCGACCCATTGACGGGCTGTTTCAATATCATCAAGTTTTGCCACCGCAATAGCTTTCAGATCTAATTCGGGGTGTGCCATGCGGTTGATGATGGTGCGTTCCTCGTCGCGTGCCGGATAATCTATGCGCAGTTTGAACATGAAACGGTCAACCTGAGCTTCAGGCAAAGGATAAGTTCCTTCCTGTTCAATCGGGTTCTGTGTCGCCATTACCAAAAACGGTTTGGGCATTTTAAACACTTCCCCGGCGATAGTCATCTGACGTTCCTGCATACACTCAAGCAGGGCGCTTTGCACTTTTGCCGGAGCACGGTTGATTTCGTCTGCCAGAACAAGATTTGCTACGATTGGGCCGAGTTTGGTGCTGAAACTATGTTCAGCGGCATTATAAATACGAGTGCCGATTACGTCGGCAGGAAGCAAGTCCGGTGTAAACTGAATCCTGGAAAAGCTTCCATCTATAGCCTGCGCCATAGTCTTGACCGCAAGGGTTTTTGCCAGTCCCGGCACACCTTCGAGCAGCACATGCCCGTCAGCGATGATCGCCAGAAGCAAACGGTCAATCAAGTATTCCTGCCCGACGATGATACGTCCTATCTCAGTTTTCAAGGGTTGTAAAAATGATGAAACTTCCCGTATTTTTTCCTGTAGTTTTTGAATTTCCTGTTGTTCCATATCAAACTCTCCTTTGTGCCGTATTTTAAATACTTGCTTGTAAGATAACTTTTCAAGGTTATTATTTAATACAGGCAAAAAAGTATTTTTTCAAGGAAAAACGATGTTAATTTTACAAAAAAACAGCTTTAAATCAAAAGATAAAATCACTAATATCGGTTTTGCCGCAAGCTGGGCTCTTATTATAATTGTATTTTTTCTTGTCCCGGTAATATTTGCTATGTTGAAAATTGAGAATATAAATCCAATTATTCATGTTCTCCTGCCGTCTGTGATAATAATCCCGACTCTCTGCATAATAATGTATTTTGCCGGCAAACCGGGAAATTTACTGCGCAAATTCAAGATGGTAAATCTGCATCCAGATCATATTTCAGCAAGCTTTATAGGGGTAATTCTCGTTTTGTTCGTCGCGGCTAACCTGACCTATGTTTATCACAAATTACTGGTAATGATAGGAATAACTCCAAAACCACCACCGATTGAAGCTATATTGAAAAGCAGTGATTCAAGCACACTATGGTTTTTGTGTTTCGGAATAATAGTTTTAGCCCCGATCAGCGAAGAGCTGATCTTCCGCCGCTTCATATTCGGGTTCCTCGCTCCGCATTTAGGTTTTATAAGCTCAATGCTCCTGACCGCGGCCTTTTTCGCTGCAATCCATATGTCATGGTACAGCCTGCCTGCCCTGTTCCTTCTCGGCATCGGCTTCCAGCTCATTTACCTAAAATTCGGTTCCTTATATCCCGCAATCATAATGCATTCTCTAAACAATGCAATTGCCGTAACCCTGCTTCTTCTTATTCCACAGGCACAAGGCTAAAGACTTCCAGCGGCGGAATGCTGTTTTTTTAAACGTTTTTCGGGATTACTTGGAGTGAGCCTAGCTTTACGTTGCCGCCGATCAGGTCGGCTACGATTTGGCATTTGACCCGGAGGAGGAAAAATATTGGACGGTCATAATCATTGAGGGTCTCGTAATTTCCTTGTCCTTTACAGATGACGAGGTCTGAACTGCGCATTTCATCAATGAATTCCTTGCTGGAATGCAGCATGGATACACCGGGCGTAGCATCCCCGGTGTGGACATAGGGAACTAAATCCAAATTTGAAGATTTGATTTCGTGCGGGGTGATGTCGTTAAGGATGGCGTCTCCACGTACTCCGAGAGTTATTTTATCGCTGTAGCGTTCGATCAGAAGGCGGTCGAATACCGCTTCTCCGCAGTTGTCCGCTATATAAAATATTTTTTTTGCCTCATCCATTTTTTTTTCAAGGAGCTCTATCGCTTGAAAATCAATATGCATATCAAAAACGTCAAGTATTTGTTTTGTAGCATTCTCCAGATTGAAATCGCGGATGCCGTAATCAATGATATTGCCCGCGATGACCAGACGTACGATGGATTCAAATTTATTGGCGCTGTTTTCTATTTTTTTGCGGACAGCCGGCATGAGCTTTATCGCGAATTCGGTTGACTGTTCCTTGACTTGCCGGTATGGATCGCTGACGCCTGAAATAGTTTTTATCATCTGATGGATGAGCCTGGCTTGTTCAGGCGGAGTCAGGGTTAAGTCCATCTCTCCGGCGCTGCTGAGAGTTTTTTGAATAATATTATGGCGGACAGCGTCGTCATCTGTCACCATTTTTGCGACATGGATGGCATGTCCGATAAGGCATGGTATACAGTCTATTTTTATCTTCATTTTTATTCCTGAGTTATTGACCGAAACATATGAAACATACGAAAGAATGGAGATAAATTATATCAGAAAATAATAATATCCAAAGAAAAATAAAAAAAATATCGAAAAGTATCAAAGAAACAGCTATATTGCATAGTCTAATTTTATATATGTAATGATAATAAATAAGGCAATTGGAAAACAATTGATGGATAGAGAATAAAGAGCAACAATCTTTGCCTGAGCTTTTGACATTTCATATATGTTCATGTATTTTCTTTCAGATGTTTAATAAAATTAAGGTTGTTTAGATATAATGAAAAATGAATTTACAGAAATCGAAGTAGTTTCCAGTCTGGACGGTTCCCGTGAAAAAAATCTTCTATTTATCCCTGATGTGGATGAAAACCGGAAAATCCCCCTGGTGGTTGCCTTGCATACCTGGAGCGCTGACCGTTTCAATCAAATCAAGATAATAGAACTCTGCAAGGAGCGGGATTGGGCTTTGCTGCTGCCGGAATTCCGCGGCCCGAATCTTGTGAGTAATCCCCGAGCATATGAAGCCTGTGGTTCACAATTAGCCTGTCAGGATATTATTGATGCTGTTGAATTCGTGCAAAAAAACTATTCTATAGATAATAATGCCGTTTTTCTGGTCGGCGGCAGCGGCGGCGGGCATATGACTTTGATGACCAGCGCATATAAACCGGAAATGTGGCGCGGTGCGAGTTCCTGGTGTCCGATAACTGATGTTGCCTTGTGGCATAAATATTATGGCAACGGAAATCGTTATGCACTTCATATGGAAGCTTGTTGCAGCGGTGTTCCCGGAGACAGTCCGGAGGTTGATTATGAATATTCTAAGCGTTCACCAATGAGTTATTTGACTAAGCTGGCGAAAGTGAATTTATCGGTGCATCATGGACGTTTCGATAAATCAGTGCCTTGTATTCATACAATCAACCTTGCTGTGGCTTTGAATGCCCTGCAGCCGGAAAATTTCTTTTTTGAAGTATTTGACGGAGGACATGAATCTGAGCCGAAACGTGCCTTTGCATGGTTTGACAAATTAATGAATAAAGCAGGTGACGCGACAGAACTGACAGGATAACTTACTATAATTATCCATCAAAGCTGGAAATGCTGGTTTCCAAGCCGGCGATTAGCAGATATTGAGCATGGCAAAAAGTAATTCTTATTATTTTTGTTCTTTTACGTCTATTTCAATACCGGCAATTTCAGCGACTTCATCATCAGGTTTTTCATCACTTTCGCTGATTTTATTGTCTACGGAGCAGCTTTCTTTGGTTTCGCTGGTTCTTATAAGGAACTTTATGAGGACGATAATGCCGATTAGTAATATTAAAGTGCCTATCCCATAATACATTTTGATTCTCCCGTATGATTATTTATTTTCTCTAATATAATCATAATACATGTTTTATTCATAAGCAAGAGATTTAGATAAAATTAATATGGATTCTTGAGAATTCTAGCAGGAATATTCGAAAAATAACACAAAAACTAACTGTTTCTTCATTGGATATTCATACTCATTCCTGAATTCATTTATTTTTAAACGATTGTATCTTCTTCGGTCAATAAATCAGGGTAAGGGCTATCCGGAAAATCTCTTATGTTATATATCAGACCCTCAGCTTTTTTGCCTATATCAGAGAGTTCAGCCAGTTGTTTGATGCGGGCTTTGTAATAAATATATTCTTCTTCTGAAAGTATTTTTTTGAATAATTTTGACGCCTGCAGCAAACTTACCAGAGCTGCGTCTTTGGGATCAGGGACATCGTCGCTCAAAATCAACTGGCGGATTCTCAGTTCAACATGAATTATTTCCTTGTTGTCGATCAGGGGATAACGCCGGTCAGGGAATATCCAGAGTATCTTATCGTCCACCTCTTTCAATATTTTCTTTTTTATCAATTCTGACAAAATCATTGCTTCAAGGCGTTTAGCGTGCGACATCAAAGCTTTTAATACCCGTTTGGTTTCTATTGATTTCTTGTTGGACACTTTTAACATTTCAAGAACGTCATTCAGTATCGGAGATTTTGTCGGGCTGGTGTCGAGAATATATATATGATTTTTATCTGTAGCAACCTTATTCATAAAAGCCAATTCTATCAACACAGCAGCAATGACTACAGTTCCCAACACCGGATTGCGGGCGTCGGGCATGATCTTCCCACTATCTTCATCAAGTGCCAGCAAGTAAATCTCTTCAGCAAAAGACAACATGGTAATTTCCTCCATTAATGTTATTATACAACATATTGCATGAATAATCAATGCTGCAGTTTTCGAAATATTGCCGGTGACATACAGCGCATTTTAATAAATATCCTTGAAAAATAATGGCGATCACAAAAACCCACGCGTTCGGCGATTTCATCAATAGTCAGATTGGAATATCTGAGGAGTAAACAGGATTCATTGATGCGTTTATGTGTCAGGAAGCGTTGCGGCGCAAGGCCAGTCTCTTCCTTGAATAAGCGCGCAAAAGCGTTGGGGTTCATATCAGCTATTTCGGCAAACATTTGATTTGTCAGTCGTCCGGAGTAGTTATTTTCCATGAAATCAATAACCTTGACTACCCGGGCATCCTTCCAACTGCGCTGGAGTTTTTCTTTTGGGACGCGCAGTAACATCAGTTGCGCCAGCAGCAGGCACTTCATTGATATTTCCATATTAGGAGTTTCGTCCTGACTTAGAAGTTCCGTTAAATTATCAATTATATCCAGAACTTCTTTGTCTTTTTCCCATGACATAATAACGCCCGGGCATATGTCGAAAGGAGTGCTGGCTTGAAAATGGAGATAGAACTGATCCATCAAACAATTATTGTCGGCTGAGTAGCTGGTGTCAGGCGAGATCAGGAAAACCTTACGCGGCGATAATTTGTATTCTTTTCCTTCGGAAATTATCTTAGCGGAATCATTGAAATTGCAGTAGACGCGCCAAAAAGGCGCTGCCAGGTCGCGGTAGTGCCATTTAGGCAGCTGGCTGTGATGGCAGACTAGAATTCTGATTTCAGGATTATAATAAACTTTGTGCATAAAATAAACACTTTCATTAATTTGAATTAATAAGTTAATTCATTATACAAAAACTTCCAATTCTAAAAATATAAAACTTACAGCAGTTTTGATAAATCCTCATATTGTTTGACACTAAGTTCGCCGGAACGGGCATTGGCGGATATATTGAGTTCTTCTAAAGCCTGTTCGACATTTCTCAATCCATAAACCGCGGCAAGCGGTTTGAGTATTTTCTTACGGCGTTGAGCAAAAGCTACCTTGACTATTCCACTCAGGCGCATCCTCAAATCAAATCCCGGAATATCTTCACGTTGGCGGAGAGTAAATCCGGCAATAGCTGAATCAACCTGGGGGCGCGGATGAAATACCTGTGGCGGTACTTTACGCAGGATTTTGACATCATATAATTGTTGAGCTCGTACCGAAAGCGAACCGTAATCTTTGGTGTTTGGAGCAGCCGCGAGCCGTTCAGCCATTTCTTTTTGCAGCATGAATACCATCTGTTCCGGCGGTTCTGGAAGTTCCAGTAAGCGTGCCACAAAGATACTGCTGATTGAATAAGGCAGATTCGCGATAGCCCTGAATTTTTTATCTTTCGGAATAATTGAATCTATATTTACCCGGCAGGCGTCGCCTTCGATCAAATGAAAATTAGGCTCGGTGATATTGTCACGCAGATATTCGCATAAACGGCGGTCAAATTCAATAGCGTAGACTTCGGCCCCGGATTCCAGCAGGGGGCGGGTCAGGGCTCCAAAACCGGGGCCGGCTTCAAGAATAATTTCACCTTTTTCGGGAACGGCGGTACGGACAATGAACTCAAGAAGGTTATTGTCTATCAAAAAATTTTGACCGAGAATTTTTCCCGGACGCATACCGAATGATTCAAGGGTCGCCAGCAGTTCTTTTTTATTCATAAGTTCATATTTTTATTTGTTTTAATCTTATCACGATTTAAATTACAGTCAATATTAACCATTAACAAGTCAAATAGAATGAAAATTATTGAAGTTTGCGCCGCTTTGATCTTTGTCCGGGATGAGGTTCTGCTGACAAGCCGCCCGGATCATCTGGAACACCCTGGATACTGGGAATTTCCCGGAGGCAAAATGGAGCCTGGTGAAACTCCGGCACAATGCCTGAAGAGGGAACTTAAGGAGGAATTGAATCTGGACGTTATGGTCTATGACACTGTATATATGATTGAATACAAATATCCGGATAAGCATGTGTCGCTGCGTTTCATGCGCTGTATGATTAAAGAGAAGCAAGAACCAAGAGCGTTGGAACAGCAGGAGTACGCCTGGGTAAATCGCAGCAGATTAAGTGATTACAAATTATTGCCGGCTGATGAACCCATAGCTGGATTTCTGTCAATATAGGCAAAATAGAACTCTTTCTGGAGTTTTGAAATTAGCTCAATATTTTAACTTTAGAGATTTGCATAATAGCCTTGATAGCATTATGTTTAATTGATTTATGTCAATAAATTTATAAAAAAACAATTAATTATGAGTAAACGGAAAAGTATCGGCCCTTTGTATACTATGTATCCGGCCCGTACAATAAGTGAATGGGTTGGCGATAAGATATTTAAAATAGTTGCCTCCATTGTTTGTACCCTACTGTGGTGGGGCGTCTATTATGTCCTGCTCGGAGTTGTCAACTTCAATAAAAATACTTTTATGGAAGGAGCAACACAGACTACAGTTGCTGAATTGTTTAAGACACAAGGCAGTATGATATTTCTCGGCATATCATCCGCGGTGGTCTGCGTATTTGTTTTCCGCAGCAGAATCGGTAGCAACCCAAGAAGAAAGAAAAGGCGTTAAATGAGGATTATAATGAAAAGGCTGTCCCGTGTTTTTATGCTTCCTGTTGTTATGATTGCAGTTTCGGCAACGTTTACGTCGTGTGTAAAAACGGTGATGCCTGAGAATCCGAAAGGCTTGAAAGGTAATTTCAGGCATACAGCTCTGCCTAAGAAAGAATATAAAAAACTTAAAGACTACTACTTAGTGCTTTATCCGGTCGGCAATACTAAAGCCATTATTCTCGACAAAGACGCGAGTATTAATCTCAGCCTGAGAAATTTTGCCAGAAAGCAGATCCGTATTGACGAATGGTATATGAAGACACCTCATAATGTTATTCTCTACTACCATCCTTTCAACTTGCGGGTTAAAAAGTTTATCCCGGAACAATGGACAAAAGTTGTTCCTGAAATTAAAGATGAAAAATTACGTTTTGAACTGATCCTGATGCCGAAAACTTCAGTCCTGATCACGAAAAAGCTTGATTTCTTAAAAGATCTTAAATTGAAAAAAGGCGAAAGCAGAAAATTACTGATGGTGGCGGAGTTAAACTTAAAAAGCGTTAGCGTCAGAAGCAGTATGTTTTCGATAGAAATAAAACAAAAATAAATATTTATTATAAAAACAGGAAAGGAAAAATTATGAAAATTTTAAAATTGGGACTTATTCTTTTAAGCGTTATTGCTGTTTTCAGCGGCTGTTCGAGCACTGACGATGCCAAGAAGACAAAAGAAGAAATTGCTAAAATTAAAAAAATAAAAGAAAATCTTGATAAAATCGCGGAAGAAGATAAAAAGGAAGCAAAGAAATTTGCCTCAGAGCAGGGGATGAATTATTTTAAGGCATTAAAGGACAATGATTATGATTCTTTCTGTAAAAGTAAGAAGTTGAGCAAAAAGAAATTTAATTTGTGGCATGCGGCTGTAACCAAGGCATACGGCAAACTGCAATCACAGGAGTACGTAGGTTCTATATCGAATCCTTTAGTCATCAGATATATGTGGAAGTGGAAATTTACCAGGCAGGCAAAAGGCAAGACTATAAGCCGTGAGGCCTTGTACAATGTATTTATAGCTAAAGACAAGGAAAGCAAAAAATACGTTTTATTTACGACCGGACTGCAGTAATTTAAGTTTTTGCTGTAAGAAAAACGGAAGATATTTTGAAGAATGCCAAGCTTTTTTGAGCTTGGCATTCGTTGTATTAGAGTCTGTCAGACTAAAAAAATACTTTGTTTACTTGATTTTTAGCTATTTTTTAGTATACTATTTATATAAATAAACGCAAAAACTAGCTGTTAAATATTATATATAATAATATTAGTGAGGGATAAATATGAAAGCTTTAACTGAAAAACAGAAAAGTATGCTTGAGTATATCGAGGATTTCATCGAGCGGGAAGGAATGGCTCCTACTGTATACGAAATAGCTGATTATTTCAGCATAAAGACTTCTACGGTTTTTGCGCATCTGCGGGCATTGCAGCGAAAATCTCATATTACCCGTACTTCAAAAGCCCGCAGTATTACGGTAAAAGGCCACAAAAACAAGACTAAGCATATGTCATTTCTTTTGCCGGTTCCCCTGCTTGGCAGGATAAACGCCGGTTCTCCGGCCGAAAACCTGGAATACAAAGAAGGTGAAGTATTCATAAATCCAGCAATGATATCTAATAAAGACGGATCTAATACTTTTGCTTTGAAAGTACACGGACAAAGTATGCGTGACCTTGGAATATATGAAGATGATATAGTCATTGTTGAAAAGGTCGATAACGTTAATCCGGGAGATATAGTTGTAGCTCTTGTCCAGGAAGAAACGACTGTAAAAAGTTACTTCCCATTGCGTGGCGGGCGAGTTGAATTACGCCCGGCGAATAATGATTTCACTACTCAGGTCTATCCTGATGCCCATGTGCAGATACAGGGCAAAGTGGTAGGCTTGCAGCGCGAATACTGATCAGATAATCTCATTACGTTTACGGAATGCCGGGCTTAAGTTTACTGCGCTTGGAACATCCGCGTCCGGGGCGCTTTGGTCATTCGCAATGCAGGAGTCCGGACAATTTGCTCCAGGCATACCGGTTAGAGCCGGGTCACCGGTTTCCTGCATCCATTTTTCCATGCGAGCTCTCAAATTATCAGCCGTTTCCATTAACTCCGGTTTGTCTATCAGGTTGTTTGTTTCATTCGGATCAAATATTAGATCATATAGCTC
The DNA here is from genome assembly GCA_963664605.1 of Victivallaceae bacterium. GTDB lineage: Bacteria > Verrucomicrobiota > Lentisphaeria > Victivallales > Victivallaceae > JAHOYW01. Next base: position 1,407,052 of record OY761536.1, read on the forward strand.
TTCCTGAACCAGATGTTTATCCAGCCAGCCATTATCTGTCCATAATGACTTGGAGTAGCCGCGGTCACAATTCGGCATTACCGCCTTGTCACGTTTCAGCCAGCGCCTGATGTACTTATAACGTTTTGTCCTGACGCAACGTAGAGGTTCATAAGCGGCGTGAAAGTTTACTTCTGCGAAAACTTCATCACGAATATTATCTGTTTCACCATTAATAAGCGGTATAAGTGATTTCCCTTGTAGACGGGATGGTTTTTCAATTCCTGCTAAATCACATATAGTAGGGAAGACGTCAACATGCGATACAAGCGAATCGATTATTTTGCCGCCTTCAAAACCTTGAGGCCCGCGCATCATCAGTAAAACCCCGATGCCTGAATCCTGCATATTACACTTTGCCCTCGGGAAAGCAATTCCATGGTCGGTTGTGATAATGACTAAAGTATTTTTTGCAAAAGGGCTTTTGTCCAGACAGTTAAGTATTTGCCCTATTCCGTTGTCATATTGGTGTGCCATCGTATTGAAGTTAGCCATATCCAACCGGGTCTCAGGCGTATCTGGAAGAAATTCCGGAGGTTTGACCCATCTGGGGTCATCTTTCGCGTCATGCTCCGGGAAGACCCGATGAGTTTCAAAACAGCCAATGGATAAGAAGAATGGCATATCGTGTTTTTTGTTAAGAAAATCACAAGCAAGTGGAGCTAGATTTTTCATCACCTTAGGTTGACCGTTAGTTAGTATTTCGTCATAACCAATTTTTTCTGTTTTATCCGCAATGTGTTGAATCCCGAGCAAATAAGATTTATATCCAGCGTTTCGCAGAGTATGAATGATATGCTTGGAATAATCCGGCATTTCAAATCCACGGTGTGCTAAACCATACATACCGCAACTGTGAGCATATTCTCCGGTCAGCAGAGCAGCCCGGCTGGGTGAACAGGTCGGGTTGGCGCAGAAACACTGCCGGAAAACGACGCTATCCTCGGCAAAACGTTGTAAATTCGGAGTTCTCACCTTATAACCGTAGGGTGAAATATATCTTCCCGTATCGTGTGAATGCAGATAGATAATGTTTAATTTTTTATTCATCTTTTATTTCCTTTCCTTATTCATATATCCATTTATGCAGCCATGGATCATTGGTGTCTTTCTGAAATTGTTTAAGCTTACCAGAAAAATCTTCCACTATGTTCTTAAACTCAGCTCTTTCCGCCAGGTTGTTAATTTCTTCGGGATCATTTTCCAGATCATATAATTCAAAGCGAGGCCTGTGCAGATAAGCGTTTACGGTTCGTGAACCGAATTTATTTGCTTCATCCCTAAGTAATCCCTGCCATGAACATGAAGCCCAGAGATCGGATGCTGAAGAATAAGTCAAAGGATGAGCAATATTCCATATAAATTTATATTTGCGCGTTCTTACCACGCGCATAGGGTAATAGTTGGTTATTTCATGAAAAGTGTGGGAAGCATAAATTTCATTGTACCATTCATCGGGTTCCTCCTGCTCAATTATGGAGGTGAAAGAACGGCCATGGAAGTCTGAATTATCAATATTAACTCCTGCAAAATCAAGAATAGTTGGAGTAAGGTCAGCCCATGTCACCAGCCCGTTACAAACAACAGCGTGTTTTTCGTGCAATGGGCTTTTCACAATGCAGGGCAGGTTCATGCCTGGCTCGTATAAGTTGGTTTTTGCCTCAGGAAACGCAGCTCCGTTATCGGAAATATAAATGACTACAGTATTGTCATATTTGCCTGTATCTCTAAGAATTTGCAGAAGCCGTCCTATACCGCGGTCAAGCCGGGATATAGACTGATAATACTGAGCAAGTTCAGCTCTGACTTCAGGCGTGTCATTGAGGAAAAATGGTACTTCCACTTCTTCTTCACTGTAAATCTCCTCGGTATCCCCTGGATACGCTTCTTCCGGATTGCCGAAAGCATTCGGTTTTAACGGATGATCTTCAACTGTTCCGCTGCGATGTGGATTATGAGAACACCAGTACAGGAAAAACGGTTCATCCTCTTCAATAAAACCACGACAGTCTTCTGCCATCATAATGTCGTTACGTAAATGTTTTACATCTGACATATCACGTTTAAAAGGAAATAATGCTTCAGGCGCATAATGTTTTTTCCCTACACAACCTGTTCGGTAGCCAGCTTCATTTAAATATAGAGGCAGAGTTTTGATATTATCAAAACATGAAAAATGATGGCAGCCATGAGTGTGCCCATATGTCCCGTTGGCATGATTATATTTCCCGGTGAGTATAACTGAACGGCTGGCGGCACAACTGGACGTTGTGCAGAAAGCATTAGTGAACCTTACGCCGTCATTAGCCAGTTGATCTATATTAGGAGTTTTTATTACCGGGTTGCCGTAGCAGCCCAGAGTTTCAATGCCGTGATCGTCGGCAACCATTAAGATTATATTTGGATGTTTCATATTTATATATTCCTTTTTGTTATGATTTGACAACTATGGTAAATATAATTATATTATTTATGTAGGTAAATGATGTAAATGGCAAAAAAGTTATCCTTTATGGTAAAAATGGAAATTTCACGGATTATCGCCCTTGAGAAAGAGAAGCATCGCTGTTTTTTCAACAATATTCCAAAGGCTCCTGCGGCATGCAATGTTCTTTCTGCGACAGATTCGAATAAAAGGGTGGAAAACCATTCCCTGCCGTATTTTACTTTTATCTGCGTATTGCGCGGGAGCGGCAAAATATTATTGAATCAAAAAATATATAAGCTTAAACCGGGAGTTACGGTTTTGCGGTATCCTGATGAAAAATTCAATATATACCGTTCAAATGATTATGTTGAATTTTCCATTGCACTGCCGCCTGAGTTTGGGACTTTAATAAAAAATTATTATCCCGGTATAATGCGCGTTCTTGAGCTCGAATTAAATATTTCCTTATTAAAATCCTTTAAATATATTTTTGATCTCAGCCGCTCAAACGGCAATAAAAAAATATTAAATTCCGCATTTGAGATGTTTAAGTTTATAACAGAAGTCTGTAGAGGTAAAGAGTATGGAAAACACTTGCCTGAAAAGAATTTTATCAAACAGGCTTGTCAACTGTTGCAAAAATCATTGGATTCAGTTTCTCCCGGGATTGATACTGCTCAAAAAATGGGAATGGGTTATGAAAGTTTCAGGAAAAAATTTAAACAGGAGATGCAAGTTTCTCCCAAGCAGTACATCATGCAGCTTAAATTCGAAAAAGCCGCGGAAATGATTTTGAACGACTATTCAATAAAAGAAATAGCTTTTGATCTTGGATATTCGGAGGTTCCGGCATTTTCACGCCAGTTTAAAAAGAACCACGGTATCAGCCCAAACGAATACCGCAGAAAAGCCAGGCTTCTTTACGAAAGCTAAGTTATGCTTTTACAGCTACAACGATGAAATGTCCCGGTACTTTATCTTTCACCTCACTTACAACTACTCCATCATGACGTTTTGATTTTTTGCAAATAGCTTGAACTATCTTATTTATGATTTTTTTTGAATATACCCGTCTTTGATACTGCCCGAATATCTTTTCATGATCTACTGTAAAGCCATATTTTGTTAGTATGCTCAACAATTCATTTGGTGTAAATTCCTGAACGTGAGAATCGTTTGGTATGGCGGATTCGTTTGTCATGCCGAAAGAATCAGTTAGTAAGCGATTGTCTGATGATATAAATAAAACACCTCCGGAATTCAGAAGTTGATATAAATTATCTAAAGCTGATTCATAGTCATCTATGTGTTCTATTACTGCATAACATGTTATAATGTCAAAGGTTTTACCATTATTGAATGAACATATATCTCCGACGTGATAATTTATTTTTTCTTTTTCCGGGTGCTCTTCCGCGTACTTGCCGGTAGCGTATGAGATATGATCTTCATCAATATCCACTCCATCATAACTGCTGGCGCCTGCGGCTAAAAATAGTCGGGCGGAATGCCCCGGACCGCATGCAAGATCTAATACAGATTTTGATTTTGCGATTTTGCAGGCAAAACTATAACGTTCAATACTCGCTGTACAATACTGGTCCATTGCTGTTAATCCTTCTAATTCCCATTGAAAAAAACTATCCTTTATATGTTAGTATAATCTTCTTCCCAGGTGTACTTGGCGTCATCAATGAAGCCCAGGGCATTATCATCGCTGATTTCTTTATATTCCTGGGGTAATTCCAGCTTAAAAAATGCTTCATTAAACGCTTCATTGGAGATTAAATCACTATTTAATAAAAATTTTAAAGTTGCAGCAAAAATATTCTTTTCCCCGATTGTCATGATTCAGACTCTCCATTTTCCTGTCTTTTATAATATATCATGTAAACCTAAATGGTTTCTTTTTTGTGATGATGTATGACAGGAGGTATTAATAGTTTCAAATATCCTTAGTAAATTCTATTTGTTTTTAACTGAGCTTAAACAACATTTTTTTAGTGTTTGAATAAATTATTTAATCGATATATGATGATATATGAGTATTTTCCTCTTTCTAAGATGTTTTATATTTTCTTTTTAATATTAATAATATATACCTCATGGGTTTACTTGCAAGAAAAAAATGAAAAAAAGTTGCTTTTAAAGAAAAATAGTCTATAATGTTTCTTCTGATTATTGCAGAAAAGAGATGAACGTACTATTAAATTTTTACAGCTAAGCTTATGGCAAAAATCAATGACAAGCAACATTTTGGAAACTATCTTAAGGTATTATTGCAAAAATATAAGATAAAACATTTTGAACTTGCAGATACCCTTAATGTTTCCCGGCAATATGTTTCCAGTATTATTAACGGCAGGAAAACTCCAAGCCGTGATTGTTTTGATTCTATTTTAAAATTTCTGGAAGAAAAATTAACTTCACATGAGAAACAGAATCTGGCGGACAAGCTGATTTATGCCAAAACCGGTATCAATACTTCATTTAAAAAATTAACTGATACAAATAGTACCCCTGATATTGATGAATTGATACTTCTTGAAGATTTTCGCCGGTTGACTCCAAAAGATAAGGTCGAAGTAATCAGGTTCGTGCGAATCAAAACATTATACCGAAACGCGATTAATAAAGAAAAACAACAAGTGAAACATTAATTTTTCTTACGGGAGCCTGTTTTTATTTGACGAAACGGTCGGCGGAAAACTTTTTTATTCTGTCACGCAGGCTTGCGGCGCGTTCGTATTCCATCTTTTCGGCAGCATCCAGCATTTCAGTTTCGAGTTCAAAAATCAATTCCTGCATTTCCTCTTCGCTTAAGTTCTTTTTACTGACGGAACCGTAAAGTGCGGATTCCTCCTCAACTCCGAATATTGTCCCGGCGGCATCCGAATAGGAATATTTCTTATCTTTACCCGGCGAGACAGCTTCATTTATTGTAATCCGATGTGCTTTCTTTATAGTTTTCGGAGTTATATTGTGCTTTTTATTATAAGCTTCCTGTTTTTTACGGTGCTGTTTAGAAGTCCTGATCAGAGTCTTCATACTTGGAGTGATTCTATCTCCATACAAAATAACCCTGCCTTCGGTATTTCTGGCGGCTCTGCCGGCAACCTGAAGAAGAGCCTTGGAGGAACGTAGAAAGCCTTCCTTGTCTGCATCCAGTATCGCGACCAGCGCGACTTCCGGCAGGTCAATTCCCTCCCGCAAAAGGTTGATGCCGATCAGACAGTCAAAATCTCCTGCCCGTAACGCTGACAGTACCCGGACCCGTTCCAAAGCATCGAGCTCCGAATGCAGGTAATTTGATTTAATGCCCAGATCTCTCAAATAATCCGAAAGTCGTTCTGAGCTTTTCTTGGTTAAAGTAGTGACAATGACTCGCTCCCCTTTGGCCGCGGCTTCGCGGACTTCTGCGATAACATCGTCGATCTGCCCTTCAAGCGGCCGGACTTCTACTTCAGGATCAAGTAAACCGGTAGGACGTATGAGCTGTTCGACAGGAAAGCCGCTGTGTTCTATTTCATAATCACTCGGAGTTGCGGACATAAAGATAGTATCGCCGTGGATATCCTCGAATTCAGAAAATTTCAAAGGACGGTTTTCCAGTGCTGAAGGCAGACGGAAGCCGTGTTCGACCAAAGTCATTTTACGGCTGCGGTCGGCGTTGTACATTGCGCGTAATTGGGGCAGGGTGACGTGCGATTCGTCGATGACGGTCAACATATTATCAGGGAAAAAATCAAACAGGCAGAATGGCCGTGAACCGCTTTTGCGTTCAGACAGGTACATCGAATAGTTTTCCACGCCGCTGCAGTAGCCTATTTCCCGCATCATTTCGACATCATACATCACGCGCTGGTAGATACGCTGAGCCTCCACTAAAAGTCCTTTCTTTTCGAACATCGCGACCTGTTCCTTCATTTCAGCGATAATTTGTGTGACCGCGTTTTCTATTCTCTCCGGTGGTGTAACAAAATGCTTGCACGGAAAAAACATGACTTGGGCAGCGTGATTTTTAACTTTTCCGTTGACACTCATATAGCGGGTCAGGTTTTCTATTTCATCACCCCAAAATTCTATTCTGACGAACTCATCGCGCTGCGGTTCAAATACGTCAACGCAGTCTCCCCGTACCCTGAACTGCCCTTTTTCCGGAGAGAAATCATTGCGTTCATATTGTATCTGCACTAGCTCGCGGAGCAGGTCGTTGCGATTGACTTTATCGCCGATTTTCAGATTGACGCACATTTCCGCGTAGTCTGCCGGGGAGCCTAAGCCGTAAATACAGGAAACACTGGCGACGACAATTACATCTTTGCGTTCCAGCAATGAAGTTGTTGCCGCGAGACGGAGTTTTTCAATATTCTCATTGATACTGGCGTCTTTGGCAATATAGGTATCGGTTTGCGGTATATATGATTCCGGCAGATAGTAATCATAATAACTGATAAAATATTCGACTGCATTGTCCGGGAAAAAAGATTTGAATTCGCTGTAAAGCTGGGCTGCCAGGGTCTTGTTGTGGGATAAAATCAGTACCGGGCGGTCAAGCTGGGAAATAACATTTGCCAGGGTAAAAGTCTTGCCTGAACCGGTTACGCCAAGCAGGGTCTGGTATTTATTTCCGTTTTTGAATCCGTCGAGCAGGCCTTTAATCGCCTCCGGCTGGTCGCCGGTAGGTTTGAAATCCGATACTAAATTGAAAAGTCCCATAAAAATATATCCCGTTTATATAATAAAATACAGCTTTCGGTTTATGATTGCAAACAGGAATACACCAAATACGGAAAACCATCCTTGAAATCAAAAAAGCTTATTGTACTTTAATAAAATAATAATTAGCATCAATAGACATATGGAGAGATTATGAAAAAAGTGATTAAGATATTAAGCCTTTCAGTTTTGGGTGTTTTAAGTTTTCTGCCAATCCTTATTATATTCAGAGTGTTATGGGAATTTAATAAAAATTTTGAAAATCTTGGAGGCGAAGATGGAACAGCTAACCATGTATCTTTAACCATTGATCAGATGGTGAAATATCAAACTTTGGCTGGCATAATCCTTATTGTAACAGCAATCTACTTTATTATTTATATTCTCAGGGATAAATCTATTTATCTTGCATGGCTATGGATTATTTCTTTTTTTATCCCGGGTTTGAATATTATATCAGTTCCAGGCTTTTGGTTTGTTCTGGCTAACAGGGAACTCAAAGTGATAAAACAATAAAGGTTATAAAAATGTTTTTCCCGGATGTTGAAACGGCTGATGAAAACGGTTTTCTTGGATGGAGCGATAATTTAAATACTGAAATGCTGCTGGAAGCCTATGCCTCCGGGGTGTTTCCGTGGCCGCAGGATGATGAATATATTTTGTGGTTTGCTCCGCCCGAAAGAGCTGTCTTGCGTTTTTCTGACTTTCGTCTTCCAAAAACTTTAGTTCGCGATTTGAAAAAGATGCCTTTTACTTTTAGAGTAAACAAAGATTTCGAATCGGTAATCAGACATTGTTCCAAAGTAAAACGCAAAGACGGCGGTACCTGGATAAATGAAAAGATTATCAAGGCATATACGGATCTTCATAAAGCCGGTTATGCATGGAGTTTTGAAGCGCTTGCGCCTGACGGGACTTTGGCCGGGGGGCTTTACGGCGTATTATTGGATGGTTTTTTTGCTGGAGAAAGCATGTTTTACCTGAAAAGCGGAGCATCAAAGTTTGCTTTGGTAAATACTGTCGAATGGCTGCGGCGGGAACGCGGTTTGAATTGGCTCGACGCACAGGTGCAAAACCATTTTCTGGCAAGTTTCGGGACAAAAATTATATCCCGTTCAGAATACATGGAATTATTGGACAATGGCTAAAAGAAACAAGAAATTTTATTTTGATGAGGATATTGATTTGCATGGCTACACCAGGGAGGAGGCAATCAAAGAGCTTGAGGAACTGGTTTTCAGCTCCAGCGCTAAAACATTTCTGATTATCCATGGCAAGGGAACCGGGGTTTTGAAAAATGCTGTCCGGGCTTTTGTCCGGAAAAGCCAATACATAAAAAGTTATGAGTTTGGTGAGAATATTAATCTGCCCGGCGGTGATGGCGTCACGGTGATTTATACTTAATTACGAATTAAATTGAAGGAATTATAATGTCTGAACACGAACATATGGAAGCGAGCCTTGACAGTTTAGTGGAAATAATCCGCCGCTTGCGCGCGCCGGATGGCTGTCCATGGGACCGCAAACAAAACTTTGAAAGTCTTAAAGTATGCATGGTCGAAGAGGTTGCTGAATTTCTTGACGCCATTGATAATAAAGATTATGAAAATCTCAGGGAAGAACTTGGCGATCTTCTGATGAATATTAGCTTTCAAGCAGTCCTGGCTGAAGAAAGCGGGCTGTTCGGGATGCATGATGTCCTCCGTGGAATAATTGATAAAATGATTCGCCGTCATCCGCATGTGTTTGCGGATGTTGAAGTCGATTCAGTTGATGATGTTATGCAGGTATGGATAAAAGCCAAAGCTGCTGAAGGTAAAAAGGCAAAGAAGTCAATTCTCGACGGTATTCCGCGCAATTTATCCTCATTGCTTACTGCGAGGGAAGTGCAGAAGGAAGCGGCAAAAGTTGGTTTTGACTGGGAACATCAGGAGCAGATCGTTGATAAGATAGAAGAGGAAGTTGCGGAGCTGAAACAGGCAATGGCGAATGGAGATGATACTCATATTGATGAAGAAATCGGCGATTTGTTGTTTGCGGTGGTTAATTTAAGCAGATTCAGAAAAAGAAGCAATGCGGAAGATTTATTGAACGCAAGCGTTAAAAAATTCAGGAGCAGGTTTTCTTATATTGAAGAAAAATTGAAAGAACAGGACGTGAAATTTGAAGATGCCTCCATAGAATTAATGGAGAAATTATGGAATCAGGCAAAAAAAACAAATTATTAATAATTGTATTTTATTAAAAAGAGATGTATTATTAATGTCTCTGAAATCATAATAACAGAATTTGCGATATGAAAAGAAGGCTTTTACTACTTACAATTGTACTTAGCATGGCATTCATGATAATTCCGGCTCAGAAGACTAAAGCTATTGATCCGGTAACTATCGCTATCCTTGCGCCTTTAGCACTGAAGGCGGCACAGGTCGCCAGCCCGTATGTTATCAAAGGTTTGAAAAACCTGGCTAAAGGCCTGGTCCTCTGTGGAAAAGATCTAATAGAGTTTTTTAAACTGCCGATTGGCTTTGTCCAGGTGACCCTGGGAATACCGTTCGGAGGTTTGCCTGGAGGTATAAGAAATATTGTTCAAGGAACAATAGCTCCATTCCGTTTGGGGTTCCATACTATGATGCTGCCGCTGAATATAATAGGTGTTGGTGTACCCAAATGACCTGTGAATACAGGATAAATACGCCCTTTTTCGAGGCTTGATAATGGCGAAACTGAGTAAAGATTTTTACAAAATGTATTCTCTGTTAAGTGATTGGTACGGTCGCGAACGAGCTCAAAACGAGATCACAGCCTATACTCCGGAAACGGTTCCCGCAGGAGATATTGCAGGTGAAATCCTGAAAAAAACCGTTTCTCCTGATCTTTTGAAAACAATAAAAATCACCGAAAACTGGAAAGATATTGTTGGCGTTCAAATAGCAAAAATATCTTCTCCTGTCAGTTTCAAAAAGAAAGTTTTATGTATACAGGTAAGCCACAGCGTCTGGTTCCGGGAGTTGTCAACAACGGCTTACAAGACAATGATAATCAAGAAAATAAATGAACTTTACGGCAAGAACCACTGCAAGGAGATACAGCTCGTTCCCGGTGGAAGATCGTGATCATTAATAAAGTATCACTAAGGTTCCAGCAGATTAAATCCTGTGGTTTTATCCTTCAATCTTTTTGCTGAACAATCGAGTAATTCCACTAAAACTATTTCCAGAATATGCCAGACTTTTACACCGGGGCGCACACAGCCAGTCAGAGTTTTTTCATATCTGCCGCAGGCTAAATGCATGTGCAGGGAGGGATTCCCGTTTTTGTCGGGGAAAAGTGTTCCGGTTCCCGTTACTTCGTGTACATTGCTTATGTCGATTATTTCAGGATTAATGTTTTCCGCCCTTCCATCTTCAGGGCCGCAGACCAGCCTGCTTCCTTTATCAATGCCGCCTACTGCGGTAAGATATGCGCAGGAAATTATTTTTTTTCGCGCAAATTGTTCGATTTTTTCATGGATGATGTCGCCATCTTCAAGTCTTATAACGAAGGTTCTGCCTTGCTTTGCTTCTGAATATTTCATAATAACCTCATTTAATCTGATATTGCTTCGGCGTATGTCCAGAGTTTGGCATCCACGCCGTTTCCATTTTGAATTTGTTTTTTAAGGAAATCTTTTAACTCTGAGCGTTTGACCAAAAGCGTTTCAATATCCTCACCATCCTCTTGACATGATTCCGGCGGCCCGGCGCTGAACTGTTCAGCGTCGATTTCCATTTTTGCGATAACGAGTTTTTCTCTTGACATGCCAGGAGAACTATAGGCAGGTTCTGATATTTCAGTTATTTTGCCGTGATAGCCGGTTTCTTCATAAAGTTCCCGTTCGGCGGTGGCGGCAACCGATTCGCCGGGCCGGTCAACCAGTCCCGCCGGAAATTCTATAACGAATTGGGCGGTTGGGGGGCGGAACTGCTTTACTAAAATCAGTTCATCGCGTTGTTTTATTATCGCAATAATCATTACCGCGCCTGAACCTTTGACGCGTTCGGCGCTTTCCCAGTTGCGAATGCGTCCTTCAGAGTCTTGCCAGCTCAGTTCGTTGACACTCAACCAGTTACCTTTGCCCAAGGTCTTTTTTGATAGAATTTTAGGGGTTTTCTTCATTTTTTGCCTTTTTTCATAATTTTTGCTTGACTTGTTATAATTATCATGGTAAATTTACTTATAATAAAGCAGGATCTGACTTAAAAACAATACTTTTCCAAATTTTTCTAATATTGCAACCCGTATGTCTTCGGCTAAAATAGCTATTTTTTTGGAGAGATTCAAGTGTTTTCAATATTACTTGTGATAAAAGCTTGCGTGGAGCAAATAAAAATATTATGATTCTTGGTTTGACTGGTGGTTTCGGCTGTGGTAAAAGTTCAGTACTGGAGTTTTTTAAGGCTGCCGGATGGCAGGTTTCCAATACGGATGATATATGCTCGGAATTATATGAACAGCAACATGTTGGATTGATGAAGCATCTGCGTGGGCGCTGGCAGGATAAAGTATTTTATTCTGATACTAAAGTCAACAAAGCGGAAATTGCGAAAATCGTTTTTAGTGATGACGACGAACTGCGATGGTTATGCTCGGTTCTCTATCCATTGATTGCTGAAAAAACGAAAGCGTTGATAGAGGCAAACTCAAATAATAATTTTATTTGTGAAGTTCCGTTGCTGTTTGAGGCGGGCTGGGATAAGATATTTGAAAAAACAGTTGCAGTATGGATAGATACGGAAACTCAAAAAAAACGCCTTTTAGCTAAGGGGTTTACAAGCGAAGATATAAAAAATAGAAATTCAAAACATTTGTCAAATGACGAAAAACTGAAAAGAGCAGATTTCGGATTAATCAATACCGGTAATCTCGAATTTTTACAGGAACAATGCAATAAATTAATTAATTCCATATAAAATAAGGAGTAAAAATAATGGCAGAAAAAAAAGAAAACGTTGCCGAATCAACAATCGAAACTACCCCTAAACGCCGCGGACGTCCGCCAAAAGCCGAAAGCGCAAAGACAAGTACCGCCAAAAAAACAACTACAGCAAAAAAGACAAGTACTAAAAAAACTACAACAGATAAAGCGGCTGCCACGACCAGTAAAAGACGCGGCCGCCCGGCAAAATCAGTTAAAGAAACATCTGTTACTGATTCAAATCCAACACCTGAAAAATCCTCGAATACTCCTCAAAGTGATGCTCCAGCGACAATACCCGTTGTTAAACCGACTGTTTTGGAACCTAAAATAACGGAAGATGCTCATCAGAAAACAGAAAAACGTCAGGAACAATCACAAAATAGAAATAGACAGCAGAATAATAACTACCATAAACGACCGAATGGAAATCATAATAACGGAAACAATAACAACAATTCACAACGCGATAAGACCGCTCCGACTATGGATATAACCAAGCTGCAGGAAAAGTCAATGCTTGAGCTTGTACAGATGGGGGAAGAGTTCAATATTGAAGGGCTTGGCACTCTGGATAAGTCAAAACTTATTTTTGAGATACTCAAGGCCAATACCGAAAAAAGCGGCTTGATGTACGGCAGCGGTTTTCTGGAAGTGCTGCCTGACGGATTTGGATTTTTGCGTTCATCCAACTATAGTTACTTGCCTTGTTCGGAAGATATTTATTTAAGCCCGTCCCAAATCAAACGCTTTTCTCTGCGTACTGGTGATTTTGTCGCTGGACAAATACGTTCGCCGCGGGATAAAGAGCGCTTCTTTGCGATGCTTAAGGTGGAGTCGATCAACCACGATACTCCTGAACGCAAAAAAACAATAATTCCTTTCAACAGCTTGACCCCTTATTTCCCGACAGAACGTTTAGTTCTGGAACGTGACCCGAAAGAGATTGAACCGAGGATCGTGGATCTGACTGCTCCTGTCGGTAAAGGCCAACGGGGTTTAATCGTTGCTCCGCCGCGTACTGGTAAAACTGTACTGCTTCAGAAAGTGGCAAACAGCATAAGCCATAACAACCCGGAAGTGAAATTGATTATTATGCTGATTGACGAACGTCCTGAAGAGGTAACTGACATGCAGCGTCACGTTAACGCGGAAGTTGTCAGTTCTACCTTTGATGAGCCGCCGGAACGCCACGTTCAGATTGCGGAAATGGTTATTGAAAAGGCAAAACGTCTGGTTGAGTATAAACATGATGTTGTAATCCTGCTCGACAGTATTACCCGCCTTGCAAGAGCTTACAATACTCTGCAGCCGCATAGCGGAAAAATTCTCTCAGGTGGTGTCGATGCCAATGCCCTGCATAAACCGAAACGCTTTTTTGGCGCAGCCAGAAATATTGAAAATCACGGCAGCCTGACAATCATTGCTACTGCTCTGATTGAAACTGGAAGCCGGATGGATGAGGTTATCTTTGAAGAATTTAAAGGTACTGGTAATATGGAACTGCATTTGGATAGGGCTTTGGCGGATAAACGCATCTATCCGGCAATTAACATGGAACGCAGTGGAACCCGGCGGGAAGAGCTGCTTGTGCATCCGGATGAACTCCAGCGTATATGGACATTGCGTAAAGCTATGACCGGGGTTCCAGCAGTGGAGGCAATGGAATTATTGATTGGAAAACTCAAGAAGATTCCGACAAATATCGAATTTTTACTTAAGATGCAAGTTTGACATATTTGTGTTGCGGAACTATATTCCAGTTAGCTAATGATAAATATGTTATGTACTAAGGTGAAAAAACATCATGGATGACAAAAAGAAAAAAATTGTTTTATATTTTTTCTATTTGCTTGTCGTTCTTTTAGTATTATCATCTGCAGTATTGATTCTTCCTGTTTACCGGAAATACCAGAAACGCTATGAATATCTGGCAAAACTGAAAGAGGAAGCAGCTATTAAAACCGCCGAAAGCATTGAATTGAACAGGGAAGTGCATTCCCTGAAATATTCTGCCAGCGCTGTTGAAAAGATCGCCAGGGAAAAATTTGGACTGTGCAAGCCTGGAGAAACAGTAATTCATTACAAGGTGAACAAGAGTAATATAAAAGCTGAAGAATCTAAATAACTTACGTTTTTTTACTTTAAATAATGCTGTAAATCGAGAATAGATTTTTTTTTATAAAAAATATCAGATATTTATCGTTTTCTTTTTTGCTTTTTATATAAAAAGTTTATATATTCTAATTGTCGAAGTTTGTTTTTTTTAATAATTTATTCCTATATTCATGGAGGAGGTAAAATCCAGTGAAATTTAAAGTTCTTTTTATTCTGACAGGTGTTATTATACTGCACGCCGTTATCTTGACTGGCATTTGTCTTACCGGTGGCTGCAAATCTCCCGCAGTGCTTGGACCAAGGTCTTATATTAAAGCACCTCCGCCGCAGGATGAAATAACTGATGATGCAGTTGTTCCGGATATAAAGAGCTCCGCTCCGAGAATAACCATGAATACTACACCGGCAGCAATGAGTTCTCCGCCGGTTTTTGAACTTGGCAATCCTCCTGGTATTATCTATGTTGTGAAGCGTGGAGATTCTTTTTGGAAAATCGCCAAGAAGCATGGCGTTACAATGCAGAATCTGGCGGCTTATAATGACATGCAGTTAAATAAAGTTTTAAAAATTGGCGAAAAATTGAAAATTCCACCAGGCGGCTATGTCGTGGAAAACGTCAAGCCCGCTGCAAAAACCGTCAAAAAGGCTAGAACTGCAAGAGTTAAACCGCAACCGCGCCCTTCAGATGGTACATATGTTGTGAAACGCGGGGATTCTTTCTGGAAAATTGCCAGAAGATATAACCTGAAAACCAAAACCTTGCTTGATGCTAACAATATGACCGGTAAAGAAACTTTACGGGTTGGACAGAAATTGATAATCCCGGATGGTAAAAAAGCTACTCAGGCTGCTCCTGTTGCCGCAAAAACAGAAACCGTGAAGGCGGCGACTGACGTGGGAAGCATTTTGGATACAGTTGGCAGTCCTGACGAAGTCAAAAGTGTTGCTCCGCCTAAAAAAGATACTACTGCTAAGAAGCTTATAGAGGATATTGATGCTTCTTCTGATGCCAGTGAGCGGGCTGTGCAGGTCATAAAGGATATTAAAGTTGCGGATTTTGCCAAACAATACAAAGTCACGCCGGAAATGCTTAAAAAGTTGAATGATGATTATCCTGCGGATGGAGTATTTAAAGCAGGTTCAGTAGTGATAGTCCGTTCGGTCGAATAAATCTTATATAATTACTATAAGGGCAGCTCTTTTCATGAGCTGCCCTTATTTTTTAAAGTTTTCTATTTAAAGAAATCTTTTGTCGCTTTCATCCATTGATCGGTGATTAGCTGATGTCCGGCTAAGGATGGATGTACCCCGTCTCTAAGCCAGTATTCCGGAGGAGCTTGCTTGAGGGCATCATTCAGTACTGACTGGATCGGCACAAAAGCAAGGTCGAATTCTTTGGATAATTTTTTGACTATTTCCCGGCGGGCATCGATTTCCTCGAGCCATTCCGGTGCTACTGCCCCGAATTCAAGGACAAAAGGTTCGCAGAGAACTATTTTTATTTCCGGCAAAGACTGTTTGGTCCAAGTCAGGATTTCGTGATAAATGCGTCCATAGCGTTCAACTCCAACACCGTTATTTGAACCGAAAGCGTGCCAGGTGTCGTTTACTCCGATAAGGATGCTTAATACATCCGGTTTTAAATTTAAAGCATCGATTTTCCAGCGGGCATATAAGTCAACTACGCGATTACCGCTTATACCGCGGTTGTATACCTGGATTTTTTTCTCCGGGTGGTCAGCTAACAAACGCCCTGCCGCCAGCATGGCGTAACCTGCGCCTAATCCTACATTGGGTTCTACTGCTTCCCGGTGTCTGCCGCAATCCGTTATAGAATCGCCTTGAAAAAGAATTCTCATTTTTGTTCCCTTTTTATTATTTGACGAAAACAATTCAAAAAAGCATCGAACTGATACTTTTTATTCATTTCCTTATCCATTAAATTACGTGCTTTTTCGCCCATTTCGACACAAGTTCTGGGATTTTTCGTGATTTTTTCAATTGCCTCGGCAAATTGTTCCACATTTCCGATATCCGTCAGGAATCCGGTTTCTCCATTGAAAACAACTTCCGGTATTCCGGTTATATTTGTGGAAATGACCGGAACTTTCATGCTCATAGCCTCAAGCAGTACATTTGGCAGTCCTTCCTTGTAAAAACTTGGAAATGCCAGAATATCTATGCGGTCAAAAACATAATTCGGTTCTCTGGTGAACGGAAAGAATGAAACATGATCTTCGATTTTATAAGCTTTTGTGACTGCTTTAAGCATAGCTTCATCAGGGCCTTCCCCGACGAACATCGCATGGATATTCGGCAACTTGCCGTTATCCAGCAGGAGTTTGATTGCCTGCAGTATGACAATTTGCCCTTTTCGGTTTTCCATAGATCCGATTGAGCCGAGGACAGGATAAGCATTCTTTTTCAAAGGATAACGCTTTAATGCTTCCGCCTTGCTTGCTTCGCTGGAAGTGAAGCGGTCGACTTCGGTTCCCTGGTAGACCAGGGATATGTGTTTAGCAGGAATCCTGTATATGTCCATTAGATATTTGCGGGTGAAGTCTGTAATACATATAATATGAGTTGCCACATCCGTGAATGGCATATAATATTCACGTTTATACCATGGAACAACTGATCCGGTTTTAGGTACCATGATAGTTTTTAAACCGCCTTTTCGGATGCATTCAGCGCCAAATCCGACGCAATGGAAACCATTTCGCGGCGGGTGTACGGTCGTTACGGCGACGTCGCAGTCAGCTAGCCCGGCAGTCCAGGCTCCTCTGTATTTATCAGGATTTATGACAATATCATCAAAGTCGTAAGTAGTTACCTTTGCCCCATGTTCAGCGCAAGTTTGAGCCACGTAAGTTCCTGCGGGAGCAATAACAGAAACCTCTTCTCCGGCTTCAAGAAACTTTTTAACCGCTTCAGTCACCCAGATTTGAGTACCTCCGCGCAGGGGCGTATCTTCGATAAAGCCAATATGCATAATCAAATCTCCTTTTTACTATATATTGTTCTGTCGCAGAACTTTGAAAAAGTCTTTGAATTTGCGAACGATCATCTTAGTACTGTAACGAGTTTTAACGGCTTCCCGGTTATGCTCCCGCCAGTCTTCAAAATATTCAGGATGCAGCAGCAGTTCAGTTATTTTGTCCAGAAAACTCTTTTTGAATTCCCCGGTCGGGAAACGTAAATACCATATCTGTTCATCTTCCGGCAGGTTCCTGCCGACAACTTCATCGAAGACTTCTTCAGGGTAATAACGGCGACAGACAATAGGAATTCCGCCGGCGCTGGATTCAATGATCGGCAGACCGCGACCTTCGGTTTCGCTCGGAAACAAGACCAGATCCGCAAGCTGGTAAATCTCTTCTATACACAAGGGCTGCAAATTCAGTTTTTCAAAACACGGATGATTTTCATTGCCTACTGAGAATACAAGGAATATGCGGTCAGCGATTTTTCCAGGTAGTTCATCACATAAATTAATGTAGGCTTCCAAAACATTTTCCAAATCATCCTGATGTTCAATAGGAGTAGGGCCGGTTACATGCAGAACTATTTGTTTGGATTCATCCGCGAAGAATTCTTCTGCAAAAGGTTTGTGAGCAAGCAAAGCTGATAAAAGTTCTTCGTCGCGGTCAATATGTTTACGCAGGATAACCCGGGTCGGCTGGAGAAAGTAGAAAGTTCCGTCTGCCGCCAGGTCAAGCGTTAAGCCGTTGCGGTTTCCACAGGCTATTGGTTTTTCATGCTGCATCCACTCTGATAAATTAGTCAGGTGTTCGCGCACCCCGACTGTAGTGATCTTTTCATTGCCGTCTGAGATAATATAATTCATCCGGGAACGTACTGATTTTACATGTTCCGGGCTTGAGTGGATGAAAAAATTGTTACTGATGGACGTACCGAGCTCAAAAACTTTTTCAGGAGCAAAGCCAAAGCGTTCAATCAAAGCCTGGCTTTGCGGCGTATTGATATTGACCTGTATCCAGCGCTGCCCGTTCCACGGATACATTTCTTTGAAAAGCTTGAAAAAATCCTGGTTATCCATGTTATGGAAAAAATGATCCCTGGGGCCGGGTTCTTCTCCTGTTTTATGTTCACTCGCCGGTTTGCCGCCTTCCCAGTAGTAGTCATGATTTGAACTGATAACATAAATATCAAGATATTCGGCAGCGATTATAAAGCCCAGAGCCGCGGCGACATTTCCAGGGTTTGACATGATATTTACGGGAATTGCCAGTTTTATATTATTTGCATAAAAATAATCTCCGAGCTTCAAAGCGAATTCTTTAGCTTCGATCCATATTTCTTGAGCCGCCTGTTGTGATTTGCCGCTGCTTTCCGGCATGTCTTCATAGAAAAGTTTTGCGAACGGTTTTCCATCGGACCATTTGTCCCAGCCGTTAAAATCATCTATTTCAAAACGTTTCCAGTAATCTTTAAGTACAATATCAGCTTTCTCATGAAAATCACCGCCGATAAAATGCAAGGGGATTCCAGGAAATATTTCTTCCAGGCATTCAGCATATTTAAATATTTCTATGGATACCCCGTCTATCCCGAAATCATAAGTGACGAACGCTGCTCCGGTTGAGAGCATAGAGGAAAACTCTTTTTCGTTTAATGCGGGTATTGATTCCGGTGTTGATTTTATTGAATCGAGGAATTCTGAGATGTCCCGCCAGTCGTTGACTTTAATGTTTGCTAAAATGTTCTTCAATTCTGCCATAAGATCTCCTGTGATTAATTATCCAATTACTCTAATTAAGCACATAAAAGGGCGAATATCAACTTTCTCCTGTATTTTTAATTCTCTTACAGTACGAAAGTAAGCTTTTATAACTTGAAACAGACATACCTTGCATATTGTTATTACTTTATTTCTGAACTTAGCTTGATATGTACAGTTTTTTCACTATTTTAATAACAAAATATTGAATTTATCTGGAGTAATTAGATGACAGCAAAATTTTTCTCTGTATTTATTGGTTTGATTATACTTTTTTTTCTGTGTTCCTGCGGGAAAAAAGAAGATGTCAAAGTTAAGCCGGTACGGGCTGTGAAATGGATAATCCTGGGACAAGATAATAACAGCCTGTTCGTTGACTTGCCTGGTGAAGTTCAGGCGGTTGAACGCGCGTTCCTGGCTTTTCAGGTTCCGGGACAGATTATTGAATTGCCGATTATTATTGGACAGCAGGTGAAAAAAGGCCAGTTGCTGGCGCGGCTTGACGATAAAAATTATATGAATGAGCTTAATAAAGCCAAAGCTGTTGAAAGAAAAGCTAAAGTTGATTATGAGCGTTATAAGGAACTGAATGAGAAAAAAGTAGTTTCCGATAAGGAATATGAGCAGAAAAGAAGAAATTATGTGGTAGCTATTACTAACCGTAAGACCGCTGAGAAAAATGAGAATGATACTTACCTTAAAGCTCCTTTTGCTGGTATAATAGCTACAAAAAGTGTAAAAAATTACCAGAATGTGAAAGCGGAAGAAAAGATTATCATGCTTCAAAATCTTAAGAAACTTGAGATTGTTGTTCATGTTCCAGTCCGGGAATTTACGCCTGAAACCAGAGGTGATCTGGAAATGTACGCGGTAATCAATAATTTCAAAAAAGAAAAGTTCAAGTTGAAGATCCGTGAATTCAGCACGAGCATAGATAAAGATACCATGACTTATCAGGTGACTCTCGAAATGATTATCCCTGAGAACTTTAAAGGCAGGGTTTTACCGGGTATGCTGGCGAATGTTTACATTACTGTTAAAAACAGCAAAGCCGCAAATGGCATAATGATTCCTGTTCAGGCAGTAGTCGCGGACGCCAAAGGTAATACATTTGTATGGATAGTCAATCCGGAAACTTACACGGTAAGCAAACGCCCGGTTGTTACCGGCGGACTAGCCGGGGCGGACATCCTGATAACTGAAGGGATAAAAAATTCAGAATGGCTTGTTACTTCCGGAGTCCATTATCTGCATCCCGGACAGAAAGTTAAAAAATATGAACGCGAAGACTAGGCTGCCTCTATGAATTTAGCAACTTTTTCAATCCGTTATAAGACCGTAATGCTGGTTTTGACCGTCATGATTATTGTCGGCGGCATACAGGCATATATGAATTTAGGAAAACTGGAAGATCCGGAATTCACCATTAAGACTGCTGTTGTTATAACAGAATATTCCGGTGCGACTGCCCGGGAAGTAGAAGAGGAAGTTACCGACAAAATAGAAAAAGCCATCCGGCAGATGGAACAGATAAAACATGTCCGTTCCTTGTCAAAAGACGGTTCCTCAACGGTATATGTAGATATTAAAGACAAATACACTTCAAAAGATCTGCCGCAGATATGGGATGAGTTGCGGCGCAAGGTAAATGATGTAAAAAGCCAGTTGCCGCCAGGAACTGGTGAACCAATGGTTAAAGATGATTACGGTGATGTTTACGGGATATTTTACGCCATAAGCGGTGACGGCTATAGCTATGCTGAACTCAGAAACTTTGTTGATTTCCTGAAAAATGAACTGCTGCTGGTAAAAGACGTTGCGAGAATTGAGATTTCAGGAATCCAGCAGGAAGTTATATATATAGAATTTTCACGCGAAATGCTATCCAAACTCGGGGTCAGTCCGGATACAATCTACTCAATAGTAAGTGCGCAGAATGAAATAACGGATGGCGGCGAAACTGTTGTCGGCCCTGATTATGTACGTATCTATCCGACGGGAAAATTCACTAGTGTTGAACAGATAGGCAATCTTGTTATACGCGGCAGGGATTCCGGTAAATTAATTCGTTTGCGTGACATAGCAATAATCAAGCGCGGTTACGAGGAACCTCCGTCGAGCTTGATCCGGATGGATGGGAAACGTGCATTGGGCATGGGGATAGCAACCGTTTCCGGCGGGAATGTAGTAACGATGGGAGAGGCTGTCAAAAAACGCCTTGCTGAACTTGAATCTCGAATTCCGCTTGGTATGGAAATGGGGGTTATTGCCTATCAGTCCGAAACTGTTGAAGCGTCTGTAAACGATTTTATTATGAATTTGATTGAAGCGGTCGTTATTGTAATCGTAGTGCTGGTTATTTTTATGGGGCCGGTGAGTGGCCTCTTGATTGGCTTTATCTTGCTTTTGACTATTTTAGCCACGTTTATTGGGATGAAAATCTGTGCTATTGACCTGCAGAGTATATCGCTTGGGGCTTTGATTATCGCTCTTGGAATGCTTGTCGATAATGCTATCGTAGTCGCGGAGGGGGTGCTGGTCGGTATCCAGAGAGGACAGGATAAAGTTGAGGCGGCGGAGGAAACCGTTGGGAAAAATTCAGTAGCTTTGCTTGGCGCGACTATTGTCGCGACATTGGCTTTTGCAGCTATAGGCTTATCTCAGGACAGTACCGGTGAATACTGCCGGACTTTGTTTTATGTTGTTGGTTTGTCATTATTGCTAAGCTGGGTGCTGGCTGTCACTATTACTCCTGTATTGGCTATAATGTTTTTGAAAGCTCCGAAAGGAGGAAATATTGATCCTTATGGCGGGAAATTTTATGCCATTTACCGCAAAACTCTGGTTCTTTGTATTAAGTTCCGTTGGGCCATGGTAGTTGTAATGTGCGTTTTGCTGGCGTTGTCGGTGTGGGGATTTGGATTTATAAAACAGAGTTTTTTCCCGGCTTCGGAAGTCAATAAAATAATGTTTGACCTGTGGAACCCTGAAGGGACATATATTTTGAAGACATCTGAGGATTTGGAGAAAATTGAAAAATTCCTGGAAAAACAGCCGGAAGTGAAACACGTTACGACTTTTGTTGGTAAAGGCGCACAGCGTTTTGTCCTGAATTACAATATCGAAGACGGTAATGGCGCCTATGGGCAGCTTATTGTCGAGGTTACGCCTGATGACCTGGATGAAAAACTGGCTTCAATTAGCGCGAAAACCAGGAAGTTTGTCAGGGATAATATGCTTGACAGTATGCTGCGGGTCAAGAAGTTTGAAAAAGGTTCCGGCAATGATAAGAAAATAGAATTAAGAATAAGCGGACACAGCTCTACTGTTCTCCGCCAATTAGCTGAAAAAGTTAAGGATATAATGGGTGAAAATCCTTATATTGAAAATATCCAGACTGATTGGCGTAACAAAAAACTGGTCTACCGTCCGATTGTCAACGAACGGAACGCCCGCCGGGCGGGACTGGCACAAGTCGATATCAGCGAAAACTTGCGGCAGGCTTATAATGGCGTGCCTGTTGGACTGTACAGGGAAAAAGATCGTCTATTGCAGATTCTTTCACGTGCGGTTGAATCTGAACGCAACAGTATTGATTCTCTATACAGTGTCCAGATTTGGAGTACACCGCTGAAAAAATCTATAAATCTGTTGCAGCTTGTCACCGGATTTGAGGCGCAGTGGCAGAATTCTATTGTCAGGCGCCGTGACGGAATACGTACTTTGACTGTACAGTGCGATCCACTTATTAATACGGCTAAAGTACACGGAATGATACGCGGCAAGATAGAGGCGATACCAATGCCTTTGGGATATTTCTGGGAATGGGGTGGTGAATTTGAAAGTTCCCGTGATGCCCAGAAAGGCATAAGCGGAATGCTGCCGATTACTTTTATAATAATGATGTTCATTGTTTTAGTTTTATTCAACTCACTGCGTCAGACTTTTATAATTGTTTTGTGTCTGCCGCTGGCGCTGGTCGGGGTAACTCTCGGTCTATTGGGATCAGGTGCTCCATTCAGTTTCTTCGCTTTGCTTGGAATACTCAGTTTAGTGGGAATGATGATTAAAAACGGTATAGTCTTGATCCAGGAGGTCGATGAGCAGATAGAAACCGGCAAAGATCCGTATGACGCGGTAATTGATTCCGGGATATCCCGTTTCCGCCCGGTGCTGATGGCGGCAATGACAACGGTTCTTGGTATGATTCCCTTGCTTTGGGACGTGATGTTTAATTCCATGGCGGTTACTATCATGTGCGGATTAACCTTTGCCACCGCCCTGACGCTGCTCTTTGTCCCGGTGCTCTACTGCATATTTTTCAAAATACCAACGCCGCAAAAATAATTAAATATAGCGAAAATATCCAATCAGAAGCTTGATTTAATGATAGTCATCTGCGGATAATTCCGCTTGAAGAAATCCGCGCTTTCATTGCGCTTTTCCAAACTTTCAAATAAGGCGAATAAAGTCGGGCCGCTGCCGGTGATTTCCGCGGTTGCGGCTCCTGATTCCAGCAGCTTCTCCTTGAGGATTTTCAGTAAGGGAAATTTTTGGTAACAAGCAATAGCTAAATCGTTAATTATCAATTCTGAAAGTTTTTTCAGTTCGGATTCACGCAAGGCCTTTAAAACCTCATGTTCATATCCGCTTTTGAGAGTCCCGATATTACCAGCGGATAAATTTTTATAAGACCATGCGGCAGAAACCGGGAAGCCGGGATTTATCAGTAACAAAGGAATTTCAGGTAAGTCTATTTCCAGATATTCAAATATATTGCCGACCCCGGAAGCCAGAGCAGGGCGCGAAGCAAGAAAAAACGGCACGTCAGCTCCGCAGTTTAGGGCTATGGAACTTAACTCTTCATGATTTAACTTTTGGTATTTTTCATTGAGAAGCCGCAGAACCGTTGCTGCATTTGAACTCCCTCCGCCCATTCCGGCGGCAACAGGGATATTTTTAGTGATATTTATTTCCCAGTTGGCACTTATGCCGCAGGCTTTGGCGTATCCGGCGGCGGCTTTGTGGCATAGATTGCGGTTATCACAGGGAACTTCCGGAGAATTACAGGTTATGCCGATTCCCGGTGAAGCATCGAAATGAATATCTATTTCATCCGCAGGAGTTGCCAGCGGAATAAAAAGTGTCCTGATGCTGTGATATGAATTATCACAACGCCCAGTGACTTTTAAGAAAAGATTAATTTTTGATAGCGAGAACATGGTCTTTCGCGTATTGTGTATTGTAACGTCTGATTTCAGTAACGATATCCTCAGCTAACTGTAGAGCTTTTAATCCATCCTCGCCGGAAACTTTCGGGTCAACTACTTTTCCGGAGGCTTTCGTTGACTTGACGGCGGCGATGAAATCCTCAAGTTCAGCAGCGAGGGCATTTTTGGGGTCAAGATTGACGTTTTTACGAACCAGTCCGAGTTTATTTTTTCTGACGACTACCCCTGAATTATTGCTGTAATCCATGGAAATATAAGCGTCATCCTGGAATACGCGGAAGCGGCGCTGGGGTTCTTCACTGATGCGGCTGGCTGTAACATTGGCACAGGCGCCGTTTTTAAACTTGATGCGCACGTTTACAATATCTTCAGTTTCGCTGAGTACGGCGGTTCCTACTGCGTCAAAACGTTCGACTTCTGAATCAACGGTTTCCAGGATCAAATCAAGGTCGTGAATCATTAAATCATGGACAACACTGACTTCTGTTCCTCGGCGGTGCATGCCCGGGCGCGGCGGCGGATACTGTGCCAGTCGATGGACTTCAATAAAACAGGTGTTTCCTTTGTGTTTTACAAGGTAATCCATTGCCGGATTGAAACGTTCGGTGTGTCCGACGCCGAAGACTACTTTATTTTTTTTCGCTGCATCAAGCATGATCCTGCCTTCTTTGGCGGTTGCCGCTAGAGGTTTTTCAACAAGAACGTGTTTACCCATTTCGAGCAACGGTATAGTAGTCTGCATGTGGTAAGTCGCTGGAACCGCTACGCTGAACGCTTCGCAGTCCTTAGCCAGTTCTCCCATGTCTGTATAGACTTTTAAACCAAATTCGCCGGCGACCTTTTGGGCATTTTCAGTATTTACATCGAAAATACCAACGACATCGGCGTTTTCGCTGAGCTTATAAAGACGGGCATGATGGCGGCCGAGAGCGCCGACGCCGACGACTCCAATTTTGACTTTTTCAGACATAAATATTGTTCCTGTTGAAGTTGAAAATTATTTAATTTTTATCTAATATACCAATACTTTTATAAAAAAACAGTATATAAGAATAAAAAAATTGTTTTTCAATTTGCTATACTGGATAAAGCAGATATTATTATGGTATCAGCAATAAATCAACTATCAACCGTGGTGGAATTATGGAAAAATCCTACAAGTACAAACGAATCCTGTTAAAAATCAGCGGCGAAGCTTTAAAAGGGCAGGGAACGGCTTCATTTTCAGCCGATGCTGTAGCTCTAATCGTCGATAAAGTTAAATCTGTAATAGACAACGGCATCGAAGTTGCTTTAGTCTGTGGAGCTGGAAATATATGGCGCGGTAAAATCGGCAGCGGCAATGGTATGGACCGGGTGACTGCTGATTATATGGGAATGCTTGCCACGGTGATGAACGCACTTTGCCTGAAAGATGCTTTCGACGCCGCCGGAGTTGGTGCGGAGGTCCAAAGTGCTATCCCGATGGAACCTGTAGCCAGGAATTTTAATCGAGAAACAGCAATCAAAGCTCTCGAAAGAGGCAAAGTCGTAATTTTTGCCGGAGGTACTGGCAGTCCGTTTTTTACCACAGATACAACCGCTTCATTGCGTGCGTTGGAAAGTGATTGCGACGCGGTTTTAAAGGCTACTAAAGTGGACGGGATTTATTCTGCCGACCCGGTACTGCACCCAGACGCCGAACGCTTCGAAACAATTTCCTACGAACAAGCCCTGAGCCGCAAACTGGCGATAATGGACTCAACTGCCTTTTCAATGTGTCGTGACAATGCCTTGCCAATTATAGTTTTCAATTTCTCCGACCCCGAAAGCCTCGAACAAGTCCTGCAAGGTGATACCAGTCAGGCGACCGTAGTCGAATAAAGAACCAGCGTTTCGCCGCTGGACCGCGAGCCGATACGTCGGTTTCGAATTTATTTTTTTATTTTTTATTTTTTCTATTGCAATCGAGTTGTTTAGCTTACATATTAGGGAGGTAAAAAATAGTAAATAATAATTCGGACAATAAATAATGACTAAAGAACACTACAATTTTGATGAAATAGAAAAGAAGTGGCAGGATTACTGGCTTGCCAACAAAACCTTTAAAACTGAAGATTTCGGCGAAAAACCCAAGTATTACGCATTGGATATGTTTCCTTATCCGAGCGGCGCCGGTCTGCATGTCGGCCATCCTGAAGGCTATACCGCGACGGACATTATCTGCCGTTACAAGCGCATGCGCGGTTTTAATGTTCTTCATCCAATGGGCTGGGACGCTTTCGGCCTGCCCGCCGAACAATATGCTATTGAAACTGGGACTCATCCCTCTATTACTACCAATAAAAATATTGACACTTTCCGCGAGCAAATTCGTTCGCTTGGTTTCAGTTACGACTGGGATCGCGAAGTAAACACCACCGATCCGAAATATTTTCGCTGGACGCAATGGATTTTTCTGCAACTTTATAAGAAAGGCCTTGCCTATATCGATGAAGTTGCTGTAAACTGGTGTCCGGCTCTTGGTACAGTTCTGGCTAATGAGGAAGTTATCGATGGTAAGAGCGAGCGCGGCAATCATCCGGTCATCCGCAAGCCGATGAAGCAATGGATGCTGAAAATCACCGCCTACGCCGAACGCCTTCTCGAAGATCTCGACGAACTTGACTGGGCGGAGGGCATCAAGGAGATGCAGCGCAACTGGATAGGTAAATCCACCGGGGCGGAAGTTGATTTCAAAGTGGATTCCACTGGGGATAAGATCACGGTTTACACTACCCGTCCCGACACTTTGTTCGGCGCGACTTATATGGTTCTGGCCCCTGAACATCCGCTCGTGGATAAAATTACTACAGACGAGCACCTTGAAGCGGTCAACGCCTACCGCACTCACGCTGAACACATGAGCGACCTTGACCGCACCGAGCTCAACACCGAAAAGACTGGTGAATTCACCGGGGCTTACGCGGTTAACCCGATTAACGGCAATAAAATTCCGATATGGATTTCTGATTATGTCCTGATAACTTACGGAACCGGAGCTATTATGGCGGTTCCTTCACATGATACGCGCGACTTTGAATTTGCGGAAAAGTTTGATATTCCAATTGTCTGTATCATTGAACCAGATGCGGAGGACGCAAAAGCTGAGGGGATTTGCGTGGAAGATGTGCTGGCGGGTAAAGCCTGCTGGACTGGTAACGGCAAAATGATTAATTCCGCCAATAATGACGGTTTAAATATCAACGGTATGGAGGTCAAGGATTCTAAACGGACTACTACCGAATGGCTCGAAGCCCGCGGCATCGGCAAAGCTACTGTGAATTACAAATTGCGCGATTGGCTGTTCAGCCGTCAGCGTTACTGGGGTGAGCCTTTTCCGGTCATCCACATGGAAGACGGTTCAATCAAGCTCGTTCCGGAAGATGAATTACCGCTTGAACTGCCGGTGATGGAGGAATTTAAACCATCAGGAACCGGGGAATCGCCGCTTGCCAACGCGACGGACTGGCTTAACTATACTGATCCTGAAACCGGAATGAAAGGCCGTCGCGAAACTAATACTATGCCTCAATGGGCTGGTTCATGTTGGTATTATTTGCGTTATATCGATCCGCACAACGAGGATACTCCGTGGGATTTAGCAAAAGAAAATTACTGGATGCCGGTTGATTTGTATGTAGGTGGTGCGGAACACGCGGTCCTGCATTTGCTTTACGCCCGTTTCTGGCACAAAGTGCTTTATGATATTGGTGTGGTTCATACTAAAGAGCCTTTTACTAAATTGGTCAATCAAGGGATGATTCTTGGCTTGTCGCATCGGGATTCGCGCGGCGCGCTGGTGCCGAACGACAAGGTCGAATTCACTCCAGACGGTCCAGTCAGCAAAGAAACTGGGGAAAAGCTTGAAGAATTCCCGGCGAAAATGTCAAAGTCTTTGAAGAATGTGGTTAACCCTGATGATATAATCAAACTTTATGGTGCGGACAGCATGCGTTTGTATGAAATGTTCATGGGCCCTCTCGAAGCGACCAAACCGTGGAATACTAAAGGGGTTGAAGGAGTTTTTCGTTTTCTTAAACGAGCTTGGCGCATGATTGTTTGTTCTGAAATTACGGATGAAACCTGCACTCAGGAACAATTACGGGTAATGCACGCGACTATCAAAAAAGTCGGCAATGATATAGATACTTTCGGGTTTAATACTGCAATCAGCCAGATGATGATCTTTGTTAACGAATTCAGCAAATCCGACAAGATATCCCGTGAGGCCGCAGAAGTCTTTGTCAAGCTTCTGGCTCCGTTTGCGCCGCATATAGGCGAAGAAATGTGGGCGGAACTCGGACATGAGGAAAGTATTGCCTATGAACCATGGCCGGAATACAAAGAGGAATTCTTGAAAGTAGCTGAATCTGAAATTCTAATTCAGATACTCGGCAGGCCCAAAGCCCGGATTATGATGCCGGCTGACGCAAAACCTGATGAAATGGAAAAAATAGCTCTCGCAAACGAGGAAATAAAAACCGCGATTGACGGCAAGACTGTCCGCAAGGTTATTTGTGTACCCGGACGTCTGGTTAATATTGTAGCCAACTAGGGAAAGAAAATTTGCTATTTCCATTCATGAATGTTAGATTATATGTAATAGCTAATTGAGGTAATTATATATGCTTGCTAATATCAATGCCTGGATACAGGATTTTACTGGACTATCTCCAGTCACACAGCAGAAAATATTTATTTCACTCTGCGCTATACTATTCCTCTGGCTTCTGCGTTTTCTCATAAAACGTATTATTTGGGAGCATGCTGAGAGGGTCGAGACACGTTACCGCTGGCGCAAAACGACGGGTTATATTTATATGATCCTGGTCTTTCTGGTATTATTCCGGATATGGTTCAATCCAAGTTGGGATATCGTAAATATTGTTGCTTTGGTCGCGGCGGCTGTGATTATAGCTTTGCAGGATCTGATAAGGAGCCTCGCCGGATGGTTCGCCTTGATATGGACGCGCCCTTTTCAGGTTGGCGACCGTATTCAGATAGACAATGGAATAACCGGGGACGTTATTGATATCCGGGTTTTCAAGTTTTCCCTGAATGAAGTTGGTAACTGGGTGCACGCGGATCAAAGCACCGGACGGGTGATGCACGTTCCCAACAGCGTGGTTCTTGACAAAACTATTATTAACTTTACTGAAACTTTTCCTTATATTTGGATAGAGTTGCCTGTTATGATAACTTTTGAAAGCAATTGGCAGGAAGCGAAGGATATCTTACAGAAAATTGCTGACAAGCATTCTCATAAAGTCAGCAGCAACGCCAAAACAAAGATTAAAGACGCCAGCAAACATTACATGATTTACTATAATATGCTTACCCCTATTATTTATACTTCGATTGCCGCCAGCGGGGTACTGTTGACAATGCGCTTGCTGGTGGAGCCTCATAAAAGACGTAATTGCGAACATGCTATATGGGAGGATATTCTGAAAGAATTTGCTGAGCATAAAGATATTGACTACGCTTATCCGACACAACGTTTCTATAATCATCAGACGGAAGGTAAAAAATAATTTTACTAACGGGAGAATATATAATATGACTGAAAGAAAAGATTTTGTTAGCGAGGGACTTGTTACTTTGCGGCACAGGTACGTTGCTGACGAACTTAATGCGCGTAAAGGAGCAGACGATATTTCCGCCGCCTATGATACTCCCGATGTTGATAAAGGATTGTCAATTCAGGAACAGCAGGCGCAGACATATAGTCAGATAAGGGATGACCTTAATATTCGATTGCATAAAGAGTTATCCGCGCTAAAAACTCAAATCGAAGTTCAAAAACAGGATTTTAAAAAATACGAAGCCGCTTACGACAGAATTGAAAAACTGCTTGCACAGTTTTCAGATATGCCTGATTTTTCAGAATTTGAAGAAAATCCTGGAGCTTTGAAGCAAATGGAACAATTGAGGGTTGACTTTTTCAGTACAAAAGCTGCTTATCAACTTAAAAATGAAACCAGTCAGGCCGCCGCCCCGATTACGAATTCACCACAAATCTCATTGCTTCCGGAACTGAATTCACTGCATCAATTGCAAATGTTTAAAATGGGCTTGTTTTTTGCTTTGCCTATGATTATCGGGGTTATAGGAGGCTGTGTTATTATAGCATGGGCAATTATAATAACCTGGGGTGGCTAAAATGTTCGGATGGCCGAAAAAAAAAGATAAAAGCAAAGAAAACAAACTGGTCAGACGTTATATTCATACAAAGGGTTATTTTAAGCTTTCAGGCAAGTCGCCGAGAAGGAAGAATGCTAATTTCCTGAAAAACAGGATTATCCTGGCGGTTTTAATCGCTGTATTTATGGCGCCGGGAATATATTTCTGTTTTTTTTAATATTTAAACAAGGAGAGAATTATGGGTTTATTTAATACGCTGAGAAATGAGTTTATTGATATTATCGAATGGCCAGATATGGATGCCGGCATTCTGGTACATCGTTTTGACCGCCATGATAACGAAATAAAAATGAACGCGAAGCTGATTGTAAGGCCGGGACAGCGTGCGGTCTTCGTCAATGAAGGACAGATTGCTGATGCTTTTGAACCTGGTACATATACTTTAACGACTGAAAATATTCCGATTTTAACAACTTTGAAAAGCTGGAAGTATGGCTTTGACTCTCCTTTTAAAGCGGAAGTATATTTCATTAACACCACAGAGCAGTTGGACCGCAAATGGGGGACACCGAACCCGGTTATGCTTCGGGATGCAGATTTTGGGATTGTCCGTTTGCGCGCCCGCGGCAATTATTCCTATAAAGTTGGCATTACAGAAGAAATGATTTCCCGTTTTGTTGGCGCACAGAGCGATTTTGACTGCGATTCTATTGAAGATCAAATCCGGGTGAAAGTGGTTTCATCCTTCTCTGACTGTATTGGCGAACATAAAATCCCGGCGCTTGACCTTGCCGCCAAATACGATGAAATAAGCGAATTCATGGTTGAAAAACTAAAGGACAACTTTCAGCGCCTGGGACTTGAATTATTAAGTTTCGCATTGGAAAACATCTCTTTGCCGGAAGAAGTGCAGAAAGCCATGGATCAGCGTTCTTCAATGGGGGCTTTGGGCAATCTAAACAACTTTTCACAATATCAGGCTGCCAATGCCCTGCGTGATGCCGCCAGTAATGAAGGTGGTTCCGGTAACATGATGGGAATGATGATGGGAGCTCAAATGGCGGGCGGTGTAAGCAATGCCCTCCATCAGGAAGGACAGCCTGCTTCACAGGCGGTTCCACCGCCGATACCGGGCGGGAATAAATATTTCGTCGCAGTTGACGGAGCGCAGACCGGACCTTTTACCATAGCGGACCTGAAAGAAAAAGCAGCTTCCAAAGCATTTACTCCAGATTCCCTGGTATGGATGGAAGGAATGACTGCATGGGAAAAAGCTTCTACCAGAGAGGATCTGAAAGAACTATTTGGAGCAGTTCCCCCGCCGATACCAAAATAATCTATCTGTGGAGCAGTTTCTATTTGTGAAGTTTTGAAACGGCATAAACGTTCTAAGAATAAACAGACAGCCGCTGATTTTACAGCGGCTCATCTCTATCTGATTAATACCAGTCTGATGGCGGGACATAAGTGTTGCTACCATCTTTACTGGTTCCGTATTCAGGGTTATATACAAAACCTTTATGATTAGCTTTTTCCGGTTTGGCGGGGAGACGCCATGGTTTTTCAGTACTGAATACTGGTGAACTTTTAAATTTATTTTTTATCACTCCCTTTGTCTCAAGGTGTTTCATGCATGCGATGATACAGCCGCGGGCACCGCAAATAGGTACTGGATGCTGAGCTAAAGCCTGATAAGTTTTTATTTTTGGGAATATTGCCCACCCCAAATCCCATGCTTCCAGCCAGGACACTTGCTGTTCCTCAATTGGCATATACAAACCGGGGAATTGTTTGATCAAGTGTGGTGAAGTACAGCGGTTCAAACCGAAATGAGTAAGCTTGCATTTGCCTATGTCAATATCATTCCAGCGCATTTTAACGCCTTCTATCTCGATTTCGACAGCGTTTCTTTTGCGAATCGTTTTTTCTCCTCCTGGACATTCGATGCTGCATAAGCGACAACCGTCGCAAACTCTTTCGTCTTCCTTGATAATTGGATCTGGTTCAAGTTCGACATCAGTTAATATGATTCCTACACGCTGGCGTGGTCCGAATTCCTCTGTTATGAATACTTTGCTCCAGCCTATTTCGCCAAGCCCAGCTGCTGCGCAGGCAATACGCAGACTTATGGTTATTTCTCTGGGAGGCATGCTTGTATCAGGATTATTGATATTTTTACCACGCGGCCCGAATTCTCTGATAGTTGCGGAAGATGGCACCGGCATTGCCTCGTAACCATGCTTTTCAATGAAACGCCCCAGACGATAACTAGTTTTACCTAATATGTCATTTAAGCCGCTGTATCCGTAAACCTGATATGATGGCCAGTGGGTGCCTTCATCAATCCCTCGGTAAGTACCACGGATGATTCGCTGCGCAAAACAAATAACACTTTTAGCCTCTGGCATCATGTTTAAGGGGGACATATCTGGTGGCGCATCCTTGAAACGTCCGATATTTGCGATTGCTATTTTATCGACCTTTAAGGTTTCGCGAGCAAAATTTTTGATTGTTTGACTTGTAAGCATAATATTTCTCTCCAAATTATTTGTTTCTGAATGGTTTTTTCAATGCTTGTGAGACTATGAAAGAATCTTCAAGTTTTGCTACGCAGGCACGTCCGCAGGCCGCTGTAATCCTGCTCGTGATGCTTGTTCCATCTCCTCTTATGCCAGTCTTGCAAATAGCACATTTCTCCAGTAAAAGCTTGTTTCGCTTCTGTCCTGAAAGCGTTTCAGTCGTGTCTTTACAGAGCGCGTTAAGGGAACAGGCGTCAACGCATTCGGTACAATCCTGGCAAAAGTCTTCTCGGCAAAGCTCATCGCTTTCCAGCTCAAGATCCGTCAAAACCACGGTAATCACCTGGCGAATGCCATATTCCGGGGAAATAAAAAATCCGCCTTTCCCAACGATTCCAAGTCCAGCGGCATGAGCCAGCATTAAAAGTTTGTCATCATAATAAGAACAGATTAATGCATCATTGCCATTTTGTTCAAGGAGCTTTGAAAAATCATAAGCTTCACCAGCAATAACAGTTCCCGATACTGTTTGGCAGTTATAACTTGAGCCGGTCTCAGTACCTCGTATAGCTCCCCGCAATATTTGTGAACCTAGGACGATTGCGCTTTTGGCTTTTGGCATAGATATGAAAAATTCGTCCGATCCGGGCAGTTCACGTATCCTGTTTAGACCAGCTATTCCGACTATATCAAAACCGCAGTCAAGAGCGGCTTTTTTTACAAATTCTTTATTCATAATAAAAGGTTTTCCTGTTTAGTTTGCGAAAGTATTGTGGTATTTACGAGAAATATTATCTGATGCGTCCAAGGCGGCAACACAGGCGCGCCCACAGGCGGCGGCGACTCTTGACGGCTCATAACCTGTATCATAGTTGCGCTTTTTCGCCCCAGTATTACAAACTCGACAGCTTTCTCTATTCAGCTTGCCTTCACTTAATGCTTGCGCGGGACAGGCATCAATGCACGCACGGCAATCGCCGCACAAATCATTCTCGTAAACGCTGTCAGGCTCAAGCTCGAGATCCGTAAGGATTGCCATTAATTCTTGACGTGGCCCGAGTTGTGGCGAAAGAAACATGCCGCTTTTGCCAATACACCCAAGCCCGGCGCGATAGGCAAAGTCAGACATATTAACAATCACATCGGGAGTGGCGCGCCCGTCTTTTATCTGAACTCCCTGATTACGTAAATTACTGCTCAAGTGGTTCAAAGGTACACATTCGTAACCTTCCGTTTCAAGGATTCTGCATAAGTTGTAAGTTTGCTCCATCATGGTACTGAAAGGCGTATCAATACCACCGGGGCGCAAGCTGCCACGTAGTCGCTCATAGCCAAGCACTATTACACTTTTTGTGTCCGGTTTGATTTCCAGAGGATTCTGGCTCTTAGGCAGATAGTTAAAGCTTCCTATTGAAGCTATTCCGACAATATCCGCACCGCAGGCTCGGGCGGCCTGTTTTACTTGTTCACTGTTCATTAACTCTTCCTTTGTTTGTTAGCATTAAAACGTTTTATAATAAATATAATTGAATTATTTTTTATTTCTTTGTACATTTTTACTGTTTTTTTGTTATTTTAAGTTTATATTATTATATACAAAATTTTTAAATATGTAAAAATGGAGGCATCTGTGATAAGGACAATATATGATTATAAATTGAACAATTATATAGTTCGCTCATGCTCTCATTCATACTGTGGCAATGACTGCATTCAGGGATTCCATACACATTGTACATTCCAGTTTACCTATGTTGTTAGAGGGTGTGTGCATATTGAAACTGATTCTAAGGAAAAATTCACGGCTGATAAAGGCAAGCTTTTATTCATTTCTCCGGGCAAGATACACAACTGCTTGATACTACCGGAAGATTCAGGAACTATTGTATTCAGTATTTTTACTAGATGTTTGCCGGATGACATATTTGGTGAGATAGCCAGACTAGTTTCATCACGAACACGCAATGTTTGCTGGCAAATTGCGGTATCGAATAATAAAGAAATCCTTGAATTATATCAAAAAAATAAGGTGGCGGCAGGCAGGGCGGATATGAAAGTTCCACGATTGACGATTTATAACAGCGAACTTCTATGTATTTTTGGAGAACTTCTTCTGGAAAAAAATGCTCTGCCGAATAATATATTTCACCCTGGAGTAGAACTGATGCTGAAATATATTAACGAGCACTATCAAAAAATTTTGACGCTTGAAGATATGGCGGAAAAAGTTGGACTTTCTGTAAGCCGGTTTGCTAACGTGTTTAAAAAAAATTTAGGAATATCACCGGTGAAATATCTTAATCGCTGCCGGATTGACCGCGCCTCTGAATTACTGATACACAGCAATAAAAGTATCGAACAGATTGCTGAACTCTGTGCTTTCAGTAGCGTGCATTATTTTAGCCGGAAATTTCGGAAACAAGCCGGGATGCCGCCCGCAGAATACAGAAGAAGAAATAGAAATTCAACTCTACATATTTGAAAATACAGAAAAAACAACTATTTTGATTTATACAGGCTGATATCAATATTTAACTGATTTATTTTGTAGTGGAGAATGCGTGGCGTAAGTTCCAGTTGGCGTGCTGTCGCGGCAACGTTTCCCCTATTGTTTTTCAAGGCTCCTGTTATTAGTTCCCGTTCAAATGAACTGACCATTGTAGCAAAATCAGCATCCATTTTGGCATAACGGGCGGAATCTGAAAATTTTTGTTCGCTTTGTAGTGTTGGCGGCAGGTTATGAATGTGAATGCTATCATCAGCAGATGTCAGAACCGCTCTTTCAATGCAGCTTTCCAATTCCCGGACATTGCCGGGCCAACTGTAAGTCATCATGGCGTTTATAGCTGGAGAGGAAAAACGTTCGATTGATTTGTTGTAAAGTTTTTTGTACTTTGCCAGAAAACTGTCAGCCAGAAGCATTATGTCTGAACGGCGGTCTTTCAGATCCGGCAGGGAGATTGGAAAAACATTCAGACGATAGTACAAATCCTCGCGGAAATCTCCGTTATGTATCATATCTTCAAGATTTACACTGGTTGCCGCTAATACCCGGACGTCAACTTTATGTTCCTGATTGCTGCCAATACGCTGAAAAGTCCTTTCTTGAAGAAAACGCAGCAATTTTACCTGCATCGGAGGACGCAGGTCACCTATTTCATCCAGAAATATAGTGCCGGTGTTGGCTGCTTCAATACGACCGATGCGCCGGTTGGTCGCTCCGGTGAAAGACCCTTTTTCATGCCCGAAAAGTTCGCTTTCAATAAGACTTTCAGGCAGAGCTGCACAGTTAACTATGACAAAAGGGTTGGAACGGCGTATACTGCCGCGATGGAGCGCGCGGGCAACCAGCTCTTTGCCTGTTCCGGAGCTGCCGCGAATTAAAACTGTTGCCATACTGTCGGCAACCTGGGATATCATTAAAAATATTTCGCGCATTTTACTGCAGTTGCCGATAATATTCGTCGGGCGGGGATTCTCGTCCAGTTCAAGCTTTAAAAGCCGGTTTTCTTCAAGCAGGCGGTCACGCTCTTCCTTTTCTATAAATATAATGGAAACTGCATCCGCCAGGATATTGGCCACGGTTTCCAGCAGGTTGAAGTCTTTTTCTAAGTCAGTATGAGGGCCTTTTTTGCGGTCCATGCTCATTGTTCCGATAACTTCGCCTTCATAAATAATAGGAACGCAGAGAAAAGCAATGCCCTGCAGATCCGCACGGGATTGCGTCCGGTCAAGAAAATTCGGGTCGTTGGATATTTCCGGAATGATTATCGGTTTAGCAATTTGAGCTACGCGCCCGGTGATTCCTTCGCCAATATCATATTTCCCCCGCTTGATCTCAGCGTCACTTAAGCCGTGGGATGCTTCTATATACATAGCTTTTCCGCGCCGAAGCGTTACTGTTCCGCGTTGTAGACCTATTTCACGATAGAGAATATCCAGAACTTCTTTTAATAGTAAAGAAACATTTTTTTGACGTACAATAACATGACTTATCTGGTTAAGTACTTCAATTTCCCGATTTACTTTTCTGCCTTTAGTCATTAAAATCACCATTTTATGTTTAAATAATTACAATAATGTAAGAATTGAAACTGTCAAACAAAGTAGTGAATATAAGGTTAAAATAAGCTGCGTTATGCTTTGTTATTGCTGCTGAAACTGTTTTTTTGAAAAAATGTTACTTTTTTGTTAAAAATCTTAAGTCTTTGTCTTGTTGGCACTTAGTGTGTTTTTTGTTTTTGTTTGAGTGGAAACTTTGCTTTTTTTTTGCGATTTCGGTTTGCAAAACTTTTATTTGTCTGTATTTTAGGGGCTTGTTTTTGCTCGCTGGATTGCGAGTGTAAAACTGAGGTTGATTGAAGTGATTAAAGAATTTTTGCTTTTTTTTTTGATTGTCGTTTGTAAAACTTTTATTTGTCTGTATTTTAGGGGCTGTTTTTGCTTCCTGGACTTGAAGCTTGACGATGTTGATTTATCAGTCGAAAAAAAAGTTTAAAATTTATTTCAATTTGGTTTGTAAAAAATCAAACTTGTATTAATTTAAAAGTCCGTGCTTGAAACGGAGCTGTTGTTTGAAAATTGAATAGTGCGATGTACCCGAGTTAAAAAACTGCATATTTATATATGCACAATTCTTTGGAAAGTAGTTTCAATATTTTCTGGAACAAATTAATCTCTCAGGAGATAAATCATAGATTTATTTTTGGAGAGTTTGATCCTGGCTCAGGACGAACGCTGGCGGCATGGATTAGGCATGCAAGTCGAACGAAAAGCAGGAGCTTGCTCCTGTGGACGAGTGGCGAAAGGGTGAGTAACGCGTGAGTAACCTGCCCTCAAGTTTGGGATAACCTTTGGAAACGAGGGCTAATACCGGATGTGGATATTTTTTCGCATGGGAATTTATCTAAAAATTTATTGCTTGAGGATGGGCTCGCGTACCATTAGCTTGTTGGTGTGGTAACGGCACACCAAGGCGACGATGGTTAGGTGGATTGAGAGATCGGTCACCCACACTGGGACTGAGACACTGCCCAGACTCCTACGGGAGGCTGCAGTCGAGAATCTTCCGCAATGCGCGAAAGCGTGACGGAGCAATGCCGCGTGGTGGATGAAGGCCTTAGGGTTGTAAACACCTGTCACATGGGACGAATTTTGACGGTACCATGAGAGGAAGCCACGGCTAACTACGTGCCAGCAGCCGCGGTAATACGTAGGTGGCGAGCGTTGTTCGGATTTATTGGGCGTAAAGGGTCCGCAGGGGGTTTGCTAAGTCTGATGTGAAATCCCAAGGCTCAACCTTGGAACTGCATTGGAAACTGGTGAACTAGAGTATCGGAGAGGTAAATGGAATTCCTGGTGTAGCGGTGGAATGCGTAGATATCAGGAAGAACACCGAGAGCGAAGGCAATTTACTGGACGATCACTGACCCTCAGGGACGAAAGCGTAGGTAGCGAACAGGATTAGATACCCTGGTAGTCTACGCCGTAAACGTTGTGAACTTGTTGTGGGGGGATTTAGCCCCTTCTGTGACGCAGCTAACGCTTTAAGTTCACCGCCTGGGGACTACGGCCGCAAGGCTAAAACTCAAAGGAATTGACGGGGGCCCGCACAAGCGGTGGAGCATGTGGCTTAATTCGAGGCAACGCGAAGAACCTTACCTGGACTTGACATATTCCTGACCGCCATGGAAACATGGTTTCTCTTCGGAGCGGGTATACAGGTGCTGCATGGCTGTCGTCAGCTCGTGCCGTGAGGTGTTCGGTTAAGTCCGGCAACGAGCGCAACCCGCGTCGTTAGTTACTAACAGGTTATGCTGAGGACTCTAGCGAGACTGCCCGTGTTAAGCGGGAGGAAGGCGCGGATGACGTCAAGTCAGTATGGCCCTTATGTCCAGGGCTGCACACGTGCTACAATGGCCGGTATAATAGGAAGCGATACTGCGAGGTGGAGCAAATCCCCAAAACCGACCCTAGTTCGGATTGGAGTCTGCAACTCGACTCCATGAAGTTGGAATCGCTAGTAAAGGCGTATCAGCTACGACGCCTTGAATACGTTCCCGGGCCTTGTACACACCGCCCGTCACATCATGGAAGTTGGCTGCACCCGAAGTCGTTGACCCAACCTTTTACGAGGAGGGAGACGCCTAAGGTGTGGTCGGTAACTGGGATGAAGTCGTAACAAGGTAGCCGTAGGGGAACCTGCGGCTGGATCACCTCCT
Source organism: Victivallaceae bacterium (assembly GCA_963664605.1). Classification (GTDB taxonomy): domain Bacteria; phylum Verrucomicrobiota; class Lentisphaeria; order Victivallales; family Victivallaceae; genus JAHOYW01. Next base: position 1,446,190 of record OY761536.1, read on the forward strand.
TTTTAAGGAGCAGATCTCGCACATTAATTTGTGCTTGAGATCAGGCTAAACGCCGGTTTCGGCCGGCTGTGGGCAGCAGTAATGCTGTCAAGGTTGCATCGCACTATTCAATATTTAAACATGCATCATTAAGATGCGGAGTTGTTTTACAAAATAAAATGAGAGTTATGGGTATAGAGCTGTGAATTCTTCTGGATTCCTGCTTCTTTCTCCTCAATTCTCTGGTAATTGGGGCTGTAGCTCAGTTGGTAGAGCGCCAGCTTTGCAAGCTGGATGTCCAGGGTTCGAGTCCCTGTAGCTCCACCATTTTTTGAATGGGCGTATAGCTCAGTTGGTTAGAGCGCGTCCCTGATAAGGACGAGGTCCCCGGTTCAAGTCCAGGTACGCCCACCATCCCGATACGTCGGTTTCGTTAGAGCCGCGCCTTCGCTTCGCTGGGCGTCGTAAAAGCTCGGGATAAGATGGACGTGCGGATATGCACCATCCCGATACGTCGGTTTCGTTAGAGCCGCGCCTTCGCTTCGCTGGGCGTCGTAAAAGCTCGGGAGAAGTATGGACGTGCGGATATGCACCATCCCTGATTAGGATTGTTTCAGCCATTGTGCTGTTTCATATAAGCGGTCATTTGACCGCATGTTGTTTGAAAATCAAAGAAGATTAAATTAGAATAAGAGATTGCATTAAATTGCAAGCAACTTATGCTGAGAACAAGACATACAAATGTTTCTTGGTGGTTAAGCTACTAAGGGCACATGATGGATGCCTTGGTACCAACAGGCGATGAAGGACGTGTTAAGCTGCGATAAGCTGCGGTGAGCTGCAATAAAGCTTTGACCCGCAGATTTCCGAATGGGGAAACCCGGCTGGAGTAATGTTCAGTCATCTTTAACTGAATACATAGGTTAAGGAAGCGAGACCCGGTGAAGTGAAACATCTCAGTAACCGGAGGAAAAGAAATCAACCGAGATTCCGCAAGTAGTGGCGAGCGAACGCGGAGGAGCCTAAACCGGAGTGTTTACATTCCGGTGTTGCGGGACTTCAATATGGTACGTTTAATTGTTAGAAGAATGCTTTGGAAAGAGCAGCCACAGCGGGTGACAGCCCCGTATTCGAAAACAGTTGACGGCCTAGAAGTATCCCAAGTAGGACGGAACACGTGAAACTCTGTCTGAATCCGGGGGGCCCACCCTCCAAGGCTAAATACTAGTTGGTGACCGATAGCGCATAGTACCGTGAGGGAACGGTGAAAAAGTACCCCTGTTAGGGGAGTGAAAAGTACCTGAAATCATGTGCCTACAAAGTGTAGGAGCCCTTCGGGGTGACTGCATGCCTTTTGCATAATGAGCCTGCGACTTACTCTACGTGGCGAGGTTAAGTTTTGAACGGAGCCGAAGCGAAAGCGAGTGTTAATAGCGCGTCTAGTCGCGTGGAGTAGACCCGAAGCTGAGTGATCTAACCATGGCCAGGCTGAATCTCCGGTAACACGGAGTGGAGGGCCCAACCATTGCGGGCTGAAAACCGCTTGGATGAGCTGTGGTTAGGGGCGAAAGACCAATCAAACTCAGTGATAGCTGGTTCTCTTCGAAATAGCTTGAGGGCTAGCCTTGCACCATAGCACACGGGGGTAGAGCACTGACTGTTCGCGGGTCCTTACCGGGATACCAACAACTATCAAACTCCGAATACCGTGCTGCCTTACTGCAGGAGTCAGACTATGGGGGATAAGCTTCATAGTCGAGAGGGAAACAGCCCAGACCGCCGATTAAGGTCCCTAATTTAAGCTAAGTGGATTGAAGGATGTGGAGCTGCATAGACAGCCAGGATGTTGGCTTAGAGGCAGCCACCATTTAAAGAGTGCGTAATAGCTCACTGGTCGAGTGGTTCCGCGCCGAAGATGATCGGGACTAAAGCTTAAAACCGAAATCGCGGATCGTAATTTATTACGGTGGTAGAAGAGCGTTGTATGCGGGTTGAAGCCGATGAGGAATCGGAGGTGGACTGCATACAAGTGACCATGCAGGCATGAGTAGCGAAAAACCAGGTGAGAATCCTGGTCACCGAAAGCCCAAGGTTTCCTGGGGAAGGTTCGTCCGCCCAGGGTTAGTCGGGTCCTAAGGCGAGGCCGAAAGGCGTAGTCGATGGATAACAGGTTAATATTCCTGTACTACCTTATTTGAGTGATGGAGGGACGCAGTATGCTAGGCGAGCCGGGTGTTGAATTACCCGGTCGAAGGCCGTAGGGCGTGAAGCAGGCAAATCCGCTTCACATTAAGCCTGAGAGTCGTAAGATAGATTCTTCGGAATCGAATTCGTTGATGCTACGCTGACGAGAAAAGCTTCTAAACGTTGATAATAAGGTATCCGTACCGTAAACCGACACAGGTAGGCGAGGCGAGAAGCCTAAGGTGCGCGAGAGAACCCACGTTAAGGAACTCGGCAAATTAGCCCCGTAACTTCGGGAGAAGGGGTGCCGTCATGGTGAAAGAACTTGCTTCTGGAGCCTGCGACGGTTGCAACAAAGAGGCTGGTGCGACTGTTTAACAAAAACACAGCTCTCTGCTAACTCGCAAGAGGATGTATAGGGAGTGACACGTGACCAATGCCAAAAGGTCAAGGGAATCTGTTAGCTTCGGCGAAGCAGTGAACTGAAGCCCTGGTGAATGTCGGCCGTAACTATAACGGTCCTAAGGTAGCGAAATTCCTTGTCGGGTAAGTTCCGACCTGCACGAATCGTGTAACGATGCCAGCACTGTCTCAACGTGGATCTCGGCGAAGTTGTAATTCCGGTGAAAATGCCGGATACCCGCAGAAGGACGGAAAGACCCCATGAACCTTTACTGTAATCTGATATTGGTATTTGGTCACTCATGTGTAGCATAGGTGGGAGGCTGTGAAACCGCGACGCCAGTCCCGGTGGAGCCACAGGTGAAATACCACCCTTGAATGGTTGAATATCTAACTTTGATCCCGTGAATCCGGGCAGAGGACAGTGTCAGAGGGTCAGTTTGACTGGGGCGGTTTCCTCCCAAATTGTAACGGAGGAGCCCGAAGGTACACTCAACACGGTTGGCAATCGTGTGTAGAGCGTAAGGGTAGAAGTGTGCTTTACTGTAAGACCGACGGGTCGAGCAGTTGCGAAAGCAGGGCCTAGTGATCCAGCGATGGAATGTGGAATCGTCGTTGCTCATCGGATAAAAGGTACTCTGGGGATAACAGGCTGATAGCGCCCAAGCGTTCATAGCGACGGCGCTGTTTGGCACCTCGATGTCGGCTCATCACATCCTGGGGCTGAAGAAGGTCCCAAGGGTTCGGCTGTTCGCCGATTAAAGTGGTACGCGAGCTGGGTTCAGAACGTCGTAAGACAGTTCGGTCCTTATCCTCTGCGGGCGCAGGATATTTGACAGGAACATTCCCTAGTACGAGAGGACCGGGAATGACTAAGCTCTGGTGTTCCAATTGTCGCGTCAGCGGCACTGTTGGGTAGCTAACTTGGGAACGGATAAGCGCTGAAAGCATCTAAGCGCCAAGCCCACCTGAAGACTAGATATCCCTTTCACATTAGTGAACTGAAGGCCGGTCGAAGACTACGACCTCGATAGGTTGGAGGTGTAAGCACAGCAATGTGTTCAGCTTACCAATACTAATCAGCCGTGAGGCTTAACCACCTTTTTTCTAAGCTGTCCGGGATTCCGGACGGTTAAGAAAAAATATCTCAATTTAAGACGCTTGTATAAAAAGCGGTCGATTTAATAATTTAATTTTCTTTAATTTTTTTTCCGGCGCTTATTGCGGCAGTGAAACACACGTTCCCTTCCCGAACACGTTCGTTAAGGCTGCCAGCGGCGATGGTACTGCATATTTGACTGTGGGAGAGTAGCACGGTGCCGGGATTATTTTTATTGGGGCTTTAAGAGAAATGCATCACTCTTAAAGCCCCTCTTTTTTTGTCGATACATTGTAATAATCATTCCACATTTACGCCCCTGGGGACAACACCTTTATCGTATATTCTCCACTATGTAGCCACGGCTTTCTCCAGCCGTGCGATGGGGACGCGGCAACAGCCAAAAAAAAGCCCCGGCTAAAACCGGGGCGGAAGATGAGGTCTTTTATTTAAATCCCGACAGGAACTTCTTTTCTAAACAACAGACTTGTTCCTCAAAAACTTAAATTAACTAATATAATAGTAGAAGGTTATTTGAAATTAATCATCTATTATGGTAGGTTGAAAAATAAAAGAAAATACAGGGATTAAATACAAATTATGAAAATAATATCTTGGAACTGTAACGGGGCCTTTCGTAAGAAATATAATTTAATTGATACTTTAGATGTAGATATTTTAATTATTCAGGAATGTGAAAATCCTGAGGTCTCAACGCATACATACAAAGACTGGGCCGGAGAATATCTTTGGTGTGGAGAAAATAAAAATAAGGGGCTTGCCATATTTGCCAGAAAAGGAAATAAAATAACTCCATTGAGTTGGAATGGTTCTTTCCATATTCAAGGATTATCAAATAACAATAATTCGCTTAAATGGCAAACAAATGACTTAAAAGAATTTTTGCCTTGCTTAATAAACAATAAGTTTACTTTGCTGGGAGTATGGACGAAACAAGCTGATTCTCCCAATTTTGGATACATGGGGCAGTTCTGGAAATTTCTTCAAATACATAGAAAAGATTTAATGGGAGATAACACTATTATCTGTGGAGACTTTAACAGCAATAAAATTTGGGATGCAAGCGACAGGTGGTGGAATCATTCAGATGTGGTTGAAGAGCTGGATTACATAGGCATTCACAGCTTATATCATCACATGTTTGATGAAGAACAAGGTGAAGAATCGCAAAGCACATTCTATATGCATAGAAAGCTTGAAAAACCGTATCATATTGATTATGCTTTCCTGTCAGATAATCTGCTTAATAGAGCAAGCTTTTATATAGGGAGTAGAGATATCTTTCTCGAAGCCAGTGACCACTTACCAATCGTCTTTGAAATAAATAGTTAATCGAAGGTGGTGAAGCAAGTCTTGGTACCGTGCTTTTAATTTATTTATTTTCTGTGCGAAATTTCGAGCTTCGAGAATTTTGCACATTGGAGATGTGCGACAAGCAGTTTCGCCTTTTTAGTTTTTTTACAGGTCTTTAACTAGTTTGTTATGAATTGAATTTGTACAGTCTTTTTCTAAAGCCGCCAGTTCTTTTTCCAACTGGGTGAATTCTTCATTTTCCGGTAATGGAAATGAATTTCTACCGATGGAACCGATTTTTTCCCAAATGGTTTGGATAGTTATTTTTTCGATGGGCATACTTGGATTATATCCAACTTCATTTTCTTCAGCGTCAAGAACTTTACTGACGATTCCGGCATTGGAAAGACAGAATAATAGATCACGAGATTCTCTTATTGGCATTCCACAGGCACGGGCAATGGCAACATCGCTTATTGGTTTCTCCCCGGCGATAAAGTTTTTTACAACTATCGCGCAACTTTTAATCAGAAGTTTACGCCGTAAAGTTTCACTGATATTCGATGCGTATGGTTCGCATTCATAGGTATCGACATTCTGGTAAGCAAATGATAATTCGGCGCCAAAAAGAACAATATACCAGCTTATCTGCAACCACATTAAAAACAACGGGACAGCCGTAAAACTTCCGTAAATAGCGCTTTGGTTGGAAAATGCCAACTGTACGACAATATAATATTGTTGCAAAATCTGGAACAGTGAACCTGCTATAATTCCGGCAAATACTGCAGATAATATTTTCACCTTGGTATTAGGCATGGTTTTATATATAAAAGTAAACAGAACCCATGAAAGGAAAAAAGGAATAAATTTTATAAAAACAAAGGTGATTGGACCAACTAAAGAATCCCATACATAGCCAGCTTCAGCAAAGCGTTCTATTTGTCTATTTATATAAATTGTAGCGCCGCTGGAAAACAATAGGAGAGCCGGGCAAATCAGCAGCAAAATCGTATAATCACCGCATTTGCGAAACAGGGAACGTGAAGTTTTCACACCCCATATATCATTGAATGAATGCTCAATATTACCGACAACTTTGATTACGGTAAAGAACAGTACACCTAAACCTATTATTGCAATAGTTCCGCTTTGGGCTTTAGCCAAAGCTTTATCGGCCAATTCATATAATTTTTCTAATAATTCCGAATATTCGGCAAATCTTGCATTTAAATCAGCTTGCAGTTTCTTCTGCATACCGAAACCTTTAGCGATACCAAATGTGATTGCTGCAATTGGTACTATTGAAAAGATAGTATAGAAAGTCAGAGCAGAGGCTTGGAGGGGGCATTTATCTACGAAGAAGCCATGAATTGATAAAACTAAAACTCTGACCAGCTTTATACATGATGCGCGGAATACGGAAAGGCTGCGGAGGTTTATTTCCCATATGTCAACGTTAAAAAATCTTTTAATAAGGATATTTTTTTTTTCATATTTTACTCCATTAAAAATGAAATCTTAGATATCTTCTTTAATAAAATATAACCATTTTTCGCTTTTAACAAATTTTTATTGAGAAATAGCATGTAATACGCCTTGAATATAGTATGAAATGATTGTAAATATTTATAGTGTTTTTTTGAATTATTAAAATAATCGTATAAAGTAAATAAACATGTCAGAGAATATTTGAGATATGAGAAAAGAAAAAAACGATAAAGAAACTGGAAAACCGGCAGAAACCGGAGTCTTCAAATTAAGATATGCTTTTTATCTTGCCTTGACTTTATTGATTGTTTTGTCCTTAGTTTCTCACAATGCCGCAGATAATTCAATACTTGACGGCGGCAGCGAAGGCCTGATTCAAAACTGGATCGGCTATGGCGGAGCTTATTTTTCACGTTACTGTTTTTATCTTTTTGGAGTTGCCGCATATCCGATTGTCGGACTCCTGCTTATTTGTGCTTTACGTCCTGTACTGCATTATCCCACATCCCGCCGCGGTTATTCCGGGGCTTTACTGGTGCTTATTCTTGGTACAGCTATATTGTTTGCGAGTGAACCGTGGTCTTTTATTGAAACGACCAGTAAACTTGGCATAGGCCGCCCTGAAACTCCAGAATCAGCTCTTTCCGGCGGAGTAATCGGACAAATTCTTGCTGCCCCTCCTTCATTCAGAGGGGAAGGAATGCCGGCAGGTTATATTCGTCGTTTTATTGGTACAGTCGGAACAGTGGTCATTGCCGGGGTCTTTGTTTTAGCAGGACTTATATTTATCTGGCTTGCTGACTGGTTTATTGTCTTCAAGTCGTTGGTATCCAAAGCCCCGGAAGCTGCTATTGCGGTTAACGGATTTGCCAAGCGCTTCCAGAGAATGGATGAACTGGAAACAGTGCTTCCGTCAGTACCACCGGTTTCCATGCCGATAAATGAGAATCTGGAAAATTCCCGGGAAGCCCTGCTTTCTTTGCGTCGTGAAAGTCTTGCTGTAAAACAGGAAGAGGAAGAAGAACCCGAACCGAAAACGCCTCCAGTTACAGAAACAAAAAACTCTGATCCATTAATTAATTCTACGGTGAAAGGAGAAACTGTTACTCCTCCTAAAAAACATAATGATTATATTCTTCCGCCAGTTACCATGCTTTCTAAAGGTACTGAAGCAAGTGGAGAAAGCAAGGACGGCATCGACCGCTGTCGCAGGATTTTGCAGCAGACTTTGGAAAGCTTTAATGTTGACGGTCAAGTTTCCGGTATTATCAGCGGCCCGCGTGTGACGCGTTATGAAGTATCTCTGGCTCCCGGTGTAAAAGTGGAAAAAGTAGCCAATATCGGTAATAATATAGCTATGGAGCTTGAAGCCCAGAGTATTCGTATTCTCGCTCCCATCCCCGGCAAGAACGCGGTCGGGGTTGAAGCTCCGAATACGAAAGCGGAAGCGGTTTATCTGCGTACAATGTTTGAAAGTCCGAATTGGACAAATTCAAAATCAGAAATTCCGGTGGTACTGGGGAAAGATGTTGGCGGTAAGCCCATTGTCCTGGATCTTGCCAAGGCTCCGCATCTCTTGATCGCCGGTGCGACGGGCAGTGGTAAAAGCGTTTGCATGAACTCTTTGATAATGAGTTTATTATTCAAATTCTCACCTGAAGACTTACGTCTGATAATGGTTGATCCTAAGGTTGTGGAAATGGAAATGTATTCCACATTGCCGCATTTGATTACTCCTGTTGTTAATGATCCGCATAAGGTTCCAACGGCTTTACGCTGGGCGGTCAATGAAATGGAAAACAGATATCGCATCCTGGCGAAAGCCAAAGTGAAAAATCTGGCGGGCTACAATTCCCGGCATATTGCTCCCGAACCGGTTTTGGATAAAGACGGCAAGCCTATACCGGATAAATTGCCGATACTATTGGTAATTATTGATGAGCTGGCTGATATTATGATGACTGACTCAAAAGCGGAGGTGGAAACATCTATTGCCAGAATAGCGCAGAAAGGCCGTGCTGCCGGAGTACATATTGTTATTGCCACTCAACGTCCGTCAACGAATATTATTACCGGGGTAATCAAAGCTAATTTGCCTACTCGTATAGCTTTCCGTGTCGGTTCAATTGTTGACAGCCGGGTTATTCTTGACCAAAAGGGGGCAGAAACTTTGCTTGGACGTGGTGATATGTTGCTGGTGCCGCCGGGTTCGGCTGTGCTTGAGCGTATTCAGGGGGCATGGGTCGATGACTCGGATATAGCCAAAATAGTTGATTTTGTTTCTGGTCAGGCTGAACAGGAATTCAACAATAAGATTTTGTCAGAAGGAACAGATGATGAAGAATCAGTTGACGATACAGATGAAGCGTCAATTTATGACGTTCCTGATGTTGCTCCGATTATCAAAAAATATTTACTTCCAGGTGATGACCAGCTTCTTGCCCAGGCTCTTGAAATTATCCTGATGGAGCAGAAAGTCAGTACCAGTTATTTACAGCGCCGTTTGAAAATAGGTTATAACCGTGCGGCAGAGTTAATAGAGATTCTTGAAGAACGTAATATTGTCGGTCCTCCAGGTCCGGGCGGTTCAAAACGTGAAATTCTCGTTTTTGATGAAATTGATAATCCTTGAATGTGAAGATGCGTAATATATGGATTTATTTGATAAAGGTAAAGAAAATAAAGAAGAAGACAAATATATTCACGAGCAATTGTCATTATTCGATACTGCTATTGAGATCAAGGCCCCTCAGGTGCAGGCTCCCGAGCCTGAGCCGCATGTAGAAACTAGAGCGGAAAGAAAGAGAAGGGAAAAACAGGAAAAGAAAAATAAGAAGAAGAAAAAGACTCTGGTAGATGGTCATCTTGGACTTGGAGTTGGTTCTCTGGGAAAATTTTTGCAGGATATGCGCGTAAAAAATGATTACAGTATATCCCAGGTGGAACAGATGACTAAAATCAAGGCGGGATATATTGAGCTTATTGAGTTGGAAAAACTTCGTTTTGAGCTCCCTTCTGTTTATATTTTAGCTTATGTCCGCAAGCTTTGCGTCTGCTATAAAGTTCCTGAAAGTGAGATATCCGGCATTATAAATGAGCTCAAGAATACGCTTGACAGTTCCCTGCCGGCTGATTTTATTGAGAATATCAATATTGATTATGAGATTGATGAAGACAATCAGAAAAAAATACGTCATTTTGCCTGGTTTTTACTTGGAGGAATAATCGTCTTTATACTTTTAGTCGGAATTGCAGCATTCATACTTTCCGCCCCGACAAAGCCTGAAATCCCAAAACGTCCAAATCAAATGGGGGTTGTGGAAAAGTTTCATCAGGAAAAACTTAAAGTCCTGCAGGATCCAGTTATTCTCGAAGCAACAGAACTGCCGGAAAAAAATGAATAATTGAGCTACTTGATTTTTCCGATAATGATTTCCGGAAAATCAGTATTTTTAACTTCACGCAGCTCAAGCATATCAATGTAAGTGGTTCCGGATATTTTTTCAGCAATGCTGATAGTGCCGAAACTGGTATTCTGGCTTGTAACTCCGCATGCCTCGACGTATATCCATTTATTGAGGTATTCTTCCTGAGGAATTGAACCAACTGAATAAAGAGCGCCGAGCATACCGCCCGGAACAGGGTTTTCGTTATTATCCAGAAAAGATAAAGTGACTCCTATACCTTGGAAATTCATCCCATTGTCAATTTGCTTTGTAACCTTAATAAAAAAGCTCAGTTTATATGCTGTGTTCGGTTTTAAGGCGATTAATTTAGAAGTGTCAGCCAAGCCGGAAATAAGGATGTTTTTGGTGTTTCCGTTGGCTTCAATTGTGCGTGGTTTTCCATTTGAAATACAAATGCTTCTTGAGCCGTGAAAGGCTTCTTTTGCTGATGAACGGCAGGTTGATTTTATATTTTCAACAGAAAGGTATTTCCCGCTGAAATCCTGCAGCCTCCAGTCTGTTATACTGGTTCTTCCTTCCCAGGTCATGAATCTGTCGACAGTCTTTGTGACCTTTTCAAAGCTGTAATTTGGTACTAGGTTGGGGTTTCTTTTAGCTTTACTTTTCAGGTCATTGCTGCCGACAGCTTCATTTTTCCATTTTCCGCTTTCGAAGTTCAAAACATAATTTAATTCACTGTCTTCCGGCATTTTTTTATGCGGCATGAAATATATTAGAGCCTTGTATTTGGCGACAGGAATAGCATAAAGAGGTATTTCCTGTTTTTTATCTCCTGAAACGGTCATTTTCAGAGAGGATAAATTAATTTCGCGGTTAAAATCAATATAAAAACTGAATGGCTGCTTTGAGAAGGTTTTATCATTTGAAAAGACATTTACCTCGGCACTATATTTTGCTGCGGAAGCAGAATTCACGCAAAATATTACAATAATCATGCTGAATATGTGTTTCATAATGGGAAAATCCTGATTTAATTATATTATTTTAAATAAAATTACAACGTATTTACAGTTCTTTCAAGTAAATTTTACTTTAATCTGTTTTTCTATTACCGGCTTAGCGGCTTAAGGGTTGCAAAAACAATATTTTAAAGTAGATTATTCTTTTACCTTAATAACTGAATTATTATAACCAGCAGGGTTTTTAAGTATTATGAGAATGAGCAAAATGGTCGGGCGCCGGATCAAAGAGGATCCTAAGGACGCTAAAACTATAAGTCATAAGTTTTTGATTCGCGGCGGTTACGTTCGCATGGTTTCTGCGGGGATATATTCCCTGTTACCTGTCGGTAAACGAATTATTGATAAAATTGAAGCTGTTATCCGTGATGAAATGAATAAGATCGACGGTCAGGAAGTTCTTATGCCGGTGGTCCTTCCGGCTGAATTGTGGGAAGAATCCGGACGTTATGAGTCTGTGGGACAGGAACTTTTGCGCTTTCAGGACCGTAACGGTAAGCGGATGCTTTTAGCTATGACGCATGAGGAAGCAGTATGTCATCTAGTGCGTACCGAATTGAGCAGCTACAAACAGCTTCCGGCAATGGTTTACCAGATCCAGACTAAATACCGTGACGAGGCCAGGCCTCGCGCCGGTCTTATCAGGGTGCGCGAATTTACTATGAAAGACGCTTATTCTTTCCATATTTCGCAGGAATGCCTTGAAGAATATTATGAAAAGGCGCATCAGGCTTATGTGAATATTTTCCGGCGTGTCGGGATGAACGATGTGCTTTCAATAGAATCCAATTCCGGTATGATGGGCGGCAAGGTTTCGCATGAGTTCATGGCGGTTTCAGAGAATGGTGAAGATACGATTTTCGTTTCTCCTGATGGAACTTACCGGGCCAATCGTGAAATTGCGACCGCGGCATGGAAGTTTGATAAAGAGCCTGCGCTTGAACTGGAGAAAGTGCATACACCAAATGCCAAAACCATAGAAGAGGTTGCTGCTTTTCTTGGAGTTGAGGCTAAAAATACCGGGAAAGCGGTATTTTATCAGAATGACATCAACGGTGAGCTTATTTTTGCGGTGATTCGTGGAGATTTCGAAGTTAATGAGAGCAAATTGCAGAATATCTCCCTGGCTTCAGAGTTGTCCTTCGCCAATGACGACGCTATTCGCGCGGTTGGCTGTGAGCCTGGTTTTGCTTCTCCCTTGTCTGTTGACAGCAGCAAGGTGAAAATAGTGGTTGACCTTTCAGTTCTTGAATCATCCAATCTCGTCGTTGGAGCTAATGAGGCTGATTATCATTATAAAAACTTCAATTTCGAAAGAGATATGACTAATACCAAGGATATTATAATCGCGGATATCGCAACAGTCCGTGCTGGCGATCCATGTCCGGTGACTGGTGAGCCTCTGTTGGAGAAAAGAGGAATTGAGGTTGGTAATATTTTTCAGCTCGGAACAAAATATACTGATTCCATGAATTGTAACGTTCTCGATCAAAACGGTAAAGCTAAGAACCTGATAATGGGGTGTTATGGTATTGGTGTCGGCCGTACCATGGCTTCAGTCATAGAACAGAACAATGATAAATTCGGTCCGGTCTGGCCTATAACTATAGCGCCGTTTCAAGTGCAGATTTGTGCTTTGAACCCCAATAAAGAGGATGTTGCTGAAGTCAGTGACAAGATTTATGCTGACTTGACAGCCGCTGGAATTGAAGTACTTTATGATGACAGGGGAGAAAAAGCCGGTTTCATGTTTAATGACGCCGATTTACTTGGTATCCCTCTGCGTCTGGTTGTTTCTCCAAAGACAGTTTGTGATGGACAAGTTGAATTCAAACGGCGCGGTATCCGGGAATGTGAATTGTTGAAAATCGATAATATAGTAGAAACAATGCAAAAATTGATTACTGAAGAATATAAAAAATACGAATAAAAGAAGATGATAATTGACTATCCGTCGCTAAAGCTATAAATGACGGGATAATTGATAAATGAAAAAAACAGGAGACTCCAATGTGGGATTATAATGATAAAGTGATGGACCATTTTCTGCATCCGCGTAATGTGGGTGAAGTTAAAGATGCTGACGGTGTGGGGCAGGTGGGTAATATGTCCTGTGGTGACGCCCTTAAGTTGAGCTTTAAATTAGATAAAGACGGCAAAATTTGTGATGCTAAATTTCAAACCTTCGGTTGTGCCAGCGCTATAGCCTCTTCCTCGGCCTTGACGGAGCTGATTCAAGGAATGACTTTGGATGAGGCCGAAAAAGTGACTAACAAAGACATTGTCGCAATTCTCGGTGATTTGCCGGAAGCGAAATTACATTGTTCTGTAATGGGTATGGAAGCATTGCAGGCGGCAATCGCGAATTACCGCGGCGAGGAGATCGGAGCCGAACACGAAGATAACCACGAAGGACGTATTGTTTGTAAATGTTTCAGCGTAAGTGATACGAAGATCCGCAATATAGCACTTGATAACGACTTGCATACCGTCGAGGAAATCACCGATTATTGTAAAGCCGGCGGAGCCTGTGGTTCGTGCATAGGCGAAATCCAGGAGATACTTGATGGTATTTGGAAAGAAAAGAAAAGCGAAAGCTCCTCATCAAAACAGGCTGAGTTTATGGCTTTGCCTTTGATCCAGCGTGTTTTGAAAGTTCAGGAAATCATTGATACAGAGGTCAAACCGATGCTCGAACAGGACGGCGGCGGAATAGAACTGATTGATATGAAAGATAACGTTGTTTACGTGAAACTTACCGGACACTGCGCATCCTGTCCGAGTGCGGGAGTAACCCTGAAAAGCGGGGTTGAAGCGGTTCTGAAAGACTGTGTTTTCCCTGAAATAGTTGTTGAAAGCGTTTAAAAGAGACTGGAACCATGACTGACAAAAAACTCATTTACCTTGATAATAACGCGACTACAGCCGTAGATCCTGAAGTATTTGAAGCTATGCGTCCGTATTTTTGTGAACAATACGGAAACCCGAGCAGTATTCATACTTTCGGCGGATCTGTAATGGCAAAAATAGAAAAAGCTCGTGAGCAGGTCTCATCCCTTATTGGCGCGGACCGTAAAGACCGGCATGGAAAGTTTACCGAGGTGATTTTCACTAGCTGCGGCACGGAGAGTGATAACACTGCAATAAAGAGCGCTTTGCGGGCTTGTCCTAAAAAGAAAAAAGTTGTAATGTCAACGGTTGAGCATCCGGCGGTTTTAAGCCTGGGAAAAGATTTGGAAAAGCACGGTTATCCGGTTTCTTATGTGCCGGTTGATTCCCATGGCAGACTGGACATGGAACGCTATGAGGAAATGGTTGATACTGAGACCGCTATCGTTTCAATAATGTGGGCGAATAATGAAACAGGAAATATATATCCGGTTGAAAAATGTGCTGAAATAGCGCATCGCTATGGAGCTTTATTCCATACCGACGCGGTTCAGGCAATAGGCAAGATCCCATGTGATATGGCTGAATCTGAAATAGATATGTTAAGTTTATCTGGACATAAGCTGCATGCCCCCAAAGGTGTCGGAGCCTTATATGTGCGCCGCGGAATCCGTTTCCATCCAAGGCTTATCGGCGGACATCAGGAACGCGGACGCCGGGCCGGTACTGAAAATGTTGCGTCAATCATCGGATTGGGCAAAGCGGCCGAACTTGCAATGCTCCATATTGAGGAAGAAAATACCAGGATAAAAGCGTTACGTGATAAGCTGGAAAAAGGAATATGCGGCAGCGTTCCTAAAGCAATAGTTCTTGGGGACGTGGAAAACCGTTTGCCGAATACCTCTTTAATCGGCTTTGAAGCGATTGAGGGAGAATCCATTCTTATGATGATGGACCGTTTAGGTATCTGCGCTTCCAGCGGCAGCGCTTGTACAACTGGGAGCCTGGAACCGTCACATGTTCTCAGGGCAATGGGTGTCCCTTATACAGTTGCCCATGGAGCTATCCGTTTCAGTTTGTCGACCTATAATACAGAGAAGGAAATAGACTTTGTTATAAGGGAGATTCCGGAGATAATATCCTGGTTGAGAAAATTATCACCATTCTGGAAAGAATAGAATAATAAGGTGTCATCTATGGAAATAAGCAGTAAAATTGCCGGAGTCATGATCGCCAGGGCTGAAGCCGATGGCTATCTTAAAGGGCCTTTGGTGGTTATTGAGCAGTTGGCTGACTGGGAAAAAGATATGTTCATATTTATGTTTAAAGAGGTTGAAAAATATCTTTCATATAAAAAAGAACGTGTTCTTTCTCCTGAAGAGGTGGTTTCCATGTTTACCTATGTTTTTGCGAAAGCCGGAGAAGCCGTTACAACCTGGTATAATGACCAGGAATTTACTTTTGACGGTCATGGTATGTTTGACGGCAAAGTTCCAATATACAATGATGAAAAGCTTCTGCAATATTTCAAGACCGTTAATCTGGCGGCTGACATGGCGGATGCTTTTGGACAGTGGAATTCAGAGAATCCCGGAATTTGTGAAAAAAATAATATAGATCCAATCCTGCCTTTATTTGAATCTCTTAAATGGACATGGCGGGTTACGGTGAACTTTACAATCGAATATTTGGAGGAGCTCGGATTTCAATTCGAGTGAATTTATATCAGTCAGGAGTTTTGTAGGGAAGTCCCCTTTTTATAAGTAATAGTGTAATAAATATTGAAATATCCGGTTTTATGGGTATTGTTATTGAGTGTTAATTTCAGGTTTTAGATAAAGTTTAGAAAGTTATGAATTCTGATAGTTATCAATATGTGGATATAGACGGCTTATCAATAGCTTATACTGATTCAGGACAGGAGAATGGAGAAACTGTATTACTGGTGCACGGGTTTGCTTCTTTTTCGTTTACCTGGCAGAGGATTCTTGAATTCTTTCCTGAAAATATACGTACTGTTTGTATTGATCTTAAAGGCTATGGCTATTCTGAGAAAGTTGCCGATGACAACTTGTCTCCTTTCGACCAATCACGGATACTTACCGAGTTTATTAAAAAACTTGACCTGAAAAACTTTTCTTTGATAGGGCATTCAATGGGCGGGGCGATTTCCCTGTTAGCGCTGTTTGAACCTGAAATCGAGTCAAGGGTCCGTAAGCTGGTTTTGATTGATACTGCCGGGCTGTTTCAGAAAATACCGGACTTTATTGATGATCTGACGATTATGACTCCAAATAATCCACTTATGAGATTGACCGATGAAAATTTAATGTCAAGAATGGTTCTTGAAACAGTTTATTATGACAAGAGCAAGATCAAAGAGGATGTGATTAAGGAGTATGCCGATGTATTGCGCATGGACAAAGCGAAAGAGTGCCTGATTGGTTCCGCCAAGCAGATAGCAATCGCAAATGTCCGTTCCTTCCATAGGAAAATGTCTGCTCTAAAGATTCCCACATTGCTGATTTGGGGCGAAGAGGATAATATTATAGATCTGGAAGACGCTTTTCTGTTTTTTCATAACTTGCATGGGGCAAAACTTAAAATTATTCCTGAGTGCGGACACAATCCGCAGGAGGAAAAACCTGAAGAAACCGCAGAGATAATCGGCAGGTTTCTCCGCATAAAGATGCAAAAACCGGAAATAGAAAACCCTGAGGAAACTCAAAAGGAGAAATCTTTAAAGCCGGAAGATATTCCTGAATTTTATAACCGTAAGCTAAAAATGAGTCGTTTGATAGACCACTGGACTCCGGGAACTGTTGTTATAATGATTTTTATAAAATGCCTTCAGCTCCTGAAAAAAATAGGCTTTAAAGCGAAAGAAGAGGGCTGGCGCAAAGCAACCGGTATATTTTTACGTCAGGAACATACAAAATTTATTCTGGCGGCATTCAGGCTGCATTATTATAACAAAACTAAACTATCGCCTGATGTAGAGATTTCCAAAGAAGTCCTTATAAGCCGTTTGGCTAAATTTCTGCATAAAGCGCCAGCCTATCATTGGACTAATGAGGCCGGGTTCTTTATGAATAAACGTAAAAAGGTGTTTTTTACCGATATAACAGAAGTTGTATTTGCTGCCGATGGCAGGATTTTAAAATTAATTCCTCATTTTGATGAAACTCGTCCAACTTTTGCTATGCTTACGCCGGAAATAAGGGAAAGAGCTTTGAATCAGATAATGTTTTATTGTAATAAAACATGTAATCTGAAGGATCCCAAACGGGCAAGAAAAGTTCATAAAAAACTGTCTTTATGGGTTATGTTCCAGTATAACCTGTCCCGTAGCGGCCAGCAGGAACTTAATTTGTTTATAAACAGGATCATGAATGGTACTTTCATTCAATTTGACGTTTTGACTGATGATCCTGAAAACATGCTGAAAGAAAGGCTGGCGACGCCTAATACTAAATATCGTCGTCACCCCGGATTCGGCCTGCTTAATATTTTCTGTCGTTTCACTAACAATCTTGGCGAGGCTGATTTATGGTTCCAGTACCATCATGTTCCGGTTGATGGAATGCCCATGCAGGAGATGCTTGATGAACTTAAGAAAGAATGGGGAACCTGCGGCAGAATTAAATATCCGGCGTTATCCAGCCCTGCTGCTGAAATGGAATTATATGATTTCGGACATAAGATTTGCCGGGCTAGAATATATACATGTTTTGATGAGTTAATGGAACTCAGGAAAAAGATCAATGAAAGATATTATTCTCAGATGGGTGGTCCGGCAACTGTTGCCAGCATGCTTATATGGGGATTATCCAGGCATCCGGACCTGCGCAACCGCAAATTCTTATTCCCGGTGGATACATCATTACTGGTCGATTATCCGCAGGACCGCAGCATCAGTCTGGTAATTATCAGGCCAGGTAAATTTTTTGCTCCAGATAAACCGGATAAGGGCTTTATTGAATATCAGTGTGAATTCAACCGTCATTTATTCGCGACCCGGCTCGGCAAGAGTGAAACTTATGAATTGCTTGAACTTTATGCTTTAAGTCACCCGCTGTTTTATTATTTCGCCGGCAAACTGATGCCGCGGGCATTGGGGGAAATTATAGGTACTGCCGGGGTTACTATACTCAGAGATTCGGAGATGTTCATCAGTCCGATGACCGATGTGCATTTTAACGGATTCATCGCCATCGGCAATATGAAAATGCCCACGGAAGACGGCAAGACTGCTTGTGCGGTAAGTTTTTGCGGCAATAAGGAACGTGTTCTCCAATACGCCGACGCTATACAGAACCTCAATAAATACTGCGAAGATATACTGGAAGATTAATTCAGAGATTGTTCTGATGACGGGAAATCCATCTGCATAAGCTTTCTGACATATTTGTCAACATCAAATTTGCGTTTCAGGCCGTTTTGATTCATCAACCTTACTTTTCCGACAATTTGATGTTCAGGCCAAGGCCGGTCATGTTTGCCGAAGCACCATGCGACTCCGGCACAGCCGTTTGGGCTGCGTCCGTCAAGTTCATATTTATCATTGAGAAATATGGCGTTTTGAAACGCTTCTTCCGGAGTTTTACTCCATTGTAGAATCATTTTCCCCCAGTACATACGCATATAACCTTGCATTTTTCCGGATTTGCACATTTCCATTTGAGCCGCGTTCCAGTATGGATCATGAGTTTCAGCTTGCTCCAGCTCGGAAAGAGAATAAATATATTCTCGCCGGTCATTCATGTGTTCCAGTAGCGTGGTTTGCGCCCATGGCGGCAGAGAACTGTAAGTATTACAATAATCGTTGTAGAAGGCGAAATTCATCGCCAGTTCCCGTCTGACAATCAGTTCTTCCAGAAAATCTTCTGTATTCCCGGTATCGTTTGCTTTAACTTGCAAAGCGGCTTCTAATGAAGATATCTGACCGAAATGCAGATAGGGGCTGAGGCCGGACTGAAAATCCCGGCTGGGATCATTTCTGAGTTCAGAGTAAAACGGGAGTTTTTCGGATATAAAAAGTTTCAGACGTTTTCTGGCTTCATCAGCTCCGCCTGGATAGAAGTTCTCGCAGTCAGGCACTTCACGGTTTATATCCATAGAATCCAGTATTGCGCCGGGATTATTTAGATTGAGCGATTCTTCACTAATAGGTTTTCTGATCTTCAACTTGTGTGAATTCAACGGCTGCAGGAAGTAATCCAGTCCTCCCTTTATTTTGCTGCGTATGGTATATGCGGCATATTCTTCATGTTGAGAAGCTTTTTCCACAGGGACGATAACGTCGCTTTCCACCTGAATAACAGGGGAAGAAATTACCGCGGCGGCATTTTTTCGCCATTTTCTTTGCAGTGGCATGTATCCGGTATCAAAAACCGTCATGGCGGCATCTGCGGATAACTCAACGGCGAGTTTTTCAGGAGATTTCTTCCTGATAATGAAGCTTATTCCGCGTGCTTCAAGTTGTGCAGCTGTATGTTTCAAACCTTCCAGCATGAAACGGTAATGGCGCAGATTAGCGCCGGGGTAGTTGTCCGTGATCCCGAAGCAGACCAGCAACGGCAGTCTGGATTTATTTGCTTCCCTGACGGCAAATTCCAATGCATGATTGTAATCGGCGCGTTGCGAAGCCTGCATCCAGTACAAGATATATTTTCCCTCTAAGTGGGAACCTCCTTTGAGTACCTTGAGTCTTTCCCGCTGTATCACTTCTCTCCTCCTTATAAGCTCATATCTCCATGAAGCATCCAGCCTGGCTAGGTTATAGTAATCCGAATTTTATTCTAAAATTCCAGATTTTCAATTTTTTGTAAAATATCAGCAGGTTCAGACATGCGCCCGACCCCGTCATCTCCACAGGCTACGTGTCCGGCGGCGGGTCCGGTAAACTCAATTCCGCGTTCTTTTAAAATCGCGATATTTGCCTGAACAGCGGCATTTTTCCACATTTTAGGATTCATCGCTGGCGCCAGAAGTACTTTGCCGCTATGGGTCAAGGCGTAGGTGGTCAGGGCGTCATCAGCAATACCGTGAGCAAACTTGCCTATGAAGTCGGCAGTGCATGGTGCGACGACCAGAAGCCCGGCGCGTTCAGCTAATGCAACATGTCCCGGCTGCCATTCAGGTTCTTCCCACAAACTGGTCATTACCGGGTTTTTAGACAAAGTCAGAAAGGTGCGGGAGGTGATTAACTCCTGTGCTGATTCGGTCATAATCACGTGAACATCATAAGAGTTCCGGGTTAATTTACTGCACAGGTCAGCGGCTTTATAGGCCGCGATACCGCCGGTAATCCCAAGGACTATACATTTTTCAGACATTTTATATTCTCCTGCATTCTTTTGGTATTCAACCTTAAGGCGCGAATAAGGCTTTCCATTTCATTGACAGCAGTATCAAGCTTGTCATTAACTATCAGATAATCATATTTATGACAAAAACTTATTTCGTGCTCAGCTTTTTCCAGCCGTTGGCGGATTTGCTCTTCGGTGTCTGAGGAACGTCCGCGCAGCCGTTTTTCAAGCTCAGTCATTGACGGCGGAACTATAAAAATAAATTCACAGCATTTTTTCAAAACCGGATCACTTTGAGAGGCTCGCTGGATTTGCAGGGCTCCTTGAATATCAATATCCAGAAATATATCTTCCCCGGCTTTGACTTTGTCAATCACCTCGCTTTTCAAAGTTCCGTAATAATTGCTGAAAACCTCGGCGTATTCAATGAACGCTCCGGTTTTGATGCGTTTCTCAAACTCTTCCCTGCTTATATAATAATAATCAATAGAATCTTTTTCCCCCGGGCGCGGCTGGCGGGTTGTGCAGGAAACAGAGAAACCAAGCTCGGGCATATTTTCACGTACTCTACTGCAAATCGTTGATTTTCCGGTTCCGCTGGCTCCTGAAACAACTATCAGCATGCCAAGTCTTCTTGACGGGTCTGGTGTCATATTTTACTTACCTTAAAAGTTTATTATTCTTATAGAGATAATAGGTTAAAAGCAAAAAAATGCAAACAGCAAAAGCTTTTCTTATTTATCTAAAATTTTAGTTATTCCATTAATTATCATCTGTACCGACAGGATCAAGAGGAATAAACCGCCTAATTTTGAAAGCAGTCCACGTACAACATTTCCCTTGTATTTATGAAAAATATATCCCCCGATAAGCCATACCAGCAATGACATGATTATTGCCAGGATAAGTGAGATATTTAGACTTGATTCGTCGGCTCCGCCTGATTTTGTGACAGCCATAGTCATAATGACAGCAATACTTCCGGGACCGGCCAGCAATGGAATTCCTAGTGGAACGACAGCGCATGAACCTTGTTTTTCTATCTTGTCGGCTTCTTTCAGGTATCCTTCTATATTCAAAGTGCAATTGAGCATCTCAATGCCTATTTTGAAAAGAATTATTCCGCCGCCTATTTCAAAAGACGATAAAGTAAGGCTGAAAAAATCCATCAAGTTTGGTCCCAGCCAGATAAAAATACTCAATAATACCAGAGCGCTTATATTGGCGGTTACGGCGGCGTTTATTTTGTCTTTAGTTGATTCATGCTTGGTGAGCGCCAGGAACAGGGGCAAAGTTCCGAAGGCGTTTAACAGGAAAAATATAGTTGTAGTATTTTTTAAATATTCCATGATGACGTAAGTCCTTAATATTCCGGATCTTTATTTGATTTTGCGCCTTCACATTCTTCCTGCCAGTTTTCAAAGTTCCAATGCAGTGGAAAGTCCCGGCATTGTTTTGGCTTTACCGGGTTGATTGCGCAGTTGGGCGGGTTGTCAGTAAAGAAAATACAACTGCCGTCAGCCTTTTCGGTTATGCTTAAATTTCTGCGATCGGCGGTGACGATTGTATATTTGCTGGTGAAGAAATGCAGCTCCATCCCCAGATAATTCGCTATTTCTTCGCTTTCTCCGTCAAGCAGGCGGACATAGCCCGGCCATTTACAACATGTACCGCAGCGTTTACACTCAAAATTTTTCATAAGTAATTTCACTTAAATAAAAAAACAGGGTATCGCGATATGCCATACCCTGATATTTATTTTAGAATAAATTTGATTAGAGGTCTTCCCCGGTCAAATCATCATCTTTCAGGTCAATAAAGAAAATACCTGTAACAAAGTCAGCAATCTCTATAGGATGAATAGCAACTGTGCCTGCAAGGCCCAGTGCGAGACTTCCGCCTATTCCCCAGTAATCACGAGCGCCGTTGTAAAGTTCATAAAGACGCTGATTCGGCAGAGGGAAACCATCTTCATCAATGGTAAACGGCTGAACTAAACGACTTTGACCATCACGAGTAAGATTTACCCGGTTGAACATAGCAAATGAAATATCATATCCGGCTTCACGGCAGACACCGTACTGACGGTTGCAGCCTTTTACAGCCATAACTTTTGCTCCGGCTCCGCCGCCGAAAGCAAAACCGCGGGTAGCGTGCAGTTCCGCCCGGACTACAGGCCCTACACCGACGCTCACAGTAAACATATCTAAAGCATCCAGAAAACGGTTGGGGAAATAAAGAGCTATTTTATCTATAACATCTGCCTTGGCGCTAAAACCGGCAGTTCCAATCATCATCATTGTGCAAACACACATAAAAAGTATTTTTTTCATAGCATATACTCCGTTAGCTTAATTGACTTTTTCATGAACATACATACATGTAAAATAATCAGATATTGCCAATATGCAAATAATAAATAACATTATTTCAAATAAATAAGCTTATTTTGCGCTTGAACGGGGATGTTTTTTTTGACATAAATTGGTGTTTTACCAACTTATTATAAAACTTTTTTATATTTTATACAGAGAAAAACGAAGAGGGATTAATAACAAAGCGCAGAAGCCGGTTTTTCTTTAATAAAAAACTTGCAAATTTTTTGTTTTAGGATATATTTTACCCTTTGCATGTATTTACATGACATACTGTTGTTGTATATTTTTTGCAATAAATCAGGTTACTAATTAATAAAAAAATAATTTTTTGGAGATTTTAAAAATGGCTGTACCAAAAAGAAAAACATCGAAAATGAAGATACGTCACCGCAAAGCTGCGAATCGTTATAAAGGCGTACAAGTAAATCTTTGTCCTTCATGTGAAGCTCCTGTTATGCCGCACCGCGCTTGTGAAGCTTGTGGTGAATATAAGGGTAAACAGGTCATTACTGTAGAAAAATAATTATGAGAATTGCCGTTGACGCAATGGGGGGAGATTATGCCCCGGCTGTTGTAGTTGAAGGAATTACGACTGCTTTATATGACTTTCCTGAATATGAACTGACTGTTGTCGGGCATCTCGGGAAGCTTGCTTACTATCTGGAAAAGTATGGGATTGAAGATCATCCACGCTTAAAACAGGTTCATGCCGAACAAGTTTTGGAAATGAGTGACCCCCCGACTGAAGCTCTGCGCAGCAAAAAGCATTCGTCAATGACTGAATGCGCCCGTCTTCTGAAAGATGGGAAAGTCGATGCCATTGTCAGCGCTGGTAATACTGGCGCTGCAGTTGCCGCGACGAAAGTGATTCCCCGCACTCTGCCCGGAGTGGAACGTCCAATGATTGCGACGAGCATGCCTGGTTTATCCGGTCGTTTTGTCCTTGGCGATTCCGGCGCGAATGTTGACTGTCGCCCGATTCATCTGGCACAGTTTGCCGTGATGGCTGAAGTTTACGCCAAATACCTCTTCGGGATCGATAAACCGACTATTGGATTGCTCAGCGTTGGCGGTGAAGAAGGCAAAGGCAATGAATTGACCAAAGAGGTATTTAAAATATTAGAAAAACTGCCGCTTAACTTTATTGGTAATGTTGAGGGGAATACTGTTTTTCACAATGCGGCTGATGTTGTGGTCTGCGATGGTTTTATCGGTAACGTCCTGCTGAAAAGCGCGGAAGGCATGAGCAAAGCTACTATGCTGCTCATGAAAGAGCTTTTTTCCAAAAACCCGGCTCGTTTGACTGGTGCTCTGCTGGGGCGCAGCGCGTTTAAGGAATTGAAGGCTTTTGGCGATCCTGACGATTTTGGCGGGGCTCCTCTGCTGGGAATAAACGGTATCTGCATTATTGGTCACGGTTCCTCAACTGCCAAAGCTGTTCGCAATGCTATAAGAACGGCGGGTGAATCCGTTAAATTTGGAATTAATGACAAGATTGTCAAAAGAATTGAAGAGACTAAGGAAATAATAGAGTCTTCTATAGAAAAATAAAATTATCTGTGCAGTGTATAGATAGTTCATAACCACTAAAGGAAGCTATATGGGTATTCAGATTTTAGGTGTTGGTTCTTATGTGCCGGAAAAGGTTTTAACCAATTTTGATTTAGAAAAAATGGTGGAAACCTCCGATGAATGGATTAAAACCCGCACAGGTATTGAGCAAAGAAGGATTGCTTCGGACGAACAAGCCACTTCAGATCTGGCATACGAAGCAGCCAAAAAAGCTCTAGAAGCTGCGAATCTTAAAGCAAAAGATATTGATGTTATTATTGTCGGCACGATTACTCCGGATCATGCTTTCCCGAGTACCGCCTGCCTTGTCCAGGAAAAACTCGGCGCTGACAATGCTTTCGGGCTTGATTTGGAGGCAGCCTGTTCCGGTTTGCTCTATTCGCTGGAAGTTGCCAATTCTCTTCTAATCGCAAATGCCAAGTATAAAAATATATTGGTTATTGGCGGAGAAAAACTTTCTTCCATTACCAACTGGGATGACCGCAGCACATGTGTACTTTTTGGTGATGGAGCTGGAGCGATTGTTTTGGGCAGAAGCGAAAAAGACGAAGAAAACTGCATTATCGCCTCCAAGCTTGGTTCTGACGGCAGGTACGGCGGAATTCTCCAGATGCCGGCAGGCGGAAGCCGTTTCCCGGCAAGTGCTGAAACTGTTGCTAATAAACAGCATTTCCTTATGATGGAGGGAAGTGATGTCTTTAAGCTGGCGGTTAACGCAATGGTTCGTTCCTGCAAAGAAGTTATGAAAACAGCGGGGGTTACGGCTGACGATATCAAATGGCTCGTTCCGCATCAGGCTAATTACCGTATACTTCGCGCTGTTGCCAGCAGACTTAAGATTCCGGAAGATGAAGTTTATATGAATGTTAATCGTTATGGTAATACTTCAGCGGCATCAATCGGGCTTTGCCTTGATGAGATCGCCAAAGGTGAACTGGCGGAAAAGGGCGACTATCTCTTGTTGACCGCGTTTGGCGGCGGCCTTACCTGGGGCGCAATGCTCATCAAGTGGTAGATGCTGATATTTACTTATTTAAAACTCGCTGCAAAAGGCGAGTTTTTTTATACCCCTGACTGCTTGACTTTAGGCTTGATTACCTCTATATTGAGGACTTATTATTTTAACATTTATACAAAGAGAGTAAATGAAGCTGTCTAACTTCTCTATAAGTCTGAAACTTAAATACTGGATGTTTTTTCTGGCGGTTGTTCTCTGCTTGAGCGGATGCAGAAAAGATTATTCAGATGCCAAAATCGAAAAGCTTAAAATTATTCGCGGCGCAAAACAATGCGCTTTGCCAGGCGAAGTTTTTCAAAAAAAACTTATCATCGAGATACAAGGGCCGCATGAAAGGGGTTTCCTTGGAGGAAAAGGCGAACGTCTGCAATTAGCAAAGCGTAAAATTCTTTTTGCTTTGATAGACAATTCTGATTTGGAGCTTTCCTGCACTGAAGCTGAAAGTAATATAAGCGGCGAAGTCATGGTTTCTGTCCGTGCCGGTAAAAAAATCGGAGACCAATATCTCAAAGTTATCCCTGTGGGGGCTGAAGATAAATCCATAACCGTTCGTTTTGTCACCGGGATAAAAATAATTGGCGACAACCAGGAAACTTATTCCGGAAACTATCTGGACGAGGCAATTAAAATAAAAACGGTTGACAGTGATGGTAAGGGAATTAAGGGGGTTCCAGTTTATTTTACTCTGGCCTCCACTCCTGGAAGCAAAGAAAAAAGTTCTGCGAGCTTAACCCGTGAGTGTGTTTTGACTGATGATGAGGGTATTGCCTCTTCACGGTTCAAAGTCGGTTCAAAAAGCGGAACTTATGATATTCAAGCGACTGTTTCTGACCCTAAACGAAATTTATTTATTCGTGGTATCCATATAAAAGCCATGGGTGTAAATGTTTTTATGGTTGTTGTTGTCGTGCTTGGCGGGCTGGCGTTATTTATTCTTGGGATGCAAATGATGAGTGATGGTTTGCAGGCTGTAGCCGGAGATAATATGCGCCGCCTGCTGCAGTTTTTTGCCAGCAATCGCATTGTCGCGGTACTTGCCGGTACTTTGGTTACCGCGGTTATCCAATCTTCGAGCGCCTGTTCTGTTATGGTTATCGGCTTTATCAACGCTGGTTTATTACGGCTTTTTCAGGCTATTGGAATTGTCCTTGGAGCCGATATAGGGACGACCATTACCGCGCAGATCATTTCTTTTAAACTTGGCGTTTTGGCTTTGCCGGCAATTATTGCCGGAGCGTTCGCAATGCTTTTGGTTAAAGGAAAGACTGGAAGAGGCTGGGCGACTACGGTACTTGGTTTCGGACTCCTGTTCTTTGGAATGGGTATGATGGGTGGTGAACTCAAAACCATTGGGACTTTCCCGACATTCATCAGCTTTTTCGGAAGCTTTGACTGTGTGCCGGAAGTCGGGCAGGCAATGCCTTTCGGCAATGTTCTTGGAGCTTTTATTATTGGTGGTTTTTTGACCGTTATTATTCAAAGCAGTTCTGCTTCCATTGGTATTATTATGGCTCTGGCGGGCAGCGGATTGATTAACTTTTATACCGCCATGCCTTTGATGCTTGGCGCTAATGTCGGTACGACTATTACTGCGGTATTGGCATCAATACCAGCTAACCGCAGGGGAAAACAAGTAGCTCTGGCTCATGTTTTGACTAAGGCTACCGGAACTTTTTATATGCTTGGGCTGTTTTATGTTAACTGGCCCGGAACTGATACGCCTATATTTATGTACGCTGTTAATGAGATGACCAGAGGCAATGTTTTTGCGGCGACGCCGCAGAATGTAATGCGGCACGTTGCCAATGCCCATACTTTGTTCAACGTTGTAAATGTTATGCTCTTTCTTCCTCTCGTCGGTGTGCTTGACAAACTATGCAACTATATAATTCCTGTTGAGGTGGAAAAGAAGGAGCAGGTAACTTTTCTTGAACCACTCCTGCTAGATACTCCCTCGGTTGCGCTTGAACAGGTTATCCAGTCTATCCGTCACATGGTTAAAGAATCATGGTCAATGGTTGACTGTGCGATGAACGACCATTTCCTTAAATTTAAAGTGGATGAGGAAAAAGAAGTGGAGCTTGAAGCACGTGAGGAAAGAATTGATAAGCTTCAAGTTGATATAACCAATTATCTTGTCCAGCTTACCCGCCGAGAGCTTAGCGACAGCCACTCTGAAGTGATTCCCTTGCTGATGCACTGTACAAATGACGCTGAGAAAATCGCTGATCATACGGAAAATATTATTGCCCTGACCTACAGGTTGAAAAAAACAAAACAGGAACTTTCATCTTCTGGTAAGACGGAGATGAACGAGTTATGGAATCTGCTTAAGGATGAAGCGAATAACGTTATTAATTCATTGAATAAGCGCCTCCCGGAAGGCGTGCAGAATGCTTTGAATGATGAAAAACGGATAAACCGGCTTGTTGATAAGTTTGAAAAGAGCCACGTTACACGGCTCAGCAAAGGGAAGTGTGATCCGGTTGTCGGCATTATCTTTATTGAGATGCTTGGCGAACTCGAAAAAATCGGTGACCATCTTTCAAATATTGCTGAACGCACACCGAAGATCCAGGAACATTATTTTAAACTTGATTAAGGAGAATATCCTATGGATTGGAAACAACTGCTTTCTGCTCAGCGTCTGGGAAAGGAGGAAGCGACGGAGATTGTCCGTGGCCGTTCTCCTTTTCAACAGGATTTTGACCGTATTTCCTTTTCATCAGCCTTTCGGAGCTTGCAGGATAAAGCTCAAGTGTTCCCTTTGGCGGAAAGCTCTTACGTTCGTACCCGTTTAACTCATAGTATGGAAGTCGCTTGTGTCGGGCGTTCGCTAGGTACAGGGGCTGGAGTATATATTTGTGATAATTATGATCTTGGAGAGATTCAGCCTAGTGACATTGGCGCTATTGTCGCCGCTGCCAGTCTGGCTCATGATATTGGTAATCCCCCAATGGGACATTCTGGAGAAGAAACTATCCGGGACTGGTTCAGGCATTCCGCAATCGGAAAGTCGATGGCTGAAGAAATGTCCGACAGGGAACGTGCTGATATAGAGAATTACGAAGGGAATGCCCAGGGATTCAGAATACTGGCA
Organism: Victivallaceae bacterium; assembly: GCA_963664605.1. Classification (GTDB taxonomy): domain Bacteria; phylum Verrucomicrobiota; class Lentisphaeria; order Victivallales; family Victivallaceae; genus JAHOYW01. The sequence continues at coordinate 1,474,353 of OY761536.1, forward strand.
AAACTTCAGATGCCGGATAATCGTGGAGGAATGCAGCTTACGTCTGCGACCTTAGCTGCTTTTGCTAAATATCCGGTTGAAGCGATAAATATCAAAAAAATGGCAGCGATTGGGGCAAAAAAATTTAATTTTTTTCAGGATGACCGTGAACTTTTCGCCGAAGTTGCCGCGAATACCGGTTTGCGAAAGTTGTCCGGCCATGATTACGCGTGGAGCCGTCATCCTCTTGTCTTTCTTGTAGAGGCGGCTGATGACATATCTTACCATATAGTCGATTTTGAGGACGGGCATAAGCTTGGGATTATTGCTTATGAGGAAATAGAGAAATTATTTATGAATGTTATAAATAACCCGGAGCTGAAAAAAAATATTGAAGCTTTGAGTGACCCGGTGCTAAAAGTTGAATTTATGCGTGCTAAGGCTATAGGCACATTGATTGGGCAGGTTATTGAAGCTTTCATCGAGCACCATGATGAAATTTTATCTGGTGAATTAAATCAGCCCCTGGTTGATTTGATTCCGTCAAGAGAAGCGTTGAAAAGTATTCAGGAACGCAGTGTTGACGATGTTTATACCTACCAGCGGGCGGTGGAAATAGAGGCTGCTGGTTTTGAGCTTACGGAGGGATTGTTGAATACATTTGCCGCTGCCATAAATGATTGTGCTGAAAATGAAACGCCATCATACCGCAGTAGGAAAATGATGAAATTGATTCCAGAAAAGTATCACAGCAAGGCTAATGAAGGAACTTACATTCGCTTGTTAAAGCTTCTTGATTTTATTTCAAGCATGACTGACTCATACGCGGTCGCACTCTACAAAAAAATAAAGGGAATATCCCTGCCGTCGGGAAATATGTAATTCAGACTACCTGTTATTGCTGAAAAACTTTATATACCCATTGATCTTTGCTTTATCATCAATCGGTGTTTTTCTCAATGATATTGGCTTCAGGCATTGTTCAATAAATTCGTTCAGGCCGCCGTTAAGCACCAGGATATTTTCCACGCCTTCGCGTTCCAGCAGCATTTGTCCCTGGACAGCATGGGCGGCTCCATCAGAATAAATAACTACGGTTTTATAGGATTTTGCCTTACTTTTTAAGGTTTTGAGCTTGGCAAGCGGATAATTTAAAGCTCCCTTTATATGGAAGTTTTTAAATTCTTCGCCTGAACGTACATCAATAAGCAGCAGGTTATTATCACCTTTTATCAAGCGGTCAGCCAATTCTGTAACGCTGATATGATCTTTGGCTTCTTGAGCTTGTGTCAAACGCTTAGTTAAGGCTTTATCCGAAGTGGAAAAAATAAACAGCGTCGAGGCTCCGGCAAGGAGCAGGACACTATATGCTTTTAGGAAAGGAGTATTGAAATATTGTCCTTTATTAAAACGTTTCTTTTCCAGGTATTCAACTCCCCAAAAACAGCATATGCCGATAAAGGTAAACAGCGTAACAAAAAGCGCACGCGATATTCCTAGATCATCATAAGCAAAATGTGTACCGCAGCTGCCTATTGTTTTAAGGCTGCTGATAAAAGGATAAAGTTCGTTGTACAGAATACTTCCGGCAATTGCGCCAATAATAAACAACAAAGCGTCAATGCTTCCGCTGCTGATTCCAACTGCCGATGTTCCGGGACACCAGCCGCCTGTGACAAAACCGATTCCCAGAAGCACTCCGCCCGTGATCTGGGCAAAATAAAAGGTATTCAATATATAGATATTTTCAGTTGAAATAAGTTGAAACCCAGCCAACAAACTGAAGCCTATAGCAGTGGTTATGACTGCTGAAAACATGACCTTAAGCACTGTCATGTCCCGGAAATAAAAGATTCCCGCCAGCCTTCTTGAACATCCGAAACCAGCTTTTTCCAGACACAACCCGAAAAAGAAACCGATAATAAGAGCTGCCGCCATTGCTGTTGCCGAATTAAGCATACCTTGTGAAAAAAGTGTATTAATCATTCCATTGCCTCCTTACAAACCATGCTGTCGCATAACCGCCGATAAACATGCAGAACATGAACACCATACTTCCCGAAAGCAACATTGCTCCGCCTGATAAAGCCTGCCCGGAGGTGCACCCGCTGGCTAACCTGGAAGCAAAACCCGAAATTATTCCGCCGGCAACAGCCAGAATGATACGCAATGTTCTTGAAGTCTTTTTCCCTTTGATAAGGGCAAGTTTGACTCGTCCACCGGCTAGTGCGGAAAAGAAACTTCCAATCAGGATGCCGGCGAACATAAAAACCAAATAATAATATAGCGGGCTGGTTCCCCATTTGCCGAAATATGTTGAATTCATGGTATGGGATTTAGCTGCCAGATTTTCAAGGAAAGCTCCGATTCGTGCGATTCCACCTGACGCTCCCAGCCCGGCTCCGAGTATCAGATAGGAAGCGAGAAGCGTCAGCCCGAGAAAGACCCCGGCAATATATGGATTCATTAAAGAATTTGTTTTTTTAGTTTCTTCCTGCGGCAGATTATTTTTCATCTTAACACCCCGCATCTTGAATTACAGTTTTTTTGACTTTGAGCGGTTCAACTGTTTTGGGAAACCGGACAGTTTTTACTGACGGTTTGGTATTAAATGTTTTTCGCCAGTATTTTTCAACTCCTCCTTCAAGGACTTTTATTCTTCTTCCGCTTTTTATGGACAATATTCCTGCGGCGATCATAGATATTGTGCCGTCACGGTCAACAAGTATCAGAATTTTTTTCTGTGTCCCTGTCCCTTGATTGAGCAAATTTTTCAGTTCTATATTGCTGGAATTCGGGATATTGTAATCAGCGAACTGTTCAGCTGGACGAATATCAATAACCTCTATAAAGTCCGGCTGATCTTTGATAAGACGGTTGAGGCTGTCATAATTAATCACCTCAGGAAAGTTTTCCGGAGATAATTCCCCTTTAAATGTAAGACTACAGGCCATTCCTGAACCCGTTGTCGGTAATCCGGCCTTTATCCATTCTTCCATTCCGCCTTTCATAACTTCTGCGTCTTTAAAGCCCGCACGCATCAGCAGTCCAGCCGCTATTCCTGCGCGATAGCCGGTTCGGCAGATTGTGACAAGCGGTTCAGACGGTTTGAGTTTCCCTTTTGTATTGCGTAAGGTTTGGAGCGGCATATTTATGACATTGCCGATTCTGTCTTTTTCCCATTCTGATTTCAGCCTGACATCAAGTATCATTGGCCCTTTTCCCTGACTGAATTTGGAATAGACTTCTTCTGCCGGAACAAGTATGGTTTTTGCAAGTTTTCCGCCAGCATTCCGCCAGCGTTTAAAGCTGATATATTCGGGCTTGTAGCCAATACGTTGTAAACGGTGTACTGATTCCGCGATCTCTTTTAGAGAACCGGTGATAATAAGTCTGGCTTTCCAGGGGATAATTATTCCTACCCAGGTAGCGAGCTTTCCAGAATGCGGCATATTAATGGATTTTGGTATATGTCCGGCGGCATATTCCTCCGGCGGGCGGACATCCACAATATAAGTATCAGGATCTTTCGTATTCACATCTTTTACGTTTAATTCTTTGCCAGGCAGCTTTTTCCAGTCAACTAACTCCGGCCCTTTCCGGTTTAAAACCGCGTTATGTATAAAATATTGCGGAACATGACTGAGGCTGTTAAGAATTTCAGCAATAAATTTATTTTTTGATTTATACTGCAGGTAAGGGTTAGTCTTTTTTTCTTCCCCGATGGTGGAAAAAGGACTTTTCCCGAGGTTGGAACCGCATAGAGAACCAGCGCCGTGAGCCGGCAGTACAACAACATCATTATTCAACAAAGCTAATTTTTTAAACCATGAATCATACATTTTTGAAGCGAGTTCCACCGCCGACATCTGTCCTTCAAGCAAATCCGGCCTGCCGACGCTGCCGACAAATAAAGTGTCTCCAGTAAAAATGACTTTTGCTTCTCCTGGGTTGTCTGCGCTATAAACCAGCGCGCACATTCCATCTGGAGTATGCCCCGGAGTTTCAATAAATTTGACTAGAGCGTTTCCTATTTTCAAGGTATCTCCGTCTTTAATGCCTTTGTGTTTGTACAAAGCATGGTTTTTAGTATTTACATATACCGGACAACCGGTCAGAGCGGCAGTTTCCTGATGTCCGGCGACAAAATCTGCATGAGCATGAGTCAGGAAAACGGCTTTTATTTTGACTTTTTCTTTTTTGGCCGTTTGCTGGTAGACTGCTGCATCTCTGCCCGGGTCAACAAGCATGCAGCTGTCTTTGCTGATTAACATATATGAAAAATGAGAAAGTCGGGCAAGGTTAAACTGTATTATTTTGAAATCAGGATATTTATATTCCCTGACTATTTGGTAATCAGCGCCTTTCTGCAGCTTTATGCCGGAATCAGGACTGATAGAATCTCCTTTTAGTTCCGGAACAAAAAGACATAAAGAAAATAAAACGGAAAAAAACGATAAGACTGTCGCCGGGTTCTTCATTTTGCATTCTCCTTACAAATTAATTGGCTGTAGAAATAACATATATGTATGAAATTTCAATGTCAAGTAATGGAGAATAATTTAAATAAGAAATTTGAGCGTCACGGTTTGCTATTTTCGACGTTGCCGCCTGCTTCTATGGCTATTTTGACTTGAATGTTTTTTCCTTTTTTGCGGAGCGTATGCTTGAGGCGGTCCCAGGCGGGGATAATTACTGATTACTTCACGTTTAATGTTCCACTTCAAGAATTTTTCAACCTTTTCTAAAAGTTCCTTCTCCTCTTTTGAAACCAGAGATAAGGCAACTCCGTTAATTCCTGCCCGTCCTGTCCTGCCTATGCGGTGAACATAGTCTTTAGGGCTGTTCGGCAGTTCAAAATTTACTACGTGCGGCAGATTATTTATATCAATGCCGCGCGCCGCAATATCGGTAGCCACTAAAACCCTGATCTCTCCGGATTTGAAATCAGCTAAAGCTTTAGTTCTGGCATTCTGGCTTTTGTTGGCGTGGATTGCCGAGGCGCTTATATCGACAGCTTCCAATTGACGTGCCAGCCTGTTGGCGGCGTGCTTGGTTCTGGTAAAAACTAAGACTTGTTTCCAGTCCCCGGTATTTATGAGATATGCGAGCAAATCACGTTTGCGGTTTTTTTCTACGAAGTGGATAATTTGTCTGACCCGGTCGGCAGCAACTTTTTCCCCTTCAATTTTGATAATATCCGGATTGTTCAACTGTTCTCTTATGAACTTTTTAACATCCTTGCCATGAGTCGCGGAGAACAGTAGAGTCTGTCTTTCAGGAGGCAGGTATTCCATAATTTTATTGATGTCATTGATAAACCCCATATCAAGCATACGGTCGGCTTCATCAAATACAAGGATTTCAACACTTGAGAGGTCAACAGTTCTCCTTTCAAGATGGTCAATCAGGCGGCCAGGGGTAGCAACAAGAATATCAATGCCCCGTTTCAAAGCTTGTAATTGGGGGTTGATGGGAACTCCGCCGAAGATACAAAGAGCTTTCAAATCCAGATTCTGGCCATAATCGCGTACACATTCCTCTACTTGCGCGGCAAGCTCACGAGTCGGCACGAGGACCAGCGCCCGGATTTTTTGTCCTGAATTTTTATTACGGTTCAGTAGTTGCAGCATGGGCAAAGTAAAAGCGGCAGTCTTACCGGTTCCGGTTTGGGCTTTACCCAGAAGGTCGTGCCCGGCTAGAATTGATGGAATTGCTTTTTTCTGGATCGGGGTGCTTTTTTCATACCCCCGCGATTTTACAGCGCTTAAAAGTTCCGGCAGCAGCTCAAGTTTATCAAATGACATATATAAAAAACCTTAAGTTTAGAAACGTAAATTATTGTTGACAGTTAAATTGGGAATATTTTATGATTTTAACAATATAGCATAGAAACGTATAAACACTAATTTTAGCCCGAATAATGCGTTGTTTAAGTTCAAAAAAACGGACTCTTGTTTTGTACTGTTATTTTTTTTGAAATTTTTTAATTCCAGTATTGACAAAGCACAAATAATAAATATAATACAGGTAGATAATGCAATATTTAAGTAAGGATTTTAGCAATGGGAACAATTTGTCCATACTGTAACATCGAAGTAGACGAATCAAGTATTGAACTCGAAGACGGCTGCTGCCCGGAATGCGGTTCCATAATTACGATATCTTCACTGGAAGATGAAGATGATGACAGCCCGGCTGTATTCGAAGAGGATGATGACTTTTTTGATAGTATCGACTTTGATGAAGAAGACGAATATGGAGATGATGATTACGAAGGTGACTACGACGATGAATATGGAGAAGACGAGGAAGATTTTTAGCAGTTGAGTCTGAAACTCCGGATAAAGTTATTTTTACCAAAAATTAAACCCCCTGTTTTGCAGGGGGTATTTTTTTGAGTAGTTGGAGCAGCTTGATATTTAACCGATTAAATCCTTAATGAAGACAGTGCGTTCTTCACGTCTGGAAATTTCAGCAGCTTCTCCAATTACGGTGGACAGCAAACCATGTTCTGTTGTTGAGGTATTGTCTTCAGAACCGTTTACCGCGTTTATAAAAGAATCCACCAAGTGCGGATCTGCACCGCCATGACCACCTTGTTCTTCTGGAATTGCATAGGATATTGTTTCCTGTGACCAGCGCGGCCTGATGAGAATCGTACGGTCATGCAGACTTACTTCAGCTTGTCCTTTAGTGCCGATGACAGTGTAACGGCGATCACTGATTGGAGTGACAAAACATTCCATGTGCATGGCTTTTACACCGTTTTCGTATTCAACAATCGCAAATCCGTTGTCATGGGTATCTTTGTCTGAAAGATACATGCAAAGGTCTTTTTTATAATCATCGACTTTAGCGGCTTCATCATTCCAGCCGGCTTCCGCGACAGCTTCCATCACATCCGGGCATTTCTTTTTGTACGGACATTCTGTACAGGTTGGGCCGGGCTCGATTCCTGCCTCTACCTTGAATGGCAGATTATTCGGATTTAATACATCAACTCCGGCAAAAGCGCTGACTTTCTCAGGTTTCGGGAAATCCAGCAGCCAGTTGAAGACATCGAAATCATGGCTGCCTTTATGAATCCACAAACCGCCGGAAATCTTGTATTTGCGGTTCCAGCGCGACATATAGGTCCGTCCGCCATCATAGAACTCACGGTTTTCAATCATGAATATCCGGCCCAGGACACCGTCTTTAACGATTTGTTTGAGACGTTTTAAAACCGCCGTGTGTCGAAGGTTGAACCCGATCATTGCTATGGAATTTGTATTTTTAGCGGCTTCGATAATATTTTTGCAGCCGGCGGAAGTTGTTGCCAGCGGCTTGTCAATTAAAACATTAATTCCTTTGTTTAAAACGGCAACCGCGTTTGCCTCATGATAGCAGTCTGGGCTGGTAATTACACAAGCATCCAGTTCTTCATTCTCCAGCATTTGTTCGACAGTCTCGTACATGTTTGGAGAAACGCTTATCGTTTTTGCGGCAGCTTCCATACGTATACGGTTGGGATCACAAAAAGCTACAATTTCAACATCGTCACGTTTTGCCAGATTAGTACCGAATGAATTGATTCCGCGACCACCAGTACCGATAATAGCAAACTTCAGTTTATTACTCATTTTACTTACCTGTTCTTTTGATTGGTATCTTTTTCTAAAAGAATATAACAACGTTATCACATAATACAAATTGTGACAACGTTACCACATTATACATCGGGTTAAAAAAAGTTCAAGTAATATTTTATTTTTTCTTTCAAAATTTCAAAAAAGATATATTTTCTTTTTTTTCAGCTTGCAAGTTTGCAGAAATGTATTATTATATATGCTCACTAACATGGCGGCTTAGCTCAGTTGGTTAGAGCAGTGGAATCATAATCCACGTGTCCGGGGTTCGAATCCCTGAGCCGCTACCATTTTTCTCACTCAAATCCTGCTCAAGAGTCAATCTCTGTCATTTCTCGTATTTTCATGTCTTTTCGTTACAAAAAGTAAAAATAAGCTAACGATAAGCTAACGGTCTATTTGAACATACTTTGAGCTTAGCCAAAAAAACAAATCAATGCTAATTCCACTATAGATTACCCCATTATCCCACCTTTGTCAATATAAACCACGCAAAATAGGCATATAAAACTCTCAAGTTATTTCTAATATATTTCTTGATATTGTGTAGTTTTCCAATATAATATATTTGTTACACAGAAACTTATTTAATCATTATGAATGAAAAAATAAGAGGAGACTTTTATGGCACGACAAGAACATGTACTGACAGTATTTGTGGCTTCTCCGAGCGATGTAGAGATCGAACGTGGAAAACTTGAAGACGTAATTTGTGAATTGAATACCACATGGAGCCGCGAACTTGGTGTGCGCCTTGATCTTGTGCGATGGGAAACTCATGCGTATCCTGGTTTTGGGATGGATGCTCAAGATGTGATCAATGACCAGATTCCTGAAGATTACGATTTTTTTGTTGGAATCATGTGGTGCCGATATGGAACACCAACCGGACGGGCAGGGTCTGGCACTGTCGAAGAATTCAAACGTGCTAAAGCTCGCTATGATGCTGATGAAAACTCTGTTCAACTGATGGTTTATTTCAAAGATGAACCTATACCACCAAGTCAATTGGATCCATCTCAACTTGCAGAAGTAAATACATTCCGCAATTCTTTAGGCGGTGAAGGCGGACTGTATTGGAATTTTACTAATATTGACCATTTTGAAAAATTAATTCGCTTGCACCTAGCTCGACAAGTCCAAGCTTGGAAAGCGCGATCAGCATCAATTATAGCAACTGAAGATAATGACACCATACAAAATAAAACAGACAATATAACAGAAGAGTATGATGATGATGATGATGGAATCTTAGACCTAATGGAAGTTTTTCAGGACAAATTTGTGGATCTTAATGATATAATGCAACGAATGACGACTGCGACAGAGGAAGTAGGAGCCAAAATGACTGCAAGAACAGATGATCTTAACGCCCTTCCAAGAGATTCAAAAGGGAATGCAAACCCCAAAGATGTCAAACGTATCATATCTAAGGCTGCTTCGGATTTGAACCAATACTCTGCGCGAATTGATGCGGAATTACCCTTGTTCAATGATGCCATGAATACTGGAATGAATTCATTTATCAAAGCTACAAACATGAGCGTTGATTTAGGAAATGAAGCAGAAGATGTACAAGAGGGATTAGATGCTACAATAAAACTACGGAATACGCTAATGACATCAAAGCAATCTACCGTTGAATTCCGTGAATCAATAGCCTCGCTTCCACGAATGACGACAACTTTAAATAAGGCTAAACGAGGAGCAGTAAGTACCATTGATAAGCTGTTGATTGAACTTGCGAATAGTGAATCGTTATTAACTGAATCCGAAAAAGTAATATACGACTTACTCAAAAAAACAGATAGCAAATAACAAAGTCTATCCAGTCGAGGTTGACAGTCGTTGGCAGTCGTCAGTCGGGGTCGATTCGTCAGTTTTCAGTCGGGGTCTTTCAGTCGGGGTCAATCCACTTAGTGGAGTAGCTTTAAGCTTAAAATAGTTTAAAATATCACCCCAAATAGCTCTTATTTCAATATATTGAGGCGTGAGATATTAAAATAATAAAAATAAGCTTAATTTCAATTTAATCCCGGTTGCTGCATTGCGGCAAGAACATCTTCGAGATTGAAGCGGATGTAACGGGGACCGAGTTTCCAATATTTTAATTTGCCGTCCTCGCACATGCGGTCTATTGTTCGGGTGCTGACTTGGAGAAAGTCAGCGACTTCAGCACGGGTTAAGGGGCGTTTGGGAAGTTTTTGAGATTCTTCCTTGATTTCGTTTGGCTCCAGGGTTTCGCGAAGCCGTTTCTGTTCCTGCTATAAGCAGGTCATGACTGTTCAACTTTTGATTAATACCAATTTGCGAAAATTATAATAAACATTCCACGTTTACGCCACTAGAGAAAGGGGCGTTCACCTTTATCGTATTTTCATGCCTCCCGATGTGGCAAAAATAAAAAATAATGAAATGTTGATTTCCAATGATGAAGTATTGTTTAATGTTGGTATGATGATCTTATTACCGGCGTCAGCGGAATTTGGAGGGGGAAATCCCCTGATGTTTTTTGAATTGCGCAGAAAATTCGAACTGTGAAGCGTAGCCCAGGGAAGATGCTATTTCGGATATCTGCAGTTCAGGGTTTTTCAACATGGCATAGGCGGCATCCAAGCGCCGCAGTATTCGGTATTGCCATGGAGATACGCCGTTCTGACGCTTGAATATTTTGCGGAAACTTTCATATCCGATACCGTTTTTCCGGCAAAATGCTTTTACATCACATGGCTGATCGAAGTTTCTGCTGAGGAATTCGCAGGCTTTATCCATCAAACTTTTTTCTGTAAAGGTCTCATTCATGCAGTCAATACGGTTGCGGCATTCACAGAGTATGCTGAATATTTCCCCGGCAACAATCGGCAGTTCATTTTCTTCAACCGTCCTCAAACGTTCTTTCAAATTCCATAGTCTGCCGATGAAGTGCTCATCAAGACTTATAGCTTCTACAAGGGGGGAATCTTTGCGGATAACGTTCATCTCCAGAGCTGCCCGGTACATGGCCTTATTCATTTCTATGAAGTATTCCAGCCAGCCGCTTTCAGGCTCAATATAGTTTGAGTGGCTTCTATCCGGAAAACGCTTGAAGCAGTTGCCGGAGATTATTTTATTACAATTTCCATGTTCGTCGACATATCGCCCTTTCCCCTGAATTACAATTACCAGGACAAAATTTGAATGACGATAATCCTCAAAGTCTACCTGACAGGTTTTACTGATGAATCCGAGTCCCATCTTTTCGCCCGGAGATCGTCCCGGTGTCCTGTAGACAAGCTCTGTTTTTATCCTGTCAATACCCGGATAAATTATTTTTATTGTACCATTTTTCATATATAAAAATACCAAAAAAAATATTCTATTACTTAATAATATGATTATATTAATAATAGTCAATACCAAATTTCAGAAAAAAATAAAAAAAGGAATATAAAGATGGCTGAATGGAAGGATCTAGGTGCTCTTATGCGACAGAGCCCGGAAGCGGTTGGAGTCAATCGCCTTCCGGCGCGTTCCACGTTATTCCCGTTTGACAATGAACGGTCTGCCAGAAAGGTAAAGAAAGAACATTCACTGCTGGTTATGCCGCTTGATGGACAATGGCGGTTTAGCTATACGACCAGTCCTGATGATATTCCTGGTGATTATAGCGGTGTAGATCTTGATGATAAAACATGGGATATGATCGAAGTCCCCGGATGTTGGACGATGCAGGGGTATGACCGGCCGCATTACACTAATGTCCAGATGCCGTTTCCTAATCTCCCGCCGGAAGTTCCTGAAGATAATCCTACCGGAGTGTACCGCCGGAGTTTTATTCTGCCGGAAGGTTGGGAAAAACGCCGGACGGTGATTCATTTCGATGGAGTGGAAAGCTTGTTTTATTTGTTCGTCAACGGCAAAATCATTGGAGCCGGTAAAGATTCCAGGACCGCGACGGAATTTGATTTGACAGGGTGTGTTAAAGCCGGGGAGAACCAGATAACAGTTGTTGTTGTCAAGTGGTCGGACGCGAGTTTCATTGAGGATCAGGATTATTGGTGGACGGCTGGGATTTACCGCAGCGTTTATCTGTACAATACCGCAAAAGAGTTTATTGGCGATGTGTTTGCTGTGGCGGAATTGGATGAAAAATGTGAAAACGCTATGCTGGGCCTGACGGTTACTGCCAGCGTCCTGCCGGAAAGCAGGCGTAACTGGAAATTCCGCTGCCGTTTGTATAATAAAGCGGGCAAAAAAGTATTTGGCCCGGAAACTGTGGAAATAGACGGTTCTATTTATGACGAGGCCAGTTATAAGCATGCTGACCCGGCAAGAATGAAAGGCTATAAAAATTTTGAGATAATATCTCCTGAACAATGGAATGCTGAAACTCCCAATCTATATACTTTGACTGTTGAATTATTGTCGCCGGATGGCGAAATTGCTGGCGTCACTGGTGTTCGCGTTGGATTCAGACGCTATGAAATAAAGAAACGCGAATTGCTGATTAATGGAAAGCCGGTTTTGATTAAAGGCGTAAACCGTCACGATCACGATGATATAAAAGGCAAAACCGTTCCGGTTGAAATGATGCGTAAAGATATTGAAACTATGAAACGCTTTAATTTCAATGCTGTTCGCACTTCTCACTATCCGAATGCACCAGAGTTTTACGACCTTTGTGATGAATACGGGATGTATGTACTCGATGAAACGAATTTGGAACACCATACTTATTACAGTGATCTTTGTTACAACCCGCAATGGGCTACCGCATTTCTTGACCGTGCCGTCAATATGGTGGAACGCGATAAAAATCATCCCTGTATTTACGGCTGGTCGCTTGGCAATGAGTCAGGCGCCGGTCCCAATCACTCAGCGATGGCTGGCTGGATACGGCATTTTGACCCGTCGCGAACACTGCATTACGAATCAGCTTCCCGTTACGGCTATATTAAGAACCAGGACAATTTCAATTTGTTTCTTTCTGATTATATCGCGGTTATGTATGCTCCGGTTGATGGTATTATCAATTGGGCAAAAGAAAGCAGTGATCCGCGCCCGTTCATTTTATGTGAGTATTCTCACGCAATGGGCAACAGCAATGGTTCCCTGAAAGAATATTTTGAAGCCTTTGAAAAATATCATGGGCTTCAGGGAGGCTTCATCTGGGAGTGGATCGATCATGGGATTCGTCAATCGGATAAGGACGGGAATGAATACTGGGCATACGGCGGAGACTTCGGCGATGAACCCAATGATTCTAATTTTTGTACAGATGGCCTGGTATGGCCGGATCGTACCCCGCATCCTGGTGTGAATGAACACAAGAAACTGGCACAGCCTTTGAAAGTCGAGGCGATTGATCCGGCATCCGGGCGTTTTCTCCTGACTAACAAACATGATTTTGTTGACTTGTCAGCTTATGTCATAATATGGGAATTGACAGTCAACGGTAAAGTTGTTCAAAGCGGTAAGTATCAGCCGCTTGATATTGCACCTGGAAAATCCGGGGAAATGTTGATTGTCTTTGACCGGCCTGAAATGAACTTCGGAGATGAATCTGCTATACGTTTTTCTTTACGGTTGAAAACCAAAACCTCCTGGGCGCCGAAAGGCTATGAGGTAGCCTGGGAGCAATTGACGTTGCCGTTTAGTGATGTTTTGCCGATTCCTTCCATGGAAGTTAATTCTGCTGGAAAAGTTATTGAAGTCGCTAAAAATCAATTAGAACTTCAGAACGGTAAAACCAAAGCGGCAATAGACGCAAACGGTATGCTTTCTGTGGGTTACGGCGGCAAAACCGTAATCAGCCGTGGTCCGCAGGTTTCAATTTGGCGTGCTCCGACAGACAATGACGGTATTAAAAACCTGCTGCACATTGGGAAATTTCACAAAAGAGCATTAGCAATATGGCTGGAATCAGGACTTGATAAATATGCTGCGCAGCCCGGTAAACTATCAGTTGCCGGCAATCGCATAAAGTTATCCACAGTTTCAGCGAAGCCCGATGGCGGCCCGGAAGTTATCCACGAATGTGTTTATTCTCCATTGTCCGATGGCTCGATATTAGCGGAAAATACTTTTATTGTTCCCGATGAACTCAATGACTTGCCGCGACTTGGAGTGGTTATGGAACTGCCTTATTCTATGGATCAGGTCGAGTGGTACGGCCTGGGGCCGCATGAGAATTATATAGACCGGAAGGCCGGAGCCTGGATGGGGAACTTTAAGTCCACGGTTGGCGAAATGTATGTTCCGTATATTCTCCCGCAGGAAAATGGCAACCGCACCGGCGTAAAATGGGCGTCGCTTACTGCTCCCGATGGTTCAGGGGTGCTGATTACTGCTCCCGATACAATGGAATTTTCCGTCAGCCGTTTTTCTGCTATGCAGATGTACAGGGCGCGTCATACCAATGAGCTTGAACCGGAAGGTAAAATATTCCTGAATCTGGATTACCGTCAGCGCGGGCTTGGAACCGCGAGCTGCGGCCCGGATACTTTGGATGAATATAAAATCAAACCTGGAAAATATTCTTTCAGATACATTTTACGACCATATTAGATCGTTTTGTACAAAAGGACTAAGGAGCTGATTTCAAAACTCTTACCAAGGATTTTTTAATCAGCTCTAAGAATAATCATTTAATTTTTTTAAAATACATTGCTTTATGGGTGGAAAGTTGTTTTCTGGAGATAAGCTTCCGGTATTCTTCCGTATCAATATCCCTTGCGCCGCCCGGCGGCGGTTTAAGCGTTTTGTTATCGGTTTTAACCACGTTTCCCTCTTTGGAAAGCAGAGCTTTGAATGCCTTGCCGGCAGCATTGAGGGTTTTTACCAACGCTTTTGAGCTGTAGGTGGCGCCGGTCACGGCATCAGTCTTAAAAGCTGTTTTTGCTGAGAAAATGTTCTTTTTCAATAATTCCTGTTTCCGGGCTTTTACCCTGTTGAAAATCCCGGGAGTTTCATGGTGTTTCAATATAGTGAAGTTGAGCAGCTTGCCTTTTGCATCAGTATAAAGCAGCAGCTTGATTTCTCCACCGTAGCCTTTGATACCTATGGCCAGATCCTCCGAACTGAAAATATATCCCCGGCTTTTTCCCGGGCCTTTTACTTTATAATAAATAAATGGCTTGTCGTTGAGGAGGGTGGTTTGTGTAGTCAATATTGCTTCCCGTGGTTTCAGGAAATCAGCAGCTTTGGCCTTTGTAATATCATCTGCAACAGTGGAGCTGGCTAACAGGTAAACCATAAGTAAAACAGACAGGGATTTGCTTTTGTACTTTAATCTGCTTCCGAGAAATAGATTTAGAACCAGCAATCCTCCCCCGCTTATTAGCAGAATATCTAAAGTTCGCAGCGTTCCGAATAAAGGCAGGAGCAATATTGCACATAATAAGCCTCCGATTGCTCCGCCCAGAGAGTCAAAGAGCCAGAGCTGCCAGGCTATATTGCGTTCATGCCAGTTGCGGGCATGAAGGACAGCTGCTGCCCGCGGCAGCCAGAGGCCGCAAACTGCCCCTGAGATCAGAAAAGCCAGTCCCAGCAGGAAAATGTTGGTAAAACGTAAAGCGCTTAACCGCAGAATCCCAAACAGGATAATCAGCAGCAGTGAAAACAAAGGGAAAAAATATCCGTGTTTATCTGAAAAGAATATTGAAGATATTTGACCGCCTGAAAACAGACCTAACATAAAAAGAGCGCTTATCAGTCCGAAATACAGAAAGATCGAGCCGTTACTAACCTGAAAAGCATAGATCAGCAAAATATTTACACACATTCCCATGACCGAACTTATCCATACGAAAAACATAACATCAGCGCCGGGAACACGGCAATCACAGAAATGAGGCATGTCTGCATTTGTTTTACGGGAAATTGCCGACAAGATAAGCCTGAATGCTGTAAGAATAATCACTCCCAGTACAATCCAGTTGAAAATCTTTGCGGTGCTGTCGCTTGAATATGACGGTTTTAATCCCAAACTGGATATTTTCAGCCCGAAGATCATGGCAAAATGCGATATTACCGGGTGGGTATCTGAATTGATTAACTGTTCTTTGTTTTTTTCCGCTATCTTAAGATATTCTTTTTGCTGAAAATCAGCCCGGAAAGGATCAAACAAAGTATAAATGCCTTGTGGCGGGAAATGCCCGGCTAGAGTTTTTATCCCGGAAAGGCGTTTTACCAGTATTTCCGGGTTGATTGTCAGAATGTTTGAATCAGATGCAAAAAAACGGCTGGAAGCGCCGGGCTTCAAAACTATATATTTGAAACGTTCCTGTAATGTTTTCAGCAATGAAGCTCCAATCATTTTTAACTCCGGCCCCATGTAATTCTCTGCTCCTGGGAAACCAACGCTCAGAACTCCGCCTGGAAGTAAAGCATTGCCCAGCAGATTATAGAAATCTTTGCTGTAATAACGGTTCAAGGATAATGCGGTGGGGGTGGGTACCATATTAATGATGAGGTCAAATTTGTTCTTGGAATCTTGTAGATACGCCCGGATATCCTGTCGCGGTGTTGATAATCTATTTATTCCCTTATTATATTTTTCAGGTATGATTTGCAGTAAAGCGGAAGGATAATCCGGGTCAGTGTCCAGCCAGACAACCCGTTTGATTCCAGGTATTTTACAGAGGCTGCGGCATAGGGAGAAGGCTCCGGAACCAACAACCATAATTTGCCGGGCATCGGGTTTTTCAGCGAGATTTTCTGCTGCCGCAACCCAGGCGGCTTCACGGTTGGGCAGACTTTCACAAATACTGTTCCAGCGGATAACATTGAATTCTTCGCGGTAACTACCATAATAATATCCTGCCTGAGGCGTATTGAAACTGCCTTGGAATTTTCCATCCGGCAACATCCGGCTCCATTGTTTTTGCGCCTGATGATTATTCCATGTCGTCCCGTAACCGGAAATCAGGAATACAGCAAAAAACAGTGAAAGTATCGCACTGGATATTATGCGTTTGGGGGATTTGAAGTTATGCAGCCATGGCACGAGTCCGAGTAAAACCGCTCCGATAAAAAATACTGATTCATCACAAAATCCGGCATAAAGTAACAGAGTAACCGCTAGAGCTCCGGCAAAACTTCCGAGCGCGTCAAGCACATATACCCGTCCTGCCGGTAATATGGTATCCTTGATCCATTTAGTCCCTGTAATAAATAAAAAACCGCTTATCATGCTCACAGGAGCATTGAACAAAGCCAGAGCTATAGCCAGCTTCCAGAACAGGATCAGCTCATATTCAAAAGTACCAACTAGCGCGCGGGCATTTAATAAAAGACTTGCCTGTAATAAATAAGCTGGGATATACAGCATAGGAAGAAATTCATAAACCTTTGCAGCTTTGCTGTTGAGCCATGGCAGCCAGCCAAAGAACGCTCCTATGCCTATCCAGAACAGCCATGAGAAAAAAAACAGCCCGGTAGAAATTTCATTACCTTGAAACACCGTCAGGAAGTCACGGAACAACAGCGTCTGCGCCAGCAGCCCGAAAAAACCGACGCTGAAAATAACTATGCTGTAATTATTTTTCTTTTCTATCACTTTATTTTTTTTCTCCAAAAACGTCAGCTTGAAAAACTTCAAATTCAGCACCTTCTTTCCAGGCATTTCTTGATAGTCCGGCTTTTCGTGATAAATACGACAAGGTCTCCTCTAAAGTCCAGTCCTGTTCAGGTGCAACTTGCGGTAGAAAAACAGCTCGATTCCAGCCCTTTTTCAAAATAATACCATCGCGGTCAAGAATAATGTCTTTCCAGGATTTTACCGGTTTGGGCTGAGTTAATACAGATATTTCAATATCAATATCTTTAAATTCGTCTTTGCTCAGAGGCCTGAACCTGGGGTCGCTGAAGGCCGCCGCTTGGGCCATCATCATGACAACTTTATAAAGCGGAACGCCTTTGCGCGGGTAATTGCCGATACAACCGCGCAGACTGCCGTTTTTATGCAGGGTGACAAATGCCCCTAATGTTTTGTTCATATCCGGTGTTAAGCTAATATTTAAATCCTTAAAGCTTGGCCTTTGTTGTTTATCCAAGTGGAATTTTATCGTTTTTCTTGCCAGCAGCAGTAATTTTTGCCGGGTTTCGGGAGACAAAAATGCCATTGAAACAACTTTACGGGTTTCAGCTGACTCCCATTTTCCGGTTATAGCGGCTGCCAGATAACTTACTGATTCCCCGTTGAATCCGTTAATTGCGGCGGACGAAGCATATTTTAATAAATGCGCTTTGGCATTCTTTGGAAGCATTGCTGTCAACAGGGCAATTCCGCAGCGCCCGCAGATAGTTGCCTGTTTTTTTTCAATAAACTTTATGAAACCGGGTAGATTCTTTTTTTTGACAAAATCAAAGGCTTTCAAATCCAGTTCCCGAATCTTTTCTTCAGTTTGAAAATCCATGCCGAACGGTCTATAGCTGAATCTACTGCCGTAATGGGTGAAATCAGAACTGACCAATACAAGAGTCTTATTATCTATCAGCGTAAGCAGATCCCTGGCTATTTTGCGGGTGGATGGCAGGTCGAGCTGTCCTGCCAGTAACGGAACCACCTTGATTCCCGGAAGGGCATATTGTAAATAAGGCAGTTCTATTTGAATGCTGTGTTCGCGGCTGTGATACTCCGTACGGCTGATTAGCCAGGGGAACTTTTTCAGTTTGTTTATGAAATCAGTATCCAGTTTTATTTGTCCGAGAGGAGTTTGATAAGCGTTGATGTCGGGAACGCTGAGCTGATTGAAAAAAGCTTTGTAATGACTCGACCCGATTATTATTACCCTGGAATATTTGCCTCCAATGAGTTCTTTTATACCGTAAGCTGCCACAGCGCCGGAATAACGGTATCCTGCATGCGGCATAATCAGGGCGATAACATTCTTGTATTTTTTCCTTCCGGCCGCTTTAACGTACTCTGAAATCTGTTTTTTGAGCTGATCTGGATTTGCCGTATACCATGATCCTGCCAGTTTGGACTTTAATATTTTAGTATCTTCGCCACGAGTGATTATACAAGAAAGCGTAAACAATAAATATAAGAATATTTTCATCCCTGCCATTCTCCTCTTTTCTTTGTACTTTCAAGATTCAGTTGTTTTACTCTGCCCGGGTATTTACGCGGTATATTTCCCCTTAATACTTTATTATATGCCTCTGTTGCGAACAGTTTTATCCCCGGGATGATTGCCGTTACAGCAACAGTTCCGCACAATTTGAAAAATGTTCTTTTTTTCATTTCCATACTCCGTAGATTTTAGTTTTGCAATCGGGGCATGCGTTATTTTTTATGTGGTTTTCAAGAACCATAAAACCGCTGCGTTTTACCAGCAGTTTACCGCATTTTGGGCATTTAGTGCAGGACCAGTCGGGATTAAGCAAGTTGCCGACATAGACGAATTCCAACCCCTCACTCAAGGCAATTTCCCGGGCGCGTGCCAGCGTTTTTTCCGAAGTTGGCGGAAGCTCACGCATTCTGTAACGCGGAAAAAAACGTGAAAAATGCAGTGGAGTGTCGTTTCCCATTTCCTTTTTCACCCAGCGGCAGAGGGCAGTAATATCCTTATCGCTGTCATTAAGGGTAGGGAGGAGCAGGTTGGTAACTTCCACTTCCAGCCCGGCATTTTTTGCTGTAACCAGTGTTTCCTGTACCGGCTTCAAAGTCGCGCTGCATACTTTGCGGTAAAATTTGTCGGTCATTCCTTTTAAATCTATATTCGCGGCATCGGTGACTTTGCATAATTCCAGTAATGGTTTGCGATTGATGTAACCCGCCGTTACCAGAATGTTTTTAATTCCAGATTTCCGGGCAAGCCGGGATGAGTCCAGCGTATATTCGTAGAAAATTACCGGATCGGTGTAAGTATAGGCGATTGAACGGCATTTACTTTTTTGAGCCAGTTTGACCAGGCGCGAAGGTGATACCCTGTAGGCTGGAATCGTATGCGGCGGCGCCTGTGAGATTTCCCAGTTCTGACAGTTGAGGCAATGCAGGTTGCAGCCGGCGGTGGCAACGGAAAAAGCCCGGCTGGCAGGCAGGAAATGGAACAAGGGTTTTTTCTCGATCGGGTCCACATGCAATGCGCATGGATAACCGTAGGTGGATGCGATGAGCTCTCCATCAAGATTTATTCGCGCGCGGCAGTCGCCGCTTTGACCCGGCTTAATAATACATCGCTTGGGGCAAATTTCGCATTGGACGTTATTCATCTTTTTCTCCGGTTTCTCTTTAATTATAAATATAAAGCTGATTCCGGCTTAGTCAACCGTTAAATGCCTTTCATATTAAGCAAACCTTAATTTGTAAATAAAACATTTGCAAGATATTAAAAAATGTTGTACACTATAGAATATTGAAGAAGTTTCCCTGGCATTAAATTTATAAATTAGATATATAAAGGGGGTTTTTGATGAGTAAATTGCGTTTTTTCCTGTTGTTCTCGTTTGTCGTATTCTGTTTCAGCGTCAATGCCGCCAATTTTAAGGTAAAGGTTGTAAAAGTGTCGGGTTCCGCCCTGTACCGCAAGAACAGCCGCAGCGTATGGCTTCTGGTTAAGCGGGATATTGTGCTTGCTAAAAACTGTCAGATCAAAACTAAAGCCAAATCGGAAGTAACTCTTGAAATTCCCGGTAAAGGCCTGATAAAAATTCATGAACTGAGCTTTCTCAAATTGGAGAAACTGGATAAAACGGACAAAAATTTCGCGGTCAAACTTAAACTTTCTTTCGGAAGAATATGGAACCGGTTCAAGAAAAATATTACCGGAGAATCGTCTTCCATGTCAGTTGAAACCCCCGCCGCTGTCGCCGCGATTCGCGGTACTTCGTTCTATGTGTCTTCCGAACAAAAAAGCAAAACCGCGAAAATCGGGGTCTGGAGCGGTCTGGTTGAAGTCAAAAGCACCCGGGTTATGGGCTCTAAAATGGTTAAGCCGGACTATGAGATAATTGTGCTTTACAATAAGCCGTTGCAGGATCCTGTAAAAATGGCACGCGATGAAGCCAACCGTGCTAAGGAATTCCAGCAGGCGATTGAGAATATGGGCATGGCGGCGGCTTTCCCTGCCGCCCGCGGCATGGTCGAGATCAACGACATGCAGACTAACAAAGCCCGTGATACCCTCAATCGCGTGAGAATGCAGATGAAAGGCGGAAAAATCGCTCAGGAGGATTTCAAAAAGCTTAAAGTGTCGCTTGCAAGGCTTTATGGTGATACCGGATATTATCCCGCTAAAGAGCTTTCCGGCAAAGCTGTCAGAAAAGGCGCCAGGAATTCACTTAAATGCTTGCTGGAAAATAAAGACCGTACCGGTAAAAAAATCAGAAAGTGGAAAGGACCTTACATTGATTCTGACCTGAAAGATCCTTTCGGCGGTTATTATGGTGTTTATTTAAAGAAAACCCCTAAAGGCACTGAGATCATGATGCTTTATTCTATGGGGGTAGATAAACTTCCGGGCGGCAATAACGATGAGGAAGCTATGTATCCAGTTTACCGTTTAAAAAGAGATGCTGAAAACGAAAAGAAAAAGCGGTAACAAAAAACTATGGCGCTTCAGAAAGATTCGTATAGAGAGATCATAATCGACTGTGTTATTTGCGTAATCAGCGCCGTGATAATGCTCGTGTTGGTGACGTTCCGGCTATTTGCCCCGATTGATAATATGGTTTACGACAAATTTCTGGAATTCAGGGCAGGCGGGCATGTTGCCGCCGATAACACCGGTATTGTCATTGCCGCGATTGATGAGGGATCGCTGACAGAAATGAACCAGCGTTGGCCCTGGGACAGGTCTTTGTATGCCAAAGCAATAGACTACCTTTCCCAAGCGGGAGCTAGGGCCATTGCTCTCGACCTGCTCTTTATCGAACCTTCAAAGGACGCATCCCAGGATAAAATTCTTGCCGAAGCCATGCGTAAAGCAGGGAATGTGGTTATTGCTTCGAAACTGGAGCGCCTCAATCATAATTTCAGCGCCGGGGATATAAGTTTTACCGGGCAGCGTCTAGTGCTGCCGCTTGAAATATTCAGGCATAGCGCGGCTTCCGGAATCGTCAACCTTGAAATGTCTACTGGTTCTGTTGTCCGTAAGCTAAAACCTTATTATATTTATGATGACAAAAAAATACCAAATTTCGCGATGCAGATATATTCTGCCGCTTTTGGCAAACAGCCGGATCTGCCTGCCGGGGAAAGCCTATATATTGATTTTCTAGGTGGGCCGAAAACTTTTTCCACTATCCCGATATACCAGATATTGAAAGGGGAAGCAAAACCGGATGTATTTAAGGATAAAATCGTTATGATAGGCGCTTCTTTCAGTGATGCCCATGATTTTTTTGCCACTCCTTTAGCGATAGCGGATAAACCTTCGACAGGGGTTGAGGTTCAGGCAAATATCGTTGCCTCAATGATTAAAGGGGAGTATGTGACTACAATGTCCCTGTGGCCTCAAATTACCATTATTCTCACCCTGGCGGCGCTTGGCGGTTATCTGGCAATGTTCCGTTCCGCTTATTACTTCTGGGCGGCATTTGTTACGGTAACTACCCTGATAGTCTGTTTTTCTGTTTGGATGATTAACACTCAAAATTTGTTTTTTGACGTAAGTTATCCGCTTTTGGCGCTGCCGTTGAGTTTTTTCATGGTTATGATGCATATGCGTAAACCTATGGTGCTGGAGACCAAAGTCGGGCCTTATATACTGCACGAGGAACTTGGGCGAGGCGGCATGGCGGTCGTATATCGCGCCACGCATCCGAAGACCAAAGAAACTGTCGCGCTTAAACAAATGCTTTCTCAATTTGTCAGCGAAAAGGATTCTATAGGGCGTTTCCTCAGGGAAACAGAAATCCTGAAGCAACTTGAGCATCCCAATATTATTCGCATAATCGATGCCGGGGAGGTGGACGGTTGCCCGTATTACGCAATGGAACTTATAACCGGGACCGCGCTTGACCGTGAGCTGAAAGAGCATTACCGCTTTGACATTCCTGAGGTAAGGAAAATATGTGGCGCAGTTGCCCGGGCGCTCGCGCTTGCTCACCAGATGGGAATAGTTCATCGCGACATCAAACCCAGTAATATTATGGTGACCAATCTCGGCGTGCCTAAGCTCACCGACTTCGGTATTGCTAAAAGTACCGAGTCCCTTGATATCACTATGGATGGTGTTATTGTCGGGACTCCCGGTTTCCTCGCACCGGAACTCTGCAAGGGGGGAGGGGAGCCCTCGCCGTTAACAGATATATACAGTTTCGGGGCGACTTTGTACCAGCTCGTAACCGGACGTTTGCCGTTTAGCGGCAAGGATTTTCAAACTACGATTTCCATGGTGCTTACCAGCAAGCCGACGGAAGTAAGAAGCCTTCGCAGTGATATTGACGATGATATGGCGCATCTGATTATGCGATGTCTGGAAAAAGAACCAGCCGACCGTCCGCAGAGTATGATGGAAGTCGCCAGAATATTGGACCCGTTCTATACCGAAATAGCTGTCAAGTCTACGAAACAGGCCGGAATGCGTTCCCAGATCCAGCAAGTGGATGAAGAGGGCATGACCACTGCTATCGGTTCAGAGGGAGTTGATAAAACAACTGTATTAGGAACAAATGATAAAACAACCGTTATTAAATTGGATGAAGTAGATAAAACCACGGTTATGAACACAAAAAATGACTGATTCTTTAGACTAGATATTCTTTTTTCTGTGTGTTGCAGGGCTGCATTTCATTACCTCCCTGAACTGGCGGCAGAAATAACTGACATCTTCGTAGCCGAAACGATAGGCTGTTTCCTTAATTGAGAGGTCAGATTCAAGCATGAACCCGGCGATGAAACGAATTTTTTCCTGCTTGATGAATTCTTTCGGGGAAATGCCGAAATTATTTTTGAATTTACGCGAAAAATAGTCAGGACTGAGTTTTGTAATAGAAGCCAGTTCTGATGGCCTTATGCTGCGGTCTGCATTGCTTGTTATGAAAGTATACAGCTGATTTACCTGTTTATTTGAGAATGACCTTTGAGGATTGAATTCATGTAGAGATAAATATTCTGACATTAAAGCCAGACATGTTCCATGCAGAAATTGACGATTATATTTTAAAGGGTTGCGGCAGGCTTCACTAAGCATTTGAAAAAAAGGCAAAAGTTCCCATGCTTTGCGGATAACATGATTCTTTTGTGCAAGCCGGAATTCATTTTTTCCGCTTCCGATATTGAAATGCAGCCTGTAATCTTTTTCCTGATTATTGGTGATTTCTACATAGGTCCTTCGTAAAGTACCGGGAGCAATCCATAATACGTCCCCGGCATTCAACTGGATCGTTTGTTTGTCAAGCTCTGCAAGCAGTCTGCCTTGTTCGACAAATATCAGAAGATGATTTTTCATATAACGGTATTTGTTAAACCCGGAATATTTATGCTGCCAGTAGACGCACCTGTGAACAGTGATTCCAGATTTTTCCGCTTGGGAGAGCCATTTACCTGTGCAAAGCTGTTTTATATTCATATAATCACCGTTTAAGTTATATTAATATACGTTACTATCTATTGATAAGTGAATACAAAAAAGCTATAATACAAGTAATGAATTAATTATTTATACAACATTTAAATACCATAAGGATAAAGATCATGAAGAAGCCAAATTTACTTTTTATTTATACGGATGAACAGGCCTTTGATACAATGGCGGCATACGGAAACACGCAGATAGAGATGCCCAATCTCAATAAGCTGGCAAACGATTCGACGGTTTTTGAACATGCTTATGTGACCCAGCCGGTCTGCACCCCGTCGCGCTCAACCCTGCTTACCGGGCTTTATCCGCACGAGAACGGATGTACCATGAACAATATACCGCTTCCCCGGGAAACGAAATGTTTTCCTGAACTGCTTGCTGATAGTGACTATAGGACCGGGCATTTCGGGAAATGGCATCTTGGAGATGAAATATTTAAACAGCACGGTTTTGATGAATGGGTGAGTATTGAGGATGCCTACAAGGGATATTACAGCGAAGGACGTGATAAAAATAAGAAAAGCGATTATCACAGTTTCCTGAAGGAAAATGGTTTTCGTCCGGCTGACGGTGAGCGTTTCGGACGCGGACAGACTGCGTGCTTCCCTGAAAAATACAGTAAACCGGCATTTTTGGCGGAAAAATCAAAATGCTTTATAGAGGAAAATAAAGACAGGCCGTTTGCGTTATTTGTGAATTTTCTGGAGCCTCATATGCCGTTTTACGGCCCCAGGGATGAGCAGTATGATCCTGAAGATATCCCTTTGCCCTTAAACTTCAATCACCAGCTTAATGAACTGAATCCTTTAAAAACTAGATTATGTGCGCACAGATACCAGCATGGTATGTTTGATATGCATGATCTTAGCACTCCTGAAGGTTGTAAAAAACTGCGAGCATGCTATTGGGGGCTTTGCAGTTTGGTTGATACTTATGTCGGGGAAATTATAAAAAAACTGAAAGAATGTGATTTGTATGATGATACTATCATCGTTTTCACTTCCGATCATGGAGATATGATGGGCAGCCATGGGTTGCTGGCAAAATGCGTGATGTTCGAAGAAGCTGTCCGGGTTCCTTTCCTGGTTAAGCTTGACGGGCAGAATGAAATGCGAAGGGTTAAGGGCCCGGTAAGTCAGATAGATATAGTGCCCACGATTCTTGAGCTCATGGATAAGGATATACCGGAAAATTTAAATGGCAAAAGCCTGAAAAGCCTTACCGAAAATGGTGGAATTGTATCCAGGGATAACAATGTGTTTATTGAATGGCTGGGGCCGAATGGATTGAGCAGTAACTTTGAAATACCGATGAATTTTAAAGATAAGGTTTCCAATGCGGATGATTTGGATAAATACCTTAGCGCGCAAGTATGTACAATCATAACACCTGATGGATGGAAATACAATTGGAGCCCGCTTGGAGAGGATGAACTCTATAATCTCAATGAAGACAGGAATGAAATGAACAATCTTGCCTTCAATGATTCACAAAAGGAAAAGATTGCTGACTTGCGCGGGAAAATTCAAGTGTGGAAAGACGAAACAAAATATCCGGCTCAATAAAAAAGATTTTATTGCTTGACTTTAGGATATTCATTTTCGGAAAAATGAATGTATTTCAGGGTGCGGAAAGCGTCGAACCATACATGAAAGGCTTTTTGCAGGTAAAGGATTTCAGGTTTGGTGTTTTTGAATATTTTTTCCCATACGGCTGTAAAATTATTCTGTTTCAGGAACTCAAGGATGTTATCATCGCAGTTTTGCGATAAAATCTGTGGTAAATGTTTAAATTCTTCCAATTTTGTTAAATTGTTGACTGTATTAAGCAGGACTTTCAGGTTTTTGAATATTCGGGGATTGTAGAATAAAAGTTCATGCCCGTTGACGATTTCCCGGACTTTGGGGCCGGTTCCGAAAGGTACGCGGTCAGAAGGACGTGCTGAAGGTTGTACTAAAGCATCATTTATTACTCCGCATTTGCCGAATTTACTGACTGCCTGCATGAAATAAAAATCTTCGCCGCCGTTGCGGGCGCGCATGCCTCCGGCACTGACGTATGCCTCGGCACGGCAGATTATAGCCGAGCCCAAGGCGAAAAAAGCGTAAGGTGAACCGGCATATTCCAAACCTTGCACATAAGAGCGCATGAAATTTTCATAAAGCTCTATAGCTGCGTGTTCGGCGGCGTTTTTTCCTGCACGATGAGAAAAATTCACAGTTGCCGCCTGAATATTTTTATGTGTTTTGAAATATTCAAAGGCTGCGAATAGATAATTTCCGCTGACCAGCGTATCCGCGTCCAGGCAGAAAAATAATTTGTCATTTAAAACATCCTGCTCAAACAGTTCCAAACAGGAATCCATGCCGATTTTTCGTGCTTCTCCAACCCCGCCTTTTTCTGAAATCTGTCTATCTTTGGAATTGGCGTCTATCCAGAAAAGTTGCCTGCCGCACTCCAGCCCGCCGCAAAATTGTTTGTTGCCTTTTCGCAATGCCATCAAAGTTTTTTCATTTTCAGTAACTTTTTCTTGTGGGGTTTCAGGCGAACTGTTGATGACGATTACAACTATTACAGAGCTTGAAGACGGCTTGGCTTTTTTCAGGCTGGACAGGGTTTCAGGTAGGAATTCGTATTCCGCCAAAGCCGGAATAACTACCGCTCCGGAGATTTCGTCTTGAGGAACAGATGGCTCCAAAGGGCGAATTTCCGAACGCTTCAAATATTTTTGATAGACCCGTTTATCCATAATTAAGCCGTGAATTTATAGTATTACATTTTACGACAGCACGGCTAGGGACAGCTGTGGCTACATCTGAGAACAAAAAATATCACGAGAAAGATGCAGCCGCCCCTGTATTCAGGAGGCGTAGAATGACATTGTAAACTTGAGTTAGCATTAACATTTAATAACTATAGCACACAAATAAAAAAAGTCCCTCCGATTAGAGGGACTTTGATATATATGTTTATCAAAACTCGAACATTGGAGATGCCCGACCAGCAGTTGCCTTTCGCTTTGCTCAGGCTCAGCCTGCGCAGAGTCCGCCGCTGAACCACGGAGGCGTTGCATCCGCCATTTTTTATTTTTCAAGACTTATTTTTCGCATCCGCAACCGCAGTCGTCGCCGCATTCTTCTTCGATCTCTTCGTCACAGCCGCATCCGCAACTGCATCCGCCGCCCATGAAATGGTCGCGCATCTTGTCGAGAACGCCGTCCACGGTGAAACCGAATTTGTCAGCCAGTACGCTGAATGGCGCGGAAGCTCCGAAATGATCCAGTCCGATTGCTAAACCATAAGAACCAACGAAACGATGCCAGCCGAATGTGGTTGCCGCTTCTATGGATACCCTTGCAAGGCAATCTGACGGAAGGATTTCTTCCTGATATTCTGCGTTTTCTTTAAGGAACAGTTCCTGAGAAGGCATGGAAACAACACGAACCTTTGTGCCGCTCTCACGGACTTTTTCCGCCACTTCAAGGGCGAGGTTGACTTCAGAACCGCTTGCCATGATAATTATGTCGAAATCCTCCTCGTCACTTAATACATAAGCACCTTTGGCAAGATCAACATTTTTTGCCATTTCAGGAGCGAGGGGCTCAAGGTTTTGTCGTGTCAGCAGGATTGCCACCGGGCCGTCAGCTTTTAATGCCGCTGCCCATGCGTGTGCTACTTCATTGGCTTCAGCAGGACGGATAACGGTGAATCCGGGGATGGTACGGAGCATGGCGATCTGTTCAATAGGTTCATGTGTCGGGCCATCTTCGCCGACATAGAATGAATCATGAGTAAATACATATATTTCATGCAGCCCCTGAATTGCGGCCAGGCGCATCGCCGGTTTCATGTAATCAGAGAATACAAAGAAAGTTGAAGTGTAGGGGATGAATGTTTCATATAAAGCCATACCGTTACCAGCCATACCCATTGCCAGTTCGCGAACTCCGAAATGCAGATTGCGTCCGCCGTAATTTACGGGGGCGAAGCTGTCAGCGTTTTTGATGTCGGTCTTGGTTGAAGGAGCAAGGTCAGCCGCACCGCCGACGAGGGCAGGGACCAGTTCAGAAGCCCGCTGCAGGATAGTTCCGCCTGAAGCGCGGGTTGCCACAGCTTTGTCAACAGGAGCGACTTTCAGAAGTTCTTCAAGGAGATTTTCCGGGACTTCACGGTTCATCATGCTTGAAACGAGCTTAGCTGATTCTGGATTTTCTTCGAGGAATGCCTGGAATTTTTTGTCCCATTCAGCTGCGTCGGCAGCCAAAGCTTCAACACGTTCAGCACAGAATTTTTTGACTTCCGGTAATACGACGAATTCTTCTTCCGGCATGCCGAGGTTCTTTTTAGTGGCAATGACTTCATCTTCTCCAAGAGGTTCGCCGTGAGCCGAGGATTTACCTTCTTTATTGGGAGAACCAAAACCGATTTTAGTGCGTCCGACGATCAGAGTCGGGCGACCGTCGGATTCCATCGCTTCCGCCAGCGCCGCATCGCATTGAGCGATATCGTTAGCATTTTCAACATGGATCACGCGCCAGTTGTATGCAGTGAAACGCGCGCCGACTTCTTCAGAAAAGGCCAGGTCAGTAGAACCTTCGATAGTGATCGAGTTGTCATCATAGAAACAGATGATGTTGTCAAGTTTCAGATGACCAGCCAGAGATCCAGCTTCGGCGGTTGTTCCCTCCATCATACAGCCGTCACCGCTGATGATGAAAATTTTATTGTCAACCAGATCAGTTTTATCCAGTCCGGTATTAGCTTTGAAATATTTGTTGGCTATTGCCATTCCAACGCCGGAAGCAAATCCGCTGCCCAGCGGGCCGGTGGTAACATCGCAGCCGGCGGTGTGGTTGTATTCGGGATGGCCGGGAGTTTTGCTGCCCCACTGGCGGAATTGTTTTAACTCATCCATCGGCAGGCCGTAATCAAAAAGATGCAGCAGGGAGTATTGCAGCATGGAACCATGTCCGGCGGAGAGGATGAAACGGTCACGTCCGAGCCATTTCGGGTTTTTGGGATTATGGCGCATGTATTTGTACCAGAGAGTGAAAGCGAAGTCAGCACATCCCATTGGCATTCCGGGGTGGCCGGACTTTGCT
The DNA here is from genome assembly GCA_963664605.1 of Victivallaceae bacterium. Lineage (GTDB taxonomy): Bacteria > Verrucomicrobiota > Lentisphaeria > Victivallales > Victivallaceae > JAHOYW01. The sequence continues at coordinate 1,503,576 of OY761536.1, forward strand.
TTTTGAATAGCTTCCGCAGACAGAATACGTATTGTATCGGCAGAACGTCTTGCTAATTTTGGGTCCATCATTTTTAAACATCCTTGTTTTTTTCTGATTTGATTGGAAAATTTATGTAAAACGAGTTATTTATATATATCGTCAATAATCCCTTCGCTTAAAACTGACGAAAACGAAAACTTTAATTAACATCAATTTGGCAAAAAATCAAGTTATGACGGAAAGATTTATAAGTTCTACGCTGAATAAAAAAGACAAAGTGCAGGATAATAAGCTGCGTCCATTGAAGTTCAGTGATTTTCCGGGACAGACTAAAGTAAAAGAAAGGCTCGAATTATATGTTCAGGCAGCCAGGGGACGCAACGAACCTTTGGGACATCTTCTTCTCAGCGGTCCTCCTGGGCTGGGGAAAACAACCCTTGCTTATATCATTGCCAACGAAAAAGGCGCGAATATCAAGACCACCAGCGGGCCGATTATTGAAAAACCCGGTGATCTTGCTGGTCTTTTGACATCTTTGGGAGATGGAGACATACTTTTTATTGATGAGATCCATCGTTTAAACACTACGGTCGAGGAATATCTTTACAGCGCAATGGAGGATTTTTTCATAGATATCATTCTTGAACAGGGCCCCGGTTCGCGTTCCGTACGTTTGAACTTGCCGCATTTTACATTGCTTGGCGCTACGACCCGTCAGGGAATGCTGTCTTCGCCCTTGCGTTCGCGTTTTGGTTTGTCATGCCGTTTGGATTATTATGAGGCTCCTGAGCTGCAGCGGATAATTGAGCGTTCAGCTGGAATCTTAAATATTGATATTGATATAGACGGAGCCGCGGAAATAGCCGGACGTTGTCGCGGGACTCCACGTATTGCTAATAACCTTTTATGCTGGACCCGTGATTACGCGCAGGTAAAATCAAATAATATTATTAATTCTGAAAATGCTTCGCTGGCTTTGGAAATGCTCAATATTGATGATAACGGCCTTGATGAAATGGATAACCGCATACTTGAAACAATTATTCATAATTTTAACGGTGGCCCTGTAGGCTTGAAAAACATTTCGGTTTCAGTAAGTGAAGACGAAGGCACTATAGAAGAAGTTTATGAACCGTTTCTGATACAGGAAGGTTTTTTGGTACGTACTCCCAAAGGGCGCATTGCGAGCCCCAAAGCCTGGCGCAAATTAGGCCTGAATCCAAGATCTAAAGGAGCCCAGCCGGATTTATTCTGATATAAAAAAAGTTATCAAGCTGCTGAACACATAGAGAAGTGGAAAGAGAGCGTGTTGTATCAACAGCTTGATAACAAAATTTTTATTTAATATTTTTTCTTCTTGTACTATCCACTATTTTTTGAATTATAACATAAAGTCCCGGAACCAGAAGCGTTCCCAATATACATGACAGCGTCATTCCGCCTACAACTGTAACCCCGAGCGCTTTCCTGCTTGCGGCGCCGGCTCCGGAGGCCATAACCAGCGGAAGCGTTCCACAAATAAATGATATTGCCGTCATTAAAACTGCACGGAATCGCAGTTTGGCAGCGCTGGCGGCAGCTTCGATAATAGTTTTTCCACTTTCATGTTCAGTTTTAGCAAATTCAATAATCAAAATAGAGGTCTTGGCTGATACACCGAACAGGAGCACCATTCCAACCTGACTGTAAATATCGCTGGACATGCCGAGTGCCAGGAGTGATACAACAGCTCCCAGAAAAGCAATCGGAATTGCCAGCATTACCCCGCCGGGGATCATCCAGCTTTCATATTGGGCTACCAGGAACAAGTAAATGAACAGTAATGAGAGCAACAGTATAGTTACTACCTGACTGCCCGCGGCTTTTTCCTGATATGACATGTTAGTCCAGTCGAAGGTCATACCGTTGGGAAGTATATTATCAGCAATTTTTTCCATCTCATTCATGGCTTCGCCTGAACTTACACCGGGGGCTCCCTGTCCCATGAGTATTAACGAGGAACGCATATTATGACGCTTCAGATATTGCGGCCCCAACCTCATTTCTATGTCAGCCAGCGACATGAGAGGAACCATCTTTCCTTTGCTGTTGCGCAGATAAATGGATTGAATATCTTCTTTTTCCGAGCGCGCGGACATATCGCCCTGTATCCATACCCGGTATACTTTGCCGTATTTGTTGAAGTCATTAACATAAGACTGTCCAATATAAGCTTTTAAAGCATTATTTATGTTTGCCATTGAAACTCCCATATCAAGAGCTTTTCTACGGTCAACTTTGACAAAAACTTTCGGTTCACTGGCGGTGAAAGTTGTAAAAACCCTGAATAGTTTCGGGTTTTGAGCAGCAACCATCATAAGACGGAGCGCCATATTGTACAGGCGTTCAGGGTGGGTTCCAGTCAAATCTTCAAGTACAAAGGAAAAGCCGCTGGTTCCTCCCATCCCCGGTAACGCCGGAATTGCGAAAGGCATTACCATAGCTTCCTGTATTTGGGAAAGGAACCCATACGCTCTGCCCATAAAAGCTGTTTGGCTTAAAGCGGGAGATTTCCTGTCTTTCCATGGAGACAGTTTTACAACCACCAGGCCACAGTTAGATGCCGCAGTCCCCCCCAGAAGGTTGAATCCGGCAACCGAAGCGACATGCTCAATACCTTTTACGTTCCTGAAATGTTTACTTATCCTGTCAATGATTTTTTGAGTACGGGGCAGGGCGGCGGCACTCGGCAATTGCACGTGAATAAAGAATGCGCCTTTGTCTTCGTCCGGCAGAAAGCCTTTGGGGAGGATCTCGTAGATTTTTAATCCTGTGGCGGAAATCGCCGCAATAAGGATGATTACAATAACAAACTTTCTGATTAATCCTTTGACGAACCACATATATTTACCGGTAAAGGATTCGAACATACGGTCAAACCATCTGAAGAAAATAAATTTCTTGTGATCCGGTCCGACATGTTTCAAAATCAACGCGCTTAACGCCGGGCTCAAGGTTAAAGCGTTGACGCTGGAGAGAAGTACCGCAATAGAAATCGTGATTCCGAACTGACGGTAGATTTGACCGGTAATTCCGCCGAGAAAACAGATTGGCGCAAACATAGCCAGCAAGACAAGTGTCGTTGCGACAACCGCGCCGGATACCTGCATCATAGTTTTAATTGCCGCCTCTCTGGGAGGCAGATGTTCATCATGCATAAGACGGTTGACGTTTTCAATAACCAGAATTGCATCATCCACCACAATACCGATCGCGAGTATTAGTCCGAACAAAGTAATTACATTGATGGAAAATCCCAGGATAAACAAAAATGCGAAAGTACCAATCAGCGAAACCGGTATGGCAATACTTGGAATCAAGGTCGAGCGCCAGTCGCCTAAAAAGAGGAAGGTAATCAGAATAACCAGAATAACAGCCTCGATCAAAGTCTTGATAACTTCGTTAATAGAGGAACCGATATACTCTGTAGTGTCATAGACAATATTACATTTCATATCTTCCGGAAAATTCTTTTCAAGCCTTTTTATGGTACTCTTGATTTTTGCGGCAATTGTAAGGCCGTTTGCTTCCGCGAGCTGATAGATTGCCATCATAGAAGCATTGTGCCCGTCATTTTTAGCACGGGTGGAATAACTCTCAGAAGCCAGTTCAACTTTTGCAACATCTTTGATTTTGATATTTTTGCCTTCACCGGTAGACCTGATTACAATATTCTTGAAGTCTTCAACCTCGCTGAGCCTGCCTTTAGTCTGTACGGTAAATCTGAATACTTGGCCTGAATCAATGGGTTCTTCCCCAATTGAACCGGCAGCGACCTGCACATTTTGCGCCTGGACAGCATTGATAACGTCTTCCACGTTCAGCTTTAAGCTGGCCATTCGTTGAGGATCAAGCCAGATACGCATAGCATAACGAAGCTCGCCGAAATTGTTTACATCTCCAACGCCGGGAATACGGGAAAATTCTTCCTTTATATAATTCCTTGCGTAGTTGTTAAGCTGTAAGGCTGACTGGGTGCCTTTAGGTGAGGTCAAAGTGACAAACATCAGGATATTACTGTTCTGTTCCTTGACTACAACGCCCTGATTCCTTACCGATTGCGGCAGGGAAGGCGTTGCCCAATTCACGCGGTTTTGTACGTTTACAGTATTGGCGTCGCCGTCACTGCCTATACCGAAGGTCACGGTTATTGAGGCGGTGCCGGAGTCGGAAGCTGTGGAGGTCATGTAAAGCATACCCTTGACTCCGTTGAGCTGTTCCTCAATAGGAGCGATAACAGCTTTCTGCACGGTTTCCGCGTCGGCTCCGGGATAGTTGGCTGTAATCCTGATTTGCGACGGAGTAATATTAGGATATTCCGCAACCGGGAGAGAATTGATTGCAATTAATCCGGCCAATACCGTGACGATTGATATAACACACGCAAACCTGGGGTGGTCGATGAAAAATTTACTTAGCATTATTGTTCCTGTTATTTTTTCGCTTTAGGGTTCGCCGTTTTTTTCTTAACGGTTGTCTTTTTGGCGGAACCGATTCTGACCGGCATTCCCGGACGCACATGCTGTAAGCCTGCAACCACCACTCTTTCTCCGGCTTTCAAACCTGAAAGGATTTCAATTTTTGTCTTTTGCCTGATACCGAGGGTAACTTTCTGTCGCCTGATGACATTTTTGTCGTCAACGACCATGACGTAATATCCGGTAATATCTTCAGCGAGAGCAACCCGTGGTATTACAAGGGCATCAGGTTTTTCCTGGGCGTCAATTGCTACCTGGACGTACATCCCGGGAATCAACAGCAGACGCGGGTTGGGAAATACAGCCTGCATTGTCAAGGTTCCAGTATCTTTGTCGATCTGGTTGTCCCAGAAAGTAATTTCACCGGGATGAGAATATTTTATTCCGTCCGCTGTATAAAGGACTACTTTGACGTGTTCAGCGCTTTTGATTGAATCATAGCCGATCTGTCTTGCCTTAAGTACCAGTTTATCGCTTATATTGAACTCAACCCTTACTGTATCCATTTTTACTACTGAGGTAAGCGGGCCGCTGGTCGGGCCGACATAGTTGCCGATACTGTAATTTTCCAGTCCAACATAACCATCAAATGGAGCCCTTACTTCAGTATAGCTTAAATCAAGTTCCGCAAGTTTTACCTCTGATTTTGCCTGCAGAACGGCAGCCTCAGCTTTCATTTTTGACGCCAGGGCTTCATCATAATTACGTTTGGATACGGCTCGTTTCTGATAAAGGTTTTTTTGTCTTTCATAATCAAGCGAGGCATTTTTTAAAGTAGCCTCCGCTGACAGTAAGATACCTTTCGCCTTTTGCAGATTAGCTTTATACTGATCCTGTTCAATCAAAAACAGTAAATCGCCTTTTTTGACTTTTGCGCCTTCGTCAAAATTTGTTTTTTCCAGAAATCCGGTAACCCTGGCAACGATTTCAGCCTCGTCTTCAGCTTTTACCTTACCTATTATAATAAAAGTTTCTTTCAGTTTGGTTTTCTTTACGCTTGCAATGGTAACTACTGGAGCCTGACGTTGCGGTGGTGCGGATTTTTTACATCCCCCATTAAAAAACAGCGCTGCCGCCAATAATAAAAACAAAAATTTAAATTTCATATATATCCTTGATAAAAGTTAGTCTTTTTGTAGTCGTATAAAAGTTTGTGCCGGTTACAATAATTCTAAAGTAATTTATTTATATTTTTAAACAATTTTTTACAAACAGCAATATCTGCTGTAGATATTCCTCATCAATTTTCAAAACAGCTGATTTATCATGTTTCCCATCCAGTAATTCATTCATTATATAGCTGTGCTTTTCCCACCATAAATGAATCGTTCCGCCAATCATTATTCCAAAATATTTTGCTGAAAAGTTCGTTTTTATTTCACCATTATCCATTGCTTTCTGCAAACGCTCGGTAAACATCCGTTCAAATACTTCTGTTTTTGGCCATGGTTTTCTCAATCCATTCAGGCGATCCCAGCTCATTAAGCGTAATGCGATTGGATTTTCGCGGTGGAAAGCAAAAGCTCCGCGGACAACGCTTTCGATAAAATGGAACAAATCATCTTTGTCATTATAATTATCTTCAAAAAGCGGAATATACTTCTCAATTAATGACAGTCTTACAGCGTCATAAACACCATCCTTATTCTTAAAGTGGTGCAGAATCAAAGGACCGGACAAACCACAGGCATTAGCCAGGTCACGAATTGATACGCCATTAAAACCTTTTTGAGAAAAAAGCTTGCATGCGGTTTTAATAATTAGTTGTTTTGTGGCCTCGCCGTCACGGGTTTTAGTATTGTTCATGTTTTCTGTATGCTCTCTGTTTGCTTACTTAACGTTCAGTAAGTATATCGTTTAAATCCATTTTGTCAATGTTTAGTCAGGAAAAATTTGTGGATATATTTTTTATTCGATACAAATTGAGCTATCCAATATATTAAAAAATATGGAAAGAGAATCAACCTGAGTTAGCAGAAAGAATCTCTCGACATATTAAAGAATTACGTTCCTCAATTAGATTCCCTTTTCCTTTCGTAACTTTATCAAGTTCTTTCATTGCGTTTTCCTGTTTTGTGGTGTAGTCGTAAACGACTTTCGCCATTTTGTCGGTGTTTTTGGCAGCGGTAAAAATAAAATCGCAATAATCACTCGCCCCCCTTGGCAATATAGAGGTGACTATTCCCATAACCGATACGGCATTACTGAAAAGCTTTCCTGCATTTTTATAATATCGTTGATAGCTTTCAGCTTTCGTTACACTTTTTTGAGGAAGGAATTTCTTTTTGTTGGATGGCAATTGAGCAAATTATAAGAGAAAAATTACCACATACACGATAGAAAACGATGTCGAAAGGTTATGCCCTTTTTGTATCTGTCGGTTTGTGGAGAATTTCATGAATAAGGCAGACTGCAAAAATCATTTCAAGGACGATATCAAGCGCCTGTATCTCCAGACTTTCAAACTGAACCTGTATGTTCAAAACATTAGATTCCTGGATGACGTACGCATCTATAAAGAACTCAAACAGCTTTCAAGCCAAATCAATGAATTATTAAATAGAATGATCAATAACTGATTCTTAAAATCTCAGTTTGTAAACCAGAAGTCAAATATAGTTTGCCATAATTTTTTCAGACTTTCATGGTGCTTTATGGAATAATACAGGATTACTCCTATGATTGAGAGCATTAATATTACCATGAAAATAAATAGTCTCAAACCGCTTTTGCGGTCTTTAGAGCCATCAAAAATTATCGGTGGGGGCTTGTACGGTTCCTTCTGCCTGGTTTCATCCTGGATAATGTCCTGTACTTTATCCGGTTCAAGTTCTTTTGTCTGGAGAAAATGCTCTTCATCATCTGTATCTTCAGTACTGTCTTTTTTCCCTAGATTGATTGGCGCGTTGATATTGAAACTTTTAGATTTTATGGAATCCCATCTTTTGGTTTTCGTCTTTTTAGGCAGAGCATAGGTTCCGGCTAGAACCGCGTCAATATCAGCGATAACATAATTCCAGTCGCTTTGACGGTCTTCGCGGTCATTTGACAACATTTTAGAGATGAGCGCTGAACAGCCTTCTGTCAGATATGGATTGCGCGTTGATGGCGGCGGGAACTTCTTTTCCATCTTTTTGAAAATAGCGTCTTCAATGATTTTATCAGAAAACGGCAGTATTGCCGTGACCATTTCGTACAATGTCACTCCCAGGGAATAAATATCTGTTCTCAAGTCGAGCTTTACGTTGCCGAGGGACTGCTCAGGGCTCATATATTGAGGAGAACCTACAATCACTGTACCGTCAGGCGACGGGTCATTCTCCGAGAATATCTTGGAAATACCCATATCCATCAAGTATGGTATGCTGTAGCGGTCGATCATAATATTCCCCGGTTTTATGTCGCAATGGAGTATACGCTGCTGTTCCCATGCATAACATAACGCCGAGGCCATTAGCCGGGTGATATTGAGAGCTTCCCTTTCCGGCAGCATGCCGTCGATTCTGATTTTATCCTTCAGTTCAATGCCGTCAACAAACAAAGTTGCCAGATAATAATAGTTTTCAAAGTTGCCGGCTGTGTAGGCGGTGATAATATTAGGGTGTTGCAGGCGCCCGGTCATTACTGCCTCGTTCAAAAAACGCTCGACAAATTCTTCATTTCTGGATAATTCAGGGGAAAGTATCTTTAAGGCGACGTCACGTTTCATGGATATCTGTTTTGCCTTCCAGACTTCGCCCATTCCTCCTGAACCGAGTTTATCAAGCAGGATAAAGTCGGCTATCTGCAAATCTTTATGCAGGTTTTGAGGGGTTGTTTCAGCGTGATTATATTCGGAGCTCATACTAAGAGTTTAATTTATCCTTCTATTTTTGATAATTCACTTGTATTATAGTGCAAATGAGTAAAAATTACAAAGGATGCAAGATAATAAAATATGGATTCGCTATGCTGAACTGGCTGAAAATTAAAAATATGGCCCTGATTGAGACGCTTGATGTGGAATTCGGCGAGGGTTTTAATGTTATCACCGGAGAAACCGGTGCCGGCAAGTCCATCCTGCTGGGAACTATTGCGCTGCTTCTAGGAGAACGCGCTGACAAAGGGGTTATCCGCAGCGGCACGGAGCGCTGTGAACTTGCCGCGGGCATTAACGTCGGTAATAATATTCAGGGTGGGCTTTTGTCTGCGCTCGAACAGGCGGATATTCCTTTTGAACTGGAATCCGGCGAGATACAGTTGCGTCGGGTGATTGGAAAGACCTCAAACCGCAATTACATAAATGATACGCCGGTAACTCTTCAGACTTTGAATAATATCGGGAATTTTCTCGTGGATATCCATGCTGCTAACGAACATCAGTCTTTATTGAACCGGGGCACTCAGCTTGATATCCTTGACCGCTTCGGTAAACTCGGTAAATTGACGGAAGAATGCCGTGATTTATGTAAAGAGCTTAATGCGCTGCGTATTGAACAGGAAAAAACTTTTGCTGATATGCCGTCTTCCATAGAAGCTGAACATCTCAAGATGATTGTCGGGGAAATTGAAAAAATTTCTCCTGAACCGGATGAAGATGAAAAATTGAATCTCAAACATTCACTGGCAGCGAATTCAAAAACTGTTATAGAATTAAGCGGCCGTGCTGTCATGAACCTTTGTGAATCTGAGGAGTCAGTTGTTGACAGGCTGGGTGAAGTATACCGCGATATTCAGGCGCTTGCGCATATTGACGCAGGCAAAGCCGAACCTTTATTAACCGCTTGTGATCAGATTGTCGAGCAGGTCAGGGATCTGTCTTATGAAATTGAGAACTACAGTTCAAATGTGGAACTGGATGAAGAGGAATTCAGTGAACTCGAAAACCGTTTGACCGATTTGCAGACGCTTAAGCGTCGCTACGGCCCAAGCCTGGAAAGGGTTTTGCTCGAATGCGAAAAGGCCAGAGAACGTTTACTGGTTTATAGCGATGCTGAGAAATTACGTCAAGAATTCCAGAAGCAAGAAAATGATTTATCCGCAAAATTGAAAACTGCAGCGAAAAAGCTTTCAAAGGAGCGAAAAAAGTCTGCAAAAGATTTTTGCCGTCAAGTTGAAGAAAAATTAAAAGTACTGGGTTTTCTCCAGTCTGAATTGGATGTTGCGTTTAGAGAAACGGAGCCGTCGGAACGCGGTATGGACAGAGTTGAATTCTTGTTTTCCGCCAATCCCGGAGAAAAAATCCAGCCTTTGCGGAATATCGCCAGCAGCGGCGAGATTTCACGGGTCATGCTTGCGTTAAAAACTGTTTTGGCTGATGCTGACACCATCCCGGTATTGATTTTCGACGAAATCGACGTGAATATCGGCGGCAAAACTGCTAATCAAGTCGGGAAAGAACTGCTTAATCTGGCTTCAAACCGTCAGATATTATGTATATCTCATCTGGCGCAGGTCGCCGCTTGTGGACAGCAGCATTACGCCGTGGTGAAAAATGTGGATTCAGGTAGAACCACTTCGACGATAAAACGTCTGGATAAGGACGGCAGAATATCGGAGATAACCCGGATGCTGGGAGCGTCCAAAGCCGCCCGCGCTCACGCTACAGAATTGCTGGGATTATAAGAATTTTGTGTCTAAACCACGAGTATTCTTATTTTAATGCCTGACATTTTGACTAAGTTGACGTGCTTCTGCTAATTTTTTCGATATCTCGTCATATAATGCCTGAACTTTTTCTCGGTCACCCTTTTGATAATTAGTTCTTTTTCTTGGCTTAATGTTGGGTAGAAACTTTTCTACCATCTGAAACTTACCATCTTTAATAGCTTTGAGAAGAGCCTGACGCATTTTTTCGATATATTTATCTCTGTTAGCTTGATTGATTTTGTCTACACTAAGCTGTGATGGATGACCTTTGGGTAATCGATTCAACCCATAATATGAAGCGTCATAACGTACCTGTGGGTTTTCGTCATGTGCTAATTTGAGTAAAAGATCAACAGCTAGCGAATTTACTTCTTTAGCGTTCCACACATAAGTAGCGCCTACTATTTGCGCAACCCACTTGCGTATCTTGGGATCAGTATCTTCTGCTGCTGCAATATATGCTTGCAACCACGCATCGTGATCCTTAATTATTAAATTAAGAGAGTGTTTTCGCATCATCGCAATTACATTGCGCCGTTTTTCACTATCCCCTCTCATTAATTGTTCACGCAACTTTTCCATTTGAGATTCAAATAAAGGTTGCGCTTTGGATCTTAGATTTTGCTTACGATATTCCCATGCGTTCAGGTTTCCTGAAAAGATATTTTTCAACGCTTGTGCATGCTTTCGAACTTTTTCTTTCTTGCTTTTGAGATAAGGCGTTAATGCTTCTATTAATTCTTTCTGTTGATCCTTTGTCCCCCAAGCAATTCGTCCGGTATCATTGGGGTCATCGGTAGTCATGGCTATATCAACTAATGTTTTGAGTATTGCTGGTGTTTTGGGTTTGACTACTGAAAGTCCAAAATAGATTGCATAATGGCGTATATTTCTTATGTCAGGACTATTTGTTGCATGATACATCAATTCGATAGCTAGTGGATTTTGTTTTTTTACATTCCAAATATATTTTTGGCCTATACGCGCAAGAACTAATGTGCGATGATTTTTTATATTACGAAACCCCTTTCGTACGATTTCTAGATATTCTTCAGCATTTTTTATTCCATTGTACTTATTCTTAATCAGAATATCTAATCGTTTCCCGGATTCAGGGTCATCTGGAAAATATCCTTTGAAGTCGGGTGGTCGAACAGGGTTGTTGCTTTGCCATGCAAAACCAGTTATTTTAATTTTCTCTTCTGCATTAGTACTGAAAATAGATAACAACAGTAGAAAAATAATTAAACATTTAAACATTATAGTTTTCCATATTCAAAATGTTTTATAGAAGTCTAATTTAATATGTTTTTAATTTCAGACTTTAATGTTGGCAGATGATCGTGGACGGTGCTCCAGATCACCTCTTCATCGACAATATCATAACCATGGATTATTCTATTGCGCATGCCAATAATAGCTTCTTTGTTTTTTATTTGAATTTCAGGCTTAAGCTTGGAAATCCTGTACATTGCTTCACCGATTATTTCAAATTCACGCTCCACGGCGCGCCTGAGCATTTTGTTTTCCTGATAGGTTTTGAAGCTTGTATTTTTGATGTAGCTTTCAATTGCTTCAATGGATTCCTTGATGTCAAAGAGGAATTTGTTGATTTTATTCTCCATACAATAAAACCTTGGTCTGGTTTACAGATTCAATAAAATATGGATTTTTAATATACTTTTCGGTTATGAGGTCAACAGGCCTTTCGAGCAGATTCTCGAATTCTTTAATCATTGTGAAATAATTGTCGGCATAGCCTTTTAGTGGGATGGATTTAAATGAAACCAGCAAATCAATATCGCTTGAATCGGTCAATCTATCAGTAGACGCGGAACCGAAAAGAAAAAGATTTTTAACCTTATGCTTTTTGCATAGAGATTTTATTTCATCAAGATTGTCTGCGATAACCTTATTCATTTATGACTATACTATGTTTGATTATTATTAAATTCGATGATAATTAGTTTACATCCCGAAATTTAAAAATCAAATATATTACGTTTTTGAGTCTATAATATTTGGGCATTCACCAATGCTTTTCGCATATTGGCTGTAGAGGTGAAAAGATGGGAGTTCCAGCCCTGCTTCCGCCCTGCTTCAATGTTATCCTGATGGTCATCAACGTAGAATACCGGTTTGCCGTATTCATTCTCAAACGCTTCATACATCGCAGCATCAGGTTTCTTGCTGCCTACTTCGTAGCTGAAAATAGAGCCTGTGACCAGATTGGCAAATGAAAGGTTACGGTAGATTTCCTGTGCGTGCATCTCGGATGTATCGGAAAAGAATGCCAGTTTATAGCCGGAATCTACAAGCTCCTGCGCTAATTCAGGCATGCCGTCAATTGTCTGCCCGATTACCATTGCCCAGGCGTTTCTCAGTTCATGTTCGGAAAATTTATCTTCACTGATATAACGGATGAAATTCATCCATTCGTCAGTAGTTATAATTCCTTTTTCCAGCAGGTTTACGGCGCAGGTAAACTCAGCTGGCATGTCTTTGATATCCGTTATCCCCAAAGTCTTTAACGCTCTTTCACGGTGTAGGTTGATACACACTCCGCCGATATCTAAAGCAACTACTTTTAACATAAATTCCTCCTTGTCTCCTTATTATATTAATCGTTTTTAAGCTTTTTTTCAAGCTTTATTTGCTTTTTTTACTTCGAAGCTATAACTTTTCTCTAAGATATTGATAACAACAAAGGAAATAATTATGGATTTTTATGACGTAATCAAAAAACGCCGCAGTATTCGCAGTTATAAAAGCGATCCTGTCCCTCAGGATGCTATCCAGCGTATTGCTGAAGCAGTATATTACGCGCCTTCCGCCTGTAATATGAAACCGTGGAAGATCAAACTTGTGACAGACCCTGAATTGCGTGCAAAAATAGCCGCTAATTATACTCAAAAATGGCTTGCTGACGCTCCGGCGATAGCTGTTATTATTGGCAGCAGCAAGCAATGCTGGATGCGTTTTGAAGGAGATCCGATTGTACAGATCGATGTCGGAATCGCTATGGAACACTTTATCCTGGCCGCTGCTGCTGAAGGATTGGCTACCTGTTGGGTGGGAGCCTTTGAAATCGAGAAGATGAATGAGGTTCTGGATGTGAAAGCCCCTTGGAAAGTATACGCAATCAGTCCTTTGGGATATAGTGACGCGATTCCTAAAGATATTCCGCGTAAAGACATCAATAAAATATTTGAAATAATTTAATGAAGACAAGTTATCAAGCGACGATCGGCAGTAAAGAGTGGCGAGCGGAATTTTCATTAGCTGAAGAAACCTTTATGAAGTTTTATTTGGGTGAACGCCTTATTGCGAATTTAGAGCCCACGCAGATAAATAAACAGTCAGAAGTGCAATGTCTGCCGAAGAAAACCCGTATACATCAAAAAATTGATGGCCTTTCATTAAATTATGATGTATTGAATTTGATTCCGTTCGGAGCAGAACCTGAAATTAGCAGGGATTTTTATTTTACAGATGGATTCGCAAGAATTATTCAGGATATAAATCCCGGCAAACACACTGCTGTGGAAAAATTAAATTTGGGAAAAATATCATTGCCCGGGCCATGGAGCAGAATTGCTGTTGCCAGAATCCCCGGCGCTGGAAAAGGTTTTCCTGAACTGCAATGGGTGGAGTTGGATGGAAAAACAGACAAAGTTTTATTTGCTGAATCGTTTCCGTTTCTTTCTGTCGTTCTGGAAGCTCCGGACGGCAAACGCTTTGAGTTGGGATGCGGGGATGATTTGTGGCGTTGGGGGATTGCCGGTGATCTGACAGGCTGTTCATCTGAATTCAAAGTTTCCGTGAATGGGGATTCCGTCGAAATAGAACGGAAGCCAATATTATTTGATATTGAAAACAAAGACGTTGTTGAAATCGAAAAGCGCACATGGCGTTTTAAGTGGTATTTTGCCTGGTCAGATGCTCCAGCTCTGGAAATGTCATCCGATAGAGAAAAAGTTATTCTCGATATGGCTGACTTTACCGAAAAAGGAGCTAAACATTCCTGCGTTCACTCAATATTCACCAGAAAAAAACTCCGCCAGATTTTGCGCGCCCTTATTGCCAACCACACAAATGCGGATATAGTTCTGACAAATACGGAAGCGCATATCTGTAATCAAAAGAACCATTTGGACAACAGTACTAAGAAAAATTTTCTGCATTGGGATGCATGGGATTTGATGGAACTGTTTATCTGGGCGAACCGTAAAGCTTTAGCGACGGGTTGTACTTTCAGGATTACGGCTCCGGATTCAGGCAATAGCGAGACTCCTTTAATGCGGCGTTTTGCAAGGTCATCATTCCCAAAAGTCTATGGAGAATAAATAGGCAGCGGTGCGAGCCGCATCTGTGACTACTTTTTCATTTTCCGCGCAGTTGGTCAAAAGACAAAGGCTTGAAATTTTTCTTCATCTGTCTTCGTTTTTTCGCATCTATAGATAGATATTTCCAGCGGGAGAAGGCAAAATCGTGTGGGATAAAGTTTTCCAGCCAGGCATGATTGAGCTGATAAGAGATTGCGAAAGATTCGAATATCCATGGACATTTTGTACTTAAGTATTTTACCATTTTTTCATACTTGCGGGTACGCTCCGGGGAATCCTGCATCGGGATGATTTCTTCAAACATCCTGTCGAATTTTACATCCTGATAGAAAGCCCGATTACAGCTTCCCGCATTTTTACTGTAAAAAAGCTGGAGGAAATTTTCGGCGTCGGGATAATCGCCTATCCATGATAGGCGGAATAATTGAAATTTGCCTTTGCGTAATTTCTGGAAGAACCGTGGTTTGTTGTTCAGCATGGGGACAATTTTTATCCCGATTTTAGCCATATCCTTTATCATTAATTCGGCAAGCTGACGGTAGGCTGAGGAATTTCCGTTTTGATCGTATGTCAAAGTCAAGGCTTCCCCGGTTTTGGGGTCAATGCCGTTGGGATAACCGGCTGAACGCATATATTCCCTGGCTTGTTTCAGGTCATAGCAGCTGTAAGGATTTTTGAACTTTGGATCATTCCCGGTAACTCCCGGCGGAATCGGTCCTTCGGCTGGAATCATCTGGCCGTTATAATGTGCTTTTATGTTATCCACATTGTAGGCCAAACTTATGGCTTTACGTAAATTCAAATTATTCGCCAGCAGGGGATCATTAAAATTGAAACCGACGTAGCGGACCTGAAATTCAGGTATTTGCAGAAGTTTAATATTGCGTTTAGCCAGAGCCGGAGTAAGTTTGCTGCCCATGCCGACGACATTATCAAAATTATCCTTGCTTATTGCGCTTAGATCCAGACCACCCTGAAGAAACAGGAGCCAGGCGGAAACCTCCTGTTTGATTATGTAGCAAATCACACGGTCAAGCAGCGGCAGAGCTTTTTTGCGATCAGCCGGATTTTGTGCCTGGGGGAAAAATTCTTTACGGTAGTTGTTATTACGGTCAAGAATCAGGCGATAATCCCGTATCCATTCCCGTAATACAAAAGGTCCGGAGCCAACTGGGTTCTCGGAAAAGCTTTCGCCGTAGAATTCAAGAGCCTGTTTTGATATGATTGAAGCATAAGGTATTGCCAATGCATAGAGGAAACGCGGGTCGGGCCGGGTTAAATGTATTCTAAAGGAGTGTTCGTCAACAGCCTCTAAGCCTGAAATCCCTTTTTCATAAGGAGAGTTGTTTCCCGGCTTCAGTTTTGAAGTTTCATCTCTGAATTTATTTATACCTTTTATTTTCCCGCGAAACATCCAGAACACCGGGCTGTGCAGCCGTCCATCGGCAATCCGCAGAAATGAATATATCACATCGTGGCTGGTGACTTTGCGGCTTGTTTTAGAAAGTCCCTTGAAACATTTGTTCTCAGAGAAGTACAAATCATCGCGCAGCTTAAAGGTATAAACAGTCTTGCTTTTGTCCAGCTCAGGCATTTTTTTTAGCATAGACGGAATAAGTTTGTAGGGACGTGTGGTATAATCGTATTGCAGGAGCGTATCATAAAAAGCTGCGACCATATTCCGGCTGACCAGATCCGCCGCCAAAGCTGGATCAAGGGTTTTTACCCTGCCGCAGTTAAGGAATAAGGTTTTGTCCGGATTTCTCCCTGGCCCCTGTCCGCAGGAACTAAGAAAAAAGCATGATATGCATGTTAAAAAAAATATTGCTGTACGCATTATATACCATTTGTTTTATAGCCCCGTTTTACGGGGACCATAAAGAACTTTCTGTTATCCAAGACTGATGAATTTTTCTATAGCCTTGTCCCATTTGGCCTTATCCGCCGGATTTGCTTCATAGGTTTCTACATCGAAAGAATTTTTGACTATTTCGCGTGCCGCTGTTAGATCCGGTAAATCCTTGTCCGCTATTGCCTGTGCTGAAATATTGCCAATTGCGGTTGCTTCGACCGGTCCTGCTTCCACGGGAAATCCCAGGCAATCAGCTGTACACTGCATTAATTTTCTGTCTTTTATACCGCCGCCGACTATATTCAGGGAAGCGTAGTTTACGCCGAGGATCTTTTCCAGTCTTTCCAGCTTCGTGCGGAAATAAACAGCCAGGGATTCATAGATGCAGCACAATACGTCAGCATCTGTTTCCGGGATATCCTGTCCTGTTTTGGCACAGAACTCACGCACCTTAGCCGGCATATCGCCTGGAGTTAGAAATAAGCTATCATTCGGATTAATCAGATATTTGAATTTTTCTCCTTCGTTAGCGAGTTTTTCCATGTCTGCAAATGAAATATTGCGTCCAGCTTCATTCCAGACCCGTCGCGTTTCCTGAAACAGCCAGGTTCCCATGATGTTTGACAGAAACAATATCTTGTCATCAAGTCCGCCCTCGTTGGTGAATGGTCCGAGTCGGGCTTCATCCGTGCGTATCGGCGAATCGATTTCAGCGCCGAAAAGTGCCCATGTGCCGCAGCTTATATATGCCCAGTCGCGGTTGTTCGGGGCTGGAACCGCGCCTACCGCTGATGCAGTATCATGAGAGCCGACTTTTGCCACTGGGATCGGGCCGCAGTTCAGCTCCTTTTGTAATTCGGCTTTCAGGGGCGCTGAAACTTTTCCGGGAAAAGCTATTTCCGGGAAAATTGAGCACGGCAACCCTAGCATGTCTATAAGTTCAAAATCCCAGTCACATTTTACTGGGTCGAGCAGGTTGCTTGTTGAGGCTTCGCAATATTCACAAGTCATCGCTCCGTTCAGCATATAGGTCAGGGCATCCGGCATCAAAAGCAGCACGCTGTCTTCAAAGTCTTCCGGGTGGTCTTCCTTATGCGCTACCAGCTGATATAAGGTGTTGAGCTGCATAAATTCAATTCCGGTACGTTCGTAAAGTTTTTCCTGCGGAATTATTTTATAAACTTTTTCCGGAATATCATCGGTTCTTGAGTCACGGTAATGATAGGGCAGACGGACCATTTTCCCGCTTGTACGGTTGAACAATACATAATCCACTCCCCAGGTGTCTATTGCTATACTGGAGATTTCCGGCTCAATTGCGAGGGCTTTTTTTAGTCCGGTTTTGATTTCCGCGCATTGCAAATTGAAATCCCAGAATAACGATCCATTTTTTTCTACAGGGCCGTTTGAAAAACGGTGGACTTCCTGAAGGGTGAGTTTCCCTTGTTCAATGGTTCCGATGATTGCGCGTCCACTTGAGGCTCCCAAGTCAAATGCCAAATACTTTTGTGTCATGATTTTGCTCCTTGAATGATTCATTACTTCGGCAAAGCTTTACAGTTGAGCCTTTTTTGTGGAATTTTCGGCTTCGAACCCTCGAAATCCCCCTTGAACTGTACTTTGCAGATTATACTATTTTAAACTTTTATATGCTGATAAAATTAATTTTTCGGTTTCATCCCAGCCAATACATGCGTCTGTAATAGATACTTCAGGATCTGGAATTTCGCCGATTACAATTTTCTGATTGCCTGGCTTCAGGTTGCTTTCCAGCATTATACCGGCGATATGGTCTTCACCGTCGCGGATTTGCTGTATGATATCCTCCAGGGCAACCCTTTGCTGCTCGTGTTGTTTATTTGAATTAGCGTGGCTGCAGTCAACGATTATGCCGCTCTTTATTTTCGCTTTTTTCAAGGCGACTTTAAGGAAAGCTATATATTCAGCCGAATAATTGGGCTGGTTTCCGCCACGCAACACGATGTGCCCGTATGGATTTCCAGCGGTACGGAATACGCCGATTTGTCCTTCCTCGGTAACTCCGATAAAACTGTGTTCGCTGTTTGCGGTTTTTATAGCGTCAATGGCGACTTGTAAATTTCCGTCAGTAGCATTCTTGAAGCCGACCGGCATTGACAAACCGCTGGCAAGCTGGCGATGAGTTTGGGATTCTGTTGTCCGCGCGCCGATTGCCGCCCAGCTGACGGCGTCGGAGACATATTGCGGAATAATTAAATCAAGCATTTCCGTACCTACCGGCAGCCCCAGATCTACAATCTGCAGGAGCAGTTTGCGGGCAAGGAAAATTCCTTGTTCAATATTATATGAACCATTAATATCAGGGTCGTAGATCATGCCTTTCCAACCGATAGTGGTGCGCGGTTTTTCAAAATACACCCGCATGATAATAAAAATCTTATCACTAACTTTTTCCCGCAGTTCATTTAGTTTGCGGGCGTACTTGAGAGCTGAATCACGATTGTGAATCGAACATGGTCCGACTATCATCATGAGTTTTTTGCTTTTTCTGTCCAGGATGTCGCGGATTTCCTGACGTGCGCTGAGGACTTTCGCTATTGCGTCAAGCGATAACGGAAGCTCAGATTTTATTGCTTTGGGTGAGGTCAGTGGTGACCTGCTGAGAATGTTAATATTATTACTTGTAAGCATATTTGTGTTTTTAACCTCTGGATTATAAATTATTACAACTTATTTTCAATATATATTGCAAGTGCCTTTTTTCAACATATTATAAGTTTTAAAGTAAAATTTATACAGGACTCATAAAATGATAAAAGCAGGTATTACAGGGCAGGCGGGTTTTATTGGTTCGCATCTGACGAATTATTTTCGTATACAGGAGGATATTGAGTTGATTCCATTTGTCCGGGATTATTTTGCCGATACGGAAGCGCTGGAAAGATTTGCCGCAAAATGTGATGTAATTATTCATCTTGCCGCCATGAGCCGCCATTCGGATGGAAAACTTTTGTACGATAATAATATCGAACTCGACAAAAAACTGATTTCAGCCATTAGAAAACGAAACAGTCAAGTGCATGTGATTTTTGCTTCGACGACCCACGAAGGACGCGAAGGCGATTATTATGCTTCCAAACGTGACGGACAGAAACTTTTTAAAGCCGGGAGCTGCAAATTCACAGCTATTGTGATGCCGAATACTTTTGGGCCTTACGGTAAACCATATTTCAATTCAGTAGTATCGACATTCTGTTACAAGGTCGCTCGCAATGAACAGGCAGAAATAATTATCGACGCGCCGGTGGAACTGATCTATATTCATAATCTGTGCCGTGAGTTTCACAAAGTTATAAAAGGTGAAGTAAAAGAAACTCCTTATATGCCTCTTTCGACAGCAACCATAAAGGTTTCAGAAATCCTGAATTTGCTTTTGAGTTTTCGTAAACTATATGTTGAGCAGAAAACTATTCCAGAATTTAAAAATGATTTTGAGCTGAACCTATTTACCACATTTCAAAGCTATCTCTGAAAATTGATTTTTATTTGCTTATGCAATATAATATTTGAATAATAAAACTGGAGGGAATAAGAAATGAAATGCTTAAAATTCATGTTATTGTGCGTGTCCTGCTGTATTTTGCTAACCGGTTGTAAGGGAACAGGTATTCTTTTAATCCCGTCCAAAGATGATCCAGTCAATAATAAATTCAAGTGTTCATCCGCATTTTTAAACGGCTATTGGCTTGGGGCTTATGAAAAGTCTAAAATCGAAATAGACGTAAAACCTGACAAGAATAAAGACAATCCCTGCAATGCGGATATCTGGATTTATGATAAAGACAAAAAACAACTCCTGATTCCGATGAAGATAGTTACTTTTAAGGTAAAGGAAGATAAATATATTTTATTTATTGCTAATATAGAGGAAATTGTGAAGCGGAGTGATTACAGCGCTTTCAGTATGGGATTTTTATATCCTGTGATGAAAATATTTAAAATTACTCAGACGGAGCAGAATAAGCTATCCTATCAGGAAGTGATTTTTACTAAAAAAGATGGGAAAGAGAAAATAGTTAAACTGGATTCAGCTATGAATATGTGGGGCAATAATTCCAATATGATATACGGCACTTCGAGCGAAATTATCAGTTACCTGCAAAACGGCAAGTACCAGTTGTCAGAGAAAAACATGGTGATTAAACGAAATGAAACTCCAGAAAAATATGTAAAAAAGGAATAAATTTTATTTTTTAACTATTTTCTTTTAAAAAGTCTTTTTTGTCCCAGACGACTACACCCATATGATAATATTTTTGTTTTTGATTAGGGCTGCAATAGTATGCGGTAAGGATTTTTCCGTTGTCAAGTTCGACATTTGAAGGATAACCGCCATCATATGCATCTCCAAAATCTGCAATAAGTACTGGTGTACTCCAAGTCTGTGAGTTCAAATCCATTTTCATGGCTCCTATGCCATACAGCTCTTTCTTTCGTATGCCATAAGTAAGAAGAAGATATCCATCGTTAAGTAAGATAAAATCAGCGGGATACATTGCTCTTGACGTTATAGGTGAAATGAACCGCCAGTATTTTCCTTCATTAGTTGATTCATATAAATCAAGATTTTGTTTTCTTACCGCAGCTAAGATATTGCCATTCGGAAGTTTTATTATTTCAGTTTCGTTACCATCTTCAGCAATACTTGACAAACATTTCCATGTCGTACCATTGTCTGCGCTTTCCAGAAAAAATGAACCTAATTGTTTGCTGTCAGTAAAGGCAGTTCCTGTAGCTCCATACATAGAACAACCAAGATTTCCATTTTTAAGGGTTATGATATTCCCGTACGGAACCCAGCCCGTGACATTTTCTGTTCCTTCCACTTTGATGTTTACGGTGTTCCAGGTATGGCCATTGTCTTTTGATACAGAACAAACTGGTCGAAGGACATTCTTTTCTTTTTGTTTATACTTTATTCTATCATTTCCAATGTTACCTTGAATATTTTTTGCGGGAGCCGGGACGGCCTTATCCCAGCCACCGCACAATACTATTATTTGATTCGAGTTTATTCCAACCGCTACATTTCCCCGGCTTGTTTCAGGCTCATTAACAACCGGATAACTGCGGAATTGCCATGAGTTCCCATTATTTGAGCTGACATGACATTCTATTGTCCCTTCCCATAGAAGATGACAGGGCTGGTTGAAAATTACCGCAATAATTTCCCCGTTAGGGAGTTTTTTTATGTTTGGCCATGCGCAGACATTGTCAATAGCGAGAAAATTTTGCATCTAAAATCCTTTTGTTTTTATCCATAATATTTTTTTTTAATATATCGGCAATTAAATTTTTATAAAGTCTGTTATAATCTTTTTTGTTATTTATAATACAGTTTAATATGGCAATATAGAGCATTTTTACTCCACTTCGTAGAGGCAGACATTATCAAACCAAACTGTACCAGAAGCTTCCCACAGACGAAGCCGTACGTACCACGAAGTATTCGGTTCTGCTGGAGTCGTAAATTCTTTTTCAACCAACTGCCAGTCATTGGTTCCTGTGAGTCCTCCGGTTGGAAAAAACCAGTTCCCGCCACCGGTGTAAAGTTGAATAATGGCACCGCTGGATGTTTTATTTATATCATTTTTTACAACATTATCAGTTTTCATCATTGCAGTGAAACGATAAGTTGTATTGGGCTTTAGAGCTGGATAATGTTGGAGGAGCATAGTATCATCGATAGTAGCGGAATTTGTTATTTTCCCTGATGCCAGACCAGCATATTTTGTAGTCGTATCCATTATTATCGTACCATCACCGGAGTCACTCCAGTCACTTAATGGCCCTCCTGCCGTTTCCATATTTCCATTCGTTAGTATATTATCATGAAGTTCCTGTAGCTTTACATTGTCGAACCAAACTGTACCAGAAGCTTCCCACAGACGAAGCCGTACGTACCACGAAGTATTCGGTTCTGCTGGAGTCGTAAATTCTTTTTCAACCAACTGCCAGTCATTGGTTCCTGTGAGTCCTCCGGTTGGAAAAAACCAGTTCCCGCCACCGGTGTAAAGTTGAATAATGGCACCGCTGGATGTTTTATTTATATCATTTTTTACAACATTATCAGTCTTCATCATTGCAGTGAAACGATAAGTTGTATTGGGCTTTAGAGCTGGATAATGTTGGAGGAGCATAGTATCATCGGTAGTAGCGGAATTTGATATTTTTCCAGATGCGTTACCTGTGAATTTTACAGTTGTATCTCTTATAATTGTACCGTTTCCATAGTCACTCCAATAGCTTAAAGGACCACCAGTTGTTTCCATATCTCCGTTTAAAAGATTTTCAGGATAGTTGACGTCTACTAATCTATATAATGCTGTTGAATGTGCCGGCATCAAGACTGTAAACTGGTTATTGATTACTGAGGCAGCGAATGAATCATCAAAATAATTCCATACTTCTGTGGAATAGAAATTATTTATAGTGAATGTATTTATTGATGAATTGCTTGTTGGGTTCATTACAATCATGTAACCATCACTAGCGTATTCGCGAGTGTTGAACATAATATTGCTGTCAGAACAGGTTACGGACCAGGTAGTCCAATGAGGCCGTTTTATAATTGGCATCATCTGGTCGATTTCATCCCGCAGGTTGGGAATGTCATTCCACCATGCACAGTTTTCAGCCAGAGGTAAACCGCTCCGTCCGTCTCCCCACCAGCATATTCCTTTTGCTCCTTTTATTAAACAATAATATACTCTGAGGCGAAAGCCGTAAAATGTATCTTCAACGGAATTAATATGACCTATTGAAACGGGAATATCCTGTTTTTCAAGATATTGCATCAGATCAAAACTGCCATTTCCTGCTTCCATTCCCTCCAAAGGTGAGAATCCTGTATATGTACCGCAAACATCACTTAGTCTCTTGCTGAATATGCGTTGGACTCCTGCATGGCCATTCAAAATATATATGGGGTGGTTTACATCGTTGTTACGTATAGTATTTATCATATCAAATTTATGGCTCCATTCGATATAGTCTTCATTGTCCCAGTCATAGCACAATAAAGTTTCACTTAAATCGCTGTTTACATCATTTATGTCAGTTGCGAGCCTGGTGAGAGTCCAGACCGGATCACCGGAAGCATAATTTGACAGACGTAACCCAGCTTTCATGCCATTGGGGTTGAAAGTGGATACAGCGTTCTTTGCCCATTGTATCCTGCTTTTGAACATCATGCTCATAACGGTATTAAAACCTTGATCGGAAAGGGATTGAAAATTTGTCCTATAGACAAGGTCAGGATATAATGCAAACGGGAAAAAATCCTTCCATTCTCCACCTCCTGTAGTAGTTTCATATACCTGCCAGTTGCCCAGTTCGTCAACAGCCGTTTTGGAGCCGCTAAAAGTCTGTCGTGAAGATACTGGGGCTTCCGCAAATGAAAGATTTTCCCCCATGTAGACTTCATCCACTAAAAAATCAGACGGCAACGTGGAACCACATGGTTCAATAACAACTTTTACTTTTACCACATTGGGATCGGTAATCCTCAAAACACAAACAATTTCCTGCCACTCTCCAGTGGTTGAGGTTGCTCCGCGACCACTTTGGGTTGTTCTGACATCATTAGCATCGTACATATGAAGAGCAACCCTGAAATAAACTGGTTCATACAGTGTCTTTGCATAAAATGAAATAGTGTAAGGCTTATTGTATTCAAAATTGGGATAATAAATAAGTTCTGATATCAGCTGACAGTAAGCATCTTCGCCTGTCGGATATTTTATACATCCAGTGCCGTCAGATGTATGACTGTCAGAACTTTCATAAACCGGGCCTGAGTGTAAATCCCAACTGCTTGTACCGTTGAATGCAGAATTACTAAGCATATTGGGATTGGTACGTAGATATTTGTGTGGCAAATCAATCGTTCCTCCTTGCAGAATGAATACAGAGGAAAATACAACACTAAAGACAATAAGCAATTTTTTGATTTCATTTGTGTTAACCATTTAAAGCTCCTTTGTTCCATATTATATGAATATTGTGAAATCTATATATGAGAAGAAAATGAAATATTTTTATGGAAACCATTACTTTTATGTCTCAATAATCCCTCCTTTTGAGTTAATATTATAATTTATATTGGAGTCATCATTCTTTGATCTCGCGCAACCGTAAGTCATCAAACCATACGGAACCTGCTGCTCCGGTTATATACAGCCTGATGTATGAACGCCGTTTTTTGTTGGTCATGTGTCCGGTAGTGAATTCAAACCCTTGCTTATTCCATGGCATATTGCCCAGAAACCAGTTTTTCGGGAACCAGCGGTTCTTATCATCGTAAATATTAACTACTGCGCCGCCTCGTCTGCCGCCCTGGGCTTTAAGATTATCAGTTTTTATGTAGAAAGTCAACAAATATTTGGTATCCGGTTTTAATTCCTGGATAAACTGCGTTACTAGAACCCGTTTGTTATCTTTGGTATTGACTAGCTTCAAGCTTTGTCTCCCCTTGACGAAGGTGGATTTATCAAGGTTCACAGACTGCCCCGGTTTCAGTTGTTTTTTTTGAAGGCCTGTCCATGCCCCGAACGTCCGTCCTTTTCTAGGGACGCTGAAATCACCGTTTTTTAATATGGATTCATCTTTGTTTTTTTTGAAAACGATACTACCAAAATTCAAAAGGTCATGGAAACCATATTTAAGAAATGGGCTCCAGGTATAAAGAGTAACATAACCTTTTCCCTTGTCAAGGATACGGTTGCGATTGAAGTTTGCAGGAAAACCTTCATTTTTGAAGCCGTCAAGACTTTTAAGCGGAACAGCGATTTCAACACTCCAGCTTTTTTCTGCAAGTGCAGTCTTTATGATTGCGTTACTGTTCCACTTCCTGTCAAGCATATACTGCTGGCCGACTTTACTGCCCTTGAGGTCCGTAAATGATCCTGCCGGGTTAACAATAATCTGGTAGTAATTTTTCCTGTCTCCTGAAGGATTGAGGAATAACTCTATTGAGGAATCCCTGTATATTTTTTTGTCGTCTTGCTTTCTTTTTATGTAAAGCATATTTTTTACAGCTGGTTCTTCACATTTAATTCCAAAATAAAGATAATTATTATCCCTCAATGCGTAAACCAGAGTGTTGACTGTTTTGAGCTCTTTAGGGTTTCCTTTATATGGATGCAGGTAAATTTTTTTGCCTTGCTCCCATGAAGCCTCGTCAAGTTTGCCGTCTATCTTTAATTTTTTCCCTTTGGCAAGAGGCTTCACATAAAAGTAGAGGTCTTCGATTTCCTTTTTTGTCCTGAAGTATTTATTCCTGGCTTGAAGAATTCCGTCCAATACTTCCCGGCGGAAAAATTTGACGCGTTCAAGTGCTTTCTTATTTTTTCCGGTCTGTTTTTCAGCCTTATCAAACAAGGCGTTGAATTTTTTAATTTCTTCAGCTGAATATATATTTTCCCAAAGCTCATATTCTGAGGGGGGAGCGGCGATTGGTCCCAAAGGGGTATCGACAACACGACCGCCAATCTGGCGCAGCCACAAATCCTCTGCTCTTCTGTCTATGTTTTTCATGGTTGTCGCAGCCGGTCCGAACATCAACGTGTAATATTCATTTAAGATATCGTCGATATTAACATCGTTATTCCAGCATACTTTACTGAAAATATAATAGTTCAGAACATTAAAAATATATTTATCAGTATTAGACTGCATATAAGCGCCAAAGATATATGGTTTTTGCTTTTTATAGTAATTCCCAATCGCGTTGGGGGTGATTGATGGTATCCCGGGAATATTGCGTTTACCATATTTATTGGCATAATTCCACAGCCATATTTTGCGCCCCATCTTGTTTGCCCAGACTTTTATTTCTTCATTGTCTTTATCCTGGGCCTTCCTGTTGTAAATCCCCCACGGGCCATGTTCTGACACCATCACAAGTACATTGTCTGGAATTTCCACGTTGGTTAAGTCCCGATAGGGGGGGTAGGCCATCATTGTCAAGTATCCTGGGATATTATTTTTTTTGAGTTTCAAGGCTACTTCCCGTACAAACTGCCAGATAAAATCAGAGGCGGCTTGTGAACTTTTTGCAAAGTATTTTTGGCATTCGGGGCATTTACATTGATAAAAACCGTCCTGCGGCATGATATTAAAATATCCGGGCTGAAAACCGCTTTGTTCCCAGCAGTAGCCAAAACGTTCTGTCAATATTCCGGCTTCTTTTGCTGACTTCCCGGAAAGGAATGCCTCTGCATCTTTGTATACTTGTTCTCTGACTTTGCTGCTGAAACATAACTGACCTGGATGTGGCAATGACGGGTTGTTGTGTCGTTTCCCATTGGTCATCAATGCGAAATATTCAGGATGTGTTTTCCCGAAACGTCCAAGGTATCCCAAACGGGCCAGTCCGTGACAGTTTGGGATGTATTGAGTCGACATTCTGAGACGGTAATAATTTAAATTTTTCTCCGGGCGTATGAATTTTTCACGGTCCTTTCCCTCGTACCACTGCCCCCTGAACCAGGATATTTTCCTTTCTGTATAATCCGGGCTTTCAGTAATGTTCATTGCTGTTATTTTCAGGTTTTCGTATTTCGGCACTACTGTGCCAGTACTGCCTGGAAAGAAAAAGCGGACGCCTACAAAACGCTCAAGAAAATCATAAACACCAAAAAGCGTTCCGCGCTCGAAAAGCTGTATCCACGCACCTCTCTGCATAGCTTTTTCCGGGTCTTTCCTGAGGTCATCTTTTCCAGCTATATATATAGTTTTACCAATGGACCTTATTATAAATCCGTCCCGCGGCAGCTCTTCTATATTTATTCCAGCCTTGCGGGAATAAACATTGTTTCCTAAAATAATAGAGGTTTTTTGCTTGTCCGGCACGGAAACTATTGGAATTTTATCATTAAATGACTGCTGTAAAAAGTTCTGCAGTTCCTTGGCGGCGAACCGGATAGTTTTGCATGAATTTTCAGGAACTACTATTACAGTGCGGCTTTTACCGTTTTGCACAAGAGTTATTTTTAACTTGGCGTTCAGTGAAATATTATGTTTACCGGCTTCTGAGTTTATACATGTTGCGGTAATGAACAATAGGAGTAATGAACGAATAAATGAGATATACACCTTAACGATTTCCTTGATTTGTTAATTGGATTGATAGATATATTTGCTGCCGGAGCCGATAACGTTTCCCAGAGAAAACGCGCTTACATGCATATCGGCCCAAAGAGCATTGCAAAGACGATTTACATGGCGGAAGTCGGCTCTGGTAGTTGCCGCCGAAGAGCTCTTAAACGGATACACAGCAACGGAAAAACCGGCGGCCCAGCCTTCACGTCCAGCGCGTTCCTCCTGAGCATCCGCCTTATATATAATACCGGAAGGGTTTCTTAGGGTGGATGGGCGTAGCATTTTCACTGGAGCACTGGCATAGTCCCAGCGGGCGTAATAGTTGTAGCCGTAACTATTGGCGTAAAAGTTCCCCAGAGCCATTCTGTATATGTCAGAGGGACAGAAATAGTATTTTGCTGCTGTGGGACTGCTGTTGGCGAGAGTCTTGCTAAGCTTTGTGTACGGTTCAAGGTTGGAGAAAAAATAGGCTGTCCCGGCAAGCCCTCCGGGAAAATATCCCTCCCAGTCAACTCCATAGAGCATTACAAATTGTCCGATTTGCTTGAGATTATTAGCGCAGCTTATTGATTTTGCCTTTTCTCTGGCTTGGTTTAGGGCCGGAAGAAGCATACTAGCAAGAATTGCTATAATAGCTATCACGACCAGGAGTTCAATAAGTGTAAATTTTGATTTTTTAGATATTTTCCTTAACATGGTATACCTCCATTTTTTTGGGTTTAATCCGTTTTTTTATATCTCTTATTGAAATTTTAAATTGTCTCTCCTAAATAAAAAATAGCTTCAGGTGACCGGTTTACTGCACCTTGATGTTTCTCGCTCGAAATACGCTGCATCAATACTTCTACAGCCATAGTGCCGATACCGGCTGGATCAACATCAATAGTGGTGAGCTGCGGCTTAAAGTTTTTCGCGAATCCCTGACCGCCAAAACCGAAAATCCCGACTTTATCACCTACTGGAATATTTTCTTTAAACATAGCGTTTACGAGCCAGCGGGCAAAACGGTCGGTTGGAGAAAAGAAGAGAGTTTTGACTTTCGGTTCAATATTTTTCTCTAAAGATGCAAAAGTATCTTCGTGAGCGATAATATTAAAATCAAATTCGGTAATGTTCTTATCAGAAACCCCATTTTTTTTTAAAGCTTTAATAAATGATTTTGTGCGCTCCGAAAGGTTATAATTGTCTGCGTGATAAGCATCATGTGCTACCCAAAAACGTTTGTAATCCATCTGGACACACATCTTTGCCGCATTCGCAGCTCCCCCGCTGTTGTCTGGAAAAACGGAATCAATATCAGCCAGGGTTTTTCTGCCGACTAGCACACATGGCTTGTTTATAATATTTGTAAATTTACGTATTATCGGGTCTGGAATGCGCTCATCAAGGAAGTAACCATCTACTTTGTCGGCTATTTCTAGACACGAGTCTAGTAATTCAGCCCAGAATTTACTATCTGTAAAGTCTTGATCCAAGCCTAACGACTGATGAGGATAGTGTATGTTAAAACGTTTTTGCATGCACGACTTTTGTATGGCTTGGATAATATCATTGAAATAATTATCCGTCAAGCTACTCTGGCGGCAGGGGCGCAGTACGCATGCAATAAGCTGTTTGCGTTCCGCAGAGCGCCCGTTGGCGTTTATTCGATTGACAAAATAACCGCGACCTGTTTTTTGAATGATATAGCCATCCTGGGCTAAATCTTTCAATACCCGCAAAGCGGTGACATGACTTACGCTGTAGTCATTGCATAAATTTTTTATTGAAGGAGCTTTTTCTCCGACACGAATATCGCCGGAAATAATTTTGTCTCTAACTTCATTTTTTATTGTTTCAAAAAGAGCCATTATTTTATTCCTTTTTTTTACCGGTAAACAATACTAGTATACTTTTGTTCTTGTGATTTGTCAAGGGCTCTTTCCAAAAAGAGTTGAAAAAATCAAATAATTTTAAATAAATACTTTATTATTTTTATTATTGTAAGAGCAAAATGACCTATGAGCATAATCGGCGCGGTTAAGGTTATAAACAGGATTATTGCTGCTTTATAAATAAAACTGAGTTTTTTTGATTTCAATTTGCCCCATAAATTCTGATGCATTGAATAATTGAATTGAATATTTACAAAAGGAAGATATGGAACATATTTTCCTGTCGCATTATTGCATTTAGGACAGTAATACTGCCCGTTTTTTACTTCAGAGCCGCATTTGAGGCATATCTCTTTTTCCAACTTATCCACTTCATCCCTGCTAATTTCATTCTCCCAGGGATCGGGTGGGGGTGTAAAGTTTTTGAACAGTTTAGCGAGCACATATATAATTATTATGACTATGACTATGCCGATGAAAAAATTCATGTTTGACATTGCAGCCTCTTTCTCTTTGTGTTTTGCACAAGTAAAATATAAGGGCGAATATATTTAGTTCAAACCGGATTTGAATATTACTTTATTTTGAGCTATACTTTAACTAAGTATTTAAAACTATTCTAAGAGGATTATAATTAGATGTTGAAGCATGGATTGAAAAAAAGCCTGAACGGTCTTGATGTTTTCTGTATAGCTTCCGGAGCTATGATTAGTTCGGGTATCTTCGTCTTGCCCGGAGTCGCGTTCGAGGCTATCGGCCCGGCGGTCTTTCTGGCATATTTACTTGCCGGTATACTTGCTCTTACCGGCACATTGGCGATTATTGAACTCGGTACTGCCATGCCTCGTTCAGGCGGGGATTATTACTATATTGAGCGCAGCCTAGGCCCTTTGGCGGGAACGATATCAGGATGCTTAAGCTGGTTCGCGCTTGCTTTAAAAACAGCTTTTGCTCTTTTTGGTTTAGCTGAAGTCATACACTTGACATTGGGCTTAGACGCAGCGTTATGTGAAATCGCGGCAACAATTATTTTTGTCGGCATCAATTTAATAGGCGCCAAAACCGCTGCAATCTTTGAAGTTATTATGGTTGTGGGGCTTTTAACGCTTCTAAGCTTATTTGTTTTTGGAGGCCTTTCACATATTGGAGTTTCACATTTTGAACCTTTCTTCCTTGAAGGTAAAAGTTCCGGGGATATTCTAACTGTCGCGGCTATGGTCTTTATTTCATTTGGCGGGCTTTTGGCAATCTCAAGCGTTTCAGAAGAAGTCCAGAAGCCAAGAAGGAATATTCCGCTTGGAATGCTTGCTTCTATAACTGTTGTGACTGTTATATACGTTATGGTTCTGATTGTTGTTGTTGGTATTTTACCTGCGAATGAGCTGAAAGGTTCTGTTACCCCGCTGGCTGATGCCGCAAAAATATATTTTGGGAACTGGGGATATTATTTGATAACTTCGGGAGCTCTCCTTGCATTTATAACAACGGCTAATGCTGGTATAATGTCAGCTTCACGTTATCCGCTGGCTCTCAGCCGGGATGAATTAATGCCGAAAATCTTAAGTAAAGTAAGCAGGAAATCGAAAACTCCTTTTGTTTCGATTTCTTTAACTGGCGTATTTATAATACTGGCTCTGCAGCTTGAACTGATTACTTTAGTCAAGGTTGCGTCAACAGTAATCTTGCTCACCTATGTGTTAACCAATTTAGCGGTAATAATCCTGCGTGAGAGTCAAATTCAGAATTACAGGCCTTCTTTTAAGGTTCCTTTTTATCCATGGCTGCCTTTTATAAATGTGATATTATTTGTTTTTATGATTATCAAGATGGGATTTGAAGCTGTTGAAATATCATTATCTCTTGTCGCGTTTGCCTTGCTTTTGTACTTGTTCTTTGGACGGAAAGTCGGGAGGGAGTCTGCTTTGATGCATTTAGTCGGACGTATTACGAATAAACGGCTTGACACTCATGGGCTTGAGGGGGAATTAAGTGAAATTTTACGTCAGCGCGATGAGCTGGTCAAGGATGATTTCGATGTGCTGGTGGAGGAAGCGCCGGTTATTATACTGGATAAGACGATGACTGTTGATGAACTTTTTCATGAAGTCGCGGAAAAACTTGCAGACGAATTGAAGATGAAACCTGATAAGATGTTTGATTTTCTACAGGAACGCGAAGCAGAAAGCAGTACGGCAATTTCTCCGATGGTGGCTATTCCGCATATTATCGTTGACCGCAAAAGCTGTTTTAAGCTGTTTCTGCTGAAATCAGAGGAAGGCATTGATTTTGGAGATACTTATGATGAGGTGAAAGCAATTTTCATCCTTGCCGGAAGTCGTGACCAAAGACACCGCCATCTGAAAACACTGGCGGCAATAGCTCAGCTTGTCCAGCACCGTAAGTTTGAAACACTATGGCTGAAAGCGCGGACAGAAGAACAATTGAGGGATGTCCTGTTGCTTGGGCAACGCAAGCGGGAAACCGCATAATAACTGATGAACCTAATTATAACTCGGCAAGTCCTTCCGCGAAGTTTGCCCCGTTGCGCCCCAAGTCTTTCATATCATATCCGCCTTCAAGCAATGCCAGTACCGGGATGCCGAGCTTCATTACAGATTCCGCAATCTTTTTGAAGAAAGAGGATGAAACGCCTATATCACTTAAAGGATCTCCTTCAAATATATCCAAGCCTAAAGACAGAATCAAGACTTCCGGTTCGAATTTATCAATTACCCTGAGTGCTTTTAATAGATATTGTTTATATTCCTTATCGCCGACTCCGGAGGGAAGCGGAATATTCAAATTTTTCCCTAAGCCGAGCCTTTCTCCTTTTTCATCGGCAAATCCTGAGAAATACGGATAAGTCCTTTCCGGGTCGCCATGTAGTGAGATATAGTAAACATTAGGCTGGTTGTAGAATATACCCTGAGTGCCGTTGCCGTGATGGAAGTCTACGTCCAGTATAGCTATGCGCCCCAGCCGGGATAAATAGTTAGCCGCCACTGCCGCGTTGCAGAAAATACAGTATCCACCAAAATGATTATATCCCGCGTGATGTCCCGGCGGTCTGCATAGAGAGAAGACATGTTTCTCTTTTTTATTGAATATGAGTTCAGCTCCAGTCAATGCGGTATCTACTGAGGCTTTTGCGGCGGTGAAAGTATGTTTGTCGATTTCAATGCCAACATCAAAACAATAATATCCGGCTTTACGCAAATTTATCCTGGGATGGGATTTGAATTTGGGAGTGAAGTCATTATAAGGAAATATATGCGGGAATATAGATTCATCTTCATTCAAGTTTTCGCATGATTTTATATATTCAACCATTGCCGGGTCAACAACCGCTTTCAGGTGGCTGATTGAGAATTTTTTTGCCTTCGCAATCATTGATTCCATGCCGCGGGCGGCTATCTCGTTTTTAATTATTTCCGCCCGGATATTCTTCTCAGGGTATGGAACCAGCTTACCGAAGTTCCATTCATATTGGGGATGATGGAGTTTTTCTTTTTCCGAATAAATGACTTTCATACAAATCCTCCCGTAATAAATTTCAGATTAAAATCTTAAAACTACACTAAGGGACAAAGCGGCAAAAAGCAAATAAAAGCCTGAAATTCTGAGGTAACGATTAGGCAACTGATAATCTTACAAAGCCTGCAAATGTAATTAAGGGGGAAAATGGTCTTTAGGTGAATTTTGAGCAAAAAAAATGGAGCGAGTGAACGGATTCGAACCGTCGACAATCACGTTGGCAACGTGATGCTCTACCAGCTGAGCTACACTCGCATATACCCTCAGTTAATGAGAATGAGCCTTACTTTACTTGAAAGATAAAAAAAAGCAAGCTCAAATCTATAAAAAAAAAGATTTTTTTTAAAATTATATATGTAAACTCTTATTTTCAGCGTGGATTGTGGAATTCAGAGTTGCCCGGAGGAATCGAAGGAACATTATAAGGCGCAGCCAGGGAAGCATAGGTCTCTCTGTGATATTTCATTTCTTCAGGTGTGCTGAATGGTTCAGGCTTAAGGAAATTATCTATTTGTTTATGAACTTTGTTGTAGTATAAATTCCCCAGATGCCCTCCATGTTCGAAAAATACGATCTTTTCTTTGAACGTTTCTTTAAGCCATTTCCGGCTTTTGTCGTCTACGAGAAAATCATTCATTGTATGGACGATGCGTATATCAGGATTGCCCGCAAAATGTTCCTTAAATGACTTCATGTGAGAGTAATATGCTATTTTCTCCATGAATTCTTCTTCTGAAACATTTTTGCCGAAACGGTTTCTGTGATGATACATAAAAACGTTTTTCAGGTAATCATTAAAATTCATTTTCAAAAATTCATCATAATTGTCAGTTTTATTGTACCATTTATATTCATTTTCTATGTGAGGCAGCAGCCCCCGGCGGTGCATGGAATGCATCATTTCCTGTAAAGTCATCTTAAAGGAATATCCCACCAGGAATCTTGCTTCAGCTTTTTCGATATTCAAAGGGTGGTCAATGTCATCATAATCAGTCTTGATCAAAGGGTCGTTATCATCATGAAGTAAATAATGTTTTTGAGAGATCGCCAGCATTTTTCCAAGAGCTATTGTTCCGCGTTCCACCAGTTCTTCTTCGGACCATGGCTTATGCGCGTTGTAATAGTTGTCAAGCCGTATCATTCCATATATCAGGTCTACCGGAGGATTAATTGCCATATAACGATCTATTCCTAAAGTATTCTGTTGCTCCTCCAGTTTCGCTATATGTAAAGCCTGTATTGCTCCCATGGAATACCCCAGCATGATTATCCTTCTTGGCTTCATATTTTTTTTCATTAACTGCTTCAGGACTTTTGACCATGCGTTGCGGGTATCCTGTGAATCAACCGGGATAAAGCCGGGAGCGGGAGTCGAGGCGGCAGTTTCCATAAAATGCCAGTTAAATGTGCTGCTTATGGCGACCACGGCAAAACCTTTGTTATGGAGCTTTTCGGCTATAGCCATAACCATGCCGCTTTCGTGATGAGTGCCCATGCCGGGAGTGATTAGTACTAACGGCGCTTCCGGCTTCTTTGCCTGTTTCCAAAGGTGATAGTCCATTTCATCTTTATCTTTCTGCACTTTTACTGAGCATATTTCACCTTCGTTTACGAAATCTGTATTGAAAGGAGATAAATAATGAAATGTGCTTTTTTTCTCTTTCTCAACATCAAAAAACATTGCTTTCAAAGTATCAATTTCGGCTCCCTGAGAAGCGTATGAGTCCAATTTTACGTATTCGACGCCTTTGCAGGAAGGAGTCTGTTTAGTTTTGACATATTCAGTATGTTTTATTTTCAACTGATGGTCGTCAACCTGGTTTTTATGGCGAATATACCAGAAATTTTTAATTACCTGATATGGATCAGCTGAAGTCTTCAAAATTCTGTCATAGTCCTCATAGTTCATGAGCATCCGGTGTGAAACCGCGGTTGTCTGGGCTCCGTAGGCATAAGGGAAATTCTTTACATCCACAGCATTGTCAAATATCTTGCCGACAGCATGCCGCATGTTGCAGGGGCCTATCCCCGGAAGGAAAACATAACATCCCGGGCCAATTCCCCAGCTTCCAAAAGCCTGACCGAAATCTTCATCACGCTTTTTCATGTCCCAGAAATAATCAGATGCATCCCATGCCCCGACGACTCCTACAGTGGAGTTGACGGCAAAACGTATTGTGGTGATCCCGGAATCACTGAACTTTCCCTGAAGAAGACAGCTTAAGAAACGTTTGGGATATTCAACATGGTCACAGACCCTGTCAATTACTTTAATTGCCGGGCGCGGGACGACTGCCGTATAAGCAATAGCCACCGGGCGGAAAATCCATTTCAGAAAGAAATTACTCGTATGAAACAGTGCCCGGTTCATGCCTTCCAAGGGGTCTTTGCCGCCTACTTTATGAAATAAGTTCAGATGCTCCGGTCTTGCCTGGAACAGAAAATGCAGAACACCATTTTCTTCATAGCAGTATATTTTTTCATTTACTGGAAATGGTTTTTCAGAGCAGATATAATCGTAGCGTTGTGATTCCGGCCTGTGCGGGATTTCGGCGCCGGGGATAAACCTCATGATTGGCAACTCTACTGAGTATGAAACGCTTGCGACAGTCAATAAAAAGAATAATGTTATTAGATACTTCATAATTATCGCCTCAGAAAATCTGATTGTATTTAATAGAATACTCCAGCAGATACAAAAAGTCAATATTTTTAAAGGCAACTCTCTGAAAATCACTTTTGGTATTATAATATAAAGGTAGTAAAATTGAATTATCCGTCTATATTAAGTATAATGGATTATAATACTTAATTTTATTTATATAATTTTCTAATTAAGGAATAAAAATGATTAAAAAATTAAAACGATATCAAATACTTTTATTTATTTGTGCGCTTTTTGCCGGAAACGTGGTTTGGGGTGATGACCGTTTAAGTGAAAAGCAGGAGCTGGGAATCATTACTAAGCTTGCTTCCGCTTTAATCGCCAATAGTCATTACCGGCAGCATAAACTGGATAACAAAATATCGTCCAAGATCTTTGACGCATATTTTAAAGCCCTGGACCCGGGCAAAATATATTTTTCCAAGGAAGATATCAAGCGTTTTGAAAAGTACCGGTATTATTTGGATGACCTGACTGAAATGGGTAATACTGATTTCGCATTTGAAGTTTATAAATTTTATATTGAACGTTTGAAGACATATCGCCATTTTGCAGAGGAAAAACTGAAAAAAGGTTTTGATTTCACCAAGGACGAATATATTGATGCCGACCGCAGCAAGGTTGAACGCTGTGAAAATCTGGCACAGTTGAAAGAAGTATGGCGGAAACGGCTCAAAAGTGATGTTTTATATTTTCGTCTGCTGAAACGTTCAATGCAGCTGGATAAAGATAATGCCCTTAAAGCCGCGAAGAAAGGTGAGAAAGTTGACAGGAAAGCTGTTGACACTCTGGAAAAAATGTGGAGCAAACAGACTCCTGAAGAAAAAATTCTCAGGCGTTTGCGGGACATTTATAATGAAATGAGCCAGAAGAACAAAATAAGTATTCTGAGCTATTACCTGACTTGTGTTGCCCAGACCTACGGGCCGCATTCGAGTTATTTTTCTCCAGAACTGGAGGAGGATTTTAATATATCCATGAAACTGTCACTGGTCGGTATCGGAGCGGTTCTCACCAGTGATAACGGTTATACAAAAATCGTCAGGATCATTCCAGGAGGCCCGGCGGCTAAAGACCACAGGCTTAAAGCAGATGATAAGATCATCGCGGTTACCCAGGAAGACGGTGATCCCGTTGATATTGTCGATATGTCAGTTACCAATGTTGTGAAGTTGATCCGCGGGAAAGCCGGGACAAAGGTTACCCTGACTGTTCTGCCGGGAGCAAAAGGCCATAATGCTGTTCCTGAAAATATTACTTTGACGCGTGAGAAGGTCAAACTCAAAAACAGTGAAGCGTCCGGAACAATAGAAAAAATAAAAGATGAATCCGGTAAAACTTTAAAAATCGGAATAATCAATCTCTCACGTTTTTATCTTGACTTTGAAGCGGCGATGCGTGGCGACCGGGATTTCAAAAGTTCAAGCCGTGATGTTGCTAATATTTTGACGAAATTTGAAAAGGAAGGCGGAGTTGACGGAGTTGTAATGGATTTGCGTTCAAACGGCGGCGGCAGCTTGCGCGAGGCTATTAACCTTACCGGTTTGTTTATCGATAAAGGCCCGATAGTCCAGGTGCGTAACA
This sequence comes from Victivallaceae bacterium, assembly GCA_963664605.1. Classification (GTDB taxonomy): domain Bacteria; phylum Verrucomicrobiota; class Lentisphaeria; order Victivallales; family Victivallaceae; genus JAHOYW01. Next base: position 1,540,700 of record OY761536.1, read on the forward strand.
GCAGGCGCCGGGTTGCAGTCAAATACGATCCTGACGAAACAATCCACTACAAGGGGCCGTTGCTGGTTATGACTAATAAGCTGAGTTCTTCCGCTTCAGAAATTTTTACTGGTGCGATCAAGGATTACAATCGCGGCATAATCGTCGGAGATTCCCGTACTTACGGCAAGGGAACCGTACTTAATGTGATAAAACTTGACAGGCTTTTGAGTGACTACAATGATTTTAAAGCTGGAAGTGTAAAGTTTGAAAGCGAGGTGTTTTATCGCGTTAATGGTTCATCAACTCAGGAACTCGGGGTAAAACCTGATATTCAACTACCTTCGTTCACGGAATATATGGAGATAGGGGAAGAGTTTAATGAAAACCATTTGCCGTGGGATTCTATTGATAAGGTTGAGCATAAGGATTACGGACAGAAAGATAAAACATTCATTGAGAATATAAAGACTCGTTCTATTCAACGTCGCCTTAAAAATCCGAAATATAAGATACTGCTTCAAAATATAAAGACTTTCAATGACTATAAGAAGCGGAAGAAAGTTTCATTGAATGAAAAGAAACGCTGGACGGAATATCTTGCTGAAAAGAAAATGCTTGATGCTAATGAAAAGTATATAAAGCAGATAAGCGATGATGACAGCGATGGAGATAAAAGTAAGAAAAATGACCTCCTTCTTAACGAAGCTGTTCAGATTCTGGCGGATTATATTTACCTGAAAAATGGTTCCAAAATTGCTCTGGGCAAGAAAAAATAAGACAGGCCTATTTAACTTCATAGTAGTTCAGGAATATATCAATGGCGGAATTCAGTATTTCGTCAATTTCAGACTTGGATGGGACTTTCTGGCCGCCAAGCAGCTGCGGCCAGAAAATAAATTCTTTCAGCAGCCCTCCCAACTGCCGGGTTGCGATTTCGGTAGATGATATGTTCAGCCTCCCGTCCGCAATAGCGTCTTTCAACCAGAAAAAGGCAGCGGTTTTTTTTCTGTGCATATCTTCCCAGAAAGTATGCGCGGTTGCTGGAGTCCGGATTAATTCAGAGGTCACGACACGGGCCAGCTTCATAAATTTTTCAGATAATATTATGTCTACCTCCTGCCGCATTGTGGCGTAGAGCTGTTCCTTCAAAGTACGTTTGGCGTCATAAGCGGGCAGGTCTTTTTCAAATACCATTTGAAGAAGTTCATCAATAATAGCATCAAACAGATGTTGCTTGCTTGAAAAATGATTATAAACAGTTCGCTTGGAAACTCGCGCGGTTTTCGCGATACGGTCCATGCTGGTCGCCGCATAACCGTTCTTGTAAAACTCAGATGCGGCGGCTTTTATAATTGCCTTTCGTTTCAAATCCGTTAACTTCAACTTCCCAGTCATTATTTTAACACCATGAAAATTATAGATATTAATAATATCAGGTTTGACTTTTTAATAAAAAAAAGTAAACTATACGGTGTAGTTTACATTTTAAAAATATAAAATGCAAATAAAAAAAGATTTTTATACATGAAAAAACTCAGCAGAAAGCAAACGTCTTTGGTGGTAGCAGGAGTGATTTTTCTTCTTCTGCTTCTGAAACTATTTATTTTTAATAATGCGCTTGATGATGGACATTACAAAGTATATCGACCGGTAACTGTAGTGGCAATCAAAGAAACCAACCCTGAACTGAAACTGATGCTGACCGGAGTGGTAAAGAGCTGGAAAGAAGAGGATTTCAGTTTTGAAGTGCCGGGGCGTATACAGTGGGTTATTGAGAAAGGCACGGAAGTGGAGGGCAAATCAGATAAAAGCGAAGGAACCGTTATTGCACGCATTGACCCCACGCGTTACCAGTTGAAGTTGAAATCTCTTAATGCCAAGATAGAATCCGCAAAAGCTCAGGCTGAGGCTTTGAGAGTTTCGATCGTGGAGGTTATGTCAAGGCAGCTTGAGGCAATCAGCGCCAACCTGGATAACGCCAGGCAGCAGTTTAACCGGCAAAAGATTCTTCTTAAGCGTAATGCCGTTTCCAGGCAAAATTATGATAATGCCGAAACAAAATATAAAGTGGCTGTTGCCCAGAAAGCGGAAACAATGGCGACGGTGACTACTAAAAAAGCGGAATATAAGGCTTTACTGGCACAGGTGGAGGTATTGAGGCAGAATGCGCTTGATGCTGAGCTGGATATAAAAAAGTGCACCTTGCAAACTTCATATAAAGGGAAGATTGCGGAAGTGGATGCGAATATCGGCGCTAATGTTCAGGCAGGGGAGAACGTGGTGAGAGTGGTGGTAATGAACCCTATGCTGATAAGTCTGGAAGTTTCAGCAAATGTTGACAGGATGCTGAGATTCCGCGATAAGGTCAAGGTTTTTCCATCTGGAATAAATAAGTCGGTTCCGGCATTCGTGAGCATGAAAAGTACGGTTGCTGACAAGAATACTCATACCTTCAACCTTGAACTTTTCGTCCAAAATCCCAAAATTCCGGTTGCCGGTGATTTAAACGGTTTAGCTAAATTGCCTGAAATCAAGGGCGTATGGAGTGCTACTCATTTGACAAGCGGACAACATATCGGCAGTGTGGTGGTTGCCGCCGAAGCCGTTAATAAAGATAGTAAAGGGGAATTTGTCTGGAAAGCAGTCAAAACACCCGGCTCTAAACGCGGCGCAATTGTTTATACGCTTAACAAGCATTATGTAAAAGTTAAACCACGGGTATTTGACCTGCTCGGGATATATTCTTACCGGGTATCGAGAAAAGATGAACCAGGAATTAAAGATGGAGATATTTTAGCTTTTGGCGTTCCAGAACAGGTTAAAAGCGGAGATAAAGTAATAGAGATTGCTAGACGCTGGCTTTTCCGCCCCGGAGATCTTGCCAAGGTGGTATTAGACCGGGAGGATACCCCCGAAGGTATATATGTACCGATAGAATCAATATTGCATAAAGACGGCAAAAACTTTGTTTTTATAGTTGAGTCTGTAGCTGGTAAAAATTACTGCAAGTTGCGCAAGGTGGAGATTGATTTGCTCAACCAGCTTGGTTCATATCAGCGTATTAAATCATCGAAATTGAAAATCGGCGATCAGATAATATTTTCCGGCGTTCATTATATCAATCCTGAAGATGAAGTCGTAGTCAAAGAAGTTGAGGAGATTAAATTGTGATTCTCCCTGAATTATCAATAAAATACCGTACTGTAGTATTCTTCATTATTGCCGTCGGCATTATTTCCGGTATATATGCGTTTAAAACCACTCCCCGGCGGGAAGATACTGAATTTACTATGCGTGTTTGTACAGTGATAACAAAATGGCCGGGAGCGTCTTCGAAGCAGGTTGAAGATCTGGTGACTTTTCCGCTGGAGAAAGCGATTGAAGAACTTGATGAAGTTAAAAAGACCGAATCAACAACAACCCCGGGCCAGTCTATTATCAAGGTTGAACTAGAGGATTCAGTAAATGATGTGGAGCAGATATGGGATGAACTCAGGGCAAAACTGGAAAATGTGGAGATAGCAGCCGGAGCCAGCCGGCCTTACGTTAATTCCAATTTTACTGATACTACGGCATTGGTTTTTGCATTTTATCAGGTTCCCATGCCCGGAGAGAAAAAAATAAAACATCCTTATACTATGCGGCAGATCGATAAGCTTTGCGGTGATATCCAGGATGAATTGAAACTTCTCAAAGGCGTGGCAATGGCAGTTATTTACAGTGCGCCGCAGGAAGTTATTTATCTGGAGCCGGATCATGGAACACTTAGCCGTATGGCTCTTACCGCTGAAGAACTTAGACAGCGTTTGAATTCGAGGAATGCGGTTGCGTCCGGCGGTACGATTGACAGTAAAAGAAGCCGTTTCCACCTAGTGACGGTCGGGGATTTTAACGCAGTTGACGAGATTAACCGTCTGGTGATAGGCGTTAGTAAAGAAAAACGTCCGGTGCTGCTTAGAGATGTTGACATAAGGGTCCGTAAAGACTATGAAGATCCTCTGAGGGTAATTACTCGTTATTCGGATAATAAATACTTTCAGCGTCCTTGTATTGTCATGTACTACACTATGAAGAAAAATCAGAATATTGTTGAAATCGGCAATAAAGTAAAAGCGATGATCCCTGTCTGGGAGAAAACCATACTTCCGCCCGATATAAAGATGAGCATTGTTGCCGACCAGCCCCGCACCGTAACGAAAAATATCGCAATATTTACTGATAATCTGCTCCAGTCGATTTTAATCCTGATATTTATTGCATTCCTTTTCATCGGGCCGCGCGTTGCCTTGATAATGGGTGCATCTATCCCGGCGATTGTAATGATCTCATTTGCTATCGCAAGGCTTTTTGACGTGAAACTGGAAAAGTTATCCATTACCGCCCTGATAATTTCATTAGGTATGCTGGTTGACTGTGCGATTGAAATATGTGATAACGTCCATCGCCTCCAGGATGAAGGATATTCCCGTTACAGTGCGGTTGTTGAGGGCGCTAAACAAGTGGCATGGCCGATCTTGATAGGCAGTTTGACAACGGTTTTCGCTTTTCTGCCGATGTTGTTGATACCGGGAAATATTGGGGAGTTTATCAGAAGCATACCTATAGTCGTGGGGGCGACACTTATTGTCAGCTGGGTTATTGCCTTGACTTTTACCGTATCCCTGACCTGGCTTATTCTCAAACCGGGAACCGATAAAGTATCTCCGCTTATACGTATAATTCGTTTCATTGAGAGAAAAAATGGCGGCAAAAAAAATCAGCATAATATTTACCGGAGAACTCTGCATTGGTGCATACTTCATCCTTTCCTGGTAACTGTTGCGGTTGTTTTTGCCAGTGCCTTTACTATTATGCTGGTAGTGACCGGTCAGATCAAGACCGATTTTATACCTGCCGCAGCCGGCGATCAATTTGTGGTTAATATCTGGCTTCCTGAGGGAGCATCGATAAACAAAACATCTGAAGTATGTAAGCAGGTGGAAGAGATTATTAAGAAAAACTCCCATTATAAAGACAGCCATGGCAAAATACATAATCGACTCGAAAATATGGTAAGTTTTATCGGGGAGGGGGCTCCAAGGATAAAACTTTCGTATATGGTGGAATACCAGAAAAGCAACTATGCTGAAATCCTGGTAAACGTGACCTCTGGGAAAGAAGTCCTTGATTTTATGCATAAAGTTGAAAATGAATGCCGCGGAAATATGCCGGGTACGCGCATTACCACTAAATGCCTTGGCATGGGGCCTCCGGTCAGGTATCCGATAAGTATCAGGATTCTCGGAGATGATTACAACATATTGAAAAAATATGCTGAACAGGTCAAGGAAATTTTTAATAATACTGAAGGGGTGTATAATGTCCATGACAGTTGGGGAAACCTGGGATATCAGCTGGACATTATTCCCGATCAGGAAAAGTGTCTCGCGGCGGGTGTCACCAGGACTTCGATAGCGCAAAGCCTGAATGCTTATTATTCGGGGTATTACCTCACGACTTATCGCGAAGGCGATCATCTGATCCCGGTATACTTGCGGCTTCCGCCTGAACAGCGTCAGGAAGTTCCCAGTGAGGACAGCATATATGTCGAGGGAAAATATGGAAAAGTCCCGTTGTCATCCGTAGCCAAATTCAAGATAACTCGTCAGCCGAACCGGATAGAGCGTTATAATAAACGCCGCAACATACAAGTTCAGGCTTCAAATAAGGATGGTTATCTTGCAAATCCGCTTATCTACAAAAATATGCCGAAACTTGAAGAGATTAGAAAACATCTGCCGGTTGGTTACGATATAGAAATCGGCGGTACGACAGAAAGGTCCGAGGAGGGCTCGGGACATATCAGCAAGGCCATGCTTATAAGTTTATTCCTTATTATTCTTACGTTGATAGTATATTTCAATGCTATCCAGAAAACCATTATCGTCCTCGGAACGCTCCCGCTGGCGCTGATTGGCGCTTTTCTTGGGCTGTGGATAATGAATGTTCCAATGGGATTTTTCGCACAGCTTGGGCTGTTGGCTTTATTCGGGATAGTGGTTAACGGCGCGATTGTGCTTTTTGATTTCATCGGGATGCTTATCATAGAGCGGCAGTCAAAATCCAAGTTGAAGCCTGAAGAGAAGTCATATCACGGAATCAATGAAGAAGAATTTACTGAATGTGTGCTTGAAGGCTGTACTTTGCGGGTAAGACCGATACTCATGACTACCTGCACGACGATTGGCGGACTGACGCCCTTGATGTTCAATGGCGGCCCGCTGTTTCAACCGTTGGCGACAGTATTGATTTTCGGACTTGCTTTGTCAAGTGCGTTAACTCTTTTTGTGATACCGACCATTTACTATTTCTTTGCCCGTAAATTCAACATGAAATTAATAAACGACTTTAACGAACATCTGGAATAAGTTATAAAAAAAGAGCGGCAGCTTTGCGCTGCCGCTCCTGATTTCGATTTGCCTAAACGTAATCCTCTTCGTATTTTTCGTTGATTTCTTCTTCCGGTTTGTCGGTAGCGGCAACATCCCTTAATGCTGCTTCACCGTGGTGTTGTTGCTTTTTGTCAAGATATTTACGAACCTGTATCTCAATCTTATCTATAACCGCATCAATGGATTCGTACATGTCGCGAGTAGTTACGTCTGCTTCCATGATAGAATTCTTCATGCTGATTATGATTTCAGCTTTGCAGCGATGGGTATGCTCCACATCCAGGATAACCCTAACTGTTGATATCTTTAAATGAACATGAGTAAGCATTGTTTCGAGGCGCTCATTGATTTCTTTTTTGAGCGAGTCCGAGACCGTAAAATGACGTCCAGCGATAATAATTTGCATTATTAACTCTCCTTATGGTTAAAGGTTAAAGGGTGATGTTATATTGTAAATTGAGGCCCAAGATAAACTTCTTTGGCTTTTTCATCATTAGCAAGGAACTCACTGTTTCCTTCGAGCATTATTTCTCCATGTGCCATTAAATAGGCACGGTCAACAACTGCCAGGGTTTCCCTGACGCTGTGGTCTGTTATTAAAATTGCCATACCTTTTTTCTGTAGTTGTCCGATAATCTGCTGCACGTCATAGACCGCGATAGGGTCAACTCCGCTGAAAGGTTCGTCAAGCATCAAAAATGACGGATTGGTGACTAACGCGCGGGTTATTTCCAGACGGCGGCGTTCTCCTCCGCTTAAAGTCATTGCTTTTTGTTTGGCTAAACGTGTCAGTTCCAGTTCATTCAAAAGCCTTTCCAGGCGTTCTTTACGTTCTTTTCTTGATATGGCGAGAGTTTCGAGGATAGCCATAATATTCTGTTCAACCGTGAGCTTTCTGAATATAGATGGTTCCTGAGCCAGATAACCCATGCCCAGACGGGCACGCTGGTACATTGGGGAATGTGTTATTTCATAATCCTTGAAACGTACGCATCCTTCATCAGGCCTTACCAGTCCCATAACCATATAAAAAGACGTAGTTTTGCCTGCCCCGTTGGGACCAAGCAGACCTACAACTTCTCCAGGTTTTACATTTATCGAAACGCCGTTAACAACTCTTTTGCCATGATAGGCTTTAACCAGATTATCAGCTGTCAACAGGAAATTTTCATTATTACTGTTTGCCATTATATCAAAAATCCTTTCATATAAGTAATATACTTCCAAAATTTCATATATGCCAGCCTTTATTATTTTTATTCAGTTAATTTAATCAGTCCAGCAGTGAGCTGCCGTCGAGATTTTTCAGGTGTCCGTCTTCTATATTAAGCAGTCCGGTGCTGGTGTCGAGAATAACTTTGCTCCCTTCCATGACAGTAATTCCGCGCTGCAGGGTAGGTTTGCCGTTTTCTTTAGTCAAAATGATTTCCTGATTATTTATTATATATACGCCTTTATCCCCGATTGCTTTCTGCGGTTCACCCATATGTCTACGCGACATAACTACATCTTCCAGGCAAATTATTTTTGTAATTTCTTTTGTATCTCCTATCCCGATGTGTTTAGGCGTGTCATCAGGATTCTCCTGGTTTTCAATAATATTTTCTGCGGCCTTTTCTGGTGTAATATCTTTAGACAGTATTTTCATTTTCTTGCAAGTCAGGTTGAATTTTTCCTCTTCAATCTTGACATGTCCGAGCAAATCTGCCACATTGTCGCGAATATTTAAAACAGATTTATCCGAGTTGATAGTTGTCGGTTTGGTTTTCGGGTCTTTAGGGACATTTACCATATAAACATTATCGAAACATTTAATCAGGTCGATTTCCCGGGTGTCGCTGACAGCGGCATCCCTGTTTTTTGCGTGAGGCGGAATATCTTTAAAGGTAATGACCATGCGGTCGCAGGTTACTCTTGCGCGCGGGTCAATAGCAATAACAGAGCCAACACAATCAATTTCAGTCAATTCTTTCTTGGTGGATGTTGTCCCTTTTTTCTTAAAATCTTTCATATAGACTGTCATTTTATTACAATTCAGTTTCATCGCTTTATCTTTCACCCGGACATTCCCTGTGAAGATACCAATGTTTTTATTATAATCAAAGTCTATGAAATCGCTGTTTAATTCTGTCTTCTTAGTTTTTTTAGATTTTTTGTTTACTACTTCGACCAGGCAGTTTTGAAATGCCTGTAAACGTCCGGTTTCTTTCCATAGAACAATTTTATCTCCGGAAATCATATCGTCGCCGCGATAGATACGCGGTTTTTTCCCGGTCAATATAATTTGTTCTTTGTTTTTCAGATAAACAGCTTTGTCGGCAAAGGCTTTCTGTGAACCATTCTTCTTGAATTCATCAGCTGATATTTTGCGGATTATTTTAACCTTTCCCAGACAGGTTATTTTTGAAAGTCCAGCGGGTGTGAGGTCGCCGCCGGAACTTTTTTGAACGTCATTTTTGTCCTTATTCATGTCAAGTACCAGACGGTCGCAGTTAATATTGAAAGTCGCGTCATCGACTTTTACATTGCCGATCAGCGTTACAAGGTCTTTCTCCATTTCCATGAGCATAGAGTCCGCTTTGACTTTAACGATGTCTTTTGCTGATAGTTTTTTCCCGTTTTCCTGTTTTTTCATGCGGATAATTATATCGACTTTATTAAGCACCTCTATTACCCGTGTGTCAAAGTTGGCGGTAAATCCCACCCCGTTTAGATCAATTTGCGGTGAACGGAAAAAAACTTCTTTGTCGCTGGAAGCTATTTTACTTTCCTGGATAATGGTTGCTTTACTGGTGGATATGAAACCGATGGAATTGGTTTTATCTTTCCAGAATTCAGCGACTTTCTCAGGATTTATACCGAGTTTATATAGTTTAAGATCGTCGTAGTAAACTATTTTATTTATATCGACATGGTTCTTGATGAGGTCAATTATTACGTCGTCGGCATAAAGTTTATCTGCTTTGCGGCTCATTGTCGCGCAGAAGATCATATACCTGAGACGCTGTTTGTTATAAATAGGGAGGCGTGCTTTATATACTTTAAGCGCTCCAAGCTCATCACAAGTCGCGACTGTTCCAGTCAGCATCAGAAGCGTGGCAAGCAAATAAATTATTTTTTTCAAGAGATATAACGCTCCATTTGTTTGTCCCATTCGCCGCGCTGTCTGAGCAGCCATTCACACACTTCGCGAACTGCACCGTAACCGCCGGAAACTTTAGTCCTGAAATCGGCGTATTCATCCATATATTCCGGGGCATCAGCGACTATAACGGCAATTCCTGCCTGGCGGAGAACCGGCAGGTCAACTACATCATCACCCACATAAAGGCATTCATCCGCCTTTAAAGAATTTTCTTCAAGTAAGATCTCGAAAGCTTCTTTTTTGTTCTTCCGGTTTTCATAGAGGAAATCGAACCCCAGTTCTTTAGCGCGTTTACGGTTGGCTTCCGCCTGTCTTCCGGAGAGCGCACCTACTTTGAATCCGGCACGCATAAGCATTTTTATCCCATGTCCGTCATGCGCATTGAAAAACTTCACCTCATCTCCGGCGCTGTAGCCCATGCGTCCGTCAGTCATAACGCCGTCAATATCCAGTACCAAAGCTTTTATCTTATTGATTCTTTCTTGAGAAATCATAAATTTCCTTCACTTCCTGTAAAACAGTTTTAATCATATCAAAGTCCAGGGAATTAGGACCATCTGAAAGAGCTTTTTCCGGTTCAGGGTGAACTTCGGTAAAGAGCACGTCTATTCCGACTGCCGCCGCGGCTCTGGCCAGCGGACGTATAAATTCACGTTGCCCGCCTGATGCATTTCCAAGTCCGCCGGGCAGTTGTACCGAATGCGTAGCGTCAAAGACTACCGGCACGTTCATTTCGCGCATTGTTGCCAGTCCCCGCATATCAACCACCAGGTTATGGTATCCGAAACTGCTTCCGCGCTCAGTCAGCATTACTTTTTCATTTCCCGAATCCTGAACTTTTTCGACCGCGCAACGCATATCCTCAGGAGCCATGAACTGTCCTTTTTTTATGTTGACAGTCTTGCCGGTAACGGCACAGGCGACCAGCAGGTCGGTTTGCCGGCAGAGGAAAGCCGGGATTTGCAGCACATCTGCGACTTCCGCGCATTTTGCCGCTTGATCTGCTTCGTGGACATCTGTTACAATTGGTAAATCAAACGAATGTTTGATCTCAGCAAGTATTTTCAGCCCTTCATCAATACCGGGGCCGCGAAAAGATTTTACGCTTGAGCGGTTGGCTTTATCAAATGAAGCCTTAAACATGTATTGAACATCAAGTCCTGCACAGAGATCCTGAAGATAGGCGGCGATCTTTTTGCACATGTCCATGCTTTCGACGACACAAGGGCCGCCAATCAAAGTTAATTTTTCGCCGATTATGACATCATCGGATATTCTGATATTTTTCATGAAATTATTTTCCTTCCTGCTGACTGTTTATCGATTTCATCCTGAATTACTTCGCGCAGCTTAGTTTCAGCGATTTTCAGGTCTTCAGGCGTATCGACGCCGATGCTCTCCAGATTGCTCCGCATGAGGTATATTTTCATACCGTTCTCCAGAGCCCGCAGTTGTTCGAGTTTTTCACAGGATTCAAGTCTGCCTTCGGGAAGGGCTACAAATTGTTCAAGTGCTGCCTTGCGGTAAGCGTAAATCCCCCAGTGCAGAAGAGCCTGGGTGTCAATGCCGCCTTCGCGCAGGAAAGGTATCAGAGCACGACTGAAGTATAAAGCAAAATCAAAATTATCGACAACGACTTTTACATTATTCGGATTAGCCAGTTCATCACGATTTCCAGGAACCCCGACTGTTCCTATTTCCACCTCAGGATTTGATTGCATAAGTATTATCAGGTCATTAATGACTTCAACCGGGATCAGCGGTTCGTCGCCTTGAATATTGATGATTATATCACAATCCATTTCCCTGGCTGCTTCGCAGACCCGGTCCGTTCCGGACGGGTGTTCGGAAGACGTCAGGACGGCGTTGCCGCCGAAAGCCTCAACTGCCTCAAGAACTTCTTGATTATCAGTAGCGACCAACACTTCATCCGCGATTGAGGAAGCGGCTTTTGCATAGACCCATTGGATCATCGGCTTACCGCACAACTGTGCCAGTACTTTACCCGGGAAACGGGTGCTGGCGAAGCGCGCCGGAATTATAGCTGCTGTTCTGTTATTCAATTCTTATACCCCCCGGTTAAAACTTTCAAGTAATTCTTCTTTGCTAACGGTGACCGTACCGACTTTGCCGACCACGATGCCGGCGGCGTGATTAGCAATTTCCGCCGCTTCGACCGGATCTGCACCGGTGCTTAAAGCCAAGGTGAAGGCCGCAATGACCGTGTCTCCGGCTCCGGATACATCATAAACTTCACGCGCTTTGGTCGGGATCACCACCATTTCAGCATCTTTGCGGAATAGAGCCATCCCTTGTGATGCTAATGAGATAATTAAATAGTCCGGTTCCCATTCATCCAGTATTTGTTTGGCAACTGCGTGCAGCTGTTTGTCGTCCTTAACCGCCATACCGTTGCCCTGCTGGAAGGTTCCGGTGATTGCGAATGCTTCACTACGGTTAGGTTTCATAACGGTCAGCCCTTTTACATTTAATAAATGTCCCGGTTTAGGGTCAAGAGAAGTTATAATATTATTTTCTCTGGCAGCGGGAATGAGCTGATTGAGCATTTCTTCGTTCAGTACGCCTTTGCCGTAATCCTCAAAAATGATTGCGTCGACTGCTTTCAAATCTATCAATCTTTTTATCTCAACAATCATTTCCTGACGAATAATATCATCAAGTTTTTCTGTATCTTCAAAATCAACCCGCAACAGTTGTTGCGCGGAAGCTATAATACGTTCTTTCTGGGTTGTCCGGCGTGATTTATCAACAGAGAGGCTTGCCGGATCAATATTGTAAGCGGCGAAAAGATCTTTCATCTCATCTCCGCCGGGATCATTTCCGATAACGCCGTATGCTTTTACTTTGCCGCCCAGCGTAACAACATTGCGCATTACGTTTGCGGCTCCGCCCAGGCAGCAGCTTTTTTCTTTTACCTGAACGACGGGTACCGGGGCTTCAGGGGAAATTCTTGAAGCTTTGCCCCAAATATAAACGTCAAGCATCAAATCGCCGACCACCGCAATCTTTATATCGCGGAATTTGTCAACAATTTTTTTCAGACGGGCTTTTTTCATAAACTATTCTCCAAAATATTAATTGGCATTATTAGTCTTTGCCAGTTCTTTTTTAAGGTTTTTTATAAAATTTTCAGTTTTAATATGAGCATCGGTACTGTAGGCCCCTTTGCTGTGCAGTCCACTAAGAAAGGTGCGGGTACCGCTTATTGTCTTTTTGATTTCTTCGATTTCCTTAAAACCTATATCATATTGATGTTTACGGAGATATTCTGCCAGCGGAGTCATGCTGTCGGCAATAATTTTGGCTTCGTCTCCCGCATATTCATGTTTGAATTTCTGACGCAGGAAAGCGTTGCGGACAGCATCAAATTCGTTAACCATCTCCTGGCGTGCAACTTCTTTTGCCCAAACCCCTTCTATCTGCAAGTGAGCCGGGATAACGATAGCCATGGAGATCTCAAAGAATATAATCAGGAAAAAAATCACGATTGCTGAATAGGCAATATAATCTTTTTTAAAGTTTGCCGAAAACTCAAGCTTTTTCAAAATATATCTCCGGAGTATTTTAAAACTTACTTACTAATAAAGAGAATTTATTAATCAGGTACAGTACAGTTCAAAGTCGACGATTGCAACTTTTATACAGTCATTTTTAACAGAATCATATTTTGAAACTGGTAACAGATAACAGATAACTGGTAATTGATAGCTGTTTGAGGAGGAGTATACAAGTTTATTCATTCGAAAATAAGTATAACTATTGACAATTTAAGCCTGATAGTATATAATTAATAGTATACAAGTTTATACAAGTATACAAGTAAGGTGTTTTGAAATGCGGAAAGTAATAGATAAAACTAATATAAAGCCGGTATATCTTCAGCTTGAGGACAAACTGAAGACAGCCATTATTACTGGTGAGATAAAGCCTGGCGAAAAGATGCCGTCGGAGAATTCATTGAGCAGAAAATACGGTATTCACCGTCATACTGCCCGGAAAACTCTGAAGCTTCTCGCGGAAAGCGGAGTGATTGTCAGTGAACCGGGACGCGGATGGTTTGTAAAAGAGGGGATTTCGTCGCATCTGGCGATAACCGCCCGCAGTAATACGCAGAGTAAATCGACGGTTGGGCTTTACGGCATTCCTATGGGAAATATACATAGTATATTTACTTCTTCTTTTATTAATAAGCTTTACTCTCTTAGTGAAAAGAATAATTGTTCCCTGAAAATTTTAACCGCGGAAGACATAAATAAACTGGAAAAAAGTGGAGGGTGTGAATATGATTTGGATTGTCTTTTCTGGGCGGTTCCCACTCCTGAAGATATTATACGTATAGAAAAAATTCATGATAACGGGACCAAAGTGCTGGTTGCTAATCGTCAGCTTTTTGGAACCAATATCCCTTATGTGGCAATAGACCAATATTCCGGAACCCGCGAACTGGTTGCTCTCCTGACCAGAGCCGGACATAAAAAGATAGGCTGTATTACGTCAGATCATCCGTACCGTTATATTTCAGAGCGTTGGCGCGGTTTCAGTGATGCATTGCATGAAGCGGGTATAGAAGTCGATGAAAAGCGGGTTATGCATATTCTTGACTCAAATAATTTTAAAGATAAATTGAGAGATTTTTTCGCTGAAAATAAAGATATGACCGGTTTGTTCATTGCGGGAGAGATTTTTCAAAAGCAGACTTTTGAATTTATTGCTGAAAATAATATTCGCATACCGGAAAATATTTCAATCGTTGCGTTTGACCGGGTGGTGGAACCGCCGGAAAATGTACAAATAGTTTATCTGGAGCAACCGGTGGCTGAAATGGCTGAAAATCTTTACAATGGTCTTAGTCAAATGCTTGAAGGAGAGAAAGACATACAAAATAAAATGATAAAACCTGTGATTTGCCCAGGAAACAGTATAAAAGAAATAAAATCTAAATAAAAAAAGGAGACGTGAAATGAAAACAAAAAGCATTCTTTCAAAGGCAATGTTCACACTTATTGAACTCCTCGTTGTGATTGCTATCATAGCAATTCTCGCTTCAATGTTATTACCGGCGCTTAATCAGGCCCGTGAGAAAGCTAAAGCCATCAGCTGCCTGTCCAACCTGAAACAGCTGGGGCTTGCCACCGCTCTTTATCGTGATAGTTATGATGCATATTATCCGCCATCTCGCGCCAGATACTATCCCGGCGGTTATTGGACAAATCTGATTGCGCCGTTTCTGAACGATACCGGCACTGACGGCTATAAAGATCATCAGGCGTTTAAATGTCCTTCGGTACAGAAATTTTTCTTTCCTTCCACTCCTGGTTACGGATATAACCAGCATCATATAGGTGGTGGCTACTGCTATACAGCTTCGGGTACAAGTTACCTTGTTTATGAACTGCTTCCTGCACGGGAAAGCCAGGTAGCTAATCCGTCTCAAACTTTGATACATTGTGATGTTCGCCATTTAAGTGAGGGTTACGAGTTATATGGTTATTATTATGCTAATTCATTCAACGGAACCAGTGGCGGTAACGCTTACGCGCGCCATAACAGTACAATTAATATTGTCTGGGGTGACGGTCATGCTTCAGGAGTAAAATGCAGAGATCCGTTTAATCCTTATAACGAATTAGGTTCGAGCAGTGCAAGGAATGTGACTCCGCCAGCTACATTGCCTAATACTGTATGGGATCGTTATAAGAAAAGTATAAATCTTTAGATAAGGTAGGAATATGCGTATTCTGTTCTATTGGCTTATGTTTCTGTCTGTCTTTAACTCTGTTGCCGGAGAGAAATCGTTTTACCTTAAATCCGGGGATTATGAGTTGAAAATCAGCAAAAAATATAAATATACTGTCCGCCAGGTTAAATATGCCGGCGTTATACTGGGAACTCAAAGCGGTTTCTATGGAACAGTCATGGCTCATGGTAAAGGCAGGTATGTCGGAGCTGGACATGGAGAGGGCGGCTTTGAAAAAATACTCAAGGTTGAACTGTTCGCGGACGGGAAGCAGGTTATTCCTGATGACGGGAAGACTTATAGTGCTAAGAAATTGCTGCTGAGGAAAATATCTGTGTTTGACAAGCTGTGTTTCAAAAGTGAAATAAGCTTGTCTCCTGAAGGGATTATTGAGCGCAAACGCTTTGTTGCAACAGCGAAGCAACCTATACATTTACTATACATTTATCTGTTGTGCTGGAATAGATCAACAGACGGCTGGCTGGCTGAAGGCGTTGACGGTAAAAGGTATTCCGGGACATTTGGAACTGAATTTAAAGGCAGGAGCTTATGGCATTTAAATAAAGATGTAAAATGGGCGGCTAATATTGATTCGAAAAGTGGCAGGGGTATGTTGATGTATTATCCCAAACCGATTATCGGACAAGGCAGAAAAAGCTCGTTCTGGGAAGTGAAAAACGCTTACAATAAGTATTATTTAATGCTTAAAACTCCTAAAGTTTTTCCTGCTGGATATGAATCTCCGGTATACACCTTGGTATTAAAAGGTTTTAGTGCTGATAAATCAAATTTTTTGCAAAAAGCGGAGGAGGCTGTGAAGAAAGCTTCAAAAATCAAACTGAGTAAATTAGAAAAAATTGTTTTGCCCAAAGCTGAAAAAAATGTTGAAAAAAAAGGTGATTTGCAGAATGCTGTCTGTTTTAGTGTTGATTATACGGAAACTACTTCAACTGATGCTAAAGTTGCCGCTAAAAAAGCTGGAGGCGATAAAAACGGCACAATACTCCTGGCTAAAAAAGCGGTATTTGATTTCGATAATATGGCTCATACTATTCGTGGACTTGCTGTAGGTACGGAAGGTTCAACTGTCAAGTATAGCGCTTCAGGTAATTTGAATCCCGGGAAAGGTGCGATAGAGTTGCTTGTAAAAGCTGAGAACTGGGCATGGAATGATAAAAAAGTGCATATATTCATGCAAACATCCATCCCACGGACTAAAGGCGCTGGCAAACTATACCTTTATAAATATAAAACCAGCGGCCTCGCGCTTTATATTGAACTCAATAAAACAGGAGAAAAAGCTTTTCTCAACTGTCCGGTAAAAGAATGGAAAGATAAATCATGGCACCATGTCGCCGTAAGCTATAGTCCTGATGAAGTAGTTTTATATGTTGATGGAATCAGGCGTAAAGCGGCTCAGTTAGGCGCTGTCAGAGAATGGGCCGACGCATTTTATGTAGGTCCGGCTTCTACAAAATTTGGCTATGAAGGTAAATCAACAGTCAGCATAGTTAATATGTATGACCGTCCGCTTTCAGGCCAGGAAGTCAGAGCGTTGGCTAAAGACCGCCTTCCCGATCTAAAAATGAATGTATCAGCAGAAGATGCTGCCTTGATCGGGAAAAGGGATACAGGGAAGCCAAGCCCATGGTTTAAAGATCGTCCGAAACTTGGCATGAAAGCCTTGGAAGATGATACGGTTTTGCCTCCATGGACTCCTGTTAAATATGCGAAAAAAAGAGTATCCGTCTGGGGACGTGAATACAAATTGTCAGGAAACGGCATATTGGAAGCAATCAAAGCAACAGGAGCTCTGTTGCTTAAAGCCCCGATAATGCTTGAAATAACTGTAAACGGCAAAAAGCAAAAACTCAATTTTTCCGATCCTGAAATCGTTAAACAAGGGAGAGGCAGGATTACCTTAAAACGTCAGTCGGAAGTCGGTACTTTGAAAGCTTCTATTGAATACATGATCGAGTTCGACGGGATGGTTTGGAGCAAACTGAATATCAAGCCTGAAAAGCAGAAGATCAGTGAAATGAAATTGATTATACCTTTTAGCAAAGAAAACACTAAATTTATTCATTATGTTGGAGCTCCAACGGTTTATGAATCACAGGATTTGGTTAAGAATTCTTTTTCCCGGGCTTTGGGAACAAAAAAAGGACTATTGTTTAAAAGCGGATTTAAGACAAATGTCTGGATTGGCGATAATAATCGCGGATTGCTCTGGTTTGCCGAGTCCGAACAGAACTGGTGGCCGAAACAGCGTGACGATATGATAGAGGTATCAAGAAATAATAGAGGCGATGTTGAGCTTGTATTGAACATGGTGACTGAAAATATTCCATACGGCAGCAGATCTGAACTGGTATATAGCTTCGGGCTGATGGCTACACCGGTAAAACCTCTCCCTGAAGGTTGGCGCGGCGAAACATTTTCGGCACAATACGATTCTTTTACAAAAGACTGGCGCGGAACTTGTCTGATCTACTGGCCCAATGAATGGCGCTGGATGATGCTTGATCCGGAGCCGCACCGGGCGCTGAATGTAGAGCGCAACCGTACTAAAATAAAGCGCGATTCCAGTGAAAAAAGAAAAATTATTCCTTACTGGACACGCCTGCATTATCCGGTAAAAGCCGATGAAAAAATAAATCCGGACGCAGTGAAAATGCAGAAAGAATGGAGTACCATTCCCGGACGGCCCGGCGGCGGCAGCCATCAAATGTACCGTGCCGCATGCACCAGTGAATGGACAGACTACTTGGTCTGGTGCGTTGATCAATGGACAAAGATAATGGGTAATATTGATGGCGTTTATATAGATGAAACCCAGCCTATACCGAATTCAAAAGCATTAAGCGGGGGAGGCTATGATGACCTTAAGGGTGTGCGAAGACCGACGTTTGAAGTCTTTGGCAGCCGGAATTTTATTAAAAGGGTTACTTATAATATATGGAAACGTAATAATGCGGTTCCGTCATCTATAGCTCATTGTTCGGCTACACATACTATGCCGGCGCTCAGTATGTACAAGATGATGCTTATTGGAGAACAATATTATTCAGGCTACTTCAAAGACCGCAATCCTGAATTCCTGCCGCCAAATTCAAAAGAAGACTTGTATTATTACTCTTATGCTTTGCCTATGGATCGTTTGCGAGCCGAATGTTACTGGAAGCAGTGGGGTGCGGTGATGGTTTTTCTGCCCTGTTTGAAAAACCGGAAAGACCTTATGACGCATCCAACGCCTACAAGGGATATGTTGTCACGGATTATACAGGCGGATATGCTAGTATGGCCTTTGTTCTGCGATAGCAGAGAAGTTTATAAGACCTGGAAATTCCGTCGTGAATTTGGAATCAATGACGCAGGCGTAAGCTTCATGCCTTATTGGGAAAATAAAAAAATTACTTCGAATACTAAAGATGTTGTTGTCGGTTATTACAAAAACGGCGATAAATATCTTGTGTTGGTATCGAACTTAAATCGAGCAGCTAAAGAGGTTGAATTGAATTTCAAAGGAATTACGTTGAAATCAGTCAGGAACGCCGAAACAAATAAAAGTATAGATAAAATGAAGGTCAGAATACCGCGTAACGACTATGTGGCGCTGAGGATAAATTATTAATAATGTTTACTATTGAAAAAATTGAAGATTTCAGCTTGTTTATCGCTTCCGATAAAGCTAGAGAATTAGTGGAACCAATGATTTTACGGGCAAAAAAGTTAAACCGGAAGTTCATTAATGATAATCCTCTACTCGCCCCGCAAATGCCTATTACCGGAACTTTTGTCTATGCTCATCCTCCTAACTACCGGGGACGGCCTATGCATAACTATTCGGTACGCGACTGGATGAAATTGATGCGGGACTTGAGCAGGGCAGGGATGGATACGATAATCCTTCAAGCTTCTGTATGGAACGAACTGAATGAATGTTATTATCCGTCAGAGCATTTTAAAAACCATAAACAGTGGAATGTGGTTGAGCCCATGCTCGAAGCCGCTGATGCCTCATGTATGAAAGTATATTTGGGTGGCTACGGCTCGGTTACAGGCTGGAAGGAACATTTGACTCAGGCGGATATAGAGCAGGAAAAACAAAACCAGGTCAGTTGTTTTCGCGAGCTGCTTAAGTACCGCAAGCTCTTTGATGGAATATATTTTGCTCCTGAAACAGCTTTTGCCGGAGCACGCGATTTGGAAAAGGAAAAGTTCCTCAATGAAATTTACCGGGAATTTTGCTTTGCGGTAAAACGAGAAGCTCCGGATAAGAGAATCATGATGTCGCCGGCAACAAAATATTTTCCCGGAAAAATGCCGGAAATGATTGATTCATGGTTGACGATACTGGATAAAGTTCCGTTGGATATAATGGCTCCGCAGGATTCGATAGGCACTTGCGGAAACCAACTGATCCATCAGGAACAAACCTACAAGGCATGGTTGGAAATATGTAAAAAATGTGATATAAAATTATGGTCAAATATTGAAATCTTTGAGCGTAATGAATCAATTGATGGAGTTAATCACAGCGTTAGCGCTTCTCCTGAAAGGGTTACGGCCCAGATCAACAATGCCGCGCCGTATGTGGAAAAACTTATCTGCTGGGAAGCTCCGTATTATATATTTGACAGTATGCCGGGAAGCAGCTCCCTGCGTGAGTTTTTGCAAGCTCAAAAGCAAAAGTTAACGCTTTGTCATTAAATATCCCTGAAACAACTTGCTTTATAGAAAAATAAGTGTATTATGTTAACGTTGAGATATTAACGTTATTCAGGTACTTTTTATGGCAAGTTTAAAAGATATAGCCTCTAAAACTGGATTGTCCATGAATACGGTCAGCCGGGCGATACGGCGTAGTGGCTACGTTTCGGAAAAAGCGCAGAAGCTTGTTGACGCGGCGGTAAAGGAATTGAATTATCAGCCTAACCGGGCGGCGCAAAGTTTGCGTTCCAGCCGGAGTTATGACGTTGCCGTAATCAATATAGTCGATAATCCATCCGCCCACTGTGATTCCATGGCTATGGATAAAGTTTTCGGGATAAAGGAATATTTGAGTACTGTCAGCTACGAGCCGAATATGCATTATATGTACTCTTCGCCGGAATACTCTGCCGAAAGCGAAAAACTTTTTGCAAATATACTGCGCCAGAAACCTGCAGGAATAATTTTCCTGAGTGAAGCCGAGATGGCAATGAAATTATATGACATTGCGGAAGAATCCGGTATTCCGGCAATATTGATATCTTATGCCGGAAGTTTGAAATATGACAGCGTTTATGTAGATCGCAGACAAGGAGTTTACGATGCTGTCAAATATTTATTCGGAAAAGGCCGTCGCAATATAGTTTTTGCCGGCTATGGTGTCCGTGACCGTCGTATTGACGGTTATAAAGCTGCGGTCAGCGACCTTAAAATAGCTTCCCGGATAGTTGTTCCTACAGAGCAGGGGTTGAGCCGTAAACTTGGAGAAATTTTCCAGATAGGACAGGATACGGCGCTTAAAGTTTTGCGGGAACAGCCGGATGCTGATGCGGTGATTGCCTATTCTGATTATCTTGCTTCCGGT
The DNA here is from genome assembly GCA_963664605.1 of Victivallaceae bacterium. Taxonomy (GTDB): domain Bacteria; phylum Verrucomicrobiota; class Lentisphaeria; order Victivallales; family Victivallaceae; genus JAHOYW01. Next base: position 1,561,594 of record OY761536.1, read on the forward strand.
ATTGCTGCCGGGTTTACCAAGCAGGGGAAACGAATGCCGGATGATATCAGCTTGATTGGTTTTGACAATCGCGAACTGGCAATGTTTTGTTCTCCTCCTCTTAGCTCTATAGCTCAGCCAAACCGTGAATTGGGGCAGTTAACCGCAAAGGCTCTTTTAAGCAAGGTCTTAGCTTCCAAAAGGGAGAAGATCAAAATCAACGTAAAAATGGAACTGATCATTCGCCAGTCGGCTTAAATTACTTATTGAGAATAATTCCTGTCAGGCCGCGAACTTTGGTATTATGGAGGCTGTCAGCTATTTTCAGAAGCTCATGGTCGCTGTAGGTTTCTTTTTCCAGCAGAGAATCATCGATGACTTCAACAGGATTAAACTGCTGGAGTGTCCAGTTTTCCAGTCCGGTTGAAGATAGTTCTTCGCGCATTAGCGCTAGATCTGTTTCTGAAAGTAAAGCTTTATGGACAGTTGTCCTTACATCAATAAAGATATTTTTATTAACAGCGAATTTTATGACTTTCAAAGTCTTCTCACCCAGCCCTGGTATATGACACTGAGATACCTTGTTGTATTTTTCCAGCGGAGCTTTGTAATCCACTCCCAGGGCATCGAGTCCGGCTTCTTCATGAATCTTTATAACTTGTTCCGGAATGCTGCCGTTGGTGTCGAGCTTTACCAGAAATCCCATGTCTTTTATTTTTCTGATGAAGCTCAAAAGCGGTTTGCGCAAAGCAGGCTCGCCGCCGCTGACTACCACTCCGTCGAGTTTTCCCTGACGTTTGGCAAGGAACCTGAAAAATTCATCTTCACTGATAAGGGGCTGGCTTTCAGGATCGAATACCAGGCAGGGGTTATGACAGTAACCGCAACGGAAATTGCAATCCCCAACAAAAACTATACAAGCCATTTTACCCGGAAAGTCCACCAGGGTAAAGCGCACCATGCCACGAATATTCATTGTTAAACTATTCCTGCAATAAAAAAGCACTCCTCCTGAAAACGAAAGAGTGCTCTATAGATATAATCTTTATGCTACTTTGCACCCTTCTGCAGAGTATTTTGACTGGTAAGCCTTTCTGTCTTTGAATTCTTCTTTCTTACCTTTGTTCCAGTCTGTTACCGGTCTGAAATATCCGCAAACCCTGCTGTAAACTTCGTTCTTTTGTCCGCACTTTGCCATCTTTGTTTCTCCTGTAATTTATTTGTTAATTTGTTTTGTTAAGAAATTATCCCACGACTTTTAACTCTTCTTCCACTTCCAATGGGCATTCCGCGTGTTCACCCGGTATATAACCGTGAACCGGGCAGATACTGAATGACGGAGTTATTGTGAAGTAGGGAAGACGGTAATTGCTTGCCACCCGTTTGACCAGGGCCGCAACCTGCTCCGGGTCTTCGATGCGTTCGCCGATAAAACCGTGGAAAACGGTTCCGCCGGTATACATTGCCTGGAGGGGATCCTGCAAGTCCAGAGCTTCGAACAAGTCATCTGTGTAACCAACTGGTAACTGACTTGAGTTTGTGTAGTAGGGGTTGGTGTCTCCGGCACAAATAATATCCTGAAAACGTTTGCGGTCAAGGCGTGCCAGCCTGAAGCTTGTGCCTTCCGCCGGAGTTGCTTCGAGATTGTAAATATGTCCGCTGCTTTCCTGGAAATCCTGAAGTTTGTTGCGCATGAAGTCCAGAACTTTCATCGCGAAAGTATTACCTTCTTCATCGCAGATTGAACATCCAAGGAAGTTCAGACAGGCTTCATTCATTCCGACCAGTCCGATTGTGCTGAAATGATTGCTCAGGTCAGGCAGGTAGGTTTTAGTATACGGCAGAAGGTCGCCTTCGAGATAGCGTTGAACGACTTTGCGTTTAGTTTCGAGAGATTCCATTGCCAGTATCATAAGGTTGTTGAGACGGGCAAAAAATTCTTTTTCATTTTTTGCGATATAACCGATACGCGGCAGGTTGATGGTAACCACGCCGATTGACCCGGTTTGTTCACCGGCTCCGAAAAGTCCGCCGGTCTTGTTGCGCAGTTCACGTACATCCATCTGGAGACGGCAGCACATACTGCGGACGTCGCCGGGATTCAGTTCACTGTTGATGAAGTTCTGGAAATAAGGAAGTCCGTATTTTCCGGTAACTTCAAATAAAAGTTTAGCATTCTCGCTTTCCCAGTCAAAATCCTCAGTTATATTATAAGTCGGAATCGGGAAAGTGAAAATCCTGCCGTCACGGTCGCCCTGGCTCATGACTTCAAGGAATGCTTTATTGATCAAGTTCATTTCTTCCTGATAGTCACGGTAATATTTACCTTCCTGAAGTTCACCGCCAATAATTACCGGATTGTCTTTCAAATCTTCCGGAACCATCCAGTCAAAAGTTAGGTTGGTGAAAGGAGTCTGTCCCCAGCGGCTGGCAATGTTTAAACCAAATACAAACTGCTGGATGCTCTGTTTGATTTGACGATAGGTTAGTCCGTCTTCCCTGACAAAAGGCGCAAGCAGAGTGTCAAAGGAACTGAATGCTTGAGCCCCGGCCCATTCTGTCTGCAGAGTGGATAAAAAGTTTACTATTTGTCCCAAAGCCGTGTCAAAATGTTTTGCCGGGCTCGCGCTGGCGCGTCCGCAACTGCCTTTAAATCCTTCCTGTAATAGCTGGCGCAGACTCCATCCCGCACAATAACCGACGATGCCGCAGGAGAGGTCGTGCAGATGCATGTCTCCGCTGGAATGGGCTTCCGCTATATCTCTGGAGTAGACATTTTCAAGGGTATAATGCGCTACCACACTACCGCTGACGTGGTTCAGTAAACTTGCATAGGAAAATCCGGCGTTGGAGTTTTCATTGACTCTCCAGTCTTCGCGGTCCAGGTAATCGGCAACCAGTCCCTGGACATCCATCATCATCTGTTTGCTCTTGCGGAGACTGTCATGCTGGGCGCGATACAGAATATAGGCTTTTGACGCTTTAGTCAAGCCGCGTTTTATGAAAGAACGTTCTACTAGGTCCTGAACTATTTCGATATCGGGTATTTTATCATCACCAAAACCCATTTTTATCAGTTCAGAAAGAACATCTTTCGATATGGTTTGTGAAAGTTTTTTATTTGCCGCGCCTGTTACCTGTAGGGCTTTCTTGGCAGCTATAGTTATTCGTTCGATATCAAATTCAACAATACGACCATCACGTTTCTTAATCTGCTTGATTGTATTCCGGACTGACATTTTTATTCTGATCTCCGTGAGTTAAAAAGTTAAAGATTTCTATGACAAAACGAATTTACTGCCAAGTCATAGCTGTGCCTGCGAGACCAGTTGATCCGCTCCTTCCGTAAGAATTAAAATACTACATAATGTATGTGTGTCAAATGAAAAACCACAATATATTGTGTTTTTTTGTGGATTTCTGTATTTGCCTTTTTACCAAATACTTACAGTGATTATAAAAAATAAGGTGTAAAAATCCTTCTGCTGAAAGCATTACCTTTTTAAACAAAATATACTCTTTGCTGGATAAGTTTTTTTTACTAAAAATATAGATGAAAACATTGATTTCATATTGTTAGCAGTATATCTTGGATAAAACTGATTGGAGGAATTAGTGAAATGAAAACAAAAATATTATTCTCATCGCTGGTGTTGTTATTGGTATGCAACATATATGCGGATAACGGGCATAAAGAAATTTCTGAATTATTTTTTGCCGTATTTAAAAAACAATTTTCGTCACGTCTGGTCAAAGATCTAGTCGCTCCGCATTTTGATAAATTTTTACGGAAAAGATTGCCGGACGACTTGAAGAAAACTGAAAACCTAACCGGGAAACTGTTTCTATTTGTCCTATCCGAATATCTGGAGGTAAATAAAAATAGAAGGAATATTGACTTTACAGTATATCCTCTAGCCAAAGGCTGTAAACACGGTATGATGAGATTAAGAAATGGTAATTTGATATCGGTCAAAGGCCGTTCATTTAATACTGGTATAGAACATAATTATTTAGTCAAAGTACAAATGGGGCTCGGTACACCAATTGAAAAGATCATTTTTATATCAATGTGGAAGAGGAGCAATAAATTTTTAATCACGCCTGCACGGTGTGTTTTCGGCAATGAATCATTTGCAGATGCTGCTGGCCAACATTATAGCTTTAAATCAAGTAGTTTTCATTGGGATGAGAAAAAACTGAAAAAATTTGCAAATTTTTTGAGGAAAACAAAACAAGCCGATATTCCCGTAAGCTTAAAGGGTATGTTTTGTAATGATTTCAGCCGGAAAAAACATTTAATATCACATTATTCCGTATGTAAAAAGGGTGGTGATTATTATGGAGGGACTGAATTACTATTGATAAAACAGTCCAATCCTGAACAATGGATACATGCTGTCTTTCCCAAAATACTTGAAGCTCCCAAAGACTTAAAAAAGCAAATAAATCTGCAAGGTTATTTTCAGGAAATACAAAACACAAAGTTTTATGATAAGCTTAGCAAAGACGTTATCAATTACAAGTATTTTGTTGTTACGTCGTGGAAATACCGGAAATGAAATCCAGGCAGGGAAGAAATATCGTATTTCTCTTCGCTAATCTCAGTCTGCTTAGATGTTCTGTTGAATTCTTGGAGATACCCTTAAATGTGCGCAAGACATTTTTTCAAAGAACCTCGAAATTCTAATTAATGTAACCTTTTTCTTTTTGACGGCAACTATTATATTATAGAACATGAGCTTCAGAAAAGAGATTGTGAATAATTTAAAAGAGGATAGAATATGCGTAAACGATTTTTAATTTTGGTTGTTATGGCAGTTTTTATGCTGTTGCTTCCCGTAGTAAAGTCAGCTGGTATTAGCCGTTCGGATAAAAAGGTCATTACGGAATTTCTCAAAGAGAAAGGGGCGTGGTATGTATTTTCGTCAAAGAATTCCACAAGATTCAAAATTATGGGGAAATATGATTATGACCATGCCAGAGAGGGAATGTTTTATAAAGGGGCGCTGTTTAAAAACAAATTTTATCTCATGAATAAAAAAGGCGTAGTGTATGAGCCGACATGGGAAAATAAGAATAATTTAAAACAGTTTGTAGTTCCCGCGAAACAGTATTTGAAAAGTTTGTCTGCCTATGTGAAAAAATATAAGCTGGCTAATGATATGTCATCTGAAAACATTAAAAACTCTCAGGATAATGTAAAAAAGTTAAAAGATATCTGGATAAAACTTACTACTGAGGAAACAAACGACCAGAGAAATTACAACTACCGGAACAAATATAGCCGGATGGTAAGTGAAGCTCAGAAAGAATATAAAAAAGCAAAAAAAGGGTTGAAGAAGCTGCTTGATAAACACGAGGATATTAGCGCAAAATACAATGCGGCAGATAAGAAATTTAAAGATTTTTACATGCGCTATGCCAAAATAATACCAGCGGACAATGATATCGCCCCGGAACGTAAAGAGCTCACAGAAATGATAAAAAGATTACCGCTTGAAAAGGTAAAACACATACTGCAGGAACTAAAGCAGGAGGAAAAAACTGATAACTAGCCGTTACTCCTCTGAGAAAGTATTTTCAATATCTAAAATAACTTAATGACCGGAAATTTCTTTTGCCTTACATAATCGGTCAGTTCTTTTCTGGATGTTTTAATAAATTCTATTAACAAGGTTTTCCTCGTGCGGTTCTTGAGGACACTCGCCCCCATGAAAAACTCAGTGTTTGGGTTTCAAATGGAGGGCGAGATCCTGTCGAGTCATAAACCGGATATTGTTTTGTAACTTAACTGAGTGGTTTACTGCCTTACTTCTATTAACATTCTTACTTTGGATTATTTTTATCTCACGGGATGTTTACACTTCAGATTCATTCGAAGCATCGCGTTTCTGAAGATATTTCGCGTAGAATGCCAATGCCGGAATTTGAATAGCTAAACCAACTGCTATCATTATTGTCACTAATCCTAAAAAATCATACTTCTGATATGTTCCAAGTACAACCCCGAGAGTGATTACATGATATCTGGCGGCAGTTCCAAAGAAAAAAGATTTTGCCATGGGGGCTTTATGCAGGAAATTTCCCAAAAAATGGCTTATGATGAAAATCACGGCATAAAATACCAATACCGGAATTAATGCCAGCATTAAGGTTTCAGGATCATTTAATATGCTCTGGTTTATTCTGAGGGACATGACTAAAAAGCTGACTATCACAACGCCGCAGGCACTGATCCCCCCATTCACGGGTTTCAATTTTTTGAAAAATTCGTATCCTTTCTTTTTGATGATAATTTTTCTGGCAATGTAGCCGAATATTACTGGAATCACGATTATGAAGAACAGTTTTTCCAGAATTACCGCCTTGTCAACCTCAACTGCTCCACTTCCCATTAGATGATTTGTGAGTCCCGGAATGACGAATGGGAGAACGAGCACGGACATGATTATGCCGGAGCTGACAATCGCCATAACAGAGGGCATATCCCCCTTGGTGAAATAAGTCCAGTTGATTGTCATTCCACTGGTGGGAACCAGTGAGAGAAGCACCAGTCCCAGCCACATTGCCGGATATTCCCGTAAAAACAGCCAGCCAATCCCGTACGCGACTAAAGGATATAAAATGAAGTTGGTAAGCAGAGTGGATAACATTATTCCTTTGGCATGGGAGAATTCCTTGAGCCCTTTGTCAAATTCCAGATTGATGAATACCGGAAAAATCATTACCAGCAAGGCGCTGACACATATAATTCTGGAATATTCCATCGGCCACCAATGCCCTTTCAGTAAGCCCAGGATTAACATTACCGGGATCAATACCGCCAGGTTTTTCCTTACAAAATTCAGAAATTTCATACTATACCTCTATTTTTTATTGGTAAATTAGTTAATAATAAAAACATAACATTAGAATCGGTGTTTGCGGTTTCAGCCTGTAATTTTATCATAGGGCCACATCAAGATACCGCCGTCCATGACTTTGACATTTTTATAACCGTTTTGTTTTAAGATCAATGCCGCTTCATAGCCACGCAGGGATATTTTACAAAAGGCAACCACAGGTTTTGTTTTATCAATTTTATCCAAACTGTTTCTGACCGCGCCAAGCGGTACGGATAATGAACCTTCGATACGCATCTGTTCAACTTCGCCCGGCGATCTGACGTCGAGTAAAATAAAATCTTCGTCGGCATCAAGCATGGCCTTTACTTCCCTGGAACTTATCCCCTCCATCAAGCCGGCAATTTTATTACGGATAATGTTAGCGGCTGTCAGGATATTATCGACTGCCGGAGCGTAAGGCGGCGCATAACTGAGATCAAGGTTAGCTAATTGATTGACTGTCATACCAGCGCTTATTGCGGTTGCGGCAACATCAATCCGTTTATCCGCTACTCCCATGCCGATCCCTTGCGCACCAAGCAGTTTGCCGCTTTTCCGGTCAGCAATAAGTTTGAGCATCAAGGGTTTGGCATCAGGCATAAAATGCGCCTTGTCAGGAGCTGGAGCCAGGCAAGTTACCACATCATAACCGGCATCAACGGCCTGTTGCGTCCCAAGTCCGGTCCGGGCAACCGAGAAATCAAAAATTTTACAGACAGTACTGCCCAATACGCCGGGAAAGTGGTCATCAATGCCGCAAATGTTATTGGCCGCCACGCGCCCTTCTTTATTGGCAGTCGAGCCTAGCGGAATATAGCATGGTTTACTAGTAATAATATTCATTTTTTCAGCGCAGTCGCCGACCGCAAAAATGTCCGGGTCGCTAGTCCGCATCTGCGGGTTAACCTTTATTGCCCGTGTTGGACCGATTTCAAGACCGCAGTCAATTGCAAGTTTTGTTGACGGTGATATGCCGATTGCCATAACCACCATATCAACCGCAATATCACCGTTATTGGTAATGACTTTATTGACAATATTATTTTCTCCGGTAAAACCGGTAACTTTGGTCCCGGTCATGATTTTAACCCCTTTACTGTTGAAATATTTTTCAACCAGTATCGCCATTTCAGGATCAAGCATCGGCAGAATATTAGGCAAAAACTCAACCATTGTTACCCGGCATCCGGTTTCAACAAAAGCCTCTGCGACCTCTACGCCGATCAGTCCGCCACCGACAATCACTACGTTAGGCGCGTTGTGCTTAGCCAATTTTGCCTTGATTACTTCAGCATCCTCAACCCCTTTCAGTGAAAAAATATTTTTCATTTTCAAACCGGGAATTGGAGGTTTTACCGCATTCGCGCCGGTTGCCAGTACCAGTTTGTCATAATCAAGTTTTTCTTCACTGCCATCGGGTTTACGAATAGCAACTGTCTTATTTTTGCGATCAATCGCGGTTGCTTCGGTGTGATTGAGAACCTTGACGTTTTTCACTTTCTGAAAAAACACTGAATCACGAACTGTTCCGACTGGAGTTGCCATCAGCTCTTTCTGTTCTTTGATCACTCCCGAAATATAGTAAGGCAGCCCACAGCCGGCATAAGAGAGGAACTCTCCTTTTTCAATGATGGTTACTTCCGCGTCCGGACATAAACGATTAATTTTTGAAGCTGTTTTGGGGCCAGCTGCAACGCCACCGATAATTACTACTTTCATTTTTTTTGTTCCTTTAAATTATGGTTAAGATTTTTTATGTTTATTTCTTTTCACACGGGCAATCGGTTTCCTTAAAAACCGGTTTCAGTCCACAGGAACCGAAAGGATAGGGTTCGGGAACGACTTTTTGCAGTTTCAAATAATTCAAAACCGGCATCAGGATATCCCAGGACGCGCGCAGTTCATCATCACGGATAAATAATTCCTTATTTCCGGCCATGACGTCCAGCAAAAGATTTTCATAAGCTTCGGGCAGTACCGGGTTGTTGAACGCCCGGTTATAACTCAAATCAAGGTCTTTTACCGCGAAATCAAGTTTGCTGTCCGGAGCCTTTGTTGTTATCTTAAAATGAAAGCCTTCATTCGGCTGGATTCTGATTATCAGTTCATTAGGTTTTGGACATTTTCCGAGATTACAGAATATACCTCCAGATTTTCCTTTGAATTTAATGCGGACTTCTGCTTTACTTTCCCGCATTCCTTTTCCGGCGGTCATTACAAAACGGGTATCCCGCCAGCGTTCATTGTCTATTTTAAATTTTATCCGGGCGAAGGTTGGCGTCAGGGAATCATCAGGAACTGACGGCTCATCGCGATAACCGGAAACATTGACGCCTTTGTAAACAGCTCCGGTATACTGTCCGGCCTGCACTCCGCCTGGAACAATGGCTTTTACGTTTTCCAGCAACTCCACCTTGCGGTCGCGAATGGCGTCGGCATCCATGGATGCCGGTTCTTCCATTCCGATCAATGCCAGTATTTGGAGCAGGTGGTTTTGCATAACGTCACGGATTATGCCATAGTTGTCAAAATATTTACCTCTTCCATAAACACCGAGATCTTCTGTCCAGAGAAGTTCCATTTTCTCAATATATTTGGAATTCCACAAAGGCTCAAAAAACTGGTTGGCAAAGCGCAGTACCAGAAGATTTTGGACCATTTCTTTGCCGAGATAATGATCGATGCGGAATATCTGTTCTTCGCTAAAACCGTCAGCCAGTATCCAAGTTAATTCGTCCGAAGATTTCCGGTCTCGCCCAAAAGGTTTTTCTATTACCAGCTTTGTCCGGGATTTGGCGTTTCTGCCCTCCAGGGCTGTACTCAGATTCAACGATATGTCTGCAAACACATTGGAAGGAACCGCGAAATAAAAAATATAATCGCTCTCCATGCCGTCATTCAGTTCATCTATAAAATCAAACAGCTTGTTCAATTTGCGGAAAGACTGCTGTGATTCGTATTGCCCGGAAATATAATAACAATTTGACAGAAAATTCCGGCTTAAGTCTCCACAGCCTATTTCAGATTCGTACCGGCAGGTCAAGCTTCCAGAAATTTTATCACGGAATTCCTGATGACTCCAGTTGCTTCGTGCAAAACCGAAAAAACGGGTATTGTCAGGCAAATAACCCCGGCCATACAAAGTGAAAAACGCGGGAAATATTTTACGTTCTGCCAGATCTCCAGAAGCGCCGAAAACGATTATGTTGAGAGGTTTTTTCATAATTTTTTATTATAGAATTTGTTAGTTGAAGTTAATGATTTTGTCAAAGCAAATCACGGGTCTTTTGTTATCTCCGCGAATTATATATTTGATACGGAATTTATCCGGAAGTTTCCTGTCGGCTCTGAATTTGGAACCGTCGATTATAGAATATTTTGTTATCTGAGAAAACTTGTTCACTGTTCTTACTATGTGATAACGCCGGTTCAGAGTACGTACCAGGGAAAAATCAAGTTGTAGCGGCTTGTCTTTAAGATCGGTTAACTGCAGTGTGGTACTGCAGTCATAGATGCAGTTATGCTTATGCATTTGGCGGCAAAAAGCGAAAGTATTGTCGTCAATTTTGAAAACTGCAAAGAAACCATAATCGTTAGAAGCTTTGCTCAGAAGTTTCCAACTGCGCAGACCGACTACTTTAAGCCATTTTTCCAAAGTGCCGGTATCAGGCAATTTATCGGTCATGATATTTTCAATTCCGCGGACAGAGTCTATGATGTTGGTGATCTGTTCATCGAAAACAACTTTATGAATATCCTTAACTTCCGTAGCAACTACTCTTAAATGCTTAGGGAAACACTGTAAACTGATGACATAGCCGTTGAGTTCGCGGGCTTTTATCGCTTTGCCGGCAGTTTTATCCCAAATTCTATATTCCTGAACTATGGAGGCGTTAGGATTCCATTTTTTCAGTTGGATGTTCTGGCCTTTTTCATTAAACACTTCAACTCTCAGCCGTTTGTCCCGACCGGAACTGTGACGGAAGCAGAACGCCAGTTTGCTGTTATCCATTCCTGCATCGAAAATGGCAAAGTAATAACCGTTTTTTGTTTTGGCTTTCAAAAGATGCCACTTATAAAGATGCGTCATCTGGGCCAGCCATTCGTGAAAGTTCTTATAAACCGGCAGTCTATCGACGTTTCTGCTTCCGAAATAACCATTGGACCAGTTTTCCGCGCCTGGATCGATATCCGAATCGGAATCAGCGTCGAGGAAAAAGTCACCGGGAAGGATAGGGGTTGAATAATCCATATCTCCTGAAGCCGATACTAAGATGTTTGTACAAATTACCGCCAAAATAACTAATATTTTTTTCATAATAAAACCTCCTTTAGTTTTTATGTTTGACAATAGTTGTTAAAATTCATTATTGAACATCCGGATGACTGTGAATGAGGATTTGGCTTGTAAAACCAACATTTCAAATCCCCGGAGGTTCCGGAAACTATTATATTAAGAACTTTTTTGTATTTTTTATTTAAAGTTATTTCCTATTTAGCTAATAAGCTAATTTACTTGTGTAAAAAAAATTACCCTGTCAGTTTATTAGTGCAGGCTAAAGTATCTTTTACACATTTTTGTTTTATCCTATAGAAAACATTATTGCTTTCTTTTCGAGAAGCAATAAGTCCAACATTTTTCAAGACTGACAGATGTTTTGAAATAGTAGGCATTTCCACTCCAATCATTTTTGTCAGTTCATTTACACAATGTTCTCGTTTCAGCAGCTGTTCAACTATAAATATTCTTGTCGGATGAGCAAGTGCTTTGAACACTTCTGCCTGAGCCAATAAGATTTCCAGATTTTCGTTATAGTTCATATTAAACACCATTGTTTATGATATATTTACTATATAGCTAAATAGCTAAATAGTCAAGTGCGATAAGCAAAAAAAACATTTTTATTTTCAGATAATACAATTTTACATTCGAAATTACTATATGGTCTGGAAAAATTTATTTGGATATTAATTACTAATACGTCTGGAAACAGCCGTGACATATTAACGTCGTGTGTAAGTTTTTTATCGTGCTTGCCGAGGCATGGCTTGTTCGAATACCGCCGCATTATGCGTTTTCTGGAAGGCGATTGCCCTCACGAGTCAAAACGAAAAAATAATTAATTAAATCAGTAACCCCTAAGCAGAAAGATATTCGTTTACTTCTTTGGCTACTTCCCGGCTGTGGGCTATAGCCCGGACGACTAATGATGCTCCCTTAGCACAATCGCCGACTACGAAGATACCATTTTCTTTTTGTTCATGCAAGGTTCCGCGTTCTCCAATATTCAACCCCAATGCGTCAGGATTTGATACCCCGGTGAAACCTAAAGCCAGGAAAACTGCGTCCGCTGGAATAGTTTCCTCGGTTCCGGGAATTTCCTTGAACGTCAAAGGACGGCCTTCAGGCGTGAATTCCCATTCCACCTGTACAGTCTTCAAGGCTTTGACCTTACCGTCTTCGCCTTCGAAAGCCTTGGTCTGGATGTTCCAGCGGCGTTCACCGCCTTCAAGATGGCTGGAAGATGTCCGTAGCTGGTAGGGCCATTCCGGCCACGGGGTCGAACATGAACGTACCTGCGGTGGTTCGGGCATGATTTCAAGTTGCAGAACGCTTTTTGCGTCCTGACGCAAAGATGTTCCAACACAGTCGCTTCCGGTATCCCCGCCGCCGATAACAACAACTTTTTTGCCGTTTACATTAATTGGCGGTGCAGGCACTTCGCCCGCGTTCGCACGATTTTGTCCGCCGAGGAATTCGAGGGCGAAATGAATATTGGCTAATTCATGTCCCGGAACTGGTATGTCGCGGGCTTCGGGAGTACCGATAGCGATGACAACCGCGTCAAAACGTTTATACAAATATTCAACTGCGACATCAGCTCCGATCCGGGTGTTGCATTCAAATTTTATTCCTGATTCTTTCATTAAATTAATGCGGCGGTCAATAACCCATTTTTCCAGTTTGAAATCAGGAATGCCGTAGCGCAGCAGTCCGCCGGGTGCGGCAGCTTTTTCAAATACGGTTACGCGGTGGCCCTGATGCATCAATTCATCCGCAACCGCCAGTCCCGCCGGGCCGGAACCGATTACCGCGACATTTTTACCGCTCAATTTTTCCGGAATGAAAGCTTCGATATATCCTTCTTCAAAAGCTTTTTCGACAATGATTTTTTCCAGCTGGCGCACCATGACCGGACTTCCGTCGATTCCAGATGTGCATGAACCTTCACAGAGTGCCGGACATATTCTGGCGGTGAATTCAGGGAAATTACTGGTTGTGCTCAGGATATTCCATGCTTCCCGGTAATTACCGGCGAGAACTGCCGCATTCATCTCCGGTATAACGTTTTCGAGCGGGCATCCTGAACCATGACAGAACGGAATTCCACAACTGGTACAGCGGCTTGCCTGTTCCAGAATTTCAGCGGCGGTCAGTTTCCTTTCGACTTCCTTGAAATCTTTTTTCCGTTCATCTATAGGACGGTAAATATTATGTAATCTCTGTTTCATTTATATTTCCTTATTTCTCGTTTTTCAATTGTTCAAGCGCATTACGATACTCAACCGGGAATACCTTGACGAATTTATCACGTTCATTAACCCAGTCGTTAAGAATGTTTCTGGCGCGTTTACTGCCGGTTACCGCCCGGTGCTCTTTTATCAGGTCGAGGAGTTCGGCTTCTGAATCTGAATTCGGAAGTACGCTTTCAAGATCGACGCTTTCGACATTACAGCGCAGGTCAAAATCATTGGACTGGTCGTATACATAAGCGATGCCGCCAGTCATCCCCGCCGCGAAATTTACCCCGGTGCGTCCTAAAACGACAACACGTCCTCCGGTCATGTATTCGCAGCCGTGATCGCCGAGGCCTTCAACTACAGCGGTTATCCCGCTGTTGCGGATGGCGAAACGTTCGCCAGCCTGGCCGTTAATGAATATTTGCCCGCTTGTGCCGCCGTAGCCGATTACATTGCCCGCAATCACATTTTCGCTGGCTTTAAAAGACGTTTCTGGTTCCGGTTTAATAATTATCCGCCCGCCGGATAAACCTTTTCCGACATAATCATTGGCTTCTCCGGATAATTCAAAACTTAAACCCGGAGCCAGAAACGCTCCAAAACTTTGTCCAGCGCAACCGCTGAAATTAACTTTTATCGTATCCTGAGGCAGCCCGGCTGCGCCGTGATGTGCGACGACTTCGCCGGAGAGCTCGGTTCCAACTGTTCTGTTTACATTGCTGATGCTTAAATCAAGTTCCGCTTTTTTACCGGATTCAATACTTTCTTTCAAAGCCCCGAGCAGGTACTCACGGTCGTAATTGACTAATTCCTCGGCGGTGTCAGCTTGATAACGGACCTTGCCTTTTACAGGTTCCAGTATTTTCGAGAAATCCAGATTACGCGCTTTATAAAAATCAATTGCTTTGTTCACCTGCAACAGGTCACTGCGTCCGATTGCTTCATCCAGTGAACGCAAACCCAGTTTCGCCAGATATTCACGGACTTCCTCGGCTATGAAGCGCAGGAAATTCTCAATGTATTCGGGTTTGCCTTTAAAGCATTTACGTAATTCCGGATCTTGCGTCGCTACCCCGAACGGGCAGCTGTTGTCATGGCATTTACGCATCATCAGGCAACCTATACATACCAGGATCGTAGTCGCGAATCCGAACTCCTCCGCTCCGAGTAAAGTGCCGATTATTACATCGCGTCCGGTTTTCAACTGGCCGTCCACCTGCAAACGGACTTTTGAACGCAGGTTGTTCAATACCAGAGTCTGTTGAGTTTCAGCCAGGCCGAGTTCCCACGGCAGCCCGGCGTGTTTGATACTGGTCAAAGGAGACGCTCCGGTTCCGCCGTCGTGCCCGCTTATCAATACTACATCAGAATGAGCTTTTGCCACTCCGGCTGCAATTGTACCGACACCGACTTCAGACACCAGTTTTACTGAAACCCGTGCTTCCGGGTTGGAGTTGCGCAAATCGTAGATCAATTGCGCCAAATCCTCGATAGAATAAATATCATGGTGCGGCGGAGGAGAGATCAAGCTGACATAGGGCATGGAATGACGGATGCGGGCAATATATTTGTCTACTTTATGACCCGGAAGTTGTCCGCCTTCACCGGGTTTTGCGCCCTGCGCCATTTTTATTTGTAATTCCCTTGCATGGCGCAAGTAGTCGATTGTCACCCCGAAACGGCCGCTGGCAATTTGTTTGATCGCGCTCATGCGGTTTTCACCGTTCGGGCCGAGTTTATAGCGTTCTGGATCTTCTCCGCCTTCTCCGCTGTTGCTCATCGCTCCGAGTTTGTTCATTGCGATCGCGATGGTTTCATGTGCTTCCGGGCTCAGTGACCCCAAAGACATTGCGCCGGAAACAAAACGCTTGATAATTGATTCTGCGCTTTCGACTTCCTCCAGAGGTATTGAAATTGCCGGAGCCAGTTCAAATAAACCGCGCAAAGTGCATAAACGTTTTGACTGGTCGTCGATTAATTTTACATATTCTTTATATTTTTTATGGTCGTTGAGCTGCACTGCATGCCGGAACGTTGACAGGCTTTCAGGCGTCCATAAATGATTTTCTCCGCTGCTGCGGTAATGGTATTGTCCGCCGAACGGCAGTAATTCTGATTTTTCCCTGGATGCGCTGTAGCGTTCCCGCGCTTCCGCGGCAACTTCCTTAATACCGATTCCGCCGATTCTGCTTACTGCGCCGGGAAAGTATTTATCGACAAATTCACTGGACAGGCCCACGGCTTCAAATATTTGAGCAGAACGGTAACTGCGCAATGTTGAAATACCCATTTTGGAAATAACTTTCAACAACCCTTTATCCACCGCTTGAATATAGTTGGCGGTCGCGGTTATCGTATCGATTGCGAGTTTGCCGTTTTCGACCAGTGAAGTTACACTTGCCAAGGCAAGGTAAGGATTGACGGCGGTTGCGCCGAATCCAAGCAATAAAGCGAAATGCATGATTTCACGGACTTCCCCGGACTGGATGATTAGGCCTACTTCAGGACGCAGGCCAGCTTCTGTTAATGCTTTATTTACAGTCACCGTAGCCAGCAGTGACGGGATCGGTACTTTATTTTCATCTAGATCACGGTCACTTAAAATTAATATACGACAGCCGTCGGCAGCCGCTTCGACCGCGGCTTGAGCCAGGTTCTTTAAAGCTTCTTCCAGACTGCATTCTTCATCATTTCTTCCAAAAGCCATTGGCAGCGTCCGGCTTTTGAAATCGTCCTGCTTGATCTGGCACAAGCTGCTAAGTTCTCCATCAGTTAAAATCGGGCGCGGCAGTTTTATCAGGCGTGCGTGATCCGGGGTTTCTTCCAAAATATTGGCATGGTTGCCTATATAGGTGGTTAAACTCATTACCAGAGCTTCGCGGATAGGGTCAATAGGCGGATTAGTGACTTGCGCGAATAATTGCTTGAAGTAATTGAACAAAAGCTGGGTTTTGTCAGATAAAACCGCTAAAGCGGCATCGTTACCCATTGAGCCGAGCGATTCCTTGCCGTTAGCCGCCATCGGCTTGATTACCATTTCCATGTCTTCGCGGCTATATCCGAACAAACGCTGTTCGTTAAATAGATTGTGAGAGAGATTGGAAGCGCTTATCATGCTGAACAAACCATGGGCGGAAATTTTATTTTCCTCGACCCAGCGGCGGTAAGGCTGGCGGCGTGCCGCCAGGTTTTTGATCTCGCCGTCATAGACCAGACGATGGTTTTCCATGTCGCAGTAAATTATTTCACCGGGACGCAAACGTCCACGCTTGACAACTGTGCCGGGAGCTATATCCAGCACCCCGGTTTCAGAAGATAATACAAAAATGTCATCTGAGCTTAAAGTGTAACGTGCCGGGCGCAGGCCGTTGCGGTCAAGTATAGCTCCGGCATTGATTCCATTGGAGAATGCCACAGCTGCGGGGCCGTCCCAAGGTTCCATCAGAGCTGAATGGTATTCAAAAAACGCCCGGACATCGCGTCCCATATAATATTTGTCGCCCCATGCCTGCGGCATCAGCATAAGCATTGTGTGTATTAAATCACGCCCGCAGGAAACCAGCAGCTCGAACATATTGTCCAGACAAGCCGAATCACTTTGCCCTTCTATAATCAAAGGCAGGACTTTCTTTAGGTCATCGCCAAGCAGTTCGCTGGCAAGATGCGGTTCACGCCCGCGCAGTTGATTCAGGTTGCCGCGCAGGGTGTTGATCTCACCATTATGTGCCAGATAACGGAACGGATGTGCCAGTTCCCAGGTCGGGAAAGTATTGGTGCTGTAACGCTGATGCACCAGCGCCAGAGTGGATTTAAAATGTTTTGAAGCTAAATCAACATAAAAATTTTCAACCTGTCCTGCAAGCAGCAGTCCTTTATAAACAATGCTTCGGCTAGAACAACTGCAGATATAGCAGTCAGATATTTTTTTCTCTATCAAACGTCGCACCACAAATAATTTGCGTTCCAGTGCATCCTGTTTTGCAATACCCTCACAGCCGATAAAAAGCTGACGGATAAAAGGGAGGTTTTTCCGGGCAGTTTCACCTATTTCCTCCGGTTTGACCGGTACGGTGCGCCATTTTATGACCTTACACTGTTCAGAAGTGACAAGCTTCTCGATTTTAGCTTCCTGACCGACTCCACCAAAAATCATTGCTACGCCGTAACAACCTTTTTCAGGGAGTTCTTCGCCCAGTTCCCGGCGGAAAAATTCGTCTGGCATAGACATCAATAAGCCGGCTCCGTCACCGGTTTCGGGATCGCTGCCGACCGCTCCCCGGTGCGTCAGACGTTTAAGTACGGTCAAGCCCATTTGAACAATGTGATGAGTAGGTTTGTTTTTCAAGTCAGCAACCAGTCCGACTCCGCAGGCATCGTGTTCATTATCAAAACTATATAATCCCTGATCTGCTATTGGTTTGGGAAATCGCTGTCGATCTTCAAAAGTCTGCATATTTTTTTATGTCCTTAAATTTTATCTTTTATATATTTATCAGTGCGGGATATTGATAGCACAAAGCGTGCCAAGTATGAAGTGAGCAGGAAAGGCATAAAAAAAACCGTTTTTCTAACAATTTTGTAAAATAAAAAATAAAAACTTACATTTTTGTAAGCGTTAGTAAAGAAAATCATTTTTCATTAGGGGAACTTTGTAAGAGTAAATAATGGAATGACAAACAAACATTCAGTATTGTTTTTTTTGATTTTTAATCTTTTTATCCTTATTCTACTCTCTATAATATGGGCTTTAGGAGTTTTAAAATTAGTTTGCTTTATATATTTTATAGATATATAATACCAGATGATATTGTCCTTAGCGGGATAGTTGAATGAAGAAAAAATCATGTTAATCTTGTTTATCCTGTCAAAAAAAAGGATTTTTATGAATGCGAAAGAAATCATTGATGCCCTGAAACTTGAACCTCTGGAGATTGAAGGCGGATTCTTTAAAGAAATATACCGGTCAATGGTGACGACGGAAAAGCAAGGCCGGGTATGCGGGACAAGTATTTATTATTTGATGACTTCACGGGATATTTCCCCGTGGCATAAAGTTGCCGGCGATGAGATATGGTACTATCATGGCGGCAGTCCGGCTGTCCAGCTTTTGATCCACCCTGACGGCAGGATGGAAGAACGCCTTATCGGGCTTGACATTAAAGCTGGACAGATGCCGCAAAGCCTGATTCCCGCGAACAGCTGGCAGGCCGCTGTATTGCTGGATAAAAGCGAAGATGCCTGGGGACTATTTGGTGCGAGTGTATTTCCCGGTTTTGAATACGAAGATTTTACCGGAGCCAGCGTTGAACAGATGATTGAAAACTTTCCTCACTTAAAAGGACTTCTTGCTGATTTCTTCAGGTGAAAAAAAGCAGATGTGACAATTTTGTCATTGTTTTATAATAATCTTAAATTTTGTTTGTTTTTATTCTTTTTAACCTTATATTTAAAATGAAAAGGGTGTTGAGAACTCTTTTTATTATAGAAAAATTAAAGGTTTTTCGAGATTACTTTGCTGAAGAGGATAGTATAAAGAAATTTATAGTGTTTTTTTAAGCAAGCTTAGATTGTTAATAATTTTGTAAGAACCTGATATGCTTTGACAATTTTGTAAAAAAGCTTCAAAAATATAACATTTTTGTATGTTTTTTTGTTAGTCAAACTGGTCTTTAAGCTTGGGCATGATATATATAAAAGTTGGCACACTTCCTGCTTTTATCAAATCCCGTAATCTTAAAGGAAATATAATAAATATTAACTTATGAGGCAATGCCTCAACAACCAAAGGATTTTTTATGAGCAACAGTCGAGTAAAAGCTATTGGTAAAATAGCATCCAAAGTCGTAGAGCATAAACCCTTATGCGGCCCGGCAAAAACTGATTTTTATGGTGAAGACGTTTTCAATACAGCCGCTATACGTAAATACCTGGCAAAAGATGTGGCGGAAAAACTTTTAGATATAGCCAACAACAAAATACCTTTTGATTCAGAACTTGCCGGCGATATCGCCCACGGCATGAAACAATGGGCGCTTGACCGTGGAGTTACGCATTTTACTCACTGGTTCCAGCCTCTTACTGGCGCTACTGCTGAAAAACACGACTCTTTTCTCGATCCTAAAGGCGATACTGCGATTATGAGTTTTTCTGGTAAAAACCTGATCGTCGGTGAACCGGACGCTTCAAGTTTCCCGTCAGGCGGACTACGCTGTACTTTTGAAGCTCGCGGTTATACAGCGTGGGATCCGACAAGTCCGGCATTTATTAAACGTCATGGTAACGGCGCGACACTCTGTATTCCTACAGCTTTCTGTTCATACACAGGCGAAGCTTTGGATAAAAAGACTCCGCTTCTGCGTTCAATGCAGGTTGTTTCCAGTGCTGTTAAACGCATGATGAAATGTTTTGGACAGGAAGAAGCCAATGTCAGTATCACACTTGGCGCTGAACAGGAATATTTCCTGATTGATAAAAATTTCTACCTGAACCGTCCAGACCTGGTGCAGACTGGCCGTACAGTATTTGGCGCTACTCCTCCGAAGCACCAGCAGCTCGATGACCATTATTTCGGCGCTATCAAACTGCGTGTATTGAATTTCATGGCGGAAGTTGAAACTGAGCTCTGGAAGCTGGGGATTCCAGCGAAAACCCGTCATAATGAAGTTGCACCCGCGCAGTTTGAATTTGCACCTATGTTTGAGGATGTAAATTTATCTGTAGACCACAACATGCTGGCGATGGAAGTCTTGCGTCAGGTAGCCGACCGTCATGGACTGGTTTGCCTGCTCCACGAAAAACCATTTGCAGGAATCAACGGTTCAGGCAAACATAACAACTGGTCAGTATGCAGTGGTAAAACAAACCTGCTTGATCCAGGTAATGATCCTCACCAGAACGCTATTTTCCTGACGACCCTCTGCTCTGTTATCCAGGCAATTGACAACTACAGTGACCTCCTCCGCAGCACAGTAGCCAGTATTGGCAACGATCACCGTCTTGGCGCTAACGAAGCACCTCCGGCAATCATTTCAATATTCCTTGGCGAACAGCTGGCAGACGTTATCGAACAAATTGAAAAAGGTGGAGCCACTTCCAGTCGTAAAGGCGGACATATGCGCATAGGAGTTGATACCCTTCCGCAGCTGCCGCGTGACGCTACAGACCGTAACCGTACAAGTCCTTTTGCTTTTACCGGCAACAAATTTGAATTCCGCGCTCCTGGTTCAAACCAGTCATGCGGCGGTCCTAATACTGTATTGAACACTATTATTGCTGATTCCATCAATTCAATTTGTGATAAACTTGAAAAATCCACTGCTAAAAACTTCAACAGTGAACTGCAGAAAGTTCTGCAGGGAATCATCAAGAAGCACAAACGTGTTATTTTCAATGGCGATAATTATTCTGAAGCATGGGTGAAAGAAGCTGAAAAACGCGGCTTGCCAAATGCAAAATCAACTCCTGAAGCCCTTAAAGCGATTACCGTTGCTAAGAATGTCAAGATTTTCGAAAAATATAATGTATTGAGTAAGAAAGAACTTCATTCCCGCTACGAAGTATTTACTGAAGAATATGAAGGAAAATTGCTTATTGAAGGTAATATTGCACTGGAGATTGCCAGCAATATGATTCTGCCGGCTGTAACTGAAGAATACAAAAACGCAGTTTCAGCATTGAATAAAGCTAAAGCTGTAAAACTCAGTGCGGGAACTAAAGGCCTGACTAAAAAGGCTGAAGCCCTTGGTAAAGGTTTGGATGAACTGGTCACCAAAACAGCTAAGCTCGAAGCTGCATTAAAGTCTTCAAGCAAAATCATTCCTGCAATGAATTCGCTGAGAGATACTGTTGATGCATTGGAAATCATCACATCCGATAAAAATTGGCCTCTCCCGAAATATCGTGAAATGCTGTTCATATATTAAGCGGACACCATTATAGTTTATCAAAGCCGACCTTAACCGGTCGGCTTTTATTTTTTTATCACTAAAAGTAGTTATATTTATTTGACTAAATCCATATGTTGAGCTTATATTAGGAACTATTCATTCAACAATAATAGAAGGGAAGGTGAAGCATGAAAAGAGTAAAAGTGATTCCTTTATTCTCGGCAGTCGTATCGGCAATATTATTCCTCGGAGCTTGTAATTCCAAAGATTCGGCAATCGGTTCATACCAGTCGGCTAATGTTTATGAAAAGGCACTCTATAGTGAAATTGCGGAAAAATCAGCAGCGTATGAAGGCCCGGAGCGTAATCCGGTTATTTTTATACATGGTTTTCTCGGAGCACGCTTGAGAGATAAAGATACTGGCGAATGTATATGGGGTAATTTTACCGGTAAACAGATTATGGATGGATTTACAAAAAAATATTTCCGTCAACTGGCAGTTCCTATGCAGCTTGGAACACCTTTGGAAAAACTTCCTGATAACCTGGAGGCGGTACAGCTTTTGAGGAATATGGAAGTAAATATTATGACGATGAATTTTAAGATGGTAGCTTACCAGTCTATAATCAATATTCTTTCGAAGGCGGGATATGTCCCGGAATGTATGCCCCTGCCTAAAGATAAGAAGTTTTATTCACTGTTTGCCTTCTATTATGATTGGCGTGATGACATTTCTGAAAACTGTAAACGTTTGCATCAATTTATCATGCTCAGGAAAAAATACCTTCAAAAGAAATACGAAAAATATTATGGTATCAAAAATTATGACGTTCAGTTTGATATAGTTGCTCACTCCATGGGCGGGCTGCTTACCCGTTATTATCTCCGCTACGGTGAACAGCTTTTGCATCCTGAACATAATGTAATGCCTAAATTGGACTGGCGCGGCAGTAAAAATGTGGATAAAGTCATTATTGTCGCAACTCCCAATGCCGGTTACCTTGATACTTGCATTGAACTGACGCAAGGTTTACAGCTTGATCCCAACCTGCCGGTCTATCCTCCGGGAATCGTTGGAACCTGGGAGAGTATTTACCAGATGATGCCGGTTTCAGGCATGCGTGCGGTAGTCAATGGACGTAAAGGCGGCCCTGAAGTTGATATGTTCGATCCAAATGTATGGATCAAAAACAACTGGGGACTGGCTGATCCTAAACAGGACCAAATATTGAAGGCTTTGATGCCCAAGGTATATTCAGCCGAAAAAAGGCGCGAGGTTGCACTTGACCATTTACGGAAATGTCTTGCCAGCGCAAAGAAATTTACTAAAGCTATGCGTATTCACTCCAAGCCGCCGAAGGACATTATGCTCATATTATTTGCCGGAGATGCGGTTAAGACCAGGCGTACCGCAATAGTTGATCCCAAAACCAATAAGTTAAAAGTTCCTGACGAGAAATGGGCTTGGGGCCCCGGAGATGGCAAAGTTTTGTCAGGCAGTGCACGTTTTGACGAACGTATGGGACATAAATGGAAGCCTTTCCTTGTATCGCCGATAAAATGGGATGTTGTTGTATTTGTGCAGGGAGCACACATGGGAATCATGGATAATTACACCTTTATCGATAATTTCAGTTATTATCTGCTGGAGTTCCCTTCTCCTAAAAGCCATATGACGCATACATATTTCGCTAAAGTAATGAAGAACAAAAAATAATATGTTCAGTAACTGTTCAAAATAACCTTTGCGCTGGTGGCGCATAGTTTATGCTATGCGCCTTAAATTATCCAGGCAGTATGGGGTAACTGGCGGATTTTGTCAAGCCTGTTTTCTTATATATCCTAGCTGATATTTTCTAATCTTTTCAACCATATTCTTGCAGAGGCATCAGAAGGCATACGCCAATCACCGCGAGGAGAAAGGCTAATTGTTCCCACTTTGGGCCCGTCCGGTATGCAGCTGCGTTTGAACTGCTGCTGAAAGAAACGTTTAATAAAGGTTTTTAAGGTGTCAAGAATCAGTTTGCGGTCATAAGCTTTTTCAAATGCCAGACAGGCTAAATGATATATTTTTTCCGGTTCCGCTCCGTATTTTATGAGATGATAAAGGAAAAAGTCGTGGAGTTGATAAGGTCCGATAATATCTTCAGTCTTTTGATTGATCTTACTGCCGCGGTCATTAGGCAGCAGTTCCGGACTGACTGGCGTATCGATAATGTCTTCCAGCACCTTTTGGAGTTCTTTCTTTGAATTTTCCGCTACCCAGCTGATAAGATAGCGTATCAGGGTTTTGGGGACGGCACAGTTTACAGCATACATAGACATGTGATCGCCGTTGTAGGTTGACCAGCCCAAAGCTATTTCCGATAAATCCCCGGTTCCGACCACTAATCCGCGTTCCCGGTTAGCTATATCCATCAGGAGTTGAGTTCTTTCGCGTGCCTGAACATTCTCATAGGTAACATCGTGAATGTCTGGATCATGGTCAATGTCCCTGAAATGCATTAGACATGATTCGCTTATATCTATTTCCTGAAATTCCGCACCGATAAATTTAATCATTTCCACAGCATTATTGTAAGTGCGGTCGGTAGTACCGAATCCAGGCATGGTTATTGCCATGATATCGAACATCGGGCGTTTCAGTAATTTCATAGCTTCAGCACAGACCAGCAGCGCGAGAGTTGAATCCAGTCCGCCGGAAATGCCTATAACCAGTTTTTCTGCCTTGACATGTTCGAAGCGTTTTGCAAGCCCGGATGCCTGGATATGAAAGATTTCCTCACAGTGGATATCGCGTTCCGCGGCATTGGCTGGAACAAAAGGATCTGCATCTATATGAGCGTATTCTATCGTTGGAGAAGCAAGAACCTGGTTGAGCGCGATATTCCTGAAAGATTTATTTGTCCTAGCGTCCCCCATAGAGCTTTCACATAAGCGGACAGCTTGAAGTTTTTCCAGATCAACATCAGCATAGATAATACTGCTGTCGCGGTGAAAACGCTCATTTTCGGCTGCAATCTGCCCGTTTTGGGCTATGATGGAATGTCCGTCAAAAACCAGATCTGTACTTGATTCATGCACACCTGATGATGTATAAATATAAGCCGCAAGGCAATGCGCACTCTGCTGTTGAACCAGACTGCGGCGGTATTGAGATTTTGTGACCAGTGCGTTACTGGCTGATAGGTTGAATATTGTCGTCGCTCCGGCAATTGCAAGATGCGAGCTTGGAGGAATTACGCTCCACAAGTCTTCACATATTTCAATGCCGAAGGAAAAATCACGATCGCAGGAAAAAAGCAGGTCCGTTCCAAACGGAATAGAGCTTATGGATGTATCATCTGGAACAGTTTCGCCTGATTTAAAATACCTTTTGTCGTAAAACTCACGATAGTTTGGATTATTGATTTTAGGTACTATGCCGCGTATTTTGCCTCCCTGTAAAACAAAAGCACAATTGTAAAGGGCATTTTCCCAGAATAAGGGAGCGCCGACAATTATAATCATTGAATTGCTGGAAAATGAGGAAGCAATTTTTTTTACTGCTGTCATAGCCTCCTGGAGCAGAACCGGCTGGAAAAATAGATCTCCACAAGTATAACCGGTAAGCGCCATTTCCGGAAAGACAACAGCGGAAACTTCATTTTTTAAACATTCCCGGGATGTTTTGATGATTTCCGCCGTATTATAAGCTATATCAGCAACTTTTATTTTAGGCGAAACCGCAGCAAAACGATAAAATCCAAACATAAGATCACCTCATATTATTATTCTATTTAACGACTAGCATAATTGTTCCGCGCCCCGGTTTGTTTAGAGCCGTCTGAGCGTTAACGAGTAAACCGTATTCATCTGCTGGAACAAGACAGGGTTTTAAATTGATGTCATAGATTACTTCAAGTCTTTTTGAGGAAACTGTTTTGGTGCTGATATCTATTGTTCCGCCATTTTGCGGATATTTTATAGAGAATTTTTCCGGCTGAATTACAATCTTTTCGACGTTGTCCGGTAATTCGACGAAATATTTTATTCTGATGCGCTCGTAATTATTTTGAAAATATGGATTTATACGCTTTTCAACACCTGTTCTGATTAGATGTTTTAAATAATCAAACGGCAGTTTGAAATATATATACTTGCCGTCTTTTACCACATAATCAGGGATTTTTACAGCATAATGCACTTTACCGGGATAAGTTTTGAAATCGCTTGAGAATTTAGTTATGGGGATAGCGGATTGAGCCAGCTCTGATACTGTTTTTTGAAAATATCGTTTACGTTCTTCAGGAGAAATCTCACTGAATAAACGGTTATTGCTTTCAAAACCATTGCCGTGATAAAATTTTGTCGCTGAAATCAATGTACTTCCATCTGCAATCAGTTTTAAGGAATATTCCATATCAAGATGATTTGTCATATCTTCCTGTGTTTTGATTATTCCCAGCTTGGCGCTGTTGAGATATAAAGCGATATTTCCCTCATTACGGCAGGTGCCAAGTTGAGCATACTGGCTTGTATCATTGAAGAAATAACTTTTTCCTTTGTGAATCACTTTGACCAGTACCGTGCTGAAATTGTTATCAGGATAAGCGTTGAGTTCAGCTAATGCCTGTGGAACTGCTGAAGTATTCGCTACAGCAAGGAATTCCGCTTTGAAACCGGCTTTCTTAAGCATTGTGTAAAGCAATACCGCCCGGTCGGATGAGTTGCCGTAGGCATCAGAAAGGGTTGTGTCAGCATCGCTGATGCATGACAACGGCAGGGCGCTTAAACCAGGGCCGGCGGCACGTATTTTCATGGCGACATAATCACGAATTGCTTTCATTGCATCAAGCGGAAGTTTCCCGTCAATTAGTTTTTCTGTCAAGGCTTCAGTATTTTTCTGATTTGAACTTGCTTTTTCCAGAGATTTCTTTAATTTTTCAGAATAAGTTTTCCAGTTGCCGTTTGAAAAACTTACCTTAGAGGCAAACATCCAAGCCGGAGGTGTCTTTATTTCCGGCTTTATCGCGACGACATTGTCAGTCTGCCATGTTTGAATGATTTTACCATCTTTTTTACTGCTGGAAACGCTTAATGCTTCTGTTGGTTTTGAAATATCCAATTTCATTTTTTCAGGATAGATCAGCGACACTTCCTTGTTTATGATTGGAGAATTATCCTGGAAAAGAATTATATTGCTGATGAAAGGCTGCTTAAAAGTTTCTATAACAAGCTCGTATTCAATCAAACTGCCTATTTGAACCCCGGGAAGACTGACTACCATGATCTTGCCTGCCGGGTAACGTGGCGCACTGCCTATCCAGCTTTGATCCATTATATTGGTTTCAGTTTTGTTAAGCTCAAATTTCTTGCCGTCAGGATTAGTGATGACAACTGATTTGACAGAGACTTTCTGCCATTCCGGATTGTAGCTTAATTTTATTTCAGAGTTGTGTTTGACTCCGGCGTAAGTCAATATCTTCCTTTTTACCTTGGTGTTTATTCTGTAAGAGCTTGGGGTTTTTATGGATATAATGCTCTTTTTATCTATAATTATACTTTCAGCCGTCGGAAACAGTTTATTCAAATCTTTTACTTTCGCGAAGTCTTTCTGTAAAACAAGCATCTTGCGGTTTTCGAACTGGATTCCCTCAATATCTTTTTTTAGTTTTACATACTCATCCGGTAAGAATTCGACTGCGTTGATAAGATACTTCGCGGTTCCGGAAAGCTGGTTGTCTTTGCTTTTAAGCTCCTGTTCCCAAACAAGTTTTTTCCAGCTGATTTTTTTATATTCGGGCAGCCGGGCAATAGTCAAGCCGGGAGGCAGTTTGTAATTGAAGCTTTCAGTGACTCCGCAAGTCGCTGCCAGATGCAATGGATATTTGCGCTTTTTCAGCCCCATATCGCCCAGTATCCAGCTTGAAGCGCTGAATGAAGAACCTATGTGTGGTATCTGCATCAAAATGGCTTCTTCGCCTTGTATAAACAAGCTGTTTGTGCTGAAACTGAATTCCACGGACAGCGGAGTTTTAAAATCCCTGAGGTCTTCGGGGGTAATCTTAAATCTTTCCAGCTTTGCTCCCGGCATAATAGATTTAAGGCGGGCGGCAAAAAACTGTTTGATTTTTTCCGGTTTCCAGCGTAAAAATGCCCCGCGGTACATGGTGTCATTTACGCCTTTGAATTTGAGTGTCGTGCTGGCATTCAGGCTGCCGTCCTTGAGCAGTTCACCGCTGGTGTCAGACAAAAGAAGATTGTCGCTTGCTGGAATAACTGGAGAGGTTAGGAGGTCGCTGCCTGAAGGTTTTGCCGGAAGATAGCTTTTGTCAGAAAGATAGGCGGGCAGGATGTCTTTGGTGGTTTCATCGGTGGAATCCATCAAAATTGTTTCGCCGTCTTTTGTGACTGCACAGGTGATGGCGTGATTAAACATGCTGTCCGGGACTTCTTTATCTTTTTTGTTGCCGGCCATTATTAATACCGGGTAGGCTTTTATGCCGGCCAGCCGGATCATGCCCGCCAGCAAGGCGGCTTTGTCGCGGCAGACGCCGTAACGGTTCTTGAAAGTTATGTCAATATCATGGGGCTCATATCCGGGAGCGGTGGTTTCAATGGTAAGGCCCATATAACGTATTTTGTTTGAAACGAAACGAAAAATAGCTTCAATCTTTTCTTTGTCGGTTTTCAGTCCCTTGGTCAATTCCTTGACTTTTTCCTCCATTGCCGGAGTTACTTTATTCAAGTGCGGAGCACATAGCTGATTGTACCATTTGGCTATTTCCGACCATGATTCGGCAGTACTCAGGAGAAGGCGTTGAGTGTGCATATAATATGCCTGCATCTTTGGTTCCGGAAATATTCGCGGAATGTTGCGGAAAGTCCAGTTGTAGATGATTCTGTCACCAGCTTCTTTTTGTTCGAATACAGTAGAGCCTTTTACCTCGTTTTTTACGAGATATTTTTTAAGGGGGCGGTTTTTGGGGCCGTTGACGACGATATTGTAATATATTACCGGAGTCGTTGACTGCAGGACAAAAATGTCAGTCCAGATATTTTTCATTCGCGGGTTAATAATACTGCGCTGGACGAAATAATGCATAGTATCGCCAATTTCAACTCCGGGTACGGTCACGCTTAAAATCTTAGCATTGGGGTTATAAATATTGGCTCCCATCTGTCCGGGGCTGATCATTATTTTTGAATTCTTAGCAACATCAATTCTGATGACTTTGCCATCCGGTTTTATTATTTCTATGGCCCATATTTTTACTTTTCCATAAGATTGATTGAAATATTCGCTGAATACAGCCGCGTTGCGTTTGCCTTTTTCTGTGAGTATCTTCTGATAAAATTCATCGAACTGTTCTGAAGAACCGTCTGCCTGATAAGTTATTTTTTGAATGTCCCGGACCAGTACACTGTCAGCATCCGGATATTTTTCCCTGTTTACTTTTCTGGCTTCCCGCATTACTCTGCTGCGGTCAATGAAGAATCCGGGAGCCTTCTGTTTCGTTTCCGCTAATGCTTTTGAAGCGGAAAACAGCGGAAATTGACTGCCGGCAATAGCGATTATCAGCAAGACTGAGAGTTTATAAAAAATTGACTTCATCAAAAATATCTCTTTTTGTTTTATGTTTCCATATAAAACAATAGCCTCTGTTAGTTAAAATGCCAATATCAATTCGACATAATTTGAAGCTATTAGAGCTAATTTCAAAACTCTCACGGCAGATTTTTGATTTTTGACGGCAAATTTTTATTTTGAACTCAATCACAGACCCTGCAGGTATGTTGACTTGCACAAAAGCACTAAAAATCATATCTCGCGCCGAAGTTTTGAAATCAGCTCATTAAAGTAAACTGGATTTTTCTTAAAATCTGGAAAAATCTTGTAGAATATAATTTTTATGCTAGCTTATTATTGTTTTTGAGCTATTTGTATAGTATAATAAATAAAATGTTATAAATTATTATTAATTAGAGTTTATTTATAATGAAACTTAAATCGCAGAAAATAGATGATGTCGTTGTTATCGAAATATCCGGTCGGCTTAATGCTGTAAACGTGCATTTACTAAAAAAGAAATTTCAGAAATTCTGTCCTGATGAAAATTCCTTTGTCTTTGATCTATCCGGTTTGGAATATCTTGATAGTACAGGGCTGGGAGGAATCGTTTCGTGTTTGAAAACAGCAACTAATAACAATGGCGATGTAAAAATAGCTTGCCTGCAAAACAAAACTAAAATGGTTTTTGAGATTACGCGTGCTTATAAGATTTTTGATATTTTCGAGGACGTGAATTCAGCGATAGCTGCATTTAAGTAATATATTTTCCCAAAGGTCTGTAACAGGACTTCTTCAATTAGCTCGATATAAGAAAATAAGCATTTAGCGGGACATAAATTTGAACAGCTTAGCTTTTTGAGGAAAAAATTTGAAAATGTACGGCAGTAGTATAAATATTTTAGCGGTGGACAGCGATACAGTTAATCTCCTGCTGCTCGAAGAGGCTCTTAAAAATAGAGGCATTGATATAGATTGCTGCAGCGTCGGCGATGAAGCCATTGAATTGGTCAAGAAGAATAACTATGATGTCATATTGCTCGACATTGTCATGCCTGACATGGACGGTTTTGAGCTCCGCAAGTTAATTCGTGAACACGATCAGTATGTGCCTATAATTTACCTTACCGCAATTATCGATACCGTCCACAATGACCTGCTTGAAAAGATTTCCGCAGACCAGGCGACTTACTACATGAAGAAGCCATTCGATATGAACCGCCTGATAGAAATGATTAAAAACCTGGTCAAGAATTACCGCTCCGAAGATAAGACCCGGAAATATTACACCACCCTGGAGGGCAATCTTGACCTGGCTGCAGGTGTGCAGACTTTGCTTTTGCCGAACTGGATCAGGACGGAGAATGATTGCATAATGTCTTCGCTGTACCGTCCTGCTTATAAGGTTAGCGGGGATATTTTTGAAATTATTATGATTAGTCCCGGGCGTTACTTTGTCCTCTTGGGTGATATTGCGGGGCATGGTATCCAGGCCGCTTTGTATATGAGTGCCATACAAGCGTTAATCAGGACGATCATCACGGTTTCCGATGAAATAAAAATTGATGAAATACTGAATCGTTTAAATACTTTTTTCTGTGTGGATATGCAGAAAAAAACTATATGACCTGTCTGGTGGCAATTTTTGATTTTAATATTAACAAACTGCAGTTTATCAGTGCCGGGCATCTTAGTTTCTTTATGCATGACGCAAAAAGTGGGGGCGTTGAATTATTAAACCCTGAAAATAAAGGCGCGATACTGGTCGGGTGGGTCGAAGACTATCAATTTGACAGCAAAACTGAAGCTGTGGAACTGAATTTTGATGACAACAATAGTTTCTTCGGAGTTACGGATGGAATTATTGAAATGAGTACCGAGGACGGCCGGGTGCTGGGAGTTGAAAATTTTAGCTTAATGCTTGAAAAAGCCGCATCTGAGACAATATCTCCACTGGTTCCTTATCACGTCTGCGATGACATAAAAAATGCCGGCTATAATGTGGTTGAAGACGATGTATGTATGATTATGATAAAGAAAAACCGTGATGATAAGTCAGCTAAAACCCACCTGCATCTCACTTCGATGCCGACTGTTTCACATACGGATCTGCTGGGGATAGAATGTGAAGATTTCATCATGAAGAATACCGGAGATGAAAGGCTGGCTGTGGAAATCGAGTTATTGTTGAGTGAGTTTTTAAATAATATACTTATGCATGGTTTGGAGAAACGCCGGGATGAGGGGCCGAAAATCCTGGTTGACCTTAAAATTAATGAAAAAGAGGTGATGTTGAATATTTGGGACAAAGGTAAACCCTGGAAGTTCAATACCACTAAGATAAAAATTGATGAAAATATATGGGATAATAATAATAAACTGGCAACCGCGGGACGCGGTATGGCTATTATTAAGGACATTGCTGAAAAAATAGAATGCAGACGTTACGGAGACTTGAATGAAACAAGTTTTATTATTAAACGGGGGAAATGAAATTCATGCCTTTGGTAACTATTGTAATGCGTTCAAAAAATGATATTCCGTATATTAACAGGACTTTTGAAGCTGTTTTAAAACAGAAATTTACTGACTTTGAGATACTTAACATTGATTCCGGTTCTGATGACGGAACCTGGGAAATTATTCAGAAGTATAATCCTGACAGGTCATGGCAGATCAGTCCGGACGAATACGTTCCCGGTAAAGTCCTGAATGACGCGGTCAATAAAGCTGAAGGCAGAATCATTGTTTTCAATAACTCCGATTGTATTCCCGTGGATGAAAACTGGCTGGAAAAACTTATTGAGCCGCTGCGTTCAGATGCTGCTGATAAAATTTCCGCGGTATTCTGCAACCAGTTAGCCAGGCCTGACGCTTTTATTTTGGTGCGGAAAGATAATAAGCGGGCTTTCGGAGATGGTTCAGTTGCCGCGCAATGGGAGCATTTTTTTTCTTTAGCCAGCTCAGCCGCATTGCGGGAAAGGTTGCTGGAATATCCTTTCAGAGAGGATTTACAGTATTCTGAAGATATTGACTGGGTGTGGAGGATGAAAAAATTTAATTACGAAACAGTTTATGTTTCCGGCTCCAAGGTGGAGCATTCGCATAATTACAGCTTGGCTGAACTGAAAAAACGTTTTTATAATGAGGGTATTGCTGAAGGACAGATATATGATGTTAAGAAAAACTTTTGGCGCGGCTTCCTTTTCCCTTGTATGGCGGAGATATCCAGAGATATTGCTTACTTGTTGAAAACCGGCAGAATACCGGCTTTCCCGCGCGCAATCGCATACCGTATTGTACAGCGTTTTTTTTCCTGGAAAGGACGGCACGATTATCTGGATAATAAAAAGGCGGAAGTATGAGCAGCAAAAAACAAGATGCGAAACGGGTTTTGTATGTTTCCGAAAAAGCGGGATTTTTCGGTGGCGTGGAGCGTTATATCTACGATACCGCTAAAGCCTTGAAGGACGCGGGTTGGTCCGTAAATATGATGTTTGCGGAAGAGGCTTTGGGGCTTCAGGATTTTTTGAAGATTTTCAATAGCAGCTTCAGGACAAATGAGGTAGACAGGATTATTGCTGAAGAAGATTTTGATCTGGTGGTTATTTTCAAAATAAGCGACATTAATCTGATTTCCAAGCTGCGTTTGACTTTTAATACTTCTGTCTGCGTATCCGACCATGACTATTATTGTGCGCGGCGCCATAAATATTTTCCGCTTGGAAGGATTAACTGTCTTTTGCCTTCAAATCTTTTTTACTGCAGTATTTGTACTATGGGATGTACGAATATGTTTAAATTTTCAGCTCTGTTAAATGAGATCAAAAAATGTCGGAGCTTTATGGTTTTATCGGAATTTATGCGCAATAATCTCCTGATGAACGGTTTCCCTGAAGAATCTGTCTATAAAATTTATCCGGTACGTGAACTTCCTGAAAAACAAGACCGTAAAAAAACTTTTGCCAAGCCTCCGGTTATTATGTTTGCGGGGCAATTGATCCGCGGTAAAGGCGTTGATCTGTTTTTACGCTCTCTGGTACTCTTGAACAGAGATTTTCATGCTTTGATAGTCGGTGACGGAAAAGATATGGAATATTTGAAGAAACTGGCTTCGCAGCTTGGAATTGCTGACAAAGTTGAATTTACCGGTTGGCAGGATGATGTTTCCAAACTCTGGGATAAAGCTGATGTTGCGGTTTTCCCATCGCGCTGGCAGGAGCCTTTCGGTCTGACCGGGATTGAAGCTTTTGCGCACAAGGTCCCGGTTGTAGCGTTTGACGTCGGCGGAGTCAGCGAATGGCTTTATCATGGCAAAAACGGTTTACTGGTTCCGCCGCGGGATATAGTGACTTTGTGTGCCGAATTGGAATATCTTTTAAGTTCGCACGAAACCGCTGAAGATATGGGAATCGTCGGCTATAAATTCGTTTCCAAGTATTTTAAACCCAGACAGTTTGTGAAATCACTCGGCGAACTTATAAAACGAACGCAAAACAGTTAGCAGTAACCAGACACAGAGATTCAAAAATTATCCCTGTAATAGATAATTGCTGTTAGCTGATTACTCCTCCCTTAAATCTTAAATCTTAAAACTTAAAACTCAAATTCATTGGTATTTTGGGTGATTTGAGGGTATTGTTCTTAGGGATTGTTTTATATATAATTGCAGCTTAAATTGATAATAGAATTCTCGCGTAAAAAAGGGAGAATGAAAAACGGATGTATAAAATATTTGTCAGCGCAATGGCTTATGACTCCGGTAAGTCCGGGATTTCTGTATATATAAACAATGTTCTGCGTGAACTTGCTGTTGAAAATAAGCTGGAAGTAATAGCGCTGACTGAAGATATTGAACTGCTGCCGCAGTCTGAAAATATAAAATACCTGAAAGTTCCCTCATTTCTGCGCCGCCCGCTTATTAATATGCTTTGGCATATGTTTATACTGCCGTGCACGATTGCATGGAAAAAATATGATTTTATTCTTCTGCCGGCAGCTAACCGCAGAACATTGCAGATTTCCCGAAGGTTTACTATTGCTGTGGTGCATGATTTATCACAGTACCATGTTGAACAGAAATATGATTTCCTGCGGATGTTCTATTGTAAGAAGGTACTGCCTTTTTACCTCAGAAGGATGAATCGCGTAGTAGCGGTAAGCGGCAGTACTGCCAATGATTTGGAAAAATTCTGGCAAATCCCGGCATCCCGGATAAGCGTTAATTATAATGGTTTTGATGACAAACGATTTAACAAGTCACCAGTTGATTCTACCAAAATACTGGAAGAGTACAAGTTGAAAAAGAAATTTATTCTTTACGTTTCGAGGATAGAGCATCCGGGGAAAAACCATCTGAATTTAATAAAGGCTTATGAGGGTCTTCCTGAGAAGCTGCGGAATGAATATGATTTGGTTTTGGGCGGCAGTTTTTGGGCTGGTTCGGAAGCGGTAAAAGAATATGCGGAACAGTCCGCAGTTTCGGAAAATATTAAATTCATAGGTTTTGTGAAAAACGAGAATCTGCCGCCTCTTTATCATGCCGCCTCATTATATGTATTTCCGTCTTTATTTGAGGGCTTCGGGCTGTCTTTAGTGGAAGCTATGGCTTGTGGTGTACCGACGGCTTGTTCGAAAACTTCATCGCTTGGTGAAATCGCGGGGGAGTCTGCCTTACAGTTCGCCCCGGATGATATTGAACAAATACGTTTCGCTATGCAGGATATACTGGAGAAGCCGGCATTGCGCAAAAAATTGGTTAAATCCGGCTTCGAGCGCTTGAATATGTTTGATTGGAAAAAACATGCCGCAGGGATAATCGCTCTTTATAAGGACAGCCATAATACTTTGCCGCGTCAGAGCAGGTTTGATACTTTCACCAGGTTGTTTGATTCATTGATCGCTCTGGCAGCTTGTATAATATTTGCTTTGCCGCTTTGGTGCTATACTTTTTTGCGCTGGATATTTACTGGCAAAAAGATGTTTTTCTGCGAAAAAATATATGGTAAGAATGAAAAGATTTTGAAATTACGTTATTTCAATGTCAGGAACGTTATTTCACAGAAAGCGTCTTTATTCTATTATGTTCTGATTTTTGATTTGCGTCTGGTCGGGGTCAGTATCCGCGCGTGTTCTGAATACGAACGCCAGAAAGGTGATGTTGACCTGTTCATGGACTGTCCGGGGATCTTGAGTTTGTGGTTTTTGAGGATGAGCCGTGGTATAGCTTATTCCGGTCGTCTGGATACTGAATTGGATTATATGACAAAGCGGAATTTCAGGAGTGACCTGATGATTATTCTGCGTTCCATCCTGGCAATCTTATTTTTTAATCCCAACAAGGAATTTCTTCCGAAAGTTAATCTGATGGGAGTTGAATTTGATAATCTGGGCATGGCTGATGTGATTGAAATGTTCACACAGGATATAGGAGCGGGAAGGCGTAAAAAGGTGTATTACGTTAATGCTGATTGTTTTAATAGGTCTGTCAGAGATAGAGATTACCTTGAAATATTGCAGAAAGGGGACTATATTTTACCTGATGGGATAGGGGTTTTACTGGCCTGCAAAATGATGAATGTAGGCCTGAAGGAGAATGTAAATGGAACGGATATGCTGCCTTTTATATGTGAAATGGCTGTGAAAAATGATTATTCTCTATATTTATTCGGCGCTAAACCCGGAGTCGCTGCTTTGATGCGTGAAAAATTGATGAGCGCTTATGCCGGACTGCGGATTGTCGGCGAAAGGAATGGATATTTCAGTGAGGATTCTACTGAAAAAGAAATGATAGATGAAATAAATAAGCTTAAACCGGATATCCTGCTGGTGGCCCTGGGCGTTCCGGCACAGGAAAAATGGATTGAAGAACATTATGGTGAGTTGCCGTGTCGCCTTATGATCGGGGTGGGAGGCTTATTTGATTTTTATTCAGGCAGAATCAAACGTGCTCCCTTATGGTTGCGTGAGATGGGACTGGAATGGGTGTTTCGCTTAATCATGGAGCCCCGGACTAAGTTTAAGCGCTATACATTCGGGAATTCTTCATTCCTGTTTAATTTTCTTCGCTGGAAACGTAAGATTAAAAGGGAAAAGCTATGAGTATAGATGATAAGGTCACAACTTCTCAGAAGAGAATTTCCCGTGAAGAATTAATAGACTTGCTTATAGACCGCGGTAATCCGCATGCAAGCGGACATATCCGTATGAAACTGGGACTTTGGCGTCTGACGGTGAAACTGGCATATTTTCTCAAGCATTTTTTTGATTTTACGGGCGCCTCCATATTATTGATACTCTTGTCTCCGGTAATCTTTCTTACAGCTATATTGGTTAAAACAACTTCCGCCGGCCCGATTATTTTTACTCAAATCAGGGTAGGCAAGGATGGAAAGCATTTTAAATTTTATAAATTCCGTTCTATGAAAATGGATTCTGAAAAGCTCAGGAAAGAACTCGAAAAATATAATGAATCAAAGGACGGGGTGATTTTTAAGATAAAAAAAGATCCCCGGATAACTTTTATCGGGCGCATCATACGCAAATTCAGTATTGACGAACTGCCGCAGTTGTTTAACGTCCTGACCAACGATATGAGCTTGGTCGGCCCCCGGCCGCCGTTACCTTCAGAAGTGGCGAATTACACTCTTGAACAGCGTAAACGCCTGCATATAAAGCCTGGAATTACTTGTATCTGGCAGATATCCGGGCGCAGCGATATTCCATTCAAAGAACAGGTTGAACTCGATAAACAATATATCGGCAGTCATAGTATCTGGCGGGATTTTATTATTCTGCTGAAAACCATTCCCGCCGTATTAACCGGACGCGGCGCGTATTAACAGGAGTGAAGTTCTATGAAATGTCTTATTTATTGCCGTGAGCAAAATATGGAATGGGTCCGGCATTATCTTTCCGATGCGGAAGCATACATGCTGCACATCGGGAATAAACCTCTCCTTGAATTTTTTATTGAGTTTTGTGTTTTAAACGAAATTAAAGATATACGTATAGTCAGGAAAACTGTTTCCAGTGAGATAGAAGATTATCTGGGGAATGGTTCTAAGTGGGATATAAACCTTGATTATGCCGGGCTTGAAGAAGACCTTGAAATTGAAGAAGTTATTAGTGCCAATAAAGATTTATTCGGCAAAGATGGCTTGTTGGTTTTCAACGGTTTTTTCTTTTTGCAGTATAAAAAGTCTCACCTGTCAGAAAGCTTTTTACCGCATAACGCATCATGGCAGAACCTCAATGATTCGGGGCAGGGAATATTGTTTTTGAAGTCATTGCCATCTTCCAAGTCTGTAAAAAAATTAAAACATTTTGCCGGAAAAAATTTCATGATGTCCAAGCCGCTTAACAGCATCCGGGATTATTTTGATTTGAATATGGATATGGTGACTGGTGGGGCGAGAAATTATATAATGCCCGGTTACAACAGCGAAAGCGGGGTCTTTATCGGGCAGAATGTGGAAATAACATATGGCAGCGATATTGTCAAGCCGATCATTCTCGGGGATAATGTTGAGTTAAAAAAACGCTCGGAAATAGGACCGGGGGCGATAATTGGCAATGACACTTTGATTGATAGTGATACAAGTATTTGTAATTCAATAGTTTATTGTAATTCATACATTGGCTCTAAACTGGAAATAGATAATAAGATCATCTATAAGCGGCGGGTCATAGACCCTTTTACGGGTGATATGATTCACATTGTCGATGATTTTTTGCTGTCCGAAGTGCGTAATGATTTGCTTACTTCTGTGGTTTCAAGGATAATTGAAGTTATTTTACTCGTTTTTTTGTTTTGTCTGCAATTACCGTTTTTCCTTATATTGCGCCCCTTTATCGGGGGAAAATACAGGAAAGTCGAAATCTGGCAGGATAAGAGCGGTACTCGCAAGCTGATGATAAAGATATTTACCTATAAGGTTAATACAAGGTCAAACAAATTGTTCCTGAAATTGAGTTTGCATAAATTTCATTTGTTGTTTTTGTGCATGATAAGGAAATTGCAGTTGATTGGAACTGCTCCCCAGGAGGCAACGGAAGAAGCTTTGCAGAACATTCGTGAGCTGTCAAATTATCGTCCGTCTGTTTTTTCCAGCAGTGATATGTATGGTTATGAATTTAATGATAAAAGACGTCAGGTTACTGAAGTTTTTTACGCCAAACATGTAACAATAGGGCTTAATATCGCTATTTTCTTTAAAACTTTAATTTTTAATTTCTTCAGGATCGTAAATGTCAAGAAACACTAAAATAATTTTAATTTGCGGCGGATCATGTTCCGGCAAAACAACGTTGGCAGCAGGTTTGTCTGATGCAATAAGTGAGTTTTCTCCTGTCGAAATAATATCAATGGATAATTATTATTTTGACTTGGGGCATATGGATCAGTTTGAAGCGGACAACAAGAATTTTGACAGTCCTGATGCGGTTGATTCCGAACTGCTGTTTCAGCATCTGAAGGATTTGCAGGCTCATAAAAAAGTGCGTGAGCGGCGTTATAATTTCAAAACTCACAGGATTACAGAGCTGAACAGTTTTATTAAAAAGACAGATTATATTATTCTTGAGGGCATATTTGCTTTGTATTTTGAAAAACTGCGTGATCTGGCGGCTCTCAGGATATTCGTTCATGCTGATGCTGATATCAGGCTGGCGCGTCGGGTTGAACGTGATGTCGCGGTGCGGCATTTACCG
This sequence comes from Victivallaceae bacterium, assembly GCA_963664605.1. Taxonomy (GTDB): domain Bacteria; phylum Verrucomicrobiota; class Lentisphaeria; order Victivallales; family Victivallaceae; genus JAHOYW01. Next base: position 1,600,132 of record OY761536.1, read on the forward strand.
CTTGAGATGGTCATTCGCCAATATTTGAAGGATGTTCGACCGATGCATGATAAATACATTGAGGCGTACAGTAAATATGCTGATTTGGTTTTGGATAGTAATTTTATCAGTCGGCAGGAAAACCAGTTGAAGGCTTTAAAATTTATACAGGAGAACGGCGTTTGAAAAAAAGTAAGTACGCACCGCAAGGTGATGCCGCATTTGATAAAATGCTGGAAAAATATCTCGATGAGATATCTGAAGCGGTCGGGAAATCCGAGGTGGGCGATGATATTGCCGCAATAATTCTCGGCGGCGGCTATGGCCGTGGGGAAGGGGGGGTCTTTGAAACTCCTGATGGACGGAAAAAACTCTATAACGACTTGGATTTATTTGTCGTTACTGACAATATTAATCATATCAAGCTTAAAAAAGTGGATAAAGCCATGGCCTCTATTGGGGAGGATTTTAGCCGGAGACTGGAAGTTGATGTGGATTTCGGGCCTGCTAAAAACCTGCGGCAATTCGCTAAAATGCCGTTTACGATGATGTGGCAGGAATTGCGGGAAGGTCATATTGTGATATATGGAAATAAAGATGTTCTGAATATTCTGCCGGATTATGACCTGCACGAGCTGCCGCGTAGTGAAGGCTTACGGCTTCTTGTAAACCGGGGTGCAGGCCTCTTGTTCGTCAAGCAAAGGCTTGGACAGGAAGATATAAGTATTGATGATCGTGATTTTATTGGCAGGAACATTAACAAGGCGGTATTGGCGTGTGGTGACGTTTTTCTGCTGCTGCGTAAGGAATACTGTTTGTCTGTGAGGGACAGGCTTGTATTGCTTGAGAAGCTCAACGCTGAGCTTGCGGAACCTTACCGGAAGGCTGTGCAGTTTAAATTTTCCCCGAAAATATACTCGATCCAAGAGTTGCGTAAACTGCGGGATGGTGTCATGAGTCTGTTTGAAAAACAGTGCCTGCATTTCTTTAGTATTTGCTATGGCGTGGCAATCAGCAATCAGCAGGAATTGAGTGTTGCTTTGAAACAAAAAGACCCGTTTTTGCAAGATGCTGGCAGTAAACAGCTTGTGAGAAATTTTCTGGATAACATGTTGTGTTCGCAGCAGCTTGAGCATAATTTGTTGTTTTCTACCGCAAGTCCGCGTTTAAAGCTTTTATCTTTTTTACTTGGTTTATTATTTGAACATTACCCTCATAGCAGTTATACTAACAGTGTGGAAGAAAAGAGGTTTTTACTGTGCTGGAACAAGCTTAATTAACGGGTTTTATAGATAAATGGCAGACGAATATAATAACAAAGAAGCGGAAGAAAAATCCGTTCTTGGCGGGATAGATATCGACATCTTTAAATATGATGTCCGGGTATTGCTGATCTCGCTGCGTAAGCGTCTGCCGTTTTTGATGATGATACCGGTTATTATTGGTATAGGACTGGTTATCTATGTGAAATCTATGCCTAAGAACTGGGAAGCAACCTGCCAATTATTTAAGTCGGAAGCCAGGGAAGGTGCTAAAAAAGATGAACTCACCGACCTGCGAAAATCATTTTCGGTTGATGTTATTAAAGAAATGATTCGTACTAAAACCAATATGCGGGCCGTTATAGAAAACTTAAAACTTCAAATGTCTCTCCAGAGTTTATACGGATCTACCAATATATCGGTTCCCGAAGACAATGAAAATATGATTAATATAAACGCGACCTCCGTATCCGGCAGACTGGCTGCTGAGATAGCTAATGAATTGGCAAAAGTTTTTTTAAAAAGCTATGAGGAAATGAGAAACCGTGCGGTAAAAAAACGCTATGACTACTTTTCTCATCAAAAAATTCAGGTACTTGAGCATATTAATGCCTTGGAGGAAGAGAAAAAAGCATATTTGAAAAAAAATAATATAAGCGCTATTGCTTTGGAAGGATCAAAGGATTTTAAGTTGTTGGAGGAGTTGGAGACAAAAGTCATAACAGTTAAGAAACAAATTGCCTCATTGAAAATACAAATAGATGAATATGAAAAACAAATAAAGAAACTGGACCCTGAAATTATACTTTCGTATGATGTAACGGCATTGGATGACAATGAACTTGTTTTGAAAAAAAATCAGTTAGCTATTTTGCGGCACCGTTATACTGACCAGAACCCGAAAGTCAAAAAGCTCGCTTCTGAAATAGAAGAACTGGAAAAGAAAATGAAGGCGGCAAAAGAAAAAGGACATACTCCTTCAAAGACCACTTATGGTAAGAACTGGGCCGTTATGCGTTTGGAGGATAAAATATTTACTACCAAGACTGAATTGAAAGGACTGGAGGGAGCGTTACAACAATATGAGGCAGAGAAACCAGCGATAAAAGCTAAGCTTGCGCAGCTTGATAAAACTGCTGCGGAATATAAAGAGATAAAACGCCGGGCTGATTTGGAATATGCCATTTTAAGAAAAATAGACTCAGGAGTTACTGAGATGAGCCTGGCTTTGAGCTCCAATGTTAGTGACCTCAGAATATTTGAAAAAGCTGAGCCGCCTGTATATCCGATGGAGGATAAACGGAAAAAATGGGTTATTTTTGGATTTATTGCAGGAATAGCTCTGGCTGGACTTGTCGCTGTCGCTTTGGAAGTAACAGATTTGACAATAAAGTCAAAATTTGATATTGAAAATGTTTTGAATATAAATGCCTTAGGTTCTTTGCCCAAAATTAATGAAGTCAGATTGAAAAAATTCTATTCTGCTATTCAAGCTATTTTTACCAGAATATTTAAGCATGATATTGACACCCATAAAAAGAATATCCTGATTACTTTCGGAGATATTGAAGGCGGGACCGGAAAGACTTTCTTCATAAAGAAATGTATTGACGTATTTGGTCCGATGGAAAAGAAGATTTTATACATTTCAAGCTGTAATGAGTTGGCTTCCGGGTTAGTGAAATATAAAATAAATGATTATATCTATAACGGACAGAAAATGGATGAGGAACTGGCAGAGGAAAATAATGACCATTTATATTTCCTTTTGGATAATTACAGTTATATTGTTCCTGTAAAAGCAGCTCAAGTCCATGAATTTGTCAACAGCTTTTCTGATTATGATTTTATCTTTTGGGAACTGTTTGATTTTAAAAAGAATGAACCGCTGTTCGCTACAATTTGTTCGGTTGCACGTTATACTGTGCTAATGACTAAATTTAAGAAGACTAAAAAAATGGCTGCGGTCAAATGTATTAAGCACCTTAAAGAGCATAATGTTAAAAATATCGGCGGTATCGTTAATAGTGTTGAAAAGAGATATTTTGCCAGTGATGTTTAATAGTACAGGAGCGCATTATATGAAAATTTACAGATTGCTATTTTATATAAGCAGTATTTTGCTTGTTTCAGGGTGCAGTGTTACGCCCAATATACCGTTGAATCTGGCGCAGAAGCAGGAACTTGAAGAGGTTGAGATTCCGCAGAAAAGCCCGGAGGAAATCAGACAGGAATTGATCGTTCTGCAGAAGACAAAGCCAAAACCTTACCGGATTGCTGGAGGTGATATTTTTACCGTGGATGTTTATGATAACCCTGAATTATCGAGCAGGCCCGAAGGAATAACGATAACTCCGGATGGTTACCTGGGGTTGGGCTTGACTGGTCCAATAAAGGTTGGGGGATTGACTATTACAGAAGCTACAAATTATATAGAAATGAAATTGGAAAAATTCATTCGCAATCCGAAAGTAGCTATGGCTCCGGTGCAAATTCAAAGTGCAAACTTTACTATTCTGGGAAAAGTAAAAGCACCTAACCGTTATGTTCTTTCAAATAACGCGCGGATAACTGACGCCATAGCTATGGCCGGAGGACTGGCTACGGGACTGTTTAACGGGGATTCTGTAGAGATTGCCAATCTTAAGGATGCTTATCTGATGCGTGAAGGAAAAATCCTGCCGATTGATTTCAGAGCAGCATTGTATCAGGGGGATATGCTTAATAACATTCCTCTGATGAATGGTGATTATATTTATATTCCGTCTAACTTGAATACCGCGATATATATACTCGGAGCAGTTAATAACCCGTCTGTTGTCGGTTATAAAAAAGACCTGACTCTTTTGAAAGCCGTGACATTTGCCAAAGGAATGACTGTAGAACATTCAGATACTGCTTTAATTATCCGCGGCGGTATAGTTAACCCTAAAGTTTATAAGGTCAATATTGATGATATTTTGGAGGGGGATGGGTTGGACTTCAATCTGATGCCTAATGATGTCATCTATATACCCAAAGGCGCTTTGTCACAATACAATGACGCTGTCAGGAAAATTGTTCCGACTATAGCTGCTCTCAACCTGCTTGCCGGTCCGTTTGGCGGTACTAGTAATGTTGCCGTTGGAGGAGTTGGAGCCGGGGCTGATTAGTTAAGGAAATTAATTTGAGCGAATATAAATATATTATCTTTTTTGTGGCAGTTATTGTCGGAGTTCCGGCAGGTATTATCCTGGCATACAGCAGTAAGCTGTGGGAAAGGATATTTGTTTTCATAATGGTATTTTTTACCTGCAGTTTATCAGGAACAATAAATTTTGAATCCGTAAAGGACTATCGCGGAACTTCACGCGGGTTTGAAATTGGAATAATTGATTTGGCTGCTCTGATTATTTTCGGATTTATGGTTCTAAAGCCAAGATTTAAAATAAAACTGCCGCCCGGTACTGTTCTGTACTTTACCTATACCATAATAAGCATGTTATCAATCCAGAATTCGGCAAATTCGTTGTATTCATGGTTCGAAGTGCTTAAAATGTTCAAAATGTATTTTTACTACCTGGTATGGTTCAATTATTTTATTGATTTGAACCAGATTCAACGAGTTGTCAAGATGTTTCCTGTGTTAGTTATATATATGTTTCTTATGGTAGTGTATCAATGGAAAATGGGCGCTTACCAGCCTCACGGGCCTTTTACGCACCAGAACTCGCTGTGTATGTATGTTATGACCCTTGGCGGAATTTTTCTGGCAGCTCTTTTTGAGTTGAAGATGAAAGAGATCAAGACAGCTTATGTTGTAGGAATATTTGGTCTCTGCTGTCTTATTGAAGTGCTGACTCTTTCCCGTGCTGGAGTAGCTTGTTATGCCGGATGTTGTACTCTGGTTGTGTTTTTCTCGTTTTCCATTAGATTCAAACCGAAAAAATTATTTATATTCATGCTTATGTTTCTGGTTGCGCTCGGCGGTTTGTTATTTTATGCGAATTCGATTTATAACAGGTTTATGTATGCTCCGGAGTCCTCTATGGAATGTAGAGAAAACCTGGCCAGATCCGCTAAGAATATGGCTGCGGACGGGGTTTTTGGCGTTGGCCTTAATAACTTTGGAATAAAGGTCAATTCAGATTATCCATACAGTACGCACTATATGCCGGAAGGCTTTAAAGAAGGTTTGGTGGAAAGCGTATATTTAATGATTGCCGCGGAAACTGGATGGTTCAATATGTTTGTATATATTGCTTTCATCTTATCTTTTTATTTTGTCAATTTGTGTAATATATATCGTTATAGATACTCTAAAATGGTATACCTTCCCATCGGTTTTGCCGGCGGCCTGGCCGCGATATATTTACAGTCTATTTTGGAATGGGTGCTGAAACAGCCTCCAAATTTTTACCAGTTGATGCTTTTTTTCGCTATGATCGCAGCTATGGCGAAAATCCATAAAAGAACTTCGAAGCTCACAAAAGAAGAAAGAATGGAGGAGGATTATAAAGTAATCAACCTCTGATTTTCTGCTGTTTTGTATCTCCTTAAACTTAAAGGGATTATTTATTAAAAAGAACTTTTATTTTTCGTTTGTTTTGCTATATTAAAGCAAACCTCAGGAGATGCAGTAGTGAAAAAAATCGGAATCTTTACAACAGACTTTAATATTCGCCAGTTGGCATTATGGCGTTTCCTGAGTTCCCGGGATGACATGAGCATAAAGATGTATATTTTTACTTATGACCCCGAGATTTCTGATTCTGAAACGGAATCCTATAACAAACTGCTCAAAGGACTGGAGTTTCAAGTTATTCCTTCCGTTAGCGGAAAAATTCGAATTCCTCATAACCTTTTATTGAAAGAGAAAATAGATGTCGCGGTACTTTATGATTACTGGTATCATTTTGAAAGGCAGATTGTAAAACAATCTTCAGATGGTAAATATAAAGTGATTCTGCATACAATGATTGAACGTATAATGGATCTGCAGAAAAAATCTGAATCGTTCTTTGCAAATCTGCACCTGAGATGGAAATTCAGCAATATTGATGCTTTCTGCCTCTTGGGATATACTGCTAAATGGCGTTTGCGAAATCTGGGAGTGCCGCCGGAAAAGATATTTCTTGCTCCTAACGTAATTGATGACTCACTGGTGGGAGCACAGAAAAAATTGTATGACCGCAGCAAAATACGGGAAGAACTTGATATTCCAAAGAATGATATTGTTTTTTTGTTATATCATGATTGGATGCATGATACCCAGGCAACGTCATTAATGAGGGCAATGACGCTACTGAAAAACTATCCGCAGATAGCTTTGATTTTCATTGGTGAAGAAACAAAAAAGAAAGATATATATGATTTGCTCCACAAAGATTTCAAAGGGCGTTTGATAGTCGCCGGAAAAAGCAGTATTGAGAAAAGCGGTTACTATTTCTGTGCATCTGACGTTTTTGTAATGTCTGCGTCAAAATATTACTGGGGAGATATGGGTAATTTCGCGATGCAATGGGGACTGCCGATCATCATTAATAACGCTTGTGAGTGCGGCGGGGAATTTGTCATAGATGGCTATACCGGCTACTCTTTTTATGACAATGATTCCGATGCGTTAGTGCGTTATATGAGAAAGTTCATTAAAACCCCTGAATTGATTCCGCAGATGAGAACTGCTACTGAAAACCAGGTACATAACTATACTGTCCAAACCAGCGCAAAAGGCTTTATTGATGCCATTGACTTTGTCTTTAAAAAATAATAATCTTCCATTTTTTTTGATAAAACATTTTTCCCCTGTAGATAATTTCTTTTTCAGCACTTATAATCAATATAGGAAGTTAAAATAATCTTTACCGGGAGAAAGGTTTAATGATGAAAATGAGACGGGTACTGGCCGAGAAAATAAACCGGAAACATAAACCAATTTACACTATAGATTTTGATGCTTCCGTAAAAGATGCTGCGAAAATGATGTACAAAGAAAATATCGGGGCAATGCTGGTGAATATGCCGGCTAAAGAGGACGGCGTATATGCTGGAATCATTTCCGAGAAAGATATTATCAACAGTTGTGCTAATTACAGTAATTTTGAAAGTTTGCCTGTATCAAAAATCATGTCGGAAGAACTGATCGTCACTGATATGGAAAGCAGTGCTAATTCGGTGGTCGCATGTATGCGGAAACATCACATCAGGCATATTCCACTATCCGAAAATGGCAGGATTGTCGCCTTATTATCTATTCGTGACTTAATGTACTGCATTGATATTGAAAGAGAAACTACTTTATCCCACATGAGCGATATGATTGGCGTCTGCTCCAGAAACAAGAATTATTAATACCAATTCGCAGTCAAAATTGTAATAAGCATTCCACATTTACGCCCCTGGGGACAGGGGCGGCTACACCTTTATCGTATATTCATGTCCCACGATGTAGCCACGGCTGTCTCCAGCCGTGCAATGATTAACGCCTGAATAAAATTTTCAGTCATTTTGTACTTTTGAGTGCAAAATCGTATAAAATCTGATTTATATCCAGTTGGAACTTTTGTTTTTGAAAAAGTCAAACAAACTTTTGTTTCTCTTGGTATCCAGCGGTTTTGAAGCAGAAGTCAAATTTTCTATGGAATTTATAACACTTGTTAGATTATCAAAACGATTCTTAGGTTTTTTTGCAAGCATTTCATGGAGAATATATTCTATTTCCACATGTACGTCAGAATTTATTTTGCTGGGCGCAACAGGCTTGGTATTGCATATGGAATAACGTATTTCAGGGATATTATTGCCGGAGAAAGGTTTTTCCCCGGTAAATAATTCATATCCCAGAACTCCCAGGCTGAAGATATCAGAATGATGATCAATAGTATCAGTTTCACTAAATGCTTCAGGAGCCATGTAAGCAGGGGAGCCTGATATTTGATTTTCCGAAGAAGCGTTTGTATCAATAATGTGCGCCAGCCCAAAATCAGTTAGTTTGACGGTAAGATCCTCGGCAATCATAATATTACCCGGCTTGATGTCACGGTGCAGAACCTTATTATTGTGTATAAATTGTATTGCTTTGCATATTTGCAGGAATACATTGAGTCGCTTTTTCTGTTCCAGAGCGTTGTCTTTAATTATTTTTGTCAAGGTTTTACCTTTGACAAATTCCATTAAAATATAAGGCATGTAGTTATCAGAAAAACCATAATCATAAATTTCAACAATATTGGGGTGTTTAATGTTTGAAAGAATCTTCGCTTCGCTGAGAAATTGTCCTCCGCGTTGGAGCTTATGCATTTCCGGAGCCAAATCGGAACGCAGTATTTTCAATGCGTAATTTGCATTGCTTTTTTTGACCTGAAAAACAATTCCTGTGGAACCGGTTCCGATTTGTTTGACAACATCCAGATTTGGAAGAAATTTGAAGATATTTTTATTAATAGCTAAATTAGGCACTAAATTTTTTATCAGCTTGTCTTTCTTCTCAATCAAAGCCATTCGTGCTTGAGCTGTTATAGTTTTTTCATCTACAGGCATTTCGAGATAGTTAAAGATGCCTTGTTTAGTTGCTGACACAGCTTCTGCGATGGTAGGATTGTGGGCAAGGATTATCGTCTGCATTGCCGGATGGCGTTTTCTGCAGTACTTTACCAGTTCGTCACAGGTTGTTCCGGGGAGGTTGGAGTCTGCAATAAAAATATCAAAGGTATAGTCGATCAGCGCTTCAAAAACTTCCCATACGTTTTGAACAGCTTTTACTTCAAAGTCTTTTCCTGTTAATGCTTTATGAAAATTTTCACGAGTTTCTTCATTACGGATAGCTAACAGTATTCTAGCGTCTCCATGCTCCGAGATTACCTGCGTGTCTGTAACTTTTTGTGTGGTTTCGTTAATCATTAAAGCTTAAGCTTTTACTAATGTTTTTTTAGTATTTTGTACGATTCTATAATTTATAAATATAGTAGTATTTTCAGCCTTTGCAAGCTTGGTATTATATAAAAAAACATACTTGTAACATACTTTTGTATTTTATTCCGGTTGATAAATAACAAAATGCCTTTACTTTAATATTATTCTAAATAAATGAATAAAAAACCAGAGGGTTTAATGAATTTACTTTTTGCAGGTGATATAGTCGGCAAGGGCGGACGCAGAGCAGTAAAGGAACTGCTGCCGGAATTACGGCGGGAGTTTGGCTGTCAGTTTTGTGTCGTGAATGGCGAGAATATGGCTTCTGGAGCCGGGCTTAACGCCAAATGTATTGATGATATTGCTGAACATGTGGATGTGATTACGACTGGTGACCATATTTGGGATCAAAAGACTTTTGAGCACGAAATAAAACTGTATGACAATGTTTTACGTCCCGCCAATTTAAGCAGTTCGCAGCCAGGAGCCGGCTGGAAAGTGTTTAAAGCCATGAATGGAAGCGATATCGCAGTGATAAATCTGCAGGGAAAGATTTTTATGCGCGAAAGTGCCTATTGTCCCTTTGAAACCGTTGAGAATATTCTTAAAGAAATTCCGCCGTCTGTAAAATGTATTCTAGTTGATTTTCACGCGGAAGCAACCAGCGAAAAACTGGCAATGGGTTATTTTCTGGAGGGTAAAGTTACTGCTGTATTAGGAACACACAGCCATGTACAGACTGCTGACGCTAAAATACTGCCCGGTGGAACCGCATATATTACCGATGTCGGTATGACCGGGGCTGAACGTTCAGTTTTGGGGCGTGATCTTGACGCGGTGGTGGCAAAATTCCGTTATGGTATCCCGAGACGTTTTGCGGTAGTTGAAAAAGGCATACGCCTGGATGTTGTAATTGTGTCCTGTGACCCTGAAAACGGAAAAGCATCAGAAATAAAAAATATCTCAAGAATGGCATCATTTTAAGGAAAGAGCAATATGAAAATTAATAAAATTGATTTGGAGAGGGTTAATGTCTTGATTGATTTGGCATTAACAGAGGATCTAAGCGATATTGGAGATACCACCAGCAAATCTGTTATCCCGGAGAATACAATGGCTACGGCTGTGCTGCGTTGTAAAGAAGATCTGGTTTGTGCCGGTCTTCCGGTAGCTGAATACGTTTTTAAGAAAGTATGTCCTGATGTGAAATGGACCCCGCTGGTAAAAGATGGAGATTTTTGTAAGGCTTTTACCGCTCTGGCAGAAGTTTCCGGACGGGCGCAGGATCTATTGACTGCCGAACGTACCGCGTTGAATTTTCTGCAGCGCCTCTGCGGTGTTGCGACATGTTCGAGAAAATACGCTGAGGCTTTGGAGGGGACAAATACGAAGGTCTTGGATACCCGTAAAACTACTCCAGGATGGCGTAATCTGGAAAAATATGCAGTTGAAACCGGGGGGGCGGTTAATCACCGGATAGGGTTGTATGACAGGATTATGATTAAGGACAACCACCGCGAGCTTGCCGGCCTCGAAGGAGAAAAAGGGATTACACGTTCGGTTATCCGTGCTCGTGAAATGTATTCATCGCTGGAGGTTGAAGTCGAAGCGGATACGCTTGAAGAGGTTGCGGAAGCAATTGAGGCTAAGGCAGATTATATCTTGCTTGACAATATGAGCAATGAGGAAATGAGCGAAGCGGTCAAAATGAATAAAGGGCGCTGTAAACTTGAAGCAAGCGGAGGAATCACTATTGAACGTCTTCCTGATATTGGCAAAATAGGCGTTGATTTTGTTTCAGTAGGAGCTTTGACGCATTCTGTTAAGGCATCAGATATTTCAATGGAAATAAAGCTTTCAGTTAAGGAATAGGGAAATGATTGCGAGATTAAGCGGTAAACTGGCGGATGTAAATTTTACGCAGTGCATTGTAGATGTTAATGGTGTCGGCTATCAGGTGTTTATTCCGATGAGCACTTTTGACAAACTTTCACGGGAAGGAGAAGATATCAGTTTATTCATTTGCACACAAGTCAGGGAGGATGCGATAAATCTGTACGGATTTTACACGATGCCTGAAAAGCAGCTTTTTGAAGTTTTGATTGGTACAACTGGAGTCGGTCCTAAATTGGCTTTAAGCATTTTATCCAGCATGCCGGTTGAACGCTTTTCTTCAGCGGTAATTAATTCTGATCTGGATATTATTAAACGCATTAGCGGTATCGGTAAAAAAACTGCGGAACGGCTCATTGTCGAGCTTAAAGATAAGCTTTCTAAAGTGATGCCGGCAATATCTTCAGACAGCAATATGGTGGTTTCTGATGAAAAGGCCCTTGCTATGGAAGATGCGGTTGCCGCCCTGGAACAGCTTGGCTTCAAACGGGAAACTGTTAATAAGACTCTGGAAAAAATAGTTAACAGCATCCCGGCTGAAGAAGCTACCAGTGAGAATTTCATTCGCAAAGCATTGCAAAACCTGAATAGTTAGGTTTTAGAAAAAACTTTATTTTTTTTGTTTCTTATTGCAAAAAAGGCTTGTTAATAACAAAAAGCATGTTATGTTATCGCCATATTTAATAACTTGGTAATAAGCAACTTTTTGGGGGCAAGAACAAGAAATGAGTCACGAAAAAAAATTGGCACAACTTCGTCAGTATTTTAACACTAGCGGTAAGCGCTATACTGTTGAACGCGAACATATGCTGGATGTCATTGAGGAAATGGAAGGTCCATTTACCATCGTCGAGCTTTTTAAAGCGGCAAAAGCAAAAGGTTTTGTTCATGCTGCTTCCACGCTTTATCGTAATTTATTCATTTTTATTGATTCAGGTTTTATTACTGAACGTCATCTTAGCGGCGGTAAAGTGGAATATGAGAAGAATACAGGTAAAAACAGTTTCCTCCTGTGTGTAGGATGTGGAACATTGAAGAAAATTCCTGTGTCAAAAGAATTTAAAGCTATGCAGGCGGAAATATGTAAAAAATATAAAATACAGCCTGTTGCATATAATTTTCAGCAGAAAGGTTACTGTGCCAAGTGCCAGAAGAAGCTGGCAAAATCATAATATAGTTAGCTGTTTTTGAGTTATTCTGCTTACTGTCAATCCTCAATCCAATATAATGGTTTGAGGCTTTACTTTTAGTATCTGTTTTCTTCAGGAATATCTTAATTTTAACTTTTTTATCTTAGTACAATAGAACATTGATGTTAATTAAGATTTAATCAGCGTCATTGAGCAGGCGAACATGAGTTCCGCGTATCAGGCTTGCGCCAAGCGGAGCGGTAATGATGATACTCAACACGGCGATTGCCAAAATCAGTTCTCCTCCTTTGACTCCCATGCTCAGAGGAATTGCGCCGATTGCCGCTTGCACTGTGGCTTTAGGAATATATGCCAATACACAGAACAATCTTTCACTTGAATGAAGTTTTGACCCCAGTAAAGCGAGCCAGACTCCGAGGCTCCTGGCGCATAAGCCCAAAGCAATAATTATTATACCCCAGAGGCCGGAGTTAAAAGCAACAGTTATATTTACCTGAGCTCCGATCAGGACAAATAAAAGTATTTCGGCAAAAATCCATAATTTATTGAATTTTGCCGCCAGATTATGCGCCCGCCGGCTATCCATTTCCAAAAGCACAAACCCCATTGCCATAACTCCCAGTAAAGTGGCAATGGGTAAATAATCTTTAAAATATTCCAGTTCATGCAGTAAAATTGCGGTAACGAAGAAAATCATCATTTTTTTAGTATCACGCATCGGCACTTTTTTGAAAAATTTTACCAGCAGGTAACCGGCGACTAATCCTATTGCTATTCCTGCGGTAATTCCAAGTGGAACTTTTATAAACTGCACGGCAATATTTATAGCTTTTCCTGTTCCGGCAGCAAGAAAAACTCCAAATAATGTAATGGCAAAGACATCATCAATAGAAGCGCCAGCCAGAATTAAAGTCGGAACTTCACGCTTTTTACCGTAACCTTTTGCTTTAATATCCAGCATTTGCGGAACCACAACTGCCGGGGATACTGCCGCGATGATGAAACCAAGCATTCCGGATGGAGCCCAGTCAAGCTGTAATAAATAATGCGCTATTAATGTTACCGCGCTGCCTTCCAGTAAACAAGGGATACAACTCATTTTTAATGCAGGAATCCCTACTTGATTTAAGGTTTGGCGATTAAGGCCTAAGCCAGCACGAATCAATATAACAATCAATGCGCCGGTGCGCAGTTCGGAAGACATACTGTTGATTAAAGGAGAAATCAGATTACAGTTTGGAATGCCGTGCGGACCGAATAATATTCCTACGGCAATCATTCCGAGCAGTCCGGGGATCTTTATTTTTTCACAGCACCAGTTTACGAATAAAGCAATGCTGATGATAATAGCCAGATTAAATAACAATTTATCTTCCTTCGATTATGATATGGTGAAATCTTAATATAAACTTTTTGATAATTTTTTCAATATACTAAGGAATAATTATAATCAACACTTTTTTACAACCGGTTGTATTTTTATTCAAAAAAGCTATGCAGATAGTTTGACTTTATTAAAAAAATATATATAATATAAATTATACAACCGGTTGTAAAATGATGTACTGAGTTCAACTTATGACAATTTATGATATTGCCAAAAAACTGAAATTGGATCCTTCCACGGTATCCCGCGCTTTGCGGGACGACGAGCGTGTTAGTATAAAGACCCGTGAAAGGGTAAAGAAATATGCTGCTGAGGTTTCATATACTCCGAATGTCAGTGCCCGTAATCTTGCGTCAGGTCAAACTCATTGCTTCTGGTTGTTGACTCCGGGTTTGTTCAGTGGGCAGGATCAAGAGGTTTGCCATTGTGTCAGTGATTATTTTGCTCAGCATGGTTATGACTTAATGATCTTGACTTATCGTGAAGATCCTGATGTTTTTAAACGCATGGTTTCGCGTTTAAAACAAAATGTCGCTGATGGAGCCTTTATTATCGGGCCTCATAATGAAGAAGGCTTTGAGGACAGCTTTGCCCTTTTGGAAGAAGAACCTCTGCCTTTGATATATTTAATGCGCGGTCCTGACAATACCAGGATAACCCGTTTTTATCTTGATGAGGCCGTTGCAGCCCGTAAGCTGCTTGATGAAGTGATCAGCGGTGGAGCTTCTGCGGTTATCCTTGGTTTTGAGAATAATAATTCTTCGGAACGTGTGAGGCATGATACTATCAAATTTGAGCTGCAAAAAAGAAATATACCTGTTTATTTTCCAAGTGATTTTGATGATTTTGACCTTGGCAAAATGAAAAACAGTCATGTTGCATATATCGGAGCAAATTCAGATGAAGTTGCTGATTTTAATGAAAAATATTTTGCCCGCTTTCCTGAGTCCTGCCGTCTTAGTGTAGGTGTTTTTGCTGAATGGAAAGGAAGTGAAGAAAATTACTATAATATATTTATCTGTCAATTTAATTTGAATAAAATAACGAGTGACGCGGCGGCAACTATGTTGCGTTTGCAGAAAGATGCCGAAAATTCAAAGATTTCACGTTTGATTCGAAGCATATCACATCGAATTAATTATATAAAATATCACCCTGTACAAAAAAGGAGCAATAATATGTCGATGCGTTTGAGTATAGCAATAGTAGTTATTATACTTGCGATTATGTCTGCAATTGCAAGTCTATGGCAGCCTAATCTCGATTTGCATGGCAAAAAAGCGCTAGTTTGGACAACCGATCCAAATCCCCAAAGGGATGACCAGGTGGAAACTTTTAATAAAATGTATCCGGCTAATAAACTGCGTATCGATCCTGATAATACAGGAACACAAAAAGTAATAACGCAATGTTCAGCTAATATGGGGCCTGATCTTATTGATGCGGTGACTAACTTTAGCTATCAGCTTTATCATAGCGCCGGGGTTCTAAAGGATATAACAGAAGATGCCAAAAGAATGGGCTTTGGTCCGGATACTCTTCCTCCTTCTGTTCGCTCACTGGTGATGCTGAAGATATTGGATAAAGATGGTAAGATTAAAGAACGCCAGTTTATTTATCCGAGTAATGTTTATCATGTTTTTCTGGTTCTCAATAAAAATGTTTTCAGAGAGAATGGTGTTTCAATACCTGCGGGTGACGTTACCTGGGAACAAATATTAAGAATTGCTCAAAAATTAACCGTTTATGAAAATAAGGGTGATTCAATCCCGAAAAGTTTTGGTTTGTCCGGTCTTGGATTAACTGAATTAATCTGGCAGAAAGGCGGGGCTTTGATAAATAAGGATGGAACCCGCAGTCTTTTGGATTCTAAAGAAGCTCTGGATGCTGCGGTTTTTCTGCATGATCTTTATTATAAATATAAAGTAATGCCGAGTCCAACACAAAAGGCGGGTATGGCGGCTCAGGGGGGATGGGGAAGCGGTAACTTTAATTATGTGGCTGATGGAAGGGTTGCGATGATGCCTACAGCCAGATACAGCCTCATACAGTTTCGTCGTTTAATTCGAGATCAAAAAAAATCTAGAGAAAAGTTTTTGAAAGAAAACCCCGGTCGTGAAAGTGAAGCTCCTGAAATAGCGGAGCTTGGAGCTTGTCTGATGCCGCGCTTCAAGGGTAAAAAGCGTTATACCCGTTTTGGAGCTCGTTGTACAGGAGTTAACGTTGCCGCCAGCAATCCCCAGGGTGCTCTTGATTTCATGCAGTATCTTGCCAGCCGACAATATGCTGATTTAATAAATCAAGGGGCTGACAGTAAGCCTGGTCCTGCTAAATATTGTACTTTGGAAATGATGAAAAACCCGATATACACAGGAGAGGAGGACATCAACAAGATGACTATTGCGTCAATTCCTTTTGGCCGTATTATACCGCGAAGTCCTTTTATAAGTATCTCTAAAGTGACCCGGATTCTCAATAAAGTAGAACAAAAAATAATTGCAGAGGATGATTTGACGAGAGCGGAAATGTCAGCGGCCCTTAAACGTGCCACTATGCAGATCGATGAAGTTATTGCTCGGAATATCAAACGTACTCCCCACTTGTATAAATTTTATAATAAGTTGCTGGAACAGGGTGCGCAGCCTATAAAAATCAATCTGGACGAGGTGTCAAAATGAAATTATGGGAAGGGAAAAGAGAAAAACGGGATTTTTTTGCGGCGATGGGATTTTTGCTGCCTAATCTTCTTGGTTTCTTAGCTTTTACTGCCGGTCCTGTTTTGTTGAGCCTTTATATGAGCTTTACTAACTGGAGTCTGAAAAAATCTATTCCGTTGAAATGGGTTGGATTTAGAAATTATATTGATTTATTTTCGGATGGAGATTTTTGGTTTTATCTTTATAATACTGGTTATTTTATGTTGGGGATTCCTTTTGCTATATGCGGCAGCCTGTTTCTGGCTAATCTTTTAGTGGACCAAATGCGTATAAAGGTTGATAGAACTCGTAACAGACTTGCTGTAATAACCGCAGTTGTCGGATTTATAACCTGCGTATTTTTTGTTATTGCCGGATGGAATGATGCGGCATTGTTTATAGGAATTATTTATCTGGCTGCATTTTTTGGTGTTGTTTTTGGTGCAACTACCTACCGGACAATGTTTTATATTCCGAGTTTTGCTTCCGGGGTTGCTACAATCATTCTTTGGATGCAGATATTTAACCCTGAACAGGGATTGCTGAACAATATCCTTTATTATCTTGTTCCTGCAGGTACGGAATTACCTACTTGGCTGCAAAGTACAGATAACCTTCTCGGATTTTTACCTTTACCAGCACATTTTAATAGCAGTGGTTTTGGCTTCGGGGCTCGTGAAGCGATTATAATTATGGGTTTCTGGATGGGGATTGGCGGTAATAATATGATTCTTTATATTGCTTCCATCTCCAATATTCCTGAAAGTCTTTATGAAGCGGCTGATATTGACGGGGCTGGCAGTTTTGCTAAATTCTGGCATATCACAGTACCCTCGGTTGCGCCGACGACATTTTTTATTTCGATTATGGCTATTATTGGCGGTTTACAAGGCGGCTTTCAATTTGCGAAAATTATGACTAAAGGTGGACCGACCGGAACAACCACGACTTTGGCTTATTATATCTTTACCGAAGGTTTTGATGAATTAAGGCTTGGTTTTGCCTCGTCAGTTTCCTGGGTGTTGTTTATAATTGTTTTCGGAGCCACTATGATTCAGTGGAAATATGGCAATAAGCAGTCTGAAGCTTAAATCTAAAGGAGATTGATAAAATGATACATAGCTGGAAGCAAAGTACAGAATGGCGCGCGGTGAAAGCTTTTTTAAAGTTTTTCTTTATAACCTTACTTGCGAGTGCGATGTTTGTTCCTTTTATATGGATGGTCTGCACGGCATTCAAACCGGCAAATGAGGTTGAAATGCTTAATTTTATCCCGCATACGGCAAAAACTGAAAATTTTAGTTTGGTATTGCGGCTGATTCCTGATTCAATATCAGGAAAATTCTTAAATATCCATCTGTTCAAATGGATATTCAACAGTATATTTGTGGCTTCATGGGTGACGGTTATGCAGGTAACCACCAGCAGTCTGGCAGCCTTTGCGTTCAGCCGTATCCAATGGAAATTCCGCAACCAGGTGTTTATGATGTATTTGGCGACTATGATGATTCCTGGAATGATTCTGACTATTCCGCAGTTCCAGATCATGGTGTCATTAAATCTCGTAAATACTTATGCGGGATTAATAATACCGGCATCTTTTTCAGCTTTCGGGACTTTTATGTTGCGGCAGTTTATGCTGGGTATTCCTTTGAGTTATGATGAAGCGGCCGAAATGGACGGTGCAAGCTGGCTGCAGATATATCTTGACATAATCCTGCCCTTGACTAAGCCGGGATTGATAACCCTTGCGATTTTTACTTTTCTCGGCAATTACCGTAATTTAATGTGGCCATTGATTATGATAAAGGACCAGGCTTTGAAAACAGTTCCGATCGGGCTGCTTTCTCTTCAAGGATCGTATCAGTCGCAGACTGAATTATTAATGGCGGCGACTATGGTCTGCATTATTCCATTGATAGTAATGTTTATAGTCATGCAGAAAAAGCTGGTTCGCGGTATCAACCTTGGCGGCGGCGTTAAAGAATAGCAGATAATATGTAAAATCCATACCCTCCATCTGGACTTCAGATGGAAACTTTTTTATGATCGGGTAATAATAACAATTTGTTCTCATTCATAGACAAAGCAAGTTGTCTTTCAAGCTGATTTTTGCTGTATATCTTCATAAGATACGTTGTATTGCCTTGCAGCGCACAACCTGCGCATATTCCATGACAGATTGCTCATTGGTATAAAGAACAAAATTTTAAAACAAGCTATTGACTTTTTGCGTATTAACATGTATAATTAAAATAGATGAAGCATATTTCATCAATGATGAATAATAATATTTAAGGATTTTGATATGGCTGGCAGTAACCTGGTACAATCAGTTTTACGCGGAACGGAGATAGTTGAGGCTGTTGCCCGTTCTGAAGAAGGTTTGACTTTAAACGAAATCTCGCTTCAGGTCAAATTGAAAACTACCACTGCCTATAACATACTGAGAACCTTTTGTGTAACTGGCTGGCTGGAAAAAGATTCAGAGGGTAGATATTTTATTGGTTCCGGCCTGCTGTCAGTTGTGCGGGCAGGTAACGGCAGCGCGGTTTTGGCACAAACAATTCCGGTTTTGTTGGAACTTAATGAGCAGTTTCCTGACGGAACATTGACTTTTTCGGAATTTGCTGTCGATGGAATATGGTGCCGTTTACGTATGTCGCCGGATCGTCCCGGAATGATACAACGCCGCGTACTCCAGCGTTTTACGCCTTATACTTCAGCTACCGGAATAGTTTTTCAGGCTTTGATGAGCGAAGAAGAATTTGCTCCCGTAGCGGAGCTTTATCCGTTCTACGAATACAATCAGAAAATATGGAATGATGAGAAAGAGTTTGAAAGTCATTTGGCGGAAGTTTGTGAAAAAGGATATGCTGTTTCGCCGGTTGTACGTACGACGAGCATAGCACTGGCTTTTCCTGTTCAGGGAGATAAACCGGAACATCATGAATTGCGTTATGCGCTTGGAATCAGCTTTAATAAAAATGTAAAAGCAGATGAGCCGGAAGTACTGGCAAGGATGCGGGAAGCGGTAAAAAGTTTGGCAAAATTTGTTTGATGCGATTTAAGTGACTCTAAGCATGGGCAAATAATTTATATAATAAATATGAAAACATGAAAAAGCATTACGTTGTGCCTTTTTGTGTCAAAATATCAACAAAAACAAGGAAACTGTTATCATGGCAGTTATGACCAGAGAGTTTTACACGGAGGATTTGAACGATCCTGTAAAAGCAGCAGAAATGGTAAAAAAGCAGGCTTTAGCTTTTGGCGCTGATGCGGTTGGTATAGGTAATATCGAACGCTGGGAAGGTAGTCCGACTCAAATGGACCCACGGCAGATCATGCCGGAAGCCAAATCTGTAATAGGTATGGTTTTCCGCGTAAATCGCGGCAGCATGCGCGGAATTGAGGAAGGTACTTTTTTCAGTAACTATTCTGCCATGGGATATGGCGGGCTGACTTACCTTTATATGCCGATGAATGTGATTAATACAAGCAAGTATATTGAAGATCGCGGTTATGAAGCGATTCCCTACGGACATCAGAGTGACTGGCGTGCTATTGATGGAGAGGGTTATCTTCGCAAAGACCGGGTTCCGGTCGCACCGGGCCGTGCAGCTCCGGATGTAATGGTGCATTTGCGGATAGCCGCATATTTGTGCGGTCTTGGCGAAATCGGTTACAGCAAGATGTTTTTATCGCCGCAGTTCGGTCCGCGCAACCGGGTTGGCATTATCATTACCGACCTTGAACTTGAGCCAGATCCGATATATGATGGGCCGCAGCTTTGCAATAAATGTATGGCGTGTGTCAGGGAATGCCCCGGACAAGCTTTTGATCCTGAAAATCCGGTTAAGGTGAAATTGGCCGGACATGACGTTGAATGGGCTAATATTGATTGTAAAGCATGTGATATCGCTTTTCGGGGAGCTAAAGAAGTTGATGAAGAAATCCCTGAAGAAAAACGTTATATGGAAGAGAGGAATGTTGTTCCGGGAGATTGGAGTCCGTTTAGACGCAAACCGCACAATTTGTATAAAACTGGTCAGGCGGTCTGCGGCGCCCGCGGCTGTACCCGTGCCTGTATGATTAGCTTGGAGGCCCGTGGCGTTTTGCAAAATAAATTCAAAGAAAAATTCCGGCGTCGCCCGAAATGGAAAGTGGATTGGGAAAATCCCCCGGCATATCCTGACGATGTGATGTTTCTCAAAGGAGAATCAGCTAGTGACGCTGATTAATAAATATAGTCAGTATACTATTGCGGAATGAAACTTGCAGAAGTATACTAAATAAAAAACAGGGAGGTATAAAATGTTGACGATTCAAAAAGTATTGAGAAAAGACAAAAATTTCACACTCATTGAACTCCTGGTTGTGATCGCTATCATAGCAATCCTTGCGGCAATGTTGCTTCCGGCGCTTAACAAGGCCAGAGATTCTGCGAAGTCAATTTCCTGCATAAGTAATTTGAAGCAGATAGGACTTGGCATGAACGCATACATGATAGATTATGACGGTCATTTCCCTAACTATGGAACCACCTCCCTTCAAACATGCTGGGACGCAAAATTATTTTCGTATGTGAATTACTCCCTGGACGGTAAAGTTAATCCGTTTCATTGTCCGGCTGGAATTTACCTGAAAGGTGGTACGCCTCCCAGGACGGAACATGATTCCAGAGGCTATGTGATGAATCAGCATGTTGCTGAAGATACTGACGGCTTGAACGGGCATGTAGGCAAAATACGTAATGACAGTTCACAAATGATACTCGTTGATTTCTGGTATTATAATCCAGGAATAGAAAATTATGATCTTGGCGGAGGAATTTATGCTGAAGGGATAGTTGGCGGTAGTACCAATAATAAAGAATATCTGATTAATGCTTCTGGTGACATGAACTATTTGGGTTACAGGCATCCCAGATGGAGCGTTAATTTTCTGCGGAAAGACGGCAGCGCTCAAAATACCGGACGCGGTGTCAGCGGCAGGGGAGAGAAAATAATTTGGCGTTACTATCCTGGAGATTACCCTTCAAGCATATATCGTAATAAATGGTATCGTGACGGACAATTGGAATAATTGCTTATTTTTTAAATTATATTTTATCTAAGATATCACCGTTTTTATATTAATTTTTTAAGGAATATTTCACAATGGGGAAGTTTAAGCTCTTTTTTGTATTTATTTTTATTGCAGGCATTGTTAATCTGTGTTTTTCTCAACAGAAAGTAATAAAAAACATTAAACCTGAATCCTGGAAAGTAGAACCGCTTGTTCCTGGTGAAACAAGTTTATATGGGCAAGGCAAATATATTATTATATCCGCATCCCCTGTTTTGCAAAAAGGGATAATGCTATATGATAATTATAAAAAAAAGAGAGCTCCATTTACTCTTGAATTTAATGCAGCCGAAGATATAACCGTTTATGTGTTCATGTATTCCAATAAAAGTGCGTGGAGCAAATGGCCTGTCAGTAAGGCTCTTATAAAGTGGGAAGCTTCAATAAAAGGCAGAAAAAAAATATCCAGATACATCATGCGGTATAAAAAGTTTCCTAAAGGAAAAGTTGTTTTAAAATACGCTGCCGAGGATGCTAAAGCAGGAACCAGGCCGTTTTTCATTATTACATCAAAATCACTCTATTTACAGAAGAAAGTTATGGATCATAAGAAGACTGAACTTAAGCTTATTTCAGTAAAAAATAATGCTAAGGCTGTTAAAATTCCGCTTTTTCTTGCGGAAAAAGACTTGAAGAATATTTCAACAAAACTTCCTGATGAGAAGACAGATATTTTTGTTTCACGGGATAATATAAATCTATATATTAGAGCAGTATGTTATAAGAATAAAAACAGCAAAATATTGACTCAATTTAATAAAAATATAAGCAGTTTATGGCAGGATGAATGTGTTGAGGTATATATTCAGCCGGAAAAGAAGTCAGCGGAATACACTCAGATTATTATAAATTCACGAGGTAACTATTACATTGCCGGGAAAGCACTTCCAATTGGGAAACAAGATAAGCTTGAAATAAAGACCCGGAATTGTGATGACCGTTGGGAAATGGAGCTTGCTGTCCCTCTGAAAATGCTATCTGGTTCTGAACTTATGGGTATTAACTTTTCCCGTACAACCTATGATTCAAAAAAAATACTGAAAGAGCGCAGCGGCTGGGGTACGGCAAGGTATTATGATATTGATAATTACGGGAATTTATTTTTTGCCGGAAGCAACGAGAAGCATAATCAAAAAGTAATCGAAATGCTCAAAAAGAGGCATGAGGAAAAGCTTAAACTGGAAGCCGATGGATATAAGAATATAACAGAGAGCCCTTATAATTATTTTGTGCTATGGCCGGAACCTAAATTTATCAGGAAATTTAAGGGAAAGGTTAAACTCAACACCCTAAAAATAGCAGATTTTGCAAACGCTCATAATACCGCTGAATTTCTGAAGAAAGAACTTAAGAAACAATATGATTTTACTTTTAATGCGAGTGGCGGGCATGCTTTAATTCTCAGCCGGGCGGATAATCCACGGATTCAAAGAATACTTAAAAAGCACAAGATCCAGGATAAATTGAAAGGAAAGAAACCTGATTCGTTCATAATCACAATCGGCGACGATGGTATATTGATAGCCGGAAATAATGACAGAGGCATATATTACGGTGTGCGTGCGTTCTTGAAAATAGTTGATTATTCTACGGGGATAGGGGAATCGCCTTGCGCTGGTTTTATGGATATTGCGGACTGGCCCGACCAGAAGCTCAGATTCCTCTTCTGGCGCTTTGAAAGCATAACCCGTGAGGCGAAACCTGATCTTGATATGGTAAAACGTTATTTATCTACCCTTGCCGGCGCGCGTTATAACGGCATAGTGTTTATGATGCGGGACGGGATCAAGTATAAGTCACATCCTGAACTGGCGCGGAAAGGAGCAATAAGTACGGATGAATTCAAGGAGCTGGTGAAATACTGCCGTGAAAATTATCTGGAGCCTGTGCCGGCAATGAATACTCCGGGACATGGTAACTGGATTGTCCGCAGGCACAAAGAGCTTTCCGAGTCTAATATCAGTACTATCTGTACCCGGAATCCGAAATCATTAAAACTAATATTTGATATTGCTCAGGAACTTATTGATTTGTGCGGCGGCGTGGGAAAAGTAAGATACTTTCATGTTGGAAGAGATGAAATACGCTGGGATAATAATGACAGAAATAATAAATGGATAAAGGATGAATGTTCTTTATGCAAAGGCACTCCGAGAAAGGATTTGCTGTTGGAATATATTAAAAAGGAACATGATTTTTTCAAAAAACGTGGAA
This sequence comes from Victivallaceae bacterium, assembly GCA_963664605.1. Taxonomy (GTDB): domain Bacteria; phylum Verrucomicrobiota; class Lentisphaeria; order Victivallales; family Victivallaceae; genus JAHOYW01. The sequence goes on from OY761536.1 coordinate 1,623,734, forward strand.
TCAGAATGATAATGTGGTCTGATATGTTTGACCGGAAACGTAACGGAGAACATTATCAAACCTACAAGATACTTAAAGATCTGCCCAGGGATATTATTCTTTCACCTTGGAGTTCGCTTGGATATCCGATGCTTGCCGAATACAAAAAAATGGGATTTGATGTTATAAAAGGGGCTACCGGATATAAAGTCCTTTCAGAGTTTGATAATATATCAGAAGGACACATGTTTGCTATTTTCAGCAGAAATCAATGGATGACTTTTGATGTGGTCAAGTTGTCTTCTCACAATTATTATAATCATTTATCAGCTTATTTGTATGGACAGAACGCCTGGACTAATGACAGGACCATGAAAGTACGGAACAAAGACGAATGGAGTAACTTGAAGACTACTGTACAGAAACGCGGAGAAAAGAAAAAACTTGAGTCCCTGATGAAATATGGAAATGCTATGACTTATTTCCAGAATAAAAAACGTTTTCCGGCGGAAACGCAGCGATTTAAGATAATTAATATTTCAGATTATTGTAATAAGGATCGCGCAGACTGTTTTGGAGCCGGAAATATGTTTGACTTGAATGGACTGAAAAACGGCAGACAGGATATCGCCGGGATTCCTATGGAGATAGACAAAAAAATAATAGTTCTTCCTTCTGGAAGCGTAAAAGATATAAAAATAGCGGAAAAAGCGTCTTCCATACTTTTTCTTTACGCAGCCTACCTGGACCCTGCTAAGGAAAACGCATTTAAAAAACGTATAAGATACAAACCTGAGTTCCAAATTGTCAACAAACGCAGCCCTATAGCTTACTATATCATAAAATATGCTGACGGCAGCAGCGAAAAAGTAACGATGAACTATGGTTTCAATGTCGGTGCTCTGCGTCCCCCGCTTCATTCAAGATATACTTATGATATTCGATATGTGCTCAGGGCGGCTCCTGAAAGCCAGGACTGGCCGGAAGTTCAGGAGTGCCGGGATTGTTCACCCGGGGCTCCGGCGGCATATCAGTATGAATGGGTAAATCCGCATCCTGAGAAGGAAATTACTTCGATAGATTTCATCTCAATGAATACGGAAGTGATACCAGCGCTTATCGCGCTTACAGTCAGGGAAGCTGAATAGTGCTGATAAAAACGTCTGTAGAAAACATTTATGGTGCTTCAAGTAATGATATTATTATTGATGTGCTTTTGGCAGACAGTGTTTGTAAATCGAAAAATAATCTTTTATATTAAGACAATCTTTTTCTCCGGAGAGGAAGAGTAAAAATCTAAAAAAATTGGTGAATTAATGAAGATAACAGAATGTTTTTCTGATTATGATAAATTATTGCACGAAAAGGCAATGCAGTTACCCCGGCGTGATTTTTCTGAAAGAAATACCAGACAAGAAGTTATTTCACTAGTGAAAAAAAGCTTGGGGATACATGATAAATGGATTCCTGAACTGAAGGTTGAGGTTGTAAAAACAATAGAAAAATCTTCTTTCAAAGTGCAATTACTTAGAGCGGAAAGTTGGACAGGAATTTCTGCCGCCGCTGATTTATATATTCCTGACAATGCTTCCGTTGACGATAAACGGCCGTTTATTATTATCTGCTGCGGCCACGGCAAAGACGGGAAGTTGAATACAGCTTATCAGACTATGGCGGCAATGCTTGCGGTGCAAGGCGCTGTCGTGCTGGTAGCTGATAATATTGGTCAAGGCGAGCGAACTCCAATGGGGCATCATGATTGTCCAATGGTTTTTGCATGCGGTTTGTCGGTACAGGGGTTGATTGTTATGGAAACTATCGGCTGGTTGCGCTGGGCAGGCAAATTACCTTTTGTAGATAATTCACGAACAGGGGCTGCCGGCAACTCCGGCGGCGGAACGCTGACATTGTTTCTGTGTGCGTTGTTCCCGGATTTATCCGCGGCATGTCCAACGGGCTATCCGTCTAAATTTGATTTTATTGCGCGCAAAGAAAAACGGCATTGCGACTGTAATATTATTCCTGCTTGTATTGGCAGCTATGAAATGTGGGATGTTTTAGGGTGCTTTGTTCCAAATCCCTTATTAATAGCTCAAGGCGCTCATGACAATTTGTTCCCTGAAGATGTTTTTTATTCTACTGCCAGAAAAGTCAAGGACATATATGTTCAAGCCGGAGCAGGGGATAATTTTAATGCAGTATCTCTCCCTGGAACACATGCCTGGGATTCAGAACGCCAATACCTGATTGCCCGTTTTTTTCAAAAAGTTTTTGAGTTGGCGCCTCCTGATGATATATTAGACTCAGACTTGCTGTCAAAAGATGATCTGGTTTTTCCGGAGTGGCACGAAGATGCCTTGACGACAGAGCAGCTTGCGTGTGCGTTAACCGGGAATGAATATCCGGTTGATTGTAAATTTGAAGATGTTTTTAAGCCAAGGTTTGAGCCGGAAAAAACTCAAGTCAGCTATTTCCGTTCGGTTGACGCGCGACGTGTGTTTGCTCAATTTGAAGCATTCATGAGTAATTCAGGGGGAAGATTATGAGTAGACGTTTTGCGGTGGGATATCAGCAGAATGCTGAGGGGGAGCTGTTTACGGATGTTGTCAAAGACTATGCCGTGGACATTGCTGAAGTGTATTTTGCCTGGCCCGGTCAGGCTTCTGGACGTAATGCTCTTGGTGCGATACGCGGGCGCCGCAACTGGGATGCTCAATATCTCCTTGAAGAAGACTTGCGGAATTTTAAAAGCCAGGGAATTAAACTTGATATCCTGTTCAATGCCAACTGTTACGGCGGCAGGGCGGTCAGCCAGAACCTTGAAAATGAAATCCTTTCCATCATTGAACATTTGGAGCATTGCGCCGGCGGTGTTGATATTGTTACCACTACCTCTCTTGCTATTGCCCGTACTGTAAAAAAATATTTCCCTGATATAGAAGTCCGTGCTTCGGTCAATATGCGGATCGGGACAATTCCGGCGATGGAATATGTTTCCGGTCTTTTTGACAGCTTTTATCTCCAGCGTGATATGCAGCGTGATATTGAATATGTCAAACGCGTGCGAAAATGGTGTGATGACAATGGCAAAGGCTTATGTATCCTTGCAAACAGCGGTTGCTTATACAGCTGTCCCGGGCAAACTTTCCATGATAATATGGTGGCGCATGACGCTGAAATCGATGAAATGAAGAATATCGAAAACTGGACTCCGTTTGTCTGCTGGAACATTCTGCGCAAAGAAGATATGCGTAAAGCGCTTTTGCAATCCACATGGATCAGGCCCGAGGACTTGCATAATTACAACGGTCTGGCGGACGTAGTGAAATTAGCGACAAGACTGCATTCTCATCCCAGGATGGTTTTGGATGCGTATACCAGCGGTTCTTTCAATGGTAATCTCCTGGATCTGCTGGAACCTGCATATTCATCTTTGATCGCCCCGTTTTATATCGATAACAAATCGTTTCCCGATGACTGGTTCAAGCAGACGTCAAAATGCGGGCATCATTGTGAAGTCTGCGATTATTGCCAACACACCCTGAAAAAAGTTCTAAAAGACTCCAGAAAACTTTGAAGTTAAAAGAATACGTTCTTGTTTTTCCTGTCTTAAATACTATTGTAGTAGGGCTGGTATATTGATTTGAAACACAGGGTGATATGAACGTAGCAAAAGTTATAATCGACCTTTCTCTGGACAAGGCATTTGATTATCTCATTCCCGAGGAATTGAAAGCTCAGGTGCATGTCGGAGTGCAGGTGCACGTGCCTTTTGGCCGCGGCAAACGCCGCGGCTATGTGCTTAATATTGTTGCTGACAGTGATTATGATAAACCGCTGAAGTCAATTGTTTCAATTGCCGAAAGACATACCCGTATCCCGGAAAAACTTCTTGATCTGGGGCGCTGGATGTCGGAATATTACTGCTGTTCACGTGAAAAAGCCGTAAAAGCGCTTCTCCCCAGCGCAGTACGCAGCGGCAAGGTGAAACACCGCACCTTGCGGATGTTTTCCATTGTCGATACAGCGGAGGCTGAAAAATTTATCATTGACAACGCTGACAAAAAACGTTGTGCCGGACAATTGAATGTCCTGAAAGTTCTCCTTACCAGCCAGAGCGTCGCTCAGGAACAGCTTTTGCATGACGCCGATGTCAAAATGTCCCCGGTTAATATCCTCCTCAAGAAAAGGCTTGTCACAGAAGAAAAACGCGTCGTTCGTAGTGACCCGTTTGCTGATATTACGATTATCCGGACAACTCCGTTGGAACCAAACCCGGAACAGGCGAAAGCCCTGGAAACTATTTATGAAGTGCTTGCCGATCACGATGAAAGACATGTGGTTCTTGTCCACGGAGTCACCAGTTCCGGCAAAACGGAAGTATATTTACAGACTATTGCACGGGTTTTAGAGATGGGGAAAGAGGCGATTGTATTAGTTCCTGAAATCTCACTTACTCCACAGACGGTACAGCGTTTCCGGGCTCGTTTTGGTGATTTAGTCAGCGTCCTGCACAGTCGCCTGACTGAAAGAGAGCGTTTTGATGAATGGAGCAAAATAAATGACGGGCTGGTAAAAATCGTGGTCGGTGCGCGTTCAGCTTTGTTCGCACCTTTCCGCAGACTTGGTTTGATTGTTGTGGATGAGGAGCATGAGGGGACTTATAAGCAAAGTGAATCCCCGCGATATAACGCCCGTGATCTGGCGGTTATGCGAGGCAAAATGGAGGATGCGGTCGTCCTGCTGGGCTCGGCAACGCCGTCATTTGAATCATATTACAACGCTCAACAGGGAAAATACGTACTCGTTGAACTCTTTAAACGGGTTGATGACTGTTCGCTGCCGAATGTTAAACTGGTGGATCAACGGCTTGGAACTTCCGAAAAAGGCCAGAGCAATCTTATTTCAAAAATCCTGAAAAATGCGATTAAAGACCGTCTGGATGCAGGTGAACAGACGATTTTATTTCTTAACCGCCGCGGCTATGCCCGGCAGATGTTGTGTGAAGTCTGCGGTTTCGTGGCGGAGTGTGATTCATGTTCAATTGCCTATACCTATCACAAAAACCGTGAAAGCCTGGCTTGTCATTTGTGCGGCGATGTTATACGGGCCTACCGCCGTTGTCCTAAATGTAATTCCGAGGAAATCCGTTATAGTGGAACTGGTACGGAGAAAATAGAAAATATGGTCAAGGGGATTTTCCCGCAAGCGCGGGTCGAGCGTATGGATTCGGACACGATGCGCAAAGCGAGCTCCTATGAAAAAGTTTTGAGCCAGTTTAAACGAGGTGATGTGGATATTCTGATTGGAACGCAGATGATTGCCAAGGGCCTGCATTTCCCCAATGTTACTTTAGTCGGGGTTTTGAATGCTGACCAGGCTCTATACATTCCGGATTTCCGTTCAGGTGAACGCACCTTCCAGCTTCTGACACAGGTTGCGGGCAGGGCAGGGCGCGGCGATATAAGCGGCGAAGTCCTTGTCCAGACTTATAACCCTGAAAATGAAACTATCAAATATGCGGTGAACCATGATTTCAGGAATTTCTATAAATATGATATGGAAATGCGCGAGATGCTGATGTATCCGCCGTGTGGACATTTAATAACCGTGGTCTTCCGTTCCGAAAACCTGCCGGAATGCCGGCAATATGCCCTTGATTTTATGGAACACCTCCGTCCTTTGTGTCACAAGGATATCATAGTCACGGAGCCGGCTCCGGCGCCAATTGAGCGTATCAAAGGCAAATACCGTTATATGATAATTTTCCGGGGCAAAAAAATGCACAAACTCCAGCAGCAGTTAAGACGGATGATTTTGCGTTCCAAGCCAGTGAAGGGACTTGATGTCTACGTTGATGTAGATGCCCATTCCTTGATGTAGTCTAAAATCCTGTATCTTGTTTTTTTTCTGTTTTTTGAGAAGGAATTTTTATTTTTCCGTGTTTGTCCGTCAGGTTGGAGAAGGCGCATTTTGCTTTTGATAATTCTTTATGAGCACAGCTTACATATAAGGATGGTTTCAGCTTGAAATCGGAGGAAATCCTGAATACCCAGCCTATGGTAATCCGGTAATCTGGCTTGTCAATCTCACAGAAAGTGGCTCTGTCTGTCGTTTCCCAGGTGAATTCCCCGTATTTCTCTTCAAGGCGTTTCTTCATTTGCTGATAAAGTTCCTTGGCATAGGGAAAATAGATCCTTATCTCCTGAAGCTTTCCCAGTACATAATTCAATACAACGGAGTTATTAATTTTGAAACGGCGGTTTTTCTTATAAAAATAAGTTCTGCTTATGTCTGATATGCGCCTCCCGGAAAAAAGCATCTTTTGGGTTTCCGGGTAGCACGCTGCCCTGTTGCTGCCGGGAGTTAAGCCCAGGAAACTTATTTTCAATGGTTTGAAAATTCTATCGACAGCTTGTTTATCTTGTAAAACATAATAATATCTACTGACATTGATTTTTCCTGTACCGTGACATTGCTCGCATTTGACATAGGTGGTGTTGAACGCAAATTTCATCTTGTTCTTTTTGTATTCGGGGTTATCTATTTCCACTATGCGGTAGCCCTTGCCCTTGCATGCCTTGCATTTAGGGGCTATCTGAAAATGTCTTTTTAAATTTTTTGCGACAGCTATGAATTTTTTGCGAAAAACAGGATGTTTGGAAGTGAAAAGTTCCTCAAAATCCCACATGCATGCATTACGGTGATAGATTGAAAGTTCTTCAAGTAACTGTTTATTTAGAGTTTTATTTGAACAAATATATTTATCAGGATCGAAACTCAAGTTGTAATAAAAATCTTTAATATTTTTTCTGAGATTCTGGTTCCTGTGTACCAGTGCCCAGGCTGATTTGATTAGTTTTGCCGAAGATTTTCCTTTCAGGATTATTTCCATTACTTTTATTTTATAGTTTAGCGCCTTATTATTGGCCTCCCTGAGTTCCTGAATGACTTTTGCATATCCGGCAGCACTAAAGGGATTAAATATTTCACTTTTTTCAGGATTGATTGTGGCAAGCCTGATAGCAAAGCATTTGGGAGAGCCGTAATATTTTTCCAGATAACGGTTTTTGCCTTCCAGCAGACTTCCCTGTAAATTTGTCATGTCTGGAATACATTGTAAAGGATAGTTCAGCACCCCGATTACTTTGTTATTGCAGAGCAATGCTCCGCCGCTGCTTTCCGGGATGAGTTTGGCGCTTATCTCAATTTTACTGTCTTCAATATTTTGTATATTACCGTCAAGCTTCGTAACAATTCCCTTTGCCTGATTGTTTCCGTAAGCACATACTGGAGATTTAGCCGGGAAGGTTGCCGGGTTGCAGGCAACAGGCAGCGCTTTCAATACCCCGGGATTATCGAGTTCAAAAATAACAATATCATTTTCAGGAAGGGTCAGCATAGCCTTGATTTTATATGAATTTCCTTTGCTGTCGGTAATTGCCGGTTCCTCCATAGTCGCGATTACCTGTGTACTGGTGATTCCAACAGGAATACCCCAAAGGGAAGTGTAGAAGCCGGAGCCTGAGGCGGTTTTATCTTTGATAATAAAAATGCTTTCGGAAATATCAGTTTCTGCTTTTCTATGACTGGCAGTTTGAGATTTGAATAATTTTTTGGCGCTGATTAATTTTTTCTTCAGCTCAAAAGAGTTCTGCTCAAAGGTCTTTTCAATGGAAACATTAGTAGTTGCGGAAGTCGAAATTACAAACGCGAAAAAAACATAAATATATAGTAATAGTTTCATTATTTATTCCAGTTTAAATGACCGGTAACAAGACTATATATTACGCCATATGCAGTTCTTATGCAAGTAAGTCAGTGAGGATGATGATGATTTTCTTAAAACTTACCCCTTAAAACTTTATCGATTTATATCGAGCCAGCGGCGGTGTGTCCATAACCATTGAACAGGGTCCTTCCTGATAAGTTGTTCCAGGGCAGTTGTATACATTTGAGTTACTGTCGCGATGTCTTTACTCTTATCATCAGTTGGCTTGTATTCAATCATCCCTGAAAAATCCCCTTCGTAATGAAATAGTTTGTCTTTGCATCTGAGAACCATTGGCGCTATTGGAACGCCTGTTTTCAAATGCAGTAAGGCTGCGGAAGCGTGGGTGCGGGCGGGATGTCCGAAAAATACAGTTTTGACGCCTTCCGTTGTCGAGGCGTGTTGATCCGAGAGAATTGCAATAGACTGCTTTGAATTGAGAGCCTTAAGCATGTGTTTCAGACTGTCTTTTTTGGAGATTATTCTATGTTTGTTGTTGGAACGCATTTTCGTTATATAGCTGTTAATCAAATGATTGTTTACGGGACGTACTACTGTCAATAGATTTCTGCCGGAATACTCCGTCCAGAATCTGCCGGAAACTTCCCAGTTGCCGTAATGGGCGGTAACCAGTATAGCCGTTATATTATTTTCACCGGATTCAAGAAGACGGTCTACAACAGTCATATCTCCGGTATAAGAAATATTTATTTTAGAAATATTCTGGTCAACTTTTACGAACTCAGTCATTATTCTGGCGCCGTGCCTGAACATGGCATAGGACATTTTTTTCGCTTCTTCAGTATTTTTTGCTATTCCGGCATGTTGAAAATGCTGTATTGAGCGAGTGCGGGACTTGCTGTCAATATGATAGATAAGTATGAATGTAAAGCGGGATATCCAGTAAGCCGCCTTTAAAGGCATTAAACGTAAAAGTTTATATAGAAAAACGAACGGGATAAATTCAATATACAGTTTTACTTTGCTTTTTTTTCTCCGATTCTTTGATCCAGGCATAAAAATTTCACTCCTGCTGCATAATTCTCCTTAACACTTAAATATAATAGGTGTCTTTTTGGGAAAAAACAAGAGCTCAGGTTTTGGAATCCCGTAATTCTAAAAACTATTGATGATTAGACGCGACCGACAAAAGCCGGCATGCAATGTATCTTGTGCGGCTTGTACGCTCAACGTCCGAAAAAAATACATACGGCTCGACAGAATTTCAATCTTCAGGAAAAAAAATTAAATAATAACTGAAGAGCAAAGTTCTGCCGAGCCATATGTGAAAAAAGTATTAATTATCGAAAGCGGCGTCAAATTGCAAAGTTGACGGTGAGAAATCCACTTTCTTTACAAATTCACAAGCTTCCTGCGCGCCATATTCGCGTTCCATGCCGCAGTCTTCCCATTCCACTGACAATGGGCCGGTGTAGCCGAGGCGGTTGAGTTCACGTATGATGTTTTCGAAATCAACATCGCCGTGTCCAAGACTGCGGAAGTCCCATCCTCTGCCGGGGTTGCCAAAATCAAGATGCGAAGCTAGAATACCGGTTCTGCCGTCTAACTGCAATGCTGCGTCTTTCATATGGACATGATAGATGCGGTCAGGAAATTCCTGAAGGAATTTAACCGGATTGACCATTTGCCACAATAGGTGGCTCGGGTCAAAATTGAAGCCAAATTCAGGACGGTTGTCAATCGCTTCCAATGCTCGTTTAGCGGTGATTATGTCAAATGCGATTTCAGTAGGATGTACTTCCAAAGCGAATTTAACTTTGCATTCAGCAAAAACATCTAAAATCGGATTGAACATTTCAGCGAAATATTTGAAACCGTCATCAAGCATTTTTTCGCTGGCAGGCGGGAAACTGTAAAGCATGTGCCAGATTGATGATCCGGTGAAGCCGTTGACTACTTCGATACCCATGTTTTTAGCGGCTTGAGCGGCGTATTTCATTTGCTGAACGGCCCATTTACGTTTACCTTCTGCATCGCCCGCTAATTCCGGCGGAGCAAACATGTCAGAACGTGAATCATTATTCAAATCGCAAATTAACTGTCCGGCTAAATGGTTGCTTATCGACCATACTTTTAATCCGTTGTCAGCCAGAATTGCTTTTTGCTGTTCACAATATGCCGGGTCCTGAGCGCCTTTTTCCACATCGAAATGGTCGCCCCAGCATGCCAGTTCCAGTCCGTTATAACCCCAGCTTGCGGCTTTTTTAGCTAATTCCTTCAAGGGCATATCAGCCCACTGTCCGGTGAACATCGTTACAGGTCTGCTCATTTTGCAATCTCCTTTGGAGTTATGTTTAAGTTTAAGCTACAGCTTTATCCATTTTTGATCTGATTTTGAGCTTTCAACGACTTTTTCTATGAAATTCATGCCGTCAACACCATCAACAACGTCAGGGAAGTCAAGCATTATTGCATCTGGAGTTTCCCCGGCTTCCTTTGCCAGTATAGTGTCTGCAAAGTTCACATAATGGTTGGCAAAAGATTCGAGATAGCCTTCAGGATGTCCGGACGGGATACGTGTATTGCGTGCGGCGGCTTCGCTCTTCTGGTTGACGTAATCATTACCGCGGCTCCATATTTCGGTGGGCTTGTCTATCGGTTTAACAATTAATTGGTTGGGGTGCTCCTGATACCATTCCAAACCGCCTTCCGTTCCGTATATCCAGATTCTTAAACCGTTTTCCTCACCGACGGCTATCTGGCTGCAATTCAAAATACCTTTGATGCCGTTTTCCATTTTTAGCAGACAGTTACCGTCGTCATCCAGTATACGCCCATCAACAAAAGCAGTCAGATCAGCGCAAATATCGGTTATTTTGGAACCTGTTATATATTCCGCCAGGTTTGCGGCATGAGTTCCAATATCCCCGATACAACCGGCAGCGCCGCTCTGTTTCGGGTCGGTGCGCCACGAAGCCTGCATCTGTCCGTCTTTTTCAATAGCTTTTGCCAGCCAGCCCTGGACATACCTGACGACAACTTTTCTGACTTTACCGATTTCGCCCTGCTTAATCAAGTCTTTAGCCAGTTTGACCATCGGATAACCGCTGTATGTATGCATTAAGCCAAAAGTTTTGCCGGATTCTTTAACTATTTTTTCAAGTTCAATGGCTTCTGCCACGCTTATGGTCATGGGTTTTTCGCACATGACATTAAAGCCGGCTTCAAGAGAGGCTTTGGCTATAGGGTAATGCCAGTTGTTAGGAGTGGTGATGGAAACAAAATCAATACGCTTATCTGCCGGAAGAGCTGCTTCACTGGCGAGCATTTCCTTATAATCATTATAGACGCGGGCGGGATCAAGGTTCAGTTCTTCCCCCATCTGTTTGCTCTTTGCCGGATCAATGTCAAAAGCTCCGGCAACGATTTCTATTCTTCCGTCCATACGTGCTGCTTTACGGTGAACTTCGCCGATAAAAGCGCCAGGGCCGCCGCCAACCATAGCCATTCTAAGTTTGCGTTTCATTGTAATATCTCCAGTTTTGTTAAAAAATACTTAATACATCTTAAAATAACAGTTGAAAAAGACAGAGCCAACTGATAAAAACTATTTTTTTTTGAAAAAATATATTCTTTGAGCACAAATACAGCTAATGGAATATTCCACCATTAGCTGTATTCATTCGTGAAATGTATTGATTATCCATTAAGCAATGAATTGATTATATACATTTCCAGTTCTTCATAATCTCTTTCTGCACGTAGCTGTTTGATCTTTGCATCATCAAGGCTGCGGCTGACTTTCAGCAATTTCAGAAAAATATCTTTACTGTTGGCAAGATGTTTGCAGGCGACTTCAGCTTTCTGTGAACGCATAGCTTTTACATCCAGGCCGACCCATTCACCATTGTTGCCGAAGCCGTGTTCATCAAGAATGCGGACCTGGTTCAAAGCCCGGCGCAAATCAACTCCGCCGAAAGTTTTATCCTGGTCAAATTTCAAACCGTTCTGGTCATTCAAATGAACACTCCAGAGTTTTTTATGTGCCAGCGCATAACCCATTTCATCAGAAGGGTCAAGCCCGGCGAGAATGGCGTGAGCGGATTCGATGAGTGCACCGACTCGTTTGTGATCTGTAGTCATGAGCCCTAAACCGATAGCGTGACCGGTGGTTGGGATATAGGTGTGGTCCATCGGCTCATTAGGTTTGGCTTCGATCATAATGCGAATATCAGGATCATAATCCAGCATGATTTGAATAGCTTCAGCTATTTTTTCCGCGGCCCATACGGAATCCTTTGCTTCGCGGATATAAGTGCCTTCACGTGCCAGCCACAGGACGATATTATTAGTCCCCAAAGCCTTGGCAATATCGATGCAGCGCTTGCTGCGTTCGATAGCGTATTCGCGCAGTTTTGGATCGTTGTTCGTATAACCTCCATCGATAGTGCGTGGGTCTTCCCACATGCGCGGCGCGACAAATTCCGCGGTTAAACCTTTGTCGTCAAGTTTAGCTTTTACTGCTGCCGCTTCACTTATTATTTGCGCGGGACTCAAATCGTTCATTGCCGGAACTGCATCATCATCATGGAATTGCACACCGTCAAACCCTAAATCCTTATAAGTTTGAAGTTTGTTGTTAAACGCGATTGATTCACGTACTTCAGGACCGAATGGGTCGGCGCCTTCGTGAATATTCCAGGGACCAAACGAAAATCTGAATGTACCAGCCATAGTAATGCCTCCTTTTTTACAGCGGGTTGAATTGTAATATTTAAAATATCACTTGACTTTTGATAAAACCTTAACAATATTATAAAAAAACAGCACGATATTCCAAAAAAATAGAAATGAAAGCTATACAAGCATTAAGCAAAGATTTTTTTAAAGAAAACGCCCACCCTATAACTTTACGAAGTATTCATGGCGACCAGCACTATCAGCATCCCGGCGATTTGACCGATATAGAACACTGGCATGATTTTGCCGAACTGGTGATTATTACCGAGGGTTACGGAATTCATTCGATTGACGGAATCGATTATCCTGTTTCAGCCGGGGATATTTTTGTTTTTCAGGGAAAGACTAAACATTATTTTAAGGAACGGCATGGTTTGAGTATGCACAATATCATGTATGACAACCGTCGTTTGCAGCACTTTTTGAAGAACCTCCAGGGGGACGCCGGATATAATGCGATGTTTCTTCTGGAACCCGCATATCGGCGGCGACATCGTTTCAAGAGCCGTTTGCGTATCAGCCGGCGTTCACTGGCGCATGTTGAAACAATCATACATAGGATACGCGATGAACAGGAACAGCAGCTAGCGGGAAACGACACTCTTATGTTGAGTATGCTTCTTGAACTGATAGTATTTTTTTCCAGACAATATTCCAAGGTGGATATTCCACAGGCGCAGGCGCTTTACCGCATTGGAAAAATTATTGGCAGGCTGGAAACTCAATATCAGAAAGACTGGAATATTGCCCAGCTTACTAAAATTGCAGGAATGTCAAAAAGTTCTTTGATCGCCGCTTTTAAAAATGCCACGGGCTACTCCCCGATAGATTACCTGATCCGTATACGGCTCCAGAAAGCGGCTGAATTATTGATTGAAACAGATTTGTCACTTGGCGAAATCTCTGTTCAATGCGGCTTCCATGATTCCAACTACCTGACCCGGCAGTTTCGCCGGGTGTATAATTTGACTCCACGGCAATTCCGGAAAAATAACCGATAAAAGGAAGTTTGCTATTGCAATTATAAGTGTTTTCTGTTAAAATAATAAACAGGTGATGATTAGTCGTTTAGGTACTTTTATAAAATTACAGGGTTGGTAAGATGAAAAAGCAAAATTTTACAATGATCGAACTCCTTGTCGTGATAAGCGTGATCGCGATACTTGCGGCAATATTGATGCCGGCACTCGTCAGCGCCAGGAAAAAGGCTAAAATGATTACTTGTATCAATCGTCAAAAACAGATTGCAACCGGCATGATGATGTATTCGAGTGACTTTGACGGTTTTGCTTACGGTGGTCCGGAATGGGCTACTGCATTGTTACCGGAATCTACTGTAAAGCCATATCGTGACGCTGGTCAGCTGGCATGGGCGACTTCTCCTGAAGGACAAGGGTACATTAGAGGAGAAAATATATTATTCTGTCCGGCAAAAAGGCTTGCCAATTTATCTGATGCCGCTACATATGGTAAAAATCTGACTTGCAGTATTGCGGGGGAAACCCCTTTCAGATTTACGACCATTGGAACGGTTAAAAATCCAGATCAGGCATCTCCCCCATTACCGATTCCCTTCAAAAAATATATAAGTCCCAGCCGCAGTATTTTAGGTGGGGATAGTGGTATTTTAGGTGCTCCAAGCGGTAATGAATATGTGAATTTCAGTGGTATAACTTCTACTTATCCCCATATTGATCTACGGCATAAAAAAATGGCGAATACCTTTATGGCGGATGGGCACGTTACTAGTGTCAATGCATTGGAGTTAAGAGATTATTATTTCTATAACGTTCGCGGCAGCAGCTTCAAGGATGATAAAATCACCATGGCAATTGAGAACGAAGCAGAAGTCGATTTATAATAATTCTGTGATTCGTTCGTTTACGCGTTCGCGTAGATCTAGAAGCCATGCTGCTGAACGTGGATAATCTGTCATTTTCAGCTCATATCCAAGCCCGTTTTCAATTAATTTGAGAGTTGCCTCACGTCCTTGCAGGCTTTCAAGTTTGCGCAGGGCGCGCAAGTCCTGTAAAGCTTCAAACATGACTTCATTCCGTATTGAATCAATAGGTCCGTTTTCGCCGGGGTAGACCATGAAAGCGTCGCCGGACGGGAAACCGCGTGCCGCATCAGTACTTTTAAAAGGATCGAGTCGCTGATTTATAGAATACTGACTATACCAGAAATTATATCCCCAATGCAGGAAACCGTAAATGTCATATTTATACATCAACACTCCCATAATGCGGTTGCGGTACGACGGAAAGTTGAAAAAGCGGTTTGGGACTTTTTCACGCTGTCCAACACAGTAATATGTCCAAAGCGGCTTGACATTTGCATCGACAAAGGGTTCCATATGATTATTGCATGGGATTGGATGTTTCACTAGACCGCTGTTATAGAATTCTATATTTGACAGTGCGTCAATTACAGGTGCGCCATGTACCAGTTCTTTAATTAACTCAGCGCAGGCACGGTAATTCTCCTGATGTTGCCAGCCGGGTTCGTCTGAAACATGATAAAAACATTTGTCCTTTACGCCTTTAAAATCCAGAAAAGCTAATAATTGCGGGAATAACTGGCGCAGAAAAGAAATATACTCTTTACTTCTTGAACTTGTATGCCAGCCAAACATTTTTTTATCTTCGCCATTCTCGCGGACAATTATTTTCGGACAGAATTCCGCTCCCCATTGCGTGAATGGATGAGCCATTTCAAAATATTTTATTCCGTTTCTCAAGCTAGTATCAATCCATTTATCCAACTTGGAAAAATCAAATTTGAATGTTTCTCCATCTTTTTCGATTTCAAGCAGTTGTACGGTTGGGCGTTCTCCTCCGACTTTGGTGTCAAGCGGCGGAGTCCACAGCGGGGTTAAAAGCATATTCATGCCGTGCCCGGAAAAATTAGCAATATACTTATTCAGTAATTCCCAATATTTATCGCTCCAGCACTCAATGTTATAAAATGAATAAATACAGTCCGCGTGGAACCATTCAGTATGAATGAGTTTCTGTTCCGGCAAAACAACCGGCATAACCTTAAGTTTAATGCTGATTTCAGCTTCAGTTTTTTCATTCGAATGAGCTATAAAGGCAGAGGCTTTGCAGGAAATAGTTTTTACCCCGGCGGTTTCATCGGCGGCGACGCGTACGGTTGCCCATGCAGTCCGCCATTGGTTTGGTGATGTTATAATTTTTTCATTAACCGGTATGAGCGGGTCTGGATACAAACCTGGTGTGGAACGTAGCAGATCAGGGGTGTCGCCGGGTTCTTCAGCTGGGGTTTCACAGGGGGCTAAAGCAGTTTCGCGAACTTCGACAGGGTTTCTGAACGATGAATCTATTTTGACGTTGAAATCAACCTTAGTATCACAATAATATGCCAGTTGGAAAGAAAATACTTCCCCGCGTAGAACGCTTGCTTGTTTCAAATCCGGAGCATTCAGTTCTTCATCGGAAAATACTTTTTCCAGCGAACTTACAATTTTTAGTTTTAATTCCATTAGCTTATGTTCCTTACTGATTTTCTGATTATCAAATCAGGCTTTATTTTTAATGCTTTCCGGCTTTCACCGTTACGCAGTCCTTCAAGTAAAAGCTTCAGCGCTTTTTGAGATAGTATCCTCATATCTATCCCGGCGGTAGTCAACGGTACGGGGAAAAATTCAGATTCCCGGATATTGTCAAAACCGACAATGCTTATGTCATCAGGAATCTTAATTCCCTGCTTAAAACATTGTTCTATTGCTCCTAGAGCGGCAATATCGTTTTGACAGATCAAAGCGGTAAAGTCCCGCCGTCTTGCCAGCAATTTTTCCGTCGCTTTATAGGCGCTATGCCTGTACCCCCGGCATTTATCCTGCAAATCATTATCGACCCTGATGTTATGTTTACCCATTGCACTAGTAAAGCCTTCCGTCCTGCCGGAATCGAAAAGCAGGGAGGCTATTTTGCGATGTCCATTATTCAGGAGATATTTTGTTAATATCTGCGCCCCCTTGTTCATATCTGCTGTTATGCTGCAGACCGGCAGATGTTTTACCGCATAAGGCAGAGCCAGGCAGCGGAATAATTCTGTTGCCGGCAGGGCATCATTATATTTACGCAAAATTTCTGAATTGATAAATAGGGCATCAGTTACAGCCAGCAGTTTTGATAATTTTTCTGCGGGATTTTCATAACGCAGATCAATGATTGTAACGACGGGTTCAAATTTTTTCGAAAAAACTTCATCGATCAAAGTCCGGAATACTGCATTTACAAATTCATCGTCATTGTTTAATAATGCGAATCCTATTTTCCCGCTAAGCGTGTTGCCGTCAATGCCGTAAAGCACCCGGTATCCCCGTCCGTGTTCGGCGATCAGGCGTTTTTCCTGCACTAGTTCATTCAAGGCTTTACGGATGGTTGTACGTGAAATGTTGAATTTGCGTTGAAGTTCACGCTCCGAGCTGAGATATTCCGGGCGTTCATCATCAATCAGTTTGCGTATAAGTTGTTTTACGCGAATGTGTAAAGATTCTATATTTGCATTATCCGTCATGTTTTTTACCTTTATAAAACTTGCAACTGGTATCTACCAGTTATGTTATTATAAACATATAATTGTTATTGTCAAGTAGGTTATAAGTAGAATCAGGAAAATTTTTATCAGTGAAGTCTATTGCAGCATTTCGAGTAATTCTTTGAGGCTTTTGACGAGCTGTCCATGTCCTTCTTCAATATAAATTCCCATCTGGGCGATAAGGGAATAGGCTGCTGCAAATTGCGCTAATGCCCATCCGCCGATAACAAACTGGCCGATGCTGAATAAACCAATTCCGAATTGCGAAAGAGTAAAAATACCGCAGGCAAACTGGCCTATGGCGAATATGCCCCTGGCTGGAACAGGAACCCGGTTAGGCTTGTACTTGAATGAAATGTGAAGCAGAGGGATATCCAGAATAGTTATTTTTGATTTATATTCAAAACCATAGCCGTTCCAGTTCACGTCTGCGGGGCATGGAGCTCCGCAGTTGGGACAGTTTCTGGCGTTTTCTGAAACATCGTGTTGACATTCGCGGCAAGCTTTCATTTTATCCAGCTCCCAAAAGGTCAATTATTTTTTCACTTTCTTCTTTTTGCCGAGGATTTCTTCGATGAAATAACGGGGCCTGGCACGGACATCAGTATAGATGCGTCCGATATATTCACCGACAATGCCTAAGGCTGTGATTTGAAATCCGCAGATGAAAAACAGAATGGCAAAGAGAGTGAATACTCCTTGCATCGCCCAGGTCTCGCCCATGACATAGCGCATTATCAAAATATAAATACCCAGCAATGCCCCAAGTCCTGAAATGAATCCGCCGATTATGCTCAATACACGCAGAGGAAAAGTAGTCATACATGTTAACAGATTGAACTGTAAGTTTATTAGTTTCCATACGGAATATTTTGAATCACCGACCGCGCGTTCATCATGTTTTACATCGATTTCGCAAGTGTAGCGAGCGAAGCTGTTTCCGAGAACCGGAATGAAAGTGCTGTTTTCACGGCATTCAAGCATTGCTTTGACTATGTTGCTGCGATAAGCACGCAGCATGCAGCCGTAATCTTTCATGTTGACGCCGGTAGCCTTTTGAGCTATTTTATTAACTACTTTTGAGGCATAACGACGGAAAATAGTATCTTGACGGTTTTGGCGGATAGTGCCGACAACATCATAACCTTCTTCAGCTTTAGAAACCAGACGAGGAATTTCCTCCGGCGGATTCTGCAAGTCAGCATCGATAGTTACAATCAAGTCGCCACGGACAATTGAAAATCCAGCCATAATTGCATTATGCTGCCCGTAATTGCGGTTTAAAATGCAGGAAACAACAATATCCTCATGTTTTTTTGACGCATCCTGAAGTATTTCAAGGGTTCCGTCTTCGCTGCCGTCATCAATCAGGATTATCTCAAATTTTTTCTTAGTTTCTTCGCAGGCCTTGAGAGTACGGTCAATCAACTCCTGAAGACAACCTTCTTCATTATAAACCGGAACTACGACAGATATATATTTGACTTTGTAATTACTCAAATTTTTAGTAGACATTATATCCCTCTCTTTTTGTTATTAATCAACCATATGTAAATTTTACGTGATTCTTTCCTGTCCTCAAAAGGGGTGAAATCTTCCTTGTAGTCAGGATTATCGGCGACTTTTCTCGTAATAACTTTTGCCAATTCACTCAAATATTTTTCTTTATTATACGACACAATTACAAATTTACCAGTTGTTCCGTCAATTATTTCCCGCATGTCTTCTATATTATTAACCACATGCACCGGACGGTTTAACTGCATGTAAAAAATTAATTTAACCGGAAGCTTGGGGTATACAATTATATTCTCCGGTTTGATATTTATAAGCTCATTTTTCATTCTCAGCGCGAATGGCTTTTCACTCCGGAACTTGTTTACAGAGGGCAGTTGGAAACTAAACAAGCCGCACATTATAACTGTACCACCGAGAATAATTCCGCCAAATGATTTCGGCATTCCGGTAAAGAGTTTGATCTGTTCTCGGTTGCCGCGCTCATCAATAAACATGATTACTAAAGTGACTATTCCCAGCACGGGAGTGCTCAAGAGCAGCATCCACGGCAGATCAAGATCGAATATCTGTTTCCATAATGAAGCAAACACGATGCTGATTGCTTCAATTATCGCGGCGCCGACAACCGCCCAGCGTACTATTTCAATAAGCAGCTTTTCCCATTTGTTTTGAAGCTGGGAGCACAAAAAACGGGCAATCATTAATGAACAGAAAGGCATTATCGGCAGGATATAATACCATCTGCGTGAACTTGAGGCTGAAAAAAGCACGAAAATAACTAAAGTCGCCCATGCCAGCCAGCGGTCATCTTTATTCAGGGATTTCCAGCGCATGATTACAGCAATGACGGCAGGAATAAAAAATACTATCCACGGAGCCATGATTCTCGGGACATGATAGAAATAGCTGAACCAGTATTCATCATTATGGTCAAGAGGGTTGAAGACCCGGAGGATGTTTTCCTGCCAGACGAGTTCGAGGCCGTTTAGATTGCTTGCCGGATTGAAATAATGCGGCGGCATTTCTATTTTTGACGCTAGATAAAAAGGCAGGAAATAGATCGCGGCGCCGATGAATGCAGCCAGGAAATTAGAAAATTTAAGATGCTTTTTCCAGCGTCCATCCATTAAGACATAAGGAAGTATCACTGCTATAGGGACAACCAGCGCCGGAAGACCTTTAGCCATGGCTCCTAAAAAACAAATCAGATAAAATAACAGGTATGAGAAAAATCCGGCTTTCTTTTCCCGGGCTAGAAACCATGCCACAGCGAGGGAGATTGCTGTAAGATTTTGCATATCTGCGGCGGCGGTTCTTCCCCAGAATAAAAAACCGAGTGAAGATAATAACACCCATCCGGCGGTAATTCCGGCTTGGCGGCCGAATAATTTTTTGCCAATATAGACTGTAGCAAAGATTCCGGCAAGTCCGCTAAGAGCGCTTGGAGCCCTGACTACAAATTCATTAAGGCAGTTGCAAAGCGGCGTAATAATCAGGATCATCCAGTAGGACAGCAGGGGTTTATCGAAATAAACCTGCCCATTTATGGCTGGATGTATATAGTCTTTGTTGAGAATCATTTCCCGCACTATTTCAGCCCAGCGGTCTTCAGAGCCCCATAGAGCATAGTGGCCCAAACCCCAGAAGAGAGCAAGAGCTGCTGTGATTCCAAGACTCCAGTATCCCCAGTCATGCTTTTGATTATTTTCTTGCAGGTTTTCAGGCATTTTTCAATACAGATTTAATTACGGTTACTACGTCTCTGACATCATCGGCTGTCATCGCCGGGAAAAGCGGCAGTGAGCAGATGCGGTCACTGTTCCATTCAGTATTCGGGAGGTCACCTGGCTTGAATCCCATTTTCTCACGATAATATTTCTGCAGGTGAATCGCGCGGAAATGCAGGCCGGTTCCTATGTTCTGTTCTTTGAGTTTCGCCATGAAATCATTACGGTTTATCTTATCCGAAGTAACCCGGACAATGAATAAATGCCAGGCGTGCTTGAAATCATAGCATTTCGGGTCATGCAGTGGTTCAACGCCTTTGACATCAGCGAGCAGTTCACGGTAGAGCATTGCAAGCTTTGTTCTTTTGGCATTTATTTCATCAATACGTTCGAGTTGTGAAAGTCCAAGCGCTGCGCAGATGTCAGTCAGATTGCATTTATAACCGGGCTCAAAAACTTCTGCCTGCGGTGAGCGCCCTTTGTTCTGACGATCAAAGGCATCGACGCCAAGACCGTGAAATTTAAACATTTTTATTTTTTTAACCAGTTCTTCATCGTTCGTAGTCAGCATGCCGCCTTCACCGCAGGTAATGTTTTTGATGGCGTGAAATGAATAAAGCGCGGTGTTTTCTCCACCGATGTGGCGGCCTTTGTATAACGTTCCAAGAGCGTGTGCGGCATCTTCGACAACTGGAATATTATGTTTGTCGGCGATTGCCTGAATAGCGTCAATATCAACCGGGGCTCCTGCGTAGTGAACAGGAATAATCAGTTTTGTGCGTTCGGTGATGCAGGCTTCGATTGCTTCAGGGGTTACCAGCATAGTGTCGCGATCAATGTCGGCGAAGACTGGTTTTGCGCCGGAAAGAACAATCATGTTTGCGGTTGAAACCCATGTCAGAGAGGGGGTTATTACTTCGTCTCCGGAACCGATACCCATAGCTTCCAGCAGAATATGCATGCCTGCGGTGGCGGAAGATAAAGCGACCGCGTTTTTACAATTGGTGTATTCGCAAATTTTTTCTTCAAAAGCAGTGTTTTTGGGACCATTAGTAATCCAGCCGGATTTCAACACACTGACAACTTCAGATATATCTCTATCGCTGACTTCGGGGCGGGTAAACGGCAAAAAGTCTTTTCTCATTATCTTTCACCTTCATTATATAAGAATGTTTTATCTGCTTTAAGGTATTATCTTTTAGTAAAAAATCAAGAAACGGTCAAGCTTATTTTTCTATAAGAATATCCGCTTAAAAAAAATGCGGAACCATTTACGGCTCCGCTAAATTCTTCCAGAAGCAGGAATTAATCGTTAGATTTGGTTTTAGGCAGTCCTAAAACTTTGTCTTCTGATATTTTACCTTCAGCTCTGAGAGCGTCGATACGCTCAAAACGTTTCATGACATTGCGTTTCTTGCGGATTTTTCCGCCGACGCGCAAGCTTGGATGCTGTGACATTTTATTACCTCATATATTAAATTAAATTTAAATCATATAAAACAAACCCATACAATGCCGTGTTTTCCCAATATTACAAGTAAATTAACGAAAAAAAACAAAATTAAACTGTTTTGCTGAATAAAAAATGCCGCAGACATTTTCGTCTGCGGCATTTTATATACAAATTAGAAATTTCTAATTAATATTCGCGTCTGCGGTTTTCATATCCGCCTTCACGGGGACCGCGGAAATTTCTGCGGGGACGTTCTTCGCGCGGACGAGCTTCGTTCACAACTACATTACGGCCTTCCACTTCTGTTCCATTAAGGGCTTCGATAGCTGCTTTTGCCGCTTCTTCATCGCTCATTTCAACAAAACCAAAACCTTTTGAACGCCCTGAAGCGCGATCCATGATAACTCTGGCGCTGTCAACATCCCCATGAGTTGAGAACAATGCGTTCAGGTCATCGTCTCTCATCGAATACGCCAAATTTCCGACATACAAATTCATACTATCCCTCCTTGCAGGATTTTTTACCGCGTCCCCGTTGTTACTTTATTGAAATATGGTTCAAAACAGTTTCCGGTCTGATAATTAACTTTGACAATGAAGGGGGATTGCGGTAATACCATCAGTCGAAGAATATCGCAGAATTCTGTTTATATCTCATTCATAAATAAGAAACCATATTTCCTTTAAAAAATTTATAAAGAGTACAACCACAAGTACTAAAAGTAGGTGCTCTCAAAATTAGATTTTATCAGAAAAAAAACCAAAAAGCAAGTATTTCGGAAAGATTTATAAAAAAAAGCCTTAAAAAACAAGTTTATTCCCTTGTTTTTTAAGGCTTTATAGTTTTTAAACGTATATGTCAGTAACTATACGACGTAAGTGCTGGATGTAGTATCGCCGCTATTTTCGGTCCATGCTGTATGGAAGAATTTGCCGCGTTCTTTATCTATGCGCTCATAAGTGTGGGCTCCAAAATAATCGCGCTGGGCCTGCAGCAGATTTGCCGGGAGAACTTCTGAACGGTATGAGTCGTAGTAGCACAGGGCGCTTGAAAATGCCGGAACAGGTATGCCGTTAAGGGCGGCGGTGGCAACGACTTTGCGCCATGAGTCCTGACATTCATTGATGATGTTCTTGAAGAAGTCATCAAGGAGCAGGTTGTCCAGTTCAGGGTTTTTATCAAAAGCTGCCTTGATATCGCCGAGGAAGCGGGCACGGATGATGCATCCGCCGCGCCACATCAAAGCGATGTCACCGTAATTCAATTCCCAGCCGTATTCAGCGGCGGCGAGTTTCATCAACTGGTAACCTTGGGCATATGAACAAATCTTTGAAGCGTAAAGAGCTTTGCGTATATCTTCGACAAAAGCGGCTTCATTGCATTCGAAATCAGGAGCCGGGCCGGTTAAAACTTTGCTGGCGGCGACACGTTCTTCTTTAATAGCTGACAGGCAGCGGGCAAAAACCGCTTCCGCGATAGTCGGGGAAGGGGAGCCAAGGTCCAAAGCGCTTTCGCTTGTCCATTTTCCGGTTCCTTTCTGACCGGCTGTATCAAGAATAACGTCAACGACCGGCTTTCCAGTTTCAGGGTCTTCCACTGCTAAAATATCTTTTGTGATCTCAATCAGGTAGCTGTCGAGTTCGCCTTCGTTCCAGTTTGCGAAGACTTTCTGCATTTCAGGAACATCCATGCCGAGGCCGTTTTTCATCAGGTTGTATGCTTCACAGATCATCTGCATGTCGCCGTATTCGATTCCGTTATGAACCATTTTTACATAATGTCCGGCGCCGTCATTGCCTACCCATTCACAGCATGGGCTGCCATCTTCGACTTTAGCTGATATAGCTTGAAAGATCGGTTTTACGGATTCCCATGCCTGCGGAGAACCGCCGGGCATGATTGAAGGCCCCAGAAGCGCGCCTTCTTCGCCGCCGGATACGCCTGTGCCGATGTAGAGCAGGCCCATATCCTCAAGTTTCTTAGTGCGGCGGATAGTGTCGGGAAAATGACTGTTGCCGCCGTCGATAATGATATCGCCTTTATCCAGGTGCGGGGCAATCATATCAATGAAGCTGTCAACCGGTGCGCCGGCTTTGACCATCAACATGACTTTGCGGGGAGTTTCAAGGTTTTCTACGAGTTCTTCGATGGTATGACATCCGATGAAATTTTTGTCTTTACCGCGTCCGCCCATGAATTTATCAACTTTTTCAGTTGTACGGTTGAAGACTGCTACAGTAAAACCTTTGCTTTCCATATTAAGCACGAGATTCTCACCCATTACGGCGAGACCGACCAAACCGATATCAGCTTTCTTAGTCATTTCTTATCCTTTATAGTTAAATTAAGCTTTAAGACTAGCTAATAATATAAACTCCCATCTTTGTAAAGCAACTTAACAAAGCAAAAAAAACAGAAAAAACTTCCGGCCTGATGGCTGGTGTTCAAGGATATTTTTAGTTGATGTCTCACTTTTTGTTGAATATACTAGATAGTAGTGTTAGAATAAAAACAAAGATATCTTGAATTAAAGGAGTGAGATATGGTTAGGTTGGGGCTGTGCTGTATTTTTCTGAAAGAACCGGTCAAGTTCAGGCATACAACGGTTAAAATCATAAAAAGTATTGATGACCGCCTTGAACAATTGCGGAAGTTGTCCGCTATTGCGCGGCATAATTCCGCGACTCTCCTGGAGGCGGTGAAAACCTGCAAACAGCTGGAAATCGGAGCATTCAGAGTGCTTTCACAGATACTGCCGATATATTCGCATCCTGAATATGGTTACAAGCTTGACGAATTACCCGATGCGAAACAGATCCGCGCGAATTTTGCGGCGGTGAAAAAGTTTGCGGATGATAATCATATCCGGCTCAGTTTTCATCCTGACCAGTTTAATATTCTGGCTTCTCCGCATGAAGATGTTGTTACCAATACAATTCGGGAACTATCCTATCAGTGTATGGTCGCTGATTTGATTGGTGCGGATAATGTAAATATTCATATGGGTGGAGTTTACGGGGACAAAGCGACAGCGTTGAAACGTTTTGTTGAAAATTTTAAGGCAGTTCCGGAATTAATAAAAGGTCATTTAACTTTGGAAAATGACGATATTTCCTATAATATCAAAGATTTATACCCGGTTTGCATAGAAACCGGGCTGCCGTTAATATATGACGTCCATCATCACCGCTGCAATCCAGATGGATTCAGCGTGGAGGAAGCCACAGCCAAATCGCTTGAAACCTGGAATCATGCCGGACGTGAACCGCATTTCCATATTTCTTCGCCCAAAGAAGGCTGGAAAGCAAAAAATACAAGAAGCCACGCTGATTATATAGATATTAAAGATTTTCCTGAAGAATGGGTAAATTTACCGTTTGATTTTACCCTTGATGTCGAGGCTAAAGCCAAAGAATTGGCGGTGATAAAACTGCATCACCAGCTATCAAGAAATGGTATTCTCTAATTCTTCATACCTTTTCAATGCGTCTTCATATACTGTCCGGTTTTCAGGATTCGGCTGAATGATTTCTTTAGATGCCGTGAATTGTTCAAACAGTTTGTGAAACGGAATTTTGCTAATAGCATTTGCGGCGCGGAGGGCCGCACCGAGTCCGGCTGAATCCGTGATTACTATTTTTTCTATCTGTGCCTGGAAAACATCAGCCAGTATTTGCAGGAACGGGGTGCATTGGGAGGCTCCCCCGGTGATGCGGATACGGGTGAAAGTTTCGCCCATCCATCCTGAATGCAGTTTCATGCTTAATGCCTGTGATTCGAGAATACAGCGGATTTTTGTTTCTGAATCGGCGTTGTCTGCGTCGAAATTATATTTAACGCCCGGCGTTGAAACCAACGGGGTGTTTTCACTTGAGAAATAGGGCAGCATCAGCTTACCGTCATTACCGGCAAGGGTTTTGTTTTCCGGGAGTGAGTCAAAATATTCCCATGAAACGCCGCAGGCCTCTTTGACTTTTTCGCGCGCTAATGAACCGTTGGTAAAACATATCAAACTCATAAATCCGCCCCCCGGATTCCCGAAAATATGTCCGTAGCCATGAGGATCGGTTGTAAATTTGCGCATCGCCGCAAAAAATGTATCGCTGGTTCCTAAGCTTATTACCGCTACACCCGGTTCGGCAGCCCCCGTGCCAATCAGGCTGCAAGGGTTGTCGCCGGACCATACTACAACAGGAATACCCGGTTTGAGTCCGTATTTACTGTAATATCCACTCAAGTTTCCGGCAACAGTATCGGAACTTGCAATTTCCGGCAGTTTGTTCAGCAGACCGGGGGCGGTGAATTCAGCAATATCCTTGTCCCATCGCAGGTTTTTAAGATTGAGCAGGTTCATTCCGGCGCCGTCCCCGAAATCAATTGGAGAGTTGGTTCCGGCAAGGATTGATGCCATAAAGGAACTTACCAGATGAATGTGTTTAGTATTCGAATAAGCGGCTTTATCCTTTTTCATAAACTTACGTATTTGCGGTCCGGTGAAACGCTCGATTGCCGGGGAACCAGTATCTTCCTGCAGGCGTTTCCCGAATTTTTCCTGAAGTTCACGACATTCCTCTGAAGTGGAACCGTCCATCCATATAGGGGAACTTTTGCGGGACAATGCCGGAGCCAGTTGTTCCGGCAAGGTCTCCGCAGGATTGAGTTTTGCGATGATCGAAGTGAATTTATCGTTGAGGCAGACAGAGCCGTGCTGTTGTCCGGAGCCGCTGATCCCGGCGATTTTATTCAGCGGGGCGTTTTGTTTCTTCAAACGCTCCAAGATTAAGTCAAGAGCTGCCGCCCACATTAGCGGGTCGGCATGCTTTATTAACGGATCGGGGTTTTCAAGATACCCGTTTGGGCAATTGTATTCCGGCAGGTCTTTGCCGAAATTAACAGCGGCGCCGGCAACAATCGCTCCGGCGGCAATATCAATGATTTCCGCTTTCAAGCCCTGCGTGCTGCTGTCCAGCCCGAGAAATAAACTCATAATAGCACCTACTGAATATATTGGTTAAGCAGATTTTCCAGCATTTCCTGTCGTCCGCTCTTCATTTCCGGTTCACCATTTTCGAGAACTATTTTTTCGAGTATCTCAAAAGAACTTTTTCCTGCCATGATATCTGCGCCGAATCCGTTTTCAAAACTGCTGTAGCGCTCTTTGATGAAATTATCTATTTGACCATCGCTGATAATCTGGTCGGCAATAATAAGACCTCTGGCGAAGGTGTCCATAGCGCCGATATGGGCGTGGAAAAGGTCGAGAGTATCGGTTGAACCGCGCCGCGGCTTGGCGTCGAAGTTGAGCCCGCCGTTGGTAAAGCCGCCGCTTTTCAAAATAACCATCATGGCTTTTACTGCGTCATAGAGGTTGGTCGGGAACTGGTCGGTGTCCCAGCCAAGCTGCGGATTGCCGATATTGGCGTCAACGCTGCCGAGTCTGCCGTCAGCGGCGGCGACTGTCAGTTCGTGTTCAAAAGTGTGTCCTGCCAAGGTTGCGTGGTTTGCCTCGATATTCAAGCGGAAATAATCCAGCAGGTCATATTTTCTCAGGAAACCGAGAACAGTTGCCGAATCAAAATCGTATTGATGCGCAGTTGGTTCGTGGGGTTTGGGTTCAAGCATGAACAGGCCTTTGAAACCGATCTTTTTCCGGTAATCGACCGCCATATGGAGAAAGCGCGCAAGCTGTTCCTGTTCGCGGGCGTAATCGGTGTTGAGTAACGTTTCGTAGCCTTCCCGTCCGCCCCAGAACAGATAGTTTTCGCCGCCTAATTCCAGCGTGGCTTCCATAGCATTTTTTACTTGAGCACAGGCCCAGGCGAAAGTCATTGCGTCCGGGTTGGTGCCGCCGCCGTGGGTGTAGCGCGGATGGCTGAATAAGTTGGCGGTTCCCCACAGGAGTTTAGTTCCTGTTTCGTCTTGCAGTTTTTTGGCTATGGCGACAATATGTTTTAGATTTTTGCATGATTTGGCGAAAGTTTCGCCTTCCGGGGCGATGTCTCGGTCATGGAAACAGTAGTAAGGGATACCGAGTTTAGAAATAAATTCGAAAGCCGCGTGAACGGTGTCTTCGGCGTCTTTCATCGGGTCGTTATTTTGCAGCCAGGGGCGCTTATAGGTTCCGGCTCCGAAAATATCCGTTCCGGTTCCTCTCAGAGTGTGCCAATATGCCAGAGAGAAATTCAACTGTTCTTTCATTGTTTTACCGCCTATGACACGGTCAGCATCGTAATACTTGAATGCCAAAGGATTTTTTGAATCAGTGCCTTCATAACGGATTGCTTCTTTTACTTCAGGGAAAAATATTTTCATGGTAATCTCCTTTTTTTTTAGTTATAGTTATCAGTTCTTTAGTATAAAGAAACCTGAAATGTTCTTATATTGTTTTTCCTTCTATTAGAATTTTTGGCTCAATTAAGATTGATTTTGGTTTATTATTTTTATCTTCGAGTGATTTCAGCAGGGTTTTTGCGGCTTTTTGCCCGAATTCATAACGGTCGAAAGTCACTCTAGCGGCATCAGGATACCATTCTCGGAGCATGGCAGTTTCATCACAGCAGATTACTCCAAAGTCGCACCCGGCCCGGAGATCAAAATGAGTGGCGCCTTCTCTGAGCCAGAATAATACATCCGGATTGTATGCGATACAGCCGATTCCTTTATTGAGCTGTTTTTTTATGTTTTGAAGTTCTGTTTTGAATATCTCATTCCAGTTTTTGAGATCACGCCTCCAAAGGCTCCAGTTAAGACTTAAACTTTCCATTTTGATGCCGGCTTCATTCGCGGCTTTTTGCACTCCATTATAGCGTTGTTCAATACTGAAATGCGGCTCGATGTTTTCCAGTTCTAGCCCTCCGCACCATAGCAATTCACGATAGCCCTTGTCTATTAATCTTTTTGCAGCCATATATCCGACTTTGAATTCATCTCTTCGGATGCAGCAATATTTTTCCCACACATTGGTTTCCAGCCATATAACATTTTTTATTTCGTTTTTAATTTTGTTGCATGTATCTTTCGGAATAGAGTCTATGACGATCATACCATCGAGGAGGTCTTCACTGAAAACCCTGGAGTTTTCTTCGAGTTTTTCGACTTTGTTGAGGTGGATAAGAGACAGGATATAATTCTTTTGTGCGAGATATTCATTAATTCCCAGTATGAATTCGTACGTAGCCATATAATGAAATTTATGTTTCTGGCTTTCGCTGTTGAGGATAACCACTCCTATTTGCTGGGTTCTGCCGCTGCGCATTGCGCGGGCGGTGGAGTTTGGACGGTATCCCATATCCTGTGCGGCTGAAATTACTTTTTCACAGGTTTTCGGTGAATAGTTTCCCCGGCGATTCAATATATGACTTACCGCCGGAACTGACATTCCTGTAGCCGCGGCTATTTCCTTTAAAGTCACCCGCATAAATGAAACCTTGTCATAACGTTATGATTATTTGTTGATTCTATTATATCATAACGTTATGATATTGTCAAGGGATACTGAAAAATAATTCTGATGTTTTACTTGGCATTTGTTTTTTTATCCATGTATGATAAATTGTCTTAATATTAAATAAAAGTAAGCAGTAATATTCTTAAACATGAAAAGACAAAATGTAATAAATCATTATTTTCCTTTCTTTATATATATATTTTGTTTTATAATTTCCTCTATTGTATTATGGCAGGGAAGGACTTATGGTTTGTTTGGATTGCCTCAGGAGGGAATGGACCAGCTTAATTTTTTAAACCATGCTAAAAATATGCTTCGCGGAGTTCTTCCTGATTTTGGTTACAAATTATCTTTTTCGTATACGGTCTTTGTTGCTTTTTTAGAACTGCTTGCGGGCGGGAAACTGGTAGTAATGCGATTGTTTCAGGTGCTTCTGTGTTCGTTGATTCCGGTTATTATTTTTAAGCTTTGCCGCTTATTGCGCTGTAGTTTTATATCCTCTCAGATTGCGGCATTAGTATATTGTTTTTATGGTCCGGCAATTCTTGTTTCCATTGGATTCCTAAGAGCCGCGCCTCTGGAACTTTGTTTTATCGGTTTTGTTTATTTGCTGGTCAAAGGATTCTATTCAAAAAAATGGTATCATTATCTATTTGCCGGTTTGCTTGCCGGGCTGACTATTTTAGGCAGAGAGAACTTTATTCCGGTCGTTCTTGATCCCTGTATTATGCTGATCTTTCCTCTTGTACGCAAGCATGTCAAATACCGGAAAGTTGCAATATACTTGGGGGGGATTTTAATTTTTGTCGCCCCGCTTATAATTTATAATTATATCAGATTCGGTACGCCGGAAACGATACCTGGAAATTTTTTCCACGCTTTTAAATTTTATCATGGAGAGGCTGCTGTAGCGACTTCTTCAAACTTGACCAGCAGTATTGTTCATCGGGTTCCGTCCCAAGCAAAGATGTTCGTTTCATCATATGAAGCGCCTAATGGTTTTTCTTTTTACGCGCACCGGGAATTTATCAGTTTGCTTGATGCTCTGCTGATTCCATTCAATTTGATTCTTGCAATGAGTATTTTGGCTTTGTTTCTGGATTTTAAACGTTTGAGAAGTCTTTTTGTCGGAGGTATGGCGGCAGGGTATTTTTTAACGATAATTTATTTTTCCATGTTTTACCGTTATAGAATAGTTGACGCTCCTCTGCTGATCGTATTATGCGGTATTGCAATACATCTTTTAATTCATGCCAAAAAGCATGAATTAAAATATAAATATATTCTTTCGTCTGTTTTCGTAACAGCGTTCTTCTTTGCTACTTATAGTTCGCCTGATAAACTGCGGGCCGCCAGTGAACGCCGCAGTGTGGTTTGTCATATGGTCCGTTGCGGAGAATATTATAAGGCTGAACAGTTTATTGATGAGCTTATTGAAGATAAAGTCCCTTTAAATGGCGTTGAAAAGTATTTAATTACATCTCTCCATAAAAAGGGTTATGATAAAGATGCCAGACGTGTATTTTTTAAATATATTAAAGATCCGTCCCGTTATCTTAAAAAGATTCCACATAAATAAGCGATCTGTTTTGCTGATTTTTTTTTGATAAAATTTGCTTTTTGAAGTATAATTGGTTAATCTTAAGATAAAAAAATAATTCGTAAAATATATATTCAGGAAGGTATAAATGAAACTTCGAAGACTTCTCTCTCTAGGCTACATACTGGTTTTCACTCTTATGATTATACTCGCGGCTGTAACTTACCATAGTTTTGGTTCTCTTGCCAGAACTGCCGATTTAGTTGCGGACAGCCAGGAAGTTATGCGTATTGCCAATTTGATGCAGAAACAGATTATTGACATGGAAACAGGGGAGCGGGGCTTTTTGCTAACCGGTAATGAGAAGTTTCTTGAACCACATAATCAAAGTGAGAAAAGTGTTGCGGAACTATCGGTGCAGCTAAAAAAACTTGTTTCCGACAATCCGGCGCAGCTTAAACTGCTTGAGAAAATAAATGAGCTTGAAACACAATGGCATAATGTTGCATGCGATCCTTTGATTGTCGCCCGCAAAAAAGCAAAAACTGAAGCTGACATTAAGAAGATTACAATGCTTGTTGAAAGTCAGGCTGGCAAAAATCTGATGGATGGTATTCGTGATTGTTTTGAAGAATTTTTACAGTTGGAGAGGGATTTGCTGGCTAAACGGGAAAAAGAGGCAAAAGCCACAGTACGAATAAACCTTTTTGTTATTGTGTTTGGAACAGCGATGGCAATTGCCCTTGGCTTGTTAGGAATGTTTATAGTTTCACGTTCTATATTCAGGCAGGTCGGCGGTGAACCATCGGTTATAGCCCAGATTACAGGACAGATTGCTAAGGGAAATCTTGACGTTAATATAGAAGATAAAGGAGCACATACGGGGATACTTGCTTCAATAAAAACTATGCTTGTATCGCTTAAAAACAATAAGAAGATGGTGGAAGAGCAGGACTGGCTGAAAACAGGAATCGCCCGACTTAATGACGCAGTCAGGGACGAAGGGGATATCAGCAGGCTTAGTAAAAAAATAATTTCCGAAATGGCTTCATATATGAATGCTCAGCTTGGCGCGCTTTACCTGCTTGATGAAACGGATGATAAAGAAACTTCGCTGCTTCTTACCGGGACCTATGCATATAAAAAACGGAAAAACATTTCCAATAGATTCAAGTCCGGTGAGGGACTTGTCGGTCAGGCTTTTCTGGAAAGACAGCAGATTGTGGTAAGTAATGTACCGGATGATTATGTTAAAATAACTTCCGGCCTTGGAGAAGCGGTTCCGCGTTTTATTGTTGAAACTCCGTTTATGTTTGAGGATGAAGTAATCGGCGTGGTTGAAATCGGAACGTTAAATGAGATGACTGACATGCAGTTGTCTTATCTGGAACAAGCGGTGAAAGTAACTGGAATCAGTTTTAATATCGTCAAAAACAAGGAAGGGCTGGAGCAGGCGCTTGCTGAGTCTCAGGCGCTTTCCGAAGAACTTCAGGCTCAGTCGGAAGAACTGCAGGCACAGCAGGAGGAATTAAAGGCTGCTAATGAAGAACTTGAAGCCCAAACTGTAACCTTGAAAGAGAGTGAAGGTTCTTTAATTGCTCAACAGGAAGAACTCCAGGCTGCTAATGAAGAGCTTGAGGAAAAGACGGATTTCCTTGAAAAACAGCGTGCTGAAATTACTGAAAAGAATGAGGTTTTGGCGAAAACCGGAGCAGAATTGGAAACAAAGGCAAAAGAGCTTGAGATATCAAGCCGTTATAAATCTGAGTTTCTTGCCAACATGTCTCATGAATTGCGTACTCCTTTAAACAGTATTTTGCTTCTTGCCCGTGATCTGGCGCAGAATAAAGATAAGCATCTTGATAAAGAAGAAGTCGAATCAGCTGAAATCGTTTATAAGAGCGGAAATGATTTATTGAACCTGATAAATGAAATACTGAATCTTTCTAAGATAGAAGCCGGCAGGATGACCTTGGAGCTGAGGGAATTGGAAATCAGGGGTATTGCAAGTGACATCGAAGTGAATTTTGCCCGTCTTGTTAAGGAAAAAGGCCTGGTTATGAAAGTTGATGTGGATAAGGCTGTCCCTGATTTAATAAAAACAGATTCTCAGAAACTTGAGCAGATAATCAAGAATCTGGTTTTTAACGCCAGTAAGTTTACCGAAAAAGGAGGGCATATAGACATTTCTATCCATCGTCCTTCCCCAAATACTGATTTGTCAAAGAGCGGTTTGTTGTCAGAAAGAACAATTGCGTTTTCAGTAAAAGATACGGGAATCGGTATCCCGGCGGACAAACATCAGGAAATCTTCGAAGCTTTCCAGCAGGCGGACGGCAGTACATCCAGAAAATACGGCGGAACCGGACTGGGGCTTTCTATTTCCAGGGAACTTTCGGTATTGCTGGGAGGAGAAATAAAACTGGAAAGTACAGTTGGAGAAGGTTCAATTTTTACTCTCTATCTGCCTGAGGACGGCCCGGAAATCATACCGGCATCCGAGGCTGAAGACGCGGTGGCAAAGAGTCTCCAGGCAAAATCAGCCGCCGCAAGTCATGAACCGGCGGCTCCGTTAAAGGCAACTCAGACACGTGGCGAACGTATTATGCCGGAAGACAACCAGATTCTTATCATAGAAGATGACCCGGTTTTTGCAAAAATACTTGTAGAACAATGCAAAGAAAGCGGATTCAAGTGCCTCAGTACGGATAATGGGGAAGATGGGCTCCGGCTTGCCGTGGAAAAAAATCCTATAGCTGTTATCCTGGACATCCGCCTGCCGGAAAAGGATGGCTGGGAAGTGCTGGATGAATTAAAGAAGAATCCTGACACCAGGGATATCCCGGTTCATGTGATGTCAGGCGATGATAATCTTGAAGACGCAGTTTCAAAAGGGGTTGTGGGAATTTTGCGCAAACCGGTCAGCAGAGAAGACTTGAATGGAGCTTTGGGCAATATAAAAAGTTTCATCAACAGGAAAAAGAAAAGTCTGTTGATTGTCGAGGATGATAAAGTGCAGGTTAATGCAATTAAGAAGCTGATAGCGAATAAGGATGTAAAAATATTTGAAGCTGGTTCAGGGAAAACTGCGGAAAAAATTATAAAATCGGAAAATATTGACTGCATGATATTAGATTTGAAGCTCCCGGATATGTCAGGTTTTGCGTTGCTGGACAGATTAAACGCTATGGAGGAAATAACTATTCCTCCGGTTATCGTTTACACCGCGAAGGATTTATCAAAAGATGAGCTGACGAAACTTGAAGAACATTCCGAAACTGTGATAGTCAAAGGTATTAAGTCTGAAGAACGTCTTCTTGATGAAACCGCTCTCTTCCTTCATAAGATGATTGAAAAGATGCCGAAAACTAAACAGGCTATGCTTACCAGTCTTTATGATAAGGATAATATGTTTAAAGGAAGAAAAGTTCTAGTGGTTGATGATGACATGCGGAATGTTTTCGCTCTTTCAAAGATCCTGAAACAAAAAGACATAATAGTTGAAAAAGCTGAAAATGGAAAGAAAGCACTGAAATATCTTGAAGCAAGTGATGATATTGACTTAGTGCTCATGGATATTATGATGCCTGAAATGAACGGCTATGAAACTATAAAAATAATCAGGGACAAGAAATCAAACGTTAAAAACCATGATGTACTCATATTCGCTCTTACCGCAAAAGCCATGAAGCAGGATAAAGAAAAATGTGTCGAAGCTGGCGCAGATGATTACTTGAGCAAACCGCTTGATACTGAAAAACTCTTTTCCATGATGAGAGTATGGCTTTATAGATAAAGGCTGAAAATGGAAAAAAACATTGAAAATATTGAAATAAACTTACTGCTCGAAGCAATATTTCAACGTTACGGTTATGATTTTCGTAATTACGCTAAAGCTTCGATAAAAAGAAGAATACTTGCATTCCTGGCGGCGCATCCTAACCTTATTAAGCAGGAAGATGAAAAACTCAGTCAGTTAATACCGTTAATATTATATGACCAGGACTTGTTTCAGGAACTGCTCCAGTATTTTTCCGTTACAGTTACAGAGATGTTCAGAGACCCCGAATTATTCAAGGTGTTGCGCGAACAGATAATCCCGTACTTGAAGACTTTTCCCCATGTCAGGATATGGCATGCCGGTTGTTCCACCGGGGAGGAAGTTTACTCCACCGCAATTATTCTTCAGGAGGAAGGCCTTTATGACAGGACAACTATATATGCCACTGATTTCAACGATGAGGCGCTGGACAAGGCGCAAAAAGGTATTTATAAACTTGAGGCTGGTAAAGATTTTTCAAAAAACTACCAGAAAAGTGGCGGTAAAAAATCATTATCTTATTATTACCACGCGAATTATGATGCTATGATATTTGATAAGAACCTGAGAAAAAATGTGACATTTTCGAATCATAACCTCGTTCTGGATGGCTCTTTCGGTGAAATGCATCTTATTATCTGCAGAAATGTCATTATATATTTTGATAAGGTACTCCAAAATAGAATATTCAGTTTGTTTGATGAAAGTTTATGTGACAATGGTTTTCTTGTACTTGGCAGCAAGGAAACACTCAGTTTTTCAAGCATGGAAAGATATTTTTCAGTAATTGATAAAAAATGGAAGATATACCAGAAAAGTAAAAAGTAAATGTTTCTAAAAATGCATGATAAAAGGTTCAAAATAGTTGTTATCGGGGTTTCCGCGGGGGGATCGGAGGCTCTTGGCAAAGTTCTATCGGCGTTGTCTGCGTCTTTTCCGTTGCCTGTTGTCGTTGTCCAGCATCTTCATCCTGAGCAGAACGGCTATATGCTCGAACATCTTAATAAGATGTGGAAGATGAGTGTTGAAGAGGCAATAGATAAAACTGTTATAAGAAAGGGAACGGTATATTTTGCTCCACCAGATTACCATCTTTTGCTGGAAGATGAAAATACTTTTGCGCTGTCTGTAGATGAAAAAGTATGTTACTCCCGTCCTTCTATAGATGTGCTCTTTAAAAGCGCGGCGGATGTTTACGGAGATTCTCTACTGGCAATCATTCTGACGGGCGCTAATTCTGATGGAACGGAGGGGATAAAATATATTAAGAAGAAGGGTGGAACGACAATAGCTCAGGATCCGAATGAAGCATATGCTCCGATAATGCCTCAGAGTGCAATAGATACTGGAAAAATCGATAAAGTCTTGACTTTGAAAGAAATTTCTAATATACTTCATAAAATAGAAGCGTCTAAAAACTACATAAAACGAGAAGCTAAATGAGAAAACAGAAAATCTTGATTGTTGATGATAAACCGGCGAATCTTGTTGCTTTAAGGAAACAGCTTCGGTGTCTTGAAAATGTTGAAATAATTGAAGCCGGCAGTGGAAATGATGCTCTTACTTTGACCTTGAATCACGATTTCGCTTTGGCTATTCTTGATGTTCAGATGCCGGAAATGGATGGTTATGAACTGGCCAAGATTATGCGGGAGGAAGAAAAAACCGCTGACGTTCCTGTTATTTTTCTCTCAGCAGTATTTTCCGATGATTTCCATATATATGAAGGCTACAAATCCGGTGCAGTTGATTTTATCACTAAGCCTTTTAATCCTGAAATCCTCTTGTGTAAAGTCAAAATTTTTCTCAGGCTGGACCTTTATACAAGAGACCTTGAAGTCCTGGTGGATACAAAAAGCAAAGAAGTTCAATATGGGCTTGAAAACTGGCATCAGACATTTGACGCTATTTCCCATTTTGTTTGTATTATTGACGATGAAAATAAAATTATTACAGCAAACAAGGCAATGACTAACCAGTTTGGAGAGAAAATAATCGGGAAACGCTGTAATGAAATATTTCCGGATGATAGTTCTTATGGTTCAAGCTTTGATTCCAAAAGCGCGGTATGTGATAAGATCTTTGAAAGTAACATTTCGGATAGAAACCTGGAGGTTTCTGTTTTTCCAATATCTTCAATTGATGAGGAAAAAGCACGGTTTGTTTATATTGTTCGTGATGTTACTGAGCGGAAAAAAGCACAGGATGAACAGAAAAGGCTTAACGCTTTTTTGGAAAAGCGCGTTAAAGAGCTTGAATGTTTGAGGAAGTTGTCAAAAATAATAGATACAGAAACTGTTTCTTTGGAAGAAATATTCCGGCAGGCCATTAATATACTGCCGGCGGCATTTCAATATTCCGAGATAGTTTGTGTTAAAATTATTGTTGATGGGGTCGAATACAAAACCGGTAATTATGAGAAAACAGAATTCAACTTATCTGCTGATATCGGTGCTTTCGGAAGCTTGGAAATCTGTTATTTAGATGATGGGAATGATGATGAAGATAAGGATTTTCTTGATGAGGAGCATGAGTTGCTTTTTATTATAACAGAACAGTTTAAGAATGTTATTAACCGCTTCCATACTGCCCGTGACCTGATAGATGCAAAAGAAAAAGCGGAATGCGCCAACCTGGCTAAAAGTGAATTCCTTGCTACTATGTCTCATGAGATAAGAACTCCTTTGAACGGGCTTATCGGTTTTTCGGGAATTATTGAAGACAAACTGCGAAAGAGTGACAACTATGAATATCGCGACGAACTTCTCGAGTATCTGAAAATAGTAACTACATGCGGCAAGAATGTAACGGAACTTATCAATGACATTCTGGAACTTTCAAGTATTGAGGCAAAGACGACTGATCTTGCTCTTGACGAATTTTCTCCTGAAAAAGTGATTATGCAGAGCGTTGAGATTGTAAACTTCAAAGCTAAAGAAAAAAATATAAATTTGACTTTTGAACACAGCAAACTTCCAGCTAAAGTCCTTGGATCGAAAAAGAGGCTCAAACAGGTAGTTTTTAATCTTGTCGGAAATGCGATAAAATTTACAGATGAAGGGGGAATCAGGATAAAAGCTGATTACAAAGATGAAAATCTTCTGCTTGAAGTTAAAGATACTGGTATTGGAATTCCTGTGGATATGAAGAAAAAAGTATTGGAACCGTTCACACAGCTCGACCAGTCATCCACCAGAAAACATGGTGGCGTTGGCCTGGGGCTGGCTATTGTAACAAGAATTCTTGAAGAGCTCGGCGGAACTTTGAATATTGAAAGTGAAGTGGGCAAGGGGACAACCATGTTTTTAACTTTTCCGTTGAAACGTGCTGATGGCGGCACGGAGACCTCCAGCCCTGCGGAAACAGAAACAAAGCGTAAGACCAGTTCGGATATTTTGATTGTTGAGGACAATGAAATTTCTATTTTATTTTTAAAAGAAATATTGCATGACTCAAATATAAACTATAAGATTGTAGAATCCTTTAGCCAGATGCAGGAAATATGTAATCAGGGGTTTGTTCCTGATGTGGCTTTAATTGATATATCACTGCCGGATGCTGATGGTTTTGAATGTCTTGAGTGGCTGAAAAATAAATTCCCTGGGAAAAATATGAGATGTATAGCGCAGACGGCGCATGTCCTTAAGGAAAATATTGATCGTTATAATGAAGCCGGTTTTGATTCTTATATAGGCAAACCCTATAAAGAACATGAATTCCTTGAAATTATCGCGGATAACACAAAATAGACTGCACCAGCTAAACATTTATGGATAACGTTACTTAGTGTACAAAGCTTGATTGTACAAGAAACTTACAAATTCTATTTTTCCATACCTCCAGCTTGAAGAATCAGTTTCTCTGAATGTTCCAAGTACATTTTTTCTCAATGATTTCTTGAAAAACGTTTGACAAAAGCGGCTTGAGCGTGTTAATTGTTACTTTGTTAATTTGTTAAACAAAGTAGGACTGTTCAAGCTTAAAATAAAGGAGCATATCATGAGCGTTCCATTGAAAATCGATTTGAAAGGTAAAGTTGCCGTCGTAACTGGCGGCGGCGGTGTTTTGTGCGGCGGTATGGCAAAAGCTTTGGCCGAGTGTGGCGCTAAGGTTGCTATTCTTGATCTGCGTAAGGAAAACGCGGACAAAGTCGCGGCGGAAATTACTGCGGCTGGCGGTGAAGCTATGGGTGTAGCGGCTAATGTATTGGAATACGACAGCCTGCGCGAAGCTGAGAAAGTTGTCAGTGAAGCTTACGGTATGTGTGATCTCTTAATCAACGGGGCAGGGGGCAATCATCCCAAAGGCACAACTTCAAAAGAATATCTTTTCAAAGAGGATCTGAAAGAAAAGGTCGAAGGTTTAACCACTTTCTTTGATCTTGATCCTGCTGGTGTCGGATTTGTTTTCAATCTCAACTTTTTAGGTACATTATTGCCGACTCAGGTTTTCTGCCGTGGTATGGCGGAAAAAGACGGTGGTGTAGTTATCAATATTTCTTCAATGAACGCGTTTACGCCGTTGACCAAAATCCCCGCCTACAGCGGAGCCAAAGCCGCAATCAGCAACTTTACAGCATGGCTGGCGGTACACATGTCAAAAGTAAATATTCGCGTCAACGCAATTGCTCCCGGATTTTTCCTGACAGATCAAAACCGTGCTCTTTTGACTAACGAAGACGGTTCTCTGACTGCTCGCGGCAATACGATCATTTCCCAGACTCCGATGGGCAGATTTGGTGATGTCGAAGACCTGTTTGGTACTTTATTATGGCTGGTCGATAATAAAGCTGCAGGTTTTGTTAATGGTACAGTTATCCCGGTGGACGGAGCTTTCTCAGCTTTCTCCGGCGTATAAAAATATATAATATAAAACGCGGTTCGGCTTTTTACTGTCGAACCGCGTTTTTTTATTTTTTCTTTTCAATCTTTACGTTATCAAAATAGGCTATTCCTACAGGCCAGTAGACAAAAATACGGACTTTCATCTTGCTGGTTTCAGGCATGCGTTTGGTTGGAGTGAAATCTATTGAAAAAGTTTTCCATTCTGTTGCGCTTAGGCCTTCGGGTTTTAAGCGGGTCTGGTAAGAATCCGTTAAATGCTTACGCCGGGGATGCATCATGAATCCCTTTATCCAAACGAACATACCACACTTGCCTTTTATATCCACACTCAAAGTATAAGTTTGCCCGGGTTCAACATCTATTAAATCAGAATCTAAATTTGCGCCTTCGTATGCTCCCAGGGCAGCATATTTATTTTTTGGAAAAATCATTTTCGGAGGCTTTGCGGATGGGGCGCTTTTAAGTTTTTCCTTCCATGCGAGGGCCTGCTTGCGGTCGCCTCTCGAGTCCATCTTCAATACCCGTCCGCGCCCTTTTTCCATTACCCAGAAGCTTGTCAGTCCATCAACCTTTTCCCATTTGTCCGCTCCGTCTTTGCCCGCGTCAAAGTTACCGTTCGGCAGCAGGTTTTCACCCGCTAGAAGACCAATACTCATAGATAATA
This sequence comes from Victivallaceae bacterium, assembly GCA_963664605.1. Lineage (GTDB taxonomy): Bacteria > Verrucomicrobiota > Lentisphaeria > Victivallales > Victivallaceae > JAHOYW01. The sequence continues at coordinate 1,663,765 of OY761536.1, forward strand.
AAATCACAATTAACATAGCATAACCTCTTTTTATATTTCTTTTACTTATTCTTCATTTGCCAATGCCTTGAAGTAACCGCTTACGCAGTCCTGGTATTCAGCGGGTACTTTTTCTTTTTCCTGATATTTGACGGTGAAATTCTGCATTTTCTGCTGTTTAACTTTTTCCTGTCCGGCGTTTATGCTTAAAACCAAAGCTATTTTTGCGTTTCTCAAAGCTCCGGCTATTTCCCTTTTTAACTGTTTGATCTGAACCTCGTTGCCTTTTGTCTGCAGGCTCTGCAGTTTTGCCATCTTATTCAATGCCTCGCGCAGTTCTCCGGTAGGAAGTTCCCGTTTTCCCAGCTTACGCAGCAACGCTTCAGCGCGCTGGCGCAGTTCTCCCTGGGTTCCTGCCAGGCGTTGTTTAATATCCGGGTCTTGGTCCGGGGTTACTCCAATCAGGCCTTCATCTCCTATGCCTGATTGTTTACCGCCGCCGGAAACTCCGCCCTGGGCGTCTTTGGAAGTATCTTCGACGGTTCCTTTTTCATAGGGAGATTGCGTCAGGCGGGTAGGGGTTTTGCGTCCGCCTTTGCCGGTGGCGGTCTTTTCGACAAATTGTCCTGATGACTTGCCCGAACGCCCTTCGCCTGAACGTCCTCCGACTTCGTTATTGTTGGGGAGTATATTTCCGGTTATACCTTTTGCCTGCATGCTGTCAATAGTGCCGTCGCTCACGCCCCAGCCCAGTCCTTCATCGCTTGAATAACTGAATGAATTTGTTGAATCCTGTGTGTCTTCTCCCATGTCGTCTTCACTTTCGATCAGGTCTCCGATAATATCGGTCAACTCAGCAGGCAGGTCAGTCAATGGAATATCCGGGGCTTCACCGTTTTCCTCGGAGTTCCATTTGATGGAATCCTTGTTGTCTGCCAGCCAGCGTTCAAGATTGGCCGCTACCGAAACAGAACTGTCCATAGCGGTGTTCTCGGCCAAAGTAGCGATTTCCTTTATCTTTTTCTTAGCCAAAGCGTCGCCGGCTTTCTGAAGTTCTTCGTACATTTCGACGAGTTCGTCAGCCATTGCTGAATTTGAAAAATCCTGATTCTGCAGTTTTGACAGGTCATTGAATGCAGCTTTGAAGAATTTAGCCCAATCCAGTTCGCGTGCAGCCATATCGCCAAGCAGTTTTTCTTCGGCATCGGTCCAGTCTTCGGGATCCTTTTTGTCGATTGCTTCGGTTTGTGTGATGATTTTTTTCTGTTCTTTCATAAATTCTCCAAGTTTTTCGCTGACGTCTTTTAGTTTGTCGAAAAACTCTTTCTGCTGTTCATCTTCAGCCAGGAGTTCCTTTTGTTCTTTTTCTTTTATCTCTTTGGCGGCAATTAAACCGAGCAAGGTTTTAATTTTCTGGATCAATATACTCTGGCTGTTGACGATGCTGTTTATTTCCTGTTCGAGTTTTTTAGGATTTTTCCGCATAAGTTTCCTGGAACTGTCAACTAATTTTTCCGCATTGTCATTAGCTATCCTGGTGATGCCTTCGGCAAAATCTTTTTTTACTTTTTTGGCTTTATTAGCGGCGGAAACCAGGAGCTTTTTGATTTCGCGCTGCCAATTTATTAAATGGTTGATTTCCCAACGCCTTATTCTTTTTGTCCTTACAGAAAGCCAGTTCCGTATTTCCTGTTGTCTTTCTATTGTCTTGAATAAAAGTTTATATATATCCGCGTCAGCTTTGGAACCTATATCCTCTTTCAGTTTCCTGACAAGGTCGACAATATGTATGGTCAGATTGGAATCACTCACGCCGGTTTGACCCGGTATGCGTGTGTCGAGCGCCTGGATTGAAACTTCCAGCACTGTACCTGTGGAACACATTGCGGGAGTTAATTTCAGCATTAATGCTTCGCGGATTGAACGCAATGGGGCTTGGCTGTAGTCAAACTGCTTATAAACTCCACGCCGTCCCTGATTGGAGATTATTATCCGCAATGCCCTGATCCCATAATCATCTTCTGCGCTGATATGCAAAGGGATCTCCTGACCGATACTGGCTTCAATATTGTTTTGACGGTTCATGAAACGAACTTGCGGAGGAGCATCTTTTTGCATATGGAAAGCGCAGCGCCAGATATTTGGATATTTTATTTTATTTTTAATGATTGCCGCGCTGCCGAGCGTGTCTTTTTCCAAAATAAACGAACAAGGTAGTTCTTTAAGCTCTTTGCCCCATAATATTTCGGCTTTATCCCCGTCGAAACTTTCTGCTTTTATGTTGACTTTGGAGCCTGCTGGAGCATTTATTTCATCCGTTTTGATGTCATATAAAACACTTTTAAGCCGCGTATAGGCAGGAGGAGTGACGGTTAGTGCGAACTTCTTGAATTCTGGTTTTGGGATGATTTCTATCTTAAACTCCTGTGATGAATCCTTGCCGGATAAAACTTTGTAGCTCATGGCATCAGAAATGTTGTTGATTTCGAAACGGGCGGTTCCTTTTGAACTGCGCATCGGGTATAGTGTCGAAGTACCGGAATTAGTCAACAAAATTTTTAAATCACTGACTTTTTTGTTCGCGCGGAAAGCTCTTGCTTTTATTGTGAGCTTTTGCCCGGCGGCAAGTCGGATGTTTCCCGGTGAGACCTGGAACTGTGTGAAATTCAAAGATGCCAGCTGGGTCCATGGATTGACAAAACGGATTGCCGCGTTATAAGCGTAGTTATGCAGCAAAATCATATATGAAGCTGTAATAAGCAGGGCAATAATTAATATTTTAAAGATACGTTGACAGGATTTGTTTTGCCAGATACCGGATAATTTAAGCTTTTCGCAGCGTTTGTCGGCGGAAAGCATGAATAATGAACGCATATCACCGGAAATACTTTTGTCATCACGGAAACATACCGCGTTAATAAGAGAGTTATCCTTGATGCCATGCAACTCTTCAATCTTTAATGCCGCCTCTTTGTCGTTTAAACGCGATTTGTACAGATCGATGAAAAGCTTGAACGTCAGAACCAGATTGCTTATAATGAATACCACCAGCACGAAAAAGCGGGTTTCTGACGAAAAAGCTGTTAAATTATCCAAAGTGAATAATGCGGTAATAATAAAAAGGTCAGCCGCCATGAAACGGCAAAAGCTTTTGAACAAGGTCTGCCTGCAATTTATCCGCTTTAATTTATTTAAGCTTTGTGATAAACTTGATGCCATCTTTTTTATCCTTATTGAAATTGATATTCAATTCTGTTCCCGGTTTCACGCCTCCGAGAGCTTTAACTAAAAACAAGTCACGTATATTTTCTCCGCCTTTCTGTTTGTGCCGTACCATGATGTAACGCCGGTCGATCTTCCATTTCCCGGCAAGATGCCATGACCATATATCCAAATGCCATATCCAGCCGCCCGGAGTGTGCTTGTCTGAATGATAAAATTTTGCGCGTCTTTTATAAACCAGGGTCTTGCAGAATTTCGTATTGCCGCTAATATCAAGAATCCAGCGGTCATTGAAGAAATCATTAGCCAGAGGAAACTGTTTTTTCAGTTCAGTCATAGCGTCAGCGGGTAAAGCTTCTCCCTGTAAAGCCTGTGGCGCTGAATCCGAAAGCCCTCCCAAAACATTTGTGTCTGTTAAAATATAAATATCGTAGTCAGCATCCAGCAGATCATCAAAAATAATTCTATTACCGTTTATTTTTGCAAAGCGTACAACTTCGCGTTCATTGTCCAAGGCGGTCGCGCTTTGGATTTTTCCGGCGTTTATCAAAGAGATTGTAACAGGCTTTACAGAGGTCTTACGGTTAGTGAACTTAATTCTGGACGGATAAACCATATCGCTCATTTTCTCACCGGCCTTGCCCTTGATCTGACGGGTCAGGAAAATTTTGCGCAAGCCTTTCCCTGTGAATTTGAATGCCACAGAAACAATATCGCCCCGTATTACCTTACCGTTGGTAAGAACGACTTCGGTAGTCAGATTAATAAACGGATAAGTGCCTTCTAAATACATCTTTTCAACTTTCCCGGCTTCCTTGTAAAGCCATGGACGGTTCATTTTTTGTTCTTTGACTATTTGGCTAAGGGAAATAATATCGCTGAGCAGGATTTTTTGTTGATATTTAGCCCCTGTCGGGGTGATGGTCAGGGGGCGAACCCCCATACGGGCAAGCTTCCCGGATATTATCCTGCCGTCAGATAATTCAACTTCCGCCTCCTGCCATTTTGCAGCAGAAACGGAAAGCATTAAAAAACTAAAAATAATTGTAATAAAACTTTTCATATTTTTTTGTCCTTAAAATTTTTTAAAACAAATTAAATTTTCTTCTTAGATACCAGCCGCTCATTAACAAAACCAGAAGCCCGAAATAAAAGAAGGGCGTTTCGAATAATGGATACCATTCGCGTTCCACATCATTTTTACGGATTGTGCGGATGATGTCATCGATTAGTTTTTCCTGTTCCGTATTGTCATAGATCCTGCCTTCCGAACAGAATTTTAGGAAATTTTCATTAAGTACCTTTAAATTTCCACCTTCATTCACTTCATTGCCAACATTAATCAAATGATAACGTTTAGCCAGCAATTGTTTCCCAAGTTGAGCGGTGGTTTCCAAGATATAACGTCCTGATTTCAGGTTAGTAAACTCAGTCTTATAGAATATATCGGCTTTTTGCAGTTTTTTTACCGCCAGCGCATTGTTGGAATGCAGGCGGAAAAGCGCGCTTTCCAATTTAAATTTTGGGGAATCCAAAGTTTTATCCGGAAAATTGAGCTTTACACTGATCTTTAAACTTTCGTTCCTAGGCAGTTTGCTTTTGTTTAGCGCTATTTTCAGTAAATCATTTTCATTGTGTCCGGCATAATTTATCAGTTGTTCCCAGAATATCCCGAAATTACGTTCCCGCTGCCTGCCATGTCCCCAAAGGTGCAGGGAATTTGTCAGGACAGCGATTGATTTGCCGCGTCCGTATGGCAAAGCGACAATCAAAGGATATTTCTCGGCGGCTTCAGCGGACAAAAGGATCTCTGCGCCTTTTTTGACTGACTCCACCTGATTTATACCTTTGAGAACCGCGTCTGTATTTTTGCAGAGTTCCGCTATGCGGTCGGCAAAACGGCTGCGCTGGTCTTTCTTGCCGGGGACTATCCTGAACTGCCCGGGGACAAAAGACTCTTGATGGGACTTGACCGGCATAAGCTGTGCCAGGGGTGAGGAATTAGCGATGTCTCCGAAGGATTTTGCGCCGCCTAATATAACCAGAGTGCCGCCGTTGGCGACGTATTGTTCAAGTACGCTTTCCTGTTTTGTCGTTAACAGTCCGGTTTGAGTCGCCGCGAGGACAAAGACATCTACATTTTTCATATCCCTTGCCCTGGGTGGTATGCCTCCGTTGAATAAGGGATTTATCCGGGTGCCGATTTGATTGAACTTATCTTTGCGTAAGCGGTAGATCGCAGAAAATTTTCTGCCGTTTGAACGTAATTGGCGCACTAACGGGCGAAAACTGTTATTCAGCACCGGGAAATAGCAAACCGTATAATTATGTCCGCTCTGGACTTCGACGATAAGTTCGCTCTGATTGTTCAGGTAACTTGCCTCGTCCGCCAGACGATCAAGTTTTATTTTTATAATATGCAGTCCGGCTTTACTGAAACTATGCTTGAAAGGCAGGTCGATTGTCTGGTCCGGTTCCAGTTTAATATCCTGCTGTTTTACTTCTTTATCGTCAACATAGAAAGTTATCCTCGTATCTTCTTTTTCTTTATAGCCGCTTAAGCTTACCGGGATGGATAATTCAAATTCTTCATCAACATACAGGTTCTTAGGATATGAAAATTCCTCTATGCGCAGGTCTTTTATACTGGTGAGTTCCGAACCGAATTTCACCGCGAATATCGGAGCACCGAGCTTGTTGCCGGAGAAGCCGGAGTAATCAAGACCGTCAGACAGAACCACTACCGCCGCGGTTTTTGATAATCCAACATCGTGATTGATGCAGTTAAAAGCCTGTTCAAAATCTGTGCCGCCTTTAGCTCCGTACATCTCCGGAACTTCCCAGTCATTTATCAGTTCCGTTTTGATGTTGAATGAATAAAAATGTTTACCGCAGTCGCTGAAATCAACATGTTTCAGTTTTTCCGCGAAAGCAAGTGCCGCACGGTAGCGAGTAAGGTTGTCCGGCATATCTTTGGTTGCCATCGAACCTGAATTATCCAGCAGGACAACCACTTCCGAACGCTGGCGGCTTTGTTCATTAATAGTTATTCCCGGGCACAAAAGCATAATAATCACGACAGCAATCACCGTTATCCGGATACAGCCAAGCAAATATCTTTTCCATTTAGCCAGATCCATACCTCGATTAAAAGTGAAATACACCATCCACAAAGCAAAAGCGCCGCCAACTAATATCAGCCAAACAGGAATCAGGGGATAAAAGTTAAACATTTTTCCCTCCCTGTTTAAATTGCTTTTTTACAGCTTCTTTCATCATACTTTGTTTTCCACTAAGCATAAACTCCAATCCAAGCAACAGGAGCATCAAAAGCAAAATCCAGCCGGTTAATTCACTGCCTTTGCGAAATTTTATGATTTGTGAAACAATATCGCTGTTGACGTTTAAAATGGTCAGCGGGGTATTAAACCATTTTTTAAGTTCGGAATCAATGCAAGTCGTGGTTTTGCTTTCCGGCGGCGCCGGATTGAATACAGCTGCTTGAATGTCGGCTCCTTCAAAGGTCAAAATACCAGGCAGAAGAGAATACTCTTTAGAGTTGTTTTTGAAAACACCGCTTTCTCCCCCGGTGCTCGAGAAAACAATATCTTTACCCTCAAGTTCAAGCAGTCCTCCGCAATATGATGAAGTGCTTTTTTCCTGATTTCCGGCGGCATGATTTATCAATGCGACCATTGCGACGGGATAGGATTTCAAAGCCGGCCAGTTTGAAAAATTACGGCGCAGGGCAAATCCCAGACTTAAAAGTTTACCTTTTCCTGTACGCTGTTCGAGAATCAGGGGACGTGCGGAATTACTTTCTGCCAGGACTTTTGCCGGGGAGGTTTTGAAGTCAACAGCTTTCCGCCAGCGGATAAGTTTAAGCTCCAGTAAGTCGTTGAGTTCGCGAAGCGGTGGATTGAACTTAAGCCCGTGATCCCTTACCGGAATGATTTTCCCTGATACAGGACGCAGCATCAATTTGTTTTGCCTGGTGAGTGTGTCAAGGTAATCAGCATTGGTTTCAGCTTGTGGAACGGTAATCAGTATACCGCCTGAATACATGTAGTTTGCAAGGAGAGAAGCATAATGCGCAGTTAAAGGCTTATCCAGGGCCAGGCAAACGACGTGCTGTTTCGAGAGAATATCCTTGTTCAGCAAATCCCGATCGAGGGCTTTGCAGCGGATGCCGTTAAGCGGATGCAGGTCTGATGGGTTGAGGGCTAGCCGGAAAAAATAAAAAGGATCAGCACCATAGCTTTTTTTGCTACTGACCAGCAGAACATTCAAGTTGTCGGCGACCGCGAAACTGAACCAGGCGCGGTTATCGAGAGGAATATTTTCATCATCGATCTCAACACATGCCTGTATCCTTCCCGCGTGCTGCGGAATATAAAAAAATTGTTCGTTCAAGGCAGTGCCGGGGGCTAATGAAAAATGTTTCGTCTGAATGACTTTCCCGGAAATCTTGAGTTCGGCAATAATCTTGCGTGTAAGTTTTCCATGATTAGTGAGTTTGAATGGGATATTTATTCCACGTTTAATGATTTTTGGGGCGGAATCAAGTTTGCCGGCGGCGATGGAGATATTTTCGTCACTACCGCGCACAGACAGGCAGTATAGCCGTGAATTTTTTAGTTTATTTATACTTAGAGGATGTGATGGAGTGTTATTTTTTGTAAAATCAGAAATAAGGTAGATCTCACGGTTAACACCGGGAGAACGCTGAAGCTGTTCAGAGGCTTTCTGTAAAGCGGCGCTCAAAGAGCCGGGGACAGCGCAGGGTTTCGCGCGCCTGATGGTCTTAAGGATAAGGCTTTTATCGCGTGTCAGGTTTACGCCTTCCCTGCCGGATGTGAAGATGACCGCCGCACCGTCGTCGCCGGATAATGAGTCAAGTATTTTTTCAGCCTGTTTCTGCCCGTAACTGAAAGCAGTACTGCCGGATATCGTGCGTCGCTGCATTGAGAGTGAGTCGTCAAGGATTATTACAGCCTCGGTTCCTCCGCCGGAAATGAAATTGAATCTTTTTAAAAATATCCGCGATAAGGCCAAAGCCAGCATAATTACGATCATAACCCGCAAAAGGAGGAGCATAAGTTCATACAATTTGCGACGGAAAGCAAAAAGTTTTTCCCGCTTGACGAAAAACAATAAAGTTGAAAATTGTACACGTTTTTTTCGGCGTTTAAAATAGAGGTGCAGCAGTATCGGCAAAGCCCCAGCCAGAATCCCCCATAAGTATAAGCCGTTGACAAAATCCATTAAAACAGTTCCTCGCGTTTACTGAAATAGGCCAGCAGGGCTTTTTCAAAAGGCGTGCTGGTCGTCAAGGTTTCGAATGCTATCTTCCGGGTGTCGCAGAAATGTTTAAGTTTAGCATTGTATTTGTCCAGTTCCTTGAGGAAATAATCTCTGCAGGCATCGCTTTCCAGGTCGATGGTAGTTCCTGTCTCAATGTCTTCAAATTCAATCAGGCCTTTGTATGGGAATTCTTTTTCCAAATCGTTTAGTACCTGAAATAAAATGACTTCACAGTCTTTGAAAGTCAGGTGATGCAATGCTTTCAGAAAATCCGGCTGATAGTCGAAGAAGTCGGAAAATATAATTACCAGTGAACGCTTTGGAATGCGTTCGGCAATTTTAGTCAGGCAATGTTCCGCATTTGACTTTCCCGAAGGCTTCAGGTTTTCGAGGGATTTTAACAGGTTCATCAGGTGAGTGCGTGAGCTTTTGCAGTCAATCGCCTTGCGGATTCTGTCACTGTATGTGAACAGCCCGACGCCATCGTGCTGCTGGTGCATCAGATACATGAATGCCGCTGCAATATAGCAGGCGTAATTGAATTTTACCGGAGCTTCTGAATCAGACATCCCCATTGATGCGGATTGATCGAGGATGATATAGGAACGCAAATTGGTTTCCTCTTCAAAACGTTTGATGTAATAACGGTCGGTACGGGCGAGAACCTTCCAGTCAAGATACTTTAAACTGTCGCCGGAGCTGTATTTGCGGTATTCTGCGAACTCCGAAGAAAATCCGTGATAGGGAGAACGGTGCAGTCCAAGCATGCCGCCCTCGACCAGGCTGCGCGCCACCAGTTCGATATTGCGCAGGGAATCAAGTGTTTCAGGTGGTAAATATTGATATGTAGTATTTTTTGCCACAATAGTTAACCCGCTGGTTCAGGAACGTAGTCTATTAACATTTTGATTATGGAGTCGGGAGTAAGGTTTTCACCGACTGCGTGGAAGTTGCAGGCCATGCGGTGACGCATTATTTCGTAGGCGCAGCAGCGCACGTCTTCGCAGCAGATATTGAATCTGCCGTTTAACGCTGCTCTGGCTTTGGATGCCAGCATTAAATATTGTCCGGCACGCGGCCCGGCTCCGAAGCTAAGGTTATTTTTTATGAAATCAGGTGCGTCCGGATTGTCCGGACGTGAAAGGCGCGCGAGGTCGGCGCAATATGCGGTGACATGGTCGCTGACCGGGATTGAACGGACGACTTTCTGGAAATACATCAGTTTTTCGCCGTCAAGGACTTTTTCCAGTACTGCTTCACGGTTGGTGGTGGTTTGTTTGAGTATATCAATTTCCTCGTCGCGTCCGGGATAATCGAGTTTTACAAGGAACATGAAACGGTCAAGCTGGGCTTCCGGCAAAGGATAAGTTCCTTCCTGCTCAATTGGGTTTTGGGTTGCCATTACAAAAAACGGCAGGGGCAGAGGGTATTTCACTCCGGCGTTGGTGACGTGTTTTTCCTGCATGGCTTCGAGCAGAGCCGCCTGGGTTTTAGGCGGAGTACGATTAATCTCGTCAGCGAGCAATAGATTAGTGAAGACCGGCCCTCTGACAAAACGCAGTTCCCGGTGTCCGCTTCCGGGTTCTTCATTGAGAATATCTGTCCCGGTGATGTCTGAAGGCATCAGGTCAGGGGTAAACTGGATACGGTTGAATTCAAGGTTCAAGACTTCGCCGAGGCTATGGATGAGGAGGGTTTTAGCCAGACCCGGCACGCCGAGCAGCAGGCAATGTCCGCCTGAAAGCAGCGCTATAAGTATTCGCCAGATGACTTGCTCCTGACCAACGATAACTTTTGACAACTCCATTTTGACAGCGCTGAACGATGCCTGCAGCTGTTCCAGATCCCTTATTGTATCGTTTCCCATAAAATTATCCTTTATTTTAATGAGTTAAAAAATATGTGATTATGTTGGCGCCTAAACGCAGCGCGGTATCTTGATTGTAGCATATGCTGCCTGGGCTGGGAGCACCGAGCCAGCCTGTAGCGAGATCCACCGGACTGTAAATTATTTTATAACGTTTGTCGGTTTTTAAGCCCAGAAGCAGAGGGGTTGACTGCCCTCTGAACTTAACCTTTGCCTCCTGAGAAAATCCGCTGCCGGAAAATTTAAAGGGAGCGGCTGTATAAATGGGATCTTTTTCAGGGATACCGGTCAGCTTTGAATTTGGATAAAGTTTTTTTACTTCACGGGCGACGGACTGGTTGAATTCATTCATTCCCAAAGCATTATTGATAAATATGAAGCCACCGTCGTCAAGATACTGCCGCAGTTTTTTGACTTCCGCCGCGCTGAATTTAAAATTTCCTATTCCGGTAAAATAAAGGAACGGATAGTTTTCGAGCTGGACTTTTTCGGCGCTAACAAAGACCGGTTTGCTGCCGGTGTTGATATTGGCATTCTTAGCAAGGTAACGCATAAAACGGCTTTCCGCCCCGGGATTGGCGTTCCAGATTCCAGATGAACGTAACTGAGCGAAAACTATTTTATCCGGATTTTTTTTGTCTTCAACCCCGCCGAAACGTTCGCGAGAGGCATAGTGTCGTCCGTTTGATGACCAGCCGACCGCATAAGCCGCCAGGTTCACTCCAAGTACGATTGACGGAGTACGTTCATAATATTGAGCCTGCTTGATAAGTTGTGGATAGGCATTATCCCAGCCCCCGCCCATTCCATAAGGAGAAATAACCGCCGCCAGCCTGGAACCGATATAAACACCGTCAAGTGCCGGTTGGATATATTTCCCGCTGTTAGTCTTAGCCTTGGTTATCGGCTTTACGAGATGAAAAACCGGATGGTCGGGTGCTAAGCGCTTGATTGGTGAATCCGGCAGTATTTGCCGCATTGCCTGTAGCGCTGATTTATAAAAATAGGGTGAGCCTACTACTGAATCAAACCATATCATTCCCCCGGCTTGCAGGTAACTGCGGAGTTTAAGCATTTCTGCCGGGGTAAATTTTAAACTTCTGCCGCCGGAAAACAGCAGTATCGGAACTTCTGCCGGATTGCCACTGAAAACTTTTAAGTCTAAAGTTTGGACTTTGTATTCCATCTTAGTATAGTTCTTGACGAAACGTAAAAGCTGTGAACAATCAGCCGGAACCATGTTCCAGTCAAAAACCCTGCTCACTATTCCATTGTTCCATTTATAATCAATATATTTACCCCAGATGACTTTGCCGATCAGTACGCCGGGGGAAGGGGGGCGTTTCTTTTCCGAGCGGCGCAACGGCGTTGCCGGTAAGGGCAAAGGAGGAAAAGATTCTCCGCCCTGACGTCGCTGAGCCTTGGCTTTGGGCGGTTTGCCGACGGGACGCAGGAAATCATCTTCCCCGGCAAAGCAATTTAACAGTAGAAACATTGATATCAAGGCAGTAAATATTTTTATCATCGTTGCAGCTCCTGTTTAAGTTTCTTCAAAAGAGTTGTCGCTTCCGCGGCTTGTCTTGAGCGCGGGGCATTTTTGAGTATATCATTTAAACGTTTTTGTGCCGGTAAATATTGCCTGTCTTTGAAATAAAATTGCGCTAATTGCCAATTTGCCTCCGTCGCGAGCGTAATAGGAACATTAGTCTTGAGCAGACGCAGAAGGATACATGCCGCCCGGCGCGGTTGTCCCAGTTCTTTTAAAAACTTAGCTTTGAGCAGTAGATAGGACGGTTCGATGCGGACTTCAGGAAATATGCTTTCGAGTTTTTCGCTGTGTTCGAGTGCGGCAGTATATTTCTTAAGAATACAGCAGTTTTGAATAGCGATTATAGCGCCGCTTACCGCTAGTTGTGGATTGCGTATCTGCGAAGTTGAAACAGCTTTGATTTTTTTATATAATTCAGTCGCGGCTCCCAGTCCTTTATTCATAAGTGCTATATCCGCCTGCAACAGGTCATAGTGCATTTGCAGTTCTTTTCCGGTCAGATCCGGTCGTTTTATCTTAGTGAAATATTTCCCGGCCTCAGAAATATTGCCGAGGCGGTATAACAGCAGTTTGGAATATGCCAGATTTGCGCTTGCAAGCAGATTAGATGATTTGAGGCGTTTGAGCAGAATCTTTAATTGTTCTTCCGCTTCCTTATATTTTTCCTTGCGAAGCAGATTATCCATTATCAAATCATTGAAGAGCTGGAAAGTTATTTCCGGCGGTACTGAATTTTGCTTTGTCAGGAGATGTTTGTAAAATGATTCCGCTTCTTTGTACATTTTCAATTTAACTAAAGCTGCCGCCAGAAAAGCATAACCTTCAGTTTGTATGCCGAGAATCTTTTCCTGCCTGATAGCTTCTGTAACGAACTTTTTGACTTTGTCCGCGCTGATCGGTTTGAGCATATATTGATACTCAACAATGACATCCTGTTTTATTTCCCCAGCATTACATTTTAATTCAACAGGGTATTTACCGGGCTTGAAGTAAAAATAATTGAATTCAGGAGTATTTTCGCCAAGATTCCAGGATAAAGAATCCTCAAACGGCGTTTTGAAATTAACCACATACATTTGGCGTTTGTATAGTTCGATCATGTCAATTATCCGCCATGAAAAATCACAGGCTGGGCGGTTGGAACTTTTTTTAAGTTGCCCGGCTGTTGCTGTCAGAACTTGGGTATAAAGTTTTTCCGGAATATAATGAAAACTACGCTTTTTAGCTCCCGGATGGAGGATGGCGGCAATAGCGTAACAATAACTTGGATTATTATTAGCATGCAGATAATCCAGACGATGAATACCTTTTTTAAGATTTATTTTCCCGTTTATTCTGCCTCGTTGACCATTTGTTATCCATTTGCGGTATGGAGAATTAACTACGAGTTTTCCGTCAATAAGAATGAACGAAGCATCTATTGAAGCGGAGAAAAAAGTCCATTTACCGTCTTTCGGCAGTTTTATGAATGCTGAATACCAATGCAGAGAGTTTCGTTTGGGGCCGAAGGGATTCCAATTAGAAAATATTTTTTTCTCAAATCTTGCTCCGCACACTTTGCTGTCTTTCCAAAGCTCCTTGAACATTGTCAGGTTTTTGACATTTTCGCCATCAAATTTTTTAACGCGGCGGAGTATTCCGGAAATCTGTTTTTGCGGCAGATGCTTCACCTTGTTTTTATAAAAGACAAGCTGGAATCTTTGCCCGGAACAAGCTGAAAAAAATATTTTTACCAGACTTCCTTGACGGTAGTATTCAGTAAAACCGTGTTCTTTGCTGTGAATTCCGAAAAGCCGGTAGCCGGAGCAAGAATCGGGAAGATAAAATTCCAGCTTGGTAGTAAGTATTCGAGAGGATTCTCCCTCGACAGTAACTTCCCGGGTGAAAAGCGGATTTTCAGCGTCAGCAAGTATTCCCAAAAGTAAAAAAGTGAAAATTAAAAGTCTTTTCATAAAATTTCCATAAAGTTATACCAAAGCTAACGCTTAATACCATACATTTATTGCAGACAAAAGCAAAGAAATATTACAGAATCATCTACGACAGAATCATTTTTTTAACAAATTGTAAGAGATTAGCTATAGTACGCAATTCACACTTTGGGAAGCAAAGCCGAGTCCCTCATAACTGATTGAAGACTAAAAAGGAGTCTTTGCTTAAAGAAATGATGTCTCCGTCAGAGAGTTCCGCGGGTTGGGTCAATTTTTTACTGTTCAAATATGTGCCGTTGGCACTGTTACGGTCCACTATTTGAAAAGCGTTATCCAGACGGCTTATCTCAAGATGAAGTCCTGAAACCTGTTTGTCATCCAAAGTGAGATCACATTCCGCCTTGTTGCCAACAGTTATTGAACTGGTTAATTTATGCCATTTATGAGGTTGACTGTTTTCAATAATACAAAGGAGGGTATCATCTTTATCAGTTGGCGGCATTTCCTCAAATGCCTGTTTAATCATTTCAAACACTTTGATGTCAGGATAATTGCTTTCGCTGCTTATCATTGTTTCGCGGTATTCGGGGCGGTTGTTTATCATTTCCTCAATTGCCTTGATGAACAGTCCGCGGCTCCGCTGGTTGACCAGTTTTTCTCCAGTTTCCTCAAGCAGAATTAAAAATTCTTTTTCCAGCATTTGCAGCATCCGGCTTTTCTGTTGATAAATAGTTCCGACTCGCAGGTTGCCGAGGCGCTTGCTTACTTCATTAACGGAATAGTTTTCCAGTACATACATGCAGAATGACTTGTAGGTCTGCTGGTCTACTTTTTCGTAGACCCGGCGCAATGCCTGCTGAATGAGAGAGCTGAGCCAGATATTATCATTTTCCAGAGTGATAGATTCTGTTTTTTCCGGACTCAAAAGGTCAAGCGCAGAATTAAGCTGTTCATTTTCGCTGTTGTCGCCGCTGGCGGCTATATAGCGGCTTTCCTTACGGAAAAGGTCATAGCAGCGCCCTTTGACTATAGTTTTCAAATAGGCATGGAAGCGTTTATCGGGATCATATTCGAATGAAGATATTTTGCGGAGCAGGCAGACCATGGTTTCCTGAAAGACATCATCAGCTTTAGTTGGGGAGCAACCGAAATGTATCGCCCAGCCGATTATCGACTGTTTATAGAAATCATAAAATTCTTTCCACGCTTCGTCATTATCAACGTCTTTCAGACGCTGGATCAAAGTTTGCCGGGTTGTTCTTATATCTTTCATTATTAAATACCTCAATATAATATCATACGGCATTCAATAAATTTCAAGGAGAACGGCAACTAAAACAAAAAAAATGAGTTCAACAAATTATTGCTGAACTCATTTGATATATATAATTACTTCAGGAAAAGTTCTATTACCGGGACTGTAACTGGCGGTTTAATAACCGGCAGTTCCAAAGTTAAAGCGCTTTCCGGGCTTTTTTCGTTGAGACCGACGTGAACATCTGAAGACGCTTCCCGCATTTTGATTTCGCTGGCGTCGTTCAATAATTGAGCATATTTAACTTTTCCAGCCAAGCCTTTCAGGTGTACAGCTTTAAATGGCCATGCGAATATATGCAGGTAGAGGCGATTGGTTTCCGGGTTGTATGTGTAACGGCAGTCCTCAGGCGCAATTATATTTTCAGGAGCTTCCTTGCAACTGTAGATTGAGCGTGAATGGTATTTCATCCAGTCGGTGTAAGTTTCGAGTGCGGCTATAGCGCGGTAATCAAATTCACCTCTGGCAGTCGGTCCGACATTCATCAGCAGATTTCCGCTGCGGCTAACATGGTTGATGAGCATTTGAACCAGCATTTCAGGAGATTTCCAACTGGTTTCGTCCCGAAAATATCCCCATGAACCGCTGAATGTCTGACAGCCTTCCCACGGCATCGGAGAACCATCTTTTTTCTTTAAACCAGCAGAAGGAGTATATTGTTCCGGAGTTTGGAAATCCGGTTCCACGTCCAGGTCAAGGCGGTTGTTGACCAGCACATGCGGTTGGAGAGAGCGAATTGTTTCCATTAATTTTTCGGATTCCCAATCCTCATGCCCTTTGCCGTCTTCGCCGGGATATGAAAAATCAAACCATAGAATATCAATATGCCCGAAATCAGTCAACAGTTCAGTTACTTGATCTCGCATATATTGGGCATACTTCTTGATATCTTTATCTTTGTTTTTAGCGCGTGCTTCTTTAGATTCACGCTGCGGATGTATCCGGTCAACCGGAAACTCAGGATGATGCCAGTCGATTAATGAATAATAGAACCCTACTTTGATTCCTTCTGCGCGGAAAGCGGTAACTACTTCTTTGAGCAAATCTTTTTTGCATAGGGTGTTTGTAGCTTTGTAGTCGGTGAATTTAGAATCCCAGAGGCAGAAGCCTTCGTGGTGTTTAGTTGTAATTACAAAATATTTCATTCCGGCTTTTTTAGCCATTGCCGCCCATGCTTTAGGCTCAAACAGGTCTGGATTGAAAAAGTCAAAATATTTTTGATAATCTTCGTCAGAGATTTGTTCCATGTTTTTTATCCATTCATGACGCGCCGCCATAGCATATGTGCCCCAATGAATGAACATTCCGAAACGGGCGTCCTGCCACCAGTTGATAGTATCTTGTAAAGTTTGTTGTGTCATAAGAAAGCCTTTATTTATTATTAATTCTTATTATTATAATCTTTGTAAATTAAAAATCTATGGATTAAAATTTTATTTTATGTGTAAAATACACATTTTAGGCTTTTTTTTGATGTTTTTTTATGTGTTTTTTTATGTTGCCCACCTGCGCGCGTGCTCGATGGCGCGTTTCCAGTTGTCATAAAGTCCGGTTCTGATTTTTTCAGACATTTTTGGCAGGAATGTTTGATGTTTTTTCTGGAGTTTGATAATGTCATCTTTATTTTTCCAGCAGCCGACCGCTAAACCGGCAAGCATTGCTGCTCCCCAGGCGGTGATCTCCTGCATTTCCGGGCGTTCCAGGGGTATTCCCAGAATGTCGGATTGAAACTGCATCAGGAATTTATCATGAGTAGCGCCGCCGTCAACTTTTAAACCGGCGATTTTTATATCCGCGTCTTGTTGAATAGCTTCAATAATATCACGGTTTTGATAGGCTATGGCTTCTTCCGCGGCGCGTATAATATGTTTGCGGTTAGTGCCGCGGGTCATACCGACGATAGTTCCACGCGCGTACATATCCCAATATGGAGCGCCGAGCCCGGTAAAAGCGGGAACCAGATAAACTCCTCCAGTATCATCTACCTGGGAGGCCAGATTACCGACGTCACTGGAATTATCTATGATTTGGAGTTCGTCGCGAAGCCATTGAATCGTGGCTCCGCCCATAAAGACACTGCCTTCAAGAGCGTACTGTGGTTTGTCTGTATCTGTAGCGAGCAGAGTTGAAATAAGGCCATTTTTTGAATCCACTTTTTTATCTCCGGAGTTGAGAAGCATAAAGCAGCCCGTGCCGTAAGTGTTTTTAGCCATCCCCTGATAAAAACAACCGTGCCCGAACATTGCCGCCTGTTGGTCTCCGGCGATTCCCGCAATTGGAATTGCGTTTTCGGTATATCCGAAAATCCCGCTTGATGACTTTACTTCCGGAAGCATTACAGCTGGAATTTCTAATATATCGAGCAGTTTACTATCCCATTTCAACTCGTTGATATTATAGAGCATTGTCCTGGAAGCATTGCTGTAGTCTGTGGCATGGACTTTGCCGCCGGTCAGCTTCCAAAGCAGCCAGGTGTCGATGGTTCCAAACAGCAAATCTCCGTTGTCTGCCTGGTTGCGAGCATCTTTTACATTATCAAGAATCCATTTTATCTTAGTGCCTGAAAAGTAAGCGTCGAGCAGTAAACCGGTATTTTCCTTGATGTATTTATTTAAACCTTCTTCGATAAGTTTTTCACATTCTTTTGCGGTGCGGCGGCATTGCCAGACTATGGCATTATAGATTGGCTTACCGGTATACTTGTTCCAGACAACGGTCGTTTCCCTTTGGTTAGTGATGCCGATTGCGGCGATATTTTCAGTTTTTAAACCGGCTTCACTAATAACTTCTTTTATGGCTTTTTGCTGTAGATCCCAGATTTTAAGGGGATCGTGTTCCACCCATCCGGCTTTAGGATATATTTGTTCGAATTCGTATTGCTTGAGTGAGATTATATTGCCTTCACGGTCAAAAATGATTGCCCGTGAACTGCTTGTGCTTGAATCCAGAGCCAGTATATAGCCGGGATGCATAAAGTTTACCTTCTCATGTCTTTTATCAAATCTTCTATTTCAATTCCGGGATTATGATAACGGGTTCGATTTTCAGGAACATTCTTGATGTGAATTGCGCCGTGTGTGCACCATTGCAGACAAGCCATGCATTGTTCACAGTTAGATCCCCAAACCGGAAGCCCTTCAACCATTTTTATATTATTTGTGGGGCATACTTTGGCACAGATGCCGTCACTGCTGCATTTATCATCCGCATAAAACTTTTTTGCGTCTTTTCCGCAGCTTTTCAGGAATAGATTATTGAAAATACTGGCTATGAACAAAGGTATTCTGTTTCTTTTATAAAAGTAATTTTCAGGACGTTTTTTAATAATTTCAGCTATTTTGTGTATTCTATCAGCGGCTGAAAGAAAACGTTTGTTTTGTTTTTGCTGGCTTTCAGCCCCGCCGAAAGGAATATAGTTTGACGGCATAGGAACCCAAAATCTGGCATTCAGCTTGATTCTTTTTGAAAGAAGAATATTTCTAAGTTGTTTTGATGCAGCAGCTCCGCCGGCTCCGGCGAAGTTGGTTAGTGAGAAAACATAAGTATTATCAGCTATTTGCAATTTACTGGTGACAAAATCGCGCATGATCTTGGGCAGTCCAAAAGCATATACGGGAAAAAGTATTCCGACGGCATCAGCTTCAGGAACTTCAACAGGCTCTTTGCAACTGACAATATTAATGATTTCAACACCATCAAGTTCTTTTGCCAGTAGACGAGCTAGCATCAAAGTATTTCCTGTGCCACTAAAATAATAGAGTATCGTTTTCATAGGTCTCCTCTCTCTTTTATTTTTTTGCCTTACTCCATATTACAAAAATGAGTGTTGATATATTCGCATGCATCTTCCAGGGAACCAAGGATTTTTGTGCAATAGCGAACCATCCACGGGCTGCAGTCTTTGAATTCAAATGGAGAAAAAGCGACTACGAATTTACCAAGATCATGTGAAGCGTAGAATACCTCCATGCTTGTTCCGATACTTGGTTTATTATAATTGACCAGAATAATGTCTGCATCGCGTACGTCCTGTAAGTCGAACTCAACGATCTCATTGGAACTGTCAACTTTACGGTCAACAAATTTCCGACGCATCGGGTCAAGTGTTCTGAATTGTTTGTCTAATCCTTTCTTGGCTGTTTCCCGCCATTCACGGGCATGCCCGGCATGTTCGTCCATGATTGGACCGCTTAAGTATATAGTTTTAATTTTGTTATAGGCCATAAAATCACTCTTCCAAAATATTGAGGTTCTGTTTACTCTATAATATTTTAGCTCGTAATGCAAATATAATCCAATCAAATCCTGCATTATCTTGAAAATAGTTTGCTTTCAAGACAAAATGAGCATGATTTACTGCTTGAATATTCTAAGGATTTATATATATTGTATCAATGCCTGTAAAATAAACAAGGAGAATCATGTTATGCCTGTTCTGCAAAAAATTTTAATTATATTTATGTGCTGCTGCACACTGCTGTGTTTCGGGCAGGATGATCTTGCAAAACTTAATAAAAAAGAAAAAGAACTGATTAAGCAGGAAAAAAAGATTGCCAAAGAAATGTTTGAAGCACGCGTTAAGCTGCTTGAAAAAGATCAGCACCTGAAAAAAATACATGACAAAATCATGGAACTGCATAAAGAACTTTCGTTGATGCTCGACAGAAAAAAAGAAATGCGTATTCTTGTTGATAAGATGAAGAAAGTAAGAAATTCTTTGAATACAGTCAGGGATAAGAAGCGGGAACTTGAGCCTGACGAGGAAGAAGAGGAAGAATAATAATAAAAACCGGGATTCAGAAAAATTTCTCTGAACCCCGGTTTCTGGATTTTTATTTTTAAACCACTACGCAGCGGTAACATTCAATTGTTCCGTCCATATCCCGGCAGATTTTAATATCCTTCAGATCATAAGTCTGTCCTGAATGAACTATCTGACTGCCTGGTTCGGGTTCATTATCGCAGCGCAGCAAAAATATTTTACCGTTTTTTATACTGCCGTAACGGTTTATGTCCCGATGAGTAAAATCCATTATTAGAGCATAAGCGGAGTATTGCGTATATCCGGCTTGTCCGTCAGCAAAGGCTCCGTTTGGAACTTTTACAGTTACGGGTTCTTGTAAGCGGTCTTCAAACATAGTGAACCTCTATTTAATGTTATTTTCTATTTCTGCAAGGATTGTTTTACGCGATTCCGGCGTTATCTTTTTGATTTTTTCCAGAATGCTGACTGCGGCTCGTGATATTTCGCGCCGGTACTCATCACCTCCTGGAATACTGTTCAGTCCCAATAAGGCATCAATGGATTCTTTCAGATTGACTACTGCGAACTCACGATTATAGATAATTTCCGGGACTTTTATGCTGGCATCCCATCGATTCATCAATTCCCAGCATTTCATTTCGACCTGTTCCAGAATATCCACCCGCGAGACCAGAAACTGTTTAACGTTCTGGTGATCCCATGCTTTTGATTCGGCTGTCTGCGCACTTGGAGATTCACGCTGGATCGCCATTCCAACTATGTCAAACATCTCTTTTTTCATGTTGATGTTTTCTTCCCGTATGTGCGTGGTCTCAGTACCTGACGGGGAAATGTAACGGCTGATGCCTTTTTCCTCAGTTCCCTCCCAGATAGCCGCTGAACGTGCCAGTATATGACTGAATTTAGGAGAGTTTTCATCTTCTTCCATGTTTTCTGTTTGGATGCGCGGCTGGCGGGCGCTGCGAACAAAGTTTTCGGAGATTATCAGCAGGCCGAACATCTGTTTGACGATATTCATCTGTGCTTCAGATTCATTATTCAGAATCGCGTCGGATATACGTACTATGTCCTCGAACCAATGATTCGCGTCCATACCGAAACCATCAGCTTCAACTGCGTGAATCAGCGGTACAATACCGAGATTATGAGCGCCGTGTTCACGGATGATTATTTCGCCTGTGATTCCTTCTTTTTCAAAAAGAGTCCATTCATTTCTAGTCCAGAGCCTGCGGCATTTTCTATATACTGGAGCTTCGAAAGGGCTTTTGCTGGTGTAGGAATTTTCCTCTATCAAAGCCCATTCAAGCCGTCCGTCACTGCCATATGCCCAGTCTGTTACAGATAATGGTGAAACCGCGACCGCGTAAGGACGCAGCCGTTCGCGTTCTTTGCGTTCGGGGTCGATGTCGCCTTCAAAGCGTGGCATTTCAATCAGCATCCAGGCAGAACCATAAACGTTCAGCATAGTTGAAAATTGACGCATTACTTCATTTGCGCGCAACCCGCCGCGTGAAAAGTCTTCAATCATGTTCAGGTCGGCGTTGTGCCGTTGGGGGTCGCTGGACAGGACATAATGAGTTATCAAGCGGGCGATTTTGCGCGGGTAATTAAAATAATACGCCCGCTGGCGACGTTCGAGAAATTCCAGGTCAATTTCCGAAACATGCTTGATTAAAGCTTCTTCAATGTAGGCGGAACCGCCGGAATATGCATCAGAACTGCGTTTCCAGAGAGCTTTGTTTTTACGGTAAACCGAATGTTCACGTCTGAAAAGATATTCAAAATCCGTCATTATAACACCTTCTTGTTAAAATTATTGTTGTTAGTTACTAATGAAATAAACGTCAACCGGAACACTCTGTCTTGTAATAATTTTATTCGGCTGTACCTTACTGATTATGATTTAAAATTATAATACAAATTTGGAATATATATGCTGAAATTAGGTGAGATGAACCGCCTTGAAGTCTACCGCATGGTGGAGTTTGGCGCATTTTTAACGGATAACGACGAAGAAGTCCTGCTGCCCCGTAAGTTTGTTCCGGAAGGAACAAAGCTCGGAGACTGGATTGATGTGTTTTTATATCTGGACTCCGAAGACAGGCCGGTGGCTACTACGCAAACGCCAAAGGCTTTCGTCGGCGACACGGTTTTTCTTGAGGTTAAAGATACTAATGATATCGGTGCTTTTATGGACTGGGGGCTGGATAAGGATCTTTTTGTTCCGTTCAGAGAACAGAAAGAACGGATGCTTACAGGGAAAAGCTATGTAGTCAGGCTGGTTTTGGATAAAGTCAGCGGCAGGATTTTCGGTTCAAACCGGATTCATGTTTTTGCTAAAAAAACTCATGAGGATAATTTCAAAGTCGGAGAGAGGGTTGAAATACTGATTTGCAATGAAGAAGATATAGGCTTCAACGTATTGATCAACAATGAGTACATGGGAATGCTCTATAAAAATGAGATACATTCCCCGGTAAAGCCGGGTGATAAACTCACAGCTTATATTTCAAAACTGCGTGCCGACAAAAAAATAGATGTAAATCTGCGGAAGCCGGGATTTTTCGGGATACTCAAAGAAAAACCCATGATTCTGTCAAAACTTGAGGAAGCCGGAGGTTTTCTGCCTTTCAACTCCAAATCCGACCCTAAAGATATAGAAGCCAACTTTCATATCAGCAAGCGCGTTTTCAAACAGGCGATCGGCAATCTCTACAAAGAACGCCGGATCACCATCACTGACGACGGAATAAAGCTGAACAAGCTTAAAGATTAATATACTATCCGGCATAGAAAACACAGTAACACGTAACATGCAATACGTTTATCGGCAGGCCCAGTGCATTCCGCGACGCATGATTTCCTTTACTTCGGGGATAGAAAAATCGGCGGCGACGTGACCTAGTGAACTATAGAACACCCGGCCTTTGCCGTAATGACGTTTCCATACTACCGGCATTACAGTACCGTTTATCCATAGATCGTTCTTTCCGTTGAAAGTTGTTGTTGCCAAAACTTTATTTCCCGGGTCGGTATGCATATAATATTGTTCCGAATGCATTTTGAAATCAGACAGTCCGGCTGTTACTTCATCCTCAATATCAGAAATATTGACAATATAATCAATAATATTTCCGGGGTGAACAACCCATTGTCCGCCGGTCATGTACTGGTATTCGGTATCAGTGCGGAACGAATCGCACATCCCGCCGTGCCATCCGGAGAGCCCTGTACCGCTTTTGACGGCCTCCCGCAAGCCTTTTGACTGCTCCGGTTTTATTTCGCTCATTGTCCAGCATGGTACTATCAGATCATATGATTTGATCAGTTCCACATCTTCGTAAATATCAAGTTTGTCGCTTATATCAACTTCGAAGCCGTCTTTTCTCATTGTTTCAGCCATAATATTGGAGCACTGTTCAGGTTCATGGCCGTCCCAGCCTCCCCAAGTAATAAATATTCTTTTTTTCATGTTTAATCCTTTTGTTTTTTTAATCAAGTTCGCCATGCATTAGGCCCAGGGGCAGGGGAGCTGGACGTTCACATGAGCTTTCAAGATAAATTTGTTTTTCTTCGGCTGCTGATCTTTCAAGTGCGCACATTACATCAAGCACATGAAAAGCGAGTTCGCCGCTGCAACGGTGTTTTCTATTTGTGTTAATAGCTTTTGCCATATCCGCCAGTCCGATACTGCGCATATTATCAGTATAGCCGAACGGTATCGGCACTTCCTGCCATTCGCCTCTTGCCTTAGCGAATTTTACCGGGCCTCCGAAAGTATTAGGATCGGGAAGAGAAAGACTTCCGGCAGTTCCGTGCAGTTCCAGACATGGACAAGAACTTTTAGCAATATCAAAACTCATTATCAGGGTGATGATTGTGCCGCATTTAAATTCCAGTATTCCGGCGACATGCGTATTTATTTCAACTGGGAGCCTGCTGCCGAACCTGATTTCACTTGTGCAGGTTCTTTCTTTAAAACCGCGTCCGTTTATTGCGGTAACTTTTTTTACCGGGCCAAGCAGGTTTATTAAAGCTGTAATATAATAGGGCCCCATGTCAAACAGTGGACCGCCGCCTTTTAAATAATAGAATTCCGGGGCAGGGTGCCAGCTTTCATGACCCGGGCACATCATAAACGCCGTGCCGGAAACCGGAGTCCCGATCCAGTTTTCGTCAAGCAGCTTCCTGACGGTCTGAATGCCTCCGCCGAGGAATGTGTCAGGCGCGGAACCGATTTTCAGTTTCTTTTCTGTTCCCAATTTTATTACTGGAACCGCTTCAGGCATGGACAGGGCAAAAGGTTTTTCCGCGTAAACATGTTTGCCCGCTTCAAGAACCATGGTGTTTATTTTGGCATGAACTTGAGGCGTTGTCAGATTTAGAACTATTTCAACATCTCTTTTCTTAAGCAGTTCTGAAACGGAAACAGCTTTGCAGGCATAGAGTTCCTCTTTAGCTTTTGCCGCTTCCATATTAAGGTCGGCGCAATAGGCGTATTCTATAAATTTGAAAGTTTTTGCCGCTTTGAAGTAGGCATCGCTGATGTTGCCGCAGCCGATGACTCCGACTTTCGTGATATTGTTCATTTTTTTATCTCCTTATAATTGACATTTAATATTTATTCAAGTATAATTCAATAATGCGTACTTAACAATGGAATATAAATTCATTAAAATGGAAAATTTATCCAAACATCTCGGTTATATGCCAAGAAAATTCTGTTCTCCTATGCCGCTAGACACAATAGGATTCGTTCCGCGTAAGAAAGAACGGGTGGTGCGTTCATTCAAGAGTTTTAATTTTTCATTTATCATTGAGGGAACCGGCACATATATATACCGGGGTGAAGTATATAAAATTAATGCTCCCTGCGTGATTACCCAATGGCCCGGTGAACCTATGGATTACGGGCCGGATAAAAGCTGGTATGAAGTGTATTTTATCTATCCTGAATCAGCTGGAGAATTTTTGCAGAAGAGAAGATTTTTTAAGCAGAATAAATTTGTCTGGCATATTACCGATCCTGGGAGGATATTGAATTTACTTGCAGAATTGAAAGTTGCTTTGGCGACAGAATCGTTAAACCCTGACAGGATTGATTATCTCTGCGAAGGAATTATCATGGAGAGTTTACTGGCACAATCAAGCCCGCCGGAAACAGAGGAAGAACGGAAGATAAGGATATTGAAATCATATATCAGGAACAATTTCAGCATTAAACATAACTATAAGCAGCTTGCGCGTGAGTACGGAATGTCGCTTTCAACATTTCGCCGTTACTGGTTGAAATATACTGGCATGCCTCCGGCAAGATACCAGAATAAACTGTTGGTCCAGGAAGCATGCAGACTGTTAATTGAGAAAAACGAAAGCGTGAAAGAGATTGCGGAAATGCTGAATTTTGACGATCCATTTTATTTCAGCAAGAAATTTCACAAGGAAACCGGTGTTACCCCGACTCAATATCGCCGCCAGCATGCCCAGTTCCCGGTATAAAAAATCCTGTTCAGATTTCCCTGCGGAGAAGCGGTGCAGAGAAACCCGGACAGGACAGAATTATAATTTAAGGCTTTAGCCTGCTTATTTTTTCATAGCGATTTTTATTTCCTGCTCCAGATTGCCGGACTGATTGTAGATTATCCTGGTCGCGAGTTCGACGGAGGCAATCGCTTTTTTGTATTCAGCCGGGAGACGTTCAATACGGTCTTTATACTTCTGAGCGAACAATTTGGGCAGATGATCCAGAATTACCTGTTCTTTAATCATTTCAGGATGTTTGGTCAGATACTCTGAAATCGCTTCATTTTTCTCATTTATTCTACGGCTGAGGACTTCGGTTAATCCGGTCATATGGCAAATAGCGGCCTTATAGTTGGCGAACAGCCATTCAGCTTCACGGGCTGCGTGATTTTTCAACTTGAGCATGATTTCTTTGACCAGTTCCTGTTTTTCAGCTTTGAACTCATCTTTGTCAAGCATTATACCGGACATGATTTCGTATGAGGAAGTGATAACCCCGCATTTATTGGCGGAAGCATCCTTGACAATCAGGATTCCTGCATCCTGTAGTTTGCCTCGGGCTTCCGGCGTGATAAAACTGTTAGCTCCTTCAACTATAGCTTTGGAGCTGTTTTCCCCATTTGGCAGATAGTGCTCCCAGTTGGAGATATTTATGGTTGACGGCCGCCCGCCGCAAGGTAGAAATACATCAGCATAATTATAAATATTATTCTGGAAATAATTCATGTATTCATCACGATTAACCATCTTCTTGGAAGTTTTGTCATTTTTCCTGTAAAATAAACGGTGACGCTCGCCTTCCGGAGTGGATACCGGTTCGCTGAAGATCATATAGGCGCCGTCAGCTTTAAGCTTTTCCGGATTGAAAACGTCAAGGTTTTGCTTCAATACCAGAGATTCCAGCTCTTTGCGGTCAAGGCCGGCTGGATCATAGACTGCGGCCGGGCCATCGGTTATGGCAACGATCCTGGCATTTTTATAAATATAGGAATCGCCTTTTTTCTCCAGCAGTAATTTCAATTCATTACCGGCGACATCGCCGTAAGGACCGCCGGAAATCTTGACGGAAAATTCATCATTGTATGGATCTATATTCAATTCCCTGAGTGTGCGCAGGAAGAACTGATGTACTCCGAATGAGGTTACGCCGAACTCTTTATGATTGATGCCCTGGTCTGGTTTTCCGGAGATAAAACCTGAACCAAGGGTATAACCGGCTTTTGCCGCGTAATCGCTTATCCAGCCGATCATTACGTCAAGCATTCTTTCATCAGGGCCGATTTCGATAATTTCTTTACTGCCGAGATAATCAACAATGTTTTTGTCTTTAAGCTTATCGTGTTTGTCATAGTTTATCAGGGAAATAAATGATTCGCAGATCGAACGCTGGGTCTCGAACATAACCGGCTGGCTGTCGCCGCCGTTAGCAGGATTCAGCAGGGTGATCATTTTAGAACCACCCTCGTAAATATCCTTGTTTTTGAAATGCTGTGTGTGTGCCAGGACGAAAACTTCACGGAATATTTCATCTTTGGCAAACTCATAAGCATCGTTTTGTTCGAGTGCATTAGGGCTGTTTTTGGGGATTACTGTCCGCCATCCGCCGCGGGCGATGTCAGAAAAACGCACTTGAAAACCAATTGCATTTTCACGGTAAAAGAAGAATATACCGTACGGACGGTCATCAGGGAAAGCCGCTTTGTAGGCCGGGTAATGCTTATCGTAGTAATCCATAAAAGCCGGGTCCATGCGGAACGCAAGACTCGATTTATGTTCCACGAAAAAGTTATTTTTCTGAATATTCCTGAAAAAATCAAGGACACATGCGAAAACGGTTTTTAAAAGTTTGTCTTTTTCATGTACGCCGGTATTTATCGCGTCAATTTTTCTTTCAATCTTGTGTTCACAAGCAAGCACTTTTTTAGAATCGCGTTTAATTTCCGGATCAAATCGTTTATAAAAATATTTGACCATTTCAACCATGATTTCAGGATAAATTGCCATGAAACGGCAGATGTCCAGATGGTTGTAGGCATTTTTGTCAATGAATGCAAGCTGGGTGTGAACAAATTCCGCTGCTGCGCGCAACAGGTTGCAGTCCCGGATGGAAACTAATTTCTTAGCGACAAACTCGTGATGCAGAAGATCAAGCATGGTTGTCCAGTTCAGTACCCTTAAATTTTTCATCATCTCAACGACTTTAGATGACTGCAAAGTGACTCCGCTGGGAGAAGTCAGATATAAGGTTGCGATAGTTATAGGTTTGTGATAAAAATCCTCGGAATCATTTTGATAAGTCAAATCACGAAAATAAGTTCGTTCAATATTAAATCCGGCAAGGTTCACCGCTTCAATCATTTTATAATAGAAGCCGCCCTGCTGAGTGGAACGAGCCCGTGCCAAAGTCAGTCTCAATTCATGTTTGCCAATTTTTTCAATACCGACATTCGCGTAATCCTTGTCTTGCGGTTCAAGGCTCCAGTGCAAACGGTCAATTACGCGGTCAAAGCTCAGATCGGAAATGTTTATCCAGTTTATACGGTCATAGGCTTCATTTAGCCCGGGGTGGACCTTCTTAAACATTTTACGGTATGCTGATACTAATTCTTTTTTGGAAAAGAGTGGAGTGCCGCCAAATGAGGCGCGGTCTTCAAGAGTGTATAATTCGATGACCAGTGTTCGCGGAAGCTTGTTGATTATGATTTTCTGCTTTGATTCGTGAACTCTGACGCTTGCGATGCAGTGTTTACGCATCATCCGGCTGGTTGTCAGGATGTTATGTTCTTCACTTTTCAGATAGATCAGGATGATGCTGTCTTCACGTTCAATACGCTGAATACCGGTTTCGCTTTCAATATTAAACAGCATAGGAAGAATATCTTCAAGCATTTTCGGAGAAAAAGTCTTGAAAAAATAGTCAGGCATTGTCTCCCGAAGCAGATCATACCAGTGTTTAATCTTCTTATTATGTTCCGTAATCACATTGCTCAAAAAATTATTTGCAGAGTCCATAATACACCTGAAATTATTAAATTTTAAAATTAATAGAAAACTTCTATTATGTGTGTTATGGATATAGCATAAGTCAGGAAAGTGAGTTTGTCAAGTGATAAAAATGCGGAAAATAATAATAAAAATCATTTGCCTGAGATGCGAAACCGCACCAAAAACAAAGCAGGACTTATAATTTGGTTATATTCAATTCAAAGGCCGGTATTTGGCTACGCTGAAAACAAAGCACTTACAAAGTTTGATTATTTAAAAAAACAGTTTATTTTATTAGGAAAAATGTCATTTTTTAACAAAAAGGAATGGAGAAATGATTTTTCCCCGGAAGTATTTTACTTTTTTAGCGATTGTTTTAAGTGTTTTTATTAGTTACGCAGCTTATGGCGAAGAAACTTTGGATAGTGTTTTTTTTAGAGACTTTGATGACGACAGTTATTTTGTTACGATTCCCACCTATACCGGTAACTATTTAGGCTTACTGATAGGCGCAATCCCGGCGGCCGCGGTTGCCGGAGGTTTTCAATATGCTAATGCTACCCCTGCGATGGTTACTGAGAGTGGACGGGTAACTCTGGCAGTTTTCGTGAAACCGATCGGGTTGTTGTTTGGGCTTCCGTTCAAATTCGCTAAAGTCATGCTTTGGGACTCTCCCAAATATGTCTTTGGCGGACTTCTTGGCGACACCGATCCTCCGGTGGAAATACCCGAAGACAGTCAGGAAGAATAAGAGTTTATTCTAAGATTGTGTAAGGATATTCAGGATTATTTCATAACTTTTTTCCAGCGGAACCGGCTTGGGAGCCAGGTCAAGCTTCATTTTATTTTGTCCCGCACTCCGGGCGGTTAAATCGAGCAGTTCAGGTGTAATGTCGGGAAAAGCCTTTAAGTTTTCCGGTACTCCGCAGCTTTTCAGAAATTCCTGATACGCCGCAATAATTTCTGCCGGGGTTTCACCGGGGAAAATTTCCTTGAGCTGCATTGTCCTTTCCGCTACTTCTTCACGCTGGATATAATATCTCCATGCGCTAGGCAGAAGCAATGCTACTGCGATGCCGTGTTCGATGCGGCCGAACCATGAAAAACTGCACAAATGCGGTAAACCGGTCGATTTATATCGGATGACCATACCGCCGAGCGCTGCCGCCGCTGAAACTCCTTCACGAGCTTCCATGTCGTCCGGATTGGCTATTGCGCGCGGAAGGAGTTCTTTTATCAGGCGGATACTTTCAAATGCCCAGTAATTTGCTTGTGGATGGTTCCCGTCCTGTCCGATGTTAAGGAACCCTTCAAGCGAGTGTGCTAAAGCGTCACAGCCTGTGGCGCGAGTTACATGTTCCGGCATTGCTGCGGCAAGCTCGGGTATGACGAAAGAATATTCTGGAATTATTTCTGTTTCGACAATGAGTTTTTTTACTTTAAGTTTATGGTCAACGATATTGGAATAAGGAGTTGCCTCAGTTCCGGTTCCGGAGGTTGTCGGAAAACAAATGACTTTTTTCAGTCTTGTACCGGGATTGGCGGATGAAAATATATTAACGCCGAAAAATTCCTGGTGGTTTCTGCCGGTTTGGTATTCAAGATAAGCAGCTTTGGCTGCGTCTATAGGGCTGCCGCCGCCAAGCGCGACAACTTCATCCGGCGTTTCCTCTTTGAGAAAAGAGGCCATCTTTTCGACGGTTTCAGTACAAGGTTCGGTTTCAATATCTTTGAAACGAGAGATTCTTAAATTTAAATGCTTTACGGTTTCTTCAAGCTGTATCCATGCACCGTTTTTGTCTGCTGAATGCCTGCCGCTGAAAACAACGATTTTTCTTGTTCCGCGTTTTTTCAGCAAGTCTGCGAATTTCAGCCATGATTCCGCGCCGAAACTAACGTCAGTATCTGGATAAGTCTTTAAGATATCTTGATATACCATTATTGAACCCTTTTATTGTTATTTTACTTAAACTAAGCTTGATTTTTTAAAAATCAAATAGTTTTACTCCCTTTGAAATTGACCTCGTCAATATTTCTGCTAGATTAAAATAAGAACATCAGGAACAATGTATATATGCGAACTTTTTTATTATTCATCTGTCTTATAGTACTGGGTGGATGTTTCAGTCTGCCGCCGGGACAAGCGCCTGTGGGCTCTATCGTTGAAACAAAAGAACTCGCGAAGGAATATTCCTGGGTAGGGGCCAGAAATTATATGCTGACATCCTTATCCATGTTCTGTCTGCAGAATTTTCCGCAAGGCGAAAAATTTTATACTGATTTTACGACCTCAAATAAAGAACTGAAACGCAATTCTCGTAACGTCTTATGCGCGGTCGGCAATTCTGTACCGATAAAAGTGGTCAAAAAATCTGACGCCGTTTACCGGATAAGTACAGAATTGAGTAAAGATAAAGTTTGGACCATGCGCTTAATCGATATAAAAAGCAAAAGAACAGTATGGCTCGAACGTGTTAAAATGAGTGAACTGTAGGCTGTGAGCCTTGAGCTGTGAGTTGCGATGTCCGTGTCAATCCGTGCTCTTAACCCTTAACCCTTAAAACTTTTCAAAGGAGACAAATAAGTGATTTTAATTTCATGGAACGTTAATGGTATTCGTGCTGTAGAAAAAAAAGGTTTTATCGAGTGGGCGGGAAACTGTGGTGCGGACATCTTATGTCTGCAGGAAACCAAAGCACATGCGGAACAGCTCTCTGACAAACTTATGAATATCGACGGGTATGAATCCCACTGGAGTTCAGGCAAGCGCAAGGGGTACAGCGGAGTTGCCAGTTATTCTAAAATTACTTTTGATAAAACCGAAACCGGCTTTGGCGGACATGAAAAATTTGATTGTGAAGGACGAATTCTTGCAAGCTATTTCGACGATGTTGTTTTGCTGAATATTTATTTCCCAAATGGGCAAAGCGGTGATGAACGATTGCAGTACAAATTGGATTTCTATGATGCCACTTTGGAGTTTTGCGAAGAATTGCGAAAACAGGGGAAATCCTTGATAATCTGCGGAGACTATAATACCGCGCACAATGAAATCGACCTTGCCCGTCCGAAAGCCAATGAAAAAACTTCCGGTTTTTTACGTATTGAGCGTGACTGGATGGATAAATTTGAAAGCTTTGGTTACGTTGATACTTTCAGGACATTGCATCCTGACACAACAGACGCCTATTCGTGGTGGAGTTACCGGGCAGGAGCGCGCCCCAGGAACGTTGGCTGGAGATTGGATTATTTTTATATCACTCCGGAGTTGCTGCCGAAACTTAAACGGGCTCAAATATTAAGCGATGTAATGGGCTCAGATCATTGTCCGGTACTTATTGAAATAAATATATAAAAGCCGGATACAACGGCTCGGTGGTGCAGCGGGCGAAAGCGCTGCTCGCCATCTCCAATGGCGAAACTTAAGTTTGACCACTTAGCGCAGTCTAGTGGTCAGACGTATTAGACCAATTCAATTCTCGAAAAGACGAGGCTTTTAAAAGAGCGCAAAGCAATCTTTTAAAAGATGCGAGCTTTCGAGAGGTCAGAATGTAATGAGGAGTTCTTTTATGTCAAATAATGAAATAGCATATCATGTAATAATCGAGGGCCGGGTTACCGGGGTCGCTTTCCGCTGGTCGGCTCTGGACTATGCAAGGGACCTCTCAAGTCTGCGCGGCTATATTCGTAATGCTTCCTATGATAAAGTCGAAGCGGTTGTTCAAGGTTCCCAAACGCATGTCGAATTGATGCTTAACTGGCTTCGGCACGGTCCGGGATCAGCGAGGGTGGATAACATTCAAATAAACCGCCTGCCGTTAAGTGATGAATTGGAAGATTTTACTATAAAATATTAACAAACCTGGATGATTGATAATGCTTAAAAAAACAACTCTGTCAATAATTTTCGTAGTAATTGTATTTTCAACTCTTGTAGCAAAAAGTATCCTGAGCAAGAGTTCTGTAAACTATCCAGGGTGGTTGAAATTAAAAAGTTGTACGCTTGATAATAAATATCCCGGTAAATTATGGGGATCGAGCCGCAGCAATGAAAAAAATATGAAGATCAATGCTGGAAAATTACTTTTCCTTATAGATAAACATCCCAAAGACCCGAAACGACCGTTCTTGATGTATCAACTTGCAAGACACCTGATGGGGTTAAATGAATATAAAGCAGCAGAAGATATTTTAAAAAATATTCAGAAACTTCCCGGTAAAACCCCTTACCAATGGAAATACTGGTTGAAAACCCTGCCGCAACTAAAGCGCGAAGTAAGTTTTATGCAAATGAAATGTGCCGCTAAACTTAAGAAGGGAAATGAGGTATTGAAGATTGTAAAGCAATTAAAGCCGGGAAATGGATATGAAAACCTGCGTTTTGCGGAAACGTATGTTTTGCTTGGTGAATATAAAAAAGCTGTTCCTTATCTCGAAAAATCCAATGGAGCGGGACATCCGAATAAAAGATTTTCAAATGAATTTATACGTATGTATGCTGCCACGCTGGCGAGAGCTATTGGAGAAAATGATCTTGCCGTAAAAATAGCGGGCCCGATATTGAAGAAGGGATCTAAAGCTAAAAAAGGCGCAAATTGGAGAGCGGTTTATTCTATATTGAAAAAGATAACTGAAAATATTGATAATGAAAAAATAGATTCGGAATTCCTGAAAAAGAAATTTAAGGAAGGTCGTTTCAGTGATGCCTGCATGGGGTATGTTGATTTAATTATTGTAAACGCCTATTTCGATAAAAAAGGTTTCAGAAAATTGTATGTTGGAAAAAAACGTGAGAACCGTCCATGGTCAGCTGTCACGATCGTTCCCAAACGTATATCGGAAGCCCGTTCATTAGGTGTAGACGCGATTACCGGAGCAACCATTAGCTCTTGCGCCATAATAGTTGCCGCCGATAGTGCCGCAGGCAAAGCTTTTATTAAAGAAAAATAATCTTTTTCTAAAAATACCCTTGACTTTTATCCTAGATTATTAAATCTAAGTATAAGCCCGTACATTTTTTATACGGGCTGTTATTTTTTAGTCCAGATCGCCCAGGCGGAGGCCTACGGGCATTGCCGCAGGCTGTTCGCAGGTGCTTTCCAGTTCTATGTATTTTTTAGCATTGCTGGATTTTTCGAATGCTTCCATTATTTCCAGGACATGGAAAGCCAGTTCGCCGGAAGCGCGGTGTTTGCGGCCAGTCTTAACGGCTTTTGCCATGTCTGCCGCACCTATACTGCGCATTTGATCGGTATACTGATGGGTAATCGGACAGTCTGACCACTCAACAACTCGCTGGTCCCCGATTGCCACTCTTACTGGTCCGCCAAAAGAGTTAGGGTCTGGAACTTCAAGGGAGCCATGAGTGCCGTAGATTTCAATAGGTTTATGATTATGTTTCCAGGTATCAAAACTGCTAAGAAGAGTAATCAATGTGCCGTTTTGAAATTCAATTGTACCTGAATAATGTGTCGGAACGTCTACCGGAAGTTTTTCGTACGGTTTTATACCTTGTGGACCGGTGACCCGGTGTTCAAAGCCTTTTGTGACTAAAGCGCTGACGCCCTTGGCGGGACCCAGAAGGTTAACCAGTGCGGTGATGTAGTAAACTCCGAGATCGAACATCGGACCGCCTCCGAGTTCATAAAAAAATGCCGGAGCTTTATGATAATAACGTTCAGGACCGCAGCCCATCACAATTGCTGTGCCGCTTATCGGTTTGCCGATCCATCCGTCTTCTATCAATTTACGGGCGGTTTGTTGCCCGCCGCCGAGAAAAGTGTCCGGAGCACAACCGACTCTTAAACCTTTCGCTTTGGCTATTTCTAAAACTTTACGTCCCTCTTCCGTGGAAATAGCTAAAGGTTTTTCGGCATAAGCGTGTTTGCCTGCTTCCAAGGTTTTTATTGCTATTTCAGCGTGCACTTTGGGGATTGTCAGGTTTATGACTATTTCTATTTCCGGGTCGGCAAGGAGTTCGTCAACCGTAAGGGCTTTTATACTATATTCTTCCGCTTTGGCTTTAGCGGTTTCCATGTTGATGTCGGCGCAGGCTGTGACCTGGATATTGTCAAAGGTTTCAGAGGCTTTTAAATAAGCATCGCTTATCTGCCCGCAGCCGATAACTCCAATTTTAGTTTTAGATGACATAATATAATTCCTTGATTTAATGATGCCGGCCTGACGGCCGGCGTATTGTTTAACTTTATTTATTGCCTTTTGCCAGGTCGTTTTGAGTTAAATAGTTATAGCTTTTTTCAACAGCTTCAAACATATCGGTTTTGCAGTTGTCAAGTTCAACCACCAACCATTGCGTCACATCAGGATTCATGGCTTCAAGGACATGCGGAAAGTTCATTACGCCGTCACCGGATGCCAGCATAGTGCGTTCGGGGTTGAAGTCACCGTCTTTGATATGGAGAAGGATGGCGCGATTGCTGAATTTTTTCAACATTTCATAAGGATCTTCTTTTCCAAAATTTGTGCTCCAATAAGTGTCGAGCTCAAGTTTGATGTTCGGGCAATAGTCAAGATATGCTTCATAAGCAAGTCTGCCGTCTTCCAGACGGGCAAATTCAAACTCGTGATTATGCTGAAAAAGGGTGATTCCGTTTTCGGCGAGTTTTTCCTGCATCGGGTTAACTATATCCGCCAGGGCTTTGATTGAGTCAAGGTCTTTGAATTCATTAGGGCCGTAACCGCAGGCGACTTTGTCAATATCGAGGATTCCGGCTACTTCGATCACTTCATTTACATTTTCCATGCTGCGGCACCATGGGCTATGCGAGCTGGATACTTCCATTCCGAGGTCAGTAACTATTTTCTTGAACTCAGCAGGAGTCAAGTCCCAGAAACCTGCTGGTTCAACACCGGCGTAACCGATTTTCGCGACTCTCTTGAGTACTGCTGTGAAATCTTTTTCTGCTTCGGTCCTGAGTGAATACAACTGAACTGATAACGGTTTCATCTTTTTTTCCTGTTTTTTTGAATTAATTTTGATTTTGCTAAAAAATCTTGTATAATTCCTATTATACTGTAGCAGAAATTAAAATCAATTGACTAAAACTATTTTATTTTAACAGGAATTATAATATTATGGATTATCTTGATAATCTTGACAGTTTGAGTCATGTTGGATATTTTCAAGCCTCAAAAGTTGACAAGGTAACTCCTCATCCTATAAGCAAAGGAATGGAGTTGGTGGAAATATTGCTTGGTGGCAAAATCTTTTTTAACATTGACGGAAATATACAGGAATGCCGTAAAGGAGCCATCTTCTGGCATATCGAAGGAGACTATACTTTAAGCCTCACTGATAAGAACGATCCTTACCGTTGTATGGTTTTTGCTTTCAAGGTAAAACAGCAAAGACGTCCTCTTCCGCGTGTAACCTATTGGGAGGATCTGGAAAGTCTGGATAAATTTAGCGCTGAGGCGGTAAACTGTTTTCATAACAAAGATTATAACTGTCAGATTATGGGAGTATATTTTTACAGTCAACTCTACTGGCAGGCATATAAATCTTTGCACCGTCCTGTAGGAAAGGAATATCCGGGCTCATTATGCAAAGCGGTAAATTACATAGAACGTTATTTGGAATCGGATTTGACTGTAGACGATATCGCGCATGAGGCTGGTGTGAGCAAGCCCTATTTGTTTGCGCTTTTTCAAAAATATTTGAACTGCAGTCCGCATAAATATCTTACCACCTGCCGCCTGAACCGCGCTAAGACGCGTCTTTCGGGAACGGTTGATACTATAAAGGAAATAGCTTCAAGCTGTGGTTTTGAGTCCATAGAATGTTTTTATCGTGCTTTCAAAAAGCATTCAGGCGTAACTCCTGCTGCCTATCGTGTCAAATATTCTCCTTATCCGCGCATCCTGCATGACTGATAAAGTATTCAGGTAGTTATCTGCTGCCACTCCTGGAGTTTTTGTTCGTAGGAAAGAGAGGCGTTGGCGGGGCTGGTTGAAGGCAGGGTAATCAGTTCGAGTTTTGGTAATAGCATTTGCTTTTGATGTTTTACAAATAATTTGTGAGCAGTTTGTCCGTTGAAGAATACTCTGGTGATGTTAGGGCATTTTTTAAAGAGCTTTTCAAAATCATTGGGTTTGGCATGTTTGATGTCGGAATCGAGACTTCCGGGACGAACACAGCATTGTACGGTGTCCCATAAAGCGATGCGGTTTTTCAGCAAATGGCTGATACGTTCTTTATAGCTTAGATTGTAGCTGAAATCAAAAAGTTCACTCATTATTCGCCAGAAGCAATTATGCTTATAAGCATAATATTCCTGACGGCGCAAGGATTCAACACCAGGCATGGAACCTAAGATCAGACGTGTAGCATCAGCCTGCGCAAAGGCTTCGAAGGAGTTTATTGTATTCATTTCAATGCAGTCCTGAACCTTTTATTTTGAGGTGTCCGTAGAGGTTTATACCCTCTTGCAGGAAGGCTTGGATTTCTTTGGGAGATATACGTTTTGAGGCTCTATAATAAATGAATTCATTACTATTTCCTTCTGTATTCAAGGTTTTATCCTTTTCATAAAACTCAAGAACTTCATCATTGAAAGTTTCCCGTATACTGTCTTCATCCTCCCCACGTAAAAGATATTGTTTTGAGAACTTCGGATTCGAAGTGAAATCAATATCTTTATAGCCAAATATACCGCCTATCTTATGGAAAATATTTTCCGGCGACAGCGTGAAAGGCGGCAGATTTAAATGTGCTGATTCAACGATTAATATAGTTTGCGAATAAGTCGTGCTGTTTTTGCCGCTGCCCACGGTATATTTATAATCCGCAATGGAAATATTCATATCACCTGAACTTCCAGTCATCAGATTTGATACTTTTTTAGCACGCCCTTTAGTGAATAGGTCAAAATGATCATGATTCAATATTAAGGAATTATCACATTTGCGTTTGAAAGAAAAATTCAGGGAGTTTGCGATGTTCTCTAATGCTTCCGAACGTTTTTTCTCATAAAACCATGCGGCCCAGATTATAATGCCGATAACTGCGATTATTCCTGTAACTATTAGAAATCCCATGACTTTACCTCGCTAGGTGATTTAAAATTAATAGAACTAATTTAAACCACATAGAAGATAAAGTCAATATTTTTATTCGACCACAGCTAGTAAACAGGAGCGTGGTTCAAGGATCGTATTAATTCTGTTCTGTTTAATTTTAACAGTTTCATCGTTCCAGAAATTAACCGCTTTAATGCTGTTTATGCCGTATTTGCTCAAATCCAAGCTCATTTCACTTGTCCTATCGTTCCAGTTTATCAGGAGCACCCGGTGTTTTTTACCGACTTTCTGGAGCCAGTATGCAGGGATATTGGAACTGAAAAGGTCAAGTGGAATCGCAGTTTCTCCGGTTTCAGCCGAGACTGTCCGGCGTGCCAGGTCTAAGCCGCTTTCATTGAGCATGTACATTTTGTCTGAAAGGTTAACCGCTCCGCTGGCAGCGAGAACAATACTCAGTAGAATTTCCAGTTGCTGGCGTTTTGCATCCACCATGTTGTTAACACCGGCTTGTGGATCAGGGTCATCAGCATCTACCACTATGAAACTTGGTTGAAGGCGGTTTATTTCTGTTTCGTTCGAAGTATCAAAACCGCGGCATAACGCGAAGTCCGGATCATTAAGCCAGAGACGCTTATTGCTCCAGAATCTTGCCGCTACGGATATTGTATTATGCTGCATACAAAGCCATGTTGCGTGGATATCACCGCCGACCCTGACTGTATCAACATAATCGGTTCCTCCTTTGAACTGGTAATTGCAGCCGAGTATCGTTGCTCTGTCGCCCACCGCTTCGTGAACGCTTTTGACGATAAGGCGCGCGATTTCACTATGCGGTATCATATTATCCGCAAACTTTCTGGCATTCAGAGTATTCCCCATGAAATCAAGCTTGAAATATTTGTAACCCATGTCAGCATAGCGTTTAAAAATATTCTTCAAATGTTTATCAACTTTTTCCTGTGTCGGATCAAGAAGGAATCCTTTGCGTCCCATGCATTCATAGGCAAAGCATGGTTGCCCGCCTTCGCTTTGGGCAAGCATATCGTAATCGAGCTGTGCGATGGGTGAATGCGGTTCGACTATAGTCGGAGCGAACCATAGACCGGGTTCAAATCCAAGTTCGGTGATTTTGTCCGCCAGATATTTCATGCCGTTCGGGAAATAATGATTGGCTTCCCATTCACCGTAGCAATACTGCCAGCCGTCATCAATGATTATGCGTTTTACATGTTTGGATAAAACCGGATCGTTTGCGATAAATTCGGCGTTTTTCAGGACTTCTTCTTCAGTAATTGTCCAGCGGTAAAAATCCCAGGTGTTCCATCCGGCAGCTGTAGAAGCGTTGAAATCTTTTTCATTTTCCAGGCTTTCATCAGCATAATTCTCCATCAGGGCAAAGCCATTTGTATCGCACTTCAAGGTTAAAGCATCGGCTTCCAGTTTTTTGCCTCCGAAGTTATGGACATTTGTAAAAGCCTGAAGTTTTTTTACCTGCCCCTTTTCAATTATTCCGTTAAACTCATTCGGTTGTGACTGACGTAAAGGGAAAGACAACTGCAGGGTGGAACCATCTTTTGTGAGCATTAATTGATAATGAGAGTTGAAGTCCTGCTTGTCAACATCTTTCAGTAATTTGCTGGTACAGCCTCCCATTTTGATTCCCTGTGCCAGTAAATGATCTGCTGTCAGAACCGGCATATCCATGACTATCAGCCGCACGTCTTTCTGTACCGAGAGAAGTTCGCCATAAAGCCGGAGTGAAATTCCGTTAATGCCGGCTGTCGCGATTTCCAGAAACCACGTTCCGAGTTCATTACTGGTTTCGAGTAATATTTTGTCTGTATTTGAATTGCTTTTCCGCCAGTATTCCAGCGGATATTCTTTGCCGTCGCAGAATAATAAGGGGCGACAGTTCTTTAATTCAAAATGGTTGATTTTTATCTGATATTCGCCGTTTACGGCAAATTCAAGATAGGTATTGTGGTTATTTAATGTGAATGTTGACATAAGTTTTCCTTTTTTAAGTAATCCAGAGTGAATTTGCTTCCCGCAGAAGCGATATTCTGCAGTGATTTTTTATTACAGCCGCAACTGCCGCCGTATGCCAGATAAGGTTTTATTAATTTTCCTTTGTTTTTTGTTTCTGTTCCTTTTATTTTATTCATAAGCAGTTTAACGCTTTTATTTGCAAGCTCCTGAACTGGTTGTACGACAGTTGTCAGGGCTGGAGAGGTGAATTCTGTAAATGCCAGTCCGTCAAAGCCTATTACCGCTGCCTCTTCCGGGATTTTTATTCCGGCATGCTGCAGTACGCTCATTACTGCTGCGGCGACAAAATCATTTATACAGAAAAATGCGCTTGCTCCGGCTTTTACCATATTCAAAACTTCAAGGTCGGAATCTTCCAAATTTCTTTTGACGCAAAACTCTTTACATGAAGTCAGCCCGGCTTCGGAAAGCGCCCGTTCAAGTCCGTTGAAGCGCCCAGGTTCTCTGGAAGAAATACCGACATAAGATATTTTCCTGTGACCATGTTCTATTAAATGTTTGCCTGCCAGGTAACCGCCATACTCCATATCAACCGCAATATCAAAACAGGGCTGGTTGTGGGTTACGCTTATAAATGGAACTGAAATATCCTCTTTTTCCTGTTCCGAAGCGGCGCTGGTGATAATCAGAGCGTCAACGCCTCGGGATTCAAGTTCCGCGCAAGTGCTTTTGGTGGAAACGTTTTGGTTAGTATTTCCTCCAAGCAAGGCTTGATAACCATTTCGCCATAATTCCTGCAGTAAAGCATTGTTGATTGCATCATGAACCGGGACTGAAAACAATCCGCCGACGATACCAATGGTCATTGAGGCGCCTCCACGCAGACTGCGCGCCGCGTAATTCGGACGATAATCCAATTGATCAATCGCTTTGAGAATACGTTTCTTGTTTTCCGCGGAAACATGCTTAGTTTCCCGGTTATTCAGGAACAATGATACCGCCGGACGTGAAACTTTTGCTTTCTCAGCAATATCTTTTAAAGTAACAGCCATGATAAAAAACCTTATGTAACACGATTTACATAATTAATATAATGGCTGAAATTGAATTTGTCTACAGCTTATTTTTAAAAAAGAAAATATTTTCCGGTTTTAGTAGTGCCGGTGAAGGTTTCTCTCCGGCAAATAATGTGTGGTCTATTGTTTTGTTAAAAGCTTCTGTGGAGCTGGACGCATCTGCATCTGCTTTTTAAAGCAAACATTATTTTCTGCTTAAAAAATGCGGAGAATCGCCCCATTCGCCGAACCCGATGGTTTCATTGATATTTTCAATGCGGCGCTGGAGACAGCCTTTGCACATTGAGGAATTCTCATCCAGGCATGGTTTGCCGTCATAGAGCTGGTAGCTTGCGCGATATTTCGTATCAGTTATGTTTGGCATAACGATATTGGCTCCGGCCTGTACTCCGATTTCCCTGCCTTGCGGGTTGAGCGCTTGTAAGGCGGTGGCGGCGGCAATATTTATGTCTTTAAGGTATATTCGGCAGGCGGCAATCATTTTCAATCCGAGCATAAACTGTTTCTCTTTATCAAAATCTTTTACTTCTTTTGCCAGCGGGGTTTCATTGTGGACGATGTATGGTCCCATGCCCAGCATGTCTATATCTTCCCGTTCGAAAAATAATATATCATTAGCAAGGTCTTCAGTGCTTTGTCCGGGAAGTCCCATCATAACGCCGGTCCCTGTCTGGTAGCCGGCTTTTTTGAGTTCCCGTATACAGTTTATCCGGCGCTGGAAATCATGATTTGCAGGATGGAGTGTTTTGTAAAGCTCCTCATTTGAGCTTTCTATACGCAATAAATAACGATGCGCCCCGGCATCGAACCAGCGTTTATAGACTTCGGGCGCCTGCTCCCCGAGCGATAAAGTAATGCCCAACTTCCCATCTGTTTCGGTTTTAATACGTTTGACGATGCGTTCGATAAATTCCGTATATTCAGGAGATTCGATTTCGCCCCCCTGAATGACTAGAGAACCGTAATTGTTTTTATAGGTCCACAGGGCTGATTGGATGATGTCTTCTTCTGACATTTTGAAGCGTTTGACATTCTTATTGCTTTTTCTGATGCCGCAATAAAAACAGTCTTTCGCGCAGATATTACTGAACTCAATAATACCCCGGAAATACACTTTATTGCCGATGTATTTTAATTTTATCCGGTAGGCTTCCTGAAATATCTGCTCAAGAACAGCTTTGTCCTCGACTTCCAGCAGCAAACGCAGTTCATCAACGGACAACTTTACATCATTTTTGATTTTATCAATAATTTTTTTCATGCCTTATATTAAGACATAATGTCGACATTGCAAGTAAAGATTGCATAAAAAAACAGTTAAACCCAGGAACTTGCAATGTATCATAAAATACATTTTTATTTTTGAATAAACGATAATCTAAATATTTATTGATATTTTGTATAATCCCTCTTGATAAATTGAATTTCAGCATGTATTATCATGGTGTGTATGAAAGATAAACGATAATCTTAATGTTTTATTATGAAAAAAACAGGTGATGTTACTTTAGCGACTTTAGCTGAAAAATTAAATGTGACTACTACTACGGTGAGCAAGGCTCTGCGTGATAAACCGGGTATTGGGCTGGAGATGGTAAAAAAAGTAAAGGATTTAGCCCGTGAACTGAATTATCAACCAAATTTTGCGGCACAAAGTTTAAAGAAAAGCACTAGTGATTCAATAGGTTTATTGATAACCAGCGATATAACAAATCCATGGTACGCGCAATTAGTAAGCAGTCTTGAATCAGAATTAGCCAGGCACGGCAAAACCATGATTCTCAGCCTGGGCAAAGATGATTATGAGAAGGAACGTAATTGTTTGGAAGCCTTTCGCGGAGGACGTGTTGCCGGGGTTATTGCCGGCCCGATTTTTCGTCAGCGTAACCTGGAAAATATTTGGCAATCGCTGAATAATGGTTTGCCAATGGTTGTATTTAACTGCATGGAAGAGATGCCGGTAAACTATGTGGCTATTGATCAGGCGGAGGGAGCCAGGCTGGCAGTAAACCATCTTATTGAAAAAGGGCACAAACGGATTGGATATTTATGCTGCTTAAAAGGGGATTTGCAGGAAGCTGGAAAGAGTCGGAGAGAAGGTTTTGAACAAGCATTGTTTGAACATGACATGCCATTGTTCGGACGGAATATTATTACCGGGAAAATC
This sequence comes from Victivallaceae bacterium, assembly GCA_963664605.1. Lineage (GTDB taxonomy): Bacteria > Verrucomicrobiota > Lentisphaeria > Victivallales > Victivallaceae > JAHOYW01. The sequence continues at coordinate 1,706,476 of OY761536.1, forward strand.
AGTAAAAAGGGCGGTTATGAAGTCATGAAAGGGCTTTTGAGCCAGAGCAGGGAAAAACTGCCCACAGCCTTTTTCTGCCATAATGACAATGTTGCGCTTGGTGCTATGCTGGCAATCCAACAGGCTGGATTATCAGTTCCGGAAGACATATCGCTGATTGGTTTTGATGATATCGAAGAGAGTTCTTTGGTTTCACCCATGTTAACAACGGTTGGCGGGATCAAGGATAAATTTGCAAAAGAGTTGGTGAATACAATTTTAGATGTTGTTGAGAATAAATCTGAAACTAATAATAGAATAAAAAAGGAGATAGCGCCGCAACTAATTGTTCGTGATAGTGTAAAACAAATTAATTAACTTAAAATATCAGGTATTTAAATAATGAAAAAACATTTGCCAAAACCTTTACGTGGTGTCGTGCCGCCTCTCGTAACACCTTTAGCAGACGAATACAATCTGGATTTGCCGGGACTTAAAAAACTTATTGAACATGTGCTGGATGGCGGGGTTCACGGGCTTTTTCTGCTTGGGACTACCGGGGAAGGCCCAAGCTTAAGTTATGAACTTAAATATGAAATGGTAAAAAAATCCTGTGAGATCATTGCCGGGCGTGTCCCGGTGTTAGTGGGGATAACCGATACATCATTTGCGGAATCCATCCGCCTGGCGAAACACGCCGCAGAATGCGGCGCTGATGCGGTTGTGCTGGCTCCCCCATACTATTTCCCTGCCGGACAAGCTGAGCTGCTCGAATACTTTGAACACCTTGCTCCCAAGCTTCCTTTGCCGTTATTCTTATACAATATGCCCGCAATGACAAAAGTTGTTATTGATATTGATACTTTGCGGAAAGCTTCTGAAATTGATAATATCATTGGTTTCAAGGACAGTGGCGGCAATATGATAAAATATCATGAATATCTCAGGACAATGCAAGATAAACCGGAGTTTTCAATGCTCATCGGGCCGGAGGAGCTGTTAGGTGAATCCGTGCTGTTCGGCGGACATGGCGGAGTTGCCGGCGGTGCGAATATAAAACCGCGTTTATTCGTTGATATGTATGAGGCGGCTGTTGCCGGTGATTTAGCTGAAATTAAGAAACTGCAAAAAGGAATATTCGCTTTGCGCGAATTGTATTCCTGTGGTAAATACCCGTCCACTTTTATAAAAGGCGTGAAATGTGCTTTGAATTGCATGGGGATATGCAGCGATTTTATAGCAGAGCCGTTTCATGCTTTCCGTCAGGCTGAAAGGAGCAAAATAGAAGCATTATTAAGCAAAATAGAAAAATAAAACATAAATAATTATTGATTTTTCAGGAAATGATGTAATTAGTTATAAGCAAAATAAAACTTCTATGTCAGGCGGAATATGGATAATAAAATCATTCAGTCAATGTGGATTGGAAATGAACTTTCAGCTCTTGAACGGCTTTGCATAAACTCATACCTGAAAAACGATCATGAATTTCACTTGTACGCTTATGAGGATATAAAGAATATTCCTGATGGAACAGTTGTGAAAGATGCCGGTGAAATCATTCCAGCTGAAGAAATCTTTCTGTACAGTACGGGGACTTATTCTGTATTTGCGGACTGGTTTCGTTGGAAACTGCTCTATGAAAAAGGTGGTTTCTGGGTTGATATGGATCAAATATGCATAAAACATTTTGATTTTGATACTGATTTGATATTTGCAAAACAAACTATAGGCAGCGTTGCTGTTGGGGTGTTAGGCTTTCCGCCAAAACACGAATTATGTGCTTTTATGGAGAATATTTGTGAAAACCCTAATTATATTCTTCCTTATGATTCGCCCCGTACGAAATGGAGGAAGATAAAAAGAAAGTTGCTGAGACGCAGGCGGCAGAATGTCAGTTGGGGAGAAACTGGCGGACCGGTGGGGTTCACCCAGGCGCTTGAATATTTCAAACTCATAGATCTGGCTAAGCCTTTCACTTACTTTTACCCTATTCCGCACTATAACTGGGATACAGCGTTTGACGATACTTTTGCTAATGACATCGACTTTTTTTCAAACACCTATGCCGTTCATCTCTGGAACGATATGATGCGTCACAAAAAGGGGTTTGATAAAAACGGCACATTCCCCCAAAATTCCCTCTTCGAGCAGCTTAAAGCCAAATATCTTTGAAGGTTTGAATAAACCAGTGAAAGAAGTTGATAAACAGGCTGATATTTTCCTGCAGACGATAAACCCTATAGCACGCCTGGAGACAGGCGTGGCTACATTGGAGAATATATACGATTTAGATGTAGGTGCCTCTGTCCCTGGAGGCAAAAATGAAACTGACGGACGATGTATTTGAAAAGTCCATGGAGTCAGTTATATTAGATGAAATTGCATCAGGTTGGAGGAGAAATGTATATATATCATCTATGGTTGAAAGAGTATGCAGATGTTTCGTGGATAGGATTTTTTATTCTATTCATTATAGCAATCCTGCCGATTATAATAAAGGAATTCAGGGAAAAATCAGTATTTTACCATCAGGCGTATAATTTGTTTTTTAATGTCGTTGTACCTTTTATATTTTCAGGAACCTCCCATATTCGTACTTCTAATGGAAATTTCATTTTTGCATTTTTTATTGCCTTTGGTATTGGATACTCAATTTTGATTTTTAGAAAGAAAAAGCCGGATTTATTTGAGATACTTATTTCTAGTATATTTCTTGTTTTTTATTTATGTTTGTTTGCTCTTCTAATAAACGGTAACATGAAATATTTCTCGTGCTGTATTTAAAAAAATAGAGCTGGCGTGATGCCAGCTCTACTAATAGTCTACTAATAGTCTAAACAGCTACAGCCTATCAGGCTATATCAAATCATTCTGTCCCAGATTTCAATGTCTTCAAGTTTGTTCTTGAAGGCGTTGACGAATTCCGCTGCCATTGCACCGTCTACTACGCGGTGGTCGGCGCTGAGGGTTACTTTCATGATGTTCCTGACTGCGATTTCTCCGTCAATTACTACGGGTGTCGGAACGCAGGACGAAACCGCCAAAATCGCGGCTTCGCCGGGATTGATTATTGCCCCGAAACTTTCCACATTTAACATTCCCATATTGGAAATGGTGAAAGTTCCGCCTTTCATTTCGTCCGGAGTCAATTTGTTTGTCCTGGCTTTTTCAGCTAGTTCAGCGACTTCCGCCTGGATTTCATCAAGGGCTTTGCGGTCGGTGTTTCTGACGACCGGGACGACCAGGCCGTTTTCAACGCTTACCGCGACACCAATGTTTACTTTGCTTTTCTTGACGATTGCGTTGCCCTGAACTGCGGCGTTCACGTAAGGGAATTCTTTCAAGGTCATAGCCGCGGCTTTGACAATGAAGACATTCACGCTCAGATTGATGTCGTCGTCTTTCAACTGTTTGCGTTTAGCCATAAGGTCGGTCATATCAATAGAAACAGTCACATAAAAATGTGGTATAGTCTGCTTTGACTGGGTCAAACGTTCCGCGATAATGCGGCGCATGGCGTTCATTTCCTGAGGCTTTTCATTTGCCGCGTCTTTCACGTCAGACAAAGTTACCCGTCCATTTTCTCCGGAGCCGTCAATCGCGATAAGTTCGAGATCTTCTTTTTTAGCTAAATTAAATGCGGATGGAGTAATCTTTTTGTCATAATATCCTGAAGTATCAAGATAATCTTTTACGTCTTTTTCTGTTACGCGTCCAGCCGTGCCGCCTGTGCCTTGAACTTTTTTCAAGTCGATCAGGAAATCCTGGGCAAACTTTCTGGCGCGAGGACTTGGATTAGGAGTATGAGCAACCGGAACAGATGCAGAAGCGGACGTGGGTTCGAAGGGGACGTTCGCTTTTTGCACCTGGCCGGTTGAAGTTGGAGTCGGAGCCGCTGCCGGGGCTTTTTCCGCTGCCGGAGCTGCTGGTGTTTCAGCTTTTGGAGCCGGGGCGGCCGGTTTAGCCGGGACCGCCGCTGGTGCTGGCGCATCATTGATTTCGGGAATTTCTTCGCCGGGTTCGCCGAGTACGCACGCGGTTATCATTACCGGAACTTCTTTTCCGGCGGGAACGATTATTTTGAGCAGTGTGCCCTCGAATTGAGATTCAACTTCGAGAACAGCTTTGTCAGTTTCGACTTCGAACAAAACATCGCCTTTTTTAATGACGTCGCCTTCTTTGGCACGCCACGAATCTATAACAACAGTTTCTTCTGACTGTCCCAGTTTAGGAATCGGTACTAATGTAGCCATTTTCAAATCTCCCTTAAGTGCTTATGCCAAAGAACGTGCGGCGTTCATCATGTCTTCAACACTCGGAAGGAATGCTTCTTCGAGCGTATAGGCCTGAGGAGCAATACCGTTTTTAGCGCCGACTTTGAGTACCGGAGCGTCGAGGTAATCGAAGCAGTTTGCGGTAACTTGAGAAACAATCTCACCGGTGAAACTGCCGATGTCAACGCATTGGCTGATCGCCACGCAGCGTCCGGTTTTTCTGACTGATTCAAAAACAGTTTCCCAATCGAACGGAACCAGAGTTCTCGGGTCGATTATTTCAACACTGATGCCTTCAGCTTCGAGAGCTTCAGCGGCTTTGACTGCGTCTGAAACAGCCGGGCCCCAGGCTACGAAAGTTACGTCAGTACCTTCACGTACGATATTAGCTTCACCGAACGGAATAGTGTAATCTTCTTCCGGCACATAGCCTCTTTCGTTATAAAGGAGCTGGCCTTCAACAAATATTACCGGGTTGTCGTCGCGGATGGCTGTTTTGATCAATCCTTTCGCATCGTATGGATTTGAAGGATATGCCACATATGTTCCCGGGATGTGCGCGAACATTGATTCGAGTGACTGAGAATGCTGACCGCCGTAACCTTTACCTCCACCGACTGAACAACGGACGACCATCGGAACAGTTGTAGAAGCTCCAGTCATGTAATGCCATTTAGCTGCCTGGTTGGATATCTGGTCGGAAGCCATCAGGGCAAAGTCCATATACATTAATTCAGCGACCGGACGATATCCGCACATTGCCATACCCACCGCGTTACCGCAGATGCAGGCTTCGGAAATAGGAGTGTTGAACACGCGGTCGCGGCCGAATGATTCGAGCAGTCCTTTTGACAGTTTGAAAGCTCCGCCGTAATCGGCTACATCTTCACCGAAGAGCAGAACGCGCTTGTCGCGCATCATTTCTTCTATAATACCTTCTTTGATGGCGTCGCGGTAAGTGGTTGTAGAACCTTCACGGCGTTTTACCACCGGCAGATCCTGGTAAACTTCAACTTTTGTATATTTTTCAGGGACAGTATCACAAACGGAATCGGTATACATGTGTTTGATAACATCTTCCGGAACCGGATCCGGCGCGTCAGCGGCTCGGCGTGCGGCGCGTGCGTTACGGTCTGCGACTTTCTGTTCAACAGCTTTGAGCTGTTTTTCTGTGAAAACTTTAGATTTTTTCAATTGTGAACGGAAGACATCGACCGGATCAACTTCTTTCCAGCGGGCTTCTTCTTCACGTGTGCGGTATTCGTTACGCGGATCTGACAAGCTGTGTCCGTAGTAACGGTAAGTGTCAAGTTCCAGGAGAACCGGGCCTTCGCCTTTAGCGATAATTGCTTTAGCGCGAGTTATAGCGTCGCGAACCGCGAGTACATCCATACCGTTTACAACTTCAGCATGCATATTGGTGTTCGAAAAACCAGCAGAGCGGCGCGCGAGATAATCCAGTCCGTTTACTTCACCGTCAGCACGGCCGGTCATACCGAAATGGTTGTTGACGATAGCATAAATAATCGGCAGTCCGAATTTTGTCCTGGCCATTTCTCCGGTGAATTGTTCCTGGGCAGCCCAGTTTAGAGATTCGAGAACCACGCCGTTGGCGTAAGCTCCATCCCCGGCAAAACTGCAGACTACGTTGTCGCGCATATCTTCATCAATACGGCAAACCATACTTGCGCCGGTGGCGATTGGAATACCGCCGCCTACGATAGCGTTTGCGCCAAGGTGCCCTACACGGAAGTCAGCGATATGCATACCGCCGCCGCGGCCTTTGCCGTAACCGGTTTCTTTACCGAATAGTTCGGCTATAGTGCGGTAAACGTGGTCTTCCATAACTGCTTCGCGGAGCTGTTCGCCTTTTAGGTTTGAAAATTCAGGACAGCGTTCTTTTAATTCTTCTTCGCTCATGCGTTTGATAGCATGGAAACCTTTGGCAATTGAATCACCATGTCCGCGGTGAGTGGAAGTAATCATATCAGAAATACTTAAAACAGAACATGCTCCTGCAGCTGTGGCTTCCTGCCCGATAGACAGGTGAGTCGGCCCGCGGTATTCGTAATCACTGATGATCTCATAAGCGCCGGTACGACATTTGAGAATCATTTCTTCAAATTCACGGATAACGAGCATTGATTCGTACATTTCCATGAGTTCGTCTTTTGTGACATTCTTGGCTTTTAATTCGTCCGCGATATCCTTATCATACTGGTAAGCCTTGATGTTGTTCAGCTTAATAGTCCGCTTTTTGAAATCGGGACCTAAATCACTGTAATAGTTGCTCATTTTAAACACTTCCTTTTTTTGTTAAGTTTATAAATTTATAATTTCTAATTAATTTACTACTTCTACATCTTGTTCATTCAATTTCTCTATGGCTTCTTCTGATATATTGCAGTCAGAAATAACTACATCAATGTCCTTGATACTGCCGCTTGTAGCAAAGGACGGAACGCCGATTTTGCTGCTGTCCACCAATACTATTACTTTGGCGGCGCGGCGCATAATCAACTCTTTCGTATATGCTTCGCTGGGTTCGGTAGTTGAAATACCGTCTTCGACGGTAAAACCGATTGTTCCCATAAACGCTTTATTTATATTCAATGAATTAACGATTTGCGCGGTCAAAGGACCAACGAGGGTACGGCTTATCGCGCGGAATTCGCCGCCGAGCAAAATTAAACGGTGCGGGCTTTCCATGAGCTCCGCCGCCGCTACGATTGAATTAGTAACGATAGTCAGGTTTTTGCGCTGGTCAAGCTTGCGCGCGAGGGTCAGGACAGTACTGCCGCCATCAAGAAATATGGAATCATCATCGTCAATCATTTCAAGAGCCAGTTTTGCAATTTGATCTTTTTCTTCGGCGTGAAAAGCTGCTTTTTCTGTAAAAATAGGTTCGGTGCGCGGGAATTGAACTCTGACAGCGCCGCCGTGGACGCGCCGGGCTTTTCCTTGTTCTTCAAGACTCTGAAGGTCACGGCGCACGGTCGCTTCGGACACATTCAGCAATTCGCTGAGATCGGTGAGAGAACCGGTCCCATTGCTTAATGCCTTGAGAATAAGTCTTTCGCGTTCCGCTGACAAAAGTTTTCTTTTACACTTGGTCACTATATACTACTCTGCTTTTGAAGTTCCCTTACAGGGATTTATTTTCTTTAATTCTTAAGACTTAACCCTTAAACTTAAAACTATTTACTTATTATATATCTTTTGCAAGATTTTGCAAGCTTTTGAAATAAAATATTAATAAATTTGCAAAAAATTGCAAAATTGAACTGAATATTAACAAATATAAAACAAAAAATAAATACTGTACAATAGTTTCATGTGGAGGTTGAGCCCTTAACGTTTTTCGTATGCTGTTTGTGATGATGCTTGCCTTTATTGGTACTGAAAAGCTGCATCTTTTTATTAACAGACTTGTAAAATTGGTGATTTTGAGGCATATTAGAGAGGTTCTATTATATGAGTAGCGGGGTGCTCGAACGCTCGCGTCTTTGGTTTCGATTATATTTAAAAGAAGAAGAAAAACATGAAATTACGAAATCATTCGTTGATAAAAAGAATCAACCGGGCACGGATTATGAATACGATCCGGGTCAATTCCCCTATTGCCAGATCCCAGATCGCGACCAAGACCCAGCTTGACCGCAAAAGTATAACTAATTTTATAAATGAGCTGGTTGCGGAAAACCTGGTGGCGGAATCCGGTAAGATGGAGAATGTTTCCGGACGCCCTTATTCGATGCTGAAATTTGTTGATAATTATGTTGCCGGAATATATATTGCGCCGCATCTTTGCCGTGGTGTACTGATTGATTTTTACGGCAATATTATCGCTTCTCATGAAGTCGAATATCCCATGTATACGGATCTTACCACTATTTGCCGTGCCGTTGAAAACACTTATGATAAACTGCGTTCGGTCAAAGTTCCTGAATTCGGAGTAGGCATTTCCATGCCGGGAAGTTTGAACCTGGAATCAGGTGTTATGGAGGAAGCGGTAAATATTCCATCGTTATCTAATGTCAATGTTTATGAAACTTTTTCCGCGTTTATTAAAGAACCTGTCTTCCTTGAAGAAGAATCGCGTTCGATCGCTTTGGCAGAAAAATGGTTCGGAAGAGGAAGTAAATATGATGATTTTGTTGTAGTCGAAGTTTCAGCCGGGGTTGGAATGGGAATAGTTGTTGACCGATGCCTGTTTAAAGGGGCAGGGCAGTTTGCCGGGGAAGTCGGACATATTGTTATAGAAACCGGAGGAGCAAAATGCAGATGCGGCAATCTCGGATGTCTTGAAGCCTATGTTTCGGAGCCGGCAGTCGTCAAAGCCTTAAGTAAACACAGTAAATGCGGTTTTGAACGCTTGCACTATTTCCCTAAAGACAGCGTCGATCCGAAAGATTATGAACAGATAATGAATGATGTCGGCTATCGTCTGGGGCAGGGGCTTGCCGCTGTGGTGAATATCCTGTGTCCGCGGACAATCATATTTTCCGGCGCCGTGATCGAGCTATTCGGAAAAGATATCCTTCCTACTATTCAGGATGCCATAAATCAAAACAGCGTAAAAAGCAACGCGGGACAGACAAAATTATTTATTTCTGAACTGGCTCACGTTGATGCTTTGGGTGCGGCAACCCTGCCGCTTGCCGATATTTTTGAAGTACCGGGATATTTCAATATTTAATAACCGCCCGCAAATTTTTAATCATATTGTATATCCGGTTCACACGGGTCATAACGAGGGTGCTCAACCTGCGGCAGACGCATTCCGGCAGTACGGTATATTGACGGGGATTTGTCACATTCTATTTTTAATACCGGGCAGAATTCTTTCTCGAATCCCTCAGGCAATATCACTTTCAAACAATCATCTTCATTAATGAATTCCATTGCTTCTCCCTGTTTGGAAACTGACAGTACTTTGCATTCCAATCCGGTAATCAACCATTCGTTCTGTGGCGAATAAAGAAAGGTGGCGAATAAGTTTTTTCCACTTGCTGTAAATACAGCGTGGGCATCCCAGTCTCCACGGTCTCCAGCTTCCCGCATGGTCGGGCTCAAAGGCAGAGATTCGTCGGCGGCAATGGCTTCAGATCCTCCGTTTTTGATCCATTGCCCAACTTTTTGAATGATTTCAACGCTTTTCGCCGGGATAACTCCGTTCCCGTCGGGCCCGATGTTTAATAACAAATTGCCCTTTCCTTTGGCACAGGTTAAAAGCGTTTTAATTACATCAACGGGCCTTTTCCAGTTATTATCTCCTGGGTAATATCCCCAATGGTCATTTAAAGTCATACAGGCTTCCCATGGCCGCCATGGAGAAGGTGCTGTCAAGTGCTGTTCAGGGGTTGCGAAGTCACCAGGCAGGCCATTTCGTCCATTTATGATTATATCAGGCATAACGGAACGAACCATCTCATTCATTTCCTCAGCTTTCCACCCTTCCGCGTTAAACGGCCACCAGCCGTCATACCATAAGGTATCAATTGGCTGATATTTTATCAGCAGTTCTTTTATACGTGCAAAAGTATTTTTAATGAATATTTCATATTTGTCTTTATCTTCAAGTGCGTCAACACCGTCCGGTTTGTCATACCAGTTGTTCAAGCTGTGGTAAAGCCCGATTTTCAGTCCGCGTTTACGTGCAGCGGTGATTATTTCAGCGACAAAATCACGTTTTGCAGCAGTTTTAGTGGAACAGAAATCACTAAGATTACTGTCGTACATTCTGAAACCTTCATGGTGCATAGTGGTAAAGACGATGTATTTCATGCCTCCGTCAACCGCTAATTGACAGATATCATCAGCATTGAATTTTTCAGGATCAAACTTGTCTGCCAGCTTACGGTATTCTTCCGGTGCAATCCTTTCCCGGTTCATTACCCATTCACCGCGTCCAAGCATGCTGTAAATCCCAAAATGGACAAACATTCCGTAACGGGCATCAATAAACCATTTCATATTTTTATCAGTTTTTTGCATAAGTTGATTTTCTCTGTTTAATATTGAACAATAACCGCAGTCATTTCCACGGATTCATCTCCGACGCATTTTATGGAATGCCCGGCGCCGTTTCCGGTCAAAATAGTGTCTCCGGCATTTAGGACCACAGTTTCACCGTTATCATCAGCCTGGGCTGAACCTTTGATTATGTAAAAGATCTCCTCTTCATCATCATGACTGTGAAAGCCGATTCCGCAGCCTGGTTCTAAAGTTATTTTGGCCATCAGGCGGGTTTTAGCCTTGAGTTCGTTTTTTTCATCCCAAAGATGTTCGATCTTTACTTTACCGTCACCGCCGCGCATTTCTTCGCGGATGTCCACCTGATACTCATTTTTGCGTCTAATCATTTTTCCTTTTCCTTTTTGTTATAGAATTGACAAAATGTTTTAAGTGTCGGCTGTGGAATATGGCCGAAGATTTTATAATATGTTAAATATGTTTTTTCTGATTTGGGATTAGTCAGGAATGCCGCTTTCGCCAGGTTCCGCGCGAGCTGTGATTTATTCGTGTAATAATATTCCATTGCAAGGTCAGCGGCATAACTTGCCGTTGATATCCTGCCCGGCGGTATAACTTTGAAAACCCGGTAACGGATATTTATATCCTTGAATTCTCCAGGAGGGGCTATCTCATAAAAATAACGCATGCTGCGCGGGCGTTTTTCCATCGTGTAAGCTATTGACCGTGGGTTGATTTTTTTAGCGTTTGCCATATAACGGTAGGAATATTTGTGCATTGGCGAGATCTTGCCTCTGGAAAACACAACAAAGTCAGCTCCTTTTGCCGCACAGTAATCGGCAAAATCACGCTCGGTTCCATGAAACATTAAATTAACATATTTCTCCATGTTTTTACGGACTTCGATTAGTTCGAATTTCGGCTGTATAAGTATTTTCGTTCCGCAATATGCTTTCAGGACTGGTGAGATTTCCATATCTGCGAGGAATACATTGTCGGTGGTATCAGACTGCCTGAACCATTTAATCATTTCAGCGGTTTCCCGGAAATAGGAATATTCATAATTCCGTTTAAGTCTCAAAGTATAAAGTCCTTCAAGTATAATTACAAGTGCGGCTAAAACGAATATTAATATCCGTACCCGGCGTTTTTCTGATACTTGATGCCAATTGTAAACCAGAAAAGCAAACGCTACGTTCAAGGCAAGTGCGCTGAAGACATGAAAGCGTACAAAGAAAATATGAAAAACAAAAAATGCCAGCGTCGAGCCGATAGGGACCAGGGAAAATTTTAGTTTGTCAATTATATCCCCCCTTACTTTTCTGAAACATGTTCCCCAGAAAGCAAGGAGCAGAAAAACCCAGAATGCGTAAGGGAAATAGGTCAAAGTCATTTCCCAGGTTGATGAATGCAGTCCAGGCGTCCAGAGGAAGCGTTGTTCAAAAGTCAGTTTTCCCGGGTCTTCCGGTTTTACATTCATATGTTTCAGTTTAGCTTTTGCCAATGAACTGAAATGACTGTAATTTTTAGCGAAATGGCTTTGATAAACTATTGCCGTATGTGCTAAAGTCAATGTTGCCGCAATAATACAGCTGATGAGCAGGCGCTTTTTAATGCTTTCATATTTTATGAAATGCAGTCCCGCCAAGGCTGGCCAGATAATTATCAGGGCAGGGGATAAAATAGCATAATGAGCCCGGTTGTAAGGGATCAATATTGCGGCGAGAACCAAAGCGGTATAAACAGCTATGAATACATCACGGCGGCGTTTGTCTGAACCATAAATTATCCAGCGCATAATTTCAAATATTGCCCATACCCCAAGCACAAATTGTGACGCATCCCAAAATGTTGTAGCACAAAAAGCGAAAAACATGACCGCAAGGATTGATATAATCCCTTTACGTTTAAATGCCAGTGGAAAAAATGCCAGGGCCGCCGCCAGAAACGGCAGGGCGAAAGTCTCCTTAAGTATGAGCTGTCCGGTATGACGCGCCACCGAAGCGGGAGCCACCGAGCATAACATTCCCCCAAGCAGAGCGATATGCCATGGACAGTTTATGAATATCAGCCACAAATAAACCAGTCCCGGGACTAGACATGCCCACAGGCGCAGTTGAGCAATTATCCATGAAGTTTCTTCCGGGTTGCTTTCGTAAGTGTTGTCAGGAGGATTTTCAGGTTTGACCAGTGCGCGTCTAAGGCGCAATCCCCAACCGAGGAAATATTCTACTCCCAACGACATTTGTTCATTGACGCGATAACCACAGGTAAGTTTTAAACGGGGATCGTATTCAGGTATGCCTTTGCCGTCAGCAACATCGTTTATGTATGAATACATAATTGCACTTTCTACCTCAAACGGCGCAAAATCTACACCAGTCTTACTTTTTACCCGGACAATTTCGCGGTCGCATATATATCCGCGAAAACAGAACGCGAATAAAACACAGAATATAAAAACTAAACTGTGTAAATAAATTTTTTTAGAAGATAATTTCCTTTTGATCCCCGAATATTCCATATAAAAAATTAAAATTTAATGTTTTTCTGAATTTTACAGAATTTGTTCAATTTAGCACTACTTGATTTGTAGTCAAGTAAAATCCCGAAGGGTAGCCTGATCCCTTCGGGATTTTATTTTTTATAACTTTAAATTGCAGCCTTAAAATTCCCGTCTCAGGTTTGTTGCTTGAATACCTAATTGTTCACGATATTTCGCTACTGTCCGGCGGGCTACGTTCAAACCGTCTTTCTTCAGCAACTCTGATATTTTATTGTCGGATAGAGGTTTAGCTTTATTTTCCGCGGCAATTAAATCTTTGATCTTTTCTTTAATTCCTCTGGATGAGATTTCTTCGCCGTCATTATTCTGGTAACCTCCGGTGAAGAAAAATTTAAATTCATACATGCCTTTCGGGGTTTGCAGGTATTTATTGGCTATTGCGCGGCTGATAGTGGTTTCATGCAGTCCGAGTTTATCGGCGACCTGCTGCATGGTCAAGGGCTTAAGATGTTCCACTCCTTTTTCGAGGAAATCGTATTGGGTATCCAAAATAACCTGGGCAATCCGGCGTATAGTGCTTTGCCGCTGGCTGAGGCTTTTGATAAGCATCCTGGCTGCCATAAGTTTTTCCTTGATGTAGTTCCTGGTTTCCGCGTTGGTATCGGGGTTTTCAAGCAAATCAAGGTATGTTTGTGATATTTTCAGGCTCGGAAGATAGCTGTCGTTAGAGGAAATAACATATTCACCATCTTTCTTTTCAACAGTCAGTTCCGGCAGGACGTACAACTCGGATGAAGGAGAGAGAGATGAACCCGGCAATGGACTGAATTCTTTAAGCTTCGCAATTAAAGTATTTAATTCCGGAATTGAAATGCGCATCGCTTTAGCTACTTGCGGCAGGTGATTTTTGCCGATTTCCTCGAGATACTTGGAAATGAGCTCATGAAGTTGAGGATCCTTGCATTGCCGGCGTTCAAACTGCAGCAGCAGACATTCGCGCAGGTCAGTTGCGCCTATTCCCGGCGGATCAAAGGATTGTACCAGCTTTATTGCTTTTTTCACCTTTTTCATATCGCATTTTGCCGCCATGGCTATGTCTGCCGGATGTGTCGTCAGATAGCCGGCTTCGTCAATGCTGCCGATGACGAATTCAGCTATATTTTCTATTTCCTGACTGCATTCTGTTAAATTAAGCTGTTCGAGCAATTGCTGCTGCAGCGATGGCTGCTCAACCAATGAGTTGAACATAAAATCACGTTTCCCCTGTTCATCAGCCGGAGATGAATTCGAGCTGCTGTAAGTTCCGCGGTCATACCATGATTCTGCCATTTTTATCATTTCCGCGAAGTCGTTTTCCTCATCATTGCTTTTATCGCTGTTGTCGCTGTTGGTCGATTCAGAATGCAGCGGATCTCCGGCGAGTTCTTCTATTGAACTTTTTTCCTGTTCAATAACCGGATTACTGTTAAGTTCCTGATCGATTTTTTCCTGTAGTTCAAGCAGGGGGGTAAGAAGGACTTCCAGGGATTGAATCTGGTGTCTGGCCAGGATTTGTTCCTGTTTTTGTGAAATATTCTGATTTAAAAAGGCATCCGCCATTATAAGTTCTCTCTTTATAAAAATAAATAATGCAAAAAATAACAATATATGCTATATTATATTAATTTCAGAAATGCTTATTTGCAATTATAAAAGTATTTATTTTTCAATCAAAAGCGAGCATGAAAATCTTAAATCTTAAATCTTAACATTTTTAAGGGTGATATATATATGAGTTTAGGCATTACCGCACTTGGCAGCGGGAGCGGCGGCAATTCATTTGTTGTACATTCGGCGGAAGGAAATATCTTAATTGATGCTGGATTCAGCCGTAAAGAACTTATCAGGCGAATGCTCGAAGTTGATGTCGATCCATCCTCAATCCGGGCGGTGTTGTTGTCACATGAACATGATGACCACCTTAAAGGCTGCCGTGTTTTCTGCGATCAGTTCAAAATTCCCCTATGTATTTCATTTGAGACCTGGAATTACCTCCGGCATCAAAAAAAAGATAAACTGCCGGTAAATATTCATCAGTTTACCGCCGGTGATAAGTTTGAACTGCCCGGCATGACCATTTTGCCGTTCACTGTTCAGCATGATGCTATTGACCCGGTGGGTTTTGTTATTACCAGCAGAGATAAGCAAATCGGTTTTGCTTCTGACCTGGGAGCGGTTAATTCATTGGCTAAACTGCGTTTGAACAACTGTGATATTCTGATCCTTGAATCAAATTATGATTTGGATATGTTACGGCGCTCAGACCGTCAGATTCACTTGAAGAAGCGGATAGCCGGCCCTCATGGACATCTTAACAACCTTGATGCTATTGAGTCCCTGAACGATTTACTGACCGAGCGCACTAAGGTTCTTATGCTTGTGCATGCGAGCTCAGAATGTAATGATTATGAATTAGTTAGAACTTTAGCGCGAGAACAGCTGGAAAAAATGCAAAGAAATGATATTGTAATGAAAGTGATAGAACAAGATAAAACGCTTGAAAGCATAATATTGGACAAATTAAGTTAGCATGACGAATAAAAAAGAAGAGCAGCCCGATTCCAAAAGGCTGCGGATATTTTGCCATCGATGCAATCAGAAACTTGATGTTACGAACTTAAGGGCTTTTGATAAAATAGCTTGTCCGACTTGTTCCACCCAGTTGATTGTTCCTAAATGGTTTGATTCATATCTGCTGGAAGAGGAGTGCGGTTGCGGCGGCGGAGCTGTTGTATACCGTTCACTTGATGTAACCCTTGATCGTGAAATAGCGATAAAAATATTTAAGGACAGTAGCGACTCTCCTCAATTCACCAAAATATTTCTCCATGAGGGCAGGGTCACAGCCAGTTTGAATCATCCGGGTATCGTGCCGATTTATTCTTGCGGTCAATACGAAGGCAAATGTTTTCTGATAATGCAGTACATGCCGAATGGAACGCTTGAAGCCCAGGTCAAGAAAAACTCTCCGTTAAAAATAAGCCGGGTTTTGACCTGGATGCTTGATACATGTCATGCTTTGCAGTTCGCGCTTGAATCAGGAGTCATTCACCACGATATAAAACCAGCTAACATACTTCTTGATTCGGACTATAGCGCCAAGATCAGTGATTTCGGACTTGCCTATGCGCTTCATGATTTGCAATCGCATTCATTGTTGTCAGAGCTTAGTTCATACGGCAGTCCGGATTATGTAAGCCCTGAAAAGGTTGAATATGGTTGTGAAGACGATAAAGGGGATATATTCAGTCTTGGTGTAACTATCTACGAATTACTGGCTGGACGAAAACCGTTTGCACGTCCTCATGAAGATGATGATATACTGGAAGTGCGTTCAAGCGCCAAGGTTCTTGAACCTAGTGAAATACGTCCTGAAATAAGCGCCAACCTGTCAAAGTTTATTATGCGGATGATGGAGAATGATCCAGCCCGCCGCCCGGAATACGATAAGATAATTTCCGAATTAAAATTTTATAAGGAAAAGTACAAAAAGTACGAAGATAAATTTTTCTACCATCTCATATCCAAACACATGTAAATGTGTAAAAATATTTATATAATACTAGTTAATCCAAAAGTTTGGGACTTATTCTTTCTTTTTTATTAACGGTGCTGGCATTGTCTTTAGCTAAAATAGCCAGTAAAGTGTTATTCAAACTGTCATCGGGAACTTTGGCGTCACGTGCTGTTTTAATATCACACAACAAATCAAAACGCGCACGCTGCTGCTCATATAATTTTTGTTTAAAAGCGTACAGTATTTTTTTACGCAGAAGCGGACGTAGAACCTTACCCTCCGGATATTTTTTAATAAATTGCGAAATTGCGTTTATCTGTAAATTCATTTTTTTTGAGGAAGCCGCGGAATTCAAAAGATCTATATGTTTTTTTAGTTCAGTTAAATGATTAAGTTTTGTATATGTTTCCAGCAAGTTAAAGTTTAGAGGATATCTTTTTCTGGCAACTGCTATTATTGCCGTTGCTTTTGAAATATTATTGCCGTTAATTTCTTTCTGGGCCAGTTTTATATAATGATTGCAGAACTCACGCTCTTCCATTTGAATTAGAAATTCGTTGGAAGTATCCAGTACCCTGACTTTTTCAATGCGCTTTACCGCGGCTTCGTGTTCTTTCTTCGCAAGGTTATAGAACAAATTTTTGACCAGCAGAGCATGGGTCGTCGGCGGAGGCGGAATTTCTTTTTTGCCGCATCCAAAAACTATAATAGCAAATATAAAAACAATGAGGTATCTCATAGCGTAATCATTCATCCTGTATTAAAATTTGTGATTAATATAACCGTTCTCAGAAAAAATGAAAGTAATATTTAAGCTAATACTATAATGCCGCGAAAAATCTTAGGGTATACTAATACAAGGTGATGATTATTGTTTATAGTATATATACCAGTATATACCAAAAAATAATTTTTCTTTTTATTGATGCTTTGCTTTATGGTGCTCTGATGTTGTAAGATATTGTTAACTAATATGATAAGAATATGGTTATCTTCCTGCTTTGTAAAAAAAAGTACATTTTTTCTTTTTTTTTAAGTGGTATTTTTAAATAATACTCATATATTAGTTCGGTTAAAGTTGAGCAAAAGTTTTTATTTTTGACTAAACCAAACATGTTTTTAAATATTAACACCTACAAGGAGATCAAATGAGAAAGACAGGCTTGCTGCCGGTGCTGTTTGTAGCGTTGGCAGGACTATTCGCTGCTGCGACTGCCCGTGCCGGGTACATCGAGGAAAAAGATGGTAAAACAATTATCCATGTGGTTGTATCCAACCTCCCGGATCCGACAAGTGTATCAGTTAATCAGCGTGCGGATGTTGAGGTGGTCAGGCAGTTCCGTAGAGAATTTCCGAAGATTTTTGCCAAGAAGTATAAAGCAAAATATAAAGCCAATCCCGAAAAATATGGTAATTATAACTGGGATAACGTCGAAGTTGTTCTTGATAGGTTTTCCGCAATCAGGGTGGAAGGTGTTGAAACTGACCTGTTGGCGATTGCCGGTGATATGGCGGCGGATATTCTATATATCAACTTCCGTAAGTCAGACAATTATATTTCCAACAACTTTATCCAGCCGCTTGACAGGTATTATAAAGAGTTGACGCCGGAACAAATTGCATCCCGTGTCCACAATAAAATTCTGCCTGTTGTACACCGTAAAGGCCCAGACGGCAAAATGCATTGGTGGACAATGCCGTATGGCGGCTTACTCGGAAAAGTTTTGCTTTACCGCAAAGATTTGTTTGATGAATATAAAATTACTCCTCCGAATGCCAAGTGGACGTGGAAAGATTTATTGGATGCATGTAAGAAAATAACTAATCCGGAGAAAGGTGTTTACGGACTTCTTCTAGGGCGCGGGATACATGAATCATGGTTCTGGATCACATTTTTATGGTCTGCCGGCGGTGATATCATGACTTATGATAAAGCAAAAGACGCGTGGCTCTGCACATTTGACTCTCCTGCCGGAGTAAAGGCGCTGGATTTTTACACTCAATTATCTGCTGATCTTTGGAAAGATAAAAAAGGTAAACAGAGGCGTGGATATGCTTATAAAGAAGCCACAGAAGCCAGCTCTAAATGGGATCGCGGCGAGATAGCAATGCGTTTTTCCTATATAGAAGAAACTCTTCTGGCTACTATACAACCGGAAGTAACCGGTATGGCTCCTGTTCCAATGGGGCCGGGCAATCACCGCGGTGGTGAGTTGAATTCTAGGATGTTTGGAATGTATTCCCAAATTAAATCGCAGGTGATTTGTGATGCGGCATGGGAATATATGTTCTATTATGACAGTGTTCCTGCGCAAAAGCTTAGAACCAGGATAATGGTTGAAGGCGGCATGGGTAAATTTATCAATCCCAAATATTTAAAGATGTTTGGTTATACAGATATTCTTAAACTGGTTCCGAAAGGCTGGGAGGAAACTTTTGAGCTGGCTATCAAAACCGGTCAACCTGAACCTTATGGCAAAAACAGTAATTTTGCTTATGATGAAATGACTAAACCGATACATATCGCCGAACAAATGGAATATAACGGTGAGCTTGCAGCGGTTGGAACTAAAGAACGTGAAAGACAATTGACAAAGATATTGAAAGCCGGTTGTGCGCATGCCAATGAGATTATGATAGGCAAGATATCTGAGCGTGAAATGTTTTGGCGCCGTTTTTCCGCATGGGTGTTGCTGGGCGGTATAGCTGTTGCGTTTTTCTTCGTTTTCCGCAAAGTATATATTATATTTACTCCTCCTAAAGATGACGGAGCAACTCAGGGATCATGGCAGTTTAAGAGATATTTCTGGGCATATATAATTTTAATTCCAGCAGTGGCTTCTATTGCCTTGTGGCGTTATGTTCCTTTGGCTCGTGGTTCTTATATGGCTTTTTTCGATTATAAGATCGTTGGAGACTCAACTTTTGTTCTGGTTGACAACTTTGCTAATTTACTTTGGAGCCTGGAATGGTGGAATTCTCTTTGGAACGCTATCCGTTACGCTCTCCTTACTATGGCGCTGACTTTCCTGCCTCCGGTTATTCTGGCTATTTTCCTGCAGGAAGTTCCACGCTGTAAGATTTTGCTGCGAACCCTTTATTATCTGCCGGCGGTAATTACCGGACTGGTAACAATGGTATTGTGGAAACAGTTTTTTGAGGCTTCAGAAAACGGTATGATAAATAGAGTGGTTATGAATGTTCCAGCAATAGGTTTTCTTTTGATAGGTGCGGGATTATTCTCGATCTTTCTGGCATTTGCTAAGCGTTTAAAGTTTTATGAATTGAAGCTTCCTATGTGGCTTTGCCTGCTTGCCGGATTATTCGTCTTCTATACTGTTGCGAGCCTTTCCGGGCCTATATTCTTTCAGGGAAGTGAAAGTTTCATGACAAGCCTGAAACTCATGCCGAGCCGCTTGTTTTCATATACTCCTCTTCCTTATCAGTGGCTTAATAATCCTGATACGTCTATGTTCTCATGTATCCTGCCGATGGTATGGGCACAGATGGGGCCGGGTTGCCTGATTTATCTGGCGGCGCTTAAAGGTATTCCTAATGACTATTATGAAGCGGCTGATATTGACGGGGCGACATTTATTGACAAGATATTGTTTGTTGTGTTCCCGACCTTGAAAGCCCTTATTATAATCAATTTTGTCGGAGTATTTATTTCCTCATGGACGCGTTCAACCGGGCAGATCCTGGTTATGACAGGCGGTGGAGCCAATACTACTACCGCTGGTCTGATGATCTGGAAAAAAGCATTTACTTATCTTGAGATGGGGCCGGCTACAGCAATGGCATGGACTTTGGGATTCATGCTGATAGGTTTCACCGTTTATCAGCTGCAGATCTTGTCCAAGGTTGAATTTAAAGCTGCTGGCAGAGCCAAATAATCATAATTTAATATAAGGATTTTAAAATAATGGGTATTATTTCTGAAATAGGCAGAAGAGATATAAAAGTTAGGTTGCTGATCTGGGGCATATCAATCTCCCTGATAGCCGGCGCGATGACTATGGTTTATCCTTTCGGGTTGATGATAAGCGGGAGTTCGAAAAGCGGTGTTGACGTATCTGAAAATAAACTTATTCCAAGTTTTTTAACAGATAAAAAAGTTATGTATCAAAAGTCTGTAGAGTCTCTCTTTAATGAAGAAGGTAACGTTTTTCAGGCTGCTTACGACATTCAAAACGGGGATTTTAAACAGCTTGAACTGCCTGATGAAAAAGATATTAACCAGGGATTGGTTAATGATTGGAATGAATTTGTAAAGAAACGGAATTACAAACAATATTACTATGGTTTGGCTTTTGTTTCGGTCAAAAATTCAAGAAATACTGTTCCTGTAAACTTACGCCGCTTCAAAAGTATGTTGGATAAGCGTTTTGACGGTAACCTCAACGACTTGAATAATGCAATGCAATTGGAACTGGTAAGCTGGAACTCATTGAGAGTAAGTCCGGCATTGTACCTCACTCCGAGGATCATGCCTAACACAGACACGGAACTATACAATACCTATTATGCTTTCAAAGAAAAGTTTTTTGACGGAAGCCAGGATGATTTACCGTTGATAAACCGTTATTTTATAAACCCTGAAGGTTATTATAAAACTGGTTATCTGCGCGCCCAATATACTCAGAAAATCGGAAATTATAACGCAAAGCATAAAACTAAATATGAAAGCTGGGATGAGGTGAAACTTACTCGTAATTATCCCGCGGATAAAAAGAAATATACTGACTTAGAGCGTAAAGACTGGGAAGAGTTTGTCAGGATACTGCTTAACAGGTTCTGGATAAAAGTAAAACCTGAGGCTTTACCGCTTTATCATTCTTACCTGAAAGCCAGATATGGAAATAAAATCGCTGAACTTAATAAGCTTTACGGTACAAAATATAAAAGTTTCAATGAAATAAAATTAGTTACTCAGTTAAAGGAATTCCCATTCTTTGGCGCTCGCCTCTCTGACTGGAGCCAGTTTATTCAAGGATGGAATGACGCTAAAGGCAAGCAGTATAAAGTTCCGGTTAAATTTTTGGAAATAACTGGTGCGATATATGATTTCCGGGACCACCTTAAAAGTAAATATAAAACAATTGCTGCTGCCAATAAACTGCTGAAAACGCATTATGATGACTGGAGCGAAGTGAAAAGCCAGCAGCAGGCATCCCATTATCTGTGGATACAAGAAAATTCCGCAGCGTTAAAATGGGAATTTTTAAAACGTAACTTCATGTCTGTATTCAGTTACATTGTGTTGCATGGTTACGCTATCTGGAATACCTTTGTATACTGTTTTACCGCGGTACTTTGCGCATTGATTGTTAACCCGCTTGCGGCTTATGCGCTCAGCCGCTTTAATCCGCCGTCAACTTATAAGGTACTGCTTTTCCTGATGATAACTATGGCATTCCCGCCGATGGTTACCCAGATTCCAGTATTCCTGTTGTTGCGTGAACTTAACCTCCTGAACACTTACGGAGCTTTGGTCCTGCCGGGGCTGGCTAACGGTTATTCTATATTCCTGTTGAAAGGTTTCTTTGACTCGCTGCCGCAGGAGTTGTACGAGAGCGCTCAGATTGACGGCGCCAGCGAAGTCCGTATCTTCCTGCAGATCACCATGAGCCTGTCAAAGCCAATCCTGGCGGTTATTGGACTCCAGACTTTCCAGGCGGCTTACTCAAACTTCATGATGGCTCTTTTGTATTGCCAGGATGAAAATATGTGGACTATTATGCCATGGTTGTATCAATTACAGAGTAACAGTGCTCAGGGAGTGATTTTCTCTTCTCTGATAATTGCTGCTATACCGACTTTTTTAGTCTTTGCCTTTTGCCAGAACATCATTATGCGCGGTATTGTTGTTCCTGTCGAAAAGTAGAGTCTATTCTCCGGGGCCCGTCTTAATGACGGGCTTTTTTTTTGTATTATTGCGTGTATATTATAGTTTTAAGGTTTAAGTTTTAAGATTTAAGGTACAAAGGAGTTTGTCGGTGACTGACTGGATTAACTTTGATATTGCTGAACTTGACGAGCAGAAATTAGTCAAACTCATTATGCATCATAATGAAGCTTATTGGAAAAAAGGGGTGCTTGAGATAAGCGATGAGCGCTACGATGAACTGATACGGGTGCTTGAAAAAATAAATCCTGAGCATTCACTGGTGAACGCCATTAATACGCCGGAAGTTGCCAGCGACGGCAAAGTGACTCATGCAAAGCCGATGCTTTCTCTGAATAAAGCCTATTCATTTGAAGAGCTTGACACCTGGGCTCGGAAGAATAAACGTTCCGATGATGAACTCTATTTGGTGGAACCTAAATATGACGGTATCTCCGCAGACTATGCTGATAATATTCTGTCTACCCGCGGCAATGGAGAGGTCGGGGAGAATATTTCATCAAAACTTCCTTTGATCGAACTTGAAACAACTGCTTATACCGGGCCGGTTGACAGGCCGGTGCGCGGGGAAATCCTCATAAGAAATGATGATTTTAAAAATTTATATCCGAATATTATTAAAAAAAATGGCGGAACCTATAAGAACTCGCGCAATGCTGTCGGTGGAATTATGGGGCTGCTTGATATTAGTGATATGCTGAGGCAGAACGCCAAACTTACTCTTGTTGACTATGAAATGATTTCCTATGCGGTCAAGTATCGCGAACTCGAAAAACGCTGGCCTGAATTAGTTGAAAAGATAGAAGAACTACCTTACCCTATGGATGGTATAGTTATCAAACTCGCGGACGAAGCTTATAGTGAAGAGCTTGGAAACACTGCTCATCACCCGCGAGGACAGATAGCTTTTAAATTCAGCGGTATTCGTAAGGAAAGCCTGCTTAAAAATGTACAATGGAGTTTTGGTAAAAACTGCCTGACTCCAGTTGCGGAAATAGAACCCGTCGAAATCGGCGGCGTTACAATACGCCATGCTTCCCTTCATAACGCGCAGAATATTATAGATAAAGATATTCAGGTTGGTGACCGGGTGGTTATCGAACGCGCTGGTGATGTGATACCTTATATCGTCAGCTCTATTCCCGGAGAAACCCGCAGGGATGTCATGATTGATACTTGTCCAAACTGTGGAGAAAAATTAAAACGCAAAGGGCCGGAACTCTGCTGCCCGAATTCAAACTGTTCTGCAACACGCCTGAAACTCCTGACTGCGGCAGTCAGGAATATTGGTATAGACCGCCTGGGCGAACCAAATATCCAGAAGATGATGACTCATCTCGGGGTAATGACTTTAAAAGATATTTTCGACTTGAAACTCCCGGACATTTTGCAGCTTGAAGGCTTTAAAGCTAAATCAGCGACTAACTTATTCAATGAGATCGCCAGAGCTCGTGATGTTGCGGATTATCAGGTGCTGTCAGCGCTGAATGTTCCGAACGTTGGTACTAATATTGCTAAAAAAATAATGAGCGAATATACTCTTGATGAACTCAGAAAAATGAATGAGGAGGAAATGGAGAGTATTGATACTATCGGGCCTGAACGCGCCAGGGCTTTGCACGAACAATTGGCGGAACAAAGTGATTTTATTGATGAACTGACCTCTGCGCTTCGAATAAAAGAAAGCAAAGGATTGGGGATAGATGCCCGGCCTACGATATGTTTTACAGGAAAAATGCCGGAAAAACGTTCTTTTTATGAAACATTGGCGGAGAAGAATGGATACGAAGCGGTATCCACAGTAAGCGGGGAATTATCACTGCTGGTGGCACAGGACACCAATGCCGGAGGCGGAAAATTAGGCAAGGCTGCTAAACTGGGTGTGGAAGTAATGGCGCTTGACGACTGGCTCGAAAAGATTGAGAAATCAAAACCTGTGGAAGAATTGCCTGAAGATGATTTATTCGCTATGCCCAAAAATGAAATCAAAGAACAGGGAACCCTGTTTTAAAACGTGAATTCGTCGTTTGTCGGTGTGGTTGCGGCATCTTTGCGTTCAGAGGAATCATCAAATTCCTGCCATTCTCCGCCGGAGCTGTTTTCTTTTACCAGTATTTCTATTTTCTTTTCCAGTTTGGAAAGCTTCTGGCGGCAGATTTTGGATAAAGTCGTACCTCTTTCGAAATGTTTAATCATATCATCAAGCGGCAGTTCGCCCTGTTCCATTTCGTCAACTAGTTTTTCGAGTTCCTCTAAAGCCTGTTCAAAAGGAATATCTTTGTTATTTTTTTCAGGCATTGCTTTTCTCCAGTTCCGCATTCCATTTTTCAAGTCTTGACGAAATAAAATCAACAACCTGTTGATTTGCTTCTTTTCCGTTGCCCTCAATTTTGATGGGCTCTCCAAATTCGAAATAGACATGGTTTCTGGGACAAACCGGCCCGAGGTCCCTGAGAATTTTTCCGTTTTTCAAAAAATCAGTTTTCAGAGCGAAAGGCACAACATCAACTTTAGCTGCCCGTGCCAGTTTCATGCCGATACTACTGAAACGGCGGGGAGAAAAAGACTCACTGCGTGTTCCCTGGGGAAACATAATAATCGATTTTCCGTTTTTTACGAGATATTTACCTTCACGCAAAAGCATTTTTAAGTCATTTCTGGCATCTTTACGAGTTACCGGAATGGCTTGAAGAGCGAGCATTATGTCACCGAAGTACGGTACTTTAAAGAGTGCTTTTTTTATAACGAATGTGAAATCGATACGTCCTCTGATAATTGAATGAAATAGAGCGGTTTCCAGCAAGCTCATATGGTTGCCGAGCAGAATGACTGGCTTGCCGTCAAGCTTACTCAGGTTATCCAGTCCCTTGAGATGGATTTTTCCTCCGCATTTTTCTACTAATTTAAAATTCTGATTAGAGTAGAATATCTGGTTTTCCGCATTGAGTTCTCCACGTCTGGCGCACATGCCGGTTTTGAAGAAAATATAGAAATTATTAAAATAAAAATAAAAACGGTTCCCAAGCAGCAAACGGTACAGAAGAGAACGCTTTGTGTCTGCCGGGGTATCATACGAATCCTTATCAAACATATTATTTTTATAATTCATAACCTAAAAACCCTGATTGTTTTTATACCAGCTAATAGAGTAGCATTTTTTAACAAATATACAACAGTTTAAAAACAAAATATTGACACAAAAATGGCATTATATTAATTATATTTGCAGTTTATTTAGTTTTATTAAGTAATCGATCAGTCGTTTTTTGAGCAGTAAAGGTCGTTCGTTTGCGCCTCTGGTGACAGAGGCGGCTGCATCTTTTCCTGTAATATCAGCTTTTACAATATAGTCCCGGCTGTCCCTAGCCGGGCTTTTAACTGACCGATTACTTTATTAAAACAAAAGTAGATAAAAATAAATCAAAATAGTTGATTTTTGATAAAATGTGTATTATAATCTTTTAAAAAGCAGTGCAATCGGTTGCACAAATGTTGCACGATTTAAGTTTTTTATTATTTACTATAATAAAGATACTAGAGGTTCTAGCTAATATAAATAAAATTATGGAGGTTAAAAACTAAAATAAAATTCGACGTCTATTTTTCCTGGAAATTACTTTAATGTTCCGAATTTTACTTAAACTCAAAAAATAAGGATGAATATGTTATGTTTAATCAGAAATATTTTGCTGGTTTATTGATTATCTTGTGTATTATTTCTATATCTGTAAATGCTTCAGATGATCCAGTTGCTTATTGGAAATTGAATGAAGGTACAGGTGCGGCGGTATTTGATAAGAGTTCGAACAGTAATGATGGTACTGTATACGGAGCTTTTTGGTCAGAAAATACATTGGATTTTGATGGAGAGGATGATTATGTCAGTATTCCTGATGACAACAGTCTGGATGTGACTGATGAAATCACTATTTTAGTTTGGGTAAAGCCTTATTCATTTACTGATAATTCATATGAAGGAATTGTACATAAAGGATATAGTGGTGATCCGGCGCAAGCTACAGCATATGGTTTATGTGTAAACTATAGTTCAGCATATCCCCGCTTTTTTTTATCAACCAGTGATGCTTACGGGCAAAGTTTGATTGGGAATACTCCTCTGGTTGTTAACCAATGGCAACATATAGCTGTTACTTACAAGTCAGGGGATGCAAGAATTTACCGTAATGGTTTTCTTGATACCTCCAGTAATTCTATAACCGGTACAATTTCTACCAGTAGTGACGCATTGACCATCGGCAAGCGGCATTCATTTTATTTTGATGGGCAAATTGGAGAATTAGTAATTTATGATAGAGCGTTGACAGAACAGGAAATCGTGGAATATTATGCGCAGGCTGGACATTGGAGCATGAATGAAGGCAGCGGGATAATTGCCTTCGATGAATCCCCAAACATAAACAGTGGTAATATTATAGGGGCAAATTGGGTCGTTGACGATAGTTATAGAGGAACTGTTCTTGATTTTGACGGTATAGATGACTATGTGAGCATTCCTCACAGCTCTTCTTTGGATGCTACAGATGAACTTACTATTTTAGCATGGGTTAAGCCGCATTCTTTTACTGATTCCTCATATGAAGGAATTGTACATAAAAATTATTATTGGGATTTATCACAGAAAACATCTTATGGCTTATGTGTGAATTATAATAATAGCCGTCCACGTTTTTTCTTATCTACGGATGATGGTTATGGTCAAAGTCTGATTGCAAATACGGCATTAGTCAGTAATGAATGGCAGCACATAGCAGTTACTTATAGATCTGGTGATGCAAGGATTTTCAGGAACGGCAGTCCAGATGGCAGTACTACTTCAATAACTGGAACAATCCTGACTAGTGATGACCCGCTTACCATTGGCAAACGGCATTCATTTTATTTTGATGGAGAAATTGATGATGTTGTGGTTTATAAAAGGGCTTTGACAGAAAGAGAGGTCAAAAACGCTTACATGAAGGTCGGACATTGGAGTATGGATAAAGGTAGTGGTATAACAATATCTGACAAATCATTATGCATGAATACAGGTACTGTTAATGGAGCCACGTGGGTTACAGATGATAGTGAAAGAGGAACCGTTTTAGAGTTCGATGGAGTTGCGGATTATGTCAGTATACCTGATAGTCAGAGTTTGGATGTTGCAGATGAACTTACTATCTTGGCCTGGGTGAAACCGTATTCATTCAGTAATTCCTCATACGAGGGAATTGTACATAAAAATTACTATGGTGACTTAGCACAGAAAACATCATATGGCTTATGTGTGAATTATAATAATGGACGTCCACGTTTTTTCTTGTCTACGGATGATGGTTATGGTCAAAGCCTGACGGCGGATACTGAATTAGTATGTAACCAATGGCAGCATATAGCGGTCACTTACAAATCTGGTGATGCAAGGATATACAGAAACGGGGGTATCGACGGCAGTTCCGCTTCAATAACTGGAAATATTTCAACTAGCAGCGATCCGCTTACCATTGGTAAACGGCACTCATTTTATTTTAATGGCGAGATAGATGAAGTTTGTGTTTATAACAAAGCTTTATCTGCGGATGAGATAGGATGGATATATGCTGATTATTATGCGAGTGTTTATGTTGTCCCTCCGATTAGCGACAATAAAATACTTCCTGAAAGTTTTATTTCTGAAGGATTGATTTCTGATGAGATCGTTATTCAAGCCTGCCCCGGAGAATATTGCCCGGCAAGTTTTGTCGTCAAGGCGCATAAGGATATTGATGATATGACTGTGGCGGTCACTAATTTAACTGCAGGAGCAAATAGCATTTCTTCTTCAAATATTAACATCAGGGTTGTAAAATGCTGGTATCAAGGACCGCATAAATATCTTACTCCTGAACTTTTGCTTAAAAACGATTTGCTGGTTAAAGTTGAAAATGGAGAGAACTATCTTTATGTAGATGGTGAATATGTTCATATAAGTGATCCGAATGGCATTCCCGATATCCCTGCTGTTCCGACTGTGGAAGATTTTCCAGTTCAGGATAGCGCGACTCTTCAAGCGCTGGATATTTGTAAAGAGCAAAACAAACAGTTCTGGATTACAGTGAAGGTTCCTGATGGTGCTGTCGCAGGGGATTATGAAGGAACTATTACGCTCGCTAATTCCGCGGGGACTATAAGAGAGCTTACTTTGAAGCTTGAAGTTCTTCCAATAACACTTTTAGAGCCGGATGTTATATACAGTATTTATCACAGCTCAAGGTTAAAGGATAATCTGGCTGATGGTACGATAAGCCGTAATAATAAAAACGCAATTCAATATGCTGCGGAATTAGAAAATCTGTTTTCTCACGGCGTAGTCAACCCTAATGTTTATGGAGGGCATGATAGCTTAAGTGATGTGTTGACTATGAGAAATGCCGCTGGAATGGGTAATCAAGCTCTGTATTATCTTGGATTAAATTTTGGGTCTTATTCAGATATGAATGCTTTGAAAACAGCAGTTACAAACATGATAACCACAGTGTCATCATATGGAGTAACTGATTTCTATTGTTATGGACCGGATGAAGCTTTCCTGGATACAACCTTGCACAGAGCTCAAATGGCTGCTGTCCATGATGTCGGAGGTAAGGTGTTTGATGCTCAAAGGGCGGATGATGCGGCTGCAGTTGACGATATTTTAGATTTAGCTGTTGTTTCTTCGATGGACAGTGCGCTGGCTGTTTCATACCACAGTTCCAATAATAAGATAGGTGCTTATGCCAATCCGCAGGCAGGACTAGAGAAGCCTGATACATATCGCAGGAATTATGGTCTTCTAATTTGGCAGAATGACTATGATGTGGTTATGGATTGGGCATATCAAGGCGGGCATAACCATATCTGGAATGACTTCGACCACTCTACCTACAGAGATGAGTGCTTTACATATCCTACTGTAGATGGAGTAATTGATACTATTGAATGGGAGGGGTTCCGGGCAGGAGTGGATGATATGAGGTATTTGGCTACCCTGATTGATTTAGCAGAACAGGCTGGGGCGGAAGGCCAAGCCGCTCGAGATTGGCTTGATGAGCTGAAAAATATGGATTTGGCAGGAGTCGATCTAGACAAAATACGCTCAAAAATGATTAAATTTATTATTGAACTTAACAATTGACGCAAGTTTCTTGATTCCCGGAAAATATAATTTTCCGGGAATCTGTATAATAACAAAGAGAAAAATAAGAATAAAAGTGATTTTTTTTATGATGGATGTTGCTTTTTGTGAAAACACGAGTTATAATTATAGAAAGAAGTGCAATCGGTTGCATTATTGTTTTAAGATCAATAAGGAAACAGTATGAGTAGTAAAACAATTACAATCCATAAAATAGCTGAAATGGCTGGAGTCAATGCCTCTACAGTTTCACGTGTATTTAATCCCAACGGGCGCTCAATATCCAAGCCTGTTCGCAAAAAAATACTGGAGATTGCCGATAAATATGAATATGTTCCCAAGAGTTCAGCTCGTTCACTTGCACATGGTAAAAGCTTTAGTTTGGGAATAATTTTGCATACTATTGAAGTAGATGTGGCTTCACCGACTTTTTCCCTGGCGTTTGGCGGATTTTGCCGTCAAGCTATGGAAAACGGTTATCGGGCTATGTTGCTGCCTGTTCAAGGCGGTAATCTTGATTTACAGGTCCGTAATAATATACGATCAGGTAGCGCCGATGCGTATATGATAGGAGCGTCGATAATGGGAACTGAAACGTTTAAAGAGCTTAAAAAGAAAAACATTCCTGTTGTTTCATATACTTCTGATGTCGAGTATGGCAAAAAGCTTTCTGGTGTTTGCTTTGTCACTGCAGATAACGCGCCGGCTTTTGAGGAGCTGTTTGCAGCGATAAAAAAACGGGGATTTGACAGTTTTGCGTACTTTGGCTTGAAGAGCAAAAATAATAATTCGCGCCATGATTATTATAATAATAGTGAAAAGTACGGGATTTCTTTGTCTGAGAAGATAGAATATTCCGGCAGCAGCAGTCATATCGCTTGCTGGGGAGAAGCGCAAGCGGCTGCGGAAAAATATATGGAAAGAATTAAGGCACATAGGTTAATTATTTGTCAAAACGATTTGATTGCTATGGGGGTTTGCAGTGCAATCTCTAAAGCCGGTTTAACAGTCGGGAAAGATATATCCGTCATTGGCTATGACAATATTGAAGAAAATCCTAATTTTATCCGTAATCAGTCTCCATTTTTATCGACCATTGCACAAGATGATCAGAGGGCAGGCAGAGAAATGGCAAATGTTCTGGTAAAAATGTTAAACCAGGAAGAAGTTCCTGATAATTTAAGATTAGCAGCCAGGTTTATCCCAAGAAAGAGTTTAGGAAACATAAAATAATAAACAAGGAGGTTCCAAATGAACTCAAAGAAAACCAAAAAGAATGATAATAGTTTCACGCTCATTGAGCTTCTCGTTGTGATAGCAATCATAGCGATTCTTGCTTCGATGTTGTTACCCGCCTTAAACAAAGCCCGCCAGAAAGCTTATACAATAAAATGTGCCGGGAGCCTAAAACAGCTTGCTATGTGTAATTTGTTTTATGCCAATGATTATGATGATTTTGCCCCGGCGGAATATTATGATTATTTTGGCAATGCGAGTAAAACAACATGGGTTTATTTTCTGCGTACTGCAAACAAATATATTCCACTGAAAGGTTCCAGGATAGCTACTCCTGATCCTGATTCTCTTTTGGCATGTCCGGCTGAGAAAGGTCAGGTCGGCAGTGGATATCCATCCACCAATTTTGGTATAACATGTACTATGGATGATATTACTGTTGATGCAAAATATACTTCCAGCAGTGGCAAAAAATGGTGGGTGATGGATGCAGAATCAAGAAGTCTGGTGAAAGTTGGGACTATAGACCGCGCTTCTGCTGTTGGAATGTTTTCTGATACTATTATTGACAGTTATAGATTTGCCATTGACAATACTAATTATGCTGACGCTTTCAGACATCAGGGGGCGATTAATATATCCTATTGGGATGGACATGTGGGGAATATGAAATTGGTCGGCTTTCCGTCTTATGTCCGCTATAGCGAAACGGAATGGCTAAGTCCCTGGTTTTATAATACTAAATAATTATATGATGCTTTAGGAAACACTATGAATTTAAGAGAAAATTGTTGTTTGTTGCTGTTTGTTGTATCGATGTTTGTTTCTGTGTTATCATTTGCAGGACAACAGATACTTAAGGAAGATTTTCAAAAGAAATCCCCTGTGAAATTCTGGACTGCCTCCGGAAAGTATAAGATAAATTTCATGGGGCTGACTTCTGAACACGCTCCGAAAGGACGTAAAGTATTTAAAATTGATATAAACTTCCTGAAAGATTCCTGGGGGTACTATTACTTTAAAATCCCATGCAAATTTATGCCGAAAGGAGATTTTAAATTGAAAACCAAAGTGCTGTTGGGAAAAGAAAGCAGCGGGTCATTTGGTTTGGGGTTTAATGCTTTTTTCCCGGAATTCGGGCGTGGCGGCTGCAAAAAGCTGGGCAAGGGGATCTCCAATACCGGTAATGAATGGCGCACGATGGATATTGATGGCGGGGAATGGCTTAACAATGCGAAAATTAGTTTCGCTAAAAAATATTCGCCGGTTGCCAGCGCGGCTGATTTAAGTCCTTGTGTTAATGGCGTTGTATTGTTCATGTTCGGTTCAAAAAATAAAAATAGAATAGTGTTGTATATGGATGAACTTGAGGTAACGGGCGATACGGTGTCTGAACAGGATTGGAAAAAAAAGCAGGGAGAACGCTGGGCTCAGGTTATTGCAAAACAGAATAAGCTGATTTCTGAATATACTCTGCTCTTGGATAATTATATAAAGAATAATGCCGAAAGCGCTTATGGAGATAAATGTACAAAATTTCTTAAGGAGTTGAAACAAAAACAATCTGCATATAAAGACCGCTACGTTATGAACCTGGGGGATTATAAAAAGCTTCTACGTTCTATTGCCGATCTGAAATCGGCAGGTGATAAGAAACTTTCCGATAAAGCTCTTATCTATACATTGGACAATCCTGTAATCAATACCATGATTCTGCCGCAGGGAAGTGTGCCTGTTCAAGCTGAATTAGGCGGCAAGGATATAAAAGTAATGACAGCAAAAGGTGAGTTTGAATCTTTCAGCATACTCGTGAGAGCTCTGAAAAAATTAGATTGCCTGACGGTAGTCTGTAGCGATCTTAAAAGCAAATCCGGAGCAAGTATTCCAGCAGGAAATGTGGATCTGAAAAGTGTAAAATGCTGGTATCAGTCAGGAACAGCATGGTACAGCTACAGCCAGAACAGCGGCACCCGGAAAATGACACCGGAACTGCTGCTTAATGATGATTCATTAGTGAAAGTGGATGATAAACTGAAAACCAACTTTGTGAAACTGCGCTTTCCGGACGGAGATAAATATTGGAATGTGGATGATCCGAAATGGAACAGGAAAAAACGTCCGGTTATAATGCCGGTCGATAAATTTCCCATAAAGGACGCAAAAAAACTTCTGCCGCTGGTTCTTGATGAAAATCATTTGAAGCAGTTCTGGGGAACAGTAAAGGTTACAAAAAAAACGCCAGCAGGTATCTATAAAGGAAATTTGAAGGTGGTGGATGGCAAGGAGATTCTGGAGCAGATAACCCTTAAGGTCCGGGTTCTTCCTTTTGTGCTCCCTGAACCTAAAACACGTTATAATTTAAAGAACGATTTTATTAGTTCAATATTCTATCGAAGCCGCTATAATCCCAAATATCCTGAAGGCTCGATCTCGTCTGAGGACCGTTCATTCAAACAGATTGCGGCAGAATTGAAAAATATGCGGGAACATAATATTTACAATCCTAACTGCTATCAGGGGTGGGGAGATAAAGATGCCTTGGTAAAGATGCTTGAGTTGCGTAATGCCGCCGGAATGAAAGGTATGCCTCTTTACTACATTAAATTTATGACAAATCCATCATGGAAGAATAAGCCTGACAGGCTTGTGCAGAGGGTTAAGGAAACGGAAGCTTTCATGAAAAGATTTGGTATTCCGAAATATTATTGCTTCGGACTTGATGAAGCCAAAGGCGAACGCCTTGTTGCGCAGCTTGAAGTATGGAAGATTATCCATAAAGCCGGAGGCAGTATTTTTTCAACCGGATCTATGGAAAATTTGGAATATGCTGCTGACAAAACTGATATACAGGTGCTTTCCGGCAGACCCGAAATGGCTAAGGCTGAACTATGGAAGACAAAAAATAAAGAGCTTAAACTTCTGGCTTATGCCTGGCCGCAGGGGGGCATTGAAGATCCTGTAATAAACCGTCGTGGGTTGGGAATGACTACATGGCTCGCGAATTATGATGGAACTATGACTTACGCATATATGCATTCTATGGGTAACGGATGGAATGATTTTGACCATTACAAATACAGGGAACATAACTATGTATATCCAACGGTTGACGGAGTCATTTCCACAATAGGCCTGGCTGGTTTCAGAGAGGGGGTTGATGATATTCGTTACGCGACAAAACTCAAACAGCTCATAGAAGAAAATAAAAAAGGGCGGAAAGCTAAACAGGCAGCGGACGCACAAGCTTATTTGGATAGCATGATG
This sequence comes from Victivallaceae bacterium, assembly GCA_963664605.1. Lineage (GTDB taxonomy): Bacteria > Verrucomicrobiota > Lentisphaeria > Victivallales > Victivallaceae > JAHOYW01. The sequence continues at coordinate 1,740,328 of OY761536.1, forward strand.
GCCAATGATGACTTGAATCTTGTCCGTATGGAAATTATTAACTATATTTTGAAATTATTAAAATAATGGAAATATAATAATGAATAAATCGATTATCTTTATATTGATCTTACTAAATTCTTTATGTTTGCTCACCGCGGGTGGGACAGCCAAAACCGCTGTCGCTATAAAAACCTGTAATTCTCCAGTTATAGATGGAACAATAAATGCCGGGGAATGGGATAAAGCTTTCTGGCACAATTCTTTTGTTGCATGCCCTGGCGATGCTAAAGCGCGGCAGCAAAGTCGTTTTGCGGTAATGTTTGATGCGGAAAATATTTATATTGCGGTCAAATGTGATGAAAATCATCGTGATAAACTGACGTCTTACAGCAAAAATGATATAAATATCTGGCGTTATGACAGCCTTGAAGTATTTATACAGAAAACCAGCGGGATAAAATATCAACAGTTTATGGTTAGTGCCGGAGGCGGACGTTACGCTATTAAATTTGAAAAAGGTATTCAGCGCCGCAAAGAAATTATACCATATGCTAAATGGCAAGCCTCGGCTGAAATGACTGAATATGGTTATGTTGTGGAAATCAAGATCCCAATTGTTTTGTTTGATACGGAATCCGTTGCCAATGGAGCGGAGTGGCGCTTTAATATCCATCGTAACGCAACTACTTTGGACAGTGACCGTTATTCAAGCTGGTCCCCGATTTCCAGGTTTCATGAACCTGCTGATTTCGGTTATCTGATTTTTGCTGTATCTGATCCTCAGACGCTTCAACGGCGTCTTGTTTTGAAACGAAAGTCTAATAAATTGGTGTCACAGATTGAAAATATGTGTATTAAGTACACCAGGTTTGACCCGTTATTCGCTTCAAAACTTAATGCTGAACTCAAGAATATTAATTGGCTGGAATTCAGAGAACAAAGTAAAACCATAATGAAAATGAATAAAGGCAAACTTGATAAATATACTGAGCAACTTTCGGTCTTCGCGATGAATTTTGAAAAGCTTAAAAAGTTTCGTTCAGAATATCTGCTCCAGAATTTCTTCCTTGAATAAATATTCTCACTGTAAAACAAATCATGTGCTTTATTATTTATGATATGCGCATGATTTGTTTTTCTTTACCGCTTTCAGGTCTTTTTTACTTGAAAACTCGGCTTTGAAGACTATCTTTATACGAAACTTTATTAATAAAATCAAGTGCGTAAGGAGCATTATGAAAGATAGTTGTATGCCGAAAGTCGCGATTATTGGTTTAGGATATGTTGGACTGCCTTTAGCTGTTGAGTTTTGTAAAAAATATGAAACTTACGGATTTGATGTAAACTCTAAAAGAATAAAAGAGCTGCAGAGCGGAGCGGATCATACGCTTGAAATCTCTCCTGAACAGCTTGCTGAAGCGAAGAACTTGAAATTTACTTGTGCTGCTGCTGATATTTCCCGATGCAATGTCTATATCGTAACAGTTCCTACTCCGATTGATCGACATAACTCGCCGAATTTGACCCCGCTCCACAGAGCCAGCGAAACCGTTGGCAAGGTGTTGGCTGAAGGCGATATTGTTATATATGAAAGCACTGTTTTTCCCGGTTGTACTGAAGAGGAATGTGTGCCTATCCTTGAAAAAATCAGCGGTTTAAAGTTTAATAAAGATTTTTTCTGCGGTTACAGCCCTGAAAGGATAAACCCCGGAGATAAGACCCATACTCTTACTAAAATTTTAAAGGTTACCAGCGGTTCCACGCCGGAAATAGCGGATAAAATAGATGCTCTCTACGGCAGCATTATTACTGCGGGAACCTATAAAGCTTCTTCGATAAAAGTCGCGGAAGCGGCGAAAGTAATTGAAAATTCCCAACGCGATTTGAATATCGCTTTTGTTAATGAACTGGCAAAAATATTTAATCGTATCGGTATTGATACTTTAGAAGTTCTTGAAGCTGCCGGAACTAAATGGAATTTTCTGCCATTCCGTCCCGGTCTGGTGGGAGGGCATTGTATCGGTGTTGATCCTTATTATCTCACTTATAAAGCTCAGGAGCTGGGATATCGCCCGGAAGTTATTCTTGCCGGACGGCGAGTCAATGACGGTATGGGACAGTATGTCGCTACTGAAGTTGTGAAATTAATGATTAAGAAAAATCATGTCATTAATTCGTCGAAAGTGCTTGTTCTTGGTATGACTTTCAAAGAAAACTGTCCCGATATCCGCAATTCCCGGGCGATTGATGTAATTAATGGACTTAAAGAGTTCGGCTGTTGCGTTGACGTTTATGACCCATGGGCGGATGCGGAAGAAGTAAAAGAGGAATATGGTATTGAGTTGATTGAAGAGATCAATACTATGAGAAATTATGATGCGGTGGTTCTGGCGGTGGCGCATGAGCGTTTTGCAGAGCTTGATTTCAATAAATTCAGTAAGGACGGACTGGTAATATATGATATTAAAAATTATCTGTCCAGGGATATCATTGACGCAAGGCTTTAATAATGAATAAAATAAAAAATTCGACAGTGCTTGTAACAGGCGGCGCCGGTTTTATCGGCTCAAATCTGATCGAAGTATTGTTGGAGCAGGGGAACAAACTTGTCTGCCTGGACAACTTTTTAACTGGAAAACGTGAGAATATTAAAGCTTTCGCGAATAACCCTGATTTTGTACTGATTGAAGGGGATATTCGTGATCTTGCGGTTTGCCGTAAAGCCTGTGATGGTGTTGATTATGTTTTGCACCAGGCGGCGCTTGGATCTGTGCCGCGTTCCATAGAAGATCCTATGAGTTCTGCGGAAATCAATATATCAGGTTTTGTCAATATGCTTTTTGCCGCGAAAGAAGCCAAAGTCAAACGTTTTGTTTATGCCGCGAGTTCCTCTACCTATGGAGATAGTGAGACGCTTCCAAAACGTGAGGATGAAATCGGTAAACCCTTGTCGCCTTATGCCATAACTAAGTATGTCAATGAACTTTATGCCGAGAATTTTTTCCGGATTTACGGTATTGAAAGCGTTGGTTTGCGTTACTTTAATGTTTTTGGCAAGAATCAGGACCCGGATGGGGATTATGCGGCGGTTATTCCAAAATTTGTTGGAAGTATGATAAAACATGAGTCCCCGGTAATTAACGGAGACGGCAGTTTTTCCCGGGACTTTACTTATATAGAGAATGTTGTTGAGGCAAATCAGCTGGCGGCGCTTACAGACAACCCCGAAGCTGTTAACACTGTATATAATATCGCATATGGCGAGCGGACGACTTTGAATGAGCTTTATTTTGCCCTGCAGAAAAATCTTGTGAGGTTTGATCCCGGAATCGCTGATATTCAGCCGATCCACGGACCTGAACGTGCCGGGGATATTCCGCATTCCATGGCTTCTATTGACAAAGCGCGTAAGCTGCTCGGTTATGCTCCGCAATATGATCTTGACAGAGGTTTGCGGGAAGCTACTGAATGGTATTTTAATAATCTGAAATAATTGGTATAACTTATGAAAAAAGCATTAATAACAGGAATCACCGGACAGGACGGGTCATATTTAGCTGAGTTGCTTCTGGACAAAGGTTATGAAGTCCATGGTATAATCCGCCGCGCAAGTTCATTCAATACTCATCGTGTCGATCATCTGTATCAAGACCGGCATGAGAACAATGTTCGATTTTTCCTGCATTATGGTGATTTGACCGATTCCAGTAATTTAAACCGCCTGATAGAAAAGATAAATCCGGCGGAAATTTACAATCTCGGCGCACAGTCGCATGTCCAGGTTTCTTTTGAAGTTCCTGAATATACTGCTGAAGTTGATGGAATAGGAACTTTAAGGCTGCTGGATGCTATTCGTGAAACTGGAGTTGAGTCACGTTTTTATCAAGCGTCTACCTCTGAATTATATGGTAAAGTTGTGGAAACTCCACAGTCTGAAACAACACCGTTTTATCCGCGTTCACCTTATGGTGTTGCCAAGTTGTACGCTTTCTGGATAGTTAAGAACTATCGTGAATCCTATAACCTTCATGCCAGTAACGGGATTTTGTTTAATCATGAATCCCCGCGGCGCGGCGAGACTTTCGTTACCCGCAAGATTACTATGGCGGTCGCGCGCATTCATCGTGGTATGCAGGATTGCCTTTATATGGGAAATATTGACTCCTTGCGTGACTGGGGATATGCTCCTGATTATGTTAAGATGATGCATTTGATGCTTCAGCAGGATAAGCCGGACGACTATGTTGTTGCAACCGGGGAAATGCATACAGTCAGAGAGTTTATTGAAAAATCATTCGCAAAAGTCGGACGTAATATTGAATGGCAGGGAAAAGAGGTTGATGAGATAGGGATTGATACGACAAGCGGTAAAACCGTAGTTCGCATTGATCCGCGTTATTTCCGCCCTGCTGAAGTAGAGCAGCTTCTCGGTAATCCGGCCAAGGCCAAAGAAAAGTTAGGCTGGGAACCGGAAGTGAGATTCGAACAACTCGTCAATATAATGATCGAAGGTGATCTTCGCCTCCTCGACAACCCGAAATATGAGAAAGGATTTTAACGGTTTGCGTGTTGCGTGTTGCGATTTAAATAATTATATGAGAGTATAAAGTTTTTATGAAATGTGAAAGACTTGATGTATGGAAAGCCAGTGCCAGACTTTCCGCCAATGTTTATAAAGTTTTTAAAGAGTGTAAAGATTTTGGATTTAAAGATCAAATCACTCGTTCATGTCTTTCTATTTTCAGCAATATTGCCGAAGGAATGGAGAAAGAATCTTTCAAAGAACAGATAAGGTTTATAGAAATTGCAAGGGGTTCGACAGCAGAATTTGCCACCCAGGTATATATTGGTATGGATATAGATTATATTGAAAAGAGTAATGGTAGAGAGTGGATTGACAAATCAGATCATATATTAGCTATGCTAGCTAATTTAAAGAAAACAATAAGAACTCGCAACACGCAACACGCAATTCGCAATTAGGAATAATAATGATTAAAAAAGACGCTAAAATATTTATTGCCGGGCATCGCGGGATGGTTGGCTCTGCGATAATGCGGAAATTTGAATCAGAGGGTTATACTAATTTAATAACCCGTACCCGGCAGGAGCTTGACCTCTGTCGTCAGGATGCGGTGGAAAAATTCTATGCTGATGTAAAACCGGAATATGTAATTGTCGCTTCCGCAAGGGTAGGGGGGATTGAGGCTAACCGGAAACATAAAGCTGAATTTTTACTCGAAAATACCCAGATCCAGAATAATTTGATTTACCAGGCTTATGTTCATGGAGTTAAAAAACTTTGTTTTCTCGGCAGCTCCTGCATTTATCCTGTACAAAGCCCGCAGCCGATCAAAGAGGAATATCTTTTGACCGGGCCGCTTGAACCGACCAATGAAGGTTATGCTATTGCCAAGATAGCCGGTTATAAGCTGGGGTGTTATTTGCATGAACAGTATGGTTTTAACGCAATCAGCCTGATGCCTTGTAATCTTTACGGCACTAATGACCATTTTGACCTCGCCAGTTCACATGTTTTATCAGCTATGGTTCGTCGTTTTTGTGATGCGCTTGATGAAGGTCTTGATTCAGTTACCTGCTGGGGAACCGGAGTCGCCCGCCGGGAATTTCTGCATGTCGATGACATGGCCGATGCTGCGTATTTTCTCATGCAGAATTGGAGTCAACCAGAATTTGTTAATGTTGGCTCCGGAACAGATATTTCTATTAAAGAACTTGCTGAGTTGGTTGCTGAACAGGCTGGCTATACTGGAAAAATTGAATGGGACAGCACTAAACCTGACGGTATGCTGCTGAAATGTATGGATGTTTCCAAGCTCGACTCTATTGGCTGGAAGCCGAAAGTTTCCCTTGAAAACGGGATAGCCCGGCTGATAGCAGAATATCGTGAACGGAAAGTTAACGGTTGTATAAAATGAAAAAGATATTAGTAACAGGCGGGGCCGGTTTTATTGCCTCAGCATTGATCCGGCACTTCATAAAAACTACCGGTTATCAAATCCTTAACTTGGATAAGCTCACTTATGCCGGTAACCTTGAGTCTTTGAATGAAGTTTCAGATAGTGATAATTATCAGTTTGTTCAGGGTGATATTTGTGATTTTGAGCTGGTTACTTCATTGTTTAATGATTTTCAGCCCGATGCGGTCATGCATCTTGCGGCGGAATCGCATGTTGACCGTTCGATTGACGGCCCTGCCGAATTCATCCAGACCAATATCGTCGGAACTTACAATTTGCTTAACTGCGCTAAAACCTATTGGCAGAGTTTGAACGAAGACAAACAAGCCGCTTTCAGGTTTCAACATATTTCCACCGATGAAGTATACGGCAGTCTTGGAGCAGACGGTTTGTTTGAGGAAACTACCCCGTATGACCCGCGTTCACCTTATTCCGCGAGCAAGGCCGCTAGCGATCATCTGGTTATGGCATGGTTCCACACTTATAAGCTGCCTGTACTTTTAACTAACTGTTCAAATAATTACGGCCCCTATCATTTTCCAGAAAAGCTTATTCCTTTGATTATTTTGAATGCGCTTGACGGCAAAGACTTACCCGTTTACGGCAAGGGTGACAATATTCGCGATTGGCTCTACGTGGATGATCATGCTAAAGCCTTGGCGATGGTGCTGGAAAAAGGCGTTCCAGGTGAAACCTATAATGTCGGCGGCAATAATGAACGTACTAATCTGGAAGTTGTCGAAACCATTTGTGATATCCTCGATGAACTGCGCCCGAAGGAAAAAGCTTACCGGGAACAGATAGTATTTGTCAAAGATCGTCCGGGGCATGATAAACGTTACGCTATTGACGCGACAAAATTAAAAAAACAATTAGGCTGGCAGCCCGAGGAGAACTTTGATACCGGAATCCGCCGTACCATCCAATGGTACTTAGACAACAAATGGTGGTGGGAACCGATCCGCGAAGCGAAATATTCCGGCGAAAGATTGGGACATTGAATAAAACTAATAGCAAATATCTTTCATACGAACAGGCGGAGGCAGCCCCATTCTTGATTTTTTAAGCTTCAAGCATTATCTTTTTAAATACATATCTTGGAGGATTTCGCTATGAAGAATATTTTGCTGCTGATAATTTTGCTGTTTTCCCTGAGAATTGAAGCTCAGGAAAAAAAGGAATATAAGCTTATTTCACTTCAAAATGTTGATTATGAGATTGTTGACCGGGTTTGCCGTCCGTGGTTAGGTAAAGACGGCGTGCTGGTTCATGAAAAGAAACGCAACTCAATTCTGGTTTACGCTACTCCTGAAACTATTGTCAGGATCAGAAAATTCCTTGACAATACCGCAACGCCTGAAGTTAATATTCGTATTGATATTGATAAGCGCGGCGTGAACATTTCTGATTCCAACCGGCTTACCTACCGTTATAAAAAACCTATTAAAATAACTACATACAAAAATGGTAAAAAAATTCTTAATTACAGTAATTATCAAAATAAACAGAATCCCCGTCTGATACTTAACTCTAGAAACAGTAGAATCAGCTCAAATTCGCTACAGTTCCTGGTTACAAAAAGTGGTTCTCCGGCTTCTCTGTGGGTAGGTAAGACTGTTGTCGATCCTTCATGGCTGCGTCAAGTCAGGCCGAAACATGAGGTGGTTATCGGTTCTGATTCTTACTCAATAACAACTGATCCGCCGGATATGGAAAGCAAAATGGTGAATGTCGGTGTTTCCCTTCAGATTTTACCGCGTTATATCGGTAATAATTTGATCGAAGTGGAGGTTTATCCTGAAATCACGCAGATTGCAGGCAAGGGTAGACGGAAAAACCTGAAAATTACCAGCTTATCGACCAAGGTAATAGTCAAAAATGGCGCTAGAGTTTATATTGGTGGAATTGTTAGCAGGAAAAATCAGGCTTACCGGAACCTTTTCGGGCCTGATTTTTTCAAACAGAAAGGCATTAGTGAGACGATGGATATGTATATTACTGCGACGATTATGGATTCCAGCCGCAGCGGGCGCAGATCACCGTTTCCGGGACATTAATATGACTTGGATATCTCCTTATGGCTTTGGGGAAAAATAAAAATTGCATTAACTTTCCTTTTATGCTAAAATTTATTCTAAAGACGGGTTTAAATTTTTCCCTTTAGGTGTATAGTAAACGCAATTGTATTGAAATGGTTGATAACAGAATTTTTTTGAGTATAAAATATGCGCTTTCAATGTCCTTTTTGCCGGGGAGTGGTCTCGGCTGACAATAGCCAGATGGGGCAGGATGTACAATGCGGTCATTGTGACGAAGTTGTATCCGTCCCTAATGCACGCCTTGCGACTGGCGCTGTTATTGGTGATTTTGCTCTTTTGGAAGAGCTGGGACGGGGTGGCATGGGCGTGGTTTACCTGGCGCATCAGATTTCCCTTGACCGTCCGGCTGCGCTCAAAATACTCCAGGATTCATACGCTAATAACGCTGAATTTGTTGTGAATTTTATTAAAGAAGCGCGTTCAGCTGCGAAATTGAACCATCCACATATTGTTCAGGCCTATGCTGTTGGTGAAGATGAAGGTATTTTCTATTATGCGATGGAGTACATTAACGGCGAAACGATGAAGGACGTGTTAAAACGCGAAAAGATCATCCCTATCGACCAGGCCGTAACTATCATTCAACAGATTGCTGAAGCGCTTGACTGTGCCTGGAAAGAACAAAAATTGATTCACCGCGACATTAAACCTGATAATATCATACTTGCCAAAAACAATCGCGCTAAACTTGCTGACCTTGGGCTTTCCCGGGTTGCCGGTGACATCGATGATGAAAACGAAGATGAAATTATGGGTACTCCGCAGTATATCAGCCCTGAACATCTTACTGGCGCGCCAATGGATGTAAGAAGCGATATTTACAGTTTAGGAGCAACTTTCTACCAGTTTGTTACCGGAAGATTCCCTTACGAGGGCCGCACCGCCAATGAAATTGCCCGCAAACACCTTGAGGCGACTCTGGTGGCGCCGCAGTTAGTGAATTTAAAGGTTCCTGATGCGATTGGGCAGATCATTATGAAGATGATGAAGAAAAATGTCAATGAACGCTATCAGGACGCGGAAGAACTGGTTGAAGACTTACGTTTATTCAGGCGCGGGAAATTATCATCCACCAATTCCGTGCCAAAAGTTTTTTCCACCAGAACCCGTGGAGTGCCGCGTGTTAAAAAAGGTTCTTCTGACGATAGCCAGCCGTTGGAAATGAGCGTTGATACTACGACTACAGGAAATTTAAAACCGCTTTATACCGAAGAGTCTACATCATCAAATTCAAAGATGCTTTTTCTGGATGAGATTGAAAGCACTTTTAAGAAACCAAAGAAAAATTTAATTATATATTCCACTTTAACGATTGTCATTATTGTATTTATTGGAGCAATCTTGATGTGGTTCTATATACTTCCAATGGGTGACAAGGTGGAGATTATTCAGACTCCGCCAATTCCTTTGCCTACCCAAAGAACTTTCCGGCAGGAATACCTTAATGCTGTGAACCGGGTTTTAGCTGATTATGACAGCAAGAAATGTGATGCGATGACATTCTTAACGAAGAGTGACGCCATTTTTAAGGAGTTTCCCCGTGTCCTGCCCGGTAAGGAACAACAGGGCTTTGATAAACTTATTGAAGTTTATATCCCTCTGGATGAAAAGCTTAGAGTTGTTCCTGCACGTGCTGCGCTTCATAAGAAGCATTTAGCTGAAATCAAAATGCGAAAAGAGAAAATTAAACAGCTGAAAATCCAGAAGGAAAAAGAAGCGAAAGCTGCTGAAGCTCTTAGAATCAAACAGGAAAAAGAAGCTGCTGAGCGTGCACGTCTGTTAGCTATCAAGGAGCGTGAAGCAAGGATCAGAAAACTTAAAATTGAAAAACGGGTTGCCGAATACAAGAGGAGTATAGCGAAACGTAAAGGTATGCTTACCTATAACTTTTTTGAATTTGCCCGGCAGAAAAAATATGCAGATGCTGAAAAAATGTTTTCGGAAGCAATTAGCGAACCAGGAAAAGTAAGGAAATTGACTAAAGCAGAACGTGATTTAGCAAAGTCCCTGGCTGATTATGCCAAACAGTTGAAAAAAGCATTTGATGAAGGTAAACGGATTAACCAGTATTTTGCGACGACTAATGAAAAACTACTTGGCCTCGGGGTGGAGTTTGCCCGCTATAAATATGGTCATATTAAGGATATAAAGGACGGCATTTTGTACCTGAAGATGGCGGATGGAAGCGTTGAAAAACAAGAAATTAATGATTTGTCAAAATATTATTTGTATATATACTATAAAAAAGCGATTAAAAGACTGAAGCTTAAAGACGGTTATTTTTATTACTTACTGTTTAACGGCCTGTTTGATAAAGATATTGAAAAATATGCTTCGGATGCATTCTGGAAGGAAAAACTGGAAGACATTGAAACAGAGTATTTCAAACTGAAGCTGGAAAAATCTGATCAGGATGAGCGTGAGGCGCTGTACAGTAAATTCAAGAACCTTGAAGCTTTCAAGAAAGCTGCGGGCAAATAATTTGCCAGTCTTGCGCCTCTGAAAACAGAGGCGCAGGCACTTATTAAAACTGTTTCCGCATTTGATCGCAATAATAACGAACGTTATCCCATTTCGCACCGGGTGGAATTCGATGGTCGGGACAGGGGATGAAAGCTCCCAGTTCGATTAATGGTTTAAGTCTTTCTATTTCAGCATCAACCGCTGCGAAGTCTTCCGCAAAAATATTTTTATTCATGCCTCCGACTCCTTTTAGTTCCCTGCCGTATTGCTCGCGCCATGGCGCAATATGCGCATTCCAGGTACCGACTTCTATAGGAAACATGGTGTTGACGCCATTATTTATCCATGTAGGAATAAGGGCGTCTATCATACCATCACAGTCGAGAGATACTATATTTATGTCATGCTTCCGTAATAAATCAGTGATGCGTCTGTAGTGCGGGCCGCATTTCTCATCAAATACTGACGGTATAACCAGCGGGCCGTTTTTGAAGCATATATCTTCCCAGAAGTTGGCGTAGTCAAATTTTATTCCGGTTTGTAAAACGGTTTTCAGGCATTTATATGTGAGTTCAGCTGAAGTATTAATAATTTCATCATAAAGTTCGGGGTCATCCGCCCAAAGGTAGCTGACTCCTGTAACTCCCAGCCAGTTACGGATCACTCCCAGCAGGCTTCCGCATGAAAACCCAAGAACTTCTTCTCTGTCTTCCTGTTTACTTTTTAATTCTTCAAGCCTTTCAAAATTTATTCTGTCTTCAGAGAATTGGAGACGCGGCAGGAAATGCTCTTCCCATGATTTCCTGTCTTTAAGCAAGTGGTCAATCTCTGAAGGAATGGAACCAGCTTCCGGCGCTTCCAGAATTATAACACCGGAGCAATCCCGGACTTTTTTTGAACCGTCCGGTAATTCTTCGATAATTTTTCTTTCAAAGAATGGATTAAGTCCAGTATTGCAGCCAAAGTTACCACATGCCCAGCCAAAATCAAAGCCGAGCCGTTCCATAGCCTCCAGAGGAGGATTCCCGCCGCTTTTACCTTCGGCTTCAATTTTACTTATATGGCCTTCCTGAACCCACTTTTCAAGGGTTTCATCCCAAAGCCCAAAATGGACTACAGGCATACGGTCATAATTTTCATAATTCATTATTGCGTGAAGACGTTCCCGGTTATTCATATTAATATTCCTGTTTTGTTTAATAGTTATTATAAATTTACACTTTTTTTTGCGGAATAACATGGTTGTAAATGGTAAAAGCATGTATAATAATAAGATGAAAGAAAAGATATTAAAAATTATAGGAACTGATGAAATCTGTCCTGATGTCCATATTTCTAATTATATAGAGGTGGCAGCTGGAACAGATTGGGGGCCACGTGTTATACCTGATTTTGAACTTGTTTTAATTGTTTCAGGAAAATATTCTTATTGGAACTGCAAGACAAATGAAACAGTAAAACTTAATGCTGGAGAAATTATTTGTATATATCCTGGTATAGAACATGTATTTAAATGTGAATGTAACTCTCCACGTGCAACGATTGCGTGTATTCATTTGGAACCATACTGTAATGGTTCTTTTTGGGCTGGAAACTACCAGTTATCACCTGTACCACCGCTGGTTACTGAGGTTAACGGTGATGCCGCCATACATGAACTTTTCAGGAACTGCCGTAATACTTTTGAGGGATTCGGAAAATACCGGCAGGAGATTCTCGACACTATGGCAAAAGAACTTTGGTTGCGGCTTATCGAATACTGGGAAAGCGGCAGTGAAAGGAGAATATCACCTCGCATGCGTCAAATGACTTTGTACCTTCAAAAGAATATTGACAAATCTCCTACGCGCCGTGACCTGGCAAAAAAATTCAGTATAAGCCCGGAACACGTTAATGCTGTTTTCAAAAAAGAATTAGGGATAAGTCCTTCCATGTTTTTGAAAAGAATTAAAATATATAAAGCCTGCCGCCTGTTGCGTGAGGATGGTTTGAGTATTAAGGAAACTGCTGAACGCATGGGATTTTGTGACGAATTTCATTTTTCAAAAAATTTTAAACAGGTGATGGGGGCCTCTCCGTCGAAATTCAGAGGCAGGTAAGTTAATGAGCAAGTAGTCAAGTAAAAGTGACGCAAAACGAATAATATGGTTGTTTTTTGCTGTGATTCCCAGTATATTTGTTATTCAGAGATAATTTCAAAACTCTCACGGCAGATTTTTGATTTTTTAACGGCAAATCAGTTTTTTAATAAAAAACAGAGGTTATAAATGAGCACCAAATTTGTAGTGGCGGGTTTCAGGCATGGGCATATTTTTAGTTTAGTCAATTGTATCAAGGAAACGGAATCATGCGAACTGGTTGCATGCTGTGAAGCTCACGCGGAAACTCGCGCTTCTCTTGATTTTGATGTCCAGTATGATGATTTTGATAAAATGTTAAGTGAAGTGGAATGTGATGTGGTAGCGATCGGTGATTATTACAGCGCGCGCGGCCCCCTTGCGATAAAAGCTCTGGAAGCTGGTAAACATGTTATTGCTGACAAACCAATCTGTACAAGCCTTGAAGAACTTGCTGTCATCGAAAAACTTGCGGCGGAAAAGAATTTAAAAGTAGGTTGTATGCTTGATCTGCGTCAGTCTCCGGCTCTTGTTAAAATGCGCCAGCTTATCCAGAATGACGTTATTGGCGAAATACATGCTATATCATTTACCGGGCAGCATCCTTTGCTTTGGGGTAAGCGTGCAAGCTGGTATTTTGAAGATGGTAAACACGGTGGGACAATTAATGATATAGCCGTCCACGGTATTGATTACCTTACTTGGGCTACCGGAATGAAGTTTACCGAATTGACTGCCGCCAGTACATGGAATGCTTTTGCCGATGAATGTCCAGGCTTTAACGACGGAGCGCAGTTTATGGCAAAGATGGAAAACGGCTGTGGTGTAATGGCTGACGTTTCCTATTTTGCTCCGGACAGTTGTGGTTACAGTCTACCTTATTATTGGGAATTTACTTTTTGGGGGAAGAAGGGTGTCGCCCGTACTTACTGTGGAGATGAGAATATAAAACTTTCTTTAAACGGCGATAAGGCTGTAAGTTTAATTGCTCTTCCGGCAACTGTTCAAGATAATTATTTTGTTCAGTTCTTGAATGAGATTGCCGGAAAGCCGGGAGAATTGACTACTGCAGCGGTGATAGAGTCTGCAAAAACTACTTTGATTATTCAGGATGCGGCGGATAATAATAAAGCTTATGTAAGCTTATAATACAGATCCTAATGAGATAATAATTTTTTCCGGAATTGGGTTGGAGTAGTGCGGTATACTTTTTGAATTTTTTTCTAAATGATTCATAGCCTATACCAAGATGTTTAGCCAAAGCTGGTATCGATATATTCTCAAGTATTCAAAAGTGGTGGTCTTCCCGTCGCAAGTGGAACTTACAAGCTGGCTTGAAGCATCGTACTTGAAAGTAGTAACCTTACCGTCAATGGTTTTAGAGAGCATATTTCCGGCAGGATCATATTTATACTAAGGGATGTGTTCATTATATTATAATCCCAATTTACCAAAAATATACATTAAAATATAAATAAGAATAAGGTAAAAGAGAAAAGCTGGTAATTTTTCATTTAATTTTACATTTAAATTTTTTTTATTCATAATTATTCAAACCTAAAGCCGTAAAGCTTTTTTGGTATTCCTTTATTGTTTAATTTTATCATAAAGGAAGAATACCGCGAGATAGAAGCAGACTTGAGCTAAAAATTGCTGATGTTATCGGAACCATCCGGAGGATGAAAGTTAATCGGTTTCCTTTTTTCATTAAAGCTGAGGTACAAATTATAAAAAAAAGCCCCGGTGAAAATTTCCACCAGGGCTTTTATTTTAATATGATTACATGACTTCGCCTAAGCTTTTCAGGAATGCCATGCGTTTTTTAGCATCTGCTTCTGCGGCTGCAAAGAGAGCTTCAGCTTCTTCCGGAGCTGTTTTGAACAGCGCAGTGTAACGACGTTCGCTGCGGATAAATTCCTGGAAGTCGCCGCTAGGTTCTTTGCTTTCCCATTTGAACGGTTTTTCGTTCGCCGGATTATAACGGTAGAGAGGCCAGTAACCGCAATCAACGGCACGTTTTTCCTCAACCTGGCTTTTCATCATATTGATACCATGCGCAATACATGGAGAGTAAGCCATAATCAATGAAGGCCCGTTAAATGCTTCAGCTTCTTTCATAACCTGTAATGTCTGGTTACGGTTTGCACCCATTGCGATAGAGGCAACATATACATTACCGTAGGTCATGCACATGAATCCGAGGTTCTTTTTAGTGAAACGCATACCGGCGTTAGCAAATTTTGCAACCGCGCCGATAGGAGTCGCTTTAGAAGCCTGTCCGCCAGTATTGGAATATACTTCTGTATCCAGAACAAGAATATTAACATTACGTCCTGAAGCCATTACGTGGTCGAGTCCACCGTAACCGATGTCGTATGCCCAGCCGTCACCACCTATGATCCAAAGTGATTTTTCAACGAAATAATCTTTCAGTTCAATTACTTTTTTCAGGACAGGTTTGCTTTCAGGAGAAGCTTCTGAAAGAGCCGCTTCCAAAAGGGAGCCGATAGCGCGTTGAGAAACAAGCGCTTCCTGTTCTACACTGTCCCACAATTCCAAACCTTTCTTCAAGGCGGCGGTCAAATCAGCAGTAGTACCGAGCTCTAGCAGGCGCTCAACATTGACTTTGAGTTGAGCACGGTTGTTATCAACCCCTAGACGCATACCAAGGCCATACTCAGCATTGTCTTCGAATAATGAGTTACCCCATGACGGCCCATTGCCTTCCTTGGTTTTGCAATATGGTATTGTCGGGAAGGTTCCGCCGTAGATCGAAGAGCAGCCAGTTGCGTTAGCGGCAAGCATACGTTCACCAAATAACTGGCTGACGAGCTTAACATAAGGAGTTTCACCGCAACCCGCGCAAGCGCCGCTGAATTCGAATAACGGTTTCAGGAATTGAGATCCTTTAACATTGTCAGGGCTGATTCCGTCAAGAACATTGTCAGGAAGTTCTTCGAAGAATTTAGCATTTTCGACTTGTCCCTGTTCGCGAGCTGAGTCCAGAGATTCAAACTTAAGTGCTTTTTCTTTAGCAGGACAAGTTTCAATACAAACTCCGCAACCGGTACAGTCTTCAGCATAAACCTGAATACGATATTCGAGATCGCGTTCATTTTTAGTTTTAGATTTTAAGGTGTTGAAGTTTGCGGGTTTGTCTTTCAAATCTTTAGGATCGATTTGTTTCGCGCGGATTACTGCGTGCGGGCAAGACATAACACATTGATTACATTGAATACAGTTTTCAGCAATCCATTCTGGAACATGCGGTGCTACGCCGCGTTTTTCAAGACAGGTTGTGCCACTTGGCAAGGTTCCGTCGATTGACATTTTTGAAACTGGGATATCATCACCTTTGAGGTGCATGATCGGCAGGATGATATCTTTAGCAAATGAATCCGCATTGTCACCAATGAGCTGAGGTGGAACGAATGAGCTTTTGATATCAGCTTTAGAAGCGGGAACTTTGACTTGCTCAAGGGCAGCCAGGGAGTTATCAACAGCTTGCCAGTTCATTTTTACGATATCATCACCTTTCTTTTTAAAGGTCTTTTCAATCGCTTTTTTGATATATTTGATTGCGTCATCCTGCGGTATGATATTTGCCAGAGCAAAGAAACATACCTGCATTACAGTATTAACGCGGCTCCCCAAACCGACTTTCTGGGCGATTTCAAGAGCGTTAATATTGTAGAATTTGATTTTTTTATCAATAATGGTTTCCTGCATTTCACGAGTCAGGTGATTGAAAACATCATCACTTTCATATTCAGAGTTAAGCAGGAATACGCCGCCTTCTTTTAAACTTCCGATCATGTCATAGCGGCCGATATATGCGGCTTGGTGACATGCTACGAAATCAGGGGAGGTGATTGTGTATTCAGACTGAATCGGATTATCTCCGAAACGTAAGTGGGAGATTGTAATTCCACCGGATTTTTTAGAATCATAAACAAAATATGCCTGAGCATATTTATCAGTGTTGTCGCCAATGATCTTGATGGAGTTTTTATTCGCCCCGACAGTACCGTCAGAACCTAATCCCCAGAACATGCATTGAATAGTTCCTGATGGAGCGGTGAATATGTCTTCATCAACTTTCAATGACAGATTGGTTACATCATCATCAATACCGACAGTAAAGTTGCTGGTGCAGGCACCGTCAAGATGCTTGTAGATAGCGTTGATCATGCTTGGAGTGAATTCTTTAGAAGATAATCCGTAACGACCGCCAATGACTGTGATATCTTTGCCTGCAAGAGCAGCTTTGACATCAATGAATAAAGGTTCGCCAAGCGCGCCCGGTTCTTTGGTGCGGTCAAGAACTGCAATTTTCTTGCAAGTGGAAGGAATAGCGTCGATAAAGGCATCAACAGAAAATGGACGATAAAGACGAACTTTTATCATACCGACTTTTTCGCCTTTAGATGTAAGGTAATCGATAGTTTCGTGAATAGTTTCACAGCCGGATCCCATGGCAATGATGACTTTTTCCGCGTCAGGAGCTCCGACATAATCGAAGAGATGATATTCACGGCCGACTAATTTACCGACTTGATCCATATATTTTTGGACAAGAGCAGGTAATTCGTCGTAGTATTTATTTACAGTTTCACGTCCCTGGAAGTAAACATCAGGGTTTTGAGCAGCTACTTTGATTATTGAGTTTTCAGGACGCATGCCGCGTGCGCGGAAGTCTTCGACATAATTCATGTTGAGAAGACCTTTCATGTCCTCATAATCAGTTAATTCAACTTTAGCAATTTCATGTGAGGTGCGGAAACCGTCAAAGAAATTAACAAATGGTATTTTACCTTCGAGAGTAGCCAGATGGGAAACTATCGCTAAGTCATGAGTTTCCTGGATTGAGTTTGCAGCCATCAATGCGAAACCGGTATTACGTACAGACATTACATCTGAGTGGTCTCCAAAAATTGATAATGACTGAGCTGCCAGAGAACGAGCTGATACATGGAATACGCACGGAATCATTTCCCCGGCGATTTTGTGCATATTAGGAATCATGAGTAATAATCCCTGTGACGCCGTGAAAGTAGTAGTCATTGCGCCGGCGCTGAGAGAACCGTGAACAGCTCCTGCCGCACCTGCTTCAGATTGCATTTCAACAACATTTACTTTTTGTCCAAACATATTCTCAGTATTTACACTTGCCCATGTGTCAGCATATTCCCCCATAGGAGAAGATGGAGTAATTGGGTAAATCGCGGACACCTCGCTGAACGCGTAGGCGACATAAGCGGCGGCGTAATTACCGTCGATTGTCATCATTTTCTTTGCCATTCTTTTTGACCTCCGTAGTCGATAAAAAATTCATAATCCAGACTGTGTTATATAGTCGGGACTGCTAAATTATGACAAGGTGTATCCCTTGTTTTTTTGTTAATTCAAAATGGATTACCAAATTTACACTAAATAAAACAAAAATCAATAAAATAAATATAAAAATATCTAATTAATATAAAAATATCACAAAAGCATTAAGATAAGAGGATATTTCCGCTAAAAACTTCAATGAAAAAAAGAGTAAAAGTTATCTATTATATGTACTTAAATTTTTAATTTTTCCGGAAGATTTGATTAAAATATAATCATCACACAGGTTTTCATGCGCAAGCATTTTAATTTTGCAATATTTAAGTATACGTGAGGTTTCTTTTTTATTGCGCAGAGCCTTGAGCTGATTACTGGTAATTATAATAAAATTATCTTTGCCTGACGATAAAGCTTTTTCAAATGCTGCAGCGCCGAATATTACTGGAATATAGCGTTTCCCATAAAATGGTATTGAGCCGCGTAAGGTTTCGCATCCTCCATAGATATAAAGATTTTTGTTTCCCACTTTGTTAAATACATCTTTTGCTAAATTAATATGGCACTTTCTGCCCAAACCTGTTATACTCATGATGTTTGGAGTGTTGAGCATTACGACAAGACATGTGAACATTGCAAAAATGATTAACAACCCCTGTGACAAACGTTCCTTTATGATGCATATAAGCCCTGTGATAAAAGACAGAAGCATCCAGATTATTACAGTAAATATATAAATTTCAGGAGATAGCGGCGCAAGAGCAAATGAGGCGATCCCGATTGGAAGAACGAGCAACGCAAACCATAAAAGCCCCATAAAGACCGTGTCTGTGATTTTCAACCTTTCATCAAACCAGGCCGCGACCATAATCGCAATAGCGATGTAAGACGGTAAAATATAGGTGACTTCTTTTATAGATGAAAAAGAAAGCAGGAATGCCGGCAGGAATGCCCATAAAAGAAAAATTAATACTATATCCTTTTGTTTGTCGTCAAGTGGACTTTTTCTGCCGTTAAGCAGCAGCAGTAAAAAACTTTTTACAATAGTTTTCCTGCTTTTTGTTTTTCCTTTTATTTCTTCTGAATATGATATCCATGAGTGAGGCAGAACATCAAGTTTACGGAGAGCGTCCCAAAGAATAAGCGGAAGGAAGACAAAAGAGAACGCAAACATCACCGGAGCACGTTTCAGGTAGAAATACCATGGCGAGGCATTGCCTATATCTGCAAACACAAACTGGCTGTTCTTGAGTTTGAATTGAATATGAAAGAAACGCCCGACGGTGTTATTTATAAAATGTTCATGAAGAAAATCAATTCCGCCTTCGCGGTAAAAGAGGTAGATCCAAACTCCGACAGGAATTATAAATACCAGCATAGGGAGAGGAGAAAGCATGCTTTTGAGCAAATCCCAGCGTCGTCGGATCAGGATAAATACGCCGATCACAATGCCAATATGAAAAATTCCAATGAGGCCTTTAGTCAGGAAGGCTCCGGCGGATGCAAAATAAAAAAGATATATAATCCATTTTTTATTTTTGCTTCCGGACCAGCACGCATAGTACATGAACAGACTTAAAGCTAAAGCACAGAACGCGCCGACGCCAATATCCGTAACTATAAAATGAGCGGTTCGATAAAACTGCGGCATCATAATAAGCAAAGCCGTTGCAAACACTGCCCGCCTTAAACCTCCCCAGAGATATCCAAGCTGGAAAGCAGCCCACAGCATAATGCAGCCAAGCAAAGCTGATATTAATCTGGCAGCTCCCGGGGTAATTCCGCCAATAGCATAAGACAAGGCAAGCATATCAAAGTATAGAGGAGGTTTTTCAACAAACGGCCTGCCGCATAAATGGGGAGTTATATAATTGCCGCTTACAAGTGTTTCCCTGGCGATTTCCGCGATACGCGGTTCATCAGGTCCCCATAAGTAGGGATGAAAAACGTTAATAAGCATGGAAAATAGAATCGTTAGAATAAAAAGTAAAAGTATATTTTTATTGTTTTGACTTATATCTCCCCCCAGCATGCCACTCCTTCTTTTGAATAAATTTTTCTTCTAAAATACCTGAATAAAATAAGACATAAAACAGAGAAATACAAATATTAAATTTTAATATCCAGAAGTCCGGAAGCATTGAAGCCGAGAATTAAATCTTTTTCATTTTGGGTCAAGGGAAGCCTGCGAAAGTGTTTCAGGGCTTTGCTTTGATCACACCAGGGGCTGTCTGTCCCGAACAAAACGCGTTCCGCTCCATGATTGCGGATTATGCGGACAAGCTGTTCGTCATCCAACTTTCCTAAAGTAAATGCCAGGTCAAGGTAAACCGGCAGGCCGACGATAAGTTCTTCAACTTGATCCCACATGCCCCATGACCCCAGGTGTGCCAATACCAGTTTAAGTTTTTTAAAGCGTTGATGGAATGCTTTAAGACGGTGAGGATCGGAATGGTAGGGGGCTTCGAAAGAAATATCTTCACCGGTGTGGGTCAAAACAAAAAGATCACATTCAATACACGCTTCCCAAATCGGAAATAAGCTCTCATCATCAAAAGAAAAATTCTGAAATTCAGGGTGCATCTTTATGCCTTTAAGCCCCATTCCGGCAATTTGCGAGATTATTTTTGCCGGTTCTTTAGTCAGCGGATGTATGGAGCCCAATAAAAAAACCGGCGCTTGATTATTTATCTGTGCCCACCTGTTTACCCCACGAACGTTGTCAGGGGTATTTGCGAGAGGCAGGGCAAGGGAATAATCAATTCCGGCTTTCTGCATTGATTCTATCAGAGCACTACGGGTACCGTTGGTAGCCGGAGCCATTTTTAGATCTTGCGTCGCTTTTTCTATCGCACGGCCAACTATTTTATCAGGATAATAGTGCGTGTGAAAATCAATTACCATTTAACAATGTGATATTAATCAGATGTTATTTGCTGAAGCCATTCCACATTTGGGAAGAAGTCATGGTAATAGGTCTTCATCATAGTTTTCAGCCCTTCCAGTCCAACAGGCCAGTCGAGAATTTCATCACCTGCTACTTCACGGACATTTTTCTGGTCAAAAACAATATCGGAAGAAAAATACGGGAGTAAATCACCGAGAAAACGAGTCATAAGTTTTTCATCGCGTGTAGGATGATGGTTGTCTGCTCCAACAGAAAGGCTGCTGACTTTCAGTATTTCGCACATCGCCTCAAGTATCTCCAGAGTGGTAACCGGGCTGTCCCCTGTTATATGGAAAGCTTTTCCGCAAACAGGAGTCTGGAATAACTTGACAATAGCTTCTTGTATATAGTCAATCGGTACGAAATAGATGTGCTTTGAAACTTCAGCGGAGAAATGTAAGTCCAAGTCAACATAACCTGTTGGGTCTTGACCGGTTTTCGAAGCAGTGTGCTTTTTGAGTTTAGCCATGAATTCAAGAATACGGTAAAATGCCAGAGCCCGGCGTATTTTGCCGTCTTTACGGCGTCCGATTATAATTGACGGGCGGTAAATTGAAAATGGAATACCAGCACTTCTGACCAGCATTTCAGCTTTATATTTACTTTCTTCGTAAGGGTTATGGAAACCGGAATCAAGAGGATTATCTTCGATTGCAGTACCTTGCAGTTTACCAGCGATATAAGCGGTGCAGACATAATGCAGTTCTTTTATTTTTAAAAGTTTAGATAATTCAACAATGTTTTCAGTGCCATGATAGTTTATCCGGTAAGTTTTCCCCTGAGGGTCTTTGCCAAGATTAACATCCGCGGCGCAATGGAATACTGTATCAACGCCGGCCAGTTCGGGCATAGACGCGATTTCTTTCGGATCGATTTCCGCTATATCACCACCAATCACTGTGACTGCATTCAAAATCTTGTCAATATCTTCCGGGTGCTCATCCAGCTCACATTGCTCACGTATAACACTTTCAACGCGCTCCGCGGCTGATTGCGTAGCATTAGCTCTGGTTAAAGCAACAATTTCAATGTCATCGCGCTCTTTTAACAAACCTGTAACAAAAGCACTACCGACCAAGCCGGTTATCCCTGTAAGAAAAATCTTTGCCATTATAGCCCCAATATTTTATTGATTTCTTATTAGTTTTTTATTAATTTTATATAAAAAAATGAATTACTGCAGCGTATTATTATTCGCGCAACAACTATTTGGTTACTTAAGATAAATACTTAACGCCTATATATTAGTCGATTATATGAATATTACAAACAAAAAGCGATTTTTTTCGCTATCTTAATTCATATTTTTTGGAAAAACTTACTGGTATAAGAAAAAAATCAAGCTATCTTTTTTATAGTATGTTTAAATAGAACAGAATGGCAAAATCACGTATTTTGAACCTGAAAAATAAAAACAGACGGCTCGAGGAACTTTTTGTATGGATAATTTAAAACTGGAAAAACCGTTAATATTTTTTGATTTGGAAACCACCGGGGTATCTGTTACAAGCGACCGGATTGTGGAGATATCCGTTGTTAAGGTGTTTCCTGACGGAAATAGACAGGTGACTACACGGCGCATCAATCCCCAGATGCCGATTCCGGCAGGAGCAAGCGAAGTGCATGGTATTTACGAC
Source organism: Victivallaceae bacterium (assembly GCA_963664605.1). Lineage (GTDB taxonomy): Bacteria > Verrucomicrobiota > Lentisphaeria > Victivallales > Victivallaceae > JAHOYW01. Next base: position 1,762,885 of record OY761536.1, read on the forward strand.
AAGGATGTCGAGAATGAGCCCGCTTTCGAACTTATTGCTGATAATCTTTTTAAATACTTTGGCGATTGTGATCTGGCTGGATACAATATTCTTAAATTTGACATCCCGCTGCTCATATCTGAGTTTAAACGCTGTAATTTGGATTTTTCAATGGAAGGCCGTCGGGTTGTCGATGCCTTTAATATTTTCTGCAAAAAATTTCCGCGCAACCTTGCGGGCGCCTATGAATTCTTTTGCGGGAAGACTATTGAAAACGCGCATAGCGCCGAAGCCGATACACTGGCAACTCTTGAAGTCCTGGAGGGGCAGTTAAAGATGTATCCTGACTTGCCGCGAGATGTTACAGGGCTGGATGAATTTTGTGATATGAGCGATCCGGACGCAATTGATAAAAGCAACCGTTTTAAATGGCAGGGCGATCGTGTTATCGTTAATTTCGGTAAGAATTCGGGAACTCCCTTGCGCGATATATGTATAGACAATCCCGGATTTCTGCAATGGATAGTCAGGGCTGATTTTCCTGATGATGTTAAGAAAGTAGCTTCGGACGCGCTCCGTGGAAAATTCCCCGAAAGGCCTGAAAAAAGTGATGCATAAGAAAATTGAAAGCTTAATCAGTCTTCTGGATGACAGCAATATTGAAGTTGTTCAGGAGGCTATGGCTGAACTGCTGAAACATGAAGCTGAGATTAACGAGTATCTGGGCAAGCATCAGGAAAGTTCAAACCCTGAGCTGCGTAAACGCATACATCAGTTACAGGCAATTATGATTATGCGGCGGCGCAGGGAAAACTTCGCGAAAATCCTGAATTCAGAAGACTTGAACCTGATTGAAGGATTGATGGCTGTTCATCTGCAATGGTATGATAATGATTCAGAACGTTTTCTTGAGGATTTGTGGGAGCGTTTTCTCAAAGCCAGCAAACGTTTTTCGCCAAAAAGCATCAGCGAAATATCTTATTTTATGCGTAAGTGCGGTTTCGAGGTATCGCCGCCTGACGAACTCCAGGCGGATTGTTTTTGCCTGGGGCCGGTTCTTGATGATCTGGTTGGAGCTGATTTTATACTTTGCGCTATTGCTGCCCAGCTTGGTGAAGAGTGGGGAGTGGAGTTGGAAATCGTCAGGATGATTAATGATTTTTTACTTATAGACAAGGAAGGAAGAGCCTTGTCGCCTGCTAATTCATGGCAGATTATTTCCGCTGTTGACACCCAAAAATGTGAGTTTTGGAGCAAAAAGCAGATTTTGGAACTCGCATCAACTATGCTGTTTTCATTTGCGGTAAGTTCAAACAGTTTCCGCTATATCCATACGATCGGGCATAGCCTGGCAAAAGTGCTGAACGAAGAAAAACTGGACTTCCTTCCTTATCCATACGGCATTAGAAAGGAAAAGAAATAATAAAATGTCATCAAAGGTAAAAACAGTACTTGTTACAGGAGCAGGCCCCGCCGGTTTGACGGCGGCGCTTAATGCAGCAAAAAACGGCTGCCGGGTAATCGTATTTGAGAAGCAGAACCAGTCAGGCTTGAAGCTTCTGGCTTCCGGCGGCGGACGCTGCAACTTGACTAATACCCTTGATGTTAGACGATTTTCGGAGGCATTCGGCAGGGAAGGGCGCTTCACCCTGAAAGCCCTAAGTTTGTTCCCCCCTGAAAAATTGCGGGAATTTTTTGCCGGGAATGGTGTTGAAACCGAAGCCGCGGATGGTTTTCATGTTTTCCCTGAATCCGGCCACGCAAGGGATATTTTGACTGTCCTGCTGAATCTTTGCAAAAAACTGAATGTCGAAATAAAAACTTCCTGCAAAGTGGAAAAACTTATTATTGAAGATAATCAACTTAAAGGAATTCAGACAGAAAAAGGCAGAGTAAACGGGGATTATGTAGTAATTGCGGGGGGCGGTAAAGGCTACCCGAAGCTTGGAGGTGACGGTAGCGCTTATCTCCTGGCGGAACAGGCCGGGCACAAGATAAATACTCCGTTTCCTGCTTTAGTCGGTTTACGTTGCGTCGAAGAATGGCCCGGACGTTGTACCGGGATCAGTTTTAAGTCTGTCAGCGCGGCAATAGACTTGCCTAAATATCGAAAGAAGACTTGCAAAGGGGAATTGCTGTTTACTCATCACGGAGTGTCAGGCCCGGCAATAATTGATCTTGCTGGTGATGTTTCATGCTTGCTTGCAAAAACTCATGAAGTCCCCTTGATAGTCGATCTTTTCCCCGGAATAACTTTTGAAGAATGGCAGAAAACATTTAAAAAGCACCAGGTCAATTCAGGGAAAAAACAAATAGTCAGTATTTTGGCGCAGTATATTCCCAAAGCGCTTGGTAATGAGTTTTGCTGCCTGAACGGGATACAGCCTGATATTAAAATAGCGGAATTAAAAGCTGAAGCCCGTAACAAATTATGTTCATTATTGAATGCCTTACCTCTAACAATAAAAAGTACTGATGGTTGGGACAAGGCTATGCTTACCAGTGGAGGTGTCGCCCTGAAAAAAGTTAATCCCGATACTTTAGAAAGCCGTTTGCTGCCGAATTTATTTTTTGCTGGGGAAGTTTTGGACTTGCAAGGTCCTTGCGGAGGATATAACTTACAATGGGCATTCGCCAGCGGAGCGCTGGCTGGTTCAAATATAAAATAATTAACAGGAGCATTGATTATGAAAACATTGCCGGTACAGGAATTAACGCTTGAAAAATTTGATCGTTACGGGAAATTTGCTGATATGCTTAACGTCAGCGGCGATTTTATTGGAGAAAAACCGATTATATTTTTTCGGGATATGCTGCGTCAGGATTTAAAAGATACAGCGGTTTGCTATTCCATTTTGCAGGTTGAGCCTCGTGAAAATGTTGTGAACGTATCTGAATATCACGATCATACCGCGGAAATGATGATGCCGATGGATGGAGATGTTGTCATTCATGTGGCGCCGGCGGACTGCGGGCCGGATGCTCCAGCCGATAAAATAGAACTTTTCCTTGTTCCTAAAGGTACAATGGTAATTTTACGTCCGGGGGTATGGCATCACGCTCCGTTTTCACTTAACGGAAAGCCTGCGAATATACTTATAGGCCTGCCGGAAAGACTTTATGCTACAGATTGTAAAGTCGCGGAGATTCCGGCTGAAAAACAGTTGAAATCGGAATAAAATAAAAAAAAGACAAGATTTTGATTTCAAGTTAGATCAAAGTCTTGTCTTTATGCTGAAACTTAAGTTCCAGAAAGTCGCATCAGTCCATAGAAATAGCTTCTACCGGGCATTCGCCAACGCATGCACCGCAATCAATGCAGTCATCTGCGCTGATTGTAGCTACATCACCATTCATAGAAATAGCTTCTACCGGGCAGCAATCCACGCAAGATTCGCAACCTGTACATGTGTCTTCATTTACTACTGCAGCCATTTGTCTGTCTCCTTGTTAACGATTAAAAAAACACTGCTTTCTCCATTTCCGGAGTTAATGGGGGTAATATAGCTCTTGACTATATTATTTCAATACCTGAAAACTAAAATATTTGCAAATCGCCCGGTTAAAGTTGACTATTTTCATTTTATTTAATTATTAAGCTTGATTTTTCATAAAAACTGTCAATATTAAGCCTACTGTTTTTCTGTTCGGGATGTAGCGCAGTCTGGTTAGCGCGTTTGACTGGGGGTCAAAAGGTCGGAAGTTCGAATCTTCTCATCCCGACCATTTTTTTTGCCTTTATTTGAGTTTAAATTAGGCTATTCAGGCAAAACTGATGATTCCTTTTAATTCCCTTTAGAAACCTTAAATTCCTACTGTTTTAAGCTTGATAAACCCCCAATAGACCACCAGTAATTGTTTGTAGAATAAGACTGAAATTTTTACTCTGGAAGATTAAGCTTTCTATATTTCCTTTTAAGCTCTTCTTTTTTTTGTTTGAGTTTGTTAAATTCTTCATCAATACTTGTTTGATCTATTTTATTTGATTTGATTTTGGCTACCAAACTTTCACCTTCTTTTTTGAGTTCACCAAATTCAAAAATTGCGTTTGCTGTTAATTCAGTATCAAATAAACTTGGTAATCCACTCACATAGGGAAGCCAAGCCAATAAAGATGATAAGCAACCCATTACGAGAATAAACTTAACTCTATGCATATATGTAAAATCTTTTTGTTTAGCGGGTAAGTATTTTTCAATTAGTTTAAAACCTAGATGGTGTATATTGTTACGTTCAAATAAGTGGTGCACATCTATTATAGTTGTTATCAATAATGGAATTAACATTACACACCAAGGGGTTATACATATACAAGCCCAAAACTTTGTTAAAACAATTGGTTCTGATATAAAAGGTATTTTCTGAGGAACAATTCTACATTGATGATAAAGTAGAGATATAAATAAAAAGATTAAAAGTCCACCTCCTTGCAACAAAATAGCAAATACTAATGTAGGAAATGGCCTTCTAAAACCATCATTACAATTTTGAGACTCACGACTATGTGTAGGTTGTGATTTAATGTCTTTATTTAGAACATTTTTCAGCTTAAGTAAAGAATGAAGCTTAAGTGAATAATAAATAGCAGCTGGAGTCATTAAGAGTAGAGTAATTAATGAAATAAGTACAGCCATAATTGCTATATACCCTTTTATTATAATTGTTCAAACAGTTTATTATATAGTCTTAAGACATATCCCTGATAAAAACGTTTTCTATGTAAAACCTATCTATTACCTTTTGCTCGATTGTGTGTTTTACAAAGCATCTGACAGTTTTTTATATCGGTTGCTCCACCTTTACTCCAAGCAGTTACATGGTCAGCATCCATTTCATTCAATTTCCAAATCTTACTTTTGTTTGAATCATGACCTATTGAACACAACGGACAATTTGATTTACTTTCTTCCTCAGCTTCTTTAGTTTGTTTAGAGTAAACAGATTTCTTTGTAGCCTCGTCAAATACTCGAACATTAAGTAATTTTTTATCGTTTGAGCCACCTAGAATATATTCAAAAATTCCTTTACGATTTTGTATGTACGAATCGCCATACAGTTTTTGTACTTCTGCTGATACCTTTTGGGGGTCGTATGCTTTGTTATGATACGTTTCATAAAGTCGTCCCCATTCAAGTCCGCACATCTCGTTTTCAACATCAATAAATACAGCCGAAACCCAATCTATGACACTTGTAAAATAAGTTTTCAGCTCACTTATGTTATTGTCATAACGATGTCTGCTCATGTAATCAACAATATTATCTTTGCTCACCCATTCCAATGCTACCTTTAAAAAATCTTGTCGGTCTGCACTGCCTTTTATATATGCACCCCATTTCTGTATGTTGGCATTCCGGCTGTTGCTAAACTCTGCTTTTGCAAGTGTTACAAATGGTCCGGAAAAGATTGCGTTGTTTACCTCCTGGTCGTTTAAGGGAACACCTTTCATGTTTATGATACAAAACCAGTTTTTTATCTCACTTTCTTTGCCTTCGCATTCATAAATAGTGAGTTTTGTCTCTAAAATTTTGTCTTTTTTGTCTTGTGCAATACCACTAAAATATTGTTCCATTCCATCTTTATTTTTAAAAGCAAACTTATTAGTAACATATCGCCCAAAGCTTGTAATGCGCTGTTGACCATCCAAAATTTCAAATTCATTATCACTGACTTTCACGAAATATATTAGTCCAAGGGGATAGCCTTTAAGTAGAGAATCAATTACGGCAACATCTTGTTTACCATCAGCATAAATGTAATTGCGCTGGTATTCCGGTTGAATGGTAAGCTTTCCTGCAAGTCCAAACAGTCCTTTACCTTCAAGCTCATTATAAACAAAGCCCTCGCATATGTCTTTGACTGTGATGTCTGTTCTTAATGTTGTTTTCATTGTCCTCAATCTCTTATTTTTTTATGTTTTATTAAAAGTCTTTTATAAACATTTACACCGTTTACAGAGACTGACATATTAATATCCTTGCTCCAGCCATCTGGTCTACCATAGTCATAAGAACAACCAATTATTTCAAACTGATCAGGGTTGTACTTATCCAAAAAGGTAACTGGCACTCCCATTACGCCATCATAATCACTAGGAATAGCATCGGTATAAGGAACTTCAATCGCATCATAATTATCATATTTCTCATAATCTCTCCCCTTAATATTCTTATGGGAGCTGAACTTGATATTATCTTTCATTGTCATTAACGGCAATGGTTGATGTCTTTTCCCATGATCTAAATTAGTAAACCAAAGACAGTTATTTGTGGCAACGACTCGTTTCCCTTCCTCATCAATTCTGGCTTCCGTACCATATAGTTCGTATGATTCAGGAACAATAAAACCAGAAATCCATCTTCCCATTCCAGTACCTAGCCAGACTTTATTATCTCTAATTAAAGGGAATACTTCCTTATATGTAATGGCGTTAATATTGGCGATGATTAAGAATTTTTTATCGAAATCAACAAGCTGTTTTATATATTTTCGGAACAGACTAAATGGTGGATTAGTTATTACAATGTCAGATTGCTTTAATAAAGAGATTGACTCGTCACTGCGAAAATCGCCATCCCCGTCTAATGGAGTCCATTCATTGTGCTTATTTCCCTTTAGTTGTAATGCAACATCCTTCAAGCTAAACTCACCATCGCCATCTATGTCTCCAACTTCATTGATGATAAATTTGTTGGCAGTTATTTTCGGACGGCCTTTGGGTTTTGTTAGAGAATATTCATAATCAAACAGATCTAATTGCGTATTAGCAACAGGAGAAGGCTTGTAGCTGGTCGTAATAAGCTGTTTTAGTCCAATCTTTTCAAAATTTAATACAAAATAACGGAAAAAGTTGCTCTCGTATGGGTCATCACAATTACAATAAACAACTTTGCCTCGAAATACATCAGGATTGTATTCTAAGTACGCTTCAATTTCTTTTTGAATATCAATATATTGAGTATAGAATTCATCACTTTTTGATTTCTTAGCTTTATGTAATAGCTTGTTTGTCGCATTTCTTGCCATTATGCTTTCTCTCTAAAGGTTTAATTAAAATTTTATCTTTTTTGATACTTAGCGAGACTTCTACCCATAAATTCTTGTTACCCATGCTTTCAAATATAACTGTTCTATAAAACTTATCAAATTTAAAACCACTTTTTATAATGTTTCATGATATAATCCTGATATTGCCTTTGTTCTTTTGAGTTTGCAGTTAGCAAAATTTCGGAATTGCTTTTTTAAAACCACTCTTTACAATGTTGCATTATATAATCTTGAATCCGCTTACGTTCTTTTCGTATTAAATTTTTCATAGAGATATAATTTATCAGGAATTTTTTAAATATTTCAATTTCAGAACTATTCTTAAAATCATAATCTTTCATATTTTGTATTCTGCCGTACATAATAATTTTATAAACTCCAGTATCGGGATTTACTGTACATTCTACATATGGCTCTGTTGATTCAAAAGGTTTAAAGTAGTCTAAAGGTTTAAGTTCTTTCTTTTTCATGTTGTGCTCCATTGGGTTAATAGTTCTTGTTGTTTATTATTGATTGATTTTATTAATAGTTTGAGATTTTCCGGCATGTTCCAGATTCTTTCAAATTTTATTATCCCCTTTATATCGTTAAAGCCCCATGCAGGGAAATAGCTTTGAGATTTTAGGCTATGCTCCTGTATACATAGAGCTTCCGGCATATGCTGAATACTTGCTTTTAAACCCCACATAGGCGATGAAAAAACAAAACAATTCTTTACGCTGTCAAAAATAGAAAATATCACTTTTTTACGACATTCCGCGACACGTTCCACAGGTTTACGAGCCATCCTGTTTTTTCGTTTTTTAGCGACCTCGTTTGTTTCGTCTTTTGGTTCTACTGGTTCGTCTGACTTCTTCAAATCCCTTGATAATGCATAAAACCTGATTCTTGGAGTTTTCAGCATCCACGGCGGAAATCCACGACTGGGAGTTTTTATCAAATACTTGGTAATATAAAAAACTGCATGTTTGGCTGTATTGAAACTATCACGTTTAACCGAGAGCTTGCATTGCTTGCCGACTTTCCACTTTGTAAGCAGTCTATGGGCTTTGTTTAAGTCGAAGTAATGCGGAATATAGACCCAGCCTGTTTTTTCCTCTGGTGCTTGTTCATGGGCTTCCTGTGTGTCTTTGTTATACCACATAGCCGGCAAATCTCCAATATCCAGCAAAATATGCCAATGCGGCCAGCCGTCGCCGTTTTCCTCTTGCGCTTCCAATACCCACATCCAACGGCGTATTCCCATTTCCTTTGTAAGCAGTCGGGCAATAAATTTCTGCCCCATGATATATTTAAAAGCTTCTTTGGGATTATTAAACCATTCCCGATTAACAGTAATAGTATAAAGTCGGGGAACTTTTATTGATTCAATTTTTTCTAAAATTTTATTTTTTAATTCATGCCCTTTTTGTTTTCGGCAATCTTTGCAAAACCAGCTTTTACAAGATACTGGAATGGCTTTATAAATATTTTCTCTACTTGGTATAGCATCCATTAAATTTCTAATATCAATTCTATTAAAACTGATATATGATTTTTCTTTTACTCTATCCAAGATATTGTCTAAGGTTACTTTAATTCTTTCAGATTCAAGTTTAGTTAAAGCCGCCGCCGTTGGCGGCTCCGCGGCGGTAGTCCGCATGCGCCTATCCGGGCGCGTAGCCTGCCAAGTGTCGGCTGGCTCTTCCGCTATAAGCTTGAAATCGTCAGGATTATAATTATCAAAGAAAGCATGATGAATCATTTAGACCGCCTCGCCAGTTAAAAGATTCATAACTTCATCCAGATCATAACGGATTTTCCGTTTAGTTATCCTTGTAGGATGTAATAATCCTCTTGCGGCATATTTGTGGACGGTTTTAACATGACATTGGAGAATACGGGCGGCATCTTTAACCGTTCCCATATTTCGAGACGGTTTATTGATACCTTTGCAAAATCTGATGATTTTCTTTTGATGTTCTTCTGGACACGAAGAATCAGCGCTTAGAATAGCACTAATTGCCAACATTGTTGCTTCTTTCATTTTTCAAACCTCAGTTTAATTAAAAATTATCCGATAAAACGGCCTTATATTTTTAATAAAACAAGATTTGTAAGGCGTTGCAATATATAAAGATAAGAAACAATGGTGACACTTTGAAAGTAATCAAAAAAAATGGTGACACATTGAAAGTGTCACCACAGGTAAGGCGTATAAAAACAAAAAAATATCCACATTTAACGCCATGACTCCGACGAGTTATGGGATGCGACCCATTCTCATCATTGCGTTAAATGTGGATAACTATTAAATTCTATTGTAAGGCTTTATTATCTTTTTTTCTATCCTCTTTGGCTCTACATACCGCACGCTTGATTGTTGCAGTTGCTTGCTCTATTTTCTTATCTAAGTCCTTTTTTAATCGCAAACCTTCAGCATGGCTAATAATATCCATAGAGTTTTTATATCGCTCTATATCTTTTGCTAATTTTACTTTTGCAAAATGCCTATAAACTGCATTATTTGATGGATATTTTTTTCGAATTTTAAGAAATTCATCAAGAAGCTTTCCTCTCTCTTCTCGTTGCTTATGCTTCGCCTTCCTGCGTTCAATTTCCGGCTTAAAAGTTGCTCCTAAGAATGCTTCGAAATATTCGGTGTTTTTTTCAAAGTTCTTAATGTTCTCCTCTAGCTGAAAATGAGTATATTTATCAGCAAAATCTTCCCATTCATCTAAAATGTCGCGCATTTCTTTAATTATTGGCATTGCTTGCTTGGGCATTGTATCGAAAAAGTTATTCTCTTTGTACATATCGAACATTAACGACATGCTAACGGCAAAACTATTTCTTGAAATATCACCTTTATTGCATAAAAAGCCATTTTCTTTATTATATGTGACCCTGCCATCTCGATTATCAATAACAACACATCGCTTTGTATTAGTTGTAACTTTTCCAAGATTAATACGGGACTTGTTTGCAAGAATAACATTATATGTATCCTCGGGAAAGCTTCCTATAGAATCAAGAGCAAGGGTGTTATTCAAAACAAAAATGAAATCTCTAACTAAATTATTGTTTGCAGATGCTAGAATTTCTTTAACTTCTTTAGCCAAGTCATATAGCCTAAGAATCTTTTTAGCAAGTTTTCGATTATACCCCTTCATAATAAATACCACCTATAAAAAAATCAACTATCTAAACGCAATAATAATGGCTTAATATGTTTCTTACCTTGTAACCATGTAAATAAATTTTCAAGCTCTTTTTCTGAAAGATTATCAATAATATCTTTAATTACTTCGCGTTTTGAGCGTTGGTTGACTGTATGAGTTATTTGTGGAAGGCTTGCAACCGCTTTTTCCGTTGCTTCTCGTGAAATATGAGTATAATGTTTTGTCATGGCTGGTGATCCATGCCCAACAATAGACTGAACGACCGCAAGAGGTACGCCAGAGTTTGCACAAAACGAAACGAATGTATGCCGGAAACTATGCATGGAATATTGACTGGCTTTAAATTTACGCCTTGAGTTTACATTTCCCGTGGCAGTTTCAAGGCCTATAAATTGAAATACTTTAATGCTGTCTTTTGATATGCCGGACGGATTTGTTTTATAGCGTGCAGCAACGTCAGGAATAACGTATTCATCCCTTTGCCATTCCAAAGCCGTCATAAGAGCTTCTCTTAATTGCGGGTGCATGGGGATTGAAACTCCACGATTAGTTTTACGCCTCGTCTTTTCTGGAATATATGAAATAGTGTTGTTGTCAAAATTTACACTTTCCCAACGCATAAGGCATGCGTCTTGCCCTCTTGAACCAGTCCAGCAACAAATATTAAACATAACCATCATTTGCTTTTTATGTAATAAATGTAATTGGGGGTCATTGAAAGCATTGAATATCAAAATCACTTGTTCTTTTGAAAACTCTTTTCTGGATTCTGACTCTTCGATTTTTTTACTTATTTTTTCAAATGGGTTAATATCTAATGCGGCACTATCATGAATAATATTGAAAATTAATTTTAACGGCTGTAAATAAGCATTGTATGTTCTTGCGGATATTTTACCGCTCCATAGTTCATTGCAATATTCTCCGGCAATCGTAGAATCAATTTGTACAGCTCTGGATATTTCAGGATGTGTTCTTTTTAGCCACCTGACAAATTTATATATGACCCTTTCATAACCCTTTAAAGTGTTTTCCCCGCTGTCCGGTCTATTTGGCTGTTTCAGATATTCATCCCAAATCTTGTTTATCAATAATCCAGATTGACGGCGCAATTTTTTAGCTTCTGCAACATGGACGGCTACTTGCTCTTTTGTGTCCGCTTGAAGAACTGGGAGTAAATCTTTGGCTTTTGTCTCTGCATCATTACGGTTTGCTGTTTTTAATGATACTTTATTCTTTCGTCCATTTATGGTATATTCCAGATAATAATACTTACCACGCTTGTATATTGTGCCTGCTCCTTTACTGCGTCTTTTGCTGTATGCCATGATATAGACTCCCAATAATTACTTAAAATTACCATTGTTCTATAATAATAGCATAGTTTTGAATAAAGACCACCAATAAACTACCAAAAAGCATGAAATAAGTATAAAATATCTTGACTTGGGGTCAAAAGGTCGGAAGCTCGAATCTTCTCATTCCGACCATTTTTTTGCCTTTATTATCAGGAGCTTGCAGCTTAAATTTCGCTTGCATCAATTTCTGTCATTTAGTGTTTTTTTATGTCTTTTACGACTCTATTTTGTATCAATTTTGTATCAATCGCTTTGAGGGTAATGTTCCTGCACAAGTTAAAACAGAACGTTTCCAAGCGCTACTCCTTATGGATTGCTTGGATAATTCCAAAAATATCTTTAAATGCGTCTAGTTTAAAATTATTATATCCAGGCCTTCCGTTATAAACATAGTCAGCAAAAACAGCTTTTGAATGTACCACAGCTGCGCCTCGCTCATCAAAAATTTGATCACACTTATCATCATATATTTTTTTATCAAACTCATCTGCCTGAATTTCACGGCAGGTGCGATATTCTACATAGTCTTTTTTGCTTGTGAGATTGCCTTTGACAATCTTTTCTATTTCATTTGAGAAAAAAAGTCTTTTGCCTGTTTCATTATCAATACGTTTTATTTCTTCGTCAGAATAATAAAACTCTATTGAAATATTATTATGCTTTTCTCTATGAGCAGGAACAGGCAGGCAAAAAGAAAAAACGTTGTTTCCCCACGACTTATACTGTTTTCCTGAAGGTGCTCCCAGTTGTTTTATGATGTCTTTGTCATCATAATCAGCAACAAAAATAGTTTTCCTTTTTTGATTAATCTTTGCATACTCTTTGCACATACGGACAAGAGATGGACCTCCCATGTCTTCATTAGATTCATGAAAATCAAGTCTTAATTCTAAAAAATATCCTCTATTATGGAAATCGTCAAATGCATTTTTTATATGCTTCCAATCAGTTTTCCCTTCGGTGATTATCAGAGGAACCGATGCTTTTGACTCTTCTCGTAGCTTTGCAATATCTTCATCCGTAAACGGAAGTCTATTTTTATATTTAGAAAATATTTCTCCCAACCTTAATGCTGCGGCAGCATATGAATTCCAAATATTGTATGACTCTTTTTCCCAATCTATTTCTGGATTCATAAATCGGTTAGAAAATAATCTATCTTGAATAATAGCAGCATAATCAAGAATAAACATCGCATTAGCAATATATTCTGGCCAGTCATCAGATATTTTTTGGTATATCTCACGCAAAGTTTCACTATTGCCTTTTTTATCAGGCAAAGTGGCTGAAAACCAAAAGTCACAGAAAAATCCTTTTGTATCCCACATAGAATCCAATTCAGCAGAACAAATCCCTTCAGCTTTTAAATATTTTTCTGTCAAAAGTATAGTTGTAAAAATGATTGAATCAATATTTTCCTCAAGTGTAGAAAATTTCATATTTGATTCCAAGCACAATTTTGCCATTTCTCTTCTATAAGACTTCAACAAATAATTTAGAACGAATGTAGATTTCATAGCTGTAATTGATTTTTGCAAGAATTCTTCTGATGTATCTGGATACACGTTCGAAACTTCTTGACAAGCTTTTTCAATAACAGTTGCATACTCTATGTATTCGGGAGTTTTTTGTTTTAGATGTCCCTCAAAAAAGAGTGTTCCTAGTCTTGATATTTCAGACTCATTGTTAACCTCATATGCTTTGAGAAATTTATCAATAAATTTTGTTGCTTTCCTAAATTCCAAATCTTCTGGAGCAATCTCACTTGGTAAGCATGATTTACGAAAATAACGATAATAATTTGCAGTAGTTCCATCTAAACGAGTATTAAACCATTCTGCTTTCGCAGAATTATCAAAAGAATTATCTCCGATTACAATACGTTCAACAACACATTTACTTGCAAGTGATTTTGCTAGCATTGAAAGAAAGTCTTTGATGTTATCTTCGTCAGTTATTTCTTTTGACATTTTAAAGTCTCACATATAGTTTTCATATTAGTGATAAAAGTATTGTGTTGTTGCATTTTCGTTTACAGGAATGGTGCAGGGATTGCTGAACAATTTTCAGCTACCAAAATATTTTCCGGACTTAAACTAATTAAAGCTCCATGCCCGATGGGAACTTTGAACTTTTCCAGTACCCGGAAATTTGCGACATCACTTTTCTTTAGTGTTGCTGATTTCTTGAATTCAACTGGATGCAATACTCCGTTATTTTCAATTAAAAGGTCTATTTCGCGTTTTTCTTTATCCCGATAGTAGAAAAATGGAGCCTGACGGCCCGAATGCAGATAACTTTTTAAAAGTTCGGAGATACACCATGTTTCAAAAAATTCTCCGCTCATAGCTCCTGCGTTAAGCACCTCAGGGGTATTCCAGTTGGTTAAGAACGCAGCCAGTCCGGTATCGATAAAATAGAGCTTCGGAGTGCTGATCATACGTTTATTAAGATTCTTATAGAAAGGATAAAGCAAGTACACCAGGCCGGAGGTTACCAGCACGCTCATCCAGTTTTTTGCTGTGGGTTGCGATATATCGGCATCTCTGGCGAGACTTGCATAATTAAGAAGTTGCCCGGTACGCGCGGCGGCAGCTTTTATGAACGAGTGAAATTTACCAAGGTCGGCAACCTGGGTCAAATCCCGGACGTCACGTTCAATATAGGTATTGATATACGAATCAAAAAAGATACTCCAGTCAGAGTCGTCACGAGTTATAATTCCCGGGAAAGAGCCTCGCCAAATCTTCTTATAAAATTCAGGAGCTCCAGCCATATCCATACCGTCGTGCGTAAAAGTATCAGGTAAAAACGGCTGGTTTTCATGCCCCACAAGTTCGCGATTGGACAGTCCCAAAAGATTAAATACGGCAATACGTCCGGCAAGAGATTCCGTTACGTCTTTCATCATATGAAATTGTTGAGAGCCAGTCAACCAGAACATCCCATTGCAGTCAGATTTTCCACTGAATCTGGCTTCATCAATCATGACTTTTATATATGGTAAAAGCTCCGGCGCATATTGAATTTCATCAATTATTACAGGCGGAGGAAAGTTACTTAGAAAAAGCTGTGGATCGTTTTTTGCCATTTGCCGATAGTCAAGACTATCAAGAGAAACATATTTTCTCTCCGGTTCAGATATATGACGTAAAAATGTAGTTTTACCAACCTGCCTGGCTCCTGTAAGAACCACAGCGGAAAATGATGAACTTGCTTTCATAAAAGCGTTTTTTAAATTTCGATTGAGAAACATAATTAAATTCCTTCTTGACCAATTCAAAATATAACTTTAGATTAGTCGTATTTTGTCAGAAAGTCAAGAGAGTTAACAAAAAAACAGAAAAGTTTTATCATTCTAAAGGTCATCTGGCATTGTGAAATGCCGTTGACAGCGTCCCGCTGAATGTCAAACAAATTCATACATAATATTATTATATTCTAATATAATACTCAAGATGTTCATGAACTGTAAATAATGATATTTTGCAAACACGAATTTTTTAAAACTACTCTTTATAATGTTGCATTATATAATCTTGAATCCGTTTACGTTTTTTTTCGTATTAAATTTTCATGGCAATATGAAAGGGTAGGGGCATTAACAAGTTATAGGATTAAATCTGCGGTTACCTGTAAAACATTTAATTTGCTATTATTTATGATTGAACAGTTGACATTTTTATGTAAATAATATATAATATAAGTTATAGGATAACCACACAACTTAAAGACGTGATATATGATTACTGCAAAATCAAAAAGCGACCAGGTAAGAGAGATTATCTTAAGCCGGCTGAAAAAGGGGAAATATAAACCGGGTGACCAGATAGAGTCAGATAATGTTTTTTCGCGGAAACTTGGAATAAGTAAAAATACTGTACGGGAAGCTATTTCCACACTTGTCAATGATGGCTATATTAAACGAATTCAAGGAAAAGGCTCTTTTATCAGCAAACCTCAAGCCAAGAAGCAGAAAGTTAAAATAATTACTGCAGTTTGCTGTTCTGACAAATGGCATGATCCTTCACAGGATGTGTCCTGGTTTAATACTCAATTTATTCTGGAAGGCTTTTCCAAGGCAATGAACAATCAGGATTATTTACTGAATATTTTGTACATGCATCCTGATAATCAAAATCTTGATGATGGTATAGAAATGATGTTAAACAACAATTCCGATGCTTTTATTTTTCCAAGCCTTGGAGGTTATGCTCCTTATATTTCCCGGTTAACAGAGCTGGGCAAACCGTGTGTTGTCAGGACGCTTAAGCCATATTTTGATAGCCATTGCGTATATGGATTAATGGATGATGTCTTTTATACGGCAAGTAAACACCTCATCGAAAGTGGTAGAAAAAAAATAGTTTTTTTAACAAACAGCAGCCATTTCAGTAAAAATAAACTTAGCGGTATTCTTCGCGCAATGAAAGAATATGATATTGATCCTGATAGCCTTGTACAGATATCTATTGAGAGCGGATTTGAACTTGACGGTTATCGCATGGTGGCAAAATATCTTCAGAAGAACAAAGATATTGATGCAATTATGTCTGTGACAGACTGTCTTGCCTTTGGCGCTTTCGCGGCAATAAAAGATAATGGTTTACGGATACCTGGCGATATTGCCATCATTGGCTCAGACGATCTTCCCGAGTGTAAGAAAATGAATCCTCCAATGGCATCTATAAGTTCTGATTTTCATAAAATGGGTGAACTGATGTTTGCCATAATAGATAAAGCATTCATTAATCCAGGTATGGAATTAATTTGTCAGTCAGTCGGACATACTTTTATTCCAAGAGAATCTTGTATAGTATGTTGATAACATAAATTAAACCAGGTAAGGAATAAGCAAATGAAAACAAAAAGAAAATTCACTCTTATCGAACTCCTCGTTGTGATAGCTATCATAGCTATTCTAGCTGCCATGCTGCTGCCGGCGCTCAATAAAGCCCGCGAGAGAGCTAAAGCTATTTCATGTTTGAATAATCTAAAGCAGCTGGGAGTGGCAACGGCGCAATATTGTCCTGATTATGATGATTCTCTCCCATATTCATATGGCCCTTATCAGGGGGCGGATAGAACAGTTTTTTATTTTTTATCCAAATATATTTTAAATAAAGAACTCACTACGCTTAGTTCCCCCTGGGAGAATCCGAGTTTTAATTGTCCCGCGGCTGTTTATAAGCATATAGCGTCAAATCTTATTGCCAGCTATGGTGCTAATGCTAACGGGGAATGGGGAAAAACAAGCATGCCATACGGTTATAAGGATGTAAAAAACCCTATGAAATTAGGAAGCTTAAAACACCCTTCAGGAACTTTGGGGATGGCAGATGGACGGATTAACCTGATGGCTGCAATATGGGGAGCAAGCGGTCCTGGAGAATATTGGACATATGCTGGAGAAGATGAGTTGGTAACACGACGTCATGACAACGGATTAAATGTTCTTTACCTTGATTTTCATGCTGCCCATAAATCGCCTGTAATTCCGAGTGCAGCTTTGGAACCAATATTTTATTTTGGACATGAATAAGAGGAAAACAGGCGATAAAAGGCTCCATATCAGTTAAATAAAATTTATCCTAATTGATGAACTGATGATTTGAACGTTTGCTTTTAGAAAATCAATAAATAAAAATGAGAAAATCTATGTTAAGAAAATTACCAGTGCTTTTCGCATATGTGCTAGTGGTATATTCTGCGGCTGCAGATGAAAAAAACAATACCTACCGTTGTGTGTCTAACGGATTGAGGCTGGCGACAGGCTGGAGAGGGGCTTCTCAACCTCGCATCTTTTCAAGATATCGGCGAAAGGCAATGGTTGACCTCAAAGGTAAATTAAAACTTGTATTTCCGACATTTTACATGGCTAGAAATAAGCCTGTTAAGGCTATACGCGAATATCCTTTCCCGAATAATGTTGAGATTCAGGCAGGAATTGAACCGTCATTCAAGATGAGCAATAAAAACCTTGACACCTCTCCCCGTATTGTCGGCAATACCATAAAGTGCTTGAAAGGAGATAAGGAAACCTATAAAATTATTACAATTGACCTTGGAGACAAAATAATCAAAAAAGGAAACTGGTTTGGTATATGGGTCGTTTGTGAAAATCTTGATATGGAGAAGAAAATTCCTGTTTCCAGAAGTATCGGCAGTTCCAAAGAACATATCTATGAATGTTCTTATACTTCATACGGAAGCTCATTTATTAAAGATGATTTTATTCGCAATGCCAGGAGCCTGCCCGTAATCAAAAAAAATTATATCATTGGCTTTTCACCTGTAGCAATATTGGCAAAGACTGATTACAAAGGGGATATATGGGCTATTGTCGGTTCCAGTTCTCCTGAAGGATGGTATGATATAAGGGGAGATCAATACGGTGATAAAAATGCTAATGCAGGATATGCCGATAAGCTTTGTTCTACAGTATTAGCTTGCCCTTCCGTTAATTTATCAAAAGGCTCAGATAGCTTTACATATTGTGCTGAAGAGTTCAAGGGCCGTCTTGATATTCTTAATCTATGTAATGTTAATAAAGTTCATGTATATCTTGCAAGTAACGATTTAAAAAGATCTAACAACATTGAAAAATTGAAGAAAAACAGCATAAAACTGGTTGAACGGATAAAAAAAGATAATCCGAATGCATCTTTTATCGGAACAACTATCCTTCCGCGTTCTTTATCAACAGACGGCTTCAAAACAGTCAAAAATCAAAAAGCTAAACCATGTACAGCAGGAACTTCATCTTTAAGAGGGAAATGGAATGATTTAATGAGAAAAAGTCCTGATGCGGCTGGATATGACGATGTTTTTGAGTTATGTTCATTTGTAGAATATGATTGGAGGGAAAAAACAGGTTTGTGGTCGGCTCAAGACGCCACCCCGGGAAAATACACAGCAGACGGAACGCATCCGACATGTGCGGGTAGCGAGGCAATCGCTAAACACGCGTATCTGTTAAGTTCAAAAACTAAATAAAACGTTAGAGGATATATTTTGCTGAAAAAACTATTTATTATAATCGGCGCAATAGCCATATGCGATATGAGTATAGCTGCTGAAAAAGCGGTCAATGTAGTTGAAAACGGGAATTTTGCAACTGGATCCCTGACCGGCTGGAAGAATGCTAGTAATGCAAAAGTCGTTTCAGTTTCCGGGAAACCAACCCTGCTGCTCGGAGGCAGTTATTCCAGTGTAGCACAGGATATTCCGCTGAAACCCAATTGGATGCAATTGCATTTATCAATGAAGATGAAAGCTTCTAATATTGTTCAGGGTAATGCTGAGTGGAAGAATGGACGCATGGCTATGGTATTCAAGGATGCCAGTGGGCGGAAAGTGGGAAGGTGGCCGA
Organism: Victivallaceae bacterium; assembly: GCA_963664605.1. Lineage (GTDB taxonomy): Bacteria > Verrucomicrobiota > Lentisphaeria > Victivallales > Victivallaceae > JAHOYW01. Next base: position 1,781,802 of record OY761536.1, read on the forward strand.
ATGTATTTTTTGCAAAGGGCTCCACCGCTTGGATAAAATGCGAACGGGACTACAATATTCCTCCCGGAGCAGTAACCCTTGAAATTAAACCGTCAAATTTTGGAAAATCCGGGAATCTTGAATTTCGCGATATAATTATAACGGTTACAAAAACAAGAAAGCCAGTAAAAGATTTACCGCTGCCTGAAGGTGCGGTGAATATTTGGGATAAATCAAAGAGCTGGAAAATAAAATCAGAAACCCAGGAGAAAGTCTGCATAAACGGGCTTTGGCGATTTCTGCCGGAAATATCCGGAAAAACAAAAATTCCGGCAGAAGGGAAAGGCTGGGGCTGGTTCAAAGTTCCGGGCATTTGGCCTGACGTCCGGGATTGGAACACCAGCGCGGCCGCCCAGGAGTTTCTGCTTCCTGACGGGGTAAAAGAAAAAATTGACTTTAGTAGACTTGAGCAGGCATGGTATAAGCGGGATATTGATATTCCTGCATCCTGGGCTGGTAAACAAATCCTTTTGGATTTTGAAATGGTCCAGACTCATTGTGCTATCTATATCAACGGTAAGCCAGCTGGATCGATTCTGTTTCCCGGCGGAGAGGTGGATATAACTTCAGCCGTAATACCTGGTCAAAAAGCTGTTCTGACTATTTTGCATACCGCAAGGCCTTTGGAGAAAGCGTCTGATGTTTTCATGGCGCCTGGCCGGGCATTTAAAAGCAAAGCTAAATTGAAAATGAAAGGAATAACGGGCAATGTTTACCTTATAGCTCGTCCTGAGAAAAGCTATATAACAGATACCCATATCATCACTTCAACACGTAAAGGTGAGATTACTTTTGATTCTGGTTTGAATAAGCTGGAAAATGGCAACTTTAAAATCACTGCTGAAATTTTAAAAGGAAATAAACAGGTTAAGTTTTTTGAGTCAAAATCATTTTCTAAAAACAATCTCAAAAATGGTCGGTTCAGATTTTTCGCAAACTGGAAAAATCCTGTTCTATGGGACATTCACACGCCGGATAATATTTACACAGCGAAGGTTACCCTTAAAAAAAACAGCGGAGCAGTTGCCGATCAACAACTGCCATTCGAATTCGGCTTCAGGGAATTTTGGCTAGATGGCCGTGATTTCTATCTGAATGGCAAAAGGATTCATCTGCGGGCTTTGTATGTCAGAAATATTTCAGACTTTGCGGATCAAGCCTCTGTCGCCGGCGGTATCAATACTTGTAAAAAAATGAAAGAATACGGATTTAACTACCTGATTACCAGTAACTATAATTTTTCCCCCGGTAGTGTCGGCTATATGAACGGTCTTTTCAGAGCAACTGAGAAAACAGGCGTATTGGCGTCATTTTCTTTGCCGCACGGCAAGGACTATCAGTGGAAACTTGATACTCCCAAACAGCATAAGCGCTATAAGAAACTGGCTCAATGGCTGATTAGAAAGATTCAGAATAATCCCAGCGTTATTACCTATGCAATGAATCATAACGCAACTGGTTATTATGGGGATCAAAACCCTTTAAAAATGGACGGCAGATATTCTTTAAGTAATATAGCGGATGTCCCCGAATCAAAGCGGAAATATCTTAGGCAGGCAGCCATTGCTGAAAATATTGTCAAGAAAATTGATTCTACGCGAGCTGTCTATCATCATCAGTCTGGTAATCTGGGCGACATATATAGTGTGAATTTTTATTTAAACTGGGCTCCTCGCCAGGAACGCAGCGACTGGATGCAACACTGGGCAGAAAATGGTGTTAAACCAATGTTTTTTGTAGAATGGGGACTCCCGCACATTGCGTCATGGTCAAGTTATCGAGGTCCAAATTTCATCTGGCGCACCTATGCTTTCCAGATGATATGGGATTCTGAATTTGCTTCCGCTGTAACTAATCAGAAAGCATTTATAATGACAAAGCAAAAGCAATATATGCAGGTAAAGGAAAATGACTTGTTCAAGAAAAATAAAACGCCTCATTGGGGGATGCATTTAGCTTATCTGTTAAAAAACTCTGAACAGAACTATCTTGAAATTCAAAGCTGGTTTGCTGAAGACAACTGGCGTTCTTTCCGTATGAAAGGCGTGTCGGCAATGCTTCCATGGGATCAGGAAGGGCTTTGGAAACGTATAGCTAAGGCTAAACGTCAAGTCAATCCCGCACGCTATTTGAATCTTCAGAATCCTGGCATTGTGCCTGATTATATTGGTGGAGGTTCTCAGTATATATACGAACGGCAAAAAAACTCATTCAAACCGACATCTCTGGGAAAAACATTCTTACGCTGGAATATGCCGGTGATTGCATTCATTGCCGGCAATAAATCTCATAATACAGAAAAGAGTAAAAATTTTACAGCAGGGCAAGTTGTTAATAAACAGTTGGTTATAATAAATGATTCCCGCAAAAAAGTTACTTGTGATTACAGTTGGGCTTTGAGTGGGCTGGATAAAAAAGAAAAAGGAGTTATCAATGTCGCCCCAGGAGATGTTGTGTTCATTCCAGTTAAAGCAAAGACTCCAAGACCTGGAAAATATAAACTGACGGCTGTATTCAACTTTAATGACGGTCAAAAGCAGGAGGATGAATTTGTACTGAACATAATCGCTGCTCCTGCTGAAAAAACAGGGATGAGGTTGACTGGGAAAATTGCATTATTTGATCCACTTGGAGCGACGGCAGCATTATTAAAGAAGAATGGCGTTGCATTTGAGAAAGTTGACTGCAAAGCTGATTTGACCCAATACAATACGCTCATTATAGGCAGAAATGTCTTGGCGGAAAATAATTCACAGATTGACTTATTAAAACTGAATCATAAAATAAATATTCTTGTTTTTGAACAGCCGTATAAGGTGTTAACTAAACGTTTGGGATTTCGCGCCAATATTATGGGACTGCGAAAAACATTTGTCCGTAATCCATTACACCCGGTATTAAAAGATATTTCCAACGAGTTGCTTCAAAACTGGCGCGGGGCTTCTACTCTTACAAGTCCATACCTTAAAGGCCTGCCTGCCTTTGAAACTCATGATCCTGAATGGAACTGGTGCGGTTTTACAAATACCCGGGTATGGCGCTCCGGCAATACCGGCAATACCGCTTCCGTGTTAATTGAAAAACCCGCCCGAGGCAACTGGATGCCTTTAATTGACGGGGGATTTAATTTGCAATATTCACCTCTGCTGGAATATCGCGACACAAAAGGTGTGATTATCTTCTGTCAGATGGATGTTACGGCAAGAACAGAGCCTGAGCCGGTTGCTGAACGCCTGTGCCGCAATCTGGTCAGTTATCTTGATAAGATCGAAGCCGTCAATCAACGTAAAGTATATTATACGGGTAATGACAAAGGTGAAGAGCTACTTAAACAACTGGGTATTGAATTTACAGCCTACAGAAACCAGCCCTTAAGTGTTGAATCTTTATTGATCGTGGGGCCAGGAGCAAAACTGAAGAAAGAACTTTCTGAACTTGTAAAGTCTGGAGGTAATGCCATTTGTTTGGGATTGCCCGCAACTGAAATAAATAGAGTAATTCCTAATGGAGTCAAGGTAAAAGACAGCGCTGAATTCTGTAAGAGCATTGAAGACTTTTCTACTCCTGAATTTGCGGGAATTTCCAATAGTGACTTATACTGGCGCACAAAATTATCTTTAGCAGCAATTCAGAATACTGATAAGTATTCAAACAAAGCCCTGAAAAAAATCAAGTCAGGTAAAGGAACAATTATATTATCGCAAATTGCTCCATGGATGCTTGATTACAAAAAACATAAGAACTTACGTAATATGTTCCGGCGCAATGTGTTTTTAACTTCACGCCTGCTTGCTAACCTGGGTGCGGTTTGCAAAGAAACTAAACTGCGTGCGGCATTCAATCAGAAACTTGCAGCAAGTGACTACAACTTGCCTCAGAAATGGCTTGGCATGGAATGTCCGTCAGGCAATGGAGAAATTAAAGGATGGCAAAAGTCAACATTTGATGATTCATCCTGGAAGGCAATTAAAGTTCCCGGTGCGTTTGAAGATATGCGTAAAGAACTGGCTGATTATAATGGATATTTCTGGTATCGTATCACTTTTGTTGTCCCGGAAAATATGAAAAATAGTGAGATAACACTTAATGCCGGCCGGATTGATGACGAATCATGGATATGGTTAAACGACTCTTTCCTTGGGAAAATAACTAAAAAGACTAATCCTAAGGATCATTATCGCGTAGAGCGCATCTATAAACTAAATTCAAAACAATTAAAATTCGGTAAAAAAAATACTCTGGTCATCAAAGTTGCTGACTGGTTTAAAAAGGGCGGGATAATGAGCGCCCCGAAACTAACAGTGCCTCAGGCTTCTTCAAATAGCTATTATCTTCAAAAACCGATAGCTGATGATGATCCTTACCGCTATTATCGTTGGTAATAATTTAAAAAACAGAGAATTAAAATGAATGTAAAACACTATTTGACGGCAAAAGATACTGATAATCGAATTACTTTACAAAATGAAGTGAAAACAGTTGATATAACTGCAGGACAGGCTTCTGTCCGTGTTGATACCTCTTGTAAATATCAGAAAATAGAAGGATTTGGCGCAGCCTTTACCGAAGCGGCAGCCGTGACCTTTTATAAGATGAGCAAAGATATTCAGGATGAAATAATAGAAAGCTATTTTTCTGCGTCAAATGGTAACGCTTATAATTTATGTCGTACCCATATTCAAAGCTGCGACTTTGCGCTTGGAAATTACGCATACACGGAAGTTGACGGAGATAAAGAACTCAAATATTTTAATATTGAACGCGATTATCAAGCCTTGATTCCATTAATCAAAACTGCGCAGGCTAAGGCTCCAACTCCAATAAAACTGCTGGCTTCCCCCTGGAGCCCCCCCGCATGGATGAAGACAACCGGGAAAATGAATGAAGGAGGCAAACTGAAAGACGATTGTCGTCAGGCATGGGCAAATTACTATTGCCGCTATATTCGTGAATATGAGAAAGCGGGAATTGATATCTGGGCTGTTTCTGTACAAAATGAACCAGCTGCCACTCAGAAATGGGATTCATGTGTTTATTCTGCTGAAGAGGAACGAGATTTTGTCAGAGATTATCTTGGCCCGGGTTTGCATCGGGAAGGCCTTGAAGATATTAAGGTGGTGATTTGGGATCATAATCGTGATCTGGTATATGAACGTGGTCGCACTATACTGTCTGACCCGGAAGCGGCAAAATATGTTTGGGGAACAGGTTTTCACTGGTATTGTGGAGACAATTTTAATAATTTAGCAGCATTGCATGATATGTTTCCAGATAAAAAACTGCTTTTCACAGAAGGTTGTCAGGAAGGTGGGCCGCATCTGGGCTCATGGGAACTGATGCATCGTTATGGGCGTTCAATCATCAATGATCTGAACAACTGGACAGTTGGCTGGATCGACTGGAATATGGTTCTGGATGAAACTGGTGGCCCTAATCATGTAAATAATTTATGTAGTGCTCCGATTATAGCGGATACTGTAAATAATAAGCTTATATACCAGCCTTCATATTATGCATTGGGGCATTTTTCGCGTTTTATCAAAGCAGGAGCGCAAAGAATTTTATGTGCGACGACTAAAGATGAGTTAGAGGCAACAGCTTTTTTAAACCAGGATGGTACCGTTGCAGTAGTGTTAATGAATTGGTCTGATGGAACTATTGATTTTGCATTAAAACAGGATGATAACGCTGTTGGATTCAAAAGTCCGGCACATTCAATGTCTACTTTTGTAATAGAGGCAACTTAAAATAGCACTTAGCGTTTAATTTTTTTAGTTTATAAATGAAGAAAAAAAGTTTCTTCACAAAAATATATTTAATTCATACATGATAAATTTGTAAGTTAAATAATTTATCCAAGGCAAATTCAGCGATGCGATATTCAAGCATATCTCTATAGATAAAGTTGCCGTTTTTTAATAAAATTTCGGGTATGCATACCAAAGTAAAATAAGGCAATTCCCATATACACGTCAAGAATTAGTCCAATAGGATTGTTACGCATCAAGCGCTTAAATAATCTATCTATGTTAGTTATTCCATTAGTGTTTCGAAGACCAAAACTAAAGTATGCCGGGAATAATATACTTTTAAAAAATTATAACAGCCATTATGTTTTTATACTTTTTTGTACAAATTATATACAAATTTTGTTATTTTTTAAAAACTGGGGTTGACATGTTCATCTTTTGTATATATAATTATAACAGGAACATTTATAACAATAATAATGGATTTTATTATGAATATTGATTTAAAACTTGAAAGCCAAGCTCTTAAAATAACTAATTTGTATTCTGAAGCCATGCTCGAATCGGGACCAATGCATATTATGATGAAAATGTGTGGAGCACAATACCTACATTCATTTAATATCCGCGGCTTACTGGCACATAATCGACATTTCAACAAGCCGGAATATCTGAAAGCTGCAAGGATATGGGCAGAATGGAGTGTACGCATGCAGGGAGTATGCGGCGATGATGCCGCTTTTAACATGGGCTACTGTCTAGAAACAAAAAATGGTAAACTCTCAAGCTGGTTTGTGGCAGATACTCTGGATCAAGCATATGCTTTACTTCATGTGGCAGATGAAATTGATAAAAATGACAAATTGTGCGACAAGATACTGAATGCCGTATTGAAATATGATGATTATATCCAGCAGTGGTTTATGGGCGAACATGGATTTTCCCTTGGTTATATGGATGGCGAAAAACTGGACAAAGAAATGTACCACACTGCTACGACTAGAGGGATTTGTTATTATACTGCCATGTATAAAACATTCGGTAAAGAAATATACAGAAAGAAGGGATTGCAATTGCTGACAGCCTATCTGAACGCAAGTTCCAGCGACAGCCACTACCATGGTTCTCCCTTGCATAACCGCTGTTATGCATCCGATGCTATGGCATGTGCCTATTATGTGCTGTCCGAAAATGCTAAACAGCGTGAAGCAATACTTAAAAAAGTTGATAATACCATTGTAAGCTGGGCTATTTCTAATCAAATGCCGCAGGGGTACTGGGTACATGATCGCAATCAGTGTGATCCGGGTAGTGCCAAACCTCTGGATAAAACCAAGGTTGGACCGTATTCATGGGGCTTATTGCTTGGACTGGAATTATTCGCAAAGCTTTTGCCGGGAAATACCGAATTACAAAAAACAACTGAGCAAGGCTACGATTATCTTGCAAATGTAATGGAGCCCGGGGATGCTAATAAATGGGGATATCATGCTTGGGCAACAATTGCTATCGCAGCTAGACTTTATCCGCAATATATATATCCACTTGGAAATAGTTGCGTTGTGATTAATGACAGGGAGGACGAGTATGCCGCTATACACTAGAATAATGGATGAATTAGTGACAGATATCCGCAATGGTAAATATCGTCCCAATACGGTATTGCCTAGTGAAAAAGCAATTTGTAAACGCTTTAATGTAAGCAGGGGAAGTGTGCGCAATGCGTTAAAAGCAATGCAGGATAAAGGTTATATTGAGCGACGTCAAGGGAGTGGGTCATTTATAAAAGAGCGTAAAGAGGAAGCATTTGCGAAAATAGTTAACTTAGGAATTATTCTCAATCAGAATCCTGAGCATCCGACTAGCGCAATCACCAGCAGTCCTTATTTTGTATCTGTGTTAAACGGTATCCGGACGGCGGCTTCAAAACACTCAGCTAATCCCAGTATGTTTATTTATGATGATACGCGCGAAATAAATGAGGGAAATTTCCCCGGCTATCAAATAGATGGTTTTCTGGATGCTGGAGCTACTATATCCGCAAACCTGAATGATTATTTTGTAAAGCATGAATGCAAAGTATGTTCGATCTTCAATACTTTCCATGAACACAAATATGTGTATGACTGGCCGCTGGTGGTTAATGACTATCTGGCTGGGATAAAACAGGCTGTAGAATATTACAAATCTCAAGGAATTACAAAATTCGGTTTTTTCGCCCTGCCTAAAATGGGGGTTGCCACTTTTGAAATGTATAGAACGGTATTACGTGAAGCCGGAGTTGATTTTGATATGGACTCCGTAGTGCTTTTTCCTGCTAATCTTTCAGGCAAATGGGATTATACACGTGACCGGGCTCAATATTTTTCACATAAGCTTTTTGCTAATGAAAATCGTCCCGAAGTATTGTTTTCAGATGGTAGCTTTATTATTGATGAACTTTTAACCTTGCTTAATGAGTCAAGCAATGGAAAAGAAGTTTTGGAAAAAGTGCGTTTCTGTGGTATTGCCGACCCGAATATTGAAAAGCTTCCTTTCATTAAAGAAATGGATTTAATAGTCCCTCAAAAAGAAATAGTGGCTCGTACCGCAACAGAAATATTGATCAAAAGTATTGAAGAAAACAAGCTGAAAAAAGGTTTCAGAAAATATATTTCAAGTATTTTTACATGTAGTGAAAAATATAATTAATTAAACAAATAACCAACAAAAAAAGGAGATGTAAAATGAAAGCCAAAGTAAGAAAATTCACACTTATCGAACTCCTCGTTGTGATCGCTATTATAGCAATCCTCGCTTCAATGCTCTTGCCGGCACTGAACAAAGCAAGAGACCGTGCCAAAACAATTTCCTGCACTAGTAAACAAAAACAGTTGATGCAGGCAACATTGATGTATACACAGGATAATGACGCATACTTTCCTGCGCTTTATTATCAATGGTATGAGAAGTTAAATGGCTCATATCTTCCATTCACTATTAATTCTGCCAATAATTTATTTGATCGCTCTGGTTTATTAACATGTCCATCTGATCTTAATCCTGGTCAAGCTGATACAAGCGGTATTGATCGCGATTTGCTAACATCATACGCATTGAATTATGCAGCGATATGTCTGAATAATAGTTCAATCTGGAAAATATCCCGTTGCAAACAGGTTTCAAAATTTATGATTTACGCTGATGGCGGACGTCATGAATACGACGAGACACAAAGCACTAATCCTTTGCTTAATTATTATGTAAGGACAACCACTATGGGGGTTTCCGCACGTCATAATGGAGGCAGCAACGTAGCATTTGCTGATGGCGGAGTCAGATGGTATAAAAAGAATGAAATTGATAATTGCAATATAAATAAAGTTATTTTGAAAGATTGGAGTTGGAAATAAACAAAGATTGATTTTATATAAATTTTTAGTAAAAACAGGAATAGTTTATGAAAGCAGTTGTTATGTTAGCATGGTTGTTTGGATTAGCCTTGACAGGCTATAGTGGTGAGTTACTGGCTCTTGAGAGTAAACCATGGAAAGTTTTTCAATGGGTTAAAGATGGTACAGCAGTCAATAATACTGATGTTTTAACTTTGACAGCAGAACCAGATAAGAAAGGAATTCATTACTGTCTGGATAAGGAAATTCCTATAACTGAGGAGATGAAAATTCAGGTTAGCTATGAGTGGCGTGGTAAATTGACTTCCGGCAAAAAAGCTTATATTTCAGCTGGATTTTATCTACATGACTCAAGTGGTAAATACATTGCAAGCGCAGTCTCTACTGGAAGTAATATGATTAAATCCCGAACAATGACTCTTTGGAAGGGGCATGCCCGTACGGTTAAAATACCAACGAAAAGAAAAGGCAAAAATCTTAAGTTTATTAAATTTTTCTTTGCTTTAACTAAAGGGGCTGAAGCTGAAATAAAAAACTTGAAAATCATTATTGGTGCTCAAAAAAAAACTATCCGAACAGTAAAAATAAAAGACATTAAACCGCTTGTAAAGGTTTCAAAATCTTTTCCCTTGGGAAAGTACTGGAAAACTCGAAAAATCGGCAAAAAAGATTTTTATCTTGCCGAGCAGGGCAACTATATCAGGATGAACCCGAAAAAGGCATGGCCTTTTTATGAAACCGGTTTATTCCCGGCAATTATTCCGGGGCACTGGAGTTTAAAACCTTTTGTTCCTGACGCAAAGTTAGCTTCATGGCAGAAAAAGGAAGTAAATGATTTTCTGATTCAGCAATGGCCATTGTTTTCCATTAATTATCAGCGTATGCAAGGATGGGCAGCACCATCAAAAGCAACGATTGCGCGGGTTAATAATATTTGGATAGGCGATGGTCAGCCGGAAGAACCAATATACCGCCTGGAACCAGTTTTTCATTTTTTGAAAACCGGTAAAAAATGGCGTGGTTCTTCAATGTATTTGTGGAAAGATCAATATGCTGTTGATTACCTGAAAAAGGAATTGCTCCCGTTGCTGGAAAAAGAATTGCCGGGCTGTATGAAACCGGATTATAAATGGGATCGCAAAAGAATTAAAAAATTGAAAGATCTGTATTGCTTGAGTTACCTTTCAATCAATTCTCGTCCGCTTTGCTGGACAATGTATTTGAGTCCGTATGCTATAGCCGAACGTAAAGATTTAGTATGTGTAGCTGCAAAAGGTGGAGATGCTTTACTGTTAGCTGCGGCACGCGGTGTAAACCGCCAGAGTGGAGGCAATAAATTTATTTTATCATGGCGCGGGCACGAACCTACAGGGCGTTATACTTATAAAGATAATGAATGGTACAATAACCCCGGCAGGGAGAACTGGGGATATCCTTTGCCGCATCTTTGGTATTATATTTTCCGTCCCTATTTAGCGGGCACAAATTATTATATGAATGAAGGTTTTCCGGGCGCTTTGATCACTGATATTGAGGATAATGGCACTTTCAGGCTTTCAGCTTTAGGAAAAATAACCAGGGAATTAATAAATTATATTGAGCGTGTTCCAGAAAGAGGCACAGTATATACTCCTGTCGCGCTTGTCCAGGGATGGTATCGCGGTTTGAACCCGCGGGATTACGGGGATAAAGTTTCTTTCGACTCAGCTGACTGGATGAACTACGCTTTGATAAGGGATTTACTTTTGCCGGAGCACAGACACGTCAAGAATACCGGAAGCTACTCAGTTACCGCGCCTTACGGCGAAATAATTGACTTATTGAAGCCTAACCCGGAAAAGGCAGTAGACGCTCAGATATTTGATGGCTATAAGGTATTGATTTTAACAGGTGGAATAACAGTATCTCCTCAATATCAGAAAGTTTTGGAGGCTTATGTAAAAAAAGGCGGTATTATTGTTGTTAATGCAGTAGACGCAAAAAATATTTTTGACAGCGATTTTACAGGTGTCGAGATAGGTCGTAGCTTTAACGCTTCAAGCATTAAGAATATTAAAAGCGGTCAAGTATTCAAAGAAAAGAAATTCAAGTGTCTGAAATTGACTTTAAAGGGAGCTAAAACCTTATATACCACTGATAATTCTCCGGCGGTGACTATTAATAAATACGGAAAAGGTGGAGTTATTGTTACAGCGCCTGAATATCTTTTAACATCTGAAAAAAGTGTGACTATTGAAACACGTGGGAAAAAACAAACTTTACGCCCCTTGCTGCTTGGTTTCTGCGGTGACTTCTTTGGAAATTTATTTGCTTCTGTCAGTCCTTTCTATGTGAAAACAGAATCGAAAGACCGTCCTGACATATCATGGCTTATTGCAAAGAAAGGTGACAGCTGGACTGTCGCGGTATTTAATTATTCCCTTAAGCGAGAAGAACTTATCAGTGAGTCTTTATCCACAGCAAAAGCTGTGGCAAGATACCCTTATAAGTCAATACCTTTTGAAATAGTTGCTAATGTTCCTGTAAATGATGTTGTCGAGTTGTTTGAGGGACGTGACGTCAAGCACAAAAAAATCAACGGTACTTTACAGGTACAGGAATCAATAAGCAGCGGAGACATTCGCATATATGAATTCAGCCGGAACAAAATAAGACTGGCTCCATATAAGCGTTATGTAAATTTCGCGCTGAATAAAAAGGTTGAAGCGTCATCAATGTATAAATTTTTTAAACCGGAATTTGCGGTTGACGGTTTAGAAAATAATGATTATTTCTGGATGTCAGGGGCAAGTAAAAGAAAGTTTAATATGCCACAATGGTTAACTGTTGACCTTGGAAAAGAAGAGGAAATTGACCATGTAAAACTGGTCTTTCACCTTTGGCGGCAACGATCTCTGGAGACCAGGAAAAATATTTATCGTTATAAGGTCCTGACATCAATCGACAATAAAAACTGGACAAGCGTTATTGATGAAAGCAAAAATGAGAGTCCGGCGGAACCTGGTGGAATAGAGACTTGGTTTAAACCGGTCAATGCTCGTTATGTAAAACTGCTGGTGTTGCGCAATGCATCTTATTCGGGTGCGCAAGTAGTAGAGTTTGCGGTAATGGGCAAGAAGACTGAAGTTTATAATCCTTCGCGGAAATCAATTATTCCCAAATGGCAGGTGGCATTCCCCGAAGAAGTAGAAAAGCTTTTAGGAAACAAAGTCAAATATCTGCGTTCCTTAAAACCATTACAAGTAAAACCTGGCTGGATGCCGACAGGTAAAAAGTGGGAGCAGCTTAACGGTTGGGTCAGGCTTTATACAGATGTTAATAATCTTAAAGGAATACCTTATACTCAAAGCCTGTACGGAGAAAGTGTTTTTGAAGCCGAATACGCTGTGCCGGCAAATGCTGAATATTTTGTCGCGGTCTGCGGTTTCGGTAACCGTGATCGTCGTGCTTCGGTGGAATTCAAAGTTTATGTTGATGGCGAATTGAAATATGACAGCGGAATATTTCGTATCGGCATGTCGCTTCTGCCTGTTGCTGTTAAGGTTGCCGGGAACTCAAAAATCAAGTTAGTTACAACTGATGCCGGTGACGGTATTGTTGCAGATTACGCATGGTGGGGTGATGCCCGCTTCATTTTAAAATAAAAAGAGAAATAAGAGATTTAATATGCACGGATTATTAGTGATAGGCTGCGGCAATATGGCAAAAGTACATTGCCGTCAGTTGATGGAAGTTGATGGATTAAAACTTATTTCGGCAGTAGATACGCTTCCGGAACGAGCCGAAAAGTTTAAAACAGATTACAATTTTGAACGTTGTGGAATAGATTATCAGGAGGAATTAAAGTCAAATGATTTTGATATAGTCCTAGTTTCGACTACCTGGCAACCGCGCTTCAAAATTATTCGCGATTGCTTGAACGCCGGGAAACATGTTTTGGCGGAAAAGCCCTTATCTCTTTATCTTGATGAAGTTTCTGAACTGACCCGCATTGCGAAAGAAAAAAAGCTCAAGTTGCGGATTGGTTATATACTGAGAGCATCGGCGGTAATTCGTCGCGGTGAAGAGTTGATAAGGGGCGGGGTTATCGGTAAAGTAAAGACCTTCAGTATAGTACATCATCAACGCGGACTTGGAAGTGACTGGATGATTGTTAAAAACCTCTTGAAAGGCGGAGTAACTCCTGGAATAGACTGTGGAATACACATTTATGATTTGGTTTGTCACTGGTTTGATACTGCACCTGATACGGTCTATTGCTCAAATCTGAAGCTAAATCCTGACTCTGAAGGAGATAATTTATCACATGCGGTTCTTAAGTTGGAAAGTGGAATAACCGCCATAGTTGAGGAATGCTATTCTCCCAATGTGAAAAAATATTTCAGACTGGCGGTTTATGGTGATGAGGGTAGTATTTTTCTTGATTTTACACCAGCCAGTGAACCGGATACGATAACTATTATTAACAAAGATGCGTCTGAAGAAAGCGTTGAGGAAGTTCCTGTTGAAGGAAAAGCAACCGGCAGGCAGATGGCTGAATTTATGCTTGATATTGATGAAGATAAAGACCTTAACAGGCATCATGAAAGCGTATATTCTTCAACAGAGGCAGCGCTAGCCACTATTTTGTCTTCAAAATATAATGAGGTCATAAAGTTGCCGCTGAGTAATGATCAAATAAAAGATGCGAAAACTTTAATAGAGCGATAAAAAAACAAAATATCAACATGGGGGGGGTGATTACCGATTTTAAAGTGTATTTATTATGATTTTTGTGGTTCGAGAAAATACTAACTGAATTTATTTATCGGGAGAAATTTATGAAGAAAAGACAAATTCTAAAATCGATATTGCCTTTGTTTTTAGTGATGACAACGAATTATGTATTTGCAACGACATGGTACGTGCGTCCTAACGGTGGCTCCTATGGTTCAGAAAACGGCACCTCTTATGCGAATGCCTGGGATGGATTCAATAATATCGTCTGGGGAACAGGTGGTGTTCAAGCTGGAGATACTTTGTATATTTGTGGAACTCACTATGAAAAAATGTTGGTCGGCGCTTCTGGTACATCCGGTTCTTTGATAACAATCCGTGGCGATTATGACAATGATGCCGGTGTAATTGACGGTTCAGAAGATATAAAAGGTAAAAGCTGGACTGAAACTTCAAGCGGTTCCAATAAATGGCATTATGCTAACGGCTATTCAAATTATGTCTTAATTAATGATAAATTTTGTAAAAGAGTAGATAATTTGAATGACATGGATACAGCCGGGGAATGGTATTACTCAAATCCGGATATCTATATCTACAGTTCAGGTGATCCATCTAACAATTCAACATACTCAAATATTCGTGTTGGTCATTACAGCAGGGAATATGGTATCAAGGTCGACACTAAGGATTATATTACAATTCAGGCTGTTACACTTAAAAGGATAGAAACACGTTTGAGTTTATATGGCGAAACGGATGGCGCTATACTGATCAAGGATAGTCAATACTGTAATGTTAATGAAAATTATATTAGTCAATGCGGTCGCGGAATTATGGTTGCGGGGGAATCAGATTACTGTATCGTTGAAGACAATTTTGTAGAAAAAAGTTTTGCACACTTATCCAGATCCTACTGGTATGCCCGGCCTATTTATTCCGTAGCAAACTATGTAACAATCCGCCGTAATACAATTGATGGTTTGATTACATTTTATGATGATACAACTTTGCGCGCGGGGACCGGGATTGACCTGCAAATTCAAAATTACCCGGATTACTACTGTTATAATGCTCAAGTATACCGTAATGAAGTGCGGCACGTTGCCTGGTATGGAGTTCGATGTCAGCAGTTTATTACTGGTTGTGGAATACAAGACATCAATTTACATGTTTATGAAAATTACATTCACGATAGCAAGCAGTCAAATGGTACAGGTGAAGAAGATGGCATAGCTTTCGGTTGTAATGCCGGAGACGCGAGTAACCATTTTACCGGCGTATATGCTTACGGGAATGTAATTGTCAATTGTGCCAATACCGGAGTCATAGTCTGTAACAACTGGGATGAAGCCTATATATACAATAATCTGATAGTCGGTTGCGCTTTTGACGGCGGGGCGGGTATTTATATCTCCACTCCTGTAAAAGACTGTATTATACAGAATAATACTTTATACGACACATTTGGAGACGGTATTGTCTGTTATGGAGCGGCAGCCGGAGGCAGCGGCATTGATATTAGCAATAATATTATCTCCAAAGTCACCTATACCCAAGCTGGGCATGGCAAGGCTGTTTTTGTATCTGCTTCGGCTGCGTCCTATGTGAGCGGCAGCAACAATTGCTTTTATGACATCGGCGGTTCCCCGTCCACGCTTAACTTTACTAATACAAATGGCGTTACTTCCGATCCTTCATTCGTTTCAGCAACAGGATATAACTTTCGTCTTAACACCGGCTCTCCCTGTATTAATGCCGGAACCAGCGTGGGGTTGACTGTTGATATTGACGGTAATTCGATTTCCGGTAACCCGGATATAGGTTGTTATGAAGGAGCTTACGCGGAACCAGCTTGTTACTTGAGACTTGACGAGACTACCGGCACTACTGCTGATGATGAAAGCAGTAACGGCAATGACGGTATATTATCCGCCACTTTAGGATCATCTAACTGGGTGAGTGGAAAATTTGATAACGCCATACAGTTTAATGCCAACTGGGGCGAAAGTATTAATTGCGGGAATGATTCTTCTATAGTCGGTCAGGATAATTATACTGTAATGGCATGGCTAAAAGTCGATTCCGCCAGTTCCGGCATCAGCAACCGGAATATTGCACAACTTTACACCGGTTCAACTCCAGAAGGCTTTCTTTTTCGTCTTTGGTCAGATGACTACATTTCCTTCCTGCAATGTTCGGACGGTACTGTCTGGAATGGCAATCTTGCAGTGGGGATCCCTTATCCTCATGATGATGAATTTCATCATGTTGCTGCAACTTTTTCTTATGATGGCACTACGTGTGTTGCAAAACTGTATCTTGACGGCGCTTTGAGAGCAACAGGAACAGACATTTGCACTCCTGATATAGCCACATCTTCAAGCAGTTTGCAGTTAGGAACTGGCGTATTTGACGGAATAATAGATGAATTCAGATTTTTTGACCGTGTTTTAACAGAAAAACAAATTTGGGATATTGCGATTTGGGACTTAGCTAATTAAGTTAAAGCAGAAATCTATAGAAATAATCAGGAAGATATAATGAAGAAAAATGGTTTGGATTGGCTTAAAGATGTTAATATGACTTCATGGTGGTTTTCATGGGATGATATGAAATGGCCGGCAGATGAAGTTATTGCGCGTTGGAAACAGCGCGCTGATATCTATAAGAAGGCAGGAGTTAACGCCGTCACAACTTTTGGTGTGCATTTCCGATGGGATTGGCTCAATTACTGGGATAAATATGACGCCATGCTTAAAAATATGGTCGATATATGTCATGCCAGAGAAATAAAAGTTGCTGATCACCACAGTAATCAACTTACTCATCATGTCCGTTCTCACGAAGATCGTGTTAAAATCGCAAACAAACAGGACCACCACCTGCCGCTTTTCCCTGACTCCTGGCAAAATCAAATTATTAATGGGAAAAAACTATCTGAATGGCGTATGGTTTCAGCAATCACTAAAGAGCCTGTTTATATCGAAACATACAATGCGGAAGCCTTCTGCCCGAACAATCCGGATTATAAAGAAGAATACTATAATTATCTGAAACGTCTGGTGAAAAATACAGGTATTGATGCTGTTATGTCGGATGATACAGCTTTTCATCCTGACATCTATTCCTGTGCCTGTGAACATTGTCGTAATAAATTCAAGAAGTATACAGGAAAATCACTTCCTGAAGTTAACGACACAATATTTTGGGAAAACTATTCTTCTCCGCTATTTCAAGAATGGATTCAAATGCGTTATGATTCCATTTCTGAGTTTTATAAAGGAGTTAAGCAGGCATTACCTGAAGGAACCGCTCTGTGGGCGTGCAGTTGCAGTGATTCACATTCATACAAAGTCAGGCAAGGCTGCAGTATGGAATTGTGGAGTGAAAATATGGATATGATTTTCGCTGAAATGTATCATGCTTTTGACCTTGAAAAAAATCCGGACGACATCATTTGCGAACTGGCGGTTGTTTCATCTATTGCTGATTACCGTAATAAACAAGCTTTGATTCTTGCATATTCAGACGAAATCAAAGTATTTGAAAAATGGGCCGTCCTCTGTCAGGATTACGGTGTACGTCCATGGTTTTGTCGCCAAGTCAGAAAAGTTCCCGTTGTATATGAAGAAGAAACTTTAAAGTCAGGTTTTCCAAAGGTAAAAACAGATACAGCAAAACCTTATACTTGCGGGATTGTTTATTCGCGAGAAGTAAAAAATCAATATGGTGAAAAAGATCTCTCATATTATTTTAAATTCAAAGAAACTGTTCTGAAATCTCACAACTCAGGTTATCATCCTCAAATCATCTTTGATGAACTAAAACCTGCTCATATATCATATAAAACGATCTATGCCCCAATGTATGATAAATTGGATGACTCCATGAAACAGTACCTATTGCAAACTGGATGTGAACTCAAAAAGGAAATATAAAAGGTGAAAAAATTATTCGTTATCGGGGATAGTATATCCTGTTATTATGGTGAGTATCTTAAAGCTATGCTTGAAGGATTTTATGAATACGACCGCAAAGGCGGTTCTAATAAACTGGAGGATCTAGACGACTGTACCGACGGCATTAACGGCGGCGACAGTTCAATGGTACTGGCTTATCTGAAATCTGTTATTAATATGGATTTTTTCAATCCTGACTATCTTTTGTTGAACTGTGGCATCCATGATACGAAAATGCCTGAGGAAAAACTACAGGTGTCACCTGAGCAGTATAGTAAAAATCTGGAAAAAATATTGGATATTGTGAAAAGTAAAAGCACTAAAGTAATCTGGGTGCGGACTACTCCGGTTAATAAACATACTAAGTGCTGGGATTCTCAGGAGATATTGCGACGACAACGCAATATTGACCGCTATAATGATATTGCCGATGAAATAATGGCGGGAAATAATGTGCCGGTTATAAATCTGAATAAGTTTACCGTTAATCTCGGTCCCGATATTTATCTTAATAAATTTGACTCTGTACACTTTAACAACGAAGCTGCCAGGTTACAGGCAGCTTTTATTGCCGGAAGTGTTATAAGTATGATTTAAACATTTTATCTCGGTACGTCGGGATATAAAAATACAATTTTAAAAAGAAATAAACAAAAAAAATGAAAGCTGCAGTAATGCGAAAAGCAAATTGAGGATTTACTGGCAATTAACGAGTATCAATGTTTATGCCGCAATCATTGGAATAACTTTAATGATTGGTTGGCTGACCAGTATACTGAAATTACCCAATTAAAGCAAATTCACGAGGATATAGCCAAAGAGTACTAGTTATTCCTGATGGAGAAAAAATGCTCTCAGCGTCTACCTATAATCAATATCGCGGGGCTTTGCTGATTCTCTTAACTGTACTTATCAATTACAATCCAATATTTTTCACGCTGTCGCGGGTAATCAGTTTGTATGGTAGTACTGAACGTTGCGCTATGGAGGATTTATCCGGGAAAGACTCAATAATATCAGCGGCGATTTCCGCCAAGGCAATGTGATCTTGTGTTATGGTTGTCTGTGGAGGTGTCGCATAGCAGGAAAATAGTTTGTGTTCGGAGGCTATTAACGAAATGTCATCAGGAACTCGTTTATTGAACAGAGATAAAGCGTAAGCTGCTACTATTCCAGCGTTACCGCCTGGACAAAACAGTCCGTCAATTCCCTGCTTCAGCAGCCTGCCGATTATTTCAACGTAATTATCATCCCGGCAAAGATGTATAAATCCAGGGCCTGCAGGTAATCCTCTGGCTTCAAGAGCTTTTGATATGGCTGTGTATCGGGTATCAACATTGCCAGTACCGGCTGCCCCATGAATGATGCATCCGACTTTACGGCAGCCGCGCTCATAAAGGTGCGCGACAGCCAGATCCATCCCTTGAGCTTCATCTGAGCGCACCGAATAAATATTTTGTGAATGCAACGGAAGATCGCGATCCACCAGTATCAAAGGTGTTGAAAAGCGGTCAGGCCATTTTGAAAAATCTTCAGGTTCCGCCCCGATGGCTACCGCTCCGCAAAACTGGATGCTGTCAAGACGCTCAATATTGTCTTGCGGAAGTATTTCAATGCGAAAACCGCGTTTGGGCAGCACAAGAGTCAATGACATCATTACCATTTCCAGGCAGTTGCGAATTGGATATATTTCATCGCCCGGCAAAATGATTACAACATTGCGTTGTTTGGTAGACAGTCGCGGGTGGTAATTATGCTTTCTGGCAATGGCGAAAACATGCTCTCTCAATGCCGGTTTGACATTCGGATGATGGCTGAAAACACGTGATACCGTTGCCGGAGATACCCCAGCTAGTTTTGCAATCTCTTGCAGTTTCATGATGAATTTTCCTGATTATTGATTCACTTTCAATATAGTATATTTTTTTCTGAAAAGCAAATGTTATTGCATACATCTTTTCAATAATAGCTCTTTAAAGGTATTGATATATTGAAACTTAAAGAGTATCATTGATATAAGAAACACCTTAACATCAACAACCAATAAGGTATAAATATTATGAGCAAGATAAAATTTGGAATCTGGGGCTTTGGCCGCATGGGTGCACAACACGGAAGATTCTATGCTATGGAACAGGACAAATTCGAGTTGGTCGCGGCCTGTGACACTAATGAGCAAAGGCTTACCGCTGCAAAAGATAAATATGCATGTTCAGTTTATTCTGATTCAAGGGAATTTTTGAACAATCCAGAAATGGAACTGGTGGTAATTGTGACGTTGTCACTAGATCATACCCGTCATGCTTTGGAGGCTCTTGAAAGCGGCAAATATGTTCTGCTTGATAAACCGATCGCCATCACTGACGCCGAACTTGAAGCCTTGCAGCAGGCTGATAAAAAATACCCCGGCAAATTGTTTATCCTGCATAATCTGCGTTTTGAACCTGGATTTGAAGCAATACAGAAGGAAATTGCCCGCGGATTACTTGGTGAAATCAACATGATTAAACTGCGCAGGCACCATCGTACCTGGTATTTCCGTTCAGACTGGCAAACTCTTCTCGAGTATGGCGGCGGCCTGCTGAACAATTGGGGGAACCACGATATCGACCATGCAGTTCAATTGCTTGGATGCCATCCTAATGAAATTTGCAGCAGCTTATGGCATGCAAGCGCAGGCGGAACCGGTGACGACCATGTGAAAATTATTCTCAAAGGCGGTAATAACCGCCTTGCCGACCTTGAAATCAGTTATAACGTAGCTTTACCTGAACTTTACTGCACCGTTTACGGGGCAAAGGGAGCGCTTGTACTTAATTCGGATATGGACGAAATACAAGCCAGGTATATTGATCCTGAATTTGAAATACCTGATTTAGAGATAGAAACAAATACATTCATCTATAATCAAAATGCCGATATCCCGTGGATAGAGGAAAAAATAAAAGTTGATTTTCACGGCAACATGTGGGAATACATTGACCGCAAACTCATAAGGTTTTTGTATGACGAGATCATAAACGGTGTTCCCTCCCCGATCAAAAACAGCGATGCTTTTGAAACCGTTCGGATCATGCAGGAAGTTAAAAAGCAAAATCCCCAGTTTGATTGGATAAAGTAAAGAATGATTTAAGGATTATGGTCATGAAAAACTGGAAAGTTGCAATAGCGCGAGACACAGCCACTCCATGCCTTGGCTTTCACGGGCTGCACGTGGGATTCCGCGGTCTGCCTGATGTAGAAGTCGTTGGATTTTTCGACTCCAAAGCTGATGACCTTGAAACGATCATGGCGGCAACAGAAGCCAGGCGTCACTATCGTGATTACATACAAATGCTGGATTCAGAAAAACCGGATATTGTAGTGCTTTGTTCGCGCCATCCGTACGACCATTTTGCTCAAATAAAGCAAGCCGCTGAAAGGGGAATCCACATTTATTGTGAAAAGCCGATGACTGTAAGCTTGAAGGAAGCGGACGCGATCATTGAACTGGTTGAAAAGCATAATATCAAACTATGCATGGCACATCCTGCCCGATATAACTCAACTTTTCTAAAGATGAAGAAAATGATTGAGGCTGGCAAAATCGGAAAACCGCTGACAATTCACGGCAGAGGCAAAAGTGATTACCGTGGCGGCGGAGAGGATTTGATGGTGCTCGGAACTCATATTCTCGACCTGCAAACGTTCTTTTTCGGAGAACCGGAATCGGTATATGCGGAAGTAATGTATAAAGGAAAGCCAATCTCTAAAAGACAAGTTTGCAAAACAGTTGAGCCGATCGGTCCAACAGCAGGTGATGATATTTTTGCCGCGTTCCGTTTTCCAAACGGGGTGCGCGGCGTATTTGAAAGTAAACGCGGTCTTGTAGACCTGAGCAAACAAGAAACACAAATGGGGATTGCTGTAATCGGAACAAAAGGCACACTTTCATTGCGTTTCGATGATTTTAAAGATGCTGTTCTCAGAATAAGCCGATTGCCTTCTCCTCCTGATTGTGATGCGTGTTTAGAAGAAGTACGGGTCGTGGACAAGCGTTCTATCCCGAATGCGGCACCGTTAGATTATTCATTGAGAGGCGCTCAAACGCCGAGAGCATCCATGTTTCTTGAGAGCAACCGTTATGCTGTCT
This sequence comes from Victivallaceae bacterium, assembly GCA_963664605.1. GTDB lineage: Bacteria > Verrucomicrobiota > Lentisphaeria > Victivallales > Victivallaceae > JAHOYW01. The sequence goes on from OY761536.1 coordinate 1,803,793, forward strand.
GGGATTTGATGAACGCTATTGAAGAAGACTGTCAACCAGTTTCAAATATGTATAATGCACGCACTGTACTGGAAATGATTTATGGCATTTACGCTTCGAGCCTCGAAAGCAGAATAGTTGAATTTCCTTTGACAAACAGAAATCACCCGCTGGGTGAATAAGTGGAGCAAGTAAAATGAAACGAATCAAAATAGGTCAAATCGGGATTTGCCATGAGCATGCAGACGGCAAAATAAAAACCTTAAAGAAGTTGTCCGACATTTTTGAAATTGTCGGAGTGGTTGATGATCGCGCTTCAACAGCGGCAAAATTTGCAGGCAGCAATCTGGAACCTTACGAAGGCTTAAAATGGATGACTGAAGAAGAGCTATTCAATACTCCAGGGCTACAGGCGGTTACTGTTGAAGTCCCGAATACCGACTTGGTTCCGACTGCGCTTCGCTGTATGGAACATGGTTTAGCAATGCATATGGACAAACCCGGCGGAGAGGACTTGGAACTTTTTGGCAAACTGCTTGCTGGTTGCAAAGCCCAAAAACTACCTTTCCAAATGGGCTATATGTTCCGCAATAATCCCGCTATGCAATGGTGCGCTAAAGCTTTACGACGTGGCTGGCTTGGGGATGTTTCCGAAATCCAAGCGAATATGAATCACAATTACGGCGGTGACGAATATCAACAATATATGGGTAAATTCAAAGGCGGTATCATGTTCAATCTAGGGTGCCATCTGATAGATACAGTTATTTCATTGTTAGGGGCTCCGGAGCAAATAACCCCGTTTTTGAAATCTGCTCCCCAGGACGATGAAAATATCAAGAACAATTGTATGGCGGTATTGGACTATCCGCATGCAACCGTTATTTTGCGCGCCTGCAGCCGTGAAATTGGCGGACTGAATAATCGACGCTTCAAAATCTGCGGAACCAAAGGAACTGTCGAATTCAGCCCGCTTGAACGTTTTGACGGTCAGCCGTTTAAGATTCAAGTGACATTGCTTGAGCCCAATGAAGAATATGAAGCCGGAACCCATATTTTGGATTTCGGCATTATAGAAGATCGTTATGAAGACCAGTTACTGGAATTCGCGAAAATGATTAACGGGGAAATTGAAAATCCCTACGCCTATGAACACGATTATCTGGTACAGAAAGTAGTTTTAGCTGCTGCCGGATATACAAAATGGAAAAAATGAAATGCATGCAATCCTGATTACAGAAGATAAATCACTAGTTTGGAGTGAAGCGCCGGAACCGGTACGCAAAGAAAATGAAATAATAATTGAAGTACATGCCGCAGCGCTCAACCGTGCCGATCTGATGCAGCGGGCGGGCAATTACCCACCGCCTCCGGGCTGGCCGGAATGGATGGGGCTAGAAGTAGCCGGGATTGTAGCTGAAGCTCCTGAAGGCGGACGCTGGCAGATTGGCGATAAAGTTTGCGCACTTTTGGGCGGAGGCGGTTATGCGGAAAAAGTCACAGTCCCCGCAGATATGGTTCTTCCTGTTCCAGATGGGATTTCAATGGAAGAAGCCGCCGCAATACCTGAAGTGTTCGCAACTGCTTACTTGAACTTGTGCATTGAAGGCGAAATGAAAGCCGGGGATACTGTATTTATTCAGGCTGGCGCCAGCGGTTTGGGAACAGCGTCGATTCAGTTGGCAAAAAAATGCGGAGTTAAAGTCGTTACCACCGTTGGCTCTGACGAAAAAGTTGAATTTGTGCTCGAGCTCGGGGCTGATGTGGTAATCAACCGCAAAAAAGAAAATATCGCACAGGTGCTTGCAGAACACCCCGTAGATGTAGCTCTGGACTGCGTAGCCGGTCCCGGACTTGGAGCCTGCCTTGAAACCATGAACAGGGGCGGTCGTTGGATCGTTATCGCGACTCTGGGCGGAGCAAAAACTGAATTGAATATGCTGGATTTCTTTAAACGCGGCGTAAAACTTATCGGCAGCACTTTAAGAAGCAGAACTTCCGAAATGAAAGCTGAAATCCTCGCAGGATTACAGAAAAAACTCTGGGGATCTTTTTCAACGGGAGAAACTAAGGTCTTAATCCATAAGGCCTTGCCTGTCACAGAAGCGGAAGCGGCTCATGCCATTCTTGAGAACAATGAAAATATAGGAAAAGTAGTATTACTGGTCAAATAATGAAGCTGTACATGTTTCAAAGCTGAATAATCAGGACAAAAAATAAAATCTTCCTGGAGGAGATTTGGTTGCGCAATTTTATCTGTAATATATAACAGATAAAAATTAAATTGGGGAGATTATTTTAATTTTTTTAGCTGAATTTATTCTTAAAGCAGTTGACAAATCACAAACCATCACTTATAATCACTTATGTATATTTCAATAATTAACTGAGTTGCATTATGAGACTTGCTCTTAAAAAAAATGATATTGTTTACGAACAAATAAAACGGGATATTTTATCTGGAAAACTTTCTCCCGGTCAAAAATTACTGCGGGGAGTTGAATTGGCAAAACAGTTAAAAGTATCTCATGTAACACTACGTTCGGCAATGAAGCGCTTAAGTGCAGAAAACTTAGTAACCGAAATTCACGGGAAAGGAACTTTTATAACAAACAATTCTTTCAAAGAACGCAAAACTAAAAATTTTCTTTTTCTGTTTGAAAATGCAGCCAGAAACGGACAGCTTGAATCTCCAGTTACCTATATTCTGCCTTCATGTGAAAAACAATGTGAGAAATTAGTAATAGGCACTAACAGTTTATGTATAGAATTCCTTGATTTAGCTCTACAAGACAGTGTATTAATGAAATTACGACAATGTGATTATGACGGCGTTGTTTATATGGGATGTAATTTAGAAGATAATAAAGAAAAGATTGGAAAACTTCTTTTGGAATTAGGACTTCCGATAATCATCCCTCATGCGCATGAAACTGACAAAAAGGTATTTCCACAATTTGCAACAATCCAGCCTGACTATAAACAGGCATGGAGTGACGGCATAATGCACTTGCAGCAGCAGGGGCATACCAGGATTGCATTTTTATGCAGCGCCCATGACGACGGTATTTATAATTTGCGTGGATTCGAATATGCTGATTTTTTAGATTTTCTTGAAGAAAACGGTATAGATTCTGATCCTGAACTTATTGCAGGTATTCGCTGTTATTCTAATGATATTGATTATGACAATATCAGTATAGAGATAAAAAGGCTTATGTCTTTACCATTACCTCCCACAGCAATAATGTGTTTTTCTGATTTTTTTGCTTTGCATGTATATAAAACTCTGGATGAACTTAATATAAAAATTCCTGACCAGGTTGCAGTAATGGGGTATTGCGGCTATCCTGGGGATGAAATTTTGTCACCATCACTGTCAACCGTTGACTTCGAATATAGTAAAATTGGTAAACTTGCAGTAAAAATCCTGAGCCGGTCTGAAGAGTGGTTTCATGTTGATGGCGTTGATGTTCCGCATATTATCAGCCCACACAAGGTAGTTTCAAGAGAAAGTACAGTTGTCAAAAAAAATGAAAATAAAATATTTAATATTAATACACCATGTGAGATTGAGCTCTAATATATTATAAAAAAGATTAACTCAAAATCACTGAATTTTAAACAAGTAAACAAATAAAGGAGAACAGAAGATGAAAAACAGAAAAAAATGTTTGAAAGTACGCTTTACGCTTATCGAACTTCTCGTTGTGATTGCTATCATAGCAATACTCGCTTCAATGTTGCTTCCTGCGCTTAATAAAGCAAGGGGCAGGGCAAGGGAGATTTCATGTTTATCCAATTTACGGCAGTTGGGAGTGGCAACATTGTCGTTGATAACAGAGGAACAAGATATTAATACTTCCATATATACTTTAACTGACATGTCGTGGGTGAATCAAATGCGAGATCAGCTGAGTCTTACTGATACCACCAAATATAAAGCCAGGAAACATGCTCTTTGGTGCCCCAATACTCTGCCATATCGTAATCCGCCGGTAGAGATATATGAGTACCGCAGTTATGGGTTTAATGCATGGCTGGGAACAAATGCCTGGTCTGGGTCAACCCCATACGGCGTAAAGAAAGGGGGTTATAAAAAAGTTACACACCCGTCAGAATTGATTATGATATCTGAAAGCCGTGAAACTAATTTTCGCAATCCCACACTGGGGGTACATACCGGAACCGCGGCTACTGGCGGAGAATTCCTTTACGGACATGCAAATGGTTTACGAGCAAATGTAGGCATGTTTGACGGATCAGCGCGTTCTATTTCTCCGGTATCTGACTTTGAAAAGTTTTATTTTATGGTAGGTACTTCCGGTACTGTTACAGCTTCTTATAGAAAAGCTCCCAATGGATGGTAAAAAAATATTAAATAAATTATTACTAACCAGCAAAAAATTAAGGAATTAAATTAGGATGTTAAATAAGATTATCATGGGAAGCTTGTTGGCTGTCATCGCGGCAAACAACTTTACTGCCAACGCATTGACTTTAGTAAATAACGGCAAAGCAAACGCAACAATTATTATTTCTGAAAATGCACCGTATAAAAATAAACTGGCGGCAAACGAGTTACAGCATTTTATTGAAAAAATAAGCGGGGCCAAGCTAAAAATAGTATCCGACAAACAAAAAGTAACCGGGCAGAAAATATTAGTTGGACAAAGCCGCTATACAAAAGCATTGAAAGTCAATATCCCTTCGGGCTTTTCTTTTGAGAATATAAAAGAGGGCTTCATTATTAAAACAATCAAAGATTCTTTGATATTAGCAGGAAATGATGATGGGCCGAGCGCTCCTGTAAAGAAGAACAGGAAGCGTCCTTACCGTTTAGGCGGTGGTTATAAAGGCTCTCTTTTTGCGGTTTACGCTTTTCTGGAACGTCTTGGCTGTCATTGGTATTTCCCCGGTGATTTTGGTGAAGTCTGCCCTGAAATGAAAACTATCATTGCAGACAATCTGGATATTAAAGAAAAACCGTCTTTTATGTTCCGTGGTTATTGGAACAAAAGGCATATTCCCGCAGCGGTGAATGCTGATGATGCTTTCTTCAACCGGAATCGTTTTCTCTCTTACAGCTCTGGATTCGCAAACGCCCGGGATGGTTCCATCAGGAAATGTATACCCGTGAAAAAATATTTCAAAAGTCATCCCGAATATTTCGGATTGAACAAAGACCGTAAGACTCGTAATAAACATGTGCTGTGCATGTCGAATCCTGACGTTATCAATCTGGTAATAGAAAGCGCTCGCAATCACTTCAAAAAACATCCTGAAAGTAACTACTATGGAGTCGCTCCCGCCGATGGAGAGCCGGCTTGCTGGTGTGAAAAATGTCTAAGTATGAATGGACAAATTAAAGTCGAGGGCGCATGGGCAAAAGGAGATATTCCCTGCATCAGCGGTTCTTACTATAATCTGATTTTTAAACTGGGAAAGGCGATGGAAAAAGAATTCCCCGGAAAAATAATTTCTGCTTCAATTTATGCCGGACGAATTCTCCCTCCGCCTGAAAACTACAAATTCCCCAAGAATGTCGGTGGACATCTCGCCTTGCTCGAATATTCTTTAATGCGCCCGATTGATGATCCTGATAACTGGGAGTCAGTCCACATCCGCACATTTATAGAAACCTGGGAAAAACGAATTGATAAGTTAATCTATCGTCCTTACAATCCGAGTTTCATGGTACATTGCGGTTTGCCGCTTCCAATGCCTCGCAATGCAATTAGCAATGTCAAGTTTCTCAAACGCCGTAAGCAAAAGTTAATGGGATTTCGCTGGGAGGGATGGCAGTCGTGGAATACCAGTTACCTTGATTATTACGTCTATGGCCGTTTGCTTTGGAACGCGGATCTTGATGGAGAAAAATTATTAAATGATTTCTATCAAACTTTCTATGGTCCCGCAGCGAAGTCGATTAAGGCATTTTATGACGCGCTGGAAAACCGGATTGTGACTGCACCGTTCAATACCCACGAAGAAGAACTTATTCCTGAAATTTATCCTTACACGTTCGTAAAAGGACTTATGAAGCATATTGATGCTGCGGAAAAGGCAGTCAGGAATGCTTCTCCGGCCTTTAAGAAACGTGTAAAGATGGCTCGCATAACAGCTGATCATCTGTTGGCATATTCAGAGATGCGTGATGTAGCAGAACGTAACTACGATTACAAAAGAGCAGCGGAACTGGCTAAACGTATGTATGAGTTAGAGGACCAGATGATGGCAATATGTCCAAACTTTTATTTTCCGGACCATAGAAGATACGATCAAAGGAAAAGTTACGGGCTTTATGGAGCAAACTTTTCATCAGTGGGAAAACGTAAACAGTATGAAAACATCCAGAAACTGATTGACGGCACAACCGGCTCTCTGGTTGCCAAATCACCAAAATATTGGAGTTTTAAACAGGATGATTTAAGCTTGGGCATGCCCGCGCAATGGTTCACAAAAGATACTGATGTTTCAAAATGGAAAAAGCTGGAAATCGGGCGTTGCTGGGAAGTTCAAGGTTATTATGCAAACCGTAAGGCACTAATGCCATGGCTAGGCACCGCGTGGTATGCCTGTGATATCGAAGTGCCGGAGAAATTTAAAGATAAACCTATGGCTATTTTTGTTGGCGGCATTAATAATGAAGCCTGGGTATGGATTAACGGAAAACTTATCAATTATCAGCCATTTCATACATGGTGGATGCGACCGGCTTATACTTGGACAAAAACTATAAAATCAGGAATTATCAAGCCTGGGAAAAATAGGATCACAGTAAAAGTTATTGCCGGGGATCGTTTCGGATTCGGCGGTATTTTTAGAAATATATTTTTGTACAGTCCTAATAATAAATAGATAGATAAACAAGGAATATCTAATGAATAAAGTATATAAAAACAAGATTATTTTCGCAATATTCATGTCCATATTTTTCTCTTTCGGGATATTTGCCAATGCCCGCACTCAGCATTTCTCCATAGTAAAAAACGGAGTTGCCGAGGCGACAATAATTATTCCTGATAAAGTAGCAAAGGAGGAATCAGAAGCGGCTCAAGTAATACAAAAATATATAAAGAAAATGTCTGGTGCACAGTTAAACATCAAAAAAGAATCTGATTCAGCCAGCGGCAATTTGATATTTATTGGTAGAGTAAAGAAAATTCCGGCGGATATTAATAAAAAACTGCAGCTCGACGATCCTTCCGTAAATTTTTTCTCATTGATAAATGATGCATACATGCTGAAAGTGCAAGCGAAGGATTTATATCTGATCGGACATAGAAACCGCACAACGCTTTATGCGGCATATGAACTGCTTCGTCAAATAGGCTGCCGTTTTTATTTTGGATCTCCTTACGGAATTGTTGTGCCTGCAACTAAAAATATCAGCTTGAAAACTGGTTATGAACAATTTTTCAAACCTGACTTTTCTCACAGGGAACATTACAGTTGGGGAAAACGGGACAAAAAGGTATCTCAACAGGAAAAATTGTTTAAAGCTGCCAATCGGGTCAACAATTCCCTTAGCGGGTTTTGCGGACATAATTTTTACCGCATCTGGCCCAAAAAGAAATATCCGGAATTATTTCCGGAAGTAAATATTAAAGTTCAGGATATTAATGTTGAAACCACTAAAGGCAAAAAACTTAAAGCCCGGAAAAAATTCGTCCCATATCAAGTTTGCGCATCTAATCCGAAGGCTGCGGAAATCGGTGCTGCATGGGCAATAAAACAAATGGAGAAGAATCCTGACAGTGATGTGGCAACTTTTTTTGTCAATGATGGCGGTGGTGGTGACTGTATGTGCGAAAACTGTAAAAAGCTGGGCAATAATGCTGACCGCTATGTTTACTTGATTAACAAAATCGGTGAAAAGTTTTTTGCTAAATATCCGGATAAATATCTGGTTATTACCTCTTACGCCAACTGTGCGCAAGTTCCTCACCGTAAAATCAAAGGTTTTGACAATAACTCTGACAGAGTAATAGTCATGATGTACGAGTTTTTTTCTAAAACTCCGGTTGAGAAATTATTTGCCGGCTGGGCAAAAGCATCACATGGTTTATTGACAACTATGAGTTCGTATTTTTATCATCCCTCGTATGGAGAAAAGATAAACCCGCGATTTTCTCAAAATATTTTTGAGAAAATCATTCAACGCAAAAATACTAATATAAGGCTAATTCGCCTGCAAACACCTGCAGACTGGATCGTCAACGGCTTAAACCGTTACATTGAAGCACGGCTGATGTGGGATACCCAAACTGATATTGAAGCCGTCAAGAGAGATTTTGCTTCAAATATGTTCCCAAGTGCACCAAATGAATTTTACAACCTGATCGAAGCTTCATGCAGGAGTTCAGAGCGTAAAATAAGTATTGGAGATTTTATTGTTTATGCCAACAGGCAACTTGATAGTATTTTCCGGAAATGCAAAAGCGAAGATGAAAAAAAGCGTTGGGAGGCTTATTCCGCATGGATTTATTTTCTCAAGGTAGACCAGGAACTGGGCGATAAAGATGTGGGTCTTCCTAAAGAAAAAGTGATTGCCAGGCAAAAACGGTTCATTGCCATAATCAAGGGAATAGCTGATTATGATGTGGTTGAGTACGGAATGCGAGTGTGGAACCATACTAAAATACTGCAGCGTTATGGCAAAATGAGCAGAAATGATGCAAAAAAACTGTTCGAATCAATTAAACCTGAGAAAATTGATGCAGCTTTTTTGCGAAAGCAGCAATTGGCTTTTGTGAAAAACCATCCGGTTATTAACGGAACCATGGAAAACCAAATATTTGACGAACATGGTAAAATAATTTCTATATCGAAGCCTGGAATCAGTAATTGCTCTTATCAGGATGGAGCACTTGAGTTCAATGTTAATACAAAAGAAATGTTAACATTAGAGCTTCTTGATAAAAAAAATCGTCCGCTCATGTGCTTATTCCAAGGGAAAATATTACCGGGGAGATATAAAATATACTGGAACGGAGCAGATTTGTCCGGCAAAAAAATAGCCGGAGGAGATTACAGTATATGTGCTAAACTGGGTGGTTCTTTAGTTCAAGATAAGAACTTTGGCACAAACGGTTTTGTTCAATTTAAAAATCCAGTTAACATTATGATTTCAAGAGATGATCAAATTTATGTTGCCGAAAATAATGGCAATGATATATACAAGCTTTCACGTGATGGTAAAACGAGTCAGGAATTTGTAGAGAATGCCAGAAGTAATGGAGTATTTTGTTTAGATAAAGATGATAACCTCTATACTGTTAACCAGTGGGGACTCGTTAAATATTCCAAATCAGGAAAAGTTTTAAATAACATTAAGATCAAGAAAAAAGCTGGGATACAGGGGGTTGCAGTAGATGATCAAGGAGTACTCTGGACACGGCAGTTTATCGGTAAAGATGCGGTGATGGATATTCTTGATACTTCAAAAAATACCAGCAGACAACAGAGAATTGGTAAAACAGCCTGGCAACTTGCACCTATGCACGGCATTTACGCCGGACCATCTCTTGCTACAGACGGCAGGGGAAATTTCTATACTGCGGATTGCCGGTCGGTCGGAAACTATTTCGGGGCAGTTCAAAAAACCCTGATTCAGGATGGTAAATTGCTCAAACATTATCCCTGCAGAAAATATCTATTTGATCCTATTGGAGTTGCTGTAGCTCCTAACGGTTTAATCTATGCCACAGAGCGTGGGACTTTGTCCGAATTCAATGTGAAACGTTACAAAATAACGCCGCCCTTAAAGACTTCACTGCTGCAACTGTGGGATAATGGTTTGTCTTTACAGCTTTCTGCAAGATTTTTACTGCCGGAAGTCAAGGGGGCAAGAGCTGTAGCGGTGGACAGTAAAAACAATATTTATATTCTTGAGGACAAAAGAGATTTCCGCAAAAAAACACAGTCCATCCCAGGCAAAGGAAGGCTGTTCAAATATCAGATGAAATATGATGAAGTGAAGAATTTCCCAATAACAGTAAAATAAAAATTAATGAGTAATGATTATGAATAAAAACCTGAAGACATTAACATCAAACTTGTTTGCAAATGATCCGGAAGTTAATTTCAGAATTAAAAATGATACTGAACGACATCGCAAAGGTTTCGGTTCACTTGAAATAGTTGATATTAATGGTAAAAAAATTGATAAGGCTGAAGTGTCATTAAAACTGAAAAAGCATGAGTTTAAATTCGGCTGTAACGCCTTCATGTACGAAGAATTTGATAGAGCTGAGCAAAACGCTGCTTATGCGGAAAAGTTTAAGGAATTGTTCAACTTGGCGGTACTTCCATTTTATTGGTCGGACTTAGAGCCGGAAGACGGTAAGGTCAGGTTTTCGAAAAACAGTATCCCGGTCTATCGTCGTCCTGCTCCTGACCTTTTGCTTGAATACTGTCAAAAAAACGATATTACCCCCAAAGGACATCCCTTGTTGTGGCACACGTTTTATCCTGAATGGCTAACTCGCGATCCCGGGCGTTTGATAGATCGTATTGAACAGCGTTTTCAGGAAATAGCTGAGCGTTATCGTGATTCGATCAAGATTTGGGATGTAATCAACGAAGTACTTGACTGGAACCCGCAGAGCCGTCAAATGCCTAAAAATCAAATTGAGTTAACATTCAAGCTGGCGGAAAAATATTTTTCCGCTGGTTCAACTTTGATTTACAACGATATTACCAGCAGAAGCTGGAATGAAGATAAAAAAGCTTACACTCCTTTAAATATGCTGGCAAGCAGGCTTTTAGATAAAAACTTAAAACTCGACTGTTTGGGGTTACAGTATCATATGTTTGTAAATAGTGCAGAAAAAATGGTGGAGGACGGTTATCAGGAAAGTTATTATAATCCAATACGATTGTTTTCGATAATGGATCAGTATGCTGAGCTCGGTATACCATGTAATGTTTCAGAGATAAGCATTCCCGGAGCCGACAAGACTGGCGGCGAGGTTCTGCAGGCTGAAATCACAGAAAAACTTTACAGAATATGGTTTAGCCAACCCAACAATAGCCAGATAGTCTGGTGGAATTTGGTTGATGGTACCGCAGCTTTTGCGCCGCAAGGAAGCAATGTGGGTGAAAATTACTTTAAAGCTGGTTTGCTGAATTATGATTTTTCACACAAACCGGTGTATGATGTTATTAAAAACTTGATCCATAATGAATGGACAACTGATATGACAATAAAATATGAAGAAAAAGCCCCTAATAAATTTCACGGTTTCTACGGAGATTATGACCTGACGATAAAAAGCAATCAGGGTGAATTTAAAAAGACCATTTCTATGTACAAAGGTGCTTTGAATAAATTCAAATTAACTATTTAAAAGGAACAGCCGATGGAAGTTAAAGATTTTGGTTTTAAGCATCTCGGTAAACTCAAGCCGAAGCGAAGCACGGATATCCCATCCTCCCGGTTGGGCGTGGGGTTCGAAACGCTTGACCGGGATATGTGGGATGTTGACCAGGCATGGCCGGTATTGAACGATCTGGGTGTGAAATGGGCGCGGGTACAGACCGGTTGGGCTAAGACGGAAAAAGAGAAAGGCATCTACGATTTCAAGTGGCTGGACGAGATTGTCGACAAACTGATCGAGCGCGGCGTGCAGCCTTGGTTTAGTGTAAGTTACGGCAATAAATTATACACACCCGCCGCTTCCGGCGATGGCGTGGGGTATGTACCGATCTATACTGAAGAGGAACGGAAAGGCTGGACGGCATACGTGAAAGCGTTGACGCGCCATTACCGGAACCGGATCACCCATTACGAGATATGGAACGAACCGGACATCGGCTTTTTTAAGCCGAAACCGGATCCGGTACTGTATATGGACCTTGTTCAGCTGACCGCTGGCGCGATTAAAACGGAATTTTCAGAAGCGGTCATAGTCGGTGGCGCGTTTGCACGCGCCATGCATCCATCCGGTTTCGAATTTGTGGAAAAATGTCTCGATTGCGGGTTCGCCGATTATATTGACATTGTCAGTTACCACGGTTATAAGTATCTGCCGGAACAGTATGCGGAACAGGAATTTCCCGCTTACCGGCATCTTTTAAACCGGTACAAACCAAGCCTGAAGTACTGGCAGGGTGAAACTGGTTGTCCCTCCAGAGTTCCGGATGGCAATAAACAGGCGCTGGCTGAAATGGAGGTGAGCGAGGATATTCAGGCCAGGTGGCTGACCCGACGTGTCCTCCTTGAATTGGGGGTTGGTGCAGATATGGTCAGTTACTTTTCGATGGGTGATTTCAGCAAGTATCTGTTTGACGGCGAGCTTGGCTACACGAGCCATTATGGACTTCTCCGTCTGAATGACGGTACGCCCAAGCCCTCCTATTACGCTCTCCAGAGCCTGGCAGCATTGCTTTATGATCCCCTTGAGGTTGCTGCCGGACGCACTTTATTCAGGATGCAGACCGGCGATGATGCCAATGCCGTTACCCGTGAACAGGCAGCGGCCGCCTTGCAGGTGAACCTTGTCCGTGATGATATTCCTGTACAGGCATGGTGGCTGTGCGAGGAAGTGCCAAAAGATCCCGTATGGAAGAGTATCACCATGTATTACTGGATCGACAGTAGTTTGAAGCTGGACAATCCGGTTCTAATTAATCCGGTTGCGCAGGATGTCTATGAACTCGAACTGAAACGCAACTGCAATATGAATGAGTTCGCCAACCTGCCTATTTCGAATTCGCCAATGCTTATTACCGACCGGTCTATCGTTGATATAAAATGATAAACGTTCGTTTGATTAGAAAGCAAATAATAAAGCTGTTTACTAAAAAGGAAACAAGAATGCTATACAAAATAAAATCCTCCCTGATTCTTGCTGCAATCCTGATTCTGCCTGGAATATCCGGACAGGCCGCAAAATCTCCTAACTGGAAATATGCCTATCAATTCCCCCATGGTGCTCCGGGCCCTCTGATAATCAATAAAGGATATGCCTACATCCTGAACGGCTGGACTCGCGGTGATTTGGTGCAGGCTTATGACATCCACAACATAAAATCTCCTTTTTATGCAGGTGGCATCCCCGGGCGCGGTTACCCGTTGCAGGGGGTATTCAGTAAGAACGGAAAATATCTATATATAAGCACCTGGTTTTCTCTGATGGTAATTGATGTTAGTAAATCATCCGAAATGAAAACAGTTCGCGCCATGTCCTTCGGCTTTCCATACGGAGACGCGGGTCCAATAACAGTTTTTCAAGATAAACTGTTTATGGGAGGGAAACGAGGCGGCGGTATCCGCATATTTGATATCAAACAACCAGACGCTCCGTTAATAACTGCCTGGTACCCCAAATATGGAGCTGTTGTAAACTTGCTTTCTTCCGAAAAGCTGTTATTAATCCAGCCAAAGCGCAAAGCTCTTATTATTTGCTTGCTGGAGGGTTCTAAACTGACTGAAGTTTCAAGCCTCAAAATTCCGGTTCGAAGCAGTCTTCTGCTTAAAGGCAACACTTTGTATTGTGTTTATCGTAATATCCTGCATATTTACGATCTGACGATTCCTTCCAAACCAGTAGAAATAAAAATTGGGAAAATACCAGCCTTATCCATTGTTGGCTTCATTAATAAGCAGCAAATACTGGTAAAAACAAATAAAAATAAGTTGACAGTCTACGAACTAAAAAATCCACTATCGCCCAAAAGACAAAGAGAAATAAAGTTAGATCAGGAAAATCAATTATACGGACAGGTAAAAATTCAAGGAAACCAGCTTTTTTGTATCGATACGAGCAAAAGTGCACTCGTTAGTTATGATATCAGTGGGAAAGTCATCAAAAAACTCGGCCTGGCAAACTATGTTCGCAACGAATGCCGCTTGGAAATCGGTGAAAAATATGCATGGTCGTTTTCTCGAGACAAAGGAACACTAAGGGCCAGAGCTACCAGTTTATCAAAACCTGGAATAACCCCTGTCGTGTTTTCTGTTGATATTGGCAATATAAAAAAGCAAAATTATATGAAGGTTTATGATGTATTCCGGGCTGGGGCTGGTAAGAAGATTGGTGATTTTTTATTAATGGGAGACGGCTTGGTTGATATATCAAACCTTCAAACCCCCAAAATAATTAAGCCTGCATCCATGCCGGCCATTTCAATTACCATAAAAAATAATCTGGCATTTCTTGCTCAAGGCAAACAAATGACCATTTTGGACATATCCAAACTCCCCGCGATAAAAACGCTTGCCACATATATTCCTGCGGGCAAAGGAAACCATATTGCCGATATTATAGTCGAAGATCGTTATGCTTATCTGATTAATAACGCCAGTGCCGGACGCAAAAATCCAAACGATAAAATTAAACCAAGTTTAATGATTGTTGATATACTCAACCCGGAAAAACCGGTATTGAAAGGCTCCTGTTATATCTCACCATGTATTAGCGGCGCTAAAAAAGGTAACTACCTATACCTCGGGGGCCTAAGCAGATCTGACGGAGCTGGAGATATAGAGATCATTGACATATCAAGGCCTGATTCTCCAAAAGTTATTAAACACCTTGATGACGACAATCTGCTCGCCACAAGCTCTTATCGTGTCAAAATTCGCGGGAATCGATTGTTTCTAACTGACAGTATGCGTGGGATTAAGGAATTAGATATCAGTAATCCATTAAATCCTAAATATATTCGCTCATATTTTGGTCCCACTGCCACCAGTTCATCGTATACAGACTTCGAATTTGCAGGCAACAAAATATATGGTCAACGCTATTCCCAGATAGATGTATGGGAAATAGGCAAATAACTTAACGAAAATGGACTTACAAAATATGAAAAACAAATACAACATATTCTTTTTGGTTTTAGGATTGCTTCTTGGCACTATAGTAACAGTAAGAGCACAACAATTAAAAGCTCCGGAATACGGGAGGGGGTATGACATAGGCACAACTTCCAGCGGCATTACAATTAAAGGAAATGTTCTATACATGACCTGGTCTTCTATTGCAGCCAGAAAAAAACGTTGGCTGGTTGCTGTCGACATCAGCAATCCCGCAACTCCTAAACTTTTGTCCAAGCTATCGCTTCCGGGATTTCCGCAAGATTTGAGTATAAGCGCTTCGTGTGCTTATGTTGTTAACGGACAGGATATGATTATTATAGATATCTCCTCGCCAAAAGCTTTGAAACGATTAAAGAATATGCGTATAAGCACAGACCCGCTAAAAGGGCCGCAGGGCATAGAAATACTTGGTAAAACCGCTTGGCTGGCATGTCGTAGAGGTGGAATAATGACTATTGATATTTCTAATCCGAAAATACCGAAAAAACTTGCTCATTGCCCTGTAAAAGGTTTCGTTCGGGATTTAAGCACAGATGGAAAAAGAATTTATGCTGCTCTTGATACTCGAGGCTTCGCTATAATCAATATTGCTGACTCTAAACCTGAAATTATTAAGCAAATGAAGACTCCGACAGGCAGTATCGGCCGCATTTGCGTTCAAGCCAACATTGCCTATATGGCTGGCGGAGAAGATGTTGTCATTTGTGTATCAGTAAAAAATCCAGATAAGCCGGCTTTGCTGGGCTCCTCTTCTGACCGGCACAGCCTGTCCCCTCTTTTTGGCGTTTATAGCCATGATCTGGTATTATATCGCGGGGGAAACGGTAAGTTATTCGCATGTGTCGCCGATGGCGAGGGAGGATTAAACATTTCAAATGTGAACGACACTGCCAATCCCAACTTCTGCAGTGCCTTGATGACAGGTGTAAGAAACGGGAATTCAAATCGGGCAAGCTCTATTGCTGCAAAAGGCAATTTTCTCTTTCTGAATGATGATTCATTTGGTTTGCGGATCTGTGATATAAGTAATCCAATTAAGCCAAAACTTGTTGGTAATGGTCTTAATTTAAAAACCATTATAGCATTGCCAATTAATAAAAGATAAAGTTGTTAATAAAAAACAGGAGACACAAAATGAAAATCGCCAACACTATTATAATAGCAGTTTTAACCTTTACTGCTATAACGTCAATTGCAGCTGAAACGTATAAAGAAGCTTTTGAAAAAGGTATGGCTGAATATAAGTCCAGAAAATATAAGGAAGCAGCAGTTACACTTAGTGAAGCCGCAAAACTGGCAGGAACTCCCGATGAAAAATTCTCTTCACAGTCTTATCAGGGATATTCTTTACAAAGAATGTATAAATATGCTGAAGCCGCAAAACTTTTTAATGAGCTTTCAAAAGTTGAAAAACTTTCTCCAGCTCAAAGAGATAAGGCTTTTGGCAATTACCTGAATACTATTTATCGCGCTAAAAAATATGTAGATATTATTGCTGTTGCGGAAAAAACGATAGCTGATGATAAAGCTTCTGATGCCATGAAAACTAGTGCCGTTATTGCAGCGTGTAAGGTTTCTGATAAAATAAAAAAATATGATGACAAGATAAAGTGGGCTAAAAAACTTCAGGAAATCAATCCCAAAGGTATTTGGTATAATTGGAGCTTGATCTACCAGGCGCAAGCATTACGTAAACAGAAAAAATACAAAGAAGCTGAAGATATTCTAAGTAAAGATGCTATCGCGAAAATGCACCGCTATCGTCAGGGGGACGCATATTTGGAGCGCGCAAATATAAAGAATGCTGAAAAAAAATATAAAGAAGCTATTATTGAATATACTGCGGTTTATAATATTCAGCATGGGAAACTATACAACAAATGTTCTGCGCTTGTTTCAATAATTGATAGACTGGATTATATGAGCAAACCGGAGGAAGCAGAGGTTTGGATTGGAAGAATTGATTCTATTAAAAATAAATACTGGAAGGCGAAAGCAATGAAATCTTATGCTAAGTTTCTGCAGAAACAAAATAAGCTGAAAGAAGCAAAAGAAAAATGGGAAGAATGCAAGGAATTAGGTAAATGGCATAGAAAAGAAGCTGATAAACAAATTGATGCAATAGACAAGAAACTCGAAGCTAAATGATTAAAAAAATATTTTTAAAGTCGGGATCTGTAATTCAGATTCCGACTTGTTATGCTGAAGTGTTCGATTTGGAAGTATTGTCCTTGAATTTCAGTGGAAGGGCTGTCAGCAGGTATCGTTTGAAGAGAATATAAAGTTTTTTAAAGCTGATAAAGGCGTGCCGGAAATGGTGTTTTTTACACCGTTTCCGGCACGCCTTTTTTTTATCCTCAAAACGGCTCGGGAAAATGTCCGCGCCCGAAAAAATCACACAATATGAACTAAAAACCAAAAAGATTAAAATAAAAAAACGTGTGATGGACAATTTCCATACTTTGAGAAAACTGGAAAAACTGGCAGAAAAAGCAATTGACGTGTTGAACCAGAGCTGAGAAACTCGTTCACGCTCTGAATCCAGCTTGCTGCCAAAAGTTTGCAGATAATATTGGCCCGGAAAGAAGAAAAGCTTCAAGACACACTTATGAATGAGCTGATTGCCGTTCTTAAAGAAATAACAAAATTTCTGATAGGTCCAAACCGCTCTTTTAAATCGGAATAGAAAATACCAGTGGAAATATTACAAAGAAATAAAAAACAGGAAGAAACATCTATTAGGTAATAGACATGCGGTAAGGGCTGATCGCACAAAACCGCCCGGTTAACTAAAAATCATAAAAAAGAGGTTAACAATATGACTCTAAACAAAATTTTTGCTGATTCCGGGGAGTTCATGGACTGGCTGGCACACAATTGTTACAGCAGTGCTGAATTTGGGAATGGCAGTATTCAGCATAATCCTGATTGTGAGCTTGAATCGATAATATCCCATGCAGCTTTGAATGAAGAGTTCGATGACAATTTATCTCAAATGATAATTGAAAACGGGAAACTATGTAAGTGCAAAAATTTGAGGTCTTTAAATTGATTCTATCGCACATTTTGGGAAATTTATTTTAGAATAAAAAAGAGGAGTTTAAGGATGAAAAAAAATTATCAAAAAAATAACTATGTATGCTTTTTTATTCGTTATTATTCCTGCGGTTGATGGTGAAGATATGGCAGAAGTTGCCAAGCAAAAACCATATATGATTTTTAGGATTATTTTTTTTATGTTTATTTTGTGTTTTTTGAACTTTTTTTTACTTTTAGTGTTGACTTATCAAAATTTTACCATTATACTAAATTGTAAATAAAAAAAAAGAGGTTATTCATTTGAATAATAAGTTAATAAAATATTTAAATGTTTTATCAGGTAGAAAAAGACTTTACTTTTTGAAGCTCTTTCGATTGATTTGGAATGATAATGGTATTACCAGAAATGAATTAATGCAAAAGACAGGTCTTAGTAAAACTAAGATAATCAATGATGTTAATATTTTAATAAAGCAAGGTATTCTACAAGAAGGAGCATTTGGCTACAAAGAAGCCGGAAGACGACCAGCGACATTACATTTTAAGCCAGATTCGTTTTTTACTATAGGGATTGATTTATATGGAGAAGGATTTTATTCAGAGACTGTTAATGTCGGAATATATAATGCTGCATGTGAATTAATTTCAGAGGCAAAGATCGAAGCAAAAAGCGATATCCAATCACCCGATACTAAACTTGCCCCAATTCTGAAACTTATATCAAAACTTCTTAAAGAAAATAACATTTCTGGAGAAAGTATATTGTGTTATGGCTGTGCTCTTCCCGGTTTTTTAAAATATGATACTGGTGAAATAAAATGGTCTAGTGCATTTTATGGAAATGGGAATTTTCAGTTAGGACAATTTTTTTATGAACATTTTGGAAAAAGGTGTTTCCCTGAAAACGATGCTAATCTTTTTGCTGTTGCCGAAAAACGCTGGGGACAGGCTACTGACATGAAAAATTTCCTAAGAATAACAGACCGTTGTGGTATGGGAATATTTATAAATGAGAGGTTATTTCGCGGGCAACATGGTTTTGCAGGAGAGTTTGGAGCCATGCAAATAAATGAAAGAGGCCCGTTAGGGAAAGATGGTCGTGTAGGAACCGTTGAAAGTCTTGCTTCATTCAGACATATTTTTAATTCAGTAAATGCCGTATTACAACAGGACGGATATTGCAAAGTTAAAGATTTTATGTCATCAGAACATTCTCATTTACGTCTAGATATGATCATTAAAGCAGCTAATGCTGGAGATCCTCTATGTGAACGACTTTTTAATGAGTATTTTGATGCCATGGGACGTGGAATTATTAATCTTGTCTACCTATTTGATCCGGAAGCGGTTTTTCTTCCCGCATGGATAAACCAACTTTCTGAAAATTATCTCAATCGGATAAAAAAAATAATGGGTCATCTTAATATTCACTATAACTGGGAACAGGACGTTAAAATATTGTCTGCAGATGAAAGGAGCGACAAACTTGTGGCAGCGTCTGTATTTCAAGCAGTTGACACTTTTTTTGAAACTGAAATAAATAGTTAGTTAATTAAAATTAATGAAATGTAATCTGTATAATACAGATTTAGTAATAAATGTTTAATATATTAACCCGGAGGGAAAAATGAAAAAGGGAGTTAAAACATTTACACTCATCGAGATTCTTGTCGTTATAGCTATAATAGCTATTCTTGCCTCAATGTTGCTGCCTGCGTTAAGTCAAGCAAGGGAAAAAGGTAAACAGATAGCCTGTACAAGTAACATTAAGCAGACAGCACAGGGAATGATTATGTATCTTGATGATTATGACGGAATTTTTCATCCAGTATATGAAGCTAGTACTGGTCTTACTTGGATAAAAGCTTTAACTGGGGTGGGATATTATAAAAGTACGCCTGATCCTGGAAAGAATCCTTTATTTTGTCCAAGTGGAGAATTTTCCAGCTATAATTGGAACGAGCCCCGTACTGTTAATCGAGGTACTTCTTATGGATTAAATGTTTATGTTACTGGTCATTTAACATTCAGTCCAAGTACTTGGCATCCACACAAGATAACGCAGATTAAATCTCCAACAACAAACATGATGTTTGGTGAATCAAGTAGTTATCGAATTGAACCTTATGGCACTTTTTATACAGCTATGCAAGAAAGGCATCAAAACAGAATGAATGTAGCTTTTGTAGATGGGCACGCAGGAAAGGTATTCAAAGCAGAAACAGGTTCTGGCGGCGTAACGTTGCCTCCTGATTCGTTATTATATAAATGGTGGGGTCCATATCGTTTTTAAGTATTGAAGGTAAAGTCTTTACAGCATAAATGGCTAAATATAGCAATTTATAACTCTTCAGATTGATATAGCTTTAATGCTTAAAAAATAAGAATATGTATCATTATAATTTCAGGAGGTGGCAGGCTAAATATAGTAATGGAGTTTTGTATCTTGCATTAATATAATTGTAAGCCTGGTCTTAAAATCATAATAACAGGAGCATGTCATGTCTATAAAGCAAATATTTACAGGTGATTTGGGATGTTATTTTGCTACTAAAATTATACAAATTTTCTTTAATAAATATTTATATAAAGTCGGGCTATTCATGCTTTTTTGGGGAGCAACAACTTTTCTGTTCAGTGCTGATTACTATTTATCTCCCAATGGTGATGACGGAGCCAGTGGAGATATTAATAATCCGTGGGCAACAATATCAAAAGCCAATGTGACTCTTACGGCTGGAGATACCGTTTTTTTTAGAGCGGGAACATATCAGGATGTTATTTATCCAGCAAATTCCGGAACGTCTACCGCCAAAATTACATACAAGGGCTATCAGGATGAAGAGGTTTTAATAACTGGCACTCCTAATCAACCTGGTGTTGTTTTTCTTGGTTACAACTGCAATAATTCGGATTGGACTGCTAAAAGTTATATTGTTATTGAAAACCTAAAAATAAAAAATAATTACCTGCCAACTACTGCAAATTGCGAAAATATAATGATATACGGTACTAATACGCACGATATAGAAATAAGGAATATTGAAATAGTGCGTAATGATAGTGAAACCGAAATCTTCAATTCCTGGGTTGCAGGACATCGCGAAACTGGAATTGTTATTTCCAAGGCTTATAATAATGTTGTAGAAAATTGTACTATAAGCGGCTTGACTAAAATCGGATTAAAAATTTCAAGTTGCGCTAATAATAATATCATTTTTAATAATGATATAGCATATACATTCAATAATTGTATTGATATAGGAGATGGAGACTATACTTTTCAGGGAAATTTAATTGAAGATAACATTCTTAGTGATAGCCTTACTTCTGACGGCATTCAGTTTGAGCCAGATTATGATTTAAATCCTGAAGAAGATGACAGTTCTAACCAAGGGGTTGTTATAAGAAATAATATAATTTGCTATAACGCAGAAAATGCTTTGGATTTAAAGGGGACTTGCAGAATTGTGATAGAAGACAATTTAATATTCGGGAATTATGGAAACAATAACGGCTATGTTAATGTGCTGACATACGATTCCAGCAATAATATGACTTATAATGACGAACTTGGTGGTCCGGGGATTACACATGGTGCCAATACAAAATCAAAAGATATAATCATAAGAAATAATTTTATTTATGATAACAGCTCTGGCATTCAAGTAGACAAAGGTTATAAAGTGTACAACAATGTCATACTGAATAATGCAAGGAATTACGCGGGCTCCAATAGTACCAATAGTCGTAATGATAAACCTTTATACACTGGGCCTGTAATTGTCAAGTCTCTAGCCGGGACAAATGATGCCTGTATTAAAAACAATATCATTGGCGATCATCCAATCAGCGAAATCCTTTTCAATTCTACTTTAACCCATAATTTGGATATTAACAATAATATCTACTATAATTTTGACCAGGTGGTGTTTGGAGACTCATATGCATCTAATGACTGGAATGCGCTTTCTTTTTCTCAATGGCAGAGCTTCCTGGAGGGAATAACTGGAATAAACGGTTGTGAAGAAAACAGCTCGGTTGTCAACGGTCCTGATAATATCTTTATCAACGGTTCTTCACGGCCGGTTGATGAAATACAAAGTTATAACTACAGCCCCAAACTATTATCTGCGGCAATTGATGAAGGAACTTTCTTAACATTTACTAACGGTTCCGGTTCCGGTTCCACTATTTCGCTTGAAGACGCAGGTTACTTTTATGACGGATTTGGAATTACTGACGGCGATACTATCCAATTAGAAGGTCAGTTGAAAGCTGCGAGGATTACGGCTGTTGATTATACCAATAATACTATTACTGTTGATCAAACATTGACCTGGAGTGATAATCAGGGAATAAGTCTGGCTTATAACGGTTCAAATCCTGACGTTGGTTGTTATGAATATGATAAGACGCTCCTGTATTTGAAATTTGATGAAACTGCAGGAACTGATGCAATAGATTTTTCAGGGAAAAGTAATGATGGCATTCTCAATATGGGATCATCCGGTTACCGTGTGGCAGGAAAAATCGGAGGAGGCATTCATTTCGATGGTTCTTCCGACTATGTCGCCATCGCTGCCAGTCCCAACCTGGATGTAACAGACGCTATTTCAATTTCCGCTTGGGTCAATGTGGATGCCACCGGGACCATTATGCAGATTGTCAGCAAATATTGGGGAACGTACTCTATGGGGTTACACAGCAATGGTAAATTCATGGTTTCCTACAGAAATCAAGATTCTACACCAAACACTATTTATGGAATGACTACCGCACAAACCGGCGTCTGGTATCATGTGACTGGAGTTATCGATTCAAACAGTGACGTTGAACTGTACGTAAACGGCAATCTTGAAGCTAGCCAAGCTTTTAGTGGAACATCCATACAATCGCAAAGTAACCGACAGGTAAGTATCGGCTGCGGCGGTAATTGTAATAGCTATTATTTCGACGGAATAATTGACGATGTAAGAATATATAATCATGCTCTTGCAAGTGATGAAGTTAATTCTCTGGCAATGATTTTACACTTAAAAATGGATGAGTTGTCTGGATTGAAAGCTAATGATTCATCTATATATAACAATGATGGTGTACTCAATATGTCTTCAGTAAATTATTGGGTTACTGGGAAAACAGGAAATGCTATACATTTTAACGGTTCATCTGATTATGTATCTGCTACCAGCAGTCCCAGTCTGGATGTAACAGATGCCGTTTCAATTTCCGCCTGGGTCAATATTGATTCTACAGGTTCTATTATGCAGATTGTAAGTAAATATTGGGGAACGTACTCTATTGGGGTACACAACAACGGCAAATTCAGGGTTTCCTACAGAAATCAGGATTCTACACTAAACACAATTTATGGAACTACTACCGCACAAACTGGCGTCTGGTATCACGTGACTGGAGTTATTGATTCAGGCGGTGACGTTGAACTGTACGTAAACGGTAATCTTGAAGCTAGCCAAGTTTTTAGTGGAACATCCATACAATCGCAAAGCAACCGACAGGTAAGTATCGGTTGCGGCGGTAATTGTAATGATTATTATTTCGACGGAACAATTGATGAGTTAAGAATTTATCCTCGTATTCTCACGAGTACTGAAGTATCTGCATTATATAGTCAATAATTACGGTCTGTAGTTTGAGCATTAATCTGCTCAAACTTACAAAGAACTTTAAACGATAAATATTTTAAAGGAAAAAGCATTGTTTATGAAATTAAAATTGATTCCATATCCGAAAAGTATTGAGATTCAGAATAACGCAGAATGTAAAGGTATATCTTGTATTGCAAGAAATGATTTTGACGATCCCAGAATCCCCCCAAATATAGATTTACTAATTGAAAGTTCCGGCAGGAAGCTGGTCATTTGTAAAGATGAAAATTTAGATGGCAATGATGAATATATCATTGAGTTGGATAAAGATTTTATAACAATCAAGGCCAAATACAATGCTGCCGTTTTTCGGGCGTTGACTACACTAAAGCAACTCAAGCGCAACAAACAGCTCTTTTCTGCAGCAAAAATACATGATTGGGCTGATATAGAAATGAGAATACAGCAGGTTGATTTAAAACGTGTTGGTTGGAACCTTACTTATCTCTTGGAGCTGATAGAACGTTTTGCAGATATGAAAATCAATTATATATTATTGGAATATGAAGATAAGTTTAAATTTGACTTTTGTGATAATATACCTGTTGAATCAGCTTTTACAAAAGGACAGATAGCTGAGCTGGAAAAAACTGCATACAATAATTTCATCCAAATCATTCCACTTGTCCAGTGCCTGGGGCATTATGAATATATTCTGAAACATGATAAGTATGCGGAAATCTGTGAAAATCCAGATATTCGTTCACAGGCATGTCCGCTCCATCCAAAAACCTTAGAACTGTTTAAACAAATGAGTAATGAAGTCATTGAGGCACATCCATCATCTGAATTTTTCCATATTGGCGGCGATGAACCATTTTTACTGGGGACATGCCCGAAATGTAAAGCTGAAACAAAGACAAGTGGTAAAGGAACACTTTACGCAAATTACCTGAACAAGGTAATTTCATGGATGAACAGCAAAGGAAAACGTCCCATTGTATGGGCGGATATAATACTAAGTCATGATGATGCGGCAAAAGTATGCAGTAAAGATGTAATGGTTGCTGATTGGAATTATCGTACCAATGTTTTTCGTGAGCCTGTTATCCGGTTTTACCAGCGTCCTGATAAAAGTCTTGACAGTAAATTGTTTTTAACTGAGATATCCGAAGAACAGCACAAAAAATTCGATAAATATCTAGAATATGATTCTCAAACTAAATTATTTAATTCATTACCATATGGTCCTTATTTGAAAGACCTTGGATTCGATGTTATTAGTGCAGGAAATGTTATTACTGTTGAAAATGTTATTACGCATTCTGAAGCTGTTGTCAGTAAATCATTGAAAGGAGTCATGGCCACTTATTGGGCTGCTGCTAATTCTATCAGACACCCTTACACTGCATTCGAAACCAGAATGTCTGGAATATGCATGCTGGCTATGTCATCCTGGAATTTTAATCATGTGTATGACAACCGGAAAAGCTTTTTCAAAGAAATTGGAGAATATTTTACCGGAACCAAAAAAGCTGCTGCTATTTATGAAACATTTAATGCAGAAACAACTTTAACTGTTCCCAACAGCAGTCAAGCATACCTCAAAAATTGTTTTAAAGAAGCACTTTCAATTAAACAAAATATACGTAGGGAATCACTTCCAGGCACATCATTAATTATAAATTTTATTGAAAAAAATAAAGTTGAAAAAGATTTTTTTGATTTTAAAAAGAGTAAATTTACCAAAAGGTTGCTGAAAGATTCGTGTTATAAAATTATAGATTTAGCGCCTTATTGTAATGAAAATTTTGTCAATAGTAAAAAGATGCCGGGCTGGACCCGTATTTACCAGAATGATTTACGTTTTTTCCCTAGAGGTGAGGTTTGTTTTGATGGAGTTCCATTCTATGTCAATAATAGTAATAAATCAGTGGTTATGGTTGGCAATAATGAAAATTTACCTTGGCATCCTGATAAGATAGAAAACATAAAAATAGATACTGCCGCAGATTACATATGCTTTGTTCATGGTGCAATTGAGGGTAAACCGTTGCCTAATGGTCATTATGGAAGATATATAATCCATTATTCAGATGGGAATACGGAAGATATACCGCTTTGTTATTTAAAAAACATAAGTGAATGGTGGCGTATAGAAGAAATAGAAGATGCTGCAATTGCATGGGCCGGGAAAAATCTAAAAGACACGAAAGTTGGTCTTCATATTTTTACATATTCTACTGGATATCCTGATAAAAAAATAGAATCTATTGATTTTGTCTGTGAGGCTCAGGCGTCTTTAGCACTGGCTGCAATTACAACTTTTCATAGTCAGAATGAACTAAATAAAAATATAAGGGAGATAATGTTTCGTTTGAATAAGTTCAATACGGAATTCATGAAACTTGAAGCGGAAATGAAAAAAAAATTAGCTAAGTTTCTTTCTCCGGATGGAGTTGATGAAATATGCAGGATTTCATTTGATCCAACCAAAAAGTATATAAATCGACAACTTAAAATTATATCCAACAACCAAAAGGTGAAACAATAAAATGTCAAACCTTGTAATAGTAATGTCCGACGAACACAACCCTTTTTATTCATCTCCGTACGGGCATGGATTTATCAAAACCCCGAATATGCAGAAGCTGGCGGACGAGGGGACTGTTTTTACGAATGCCTATTGCCCGTCGCCTTTGTGTTTACCCAGCCGTTCCTCTTTTATTTCGGGAAAAAGAGTACATGAGATACAGACTTACAGCAATTGTAACGTTGACTTGAAAAAGGGAATTCCGTCATACGGAAAAATATTGAGGGATAATGGAGTATATTCTGTACATATAGGAAAGGTTGATGTTTATGATGATGGCGAAAAGCTTGAATTCAATGAGATGCTGAATCCTCTTGACAGGAAACTGCCGGGTGATATTAACCACATGCGGGTTCCTCTTAAAATCAGAGAAGGGGCCTGTGAACGGGCAAACGGATTCGGAGCTAGAACTGAGAGGATGCCCGATGAGCATTGCATTGATCTTGCTGTTGAGTGGATAAAGAAAAAAGGCGCGCACATGAATAATGATTGGGTCTTGTGTGTCAATGTCGTAAATCCGCATTTCCCGCATATATGCCCTGAGAAGTACTGGAAGATGTATGAGGATTTTGAAGACCTGCCGGATTATGGCATGGAATGTGATTCGGCCAAACATCCTTATGCTGATGATTTACGTTCTCATTTTCAAACGAAAGGATTTACGAAAGAACAGATCCGTGGTTTGCGAAGAGGGTATTACGGCTGCGTGTCTTTTGTTGATGAACAGTTGGGACATGTTATTGATGCCCTTGAAATATCAGGCTTGAAAGATAGTACAAATATTGTTTACACTTCCGACCATGGCGAAATGCTTGGTAAGTTCGGGATGTGGTGGAAGTGCAGTTTATTTGAAGACTCAGTCCGTATTCCAATGATTGCCTCGGGGCCGCACTTTACCAAAGGGAAAGAGGTCAAGACTCCTGTTGAACTTCTGGAGCTTACAGCTTTTACATTTAAGTCTTCCGGGCTTGATGTCCCTGAAGGTTTCTGTGGTATTCCGCTTGACGAAATCCCTGAAGACGATGAAGAGCATTTTGCTTTTGCTGAATATCATGGACACGGAACCAGAAGCGGCGCTTATATGATCAGGAAGGGGAACTGGAAGTTTATTATGAATATGAATGCTGAAAATCAACTGTTTAACCTGGCTGATGATCCGCATGAATTAACTAATTTAACAGAGAAACGTCCTGATAAAGTAAATGAGCTGGAGAAATGCTTGAGAAGTATTTGCAACCCGGAAAAGGAGAATAGAAGAGCTCATGACTTTGAAGCGAAACAAATTGAAAAAATATCTAAAGAGTATAACAAGAAAACATGTAGCGAAACAACTTGAAGTTATAACTAAAAATAGCAATTATCATGAATAAAGAAAAAATGGAAGCAATGTGATGATAAATATTGGAATAATAGGAACCGGACAAAGAGCACAAGCATTTATCAACTTGGATAAATGTTCAAAAAACGCAATAGTAACACATCTTTTTGATAATGATAGAAAACGTCTGGAGGCATTTGCTAAAGATTGCGCAACACGTTTGAAAAATATAAAATTAACTTCTAGTCTTGAAGAAATGCTTGAGTACAAAGATTTACAGGGCATAATTATCACGGTTCCAGATAAGTTTCACAGGGAAGTTGCTGAGAAATGCCTTGCAGCCGGAAAAAACATAATGCTAGAAAAACCAATGGCTAGCAACACGGAAGATTGTCGTAAAATAATTAGGGCTCAAGAAAAATCAGGAAAACTTCTTCAAGTGGGTTTTATTCTGCGTAACTCCCCTTTCTATAGGAAGATAAAAAATATACTTGATAAAGGAACTCTGGGGCAAGTGATGAGTATAAGTGCCGCTGAACATTTGGGATTAAGTCACTCTGCAAGTTATATGAGAAGATGGCATAGAAAATCAGAAAACAGCGGAAGTTTTTTGCTAGCAAAGTGTAGTCATGATATTGATTTGCTGTCATGGTTTACAGGCTCCCCCGCAACATGTGTAGCTTCATTTGGAGACAATAATTTTTTTCTGCACTCAAAACAACCTGCAGAATATTGTTCCAATTGTCCTCAAGTAGCGGAATGTCAATTTAAATTTGCAGGCAACTATGTTTATATGACTCCGGAAGAGCGTGCTAATCCTTCAAAATATGGATTTGACATGTGCGTATACAATAATGATAAGGATATAGTAGATAATCAACTTGCTATAATTGAATACGCAAATGGTATCCGTGCTAATTTTTCTCTACAATTATTTAACCCTTTGGGAAGCAACAGAAGCATAAGCATAACTGGAAGCAAAGCTTATTTAACTGGAAACTTAAACAAAGGAGTAATAAATATTGACTACTTGGATGGCAATAAACAGGAAAGTATTAATATGAAAATGAACGGTTTATCAGGGCATGGAGGCGGAGATGTACATTTTATAAGTGAATTTATAGATTCTATAAAAATGGGGAAAAGACTTGACTCTAATTTATATGATGGTCTTGCAAGTACAGTAATATGTAATAATATAGAAAAAGCTCGCATATCACAACAGACTGTAAAAATTAACCTCAGAGAATATACTATATAGCATTAGCATTTATTGTTAATCATAAGAAATGTATTCTCTGATAATAAACATAAAACGGTCAACTATTTGAAAATAAAAATCGAAGGATAGGATTAGTTAATGAAACAAGAAGAAATAATATTATCAGATTTTCCGGGTTGCCATAAAAACGCGGATTTTATTGGTGACAACTCACAGTTATGGTGTACCTGGCAAAGCACAGATGGCATGCGGGATCATATTTACCTTAGAAAATCAGATGCAGGCAAAATGAATGACCCGATGCTCCTCTCCAATTACAATATACAGGCGCATTATAAACCCAGAATAATCATTGATGATGAAGCTCAAGTAAATGTATTTTGGACTGAAATCGACAATTTAAAAACAAAAATAATGCGTGTTATAGTCAAAGATGACAAGGTGTTAAGTAAAAGTCATGTAACAAATGATTCTGATAAAGCTCAATGTCCTGTTCCATTTTTTCTTTCTAAAGATGAATTTTTCCTGGCATGGGAAAAACGCACGCCTGAAGGATATCAAATTTGGGTGAAGAACATTAATTCAGAAAATGAAGCTTTAATGGTATCTGCTTCTGGCAGTGATTCACATCGTCCGGTGTGGCTACAGGATAAAGATGGAATATTGTGGCTTTTCTGGGATAGTTATACCAGAGAAAAAGGTTACGAAATTTATTATGCGAAAATAAAAAATGGAGCCGTTATAGAAAAAGACCAGTTAACGGATTCGGACACATGGAATTTTTTCGCCTGTCCAAAGCTGCTAAGTGACGGAAGGATATTCTGTTCATGGACCAATTCCCGGGATGTCATGAATGATGACGGAATTTACGCGCATCATACATTATTCCAGGCAAAAATATATGATGGAACATCCTGGGTAGACTGCAACGCGGACAATGACTGTATTGTTGATATAGGTGCAATCTTTCATGACAGGAAACACCGTCCGACTTATAATCGCGCTTATTTTGGACATATGCGATACGGTAGAGCAATTGCGGATGATAAAGGCGGAATACTGTTTTGCTGGGAACAAAGCAAAGACTTTTTAACCCATCACTTCAGGAAAAGTTCAATATTATGCGGCCGCTACTTTAAGGATAATGTTTGGCATGAGCCAGTTGTTTTAACTAAAAATACACCATTTTTCCAATTCGCGCACTCCGGGATAATGAAAGAAAATTCAATAGATATAGTATATCAGGATATATATGAAAGAAATTTTCCTGATATATCTTATTTTCAGTTAAAAATCAAAGAAGAAGATTTAACGAATGCCAGTCCGTTTCCAACTGAAACCCTGGGACTGCCGGATGAATGGTCTTACAAAGAATATAATACCATAAAGCGAAAAGCATGTAATGAGGAATCTGGTTATAAACGTCTGTTTGGCGACATGCATCTGCATTCTCATTTTTCCAGCGATAACGAAGGAGAAATCGACGAAATTTTACATTTGGCGGAGGATATTGGAGGATTGGATTTCATTGGAATTGCTGACCATGATGAGCTTCGAGTGGATCCGGCTTTGCAGGAAGTATTCCCGGAAGTCCGTGGCGGAATGGCTATGTTGTCATATTCCGAATATCTTTTACCGCAGTTGCAGGCGGAGATATATAACGAAAAGAGCGTTATTGCCATTCCAGGTTATGAATACACAAGGCAGTGGGCAATGACAAGTGAATTCTCTTTAAAAAGATTGAACCATTGTGTTGTTATGTATCCTGAATGCGGGATGCCGATTTTCAGGTCGTATGACCCGGCTTCAGACACTCCGCAAAAAATCGCCGATAGAGTTGGTGAATGCGGGGGAATGCTGCATTATCACCACGAAAGGTGGATTCCCGGTGATCAAACGTCAATGTACAATGCTGAAGTTGTGGGGTGGGATAACTATATCGAAGTTTGTGATACAGTTATGGATTTTATCCACAAGGGCAATAAACTAGGTTTTGTCGGTGGTGGAGATGATCATTCTTATACCGGAGGCAGAATCGGAGCGCTAACCGTTGTTTACGCAAAATCTGAAACGCGTGAAGCTGTTGTTGAGGCATTAAAAGCACGACGCTGTTACGCCACCAATGGACCGCGGATAAAGCTTTGGTTTCAATTGAACGATGCGATTATGGGAGAGGAAATCGTTAATGACGGCAAACCTTTAAGACTTAAAGTTCATGCGGAAGGAACCAAGCCCTTAAAACAGATTGAACTAAGGCTGGATGGCAAGACCATCAAGACATGGACTCCGGCAGCGAACTCTATGGAGTACAATATTGAAGAAATGATTAAAGCTCCAGATGGCAAACACAATTATTGTATACGAGTCATACAGGAAGGGCCAACTCATAAATGCGCTCAGGGCAATCAAGCCTGGAGCAGTCCGATTTATTTAAAATAAATTAAAAAGGGGATAATTGAAAAAACATCATATTTCTTTAATAATTTCTCTTATAATAATAAAAAATATAAATTTTCAATACAAAATTTAATCAGGAGTCGTCTTATGAACTTTTTATTGTACCTGGTATGTATTCTTGGATTAGCATTAACGTGCTCTTCAGCGAATTGCGCGGAAACCAATAAGCAGGATTTACCATTTAACTATAATAATTCCGCTATTTTGCAGCCGCAAGACTGCGATACGTTTTATGGGAAAAAGGATAGATTATATCTGCACGGAATGTGGAAAATCCTGCATCTAGGGGGCAGGAAAGGCTATGATTTTTCAGATGATGAAAAAAAGAAAAGTTACTGGAGTATCAAGTTCGATGATTCCAACTGGCAGAAAAGACCGGTTCCTGAAGATATTTATTGCAATAACCGTTATAAAAAACTAGGTTTGGACACAGGGCTTATATATTTCCGTAAAACTTTTTCCCTTCCGCAAAAATTTAGTTCAAAACGGACAATATTAACCTTTCGCCGAATTTCCAGAAATCCGATTATTTGGATCAACGGCAAAGAGATTCCCCGCCCTGTAAATCTATCTCCTGATAAAATTTCAGATGTGTACAGTACTGACATTACAAACTATTTGCAAAAAGGGAGCAATCTGATAGCCGTGCGTTTAGAGATTGGGAAAAACTATCGATGGGTACATGGTAATGGCATCTGGGAGCCGTGTTGGATTGAATTTCTCCCTGAGATTTATTGCAGTAAAATACTTGTCGCCCCACAATTGCCGGGATCTATTTCGGTTAGATGCACAATTATCAATACAAAAAATGCAGCAAGTAAACTAAATTTAAAAGCGGAAATATCTCCATGGATCGGGAATAACAATTATCAATTCAGGTTAAAAGGTAAAAGTGCAATTACCACAAAGCATTTAGGCGAACTGGCTTTACAGCCAGGTAAGAACGATTTTAAATTTAATATTGAGATAGATAAACCTGTTCTTTGGGATATCGATAATCCATTTCTTTATTCGTTAAAATTTTACAACGTAAAAGGCGAACGAATAGGCTGGGAGCGTTTTGGATTAAGGGAATTCATGGTTAAAGGACCTTATTTTTATCTTAATGGGCACCGTATATTTTTATATGGAGTTACCCATGAATCATGGGAGAACTTATTATCAACATTATCTAATCGTGCCGATGCTTCCAATAATAAAAACAACTATCTACGGCGTTATCTGGAGATGCTCCGAAATGTCAATATCAACTGTATAAATAGGATTGAACGCATTCCTCCGCAGATTTTTCTAGATATATGTGATGAGGTTGGAATGCTTCAGATGCCTACTCCAGACGTTTTATGTGAAATGAACTATACGGGACATGCCAAAAATTTACTAAAAAAAGGAAAACCGATTTTTCTTAATGAGGCTTTGAAAAGAAACACTGCTGATGCTTTTAATCACCCATCGTTGGTCGCCTATACCCCGGAAGGGGAATCGGCACGACATCCGGGGATGCTTGAATTTGCCTCTGAGTATAAAACTATTTTGGAAAAATATGATCCGACACGCCTTTTTAGTTTTGCTCAAACCCCATCTTGGATGGGAAAAAATAAAGATGGGAAAAATGTTTTATTGAACCCCGCGGCTCCATTTGACTTTATGAATCATGCATCTTTGATTGGTTCACATCGTGGAGCAACCCCCCACACTTTCATCCCGGATATAGTCACTCGGGATGCAAAGGAAAGAAACGCAAAGTGGTACGACGGCAAGCAAAAACCACAAATATATACCGAATCCCTCAGTTATGCGGGATATAAAACGCATGCTATTTACTGGCCGCATATGCTGAAATATTACGGTTCAGTTTTTACAAATGGCAAATTGAACAAGTCGATCTACTGTGAACTGTATGGCAAAAGTGCACCCGCAAAAAAAGGCTGGCTTAGCTTCCATCTTTATGAAGTCGGTGTTGTCGGAATAAGAAATTCTCAGGACAAGGAGAAACTTTATTCTTGGATGGCGGAATACGATGGTGAAATGCTTGAAATGATCCGGATGAACAATGATAATGTTCAGGGCTTCGGAGCTATAACCGGACCAATGTTCACTCCAGGGAAAAATGGCAGGATTGGGGACCTGAATCCCGCTTACTTAAACGACAATGCCTATAGTAGAACATTCAGGGAAAAATGCGCTCCGGCTTTCGTTTGTGGAGATATCCATTGGAACCATAATTACTTTGCCGGACGCTCGTGCTTGTTTACGGTTCACGTGTTTAATGAAACTTTGGAAGATATTGTCAATGCAGAGGTTGAAGTGTCCATAACCGGAAAACAACGGAAAATCATGGCTTCGCATAGACTGGTTTTCGCTGATCTGAATTCAGTTTCACATGTAATGCAGAAACTTGAAATGACTATTCCCGGCAACCTCGAGAGCGGCAATTATTTACTGAGCATGAAATTAAAATCAGGGAAAAGGAAAATCTGTGAGAATTCTTATCCCATATATATTCTCGGGAAAAAAGATTTTGACAAAAAAATAAGTACATCTTTCAAGATCGCCTTGATCGTTTCCGGAAAATCCCACAATAAATCTGATGCTTCTCTAGTGCTGAAACATTTAGGGATTAAATTCAAGCCTGTGCTTCAAGCTCGGGACTTATCGGAATTCGATATCGTTGTTATTGATCGCGACTTGCCGGAAAGTTTTGATGCTGCATGCATTAAAAAATATCTGGATAATGGCGGAAAGGTTGTTTGCATGAATCAAACCAATACTATTCCCGGAATTGACGGGTTGAAAGTAGAATCTGTCGATGCGCATTACAAGTTAAAGCGAATGTTCGGGAAAGAAGCCGAAATAGGTATTCGTGCGGATTTAATAGAGCCGGAACATCCTTTGTTTAAGGGGATTTCCAATGCACGGAACTGGCGGCAATGGAATGGAAATCATGGAGAAATATTTCGTAATTTACTGTTTCCTTTAAGTGAGGGAGTGCTCTTGTCTGGTGCTATAAACGGCAATTATAGCAAAGGAAAACGGCGTAATAAAAAAATAAAGTTTGGCATGTTGATTGCTGAGATCAAAATAGGTAAAGGAGTTTTATTGGTTTCGCAAGTTGAAGCACTGGAAAAGTATGGTGTTGATTCAGTAGCAACAAAGTATTTGCATAACCTGTTTGAATACACTTTGGGAAAAGGCTGGGACGGTTCTCATGCCACAGAATTAAGATAGCCTGAAAACACATGAAAGATGATAATAGGTGGAAATTTCCCCCGGACGATGATTTTCATAATTGTGGTGAAATCTCAATCAACGCGGATGTGATGAAGTTGCCGATGAAGGTTATCAATTACATAATCCTTCACGAACTGTGCCATATCGAACACAAGAACCACTCTGGGGAGTTTTGGAAGCTGTTAAGGGACTATATGCCTGAATATCAGGCAATCCACGATGAACTCGGAGCAATGAAGGTATAAGAACCTGACAAAATTGATATATACCGAGGGAAAAAATGGTACGTCCGGGAACTGAACAAGCAAAGGAGGCTAATTTAAACAGCTATCGGGCAACTGTGCGAAGAAAAAGTCAGAGCTAGATTGTGGTATCTGACCGTAAGAATTGCTCACAAATTGCTGGCGTATACTGTAAATTATTATTATAATTACAGGGCTGGCAATTCAATTTTATAATTTTAATAAATTATGCCGTAAAAAAGTTGCACACGGCGTAAAGTTAAGAACAATCGATCTGGAGAAATACGATTTCTAGGAGATTAAGCAACTTTATCAAGAAATACGATTCAATCATAATAAATAAAAAGAGAATAATTGAAATGACATTAAATCCAAATATAAAAGAGTTATTCGGAAACCATTTTGATACCCCAGGGACCTTGGAAGATTATGTGTTTTTATCGGCACCTGACACTGATAAAATATTTTTAGTTGAAAGAAGCGGCACTGTCTGGGAACAGCCTCTGGAAACTTCCTGGTCAGTGAAACATAGAGAAAAAAACGAAATATTCAACTGTTATAAATATATAAAAGGAAAGGCGAAATGGAGTTGGCTTGACGGATATTTACCTGTTCTGCATATTGAAAATGAAGATACTGCTATTAATCTTTTCGTTTTTGGTGATGAACTGTTCATTGATCTCGAAGAATCAGCATTGATATATCCGGGTAAACGTCAGATTGAAAAAAAAGAAATAGAAAATAAAATTAATTCTATAAGAAAGTATTGGCATAAACGGTTTTTAAAATTGAATTTTTCTTGCGATAACCAATGGTTTCATAATGCCTTGAAAGCATGTTTTGTTATTTCTGAATGCACTTATTATAATCTGCATCCGCATTACGGCGTCGGATACTACGGCATGTCCATGCATGACGGTTTCCCTCCAACTACTATCAGAATGGTTGAAAACTGCCTGATTTGGGGAGAAGTGGAAAGAGCCGGAAAATATTTGGAATATTTTCTAGATAATTTTATTATCCCGGAAACAGGAAATATAAATTATTATGGTCCATCTCTGGCTGAATATGGTATGCTTTTAGAATTAATAGCCAATTTTAATTTCTATCCTGACGGCCAAAAATGGCTCAAAGATAATATTATCAAGTCGGCAAGAATCGCAGAATACGTATTAAATATTTCAGATACAGACAAGTATTCAGGTTTGTATAGAGGAGTACCCGAAGCTGACGAGGTCAAAGATGTCGGCGTATACATTCATAATAATGCTTATTTAGCTACAGGGCTAATCAAATGGGGTAAAATGGCAGATGAATACACTATTGGCAAAATTTCTCAACAAGCGATTGCTGATGGTTATAATTTAAAAACTCTCACCCGAAAAGCTATTGACAATTTCAAGCAAAATTACGGATTTATCCCATATCGCCTTGATAAAGCAACCATACAGCCGAAGCTTTATTATGAATCAAGACATGCGGGATATGCAAACTATCGGTATTATCCAGAATTATTGGAATCTGGAATTCTAACTCAAGAAGAAACAAATGAAATTGTAACAAGCCGTCTTAAACATGGTGGAGAAGAATTCGGCATGACTATATTTCCCAACAAACCGGTTGACGGTAAAAAATATCACTATGATGATTGGACTTTAGTTTCTTATCTGAAGGCAATGCTACATTATAAGATGCCTGAAGCTTTTACCAGAAGTTTTCTCGGGCATCTTCTGTATCATATGTCTCGCGATACTTTCATTGCCTATGAACAAGTTCACAGAGGAAACCTTATAAGGGAAGCTTACGCAGACTACTGCATACCATCCCAATTAACTTTACCCATGATTTACAAACTCGCAATGAATAGTAGTATAGATATGAATCAGATTATAAATAAATATTTATAAAAATAGCAAAAGAGACACCAATCCTAATGATACTCTTCAATTCACATTTGTGCAAATTGTCCAACTTTTTAAGCTAAGCACACTCATAGCTTGCAAAAAAAATTAACCATTTAGCTTGAAAAAGTTGAGGCTAAAAGCAGAACGGCTATGAGACTGAAAAAAAACGGATTAAAATAGACAGCAGAAAAAAATCAATAATTTTCTGCGGAATTAAAAACATAAAAACGGAATAGAACAGAAGTGATTTTATTAATGACTTAAGGTGTTGATTGTAAGGGGCTAAAAAGTTTTATTTGATTTCCCGGAATTTACGGGGAGTGCCCCGTTCTCTTAGAGAGAATTGTCTCAAACAGAGAGAAAATAGGCGTTTTGAGCCTCTCTGAGAGAGATAATATCTTTATCTTTTATTTTGTATACCCTTTGGTACAAAGGGATATGCGATAGATGCAAAAGTTACGGGGGGAACGGTTTTAAATAGGCGGATGGTGCGCGAGAAGGGACTCGAACCCTTACCCCGAAGGACCAGATCCTAAATCTGGCGCGTCTGCCAATTTCGCCACTCGCGCTGGATGAACTCGATAAAACTACATCCAAAACTCACTAAATCAACCTAAAAGCTAATAATTTCAGCAAAGATTTGAAAATCACTAGCGTTTAAACTTGTGGAAGTTGATTTTAAGCAATACATTACATATCCTTGGAACATAAAATCAACAAAACAAATTTATATGATAGATACGGAAAAAGATAACAGAAGACTTGTAGAACGGGCGGTATTGGTCGGTATTCAGGAACAGGGCGCTGATGCTTTGGAGATAAAGGAGCACCTGGATGAACTTGAAGAACTTGTGGAAAATATGAATGTTGGCGTCGTTGACAAAATTATCGTACCATTGCGAAAAATACAACCACATTATTATATTGGTTCAGGTAAAGCCGGGGAAATTCTTGAACACGTTAAAGAGATTGATGGAGATTGTATAATCTTTGATGCGGAACTGTCTCCGTCCCAACAGCGTAACTGGGAAAAACTCTCTAAACTATGCGTTATTGACCGGCAGGAAGTTATCCTGGATATTTTTGCTTCACGTGCTTCAACCCGGGAAGCAGTACTGCAGGTACAACTTGCCCGTTTGCAGTATTCTCTGCCCCGTCTTACCCGTGCCTGGACTCACCTTTCAAGGCAGCGAGGCGGCTCTAAAGGAACCAGAGGAGAAGGTGAACAGCAAATAGAAGTAGACCGCCGTCTTGTTCAAAAGCGTATTTCTGCTTTGACCAAAGAATTGAAAGAGGTGACAAAACAGCGTGAAACCCAGCGAAAAGGCCGCAAACGGCACGAATTGCCGACTGCCGCCATCGTCGGTTATACCAATGCTGGAAAATCGTCACTGTTGAACCGGCTTGCAGGCTCTGATATTCTTGCGGAAGATAAACTTTTCGCCACCCTTGATCCGACGACACGCAAGGTGACTTTGCCAAATAACCAGGACATATTATTGACCGATACGGTGGGGTTTGTCCGGAAACTGCCGCATAATCTGGTTGCGTCGTTTAAATCCACTCTTGAAGAAGCCGTTATTGCCGATTTCCTTATACTGGTGCTTGATATAAGCAGCCAGCATGTGGAAGATCATTGGGAAACAACTTTGTCTGTCCTGAAAGAACTCGGTGCGGATGATAAGGACATTCTCGTGGCTTTTAATAAAATAGATTTGCAGAAAGACCCGGTTTTTATTTCCCGCGCTCGAGGCCTGTTTCCGCATGGAGTTTTTATTTCCGCTGAAACAGGGGAGGGGATTGGTGAATTGCTCATGCAGATGATAAAGTTTACAAAGACCAGCAGCAAAACTATGAAAATACAGGTTCCGCCGCAGCATCATGATATAATCGCTTTTGCTCACTCCAAGGCTAAGGTTCTTGATTCGGAATATGATGAACATGGAAATAATCTGTTGACGATAACTGTCAACAGTATATATGAAAAGAAGTTTCTGGATTTTATCGTTTAAACGGTTATATTAGATGAACAATTGAAAATCGTTATTTGGAAGTTGATATATGAAAAGAATTTTCCTGCTGACAATTTTTGCTTTTTCCCTGATGATGACGGCATTTACTCCCTCTGTCAGAGCAGATGACGATGACGAAGAAGAATTTTCCCCCTGGACAGCCTGGCGTAAAGGTTTTGGCTATTTTGAAAAAGGGGAACGCAGCAGAGAAAAAGGAAAACATGACGAAGCACTGACCGCTTACCGGAAGGCTTATCAGTATTATTACAGTGTGAAGAAAGCGCGTCCGAACTGGAACCAAAAAATCATTGATGAACGCATAAGGATGTGCCAGCGTGAGATAAATAAACTCAATAAGCTGGTCGGAGCCCCGTCATCTGCAAAGGTTGACAGCGGCTATGACCGAGGAAAAGATTTCAGCGCCGAACTGCAAAGCACCAAGGCGGAATTGCTTAGCTATAAGAAAAAACTTTTTGCCGCGCTTATGGAGCTTAACGAACTACGCCAGAGAAGCAAGCAGCAGAAGAATAATCTTGAGCAGGTTGAAGATTTAATGCGTGAAAAAAGAATCTTCATGGAAGAGTATAAACTCTTGCAGGAAAAATATGCAAAACTGCAAAGTGAAAAGAAAAAGCCAAGCGAAAATGAGAAACGCCTCAAAACTCAACTTGTTGACACCAAAATAAAAAATGATATTTTAGCTCAGCGTCTTAAACTCCAGGTAGAAAAAGAAAAAGAACTGAACGAAGAAATAGCCGGATTATACCGTTATAAAACCCAGCATAAAAACAGCTTGAAAGAGCTCAAAAAGACTATTGAAAATCTTAATTACAAATTGAGGAAAGGCGCTGAGTTGCAGAATGAAGAAGCCAAAAAATATCAAAAAGCAGCAGCTAAGATAAAAAGTCTTGAAACTTATAATAATCAGATTGCCGGAAATATGAAAGAGAAAGATGAAGAAATAAAGAAACTGGATGACTGGCTGAAACAATTGCGCAAAAAAAGTGGCAATCAAAGTGCGATTCAACAGGAAATCATCAAGGCTAACCAGGCCCTTACCAAAAAATATCAAGGCTTGAAGACGGAAAATGAAAAAAATATCCGTGAACTGCAGGAAGTTAAATCTATACTTAAAGGCAATAATCTTGCCGAAGAACAGCTTAAAAAGACTTTGCAGGAAATTAATAATCAGAGAGGCAGTGTTGAAAAAGAGTATGAGTTGCTGCGTAAAAGCTATGAACAACTGTTGATTATACAAAAAGCCAATGCGAAAGAAATAAAGATGCTTCAGGGCAAGAACGCTAAAGCTGATGAGCTTATAAAGGATTACAGTGAAAAATACAAATGGACCAAGCAAAAACTGGCGTCGCGCGCAAATTCTGATTTGCAGAATATAAGCTCCCTTAACCAACAGATAAGGGGATTGAATAAAAAGCTGGAGAAAAACACTATAATCAACAAAGAACTTAAACTCGAATTGACGAAGACGAAAGATAAATATAAGGAACTTCAGGACTCTTTTGATGATTTGAAAAAATCTGAAAGAAAATTAAAAGCCAGTGAAAAATTACTGGCGCAGGAAACCCAGAGTTCAGATATTTTAAAGAAAGAAAATGAAAAATTGCGGAAAATAAATGAAACATTGAAAGCGGAAAGCGCAAAGACAATTGCTGCGAAACGTAAAGAATACCAGGAGAAGATTAAAGAAAGTGAAGAAAAGCTCCTTGCTCTGCAAAAGAAAAACCAGAGTATAGCTAATAAAAATAATGAGTTAAGCCTTGCAGTAACTAAGTTGGATAAACTGCGGGAAGAGCTTCAGCATGCCAATAAAACTATACAAATATTGAGGAACTTTGGTTCTAAGAATACTGTTGCGGATACTAAACATACAGCTTCGGTGAATACTTCTATTACCCAATATACTCCTCAAGTCAAGACCAGTCAGAATTTTAATCCTGCAAAGCTCCTTGCTGATGGTAAAAAGGCGGAGAAAGAAGATTCTGAAGATGTTGCTATATGGAATTACCGGAAATATCTCAGTTTGAAACAAGATGATCCGGAAGTCAACCGTTTGCTTGGTTCTATTCTATACAAACGTGGCCAGATAGAGGAAGCTGACCAGTTCTTAAGCAAAGCTTATTCCCTCCAGAGTGATAATGTCAATAATGCTTCAAGTTACGCTCAAGTGTTAATTAAACAGAAAAAATATACCAAGGCATATGATATCCTCAAAAAAGCGATAGAAAAGCATTCTAAAAATTATAAACTGTTGACAGTATATGCTAATGCACAGGCTGGCGCGGGTAAGACCACGGAAGCTTTGGATAATTTGGATGCTGCTATAAGGATTGCTCCGGAAGCTTCACCAGCTTATCTGGCACGGGCACAGATTATTGCGATATATTATCCGGATCTTCTTGATTCTGCAGCGGAGTCCTATCGCAAAGCGCGTAAACTAGGCGCGAAACCGGATATTTTCCTGGAAGATGTTTTAGCTAAGAAACTGGCGGATAATTCAGAAATGGTTCAGTTCCTCGAAAAGCCTGCTCTTGAGGCGGAGCGCGGTAAAGACTGGGGATCAGCCGCATGGTATTTCGGGCAGCTTCACAAATTGAAGCCGGGAAATAAAGAATATCAGGAAAAATATGCTGCTGCCTTGCTGCTTCAAAATAAATACAAGGAAAGCCTGGGAACTCTGAACTTGAAAGATTTATCCAATAACGCCAGTCTGATTGCCGCCGGCGCTGAAATAGGGCAGGGAAATTATTCCAGCGCTGCGAAATTCCTGAAAAACGCTAAACCGTCAAGTTCAATGAAGATTTATTTTAAGGCCTTTAAGGAATATCTTAAGACCGTTAAAGTATCAAACTACCAAAAAGAATTCCAAAACGTATCCAGGGAACTGGATAAACTCCTATAATTAAATGAAACCTGAAACAAAAAATAATTTGCTGTTATATGGTATTCCTACGCTGGCTGCTTTGCTGGTCAGGGTAATACTGCTGATTAACTGGTGGGGTTCACCTGTTCGCTGGTACAGCAATATAGGCGGGCTTGATATGCAGTTTATCCTTAATGCCGCGAAATGGTTTTGTGACGGCGGAGTTATATTTACAATATATCGTGCTATTCTTGCCGCGGTTTTATTTTTTAACAACGGAACTGACTGTTCTGAGGCTGTTGTAATTCTCCAACTGGCTGGTGGAATTATTATTGTTCCACTTGTTATTTGGTGTACGCTCAGGTTTTGGAGAAATAGATATTGGGCATTATCTTCCGGACTACTTGCCGCTTTATATGCACCAGCGTTAATGTACCAGGTATTTATTCTCAAAGAGAGTACTTTGATGTTTTTCGCCATATTGTCTTTGGCTGTGGTGTTATGGACTCACAAAAACCATTTTTCATCTAAATCGTTGTGGATTTGTGGAGTATTTCTGGCGCTAGCCTGTGTTTGTAGAATTAACGCGTTGCCTTTTTGTGGTCTGGCATCGCTTTGGATTGTTGCTTGTTTATTTAAGAAAAATAAACATGACCAGAAGACTGTAATATTTCGGACAAGTGTTTTGGCGCTGGGTATTTTTTCGGTATTTATTCCTGTTTCAATAATCAATATTGGCTTGACCGGAGGACGTCAGTTTTTGCCGGTTCCTGTCCCTAGAGTATCTTATGTTTCCAAAGTTGCCAGAGTTGCTGGTCCGGTGAGCATGAATCCTGTAACTGCGGGCGTAAAAAAGAAGACTGTTAAAAAGAGCAGTTTAGCGGTGAATATGTTACGAAAGGTTCCTTCTGTTTTTTCTGCGTCTGAGATACCCAACAACGTAAATTATTATTTTTTGA
The DNA here is from genome assembly GCA_963664605.1 of Victivallaceae bacterium. Lineage (GTDB taxonomy): Bacteria > Verrucomicrobiota > Lentisphaeria > Victivallales > Victivallaceae > JAHOYW01. The sequence goes on from OY761536.1 coordinate 1,846,072, forward strand.
AGTATAAATTATTTCCGCTTCAATATTTTATCGGCCCGTTTTTTTTGATACCTCTGGCAGTGACGGCTCTGGTATTACTGGTTTTAAACCGGGGCATCTTACGTAAAGAAAGCATTTTATTTATATTTATATTTTCTTATATGCTACCCATTATTGTATTTATTCCTCTGGCGCGTTATCGTCTGGTCCTCACTCCGGTATTCTGCATGTTGGCTCCTTATCCGTTTTTTTACTTAGAAAAAGCATGGCGCGGTAGAAAGTTATTTCCTGCTTTATTGACTGTTGTTGTTCTTGCGCTTGTGGTATATATAAATCTCCCTTTAAAGGTTTTTCTGCGTTCAACGGATTTTGTTTCATACGGGAAAGGAATCCAGTTTCAGACAGGTAAATCCGCAGCCGCAATACCATATTTTCGCGAAGCTTATAAGATGGCTCCTTATAAGCAAATGACGATTGTTAACTTGTCTGAAGCGCTGCTTAAGAATCGTCAGCCGAAAGAGGCGCTTAAGATATTAATTCAGGCATACAAGAAAGAACCTGAAAATCTTGCTTACCGTTATTATCTTGGAATAGCTTATTTCTTTACTGGTAATCCTAAAAAAACCGAACAGATATTCAGGAGGATAAATCCTGAGCACATGGGATCTTTGAAAGCCAAATATTACTACTTTTATGAAGCATCTCTGCGCATGCAGAAAAAATACGGGGCTGCAGCGGAACTGCGACGGAAAGCATTGAAGGAGAGAAATGGGCAACAATGAAGTTCGAAAAAAAGCCTTTGACTTGCTTGCAAGACGGGCTCACAGCACAAAGGAATTGCGGAACAAGCTTTATAAACGCGAGTACAGTAAGCGTGATATAGACACGGTTATTGCCGAATGTGAGCGGCTTGGTTTTCTGAATGATGAATTATTTGCCGCTGATTATGCCGCCGAATTGAGCGGGCAGGGCAAAGGGGCTTTTAAAATAAAAATGAAGCTTCGCGATAAAGGGCTTTCAGAGGAAAACATCGAAAAAGCTCTGAAAAAGATTGCTGGCAGCGAAGAGGAACGCGCAATTCAGGCTCTCAAGGGTAAATTACGCTCATTAATACATGAAGAGGATATAAATAAACGCCGTCAGAAAGCCTATCGTTTTCTTGCTTACCGCGGCTTCTCATCAGACATTATCGCGAAGATAATGGATAAGACCCAGGAATTGCAGGCATACCGTTATTGACGAGTTTGAATATATGAAATAATTTAGTAAATCTTTGAAAAGAGGATATGAATATGCCGGATAAATCGCTCTTATTATTGCAGGCATTTTAAGCTAATGAAAAATAAATCGTTTTTTATATAAAAAGCACCTGATTTTGTTTGTAATTTTATAAAATTGCGCTAAGTTTATGGCTTGTTGTTATATATTTAATTTTAATTAAAACCTTAATCCAGATTTGGATTTATGCCCCTGTGAAAAGGAGCTGACCCGGAAGGTTTTGAGCAGCAAGGCCTTAGCTTGGTTTTGCGTTCTCTCCTCCTGTATCCTCTGATGGTTAGGTTTTTAGTTTCTAACTTATAAAAGAGGATTATATGATTATGCCAAAGGATATTCGTGTTTATTCCGGCAGTGCTCATCCGAAGCTCTCGAAAGCAATTGCTGAATACCTTGAGATACCATTGGGCAAAGTAAATCTTACGCGTTTTCCGGATGGTGAGATTTTCGTTCAATTCGAAGAAAATATCCGTCGTGCCGATGTTTTCCTTATACAGCCGACTTGCGCCCCGACGAATGAAAATCTGATGGAACTGTTGATAATGATGGATGCCGCTAAGCGAGCTTCGGCTGGCAGAATCACTGTTGTGCTTCCGTATTTCGGTTATGCCCGCCAGGACCGCAAGGACCGTCCGCGAGTTCCAATCACCGCCAAGCTGGTTGCCAACCTTCTGGTTGCCGCCGGAGCCAACCGGGTCATCACAATGGACCTGCATTCGCAGCAGATTCAGGGATTTTTTGATATACCCGTGGATCATCTCTACGCTCGTCCGGTTATTGTTCCTTACCTGAAAGAGTTGATTGGAGATGATGCAGTAGTTGTTTCTCCTGATTCCGGCAGTGTGAAGATGGCTATGGCTTACTGTGGTTCCCTTAATGCCGGTCTGGCGGTTGTTGCAAAACGCCGTATTAATGCCGATACCGTGGCATCTTCGCATCTGGTTGGTGAAGTTGAAAACAAAATCTGCGTAATTACTGATGACCTTACTTCGACGGCCGGGACTCTCTGTGCCGCTGCTGATATTCTTAAGAAAGCCGGCGCTGCTAAGATTTATGTGGTCGTTTCTCATTGCCTGCTTAATGAGAAGGGCAAGAAAAAACTCATGGCTGACAGCAATATTGAACAACTTATCACCACTGATGGAGTACCGCACTTGGATGATCTTGACGGAAAAGTCAAGATATTAAGCATCGCGCCGCTTCTCGGTGAAGCAATAAGACGTATTCATCAGGGAAGATCGGTGTCTTCTCTTTTTAGAACTAAAGGATAACTCAATCATACTTACAATAACAAAAAGGAAAGGAAGTGTATGAGTAGCAAAACAAACTATGAACTCGCAGTTGAGACGCGCAGCGAACTGGGAACAGGAGCAGTGCGGCGTGCCAGGAAAGCTGGAAAAATTCCGGCAATCATGTACAGCCGTGGATCTGAAAGCGCGCCTCTATTCGTAGATGCGAAAGAGTGGGAAGCTCTTTCAAAACACGACTTTAACCTGTTGACTTTGCTTAACGGCAAAAAGAAAACAGCAGCGGTCGTCAAAGAAGTTCAAAACAATTACTTGAAATCATGCGTTGTGCATATTGACTTTCAGGAAGTTAAGATGGACGAGGAAATTACTGCCGCGATACCGGTCAGGGCTGGTCTCGGCGAAGCTGCTGGAGCATCCCAGGGCGGAACTCTTGAGCAGTTAATGCATGAAGTCGAAGTTAAATGTCTTCCTGGCGATCTCCCTGAACATCTTGAAATGGATATTACCGCTTTGGAAATTGGCGATTCACTGTATGTCAGTGACATTGTTCTGCCGGATAAAGTTGAGATGGTTTCTGATCTTGAGCTTACTGTCTTCCATGTTGCCAAGCCTATGGCCGAAGAACCTGAAACTGTAGAAGGTGAAGAAGGCGCAGAAAGTGCAGAAGGCGAGGAAGCAACTGAAGAGGCAGCCGCTGAAGAAGCAGCTGAGTAGTCAACTTTTAGCGGGGGATTGTTAATGAGCGGGATATCTAATCAAATCAATTTAATTGTTGGTTTGGGAAATCCCGGGCTGGAATACAAAAACACCAGACATAATGTCGGTTTTGAATTGACTTCAGCATTCATGGAATCTCTGGCTGTAAGTTTTAATAAAAAGGAAAAGTATAACAGCGTTTATTGGGAAGGGCGTTTTAAGGGACGGAATTTATTGATCCAGCACCCGCAGACTTTTATGAATTTAAGCGGTAAAGCAGTAGCGGCTTTAGCTGGAAAGAAAAAAATTCTTCCTTCAGAGATCATCGTTGTATATGATGATATGGATCTTCCCCTCGGTAAGATGAGGATACGTAAAAGCGGCAGCAGCGCAGGACACCGCGGTGTTGAATCGCTTATTGAAAATCTTGGAACTTCAGCGTTTCCGAGATTGCGGATTGGAATCGGCCGGGCCCGGACCGGAGTTGTCGATCATGTGTTATCCAAGTTTGATACAGATGAACAGGCGATACTTGAAGAAGTATTAAAATCCGGTGTAGACGCATTAACTCTAAGCTTGACTCGTGGAGTCGCATATGCTATGAACAGTTTTAACAGCATAAACCACGAGCAGGATAAAAATAATAAATCCGAATAAAAATCGGGACATATTAATGATGGAGGTAAAAACCTTGAAAAAGTACGAAGCAATATTCATTTTGGATATTAGAAAAGTTGATGATGAAGGTGCTGGTGTCAGTAGTGAAATCGCAGCTTTAATCGAAAAATGGGGCGGAGAAATGGTTAAGTCCGAATCTCTGGGACGTCGTCAGTTTGCTTATGAAATCAAAAAACGTAAAGGCGGTATCTATTGGAACTATGTATTCACCGCATTACCGGAAAAAGTTAAAGAGCTCAAGGAGAATTTTCGCCTTGATGAGCGTGTCCTGCGCAATATGATTATTAACTTTGACCGTCCGGCCGTAGAAAGAAGCGGTGAGCTGGCTTCAACTGAAGAGGCCAAATCAGACGATTAGGTATTTGAATATCTGATTTTTTAATAAACAGCCAAAGGAGAGTCTAAATGGCATCACTAAATAAAGTATTTTTACTCGGAAACTTAACCAGAGTGCCGGAATTGAGATATACTCCAAGCGGCGCTGCTGTCTGTGAATTCGGCTTGGCCGTAAACCGTAAATATGTATCTAACAATCAGGAAAAAGATGAAACCTGTTTCGTTAATATTGTAGTTTGGGGTAAACAGGGGGAATCATGTCAGCGTTATCTGGAAAAAGGTTCATTAGCAATGATCGAAGGGCGTTTGCAGTACGATCAGTGGGATGATAGAGAAACAGGTAAAAAACGCTCTACTTTGCGCGTTGTCGCTGAAAGGGTACAGTTTGTCGGCGGTAGTCGGCAGCAGGATGGTAATTATCAAGCACCGCAACAGCAGAGTGGTGGATATCAGGCTCCGCAGCAGCAAGGTGGAGGACATCAGCAGGGATATGGAAATGCTCCGGCTCAGGGAAGAGAAAACAATGGTTTCCCGGAAATGCCGAATGATGCTTTTCAAGTGAATAATGATGCTGAAGACGATATTCCATTCTAGAAAATTAGATAAGTTTAATAACATTAATTAAAAAACAGGAAAGTAAAAAATGCAAAGAAACAGAACAGGTAGAAAAAGAAGAGCCAGCAAACCAAAGATTTGCCGCTTTTGTGAGTCACAGATTCATTACATTGATTTTCTGGATGTGGATACACTCCGTAAATTCCAGACTGAAAAGGGTAAAATCTTACCACGCCGTATTACCGGTACTTGTCTGCAGCATCAGAAAATGCTCGGTACCGCAATTAAACGTGCTAGAATCGTTAGTCTGGTATTATAAAGTAGGAGATTTTTATCAATGGCAAATCAAAAATATGTTTTATTGGAAGATGTCGCTGACCTGGGGCTCGCTGGTGATGAAGTATCAGTTTCCGCAGGTTATGCTAGAAATTACCTTGTTCCGAAAGGGCTGGTCACTAAACTGACTCCCGGAACAGAGAAAATGCTTGCTGCACGCAAAGAGCAGAACGAAGCGCGCCGTGCTAAAGAATTAGCAGATACAGAAGCTTTGGCAGCTAAACTTAATGAAGTTGAATTGACTTTCGCAATGCAGGCTTCTGAGGACAATCAGTTATTTGGTTCTGTAAGTGCGCGTAATATCGTGGAGCAACTCGCTGAAAAAGAACTTGATGTAACTCATCAGCAGGTAAAACTTGAAGAATCTCTCAAGGAACTTGGTTCTTTTAATGTGGAGATCGCTCTCAGACATGATATTAAAGCAACAATCAAAGTGAAAATAGACCGCGCGCAAGCGTAGACTGTTTTTAAAACATAGAATCTATGGTCAATACTCAAAGTAATGAAAAAGCATCAGGTGCGGCTGTAAACGAACGCCCTCAACCTCACAATCTTGAGGTTGAAAGGGCGGTTCTGGCGGCAATGCTCCGTGAACCGCAGCCTTGTGTGGATATGGTGATAGAACAGCTCAGTTCGGCTGACGCGTTCTATTCTCATATTCATCGTGAAGTTTTTAAGGCGATTGATACGCTTTATAATAAATCTGACTTGGGTGTTGATCTGATTTCCGTTGCTCATCAGCTTTCGAAAAACGGTACGCTTGAAGATATCGGCGGTGAAATTTTCCTTGCCGAGCTTTACAATTCAATTGCCACTACTGCCAATCTCGAAAGCTGGTGCAATATTACCAGGGAATTTTTCACCCTGCGTAATATGATTAACGTATGCAGTGAATCACTCCTCAAATGTTATGATGATTCAATCAACGCGAAGGAGTTGATCGACCAGATTGAAACGGACCTTTTCAAAGTCCGTAATGTTACGAGCCGTACTGATATCGTAACTCTCAAGGAAACTCTTGGTGAAACTTTTAAAAATATACAGGCTTTGATTAACGGCGAAGTTGAAATAGGGATTCCTACCGGCTTGCCGGATCTTGATAACATGATTGGGGGAATGAAGCCAGGTGAAATGTTTGTTCTGGGGGCTCGTCCGTCAATCGGAAAAACTTCGCTTGCTCTTAACTTGATCCGCAACGTGGCTATACAAACAAGTAAACCGCGTGCCGTCGCTTTCTTCAGCCTGGAAATGACTTCCGAACAAATCGCCCGCCGTTTGATCTGTACGGAAGCGCGGATTCCTGAAACCAGGTTTTTTGACGGTTCTTTCAAGCATAACGAGATGGTAAAATTAACTCAGGCTGTCGCGAGCCTGCAAAAAGCGAGAATATTTATTGACCCGACAGGCGGTTTGACTATTGCAGAACTGCGGGCAAAAGCGCGTCGTCTTAAGATGATGCACAATGTAGACTTTATTGCGATTGACTACTTGCAGTTGATGAAGGCTGATGGACGAATTGAAAGCCGCCAGCAGGAAGTAGCTGAAATATCATCAGGTATTAAAAAACTCGCGAAAGAATTGAATATACCGATTTTGGTATTGGCGCAGCTCAATCGTGAAGTTGAAAAAACCGCTGGCGCTTCAGCCAGGCCTAGACTCAGCCATTTGCGCGAATCCGGTTCTATTGAGCAGGATGCCGATATTGTGAGCTTCCTGCATCGTGACCGGGATGAAGCAAAATCAATAAGCGTGGAACAAGATCAGGAAGGACTGGAAGCTGAACTTATATTGGAAAAAAATCGTAACGGGCAGACTGGTATAATAAAGATGAAATTCTTCCCGTCACGAATGGAATTTGTAAATGTTAAATATACCGCCAAAGACCGCCCGGATAATGAAGGGCAGTAAAAAGGGATTGTTATTATTGTGAAGAAGCTATTAATTTTGTGGATAACAGCATTATTCGCGTTTTGCTTCGCGTTGGATGCCGCCACGATAAAAAGCATTAAATTTGACCAGCAGGGCGGTTATTCTTTCCCCCAAAAGATGCTTTTATTTAATATGCAGCAGAAATCCGGCAGGGAATACGATAAAAACACCCTTAATGAAGATATTAAACGGCTTTACGGTTTAGGTTTTTTCGATGATGTTGTTTCCGAGGTAAAGAAACTTCCCGGCGGAGATGTTGAGATTGTCGTAAAAATCAATGTCAAGCCGCGTGTAAATAAAATTCTTTTCAAAGGCAACAAGAAATATCCGACAAAAGAACTTAAGGCTAATGTTGTTCTTGATACTGGAATGCCCTTGAATGATAATAAATTGCGTATCAGCGCCAACCGGCTGCGGGCTTTTTACCGTGACAAGGGTTATAATGACGCGCAGATTGCTCCGATATTGAAGAGCGTCGGTAAAAACCTGATAGACGTTACTTTCAGTATAAAAGAGAATCTTCGAATGAAAGTGGATGATGTGACTTTTACTGGAGCAAAAGTCTTTTCCAACTGGACCCTTAAAAACTCTATTGCCACCCGGCATTCATATTTAAGCCGCTTTCTTGAAATGGGTTTGCTTGAACGCAAGGAACTGGAAAAAGACAAAGTGCGCTTACGTCAGCTCTACTGGAGCAAAGGATATCTTGATTTCCGGGTTAAAGATATAAAATTGACTCAGGAGAAGGATAATCCTGAATATGTTGACGTTAATTTTGTGATTTTCGAGGGAAAACCCTATAAAATAGGTAAAATAACCATTCTCGGAAACAAAGTCTTCAAAACCAAGGAACTTATGCCTTTGATGCGTATTAGAAAAGGTATGATTTATGATACCGAACTGGTTAAAACTTCCATAGATATGATCCAGAATGCCTATGAGTCTTTGGGATATGCTAATATAGCTTGTCGTGAAGTGCGTCTGGCGGACTTCAAAACCCATATTGTCGATTTGCAGATAATTGTTAATGAAGGACGGAAATTTACCGTCAGCCGGGTCGTTATCAGCGGCAACAATATAACCAAAGATAAAGTTATACGGCGAGAACTGGTTATTCAGCCTGGAGATCCTCTGGATAAAAACCGTATTAAGGCGAGTAAAGAGCGCCTTATGGGGATGGGATACTTTAAAAAGGTTGAAGCCGTTACTGTTAACTCTAATGATTTTAATAAGAAAAATGTTGCTTTCGAAGTTGAAGAAAAACCGGCATATCAGTTTAAAGTCGGTGGTGGTGTTTCAAGTTACTACTCTTTGGTAGGTATGGCTGAAATCGTCAGTAACAACTTTGATATTTTGGACCCGGGGAATTACTTCCGGGGCGGCGGTCAGCGGATGCGCTTGCAGGGTATGGTCGGTATCGAACGTAACAGCTTGAATTTCGATTTTGTTGAACCATGGCTTTTCGATATACCTCTGCGTTTTACGGTCAACGGTTACTGGAACACAGTTGTTTATCCGAACTGGAACGAAACCCGTTTGGGATTCAGAACTACATTGACTAAAAAAATATTTGATGATTTTACCAGCGCCACAGTTGGTTATAAATTTGAAAATGTAAATGTTTTTAATATGGATCGTGATAAATCCGAAGAACTCAAGGAAAACGAAGGAAGACAGTTCGTAAGTCAAATCTCTTTAATGCTTAACCGCGATACCAGAGACAGCATGTTTAATCCGACGTCGGGTTATAATATAAATGCACTGGGGGCGTTGGCAATGAAAGGCCTGGGTTCTACTCATAACTTCTATCGTGTGGAACTGAAGGGAAGTCACTACTGGTCGCTGCTTGATAAAGCGCTTATTTTCCAGACTGGGGCTAAAGTCGGTTCGGTTGCCCGTTTCAACCGTAGCGAACAAGCTCCAATATTCGAAAGATACTTTCTTGGTGGTGGTGAAACTATTCGTGGTTTTCCTTACCGTTCAGTTTCTCCGACAGATATAAATGATGATCCGGTTGGAGGCCAGACTATGTTGCTGGTCACCGCGACAATGACACATCCTATATACAAGTTTGTCCGTGGTGCAATTTTTGTCGATGCCGGTGCAGCCTGGAAGAACTCGTTCTCAATGAATATGGGAAGAATGAATTTGGGCGCTGGTTACGGCCTGCGTATTAAAGTACCATATCTGCAGGCTCCTATCCAGCTTGACTTGGCTTATCCGATTGTTTCCAACGTGGACGGGCTTCCGCAAAAAGTACGTTTTCACTTTAATATGGGGTTTACCTGGTAGTTATTATGCCTGATGAAAAAGATAAAATTGAATTTCCTGTTGATTGGAGTTACCGCATTATAGTTGACGCGGCGAATAAAAGCTGCTGTGACGCGATACGGGATTTACTCAAGGAATATGGTATCAAATCTGAACTGGAGAAAAAAGATAAATCGTCCAGCGGTAAATACCAGGCATATCGTCTTCCTGTGATTTTTGAATCCGAAGAGATAATGAAAGATCTAAGTAGAAGGATTTCGGCTGTCGAGGGCGTAAAATTCATGCTTTAACAGAGGGGAGTCTTAATGATGCGCGTAAGTGTTATTTGTACTGGAACTGAATTATTGAAAGGAACCACGGTAAACACTAATTTAAGCTTCATTGGTCAAAAGCTCAGCGAAGCAGGAATTGTGCCGTACAGGGCGCTTGTTGTTGGCGACAGCCATGCTGATTTACGTGAAGCGGTTGAAGACGCTGCCCGGGATTCCGATCTTATTATTACTACTGGCGGACTTGGCCCCACGCGTGATGACCTGACACGTAATGTAATTTGCGGCTTTCTCAATTTAAAGCTGCACAGGGATTCCAAAATTGAAGATTATCTGGCCCGTCGCTGGACAAACTGGCATTCAACTCCGCCGGAAAAAGATTATCTGATGCAGGCTGATATTCCTGAAAATTCAATTGTCCTCAAAAATCGTGTTGGTACAGCACCCGGCTTATGGATAAAAGCTGAAACAGATTTCATATTACTTCCCGGACCGCCTAATGAATTAAATCCGATGTTTGAAAATGAAGCAATACCTGTCCTGAGGAAGCTTGTCGCTAAAGCGAATTTCACCTCAAGTTTTATGATAACATCCGCATCTGAATTAATCGTTCAGCAAAAAATAGAACCGTTAACAGAGGGATTGGCTTTATCTTTGGCATACTGTTCTTCAATTGAGGGCGTGAAAGTCTTTTTCAGCGGAGAGGATGAAGCTTTAGTCAATCAGAAAGCGGATGAGGCGCAAAAGCTTTTCGGTGACGCAGTCCTGGCGGATAATAAACTCTCATTAATCGAAGAAATTTCCGGGCGTTTGAGAGGGCATGGCTACACTCTTGGAACCGCCGAATCATGTACCGGAGGCATGATAGCGGCAGCTATAACCGATTTGCCGGGATCATCGCAAATATTTTCAGGATCAATAGTCTCCTACAGCAACGAAGTTAAAGCAAAACTTCTGGGAGTACCGCAGGATATCCTTGAAAAATATGGAGCGGTCAGTGGCGAATGTGTAAGAGCTATGGCTTTTGGGGCAGTTAGAGCTTTGGAAACTGATGTGGCGATAGCGGTTAGCGGCATTGCCGGTCCGGACGGCGGCACGGATGAGAAACCTGTTGGTTTAGTTTATATAGCGGCTTTGCTCCATAACGAGATAATCGTTGCTAAACATATCTTTCCAGGCGGTCGCGACATAGTTCGTGAACGAGCTAAGACCAAAGCATTATTAATGCTCAGAGAGCTGCTTCTGGAGAAACATAAATAAAGGGGGGCATGAGATGGGGATGATAGAGAGATTTAAAGAAAAGATTAATGAATTGAGGGAAGGCAAAACCGCCTTTGACCCGGCAAGTTTGAATGATGAAGTCGCTGTGAAAACAGAATGGACACCAGCTAAAGGTGGCGGTTCAAGTTTTGGTACTCATGTATTCAGAACTATTTCATCAGGTAGGGCTGAATTTAAAGTTAAAATAGCCGCATTACTTTTTCCGTCAATTTTTATGGTTGCCGGACTTGCGGCGGGTATCGGGATGACTATCGGGGGATTGAAAAAAAATGATATGGAAATGCTTTATTTTGGCATTCCTTTTGGAATTATTTTTTTTCTTGCCGGTTTTTTCATACTTCGAAGTTTTATCACTCCACGGGTATTTGATCTTGATATGGGCTATTACTGGAGGGGAAGAAAACCGCCAAATATGAATTCAAAGAAAAATGAGCAATGTCCTTTGGAAGATATACATGCTATTCAGATATTGCGGGAATACTGCAGAAGTGATAAACAATCATATTACAGTTATGAGTTAAATTTAGTCCTTGAGGACGGCAGCAGGTTAAATGTGGTCGATCATGGAAAACTTAAACTCATTCAGGAAGATGCCCAAAAGCTTGGCCAATTTTTGAACGTGCCTGTCTGGGATGCGGCTATATAAATAAACGTACTGATTTAGTCACAACTTTGGAGAGAATATGATTCGTAAATTTGAAGCAGCGGATATGGAGCGGGTTTTAAATATCTGGCTCAATACTTCGATAATAGCCCATGATTTTGTAAAAAGGGAGTTCTGGGAATCCAAAGTTGCTGATATGCGAGATATTTATCTTCCCGCGGGAGAAACGTATGTATATGATGAAAATGGAACGATAAAAGGCTTCTTATCTTTATATAATGATACGTTAGCCGCTATATTTGTCTCTCAGGAGTTTCAAGGGAAGGGAATAGGCAGACAACTGATTGCAAAAGCGAAGGAAGTCCGTAATAAGCTGGAGCTTACTGTTTACAAGAAAAATAAGGAAAGTATCGAGTTTTATAAAAAATGCGGCTTTAAGATATTAAGAGAGCAGGTTGACAAGCATACCAGACAAACAGAGTTGTTAATGGTATTAAGTAATTCGTAATCAAACAAGTCCCTCGGCTTCGTCGAACCCGAAGATTATATTCATGCATTGAACAGCTTGCCCCGAGGCGCCTTTGGTAAGGTTGTCGATAGCGCTGGTCAAAATAACTTTATTGGTATGTGGATCCATGTTGTAAGCTATTTCACAGCAATTGGTCATAGTCACATATTTTGTGTCGGAAAATTTCTTCGCTCCCAGAACCCTGACGAATTGTTCATTGCCGTAGGCCTTTTCGTAGGCTTCGCCGATCTTTTCCAAAGTGCAGCCTTCATTAACATTGAGCAGGATAGTTGAATTGATACCCCGGTTCACTGGTACAAGATGCGGTACGAAATTGATTGCTATTCCATGGTCCAGTCCGGCTGCTGTTGTCATTTCCTGTTCTATTTCCGGCAGATGACGGTGCCCGGTTGTGGCGTAAGCCCGCAGGCTTTCATTGCATTCAGGAAAAATATATGGCTGGTCTACCTTGCGTCCAGCTCCGGTAACTCCGCTCATGCTGGAAACCACAATCCCTTCGCTGGAAACAAGTCCGGCTTCGAGTAACGGGGCTGTGGGGAGGATTGAACTTGTAGGGTAACAACCGGGACAGGCGATCAGCCTTGCGTTTTTTATCTGTTCCCGGTAACGCTCCGGCATGCCGTATACAGCTTCAGCGAGCAGTTCTGGAGCCGGATGGTCCTCTTTATAATATTCTTTATATTTTTCAGGGCTTTTCAAGCGGAAGTCCGCGGAAATGTCAATGACTTTCAAACCTGACTTCAACAGAGGAATTGCATATTCAGTAGCTAAACCATGCGGTAACGCCAAAAAGACGACATCACATGATTCAGCAATCTGAGCAATATCCGGGGCGGAAAATTCCAGGCCGCTGTCTGTAAAACGGGGAAATACTGTGCTTACCGGTTGACCGGCGTATTTACGGGATGTAATAACCTTGACATCAACTTGACGATGACGGATCAAAATCCTCAACAGTTCTTCACCGGCATAGCCGGCAGCACCGATAACAGCAGCCTGAATAGCCATTTAACAGCCTCAAATATATATAAATATAAGTTGGAATTAACGTTTTGAAAACTGAAAACGTTTACGTGCGCCAGGTTGACCTGGTTTCTTACGTTCCTTAACGCGGGCATCACGGGTCAGTAATCCTGAACCTTTCAGAACCGGACGTAAAGTTTCATCCATTTTTACTAACGCACGGGATATGCCATGACGCATTGCGCCAGCTTGACCGGAGATTCCTCCGCCCTTGACGTTAACAAAAATATCAACGTTTTTTTCATTTCCTGTAACCGTTAAAGGTTGGAATATGAAAGTTGCTATGGTTTCAGTCGGGAAATATTGTCCGAGCTTTTTACCGTTAACTTCTACTTTGCCTGTGCCTGGTTTAATACGAACCCGCGCGGTAGCGGCTTTGCGTCTTCCAGTTGCCCAAATTTCTTCAGATTTAGCCATAATATATGATTACTCCTTAGACAGTAACTTTAGTTGGGTTTTGTGCTTCATGCGGATGTTCACTACCTGCATAAACCTTTAACTTACGGAATTGGGCGCGGCCCAGTCTTCCGTGCGGCATCATTCCCCATACTGCATCCTGAATAATGCGTTCGGGGTTATTGGCGCGGATTTCTTCAGCAGTGTGCTCTTTCAAACCACCGCGGTATCCGCTGAAATTGACATATTTCTTTTTTTCATCTTTTTTGCCGGTGAAAACAGCTTGAGCAGCGTTAATCACTATAACAAAATTACCGGTATCCACATGAGGGGTGTATGTCGGCTTGTCTTTACCGCGCAAGGCGTTAGCAATACGTACTGCTAAACGTCCAACTGGCGCTTCAGACGCATCAAACAAGATATATTCGCGTTTGATTTCATCATTTTTCGCTAAATAAGTTTTCATTTTCCAATCTCAATTTTCTGGTTCACGTCTTTACTATTGAACTAAAATAACTAATGCATCATTCCCGTTCGCTTTTGCTATGATCGGGGGTGCAATCACGAACAGAAGCATTTAATATACACAAGTATGCAGAAAATACAATATTATTTTTAAATAAAATTGAGATTTAAAGTTTGAAAGACAAGCCTTTGCGAATCCAGCCTTTATTTCCCTTTCAATTTTCTTATTGCAGTAAGGTTTTTCAATGGCGAGCGAGAGTTTTTAGTCGAGCAATGCTTCTTCTAATGTCCTGCATCTTTTTTCGTAAGTCCTGCCGTTAATCAGTTTAACGCCTTCTAATTTTTCTGAGGGCAGGGCGCCGCGTTCAACTAATTCGCATTTTAACACATCTGGACTTATGACTTCCGCTAATGGAATTGATCCTATCTTGCCGATAGCTTCTATGGTTTTCGCAGTAATCAATTTATGTGCTTTTTGCGGCGAAAGCATTTGCGCACCGTAAAGATTTAGAGCCTTTTTTACTTGGCAGGTGACTACTTCAGGGAGGAAATCTTCTGCTTCAGCGCAAAGTTTCTCATCGCCGGAAGTCATGATTGTCGGTACGCCGTGTTCAGCGGCGATTGTTGCGTCGATAGCGAATTCACCAGCCAGTTTGCCGTTGAGCCACATGTTCTGAATTGCCGCTGAGCTGTATGTATGTTCAAGAACCGCGTTTTTAGTTCCAGCCATGGCGTGATAACCGAGCAGGATCAAGGCATCACAGCCGTCAATTCCAGGGAATCGGCAATTTCCCGATGCTCCTTGTATAAGTTCAGCTCTCTGGTCGATTTCCAGCGGGTTGACATTAACGCCAGAGCTGTGTCCATCTCTTACAATAACTTCCCCGGCGCCAGCTTGGAAGCAACCGTCAATGCAGGCATTAATATCCTTCTCCATCAATTTGCAGCCAATCGGATAAAGCGCATCACCTTTTGAAACATGTCCGCGTTGAGTAATACCGGAAATACCTTCCATATCGCAAAAAATATAAATTTTCATGAAATTAAGCCCGTTAATTGGTTATTGAAATTATTTAATTATACGGGCTTAATCTGGAATTATCAAGTGATAATATCCAAGTAATTGAGAGAAATATTTCAAGGTGTCGGGTTATCATCCTGAATAATTAATTCATTTTTGTCCATTGCTATTATTGGCAGCAGTGGAACTGGTATTTTCAGCATGACGTCTTCGACGGCTCTTGAGAAATTTATACTGCCGTAACGCATTTTTGAAGAAGATCCGCATGAGATTTTGAATTTCCTTGGTGCGGAAATACTTTTTGCCCCGGCAACTTTTTTATTGTCAAGGTAAATTATTGCGTTTACTGTTTCAGATCCCTGCCCGCCGATTTCTATTGTGAATTCAGCAATACCCGCCGGAACTCCGAAATAAACCATTCCTGACGGCTTGTATAATGCCAGATATGATTTTTCAGGAAGCATAATGCTGTATGGCACATTGCTTTTACTTATGCTTAATTTATTGCCTTTAGGATTACAGTAAACGGCATAAGTTCCTGTTTCAGGAGGGATGAAGGAATAACTGTTGGCATTTTTCCGGCATTTAGCTTTGGGTAAAATAGTTTTTACACCTGAGGGGGAAATTAGTTCAATCTTCATCGGCAACGGCTTGAAACGACGGGATACAAGCTGGAGGTTTAAGTCAAATTTTACTTCTTTGTTTTTATTTGCGTACAGCAGGAAAGCGGCCTTTTGGCGAATTATTAAAGAAGGCTTGCTTTTTACGGATTTTCTTCCAGCCACCAGCATGTTCTTTAATTTTACTTCAGCAACTTTAGATAAATTTGGTTTATCCATTCCATGCTTTTTGATATATTCTGCCATATTTATTTTTTTGCCGTTGTAAATAACGGTTCCGCTGATTTTTTCAGCAACTGGTTTACCGGCAAGATTGCTCATCTGCATCAACGGGCGTTTTTGGGAATCGGTTACCGTGGTATTGACAAACTCGGCGGCCCCAATATTTTTTACTGTTCCTGGAGAGAGGTGGAGCATCATCGGTGAACGTCCGGGCTGTTTGGCGGCGGTGTTTATAAGTTTACAGTTCTCGAATACAGCTTTGAAACCGTCACTGTAAAAATCTTTCAGCTCGATTCCAGTGTCGCCGGTATTTTCGATACGGCAGTTTATAAACTTTATGAATCCGTTGGCGGGATTGTTAATTTTACGTTTTGCTACCGGTTTTCCAAGAAGTATACCCTTGCCGCCGCCTTTGATAAGGCAGTTTTTTACCGTAATCGAAAGCGGTTTTGAGGTATCTTGTATTTTTACGTAAGCTAGAAAACCATAACTTTTATTGCCCTGCATCGTACAGTTTTCCAGCAGGCAGTTGACCAGGCGCTGGCTGCCTTCGTTGGGTTCGAAATCAATTCCCGCCATTGGTGAAGTGCCGTCAGTATTGTTAAGCTTACAATTGCTTATAGTCAGGTTTTCAGCGCTTATTACGCTTATTCCCTGTCTGTGATGTTCGTCTATAAAACAATCCTTTATAATGATATTCTTACAATAATTCGGTAGTTTGGCATACTGGGCGCCGTAGTGTTTTGAGCCTTTCCAGTATTTCAAATGAGGTTTGGAACCTATGTAGATACCATCACCTCCGCTGCCGATTATTTTAAGGTTTTCAATGCGGACGTTTTCGCATGATTTGAGATTTATACTATGCCGCCACTCAGAATGTTTGTATCTTGAGGAATCCTGATAGTCCTTTTTGTTCATTACCAGTGAACCAGGCCCTCTGATAATTATATTTTTACATCCGACGGCGTTAAGCAGGCAGTCGTTCAAGTGTTTGAATTCTCCAGGTTTTGCTTTCAGTATTGCTCCTTCCTCAATAACTATTTCGAGATTGCTTTTCAGTTCAAGCGGACGGGTTAGCCACGGGGAGCCTTTTTTGCCTATAATCAGTTTTGAAGCTTTTGAATTGATTGCTTTCTGGAGTATGCTGGTGGCATCATCTTTATTTATACCCCACCATTCCACTCTGGCGGTTTTAAGTTTCCCGGAAGACACTTGTTTCAGTTGGCTGTCAAATTCAGCTGCATTCAAGCTTGCGGCGGTAAGTGCCAATAATATAAATCTATACATTTTTATCCTCATGTAAGGTTGGTTTTTAGGAAAAATAGTCTAATTACGGATGGCCGTACCAGCGCCAACCGGAATAACCCAGGTCTGAATAAATATTGTTCGGGTAGTCTCCATAGAAGACATAATTGACTTTTTTGGCGGCGGCATGCCCGTCAGTATAGATTATATTTATAGCATTATTGTGTCTGGCGCCCGGGTAGTATTTTTTATCGCTGCGCGGTTTGTAATATACATAAGCAGAACCACACATTGTGTAATCCGGCGCATCGGCGTCAAATACCGAGTCCATAGCCAGATACACCTCTGAATTTTTCTTTATAAGGGTTTGTTTATACTGGCTCATCCGGTCGTTCATACCTATGCCGACGGCATAATACCCGCCCCAGCTGTTGTATAGGGTTCTTTGTCCGTCTTTGGTGGTGCTCATGCCGCCGACGCCGGTCAGAGCCGGACAGGTCATTGCTTCAACATTGGGAAGGTACTTATAGTGGACAAATGCCGTACTCCAGTTCTTGTTAGTTGGAGAAAATGGATATAAGCCCATATGTGCAGGGAAAAAACCATCATAGTCGCTAATATACATGTTAAATGCCAGTCCGACCTGCTTCTCATTGCTGAGGCATTTTATTGCTTTGGCTTTATCCCTGGCTTTATTGAGGGCAGGGAGCAGCATTGAGGCGAGGATCGCTATGATGGCGATCACGACGAGGAGTTCGATGAGTGTGAAAAATCTCTCATTATGCTTGTTCGTGTTCATGTTGAACCTCCTATTATTAGTTTAAGTTTTTTTTCGATATTTGTCAAATACAAAGTCTATATAAAGCGTGGCTGTCCAGCCATAGTCATGAAACGCCTGATGGAATGAATTAGGTATATTTTTCCCTTTACGCAGGAGTTCAGGCGGATCGACTTCGCATCGATCATCGTAAAACTCAAAGAATACACCATGTTTCAAATACATTTTTTCAAGTTCAGCCATTGTTTGATCAATGAGCTTTTCAGCTTCCCGCTTGAAGCCGTAGCGTTTCAGTCCGTTAGCAATCAGCCAGTTAATATTGATCCACACTGGACCGCGCCACATGTCTTTAGCATAATATTCTTCACAACATAGAGCTATAGAAGGAACCTGAAAACTAGTTTTGAATGTTTTAGTATTATTCAAATGAGCGGCAAGTTCTTTTGCCTGCTCCTTTGAAGGAGCTCCGCAAATTAGTGGCAGAAAACCTGAACTGGCCATAACTTCACTCATTTTATTCTGGTCGATATCATAGTCAAAATAGAATTTTTCCTTATTGTTCCACAATCTTTCGTTTATAAGCTTATTTAACTTACCATGCCGCTCTTTCCATAATGCGGCATCATTAGAGAGTCCAAGTTCTTCGGCAAAACCAGACAGTATTTCGCATTCCAATGAGAGAAAAGCATTAAAATCTGTCGCTTTCAATTGAGTGGCTGCGTCAAAACGGGGCGAGTTATCCATGCCGCTTTCTCCGCTGCGGCAATTTTCATTTTCTTCGATATACCATTCAACCAGTCCTGAATTGTCTGAGTCACGGTTTTTTAAGTCCCATTCAATATAAGCTTTCAGTACCGGATAACATTCATTAAGCCATTGGGAATCAGGTTCAATCTCTTGAATCAGCTTTACCCCTAATGCCAGCAAGGGCGGCTGGGTAACTGAACTTATACCATGCGGAGCTGCATCCAGAGGAATAAAACCGTCTTTACGGCCGCACTCAAGCATTGCCGAAATAATATCGCGTGCCGTCTGAATGTCCAAATGCCGGATTCCGGCTGCATGAAAAACCGAATCCCATAACCACATCCTCTGGTGGGGCCAGCGGTCAGGTGTTGTCCATAGTTTCTTAATTATACCTTCCGGTGAACAAAACTGAGTACGTAACTGTGAATATGCTTTCCATAAAGCGCGCATAGTATTTTCAGGGAGTTTTTCCGGTACATAGAATTTTTTAAGATTATTTTTGCGCTCGGAAATAATTTTATCGGGATTAAGAGTGAGCAGTTCCGGCTTGAAATGTTTACTGGAGCCGATAAGTGTCAGATTGTTTTTATGAACTGCTTTCACTTCTTTTCCTGCTTCAAATTGAATATCGCCTTCAATCAGCAGATGCCAGGCGTCAATGAAAGCACCCCGGATTTTACCAAGACAGAAAAAATCCCCGGCTAAAATAAAATTTCCGGAAGCTTTATCGAAATCTTTCACCTTTATGTAGCCTCCCTGTTTTGGGAGCTTTATCTCAAATCCGTTCCAGTCAAATGCGGTTCGCAAGACCAGACCATTGTTGAAATCAGTATTGCCGTCCAAACCTGAGAATGCCAGAATCTGTCCAGGCCCCCAAATATTTAATGTATTAGCATTCATCTAAAAATAATTTCCTGTTCCTTTATGAATATTTAACCTGTTATTGATTATATATCCATTAGGTATTTGACGCAAGCGTGAAAATATGCTATATATATGATATATAACCAAAAATATAGGTTTTTGTAATAGGAGTGAATTTAATGCTTAAGCACATAAAAAATGTAAAATCCCATTCAACAGATGGAGTATCTCAGATTTGGTCTACTCCATACAATAAATATTACTATAGAATAAACTATAAAGATATACAGCCAGAATTGGCAAAGAATTTACCTTTGCGTTTGGATTTTGTTATTGACGAACATTGTTTCGATAAGTATTATCGCCGCCGGGAATCATCAGAAGTTTTTTCCATTGAACTGGTGCTCGAAGGGTCAATGTTGTTTGCTCAGAATGAGAAAAAATATCGGGTCGAGAAAGGCCATGTGTTTCTGGTTCATCATGACCATGATAATGAATTTACAACTGGTCCTGAAAAACATTGTCATCGTCTGGCTTGTTCATTCAGCGGCTCTGAACTCAACAGCTTGTTGCATACGACTAAACTTATCGAACATGATGTGATCACTCTTAATAATTTAGAGTTTGTGGAGAAAACAATGCGTGAATGTTTTAAGGAACTGGAGGAAAAACAGCCGGGATTCAGGCGGCGCGCTTCTATTCTTGGTTATAGGCTGCTCTTGGAGTTGGAGGAAAACCTGGAGCAAATAAATACATCTGATTTATTACTTCGAGCTGTGGATTTAATGGATCATCATTTATCGCAGCATTTAAGTCTTAAAAAACTGGCAAAGGCTTTAAATTCCGCTCCAACATCATTAAACCGGGTGTTTCAGCAGCATTTCAACACTTCTCCAATAAATTATTTTATCAATTTGAGAATAGAGGCTGCAAAATCTCTTTTAATCAATACTAATATGCAGATACAGGAAATAGCGCAGAACACCGGTTATTCAAATGCCTTATATTTCTCCTCTGAATTCAAAAAAAGGACTGGAATGTCGCCGCGCGAGTTCCGTCGTGAAGTTGTTTAAACAAAAATAATATTTTTATTTTAAGATGACTTGTTTTTTCAAAAAAAGCCTGTATTATTAGGATTCATGCAAAACATGGGGTATTAGCTCAGTTGGCTAGAGCACCACACTGGCAGTGTGGGGGTCATCGGTTCAAGTCCGATATGCTCCACCATTTTTTTGCCCTCAAATCCCTTGATTATAAACATGTTAAGCTCAATGCTTCTTTTCTTGTGTCTATGTCGTTATGTGTCAGTATATGTCAGTATAATCAAAAATAAACCCCTAATAAACCCCTAGGGGTATGGTGCTTTTTTGAGCGTATAGAGCACTACACCAAAAGGTGTGGGGGCACTTATAAACCTCTAATTCAAAGAAATTTTCATAAAAATATGCCATTTTTACTGTTTTTCCATCAAAATTCACTCTTTTTATAGATATTTCAATAAAAACCAGATTTTTTCTCTACACCTTTTTCTAAACGTTTGACAAATATTTCAGCTATGGTATTTTGAATTATACAACCATTAAATTAGGAGAATTTTAAAATGGCATACACGACCAGAATGAGTTTACTATCAAGAGTCCGCAAAGGCGAAGAAGTTTCTTGGGAAGAGTTTTACAAAATCTATAGCAAATATTTTTCTGGACTATGTCGAAAACGTGGCATAAATGAAAATGACCTTGAGGATGTTGTCCAGGATATTATTGTTGAAATATATGAAAAGAACAAAATAGAAAAATACAATAAAGGAATGGCAAAATTTCGAACATATTTATTTTATGTTTTTAGAAGTAATCTTACCAAATATTGGCGTTCTTTCTATAAGCATAACAAGGATAATCTGGAATTTGATGAAGAACTCTTCTTAAGTCAGAAGCTAACAGATCTTGAAAAAGACTGGAATAAAGAATGGGCAAAGCACAAGTTAGGGCAGGCTTTAATAGAATTAAAGAATTCAATTGATCTTACAACCTATCAAATATTTGAGAGTTATGTATGTGAAGGAAATTCAGCCAAGAATGTCGCCGATTTTTTTGATACTACAACTGAGAATGTTTATCAAATAAAACATCGCACAAAGAAAATGTTGACTGATTATATAAACAAGAACTGGAAAGACTAATTATGGGGACAAACCCAAAGATAAAATCAATATTACGAGATTTTTATGACGCTTTTATTGTTCCAGCTTATAATGCAAATATGCTTAACGATATTCGGCATAGTTTCAAAATTAATAGCTCTGATATCACAACCGAAGATACTGTAGATGCTTCTTTTGGCATGCCACTTGAAGCACTATCAGAAGCTATGAATGTTATCAGAAAACAATTTAAGCAACTTAGCCTTTGTGATGTTTATGTTGATTCAGTAGACAAAGAGCTTGATGATCCAGAATGCCCTTACAAAAATTATTTGTTTCCCTGTACCAATAAAATCCCAAATGATTTAGATTTAAATTATATCTTTAGATTACAATGCCTTAATTATAGACTTGATCTAATTGAAGAATTCAGAACTATTTTATTTTATATTCACCTTGGCTTAGGAATTCATAATCCTGATGCATACGAATTAAGCGAAGTTGCAAAATGTAGCGATGCATTGGTTTTTGAACTTGATTATGAAGATGATGGAGAAGATTTGCTTAAACTCCTTGATAAAGTTAAATATTCAGATTTTAATAGAATTGGAAAACTATGGGAATCGGGAGCTTTTGGCACTGTGTGTTTAGCATATTCACCGAACGGCAAGTTAGTAGCCTTGAAAAAAGTTAACAGTATTGATGACTCATACAAATACGAAAAAGAATTGAAAGCAACATTAATGCACCGAAAATATTTTTCTAGTCACGAAAGCTTAATTACAATTCATAATATAGCAATAGATTTCGAACGCATAACTAAAGATAGGGCTGTGCCATTTCTATTTTATACTATGGAACTCGCAGACAATCGATCCTTATACAATTGTTTCTATCCTGAATTGGATTATGCAACTGAAATGGACTACCTTCCTATGACTTTGGGCAATATGATTTCTCAATCAAGAATTCCAGCATCAGATCTTTTTCAAATTCTTCTCCATATTCTTAAAGGGATAAAAGCCTTACACGAAAGGGGGATTGCTCATAGGGACATCAAGCCTGATAATATTATTTTTGTGAGAGGAGTTCCCGTGTTAGCAGATATAGGACTAGCTACTGAAACTGAAAACATAAAGAGTCTAGCTGGAACACCAGGCTTTTTACCTAAGGAATACTTTGAAAAAGTTGCAACGCTGGAGATGGAAATCCAAACTCCAAATGAAGCTCTTGATTTTTATGCTCTTGGGATGACTGCCTATTGTTGTTCCACTGGTAATGACCCTGATAAATTCCCCGAAGGTATGTCAAAACTTTTTGATATGAAAGAAGGCAAAAAGCTAAGCAAAATAATCAATAAAGCATGTGCTCATAATTCTGAGGATAGATTTCAAACTGCCGATGAATTTATTGTTGCACTTAAAAATTAAAAGAAAAAAGGGAGGAGCCGAAACTCCTCCCTCACACCCAAACCAGCCAGGAGAGCAAATCCTAGCTTGCCTTTCTGCATTCATTGATCCATGAAGTATATATATCTTCGGCATAACACTTAAGCCTGATCTTCTGTGCGGCTTTCGTGTTTTTGAAAGATTCATCAGACATGGTGGAAATATTGTCGAACCAATATTTACTTCTCTCCATGTATTTCTTGGCATCAGAACACAGCTTGGGTTTGTTGTGCGCAATGGCATGAAAGAACGGAGCATCTTTGCCGTTAAGCTCAGCAATCATCCAACATGCGGCAAACCATTCAACATCAACACCCAGCGTATTCATTCGGATTGAATCTTCACAGTTGGCGACCTTTACTCCATATTCTCTGCGAGCAAGAAAGTTATGACTGCGAATTATACGGTCATAGGCATTGTATATAGAGCCAGAATCAAATTCTATATTGTTCGCAACTTGCCTCATCTGCTCGACTTGATAAAATTCGGCAAGAACATGCTCCATTTTATCTTTAATCTCAAGTGCTCGATCTGAAAGGATAGTGTATCGCTCTTTCCCTTCTTTGCTATAATCAACTAGCACTCTTGCATCTTCAGGGATGTTATAAGCAAAAGCAACTACTGCAGGTTCATTCATTTCAACTATTGCTGCAAGGATAAATTCCCCACCCATAAATAGACCACCATCATCAACACTGATAAGGAAATTGGTGTTTTCGTCCTTGCATAGCCCAGCAAAAATAGCCTTTTCACATTGACTCTGCAAATGAGTATCAACACCCTCGATATCGTCATAGTTGTTTTCCAACATGTTGGCTGCCATTTCAGGAGTGATAAGTTGATATTCGATTCTGACATTGCTGCCAGCGAGCGTGAACGATTTATTTTCGAGTGAATGTTTCATTATGTTTTTTCCGTTAAGTTTTTGTTTTTTTGCTTTAGCTGTCATTTTCTGACCTCCATTTTGTTTGTTAATTTTTTTCAGGGCTTTACTTATTTTTTTGCTTATTTTAGACATGATAATGTCCTCCATTTTTAGTTTTTTGAATTTCCCCTGGCTCCTAACCAGGGGGATAATTTAGTATTTTGCTTGTTAGCTTATATCCACAGTAACAAAGTCTCCTTCTTGGATATTCTCGTCACATACATCACGCCCTTCATCTGAAGCGAAATCTAAGCCAACCGTTATTCTGTCTGTGATGAAGTCAAGAATGCACTCTTCGACATCACCGCAGCTCAGACCTCCAGAATATTTTCCCTCAGGATACTTGTCAAACACATATGCATATACCTCCCGTAAATAAATTTCTCCTTTGAAAACAATTGCTTGGTTGAGCCATTCCTTTGTACTCAACTGTTCACGTGTTTTCCCTTCAAACTCAGGATTTGCTTCAATAACTTCATTTGGAATTTTATTCATTTTGCTTTCTCCGTTGTTAATTTTTTTTGCGACTTTGCTTTTTGTGTTTTTCTTTGAGTTTGACATAATACTATTCCTTATTTTTATTTTGTTTATTTTATTAACGATTTTTACTGCCTTAGTCCCGATTTTTTTAACCTCCTTCGGGTCATTTTGTTATTGTTGATTTCCATTGTGGAAATTGCTTCTTGCTTTCTAATGCCGTCTTACGTGTGATTTCTTATACGAGTTTTGAAAAAAAGATGGAATTTTTAATTTTGAGCAAGAAAAACTATTTAATAAATGGATACGGAAGAAAAAAATTAAAACATACGAGACAAGTAATGGTGGCATGAAAGCCCCCAGCGATGGAGGTAATTAACTTGCTTTTCTAATTGCATTTTGATAGAAATTACAAATGTCTTGAAGGCTTTCTATTTTGAATGGGAAGTCAGTCCATGCTTTGTCATGATCGCTATAAAGACCAAAAGATAGGAAGTTGTCTTCATGCAATGGAATATCATTATAGGTATAGAACCATTCTTTAGGATTACCTTTCATTGGTTTTGCTGCACGTTTAAGATCTCTTGCATGTTTTTTATTTTCAAGAGAATACTTTTCCCATCCGTTAAGTTTTACAGTTTCAGGGTTAACCTGATATCGAATGAGTTGATAAAATTCGCTTTGAGCAGCAATGCCATATTTCTTGTCTGTCCTTTTAGTTACTGTATTTTCCCAAACAGGATTTGTAGAAAACCATAACGCAGGTATATAATTTATATCTTCCAAAGATATTTTGTGTTCTGGATAATTACGCTTTATAAGTTCATAAACTTCCTCAGGACTGCCTTCTCGCTTTAAAATTCCAGATTTAAGAATTTTCGGAAGATGAGGCAAAACAGAATAGTGAAAGTATTCCTTTTTGTTTTGATTCATTGTTATCATAGAGTTATTACTTTTTAATTTACGATTGAACTTCCTTGCTTTTGCGATTTTTTTCTGATACTTAGTCATTTTAAGACTCCTTTTTATTTGCTTTATTTACGGTTTACATTGTTCTACACTCGAAATATTTAGCCTCCTTCGGGTGCTTGCGTTTATTGTTTTTTCCATAAAAGGAAATTAATTTGTAACTCAAAAAGTGGGGAACGTTTTGTAAGGCTATTAGAGAAATTTGATTTAGAGACCTACTTGATAAAGCAGTGCCTCTTCATTAGGTATATAGCCGAAAATATAAGAATCTTATGCGATGGTTTGAAAAAAAATGATTTTTTTCAGTTGTGCTGATTAAAGCAACGTCCCTTCATAAGGTATATAGCCAGAAATTAGAAAATCTTATGCGAAGGTTTGAAAAAAGTTTGATTTTTTTCAACTGCACTGGTTAAAGCAGTGTCTCTTCATTAGGAATGTAGCCAAAAAATAGAAAATCTTATGCGAGGTTTTGAAAAAAAGATGGAATTTTGTTGATTTTGAGGTGAAAAAATGTGGAAAAATATTTTCTTAAGGGTGAAGATGTTGGTGCAAATTTGCAACAACGGGCTTCTGAATGTTTGATTATATTTGCATTCTAGTTAGAATTTTGATAAATTGGTAATAACTTAGATATAGATTTCATATGTTATTGCATAGCTTAAGAGAAAATGATTTATCGGGTAAAAGATTAATGCGACAACACGAAAGAAAATATAAAGCTACTAATTCTGGACATTCCTTAATGTTTGGTTTTGCTGCTATTTTTTTATCTATCGCTTGGATTTTGGCAAAATTGTTCCCAGAAAAGGGCGATAAATAACGGTTTTACTCTTCATTTTTATTTTCTTAACTTTGTCTTTCTCTATTGCCTTGAGCAGAAAAATATTATACTTCCTTGACAGCATTGTATTCAGGTGTATTTTTTATAAAGGAAAAGGTAATTATATGATAGATATTAGACAGTTAAATTGTCCTTTTTGTGATGCTGAATTAGAGGTGGATTTCAATCAAATAAAAACACCTCAAAAATGTTTTAGTTGTCAAAAGTATTTTTCAATATCTGATTTAGATGAATCAGAAATAATTAATAATCTAAGTTTTGATGTAGATAATGATTCTTTCTCAGAAGACAAAATGCCTCAAACGGAAAACTTTGAATCTTTTCTTGACGAACTTTTTTACACTGACTTTGAAGATAAAGATCATCTTTCGGAAGCAACATCTTCCTCCCCAAAATATTATGATGGTTTACAAATATATTTAGACTCAATTAATGCAATTCCACGTTGTGATGAAGAAGAAACAAAATGGTTGCTCTCAAAAATAAAGACAGGCGATATTAATGCCAGAAATCGTCTTGTTGAAGGCAATCTAAGACTTGTATCCTATATTGCAATTAGATGTCAATCCATCGAAGAATCCATTGACGTTCAAGATTTAATTACAATTGGAGTCGAAGGTTTATTTAAAGCAATTGATAAATATGAAATTAATAGTGGTGCTACCTTAGCAACTTATGCTTCTTTTTGGATTCGCCAGAACATTTTGCGATTTATTGCAGAAAACAAAAATACGGTTAGGATACCAGTCCAAGCCCAAGGAAAAATAAAAAAAATCGAAGCATTTAAGAAGTCATATTATAAATCTAATAACAAATATCCTTCATATGAGATAGTTGAAAAAGAGCTTGGCTTTTCTCAAAAGACACAAGAAGGTTTGGAATCAACTCTATTTGAAGGAATTAGCCTTGAGTCATACTTTTATTCCTGTAGACATAATGATTTTCCATTATATTTTTATTACAAAGAAATATTGAATGTAGAAAATTATTTTACTCCAGACAGTATATTGGCAATGGATAATGTTTCAATAGAAAAAATATTTGAAATATGCAATTTAGATTATAAAGAAAGCGACATTGTAAAGAAAAGATTTGGAATTGGCAGTACTCCTATGACTCTTGAAGAAGTTGGTAACTTCCATTGTTTAACAAGAGAACGAATTAGACAAATAGAAATTGATGTTTTAAAAAAAATGCGTTCATGTCTATCATGCCATATTGGTATTGATTTTAGACATTCAGAATTGGCTGACAATCTAGTAAAAGAGATATTACTAAAAAAAGCATATTATAGCAAAATTGAGTTGGGAAAGATATCTTTTGAAAGCAATGAAGTAGATAATCAGATGCTGAAAAATTTGGTATATGAAGCTATTGAGAGTAATGGATATCCCTTAACTCTGAAAGAGATTATATCTGAAGTAGACAGAGTTAACACTAGATTATTTATTGATAATAATTCGCTTTATAGAATTTTGAAAAGTCCATTGTTTTCTTCTCAACGGCATAGGGACGGTCGTTCTTTATTTGGGCTTGCAAAATGGGGTTTTGAAGAAGTTAATGCTGAAAATTTCAATAGTACTACTGAAGTACTTGATACAGAACTTATATATGATATATTATTGGAGAGTAATCAAGAAAATATAAACAATACGAAAGTAGGAGCTTCTGAAGATAATAAGGTCATCCACAAAGAAAATGATGTTATTACTCCAGAAGCAGAAGATTCGTTAACTAATGATTTGATTAACATGTTTTCATTTTGAGGAAATAATGGGGGAATTAAAGAGCCTACCTTTGAAGTATAGATATAGGACGGGGAAAGATAATCTAATAAGAGATTTCTTTACTCCTTGCCTTAGTGTTGCTGTTAACTATAAACGGGCTGTAGGTTTTTTTTCAACATCTTGTTTGATCTCACTTGCCAGAGGCATGAAAGACTTTATAAAAAATGGTGGCGTTATGCAGGTGATTGCCTCTCCCAAATTAAGTCCTCAGGATATAGAAGCTATAAAAAAGGGATATTCTTTAAGAGATATAATAGAAAAAAACTGTGTGGCTGTAGTTGAAAGCTTGGAATGGAGTACAGGCACCGAAGCGATTGCCTGGCTTATTGCAAACAAGCGGTTTGATATAAAAATTGCAAAGAAATCCCAAAATGAAACTCTTGGTATTTATCATGAAAAAATTGGAATTATAAAAGATGATTCTGGTGATTTTATAACTTTTTCTGGTTCAATTAATGAGAGTATTACTGCACATGAATTTAATTTTGAATCCTTTGATATTGACATGTCGTGGAATGATATTAGAGGGTTGGCTGCGGAAAAATATCAAGAATTTGAAGATTTGTGGAATAACAAGACTTTAGGTCTTTCCATATATGATTTCCCTGAGGCAGCAAAACAAAAAATATTAGAAATGAGAAAATTTGACTCTGAGCAGGAGTTTATTGAATATTTTGATGGAGATCCATTCAAGAAGATTGAGTTTGTTAGCATACCAAAAACTGATTTTCCTCAAATATCTTCAAAGATCAAAATTAGAGATTATCAAAAGGATGCAATAGTCAATTGGTTTAAAAACAACTGTAAAGGTGTTTTTAAAATGGCGACAGGTACAGGAAAAACTATAACTGCTCTAGTTGCTGTTGTAAAGTTGATAGAAGCTTATAGAAAAAAGAATACCCCATTAGCAATTATAATTGTTTGTCCATATAGACATTTGGTTACACAATGGTCAGAAGAATGTGATAATTTCGGTCTTAGAACAATGAAATGTTTTTCATCAAGGCACATATGGTTAAATGCTGCAACTACTGAGGCATTAGCGTTAAATTGTTCTGAACATAAATATAGTTGTTTTATTACGACTAATGCAACCTTTGCAAAAGATTCGTTTAAGTCAACCATTAGCAAAATATCTTCTGATATCCTACTTGTTGTTGATGAAGCTCATAATGTTGGCTCTAGTAAACAAATTGAGGCGTTACCGCAGAAGGCTAAGCTACGCCTTGCTCTCTCTGCTACTCCAGAACGATGGTATGATGAGGAGGGAACGGAGGCATTATTTGATTATTTTGGTAAGCCAGTTATTGAGTTTGGCTTAAAGGAAGCCCTGGAAAATGGATTTTTAACACCCTATAATTATCATCCGCAGATCGTTGAATTTACTACCCAAGAATCGTGGGAATATAATGAAATTTCTAAAACTCTCGGACGCTTAATGTCAAAAGATGAATCAAAGAGGACGAGACAAGAAAATGATCTAATAATGAATTTACTTATAAAAAGAGCAAGAATTCAAGCTTCTGCATTTAATAAAACTCAAAGACTTTTCGAGTTAATGAAGGATTATTTAGATGACTCCCATATCCTTATATATTGCGGGGATAGCTATGTTGAGGATGAGATTGATGAGACTACAACAAAGCAAACGGAATTAGTTATTAGTACCTTGGGAAGAGAGATGGGAATGAAAGTGCACTCATTTACTGCCCAGGAAGGAATGGACTTAAGAGAAGAGCTTAAGACTAGATTTGCTGATGGAGATTTGCAGGTTTTAGTTGCGATAAGGTGCTTGGATGAAGGTGTAGATATACCAGCTACTAAAACTGCATTCATAATAGCAAGTAGTACAAATCCACGACAATTTATCCAACGCCGTGGACGTGTACTGAGAAATAGCAAAGACACTGGTAAAAAAGTTGCAAATATTTATGATTTTGTGGTTGTTCCTTCAAAAGAAGATTTATCTAATGGAGCGTTCGATGTGGAACGCAGCCTGATAAGGAAGGAGCTTCAACGAGTAAATGAATTCGCAGAATTGGCTCTAAATAGAGCACAAGCTCAGAGTAAATTTACTGAATTAAAGGACAGATATAACTTATTAGATATTTAGAACAAGGAGGATGTTAATAATGGCAGATTACCAAAAACAAATTGAAGAATTATTCAATAATACATCTCTTAATGCCCAAAAGATAATAAAAGAAACTCTTACAATAGAGAAAAGAAAAAAATGGCAACATTCTCACCGTGGATTAGACAAGGAGATTTCAGATGATATAACAATAAAAGTAAAGGATATTATCAAATGAAAATCTCAAAAATAAAACTGGTTAACTTTCGACAATACGACGGAGAACAAACAATTACTTTTGCAACGGAGAACAAGAGTAATGTTACAGTTATTCATGGTTCAAATGGAGCGGGAAAGACTGCATTACTAAATGCCTTTAAATGGGGATTTTATGGAGATAGAGATAGTATTCCTAATGATGAACCTCTCTGCTTCAGGGGAATAATTAAAGATAAAGACATTGGGGACTGCTTTTCTGTAAAAGTAGAGATCGAATTTGAGCATGAGGCTAACAGTTTTCTTTTAGAAAGGAGCACGATGTTTAAAAAGGTTAGTGAAGTATTAATGGATGAAATACCAAATTCTACATCATTAACATTGAGTTATACTGACGAAACAGGCAGGAATCATATCTCTAAGAACCCAAAAGATCAAATAAGACAGATTCTTCCAGAAGACATGCATCCATACTTCTTTTTCAATGGAGAAGATATAAACCGCCTCGGAGATACTACTAAAAAAGGTTACAATGATAAAATTCAAAATGCTATAAAGAATTTAATGGAGCTGACCATTGTAGAACGGGGTATCAACCATCTTGAGACAGTATCTAGAGGTTTTAGGAGGGAAATGGCAAGTTATGCAAGTGATGAGGCGAAAGTTATTGAGCAGAAAATTACTAATTTGGAAGAAAATATACAAGATGAAGTTAGTAGGAGGAAAGACCTTTCCTTAGAGGTTGGAGCTCTTGAGAATGAGATGGAGATAATAGGAGATAAAATAAAGAAAATAGGACCTTTAAGTCAACTCGAAACTTCCAGAGAAGAATGTGAGACTAATATTAGGACAGCAGAAAAACAATTAGAAAGCCTAGAAAATAAATGTAAAAAATTAATACAAGACTATTCTGCGCTGCCTTTTATAAGAGAAGCAATAGACCAAGTTCAGTCAATTGTAGAAGACAAGAGAAAGAAGAAAGACCTTCCTATAGGAATAAGGGAGAATTTCATTAATGATATCCTTCTTGATGGGATATGTATTTGTGGAAGAGAAATAAAAGAGGGGTCTGCTGAGTATGAAGTAGTTAAAAAACTTCTTGAAAAACAAGCCACCCCTACAGAAATCGAAAGCACAGTCAATAGCTTAATGGGGCATTTTAGTGCTTATGATAACCATAACTCTCACCTAAGAGAGGTTTTAGGTGATATTTTATCTCAGGAGTGCAACTTAAAGAATCAAATCAAAGATTATAACGAAAAACTTAGTGAAATATCCGCTGAAATAAAAAGACTTGGCAAAAACTTAGGTGGAGAAACTGAGGATCCAGTAATGTTAGAAGCAAGACGTGAAACAATACGTAACAACATCAAAGGAAATGAACGTGCAATTGGAGGAGTGAATCAAAGAATAGAGCAAACAGAAAAGCTTATTTCAAAGCTAAAAATAGAACTAAAAAAAGCAAAAGGAAATGAATCTAAAACTATTCTTGCTGAAACCAGGTATGAAGCTGTTGCTGAAGCTGCAAATACTTTAAAAGAGCTCAATAAAATTCTCATAGAGAAAGTAAAAGTAAATGTATCAGATGAAATCAATAATATCCTTCATGAAGTTACGAATGGTTATATAAAAGCAGAAGTAACAGACCGTTTTGAATTGAAGACATTTAGGATGGATAATGGACAGTTTATACCAATCGCAAAGTCAACAGGACAAAATCAGGTTACAAGCCTAGCATTTATAAGTTCGTTAGCAAAAATTGCCAAAGATACCTACAACTCTCCAAATGCCTCTAGTTTTATGAGGGGAGGAGAATTCCCTCTTGTAATGGATTCACCATTTGGAAGCCTTGATGAGAATTACGGACCTAAAATTGCAGAGGTAATTCCCCAATTAACATCTCAAGTTATAGTGATTGCCTCTGAAAAGCAACTAAGTGGAGATGTAGAAAACTTCTTGAGACCTTATATAGGGAAAGAACATGTCTTAACCCGTTTTGAGGATAATCCTAAGAATGAGTTAACTGCAAATATACTTGGGACCCAATATGACCTAATCAAAAAAGCAGAAGATAAACAATACACAAAAGTTACTGAGGTGTTATAATGCCTGAAAAAAACAATATTCCTGATAGAGTTCGCCAGCCTAAGAAATATGAGCAACTATTTGAGATATTATGGCAACAAAATGACGAATCAGTATTCAGCAGCAAAGCTGAATTAATGCTATTGGCAGCAGGAATTGGGTTTAAAGAAGGGAAAAGGACTTCATTCTCAGAGTCATTAGAGCCTATCAGGATATCGACATTTGATAATTTAAAATTCTTCTATATGTTATTTAACACTATTGCTGTAGCTGAAACTGGAGATATTAATATTTTAGCAAATGAAAAATTGAATGAGCGGGTTATTATATTTGAAGAATATGCTTGTACTGGACTAGAGGTTATTAACGATTTGGTTATTAATCAGCCAGGTAAAAAACTTGATAATGTTATCAGTTTAATTCAAAGCCAATATTCCGAAAATTCAGCAGTTAGTGCAGAAGATATTTTAAAAGGGTTTGATTTAAACTTATAGGAGATATAAATAATGGCAAAATTACCTCAAAATAAAAAACACAATCCATTCACCAATCCCATAGATGGTGTTTTTGGAATTTTTAAAACTTCAGAAAGTTTCGAGCTATATTATTTACAAACTGCACTTGACATAAATAAAATCAGCTATCTAGATACTGCATCAGAGGTTTTTGATTTTGAAAATATGAAATTTGAAGAAATGCTTCAAAGGGATATTGACTATAAGAGAGTTGATAATGATATTATAAAAAACTATCTAGAAGTAGGAAATAATCAAGTATTGTTTTTCCCTCCAATTCTGGCTTGTCCTTTATCTATTGGTTCAGAACAATATAAAGACGTAGAAGAAATTTATAACAAAAATACTGAAGAAATAGAAATAACTTGGGATAGAAATAGTTTTCAATTACTACTAAATAGAGCGGATGAACCTACTCCATATTCTATGAACATTAATGGAGAAGAATATAACTATTATAATTATGCTGCTACATTTAAATATAATCCTCATAAAATCAAATTATTAGTGATTGATGGGCAGCATAGATACGCCTCCATAAAAAGACTAATAGAGCGTGGCAAACAAGATCTATTAAATTCAATGCAAATTCCCGTGTGTTTATTTTTTCCATCTAAAGCAACAGAGGAGTCTGATGAAAAGATTTCGCAAGACATGAGGCAATTATTTGTAACAATAAATAATACAGCAAAAGAAGTAAGTGGGCATTTTTTGGTACTTTTAAATGATAAAAGTTTATCATCTATGGCTGTACGCTCACTTGCAAACTTGTGGAAATCAAAAGATGTATATAAAAGTAAATTACATTTATTAGAGTGGAATCAAAGAAACAGTGGAAAGACTAATCAACTTGAAAAACCATATTCTATTACCACAATTTCAATTATTTCTGATGTTTTGAAAGATTTTGTGTTTGATAATAAATGCGGAGACACTGCATTATTTTTACAACTACATGATGTTGAAGAAAAATTGACACAAGCAGATGATAGTTTATCCGTTGAAAGTATCGATGAAACAAATTTTGACATATCACAGGGACCTATTTTAAAAGCACAAATGGACAAAGTATTTACTCCATGCTTGGATAGTTTGTTCTCTGATCCAATCCCTTACAATGCTGCCTTTGTTTCATTTGAAAATGCATTGTCTTATCTTAATAAAGATGTGGAAAAAAATACTACAGGAGCAAGACAATACAGGGACGATATTTTATTTGAGTTCAGAAAATGCTATAAACATGATCAGCAGGCAGTGAAAGATATTGAAACGAAATTCTATTCATATTTCAAAAAAAATGAAAGTGACGATTATTTCTTTAGAAATGTTTTTCAGCAAGGGTATATAATTGCTTGGGCTATGCTTATAAAAAAACTATCTCCTAAATTTTTTATAGATTTGTTAAACTTAACCCAGGCTTTCATAAAATCATTAAATAAATTTGTCTTTGATGGAGCCAACGGTTATTTTTCTCCAAGCAAAAAATATATTCAGAATGTTATATATAGAGGAGAGAAGATTGTTGTTACGCAAAAATCAAAACAACAATGTTCAAATCTCATTTTAATAACGCTACTAAAAAATGAAATCATTGATAGCTTTATCAACCACATAAATCTGGATAGAGAAAAAAATGATTTGTTAAAAAACGATTTGCTGCAAATTGCAAATGAAGCTTTTGAGGAATATATGGAAGTTTTCTATTCTGAAACAAATAATTATTTAAAAAAGCAATGGCGTTATGCATCTATTCCTGATTCACAAATGAATAAATTAGAAGCATTAAGTGAAAGTGATACAGCAGAAAAAAAACAAGAATTTTCCAGGGAAATAGACAAGCTATCATTAAAAAGGACAGAAGAAGCAAAGGTTTTACTTGGGAATATTTTAAATATAAATACTCAAGGTGTATAATCTATGTCCTCGGTTAACTTCTTTAATTATGATACAGAAATACAATGTGACTGTGTATTATTTAAGAGGGAAGACGAATATAATGAATATCGACATGAGTTAAACGTTAAAAGAAAATATTTATTATCTCCTAATCATGACCTATATTCAGATGAGATATTTAAGTTTTATCAAGAATATAAATATGATAAAATAGAGGATAACAGAAATATAGATTTAAATAACTTTTTTTCTCTTTGGAATAATTTCATTTTTCATTTTAATCAGTTTGACTTAAAAATTTGTTTTGAAATTTTAAAGTCATTAAAAACCTGTAGTGAACTGATGAATGATGACGATATCAGTGCCTTACTTGAATATTTAACAAGTTTAATCTCATATTTAAAAAAGGTGATTTTTGAGGAAGGTCCAATATATGGATTAATACATTCAGAAAAAGATAAGTTTTGGTTCAATTTTCAGTTGAAGAGAACTCAACGTCTAGATCATGTAAAATTAATAAATGCTAATTATAAATCATTTGTAAATTGTGCAAGAAGGCTTAATCTTGGAGAACTTCTATCTAATATCCAAATTGATAAAAAACACATTACAATGAGTGCATTTTGCTTTTCTATAGCAAAGTTTTATTGTCGAAAAGACAGTTTCAATTTGACTTTGCAATACTTACATAGGTCTGTTGATCTTTTTTTGTCTTCATTACTTTGGCAAGAACACTTAATTGAAAGACGGGGCAATCAAGTCTTATTTAAAAGTACTTGCCATGAGGAAGGAGAAGTGTTTTTACTGAAAGCGTATAAAGAGCTAACAGTACAGGGGATATTTACTGATACTCCAAAACGAAATGAATATATACAGAAACTAAATAGTTCTAGAAATAAAAGTGTTTTAACTCATCAAGCTTATGGTATTTCTAAAAAAGAAACCATTGATCTACTCCATGACTGGAAGAAACTTTTCAATGGGATAACGGAATTTTCTGCCTGGGAAGGCTTTTGTGAAAAATTTGAATTGAAAGAGAAGATTAAGCCTTTTAGTCTGTTTGAATCAAACCAAGAGTTTTGGGAATCTTTTTTTATAGGAGAAGACAAATTATGACGATAATTGATGCAGTCAAGGTAGTGATGGATCAAAAAGACACTCCTCTTATTATTAGTGAGATATATGATTGCATCATGGAACAGGGACTCTATGAATTTCATTCAAATAATCCTGAACATATTGTTCGAATGGCAATTCGTAGACATTGTAAAGGGCTCGACTTTAAGTCATCTTCGAATAAAAAGCATTTTGCAATTGTTGGAGGAAATAAATATTGTTTACTAGGAAGTTCATTTGCAAGAGATAAAACAGAATACAAAAACCCATTGAAGCTTGAGCATGGATTACGGGATACTCATAAAAAATACTGTGCAGAACTTAAAAAAAGAATTCTTAATGATATAAGGAAATTGAAGCCTGTCGAATTTGAGTTATTCTCGAAGAAAATGCTTGATGCATATGAATTGACTGATACACATGTCACCAAAGCCACTAGAGATGGTGGTATTGATGGGTATGGAAAATTGAATGTAGGTTTGGCTCAATTAAACGTCGCATTTCAAAGCAAGAAATGGAAAGGTAATGTTGGAAGGGAAGAAATAGATAGATTTCGTGGAGCAATTCAAGGGGAATACGAGATGGGAGTATTTTTTACTCCATCCAAGTTTACAAAAAGTGCAGTTGAAGCATCGTTTAAATCTGGAGCAGTACCAATAATATTGATAGATGGAGATGCAATTTTTGATATAATGATAGAGAAACAAGCAGGTGTGCAAGTTGATAACCTGCCTATTTACAGTTATGCATTAGATGTGCTTCTATCTGAAGACTGATCTTGTGCCCATTTTAGCATTTCGAAAATATTTGTAAAACTTTCGGCAGCAAGATAGCCGATTCCACGATGCAGATGAAGCTTAAATTGCTGATATAAAGTCTGATGATCTAATTCTAGCCCGTCATCATGGCAGCGTTTCTTCAACATCATCCAATATACCTCTGCGTGTTGCCCCCCAAATGTTTCCCAACTCATTTCGACATTACTGTTAGTAACAATGTTAATATCAGGAGGTACTGAAGGTTCTTTCATAGATAAACAAAATGCCCAACGGCATAGGGTATTCCAGTTGCCTATTTTAGTTGTCCTCTTTAATTTAATAAGCTGATCTTTTGCTTCCTGGGATAATCTAATATTCTTTAATGACATAACATAATTCCTTTTAAAACTGGTATCCACCTGATACAACACTACTCTGGTTTTCATTATCATACTCAATAGTGTACGATCTACTTATAAAAGGCTTTAATTTTGAATGATAGTCTCCATGGATCTCTTCATCGGTAGATAATAATATTACTTGGTGACTGGCAGACGGAAAATATTTTTCGACAAGATTAGTCCTGTGTGAAGAGTCCAACCTCCCAAGGGGCGTGTCAATAACAGCTGGAAGTGGTCGTTCTGCGGCTTTTGCAAGCCCCCAAAGCATTGACACAGCTAAAAGCTGTCTCTCTCCAGCAGATAGTTTATCTGGATGAATAAACTCTCCATTTTTTCCTTCAAGAGAAATAGAATAATCTTCTGGTGATATTTTTATTGAATATACTAAAGATGATTTATGCAGTAGATGGCTAAAACTTTCATATATGTATTGTTCTATTTTGCCTACATACTTCTTAATCATTTCATTTCTAAATAATACAAGTCGATCATTAATAATTTTAGTATATTCAATTATGCGTAAATCTTCGTGTTTAGCCAGATGAATATCCATCCCCTCTTCGAGAAGCTTTGATATCCTACCTGCACAGACCTGAAATTCATACTCGGTTTTCTTGAGCTTTTCTTCTATATTTGCAACGACACCTTCTTGGAGGATTTTATCTCTTTCTACTTTATTGCATTCTTTAATAAGAGGTTTTATAATCTCTTCTGCTGGGATATTTGCTATTTTTCTCTGATAGTCCTCAATTTCAATTAAGACTTTATTGGCAAGAGCTAAAAAATCATTAACTCGCTCTTGAGCTTCTTGCAGAATATTGGGAAGCGAATCTATAGCTGCAAATGAACTTGCAGATTGCAATTCCAATACTGGGGTAATATTATCAACCCTTTCTTTTATTTCTCCTACAGAAGTTTTAAAAGCATTAACTAATTTATTCATCTGTTCTTTGTCGAGAACATCGGACATTTTTTCTACTACTGACTTATCTATAGTACTTATTATATCATCAACCTGTCCAAATATCCTAAAGCTGTCTTCTTCTTCAGCTTGTTTGGCAAGAGAGTCAACCAATTCTGGAATCAATAAGAAAGGGGCAACTCCAGCAGCAATAGATTCAGCTTCTTTTTCAAGGTCTTTTAATTGCTCTTGAGCCTTATTGATAATATATTGAAATTCTTCCCTATGCTCAAATAGCTCTCCACCACTGCTTTTTAGCTTACGTCTGAGTTGTTTGTACTTTTCCTGTAGTGAAATTAGTTTGGTGAATGCAACATTATGCTCTTCCGTTGCTTCTTCCAAAAGTTTCTTAGATTTGCTAAATTCATTTTCAGCTTTTAATAAGTCTTCTTTTTGTGATTGCTTTTGGTTTTGTTTTTGCTTTCTCTTTTGCAGAATGATTAAGTCTTTTTCCAATTGGGCTACAGTGTCAATTCCCAAAAGAGAGTGCATTGCTTTTCCAAGTAAATCTTTCGCATATTCCAGGTCAGCAAATTCTTCTATCTTTTCTCCATCAAAGAAAAATAAATGTGACAGCTTTGCTGGAATAAAACTATCAACAAATTCATGCCATGAACCTTCAAGCAATGCGTCTTCTTTGCCATTTACCCATACCTTAAAATTATCATAGAATTTATCCTTTTTGAAATTCCATGACCTATTGACCTTATAATGTTCTTCCTTGCCATCTATATAAGTTCTAAATTCTAACTCAATCGATGTCCCTTTTGATGGAGTTACCTTATCATTAATGCACTCTTTTATAAAACTGGCAAAACTCTTTCTTCCACGCTTTGAGCATTGGGCATTTTTCCCATAAAGAACTAGTTTTAATGCATCAAGCAGCGAAGTCTTTCCACTTCCATTAAGAGCCCCAAATAATATAACAGGCTTCTCTTTGCTCTGCGGAGTTAGTTTTATTGTATGAGTCCCATTAAAAACTCGAAAGTCTCTAAGGGTTATACTGTCAATAATCATTTTAAATATTTCCTACGGTTAATCCAAATTATTCAATAGTTCAAAAATGGCACTTAGTTCTTTATTCTCTTTGAAGTCATTAATATTGGACTTCAGTCTATGCTTTTTTCTTGCCACTGCTGAAGCGTCATCTTCGTCAGCAAAAAAGCCTTTTTTAATTGCTTTTTCTAAGGATTCAAATAAACCTGCTCTTCTTTGACTTGTTTGGTAGTGTCGTTCAATATCCAATAATTCACGAAGCATTTGGTATTGGATTTCATCATTATCACATATAGATTTTAAGACATTTAGGTCATCAGATGAAAATAGTAGGTTATTATATTCTGAACTATCGGGGAAAATTTGACCCATAACCTTATTATATATAGGAGGTAGTAAATCTTCAAATTCATGTTTTTCAACAATCCAAATGCGTCTAATTTCACGAAGTTCATCGAGAGTAATTATTTCATGGTGTACAACTTCTGGGGGGGCATTATCTTGTATCCATTTTTGAACC
This sequence comes from Victivallaceae bacterium, assembly GCA_963664605.1. Lineage (GTDB taxonomy): Bacteria > Verrucomicrobiota > Lentisphaeria > Victivallales > Victivallaceae > JAHOYW01. The sequence continues at coordinate 1,885,566 of OY761536.1, forward strand.
ATCAATAACTTTTCCAACCACTCAGCTCTTGCTTGTTGCGTATATGGTCCATGAATAGTACCATCACTATATTTATTATAATGAACATTGCCATCCATACGCCTAAAATCACGCCTTGTAAGTTCTAATGCCTTTTTATCTTCTCCCCTAAAATCTAGTTCATCTCTAAAATCTAATAGAGGTAACATCCATTCCTTCTCTTCATCATTTTGAATCATGGCAGACATTGATTTATCTTTATCGACTAAAGTGCAAATCCAACATCCAAACCTAGAATCTCCACAACTTGGAGTATTTGTATCCACAACTAAAGGACATTCTCCATCGGCGGATGCCCCCTGATACATCGTTAATAAATTTTTATTAGATACCCCCCAAGTATTTTCATACTGCATTAAGTAAGCCCAGACATCATCATCAGTCCAGCTTTCAATAGGAGAGTAAACAAATGAATTTGCCAATGAAGCGTTGGGACTTAGATGATCTCTTTTCCGCTTTTGTTCAAGGTTATTCATGATTTTTGATCTTGAAGAACTCTCTGCCTTTCTGATTCCCAAAACGACTATTGCTTCACCACTTTGGTGAACAATAGTTTTAATAAAGTTATTAGAAGGAAATATTTTTAAGCGCATTGTACACCAGCGAAATCTCTGTCTTGGAGCAGGATAACCCTTTCCAATTAAATTAACCCAGAAAGAGTCTCCAATAGTTGGAGTCAAACGATGTGGAACGATTGGTAAATTCTGTTCTTTTGCAGAATTTCCCATTTGAGACAATGAATCTTTAACCCACATGGCGACAATTGGGTTCTCTACTAAAGTATCAGTGCTAATAACATGAACTGTCTTATGAAGTTCTTCTTTAGGAAGTTGCTGTAAAGCACTCCAGACAAGCTGCAAGGTTGCAGTTGAATCTTTTCCTCCACTATAACCTACAACCCATGGGATATTATCTGACTTATAAAGTTCTTTTACTTCTTCAATAAGAAATTCAATACTTTTTTTCAAGCCTAGTTTATCGAATGATGATTTTCTAGCCATTTCTTTTCCTTAAGAATCTTTTTTCTTCAAGACTTTCATCTTTTGTGAGAGGTAAGCCTATCTTATTTTTTATAACATTTGTAGACAGAATTATACTTTTTTTTGATTTTGCTATTCTGTCATGATGCATTAATCTATCCTGCCACATTTCTTTATTTGACCTTGACCAATCTATTTTGGAGAGTTCTTTGATTGGTGTTTTCCAGCTTTCACGTTTCTCCTTCAATAAATAATTGCCGACATTGCCTAGCGCATGAAGTATTATACCAAGCGAATTTAAATAGTTTTGCCTTATTTCTGAGGCAGGAACAGTTCCTTCACGTACATGTTGCCATTCTTTAAGGTTATTATATACTTCTCTCCAATATTGTTGGGCTATACTAACGGAATCTCCTATTACTGACTCTTCTTTTAAGCCTTGAAGTAGGGCTTGGTTAGCATTATGAATAGCACTTAATGTAAAAAGCTTTCTTGACCGTGTAGCTAATGATGTTTTTTCCATCTCAACCAGGTCTAAAAAGAAATTTAACCCTAAAACGACTTCTCTAGTCACCTGTGCCTTGGGGTCACGATGGTCATATAAAACAGCTAATGATTTAGAGGTTCTCACAGCATATTGGTTTAAATCAGAAAACATCTGCTGTGCTCTCTTCATGCCTTGGTCTACATAAAAAACAACAGCTATTGTCTCATGTGAAAAGTTAGGATTTTCTTTTAATGCAACTTCTATCGCTGCTCTTCTGTGCTGTCCATCATTAATTATGAGCTTGGCTGTCATAGGAACGTTAAGAGTGCCAAGTCTTTTAGCGTCGTCAACTGAACTGAAAGTTACATCTCCATCAATAGAAGCTGTTAGGGCTGAGAAGGTATATGTATCCTTATTTCCAAGCATATAATTAGCTATTTCAGGGATTCTCGTTTTATTAATTACCCGTTGTGCTCTCTGTTCTGGATTTATTTCTTCATCATCAAAAATAAATAGCTTTGGAATAAGCAATAGTGGACACATAGCAACAAAATATTCCTGTCCAGCTTGTATGCCTTTTATCGCTGGAAATCTATAATCGTATCCTGTATCCATAATTTTTCTTAAAATATATTGATATTTAACTGTAATTTTTTTTAATTAATGTTATGTTTGTTTAAAATAAACGAACAACTATATTTTTCAAACGAACAACTAAAAAAAACGAACATTAAAATGATAACATACCTTGACTGTAATGCTACTACTCCAATAGAACCCAAAGTCATAGAAGTCATGAATAAGTATTTCTGTGAAGAATATGGAAATGCAGGAAGTAGAACTCACGAATTTGGCAACAATGCTAAAAAGGCTGTTCAGGATGCCAGAAGAAAAGTTTTTGATATTCTAAAGCTGAAAACTGGGGATAAAGCCATATTTACGAGTGGAGCAACAGAGAGCAATAATATGGCTATACTAGGACTGGCAAAGTTCGCTGAAAGTTCTGGGAAAAAGCACATTATTACTACTGCTATTGAGCATAAAGCTGTTCTAGAACCTCTAAAACACCTTGAAGAAAAAAACTTTAAAATAACATATCTTCCTATTGGCAATAATGGAAAAGTTTGTCTAGATACCCTGAAATCATCTTTAACAGATGATACGGTATTAGTAAGTATCATGCAAGTGAACAATGAGACAGGGGTTATTCAGCCTATTGATGAAATATGCAATATTTTAAAAGATCATGAAGCATATTTCCACACAGATGCAGCCCAGGGGTTTGGAAAAAATATTAGTCAGCTACAAAATAAACGCATAGATATGATAAGTATTAGTGGTCATAAAATTTATGGACCGAAAGGAATTGGAATACTTGTTCTCAAAAGAAGAGGTTATAATAAAATACCTATTACTCCTATAATTTTTGGAGGAGGACAAGAAGAAGGGTATCGTCCAGGTACTTTGCCTGTTCCACTCATTGCAGGGTTAGGAGAAGCTGTTTCAATAGCTCAAAAAGATTTTTGTTCCCGAAAAAAAGCATGTCTCTCTTTTAAAGCTGAAGCTATCTCTTGTTTAAATGAACTAGGGGCAGTATTTAATGGGGATATAAATGATTCGCTCTTCACAACTTTGAATTTTTCTATTCCTAGTGTTGATTCTGAAGCTATAATGTTGGCAATGAAAGATTTTGCGGCTTTATCAAACGGCTCGGCATGTACTTCTCAAAATTACACTCCAAGTCATGTTCTAACTGCAATGGGATTATCTGATGATATTATTAAGGGAGCTGTCAGAATGTCTTGGTGCCATATGACAATTCCTGTTGATTGGAATGAATTTTCAAGACGCATCAATTCTTTGAGAAATTGATATCCAGCAATTGGCTCAGAAGAAATTGATTAGCAAATTTCGTGATTCCTTTTTGCCACTCTCTATAAAACAGATTAGGATAATTGTTTTTATCAAAAATTACAGCTACCTTTGAAATGTTATAGCGGTCACATCGGATTGCTGTCGGGTAAAAGTTATCGTAGTACAATATCAAGGTTATTTGGGGCTCAAATTTTACCTCTCCGTTATCAACAAAAGGTAATCCAATAGTGATTTCTGTAATGTCAGGATTTTTCACCGTTTCGTCGAATATAATATGGAAGTTATCTTTTATGGTGATGACAGTATTAGGGGATTGCTTCTTGTGAATAAAGCGCAGTCTTTTCAATATATTCGTTGCTTTAGAATTTAAATGTTCCATCATGTTCTCCTAAAGGGCTTCATTGCTGAAGCTCAGGATAGTTTATTATATTTGCTGCTGTTCCTGAAGGTTTTTCATCCACGTATTGGCGAAAGTTGTCAGATCTGATTGAAGTTCTGGTTTGATGTGGGTTGGCTTCCCATCCTGATAGCGGAAGACTTCCTGGTTTATTCCCAAATGATCGTTTCGGAAGGAAATTGGGTAATAGTCGCCTTGAATGATGACGAAAGTCATTTCTGGGTCTGCCATCAGATCTCCGTTTTGTTCGCCGTAATGTGCGATACTGATCACATTTCCATAACCTGAGATTTCTCCTATTAATTCTACTGATACTGGCATGAAGTCGGACGTGTCGATTTTGGCGTATCCTTCTTGTTTCATGTGTGGTTCGTTGTACATTGCTTCATACAATTTCTGGGCTACGAGTTTTGCTTTGGTGTTTAAACATTTCATGTTGATACTCCTTTTTTTAGGTTGTGATTTTTATTTATTTTATCCTGTTTTCCCCAGAATAAATCTTGTTTCAGAATTCATGTCTGCATGTCCAAGATGCTTCAGTCCGAGTTCGCTAATCTGTCGCCCCTGCGAAGTTTTGGTTATCAGACGAAGCCGAATAAGCCATGGTTCGATAATATTTTCTATGGTGTTCTTATCGTCATCCACTGCTTGAGCAATCGAACCAATACCAACTGGACGGATGACTTCTGCAAGATATTCGAGGACTCGTCTGTCGAGTTTAGTTAAACCAAGTTCATCTATATTTTGGATTTCAAACATTTCCTTCGTACAGCGTAGATCAATCTGGGAATAACCAGAATAAAGAGCCATATCCCTTCCTCGCAACAGAAAACGGTTCAGGATTCTCGGTACTCCACGACTTTTCGATGCGATTTCACATATAGCATCTTCTGTGATGTCAAGGTCTAACTTATTGGCTGAATGGTGGGCTATTTGAATAATTTCTTCTTCAGTATACGGCTGAAAGGAAGCTTGAATCATGAAGCGATCTACAAATGGTCGTGGTAAAGCTCCAAGATAATTGGTAGCTCCAATGAGAGTAAATTTTGGCATCCAGTATAATCCCGATTGCATTTTGCCAGTGAATGGGTTCTTAACCTTCATTGATATTTTGTAATCTTCCAATGCGGTGTGTAGCAGTTCGGTAAGATTCTTTTTCAAGCGGTGAATCTCGTCTATGAATATTATTCCATGTCTTATTTTCTCTGGTTCTACTACTTCGCCAGTTTTCATGTCATAGCCATCAGCTGGAAGCTGTGACAATATATTCTTCAGGTTCTCCTCATCACGGATACTGGCTCCAAGCACTGATATAAATGGAACATCCATTTCATTGGCTATGATTTCTGCTAAAGACGTTTTCCCCAGTCCAGGAGCTCCACTGAAAATTGTATGGGGAAACGCATCACGTCTTAGTTTTGCTGACGTTAATGCGATCTTGGTCTCCATGGCTATATCACGTTGTCCGATGAAGTCTTTTAACGTTTTCGGTCTTACGATATCTGTTGTGTTTTGCATAGTGAATTTCCTTTAGTTTTTCAACTTCCTGTAATGAGAGTTATCGGAAGTTGGAGGTTATTTAATTAAATGCTTGATAGTATTTTGGCAGGTTGTTTTTATGTGAAATATTGTCATTATAGACTTGGAGGGTCTCGACTGATTTATGGCGAGTGAATTTTGCGACAGTGAGAAGGTCATTTGAAAACAACTCTATTAATCTGGTCGTAAAGAAATGTCTGAAACCATGAGTCGTATTGTCAATCGCCAGACTCCCCAGAAAAGATTTCACTAAATCCCTGATTGTCCTTGTGGTGATTCTGCCATTTCGGTTATTATTGCTGGAACTGACAAAAAGTGGTCCACTTTTAATCTGACATAAATCCATATAAGAATGTAAAGCCTCAACTGTTCTGGGGTGAAGGTCTACTGCTTCTTTGTCGTCTCTGCCTTTTCCATGTACCATCGCTGTTTTGTGAGGCAGTGAAATGTCTTCAGCATCCAGCCTGATAATTTCAACTTGCCTAAGCCCCTGAAATACCAGAAGACTGATAATTGCTTTTAGACGAATATTTTTTGGAGCATTGGGAAGGTCTTCAAGTTTATCCAGCAGAATATTGACCTCGTCCTGGTTCAATCCAAATCTTTTGTGCTTCTTTGACTGCTGAAAACTTTTTACATTCTGGGTTACATCAGCTGGTATAATTCCCTGTTTATTAAGTTCCTTTAGAAACACTCTGGAGACGGTCAGATATTTTGATTTTGTCGATATGGAAATATCATTTCTTTTGGCAAGGTAACGTTTAAAATCAAGAAATGTATTTCGATTAAAAGGATGTTCCTGTAGATAATCCAGATAAAGCCATATCCTAGACTTATAATCTTTTCTGGAAGACTCACTGATATCCAGATTTTCAAATACCTGCAAAGCTTTTTCATGAAGCGTTGTTTTGGAAGTAAAATTACCGATGTATGATTGTATTTCATTCATAGTGTACCTCGTGTTTAAAAGTGAGCAGTTTTGGTCATGCTCAGGACCTTCGCACTGGGTGGCTTGGCGGTGCTTATGCTTTATATGGATTTGCTTATTTTGTGCAGCACGTTGTAAAGTCTGGTCAGAAAATCACGAGTCATATTCACATAGACCTTGTCTTCGTCTTCAGCCACGCTTATGACTGAATGGAGAATGGATTGCGAAAGATGGATTTCATTATGGATTTGTTCTGGAGACATTTCCACCCGTTCCACTGTGAATGATTTACCATGAGCCTCGATAAGGCAGGGTTCCTTTTCGGATAGTTTGAATGCCTCGTCTATCTGGGTTTCCTCGACTGCGTAAAGGGTGTTAAGGGTATGATAAGCCAGCCAGAAATCAGCGAACATTACTTCATCTGCTCCTTTACGATGGGGTATTTTTATAGTGATTTTATACATGGTCTTAAGCTCCTAAGATTATTTGTTTTATTTTTAGATAAAGCCCTTGGGGAATGAATCTGCGCCGAAGTCCCCATTCGTCAATTGTGGTAATGAAGTTGACATATTGGCAATAGCCGTTTGGCATGTTGGCATTATGGCTCATCTGGTAAACATCATAGTCTTTATTGTCCGAGTTGTAGACATAGACTGTAAAGCGGTCGAAAGTTTTTCCTCCATTATCGAATACTTTTATTTTGTCGTGTCCGAAGTCTTCTACTTTCCATAGTTTTTGAGTTTTCATAATGCCTCCTTAATAGATTAATCTGTCTCTGTATCCCAGCAGACCAGCGATAGCGTTCTTTATCAGTTGCCTGTTTTCGAGAGTGCCAGAGATTAGTATTTCGTTATTTCCTTCAAACGACTTAAATAAATCAAGTGCAGTTTGTACGTCAGCCAGATGCTGGGCTTTCTTTACTGCCTGTAGAGTTTTATTGCCTTTATTCATTGTAGAGTTCCTTATTTTTTACAGGTTAAAATTTCACCCCGATATAGTTTTCTGTATTGTGTTGATTGAGTTAAGAACTAAGCCCCCGAAGGGGCTAGAGTTAGACTGCTAATTCCTCCTTATTTTGTGCTTCATTTGTCCAACTGTCGCCGCATTCCATGCAGTAGAACAGGCTGTCGTCTTTGATTATGTCGCCGCCACAGGACGGGCAGTATCCCCTGTTAAGTTCGGATAGTTCCTTCTGTTCCGCTATGAAAGGGAAGTCGTCATAGAACTCAAAGCCCTGCCAGTCCCAATACATGTTTGAGAAGTACACGCCGTCAACATCTTGCCATTCCCCTAAAAGATGTACTTTATCCCTTGTCATAATGGCGATTTTATTGTTTCCAATCATTCCATTAATCAGGTTAAAAATTGCAGGAATATCCCTATGCAGTCCAGCAAGTCTTCGGCATAGTTCCATTGTGTCGGATATATCCCCTTGCGGCTCTATCGGTAAAATCCCGTTATGGATAAGAGCGTAATTGGTCAAGACGTTAGGGTGTTTTAACAGGTTTATATCCTGTGTAATGCTGAACGGGTGAGTATTTCCAGGACTGATTCCACCATGAGTTGCAATGCGAAAATGCAATAGCAGTTCCCCGTCAAAATCAGCAAGGCGGTACTTTTTGAAGGCAGAGACAAAACTTTTCCATGTCATATAGCCTTTGTGAATTTCTATAGCGTACTTTTCGCCCACCGTGAGCATGGCAAAACCTGCCCCGTCTGGGTTTTCGTCCCAGCATTGTTTCAATGTTTCCAATGACGGCAGTTGAACGTTTTTCGGTTTGTAAATTGCTACACACATATTTTTAATCCCCTATGCTAAATGTTTTTCTGTGAGATAGTTCACGGCGTTTTCATAGAGTTTGCCGTTTGCGGTGATGAACCGAGTGAAGTTTTCAAAGACGTTGTCCGAGGCGAGAATGTCGCTTATGGATAGTCTTTTTGCCCAGTGAACCAGAGCATCCACAATTTCAAGCGTTGCCATGAAGGTGGTATATTTCAAGGTTCCCCGAAAGAGACGGAACTCAACGGTGTTTCGGTTTTCGAAGTTTACCGCTTGATAACGGGTTCCGCAGGATTTCCCGAAAACGTCTTTAATCGGTTGACCGTTGTTTTTCTTGAATGCCGCCCAGTGTGTCTCTTGGCGACGGGCGATTGTCTCGAATTGTTCCTGATATTTGGAAATAAACCAGTCAATCAATAACCATTTATAAGCAGAGAGATAATTTCTTGATACATGGACATGCAGTCCGCAACCTTCAGTTCCCAAGTCATGGGAACGCATTCCAGAATTTGACATTTTTTGCAGGATATTTTCCCAGTCAAGCTCTTTGTGCCGTTTCAGGGTTATCGGGTGAGAAACAAGTTCAAAGCCGTAATCTGGAATTGAGCTGTCTTCTTTCAGACAAAAAGTCTCTTCCCCGTCTGAAATTCGTTCGGCTATGTCGTTACGGTCTGAACAGTCGTCCAGTCCGCCAGCTTCAAGCTCAAAGCCCAGATAAGCGAGTATTTTTTCTTTGTCATTTGCAGACTTTTGGAAGTTTAGATGCGGTTCATAGCCGTAGTCTCTAATTTCCCTTGAACTACGTTCATCATGGCAAGATTCGCAGTAGCAACCGCAATCGTCAAAATAAGCATTGTCATTGTGAATCACATCGCAACAATTGTCGCAAGTACAGTAATAGTCATTATAGCAACTACTGCATAAAACGGTTTGATTATCGCCATGATTTTCGCTTATCCAGTCGCCGCAATTTTCACAGTGATAAGCATGATTATCAGCGCAACTGGAGCACCACCATTCATTCAGATTTTCAATCTGGACAAAATCGTCTGAAGCTGAATATTCGTTGCAACGTTCGCAATAGGAAAGATGCTCGTCCCGACAATCCTCACAATATATGTCCCCGTTGCAGTCAACGACATAGTCGTTTTCATCCTCGTTGAAATATTCCCCGCAGTTTGAGCATTGTTTTTGGTTGTCCTGCGTTTCCTTTGTGTTGAGTTCTGTTTTCATAGTGCCACCCATGATTTAGTTGTTATTGTTTCTATCGGATACCTATAAAAACAGGGGATGGCGGCTTCTAAAAAACTTTTTTTGAGGTTACTGACCTTTGGTCAGGGGCAGTCCACAAGAAGCATGTGACCAAAAAAAAATGAACGATGGTGTCTATGGAGAAATGAACAGCCCAGCAAAAAAATGGGGGGTATTTAGGATGAAGTGAACATTTGGGATTGAATTTGAATTAATTTGATTTATTTTAGAATTCAGATTTTATGATGTAAAGGAGGACTTTAAATGGCACGTGAAAAAGTTGATGAATGTGTAGTAATTAAAGATTTAGTTTATTCCTTAAAAGAACTTATCGAAAAAATCATTGAAGGGAAAACTAATATTTTTACAATTGGAGAAGATGACAGCTATAATAGGCTATCACCAATTGACGATGTTGAAGATTTTATTGATGTTGGGTGTTTGCAATGTCCACATTGTTTAGATTTGACATATTTATGGAAAAGCTTTGATTGCTTTTTGAGTAAACTGTTGCCTATCAGAGAAAAATATTATAAAATACATGAAGATTTTGATAAACTAGCTCATATTGAAGAAAATCTTCCTACTGTTGAGGAATATGTTTATTTGCAGAGAGAAAAGTACAATAAAAGAAAATTTAACAAAAATCGTTTTGATAAACTTATTAAGATACTTGCAAATAACGAGATAGATGTTGAGAAGCTAGATTTAATATGTAAGGAAACGTTAGATTTAAAACAAAAACTATATGAAGCAATAAGAGCTTTACATCATGAGTTTATTTTAAGTAAAAAAACAGACCAAATGGATACAGTTCTTGACCAAATGGTTCCAATGCTTAGAGAACAAGTTTTTAATTGGGAAGATGTAAATTTAGACCACGAATGTAAAATAGTTTACTTTGACCAAAATATAATTGATAAATATGATGAGGATAGTAATTTCAAGAGTCATGTAGATCTATTAAAAAATAACAAAAAATATATATTTGTATATAGTCCATACAATATTGAGGAAGCTCTTAAATGTAAAAATAAGGAATGGCAGAATTTATATTTTGCTATAATCCGCAAACTAACAGATAATCATATTTTGCTTAAAATAGATGGCAATATTAAAGTAAAAAAAGAAGACCCGATCTATTCTGTCCAAAGAGCTAGCGTTTTAAAGGAAGGAACTGATGCTGCGGAGAAGCTTAATCTTATACAAGACGAGGAAAATAGGCTATTATTCCCTGATTTTTTCTCGAAACAACATATAATCAAGATAAATAGTAATCTTGATTCATTCTTGAAATGGCAAGATGCTAGTCAAGTAAATGTCATTCCTTTTAATATAGATAAAGCAATGACTGATAGCTTTAGGGGGCTAAATGATTGTGACGAAATTTGTAAAGATGACCATGAAAACTATATTTATAATTTTAATAAATATCTCAATTTAGTTGGCTATAAACGTGATAAAAAAGCAAAAACTATAAAGAGTAATTACTATGATGTCGAACATATTATTTATGCAAGAATTTGTGATATTTTTGTTACTAAAGATAAAAAATTGCGAGAAAGAGCAAAACTGATATATAAAAGGTTAGGAATCAAAACAAAAGTCTGTGATGAAGAAGATTTTATGTCTTATACAAAATAGTCTTAACAAAAATTATCAAACATATTTGAAAAACAAATTATTTAAAATATAGTAGTTGTATATTCTTGTCAATGTAAGATTTTAGGGGTTTTATGATATCAATAATTGGTCCTGCTCCCAATGTAAAAACGGGTAAAGCTGTATTAGATTGTGGCGCAGATGAAGTTTATGTTGGTCTAAAAAATTGGTCTTTGCGTTCTCCCTGTTTCGAAATGGATCATGATACTATAGAGGAACTGGTACGTTATGCTAATAAGAAGCATAAAAATGTTAGAGTTGCTCTAAATACTTATCCTTGGGAGAGTGATATTCCTAATTTCCTTAAAACGGTAGATAAACTTTATGCCATCGGAATAACCCATTTTATTCTTGCAGATATAGGTTGTATTCGCTTAGTAAAAGAAAAATATCCTGACGTATATATACAAGCTTCTGTTGGAGCAGATATTCATTCTTTATTAGATGTCAAAGCATTAGAAGCCAGTGGTGCGAATTCAGTTACTTTATGTTTTCCTTCCTCTAATTTTATATCTCAGGTAAAAGAAAAAACTAGTCTCCAAGTAGAAACCTTTGTGCATGGATATTTGAATTACACTTATCGAGCTAGATGTTATATGTCAAGTTATTTGAAACATGAATTTTCTCTAGATTCAATAAATCAGCGGGATAAATCTTCTGGAAGTTTTAATCGTGAGGGATTTTGTAACAGAGCTTGCAAATGCTTTTGGACTCTCTCTGGCAAAGAAAAAAACTTATATCCAGTTACTATGAATAGTTATCCATATTTAGCAATTGGTCAACTCTCTGAATTTTTTGATGCGGGAGTTGATGCATTTAAGATCCAAGGAAGAGAAAATTCATTTGAGTTGATATGTCAAGCAGTTTCTTTATATCGTAAAGTTGTGGATGATTTAACTAAAAAAATAGATATTAATCGTGAATGTATTGTTAAAGCTAAAGAGATTGATATTAAAAGACATGAAGAGATGCGCTCACGAAGCGGTACTATGATTAAAGAAATGTTGGGTGTTTCTCAAGAAGGATAAACAATAAATGAGGAGTATTATGGATTACTATTTAACTACTGAAGCAGCCACATTAGATGATGTTCTAAAGTTGGATCTTACGGTATTTAAGCGAATATATCTTGGAAATCCTTTTTGCATGGATTATGAATTTAATCTTTTAAAGAGTTATAAAGAACTTCGCAAGGCTATTTATCATGTAAAAACATCAGGGGCGCAAGCATTTGTATCTCTCCCAGCGATGCCTAGCGTAAATGAAATTGCAGAATTTGAATCCTTAGTTGCTGAAGCTTGTGCAGCAAAGGCTGATGGTCTTGAAATTCATAGTGCTGGAGGCTTGTATTATTTATTTGAAAATGAACTTTATAAAAGCTTAAAAATTACCGCTGGAGGGTTTAGTAATATTTATACATCTACTACTGCATCTTTCTACAAAAAACTAGGAGCAACATTATTAGTTCCGAATTATGAATTAGCATGGACTGAGATCAGTAAAATCAACAAGCATGAGAAAAGTGACTGGGAAATCCTGGTGCATGGACCTATACCGCTAGGACTTTCAGAAAACTGTTTATTATGTGAAAAAGAAAAGGATACTGGAATAGCATGTCCCAAAGCCTGTAAGGCTCAGTTTGCGTTATCATTTAAAAAATGGTCTTTACGGAATTTTGGTAAAGTAACGTTTTCTGGCAATGATTTATGTCTTCTTCCTCAATTGCCATTGTTATGGGAGGCTGGAGTAAAAAATTACAGAATTACTGGATTAGGACAAAATTCACTAATGCTTAATAACATAGGTCTCTATTATGATAAGTCACTCAATATCCTTAACCAAGGGAAATGTGATAAGTTTGAGACAAAAACTATAGATACTCTTGCTAGTATATCAAAAAATACATTATGTAATGGTTATTTTTGGGGAGCTTCAGGATGCGATTGGATAGGAGAAAACTAACTTTATTAGGTCCCGCTGGCACACTTGAAATGGGCAAATCTGTACTTGCTTCAGGTGCAGATGCTGTATTTGCTGGTTTAAAGGGGGTTAGCCGTAGAGGGTATGATCAAGAGCTTAATATTGACGAAGTTCATGAATTATGTGATTATGCTCTAAACAAAAATAAGAAAGTTCGCATTGCTGTTAATACCTATCCTGCTTTTGATGATATGCCAAACCTATTGTTGGACATTGAAAAGTGTTATAATTTTGGGGTTAGTGGCATCATAGTTAATGATCTTGGGATTTGTGCGCTATTGAAAAAAGAATTTCCAGGTATATGCATTTATGCAAGTGTTGGAACATCAATATATAATATTCTGGATGCAAAAGCATGGGAAGCCTGTGGTGCAGATGGATTAGTTTTGCTATGTAACCTTTCTCCACAAGATGTCTTACAGATTCACAAAAGAATAAAATGTGAATTAGAAGTTTTAGTTCATGCTAATAAGGATTTTACCTATCTTGGAAAATGTTGGATTAGCAGCTATTGTGCATCGAGGAAGTTGCAACATCCAAATTATCCTGATAAACAACAAGGTAGCCCCAATATGGGAGGAATTTGTTTTAGAGTTTGTCGCCGAGAATGGAATTTTTCTATACCGCAGATGAAAAATGTTTTTAAAACGGATCTTCCTAATGAATGTTGTATGTTATCATCTGAGTTAGTAGAATACGTTCAGAATGGGGTTTCTTGTTTGAAAATCCAGGGAAGAGAATACTCTATTGAGCTTATTTGTAATATGATTAGATTCTATAGAAAACTAATTGATAATCTAGATGATGAGTATTATTTTGCTGAAGAACAAAATACGAAAGAAACAATTCGGCAATTTGAACATAAACGAGATTTAGAACGTAAAGAAAAAACATCTAATTTGATACAAAAAGCTTTGGAGGTGCACTATGAATGTTCCATTTAGAACAATGCGGGTTTCATACACATATAATTTCCGTTTTATAAAGTTATGTCCTGATTTTATAGAGAAAATGCTTTCAGAATCTTGCTCTATACTAGAAAAATATGGATATAGTGAATCTTTTACAATTGATGATACTGATGGTTTTCAGCCATATATAAAACTTAAGAGGGATGTTGTTTCTACTTCCTCTCATGCTATTGACTGGACAAATTTTACCAAGAAAGATAAAACCGTTTTGAAGGATTTGGGGGAGAAGCTACCAAAAGTAAAATTTAAAGATAAAAAGTTGGATGGAGCTGAAGCATTTTTAAGTAAAAGTCTTTCGATTGATTCAACTGGTTCAGGTTCCATTTGTATTTCATTTTTATTCCCTCGCTCTTTATGTTCTACAAAATTAACACTCAAAGATATTCTATCAATATTGAATATGGCGGATGGAGCATATGTTCCTAAAAAGAATTATGAAGATGTTTCGTCCTCAGAACGACTATCTTTTTCCATAGAGAATGAGAATACAGAGGAATATAATTTATGGAGCTTTGCAGCTAATGAGATAAACAAGTTTGCATATGAACTAAAAAACATTTGTCCAAATTTAAAATGGTTGGAACGGGATGGTGATGGAAGTATAGTTAATAGTGGCATCCTTGCCTGTCGAAAATTTTCTGTGCATGAAGGAGAAAAGGCACCAATTCAAAATCCGTACATATATGTTGAATTAGAATCTGATAATTTCAAAAATTATTATGAATTAATAGGACGTGATCATTCAGAATGTGGTGCTAACTGTTTGAAAAACCTATTGGCTCAAATGCTAATTAGGGTTGGTCCTACTGGAACTGATAAATTTGGCTTAAATAAGGATTATCTTTTAAGAGAAGGGGTTGATCCTGAGCATGGCTATTTTGCAAGTCTTTATCCGATAGAATATCTGCATATTTGGACCCATTTCCGTTCAACTATTGCTGTATTACCACCTTTAAATGCACCTGATTCAAAAGATGTTGTTAAGGCAATTAATAGATATTTGATTGCAGTAAGAGATTCGATAAGAGAATTCAGGACTCGTTGGCATTGTCTTGTAACTCAACATATATATCTAGATGCCTTGACACAGCATCTCAAAAATAGTTGGGATCCCAACCGTCCAACGCTTAAAGAATTTTGGGAAACTCAAAAATACATTGTTGACAGACGTTTTGATATGATGAAAATTCTTGAGACGCCAATCGTTTGTAGACGTGCTGCTAGTTCATTGAATCATTTTTATACAGAACTGAGTAAGTCATATGAGATAAAAGATTTAAAAAATGACCTGATTGAAAAAATAAGACAAATTAATGATTTATATCAGGACTGCTACAGTATCAGAATGAGTGAGGAAATGCTTAATGATTAAGTTTCTTCGTAAAAATGTATCGTCAAAATTTGCTAAGATCGTATATTACAATATCCCAGTTAGAGAAGCCACTTATGCTTTTGACATTGCAAGAGTTTTGCGTGTTCTTGATGTACCTATTTTTGCTAAAGAAAAACAAGCATTCATGATTCCGTCCCAGTTACGACAAAAGATAGACTATCATTCATATTTTTTTAATGGACCGTTGTCTCAGGATATTGCAGACTCATTAACGAATGTCGGAAAAGAATCCCTCATAAGCTATGATTTGTTAATAGACAGACTAGTTACTGTATATGAATATGTATATGGACAATGGTGGGATTGGGTTGGTTCAGAATATAGTAGAAATTGTTGGAGTAGGAAATCGTCAGTTGAGAATATGTTGGAGAGAAAATGTGAGTTTATGGAAGCTCATCCTGGAAGAAAGCAAGTTATGATACATTTGTATCATGAAACACGTTTACTTAACAAATGGTTTAAGAAATTATTTCATTTGATAACAGAAAAGGAACTTAGTTTAAATTCCAGTGAGTTTAATTGGCATATTCTAGAAGGTATCTTCTTTTTAGACCATGAATATCATTCTTCATCAGTGAGTATGGATTCTGATTTTTATGGAGACAATAATAATAATGATATTAAAGAAACTTCTGTGGAAACACATTTTGAAAGGAAAGGTCATTATTATTTACAGTGGAAAAAATATCTTTACACAAAAGAGAAACAGTCTACCAATGCTTATTGTTCGGTTGATGGTACCATTAAAACATTTTTAGATTTTTGCAAAGTTTTCGAAATGCCGAGTGAGAGCAATGAATGTATGCATTTTGACATCAGAACTAAAGCTGGAAAAATTGTAGAATTAATTGGAGATTTGAAAAAACTGGCTGTAGCTAACAAAGATAAATTAGAAATGCATCAGCAAAATATTAGTATATGTCTTGAAGCCCTTAAAAAATTTTTTAATATCCCTCAGCCAATTACATCAGACTGGTTAGAAAATTGTTATAAAGATCATGTTAAGTCCTCAGATAATTTCAAACCTTCAGAAGACATTATATTAAAAATCAACACTTTAAAGGATGCTTTAAATGCTTAATATGAAAGAAAGTTGGCATAACATTACAAGTAATAAGATAAATAGAGAATTGGCACTTAAAAATTATTTTATTCCGATAGTTCCTCTTGTCCTTGGAGCCTTTATTGGTTTTATACCAATTTTAAATTGGGTAGGAATAACGGGGCTTGCGTTATTGGCAAGCCTCTATCTTTATTTTGTTCTATCTAAAAATGAAATAATTAAGAAAGAAAAAAAGTTCAAAAGACTAATTTATGTCTTCTTATTGTCAGTAGTAATTGTGACAGGATCACTAATGTACGATAAAATAATACCTGGAAAATCGGGAAAGTGTATTGACTCATATAAGAAATTCCATTGCCAAAGCATTATTTATCAGAATTCAATTATGCAACTAAAATCAATTGATAATAGAATTTTGGAACTCCAAAACAAATTAAAAGAACATATGGAACAGCAGGACAGGTTAATAGGTATAATGGACAATAACTTCAAAGATATTATTAAAACACAAAAAGAGCTTATGAAACAGCAGGACAAATCAATAGGTGTAATGAACAATAATTTCAAAGACGTTATTAAAACACAGGGGGTAATTAAACAAGAATTAATTTCAATCAAAAATCAATCGCATAATACAAATAAAACAAAATAGAGTTTTTATAAACTTTTACCGCTCCAATGAAAAAATTTCTTTTCTAGTAAAGTGTAAAGCTTATTAGCAATATAGCCAATTGCCCCTGTAGTAATAATAAGAGCATACATCTTATCTGTATGATAACTTGTATGAGAATCATAAATCATTCTACCCAATCCGATATCAGTTCCAACAAACATTTCGCTAACGATTACCAAGACAATGGCATAAGATATGGAAACCCGAATACCTGTTGAAATACTTGGCAATGATTCGGGGAGTCGGACTTTCAAGAAAATAAACCAACGAGATGCTCCCATAATTTGTGCCGCAAAAGTTCTAACTGGGGAACAATGCATCACTCCATAAGCAGAATTTATAATGCAAATAAAAAAACAACCAAAAGCAACAACGGAAACTTTAGGACCGTCATTTACCCCCCATATAAGCATGAAAAGCGGAAAAAAAGCAGTAGAAGGAACTGAACGCATGAATTCAATTAAAATTTCAGATGTAGCATAAAGTCTTTTTGAGGCACCTAAAATTATACCAACTGGGATACCTGTGCCAACCCCTATAACGAATCCGAATAACATCCTACGTAAGGAGGCAAATAAGGATGGATAAATAGTTTTATCAATAAAAAAAAGTGAGAAAAGAGATTTGAAAGCAGCCCAAGGAGTAGGTAAAAATAATGGGTCCACAATCCCTGAGACGGTTAGTACAGCCCATAAAAATATAAAAATAATAACTCCTGATGAAGCTAACAGTATCTTTTTCACAGCTTGACCTCTTCACAAAAAATATTAAGTATTTCCACCCTTAAATCAAAAAACCTTTTTTTCTGAAAAATATCCAAAGTTCTAGGATATTCGAAGGGTACAGAAAAATCTTTTTTAATGGACATCGGTAAAGGTGACATAACAAGGATGCGGTCTGCCAAAAACAACGCCTGATCAATATCATGCGATATTATTATGGAAGTCATAGAATTATTTTTCAAAAAACTTGAAAGTTTTTCTAAAAGCTGTAAAGATGTTTGGAAATCCATAGCACTTAACGGTTCATCAAGGAGAGCCAACTGTGGTTTGGCTAACAAACAACGTAGAAGTGCTGTAACCTGTTTCTGTCCTCCACTTAACTGGTACGGGTATGAGTTCCACGGTAAATTAATCCCGAATATACGAGCGAGCTCCCTGACTGCATTCTTTTGATCTGCTTTTGGGGCTCCTTTAATCATATATTGAAGACTAATATTATCAAAAACCGTTAACCATGGGTATAGAGACTCTTGATATTGTTGAAACGCATAACCTATTGATAACTTTTCCTTTTTTGTATTAAAAAAAATACTTCCATTAGTTGAGTCAATTATTCCTGCCAAGATAGATAAAAAAGTAGTTTTGCCGCAGCCATTAGGACCAAAGATTGCTATTGTTTCTCCTGACTTAATATCCACGCTAATATTATCAATGAGACTAATTTCTGTACCTGTGTTATGAGAACAAACTTTTTTGCATAAATTGTTGATCTTTAAAATAGGATTTATTGTTTCAGAACTCATATGATATGATTTTTATATTATTTATTAATTTTTTCTTGCGAAGGTGGATACAATAACATTTCTTTAACGTTTATATTTTTGTTAACGATTCCATAATTTTTGTAGAGCTTAAACACCTTGTCTAAGTTTTGTATATCAACTTGGTCAGATGGTTTACCATGTCCTAATTTTACTTTTTGGGCAACAGATAGAGGTATTTTGCAGTAATCTACGAGGTATTGTCGACAAGTTTTTGGATCATTTTGTACTATTCTAATAGCTTCGTTCATTGTTTCACAAAAGCTTTTTGTAGTTTCAATATGATTTTCAGCATACGATGAAAGTACAGCATTACCTGTTACTGGGAAAGGGTTGAATATGTATTTGCATACCAATCCTACATCTAAAACACGTACTATACCTTTTAATACTCCAATAGTTGCAGTAGGCTCAAGACAATAACTTGCATCAATGCTACCCGCAGCAACGGCTTGAATATGATTGGCGGGAGGTAAAGAAATTGTAACCATATCATTACCAAACTTAAAATGATCTCCAAAAATAATTTTTGCCCATACGTTAAAATTCGAACCTGGGAAAAGGGCTATTTTTTTTCCTTTCAAATCTTTGATAGATTTTATTGGGGAATCTTTTTTTACAAGTAGAAAGTCATTAGGATCAGATTTAATAATGTAATTTACCTGATAAATCTTTATCTTATTAGGAGCAGCAGCTTCAAGTGAGAAAAGGACTGAAAGGGCAGTAACAGTAGTAAACTGTATGCGATTTGTTATTAATGCTTCTATAAGCTGATTAGAAGTCTTAAACGGTACTGGGATAACTTTAAGACCACGTTTTTTAAAAAGTCCATTTTTCAATGCCACATAAAATGGCAAGTTAGGTGTAATTGGCAAATAGCCAACTTTTATAACGTTGGATTCAGTTGAAGAGGAAATATCCTTGGTGCTGTATTTATATAAAAAGAATATAACACAGAATAATGTGATTACTATTATTACCACTAATGAGTATTTTTTCTTTGTCATAGAGATCTCCTTAATATTCTTCCAATAAATTTGACAATAAGATAATTTACGCATATCTTACTACTTTTCAAGGAGATTTATTGGTTTTATTATATTATAAGGGATACAGAGTGCAATGGGAAATGACTTTATTGACTTAGAATCTGGTATTCCCGTTTTTTCATCTTTCCCTGAAATTCCTCTGATAAATATTGATCATAAAGAATATTTTCTAAATAATATTGAAAAAGCAGACCTAAAGACGGTTTTAATTGAGAAATTATATACTGAAAATAATATTAATGTTTCTAGCAATAATATTATTTTTACATCAGGAGCAAAAGAAGCCATTGATTTGTTTATACGTCAAACGATAGAACCCAAAAAAGAAGTCATTATTATCCAACCAGCTTTTTATTTATATTCTTATTTAGTAAAACTCTCAAGAGGAACCCCTGTATATGTTCAAGCGCATAAGAATAATAACTATATTCCAACTATAAGTGATATCGAAGCAAAAATATCAAGTAATACTTGCATGATAATAATTAATTCCCCCAATAATCCCACTGGGGGTATATATCCACAAGAATGGTTAGCATCACTTTCTGCATTAGCACAAAAATATAATATTTTCATATTATCAGACGAGGTATATGAAAAATATACTTATGATACCAATAGACATTATTCTATTTCAGCTTTTGATAATCCTGCTAACCCTCTAATTTTTACAGCATTTAGTTTTTCAAAAACTTTTTCAATGTCCAGTTTGCGCTTTGGATATCTTGTTTCGTTAGCTAGTGGTTTACTAGAAAATATAAAAAAAATACAAAATAAAATAGGAATAACTCCAAATTATATCACTCAGCAGATTGCTTTTGACACATTGAAGCTACCTTTTGATATTGGAAAACAAGTCAGTGTATATGATAGGAATCGTTTATTAATTAGCTCATGGCTTTCAAAATATAAACAAATATCTACCTTTTGCCCCCAAGGTGCTTTTTATTATTATTTGGACATAAGTAAGTTTATTGGGAGTAATATCAATAATACGATAATCACAAGTTCTAATGATTTTTCAATTGCTTTTTCAAAGAAGACTAAAGTAAAAGTGTTATCCTGTTCCAACTTTGGTTCTAATATTCATGTCAGGTTATGTTTTGCTAGACCATATGAAATTATTAAAACAGCACTAGAACGAATAGATAACTCGAAAATTTTGAATTGAGCGATCTATTATATCATTTCTGAATTTTGCTAAAAATCAGCTCAATATATTTATCATATCCTGGATCATCTTGGGTTACATTATGTTGACACCCTGGCAAATAATGGAAATATCGCTTAGTTATTACATTGCGACATAAGGCATTAAGATATTCTAAGTATTCTTTGCCAACATATTTGTCATCACCTCCTATACAGGTAGTAATAGGAATTTCTACTCGTTGAATTAAGTGTTCATTTGGAGTGCTTTCATAATAGAAGTTTTGGTGTGGTTCGATAAATTTCGTACCTTTTCCCAAGTTTGCATTGCGTGATTCCTGTCCAAATGAACGCCATATCATCCAATGTGGAATAGGTCCCCATATTATTGCTTGCTTCCAATAACATAATTTTTTTACACGGAGTGATGTTGCAAGAGAAATACTACAGCCATTGCTTATTCCTAGTGTGTGATATGTCTGCTTTTTATCTTCATAACTACGAATCACATCAAGAGCGTAAGCAATAAAGGATTCTGGAGAAGCAATACCGCTGAATATTCCATGTTTCGATATTTGTCCAGGATAGCGAAGTATTTCTATATTTACTCCTCGTTCTTTTGCCTCATGGATTAAAGCTTCATACGGGGGAGTATATTTATGTTCTTTACTATTGCATGGGCTGCTTAGCCCTGGAAATACTATAAGGTTTTGCATATATTTTCCCTCTTCTATTATTATTCTATAAATATAAGCTAAATATGAGGGAAAGCAAGTCAGGAATCAATGTCTAGATAATGCTATTTCCTTTACTTGAACCATGAATTTATATTTACTTTTCGTTCCAGCTTATCTTCAATTATATCAGGTAACTCTGAAAAGAAATCAAAACCAGTGATTTTCTCGACTTCATCGACTGTGACCACAAAAATTTTCAAAGGTCGGTTGCTACCCTCATTTTTAAGGATGAAGCCAAGCATTTTGAATGTGGGAGGAGAGATGTCAAAAATGACTTTATAGTAATATTGAGGCACCGCAACTTTGTCGCCGATAGTCTTATAGCCAGGGGTAATAATCGGACCACTGACGACATAGATATCCTCGTTTTCACGAGCCCATATTCTTACCAGAGCTTCGAGGTCTTTCCAGATGCCACGGTTGAATTGAGGTTTCTGGGGGCTCATATTGGAAAGGTAAAAACTTTCGCTCATGGTTTCTTTAGAAAAGCCTATTGTCGCCGCTGGAGCGAGGTGTCCACGGTCATAGCCGCTTTTACGATAATCAGCAAGCGAAGCAGAACCTATTTTGATTTCTGGGTCGGGTTTAAAGAGGTTTGTTCTTTTGACCCGTGGAGCGTCCATTTCGGTTTTAGTGATTCGATATACCACCCATAAGGATTGTTTATATTTGATGCTGTACCCCAATGCGTATCCCCTGCGATTGATAATAACATCACACTTCCCAGGAACTCCGAGCAGGAGATTGTCAAAGCTCTCAGCGTTCAACCCAGATACTGAAAATATAATCAGACATGATATGACGATTCTAAGCATTATCTACTCATTCGCTTGCTAAATAAACTCCAGCGGTTAGACTGGAATATCATTTATCACTTTTATAAGCCAGAAGTATTTCCGTAATCTTTAGCATCAGATCTTGCTTTGCAATTGAAAGTAATAATCATCATCGTATTCCCATTTATTATAACAAAAGATCCACCTTCTCTGGTATCACGTTTATATGTTTTTTCATTACATAGAGTGTAATGGCTGTCTCCTTGCAACTTAATAAAAGAAGTACCTGATGGCTCATTTTGAGACATAATATTAATCATTTCTGCTTCTGACATATATGCTCCCGATACTTTCTGATAAATTATGCAGTCAACCTTACCTTTGTATATATTTACTAAAATCCCAAATCCATTCTTTTTATATATTCTTTGACTGCCTTTAACACTCACTGCTTTTCCATAGCGTCTATCGCAATCAGCTACAGAATCAAATAAATGGGCTGATGCATTAACGCCTGCAACTGCCATAATAAAAAATAATAATGTTTTCATAATCGAATTGTTCCTTTAAGTTATTTAGGGGGAATCGTACTCTATTTATATTTATCTCTTATTTTTTTACATCTCGCATAATACCTGTTTGCTGCAACCAAGTACAGTTCTCGTGCATTTTGGAGATCGTCTTCACTAGCATTGGAATTCTTTACATTATCCAAGTGCTTGTCTGCATGATTCTTTTCTCTTTCCAGCTGTAGCGCAATAGGGTCTGATGCAATTTCCATATCAGCAGATTCATACTTTTGCTTGGTAGGTTTATTATTATCAACAGCAGATTTATTATCACAACCAGCAATAATGATTAGGCTCATAACTACGATTAATAATGCTATTACTTTCTTCATTTTTTCGTTCCCTTTTCTATTATTTTTAATATTTTTATAGCATCTTCATGTCCTTGTTTTGCTGCTTTTCTAAACCATTCTGCCGCTTTGTTGTAATCTCTAGGAACACCTAGTCCATATTGATAGTACAGTCCTAAGCTGCATTGAGCTGCTGCATCTCCTTGTTCTGCTGCTTTGGCGTACCATTTTGCCGCCTCTTTGTCGCTTTTAGGCACACCTTCTCCATTACTATAACATCCTCCCAAAAGAAATTGAGCATCTGCATTCCCTTGCTCTGCCGCTTTTCTAAACCATTTTACAGCTTCTTTATAGTTTTCTTTATTTTTAGAATAGCATAATCCCAACTGTAATTGAGCATCTACATTCCCTTGCTTCGCTACTTTTTTAAACCATTTTGCAGCTTCGGTATAGTTCTTGGATACACCTTCTCCAAAGTAATAGCACGATCCTAATTCAAACTGAGCTTTTGCATGCCCTTGTTCAGCAGCTTTCCTAAACCATTTTACAGCTTTTTCATAGTGTTTAGGGACAGATTTGTTTCCCCAGTAGTAAAATCCTAGCTTGTATTGAGCTTCTGCATTTTCACTGTTCGCCAGTTTTTGGATGGTCGCCAAATCTTTTGTTTTCGTGTTATCTCCATAGGAATTACTGATAAATGAATTTTGTGAAACTATGGTTATAATCATTAAGAATAATATTTTTTTCATACTTAGCTCTTTCCTGTGAGTCTATGATTATTGGTTTAAGCGAATAAGTATTTTACTTCGTACATATCTCCTCTTTTATGTTTTTAAATTTATGGAATATGTGAAAGCAGACTTTAAGGTCGGAGGCACAAAAAAAGGGTGCTCCAAGTACACCCAAATCATGGTACCGCCAAGCACCACAGTCGAAAATGTCCAAGAGAGCACCCAAGGGTACTCTTTCAGCATGTGTTTTTCGACTTATTTAAAATTGGCGGTTTTAGATTTGGAACGCAGTCTGCTGAAAGCTCTATATAAGAACTTATCAATAATTGTGATTTTTGTTTAACTTATATTCAACCTCTTCTGTTAGTTATGTAGATATAATAAAGCATTTTTGGATGGATTGCAAATGTGATGAAGACAAAAAATAAGAATAGATATTTACTTTACCTTTTACTAAACGTTTCGTTTCCCCATCACAAAATAAGAGAACAGAATTGTAATCTGGTACATGTTTTTATGTTGACGGAGATCCTGATAAAGCATTGTTTTTCTGGGATAAGGAATTTCGCATTGAAATACGAGGTAACAGTAGAGAGCGTAAACTTGGAGAAAAAATTCTAGAAGCATTAGAAAAAGAATTTCCTAAGCACAAATTCAAATTTGAAGCAAGATGGGTACGCTTGTCAATAGCAGCATAATATTTCTGGCAACACACAATCCAACTGTGATGATCAATATAAAAGTATCAATTTTTAAACTAGATGTATTTGAAATTTTTCTTAAAATAATTAACTTAACTAAAATTTTGTATTAATTTAATCGTATAAAGGAGAATTATTATGTCAAATGAAGTTAGTGTTAAAGATAGAGTCAAAACGTGTTTTGGTTCCGCAGACCTAAAATTTGCTATCCACCATAGTGATAAGAAAAGCGCTGTCCAACTGTTAGCTGAATTAAGCGAAAAGGATTATGATGCAGGTAAGCTAAGAGAAGATATTAGCGAAGCATTGAAAGAAATGTTAATTTCAGAAAATAAACATGGCTTTATGAAAGATAAAGAAATAAATTGGGAAATTGCAAATAAGAATATCGAAAAATCCACGGAGGATGCTATGGCGTTCTTTGGGAGAATGCTTTCATAATATCATCATATACAAGTTTCCAGTCGAACCTTTTTGCTGTGTTATTTTTATCTCCCCACGAAGAATTCGATTCTTCGTGGTATTCTTCGTGGCATTCTTCGTGAATCTTCGAGGATGTCTTCGTGCCGTAAATCATCTTTTAAACTCTTCTAAAGTTATCAAAAAATACTGTTTTGAGGAGGAAATAGATATTTATAGTCCCCAAAAATAGTAGCTTATTGTTAACTAATTGATCAAAAAGTACCCATCCTAAAATGAACAACTTACAATTTAACCTCAATGTAAGTTAATATATGTCCTAATTTAGCCTCATCTCGATAAAGAATTTTTCAGAGACTTATCAAGAGCTTTTTTTGGGATTTCTTCGAGAAGTCTTCGAGAATCTTCGAGAAATCTTCGAGAGTTTATCGAGAGTTTATCGACAAAAAATAATCATGTAAACCATTGTCAACTCATCAAACAGAATGATTTTGAGTGGGAAGACAATGATTTGAAAGCCCGAAAAGGGCGGCTCTTTGTTAACTAATTGACCTTGGGGTACCCCCCCTTTGAGCTTAGGAATATAATTTGACCTCAAAAATGTTAATTCTCTCGACATTCTCTCGATATTCTCTGGAAGCTCTCTCGATATTCTCTCGATAACCTGTTTTTTTCATCACACTGCGTGGCTTTATAATCTGTTAAAGTTTCATTTTATCATCACAATAAGGATATTCTATTTTTAATGCTTCCAGAATTATCTACTGTATCTACTGTCAGAAAGTTAAAATGTGGTAATTTTGCCACATCTTTTCCCATTACCGATCTTTATGATTTCTGGATTTATTATGTCCAGATCACTCGGTGGAATTTTTTCCACCAGAGTTTCTCCTTCAAAATTCACCTTTTCAGAGGGGGAATTTACTTTTTTTCATCAACTTTGCATTGTTGCCCAAAGTTAGCATAGAACTCATATGTCATCACTTCATGTAATTCTCGAAGGTAACGTTTTTCAATTACAACGCTGTCGTGTACAGGAAGGCATGTGATGCCCTTATCGACAAAGTACATCAACACATTCATCATGAGTTGTGAATCCAGATTCTGAAGAGATATTCCAGCTCCAGAACAGAAATATATCCTGATTGGACTATGGATTTCCCTGAGCCGATTTATCAAGTCTTCCCAGTCGGCTCCATTCTTGTATACCGCAGCCCAGAATTCATAGTCCCGTTCTGAGATGAATTCTCTGTTCCTCATTTTCCTTTCCATGTCCTGCATTGACTTGATTGCTCCAGAATCATCCTTGGCATTCAACACAGTCAGCAATAACTTCTTTATGACTGGACGCATTCCATCAATCCCTATCTCATAAGGATCTCCATTATATGATATTCCCTCCATCGCATAAAGCAGGGCAATATGAAGAGAACAGTAATCCAATTCTCCAGATGGCTTGCCGTTTATTTTTATCGTCAGTCTTTCGGCAGAGGACAAAGAATGATAGCTTTTTCCCTTTAACGGACTGGAGTATAATCTGCCGCCTTGGGTCAAACAGCCATTCGAAAACACCGCCCTGATTCTGGGGTAAATTCTGGTACTTTTTCGATTTGGTACCCGTAATGGTATAATATGTATACTTTGATATTCTGGATGATATTGTTTATTATTATAATTTGGATTATTAGGATTGTATAATTTATAGTATGGATTAATAATTTTAGTTTTAGTAAGGTTATTATGGTAGAATATAGTGGTATTATAGAGGTTATTGATTCTTTCTAGTTTACTTCTTAAAGAGATGGTGTAGTTAGTGTCTTCGAAGTCAATGTCAATCTTTTCATCTCCTATTTTTTCTCTCATGCAGATAAGGTCATTCGGTTCTTTTTCTGGAATATATGAAGTCTTTTCAAAAACTCTTGCCAGTTTCTCTGAAGCCCATATTCTTGTATTTCTTCCGTTCTTGTAATCTGTCTGTGCCCTGAAGCCTGATTGGAGTTCAATCCATCCTTCTTTTAACAACGCATCCAATACAGCCATAAACGCCGAATACTTTATATTTAATTTTGCATACCTTGTTTTTATACGAATCTCAGTTCCTGTGACTTTATCAAAGATTTTCTTTGTATAGAAATTATTTTTCTTGGTCGTTATGGAAACATATTGACCGTAGCGATAACCATGCGATAAAGAACACAGGTAGTTCCTCAGGCAGAACTTCATGTTTGTGATGACTTTTCCCGATTTTCCCTTAATATTAAGAGAGCTCCAGACCTCTTCAAACAAGGTCTGGAGTTCATTGTTTTCCTTCCATGAATAGGAATCAAACAGAATTGAATCCATGTAATTATTATCCATTCTGAAGTTCCTCTGATTTTTCCCTAAGACGGGCTTGGACGATGGAAGTGATTTTACTTTGTATCACATCTCTAACTCTGCCCTTGCAGTTTGTAACTATATCAACCAGCTTGTCACTCTTTTCTTCAGGATATTCCTCAAGGAGCTTTGAAACAACCACTTCATCACCCCAGTAAGATTTTTCCTTCTTGGGAGGGGCATTCAGTTTTTTAGCTTGAGCTATATTCAATTCACCATTGAAGATTTTGTCAAGAATTTCTTTGTCGTCTTTGAATTTGAGAGCATCTTGAATGTATCTTGGATTAACCCCTACAGCCTTTGCCAGAAAATCCCTGGTCTTAAAGTTTTTTGATGGAGTGAAGCCTTGCAGTAGATGTTCCTTCTCTCTAACAGCGATAACAGCCAACTGGTTTGCGTTCAGTTGCCTTCTCGTTGCGTTACGAGAAATGACATATTCATTCGGTGCTGCACACTCTATCTCAACAGCATGAGCAACGATTCCCAGTTCCTGACATGCTTTGAGTCTGTTTCTGCCGTCAAGCAGTTTCCCTTCCAGCATTTCAATTGGATCTTGAAGTTTAGCAGCTTTTTTGATGCTAGCTTTTAGAGCTTCAAACTGCTCTTTAGGCATCATTGGCATGATTTTAGCAGCAGGATGAATCTCAACCTTTTCATCAGGATTAATTTCGTATGTCATCCCAACATGATACTGTCTTTCCTGTGATGAAGTATCGTTATTCCCAATTTGCTTTTCCGCAGCCTCTGACACGGGGTTATGTGTCACATCAGGTTCTGGCATTGGCATCGCATTTGGCACCCGTAAAGGCTCTTGTATTGGCTTTGATTCCGACACTGGTTCTACCACTCTTGCAGGTTCTGATATGTGTGTCAAAACTGGCTCAGGCAACAGATGCTTTTTCAGTCTTTCGATAAATTCAACTTGTCCAGGATGGTTGTTTTCAAGGTGCTGAATTAATCTTTCTACTGGTTCTTTTTCTCCACAATATGCTTTTCGTGCTTTTGACTCAATTACAAAATCACTTTTAAAACATTCCTGATTTTCATATTTTTGAATTATATTTTTTAACATAATAATCCATTTTTTTAGATGTCTTCTTAACTTATAAAGCAGCAGCGATGACAGAAGACAAACATCGTGTGTTATGCTACCCTTACTTCTTGCTTCATGTGTTGTTTACATCATGATAGGGGGATTCTGGAGCCACCCGAATGGCGGCTCCAAAATCGAAAATAATTTCTCGCCTTACACCTCCTCGCTATCACCATAATGATTAGCTAAAGCTAAAACATCTGATTCTTTATAGCGGATGGAAGTTGTTCCGTAGTGTATTCTACGCAACGTTCCTCTTTCTGTCAGGCGAGCAATGGTCTTGGTGCAACAGCCTAAGATGCCAGCAGCTTCCTTAACGGAAATCAGCTTTTCTCTCTGTGTTGGTCGGGAAAGACTGGTGGACCCAGTAATGTTATCTTTGAGAGCTTTGACAGCTACTACAAAAATTTCGTTACTGATTGTTCCGCAGTCTACGAGTGGTTTTAATACGGTTTGAAAAGTTTTTACTTCAGTATGAGTATACACTTTTGCTTTCTCCTTAGAAGGAGATTACAAAATATTCTAATCATGCAGGTATTGCGAAGTATGTTTTTGAAAAATACTTTACGCAATAATACCAGGCTTTCTTCTGGGAAGGATTTTTTATCCAAATTGCAAGTAAAGAAAAACATTTCGTTTCTCCTTCTTGGCTGTGAGGCAAATAAACTAAATTTACCTACTCAAAATATTCGTCTTGTTTGTTGACAAGATAAAGAGATAATTTTTCTCAATATCCTGAAGCGACTGCTTATCAGTCACTCTTTTCTCCAAATTAAAACAACCTAACGATGGCTGTCCAATTTATCTATCATAAGTCCTTAATATACCACATAAAAATATTTTGTCAAGGAGTAAATGTCATAAATCTCTCAATATTATGCGCTTCCAGCTGTTAGCATTTTATAATATTATATATTATAAAATCAGGGCAGGGGACTTATATTGCAAAAAACATTATTGCTCTGTAGACTCTATAGCTGGAACGACCATCTTTGTTTCTGAGTTTAATTCATTGGCTGGCTTTACAGAAGTAATAAATTTTGCAGATTCTTTAATTACATTTTCATTTATTTCGATGTAGTACTTTTCAAGGGTCTTTATCTTATCGCCAGTGATTTCAGATAGCGTACTTATCATCATCCCACGTGAAGCACATTCTGATATGAAAGTATGCCTTAAAGAATGAAAGCCATATTGATTTACACGCATTAAACGTTGAGTACCATTTGGAGCATCTACAGTAGTTTCAAATCCAGCGTGGTCAAATACTTTGACAGCATCCTTTTTTACTCCACTAGGATTGCTTAAGTACCTTTCTGCTACATCTGGGATGACGTATCCAGTATACTCCCATTTTTCACCAGCATACAAGAGCTTAACATATAGATCATGATGTATGGGGACTTTTATATGGGTTCCACTTCGTTTAATTTTTTGAGGAATTAGAACTATTAGACCTCTTTCAAAATCAACATTTTCCCATTTTAATAATGCACAATCAGCAAGACGCATGCCTGTTAAAATACCAATATAAAACATAATTTCCATTTGTTCTTTTTGCATGAGCTTGATGTCTGAAAATGAATCCATTAATTTTATTAACTCTTCTTCTGAAAGCTTCTTTTTCCCAATGCCTCGATTATCTTTTCGTTTAATATGCAACCAGACATTGTCGTTTATTTCAGCTTTTTTCATTAATACGCCTGTCATAGTTGACATATTTTTAATATGTCTATTATATGTATCTCCTGCAAAGCCAATATCCCCAAGCCATTTTGCAAATTCAGATGCGATATTAACAGTTAAATCAGATAGAGAGTTAATGTTAGGATATGCACCACTTTTCCAGGTCATGAATTTGTCCAAAGTATTCTTGTAAATTTTTAGGGTTCCTTCTTCAGTAGATTGATTGCGAAGTGGAGATTTTTTAAACATTTCCCACATATTATCCAACTTTACATTATCTTTCGCAGTAAACTTTTTAATTTCAGCTACTTTTGTTACAAATTCAGCTTTAGTCTTTGAGTGTAGATCAGATAATATTTCTTTAGCCTTTTTATCTGCCTCTTGTTTATTTTCGGTATGAAGTGATTTTTTTATTTTTTTATCATTTACATAAACTTGCAAATAATATTTTTTGCCGATTTTCATTATACAACCAGCACCTTTGGGTCTTCTTTTATTTTTTCTCTCAGCCATAATTTATTTCTCCTTTTTATTTTTTAGCTATACTTACTTTTTTCATTTGTCTGCTCAGGACTATCTAATTCGATTTCATAACAGATAATATAGCATAAAATTCAAAATAAACCACCAATAAACCCCAAAAAGTTAAAAAATAAGCTCAAAACCTCTGCACTGGCAGAGTGGGGGGCATCGGTTCAAGTCCGATATGCTCCACCATTTTTTTACCTTAAAATCCTTAATTTTTAACCACTTGCACCTCAAGCGTAAAATTTCCTTGTCAACTCATGACGCCCCATTTTTACCCCTTTCGTGACACGAAAAGCATACAAATCGCATACAGTCTGTTTGGGGGCTTATTTGAGTATGAATGTGGTGTTTTTCGATATTATAACGACAAATTGTATGCGTTTGATTCTTTATGCTTTATATTTTATTGATTAAAAATAATCAAAATGAACCAAAGATATTGCTTTTATCTATAGTTTTAAAAATAAGTTTATAAGGAGGTCGGAGCCGGATTTTTTGACGTCAAGTTGAGGAATCAACTCGTCTAATTTATTTTTAGTCGTGGAGATAAAATATCTTACATAGATAGTAAAGCTTAGTAATAAAGAGTTTACAGATCTGAAATCGCAATTTGCGATAGCAAACGCTGAACGTGGAACAAATAATATTGCACAATTTTTAAGTTAAACTTGAAAATTGTACCACTATAAGTCCTATTTTAAATGTCACATAGTTACTATAAGTATAAATAATATTAGTAAGTTTGCAACAATTCGCTTACAAACTTTATATATTGACACATAGCATCAATAAAACGCAAACAACCATCATTATATATATGGCAAAAGTAAAAAAGTGAGAAAGCAACTGAAAAAAAGGATTTTTTATAAAATTTAGGCTGAAATGAAAGGATTTTCATGGTATCTTTTTTATGTATAGGCTAATTTAATCGGGCAACAGGCTGTTGCCCAATTAGAGAATGAAAAAACAACATCACCAATTTCACTGTTATCGCAAATTCCATGGGCCCAGAATTTAGTTATTATCTGAAGGCAACTCTCAATCAGTATAGACTATTATATAGAAGCTGGAGCGGTATTTTTTTAACGATAGGGTTGACCCTATTCAGGGCTGTAAGTTGTTTAATCTTTTTTCAATAATTTCTATATTGTTCATCAATTCTGCAAAATCTGGATGCTTGCCATATATCATAATTTCCATTTCAGCATAATCTTTTTCCAGATCATTAAGCAAATACTTTGGCGGAACGAGCCTTAATGTCCCTGGTTGTGCAAAATCGTATTGAGCCCATTTTCGTGGATAAAACCTTTTTTTAAAGTCAACTACCTCAGCTAATAAAGATAAATCCGACAATGCGGATTCTGCGATTTCTGAGCGCATAAGTTGAAAAACATCATAATAATGCCGGGAATAACCTTTGGGTTGGGGGCTGGTTACAGGTCTATGTGCTTCCTGATGCAGTATGGTTATTTTTTCCCAGAATGTACGTTCTGCTTTTATTGCCAGCACTTCCGTGTCCGGGTTGGTAAAAAGATGCGGAAATTCTTCAGCAGCATATGGCTTTATCCTATAAACACTATGCGGCTGCCATGCCGCCAAAGGGCCGATTTCAAGTTTTATATAGGGAAGTATATAATCTACCGGAAAACTTGCAGGATATTTTACTTGTATGATATTCCCGTCATCCTCATCTAACACTGCAGAACATGCCGGGTTAACCAAATGATCAATCAACGGTTGCAGAACGTCTTTTATGTAGTCCCTGGCTTCCTGGTCGATCTGCTTATTTATTTTATCTTGTTTAGTACGGGAAAGACCTGATGCCTGGGGATTTATTGAAGTCAATAATTCCCAGTTCAGAATTAAATCGACATTTTCGGAAAAGCGCTCTATAATATTAAAAACTTTCGATAAACTCGTTTCGCCTTTGAATATGATATGACTGTTTATGTCAGAGCAGGAAAATAACTGTTTTAATATCCAGCATACCCAAAAGTCTTTTTCTACAACAGCGGGAGCCATTTTGCGCCTTGCGGCTGTTTCCCCAAATAACTCGATGCGTTCCTCTTTTGAAAATTTTAAAATATTATCCATTAGTCCTCATCATTGTTACAAATTTTTTTAATGATTTCATAAATCCAGCCGGTTATGTATTTAGTGTCTTTCAATATGCGTTTGCGTTCCGCCGGAGAAAAATGTTTTCTGATCTTTTTAATTATATCTTCATCAATACGTTTTGCTTCAAGAGCCTTTAAAGCCTGAACTATTATTTCGCTTTCAGGATAATTCAGCTTAGATGCCTTCAGTCCAGTTTTTTTAAACTCCAGCGCTGTTCCCATAATATCATAAGAACGTTTAGGACCGTCAGAAAGAAAAATTATTTTCCCGGGAACTTGATTGGACAACCCCAATTTATTCAAAGCGGCTGCTCCGTTAGGTTGTATTTGCCAGTTAAATTTACGGGCTAATGCATGTGCCGTTTGAAACAAATCCGGGCTAAGTTGACATTCCAGTAATTGACTGTAAGCAGGATAATCATAGAGCCCACGAGCAATGCGCCGTATTTTTCCTGTATTATTCAACCGGGCCAAGCTTAAATCAATTGCGCCGGGACTTCCCAGCTCCATAAAGTCCTTTTGAGAGAAAGACCAACCCCTACCTTTGCCATATATTTTTCTAATTATTTTATTTTCAATAGATTGCATTGTTAAATGCTCCGTTATTTTGTAAGGAAAAATATACACTTTTCCTTACAAAATTTCCAGTGCGTTAATAAAAAAATCAAGTTTCTTTTTTAATTTGCCGTTCATTAGAATTCAAAGCCTTCATAAAGTAAAGGGCTCAATGGGCTCATTGCTGAACCAGCTCGTTTAAAAACTTTGGCAGAACTGCATTTCTTTTTCTTGTTCGGTTTCCACCAATCACCGCAATATCAATGCCAATGTCCTTAATACGCTTGATGTCATCAATCATCACCACTGCCGGATTGTCCGCAATAAGCATTGACAACAACATCCGATTCTGGTTACTCTTGACCACTTCCGCAGCCAAATCCATTTTCATGGAATCGTTTATCAAAAGGCCTTCGCCAATAACGCTGGTCAGAAAAAGTCCTTTAACTCCAAGTCGCACATGATGCCCCACCAAACACGAAACGGATTCCTTGTCTAACTCCAGATTATCAGCAAAAGGTGTAGGAATTGCAGACCAGATACCAGCAATATTTTTACGAATTATTTCTCTCATAACCACTTCCTCTTTTAATTATTTGAACGGTGAATTGACAAAACACACGGCTCACCCTTGCCGCTTTTTATCTTCCAATAGGCAGCTCTCCATTTTGTTTAAAGCTTTTTCAATCATGCCATTGTTGAATCTATTCTTCCAACAAGACGACATGCCCGTTTGGCAGCGGTCTTCGTTCTGGAGTCATCCTTGCCGATAATTTTTGCTGTCAACTCAAGCCGCAAGCCAGCGGATTCGAGTTTTTCCCGGAGTTGTTTGAGCCAGACAATGATCGTCCGGGATGAAATTATTTGATTCCATCCATTCTGCAGTACTTTTTCCAAATTTTTCCTTGCATCTTTCAAGGTTAAAGATCCTATTTCATTTTTGGTCGCATAAATCATTGTTGTTAAATGATCCACATCTCGTTTCAACTGCCCCAGCCATTCAAAAGGTCAATTCTCATCTCTCATCGTTATCTTTTTGTCATCATATTTATAAATTTTCTGATGTGGGGTAAAACAAAAAAAAAGCGCCGGTAAAAATGGTGGTAAACACCAAATTTACCGGCGCGTTAAACTTAAGAATCAAAGCCTTTTTAGCTGATTAATTCCGCTAATCCACACCTGCTTTCCCATGCCCCACAATTGGTAACATGCTCCGCTTTAACGATTGCGCGTCAACTAATTACATATTCATTTCATCTTTGTCCTCTAGTTTAGCTTCTAAAAGTTATTTTCCCCTTTAAAAATAAGGTTTTCTGGCTGTTAAACAACTTAGTCATTCTTAAAAATGTTGCTTTAAGCTTCCATGGTCTGTTATTTTAATTGTAATTTTTATTGTGTCCCTTTTAATTATTGTTATTTACGGTGTCAAGTGTTACTGCAAGACAAAACATTTGTTTTCTATTTTACTTCGATGCTCAATAGCCCTGCTTTTGGTATTTGGATAGTAAAAGATTTATCTGTGGTATTCTCAACTACCAAAATACGATTTTCGAAAATAATCTTTTGAGGAGGAGAACCGTTAAATGCTATTTCTGCATCGGATTCGACATTAGCAATCTCAACACTACAACATCCTGCTTCAAAATCATATAAAAATTGTTTTATTGTCATATTTTTCCAATGCAGCAAAAGTGGCATATTTGCCATGCGCGCACGTAATAAACTTTTTATATAACAATATGCCCAATTTTCAGGTAAGCGGTAAGTAAAATTATTATCAATATACTTACAAACTATTCTCTGATTACGAAATGCTTTCTCCAGCATGACATCCAACTTTTTGTAATCAATGCAGTTTGAATAGATGGCAAACATGAAAAAACTAAATATTTCAGCTTCCCCCATATGTTCCTTTGTTGAACGATAGTGTGATATTGGATATGGTAGTTCTGGCCATGGAAGGTCACTTGTCATATCTAAGTTTTTCTGGACAACATTAAGCAACTCTGCTACTTCATTTGGCATGAATTTACCATAAAGCTGCCATGCTTCAGGATAATATCCTTCATTAGTTTGAAAATATAACGATGTTATTCTTAGTTCATCATTCAGCAAGTCATAGGCGGGGTAATTAGCATAGGCACAAGAACCAATCAGTTCTTCATGAAAATGTTTCGTCAGATAATATGGCTTCACACGAAAATGTTTTGAAAAATAAGTTTTCCCCGAGGCAAATTGAGCGAGTCTTAATGCGCCTTGTTTAGCGAGAGCATATAGTCCGAGTTCTTCAGCTTCTTTGTCTCCTATAATTTCAGCCATGCGAACAAAACCAATATACCCTCCATAATTTGTTCCTTCACACCAGGTAATTCCTGCTTCATGATATGGCGCAGACATACATGCCCAGTCCATATACACCAGAAAAAAGTCAAAGACTTTTTTAATGGTTTCCCAATTTTTCTTTATTGGGTTCCACTCTTCACTTACCAGTGCCCCAAGGTAAAGCTGGTAGAGAGTGAATCCATTTCCCCAATCCACCTCATTGAACGGCCAGGGACGCTCTAGAATATCCTGTCGCGTATCATTAGAAGCAATATCAATCGGTCGCAAATAGGTAAGCAGGTATTTAATTCCGGAAAAAGGTTCTATCCGTTCATAATAACAAAAACGTTCAAAGGCATCTTCTGGAACTGGCGTAAGTGAGTATGGTGTATGTTTTGAAAAATAAGCATGGTTGTAATCGGCAGCTTCAGGTAATACTTTACGCACCCTGTCGATAATGACATTTCGTTCATCCGGTTTCCAGACAGGAAAAGAACCAAGCGGCGTAGTATAACCGCGTAACAAGCTCCCAGCAAAACAGCAGGTTCTTTCATGAATATTCTCTCCACTATAGTCTGCAATATATTCGTTGAAAGATTCTGATAATATTTCGCTTAGCTGGTCTTTACCCGCCTTTGCCGGGGCAAATTCCCGTTTTGTCGGAGGCAGCGGCAGCCTATAAGAACTCCATTCACTATTCATAACCCAATGCAGATTGCCATATTTTGTTGCAAACTCAAAGGAATCTATATTTTCATCAAAAGATACATCCTGAACATCGCTAATTAATGAAACAGGAGGGGGCAAAGGGGCGCTCAAGATTGACTGTGAACCCCACTGGTCCTTTAAGTGTTTATATTTAAAATGCTGCACAATATCAATTGTTCCTGCCTTTTTGTCTATGCGGAAATATTCTTCGCAATTAACAGGAAATGCCATACCCATTTTACTAAACAGACTACAGCGTTCAGCAGCTTTCATCAAGAACTTTTCATTCAATTCTGATGGACGGAATACTTGAAATCCGAATGGGAATTGCAAGACAGCCCAGCCTAATTTCCCATCCATAATCAAATCTATTGACTCCAGCTTTCCTCTTTCATTATATTCTACTTTGATTTCCTGAGGGTTTTCCTCAAGAAATATCAATATAGGAACTTCCGGGAATGAACCGGAATTAAAAATCATAAACCAGTTGTCGGAAAAATCTCCATCTCTGTTACGATCATAAAATTTGCCGTCACGGATATTGCGAACTTCAACTTTGCCTCCTAATGGCAGCATGATCTGTTTGTAATTACCAGCTAGCTGCATACTACTCAAACGAAGTATATTATCATCAGTTTCCATTAATATCGCAGGCGTAATCGTTGAATACCTTGCACTGAAATTGACTTTTGAGCCGTCATTTTTGGTGAATTCTTTTTCCCATTCGACTCCAGTCCAGTCAGCATTTATCGTTTCATTTTCTGTCGGGTGGTAATTTCTGAAAACTTCAGTTTCAGGTGGGGTGCATCCCGGAGGCAATATTGTAAAATGCCACAATAAGTGTTTTTTGTATTCCGGATGTCCGAAGATATAAGGTTTTGTAATTACTCCTAAGCGCGGCATGCTGCAATCTAACATTCCATCGCCTTTTGTATGGCCAAATCTGCCGATAGATTTAATATCTTTACCAACAGCACTAGTAAAACCTTCCAGATCCGGCACCTCTATTCTCTTTTGTCTCAGGCGCTTCTTTACTTCTATTGTTTTTTCAATCATTCCAGGAGTTGAAATATCTGGTTCGGATAAAAGTTCACCTGAACTGTTCAATATGCGCATTTGGAAATCTAATGATTGAGCGCTTGGGCTTTTATTTGCAAAAGTCCATATAATGCAATTTTTTCCTCGAACGAGTTCTACTGCTACGCAGGGAATTCTGCCCCTGTAGTAAATATTTTCATTACTGACAGTCTGCCCGTTTACCTTTAAACTTTCGCTTTGCAGATTCTTATTTAACAGGTATTCCAGATAATATCTTCCAGAATATTCTACATCAATATGGTTATTTATTTGTAAAGCATCGTTACTCTGCAACAAACAATCAATTAATCCGGATTCATCATTCGCTTCGACTATTGATTCTTCTCCGTTATATAACAGCTTTACTTTCGTCAGCCAATCTCTCTGTGTATCAGCGAAAAAGCTATGGTCATAGCCTGTTTTTTGGGGTAATTTAACCATTTAATCTTATCCGTATTTTTACTTATTTCTTATAGTTGATGTATTCATTAATGATTTTATTACAGGCTGTTTCAGGCTTCTTTGTTTTGCGATGTTCTGCCGTCGGGTCATTGATAATAGTCTTTTCCCCTTGGATATTATTATAGGCAGCATATACAGATGAAGGATAACATAATCGATCAATAAAGCCAACTGTTATTACAGCTTCTCCTTTTATTCTTTTAGCAAAATTTGCCACATCAAAGTACGGTATGGTTTTTGTCACATTCTGATTGAAAGGCTTGTGTTTACGAGCTTCCCGAATAAAATGGGGCCATCCGCTTTTACGATTATGTAAAATCCCCAGATGATTACACAATGCCGGTTCTTTAGCTATACATAATGATACTTTGGGTTCTAATCCCGCAGCTACTATAGCTTGAGCCCCGCCTTGGCTATGTCCTGTAACAATTAAATTTTTGCCATCCCATTCCGGCTGTGCCATAGCAAATTGCAGAGAACGATAAACTCTAAGGAACATGCCTAGAAAATACATCTTTTCTTTATCATCAGAATTTTTATAATAATATTCTTTGTATTTTCCGTTTCTAAGTTTCATATAATAATCTTTAGGTTTGCCATTATCAATACCATGAGCATTAATGTCCATAGCTAATACACCTTTAGCGGCCATCGCATATGGTTTTGTGGAACTTCTCACGCCAGCGCCATGAAATTTTATTACAGCAGGAAGACTTTTTATTTTAGCATTCTTAGGTTTGAAAAAATAACCGGATACAGGAGCTCCTCCTGGACAATTAATTTTCAAGTCATAACATACCACGTTCTTTTTATATCTTGAAGCTACTTTAAGAGGAGTTAAAGTCGGTTCTAATGGAATTTTTTTCAGCATTGCTTTTTTCGAGTTCCAAAATTTATCAAAATCCTCCGGCTCTGGACCAGCGCCCTTTATTTTTAAAGGTTCAACTCCCGCTCCTGCATACTTATATATTCTTCTAGTTTTACCTTTTGAAGGAAGACAAGAAACCTGACACATAACAAATCCGGGCTTATCAAGACTGGTCTTAATTGTCATTGCTTTATTCGATGAAATAATGCTTCCACCTTTCCACCTTAAACCTTTTAATATCGAATATTTAATTTTCGTTCCGACAAGAGCTTTACCGTTTTCGGTCAAAGTTACTTCAAAAACTATTGGTTCTCCAATTTTATATAAAGCTGAAGGCTTATTTGTTTTGACCATAAGTTTTACTTGGCTGTTTATTGCTTTTGCTCCTGCTAATGATACACTCGTGAACGAAAAAAATAAGCATAATAAACGAAATTTTATTAAAAGACTCATTGTTCAATATCTCCTTTTATTTATATGAACTGTGCATTTTTCAATTTTCTTAATTTGACAAAGCTGGTTTTATATGTGAAAAACAGTATTTCCCAGGAATGTTTATTGTTACTTTATTAAGTCCGCCAGTATTTTTCTAACAACTCTTTGGTTATATTGTGAATTTCTTCCGGGCATTCGTTATTGTGGGCATAGTAATAAACCGCTAATTGATCCGGACAAACGCTGGATAAATATTCTTCCAGCCCCTGCTGATAGGCTGCGTTTTCACTCGCAGGTATCAGCATATTTTCAATCAAACCAAAAGTTTTTTTGCCTGCGGCTTTGCATTCCCGCTGTGTTCTGTCCCATACATCAAGTAATAAATATTTGTTTTGAGCCGGAGTTTCTTTAAAATAGCTGGTTTTACAACAATTTCCATCATAGCCGCAATACTCCAGCTCTGGTATTTTTGTTGCC
Source organism: Victivallaceae bacterium (assembly GCA_963664605.1). Classification (GTDB taxonomy): domain Bacteria; phylum Verrucomicrobiota; class Lentisphaeria; order Victivallales; family Victivallaceae; genus JAHOYW01. The sequence goes on from OY761536.1 coordinate 1,925,253, forward strand.
CGTGATGTGAAATACTCTGGATTTGTTGCAGAACTAAACATCGTCATTATTAATTTGGGGTTGAGTTTCTTGCAGAAAACAGAAAGATCTTGAAGAAAATCAACAAAACCATCCTGCATCATTTCAGCAGTTAAATTATTGCCGTATCTGGTGAGTGTTGAAGGATGGCTGGATATTAAATCTACGGCTTTGGGCTCATCCCAGATAATACCGTCAAGGTCATAATCTTGAATCAAAGTTGCCATAAAGTCCCTGCACCATTCAACAAATGGTTCGACCTCCAAACAGGCTATATCAGGATGTTCTGGAACTTGATATTCCGGGTGCATGGTCAGCCACATACTGGGCATAAGCGGAGATCCCGCAAACCTTCCCCCGATTCGGCTGGGAATCACAAAAACCTGCAAGCCGCATTTTTTCGCGTATTCAATCTGCAATTCGAACGCGCGCCGCGAATAGCGCATTTCGCTCTCACTGAATGACAAAGCGACAACGTCAAAGCCCATGTCGCGCATTTCTGAAAAGCTCTCGTACCACTGTTTGGGAATTACTGTCCAATGACCATAACTTAGACAATATGCTGTTAACATGTTTTTACTCCTTCTATTTTTGAAATATACTACTGAATGACGTTTTCAAATTATCAGGAAGAATGTCTTTGATTATTACATACTTTCCCAATTCGCTGGAACGGTAAGCCGCGATGGCTATCATTTCTGCTGCCAAAGCTTCGTCAACAGGGGAATACACTTTTGTAGTTTTTCCGCACATCAGATTATAGAAATGTTCGAATACTCCGGGCGAACTGTTGTAATGAATGCGGTTTTCGTACTCAAATTCAATTTCTTGTACTTCGCTGCGGCGAGGGAATACTTCAAGCTTGCCCTGATAACTTTTTTGCGTTTCATAAGGCAAACCAGTCAAGCAGATTCTCATTAAGGCCGCATCGCCGATTATTTCATAAACCCGCGTGTAGTACCGTTCAATAAAAAAGCTATTAGTCTGACTGCCGAAAGTGCCGTTTTCGAGTTCGATCATACACAACTCGTTGTCAGGTATGTTAGCGCTTTTCGCATAAACGCAAAGGTCTTTAGATACATTGATATCTTTTATTGCACTGTTTGTTTCACCTCTTTTGGTATACATCATGCAGGATTCTTTTTCATCGCAGTCTGAACAGCAGAGAGTATCACTTTTATCGCCACCAAAAACTTGTTGTTTGCAAATAGCTGCAACCCGTTTAGGGCTTGAGTTCATCAAGTGCAGCATAATATCCAGGTCATGTGTTGCTTTTTCCAGCATTTGCCCTCCGCCGCTTAGCTTATTTCGACGAAAATTATGCATGTGTCCGCCACCGCCATTTAAGTTAAAACGGAAAGAACATAGTTTTCCTAATATGCCATCTGATATGAGCTCTTTAGCCTTTTTTATAATTGGAGCGTATCGCATGACGTGATGCACCATTATCGGGGCGCTATAGCGTTCGGTAAAGTCTACTATCTTCAGGAGTTTTTCGTAGGTGCTGTCGAGCGGTTTCTCAATAATCAAGGGGATACTTTTGCCTTCAAAATGCTGAAGCGCATCCCAATGCGTATGATTTGGGCTGGCGATAATCGCACCATCCAAACAGGTGTTATCCAATATTTCAAGTACAGAGCTAAAACGCTCCGGGCTGTAACCCAGCCATTCCACGCCCTCCTGGTATTTTTTATCATCCAGTTCACATACCGCGACAATCCTGACTTCACCTTTGGAGTGGTCATGCATATCTTTTGCATGACGCTTACCCATTTCTCCAAAACCGATAATAGCAATTTCTTTCTTCATTTTATCCCTTGTTTTTTACAATTTAAAGATCAAGTAAGCCTGGTAAAAACAGCTCGACATCCGGGTTTTCATCAGTTATCGGCCTCATGTTTTCAGGAGTTTTCATTTCCAAAAGCTGTTGATCCAGCTGTAATCGCCAGTTCTGGAAAAAGCTGAAATCCGGCCGGGCGCCGTTAACGCCATCATTACTTGTATACAAATCTATTAAGCGTTGCTCGTATTCAGCTGTTTTTGTTATGTGCTTGCGAAGTTCTTCTTCAGAACCCTTTTCAAATGCGAGGACAGCACAAGCCCTTTCGTGCCAGGCATAAAACATCGTTTCGGCAGAATCAATGAACGCTATGATATATGAACTGTCAAAATCTCTATCCGTTATATCCAGCATAGAACGAAGTTTTGAGAAATAATTGAGTATTTCTTCCCATTTTTCTCCAATAAAGTCAGTTTTTAAAGAAGTCCATTCCTGCCACAAAGGCCAAGGAGGAGGAGTGTGTTGATCAACCATTGGCATTTTTTCTAAAGCTTCAAACAAAGGAAGCATTACAGAGGCTGATTTTTTATAATATTTCTGACAATAATCACTCAAAATTTCTTGTGAACTTTTTCCAGTATTCCAGGAGAATTGACTTAAAAAATAAAGATTTAGACAAGAACGCCACCAAGTATCAATTCCTATGAAAAAAGGAATAATCCCTCGTGAGCCTATTTCTTTGGACTGCAGACAATCCATGCGGGTTTTCTCAAAACGCAAAGGCAGAGAAGCGCGCTCAGCAGTATTGTCAGAGATATGATAATGAAGCTGGTAAATTCCTCTGGCTCCTGCTTTATTTGACTTTTTGAGCCACTCTTCTGCCACACGAACATTGGCAACTAGAATCGCTATATTATTATGTGGCAGAATATCGTCTGGAACAGTACTGGTTTCTTCAGTGTAAGAAAGATATTCAACGGTCAAGTCCGGCCTTACATCCTCAATTTTCTTTGCTATTTTATTTACGGCTTTCAGGACAGCCCCAGCCTTTTTGCAGTTTGTACATTGACAAAAACCATATCCATCTTCAGGCCAAGTACCGATTATATCTACTTCAGGATGTTCTTTTGCATACTTTTGATAATTTTCCGTCAGTACAGAAACAGCTTCATCATTGGAGTAACATATCTGCCCTGTCGAAAAACGTTCTCCCTTAGAATTCATCGCAAACCATTCAGGATGTTCATCGAAATACGAGGTTGGAAAAAAGTATCTGCCGGAATGTTCACTTATATTCAGAATAATTCCTCGTTTCTGAATTTCAGGCAGAAGCTGATCACTTACTTTTTCCCATTCGACAATCCAGCCATTTTCCCGCTTTTTCGCTCTGTCTACTGATGTCATTAATAAATTGATCCTGTTTTTCCCCATCCAGTCAATAATTTCCCGTAGTTCTTCCACGTTTTTTTCACTGACAGGGAAAATGCATACCCCTCTCAATTCTAAGTCCGGGTTGGTAATTTTTGTCCCCTCAGGAATTGACAGACTTGATAATATTGGAATAATTTCTTTATCTTTGCTGGGATATACCCAGCGAAATCCCAAATCGTGTAACAGAGAATAAACCCCATTTAAGGTTCCACGCGGGCTGTTTCCGAATATGATTAAGTTATTTTCATCACAATGAGTGACAAATCCATCATGTTCAAGTTTAAATTTTATATTCTTATCATCCAGATATGCTTGCCCCATAGCTCCTATAATCATCTTACTTTCGGCATTTGATGTGTGACTTACTATAGGGATTCCTATTCCTGTAGCCTTACACAAATAGTACTGTAATTCAGTGGCTGCAAATGCTTCCGGCTCGGCGGAGCTTTCCGATAAAACTATTTCAACATTTTTAGTAAAATTAATGATTTTATTATTCATATTATTGCCTTTAAGCTATTTCTTTTAGTAGTTTATTTTTAGCTGCCTTTAGTTGTTTTAAAGCTCTAATTTTTCCCTTAATTAATTCACTGTTAAACATATAAGCGCTTGGTTCAATATGAAATCCTTGACGAGGGTCGCATTTTACCCAGGGTAATACTTTGTGCAAAATATCCAGTTCATCATCAAGTATCCTGAAAAACTCTTCCCGCTTGGATTCGTTCCAGTCTTTACGCAATTTAAAAATGCGGTAGCTATTTTCAGTACTCCGCCAAATCGCGCCGCAAATAATCGCATTGCCAAGTTCATCAAGACTTTTCTTGTCACAGCATCCTCCAAAAGCTTTGCTGAATGTAACTAATCCATGCTGCCATGCTATCGCAAGTTTATTTAACCTGTCAATGATTTCATCCAGATTAAACTGTGTGTGATGGAAGTTATAACTATTATTTAAATCATCTCCGCGCTCATCCATTTTCCACGAGCGCCCCACAGCTTTGCCGCTAAGCGGTGCAGGTTTATACATTTCTTTATGTGCAAGGGTGTGATTTTGCGGTCCATGATAGAGAAAACCAATGGTAAAAGGATAATAATGCATCGCTGCGGAAAACTGCTCCCATGCCTGTAAAAGCAATTTAGTTCCCGCAACAGGAAAGTATTGTGATGCAAATTTCCTTAAGGCCTGGTCTTTATCATCCGGGCATTGGTCGCTGAGGAAGAAGTTATATGCTTCCACGTTAGAGTTTGGTAAAGCATTGCCGAAGTTCCAGCATCCCATATAGCCTGCAATTTCTTTATTTCTATGAAATACCGCCTTTTCATACAGGTTGCCGGGCATTGGTAAAGTTACGATACTGGCTAATTCGTGAGTCGTGCCAATCTGGAGTTTGGACATAAAACGCATTCCATGTTGTTGTGCCGCTTCAAATGCCGTTCGGCATTTTTCGGATGGCCCTGCATAAGACAAGGAGTATTCATTCATATAAAAACCAGGTCTATCATAAAGATCTTTATATCCGCCCCGTTCAAAGTCAGCCATCAGTATAATATCTTTCGGAAGTTGTTCTATGATTCTGCACTCCGAATCAGTACTCCATGACCATGACCAGTTCCAGGCGATAATTTCCATGTTTTTAGAAACATTACGGATTCCATTATGAATCTGAGTTATTAATTCTGCGACTACGCTTTCCGGCTCACGTTCACGACAACGTGGACATTTTATCAGTTTATGCCAGGGTTTACTGCATCTTTTCTGTACACGATGAGAATAACAATGCTGTGGAAATTCACTGGCGGTAATCAATATAATCCCAGCTAAGTCCGGTAGTTTCTGCGCCAGTGCGTTTCCCGCGTTTTTCAACCATTGTTGCACTTTAGGTGCTGAAGTACAAAATCTGCGTATTGGAAGGCCTCGACAAATATCTTCTTCACCCCAGATATCAAGATGATTATCCCAAAAATCACTATCAGACTGCGGCAGCGCGCGCGGCGGCTGCATATAGATAAAAACCTTGATGCCGTAATGCGCGGCACGTTTGATTAAGCGTCTTACGGCATCAAGGTGAATATTACATTTTTGACCCAATTCAGTAAAGGGGGGTACATTTACAAGATGTCTAAGTAAGCCATGCACCCAGATAGCATTGAATCCGGCATCTTTTATTTTTTGTAATTCCTTATCTGTATAAACTTCAAAAGCGGAGAGAGTTTCATCCATCTCAATGCCATGCAAACCGTCAGGACAAGTTTCATCCCCGAACACACTTGCGGAAGATCGCCATATCTTATACATCATTTATCCTTCTTTTTAAGAATGATTTCAAAAGAGTTTATTTTTTTGCTCATTTGTGGATTGCAGAATTTTCTCCTGGCTTTTTGTTCTCCATCCCCCATGAAACAAAAATCTTTACCATTTTCAAGGACACTCTCTGGAGAATATATATTGCCAACTATATTGATAATTTCTTTTGGGACATAAGTTTTTTTCTTGGTTTCATATTCCACATAAGCAATGCCGCTTCCTGTATATCCACACGATTCTATACGAATTTTTTCCGGCTCCTGCTCAAAATATATGGGCCAGTTGACTTGTTGACTATTTGCAAAATGAGCTCGAACCCTTGGCGGACTGGAAAAAAATTCTTCCCATTTTTCCGCACCATGGTGTTTTACTAAAAATTTAATTTTTGAATATGATATTTTAAATCTAACTTTCAAAACCGCTTTTACCTTAAGGCTGTCTTTAGAAGCTTTATTTATCATTTCAATGAGCTTATCAAAATAGATATCACTATTACAAGGAACAATACCATTTCGATACTGTTTCCATTGATGCCGTCGCTTCTCTTTAAGCCTTAATATTTTTTGAATCAAGCATTCCGTTTCTCCCGTAATTCTGTTGTCTCCTTTTAGAGCAAACCAGGCAGTGATAAATTCACGTAAATCAAAGTACAGGCTTTCTAATTCAAGACGAATTACGATATCTTCAATTACGGGATAGGATATTGATGTTTTTTCTAGACTCTGAAAGTATGGCTGCAGAATATTCAAGGCAGTTCCATTGAATAATTTACGCTCGTACTCCTCATTCGTTAATTGACCGCGCAGATAAGCCTGGTATTTATCCAGCAAAGTTATGTTCGGGCTGTTGATAATATGCTTAATAAGACTTATATGTTCCAGTTCGACACAGCCTGTTACTTTATGGATAGTTGCATCAATCAAATCTGTGTTTTTAGTATTGATTAGATCCTGGTTCCAAAGTTTACCACCAACAGCAATGCATGGGTAATAAGAGAACATGAAATCACGTTTCAATTCCCAGGAAGTCAAAAGTGCAGCGGAAGCTTTACTGTTGATAGCATAGTCAGTAAATGATAAGATATTTCTAAGGGAATATATTGCCGGAGAGAACCAGTATTCAAGCCCAAGCTTATCATATAGTTTAAACTTGTCGTTTTGAGGGCCCCCGCAGTGTCCGGCGGGTTTTTCGATGAACGCCTCATAATGCCATGCGCACAGTATAATATCTCTAGGCATATTTTTCAGTACAGATGGATAAATATCAAACATATCATCCCAGACAATCATTTTCTTATTAAGCTTATTGACCACAATGTCATAGCACTTATCTAAATGTTTTGAAAAAATATCAGCCTGAGTTTCATTTTCCAAACGTTTATTGCATTCATCGCAATAAGCGATGTCCCATGCTTCGTCAAATCCAGCATGAAAATATTTTGAGGGGAATAAATCAGCAATTTCCGCGAGATAGGATGCAAAGAAATCATAAAGAGTTTCTTGAGAAGGACAGAATACGTGCTTGAATTTTGAAAAGCGCCCCATTTTGTCCCCGCGCAGTTCCGCAAGTTCTTCCAGTTCAGGGCATGATACAAATTGTTCGGCATGTCCAAATAATGATATTACAGGAATAACTTCAATACTCTTTAGCGCTGCATAAGAAACTACTGTTTGGATATTTTTCTTGGAATATGACTCACTATCTTTTCTATAGGGAAATGATTCTGTTTTAATCCTTCCTTCAAGGTACAACACCAAACAATTATAATCATATTGGTCTATGAAATCAATGAATGATTTTATATATTCAATGCTTTCTATCTGCCGGGCAAGATCAAGTTGAACAGCTCTGAGTTTAAAAGGTTTTTTATCGATTTTATTTGATTTATTCATAGATTAACTTTTTCTTTGAAGCAACATTTTATTTGTTAGTTTGTTCAAGTGTAGAAACAGTTTCATGGACTATTTCCCTGAGAAATGCTGCGGTTTTGTCTAAATTTTTCTACTTCTTAACTTCTATTTATCTGTTTAAAAATTAATATTTTATGGAGATTTTTTCTTTATCCCCCTTTGTTTTACTAAATTTTTTTTCAGGACAACTATTGTCCATTTCGTTAAAGGGAGGCGGTCAACAGTCAAAATCGAATAAAAAACACCATGAGCTCATTTTGTGTATCTTGACAGCTGACCGCAACGAGACATTAACGTCGATTTACCTCCCTTTTACCTTTTTCCATACGTTTTCATTTTATCAATGCTGCATCCTTTTCGTTATAATATTCTATATCAATTCTTTTATCAAAATACCATAACACGACCTCCTACGGGGAGAACAAATTATCAGTATTAAGTGATATGAATTGCGGAATTTCTGACCCAACTGTCAGGAAGAAGTCTTCATAATTGCCTGTCGATGCTGCCGAAGTTATGATCTTCCACGCTCCTGAACCATATGTGCCGACATTTACGGTTATTACCTTGGTTAAATCAGTCGAAGAAGTTTCATCCTGCGCAACAAGCGTATTATCGGGGTTGTAGACCGATACTTTTACGAGTTCATTAGGTCCTGCGGATTCAGCGGTCAGGGTAAAGCTGCTAACGCCACTGGGAACATTTATATATAAAGGTTGCGAATTCAGAAAAAAATGGACAGGTTTGCCGGCATAATAAGCCCAGCAGGCATCTGCCTCATCTACATAAAACGTATTAGTCAACGGCGCTATGACAAGAATATAATTTCCTGTAACAGTCGGTGTAAAAGTAATAGTTTCAGATGTTTCTCCTACAAATACTGTACCACACTGAATGGTGGTATCTAAGTCAACAGATGAACGCAACTCCCAGCCCAATGGTTTATCATAACTGCCGACTTGCAGAAAGTTAAGTTTGACGGTAACCGGTTCGTCTGCTTCACAAGCGATAAACATGGGAACCAGACCCCGTATTTTACAAACGGAATAGACTTCATTATCATGTGATAACGTTCCTTCCACGTCCGGCGCTTCCCCTTCAATGCTCCATAAAGAATCCCAGGAATAATTGGAGTCTTCGTATGGAATCACCGCAGCCGCGTAATCCTCATTGGCGATTGCATCATTTGACGTATCAAAATATTCCATGCAAAGATCATGCTCATCAGAAGGGTAATCAAAGCCACAGTAAAAAACCCAGTAGCCATCCATTTTTTCCGCTGCGGCAATCGGCGCCCGCGCAAGAAACTCCAGGTTGCTATAACAACTTGTACAATAACCGGCAAGCATCATATACGGGGCATCATGCTCAATAACAGAAAAATCCAAGTCCAGCTTTTTATTTACTCCATAAATAATAGCTTCAGCGTTATGCACAATCGAATAATAAGGGGCAGTTCCGTAACTCGTCACTTCAGCATGCACAATTGGCGCCTGCGGGGTAGAGAATTTTGCGATTGGTATATCTCCTCCAAACAGGAAAGGGGGCGGCACATTATAATAGGGAGTAAACGGATAGACAAAAAAGCGGAATTGCGGATTAATCGCATCAACCGTTGCTCTCAGTTCGGCGCATTTCGTTCTCCAGTAATCAATCTGAAATTCCACAAAATCATCATGATAATTATTGTTAATAAGCCAATCCATACGACCTTCCGGGGTGGCGTTAACCGTGATTGACCGAGCAGCCTCATATTTATCGATAATTACATCATCATAAGATATATAATAAGCATGTGTAAGTGAACTAGTATAATAATCTTCAAAATCAAGGAATACTCCCAGAATTGAAGGGTATGTTCTGCTTAAAGTGGCATATTGCGAGATGTATGTATTAAGATAGCTCCAGAATTCATCAGAATTCGGACTGAGTATCCTTGATTCATCCGCACCTGGACGGTAACGTTTCCCGTCCAGCGACGAATCCTCAAAAGGCGCGATGTGAGTACCGCGCATCCAAGCCAGAGTCTTCATATCACGATCGTCACACCAGCCGGCAAGCTGGGCAAACTGGGTAGGATCAGGACCAGTTGTTCCGGAATCACCATAAAACCTACGGGGAACATAGGTATTAAAGCCAGAGTTTTTAGCAGCATCAATCATCCAGGGGGCATGCAGATATGAAGTTGAAGCAGCCATTACCTTATCTACCAAAACAGCCAACTTTTCATTTTTACCGAATGGAGCATAAGAGAAAGTATCTCCAGCCAACATGGATAAAACCGGCGGCAGATTGGGGCTTAATTTTATAGCATAATCTTCAAAGTTTCCGCTTGAAGGAATATTGATTTCAAGATACCATACGGCATCGTCGTCATCACCTACCGTTACCGGAACGTCAACAACCAAATGTGAAGAATCCGTTTCCCCTTGGGTAACCAGTGTATCACTGGAATTATAAACTTTTACTTTTACGTGTTCACTCGTACTTCCCGCATATAATGTTACGGTAAAATCTGAGACTTTTACAGGAACTGAAAAATATATTTTTCTATTGTTATTAGCTAAGAATTTTGTCATTACTCCACAGACAACACCAACATTCACATCACTATCGATGATATAAAAACAATTACGTCCAGTACTTATATAAAGGTACAATACTTCAGTTTTATCATGTTGATATGATATCGAGTCGGCTTGATCAAATAAAAGGTTGCCGGAATCAAGAAGCGTATTATCCTTGGTGCGCAATTCCCAAGATGGAGGATCTGTGTAAGAGCCCAATTGTGAATGCATAACATTAATTGTAAATTCCGTATCTTCAATCGCATTTACCGCCAACATGTTGTCCCCACGAATAGTGAGCGTTGGGAAATTAGTACTTGTTGTTCTCTCCGCTCCGGTTAGTTGAGGAGCAAGTCCCTCCGGCGCAAAGAGATCATCCCAGTCAGCCAGAAAAGGATAGGCATTAGCGCTAATTACTGTGCAAAAAACAACCATAGCAAGCATAAATTGCAATAAATTTCTATTTATTCTTTTCATTTCATCCTACTCCTAGTTAGTGAAAATACGCAGATTTTCCTTTTGTTAATCTTAAAATACCCTGAATTAATTTCAATTAATACATAAGACAAAATTTCATAAATGAAATAAAATATCTTATTTACACCTCCCTTAATGTGTTTATTTGTAATAGCTTAACTTATTAAAGTTGTTTTATTCAGAAAAAACATTTTTTGTTCTTAATTTCAGAATTTTTGCTGTTTTTTCATAAAACCTCCCATTTTTTATTCTTTCCTCAAGGTACAACACTAAACAGTTATAATCATATTGGTCTATAAAATTGATGAATGATTCTATATATTCAACACTTTCCATCTGCCTCTCAAGATCAAATTGAACAGCTCTAAGTTTAAAAGATTTTTTATCGATTTTATTTGATTTATTCATAGATTAACTTTTTCTTTGAAGCAACATCTTATTTGTTAGTTTGTTCAAGTGTAGAAACAGTTTCATGGGCTATTTCCCTGAGAAATGCTGCATCCTTTTCGCTAATCTCCTTAGGAACAAATTTGATATTTTCAGCACTTTCTCTGAAGAGGACTTCAAACCATACACATCCCTGTAGGTATTCTCCTCTAACATTTGCGTGGATACTGTCAAGGCGCAGTCGCTTTTTGCCTTTTCGATTATACCAATACCACCCTCTTATAAGTGAACCATCTTGTTTAGGTAATTGTGGATTCACAGGATTTTTATAGCTAAAATCAGAATCAGGGAAAGTAAATTTCACTTTCTGTTTTTCACGACAAGCCTGCATTGCAGATCCTGAGGGAAGTATACGTAAGTTATATGTTTTTGCTAAATTATTGTAACAATCTCTAAGTCCTTCAAACATTTTCTGTTGATTAAGTTTACTGCCCTTTCTTTTGAAAAAATAGTGGTCAGTACGATATGCCCAGGTTTGATGAACTAATATCTCTGAAGTCGGCGAATATTTTCGAATATATTTGATTAGTTTATCCGCATAAGGCTGATAAGTTTCGCTTTTAAAACTATTATAACTTACTTGTTGAATTGTTACTGCATCCCATTTTTTTGAAAGAAGTTGCTTTAATGTATATTTTTTAGCATAGTAAACTTTTTTATCATTCTTAGCATTTTCCCAGTGTTTTTCCAGAGAACACGCACTTAGATCAGCTCGATAATATTTGAGCTTGTATCCACAGGATTCAGAAATTTGTTTTAAATACCTGGTTGCGTTTTTAGAAAAACTATTACCAATAGTTAATAGTTTAAATGTTCTATTTCCTGACCTGTCTGCACTCATAGCATTAATAGTTGCTACTAATGTCAGAAATGTCAATACTCTTAGAAAAACAGTATGCATTAAAAATTCCTTTTTGTTCTCATAATAAACAAAATTTTCATTTGATTTTTTAATATTAACTTATTTAATGATTGCGATAAATTTTAGTATCCACCTTGACGAATAAATTGATTTATGTCTGGTTCATTCATAAAATCCGAAGCATAGAATTCTTCCATTTCCGGCTCGATTCGTTTGGCACAAAAATCAACACTGCCATTCAGCAAAACAATACGGTCTTTATCATTTAAGTCACACACTTTCATCTTCTGGTCTTGTAAGCAATAAAATTCAAGTCCAAGACTTTCATTTTCTTGTTTAACTGAGTATAAACGAGTATTGCGACATTCAGGTGCGACCATAACTCCATCGATGATATAAATAAGCTGGAAATCAGACGCGGCAATATTGATTTCCTGAGAAACTTTTCCATCCAACCAGACTTTTATACTTTGTGAAGAATCAGTTTCCGTATTCAATAAATACATAATTGACACATTATAACCGTCAATCTCAGTTTGATATGTCGAATAGCGTATGCTTTCAGAGGATAAAAGACGCAGAGAACCATGTTCTCCGGCAAGCACTATGCGCAAAATTCCTTCTGCAAATTTAGTCATTCCATCATCCCCGGGATATTCCGCGGCTGCAACTGTCCAGACAACGCCTTCTCCCAGTTTGTTCTCAATCAATGCCGGACGCGCTAAACATTCCTCTTTTGTTTCTCTCATACATGTTGAGAAGCTTGCGATAATTCGTGCGCTTTCGCTATTGATCTCAATATCTGCTGGAGTCATTTTGCCCATCCATAACGGATCATGCCTGAGCCCCCAATAAGGAATAGTATACGAGGCAGTAGATTCTTTAGTTAAAAATCTTACTCCCATTACATCAGCCTCTTTCCAGTCTTTGATTTTAATACCGGACAGCTTGCTGATTTCACCGTCATTGAATATTTTGAGAGCATCGCCACGTTTCTCCGCTGCATTGAAATGCGCCGACCATATCAATAGATGTCCACCATCCTGAACATATTTAACTAATTTTTCATATACTTCTTCAGTCATGGTGTTCCAGCCAAGGAAGATCAGGCATTTATAACGGGAAATATCATTATTCAGAGGCACAATATCAAACTGTCCTCCTGGAGGATTAGCTGAAAAATTATATTCCCCCATAACATTTTCATTAAATATATTCTCTTTATGAGCGAAAACTGAAAGAAGCTTCCAGGATTTTTCCGCTGGACCTGCCTCCCATTCAGAACCGTTTTCATATTGGCCCCAGGCATAGGGATTCCAGATGTTTGGAAATCCTTCATGGTTGCCGAACATTACACCGACAGGGCTGTCAGGGCCAAGTTCAGGCCTTTGATGGATTTTAGTAAAACGATAAAACTCACGTAAAATTTCACGCATTCGCAAAATCTTAGGATGATCTCTTTCGTAATTGTGTTGGCTTTCAGCCATTCTGTTGGCTTTCTCTCCGTAATGCCCTGACTCAGGATATATTATGTCTGCACCGTTCAAAAATGCCAGATACAGGCAAAGCTTCCAGCGTTTGAGATGAAGTTCATCCATATGTATGCCGCCATACCAGCCAATAGCAATATGTGCTGCCCATATCGAATTAAAACTACGTGCAGCTCCACGAAATGCCGGTAGAAGTTCCAGGGGGTTGCCAGGACACATTTCATGACTGAACATATCTATTCCTGCTTCGGCCTGGTAACTAAGTATCATGCTTGAATCAACCGTTGCAAGTTTTGTGTCAGCAACTTGAGAACGTTCAAAATCTACAAAACTCTTATAATATTCAACTAATTTTTTATGTGCTTCAGCCGGTGAATCGCAAGGAGGAAGATTCTCCCAGGTATTAAGATGACGATTGACGGTATAGGCTTTAGGCCAGGAAAGAACTCCACCGCCTTCTCCCAAAGCATAACGAGCTACAAAATATTCTCCTGCTTCCGCAATTATCTCTTCAAAATCTTCTTTGGAGAACGAACTCCACGTTGACAATTCTCCCCGCTCTACGCATTCTCCCAAAAGTACATAAATATGATTCTCCCGGCAATAACGCATTGCCTCAATAGCACTATCTTTATCTCTGTCAAGCGAGCCGCGAATCAGGTCTCCGCATTTAAGCTTACGCATTTCATCTGCCTTTTCCGGAGTAACTGGAAATGATATTCCGACAATAGGACTAATTTTCTTAGTCATTTTTAAATTCCTTTAACTTTTTTATAAAATAATAACCGCAATTTCATTCCAATCCCTGAGTTTTACGTCAATCTCCCAGCCGTTCTTAACCTTTTTAGCCTTAATCTTCCGAGAATGCGGCAAGCCATAATCATTAAAAAGCAAACATTCAGGTTGCTTCTTGCTTTTGACTACAAACTTTCGAGAAATACAACTGAGAATACGTTCCTTGCCAATTATAAATCCTTCTCCAAGCTCAACTGGAGTAATCGGATACATATTATCAATAGCACCTGCTCCACCACTAGTTTTTGCTGTAATATCACAATGATAATATGCATACAGGATTCCATGACGCAAGCCGACAATTACAGCCCTGTTAATAATCCTGGCATATTCTTTAGGATTTTTGGTATGATGAGTCGCGCATGCTCCAAGCGTCAATGGGCTGCCCGATAATTGTCCAATTGCTTCCAGACGATAAATGGAAGGTTTATTGGTACGGTTAAACTCACTGATTACAGCTCGATTACATTCCATTTCTACAAAACTATAAGATCTTAGTCCATTCGTTTCCATGGTTACTGGATGATTGTTATTAAACATTACTTTGTTTTTTGCAAGTACGTGTTTTACAATCTTTGCCCGCGCGGAAGAACCCGCAATAATATAATCATAATATTTACGTTTAATCCTGCCCTTTTTATCCAAATCAACAGTGAAACCGTCCCATCGATCATAGCTGCAGCGGCCTGGAGCCGTCAGGGCGCCATCACAACCAGGAATAAACTGATCAATATAAACGCCGTCAGCGCCAACCTCATCAAGCAGATAATCAATTTGTTCAAGTATGTTTTTGAGCCTGTAATTGCCTTCTGCAAAATGCACCATCAAATCAATGTAAGGTTCCGGCGGATAAAGATTGTCAACTATTGCCATGCCACTGGCATCACGCAGTATAGAGTCACTAAAAGGTGAATTTTTCAGGATTTCATTTTGTTCCGGCGTTACAACTAAGCCATAAGTGCCTACACCTTTTACATCACGCCCTGACTTTGGCAGCTTATGCCCGTTTGGCAATTTTGTTTTGTCAACAAGAACAAGGTTCGATTCAAGACGCAGGAGAAATTTTGCGTTAGGTTCTTTTTTTCTGGTTTTTGCCATTATAGCCTGTTTCTGTTTCTTGAATTCCTCTCTGCTGACGTAACTATGAAGCCATTCAAACCACCCTCCCATAGCATAATATTTTACTTTGGGAAATTTTGGGCCTGAGCCAAAACAAAACGGCCCATCCATAAGCATGTTTAATTTGTAATCGCGGCGAACCTGGTTCACGAAATCAAAATAACCTGCATCAGGCATAATATAAAAGCGTCTGCCAAGTTTATGACTGGCTCCGGCTTTAAACCCCAGATGCGCGTCTTCCAGAATGAAACTTTTCCGCGTTCTAAGGAAGCTTGATTGATTGCGCAGCAAATCTTCATAAACATAAACTCCCAAAGATGCCCCTTGGGATGGTTTTGTGAAGAAAGAAGGATTCTGCCCTCCGGCGCCATCTGGCACATAGCGTGCCTTCATTCCGTTAACAAACGTTTTTGCGCTGAATGGTATATCCGGGAAAGTTTTAAAAACTACTTTCATGCCTTGAGGACCATTGCTCTTATTGCTGATTTCATCTTGTATGTCAAGGTAGTTTTCTTTTAGAAAAATAGTACGTTCTATATTGAAAATCTTATTGGAAAACTTAATTTTTATACGATTCTCGAATTGTGTGATTTGCGGCAAAGACGAAGCTTTATTTCCCAAATTACTATATTCAATATTATTTTTACCTGCATAGGAAAAGGAATCATCCTGCATATATTTTATACCGTTAGCGACAATATCAAAACCTCCATTGCCGTATAAATGCAAAGTGTAATTTTTCTGATTCTTTTTTATCAGCAGTTTGGAATTATTTTTTATATATCCGGAACCAGTATCTCCCGGGCGCATTTTTTGGGCTTCAGATACGGGAATATAGCCTATTTGAATATTTTCAATATGCAGATGAGCATTTTTCAAAGCCTTAGCATTTTTAGCTATTTTTGAAGTAAAGCCATTACTGAAACCAAGTATGTTATCTTCAGCTTTTTCAATACGATAATCTGCCCCGTATTCAACTTTATTTACTAGATCTGTAATATCTAAAAGATAATTATAACCTTCTTCGCGTGCATTTAACAGTCGTTTATCCATTGCGTTGTCATCCCCATTGGCGAAGAAAGTCATAAGTTGCCCACCAGGCCACCAACTGCGAGTTTTTTTGCCGGTCCGTTTATTTAAAAGGTTGGTTTTCATATTTGAACCGCGACGCAACAGACGGACTTCATCTTCTCTGGTGAATTCTCCCAAAGGCATTTTATTCAGTTCGAGTCCAGTATAATTATTCCAACCGCCTGGCCTGGCTGTTTTTAAATATCCTTTATAACGCAAGGCAATAATATGTCCTTTCTTAGGCGGGACAGCTTTAAATTTTATACTGGTTCTGTTTACTTGCTTGGCTCTTTTAATTACAAGGTTTTTGGGATAAGTATAAAAGACTTTGAAACTTTTAGGCGGAGCAAAATCTTTTTTAACGATATTGGCATTGCTGTTCGGACGCATCTTTTCGGCATCTTCTTTTTTAAGATAAGCGATTTCAAAGTCTTCAATGTGCATATTAACTTTTTCTAAGGCCTTATTCCTGGATTTTGGTTTGATGACAAAACAGTTATAGATAATTAATTTATTCTCTCCTTTTCTTTTTACTAAATCAGAAATATCTAACAGGTAGTTACATTCTTCTTCACGAGCATTTTGTAAGCGCTTATCCGGGAGTTTACTCTTATCTGTAAAAAATATCGTTAACCCGGTACCTGACCACCAGCTTTTTTTTACTGTTTGTTCCCTGCGTTTAAACAGCATATTCCTGCCGCGTTTCAACAAACGATCATTACCGTTGCGGGTAAATCTTCCGAGCTTCTTGCTATTCAGACTGAAACGAAGGTAACTATTCCAGCCAGCATCTTTAATATAATCAAAATATGCTTTGCATCTAAGTACTGTGATATAACCAGGTTTCGCTGGAATTGCTTTGAATTTTATACTTAGAGTTGTTGGTTCTGCTTCTCTTTTGAGGATTTTCAGTTCTTTATCCGAGTAAATCGGCTCAAGTTCATAAGCCAATGATACACTGACACATCCCGCGAAAAATAAAATAAGAAAGGCGTGTTTTAACATTTTAGTTATCCTTTGTTAAGTTAAGTTTTATTTGTTTTTATTATTTGACCACTTTCCCGGAGAATGCGAAAGCGGGCCAGCCATTTTTATCCATAAGATTAGGTATTGCTATTTCATTCCACCCCATTCGAACGAATTTTGGCAATGGAAGTTTTTTGCAAGATACTTCTACAGTATTAGCAATAATATTCGCCTTTGCCGACATAAAAACTTTCCCATCGGCAGAAAGCTCAAACCATGTCGGTGCCTTACTGTCTTTAGTAGTTAACCCCTTGTCTATTTCTGAAAAGCTGACAATCACTTTGTTTCCGGAGAGCTTTGCTGAAGCAAAGCGAGGACCGCTAGCAACAATATTTTTACCGTATTTGCGTTTCAAGGCCATTGCTGCAAGTCTTTCGCCAACTGTTCTCTTGTGTCTCGGGTGAATACTCTTTATATTTATATTAGTGTCATGAATTGCTACAATGCCCATACCTGGAATTTCGTTTGCGCCTTTGTACTGCGCTTTCCATATAGTATCACAAAGAACGGTGCATTTCTTGCTTTTTCCACGAGTATAATCATATGGTGCAATCTGTACTTGATATAGCGGAATATCTTTGATATTAAAGCTCTTTGCCCAGCCCAGCGATAAGCCCTGTAACTTCTTGAAGTAGTCTTTTCTGCCGCGATTAGATTCTCCTTGATACCAGATAACGCCTTTGATAGCATAAGGCACAAGCGGAGCAATCATTCCATTGTAAATAGAATTATTAGCATGCCCATCCATCCTGTTTAGAAATATTATCGGCATAATCAATCCCTTATCAGCAGCGGCAACAGCTTTACAACCAAGCTTTTTAAGAGTTTCCTGGTCTGTTTTCAGCTTCTTTGCCAAGCTACCGGATTGCCACTGCCGTGACCTGTGCGGTTTAAGTTTAATAGATGTATATCCATCATCAGATATAAAGCGTTCAATTTTTTTACCACCCCAGTTAGAATCGATAATAGCAACTGGCACTCCGAGATTTTTCTGTAAAGCAAGTCCAAAGAAAAAACCAACTGCGGATGCGCGCAGATTTTTAGAAATTTGGCTGCAGGTTTTCCAGTGTCCACTAGTGTCATCAAGTGGTACGCCATACATAATACGTTCAACATCAAAAAAACGTAACATTTTATTGTTGCTTTCAGCCTTAGCTGCATTCTTTTCATTTCTGTCGGTGTTTAAAAGTATCATTTCCATATTTGACTGTCCGGAAGCCAACCAAACCTCGCCAACAAGTACATCAACAAGCGTAATTTTATTTTTCCCTTCAATAGTCATTAGTTGTGGCAGACTAGAGGCTTTCAATGGGGCAAGTTTTACTTCCCAACGGTTTTTGGGCCCTTTAGGCACAGTTTTTTGGGTTTGACCTGCAAATTTAACAGTGATCTCTTCGCCTTTGTCGGCCCAACCCCAAATTGGCACTTTCGTACCCTGCTGAAGAACCATTTTGCTGTTGATTATCTGCGGCAATATAACGTCTGCAGAAACAGTGATTGCAAAGTTTATTGCGGCAATAACGATAATTGTAGTACAAAAATATTTCATCTAAAATTTCCTTGTTAGCTACTAACAGTAAATGTATAACCTTTTTTACTAATATATTTCATTTCCATATCGTCCACCATTCCAACAGGCAAGTCGACTGGAAACGCGGTAGAATTTGCCAATCGTAGCATAGGGATCAGCAGGATTGTTGCAAGTAACACCAGACACATGAAAGTCCCCATAGAGAATATTTAAAACACCATTATGACGTCTTGCGTCGGCTTGTCCGCTACCTGCGGAAGTAGATATTAACTCACGAACCAAATAATATCCTCTAGTGACATCTGGAGCTTCTACTGTATCCATTAATACATAAAGTGTGCTTGGAGATTTCATTTTGCTGAGCTTCAATGTAGGGAGCTTGCCAGGAGTTCCGTCAACTTCAAGTTGATTTCCACCAACGCCTCGATAATTATACCCATAACCACTATAAATATACGGATACATTTTATCTCCTACAAGTCTTTCCTGTGGATAAGCAGTATTATTTGTTAATGCGGAATCTACAAAAATACCAGAAGAAATATATCCATTTTCGACTAGATTAACATTCCATGAGCTTCCTATGTTATAGCTCGGGAAAAAGGCTTCATAGTCATTTAGATAATTTGCAAAGGCAACTCCAATCTGTTTTTGATTACTGGCACAACTGACTGTTTTTGCTTTGTCACGGGCTTTATTGAGTGCAGGAAGCAACATTGAGGCGAGTATTGCTATAATAGCAATCACGACGAGCAATTCAATGAGTGTGAAACTTTTTTTTTCATTGCGAGTTTTCATTGTACATCTCCTTCTTGTTTGTTATTTGTTAGATTTACATACCGCTACAGATTCACGGTTGATTAACTTTGTCTCTAAGAGATATTCATTTTTAATATTTATTTCTATACCGCAATCTTGTCCTAATACTAGCTTAAGCGCAGTTGCCCCCATCGCTTTGAAAGATTGAGATATTGAAGTTAACGGAACTACTGACAGATCACAAAACTGATCATTTCCAAAGCCTATAATAGAAATATCCTGAGGTACTTTTAAGCCCTTTAAAAATATTTTATTCATTATTTGAATAGCAAGTGAATCAGCAATACAAAGAAATGCTGTAGGGCGTTCATTTACAGGTAGCTCCAACATTTTTTCTGCTGCAATAATACTGTTTTCTGGATACCGGTCACAATCTATAAGTTTTTTGTCAACAGAAAGACCAGACGCTTTAAGTCCTTCAAGATAACCTGCATGCCGTTCTTTCTTGTAATGGAAACCATGTTCAGAGCATATCAATGCAATTCGCTTATGTCCGAGTTCAACAAGCTTTAAAACAGCATTCCGCATTCCCGCGCGATCAGCCGAAGCTACAGCCGGAAAAAATTTGCAGCCTTTTTCAAAAATATAAACAAGCTTCAGATCATGTTTTTTGCAAAAATCAGCTACCCGTTGTCTGCAGCCCTCATTCATACTAACGACAATTACGCTCTTCATTCTGTAGCGGAGAATCTCATCTAAGCATTTAGTCAATTGCAATGGCGAATACACCTTGACTCCATAATTACTTTCAGTTGCGGAAGTCAAGACGCCAGCAATAACTCCACTTATATAGTCCGCTATGTCTTTTTCAAAATCACCAATTAAAGCAACTGTGCGATTTACGCCGGTACTAACGGTTACAGCCATTTCATTCCTGTAATATCCCAGCTCTTTAGCTGTTTTAAAAATTCGTGCTTTAGTTTCTTCTCGAACAACATGACTTTTAGGATGATTGTTCAAAACATGTGATATCGTACCAGTATTAATACCAGTATGTTTTGAGATATCTTTAAGTGTTACAGCCATTACATACTCCATATTTTATATTTAGCCAACCGCTTGGCTAATTCTATTATACAGTTTCTTTTTCTTGTTGTCAATAGTGTTCTTAATTTATTTTACTTTTTCTGACTTACTGAGAAATTCTAAAGCTGCTTCAATAATAATTTCATGTCCGCCGTCGAAGATTGTTACTCGGGCATTATTTGAGCTGCGTCTGAACAAAGCTTTGTTTTCATAATATCTGTCTTTGATTTCCATCTTAAGATGCTTAGGAAGTTTTTTTTCTTTATCAATATATTCAATATCATCTTGTGAAATACAATCATCATCTTTTGCCAAAGCATTGAATGCACGCAGAGTATGACTCACAGGAATAGTCACATCATGGATGCCGCCTGAAATCTCGATAGTCACATTTTTTGCCTTCGGCAGCCAGGTGCAGGCAGAGCGAAGCTTATATTGTTCATCCACTTCAGGCGATGTTCCGGGAATCCCGCCACAAACATTCTCTATCTGGACAGTATATCCATAACCTTTGCTCTTACAATGTTTATGCCAGTCTTTCAAATCATAAATTGGCACCCATGCTGATACTCCAGCCCATATAGGTCTGCGCCCTGCCATTAACAATGAAGCATAGCCTCCGCCTGAGACTCCAGCAAGATAAATCCGATGGCTATCTATTGACGCATTCTCCAAAGCGTAATCTACAGCACTGTTAATATCCGCCACGACCAGCTCTGACCCGCAAGCTTCAGGTCGAAAATTAGGACCGCGGAAATCAGGAATGATAACAGCCCAGTTATTTTCAACGCACCATTGTGCGTAGGCGCTACCGTCATCACGACGATAATCAGTGCTCCACGGGTGCAGGTAGACCAGCAAGGGAGCCGGAGTATCTTCTTCCGGTGCATAAAAGTACATAGGTTGCAAAGTGTTGTCGGCTTTACTAAGATATTTTATATCCTGAATTTCAGCAGGCCAGATTAATTCTTGTTTTGTTTTTAGTTCCATTTTCAGATTCTAAGTCCTGTTTTGAATGATATTATTTTTTCAATCGAGGTCTTCCAGAATTTATATTCGAATTCATCGGAAAAAGCCGCCAAATGCGGAGAGATAATTGTATTCTTTAGACGTAAAAGCTTATTGTCATAAGAGGGGGGTTCTTCGGAAATTACATCTAAGCCAGCTCCTGAGATCCAATTGTTTTCAAGCGCGTTAATCAATGCTGCTTCGTCAACAACATCTCCCCTGGATGTATTTATCAGAAATGCTTGTCCTTTCATTAATTTTAATTCTTTTTCTCCAATCAAATGATGTGTTTGCGGAGTCAAAGGACAATGTAGGGAAACAAAATCAGATTGTTTCAGTAATTCATCAAGTGCGACTTTAGTCGCGTTAAATTCTTTTAAGACATTATCATCCGCATAAGGATCAAAAACCAATAAGTTAAGATCAAAACCTGAGAGCATTTTTGCCACTTTCCTGGCTATGAGCCCGAAGCCAACCATACCAAAAGTTTGCCCCGTAAGATGCCATTGCATCAAGAGATAACAATTATCCCATGCGCCTTTCCTGACCGCTTTATCCATTTGTGGGACTTGCCGCAGCAGGGCAAACAGTAATGCGACGCTATGTTCGGCTACCATTTCAGCGATTGCTTCTGGAGTATTCAAAACAGCAATTTCCAGTTTGTTAGCGGTCTCAATTGGAATGCCGTCCAGCCCGCTGCCGCTACGCATGACGGCTTTGCAGGATTTTAGTTTTGGCAGGGACTCATCTGTAATGACCGTATTAGGTCCCCGTGTCCAGACAAAATTAGCATCACTGGCAAAGTTTGCAAAATCCTCCAGGGATTCACACTTTTTTGCTTTTAATTCGATATTATTTTCTTTCAGTTCTTCGTTTATCCATTCCGGCAAACTATCGAAATCATCTGTAACGAGCGCGACTTTAAACATTTTAATATATTCCTGAAGTTTTGACTTTATTTGCGATAATATCCCTTCCGCTTCCGGCAATCATTCCGCAATCGCTTCCCACCGCTACCCATTGTATGCCTCTTTCAACACAGCCCTCCTGTGATAATCCTGCTGTGCCGAGGAGTAATCCAGACTCACTGGTTTTGCGGCAAACTTCATCGATAACCGCATTTACTTCCGGATCATCAAGCTGATTAAGTTTTTCCATTGAACCGGAAAGATCGCAGGGGCCGACACAAATACTATCGATTCCTGGAACTTTTAATATCTCATCAAGGTTTTTAACCGCGTCGATATGTTCGATTTGAACAATGACCATAGGTTCGCTTTCTGATACTTTCAGGTATTCATCAAACGGCATTTTGCCATATCCGGTCGCGCGCCTGACTCCGCAGCCCCTGATTCCGACAGGCGGATATTTACAGGCGGCAACCGCTACTTTCGCTTCTTCTGCTGTATTGACCATTGGAATAATCACAGCTGCCGGTGCAATATCCAGAACAGTTTTAATAACCCAGGGTTCATTAACTGGAACCCGTACAAAAGGTGCACATTCCGTCCCGCGTACAGCCATAACATGAGCCATAGTTGTTTCAATATTAAGTGCGGCATGCTCCATGTCTATCCAGGTGAAATCAAATCCGGCGTCACCCGCAACTTCACTGACTACATGGTCGGTAAGAGTTACCACCATTCCAAGACAAAGTTCTTTGCCCAGCTTCTTTTTAAATACTTCTAAATTATTAATATTCATTTTTTTACTCTTTAATTTTGGTTAAAAGACTGTATAGCCTCACTCATATTTTTCTGATTTTTTCTTAAAACTTCAATTACAGCTCTTTCATCCAATCTGGATATCGGGACTGTAAGCCCTATCGAGGCACAAATATTATCACCATCCAGAACAGGAACAGCAAATGCCTTTATTTCCTGATCTTTATTCACCATGACAGACATTTCTTTTTCCCTTATTACGGCTATACTGTTTTGTAATTCATCCCAATTGCTGATATTATCCCACTCTTCATTCGGATAGCCATTCTTTTTGATGAACATACGGAGCTTTTCTTCCGGCTGATAGGACAAAAGGATTCGTCCTGTAACACTTCCATATAAAGAAAGATTTTCGTAGACTTCAGCGCTTACCATCACACTTCTCTTGAATTGATCCTGTGCAAGAATCTCAATATCGCCAGAATCGTTTAATTTTGCTATCACTCCGGATTCTCGTGTTTCCGACGCAACGATCTTCACATAATGTTCCGCTAGTTCATTAAGCGTATTATCAGGAGAATAAGACTGGGCCAGAGCATAAAACTTTTTGCTTATGATGTAGGTTCCATTCCCGTTCTTTTCGACATAATTTAATTCCACGAGGGATTTCAGGATATTACACAGCGTGCCTTTGTTCAAACCGGTTGAACGTGTCAGCCTGTCAAGGGAAACTCCCTTATCAGGTGAAAGCAGCTCCATTATTGAAAAAGTTCTTTCTATTACTTGTATCATTGTGTTTTGTATGATAAAATATTTATATTGTAAAATTTATTCTATATCTTGAAATATAATTTGTCAATTTAAATTCCAGGAAATTGTGTAAAAATATTTTTTGGGAATGGACAAAATAAAAATTCAAGATTAGTTTTATTTTTTACGCAATTTTTCCAAATAAAAAATATAATTTAAGGAAACAGTAAAATGTCTGAGTTCAATTTTTCTCCTTCGGTCCTGCATCATCACCTGCTTGATAATATGGAATATCCATTATCTTACAAAGGCGGGGATGTCAAGCTATGGCAAACAAATCTGCGTAATAAACTAAAGAAACTGCTGGGTGATATGCCGAGAGAAAAATGCCCATTAAACGTACGTAGTCTATGGAAACGCGATCATGAACTTGGAACTATTGAAAAAATAGTTTTCACATCAGAAGATTTATGCGATGTACCTGCTTATATTTGCCTTCCTAAAAATGCAATTCCTCCTTACACAACTTTCATCTGTCTTCAAGGACACTCTAGCGGCATGCATAACTCAATTGGAATGGACTTTGAGACTAATGAGAAAGTAATAGAAGTAGATGGCGACCGGGATTTTGCCTTAAGCTGTATGCGCAATGGAATAGCGGCTTTATGTATCGAACAACGCTCTTTTGGAGAACGTCGCGAAAATATCCAGAAAAAGGTATCCAAACACATGTGTCATGATGCAGTTTGTCACTCATTAAAAATCGGACGTACCCTCGCTGGAGAAAGAGTTTGGGATACAGAAAGAGGCTTGGATTATTTAGAAAGTCGCGAGGATATTGATATGAAAAAGATTGGACTGATGGGTAATTCCGGCGGTGGAACAATAACTATGTATGCAAGTGCTGTCCTTGACCGTATTGCTTACGCTATGCCATCATGCTCTTTTTGTACATTTAAAGATTCGATCATGAATATCTATCATTGTGCCGACAATTACATCCCAGGACTTATGAAGTATGCCGAAGCTGCTGATATAATGGGCTTGCATGCACCTAAACCATTAGTAATCGTAGCTGGTAAAGAAGATGACATTTTTCCTGTTGACGCAGTCAAAAAAGCTTTTTCAGATCTTAAAGCAATTTACAGTGCATCTGGCGCTGAAGATAATTGCCAATTAATAATTGGTAATGGTGGACATCGTTTTTATGCTGCTAACGCCTGGTCGGCAATGTTAAAATTAATAAATCTAAACACATAATTAATGGATATAATATAATTCCCCTAATGATTGGGCATCTTTTGGGCATCTTTAATGTGTTTAAGTCATAAAAAGATACTAAAAGTCATGCTTTAGCACAAAGGTTATCCTAAGCAGGGAGTGAGGGAGAAAAATGGTGGTGCAAATCAGGTTTAAACGAAACGGTCTCTGGAGAAAAACCATTCTGCAACCTATTATAGATTAACGGCCTATTGTCAGAAAAGAATTAATTTATTTTCTTCTCGCCCGGGAAGTTCTCTGTTTATTTTTGGCTTCCTTTTTATTATTCTGTATCCTATCTAAACTCTAAAATAGCGCCCACTCAAAATCCTTATTGGTTGACACTTGTTTTAAGTGTAAGAGCGGCAATGAAGCTCGCTCTGTAAAACCCAAAAGGAGGAAGTCATGTCCCTTACTACTCAAAATTTTAAAATCGGTCCTTGTTCAATCACTTATAAAGGCGAATTGCTTGGGATAACCCGCAACTGGTCTACTTTAAGCTTCAAATACAGCCATTATGACGTGAAAGTCAACAGAACCCATGAGCAGATAATTGATAAACGGTTAACTGGCATGCATGCTTACTTTAAAACAGAAATCCTTCAGATAGACGCAGGCATCAATCAATTATTTCTCGGAAATACAACCTGGACTATGGACTATCTGGGCAAACGCTGGAGCCTGAAGGGCGGCGAGCTTTTGATTGTTCCCATAAGCACTAACGACAAAATCGCCTATCGCATGCCTAACGCCCTGATAATTAATCAGGGAGTGTTGAATTTCAGTAATACCGAAGCATATACTCTGCAAATGGAATTTGAGTCCAACTATAATGACGGCGAAGAAATCCTGATCGAAACTTTAGACGCGGACACGTGTGGAAGGACAATCCTGGAAAACAATAGTATAGATTCCGACTCTTTTGAATTCGCCATGACCGCATACATTGCCGATAAGCTGGGAATGACTGTGGATACGGATATTTTCCGGGGCGGCATTCCGCTGAACGTTGATGGTTGCGGGGTGGAACTTGTCGGTTATGAAGAGGGTGATCCAATGACAAGCGCAAAGTATTTTATCAGCTTTTTCTGTCTGGACCCCTCAAGAAAAAAGGTGATGCAAAATATAAAATCCCTTGCTGATAAATTCCCGGTTTACGGGGAAACTATTACGCTCGCAGATGTTGGTGACGTAACCTGTCAGGCGATCACAAAAGGCCCGGTTGAATTCAGCAAGAAAACTGCCGACGATGGAAAAATCAAGAATCTCGGCGAACTACTCTTGATTGTCGTAATTTGAGCCAAAACGGAAATATAAAAATGGATTATAAAAAATTAAAAAATACTGACGCAGAGCTAAAGTTGCAGCTTAAAGACCGGAACCACTGGATGGAAAAAAGGAAAAAGCTCAGTGAAACCGGGGCAGTTTATGACGCTTGGAAGAAGGTTTCTCCATCTATAAAAAGAGCCGCTACCGAACACCTTAATGATAATCTGGACAAGGCCGAAAAACTTTACAAAAACGTATTTTTGGAAATTAATAGTCGAACTTCCGCTAAGAGAGCTCTCGGTGAAACAGAAATAAAATCGGTACTGAACAAAAAAGACAATTTAGGAAGTTTTTTAACCAGAATGGCGGTGGCGGAACAGGTATTGGATAAAGCTAATGAATATATTGAAAAAGGCACTAAAATATGTAATATCGCAACTGGGTTATATGCGATTTATATCGGATACAAAGACCATAAAATGTATAAAACACGACTTTCAAGAGTCATGTCCCTTCGGGAAGAGATGCGCTACGGCCAGGAGCAGATGATGCATGTTGCCGAAATTATGGCTGAACTCGCATCCTTTGCCCCGCCGGGAATGAGGGAATATCTTGAATATAACATCTCAGCATTTCTCGCGTGCGGAAAAACATTTGACTTGGTAAACAAATACGCCCGGAAAATTGAAGAGCTGTCAGTTGAAGTATTTAGTATGTTAGCTGAGAGTCTTAAATCAAGCAAAAGTCTCAAAACCGGAGATAGCCTGCTTTTTGACGATAAATATAAGAAAATGCATAAGAAATATAATGTAGGAGACCAACTTGACATAGTAAAAAGAAGCAAATGACTTCAATTCTATTTCCTCTGATTTATTTCTTTGATATATTTTACTGTTTTTGAGACAAGTTCTGGTTTTTCTTTTTGGTATTTTAAAAAGATTTCATGAGCCAATTTTATATATTTTAAAGCATTGTTTTTATCATCCAATTTATCATATGCGGCCCCGACAATAAAAGCATATATACCAGTTTGAAGATTGCTGCCATACTTTTTCTTTTGCTCTTTGTATGCCAATAAAGAAAATCTCAGGGCTTTTTTAATTTCGTCAGTCTGATGGTAACACACTGAGAGCTTATTGGCCAGCAATATAATTGAATCGATATCGATTTCTTTATCACTAACATTTTCCCATGATTTTTCAAAATAATCCTTAGCCTTCAGCCATTTTTTTTGAGCAAAAAATATATTTCCAATTCTATAGTATAAATAACTAAGCGTCCGATGATCTTTATTTTTTTGAATTAAAACTAAAGCAATAACTTTTTTATAATATTTTTCGGCTAAAACATCTTTCTCCAGATAATAGTAACCATCGGCAATATCCGTGAGAGCCCTTATTTTGTCCCATATTGAAATTTCAGGAACAACTTTTTTTGTTATTAGCTTGCCAGCTTGGTCAAAAACCGCTAAAGCCTTTTCTTTTGCATCTTGATGCAGACATATATCCCCAATCTCGCAATAAGCATTTATTTTCTGTTTCAAATATTCAGTATTTTCTATTAATTTTGGATTTTTTTCAAATACACTAATAATTTTCCAACAGCATTTTTCAGCATCTGAATATCTTTTTGCAGATTTATAGATTTTCGAGAGCTCCTCATATGCAGCATTTAGCATTATGAATTCAGCTTTAATATCCAGCATGAAGTTAACAGCGTCTTCAGCATTTTTTATGCGCTTCTTTAAGTCGCCCTGATTCTTATAAAAGTCGTCTAAAAAACTATAACAATCCGAAGCAAGGGAAGCTTTAGTAAGCTTTGGCTCTTTATTAACTAATGCTAAACACTTTTTACTGTACTCTGCTGATTTTTGCCATTCCTTTTTCTCGTTATAGCAGTAGGCTATTAATTGATATGCTCTAATTACCCAAAGCGGTTTTTCCCCCGATTCCGGCAACATTTTTAAAGAGCACAAAAGCAATCGCAAAGATTCTTCTGAACTTTTGTCATAACCGGCATAGGCAACCTTATAGACAATACCGGCGGCATCTTTGCCTTTGGCATCTTGCAATATGTTAATACATTTATTGAAATATTTATTGGGCACATAACGCTCATATACCCCTAATTCATAGTATAAATCAGCTATTTTTTCTTTTTTTGCCTTGAGACCTTCTAAAACTTTAATTGCCTTAAAGATATATTTCTTGAATTTTATTTTATTCTCTCCGTCAATATATTTTCCTGCCACTTTCTTATAAAACGAACTTAGTTCAAGACTGAAAGGAGGATTACATTTTTCTAGAACAGCCAAAGCTTCAAGAAAGCGTTTCTTCTCTTTATAATTATACTTATAATCAAATTTAAAGTCGAAAAAGTTGTCGGCAACTTTATTCAGGTACTTCAAAGCGTCTTGAAAATCTTGTTTTTGCGCCTTAAGAATACTGAAAGCACACATTAAGAGTGCATTATGTGCGGCAACACGAGTATATATTTTATTCGCTATTTTAATTCCCGGAGTTAAATATTCTGAAGCCTTTTCAAGGTTGTTTTTTTTTAGATAGGCATTTCCCACCCAGTAATAATAAGAGTCCGGTGCAATAAAAATCTTACCAAATTTGGATTTTATGATATTTTCGAATTTATTATTTAGATCTAAAACAAGGTCAGTTTGGTTTTGGAGCGAGGCAAGCCATATCATATTCCATGCTGCCCGAGCTATATTATTCTCATTGTTGTTTTTTTGTGCTGATTTAAGAGCGTTTTGAAAACATTCAAAAGCAGTCTTATATTTTCTATGTTCCCTGTAGAGTTTACCTCTTTCTAAATAAAGTTTTTCTAGTGTTTCAGCCGAATCTGAATATTTTTTGTAAAACAATATCTTTTGTTCCAAATTCTTCCTGTAAGCTATAGAAAATTGCTTTGACTCCTCCAATATTTCTTCAAAACTTTTTTCTTTTGGGGTTTGTTTTGTTTCTGCGTTATAAACAAGGAAGTAAAATACAAAACAAATTACCCAAAAGGCAAAAACTGTAAGTATCCAAATAAATATAGATTTTTTCAAAATCAACACCTCTATTTTTATTAAGCACAATTTAATATAGTTATTTTTCCTGACAATTCAATTTTACATTGAACAAAAGACTTATTTCCCGGTTATATCTTCCCTCATGGGCTGCCGAGACAAAAAAGGCGCAACCTGCGTATAAATACGAACAGGCCGCGCCAGTAGTGGAGGGATTTCAGATAATGACGGTTAACGACATGTCTGCAAGAGCTTTTGATTCTCCGTTATTTACAAGTTCCGAATCAAAATTACACGCCCCTCCTAAAACAGCTTTCAGTATCACAGTGTTTTTTTTATCCAGACCAATGCTTTCTCCGTAAATGGGGAGATGACAATCAAGTTTATGAATTGTCTCCATCGCTTTATCCCGGTCACGATCAAAACACGCCACATTGAATTCATAATGCCGGTTTATTAAAGTACTTTGCGGTTGTTCTCCTCTAAACATGACCGAGGGACCATTAGCGCCGATCCGCGGGCGCCCCCGAAAAACGTCAATATTTACGGACGCCGAGTTTGTCGGCAATGTATGCGGTTACAGCGCGTTCCAGTAATGCCGGATCAATTTCAGGAAGAAGAATTTCGGCTTTTTGTGCTTCGTCAACGGAAATTCTTTCGAACAGGATTTTTTCCTTTTCCACGTAAGAGACTTCGAATTCAAGCGTCATGGTACACTCCCTGACTGTAGAAAAGGTGCATGTGCTGCAGATGGGAAAAGGTACGGCATGGGAGAAACGATAAGCTGTCATATTGGACGTCCCAATCGGAATCAACAGTAATTCTCCCCCTTTTATATTTTCTTGCCTCCGCTTGAGCATATTGAATGTGATGACCTTGCTATCGCCAAAAAATAATTCAGGTAATTTGTCAGCCGATATGATCTCCATGCGCAACGAGGCTGTTATATCTGTCTCGTTTTGATCAAGGCCTTTTTTCTTTAAAGTTACCGGTGAAGGATTTTGGGTTATGCCGAGAATTTCTCTATTGAATACTACCCCACAAGGGCCGACTTTGAAATCTTGCGAATTGAAACTTGTCATAGTGCCACCTTTTTGTTTTTACGGAAGAGCTTCATGCGTTCCTGTAATTAGAAAATTTGTCAACCAATTAAGGATTTTAAAGTCAAACTTCAAATGGTTGACAAGTTTTTATAGGGTAAGAGCGGTAATTAAACGCCCTGAGTTGTTAAACAATCACTTTATGCAGACAATTTAATTAGGCGGGGCCGATAAAGTAAGCGGTATGCGTTCTTTAAAAATTCCTTATAATTCTTCCCCGAACCGAACTTCGTGCATTTTTGCATTTAAAGGACGCAAACTGCCGGCGGCCCCGTCTAATTAAGCTGTCTGCCGCAATTCCCAAAGTAGTTTGCGTTTTCCAAACGCAAGTAACAAAATGCTCTTTGCGCCATGCAGGGCATGGTGAACTCGGAGCTCGCCACGCTTTGCGTGGATCGCAAGCTACCTCTTCTTCTTTAAGCAACTGTAGTTTTTTGTCTCTTTCCGGTTTATTTTATCATTGTTTGGAGTTTTTGGATTAAGCGCAAAAGGACTGGCTGTTTTGTTTTCAAATAAAGCGGAAAAACAATATAACAGTTAACTCGTTACCTATTGCTCCGGAAGACAATGAAATACAATGAAATCCCGGAACAATAATATGCAGGAATTGTCTCGGGAGTATGAGAACACACCATAACTGAGGAAATCAGCGTAAAAAAATCGGCTTCCCGCCGGGAAATTCGGTTAATAAATTAGGCTGAGTTACCCTCAGAGGCTTAACAAAAAATGGAATGATCTACCTGAAAAACCGCTTTGGAGTCCGGTTTTAGTTTCGATTCACACGAAATAATCTCAATTTTTACCTGCCGCATTCTGCATAAGTTGTTGCAGATAAATAAATTAATAATGCCAGTCAAGTTCGGGACGCGACCTGGAGAACCGGAGAGAAAAGGCCCAACAGAGAGAAAATTCCGGAAAAACGGCTCGCAGACGCGCGTCTCCAGCAAAAGGGAAAACCTGCATATCCTTTTCATTCAACGGGATATACGAATCTGGTTTATTCAGGGTGGGGCAAAAAAATGGTGGGCGTAACGGGACTTGAACCCATGACCTCTACGATGTCAACGTAGATCTTCTTGGCTTCTTTTTTAGGCAGGATGCTTTCTAATGAAGCTTACCAAATACTATATCATCGAAGCTATATACAAAAAATGTATTTGCATGAATTACTATTTGTGATATATTCCTATAATAAATTTTGTTGTGAATGGTATAAATGATTTTGTAGGTGAATATGAAGATATTATTTTCATGGATGGGACATACTGATCTTAAATATTTTTTCCCGCATACTACCTCAAAATATAAAGAAAAGATATTGTCTATAATGAATGGGGAGTTTATTCTTATTACTGGGAATGGTCCTGTAAAGACCTTGCTAAGTAAAGAGAAATACGATCAAGTTCATATTTTAAGCGATTATTCAAAAGACTTGACTACCGCGTATATTACTTGACTTAACCATAAAGCATCTTTTCATTTAACTCCTTTAAACAACCCTACTGATTATGGAGAAATATATTCAGTTGTTGATTCTGTGTTAAGCTCTGTTGTGGGTAATAATAAAGAACAAAATGACTTATCAATTCTTTTAAGCCCTGGAACTCCAGCTATGGCTGCTATTTGGGTGATTATCAGCAAAACGAAATATCCGGCAACATTCTGGCAAACAAATAAAGGGGAAGCATGGACAACAAAAATACCGTTCGACTTCTCAATGGATGTTGTCCCAGAACTATTAAAAAACTCTGATAATATTTTTCATCATTTAACAGCGCGTAGTCCTGAAGAGATAAAAGGATTTGAAGGAATCACTGGAGATAGACAAGAGAGAATGGTAAAAACATATCAGTTTTACTTATACTAATATCCATAATATACATCTAGCCACTTGTTAATTGTTAAACCGACAATATACATCATACTTTTTTTATTTCCAAATAGAACAAATTACAACTTGAATTAACTCTCCAAAAGGATTATTTTAGACGTTTAATTAAACATTTAGAAAAGGACTAGAAGAATGTTTGGAGAAAATATATCGGATAGAAATGGTCGTGCTTTTGAGTATGTCATTGTTGACCATATTTTTAAATCACATATTGGAAATCGGTTAACAAAAAGAGCATTGAGAGATCAAGAAAGAGATGGAATCAAAAAACAAGAATTACCTAGTAAGCTATTAATTTTTTTTGATGTTGGCGCACAGGCTATATGTGATTGGTTAAAAACGACATATAATAATATCTTTCCCTGTGAAATTGACAGGCTTCCTGATTCGGAAGCACAAAAGGGAGATGTAACAGATATAAGGATTATTCGTACTGGTTATCCTAACATTAATCTTTCCATAAAAAATAATCATCATGCCTTAAAACATCAGCGTCCCCCTTCTCTAATGCAACAAGTCGGTATCAGTAAAAAGTCGATAGAAGATTTAAGCTATCGACAAGACCTTCAAAATATTTTCAATGAGTTTTATAGTCATGTTAATAGTGTTTGCTCTAGTGCTATTAAGTTCAAGGAACTTGATATTATTCAACCTGGATTTATCAATAACAATTTGTATACCCCCGTATGTTCACTCGTTGCATCTAATTTGAGCAAACAGTTTGATGATCCTCAAAAATGTTCGATATTTTTCTCATTCCTTGTTGGCAATATAGATTTTATAAAAATTGTTTTATCGAATAACGAATTAAACATTACAAATTTTTCAGCAATATCAAAACCATCACAATGTAAAGTTGAACATGATCCAGCCAACGGAAGTTATATATTTCTTCACTTTAATAATGGGTGGAGTATATCAATGCGCTTACATACTGCATCCTCAAGGATGGGGCAGCTTGGAGGAACTCCAAGTACTAAGTTTGATACTCAAGCTATAACAACAACACTAAATTCTATCAGGATAAGTATTAATTAAGGAGAGACTTAAATGCATTTTGGAGCAGCAGAGAGAAATATTCTATCACTATTATGGAGTGGTAATACTTTTGAATATTGTGGAGAATCATTTAGAATTGATTTTTCTGCCAAACCAACTTGTAGTGCTGGAGAACCTAAGACAGATATTTATACTTCAGCTCACAATGTTAGAACAAACACTCCCCTGGTGCTTAAGATATCATACAAGAAAGAAAATGCTGATTTTCTTGAAAATAAACCTTCCGCAGAAAGAGCTTCGCAAATATGGGGCCCAAGCTGGGCAGCTTTGGTTTCTAGATGTTTATGTCAAATTGAGGGTTCCTTTTCCTCCCGACCGCTGATATTCAAAAGTGGATATGGGAGTACTAATCCAGGATCATTCGCTCTTGGATGGAGATTTGATATTGTAAATGTTCAAAGCGGTGATTTATCATCTTCAATGTGTGCCAACGAAGATCAATTGTTTGAAATTTATGCAGGAAGTAGATTAGGTTCGGATAAAAAAGATGCTATTGTGAATGGAACTCGTATACAAAATTCAGGAGTTGCTAATTTTATAATCGTAAATGATTGCATCTCATCTACTCAAGCTGTAATAGATAGCCTTATTCCAATTGAAAAATATATTACCCAGCATCCTAATATTTATTTTGCATGTAAAGCGTTAAATTATCGCAGTTTGAGAGATCCAGCCAAATGGGATGGCAATCGCCCATTAGCAGTTTATGTAGACTGGAGTGTTGTAGATAATAAATTGCATCCAGCCTTGAAATTTGACAGTCCACTAGCAACAACAGGAAATGCTGTTGCTAATCAATTGGTTCGTTGCCTGAAAGCACTTAGAATTAATAATACAGATGATATTAATGTTAACAATGTATCAAACATGAGTTATGTATATAGCGAGTAAATATTTAAGCAAAATATTTTTTGATAGCAGTAGCCACATGATACGCTAACTTTACAGGAACTGCATTGCCTATCATTTTATAACCATCAGCAACATTTTTATATATAAACTTGAAATCATCAGGAAATGTTTGTATCCTTGCACATTCTCTGACTGATAATCTGCGGTATTCTTCAAATGGAGCAGAAAACTCCCATACATCTTCAGAGACTTTCCTCATTGGAGGGCAGCTTGGATGCAAAGGAGCATGCCGTCCTCCAGCTTGAATCGTGAATGATGGTTCATCCCAGTCTCTACGTCTATTCCTGGACATATACTTAGGTGAAAACGAACCTATCATATATTCATGATTCGTAATTTTTAAATCTGGATTTCCATGATTTTTATTTCGTGCTGGTTTTGCAACTGGCAAGTCAGCAATAACATCTCTCAAAGTTAATATTGGTACATAGGTATTTCTGAATAGATCATCATAATCATCATTGAAAGCATTGACTACATCAGGGAAATGAAAATCCCCCTTAAAGTTGTTTTTATTAATCCCAACAATGATAACTCTTAACCTATCTTGTGGTACTTCATAATTTACAGAGTTGAGTAATTGCGCAGATATCTCATATCCTATCTCTTTAAATTTATCTTTTATTTTCTCATAAGATTTGATATGTTTTTGAGAAACAATACCTTTAACATTCTCGGCTAAAAAAAACTTTGGTTGGATGGCATCAATTAATCTTATATAATCATAAAAAAGCTGTCCTCTTGAATCAGTAATTCCACGCATTGCGCCAGCTAAACTCCAACTTTGACAAGGAGGCCCACCAATCATTCCATCAATATTATCACCTATTTCTTCTGGTTTAATATCAGTAATAGATCTAGTATCCAAATAAGTTTTTGGGTGATTATGCCTGTAAGTTTCCCATATTGACTTATCATATTCATTTGCAAATACAATGTCAAATCCAGCATTTTCGAATCCTCTATCTAATCCCCCACAACCTGCAAAAAAGGAAGCTATTTTCATTTTATGTGTTGATGACATCAGATAATTGATCCTTAATAGCTGTTGCTAAAATTTCTGCGAATTTGACTGGAACAGCATTTCCTATCATCTTATAACCAGCAAGTAAAGATTTATAATAGAATTCAAAATCATCTGGGAAAGTTTGTACTCTTGCACATTCTCTTACAGACATTCTTCTATATAATTCTTCTTTATCTTCAACAAAGATATGCTTATTCTTTCCTATTTTAGGCATTTTAGGAGCTTGCGGGTGTATTGGTGCATGTCTACCACCTGCTTGAATAGTAAATGAAACTTCATCCCAACCTCTCACTCTATTCCTTGACATGAAAATAGTGGAAAAGCCGCCATGAAGATATTCATGATTTAAAAATTTACATTTATCTCCATTAGTATGGTTTTTATCTTTTGCAATAAGTTCTTTTCCGTGTATATTCCCAATAGCATCTTTCAATGTTGCCTTTCTTGTTATAGGCTTTGGAAAATTAAATGTTCTATTGAGGTCTCTTCTAAAACCTACAAAAATGACTCTTTTTCTATCCTGAGGCACGCCGTAATCTGCGGTATTCAAAAGATGCATAGATAAGTTATAACCAGTATCAACAAAAGTCTTTTTTATATTTTCAACAGCTTGCGCATGCCTATTCGATAGCATTCCTGATACATTCTCAGCAAGAAAGAACAGTGGTTTCTTGTCTTTTAGAATCCTTATAAATTCATAGAATAGTTGACCTCTCGGATCATTTATTCCTCGCAAAGCTCCAGCTTCACTCCAGCTTTGACATGGAGGACCACCAATTATACCTACGCAATCTGGAATATTGCTTGAAGGCACATCTCTAATGTTTCTTCTGTCAAGAGTTGTTCCCCTATGGTTTTTCTCAAATGTTTCCCAGATTTCTTTATCATATTCGTTTGCCCAAAGAATTGAAAATCCAGCATTATGAAATCCTTTGTCTAAACCGCCGCAACCAGAAAATAGTGATATTAATTCCATAATGTATAATAGTGTTATTGTTGATAGTTTATTTTAATAACTTTCTTTCCTAAAAAAGAAAAATCCGAATCTATAAAAGAACTTCTCTTAAAATACTTTGCCTCAATAGTATTTTCAAATCTATCTATAGGAATGATTGTATTTATTTCAAATAGACAATCGTCTCTAGAAAACAAATTAGGAAGGGCAAATGGACTTGTAATACTCCACATAGGGCGACTTCTCAAAATAGTTGTAAAACCATGATCTGATCTTACCTGAATTCGTCCTAACTCTTTCGTCGGAATGAGAGTAGGATTATAAGGAAGTTTTTCTTTGCTGAATATGTTCTTTATGCCTTTCTGGATGATTTGCTTAAGATGGCTACTTTCAAAGTGCATAAAACAACTACCATATATGAAAGCAATTTTTTTTATTGCTTTCGTCTTTTTGTCAACAAGAATAAAACAGTAAATTAAATCTTTAGAAGAAGTGTCATCCCATTCATATAATGCCTCTCGAATTCTTTTTGTACATTCTTTTTTATATATACGACCTTTTAGGGAAGAACTATTTAGTTGAATATCTCCAAAACTTTCTACCTTTTTTACTTCAATAGCATCTCCATTTTTAATAATTAAATCAGGAGGATGGTTTGCTGAACCTTGCCATGAGAAAATAGAAGATAGATCATTATCACTGAAGTTATTAAATGCACTTTTTATAAAGTTTTCATACAAAGAGCCTGATTGACTTACTTTGTTGCCTTTATCTGTCGATGACGATAAAAACCCTTCAAAATTTTTATGAGTAGCAACCCAATCTATTATTGCTTTTGTAGCAACGCTAACGTCAGTCTTAGGAGATGGCATTTAATTTCCCCAATATTATATTAACAACTTCATTAGTATTTTTTTTAATATCAGACTCCCAAAACCTTAAAACAGTCCAACCACTGTTTTTGAGCTGTTCATTTACCGTTTTATCTCTTGAGATATTACGTTCAATTTTAGGAATCCAATATTCTCGATTACTTTTGATTCTTTCCTTCTTCTTTTCCCAGTTTTTGCCGTGCCAGAACTCAGAATCACAAAATATAGCAAGCTTCTTACCTATAAAAACAATATCTGGCTTCCCTACTAACTTGGTATAATTCACTCGGTATCGTAATCCTCGTCGATAAAGCTCTTTACGCAGAATAATTTCAATGCTAGTATTTTTCCCTTTAATTGCTCTCATTGTTTTAGAGCGAGATTTTGAGACATTATTAAATATATATTTCATAAAGCAATTCTGAATTTATTATACCTTAAAGTAAACGTCAAATTATATTATTCAAATCAGATACTATTTACAATAATTTTGTTTTTTAAATTATAGTGAAGTATCATGATGAGTAATGATTTATATATATAACAGAATAATGTTAAGGTTGGGGAAACTAGTTGGCGATTTTATTGTCGGAGAAAAACATAGTAAAAAATCTTTGTCTGAATTTCCACCTCCTGATAAGTGAGCAGTTTAAACTTGGTCAATGCTCAGGACTTTCGGCATAGGGGTGGCTTTGGCGCGCTATGCTTTATATGGATTTGCTTATTTTGTGGAGGAGGTTGTAGGGTATTAAGCTCCTAAGATTATTTGTTTTATTCTGAGATAAAGCCCTTCGGAATGTATCTGCGCCGCAGCCCCCATTCGTCAATGGAGGTAATGAAGTTGACGTATTGGCAATAGCCGTTGGGCATGTTGGCATTATGGCTCATCTGGTAAACGTCATAGTCTTTATTATCCGAGTTATAGACATATACTGTAAAGCGGTCGAAAGTCTTTCCTCCATTATCGAATACTTTTACTTTGTCGTGTCCGAAGTCTTCTACTTTCCAAAGTTTTTGAGTTTTCATTTGATGCTCCAGAAGAGCCCCCGAAGGGGCTATGGTTAGATTGTTAGCTTGCCTTGAGCGCATTTCGGACAGAAGGTTTCTCCGTCTTCATTGACGACTACTTTTCCGACTATGCCCTGTTCTCCCTCCTCCGCATCGTAGTCTTGAAGTTCGATACCAGCTCCAAGTCCGCAGCAGCCATCGTCATACCAATGGCAGGAATAGTCAGAAGTCCAGTTGGCTCCGCATTTGGGGGCACGAAATAGCCCCGTCAGAGACCATATAAATGCCGCATTCGTCCAGCAGGTCGAAAACTACAGGGGTAGAGTAACCGCCCCGAACATCGCATCCCTGATGTATCTGGAGTAAGACGTGATTATGATTGTAGAGTTCTGAACTACGTCCAAACGTTATGAACTGAAGGGTTTGACTTAAGTTGCAATCGCCGTTGTATGTGTTGACCATTTGAGAGTCGTATTCGTGCAAGTCGCAATATTCCTGCATAGCCTGAAAATCGCATCCAGCATCGTTGTCTAAAAACCGTTTGAAATCGGAGTTCAGCTCTTCGTTGAAGTCGAGTCTGTCCTTCAGAAAGTGAAAAACTTTTCTAGAGAATTCGATGCCTAATCCTCCGTTATAGACTGAAAATCCGACCGTTGCTTCTGGTTCGTTCAGGAAGTCCCTGTTTTGGTTGCGTTCCCAGTGTTTGCCGTAGGCATCTCCCGAATCGCATAGAGCTCTACCTGTGTTTTCCTTTAACATCCCGATTAATACTTGTTCTGTTGTTTTCATAGTGCCACCCATGAGTTAATTGTTAATGTTTTTATCGGATACCTATGAAAACAGGGGGTAGCGGCTTCTAAAAAACTTTTTTTGAGGTATCCGACCTATGGTCGGGGGCGGTCTGTGTGAACTAATCGACTGTAGAAAAATGAACGATGGTATTTGCAGAGAAATGAACATCCCAGTAAAAAAATGGGGAGGGATATCCAGAATAAATTGAACAAGAAGTGTTGACATAAAATTAATCAGAATTATTTTAGATTATTATTAATATTTAAATTAATTATGAAAAATGGGATAAGAAAATGAATGAGTCAGAAGCTAAGAATAAACTACTTGATGAAATTTTAGGAAAAGATGAGTTTGCTCTAACTGCAAATTGTAAATTGAATTCAATTATGAGCTCATACTGTACTGAAGAAAATACTGATTTTGCATTGTCATTGATTGGGGATTGGGGATGTGGAAAGACCTATTACATTAAAAATGAATTAAAAAATCTGATTCAAAAGAAAACTGATTTGCGTTTCATATACATATCTTTAAATGGCGTTTCAAATTTTGCTGAAATAAAAAAAAGAATTATAATAAAAGCTATTTGCTCATCTTCAGAAGAGGAGTATAACGATATGGAAGGACTTTTAGATTGTGCAGCATCTTTCCCATATTTAGATAAATTTATTGAACCTGTTATAAAATTGAAAGAATTTTCAGAAGAAAAAATAGCAAAATGTATGGATTACAAAAAATTATTTATTGTCTTTGATGATAAAGAAAGAGTTTCTCCTGAAGCTAATATTGTTGATATATTAGGTCAAATATATGAAAATTATATTATAAAAGGGGCAAAAGTATTATTTGTTTTGAACGAAGAAAAAATAGAAGAGCAAGGATATCATTCAACTAAAGAAAAGTTTATTCAAAGGATATTAAGTTATAAGCCTGATTTTCTCCCACAAGTTAAAAATTTCATTAGGAATCAATATCACCCTGATACGATAAAAAAATATTTTAGCCCCAACATGGATTTAATTCTAAATTCTTTTGCCAAGCTAGAAAAGCATAATTTAAGGACGATAAAATTCATATTAAATAATTATATAATTGTAATAGATAATATTGAGGAAAGCTTAATCTCAAAATGCTCTGAGTTTTTATTTAAAAATATTATGATACTTTCCAATGAATTTAAGGAAGGTGAAATTTCAATTAAAAATATAGAAGATAGAGCTGAACTTAACACAAGATATAATTCCTGGTTAACCCCGAAAGAAAAAGCTGAAGATGAAAAAACATATGCTGACAAATTTTATGAAAAATATAACAAAAAATTAGATTTAGGATTTATTTATGTTGATTCTATATTTAAATTTATTCTTACAGGATATTTAGATGTTGAAAATCTTCAAAGCAAACTTGAAATGCTTTTTGACGATAAAGGGAAAAAAGAGAGAAATTTAATAGGTGAATTTTCCCACTTTCAAGAACTTGAAGAAGAAGAACTTAAAAGTAAATTCAATGAACTCATTACGCTTATTGAAAAGGGAACTTTTTTTATTAATGAATTGCCTCACTTATATAGCATGATACGTTTCATAGATAATCATAATTATTTTTCAACAAAAGAGTATGATTACCGTAATATATTTTTAGAAAAAGCATTTAAAAATGCTCCTGAAGGTTTTAGTCTTATGCACATATCAGGTATGACAAACTTCCTTTTTGAAGGACGTGAAAATGATGAGTTATTATCAAAAATAAACTCTAAAGTAGAAGATTTTAAAAATAAAAAGCAGAATGAGGATAATAAAAAAGAAATTGAAGATTTTTTAAAAAAATTAAATGATGATTATAACTATTCTGATGCTCCTTTAGGAATGGAAATGAATCTATTAAACAAAGTTGTAGATGCAGATTGTTGTACAAAATTTATAGAACTTAGTAACAAGGGTATTAGAAATATTGAAACTATTATTCATATTCATATTTTGCGTGTAGTTAATGCAGGAGAACATAATTACGAACAGAAGAAAAATACGTTAGAACAAATTGCTATTACCATAGAATCTGAGATAGAATCTAAAAAAATTAAAGGCATGAAAGAGAAACGTTTAAAGGAATTAGTTGTGATGTTAAAAAAAGCTCTTAAACATCTTGAGAATACTAGAAAATGTTAGGGAAACCACTGATTTATATTTGCCTCTCGTTCCAGTTTGTCCTCGATAACATCGGGCAACTCCGAAAAGAAATCCAATCCAGTGATTTTCTCGACTTCATCGACTGTGACCACAAAAACTTTTAGGGGACGGTTGCTACCTTTGTTTTCGATTATGAAGGCAATCATTTTAAAGGTGGGAGGAGAAATGTCAAAAATAACTTTGTAATAGTATTGGGGGGACCGCAACTGAATTTTTGCCGATAGTCTTATAGCCAGAGGTGATAATCGGACCGCTCACGACATAAATATCCTCATTTTCGCAAGCCCATACTCTTACCTGAGCTTCGAGGTCTCTCCAGATACCACGGTTGAATTGAGGTTTCTGGGGGCTCATATTGGAAAGGTAGAAACTTTCGCTCATAGTTTCTTTAGAAAAGTCCATTGTCGCCGCTGGAGCGAGATGTCCACGGTCATAGCCGCTTCCTCGGTAGTCGGCAAGCGAAACAGAACCTATCTTGATTTCTGGGTCGGGTCTGAAGTTGTTTGTTCTTTTGACCCGTGGAGCGTCCATTTCGGCTTTTGTGATTCTATATACCCACCCATAAGGATTTTTTATATTTGATACTGTAACCCAAGGCGTAGCCCCTGCGATTGATGATGATATCAAACTTTCCAGGAATTCCAAGCAGGAGATTGTCGAAACTTTCAGCATCTAGCCCAGAGAGCGAAAGGATAGTTAAACATAGTATAACGATTTTAAACATCTTTTACTTTTTGGCATTTTAAAAATCGTAGTTAGGGCGTTATGAGCATTAAAATAGTCAATAAGAGCATTGTTTATATTGACTTGCCGGTATAATATTAATATAAAACAAAAACTAAAAGAATGTTAAAATATTGTGATAATTGTTTTGAAGCATCAAAACGATATTTAAATGGAGTTTTATATGTTTATAGATGCCCATGCCCATGCATATCGGAAGCCAGTTCCGTTTGTAACACTGTTTCCAAGCATTGAACAGGTGATAGAAATATATGACAAAGACGGCATAGAAAAGGGAGCTTTACTCCCGCTTGTCAACCCGGAAATTTATTTGCCTCAGTCAAATGAGGATATCCTTTACATGGCTGAACAATACCCGGATAGAATTATAACTTTTTGCAATATAGCTCTAAGAGCATTAACTAATTCATCGGATGCTCCGCTTGACAAGCTGTTGAGATATTACAAGGGCAAAGGCTGCAGGGGGTGAAATAATGTCGAATATGACGTTTATGCATCCGATGGCGCCGCGCAAAATTGCTTTGGTACCCCCGGCATAAACGCTGTATGTGGTTCCAGCGGGTTTATGAACGAATTGGCTGTCCCGAGCGTATGTTGCTTGCCGCTGATTTGCGTCAGGCAATGAAAATGATCTTGGAATAAATATTATAGAATAACTTTTAACGATAAGGAATTGAAAAAATGGATATTCAAAAAGTAATGGCAATCGGAGCACATGCTGATTATATTGAAGTAAGTTGTGGTGGAACTTTGCTCAAATGCCGTGACAATAAATATGAGATCGTTTATGTAATGACGACCAACAACATGTCTGGAAATGTTGCTGAATTACAGGATAACGGCACTGTTAAAAACTGGAGCGAAGCACCTTTGGAAATAATGTTGCGGGTGCAAGGCTGCCGAAACCTTTACCTGGGTAAATCATCATCAGATCCCCGATTTGGATTGTACTCTGCCGTTTTACAGCCCTTTACTTGCTGAACTTGAACAAAATACTAAATAATAGAATTACCATGATTGAAATTATTAAAAATATAGCGTCGGAAATTGAGCCTGATATCATTAACACAAGAAGGGACTTTCATAAATACCCAGAGCTGTCGTATCGTGAATTTCGAACCGCGTCATTGATTGCGCGCAGGCTGAAATATCTAGGTTGTGAAATAAAAATCGGCCGGGAGATAATGGATGCGGATACCAGATACGCTTTGCCTTCGGAAGATGTTCTAGAAAGAGAATTTGCACGGGCTTCTTCTCAAGGAGGAGACAAAGAATTTCTTGAACAGGTCAAAGGAGGTTTTCCGGCTGTTGCCGCCATCATCTCTAATGGCGAAGGCCCGGTCATAGGAGTAAGGGTGGATATTGACGCTTTGCCGATACAGGAAAGCTCTGCTGAAAAACACCCGCCCTGCAAAAATAGTTTTGCATCAGTCAATAATGGCGTGATGCACGCATGCGGTCATGATGCGCATGCCGCTGCCGGACTGGGGATAGTTCAGGTTTTAATGCGGCTTAAAGATAAAATACGCGGAACCGTAAAAGTAATATTTCAGCCGGCGGAAGAGGGTGTCTGCGGAGCTTATCCGGTGGTACAGTCAGGTTTTCTTGATGACATTGAGCAGATTTTCGCCATTCATTATTTCAGCCAGTGGGAGCCTGGTGAGATTACCTGTGTGAGATATCCCGGACATCTGGCAACGACAAAATTGAACGCTATATTTAAAGGTGAATCAGCGCATGCCGGGCAACAGCCGGAATCAGGAAGAAACGCCATAGTCGCTGCTGCAAATGCAATCCTCAATCTTTACGCCATACCACGCAACAGCAAGGGGGGCACAAGGGTAAATGCTGGGAACCTCAAGACTGGAGGCGGCCGTAATGTTATTTGTGATGAAGCTGTCCTGGAACTGGAATTTCGCGGGCAGACTGATGAATTAAAGGATTATATGCATAAAAATGCTTTGCGGATACTTAAAGCTTCTGCCGAAATGTCCGACTGCGAACTGGAAATTATCCCGATGGGAGGAGCTCCCGGCGGCGGCAGCGATGATGATTACGCGGATATGATTATGGACTATGCGCAAAAAACAGCTGTTTTGAAACCAAGGTTCGAGCAGAGAAGTTATGGCAGTGAAGATTTTTACTGTATGCTGGAAAGAGTGCGCCAGAATGGCGGTAGAGGAGCTAATATCAATATTGGTTCCGCCCCCGGGGGTAAAGCTCATTCCCCGGAATTTGATCTCAACGAAGCGGTACTGAAAGATACGGTTATATTCGCCTCGGGATTAATTTTGAATATCATGGAAAAGCATTTGTTTTGCAATAAGAAAAAATGAGTTTGAGAAAGGAATAGCAATCAGGAAT
This sequence comes from Victivallaceae bacterium, assembly GCA_963664605.1. Classification (GTDB taxonomy): domain Bacteria; phylum Verrucomicrobiota; class Lentisphaeria; order Victivallales; family Victivallaceae; genus JAHOYW01. The sequence continues at coordinate 1,969,813 of OY761536.1, forward strand.
TCTATCGGTTGGTATGAAGATGGCGTTGTAATTATTTCGTATTTAACTACTTAATTGGTGTTTGATATAAAAAGGTATCAAATATTATCCATGAGCTGAAAGCTAATTATGTTTGAATTTGAGACATCAAAATACTAACTATAATTCTAACTGCTTTTTGCATTGTCTTCTGGAATTAGATTGATATGTTTGCGGGCTGGTTCCAAAATATTGCTTAAATTTGCGGCTGAAATATAATGGGTCTTTGAAACCTGTTGCGGAGGCAATCTGCTTGATCAACATTTCACCGCTTTGTAATAAATCCTTTGATTTCTTTAAACGCACTTCACTTATATAACGGTGGACGGGGATACCAATATGTTTCTTGAAAACTAAATTAAGGTGATGTGGAGAATAGTGGACGATTCCTGCCAGATATTCCAGGCTGAGGTCTTCCCAATAATAGCTCTCTATGTAATTTACAATTTGTTCTGCTACTTGCTCATGGTAAAATGACGCATTTGTTTCCTGAAGTAAATCATTATTTAAGATATAATACAAGCATTCCATCAATAAATAATGGAATTTTGCTTGCAACAGTTTGTCTTTGGAAAAATTATTTTCACGGCAAGTATCCCAAAGCTTCGCACACATCGGCGGTGATAAGGATAAGCGTTTCATTGATTGTGAATACCCTTTAGCCTGACTATATGTTGTTGCATGAAAATGTATTGACTGCGGAAACAGGGTAAGCCATAAAATCCTATATGGTTGTGAAGGATCATAAAAATGTTCACAATGGACCGTGCCGGGAATAAAAACCCGAGTTTGTCCGGGATGCTCAATATACCAATGCCCATTAATATACATAGATGAACGGCCTTCCAATAGACAGGTTATCTCCAGATGATTGTGTCCATGCGGCTGATAAAATAAATCAGATATTTTTATATTTGCTTTGTTTAAAAGCGGTTTGCTTTTCGAATCATAAAAACATATACCATTTTTACTCAAGCTGTTCAATAGTTGTTTTATCTTGTTAATATTCGTTTTATCCATGTAGATTATATTTTTATTATATGTTTGATGTGTTGAATTATCTACAAATATAATGTTTACTATATATAAATACAAATTTTAATATTAATATTTTACATGCAGCAAAACTAAATAAGGAACAAAGAAAATGAGCAAAGTGCCACGTCCAGTTTCAGTTAAATATTCCACAGATGAATTGATGGAAGTAATCGATGTATTTGATGTCAGCAAAGAAGCAATGAGAAAAATTCACTCAATTTTGGACTCTGAAGAAAAGCTGCCCGATGCCGGTAATTTTTTCCGCTACTATAATCCCCGCAGCAAGGCAGAGTTGTTTGAAAAAGAGTTTACCGCAAAAACGGGATGTAAACATGCCTTGGCTGTTAACTCCGGCACCAGCGCGCTTATCGCGGCATTGGCTGCTGCGGGAGTAGGCCCTGGAGACGAAGTTATCGTACCTGCATATACATTTTTTGCCAGTGTTTCGGCAATAGTTGTTGCTAAAGCTATTCCGATTATAACCGAGATTGATGAATCATTGACTCTTGATCCAGCAGCGGTTGAAGCTAATATAACAGAACAAACCAAAGCTATTATGCCGGTTCATATGCTCGGCCATCAGGCAGATATGGATAAAATTAATGATATTGCCAAAAGACATAATTTAATTGTGATTGAAGATACCGCTCAAGCTTGCGGTGGTAAATATAAAGGGAAATATCTTGGTACTTTGGGGAACTTGGGATGTATAAGCTTGGACGCCTACAAGGTAATAGGTTCCGGTGAAGGCGGTGTGGTTATGACTGATGATGACTGGCTTTATACTAGAGCTCAAAGTTATCATGACACGGCTGCCTGCTGGAGGCCTGACCGTTTTGCTAAGGAAAGGAAAGAAGGCGAACTATTCTGTGGAGAAAACTATCGTCTTTCTGAACTGAATGCAGCAGTAGCAGTAGCACAGTTGCGTAAGCTTGATCAGATTAATAATGCCACCAGGACAATTTATAATCAATTACGTAAAGAAATTCAGTTGCCATCCTGCGCAAAATGGGTTGAGCCAAACGACCGTGATGGTGTTTGCGGTTACGCTTTGGGTATTCTTTTTGATACTTCAGAACAGGCTCTTGCCGCTATGAACGGAGGAACCGGTATCGGTGGTTTGGCTGCTAAAGCTACTAAAGGAGCGAGAGATTGGCACATGTACTGGAACTGGGAACATATCATGGAACAGAAAACTTTGACAAACGAGGGATGTCCTTTTAAATGTCAGCATGTTAAAAAACTACCTGAATATTCAGTTGATATGTGTCCGAATACAAAAAATATCATGATGCGCTTCGGAGTAATTAATATTTATCCCAGTGATTCTCCGGAATGGGCCTCGTCATTTGCAGCAGAGGTTAACGCTAAATTTAAGGAAATATTCTAATCATGCTGAAAGTAGATGCTTTAATAGATGTTTTGTTCAAAGACTTGCCGCTGGCGGAAAGAGTTCCCAAAATAGCGGAGTGCGGTTACAAATATATTGAAACCTGGCAGGGGGGCGATGCGACAACTCTTAAGGCTATGGCTGATTCCGGGAAAAATAGCGGAGTAGAGCTTGTCAGTGTTGTTTTAAACTCTCCGAATGGCAAAGACACGGCTCCCGTGGCAAAAGAAAATCTGGCGGCTTTTGTTGAACAGATTGATAGTTATTCTGACAATGCGCTTGCCGCGGGATGCTGTCAAGGAATTGTAACTACCGGCCCGGCTGTCAGCGGACGCAGTTATCAGGAACAGCGCAAAGCTCTGGTTGAAGCTCTCGCGGCCGCGGGAGAAATCACCGCTCCCAAAGGCTTTAGGCTTAATCTGGAACCTTTAAATCTGGAAGTCAACCATGCCGGTTATTTTCTGGAATGTCCTAAAGAAAGCGTAACCATTATCAAGGAAGTAGGTATGGAAAACGTGAAAATACTGTATGACATCTACCATATGGCAATAGCGACCGGCAACTTGACCGTTTTTATTGAGAACAACATTGATTGGATAGGGCATTTCCATTCAGCAGGAGTTCCGGGACGGCATGAGCTGTTCAATGGGGAAACTAATTATCCGTTTATTCTAAATGCTATTGAAAAATCCGGTTACAAGGGTTATTTTGGATTAGAGTACATGCCGTTGCTCGAAAGCGGTGAAAGTCTAAGAAAAACCCTGGAGTATTTACAAGGATAAACTGATGAAAATTTCAAGCTTTTTCAACGTAAATGGAAGTATAGGAAAAAGCGCTTACGGCGCAACTGATTTTCCTGCGGTTTCAGACCTCCTCGAACACATGGACTATCTGGGAATCGATCGTTCTCTGGCATGGCACTTGGGAGCACGCGACCTGAATCCTACATATGGAAACAGAAAGCTGCTTGATGAAATATCTGAAGCGGGTGCAAAAGAACGTATTTTTCCGGCGTTTATTATTACGCCTGCTTGTTTTTATGGAAACGGCGTTTTGGATTATTTAAAAGAATGCTTTGCCTCTAAGCGGAGCATGGCGATTCGGTTAACTCCCGAAATGTGCCGTTTCCCGCTTCGCAGGATAGAAAGGGTTTTAGAGGAACTGGCGGACTTCGAACCGCTTGTCCTTCTGGATATATTGTCTTGCCGTGATGAACAAATGTTCCGTGACCTTGAATATCTGGCAAACAAGTTTTCACAGGCAAACTTTGCTGTAAGTCAGGTAATGTGGCCGCCTTTCGGTGGTGTGTTGGATTTAATGTGGCGCTGTCCGAACACCTATATTGATATTTCATGGCTGCACATGCGCGGCAGTATTGAACTCTTATGCAAAGATTTTGGCGCGGAACGTGTATTATTCGGAATCGGCTATAAATCGCATTACGGAGCTGCAATAGCGGAACTGGCTTTTGCACAAATTACAGATGATGAACGTGAATTAATCGCTCATGGTAACATAGAGCGTTTATTGAAGCTTTCTCCTCTTGATAAAAGTTTAGCACCAGCACGTTCAAATAAGTTTGACAAACCGTTGTGGAGCAGATTTGAAAATGGGGAAGCACTCAAGGATGTTAAAATAATTGACGCTCACGCGCACGATCAACTCCCAACCATGGGTTGGTTCTTTCCTGAAACTTCTTTGGAAGAGAATGTAGAAGTTCTTGTCGAGCAATCAAAACGGCTTAAGATTGATCAAACTATTTTAAGCTCGGGAATTGCATTGTTCGGAGATGGCGTTGAAGGCAACCGTGAAACAGAAAAGGCTTTCCACGGATATGGAGATATATTTAAAGGTTATCTTGGCTTCAATCCGCGTTTTAGTGATGTCTTAGTTCCACTGTTTGATGATTTTTTCAGCCGGGATTTCTATGTCGGGTTCAAACTGCTGGCATCATACTGGAAAATTCCGTTGGGTGATTCGTCTTACAATCCGGTTTGGGAATACGCTGATATGCATTGTTTGCCTATTTTGATGCATACCTGGAGTGACAGTTATACTTCTCCAGGAAAACTTACTGAGATCATAAAGAAATACCCGAATGCGATATTCCTTTTGGGACATTCCGGTGGTGGTACTTCAGGCAGGCTTGAAGCCATTGAATTATGCAAAAATAATGACAATGTTTATCTTGAATTCTGCGGAAGTTTCACGACTCCTGAATTATACGAAAAAGCAATAAAGCAAGTAGGCATAGAAAAAATTGTATATGGTTCTGACACATCAGCACATAGTGAAGTATGGGAACTGGGACGTTTTTTATCGTTGCCGCTTAATGATAATGAATTAATTCCAGCTTTAGCAAAAAACATGGAAAATATTTTAGCCAGGAAAATATAAGGACAAAATAAGTAATGCAAACTATTAAAACTGGAATACAACTTTATTCAGTACGGGAAGCGCTTAGTGAGGACTTCAAAGGAACTCTGAAAAAATTAGCTGAAATGGGATTTGAAGGAGTCGAATTCGCTTTTAACTATGGTGGACTGGAACCTGAAGAACTCGCGGATTTTTTAAAAAAGACAGGATTAGAGACTATCGGTATTTATGAGAGAGTTCCTAATATTTGCAATCCCGACGCTGAAGTGTATAAACAAGCAGAAGCGCTTGAATGTAAATACTTGACTTTAGGTTTCAATGCGAAGATGATAAAAGAAGACTTTGATAACTGTCTGGAAACATGTCGCAGAGCTGTTGAAACCGCAAACACTAAAGGCATTAAGCTTTGTTATCATGCTCATGTGCACGAATTTGAAAAGAATGATGGAGAATGTTATCTTGATATTTTATTAAAAGAAATCCCTGAAATGGATTTTGAGCCTGATACCGCTTGGATCGAAGCTGGCGGTGAAGATATTATCAGCTATATGAAAAAATATGCTGACCGTATTCCGATGATTCATGTCAAAGACCTTGATGCAGACGGAAATATTACTGAATTGGGGAATGGTGTAATCGATTTTAAGGAAGTCATTGATTTTGCCGAAAACACAAATATAGAATGGATCAGTTATGAACAGGATATGACTAAATTGACAGATGTAAAAAGTGCTGAAATAAGTATTAAACATTTAAATAAAATAATGTGAGCACAAGTATGAAAAAGCCGAAAAATGTAGTATGGATAATGTGTGATCAGTTAAGGTTTGATTACCTTGGGTTTACTGGTAACAAGATTGCACGTACTCCGAACCTTGATGAACTAGCCGGGGACGGCGTGGTTTTTGACAACATGTTTGTCCAGTATCCAGCCTGTATGGCCAGCCGCGCCAGCATGTTGACAGGACGTTATCCTTCCACAATCAGGATGAGCAATGGTTCGCCGTTCCTTGATCCCAGGGAAACTACATTGCCTGAAATTCTTCAGCGGAATAAATTTAATACAGCGCTTTTCGGAAAACTGCATATTATTCCCCAACTATATACACAGCGGGAATTGAAAACCAACAAGACTGTTGCAGATGCTTCCAGATTTATGGAAGCGGCCGCTTTGCCTGCAATTCCTGAAGACCCGGCAAAGAAAAATTATGGATTCCAGAAAATTATTGGCTTTGAAGATGGCTTATGGGGAGAATATCTTGAATGGCTGGATGAACGCGATCCGGAATTATGTAAAAAAGTGGCGACAAATGGATTTAAGAGCAAGGATTATATTGTGAGAGAGGTTCCTGCTGAACTGCCAGACTCCGGAGTGAGTATTATTCCTTCAGAACTGCATCCCTCAACATTCATCGCTGAATCGGCGGTCGAATATTTCGATCATGCCCACAAGACGGGATCGTGTTTCATGCAGGTGTCATTTGTCGATCCCCACCACCCCTGGGATCCGCCAGCAGATACTGCCAGGCATTTCCCATCAGGGGATATGCCGTTGCCAAAGCATAACAACACCGGGAATTTGAAATGGCCGGAAAGCCTTCTTGAAAAACAAAAATCAGGACAGGTCCCATCGGGAAATATTTCGGATAAGACTACTAGAAAAACTACAGCTTACTACCACGCGATGATTGAAATGATAGATATTTCTGTCGGTAAAGTTATCAAAGCGATTAAAGATGCCGGAGAATATGATGACACGTTGTTTATATTTGCTTCAGACCATGGAGAGCATCTGGGGAGCAATGGCTTATGGCGAAAAGGATATTTTCTGTACGATCACATAATCAGAAGTCCGTTTTTTATGACTTGGAAGAATGGTTTTGCAGATGGTATCCGCAACGATGAACTTTATCAAGCTCTGGATATCGCCCCGACAATCCTTGATCTACTTGATTTGCCGATACCAGTTGGAATGCAAGGCAAAAGCTTTGCGAATGTTTTGAAAGGTAAAAAAGTGCCTGGTAGAGAATATATTTACTGTCAGGGAGCTTATGCTCCGCTGGGATCGTTTATTGACAGCATCTGCATCAGGACCAGAGACGCAAAATTAAACTACTTTCCCTCTGACGGGTTTGGTCACCTGTTCGATTTGAGGAATGACCCTGACGAAATGAATGATTTGTACGAGTCGCCGGAATATCAGGATTTGCGCAAGCAAATGCTGGAGCTCTATATCAAGGCATTTTATGATCAGCGTGATCCTTTACCTTTAGTTATGTCCCAATGGTAAGTTACGTTTCTTTGTCTCCAAAGCTTGAAGCATAGACCTTGGGACTCATTCCAGTTGAACGCTTAAACACTTTAAAAAAGCAGGATAATGAACGATATCCAATTGAATTAGCGATTTCTTCAAGAGATAAATTTGAGTTGCCAAGAAGATGTTTAGCGACCGCTATTCTTTGCTCCCGCAATAGTGTGCTGAAGTTTTTTCCGGTTTCTTCTCTTAAAAGCTTACGCAAATGTGATGCGCTTATACCGATTGCCATGCTCATTTTTTGCATATCCAGAGTTTGATGGTATTCGTTTGATATTATACCAATAGCACGGTTAACTATTTCAGATTGATAAGACTGAAGTGTTGTTGTTTCCAGTAGTTTTTCCGGGGTTTTATTATCTTTCTGCCAAATTAAATCTATGAGGAACTCTGTCAGGCAACAAGCTAATAATTCATGAGAATACTGTTTTTCCTGTACGCTTGTCCACATTAATTTTTTCATCAAGTCGCAGCCGTTTCTCCGAACAGATATTTTACTTTTTAAAATAGATGGAGGTATTTTCCCGCTAAACATAATATTCAAAAAATAAAAAGGCATTTCCTCTTTTTCATGAAAAGAGTGCGGTGTTCCGCCTGGAATTATGATGCACTCTCCAGGAGACAGCAATATTGCTTTTTTATCAATTTCGAAAGCGAGTTCTCCGTAATCAATAAATATAATCTCATATGATCCCGGTTTGTGTTCATGCTTGGGAGGATGGTAGTTTCTTCTTTTTATTTTGTGAGATATATAATTAATTTTATTCACAAGGGTAGGATGAAAATCATAATCAAATTTCATTTTTCACCATTTTCATTAATGATTAAATTAAAATCTTTATAGGCATAAAAAAAATCAATAGTAGCATTGCTTGTTTTATTATAACGCTATAAGATTAATATTGCAAGAGCAAATAAGAATATCGCTAATTTTTCCCATCCGGCCCTAAAATGTTAATCAACTACGGAGGTACCAGAAACAAAGCATAAGCAGAGAGAGTATGTGTAAACTATCAAAAACTTAACTTTAACAGGAGTGGTATTATGTTAAGAAACATCAGGTATTTGGTTTTTGCTATTTGTGTTGCCTTGCTGGTGGCGGCATTGAACGTCAATGCGGTGATGATTCCAGACGATGGCGACAGTTGGACCGAAACTCTTGATTCCTGGGCAAATCTCCGGCCTTCAGGCGGTACTTTCGATTTCAGCCTGTCAACTGACCGTCAGGAAGGCAGTTACTCAATAAAAGCAAGTAATCCGACATCTACGGGAATTGGGCCTCAACGTAATTTCTCGCCCACTTTAGATTTAACCAGTTTTACCAGGGTTGTATTTTGGGCCAAGCAAGAAAATTTAACCATTCCTACTGATAACATCAAGGTGTTAATGTATAGTGGGGTTGGTGAAACATACTACAAGGATATAACGGTAACTTCTTCATGGCAGCAGTTTAGCATTGATTTCAGCAGTATGAAAAAAAGAGGGCTGGACTTTACAAATGTTATGCTTATTTATTTCTCTTTTAAAGAAGGAGGTACAGGTAAAGCTTTATATATTGATGGGCTCAGGTTTGAAAATGACATGGTGAGACTGGTTGATGGGGGCACAAGTGATTATACAATAGTTGAACCTGACAACCCGGTGGCTGTTGAACATTTCGCAGCTCAGGAACTGGCTTCTTTCATTGAAAGCTACAGCGGCGCCACACTCTCAATAGTTGAAGAAAGTTCATTCAGCAGCGGCAATGCCATTTACGTCGGACAGACCCAGTATGCGGCAAATGCCGGAATCAATTTCAGTCAGCTTGGACAGGAGGAATGGGACTTGCGTATGGTCAACAATGACCTTGTTCTTTCCGGTGGTCGTCCGCGCGGCACTCTGTATGGAGTCTATGAGTTTCTGGAAACAATTGTCGGGATACGTTTCCTCGATCCCGATACCACCTATATGCCATCAAATCCGAACGGTGTCCTTGACGTTCCTGACGACCTTTCCGTTAACCGGGAACCGGCATTCAGGAGGCGCGACCTTTATACCGTAGTCAAAGGCGGAGCAAACTGGGCTAGATTCAGGACATTTTTCATAAGGCGCAAATTGAATGCTTTTGCCAACGCCACTCAATCTATAGACGGCAGCTTAGGATTTTCATTCCGTTACGGTAGTCCGTCCCCGGTGCATGGCCAGGCATTTTATGTTTCTCAGAATTCCACGCTTTTCAATGATCCGTCTTACTTTGCTGTAACCTCGACTGGAGGAAGCACTTATCCAGGCGGACAAGTATGTATGTCCAACTCAACTGTCAGGTCGATTTTTGCCGGTCTGCTGCGTGACTATATTGATGCGGACAGAGCCGCGATTGATACGGCAGGGACTGGCGAACCCTACCCGACGATGTATTCAGTTTGTCCTGAAGACGGGGGCGAAGGGCAGTGCTACTGTACAAGCTGCGTCGCTAAGGCTGCAACCTACGGTTCTTATGCCGGGGTGGTATTGGAGTTTGTAAACTACCTTGCCAATGACATTGCCCAGGATTACCCGGAAATTACATTGACTACTTTGGCCTACGGTTATTACTTGGATCCGCCGTCAAATATCCAGCCCGTTTCAAACGTTATGATCAGAATGGCGCACGGACAGAAAAGCGACAGGTTCAGGAGCATAAACCACACCGTCAACAGCGTTCCGAAGCAGCGCTGGACTGACTGGTCGGCCATTTGTGGGGATATGGGAATCCACGATTACTGGACATATCCTGCCGTTTGCGATAATTACGCATGGCCTTATGCCTTCATAAACGACCTTGCGGATTCGATAAAATCATATTATAATTTCGGAGTTAAGGATTATTTTGCTGAAGCAAATTTCCTTGGAAGCCGCATTCATAATTTCGTTGACCTGCAGCTTTATATGGCCTCTAAACTGCTGGATGATCCTACCCTGGATACAAGCACGATTATAAACGACTTTATGGAACTCTATTACGGGGCGGCTTCTCAAAAGATGAAGGATCTGCTGACCTATATTGAACAACGCCAGGATGAAGAATCAGCCTGGCTTCAGCAGATGTCGCCATGGATCAGGACATATCTTGACGCGGATTTCTTTATCAACACCGACAGTATCCTCACGCAAGCCGAAGGGCTCGTCACTTACGGTTCCCAGACTTATGACAATATTCGACAGGAACGCATGACGCTTGACGAAAGTATGCTTTATCCGTGGCTGATTCTGGAACAGGAAGGTGGAAGTAATTGGAATTTTGTGAGGACTCAGGTATTGGCTCGCCTGGAGGATAACTATGAAGCAGCGTATGATAAATATGGCGGTTGGGGGGCGGCTTACGAAGCTTTGGACCAGGCGAGACTTGATTATTTGAGTCAGACTCCCTCACTTCCCTCACAGTTTGCGGGCTCTTATTTCATAGATGTTGTCGGCCCAATGCTCCAGCTTACCCGGGCAGGCGTGGAACCAATCAGCCCCGTCGATGACAACGATGCCTATTTCGGGAAAGCATGGCGGCTGGACTCTTCGCTGCCTGATCCTGCCGGGGATTTTAGTGACCCGCCGCAATTCGGCTTGTATGATTTCACCACTGTGCCGAATCTGGTCATCACCCAAACTCTTACAGGTAACGATATTCCGCAGGATGAACAATATCACTGGTATTTTGCCGGGCAGGCAAAACTGACGCAATCCTTGTATGTATGGGCGCATAATTATGAAGACCTGAGTTTGCGTCTGGCATGGGACAACCTGAATGTCGCCTACAACTATTCCGTATCCCCTTCCGAACAGAAAACATACGATTATTACATATCCCTAAAGTTGACCGGGCCTGCCTATGTTTCAGGCTCAAACAGTGCGGATTCATTCTCTATAGACCGCATTTTCCTGGTGGAAAACAACACTTTTGTGGAAATAACTTCACCGGAAGACAATGATACTGTATCAGGCACTATCAGCATACAAGGTGCAGCCAGTGAGGACGACGTAATAGAAATACAAATAGATAGCGGTTCCTTCGTTCAGGTCAGCGGCACCGGAAACTGGACATACAGTCTGGATACTTCCACTCTCTCGAACGGTAGTCATACAGTTACCTCACGAGCAACGGATCATACCGAAAATACCGCAACCGATACAATCTCAATTAACGTAAGCAACTGATATTAGCATTATAAACTTGAAGCCGTCCGGTAATTTGACCGGACGGCTTTTATTTTAGCATAAATATATTTATAAATCAATATTAGCACTAAAAAAATCAATATTAACATTGCGTTTTTCTTTATTGTACAGTATGATTTATATTATAGAACGGAATAAATTTAAAAGGATTTTGGATTATAATGACGACCAATACAAAAATAACTATTGTCGGCGGAGGCAGCTACGTTTGGGGGCCGCGTTTACTTTGTGATCTGGTTCAGACGCCAGAGTTTGATAATAGTGATGTTATGCTCCTGGATATCAATTTAAAAGCCGCGGAAGAGATGAAAGCTGCTTTGGATCGGATCTGTGCTGATAATGATAAAAATTTTCGTTTCATAGCTACCAGTAATGAGGAAGAAGCGTTCAAAGATACTGATTTTGTGATAATAACAATTTCAACTGGCGGTCTTGATATGATGAAACACGATCTGGAAATTCCTGATAAATACGGCATTTACCAGACTGTTGGTGATTCGGTAGGTCCTGGTGGCTGGTCAAGGCTTTTGAGAAATGTGCCGGTTCTAGTAGATATGGCACGCAAGATTGAAAAGCTTTCACCAAACGCTGTAATCCTCAATTATACCAACCCAATGGCTGGTTTGACCGGAGCGATATGTGAAACTACTGATTTAAGAACTGTCGGACTGTGTCACGGAATGTTCGGCACACGTTGGTATATTGCCCGTATTCTGGATGTGGATAAAGAGGATATGGCTATCCGCTACGGCGGCGTAAATCATTTTTTCTGGATTTGGGACTTCAGCGTCAAGGGCGAAGACGGCTACAAGTTATTACGTGACAAACTCAATGGGGATAGTTTGGTAAAATACGACAAAGCCAGTGATGATCCGGTAGGGTTTTCAGATAAGGATCATCTCTTGTTTGCTGAAATGTACGAGAATTATGGATATTTGAATTACGTCGCTGACCGGCATACCTGTGAATATTTTACTCCTTACCTGACAGATATTGAAATGATGAAAAAATTCAAACTGGAAAGATCACCGGTTGAAAGGCGTAGAAAGAATCATGGCATAAAACGCCAGTTTACGCTTGACCTTGCTGCCGGCAAAGAGAAAATTATGGAGCCAAGCCCGGAAACAGCTATTGCAATAATGAAAGCCATGGTTACTAATAAAACTTTTACTGATGTAGTTAATTTACCTAATACCGGGCAAATAGATAATTTGCCGCGCGGCGCGGTTGTCGAAACGATGGGATTGGTTGACAGCAATGGTTTTGCCCCGATTACAATGGGCAAAATGCCGGAAATCGTCAGGGGGGTTACTGAAGTACACTGCCATGTGCAAATGATGGCGCTTGAAGCGGCAATGACAGGAAATAAGAAACTGGCTTTTGAGGCTCTGATGCTTGATCCTCTATGCGCAAAACTGGCTCCGTCGGAGGTTAAGAAAATGGGACAAGAGCTGTTGACTGCAACAAAAGAATATTTACCACAATTTAAATAATTAAACCAAACGGAGGTAATAAATGAAAAGTACCGGAAAGCGTTGTAAGTTGTCTGTAAGGAGAAATTTTACACTCATCGAACTCCTCGTTGTGATCGCTATCATAGCGATCCTCGCAAGTATGCTGCTGCCGGCGCTGAACAAAGCGCGTGACAGAGCCAAGCAGATAAACTGCGTTAGTAATTTAAAACAGCTTGGTTTATTTGCCGGTCTGTATCGCAATGACTACGAATATCAATTCCCATGGAAAATAGATAACGGGGCAAGTGCGCAAAACGCAGCGGATGTGGACTGGTTATGGTATCAGGAGTTGTATAACTACACAAAAGAAAATTATAGAACTGGCGCTGTCGGTTCAACAGGCCGGAGTAAATTTGCCTGTCCGTCAGTAACCAGCGCGGAAACTTCCAATACTGCTTTGTACGGAAATGGTCGTGCTACTATCGGCTGTAACACTTTTACATATTACTGGCCGCAGCAGTTAAAAGGAGCACAATTCAAAAAACCGTCACGCTTGATGATGTTGTCTGACGCGTATGATTTCTTTATTAATAATACCGCAGCAACTGAAGCGAAAAACTGCGTCGCTTACCGTCATACCAATGACAGCACCAATGTCCTCTATATGGATTTGCACGCTAACAACAGACGGGTAAATACCTTCAGGACAACGAATAGCAAATCACCGTTCTGGAACTGTAATCCAGCATATACCGACAAAGACGATATGGGCTTGTAACGCGTATGCTTAATAGAGTTTTTATTCTTAAAAAAGAGGAGCATCTGTCTCCTCTTTAAGTTTTTATAATTGTAAAAACATGAATATCCGGTTACATTAAAATTGAAAATAAAATTGGAGAGAAAAGAGTAATGTTGTGGAAGAACCTTATAATCATTGTCATCATAAGCTTTTGCGTAACAATTTATGCTGATATAACCATTGTGAAAAATGGTAAGGCGGAAGCGGAAATTGTTGCCCCGGAACAAGCGCTGTCAAGCATAAAATTCGCGGCAAAAGAAATACAGCAGCATATCGAAAAAATTTCCGGCGCAAAATTGCCCGTGGTAAATACCCCGACAGCAGAAATTAAAAATAAAATTTATGTTGGCGAGAGCAAATATACAAAAAAACTTGGCGTCAACGCCGCAGGCTTGAAAATGGAAGGTTTCCGGATAGTTGCAAAAAATAATGCGATAGTGATTATTGGAAGAGATAAGCAACGCCTGCCGATACCCACAAGGTCATTCATAAGAAACCGGAAAAACCGTAACGCAGCTCAAAAGAAATGGCAGATGTTTACTGGTGAAAAAGATTGGACACTGCGCTCTATAACTACAGCCAGAAATTATGATCCAAAACTGAAATTCTGTGCTCAAGATGCTACTGGAACTTTGTACGGTGCGTATGATTTCCTGGAACTGCTCGGAGTACGCTGGTATATGCCGGGTCACGATTTTGGTACTGTTATACCCAAGAAAAGGACTATTGTGATTCCTGATCTGAATATCAGTAAATCTCCGGAATTCCCTATCCGTTATTTTCACAGTTCATGGGGAAATAACAAACAATTACCGTGGTTCAAACGACAGAAACTCGGCTGGTCTTATATATATTGTTGTAATCACTTTCTTTCTGTATTTATGAGGCCTGAAAACCTTAAAAAACATCCTGAATATTTTGCAAAGGTCAACGGTAAATATGACGCTAGAGGTTGCACAGGCAGATTTGGACGCCCTAAACTAAGCAGTATAGAACTTAGAAAAGCGGCCACAAAATATGTTCAGAAGATGTTTGACTATATCCCGGATCTGCCTATGATGTCTATGGGGATGCCGGATGGTTTTGGTTATATGGGAGATGCTGATGCAGCCGCAGGCTGGGACACGGAAAAAGAACGCGGCCGTAATGGTAAAATGTCTGATTATGTTTGGGACTTTAACAAATATATTGCTGACCGTCTTGAAAAATCACATCCCGGAAAGTACTTGTCCTATCTGGCGTATCACGCTTATTTAAAACCGCCGTTGAAAGTTGATAAACTTAATAAAAATATTGCTTTAATTAAGCTGGAAAAGCTTGGACATGACGGACCGGTTAAAAATAAGTGGCAGGAAACCCTGGATATCCGCGAACAATGGTTTAAAAAGTTGACTTCCGGGAAATTTTATGTTTGGGATCACTGGCTTTTCCAGACGAATCAAGGATATCCCCGGATTCCTGCGGTTTTTACATCCTTGCTCCAAAAAGACATGCTTGCGCTGCATGGCAAGTGTGAAGGTAAATTTGTTGAAATCGGACTGACCAAAGCAGGAAAAGACAATAGTGTCGGTCTGCCGGCATTAAATCATTTGATGTATTATATTCAGGCTAAATTATATTGGAATCCAGATCTTGATATGAAAGCTATGCTGGATGAATACTATAAACTTTTTTATGGCCCGGCATCTCCGGAAATGAAAGAATTCTTCGAGTTTTCAGAAAAGGTGTGGATGCGCCCCGGTTCCAGAGGTATTTCGCTCTCAAGAGGCTTTCTGAAGCCGGAAGATATAGATCATTATTTTGATATTCTCAAAAAAGCCAAGGCAAAAACCGAAAGAGGCAGCAATTACTATAAACGTATTGAGCTACTTGAAAATGAGATGAGCCCGCTCAAAAATCTCTTTGACGATCTGAAAAGAACCGGCCCGATAGTCAGGGGAAACTGGGCTACTGGTAAAATGCCGAAAATTGATGGAGATTTAACAAAACCCTTCTGGCTTGACAAAAAAAGAAATAAATGGTATCGTATGAAAAATAATAAAACTGGCAAACGAGTTGCTGATGCGCAAGCCGCTTTTGTCGCTTTCCGTAAGGCCAGGAATGATCTCATTATTGGGATAAAATGCAATGAAGACAAGATGGCTTCATTGGCTGCAAAATGTAACACCCCGGATAATTCCAGTATTTTCAATGATGATGTTGTCGAAATTTACATTGAAACTCCACAGCGATCATATTTTAAAATTGTGATCAACCCCAATGGAACTCTGTTTGATGAATGTACCGATACCGAAATTGCCGCACGTGAAACAAAACCGGTAATGTGGACGCCTGGAATAAAAGCCGCTGCCAAAAAGGGAAAGGATTCCTGGTCGGTTGAGATAGCCATTCCTCTTAAGGATTTTGGCAGCATTGGGCCAAGTAGAGCCCATCCGTGGGGGATAAATGTTTGCAGGACCCGGTTTGCGGGCGGCAAACTTGAAACCTTTGCCCTTTCACCGACTGGTGGTAGATATGCAGACTTATCCAAAATGGCGAACTTTTCAGTAGGCAAATAATGGAGCTTGAATAATGACTAAACCTAATATACTTCTATTATTTACAGATCAGCAGCGTATTGATACGATTAATGCGGCTGGTGCAAGCCACATGCATACGCCCAATCTTGACCGGCTCGTAAAAGAAGGATGTCTTTACCGGAACGCATATTCCCCCAACCCGGTCTGTATGCCTGCCCGACATAATCTGATTACTGGTTTGCCTGCTAAATTTCACAGTTTTGCTACTAACGCCGGACAACCCTTGGGATATGATATGCCGGTGCTACCCCAAATACTGTCTGATAACGGTTATGATACACGGGCTATTGGTAAGATGCACTTTAAGCCAGTGCGTTGTCATCACGGTTTCAATAAAATGGAACTAATGGAGGAATGCCCGAAATTCAGGGAGGACGACGAGTACGCAATGTACCTTAAAGATAATAGGTTCGGTAATGTTCTCAATATTCATGGTATACGCAATTTGTTTTATTACCTCCCTCAACGCTCTCTTATTCCAGAAGAACACCATGGGTCAAGTTGGGTTGCGGACAGATCAGTCAAGTATATAAAAGAAAATAAAGGGCGGAGGCCGTTTTTTCTCTGGTCTAGCTGGATTGCGCCTCATCCTCCTTTTGATATTCCGGACTCGTACGCTGATATTTACAAAGACAAGGAACTGCCGGAAGTTTTCAAAAGTAAAACTCCGGCGTCATGGATCACCGAACTCAGGAAAACAATTCCCGGTCTGCCCGAAGACAAATGGGATATTTATGTTCGTCGTATGAGGGAAGTTTATTATAGTTCCGTATCATTTGTAGATTACAATATCGGTAAAGTCCTTGATGCCTTGGAAGAAGCCGGGCAGATGGATAATACCATTATAATTTTCACTTCAGATCATGGAGAAATGCTGGGAGATCATGATACTTTCGGGAAATCGTGTCCTTATGACTCTTCTGCGAGAATACCTTTCATTATCCGTTATCCTAAAAAATTTAAACCGGGAAGCCGCAATAATGACTTCTGTGATTTAAACGATATTATGCCGACATTGCTTGATATTGTCGGAATAGGTTATCCTGGAAAAACAGAATTACCCGGTGGTTCGCTTTTGAAAGACAGCAAAGACCGGCGTTACCAGTATATGGAGTTTGGGCGTGGAGTATACCGCTGGGTTTCCATAAGAAATAAGGATTTCAAATACAACTATCACTATCGCGGTCCTTATGAAGAATTGTTTGACATGAATAATGACCCGGAAGAAAGCAATAACCTGCTTTATGAACAGGCAGATAAATATACGGATATAAGAAATAAACTTAAATCTGTCTTGCTTGCTTATGAACAAAAATGGGGTTTGGAAGATGCAACAAATGATACAGGTTTTACTATTTTTCCTGAACCGGAGGAAGAAGATGAGGCAGGTATCAGTAAAGCGTTTCCCAAATTTCAGTATCAAATACAGGATTCGGAAGAGTATGTGTCAATGAATGATTTTTCCGATGAAGTCTTAGAGGTAATAGATAGAGAGGAACTTTCACATCTTGAAAACTTAGACCTTGAACAGTGGCTCGCGAAAGGCGGTCCTGAAAAGCTAATAAAATCATACAGAAAATAAGGATACTAAAATGGATATTCAAAAGGTAATGTCGATAGGCGCTCACGCTGATGATATTGAAGCTCACAGTGGAGGCGCTTTGCTGAAATGTCGCGACAATAAATATGAGATCGTTTATGTAATGACTACCAATAATATGTCCGGTTCCGCTGGTGAATTGCAAGCAGACGGTACGGTTAAACGCTGGATCGAACCCGCCCTGAAAATTATGCAGCGCCGTAAACGCGAATGCGATGAAGCGGCGGCAATGCTGAATACAAAACCAATCCACTTGGATCATCCACAACGCCATTATCGTGATGAAAACGGTGTCCAGCATACGATCAGTTATGGCAGTGCTCCTTTACCTAAAGGAATAAATGCAGAAATTCCGTCTATCTTGACAGCGCATGAAGATAAAGCGAGCATTAAAAAGTTAGCTGATTTGATTCTGGAACACAATCCATCCTGTGTGTTCGCACACGGTTTAAGTTCACATAACATCGAACACCTTGCCAGCTCTTTATTATCGACAAATGCCTACTGGGAAGCGGTGGAAGCCGGATTCAAAGGTGCGCTGCTGCATTTTCGTGAAGATTTGAATTCTTTCGGCCCGATAAATGCCAAATTCGATACTTTCGTCGATATATCAGATTATCTTGATGAAAGAATGGAACTGCTCGGTAAACATGCCTGCCAGATGCCGACAGCGCATTATCCTGATCATGGGCATCGTTTGCGGGTTATGAAAAAGGGTGTACTCTGTGGCTGCAAGGCTGCCGAAACCTTTACCTGGGTAAACCATCACCAGATTCCCGACATGGATTGCAAACTGCCGTTTTTCAGTCCCTTGTTAGCGGAATTAGAACAGAATACTAAATAATAAAAAAGAGCTTTTTGGGATGAATAATATTTTATTTATAATGATGGACCAATTACGTTTCGACGCACTTGGATATATCGGGAAATTCCCAGTAAAAACTCCTAATATTGATGCTTTAGCCGCATCCGGAACCGCGTTTGATAACGCTTATTGTTCAAACCCGGTTTGTGTCCCGGCGCGTGCATCTATCATGACAGGAGTCAACAGTTACGAGCATGGAGTCTACTATAATGACCAGAACTGGACGGAGGCAATACCTACTTTCGTAGAAAAACTCGCAGCCAACTGTTATTACACCACAGTAATCGGCAAAAGACATTTTTACCCTAAAAACCGATCTGCCGGTTTTCAAAAAATGGTTGGTTCTGATGAACATAAAATATATTTAAAAGAGAATGGATTTGAAAAAAAACGTAATCTAAATGCAAAAATTTCTGATGTAAATGACCTGAATAATGCTTACCCGATAGAACCAACTAATGTGCCGCTTGAACACTACCGTCCAGTTTATTATACGGAGAGGGCTTTACATGAACTTGACTTGATTGCTAGTCGGCGTGAATGCCAGAAACTTGGTTGCGAGCCATTTTTTATGAAGTTATCGTATGCATTGCCTCACACCCCGTGTAATCCACCGGAACCGTATTTTTCAATGTACGGTAAAGACGATATTCCAGCTCCAAATGCAAGCCGGAATGAAATTGAACATTTTTCTCTTCAAATGAAGAAATTTCACGCTATCTGGGACCAGATGGACGAAGATAGGTTACTGAAAAACCGCGCGCAATATTTCGGTTGTATCAATCTGATTGATGAGATGATAGGGCGGATTATACAGAAATTAAAAGATTTGAACATTTATGATAATACTTTGATTATTCTGACTTCAGATCATGGCGACCATCTATGCGATCATCATCTACAGCAGAAAGGTTCATTCTATGAATGCAGCGCCAAAGTTCCATTCATTTTTTCAGGGCCGGGGATACCGGAAGGTAAAATCGTTCATGAAAATGTCAGCCATATTGACTTGTATCCGACTATTCTGGATTATTGTCATTTGTCAATGCCGAAACGCCGGGATGCCGAAGGTAATTTGATTTACATAGATACTTATGAAACTGACAATATGAGCCTGATGCCGTATTTCAAAAGTGACGCCCCGGTCAATCCTGAACGTATCATCATTTCAGAAAATGCTATACAGGGCCAACGTTTTATGCTCAAAAAAGGCGATGTGAAGATTAATTGTTACATTAACAAAGACGCGGATAACGAGTTCGATTATTATAACGTCAAAGACGATCCGAATGAACAGAATAACCTGGGTGAATCATTTTCCATAAATGACTTTGAACCGGATATGAAAGAACAATATGATAGAGTCTTGAAGCAAACCGGAAAGTTGAGTTCAGGTCATTACTATTTTCAGAAAAAAATAAGACCAATGTTTACATGACGACGATTAACAATATTAAAAAATATAGATGAATTTTCACAAACATTCGGAACTGTCCTATCGAGAATTCCGTACCTCTTCATAAATCGTGCGCAAACTTAAAGGCCTAGGCTGGGAAATAATGGATACCGACACCACGATATCAAAAACATATTTTTAAGTAAGCATTCGGCGTTAATCATGAATAAAATATATTATTGTCAGTGCCATTCTTATTTGAATATCCAACCGTTATTGTTCCTTTATTTATGTTTTTGGGAATTATGCAATTTCTGTATTAGAGATTTAGCGGCATTCTGAAGATTTTGAATAGCAGTCTTATGAAAATGACAGGAGTTAACCTCATAACCATCAGATTCTTCCAAATCTTTAACTGTAGGAAAATAACCTATACATCCATTCGTGTAGCTGGTGACAAATGTTTTTTTAAAAGATGATCTTTCTTTCAAGGTCATGCCGATATTGGTAAACAGTTCTCCGGGAAAGCCAATCAATACTGTATCGTTAATCGCAATGCCGTAAATATCCTGATAAATAACGCGTTCTGGTCCTATATCTTTAAACTCTTCAGCTTCTTCATAATTCAATAAAGCATAAAAGTATTCCCGCCATGCCTGATATTTTTCTTCTTCCGAAACAGAAGATTTTTCAATCATCTCATATCGTGCTTTCATTTCGGAAAGTATTTTTTCAGTTTGCTCAACACTTTTCATTTCTTTAAGTGGCATAGCGACAGTTTGAAGCTTGCTTTGCAGGCATTCAGGTTTAAAAGTTTTTGCAGATTTAACTAAATCAACCGTTTTTTGTCCCAAAAACTGACCGATCTGTTCAGCTCTTTTGAAGTTACGATTAGGGATAAAAACTCCTTTCGCGGAATCTTCAGCCGAATAGCCTCCTGGGTTAATATCCCCACAGGCCCCGTTCAGGAAAAGTACATTCGGCTTTTCGCTCCACCCTCTTTGAATATAGTCTCTAGTGAAGCCGGGGTAATCTGCTGTAATCAAGAGATTATGAACATCTAGAGTCGTAGCATGACAGGCATAATTAAGGATGATTGCCATAACCTTATCATTGGTCATATCAACTACCTTTATAACATTTACTGAACGATCGATAGGTCCATTAGGATCTCGGCGATTGCCGCCAATTTCTTCAATACTATCGGAAGCAACAGCTATTTCAGCTGGTTTCAGTTGGTTGTTCGCGTTAATAATCAATTGCACCGCTTTCTTTTCAAAGTCCTTCCGCCATTTTGTGTTGAGCGGATTATCACACTCCAAATACGGGCCTGAGTGGGTATGTGTGGTGGTCAACATCATGTTTGCAGGATGAATTCCTGTTTTCTCCGAGGCACGGTTCCGTATAAAATCCGTGGTCGCTTCATTTATAAGGCAAAGATCGAAAGAACATATAACAATTTTTTGTTCCCCGTCATCAAAGATCAAGGCTGTCGCTTTCAAATCATCATGGACGCCTTCTGCTTTTCTAGGGCTATATCCCAGGAGATCAACACCAACAGGCGGTGTAATAACTACTTCCGATGTACCAGCAAAAAAAGTGCTCATATTGCCAATTCCTCCACTCCAACCAGCGCAAGTGCGGTCATCGCTTTTACTCCAAGTTTTTTCATTGATGCGGTATTTCTTCCAAACCAGGTTAGTTCAAAGATAACCGACAGGGTTCCAAATTTATTTTTGCAGTAATTTTTTCCGCCCCAGCAATCCTTCAAATAATCTTTTGTGTTGTTTTTTTTGCACCATTGCTCGTCAGTCATAATGAACCAGTCTTTATGATGTTTGTGGTCTGCCGGAAGATGGGTAAGGATCTTATCAACAAAGTCTGATGATTCACAAGTCAGTAGTCCATCAATAAATTTCATTGCGTAATTATGTATATTCATGTATACTGTAGGCTTTATCCGGTCTAATGTTTTTATCAAAACCTTGCCTTCAGTACCTGGTCCGCCATTCCACCAGAAACGGTCATTATTAAAACCGTTTTCGTAAGTCAAGCGGCTAAGTCCATTATACACTCCGTCGGGGTTAGTCATAGGCAAAATGAAAAAATTAAACTTTGACCTTAAATATTCAGACATATATGATTTTCCATGCAGAAAATCAATGATTCCTTCACAACAATAGGAGCCCGCGGTCTCATAAGCATGATCTCGAGCTTGAATAAAGAAATTTAAAGCATTTTTATTTTCAGAAAGTATTGAGATTAAACTTATATCCCGCCCATGGGCACTTTTGCCAATGGTTTCAAGCTTTAAGCCTTTTTGCCGAACTATATCCAGAAAATTATTAAATTTCTTAAGATTATAAGCCGGTAAAAGTCCCAGTTCTGTGATTCCTGGTTTGATTTCAAGATGATAGTCTATCCTGGTTTCGCCATTATGAATCCCAGCGACCTGTGTCCATTCATCTTCGCTTTCGTGACACACAAATCCATAATCATGATGTTCAATCCGTTTGGGAGTTTCCCAGTCAGCGCTAATAAAAACTTCTTGCGGCAGGTTGCTGTTATTTTTTATTTTTATATAAAACCTGCTTCCGCAACCGATGGCTTCTTCATCTATCCCCTCAACTTCACGCCAGGAAGGGTACACTGTAAAATGATTTTCTTTTCTTTGTTTAACTCCGGTATCTGAATGCGGAGAACTTCCGTCGAAGCCGGTAATTATCTGAATACTCATAGTTTTGTTCCTTGGAATTTATTTGAAATAACAATAATTTTGCAGATAGAGGCATAAAGATTATTTATATCAATATTCCTCTTGATTAACATTTACGTGAAGGTGCAACAGGTATGCTATATATGCGGTGAAGCCATGGTTGCAGCTGGTTCTTTCGTCATATTTTTCCCACAACGTCCCCGTGCGGACAGCCATGGGATAGAAGGTTTTACGGATTTCCTTGAGAAGCTGGTCAATATGACCATAGTTTGAAAGCAACTCCATACGCAGACATTCGCCAAAGAGAACATTACGGTCATGCAGTTCAGGTTGAGGATCCTCATTGATTTCCAATAGTATTTGCCAAAGTTCTGCATGTGTTTCTGGCGTAACTATTTCAGCTTTGAAGGCTAGGTATTGACAAATTTCTGTATAATTAGATGTCGGAACCAATTTCCCATCTTTCCGTAGAAGATTGTCCATAAAAAAGCGTCCGTTAAAAGATGTTTCGTATATTGTTTTCGCTAAATTATCCGCTTCGTGCGAAAAGGCATTGATGTTGTATAATCTCCCAGCAGCTCTTAAGGCTTGGAGGTAGAGTAGATTAGCTGGAATATTAACATCTTGAACAAAATTTTTGGCTTCCGACCATTCAATAAATACCCAACCTTCAAGGTTCTCCAAAAGGCCAAATTCATTTTTAAAATATTGAAAGTACTCAAAGATTTTTAATACTCTTGGTTTGAGCTTCTTTATAATTTCAATACTGCCGTCGCGCTGTGCGTATTCCTCTAACTGCATGACAAACCAGAAGCAAAAAGTGGGAATAAATCGTCCTGTAGGGTGTTCTGCCGGATAACACATAGGCAATGTACCGGGCGGAATGTCAGAAAAATTTTTAGGTAATGCATAATTTTCAAATTGATTGGTTTCGATTTGAATGTTACCCATTAAGCATGCGGCGGCTTTTGCTGTGTAGTAAGTGTCTCCTATCCAACCCGCACGTTCCCGCCCCGGGCAGTCCATGAATAGGTCCAGGGCGTTTTGCCGTAAAGATTGTCTGCCTGCTTCAAAAATGAGATTGAGTTCATCGTCTTTGGAGTCAAGATGAAGTCCATCCGTATTAGGATTTGCGAATTCCCGTAAATAGAGGTCATTCAAGGTACAAGTACCGTTCAGCACAATAACTTTCAAGTATTTCATAGCATACGGCTCGATGGTTTCAAACGTGTAATTACCTTTACAGGTCAACTTGCACGCCACTGTGTTTAAGGCATCTTGACGCATGAACAAAACATCATCATCAATCATGATTTCATCATATACGAGCAAAATACGTGTCGGAGTCAAACATGTGATTGAAAAACCGATAAATCCGCATAAATTCTGACCAAAATTAAAAATTTTAAAAGTATTTTTTTGTATATGAATTGTTTTTTGGGGAAAGTTTATTTTGTGTTCAATCGTCCTGTTTATTGTTTTTATACACTTCATTTCGTCTAGGAGTGTAAGTGGTTCTGCAGGCTGTGTTTTTTCAACCTTTCCTTCGAAAATTACCGTTTTGGGTCTCACTTTATTGAATTTTGGGTACGATAAAGCTCTTTTAAGCAGTTTTTTTGTTTCAAAAGATGCACATTTGACTGAATTTGTAATACCTGTTTTATGCCATTGATTATAGTCAGGTTTTAAATTGTATATTTCACAAAATGTTCGTTGTTTGGTGTAACGATCACATACTTGTTTACGCTGTGGTAGAATTGTTGCTGTGAAACAGACATTTTTATCGTTGGTAAATGCCAGAACTTTTCCATTGGAGTCAGTAACTTCCGCCTGCAAAAAAGATGGCTGGTCCAAGTATGCATAGCTGGGAGTATTGTAACCCGCTACTTCAATCGCGATATGATTGATGCCTGCATCAGCAGTCAAATCCCATTCATCAACACGATAATAACTATGAGCCGCGCGTGCTGGGCCGTGACCAACGAAAGCGCCGCTATAAAACAAACGATAGATTGTCGCCGCTGCTATTCTGATTCGAACTTTACAAATAGCTTTCAATTTAAATGAACAATGAAAGCCTACTAGCAGATTAATATCTTTTTCTCGTTTTACCGGCCAGATTGGCTGCGCAGATGTAAAAAATGGTTTATTCATGATTAAAATGTCTTCTGATATTTTAATTTGCACGTATATTTTAAGTATTACAAAAATTCTTTGCAAACAGTTTTCTTAAATCGGGTTGAAGCATGGTGATTCCTCCATCCGGATTTCCACGAACAACAGCGGCGCACTCGTAGAATTGAAACCCGTCTAAACATGCCTCACGAGCGAGAGCAATACGATTGGCGCACGCCTCCAGCCCATTCCTGCCATCTAAAAACAGGTCATTGGCGTAAGGGCAGAAGACAACAGGGATTCCCAACTTTTTAGTCATCGTCATGACTTCCTTTGCAAATGGTGTGCCCGGCCATACTTCTTTGAGTGTAACGACATCCGCCAATCCCTCATTTAACCATGTTTTCCAATCCCAATGAATGTTCATTGCTGCCATATTTGCCACAGGGGCGTTCATGGTCGTACTGATATGCAAGCCTAATTTTTTGCCATTTCGTGAGACTAATTCTTTCGCTTCACGGTAAAATTGCGTATAGGCCTCCCCGCGCAGTTTACGCCAGAGTTCATGATCGAAGTCATTTGTCGTATTCAAATCAACTCCGTATCTTTTCCGGTATTCATCCACGACTGGCTGTTCAAATCCATATTCGTCCCATGTGAGTGGAGAGTGGTGATTGCGTACCCTCAATTCAACTCCATCAGCGCCTGCGTTAAGGATATCCTCTACCCATGATAACCACCACTTTCGTGTTTCCGGGAAAGATGGCGAAAGCACAGCAAAAGCTCCCGGTTCTTTTCCTTTGGCTATAGCGATAAAACCTTGTTTCCCATCCAAGTAAAAATTATCTTTGATCATATTGAAACCCGGAACTACGGCACTGGAAACCCCTGGACATAAATCGAATTCCACACCTACTTTCCTGAAGTCATTTTGACCAGCAGGTTGAGCCCGTCTAGCGGTAATTCCCAATGTAATTCTTCTTAACTCGCCGCTATCTCCAAAAACATGGATTATATCAACAAGTTTGTTGCCGAAAGAATTATTGGTTTTGTTGACCTTTATAGCAAAAAACTTCTTATTAATATTGAGTTCAGTAAGGCGCATTACCCGTGCCCTGACAATTTTCCCAGATGCCCTGCCTCCTGATGAATCATGTATCCATTGTTCATGATTTTCCACTGATTCCATACGCTTAATCGGCCCATCATAAAGGCAGTATTCGGCATTATCATTACTGACATAGAGTTCCAGGTCTTCTACTGTAAAATCGGCAGCCATATCATCTTCTTTGATAAGTTCAATTCTGACTATTTTTTCATCCTTATCAACACTGTAATCCTTCTGTCTTCTGCAGGTGATTAATTCCCGGTGTTTTGCCGGAAAATCCGCAATCCAGCCATGAGGACCGCTAATCGTATTTAATTTACATAATCGTTCCACCTTTTCAGAAGCCGGCTTCATGGAATATTGCAATCCCATGTCAAATGGTTTTATCAATCCGTAAAGCTCTATCCCTCTTTTATGCGCCGCTTTCACGGCAGTCGCGAAAATATCGCCAACATTTTCAAAAGTTTTTCTGGCATTTTCACAAACAGGAGACAGACAACCCGACCACCAGCCATTTTTCTGTCCTCCGTAATAAATCCAATGACATCGTTTAAGTCCCCAGCTTTTAAATTCGTCAAACATTTTATCAATCATGGCATTAGTAAATGGAGCATGGATCAGATCGTCATAGAAATCAACATTGACTTCCAGGTGGCAATCTTTCTTGCCATTTCCGGCAGTTCGTGAGAAAATCTCGATATTATCCTGGAAATTATGGATCAAACATTCATCGAAAAATCCGATGGAATATAAATTTGACGGAAGCGTTATTACGGGTTTGTGCATTGACAGTATTTCGTCATCATCAATACTCGTGGCAATTTTATTTGAGTAAAAAAATAGCTTCAGATTGAGAAAATCACGCCCTTCGGGGATTATCAATGACGATGTCTTAAGCTTAAACCTTCCATAAGACATTATCACCTGTTTCCTAATGAAATCAATTATAATCTCATAGGTGCCATCTGAAATCCAGAACATGCCCTTTGGAGCGAGATGGAGCTCAACATTATAGTACTCCGGCAACTCTCCTGTCAATTTCATTTTAGCGAGCATTATCTGACCACTGTTCAATCCATCATCAGAGAAATAGTGATTGGCTGTTTCTAACAACCAATTTGTTGGCAGATATCCTTTTCGGAAATCAAAAAACATAAATTTACCTTTTAAATTTTCTTTTAGTCTTATTTATTTCTGTAAAAATTCATTATATTAAAATATTTGGAAAATGGGCTTGCTTCATTCTTCTGTCCTTTTTAGGTTTAAATCCTCAGAAAGCACTCAAATGAACCTTTATTGCTTTTGCAAATCTTCTCGTAGCTTATAAGTTATGGAGATACTTAGTAACCATTTTCTTAAATCCGCGCGACAAAAACGTTTTCTTTAGTAGATGGTTCCGCCATTATACCATTTAGAGTCCTGAATTACCCATCCTTCCAAAACATACTTGCCTTTCTTGCCGGTTCTTGCATGACCATCGCCGAAAAGAGCATTCGTCAGTCCTCTATGACGATAATGAATATATTTAGCTTGGGCGCCAGGATTAATAAAGGTAATATTGCTTTTAGACTGAAACATAGATAATTCCAATTCGTTTGCGTTATGTTGGTCTGCCATCAATAACATTAATGCTGGAGATTCCATTTGGGAAAGATGAGCAGTTTTACAGTAGTTATACTGGGCAATGTATTGATTATACCCGTATCCTCTACTAACATATGGCTTAACTGTGGGGGCTACAACTCCGGAAGGACAGTGGAATATGCTGTAATCACCTCTGGTGAAGCGGTCAGTATAATCATAATTCACATATCCCATAAGCAGAAAATCGTATAACTTCCCAGATATTTGACTAACTGGCAAACATTCACTATTGTCTTGAGCATACATCTGATTCGCCAGTCCTAACTGTTTTAATTGAGATAAACAGGTAGATTTTTTGGCAGCATCTCTAGCTTTACTTAAAGCTGGTAGTAACATACTGGCGAGTATTGCAATAATACTAATCACAACGAGGAGTTCGATGAGTGTGAATTTCTTCTTTTTCATGACATTTTTCCTTTTATTAAATTTATTATTGTTTTAAAGATAATTTAAAAATTCTTTTAATTTTTACAAATATTTCATTCTTGACTCGGGCGCTATTATGATTAATTAACAGTAAATGTTGTTGCGGTAGATCCCTCTTCCACCTGTATCGCATCAACCCAAACAGTACTATTGTCATCAATAAGTTTTACGGAGAAGTTATTTTCGGCTCCCCAATTTGCCGGAACATTTATCGTCAGAGAATAACGTGCCCATGACGTACTTAAAGTCACTGTTGTATTTCCCAGAAGAGAACTTAGCTTAACTTGACGTCCACTTTGATCAGCTTTCATATATACCGAAAAGGTATAATCTTTGCCGTTTGTGTCAGTATGTGATGGCGTAAGGCGGAAATAAACCCCATTAAGTTGGTTGTTCCTGTTAATTTTAAGACATTTACTGCCGGGATTTCCATCACCATCTGAATCTCCTCCATCATTGTCTATTTCATCACAAAGTTCGGATAAGTCAGGAGTATCTACCAGCCCCCATCCTTGATTTTGCGTATTTATTCTTGGTGTCGCATCCCATGGCTTACAGTAATCTGGCCAGTTAGTGATTGTATTGTCTTCCAAACTCGGATTCTGCATGATATTAGTCATGCCAGGACGTCCAGAGTAAGGATATGGGGCGCTTTCCGGATTGGAATTCGTGCCTGGTGTTATATCCACATCAATTGTAATTGGATCTGTTGAACTACTAACAAAAGTATAAGCTCGTGTTGCTAATGGAAGAAGCGTATCACTGAATTTGCCGTTAGTTACGGTATATGTGTTAGTATCAAACATGCGACTGATAGTACCACTGCTGCCCAATAAAGAAATGGCATAATCCACATCTACAGAGTAGTTTTGGGTGTTGACCGCCAGTAACACATAATCATAACTTGCTCCGGCAGGGGCTTTCCGTAGAGAAACCTGAACATCAACGAACTTATTGTTAATCGGGTCGCAAATTCCGCTCGAGTAAGTAATGCTTTGAACCAGATCAGGAGTCAACATGGACGGAGCCAACATGGTCAGTTCACTGGCCAAATCATCCAGAGTATTCCATGAGTCATTATGATATATGGGATAACGGAAATAAAATACCCCTTTTGCTCCACCAATTAACGCTAGATAAGTCTGACAATACTGTTCTTCCGGCGTGATGACTCGTTTGTAACTATCGCTGGAAAATTCCCCCATCAAAAGTGCCCAGAAAACTTTACGATGCTTTTTGGCGAGGGCACTATAAAGGTTAATACTTTTGCTTACCACATCTACCGAACTGGAAAGGTCCCCGCTAACCCGTGGTGGATGAAAGTAAGTGCCTCTTATCAGCACATCCCACCAGGACGTATAGTCAATATCTCCTAATTTAGATTCAGTAACGCTGGCAATAGTCGGATGATATCCGTCTTCATTATTTGTACGAGTATAAAGATCCTGACCAGCTTCTATTTGAGTAAAGTAAGGCTCATCAAAAGTATAATATCCGATAAGGTTTGTTTCCTGTTTGGCATAACCAACTGCCTGAATCATTCGGGAGCTCTGATCTACGCTAAAAGGAGATAATCCTTTATACGCATTCCAAAAATTTTCTTCAGTAGTGTATTTAACGTCAGAATTACTCAAATTTATTGTCGAATAAACTGACATCCAGTCTATTACGGACAATCCATAGGTATCGGCATTTTCCAGGTAAGTACCAGCATCAGATGGTGTTACTCCGTAAACGGGATACCAGCGAATTATATTGTTAAATCCGGCATCGGCAACTTCCTGAAAAACGGCGGTTTCACTAGAAGTAACATCATACATGTAAAGACTGATTGGGAAAAAGGCATCACCATCACGTAGCAAAATGCCGTTTTTAAGATCAGTTTTCACTTCGCACCCAGCATTAGCTGTCAATTTAATCACTTCCACATCACGGTGGAAAACTATTTCACCTGTGGAGCGTTGCAATTCAACACTTATCGTATTTTCCCCGGTTGATAGTGAAGCGGTACTAAAAGTCAGGTCGGTAGCATTCGTTGGAGAACTGTTGGTCGCTAGCGTTGTTCCCTGCGAGTTTTTAACAACCAGACTACTATTGTTTAAACCATCCGAGACTGGGATATCCAGCGTACAAACCGCGATGCCGTCTTCCGTAGTATAATAACTATGCCCAGAATAAGCATTCAAAAGATATTCTCTCTCAATTGTCTCCTGCTCCAGTACCATACTGTAAAGTTTAACTTTGTCAATATCACCGTTATAGTCAGAGAAGTATCCAGACCCGATTATGACCGCACTGGTCGTTGTCGCCGGAGGAGAATAAGCGGGGTCATCTGGATACGTCACAGTGTTTTTCAGAACGCAGTCGAGATAACCTTTAATTTCACGGGTAGCCATGTTGCGCGTCACCACGATATACTGCCAGTGATTGTTGACGATACTGTTGGAAGGAATAACCGTAGCCTCAAAATATTGACCGGAACTTTGTGATTTACCCTGTCTGAGCTTAACCGCGCCGTCTTGTCCCAAAATTAGCGAAAATTCGCCACCAAAGTCCTTATCGACCAGACTACACTGCTTGACACCAACAGTAGTGGGCTTGATCCACAGCGAAATAGTCAAGTCGTCGGTAATCTGCAGGCTTGAGCTATTATTGATTGAAAGGTAGTCGCCACTGTTGTTAAAACAAAGCGATTTTTCAAAATATCCATTACTGTTGAGAACGCCTTTGACCCATGGTAATGCTGCCATATTCACAAACGTGGCATCGTTACCATTCCCGGAATTGTCAAAAACGTTAGTTCCTGTCGCTTCGTTCATTTCCCACCGCCCGCACAAACCAGAAGAGTCTATAACATCACAAACGGCCTCGGCAGTTAAGGGACGGTTAATAATAGACATTTCATCAATCAGACCGTCAAAATAACCCCATGCAGCGCCAATACTAGCAGAGTTCGCGTCTAAATGGTCAGACCACCAGTCGCCGCTATTGGTGCCGGACAGCATTTTTCTCTCTCCGTTAATATACAGTTTTACTTCTGTGCCATCCTGAGTCCATATGACATGAAGCCATTCGTCGACATAGTCATACCATAAGTCATCCAGGTCATAGTAGACATATATTTTAAGTTCGTTGTTGTCTTCAATGACTAAATCCAGCCGTCCGTTTGCATTCACGGCGGTACGTATAAAATCAGTAGTATATCCTTCAAACAAATGAAAAATACCCCCAAGATGTACGGAATCAACTTTCATCCAGAATTCAATTGATCCGGTGGAAGAAGTTAGTCCTGAGGGATTGCTTATCGTAGCCTGATCATCGCTTCCATCGAACTCCAAAGCAGAGCCGATTTTGCCGTTTGTCCAAGACGGCCCGTTAAGAGTAACGGTATGACCACTCCCTGAAAAATCAGCAACAGTCGAGCCAGTTCCTTCGTTAAAATGCCAGCCGGCGGCAGTGTATTTACCCAAAGCATTGTTGGCGATAGCCGATTCAGAGAGAGCATTGTCATAAATCCGAATTTCATCAAGTGTGCCATCAAAATAACCCCATGCCGCGCCAATACTAGCAGAGTTCGCATTTAAATGCTCAGACCACCAGTCGCCACTATTAGTGCCGGATAATACTTTTCTCTCCCCATTAATATATAGTTTTACTTCCGTACCATCCTGGACCCATACGATATGAAGCCATTTACCAACATATTTATACGCACCATACAAGTTATCCAGGTCATAGTAGACATATATTTTGGTTTCGTTGTTGTCTTCAATGACTAAATCCAGCCGTCCGTTTGTATTAACAGCGGTACGTATAAAATCAGTAGTATATCCTTCAAACAAATGAAAAATACCCCCAAGATGTACGGAATCAACTTTCATCCAGAATTCAATTGATCCGGTGGAAGAAGTTAGCCCTGAGGGATTGCTTATAGTAGCCTGATCATCGCTTCCATCGAACTCCAAAGCAGAGCCGATTTTGCCGTCTACCCAAGAGCCTCCGGCAAGAGTAACGGTATGACCATTACCGGAAGCATCAGCGACCGTTGATCCAGTTCCTTCTTCAAAATACCAGCTACTCACCAGTCCGGCTTGAATACTTCCTAAGCTTAACATAAAACAGAAAAATAAGAGCCTGCACACCATCATTTTTTTTAACGTCCAAAAAATCACTTTGCTAACATTCTTTTTTGCATTCGTATTCATACTAAGCCTCTTTTCTTTATGTTTATGCTCACATTATTATTTACCCAAAGTATTGTTGGTGATAGCTGATTCGGGGAGGGCATTGTCATAAATCCGAATTTCATCAAGTATGCCATCAAAACAACCCCATGCAGTACCGATACTAGCCTTTTTCGCGTTTAAATGCTTAGACCACCAGTCGCCACTATTAGTGCCGGATAATTTTTTTCTCTCTCCATTAATATATAGTTTTACTTCCGTACCGTCCTGGACCCATACGACATGAAGCCATTTACCAACATATTTATACTTACCGTATAAGTTATCCAGGTCATAATAGACATATATTTTAACAGCATTATTATCTTCAACGATTAAATCCAACCGTCCGTTTGAATTCACGGCGGTGCGTATATAATCAGTAGTATATTTTTCATATAAATGAAAAATACCCCCCATATGTGCAGAATCAGCTTTCATCCAGAATTCAATTGATCCGGTAGAAGAAGTTAGTTCAGATGGATTGTTTATCGTAGAAGAATCATCGTTTCCGTCAAATTCCAAGGCATAGCCAATTTTGCCGTTTACCCAGGAGGTTCCGGTAAGAGTAATAGTATGACCATTGTCAGAAACATCAGCGGCTGTTGAGCCAGTTCCTTCTTCAAAAGACCAGCTACTCACCAGCCCGGCTTGAATGTTTCCGAAGCTTAACATTAAACAGAAAAATAAGAGTCTACACACCATCATTTTTTTTAACGCCCAAAAAATCACTTGGTCAACGTTCTTTTTTGTATTTGTGTTCATGCTTAACCTCCTTTTGCTTATACAATTATTATTTACCGTGATTCATTTCTACATCTGGAGACATTTCTCCGACTGGTGCGATGGCAATAATCTCATGACTATAAATTCGGCACGTTTTTCTTGTTTTCCAATATTTAAGAGATACTGCTCTATAGTACTTGTCTTTAATAGTTTCCGGCAAAATAGCCTGTTCAAGGGAATCTGCAGGCAGATAAACAGGAATGCCTTTTTTAAGCTTCTGTGCATTCCATCGCTCCATGCCAAAATTGCGTAAATCCTGAACGGGTAAAATCTCGCGTTCCCGGGCCAAACTATAAATGCTGAACTCCTTACCCTTCAATCCAAGAGCAGACGGATCAATAAATAATTTCCCCTGCGCTGGATATTTTCTATTGAAAACCCCTTTGATTTCCTGTCCTAACAGGGAAATAATAATCCAGTTGCCTTTTTTTAGGGTTTTAAAAATAGAAATGTCTCCGGATACAGTAATTGCCGGAGAGGAAGATTTTTTCAATACGGCAGCTAAATAATTCATCATTTCATTATAATTATTCCCGATACTTTTAATGACATCAAAATGAAAAGCAATTACTGAACCTTTTCCACAGGTAAATTTAGTTATTGCCGGATAATTGGTTTCTGAAAAAACAGCGATAACCTTACATTCAGACGATACAGGTTCTGCAACTTGATTTAGTAAATGCTCCTTTTTCCTAGAAGATGTATTCCCGATTTTAATCCGTTTCCCATCAGAAAAGGTAATAGATTTCAGGATGGTCGGTTTGCTCAGTTTGCGATATTTTGCGCCCATAAACTCTGGGTTAAGATTTTTAGTGTCCGTAATATCTTCTTTTGAAGTGGAAAATTCCGTCCCCATAGCAATTAATGTTCCACCATTTTTCACATAATTCATTAATGGGTCAACGCATTCGGCAGGAAGATGGGACACACTGTGCGGTGGAGCCAGTAAGGTTTTATAGCGGGTATAAAAGTTAACATCCCTAACTAAGAGCATACTTGAGTCCTGATAACTGGAAAGCATTTTTTTCAAACCGAGATAATATTGCATAAAAAGGTGACGAGGATCTTTTGAAGTCAGTTCCAATTCAATGCCATTAACAAGAATAGCAACATTATTAATTGGCCTTGCCCCATACCATTCCCGATTATTCCTCACCGTTGCTTTAAACATCTCGATAACTCTGGGATTAACACCTAGGAAAATTGGCAACCATAAAGTTTGAAATATAAAATAGGAACCATAATTGCCCTGTAGCATGGCAACATTTGAATATCCGGAATTATAATGCGAATGAGTCGAGAAGATAGTTTTATCATAGGGAAGATTCTCCAGCAAATCACTGCTCCTCGGCGCATAAGTCCATTGTAAATCACCTTCCCGTGAAAGCCCGTAAAAATCACCGTGCCCATAAAACCATCCTTTCCTGAGTCCGGGCGTAAAAAAGGGCTGATTTATTATTTTTAAGCCTTTAGAATTAGCATATTTCGTCAACTTTTTTACAAAATTTACGATCAAAGTGTTTTTCCATATAATATAACGCCGCCACCATACATCCTCCGGAGCATGCCATTTGTTGCCCATAGCAAAATATTTGCCAATATCAGTGGGAGGAGTGGCGTTAAAACGTTTTTTACAGAATGCCACATATTTATTGATATCATCTTCCAGCTTGTCAAAAACAAACGGATGCCAGAATTCATCAAGAAAAATCCCTTTTAGCGTACCGTTTTTATCCAGTTTGACTAGAGTATCTATTTCTTGTTTACAACGTTTCATAAAAGCAGGGCTAAGAATATCGACATACGGTCCCGGTTTGCCGTTTTTTTCTTTGACGAGATATTGCTCATAACCTTTTGTCCCCAATTTAAAAGTAGAATGCCAAAATATCCATAAATCTACCCCTGCTTCTTTGGCTCCTTGCATCATAGCTTCAAGGTATTGACGATACCGGATGCCCAAGGGCCCGCCGCATTTCATAATAATATCGGTAATTCCCATCCATTTCAAACGGGTCATAATATTAACAATTTCTTTCTGTGGACGCATATTGGAGGGAGAACCAGTTTTCCTGTAGGCTATCGATAACTTGCCAGCGTCAAACAAGAAAAACCGAGCATTATTTTTTATAACTGCGACAGGCGGGTTGATATAACCATGCTCATAAACCATATTTTCAGAAACCAATTTACCACGACCGGAAACAAGACTTGAGTCACCCCAGTCACTTACATCCGAAGCCCGTTTAAGCAAAATTTTATTTTCTCGGCGTTTAAATTCTTCCGAGCTTAACTGCGTGATTTTCTTTGAACCAAGCCAGCGGACCAGATTAAAAAGAAGTTGGCGTTCCCCGCCTTTTGCCTTTTGATTTTTCTGTTTACCGCCTGGTAGAGACGCAAATCCGGTTGCCATGCCATTTCCGGCGACTTTGCCATCACCTAGTTCCTTGACCACTAGAATAGGTTTGCCAGCAGCATCTTTCATTACAATCCGGCTATCTGCTCCAGATTTTAATTGGATATGATCATAATATGCGTGCTTAAAATTTCGTGGAATCCCTTTGACTACTTCATGAGCAGGTATAACAACGCTTACTTTTTGATTATCATATTTCTTTATTCCTTTGAAAAGGCTTGGAAATAAAGAATTATCCCAACCTTTAAATCCTGTGGCGTTATGATGTAATAATAAACCGCCACCGCAATTAACATAATCGACTAAGTCTCTTCTCCACTTTTTAAGAGGTAATCCACCAGATAAGCTACCCAAAACTATGACATCATATTTTGTAACAACATCAAATCCAAGTTCGTTAATCAACTTAACTTTAAATGCTTTATTTTCTTTGAGAGTCTCAATAATACCAATATTGCCAGCGCCCGAGCTATATACACCAACTTTTAATGTATCTTTCCCTTTGGATGCTGCAACGGATTGAAAACCACCTATTAATAATATTGTCATAACCGAAATAATTAACTTGATATTCATTATTATTTTGCCTTGTTCCCTTGAATTCGTGAAAAAATCAGAATTCTTTAATATTTGTTCGTTGCATTAATCTTGTTCTGACCATTTATAAAACCAGTCTTTTATTACTATTAAATAGTGTAAATTACACCATCTAGCAATAGTAATAATTATAGAATAGCTTCCATTTTGTTAGATATTTAAGATAAATATTATAACCATTTTTGCAAGATACCACACTAGTCTACCGTTTTGATTATAATATTACCCAAAAATTTGTTAGTATGCTGGTAAATGAATTGCATGTTTCGTGTCAAATTTGTTCCTCCTTTTATTATTGATGCGTTTGCAACAATTATTAAAAATTGTCCGCATATAAATATCTTTTACTAACAGCATCTATATAAAGAGTATAACAAGAAAATAAGAAAAGTCAACACTGTTAACATTATTTTTTTATTTTTTTACACTATCATCCCATAATTTGTTTAAATTAACGATTTGTTGATTATTTTCAGCTTACAAATTTCGCTTTTGACTTACCCCATTTCCGGTTTTTAAAGTTTTGAGCCCGGAGCAGCTCATTATGCTTGCACTTTGCTGATCTGTCAGGATAAAGATTATATTTGTTTTTTTCTTGCATTTTCTTTTTCCTTATTTTATGGATTGTTTTGCATTTTGTACTATATTGTTATTATAGTATTAAAAAAAAATATTTGGAATAGATAATAATCTTTAATATTTGGATGATATTATCATTATGGAAGATTTCAGGGCAGTATATAATAGCAACTGGTGTCCATCGAAAAAGCTATTTGAGGTCCACGTTATTGGTTTTCGCAGGCAATTTTCGCATATTGTGGATGTACCTTACGGCGCTCCATGTGTCTTCATCGAGTTTTTTTATGATTCTGTCGATGTAGGATTAATTACCGGCACAAGAAGAATGCCGCCTTACACCATGGTCATTTTTGAATCAGATAAACCGTTGTTTTTCGGTCGGTCGGGTATTCCCTGGAGGCATTCATGGATTCGTTGCAGCGGGGTATTGCTTTCCAGTATTTTAAAAGAAAATGCTATTGTCTGTAATACGCCTTTATTTTTTAATTCACCGGATATGAATGAAGAGTTTCTATTGAGTATGCATAGAGAACTTTATCATCCGAAGGGGGCTGATGATAAAAATGTTGAAGACATATTCAGAATATGGATGCGTAATGTGCGCCGGGAACAACCAGGCAGAAAAAAAACAATTCCGGAGAATTTTTTAAAAGCAAAACAATTTATTGAGCTTAATTATCATAAGCATATAACTTTGAATGATATAGCTAAGACTTGTTTTATATCACGCTCTCACCTGTGTAAAGGTTTTCAAAAATACTTTGCTGTTTCTCCGCTGGATTACGCAATCAAAC
The DNA here is from genome assembly GCA_963664605.1 of Victivallaceae bacterium. Lineage (GTDB taxonomy): Bacteria > Verrucomicrobiota > Lentisphaeria > Victivallales > Victivallaceae > JAHOYW01. The sequence goes on from OY761536.1 coordinate 2,007,231, forward strand.
TGCGTCACCAGCATTCTTTAGAGCTTCTCAAAGACATAAATTTAAACTTATCGGAGATAGCAGTGCAAAGCGGATATTCGGATGTCTTTTATTTTTCCAGAATGTTCAAAAAGCATACAGGGAAGAGCCCTAACCAATATCGGAAGGCAGCAGAAAAAGATTCAATTAATGCTTGACGAAGGAGTATTTATAAGGTTAATAGATCAGAGAGTTTATTCTATAATTAACGCCGTGTGCAAGTTTTGTCTTCGACATTTGCTACCCCAAAAACAACTAGGTGAAGAGCGAAACTCTGTCGAGCCGTAAAAGTTGAACGTTTTTCGGCTAGTGAGGATATTTGCCTCTATCAATATCATTTTTTACTTCTTCAATTTTGAGCATGAATTTGTATATTTGCTTTAATACTGCCATTTTATGTTTTAACGGATTCAGGTTACTTTGGTTTGTGATTATTTCAAAGTAACCTGAATCCGTTTCCTCTCAAATTTTCCGTTTCCTCTGGGATGGCTGTTTTTTTAATATCTTTCTTGATATTGCTGTCATTTGGTTATATATTGTCAACATGGTTAACTTGATATCAAAAAGGAAAAAGCTATGCAATCAACATTACAGGAAAGCGTTTATAACACAATCCGAGATAGATTAACAAGCGGATGCTGGGCTCCAGGCACAAAACTTTCCGAGCCAAAGCTTGCTTCAGAACTTAAGGTTAATCGAAATCCTGTGCGCGAAGCATTATTGAAACTAGGCAGTGAGGGCTTAGTAGAAAGAATACCGAATATGGGTTGCCGGGTTGCCTTGGTAACTCTGGATACATTGATCTACATCTATCAGTTACGTGAAGCATTGGAAATAGCCGCCGTGCGTTTGGCTGCGACAAATGTTCAACCCGTACAACTCTTAGAGCTTGAACATCAAAACAACCTTTTGAAGCATTTTTTGCAGGCGAACAATGAAAAACTTGCTGCCGAGCATGATAACACATTCCATAGAATGCTTATTGAATTAAGTGAAAACCCGATACTGCTGGAAGTGTGGAATCAACAGCGAATAAGAATTATCTTCAGCAAAAATATCTTATTGGAACAAAATGAGAATATCACAATAAGCAAACATGACCCGAACATCGCTATCAGGGCTCATAAAAAAATTATCGCGGCTCTACGGCAAGGCGACCCTGATCAGGCAGAAACTGCGGTAAGGGCACATATCTCCTTTCCATTCCTGGAATTGAAAAATATTAAAAAATCCGGAAAATAATTATGAATGATTGCGAACCAACGATACGACGGCTTTCTTATCTTTATGAGGTACGTATTTAAGAGGATTACGCACTTGAATTTCATCTTCATTTTGCATATTCCGGTAGTTTTCAGGAATATTGACAAAAATGAGTTTTATGTTAAATGTAAAGAATTGTGTTCAAATTGAAGAAGTAAAAAATGATATTGATAGAGGCAAATATCCTCACTAGCCGAAAAACGTTCAACTTTTACGGCTCGACAGAGTTTCGCTCTTCACCTAGTTGTTTTTGGGGTAGCAAATGTCGAAGACAAAACTTGCACACGGCGTTAATTATAGAATAAACTCTCTGATCTATTAACCTTATAAATACTCCTTCGTCAAGCATTAATTGAATCTTTTTCTGCTGCCTTCCGATATTGGTTAGGGCTCTTCCCTGTATGCTTTTTGAACATTCTGGAAAAATAAAAGACATCCGAATATCCGCTTTGCACTGCTATCTCCGATAAGTTTAAATTTATGTCTTTGAGAAGCTCTAAAGAATGCTGGTGACGCAGTTTGATTGCGTAATCCAGCGGAGAAACAGCAAAGTATTTTTGAAAACCTTTACACAGGTGAGAGCGTGATATAAAACAAGTCTTAGCTATATCATTCAAAGTTATATGCTTATGATAATTAAGCTCAATAAATTGTTTTGCTTTTAAAAAATTCTCCGGAATTGTTTTTTTTCTGCCTGGTTGTTCCCGGCGCACATTACGCATCCATATTCTGAATATGTCTTCAACATTTTTATCATCAGCCCCCTTCGGATGATAAAGTTCTCTATGCATACTCAATAGAAACTCTTCATTCATATCCGGTGAATTAAAAAATAAAGGCGTATTACAGACAATAGCATTTTCTTTTAAAATACTGGAAAGCAATACCCCGCTGCAACGAATCCATGAATGCCTCCAGGGAATACCCGACCGACCGAAAAACAACGGTTTATCTGATTCAAAAATGACCATGGTGTAAGGCGGCATTCTTCTTGTGCCGGTAATTAATCCTACATCGACAGAATCATAAAAAAACTCGATGAAGACACATGGAGCGCCGTAAGGTACATCCACAATATGCGAAAATTGCCTGCGAAAACCAATAACGTGGACCTCAAATAGCTTTTTCGATGGACACCAGTTGCTATTATATACTGCCCTGAAATCTTCCATAATGATAATATCATCCAAATATTAAAGATTATTATCTATTCCAAATATTTTTTTTTAATACTATAATAACAATATAGTACAAAATGCAAAACAATCCATAAAATAAGGAAAAAGAAAATGCAAGAAAAAAACAAATATAATCTTTATCCTGACAGATCAGCAAAGTGCAAGCATAATGAGCTGCTCCGGGCTCAAAACTTTAAAAACCGGAAATGGGGTAAGTCAAAAGCGAAATTTGTAAGCTGAAAATAATCAACAAATCGTTAATTTAAACAAATTATGGGATGATAGTGTAAAAAAATAAAAAAATAATGTTAACAGTGTTGACTTTTCTTATTTTCTTGTTATACTCTTTATATAGATGCTGTTAGTAAAAGATATTTATATGCGGACAATTTTTAATAATTGTTGCAAACGCATCAATAATAAAAGGAGGAACAAATTTGACACGAAACATGCAATTCATTTACCAGCATACTAACAAATTTTTGGGTAATATTATAATCAAAACTTAATAAAGCGATCTTATAAAAGTGCATGTGTTTCCTGCTGACAATAAAGAACCCTTTTTTTAAAATATTGTCAACAGCGTTGACATGTTTTTGTTTTATTATATATTTATTACAGTTACAAGCGTAAAATATTCAAAAAACGGCAGTTTTAAATATATGATGGATTTTTTGGGGAGGAAATTATAGCGTTAAAAACTGCGCTTTAGAAAACAAGAAGTATAAACCGTTTAAATTGTAAGGGCTAAGCTATGTTGCTAAACCCGCTTTTAAACAAAAAAAGATAAAGGAGCTTTTATGACTGATAATTCAAAACAACGTACGATTATGTTTGTTGCAGCGCATCCTGCTGACCCGTTTGACGCGGCTGCCGGAACAATGGCACTTCACGCTAAAGCAGGAGACAAAGTTGTTGTTGTATCGCTTTCTCCCGCAGCGCGGTCTCATGCACCGACGATCTATGGCGGTGATGTGCAGCCCAATCTGGATGACCGAAAAGAACAGGATCTTTATGCTGAAACCGTCAAGATTAAGAAAGAGGAATTTAAAAATGCCTGTAAGGCAGTCGGAGCAGAAATGGTTTGTTTTGACTATGTCGATGAACCATTTATGGTAACAAAAGAAGTTATCAATGAAACTGCCGAGTGTTTTAGGAAATATCGTCCTGATATCCTTGTTACTCACCATGTTACTGAGATGAATCATCACGATCATCCGCTCGCGGGAGATGTAGCGCTTCGTGCGGCAATAACAGCATCAAGATGGCTTGAAGGCTCAAGACGCGAGCCTTACCTGATTCCCAAAATTTATTTTTACGGCACGCAATTCAGGCCAGCAGCGGTAGCGCACCATGGTGCCATACCGATACCTCCAACGCATATTGTCGATGTCGAATCGACCATGGATGAAAAAATTGCATCCCTGGCGGCATTTAAAACGCAGGCTTATCTGGGGATGGGCTATGATTCCAAAGAGTATATTGAAACTCGTGTCAGGGGTATAGAAGGTCATTACGGATTGACTAACGGGCTTAAATACGCAGAGGTATATACTGCTTATAAGCCGTGTATTGTAAACGCTCTGGATTGAGCTTGACTAGAAAATAAGGAGAAAAAGTTATGTTGACTCGTGAAAATATGAATGGTTTATATGTCCTTGTAGTTACCCCTATGGATGATAAGTTGAGGGTTGATTATGATGGTCATCGTGAAAATATAAAAAAACTCGTTGACTTAGGTGTTGATGGCGTGATTATTAACGGCACAAATGGTGAGTTTCACACTTGTTCCGATGAAGAACGGGAAAAATTGACCCAGATAATGGTTGAAGAAGGCAAGGGCAAGATTATGTGTGTTGCCGGATGTAGTTCCATTAATACCGCTGATGCGATACGCCGAACAAACCGGGCGGCTGAATTAGGAGCTGATGGTGTTATGAACGTAGTTCCGTATTACCTGCCGCCTTCCAAGCCGGAATGCATACAGTATTTCAGAGATCTTGCCAACGCTTGTCCTGACATCGGGATTATTATCTATAATAACAAAATGACCACACAGGTTCTTTTCACCGATGACGACTATGTCCAACTGGAAGATACTCCTAATTTTGTCGGCAGTAAAATGCAGGGTGCTGATATAGCCAGCTATATGAACTGCATGCGTAAAACGACAATGAAGCATTTTCCTCTTGAACAACTTTGGGGAGTTTCCAATACATTGGGTGGTCCCGGTGTTATGGCAAGTTTTATCTACTCTTGTCCCAAATACATGATGCGGTGGTGGAAGGCGATAAGCGGCGGCGACTTGGCGACATCACTGAAAATGCAGAATGAAGTAAATGAACTTCTGCAAGAAGTGGTTCTGCCGCCATTCTTTGCCGGTGCCAGTGAACCGGCTGGTACCAAGGCCTTTATTGAGGCTACAGGTAATTGGGCTTGCGGTAAAGCAAGAAAACCATTCTTTGAAGTTCCACAGGCAGCAATAGACAAGCAACGCCGGCAGCTTGAAGAAAAATATCCACAATTTCTTGAATAAGCATATAGAATTATTTGGAAAACTATAATGAATGAAGAAAAACTAAAAGTTCTGGTTTGTGGATGCGGTTCGATAGGGAAAAGACATATACGAATTGCCAAGCAAAAATTTGCTTGTGAAGTTATCGCTTTCGATCCGCTTGTTGATTGTAGAAATTCTGTAATGTCTGAATTTGATATTGAGGTCTTCGCCGACGAGGCGGAGGCCTTCAATACAAAACCGGATATAGTGATAGTTGCCGGTCCTACTTTCGTTCATACTGATACCGCTCAAAAAGCGATAAATGCCGGAGCGCATGTATTTATTGAAAAACCGATTTCAAATACCCTTAACGGCTTGGATTCCCTTATTAATGAAGCCAAAGAGTTATTTATTGGCGTTGGCAGTAATATGCGTTTTTATCCGGGACCAGCTCTGCTCAAACAGAATTTGCATAGGCTGGGAAAGATATATTACAGTAAAGCCACTGTAGCTTTTCACCTGCCGTATATGAGACCAGGTGTAGACTACAGAACTATATACGCTGCCAATAAAAGTCAAGGCGGCGGGGTGATTCTGGATGCTATACACGAAATAGATTACCACTTATGGTTTTTCGATCAGCTTGAGGATTTGTCCTGTCAATGTGCCCATATAAGCGAATTGGAGATGGATGTGGAGGATTTTGCTGATATTTCTTTGACGTTTTCTTCCGGTGTAAAGTCGCATATACATATGGATTATATCACAAGGTGCAGAACCAGAAGCTGTGAAATAGTCGGTGAAAACGGCGTATTGTTGTGGCAGGAAAGGGGCAAGCCTGTAGAATGTTCTGTAAAGTTCTATGATGACAAAAAAAAGGCATGGGAAATCCTTTTTGAAAGTGATAATAGTGACTATGGTAACTGCTATGTGAAGCAATTCAACAATTTTCTGAATGTTATTGCAGGCGGTAATAGAATTATAGCGAACGGAACAGAAGGTATGCGTTCGCTTGAAATTGCCTTGCTGGCAAAAGAATCGGCTGAAAAAAATAAAACTTATATAACTTTTTAAAATGGATTAATTATATCAATGATATCGAAAGCAAAAACATCAATATTACCCTTGGTGCCGGGTATTCTTCTGGCTGCGGCAGTTGCTGTTCCCAGTATAATCATAAATAGCTATTATAAACCGCTTAGTGCTGTTGCGGTTGCTATTGTCATAGGTCTGATTGTTCGTAATTTAGTGGGCATGCCTCCGGCTTGTCAGGCGGGTAATCAGTTTGCTATTAAAAAAATCTTAAAATTTGCAATTATCTTACTTGGTGTTCGACTCAGCTTTTTAGACATAGTCAAAATCGGGGGCAGTTCACTTATAATAACTATATGCTGCATAATTACTTCTCTGGTTTTGACTCATTATCTGACACGCCTTTTTGGTTTGCCTAAAAGACTTGGGACTTTAATAGGAGTAGGCACTTGTATTTGTGGTAATTCAGCTATTGTGGCGACAGCCCCGGCAATTAACGCGGAAGAAGAAGATGTAGCATTTGCGGTAGCTACTATTACGCTATTCGGTATTCTTGCTATATTGACTTTCCCAGTATTGGGGAATCTGCTTTCAATGACAAATACAGCTTTCGGTACTTGGGCTGGTACTGCAATCAATGACACTTCGGGGGTGGTAACTGCCGGATATATTTTCAGTGATGAATCGGGTAACGTGGCTACAGTCATAAAACTGATAAGAAATTTATTTATTGCGCCAGTAATTGTTATTATAAGTTATATGTATTCCCGGCAGGATAATGATGCAACATCCACAGGCAAAGTTGATTATAAAAAAACATTCCCCTTGTTCGTGTTTGGTTTTGTGCTGATGGCGGTATTAAGAACTTTGGATGTATTTCCTGATTCAGTAATTTTTATCATCAATAAAACAGCTCTCTACCTGATAGTATTGTGTATTGCCGCGGTAGGGTTGGGAACACATTTTAGCGTTATGAAAAAAATCGGACTTAAACCATTTTATGTTGGTTTGATTGTTTCTTTGGTAATGATGATAACAAGTTATTTTTTGATAAAATTATTGTCTTATTGATTTAAAAGATGCATAAAGTGTATAACAGGTTTAAACAAGAAAAAAGTAAGATATTATGCTGAAACCATTCCAAATAATGTTATTGATTTTCCTGTGGGGGAGTTCGGTGGCTGTCACGAAAGCGCTTTTATCCGAACTTGATCCTTTTCAGATATCTTTTTATACCCGGATTACAAGTTCACTTGCCCTTGTGGTGATAATCGCTTTTCTCTGGAAAAAACAATTGTTTAGAACCTGGCGTGCCAAGGATGTTGTCAAGATGTCGGCTTTGGGCATCATCGGAACCGCAGTGCCGTTTATTATGATTACTGCTGCACTTACCCTGAGCCCGGCAGTTGAAGTGACGATACTTTCCTACTTGTGGCCGGTATTTTTTCTTGTATTCAACCTGCTGATCTTTAAGTCGTCGTTATCTAGAATGCAGATGATGTCGCTGGCGTTGGCTGTCGTCGGTGCTTATCTTGTCATAACCAGCGGTAATGGATTTTATTTTCAGAGCTCACTGCTTCCAGGCTATTCATTATCCGTGTTAGGAGCGGCGGCGATGGGATTTTTTGCGGCGTGTATGAAAAACAACAATTTCAGTGGCATTTCATGTCTGTTGATATTCAATTTGGCATCCATCCCATTTTTCGGAGTATTGCTAATGACAAATTCGAGGATAGTCCTTCCCAGTTCTCAGGCTTTGCTTCTGCTCGGGATACTGGGAGTTTTCATAAACGGCCTGGGATACCTCATTTACTTTACTCTGCTTCGCAAGGAACCGGACATCGCCAATATTATATATCTTATCCCATTTGTCAATCTTCTGTTTTTAAACGTTTTTTTCAATTTCCAAATCAGCATGTTTTCACTGGTTGGACTAATTATAATTCTTTTATCAATTGTTATTCAAAAAGGACAAACAACATGGATATTAGCAAGATGTTCAGCATGGAAGGCAAGGTAGCGTTGGTCACTGGCGGCGCCGGGTATCTGGGGTTCCAAATGGCTCTGGCTTTGGCCGAAGCCGGTGCTAATGTGGTCATCGCCTCCAGAAATATTGACAACTGCCGGAAGAAGGCAGATTACATTTCAAACCATCATAGAGAGGCTTTGGCCTTAAAACTGGATATTAGCGACGAGGATAGCGTTAAAGAGTCTTTAAGTGAGATTATTGATAAATTCGGAAGAATTGATATTCTGGTGAATAACGCCGGCGGGTCTGTCGCCGACAAATTTGAAACCGCTGAATTAAAAGACTATATGGACGTGATGAACCTCAACTGCACCGGTATGTTTCTCTGTTCACAGATTTTTGGACGCTGGATGAAGGAACATGGCGGCGGCAACATTATCAATATTTCCTCCATGTATGGTTTAGTTGGTGCTGATCAGAAAATATATGAGGGTTCCGACAACCGGCAACCGGCATCATACGCCATGGCGAAAGGAGGAGTAATCAGTTTTACCCGATTCCTGGCAGTCTACTGGGCTACAGACAATATCAGAGTTAACTGTCTTAGTCCTGGCGGTTTTATTAGAAATAAAAATCCTGATTTTCAGCAACGTTTTTTTCAACGGGTACCAATGGGCAGAGAAGGTCGAAGTGATGAAATCAAAGGTGCTGTAGTCTTTCTCGCCTCTGATGCGTCAAGCTACGTTACCGGACACAATCTTGTAGTTGATGGAGGATGGACAGCATGGTAGAAGAGAAGGGTGCGGGCAGCTCCAGAACAAGAATCAATACGGGGTAGCTTGAGTTCAAGGGAAATAAAAACCGAAAATAAGGTAAATTAAAAGGAATAATCGTAAGCTCAAAATAATCAAGAAATCGTCAATTTAAACAAATTATGGGATGACAGTGAAACAACTTACAATGAGCTACTCCAATACAAGAGGCGAAAACAAAAAAAATCTTCATAATTATCTTGAAGCTGCCATTGGCCTGGCTAAGCAAATGCTTGAAATTAAAAATACATATTTCAGTTATGCATACCCGCTCCCGCTTAGAGATATTCTTCGCCATTCTCAATTTCGTGTGAGCGTACAGTTTGGGGAAAATAATAAACTTCAGGCTGCCTGGGATGGCCAAATACGAGAAAAGGCTATCCGACATAGGACCATAATTCCCCCCCGGCGTTATGCTTGGAGTATGGACGTCCATATTGGTAATTGCAAAGGTATATCGGTGGTTTTTGCCCCTGATTTTATTCGTGTTGTTTATGCAGAAAGGTATGAAAAAGAACAAAAATTTGACAATATTATATGGTATCATACTACTAATCCAATATGTTTGGTCGGACTACCAATCATTCAAGTGCTTGACTGCATAGCGGACGAGCAAATACGGCCTCCAGTAACTATTAAAAGTTTAATTATTTATCTACTGGAATTGGTAATTCCAGACATGAAACTTGATGAAATTAGCATGCCGCGAGGCAAGGTTTTTTATACATGGCAAATGATAGTTCGCTATATCTGTGAAAATTTTCACTACCCCATTGATCGCGACGAAGCAGCGACGAAATTTAATCTATTTCCTGCTTATATCTCACAATTGTTTCAGAAATACGGCAAAGAAAACTTTAACGCTTACTGTGATTTGTCATGAAGGTTACTGGGATTGTCAGAGATAATTTGCAAAATATTCAGGGGATGTATTTTAAGAATCCGTTAAATAATCTGACAATGAGAAATAAAATAAGAAGACTTGTGACAAACCTGACGGGAGTGCTTGCGTATAATTATTCTTCAAAGAGTATTGACTATTACAAACTTAACGAAAAAGTTATTGACGAGTTCGCCTGCCGTGTTGCTATGGTTGGAGCTTTGGGCGTTCCAACAATATTTGTTTCCGGCGATGATAAAATAAAAGAAAAGGCTGAAGCTATAATTCTGAACATGGTTTCCGCCGTAGTCAAGTGGGGACACGGTATTGAACGTTGTCTGAGCCTTTCACGTCAGGAAGCGTACGAACTCATTCGGAAAGCCGCGGCTGATGCATGTCGCCGCATTCCGGAAATAAAACCTTATATAATAGAGCCTCCGTACGAACTTGAGATAAGGAATTCTAAAATGACTTGCACAGTAAATTGTTTAGGCGAAGTTAACGACAAAATAGGCATGCCGATGGGGGTAATTGTAACCGGAACTATTGAAATTGATCGGGTGGGACAATTTCAGAATATTCGGATTCAAAACAACTGGAACGGACAATTATTTTTTGATATTGATAGTTTATTTGCCCAATGATAATGCTTTTGAATTCAAGGAGTTAAATATTAAAGCCAATAAAACTGTTTCTCTAAAACTTAATACTAACCACAATAACAAACTGGAAATATAAAGATGAAAATAAGGATTTTAAAAATAATTTTGGCATTATTGATAGGCTTTGTAATATTTGGAGTAAAGGCCACTGAAAAGTCGATAACAGTTGTTGCTGACTGGTATTCACCGATGCCATATACTTTGGAAGAGCAAGCTAAGAATTATTCGTTTGAGAAGTATATGAAACGACATCCAAATGTCAAGATTGAGCCATTTTCGCAGTTGCGGGTCGAAGGCGCGGCGGCGAAGTCGGGGAAGTTGATGAGCGTTGCTGGTGGCACTCCTCCTGATATTTGGCAAATGTGGTTTCATGAAACCTTGAAGTATGCCAATCAGGGATTTTTGTTGCCGCTTAATGATTTTATCGGTCATGATGAGAACGGTGATGGAAAAATCGAAGGTGATGAGGTCAAATTTAAGCCCTGGAATGATGTACCAGCAGAATTTAAAGCTGGCTGTGTTAAAGATGGGAAAATTTATGCTTTGCCTTATTTGATTGGGGCTATGCAGGCACTTAATTTTCGTACTGATTTATTTCGTGAGGTCGGACTTGATCCAAATCGTGGACCTTTAACTTGGGATGAATTATGGCGTTATGCGCAGAAATTAACTTTTAAGCCCGGCGAAGTTCCGGGTAAACCGATGGGGCAGCGCGGATTGTATTTTATGGCGGCGGGTCATTTATGCTTTAACCCACTGATCTGGGCGGCTGGAGGAGATTTGGTAAAACGCTACAAAGTTAATTCAAAGACCGGAAAAATGGTTGAATCTGAGAAAGAAACTCTAATCTTGAAAGACCCGGAAACTGGTGATGATTTAAGCAAAGCTAAACTGCATTGGAAAGCTGGGTTTGACACACCCGAAGGTTTAGCCGCACTGAAGTTTATTCATAAACTGCGTTGGCAGCAGTGGACCAAAGACCCTGAAACCCGTGAACCTTTTGATTTGACAGAAGAAATGCTCGCTGCCGGAGAAGCTGAGTCCCCATATACGGGAAAGAAATTTAAGTTAATTAAAGGTAATAAAGGCAATATTTATACAGGAGTGTTATTCCAAGCATCAGGCGGCGAAGAAGACAAGAATATAAGTAAAGTCATTGCGGACGGCAGGATTGGAATGTTTTTCGGCTACAACCGAAGCATTAATGGTATTGTCAACGAGTTTGGTATATCGCCGGAACAATTCGGAGTTGGGCCAATGCCGGTTAAAAAAGGCTGTAAAATTGTCGGTTCATTTCAGCCGGTATTATTGGGAATTTCCATCAAAAAACGAACTCCTGAAGAATTTCAGATAGCTTGGGACATTATGAAGGATTTTACCAGCAAAAAAAATCTGAAAGACCGTACCAGAATTATGGTTGAAGGCGGCAAAGGACGTTTAGTATTTCCGCGTTTTCTCAAAGAATCCGGCTATACGGAACTATACGAAAGTCTTCCGTCATCCTGGCGGAATATTGAAAAACTCATTCAGCGCAATCGTACTGAGCCTTTCAACAAAGGCTGGACCGAGGTGCAGTCTGAAATCACTCCGTCCATAGTTCAACAAATCTGGCAGACGGAAAACATTGACCTCAAATCTCTGCTCAAAGAAGCAGCAATTAACGCCAGTACTAAGTTTGAAAAATGGCCGGAAGCTAAGATGGCTAAATGGCGTCCATGGGCATGGATAATTTGGAGCGGCGCAATGGTGCTGTTCGTGATGGCATTGCGTATTGTAATCAAGTCTCTTAATACGAAAGTTGAGAAAAACACGCAAAACCAGTTCGGAGATACGGTTCGTTCGAAGAAAAAGTTCAAGCTCAATCTAATTTATATTTGGATTTTGCCAGCATTGATTACGATTATCATGTGGAAATATTATCCTTTGATACGCGGTTCATTCATGGCATTCCAGGATTATAAAATAGCTGGGGGGAGTGAGTGGGTTGGAATTGATAATTTTATTATGATTTTCGGTAATAAAGCCTTTTATTTCACTATGATCCGAACATTTTATTATGTCAGTTTGACAATTTTGATCGGTTTTGTGATTCCGATTTTTTTAGCGATTTTACTGACCGAAGTACCGAAAGGTAAATATTTTTTCAGAACGATGTTTTATCTCCCGGCTGTTACCAGCGGACTAGTCATCATGTTCATGTGGAAACAGTTTTATGATCCGTCCACCGCTGGTTTTTTAAATACAATCGTCATTGAGTTCGCCTCATGGTTTGGAGTGCAGTCTAACGGCTTTAAGTGGTTGCAGGATCCGAACTTGGCAATGATCTGCATAATTATCCCGGGGGTCTGGGCGAGTGCTGGTGCTGGAAGTCTGGTTTATCAGGCGGCCTTAACAAGCGTCCCGAGCGATCTTTACGAAGCCGCTGACGTCGATGGAGCCAGCCTGTTTCACCGCATAAAACATATCACGGTTCCAACCTTGAAACCGCTGATTGTTATAAATTTTGTAGGGGTGTTTATCGGCGCCTTTCACGCGATGCAGAATATTTTTGTCATGACTGGTGGCGGACCGTTTAATGCGACCCGAGTGATCGGTATCGACATCTGGTTCAACGCCTTTATGTACCTTAAATTCGGCTTTGCCACCGCAATGGCGTGGGTCCTGGGAATTATGCTCATCGGCTTCACAGTGATGCAATTGAAAATTCTCAGCAAAGTTGAATTTCGTAAGGCTCAAGAAAATTAAATTTAGGAATAGAAAAAATGCCAATCATTTCAAAAGGAGGCAGGAAAAACCTCAAAGTTCGTTTGATTTTTACCGCAATCTACACAATACTTATCGTCGGTACCATCACCATGGCCTACCCGTTTATGCTGATGCTCTCAAGCTCGGTAGCCAGTCCATTCGATTTCGACGATCTCAGGATTCTTCCGAAGTATTTAACCAACAACGATGCACTTATCAAAAAGCATCTATACGCCAAATATGGACGCAAAAACTTCCGTCAGCTAGGCGTAATCTACAAACGCGACGCTGACTGGTCTACCTGGGGCAGCCTCCGAGGCGAAAAGAATTTTATTCAGAAAAACTATCCAAAAATCTCAAAACGCTATGAACAAAACTCGCAGCAATGCGTCCAAGAAATCAACGACTGGAATGATTTCAAAAAAACGCTTAACCCTAAAAATATCTCCTCATTTTTTCCTGATAATTATGATGCATATCGTGATTTCTTGAAGGAAAAATACGGCAAAGATTCTGGTGAAAACAAAAAAGGCATCGCTGAACTCAATAAACGCTGGCAGCGAGCCTTCAATAACTTCGCCGAAATTCTGCCGCTCAAAAGCTTCCTGCTTCAGCAAAAATGGTTTCCGCCGCAACGTGCAGATTTTAATGATTTGACTGAATATTACCGGCAGCTTCCTGCTGATAAAGTAAAAGTCATTCCCATTTCCATGCTTTGGGCTCTTTACCTGGAAAAACGTTTTATCAATCCTTCAAAATTCACTAAATCCACTGGCATAAAAACAAAGCAATTCTCCGATATAGCAATACCGGAAAATAAAAACAGTAAATTATATCCAATATGGCAGGACTTTCTCAAAAAGAAATATCCTCTGCGTCTGATTAAAATTACCGGGAACTATAATAAAAAATGGCAGGCTATGCTGAAAAAAGAATTAAAAAGCGCCAGAGATGTTAAATTCAGCGCAACTCCGCCAAAAGATCCTATTATACGCATGTACTGGCTTGATTTTGTATTGCAGAATATTCCAACAGATAAATGGCAGCTTAATCGTCCCGTCGACCTTTACCGTGACTTTTTACGAAATAAATATAAAAATATTGCCGAACTCAATACTGCTTATGCAAGCAACTATAAAAACTTTAAGCAGATCAGTTTGCCGTTAAAACTGGCTGATTATATCGAGTTTGCTGAAAATAAGCATAGTATCCGCTGGACATTTTTTACCGCCAACTACAAGAAAGTTATTGATTTTCTCTTAACTAAAGGTAGAGCCGTATGGGTAACAATACTGCTGGTAAGTTTGACGATTGCCGGAGCTTTGACCGTTAACCCGCTGGCGGCTTATGCATTATCAAGAGGCAAGCAGTCTACTTCAGCAAAAATATTAATATTCTTTCTTGCAACTATGGCATTTCCGGCTGAAGTTGCCATGATACCGGGTTTTCTGCTCTTACGTGATCTAAACCTGCTGAACACTTTCGGAGCTTTAGTTCTACCAGGTCTGGCTAACGGCTATAGTATTTTTCTGTTAAAAGGTTTTTTTGACAGTGTGCCGCGCGAGTTATATGAGGCTGCTGAAATCGACGGAGCCGGTGAATTGCGAAAATTCTGGAGCATAACATTCCCGATGTCCAAACCGATTCTAGCGGTAATTGCGCTTACTGCATTCAAACTAGCATATGGTGGATTCATGTGGGCGTTCCTGACCTGCCAGGACCCAAAAATGTGGACGATCATGGTTTGGCTCTACGACTTTCAGGGTCGTTACTCCTCCGAACCAGGAATGTGCATGGCAGCCTTCACCTTGGCGTCCGTGCCGACTCTGCTGGTGTTCCTGTTCTGCCAGAAAATAATCATGCGCGGAATAGTAATCCCAACAATGAAATAAAAAGGAGAAACATATTTATGTTTGATCGACAATTATATCATAGGGCTTTGCGGGAAGAAGATCATATAAAACTTAAAAAACTTTTGAATAAAATAACAGAATATGATAAAACCTTTGTTGGGTATCCGTGCAGCCAAAGCTTTGATTACAGTGAATTAATACCATTTTTTGAGCACAGTATTAATAACCTCGGAGATCCTTTTAATACCAGCAATTACAAGATAAATACACATGAATTCGAGCGCGATGTTATTCGTTTTTTTGCGGACTTAGCTGAATTGCCGGAAGATGAGATGTGGGGCTACGTTACTAACGGAGGCACTGAGGGAAATCTTTATGGCTTATTTCTGGCACGAGAAACATTTCCTGATGCGATTGTTTATTATTCTGAGGATACTCACTATAGCGTCGGGAAAGCTTTACGGCTTTTGAACATACGTAGCATTATGATACGACATCAGGAAAATGGAGAGATGGATTATGATGATTTAAGAGAATCGTTGACAATACATCGAGATATGTCGGCAATCATTTTTGCTACCGTTGGAACGACTATGACAGGAGCAGTAGACAATATCACAAAAATAAAAGGAATCCTTGATGAACTATTAATTGAGAGGCGTTATATACATGTTGATGCGGCCTTGAGCGGAATGATAATGCCCTTTGTCGATGATCCTCAGCCATGGAACTTCAAAGACGGTATTGACAGTATGTCTGTGAGTGGCCATAAATTAATAGGTTCGCCAATTCCCTGTGGCGTTGTTCTCGCCCAAAAAGTAAATAAGGATCGAGTCGCCAGAACAGTTGAATATGTTGGTGCGTTGGATACAACCCTCTCTGGGTCAAGAAACGGATTATCGCCGCTTTTCCTATGGTACGGAATCAAACGTCATGGCAAAGATGGGTTCAAAAAAATAGTCGATTATTGTATGGGAACAGCAGAGTATTCAGTACAAGTTTTCAATGATAATGGGATAAGGGCATGGCGCAACAAAAACTCTAATACTGTTGTCTTTCCTAAACCTTCCCAATCGGTGCTTGACCGCTGGCAGATAGCTATTCATAAAGATATTGCGCATATTATAACTATGCCGCATGTGCAAATTGAGCAGATAAATGACATCGTAAAAGATATTGTCGCAAATCAGGGAATAAAATAATTACCTCTACCGGATGGGCGCCCCGTATAGCAACCGTCGATATTCATGTCAAAACCATGATTTTCCGGCCAATAATCTTCTGAGCCAAGGTACCATTCGCCAATATGCCAAGTGGCATATCCATGCTCTCTGAAAGTGCTTGCTAAAGACTTCTCAGTAGTCGGCAAGTACGGAATGTAAGGAGCCGGGAGCACTTTGCCCTTTTCTGAACCAGTTTACTGATGCCATTTCGGACCAATATAGTGGGTTAGCCCTATTCTAGCGGGATAGCGACCGCTCATGATTGTCAGCACCGAGTTCAAATATCCCGATTTCGCCGAAGTAGAATGTCCGTTTTTTGTTGTATACAATAAAAATCCATATCCATTTTCAGGGGGAAAAGTCATTGAGATTGGCATCGATGTATTTTCGTGCAAAACGCGCTAGGATACCGCAGGCTTTGCTCATGATTTTTATCGCGTTAAGGCCAGTTTTAAAGGTTTTGATAATGCTTAGCTTAAGCTGTTTACGCTCTTTACTCTCATCAAAATCCCGGCTCCGTTCCACGGATCATACAAGCCACAATGGCACTTTAGTAGCACTTTCAATAGTCAATTGGTAAATCTATTAAAAAAAATGAAAATGCTATTGACAAAATAACCATATGAACATATAATATAAATAGAAACTATGCTTTATGGGCATGGATGTTTAATAAAAAAAGGTTATTATTGTAATGAAAACAGTAAGCTTTAACGAAAAAGTGGAAGTAATAAACAATCCTGATGTTTTGGTCATAGGCGGTGGTCCTGCTGGAGTCGGTGCAGCTATATCAGCAGCAAGGCATGGCATGAAAGTAACTGTAGTTGAACAAACCAATGCTCTTGGCGGAATCGCGACTTCCGGCCTGCATGGACATATATGCTCTTATGCTGCTTACAGCAGGGGCGATGAACGAGTCGTTGGCGGCATTTGTCACGAATTAGCAGTAAATACCACCGAACGGGGATTCGGTTTTTATGAGGGCAAAGGCAGTTTTGATTTTGAAGTGGAAGGCCTTAAATTAATTCTTGAAGAAATGTTTAAAGAGGCTGGAATTGAAATCTATTATTACACACAGTTTTCCGATGTTATTGTTGAAAACGGAAAAATAAAATATGTGATAATTCAAAGCAAAAGCGGCCGTCAGGCCTTTGCTCCGGGAATGGTGATTGACTGCAGCGGTGATGCTGATGTTGCAGCCAGGGCAGGGGTACCATATGAGACAGGGCGGCCGGAAGACGGAGCCACTCAGCCAATGACGCTTATGTTCCAGCTCGGAGGAGTGGATATTGAAAAAGTTAATAGATTCCGCCATCATGATTATCTGGAAAAGTATAATGCCAATGACAGTTATAAAATGCGTGAAGTCTGGAAGGACGCGCAGGCAAACGGCGATATGGAACCTTTCCAGGATGGGATTATGGGGTGGTGGTTTACTCCGACCCGACCGGATCAGTTAGGGATTAATTTTACTCATATTTTTGGTAAAGACTGCACAAAAGTGGAGGATATTACTTATGCCACTATAGAAGGGCGTCGCCAGGCATACCATGCAGCGGAAGTCTATCGTAAATATATTCCCGGCATGGAGAATTGCTGGGTTAGCCATTGCGCCGCCTTGATCGGAACCCGTGAGTCCAGACGTATTGACGGGCTTTATAAAATCACCGAACAGGATTTAATGGCTCAAAGGGAATTTGACGACAGCATTGGTTATGGTTCATTCTTTATTGATGTGCATAATTGTACCGGGCCGGGAATGGATCAGGAAACCTGGATTCCCCCAGTCGGCTTTAAATACCAAATTCCACTGCGCGCCTTAATTCCCCAAAATATCAGTAATCTTATGGTTGCAGGGCGCTGTATTTCCTGTACCCATGTCGCACTTGGTTCTCTAAGGGTAATGCCGCAATGCGTCCTTGAGGGTGAAGCTTGTGGAGTGACAGCAATGTTGGCAATAGAAAAGAACATTCCTAATCATGAGGTTAATTACCGTCAGGTTCAAGAGCTGTTAAAAGCTCAGAACGCGATTGTAAATAAGGAAGATATCGTGTATAATAAATAATGTAAACGCAGGTTAATATCTGCAAACAGGAGGTAAGAAATGAATAGACCCGACAAAATGAAAATGAGTTTCACTCTCATTGAACTCCTCGTTGTGATCGCTATCATAGCGATATTGGCATCAATGTTGCTCCCCGCCTTGAATCAGGCTCGTGAACGTGGTAAAAAAATATCCTGTGCGAGCAATTTAAAGCAGATAGGCTTATATGAAGGTTTTTACATTAACGATAATGACGGTTTTTTCTGTCCAGCCTACCGTTACCATAGCGATTCATGGCCAGACTTGCTTAACATACCTGCTGGTCTTCAGTTGAAATTATGGTGTCCGTCAGGTTTGGTTGTGGCTGAAAATTCGGTTAAAAAGTACTTTTCCTATAGTTATTGCGGTAACAGGGACTTGTGTCCGCTGGATATAGCTCCCGTTAATAAGATCAGCAGCATCAAGCAGGTATCAAAGACTCTGCTTCGGGCGGACAAAAGAGCTGGTAGCTGGGGAACTGGATTCGGAGTGGATAAGGTCAAAACAACGTTGAGTCTTTTTTATCCTGATACTGGCGAAGTCGGATATATCCATAGTGGAGAAAGCAATACATTATTTGCTGATGGCCATGCCTCTTCCATGCGGCCGGTCCTGACAGTTCCTGAAATTATCCCGATAGCTGCTATTACTACTTACTCCTGGGGCGCCGGGCAATATTTATACAAAAAATAATGTGACGAAAGACTGATTTTTTAATTGGCGTAAATTAATAAACAGGAGAAATCATAATGTATAATATAATATGCAACTTTATTTTATTGTTCGTTTTATTAACAGTTTTTCAGTTGAATGCAGTCGAAACTCCGGATGAATGGAATGATTCAGAGGATACGGTTTTTGCTCTTGTTCCAAATAACGGAACTCCTTTAATGACAGATATCACAGGAGTTTATACCCCTACGGTTACAGGTGGTACTTTTGGCAGTGAGCAGGATATGGGAGGGTATATTCAACTTGCAAATGACGGGGATACAGGAATATCGTTTAATTATAACGGTTCAGACGAAGTTTTGAAAGGACATGGGTTTACTCTTGAGGCTTGGATAAAACCGGAAACAGGTGCGCTTACAAGCGGGGCTTTTATCACCAAAATAGGAACATTTGCGCTGAGTTTCTCCAATGATACTATGAAACTTTCCTGGTTATCTCTTCCAAGTGTACCGATTTATATTGAACCGGGATCAGGACGTTATGATTATTATCCTATGTCGTTGGGGTTTAATGGACTGACTTCATTGACCATGTCGGAATGGAATCATATTGTGCTTACTTATGATGAAGATATGAAACTGCTGCGCTCCTGGATAAATGGTGTGTTGGATCGTGATTGTGAAGTTTTCCGTGAAGGGCAGCAATGGGTTAAAATCCCAACCGGTTACTTTGGGATGTTTAGCAATCTGCATAACTGCAAAATAGCAGGAATACGTCTTAGAGCCGGAGTTTATAATCCTGCCGTTCCCCCGGCAATGAAAGCTTATCTGAATCAATTGCCATGGGAAAACAAGATGGTATTGACTATGGACAAAATAGATCCTTCCCTGGATTTGCCGATTACGATTTCAGCGGTTTTAACAGGTATAGGTACTTATACAACAACTTTGAACTCATGGCAGGAAACAGCGAGTATAGATATTCCAATACCTGGAGGTTCTGCCGCAATCAGTAATATGACCGTTACTGCCAGTGCGGACGGTACACAGGTCTTCAGTCAGAATTTATATTACAATAATAATATTCCATCCAGCCCTGTTCCCACTGGCGGGGTTACTGTGAATTCGGATAAATCCATTTCTAAAGATGGCGTGAAGGTCTTTCCCCGTTTTCTTTATCATGCCCAGAATGATGATTTGGAATATTTTGAATCTATGGGGTTTAATATGGCTACAGCTAAAGATCCGAACGGTACTTTTAACGGAATACAAGCCTCAAATATAACTGCTGTTCAAGCTTATGCGGCAGAGGCGGCAACCGACAATCTCTATTGTACCCTGACTCCTAGACATACGGATGCTAATTTTGATACCTATATGGCAATTTATCCGAATTTTTCCAACCTGCTTTTCTGGTACTGTGCCGACGAACCATGGAATAACTGGGATGTATATATAGCAAGATATAATAATATCAGAATTAAAGATCCGGATCACCCTTCTTTTGTCGTAAGTAATAATACTATGCATATGAAGAACAGTTCGACAATCGCTGATATCATGGGGTGCGATCCATATCCGCTCCCTAATGTTGCGTTACGTCATGTATTTGAACATACCAGGGCTGCTGCAAAAGCAAGTTTCGAACTGAAACCAGTATGGACGGTTCTTGATGCTTACAATGGCAAAATGCCGACAGTTACAGAATTGCGTTGTATGGCGTTTCTGGCATTGGCCGGCGGAGCCAATGGAATTGGCATTTACGCTTGGGACGACAGGCTTTTCCGGGACGGAGCCTGGACCGGATATTATATGCCGGATGATTATCCGGGAGCGGTAAGTGTTGTTTCAACCGTAATGCTGGAGATGGAATCATTGGAAGATATTCTAGTGGAGGCAAATGTTGCGGATGCTGCAACTATTAATACAGAACAGCCTGCTATCCATGCCGCGATCAAGCGTGTCAACGGAGTTGAATATTTACTGATTGTCAATGATTCCCGTCAGGCGGAAACAGGAACAATCTCTTTAAGCAGCGGAAAAACTGCATTGGCTCAACCGCTTAGTGAATCGGCATATACAAGCTCTCTGCAATTTACGAATGGAAGTTGTCAGATAACTTTACCTGCCATGGGAACCGGTATATTTGAAGTGCCGGTAGGCCAGTGCCCTTATTGGGGAACACCTTTTGAGCTGCCTTGCACAATTCAAGCTGAAGATTATGACCTGGGCGGCGAAGGGATTGCATATCATGACGGGACTTCTGGCAATTATGGCGCACTCTATCGCGATGATGACGTAGATATTACGACCACTGCTGATACTGGCGGTGGGTATTATGTCGGGTGGTTCTGGGTTAATGACTGGATGGAATACACTATTTCCGTCCCGGAAACCGGATATTATGATATAGATCTCAGAACTTGGACTTCCAGTAATAATGCATCTGCTTTACTTTCTATTGATGGCATTTCTATTGGCTCGATTTCGATTCCAAATACCGGCAGTCCCTATATTTATCAGACATCCACGCTTTCAAATATTGAAATTGCAAGTGGTATTCATGTATTTCGTGTGACAGATTCAGGCGCTTCTTTTGGTCTTAACTGGATCGAGTTTGTAAAAAATGACTAATCAGTTATTTGCGGAGCTGTTACATGAAACAATTATTAATCATTGATAAGGAGAAACTAAATGAATTATCGTGAAAAGATGCGATTGATTTGCATCGGGGCGGCAATGAGTTCCGGTTTGATGCTGAATGCAAAACCGGTCGTTTTGTCAGAATCAGCGTCTAAACAATCAAAATTATTACCGCCCGGTAATAATCCTCTGGTATCTTATGTTATTCCTCCTTTGAGCTCAATAAAGCGTTTGCCTCATTGTATACCTGATGACGGTAAACTTAATGGTGAACTGCGGATTATTGCGGCTAAAGGAGAATTTGAACCTGCTTCATTTATGCTTTTTGCGCGTCGCAATATCAATGGTTTGCGTTTGGAAGTTTCAAGCCTGCATGGACCGACTGGAACCATCGCTCAGAACAACCTTGATTTACGAGTGGTGAAATGCTGGTATCAAGCCGGAACCGCCTGGTCCAGCTATTTTGCCGATCCGTCTAAAAAGGAACTTGTGCCGGAACTCCTTCTCCATGATGAAAAGCTGATAAAGGTTGATAAGCAAACGCAGGATAATTACCTGCGGGTGGATTATCCCGGGAAAAGCGAATACAGATGGATAAGCTATTCCAAAAAGAATGATCCGGGATACTTTTCTCATGATAAACTGCCGGTAGCTGATGCCGGAAAGCTGCAGCCGGTGAATTTGTCTGCAGGACGAGGTAAACAGTTCTGGTTAACTGTAAAAGTGCCGGAAAACGCTGCGCCCGGATACTATTCCGGTAAAATAAGTTTATTGGCGGATAAGAAAAAAGCAGGAGAAATACAACTTAAGCTCCGGGTTCTGCCATTTACACTCCCTGACCCCGGAACTTATTATGATTTTAAAAATAAATTCTATGTATCCCTGTATAATCATAATGTTCTTGAGGAACGTCTTAAATTAAACGATAATGATTTAAAATCAGCAGAACGCAAGATGGCTGCTGAATATGAGAATATGCATAAGCACGGTTGCGATTACCCGCTAATCAGGCCTTGGGATCGTAACAAATTGATGCGTGAAACCTATATACGTAATCTTGAACTGGTCAAAAACAGTCCGCTTAAAAAAGATACTATTTTTGGCGGAGTAAAAATTACCGACTGGTATGTTATGGTACAGAATAAAGGTGAATGTAAAGCTGATGTGTGGAAGAGATACACAAAACGTGTAGATGCTGATTTAGAAGTTTTTCGCGGTGTTTTCCCTGATGCAAAACTTTATTGTCTTGGATGGGATGAGCCTTCCGTTGCTATTATAAAGGGGCAGCGCCGTGGATGGAAGTATGCCCATGAAAAAGGTTTGAAAATAATTGAAACTTGTAAAGATAAACATCTCCCGGTTTCCGGGTATAATGAGGATTTCAGTAATTACGGCGGTAACGTTACGCCGGAAGCTGTCAGGAAGTGGCATGCTATGGGCGGCAAAGTAACTAATTATGCCATGCCCCATACTGGACCAGAAAACCCGGATTTTATCCGTCGTACTCACGGTATGATCCCATACAAGAAAGATTTGGACGGCACTTGTAATTATACCTATTACGAAGCCGTAAATAATATATGGGATGATTTTTCCACCGATACCTTCCGCTGTTTCAATTTGGTATATCCAACCCGGGAAGACGTTATAGATACACTTGCCTGGGAAGGATTCCGGGAAGGTGTTGATGATATTCGCTATGCTACCAAACTGCTTCAGTTGGCAGCCAAAGCTGTAAAGTCAAAAAATATTGATACCGTTTATACGGCTAGAAAAGCCCTGCAATGGCTCGCTTTGATGAATGAAGAAAATATTGATCTTAATACTATGCGTTTGGAAATGATTAACTATATCATGAAAATCAACGGCGCCCTTACAGGAGAGAAAAAATGAAAATACCAAAACTTAAATATTTACTGATAGTTGTATTCTGTCTGTCTGCGATGGCTGGATTTGCGGTTAGAATACCCCGCGGCGCCGAAGGCGAAATATTCAGGGCAAAATCCGCAATTATTGCAAAAGATTTTAAAAAAGCACGGCAATATACCGCCAAAGCCGCCCGGACTGCGAGAAAGCAGGAAGTAAAAAATAAAGTGAAGTTTCTGGATGCCGTTATTGAAGCCGGGACTGGCAATTATGATAGCGCCAATAAGAAGCTCAAGGCTGTTTTTGACGATAAAATTATGAGTGTTGAGATCCGTTTTGAGGCTTTTGCGGCTGCTCAAGCTTTGAACGCTGTCAAAGAAAATATCTCACTAAATAAAAAGGCTCTTGCAAAACAGGCTGAAAAACTCAAGGCTATTGGTCTGACGCCAGCTAAAGAATACGCGGCTCTAAATAAAGCTGCCGGCTTGATGATAAGCCTGGGATATGACAAGATAGCTCAAGATATGATAAGCCTGGCGGATATTTTGTATAAACCGGAAAATAAAATTTATAACTGCCGTTATGTTGAAAACGCTCCGCCTGGCGCGGGCGGCTGGTTTATGTCAGAGATTATAAAGGGCAAAGAAAAACGTGAATCCCGCTTTAGTGATTACAACAGAAAATCAGCGGCAATGTTGTTTGCGGATATAACCGCCGGACGCAGTACCGCATCAGGGAAAAAGAAGCTGAGAGATTATTATTTGCAAAACACGGCGTTTTATATGGTCTATAATGATAAAGGCTGGCATATATTTTTCCTCTCAGGAGAAAAGAATATAGAAAATATTCTGGCTGATGGTAAAAGTGCCGGAGCATTGGAAGTGTTTTTTACTCCGGGGCTAAATGGAGAAAGCTATTATCAGTGGATCAGCAACCTGCCGGACGGCAAAACTTCTATTTATGACTGGAATTCCCCGCATCGCGGCTACAGATACCTGAAAGATTATCTTAAAACCGAAACTGTGGTTTCTAAAAAACGGATAGGAACTTATGTATTTATTCCATGGGAAGCCCTCTATGACAAATTGCCGCTGGATGGGAAAGCATGGAAATTCAGCATGATAAGATGGTCCCCGGGGGGAGGATTCACCTGGGGCGGCAGAGTCCATGAGACCGGGCAGTGGGGACATATACAATGGCAGAAACCATCCCGGGAACAAAACATCAGAATAAAGAAGAATATAGTTCGCCGTGCCTGGGCGGAATATAATAAAACTAAAAAGAAACTGTTTTCGTTCTGGACCGATAAAGAACTTGGCGATCCGGATTTCTATAACAAAGACTTGAAACCGGTAGTTGTCAGGCTTGATCAGCCGAAAGGATTGATGGATAAACCGGATAAACTCACCGGGGAACAAATAAATGAACTGTTCAAAAAATATGTTCATGACTGGATGGAATTCGATTTCATAGTTGCTGAATTACGGCGGGAATATTTGGAAAATAAGCTTATAGGAAAGTAAACTTATCCTTATGAAGAATACAGAACTAAAAATAGACGCAGATTTCCCGGGAGGAAATATACAAGTATGCCGTAATGATTCGCATACAGTAATAATCGCTCCTGATCCGCGAAAAGATAATCCTTGGTTTTACTGGTATTTCAGAGCGGTTTCTTTTAATCCGGGAATTTATAAGTTCAAATTCAATTCTGCTCCGAAAATGACTAATGCCGGCGTAGCTTTCAGT
The DNA here is from genome assembly GCA_963664605.1 of Victivallaceae bacterium. Classification (GTDB taxonomy): domain Bacteria; phylum Verrucomicrobiota; class Lentisphaeria; order Victivallales; family Victivallaceae; genus JAHOYW01. The sequence goes on from OY761536.1 coordinate 2,032,375, forward strand.
TGTAATGAAGGCAAGAACTGGAATTGGCTCAATAAAACAGCGATTGATTGGGATGAAGAAAGTTTTGAGTTTAACTTTACAGAGGCCGGACAAAGCGTAAGATTCTGCCTGGATGTTCCTTATATGCAGGAGAATTGGAAACTTTTCGCGCAAAAGTTTTCCGGGAATACCGACTTTTCCTCTTCGTTCTTCAGCAGCCGGAGCAGGCAGGGACGCAAGGTTGAATTCGCAAAAATATGTGATTCATCACAAACGGCAGGGGAAAATTTTATTTTGCTTACCGCCAGGCATCATTCCTGCGAAATGACCGCAAATTATGTTCTCGAAGGAATTATTGAATATGCTATGAAGCATGAAGATTTTCGAAAAGTCAATTGTCTTCTGGTAGTGCCTTTTGTTGATAAGGACGGGGTGGAAAATGGAGAACAGGGAAAAAATCGTCTTCCACACGATCATGGCAGGGATTATACGGTATCACCGCTTTATCCGGAAACTATGGAAATTATGTCGCTGGCAAAGAAATACCAGCCGCGAATAATATTTGATTTACATTGTCCTCATTTGCGTGATTGTGATGCTGAAAAAATTCATTTCCCAGGCAGTTCTGATCTGCAAATACAGACAGAACTTGATTCATTTTCCACATTTTTGGAAAAAAATACATCTTCCGGATTACCGTTTTTTAGCCGGGATAATATTCTTTACGGTTCAAAGTGGCACACCGAAGCTAATTATCGCAATGGACAACCGCTAGCTTTCTGGGCAGAAAAATTACCTTGGCAGCCTCTGGCAGCCTCTTTGGAAATTCCTTATGCTATGGTTTATAGCAAAATTATAACTCCTGAGACAGCAAGGCATTTGGGGCTGGCTATAGGCAAGTCAATAGAAGAGTATCTCAAAAGTAAACAATAAACAGCAATTTAACCATAAGGTATTTATGAAAAACAAATCAATAATAGTGCCAATGTTCCTGGCTTGTGCGTTGGCCTCCGTAATCGTGCATGCCGAAGAACTTATAATTAAAAGAGTTCCGGTTAAACCTGATACAGCTTACTGCCTGAATTTCAAGGCGCAAACCGCTGCTGATGGAGCCAGCTGGTTTATCCGAATATATAGTAAGCGGGGAGAATTGCCAATTAGTGGTTGTTATGAATGTAACTGGCAGAAGATTATTCCGGGAAAAGATGTTTATGAACACCGTTTTTCCACTACTAATGATGCGCACGAGTTGGTGTTTGGAATAACTTATAAAGGTTCAAAACCATTGATTGAAGGTGTTTCATTAAAAGAAATTATACCATCAAATATGCTGATCAACGGGGACTTTGCGCTTGGAGCGGATAACTATTGCGGCTGGAATGAGACCTACAATGTCAAACTGGTCCCAAACGGTTCCAGCAACACTTTACATTTGAACAACAACGGTTATGCTTTGAGTGATCCGGTACCGGTTGTCGGAGGCGGAAAATACCGTTTATCCAGAGGCTCTTTGCGTCCGACCAACATTCTGGTTCTGGATAAAAATCTGCATTTGGAACAAGTTATCAATCCAAACCATAGAAAGCCTGTAATGCAGTTTCCTGAAAATGCTGCCTATGTCCGTTTTTTTTATAAAACCTGGTTCGACCATATTCCCAGTTATCGTGAGATAACTATAAAAAAAGCCGGCTTGCGACAGGTGGGGAATACTCCGCGCCAATTGCTTGACCGTCCTCGTTTTGCCGGAGAGATAATACTTGGAGTAAACAGTGACTCGAGGGAATTGCGTGCCGCCAGGGAATTGCAGTACTGGATAGGGCAAATCAGCGGTAAAGACATTCCGGTACTGGCGGAAGCTTCGGCTTCTAAAGGTGATAAATTCTTTATTGGTTCCCGCTGGGCAAAAAAATATAAAAAGGATTTGCAGTACCTTAAGGATTCTGATGGGTATGCAGTACGTCGTGACGGCGATAATATTTATATTTTTGGAGCAAATCCGCGCGGCAGCTTGTTCGGCGTTTATGCTTTATTAGAGAGGAACAGCGATATTATCTGGCCGCGCCCCAATCCTGAAATGGATGCAGTTTTTTCAAAGCAGCTTGGGCTTAAATTTGCCCAAACCGACTTTCGCTCGCGCCCGGTTTTCAAAGTGCGTATTCTGCAATTTGCCGGCGGACATGATAAACAAGCCCATTATCATCAGGACTGGACCGGAAGAAACGGCTGCAATACTCCATTTAAATTTGATCGCGGGTTCAAATATCTGCAATGGCGTCAGGGAGCATTGCTCGGACATGGCGGTTTCATGATTTCCAATTTTCTCGGATTAAAGGATAAAGACCTTACGATTTATCCGCTGATTGACGGTAAACGTAAAGTCGACCGTTGGCGGCAGCCTTGCTATACGAACCCGGCAGTTCCGGAAAAAATAGCGGCCAAGGCTCGTGAAATGCTGAAATGTGTACCGGGGAAGAAGATAGAATACTTCAGTATTAATATCGGCGATAACTGGGGAGTATGTTCCTGCCCAGAATGCATGAAACCGATCAAGCTTGCTGACGGCAGCCTGCTTAAGCCGAAATCTCCTAAAAGCACTATTGACCCTTTGTTTTTTTCCACCCGTCATTTTATGATGTTGAATAAAGTGGCTGAAAAACTGGCGAAAGATTATCCTGAACTGAAGGTAGATACTCACGCATATATTTTTACCGCGGAACCGCCTAAAGTAAAAATTAATTCAGCTATAGTACCGGAATTTGCGGCCTATCCTACCAGTAATGAAATGTATCCTATTCTGGAGCAGAATACAGCTCAGTCAAAAATATGGCCTCAACGGTTTAAGCAATGGATGCAGAAGTACGATAATTGTCTTGGATGTTTCGGTTATTATTATCCTGACGGATTCAATCTGATAGCGGATACGGCAGCAGCGGATTACCGGGCGCTCGCAGATAACAAACCTTATCAGGTACATACCGAAGGAATGAGTTTTGACTATGATAAGCGCATTACCAGTTGGGATGCGGATGCCTGTGAAAAGTGGATTATAGCCAAATTGATGTGGGATCCTCATCAGGATCCGAAAAAACTGCGTGAAATCTATATAAGCCGTACTTATAAGGAAGCGGCTCCGGTAATGCGTAAATTCTATGCTTTGCTGCGTAAGGCATGGGAATTGCAGAAAAAGCGTAAACTTTTCATAAACTGTCATACGCCTTCCAATACTATGTTCGAGAAATTTATAGTTGAGAGCGGAATCGAAAAACCGGCCCGTAAACTTTTAGCGCAGGCTGTTAAAGCCGCAAAAAATCCGGTTTCTAAACGGATAATAGAACGTATGCTGGTCAAATTTGATGCTTGTGCCAAAAGCCTCAACCGCAATAATCTGCCGTTAGTGGAAGAAGCCAGTACTGAATGGAATGATTTTGCTTCCACGCATTGGCAAAAGGCATTATTATTTAATAAATTTAAAGTACTACCGGACTGGCGGAGTGTAAAAAAAGCTACGTTGGCTAAACATAAGACCACTGTTGCTTTAATGCACGACGCTAAGAATATTTATGTCAAGATCACTGCCGACTCAAAAAATCCTCCAGCGGCTGTCACTCCTGCGATTAATGTTTTTCCGAAAAATGACCGGGTAGCAATCGTTTTACGTGTTGGACGGAAGTGCTATTATTATACAGTTGGCGCTGATGGCGGTGCCTATGCTGTTGAGAATTGGGGCGCGAATCATTCATGGAAAAGCAATTGGCTTATAAAGTATAAGGTTTTGAAAAATGCCTGGGGAGTTATGCTTAAAATTCCAATGTCTGAACTTAATTTAAATTCGGATAATGCTGATGTAGATATAAAATTATCCCGTACTGTTGGAACAGATACGGCTGATTATGAGGAAAGCACTTACAATGGCAGGTCAATTTTTAACAATAAAAAATTATTAAGGACCCCGTTGATCATTAATTCAAAATAAGGAATCTATCATGAGAAAATTATACTTATATATTTTAATTTCCTTGCTTGCATTCGGGGCTTTGGCGGAAGTGCCGACGGATATAGCATTCAATTCAAGTGCGGCACTGGATAATATTCAAAAAAGCAGCCGGGGAAACGTCAAAATCGATAAGAAATCCGGGAGTTTGTGTCTGCTTATCGGAGCGAATGCCGGATCGGTAAAATTTAATTCGCTTCCATTGGAGCCGAAGACTAAATATAAACTTATTCTGCGGACTTCCACTGATCGGGCGGATTGTATAGAAAGCAACAATACTGCCCTGGAATTTGCCAGAAGTTCTTATGGCAGGGCCTACCCGGAATACCGGATTAATATTTTTGATAAAGCTGGTAAGCCGCAAAACCTGATGTTGTACGGAAAGATCAGGATTATTTATTCTGCACCTGTTATATCCAGGAGCGCGGCTGATTATGTATATGTTTTCTATACCCCTGAAAATGCAGCCGCTATGCAACTCGAACTTAAACCTAATCATAATAAACTTTTTATCGAGAGTTTTAAACTGGAAAAGGAAAAGACCGAGGGAACAGTTAACTGCAATCCTGATTTTCGTTACGGTCCCTTAAACCCGTGCGGCTGGCATGCTCAGACCCGTTTCTTCAAATCTCCCGACGGTAAAACTGTAGCTCAATGTGAGTATTATAATGGAAGTCCATTTTTCCTGCTTGATGAACAGAGTCGCTATTCATTTTATTGCAAAGGGACAGGAACCGGGATTGGGGCATCAAAAGCTGTTGTCAACTTTTATAATGTAAAAGGTATCAGGCTGGGAACAACCCACCTTTTTCACGGTAAGGACATGAAAAACGGTGGGCGTAAAAAGGGCTTGAAACCTCCTCCTGGTACTTTTCAGGCACAACTTGTTGTTACTAACACTATTCTGGAGAAATGGCAAGTGACCCGGGATTGAAAACATTTTATTTATTATTTACAACAATGTACATATTGTTGAGTTTAAAATATTAAATATTAACTGTAAAATTTTTAAGGGAGGTTAACTATAATAAAATTGTAATATCGACTTTGATAACCTATATTATACAGAATGAAAATAATAATTAGGTTTGAATAAGTATGAATGGCAGACAGTCTTTCAATCGTGGTATAGTTATTATGAAGCTGCTTGCGAAAAACGGCAGTATGACCGCCTCTGGACTAGCCAGGGAACTGGGCTTGAACCAAAGTTCAGTTTCCCGTTTGCTTCAATCGCTCATTCAGGCCGGCTTTGTTTATAAACCTAGTTTTCAGCAGTTTAAACTAAGCTATGGAATTCTAACTTTTGCTGGAATTGCCCTGGAGCATTTCCCATTAGTTTCAATTGGATCTAAATGCTGTAATTCAATCCATGACCAATATGGTTGCGGAGTCACAGTGGGCGTGATTCATGAAGAACATTTACTTTATATGGCACATATTGCGGATCACACAGATAGCCAGCTAAGAGTAGTTAACGGCTTGGACTTTCCGCTTCATATGTCTTCATTAGGATTATTGCTGAGTTATATTAAGGGAAAGAAATACTTTTTCCGGGTTATATCCAATAGTTTGAAACTGGTTGAAACAGGCAAAAGTGTTGATGAATTATATAAATTTGTCCATGATGCTGTTAAAAACGATAAATGTCTGTGCTTGCCGTCCAATATTGGCAGATATAATAAATTTAATGCTGCAATTCCTTTTGAATATGACGGACAGCTGGCTGCTTTGGCGATATTCAGTCAGGAAAAAAGTTTTTCTATAAGTAAATGCAGAAAGGTTCTTGAACACGGACTGGAAATTATTGAAGTCAATAACACTTTGAGTAAATAGCAATATTTATATTGTCGGTATTTTCGCAGCAATTATCTGTATTCCATATTCTCCCATATTCATATACAAATCTTTTAATTGAAATCTTTTATAAAAGAGAAATTATCTATGCGTAAAAAAGAAAAGTTCAAGCTTGAAATCATTGATGGACAATTTGTTGTCAAGGATAAACCTCTCCAACTTATTTCCGGGGCAGTTCATTATTTCAGGATACACCCGGTACAATGGCGTGACCGGCTGCAAAAACTTAAGTCATGCGGCTTGAATTGCGTCGAGACCTATGTTCCATGGAATATGCATGAACCCCGTCCGGGAGAGTTTGACTTTACAGGATTATATGACCTTGAGCGTTTTCTGGAAACGGCTGATGCTCTGGGATTGTATGTGATTGTTCGCCCGGGGCCATATATCTGTTCAGAATTCGATGGCGGCGGACTGCCATGGTGGTTGAACAATATTCCCGGAATGGTCATCAGGTGCAATAACGAAGCTTTCATAAAGCGCTGTGAATTGTTTTACGGTGAACTCATGCCGCGTCTGAAACCTTTCATGTCCATAAATGGCGGCACGGTTGTTGCAATGCAGTTGGAAAATGAGTACGGCAGCTACGGTAATGATAAAGATTACCTTCGAAAACTTAAACAAATTTTTGAGTCTCATGGAGCCGATGTACTTTTTTTTACCTCTGACGATGCTGCCTCCTGGGTGGTGAATGGCGGCAGTCTTCCGGAAATATTCAAGACGGTAAATTTCGGTTCCAAAGCGAAGGAAAAGTTTGCTGTATTGCGTGATGTCCAGCCTGATAAACCGCTTATGTGTATGGAATTCTGGTCTGGCTGGTTCGATCATTGGGGGCTTGACAAAAGTTCAGGAAAGCGTCAGGAGATTGACCAGACTACAGATATAGAATACATTATTGCCAATGGAGCATCTTTAAATTTCTATATGTTCAGTGGTGGAACTAATTTCGGTTTCAGCAATGGAGCTAACCTGCATGAAAAACTCCAGCCAACGACAACCAGTTACGATTTCGGCGCTCCCATTTCAGAATGCGGTGATTTGTCTGAAAAATATCATTCCATTAAGCGGCTGATTGATAAGTATATCCCTGGTACCAGTCCTTTGCCGGTAGCCGACAGCGAAAAATGTGCTTATGGCAAAGTTGAACTTGGACAGAGTGTGTCGTTATTTGACTCTTTAAAATCTGCTAAGTGGATCGAAAGCGCTAATCCCTTGAGCATGGAAGAACTGGGGCAGGGGTATGGTTTTGTTTTATATAGAACCACTTTGACTACTGATTTTGGAACGATTGAGCCTAATATGTACATTTCCGGACTGCGTGACCGGGCATGGCTGTTTATGGACGGAGAATTCAAAGGAATTCTAACCCGGGAAGATGCAGAACAGGGGATTTCCATGGGCATTATAAAACCTGGATCTCAACTTGATATTCTGGTGGAAAATATGGGCAGAGTTAATTTTGGAACGGAGCTCCTGGACAGAAAAGGGATTACCGGGCATGTTCGTTTTGCCGGAGAACGTCATTTCGGCTGGAAAATGCTTTCGCTGCCGCTGACTGATTTGAGTTGGATAGATTTCTCTCAAAAGGCATCTTCGATCAGTTCCCTCCAGCCTCGTTTCTTTAGAGGGACATTTGAAGTCGATAAAATTGCGGATACGTTTTTGTTAACAGATGGCTGGACCAAGGGGACAGCATTTATCAATGGGTTTAATCTTGGACGCTATTGGTCAATTGGGCCGCAGAGAACTCTTTATATTCCAGCTCCGCTGCTTAAGATGGGCGAAAATGAACTGATACTGTTTGAACTGGAAGGGAACCGGGATAACAATATAACTTTAACCAATCAGCATATTTTAAGCTGACTGTAATTTTATAGGGTTAATTATGGACAAAAAAAATACAATCAAACTGCCGGAATGCGGAATGTTTATAGGTTCACCTATATATCTTGATCGCGGAGATTACTTGTTTCAACATTCAGGATTATACTATAGCAGCTGGGTATCCGAAGACCACACACCGGAATGGTATCTTGAAAAAGTAAAAACCGACAATCAGGGGAATTTGGCGGTAATCTGGGATGGCCGTGCCACCCGGACCAGTCTTCAGGCAATGGCCGACTGGCTGGATCTGGAAAATCTGGGTTATTCCATTCCAGAGCCTGACTGGGAAAACAAAAAGTTCCTTCAGCCTGCAGATTGGCATGTGATTGGAGAAAACATGGATTGTTACGGCGCCGGCTTCTATCGTCTGACGCAAGAAGCAGACAGACTTGGTTTGTTCACTTATTCGATATATGCTGACGCTACTTTGGAATGGGCGGAAAAAATATCTGCGGAATCAGGATTTCTGGGGATCAATATTGGAGAAATATTCTCTTTTGATATTGAAACCGATATAAAACCTGAGTTTCGAGAAGAAAAAATCCGTATAGATGATGGTATAAACCTGAAAACTATTGCTGACCGATTTTCATCCCAGGTCAGTAGTTATTTCATTGACAGAAAAAATACCGGATGGAAACGTTTTCTGATTACGAGTGCGTCATTCCATTTGGATTTTGAAATTGCGGCAGCAAATTCGCCTGTCATTCCGCATATTGAAGGATTTGCTTTTGCCAATCTTAATTTCGGCATGTCACTATGCCGCGGCATATATAAACAGTATAAATTGCCGCTATGGGGGGAATATCTGGCACATGAACATTATGCTTTTCTGCCTTACAGCTCAAAATACAGATTCAAAACACTTGAAGCCGCGTTTTTTCTAAGCTATATGAATGGTTCTAAAATAACTGTGCTTGAAAGCGGCAACTGGTGGCAGCAGAGTGACCATATTAAAGATACTCCGATGCATGAATGTCCCAAAATAGATCTTGGTTCAATCAGCAACAATATTCCAGAAGCTTATTCTCACCTTGTTCCGGAGGCACGCAGGCATTATCATAAAATTAATTATAATTCGGATGCCTGCCGGAAATATCGCCGGTATCTGTCTGATTTTTATGATTTTGTCAAAGCAAACGGGACGCCTGAAGGACAGCCGGAAATAAACATGGCTGCGCTCAAAGGACGCTATGATTTTTGTTCGCAGCGCTTTTCTGCGAACCAGGCTATTGCTTCTGCTTATAAAATAGCAGAGCAGAATCCGTTTTGGTACGAGGGACAGCCGGAGAGAAGTTGGGAAATATTTAGAAATACATTTTATCCTTTAAATAATATTTTAGGTCAGTATAATAATCTTTATTTGTCAGGAAGCCCTTATGGGCTGACTGATATTATCAGTTTCTCTGGGGGGATACCGGATTTGGAGTTGCTGAAAAAGTATCGGGCTCTAGTTTTTACGGGATGGAACAGCGCTTCTGAGCAGCAGTATGAATTGTTGAAAAAATACGTTTATGAAGGAGGTACTCTGTTTGCGGCTATACCTCATTTTTCTAAAAATCTGAATAGGAATTATGTTTCTTATGCCACGGACGAATTGATTAATCATGGAGATTTGACGGAACTGTGTGGAGTGAAAGTGAAGAAACGCGGAGTTCAACTGTATTGGGTTCTTGCAAGTGAAGATAACAGGCTTGGTCTTGCCCGGCATGAACGTTTCGGTCCTTTTTGCTCCCATATGGGAGAATTAGAAATTACCGGCAATCCTCATGTCGCTGTAGTGCATGACGAAAGTTTTAAACCCTTTCTTTTAATAAATAATTATGGTAAAGGCAAGGTTTATTTCCTTAATTCATGGGAGTATCCAGGAGCTTTAGATATCAATCTGGCCCCGGGAGCTGATCGCGCTTCGAAAGGTCTTGTGGGAGAAATATACAAAGCGATTGCAAACGAAAGTCGCGGTACTGTTTATATAAGCGATGATGGGAGATTACCAGGAATAAATTGTGAATATATAGCATTCTCATATTTCCCAGCTTCTAAAACCATTTGCTTGTTGAATATTGACTACAACCGGGAACGCCGTTTTTTCATCCATCACAACGGTAAACAGGAACCAATAACGCTAAAGGCTGGTGAGTTCAGATTGCTTGCATGCTGATGAATAAGACAGAAATAATACTAACAATAGACCATTTACCAAAAGGAAAAATATGTCAATTTTAACTCTTAAAAAAAATCTCACCGTTATTGAAGTAGCCCAGAATGGCGAATATCAAATCAATATAAAAAATTTTTGCCTTAAAAACTGTCGGCCCCGGCTAATTTGTGACGGTGAAGAATTTCCTTTGCAAAATTGGGAGATAAGCGAGTCCGGAACAGATAAGATACTGCTGAAGACAAAAAATGAATCAGGGTGCTGGTTTTTGGAATTCAACCTGGAACCTGATGCAGTTTCAATCCGTTTGTACGGGGAACTGGACAGTCCGCGGAAAAATGTAAAAATTATAACCATGCATTTACCCAGACTGCAAGCCGGACATGTTTTGGCCCAAGGTAGCAAAATGGGAGCTTGCAAAGCCGGATTTTTAGCAAACGCAAAAGAAGAAGATTTCGAGGGTTTTTACCAGTTGATGTTGACAGAAAACGGTTCAACTTTGCAACTGGCATTCCCGTTGCGTCAAAAACAGCCCAACGTGTTTAAAGGAAGGATTGGCGACGGATGCGTTTCCGAACTTGAGGCGGTTTCGGAAATCCATAATTTCGACGGCAGAATCCTGGATACAGATGCTTTAACTTTCAAATGCAGTTCAAATGGTTTCAAACTGATGGAGGACTATGGGGATGAAAATGTTGAGCATCCCCGGAATATCTACAGGGAAGAATTTTCCGGCTGGAATTCATGGGACTATTATCGATGGACGATTACTGAGGAAGAAGTTCTGAAAAACGCCGAATTCATTGCCCGTGACCCGGTTTTGTCTAAATATGTAAAACGTATAATAGTTGACGACGGCTGGCAGTATTGCTATGGTGAATGGGAGGCAAATCATTATTTCCCGAACGGAATGAAATATTTGGCGGATGAATTAACCAAAATGGGCTTTGAACCGGGATTATGGTTTGCTCCAACCATAGCAGAACCGCATTCTCGTATTGCGCAAATGGATTATGACATGCTTGCCATGGGGGAAAGCGGCAATCCGTGTTTGGCGTTCGAGTGCATGAAACGCTACGGCTTTGTTCTTGACCCCACCCAAGAGAAAGTTCAGAATCATTTGAAAAAACTTTTCAATCGGTATGTCGATATGGGGTATAAATATTTTAAACTTGATTTTATGGCCCAAACCCTGAACGCGAAGAAATTTGCAAATACCTCAGTTCCCCGCAGCGAAATTCAGCGTCTAATAGTAAAAAGCATATACGAAGCGGTTTCCGCCAAAGCAAAAATTTTAGGTTGCAACTACATCTTTAACGGTGGAAATGCCTATGTGGATTCAGTCAGGGCGGGTGGAGATATTCATGCGAGGTGGCTCAATATTCTGCACAATGCGCTTTCTACCGCTTCTCGTTTTTGGACAAACAACAGGTTATGGCAGAATGATCCTGATTTCGCGCTTTGCCGTGCTTTTGATACTTCATGTGATAAGGAGATAAACCGGCTGCAGCCGGTATGGGTTGTTGTAGAGCCTGAAGATGAAAATCCGCAGGCTGGAGTCTATCAACAGGTGGATATCGGACGCGACCAGTCTGAAATCCTGTTGAGTATAGTCCTGATGAGTGGCGGAGCAATTAACCTGTCTGATAAAATGTACCTGCTGAATGAAAGTGGGCTTGATCTAGCGCGCCGGACGGTTTCCGCAGAAAAAGGGGATACGGCTATACCCTTAGATCTGTTTGAATCCGAACTTCCCTCGCGTTGGTTACAGAAGGTAGGTAATAGGCATCGAGTCTTGCTGATCAACTGGAAAGAAGAACCGTCTGCTGCAATTTTCGAACTGAAGGAATATGGAATTGAGAGTAATACGGCCTTAAATTTTTGGAATGATACTCCCGTGAAAATTATCTCCGGCAAAATTGAAAATGTGTTAGCACCACGTTCATGTTTGCTTATTGAAATCAGATAATTTAATTTTATCCAATTTCCGCCATCTTGAATCAGTGAAGAAATCAGGATAAAAGTTGATTATAGTTAGAGGCAATCTGTTGACAGTATCATATTAAATATAGTATAAAACTTTAATGTTATTATGTTGCCAGCGTTGGACAACAGGTACTGGAATGTCTGGTTTATAGAACCTGGCACTACATTAACAATTGTTGTTCAAAGAGGGATATTGGTTATTCAGTATTGATCTCAAATGCATAGATGAAACCCGGAGAATTGTGGTATTGACTAGATTAAATAAATACTTCGAAGATACTAAGGTTTCTATTCCGTTCCGACTTGAAGCGGGATAGGGATTTTGGAGAAGTGGTTTTCCTGAATCCTCAACAAAAAAGCTACATTTTTCTGAATAATTTTAAGACAAAAAAGGGGGGATGCTCCTTGTTTTCAATAAGTGAACGTTTATTCAAGTCAACCAAATATTTAAAAGTAATTAAAAGAATAGAAAGGCTATTGACAAAATGATCATATAGATATATAATACAAGCAAAAATTATGCTCTATGGGCATATTTGCTCAATAAAAAAAGTTGTTTTTGAAATGAAAACAGTAAGCTTTAACGAAAAAGTGGAAGTAATAAACAATCCTGATGTTTTGGTCATAGGCGGTGGTCCTGCTGGAGTCGGTGTAGCTCTGTAAACTTTCCGTAATAAAGTTAAAATCCAACAATAGGGCAAAACGCGTCCGGGATAAACGCCGGGTACGAGTGGGGGAGATGCAATATAATAATATCGGTTATGAATTATGTCCATATTCGTATTAAAGAAAAATAATAAAAATGAAAGGGTTTGGAGATTTTGAAACGGAAGGTTTGGGAGGAAAATAGATTTTTTTCAGGGAATATTAACTTTATGAAGCTAAATAATTACGTTTATAATAAATAAAGGATTTTGTCATGAGTTCTTTGTACGGTCACATGGTGCAGGAATATTACGTGAATCGTTTTCGTCAGATTTTTGACGATAGAGTTTCTGAACTTGACGCTCTGAGTACTGCTGAAGAAGCGGCGCAACTGGTTGAAGAAACCAGAAAAAAGATCCTCGGCGGGTTCGGTCAAATGCCAGAGCGCACCCCTTTGAATGTGCAGAAAACCGGCGAGGTTAACGCTGATGGATTCAAGATAGAAAAGATTTTATATGAAAGCCGCCCGGGCATCCATGTGACTGCCAACCTTTATGTTCCGCCGGACGCCGGACCGTTTCCGGCTGTTCTCGGACTCTGCGGGCACTCCGGATTGGGAAAAAGCGCGAAGAAATATCAATCTTTCTGTCAATCTCTGGCGTTGAAAGGTTTTATTGTGTTGCTGGTCGAGCCTTATTCTCAAGGTGAGCGTTTGCAGTATACCCGTTTTAACGATGGCGACAATACGGTGAACGGTATTTGTACACAAGAACATAATATGGCGGGAAAACATCTGGCTTTATCCGGCGACTTTTTCGGTATGTGGCGGGCCTGGGACTGTATACGCGGACTGGATTATTTGCTGTCACGGTCTGACGTCGATACTTCCAGAGTAGGGGTGACCGGGAATTCCGGCGGTGGTACCATGACCACCTGGGTCAACGCGCTTGAGGACCGGATAACCATGGCTGCACCGAGCTGTTTTATCACCACTAATCTGGCAAACCTTGAAAATGAACTTACTGCTGACTCGGAGCAGATTGTTCCATGTTGTTCCGGGGAAGGGCTGGAAATGTGGGACTTTATTATCGCCCGGGCTCCGCGTCCTACAATTATCATGGCCAAAAAGAATGACTTTTTCGACCATCGAGGTTCGATTATTGCTTACGAGCAATGCCTCAAGGTTTATCGTCTCCTGGGCGCGGAAGATAATATCAAACTTTACATCGGTAAAGGCAATCACGGTTATGATCAATGCAATCGCGAAGCCATGTACGCATTCTTCTGTGAGAAAGCCGGTATCCTCAATGAAGGGATTGAACCGAAACTGACAATTTCCCAGCCGGAGGAGCTGCAATGTACTCCGAATGGACAGATATTGGAACTCGATGGTGAAAAATCTCTTGGTGAAGCCGCGATTGAACTCGCTGAACTGATGCAGTCTCAGCGTGGGGATATTTCGGTTGATGAGTTGAGAGAGCGGGTTGCTTGGACCTTGAATTGCGGTGATGTTTCCAGTGTGCCGCATTACCGGGTGCTTCGCACTCGAAGTATTGAACAGGACGACGTTAAAATGCTGGTCAACCGTTTTTCGGTCGAAACTGAGCCGGGTATCCAGTGTGTTCTGCTGCATGCTTCGCCAGAACCGCTTTTCTACGCGGACATGGAAAATATTGATAAGAAGAAAGCTTTACTGCATATTCCTCATTGTTCCAGCGATAGTGAATATGACGACGGACAGATTCCGGCTGCAGACGATGATACGGCTGTTTTCAGCTATGATGTGCGCGGGATCGGTTACAGCAAACCTCAGACTTGTAATGATAATGACTACTATTCAATATTCGGTTTTGAATATCTTTACGCGTCGATGGGTTTGATGTTGAATGAATCATACCTGGGACGCAAAGTACACGATGTTTTAAGTGCTGCCGCTCTGTTGCGTAATTCCGGTTTTGAAGAAGTCGCAATTTCCGGTCGAGGAATGGGGTCGATAATTGCTGCCTTTGCCGCGTTGCTTGATGGAGATTTCAATGCGGTGACCCTGGATCATATTCCTCGGTCATATGAAGACGTTATCAAAGAACAGGTTAATATATTCCCGCAATCGTTGATGCCGATGGGCATCCTGAAATACGTTGATCTGCCTGATGTCTTCGCGGCTTTAGAGGGGACTCTGAGAATAACCGGATTTTGTGACGCCAATTTCAATCTTGTGAAGTGAAAATGATTTCTCATTCCGGGTAAGGAGGCAAAAGAGGTCTTAGATGTGTAAATTATCAATTACGCTGAAAAATAATCTTCGACAGGGTTTTAGAGAAGAAGCCTGTTAAGTGGTTTTCCTGAATTATGGCCAAGACGATTAGAAGTAAGATAGATGGCTGGACATTCAGTGGTATGTCCAACGCATCAATGGAAGGATTCAATAATAAAATCAGATGGCTGATATGACCTGCGTAAACCTATTTCATTATTACATTAATAAAGAAAGGTTTATGAGGCAAAAAAATGGCACGCCTGTAGGGATTCGAACCCCAAACCTTCTGGTCCGTAGCCAGACGCTCTATCCAATTGAGCTACAAGCGCGCGTATCATCTATCTGATGAGCTCTTATAATATACTGAAAAATCGGAAGTTCAAGCTCACTTAACAAAAAAAACAATAAAAAATTGAATTAATTGCTGTTTTAACTGTTGGCAGCTTTGATTCGCTTTGCTACTTCAGATTCATAAGCATCAAAATCAGCTATATCAAACATTGCCACACCACTTTTTATCGCAGCTTCGGCAACGTAACGCGCGACACGCGGAACTACTCGCGGATCAAACGGTTTCGGTATCACATAAGTGTTTTTCACCGGAGTCTTACCAGCAAACATACCGGAGGCCGCATCTTCAGGATATGCCGCAGTCAGAATCTCGAGTACATCAGCAGGAGTTGGTTCGTTGACCAGGGAAGCCAGAGCTTCAGCGGCAGCGAGCTTCATTTCCTCATTGATGTTTTTAGCGCGGACATCCAAGGCGCCGCGAAAGATTCCCGGAAAGCCAAGCACGTTATTGACCTGATTAGGGAAATCTGTACGTCCGGTTCCAACAACAGCCGCCCCGGCGGTTAAAGCATCGTCAGGATAGATTTCAGGAACTGGATTAGCCATTGCAAAAATAATCGGATCGGTTGCCATGGTTTTAACCATATCAGGTGTAACGGCCCCGGCGACTGAAAAGCCGAGGAATATATCAGCGCCCTTCATAGCTTCCGATAAAGTCCGTTTGTCGGTTTCAATGGCAAACTTCTCTTTTTCAGGAGTTAAATTATCCCGTCCTTTATATATGACACCTTTTGAGTCGCACATGATGAAGTTTTCACGTTTTGCCCCGGCGGAAATATAGAATTCACAGCAAGCGATTCCAGCCGCTCCCGCACCGCTGATAACGAATTTACAGTTTTCTATCTTTTTAGCGACCATCTTTAAAGCATTGATGATGGCGGCCTGTGAAATAATCGCGGTTCCGTGCTGATCGTCGTGGAACACAGGTATTTTCATTATTTTTTTCAACTCCTGCTCGACTTCAAAACATGCTGGAGCTGCTATATCTTCAAGGTTGATGCCGCCGAAAGTCGGTTCGAGCCTTTTGGTGAATTCAATTAAAGCTTTAGCATCAGTTTTGCCGTTTTCTTTGAATACGTCAGATACACACAAGGGAACGGCGTCAATATCCGCAAAGCGTTTGAATAATATACATTTACCCTCCATTACCGGGAGTCCGGCTTCCGGGCCGATATTCCCGAGTCCGAGAACAGCAGTTCCGTCGCTGACTACGGTAACCAGATTGCCTTTAGAGGTGTATTTCCATATATCCTGAGGATTTTTATTGATTGCCATACATGGAGTCGCGACGCCGGGAGAATAGGCTATGGATAAATCTTTCTGGGTTTCACACGGTTTGGTGGTTTTCAGGGCAATTTTCCCCGGCACGGGGGTTGCATGATAATCTAAACAGGCCTGTTCAAATTTTTCTTTGTCAGTCATTTTAGTTCCTTACTGGTATGTTATGCTTCTTTAAAAATTCTTTTGTTTCAGGGACTGTGAAAGTCCCAAAGTGAAAAATGCTTGCTGCGAGAACTGCATCGGCTTTACCGTCCTGGAGGACTTCGACGAGATGTTCTAAAGTCCCTGCTCCGCCTGAAGCAATAACCGGGACATGCACGGCTTCGGATACAGCTTTGGTCAGTTCGCAGTCGTAACCATCTTTAGTACCATCGGCATCCATGCTGGTCAGGAGAATTTCCCCGGCGCCGAGTTCAACGCCTCGTTTCGCCCATTCGACAGCATCCAGATCTATCGGTTTACGTCCGCCGTGGGTGTAAACCTGCCATTTGTTTTTTTCCCGGGCAACGCGTTTGGCGTCAATAGCCAGAACAATGCACTGGCTGCCGAAACGTTCAGCTCCTGCCCGGATCAGATCCGGATTATTGATAGCCGCAGTATTAACAGAAGTTTTATCTGCGCCGTTGTTGAGCATCAGGCGCATATCCTCGACAGTACGGATGCCGCCGCCAACAGTCAGCGGAATAAAAACCTGTGAAGCGGTGCGCCGCACCACATCGACCATAGTCGCGCGATTATCGCAAGTGGCGGTAATATCGAGAAAAACTATTTCATCGGCGCCTTGTTTATCATATTTTATTGCCGCTTCGACGGGGTCTCCTGCATCAATGAGATCAACAAAGTTGACTCCTTTTACCACGCGTCCATCGGTTACGTCCAGACATGGAATTATCCTTTTTGCGAGCATCTGTCAGTCCCTTAGTAAACTTTTTAGTAAACAAAATCAGAAAATACAATATGAACCATAAAAATATGATTGCAAGCCTTAAAAAAAATAAAATAAAGAAATAGGTGAAAAACATGGGAGCGTTATTCGGAGGAATAACTCTGAGATATTTTATTTATGTTTTTTATTGCTGTTCATGTTTCTGGGAATACGATAGAATTCAGGTTCCCAGAAGCGCAGTTTGGTGTTGCTGAAATCGGTATGATCCTGCGGCATATTTATATCAATAGTATTCGTTGCCGGGTCGTTGATGCCGAAAACTTTTATTACGCATTGGCCCTGGGCTTTACCCAAAAGCCTTGGCATGGAATACATTGCATTGTACCACACCCCCACACAGTGGTCGCTTGCCGTTAGCGGGTTTGTAAAATAAAAATCTATCCAGCGCAGGACGCTGCCGCGCGGCAGAAGACCGAAAGCCATCATTTCATTGGCATCCATATTGGGATGTATGCACAGGTTGTAAAAGGTTGATTCAGAATGTTTTTCCAAATATGGGCGCAGCACCAACGCCGCCTCTTCACTGCTGCAGGCCGGAGCCATATAGACAATGTTCTTGTACGGCAGCATGTCGTAGCGGAACAGAATTCCATTTGTGATAAACGCTCCCATGCTGTGTCCTATGAGAGTGAATTCATACCCGGGATTTTCCTGATTGAATTTAACCAGCCGGTCCATTAACAGAGATAACGCACCGTCAGGAGGAGAGGACAGGGCTTTGACCTCGTCTTTGAAATCAGTTTCAAAGGTCTGAGTCTTCTGAAATACGGTTTTTGAACGGCGTATCATAACCGCCCAGGCACTTGTTCCGCCGACGTCGATAAGGGCGGTGCTAACCACCCGGAATGGGAGCAGCACTATAAATAAGGCGCTGCGCGGCAGTGAATAGTAGTCTTTTTTATAGTCTTTTCCCAAATAATATTTTATTTTAAGTTTTTTGATTTTTTGGGATTCGGAGGAACTTATCCTGCTGCCCGGCGCTTCATCTTGAAATAGCCCGTTTGTCTGGAGCACGAGGTTTATCGGCAATCTGAGTGCCGCGCGTCCGAGGTCGCCCAGCAGATAAAACGGGGCAAGTACCGGTCCGTATGAATAGCTTTTTACCCCACGCCGGATATAGAGTAGATGGTCAAAATATGAATCAGCCAGACTGGACTCCCAGTTGATAAGTATTGGATAATAATCAGATTCATCATATATGGTTTTAGACATTTCTTCGGTACGTTCCACTGTTGACTCAAGAGTGTTCATGCCGCCGAAGGCATATAATAGAATTTTTTTGCGTCCACTTTTCTTTATGCCGGATATTATACTGTCGAGTTGTTGTTCATAATTGTATTCAGCTTTTTTAATGACTTTCCCTGATAATGTTTTTAAATCGTACAGGGCAGGGGAGCCGTCGCTGTTTATAGCCACCATGCGTTCGGAAGTGGATTTCGAGATTTCCAGGGAATTACACGAAGAGAATAGCAGGATAATTATGCTGAGCATGAAAACTTTAATAACTGCTGGTATCATAATCTCCTCCGTGATTTAATCTTTCAGAGCTATATCAAGTATATCATAACCAGCCCTGGGCATACTGATAGTTGCAAGCTGTTCCGCAATATGTGATATACGCTTTGATGAGGGTAGAATCTCTCTGTAATTTAAACTTTCCACATTATATGCTTTAGTTATAATGCCGCGTTCTATCAAATAGTCCACATTGCGTTCTTCCTGTCCCGGGATCGGGTTTATAATTATCATCGGTTTCTTCATAGCAATGCACTCTGAGGTTGAAATTCCGCCGGGCTTTGTGATAATAATGTCACTTATAGCTAAATACTGCGCTACTTTTTCAGTGAATGCCACCGTTAACATACGTTCCGGATATTCCTTTTCCACCAATTGCAGGTCTTGAATCTTTCTGGGGTCGGTCCCTGCCATAGCTATAACTCCGTATTTGGGAAACCTTTCCAATAAGATTTCGCACAGGCGTTTCATCTTCCCGACGCCGTTACCGCCCATCATCACCAGAAAGAGAGGAATATCAACGGAGAAACCGTGTTTGATCCTTAGTGCATGCTGTTCCTCTTTGTTGTATTCCCGTCCAAATTCAGGGAAAACCGGACAACCGGTAATATGTATTCTTTCACTTTTAACGCCGCGGTTTATCAGCAGTTTTTTTACTTCGGTGCAGTTTACGAAATAATTTTCAATAAAAGTATTGACATAGATCCAATGCAGGGAAAAATCAGTTACAATCACGGAAACCGGGGTTTTAAAATTCTTTTTACTTTTATAGTCGTTTAGAATCTCAGCTGGCAGGAAATGAGAACAGATTATATAATCAGGTCTGAACTTTAATATTTGCCGCATCATTCGTCTGGTAAGTCGCTTACGGAACCAGACCAGTATGCGTTCAAGCAAGCTTTCAGGATGCGGTTTATCTGTTTTGTAATAAATGAAGCTCCATGCGAAAGGGCATTTATTGGCAAAATAAAGATACAGGTCGTGAAACATCTTCTTGTAAATCGGCGGCATGAAGTCTTTTACATTAACATTGGTTATTTTTAAATGCGGATATTTCTCATTTGCGCATGCTTCCAATGCCCCGGCTGCCCTGATATGTCCATTGCCCATCGGACCGCTTAAAATCAGTAAATGTTTTTGTTTGGAATCCTGCAACTTAATATTTCCTCATTAAAACCAATTTAAGAATAATTATAAACTTACAGGTAATCTAGCACAGACGCAAAAATTTTAAAGTTAAAAATAAAATCACTTTTCGAAAAAAATCAAGCTGAAACCGGGGGAGCGGTTGAGCCTCGTAAGACCAGGTTAGTGCTGATTAAAGTTTCACGCGGAGCTATGTCGCCTTTGAGGATTATTTGCAGATTTGAACCTAAAGCGTCAATTATTCTTGTTGAATTCTGGCTGACGCTGGCAAGATTGAGGTCTTCGGCGATAGGCGTGTTGCCGAAGGATATTATTGAACAATCTCCAGGTACGGAAAATTTTTGAGATGTGAGATAGCGGAATACTCCCGCGGCGATCGTATCATTGCCGCAGAATATCGCGGTCGGTACATTTGCTGAGTTAAACAGTTCACGCGTGGCATAGTAACCCCATTCCCTGGTGGGGTCCTGACATTTTATGTATTCCGGCGGAATAGTTATATTATTTTTATTGAGCGCATCCAGATATCCCTGTCGGCGCAGTTTTGAGGTGAAATCATAAGCGCCGCTTATATAGGCTATCTTGCGGTGTCCGAGAGACAGCAGGCATTCAACTGCGGAGGTTGCGCCCTGATAGTCATCGGTTATAACATAAGGTACGGAGAGTTCTTTAAGGTACAGGTCAAAAAACAGCAGGGGAACGGTCAGCTTGCGGTAGCTTTCAAGACATTGCATATTGGGAACGGCAATTAAAGCATTGGCTCCGCATTCTTCCAGAAAATCCAGTATTTTTTCCTCTTTCTCTTTTATATTATGGGTCAAGTGTACGATTGGATGTAAGTTTAATTCATTGAATTTATTTTCCAGAGAGGAAAATATCTTGTAATAAAAAATCTCATCGTCAGGAAATATAAAGCCGATAATGCCTTTTGTCGGAGAAGATGCTGAACGGTGACCGACGAAATTACCTTTGCTCGGCACTTTGTGGATAAGTTTTTCATTTTCCAGTAGACG
Organism: Victivallaceae bacterium; assembly: GCA_963664605.1. Taxonomy (GTDB): domain Bacteria; phylum Verrucomicrobiota; class Lentisphaeria; order Victivallales; family Victivallaceae; genus JAHOYW01. The sequence continues at coordinate 2,053,381 of OY761536.1, forward strand.
CAATGCTTTACGGATAGTTAAATGATTGCAGGAATAGAGTTCCGCGAGCTTGCGTTCCGAGGGGAGCGCATCTCCGGTTTTCAGGTTCTGCTCTTTGATAAGCTGACGTATTCTGCCAGCCAGTCCTATATATTTTTCCGGTTTGCCGCGTTTCATTGTATCTCTCTGAATATTCTGCATCTATAATAAATATGCTTGTCATTAATGAGAAATACAAGCTTTTTTTTATTCTTATGGCTATTGAAAATAATTTTAGCAAGTGTACTGGTAAATATAACGTTAACTATTATGCATCGGACGGTAGCTTTCAAGGTTGGTTCCGGCTGATAAAGCCATGGTAAATCAACAGTTTGTCTGCCTGGCATCAGTAATGAATATCTTTTTCAGTCCGCTGATTAGCAGGATTACCGGCAAAACCGGTTATTGATGTTATATTGTAAATAGAAATTTATGGAAGGGGATTTTTAATGCGATTAATGGTTTACGGCGATGTTGGCGGCAGCGAGGGCTATGTCCGTTATTACAACTTTTTGCTCGGAAATAAACTGATTCCGGATGATGTGGAGGTTTGGTTTGTCTGTTCTCCATCGTTTCAAAAACGATTGGGGCCTCTTGATCCGGGCGTGCATATCATAACCCATCCCTGGATGGCAAGCTTAAAACGTTTCTACCGGGTTCTCTGGTATTTCTGGGGATTACCCAGGTATATCAGGAAAATCAAACCGGATGTTGAGTTTTATGCCGCCGGGCATCTCCGGGTTCATTTACGAAAAGCCATCACAGTAACCGCCTGTCATAATTTGCTGTATTTTGATGAACAGGAGTTCAAACGTATTGAAAATAAGCCTGAAAAATATGACTTTCATCGTTACCGCAGGCATCATATTCATTCTCTTGAGAAAAGCAATGGGGTGATTTTTCTGTCGGAACATTCCCGGAAGGTCATTTGCAAAGCAGCTCCCGGCATTAAAAACAGCACTATAATTGCTCATGGCCTGGATCCGGCTTTGCTTTTACCTGAAAAACGTTCATATGAGCTTGGCAAACAGATAAATATTCTTTATGTTTCCCCGGTTTTCGATTACAAGCATCATATGGAAGTGGTAAAAGCCATTAAAATATTGAGAGAGGCTTCAGGTCTTGATATTCGCCTTGACCTGGCTGGCAGAGGCGATCAGACTGCGTTCATGCAGCTTAAAGAATTTGTACAGAATGAAAACGCCGATGATTTCGTCAATTTTGCGGATCACGTTGAGTATGAGGATTTGCTGGAATATTACAAAGCCGCGGATATATTCATTTTTGCGTCTTCCTGCGAAACTTTCGGGATAACCATTCTCGAAGCAATGGGAGCCAGATTACCGATTGCATGTTCGAACCGGACCGGCTTGGCGGATATTTTACGAGATGCCGGTGTATATTTCGACCCCGAAAATCCTCAGGACATCGCTGATGCTGTTCAAGAGCTGATTGCGGATATAAAACTTAGGGAAACTTTAGGTGAAAAGGCGCACCTTTACGCTTCTGAGTACACTTGGGAACGTTGCGCGTTGGAAACTTTTGATTACATAAAAAGTATTAAAAAACAATCGCAGGCTAAGTATTACCTGTAATACGGGACTCTTTGCGAAAACCGATGATTAACACAGAAGGCACGATAAGTGAAAAGTTTTAAATAAATTGTTCTGTGTGCCTTCCTGTATAAAAAATCCTGAAATTTGATTATTAACTATATCGATATATTTTAATTTATTGTGTTATGTATAAAATTATTATATACCGATATGTTAATTTTAATGGATTGGCACTTGACAAAAACCTTTTTTGGCAGTATAAATGATTATATTAACATAATGAACAAATATGGATATATACTATGGCTGAAATTAAAGCGATGCTGGGTTTTGATATGGAAACCGATATTGGCAGTTGGACGTCTGGATATGAAGGCATGAAGTATGGTACGCCGATAATTTTCGATGTTCTGAAAAAACACAATATAAGCGGGACTTTTTATTTTACCGGCGATGCTGCCAGGAAAAATCCTGGAACAGTAGAAAGTGTTGTTGATGCCGGGCATGAAATCGGATGTCATACGCTTTTTCACGAAACTATCGGTGAGCCGCTTTTTGAAATTCCAGGTATGATTCCGATTTTACCGGAAGAAGTTGAAAACCGGATAAAGCTGGCTACTGAATGGGTCGAAGAAGTCGCCGGGGTTCGTCCCAGTGCGTTCCGCTGTCCGCGCCTTTTCGGTTCCAACGAAGTTGTTAATGCTTTGGAAAATCTTGGCTACCAGAGTGACGCGACTTATCCGATGTATTTTTTCCGGGAGCGCCTTACACCGTATCATCCGTCTAAAGATGATTGGACAAAGGAAGGTGATATGAAGCTGGTTGAGCTTCCTAACTTTGCTAATCTGGCGCTGGATTCCAAAGATGAATATGGCCGGGATATGGATCAATGGCCTTTATTTCGCACAGAGAGCGCTGAAAAATTAATGGAGCATGTCAAAGCTTATATCGGCTATTGCAAAGAGCGTGGTGTTGAGCCGTTTCTGTGTTTTTATTTTCATCCATGGGAGTTCTGGAAAATGCCTGAAGGCCTGATTTATTCAGGCGAGGGCGCAGTACTGCCTGACCCGTTTATAATAAAAAACTGCGGCGAATACGCGGCAGAACAATTTGACATAATGATTTCCATGCTCAAAGAGTTGGGAACTGAATTTTGTCAGGCAAAACAAATAAAAGCTTAAGATAGTTGTGAGTTGTGAGTAAAAAAACGGTAGCTCCAGTCTTCAGGACGGCAATTTAAACCTTAACCCTTAAATCTTAAAATTTGAATATGGATACTATTAGAATTTGGCGTTCTCCCTACAGTCCTTTCGGTCAAAGGAAACGACTGGAAATAGACCGTGAATCAGAAACATTCATTGCTGAGCAGGTATATACGGACGAAGAACTTTCCGGAATAGCCGAAGCTGGGTTTAATGCTATATGGGTGCATGCTTTATTGCATCAGGTGGTAAACTCACCGGTTTTGCCGGAGCTTGGAGTGAATTGTGAAATTCACCTTAATGCTTTGCGTAAGCTGATTACCCGTGCGGCTGAACATGGTTTAAAAGTTTTTCTTTATATGCAGCCTCCGCGCGCTTTGCCGACGGATCACCCTTTTTGGAAAAAACATCCGGAAGTCGGAGGGCACATTGAAGAAAAACTTTCCGCTGATGATTCATCAGAAGCTGTAGATTACCGCTGTTTCTGCACATCTCAAGTAATTGTTAAAAAATATTTGCGCAGCGCCTCAGAAATACTGGCGCGAGAACTCCCGGGATTAGGCGGAATAATAATGATTACCGCCTCCGAGTATTCATCGCATTGTATTGCCCGCTGCGGTAATACTTTAGGTTCGATGGGGGAAATAATCAAAGTGGAAACGACATGCCCGCGTTGTGCTGAACGCGAACCTGCGGAGATCATATCTGAAATCATTACTTTGATGCGCGACGGTATTAGGGCTGTATCCGATGAAATGGAGATATTGGCGTGGAACTGGTCGTGGAGCTTTTATTATAACAGGCCATGCCGGGAAGTGATTGAGCGTCTGCCGAAAGATGTTATTCTAATGGCTGGTTTTGAGCGTGGCGGAGCGCAGGATTACTGCGGACATAAAAATGCGGTTGTTGATGAATATTCAATTTCCTATGCCGGGCCTTCCGAGCAATGCAGGGAGGCGTTTGCTGTGGCTAATGAATGCGGTTTGCGCACCGCGGTGAAACTGCAATTCGGAACTACACACGAACTTGCTACAGTAGTCAGTCTGCCCCTGATCGGCAATCTGTTCCGCAAAGCTGATTTTATGCGCAGCAATAATATGGCTGGATTTATGGGATGCTGGAATTTTGGAAATATGTTGAGCACCAATACAGCCGCGTTCAATTACTTTTTATCCAAAGAAGCACCGTTAGACGAAGTTGAAGCTCTCAAGGCTTTTGCCGAAAGTTATATGCCTGGCTGTAAAGCAGATGAAGTTATAAAAGCATGGTATGCTTTCGCTGAAGCAATGCTGAATTATCCATTCGGTATCCCATATCTTTATGCCGGGCCGACTAATTATTCGCTGGCGTATACCCCGCACCCTCAAGCTCTTAATAAGATTCCGGCGGGAAGAGCGTGGTTAGATGATAAACGCGGCGATGATTTAAGCGGATGTTTGAAAGATTTTACGGTTGATGAAATTATTGCCGGGTTTGAAAAACTTTACCTTATGTGGTCTGATGGAGTTTCCATGCTTGAAAAGGCGTTATCCGGCTGTGCTTCGGCTAATGCCGTAAATGAGCTGAACAATGCTAAAGTTTGCAGTGCTGTTTTCCACAGCACCTGGAATACTTTCAGGTTTTATAAACTGCGCCTTGACTGGTCGGAAGACAAAATCGAAGAATACAAAAATATCGCGAAAGATGAAATTGCGGTACTGGAGGCTATTAAACCGGTTGTTGCTTCAGATAAGCGGTTCGGCTATCATTCTGAGGCTCATGCTTATATGTTTAATGAGGAAATGATCGAGGAAAAAATAAAAAATTTAAAAACGCAAGCCAATAGAAATTAATTCAAATAAAACAGGAGAACTCAAAATGAGTAACGGACCAATGATTCCAATTAATGAGTACGCTGAACGCAGAGCCCGCGCAGCAAAGCTGATTGCAAATGAAGGATTTGATGTACTTGTCGCTAATTCCAGCGATGCTGATGCATCCAATGTCCGGTATTTTTCAAATTTCTGGCCGCTTTTTGAAATGGGTGGCGTGGCAATTGCGCCGTCTGGCGCGTCAGCCCTGATGGTTGGCCTGGAATCCGGTGAGTTTGCCGCCGGGCGCAGTCCGATGGAAAATATCCACAAGGTGAGACATTACCGTGAAACAGCCAATCCCGCCTATCCCGGTCATGCCGGAAGCAGTTTTAATGACGTGTTCGAGTCAATCGGAGTCAAGAGTGTGAAGCGGATCGGGGTTGCTGGTTACCTCTGTACAAATATGGCAATGTACGAAGGACTTAAAGAGGCCTATCCTGATGCTGAAATTGTCAATGCGGATCATATCACTACAAAGCTCAGGGCAGTAAAATCCCCAGCGGAACTCGCTTGTCTGCGTGAAGGTCTGCGAATTGGCGAGATTGCGCTTGACGCGATGTTGAAAGCAGTTAAACCAGGCATGACCGAATTAGAGCTGACTGGAGTCGCGATCAACGCGATTTACGCAAATGGAGCGGAATGTGAAGCTCATACTGTTTATTCATTTGGCGGAAAGAAAACCACAAATGCTATTTCCCGCGGTACTCACCGCAAACTTGAGAAAGGCGATATTGTCCAAATCAATGTCGGCGGGAAAGTTGATGGCTATTCTCCATCGGTAGGACGTCCGATTTGTCTTGGAAAGATGACTGAACGGCAGCGCAGCCTGATTGAATATGGAAAAGAAATGCACTATAAAACTTTTGAGCTTGTACAGGCTGGTACAGTAGCTAAAGAAGTTACCATCAAATATGAAGAAATGGTTAAAGCCGCCGGAATGGAAAAATATTATCTCTACGGCCCCTGTCACGGGCTCGGCTTGATGGAAGTGGAACAGCCCTGGATGGAATCGATCAGCGAATACACTTTGGAAACTAATATGACTTTCCAGGCGGACACTTTCTTCCATGATGAAGATTTCGGTTTGCGCTGGGAAAACGGTCTCCGTGTCAGCGAATCCGGTCCAGCCGAAATGCTGAACAAAGGTACGCATATGGATATTATCGAAATAGATTGTTAATTAACATCTAACATCGAATGAAAAACCTGGGAGCGCCGGTCTTCAGACCGGCATTTCTTTATTCCTGCAATAAAATAAAAGGACTTGCACACAGCGTTAATAAATTATTTTATAGTATCTTTTATTTTATCTATGATTTTCTCTGGAGACATACCGTGATTTTCGCGGAGAGCTTGCGGTGTACCATGAGGGATTATTTCTGATTCCCAGCCGAAATGTTTGATAGCTTTATGTTTGCAATTGATTAGATCTTCATCTACTTCTGAAGCTAATCCTCCGGTTATTTGACAGTCTTCTAAAGTGAATATCGGCATTTTTTCAGCTTGCTTTCTCAGCATCTCTGTGTCGAACGGACTAATAAAACGGATATTTACCACTGTTATTTCAATATTCTCTTCAGCCAGCTTTTCGGCTATTTCCAATGCGTTGAAAACTTCCGGCCCCATCGCCCATATTGCTCCGTCTTTTCCTTCGCGGACAACTTCTGCCTTGCCTGTTTCCAGCACGGCAACAGGATCATTTGAAAGAGTTTTTACCTGCTTTGACGCTCCGCGCGGATAACGTATAACTACCGGTGAATTCATATCATAGGCGGTGAAAATCATTTGGCGCAGTTCGTTCTCATCTTTCGGAGCCATGATGCTGAGATTAGGCAGTCCACGGAAAAATCCAAGATCATGAATTCCGTGATGAGTAGGGCCGTCTTCGACAATACCCGCGCGGTCAAGACAGAATATTACCGGCAGATTTTGCAGGCAGACGTCATGAAATACACAATCAAAAGCGCGTTGCATGAAAGTCGCATATAACGCGACTACTGGCCGAAGTCCTGATGCCGCCAATCCCGAGGCGAACACTACCGCGTGTTCCTCAGCTATACCAACATCGTAAAATTTATCAGGAAATTCTTTGCTGAATTTCGTTAGCCCCGTTCCTTTTGCCATTGCGGCGGTGATAACCGCGAGTGCTTCTTTCTGTTTGGCCAGTTCAATCATTGTTTCACCAAAAGCCTTGGAGAACGTTAATTCGCTTTTGCCATTCTTCTTACCGGTTGCGGCGTTAAACGCGGACATGCCGTGGAATTTTTCAGGAGCTTCTTCAGCGGGTTGATAGCCGCGTCCCTTTTCAGTAATAACGTGGATCAGCAGAGGCCGCGCCGGTTCACTCAAGCCATCCAGGGCGCGAATCAGTTTCGGCAAATTATGCCCGTCGAGCGGTCCAATATAACGGAAGCCAAGTTCTTCGAAAAATACTCCCGGCAAAAATATACTTTTGATGGTTTCTTCAATTCTGTTGATTGTCTTGCTGATACTGTTATGTCCCGGGATCTTACGCACCATCATTTTTGCCATATTTTTAAAACGATTGTAACCGTGACCGGAAATTATGCGGTTGAGTGATGAAGGAATTGCGCCGACATTTTCGGATATGGACATTTTGTTGTCGTTGACCACGATAATAAGCCGACGGGTATTTTCACTGACATTGTTTAAGCCTTCAAGGGATATTCCGCAGTTCAATGAACCGTCGCCGACAACTGCGATGACGTTTTCATTACTGCCTTGGCGTTCCGATGCGACAATCATTCCCAGTGCCGCTGAAATAGCCGTGCCGGCGTGTCCGGCTCCAAAACAATCGTATTCTGATTCCTCTCGCGAAAGAAAACCGCGGCAGCCTTCGTAATTGCGCAAAGTTTTGAAAATATCTTTTCTGCCGGTAAGCAGTTTATGGACATAACCTTGATGGCCAACGTCCCAGACAAGTTTGTCTTTAGGAGAGTTGAAAACATAGTGTAAAGCGATAGTAAGCTCAACGACGCCAAGATTAGACGCAAGATGACCGCCGGTTTGCGAAACCGTATCGATCAGGACTTGCCTTATTTCTGCGGCTAAAGCGGGCAGCTCTTCTATTGAGAGTTTTTTTAGATCAGTCGGGGACTGAATTTTATCAAGTAAATTTGTGTTATTTTGCATATTTAAATAAGATAATCAATAATTCCATTTTTGCAATCATCAAATTTGCTTTTATCTCCTCAACAAGTATATTTTTTTACCGTTCAATGATTTTAAATCTTAAAGAGAGGATAAAATGTCAAAGTTTCTAATCAGTTTATTAACTATTATTTGTTGCTGTTCGGTTATTTTGAAAGCCGGGGACCCGCTTAAACATAATATGGCAAAAAAAGATTTGCTTGATAAGATGGAAAAAGCAGTCGACCCCAAAGGGGCGGCTAAAAAATGGAAAACTCTTGTCGTCAAGATGCAGATGCAGGTGCCTATGCAGCAGCAGAAGATGTCTGTTACCGCCATGTATAAATTCCCTGATAAAAGCAAAGGAATCGCGACAATTCCGGGAGCTCCTACAACAATTGAAGTTGTCAATGGAAAACAGGCATGGAAAGAAACTGTTGGCTTAGGAATACAGATGAAAAGCGGTGTGCAGCTGGCTTTTGCCAGATTCGAATGCAGGAAATCTAATCCAGCTTTAAACCCTACCGAAATATATGCGAAAATTACACTTGATCCTTATTTATACAAGATCGGAGAATATTCCTGTTATAAACTTATTTGCGCTTTACCGGCTGAACTCAAGGTTGAGCCAAGTCAGGTTTTTGTTGATAACAAAGATTTTCTAATTCGTCGGAGCATTGAGAACCAGCTTACTGATATGGGGGTTATCCCGGTATCAATTGACAGTTCGGATTATAAGGTCATGAATGGTATAAAGGTTGCTGTAACTGTTAAAACAAGTATAATGGGAATAGGAATAGTTGGAAAAATATTATCTGTTGAACCTGATGAAAAGATTCCTGATTCTGAATTTCAATTACCCAAAGATAAATAATGCGGATAATTTTACTATTAATTTTTGTTTTTGCAGTTGGCGTCAATGTTGAAGCTGGAAAAGAACAAAAACGTGCTGAACAAGTTCTGACAGAAGTATGGAACGAAGTCGGCAACAGGCATTTTAATAAGGATTTCAAGGAAAAATACCGGAACCTTTATAAAAAATTTGAGCCTGTTATTTTAAAGTGCCGCAATGACGCGGAACTTGCCAAGGAAATCAATAAACTCCTGCATGAACTCGGACAAAGCCATATTGTCCTCCTGCCGCCGGTCAGCGACAGTTTTTCGAAAGCGATGTCGTCCATCCGTAAAAATTTGACGCAGAATAAACAGCGCCGCTACCATGCGAGAAAAAATCCTCCGCCTGATTTACCTGCGGATACCGGAATTACCGTATCACAAAGCAATAACCAGATCTGTGTTATCCGGGTAAGGAAAAATTCACCTGCCGACAAAGCCGGAATAAATATGGGGGATGTGATCCAGGAGATTAATGGAATTATTCTGCGCCCCGAAAGAGCATCATATGTTGGTTGGCCGCTTATTGCGCGGGCATTGCTGGCTGGACAGCCGGACAGTGAAGTTACAATTAAAATATTAAATTCTAAAAACGTCAGACGTACTGTTAAGCTGATTCGGCAGATAAATGGTGAAAAATGGTTCAAATTCGGGATTCTGCCGCGTTCATACAGTGATTTTTACGCAGCTATTCTGCCGGGCAATGTCGGTTATGTGCAGTTCACCGCGTTTACCACGCCGATGCTGTTCCGTTTCCGTGGAGCCATTGTTGGTAAATTGAGTAATGTCAAGGCATTGATTATTGATATGCGTGGAAACATTGGCGGTATGCTGATGTATCCACCCTGGCTGGCGGCATGGTGTTGTGCTGAAACGGTTCCATTCGGAAAATTAATTATAAAGGGTACGCCATTGACACCGAAATCTTTTCCGCAGGCAAAGTGTTTTAAGGGGCCGGTCGCTATCTTGATCGACAATTATTCCTACAGTTGCGCGGAGGTTTTTCCAGCCGGAATGCAGGACGCTAAGAAAGCCCGGATTTTCGGAACAACCACTTCCGGTAAATGCCTGCCGTCTGTGTTTTTAAAGCTGCCCTGCGGTTTTCGTTTGCAAACGGTTATGGGCAGCATAGTACGTGCCAGCGGTAAAAAGATTGAAGGTATTGGGGTTGAACCGGATGAAAAAGTTATGTTGAGTATAAAATCCCTGCGCAATGGGCAGGACAATGTTATTGAAGCAGCTAGAAAGTATTTGTTGAAGTGTGAACCGTGAGCTTTCTAAGAATAGTTTTGAATAATTTATCCGTCTTATTTGAAAAAAGTCTGTGAATGGATTAAGATATAAGGAATTAATTCAGGGATATAGCAAATGCAATATATTATCAAAGATATAAATAATGAGGAACATGGGCCGATTGATGCGGAAACTCTGGCAAAATGGGTCGATGAAGACCGGATTACGGCTGAAACTCCAGTACGCAGTTCCTTGATGGCAAACTGGAAAAAAGCTGAGAATATAGCGTTTCTGGCGGAACGGCTCGCGGAACAGGAAGTCAGAAGGCAGAAAGCCGCGACGCTGGCACAGAAATCAGGTTCCATATTTCAGAATGTCAAGAAGCGTATGGGAGAGAAGTTTAAATCCAATGTCGGTTCGAATTTCGAACAGAAACGTCCTCCGCAATACGCGCAAATGGCGCCGCGCTTCCTGGCTGGTTTATTGGATGCGGCATTAATCATTGTGGTTGGCTGTTTTTTGTATGGCATAGGAATCACCTACGGATATTATTATCCAGCGGCAAAAACTGATAATTCCAAACAAGAGATTGCGGAAAAGGATAATATGATGATTCCTATTCTGGAAGCTGAAAGACAGCGTCGAGTTGAAATAGAGAGACGTTTTGAGGCTGCCAAAAAACTGCAAAAAGGTGAAGAACTGGAAAAAACTACAAAGGCTTTTGAGGAAGAGTTTAACGCTGAAAAGGAAAAAAGTAAGAAGATCAGGGAAGAAGTGCACGAAAATAATGAAAGTGCCGATTGCCCGCCATATACTTTTGCGGATAAAAAAGCCGGATATCAGACAGGTTCTATTTGGATAGATACCACGACCGGGGATAAATATATTTGCTTAAGTGGAAAACCCGGCGCTGCGCGCTGGCTGAATAACCGGGACCTGACCCGTATAGTAACAATCTGTCTTGCGGTTCTGGTGGTAATCACCTTAGGAGGGAATGCCTTCCTGCTGGGATATTATTCGCAGACTTTCGGTATGTGGTTCTGGGGGATATTCATCACCAAAAGAAAAATCGCGGAAGTATATTTTTTCCGGGCATTTATCTTTACCTTACTATATCCTGTATGTTTTATTTTTTCACCACTTTTCGTTTACATTTTTCGCCGGGGCCTGCACGAAATACTCACCGGCACCAGATTGGTGAGAGTGTTTAGCAACCGCAACGCATAAAAGCTTAAAGACAGTTGTGAGCCGAGCAAAAACTTATGTGCCTGTTTTTAAGCCTTAAATTTTATTCTGTATTTTGCAGGCTTTAATTGTGTTATGCATCAGCATGGCTATAGTCATAGGGCCTACTCCGCCTGGAACCGGGGTTATGAAACTGGCTTTTTCCGCGACTTCATCGAATTTGACGTCTCCGACCAGACGATAACCGCGTTTGGCGTTGGCATCTTCGACGCGGTTTATGCCGACGTCTATCACAGCGACTCCGTCTTTTACCATGTCCCCTGTGACAAATTCAGGCTTGCCGATAGCAGCAATCAGAATATCTGCCTGACGGGTGAGTTCTGGAAGATTTTTTGTTCTTGAATGAACACAGGTGACTGTGGCGTCCGCTCCGGATGCTTTTTGCACCAGCAGCGCCATCATGGGTTTGCCGACGATATTTGAACGTCCGACGACAACCGCGTGTTTGCCGGAAGGATCAATGCCGCTGCGTTCGAGCAGGATCATTACTCCATAAGGAGTACAGGGGAAAAATCCGTCACGTTTACCGATAAGCATTTTGCCGACATTTTGTTCATGAAAACAATCAACATCTTTTGCCGGGTCAATAGCGGCAATGACTTTTTCCTCGTCTATTTGCGGCGGGGGAGGGGACTGTACTAGAATTCCGTTGATTTTGGGATCGTTGTTGAGCTGGTCTATCAGTTTAAGGACTTCTTCCATCGTGGCGTTCTTATCGAGAACATGTTTAGCTGAATAAATGCCGAGTTCCTGGCATTTGCGATCCTTCATGTTGACATAGACTTGTGATGCCGGGTCTTCGCCGATAAGAACCACCGCCAGTCCCGGTTGTAAGTTAAAGTCGCGAGCCAGGGAGCTTATTTCTTTACGGCTCTCTTCGTTGACCTCGGATGCTATTTTTTTACCGTCAATTATCTTTGCTGACATGGAAAATCTCCTGAAATGTTGTAAATTAGATTATTATACTGATACTCCAGCTTGATAAAAATTCAACCGGATGGGAAAATAATCAATGAGATTTATGGTCTATAATATTGCTTACGGAACCGGCTCACCGAATGGAAACTCGCATAACGTCCTGATGTCCCATAGGTATATTAGAACCCATGACAGGCATTTTGAAAAGATTATTGATTTTATAAAAGAAAGCAATGCTGATATTGTCGGTTTACTTGAAATTGATACCGGCTCTTATCGTACAGACCAGATGAATCAGGTGAAAAAAATAGCCAACCGCCTGAATCATTTTCATGTTTGCGACGTTAAATACGGTGAAAAGTCGTTTTTGCGGAAAATGCCTTACTGGCGCAACCAGAGCAATGCGATCCTGACTGCGTTGAAAAACGGAGATTCAAAATTCCACTTTATGCCACGCGGCATGAAGAAGCTGGTTATTGAGAGTAAAATAAATAATGTACATTTTTTTCTTGTTCATTTGGCTTTAACAAAAAAAGTCCGGCAAATACAACTGAACTATCTGGAGAAGCTCATTCCAAAGGATCGGCATGTGATTGTTGCCGGTGATTTCAATACAATGCATGGAAGTCGTGAACTGGAGAGCTTTATGAGCAAATGTAAACTAAGAAACGCGAACAATGAAAACCATGCCACCTATCCGGCATGGAACGCTCAAAAAGAGCTTGATTATATTCTGTGTTCCGAAAAAATAAACATAAATCATTTTGAGGTTTCAAAGGTCAGGTTTTCCGACCACCACCCCCTGATAATGGAATTTGAAGTCAAGGAATAAAAATAAGAATTTCATGTCTTCGTTCTTACTCATTATTTACCCTTAGTATTTACTTTTGGCTGTAAAACTTGATATAGCCTTATTCTCTGGTTGCTTGCGGATTTTGGTCTAATACTCTTTTAAATTAGCCTAATGTAAATTGAAGTTTCTGTTCTTTTTATTGGATGGTTATACCGAAATGTTAATGTAACTTATCCCGATACGTTATCAGTATTTGTTTGTTCGTCAGAAATATCCATAGAAGCAGAAATGCCAGACGATTTTGTTATTCTATTTTTAAACACCCCAAACAATATTGCTCCTAACGGAATAGACGTTGAAACAATCCAAGGACCGCAAGCACCTTGGCGGAAAATTCCAACAGTTCCCAATTGAAAATGCAACAAACTAAAAAATATTTGCCCCGATGTCCAGTTCATTGCATATTTCCCTACACCAAAAATAATAAATATGATCCATAACCATTTTCGTTTTTTCAGTTTGGTCGTAAAGCAAACAATAAGGGTGAATATAGAGAATAATGGTACGAATATATACAGCAATAAGAACGGTATATAATAAACAGGCTTGTGGCTAAGAGTAAACGCATTAATTTCCTGTAACGGTTTATTTAAAGGCAAAGCATTAAATTTTGCGATGAACTTATCATCAAGAATGGTAATTGTTAATAATAACCATTTTCCTGATAAATCCTGTTGATATTCTAAAATGGTTTTTTTCGAAAAACTGTTTTTTGTCGTCCAGTTAACAACATTCCAGTTAACGAGTTTCTGGGATTTCAATGTCCCTGAATTCATGAGTGTTGAAATTTTATTTAAAGCTTCAATTGTCTTTGGTGTACGATATTGGTGAACAAACAGGTTACTTGCTTTTTTTGTTTTTTTAGATTTTATTAATCTTAGGCATTGAATCGCAAGTTTCTCTGTTTCTTGAGGAACGCATTTTTTAAATATTTCATTATTTAATTTTCCATCTGAACATCCAGGCATTAAAAGACAGACGAATATAATACCAATTATTTTCCCCATAGCATTTTCCTATAAATTGAAATTATTCTGAATAATAAAACATAATCTGCAAAAAACAGATTACAATTATACAAGCTTATTTTATTCAACAATGCCTTAGTAGTGGAAGAAAATTTATTTCGATTACGATAGCGATGGCGATAGCGATTACGATAGCGAGTATATGTGTTTGTAGTTCCGCCTTTAGGCGGTATTTGGGAATTGCTGCCTGAACGGTATAAAAAAAAACTCCGGGTTTATCCCGGAGTTATACGAATCATTACTGTGCTGATATTACTTAGCGCATCCTGATTTCAAACTACATGTTGAAGCTTTTGCCTCTTCAATTTTAGCTTTTGGGCAAGCTTTGGCTGTAGCAGGGGTGGTTTTTGCTTTTTCGCATGCGGCAGCTTTGGGCTGGCATTTGGGACACTTGCAGTCCTTCGAGCATGGTTTGCAAGCGGCTTTAGCTTTTGCACATTCCTTTTTAGCCTTTGCGCATGCTTTTTCGGCTTTTTTGCAGGCAGTTTTTGTGCATTTGCAGTCTTTACCGCATTTACAAGTTTTTCCACATTTGCAGTCTTTAAGGCATTTGCATTTTTTAGCACATACTTTTTGGGCTTTTTTACAAGCAGCTTTAGCTTTGGGACATGCTTTTTTAGTTTTTACACAAGCAGCTTTAGCTTTCGGGCACTCTTTTTTAGCTTTTGCCGGGCATGCTGCTACAGCGGCTTTAGCTTTTGGAGCTTCCGCCGATTTGCTGTCCTTGAAGACATTGCATCCTGTGAACAATACTACAGCGAGGACTGCGATTAATGCGTTTCTCATAGTCTTTCCTTCTTTTTGTTTTTATTTTACTTTAATATTATTTAAGCTTCATGCTTAAAACAATTTTTTTAGAAAATCAACCAGACGTTGAAGCTGTTTTTCTGTTCCTATGGTTATTCTTATATATTTTCCGGTTTTTTCCCCGGGAAAATAACGGACGATTATATTCTCTTGACGCAAGGCATTGAAGATTTTTTTTCCGTTGCCGTCAGGTGGTGAGGCAAAAAGAAAATTACTTTGCGAATCAACTACTTCAAAGCCTAGTCCTTCAAGCTCACTGCTTAATTTTTTCCTGGAAGCTTTTATTTTATTTGAAGTTTCATTTAGATATTCCTGGTCCTTAACAGCGGCCTCAGCCAGTAACTGGGTCAGCATATTGACGTTGTATGAATCCTTGACTTTCATCATGCCGGCTATTAATTGAGGCGCAGCTATGGCAAATCCTAGACGCAGGCCGGCTAACGAATAACTTTTGGAAACTGTCCGGCTGACGATAACGTTTGGAAAATCATTGACAAAATCAATGCAGTTATCAGCGGAGAAGTCGGCATAAGCTTCATCGATCAACACAATCCCGTCAAATTCTGAACAGATTTTACGCATTTTATCTATTGGAATGCAGTTGCCGGTCGGAGCGTTCGGGCGGGTGATAATCAGCATATTAGCCGGAGCCGCTTTTTCAAGCAGGTCATCGTTTATTGAAAAATCGTCTTTCAAGGAAATCTGTATATATTCACAACCCTGCAGGTCAGCCAGAACCGGATACAAAGAGTAAGTAGGATCCAGAAACGCCGCGGGACGCCGCGCGTCAGTAAATGCCCGGAAAGCAATCGTCAGCATGTCGTCTGAGCCATTTGAAACGATGATATTTTCACGTTTATAGCCGTAGGCTTCAGCGATTGTGTCACGGAGTTTATCGGCGGTCGGGTCAGGATAAAGGCGCAGGCGTTCAGCGTCAACGTTTTTGAGCAGCTCCGCTACTCCGGGGCAGGGGGGATATGGATTTTCATTGGTGTTCAGCTTCAATAAATCCATTACCTTGGGTTGTTCTCCCGGCGTGTAACCGTCCATAGCGTCTATAGCCGGCCTGAAATATGACTTATATTCTTTCATTTTATTGTTTCTCACTTTCTAGTCTGATGGAGGCGCTTCTGCCGTGGGCGTCCAGTCCTTCCATCTCCGCGAATTTTACCGCGGTATCAACTTCTTTCTTTAAAGCGCTTTTCTGATAATTCAAGATACTCATACGCCGGAAAAATCCTTCCACCGTCAGGCCGCTGAAATATTTTCCGCTTCCCGCTGTCGGCAGTACGTGGCTCGGCCCGGCGCAAAAATCGCCGATTGGTTCAGGTGTCCACTGGCCTATGAATATTGCTCCGGCTGCTTTGACCTGTTTAGCTATATTGCCTGCTTTACGGCATTGTATTTCTAAATGTTCCGGGGCATAGGAACTTGCGATTTCAGCAGCCTGTGTCATATCTTCCACATGAATCAGAAATACTCCGTCAGCTAGGACTTTCTCAATGGGTTCCTGACGGGAAAGCTTTGTTTTCTGTTTGAGTAGTTCTTCTTCAACTTTATCTATCAGGTCTTTGTCAGTAGAAAGCAGTACCGCCTGTTCAAATCCGCTGCCGTGTTCAGCCTGTGACAGCATATCCGCCGCGATAAATGCGGGGTTGCATTTTTCATCCGCGATGACCATTATTTCAGACGGCCCGGCGATCATGTCAATTGCTACTTCACCGTAGACAAGTTTTTTAGCGGCTGTGACATAAGCGTTTCCCGGCCCGACTATTTTTTCAACTTTTTCAATGGTTTCAGTTCCGTAGGCGAGGGCGGCAATGCCGTAAACTCCGCCTAAACGGTAGACTTTGCTTACTCCTGCCTGGCGCATGGCGTACAGGACTGCCGGATGAACCGTACCATCAGCAGACGGCGGGGTGATAGCGACTATTTCCTTGACTCCCGCGGCTTTTGCCAGCCCGGCAGTGTGTATTACGGTTGAAACCAGCGGAGCTGTACCTCCCGGGATATATACCCCGACCCGCTCCATAGGTTCAAAGCGTTCCCCGACGATAACGCCAGGGCGTGGTGAAGAGCTCCAGGGCTGAGGAATACGCTGCTTGGAAAAAAACTCAACATTGGAGAGAGCTTCCTTAATTGCCTTTTTCCAAGAATTAGGAATTGCGCGTGATTCCTTCTTCACTTCTTCCTCGCTAAGCAGGAACATATCAGGAGTCAGATCGACCTTATCAAATTTTTTAGCATAAGCGCTCAGAGCCGTATCACCGTTTTTTCGGACGTCGGCGAGTATCTGTTTTACAGACTCTTCAATTTCCGGAGGATAGGATGGCCTGTGATAGAGCTTATTGAGTTTTTTGTCAAAAGCTTTATCGTTATAGTACAGTTTTTCCATGTTATTTCCTCCATTACAAGTACTTAATCATTAAGATCAAGTACGACATTATCTATTAATCTGGCCTTGCCGAAAGTAGCGGCGCATGCAATAAGTATCTTTTTACTTTTTTCTGAAACGTCATCCAGGGTGTCGGCATCGTAAATTGACACATAATCAATTTCCCCGCCGGCTTTTGATATTTGCCCTGATATTGCGGCCATCATTTTTTCTTTATTATGAATATGGAACTTCACAATATCCCTTTCCACCTGATGCAGCGCCTGCGAGATGGACAGGGCATTTTGCCGTTCTTCCTTACTTAGATAGCGGTTGCGCGAACTCATTGCCAGTCCGTCTTTCTCCCTTACCAGAGGGCATATAATGACTTCAACCGGGAAATTCAGATCCCGCACCATTCGTTTGATAATCAATGCCTGCTGTGCGTCTTTTTGACCAAAGACCGCAAAGTCAGGCAGGGTTATATTGAATAATTTAGCAACGACCGTGCAGACGCCGCGGAAAAATACCGGCCTGCTGGCTCCGCATAATTTCTGTGACAGCTTTTCTTCATTTATCCAGACGCTTCGATCGGGATAATACATTTCGTCCGGCGTCGGCGCGAAAAGCACATCAACCCCATGTTCTTTGCACACTTCGCAGTCATGTTCGAAGTCTCTCGGATATGTGGAGAGATCTTCGCCGGGAGCGAATTGAGTTGGATTTACAAATAATGTCACAATCAGCAAGTCAGCTTCGGCTCTGGCGCGGTCGATCAGGGAACTGTGCCCGGGATGCAGAAATCCCATAGTAGGAACAACGCCGATACGTTTTCCGTCCAGCCGTGCCTGGCGGGAAAATTCCTGCATATCTTTTATGCTTTTGATAATTTCCATTATACTTCCACCATCCAGTTGTGTTCATCTGCGATTCTGCCGTATTGAATTCCGGTCATTCTTTCATAAAGTTTTTTAGAAACCGGCCCAATGTTATCCTGGTCGTATTTATAAACTTTATCATGATGAATAATTTCTCCAACCGGAGTTATTACTACAGCGGTACCACAGGCTCCGACTTCTGCAAAAGTTCCCAGTTCATTCTTGGAAATTGGCCGGCGCTCAACTGGAATAGCCAGGTCTTCCGCTATCTGCATCAGTGATTTGTTTGTGATGCTTGGCAGAATTGAAGGTGATTCCGGGGTTACATATTTCCCGTCACCGGTTATAGCAAAGAAGTTACTGGTTCCGAATTCTTCGATGAACTCATGGGTCTTGGAGTCAAGGAACAGCATAACCGCACAGCCTTCTTTTTTAGCTAGGCTGGTCGGATATAAACTGGCAGCATAATTACCGGCAACCTTTATATGCCCGGTCCCGTGCGGCGCGGCGCGGTCGACTTCATCATGAATCATCGCTTTTACCGGTTTGATTCCGCCTTTATAATAAGGTCCGACCGGGACGACCATTATGATAAGTTCATAATCCTCAGCCGCGTTTATTCCTATCTGCGGGCTTGTGCCGACGATAACAGGACGGATATATAAGGAACCGCCTGTTTCATAAGGTGGAACATAATCAATATTGTCCTTAACTACTTTCTTTACCGCTTCAACGAATTTTTCTTCAGGGAAGTGCGGCATCATAAGATAATCGATTGTGGAGTTCAAACGGCGCGCGTTTTCCTCCGGACGGAATATCCTGACTTTACCGTCTTTACAGCAGAAGGCCTTGAGGCCTTCAAAAGCCGCCTGTCCGTAGTGCAGGCAGTTTGACGCTATTGATAAACTTATTTCGTAACTGTTGCTTAATTCGCCATCACTCCATTTACCGTTTTTATATGAAAAACGGATGTTAGAGCGGGTCGGCATGAATTTAAAGCCTAATTTGTCCCATTCTATATTCATGTTTGTACCTTGTTTTTTATTAGTTCACCACTAAATATAGCTGAAAAAACAATAAAGTCTTCAACCGAGTTAAAATAAAAACTATTTTTTTGCAAAAATATATGAAAAAAATCAAATTTTACCCAAAAGTCGTTTAATATAACTTTGACAAAGGCAATAATCAATATTAGATTGTATAAAATAGGCTTGTAACTTATAAATAAAATAATCATATAAAACTCAAACGGAGGAACCTTGCATGAAATCATATAAATTTTTAATAGTTTCATTACTCAGCGGAATATTGCTCGCAGGAGCCGGATGTAATATGTTTGACAGTCAAATTCCTCCTAATCAAACCAAGCCTGTTGAAAGCGCCGCTCCATCTGAAGAGATAGAAACCATCACCCCATGGACGAAAGATATTGCCACTGAGTCAATCGGAATGACTAAAGACGGCTGGCAGCCGATTAAAAATGTAACTCTTCCTACTGTTTATTTTGCTTATGACCGTAGTGTTATCGGTTCATCTGAACGCCATAAACTGGATCAAGTGGCTAAATACTTAAGAGAAAATAAAGTGTTCGGTTTAATCGTCGAAGGGCATTGCGATAAAAAAGGCTCTGCGGAATACAATCGGGCTCTCGGAGAACGCCGTGCTATTGCCGTAAGAGATTACCTGAAAAATGCAGGCGTAAGCGAGAACCGTATTAAAACTATGAGTTATGGGGAAGACCGCCTGATAGACAAAGGGGAAACTGAAATAGCGCATGCCAGAAATCGCCGCGCCGAATTGATTTTAGCAAGAACCCAATAGAAGTCCAAAGTAATTGATAAAGAATTACTTTTTCCGATAAATAACAAAGAGGTGCAATTATGAAACGCCAGATGTTTGGTATTGTTGCCGGAGTCTCTGCTTTTTTTATGGCAAATGGACTGCTCGCTGGAGAGGAAACATTATTAAAATGGGACGCGGACGCGAAAGTTTTGCAAAAAGAATGGACCGGAAAAATTAACTATGAGACTGTTGATGGGAAGCTGTCCGCTGTAGTAGATAATAAATCTGGTATTACTTCCAAAAAGCTTATTCCGGTGGAAACTGGTAAAAAATATGTCCTTTCAGGAAGTTTTAAATCCCTTGGCGAATCTTTAAGCAAGGTGTATTTAGGTTTTTTATGCTATGATAAAAAGAAAAAAGCTATTCAAACTTATCATTCCAATGTTATACTTGATTCAGGAACTGAACTTGCTCAGGAATGCAAGAAAGGTGATAAAGCGCTTGTGATTAAAGCTAATAATAAATGGAAACCAGGATATTACGTCGCCTTTGATACCAAAGATGACTTTTCCGATTTGCCTAATCGTGCAATATCTTCTAAAATTGCTAAGGTGAGCACTAAAGATGGAAATATGGAATTAGAGCTTTCTAAGCCTTTGCACAAGGCGTATCCAGCTGGGACAAAAGTAAGAATGCATACATCGGCATGCGGCTCATATGTTTATACTGCTATTTGTGGAGCGAAGATCCCTAAGTCTGCAAAGACTTACAGTGGTACAGCTACGCTTGCTAAGCCTGGGCAAATGGGAATGCAGTACTTGCGTCCGGGAACAGCGTTTGTGAAAATTATTATCCTGCCTAATTACGGCAAGAAAAAAGATGAAAAGTTACTTTATACTGATTTGACCTTGAAAGTTACTGAATAATTTTTTAATTTTATGCACTCCAATTACGGAGTGCATTTTTTTTTGTATTATAAACAATTAAATAGTAAAATGAGGAGGAACAATGAAAAGTCAAATAACCAGAGCAGCCATAATCACTTTTGCGCTTTCTGTCACTGTTGGAATTACTTCATGTAAAGTATTCCCGGAAACAAAAAAGGAAGTTCCTGAAAAGAAAGCTGTCAAGAAGACAACTCCAGTTAAAAAAGCCGTGGCGGTTAAAAAGGAAATAAAGAAAGGAGTATCTGAAAGTGATAAGCTTCTTCAGTCAATAAACAAAGAATGGTCTGGAAAAATCAAATGTGAAGAAATCGACGGCAAACCTTGTACTGTTGTAGATAACAAAAGTCATATATTATCAAAAAAATGGACTCCGGTTAAAGCAGGAAAACAATACAATCTCTCTGGAAGTTTTAAATCTCTTGGAAAGGCTCCAAGCAAAGTATACTATGGTTTTATTTGCTATGATAGTAAAAAACGGCAAATCAGCACATTGCATTCCAATATTATAGCAGGTTCAGCCACAAAGCTTGCTAAGGCATGCAAAAAAGGCGATAAGGTGTTAGTATTAAAAGCTAATAATAAATGGAAAACAGGCAACTATGCCGCGGCATTTAATGTAAAAGATGATTTTTCCGATTTGCCTAACCGTGAAATCCTTTACAAAATTACAAAGGTCACTCCTGACGGAGAAAATATAAAAGTAGAGTTTGTTAAGCCTCTGGCAAAAGCGTATCCTGCCGGGACTAAGGTGAGAATGCATACTGCGTCCTACGGTTCATATATTTATACAGCTGTTTGCGGAGCAGCTGTACCGAAATCATGGAAAACGTATAAGGGAAGTGCCGCCCTTGCCAAACCTGGACAAATGGGGTGGGAATACCTTCGTCCCGGAACAGCTTTTGTACGAGTCGTTATATTGCCTAATTACAGAAAAAAACAGGATGAAAAGCTGGCTTTCAAGGATTTAAAATTGCAGGTCAAGTAATCTGGTAATCAGAAATAAGCTTGTTTTTTTTATATAGATATGCGCCCTTCACGTTTTATTTTTTTATGGAGGGCGAGATTCCAGCGAGTCGTTTGTAAGATTATGATAGTGAATCTCTAACGGAAATAAATTTTGTTTTTGTAGGTAAGATCAATTATCGGTTTGTGTGCACCCTGCTTTTTAGTCAGGGCGTAACGCAAAACCTGAAGCGTATTTTTTATATTATCTTTTGGTATCAATACTTTGTATGCCCTTTTATTTCTTATCATTACGAAAGTTATTTTTCTCGGGTCTTCCATGGAAATTGAACCTATTTTAAAATTCTGAAATTCATAGGCTGTTAATTTTATAAGTTTCACTGCCTGAGTCAAACCGGATATTTTCTGTCCGACACTGATGGTTTGTAATTTTAGGCCTTTGATAACAGGCAAAGGGTATTTTAGTTCCATGCAGTATTTTCGATTCATTACTATTGAGTCTTCATCAATAACCCATTTAGCGCCAAACTTGAATAAATATGCAATAGGAACGCGTTGAATAATATCTATTTTAATGGTATCAGGTAGAACACGATACACAGAGGCGCTTTTTATATAAGAAATTTTTTCGATCTTCTTTCTGATATCAGCAATATCAATGGTGAAAAGATTATCTTCATTTAAAGTAAGTTTTAAATATTTTAAAAGGCTTGCCTTTCGTTCCGGGGACATCCCGTTAAGTTCTATTCTGCGCAGAATCAGACGGTCATTTTTAGAAAACAGGGCGCGCGAAACTCCGATGCAGGCTGCACCAATTACAATAACAGTAAGGCAGATTATGATAAGTGCGGTAATTATTCTCAGGAATTTTTGTTTTTCCTTTGAATTTTCCGTGGTACGCTTTTTTTTATTATCAGTTTTCTTAGCCACTGTTGTTCCCATATTTTAATCATTTCATGCAATATAACACGATTACAATAAATTATCAAATATTTTTTGAACAGCAATATAGCAGATTTTTTATATGCATGGGCAGTTTGTTGTTACTTCGATCTGTAAATCGCCCCCGGTAATTGGTAGAGTCTGGCCCCATGGCACTTCCTTCCCGTTGCAGATTATGCTTGCTGCGTTCCCTTTATTGACCTTTATATGGTAAACTGTGCCACGGTATTTTCTGACCGCCTGAAAACCGTTCCAGTCATTCGGTAGGCAGGGATTCAGAACGATTCCGTCCAGGGTGACCCGGATGCCAAGGATATGGTCGAGGGCGGCGCGGAACATCCACGCGGCGGTGCCGGTCAGCCATGAATGACTGCCTTGACCGAAGGTTTCGTGTTCATCGGAAGTAGTATACTGGGCGTAAACATAGGGTTCGACCTGATAACGTTCCTGATCGAATGATATTGGAACGAGACTTTCGTACAGCTCAAGTGCTTTTTCAATCATGCCGAGTTCGCAAAGCGCCATAATTGCCCAGGTCGTAGTGTGGTTGAAAATGGAACCGTTTTCCTTTTTGCCCCACACACAGCGGGTTATCAGTCCGACGGATTCGTCAATATTATGATATGCCGGAGCAAGCAGTTTCGGCCCGAATTCCGTATCCAGCTTATCCAAAGTTGTCTGCATCAGTTTTTTGCCCCGGTCTTCGGCGACCCCGGACAGAACGGCCCAGCTTTGCGGGTTGAGGTATATTTGCCCTTCTTTGCATTCTGTGCTGCCGAGCTTGGTGCCGTCGGAACAAACCGCGCGGATGTACCATTCGCCGTCCCAGGCATGAGTGTTAAGGGCATTGTTCACGGCTGCATAGCGTTCGTCCGTGTATTTTGCTAATTCTGTATCTGGGAGATATTTATCCGCAATACCTTTGAGTAGGCGCAGGTTGTATGCATAGAACATTCCTGCCCAGATACTTTCCCCCATGCCGTCCGCGCCGCCGACAAAATCAAGGGTGTCGTTCCAGTCGCTGCGCCCGAAAGTCGGTATTCCGCTTGTGCCAAGATTATTTTCAATAAAATTCACGGATGCCTTCAAATGGTCAAATAAAGTTCCATTAACGCCATCATGGAACGGTGCTGGTGCGTTCAGGATGCTGCCGTCTCCGGTTTCCGCCAGATAATACCAGACGGCGGTAATCAGCCAGAGCGGGTCATCTTTGTGCCCGGTGAACTCAGCCTCGCCAGAAATCGGATGGAAACAGTGTGCGCAAATCCCGTCGGAACGCTGATAAGATGCCAGCAGAAGAATGCGTTTGTAAACGAGTTCAGGCTCATTGATGACCACAGATATCGTATCCTGAAGTGAATCACGGAAGCCCATTCCCCTGAAGACTCCCCAGTGGTAATATGAAGCGTTGCGGGAATTGATAAAAGTTATTTTTCCTTGATACTGGTTCCAGGTGTTGAGATAAGTGTTCATCGCTCTGGACGGAGTATCCACCTGTATGCAACTGCAATATTTCCGCCAGTATTTTTTTACTTCTTCAAGCGTTTTTTTTACCGCGTCATCGGATTTGTATTTTTCAATATAAGACGGTTTTTCCAGTTTTGCTGTTTTAGGAACAACCCCGAGCAGGATGTGGAAAATTTTTTCCTCTCCAGGTTCTAATTCCGCTTCAAGTTTTAGACATGAGATGAGATTCCCGGAGGATATGTCTTTATTCTGCAGTTTGCCGTTTTCAATACTCGAAGGATTTTTTTCATCACGGTAATTTCCTATGAATACTTCACGTTCCCCGGCGTATTCAACAATCGGAAGTGAAGAGTGCATGAACGCGGTTTGGTTCCAGGCTTTGTTTTCCTGTATATTTGAACTGCCTCCGGTTACCCAGTAGGTCTTGGTTGAGAAAAGGGTTTCGCTTTCCTTATCAAACCACAGGCGGTTGAAATGCTGGTCGTTCGGTTTGTTTATCAAATCGGTCAGGGCATGGCCGAGACACATCTCGGCGTAGGGGAAAATTTCAAGATTTTGTTTGGTTTTAGAGGTGTTTTTCAATGATACCCGCCAGATTTCCAAAGCGTCTTCCAAAGGAACAAAGTATGTGGCTTTGGCGTCAATATTACCGTAACCGCATTCAAAAACAGTATAGCCTAGTCCATGACGGACACGGTAGTTTTCTAAAGGTTTGGTGGTCGGTTGCCATGACAATGACCAGTAATCCCGGGTGTCCGGGTTGCGCAGGTAAATATATTTTCCCGGACGGTCATCCGGCAGTGAGTTGTAGCGCCAGCGGGTGATACGTCCGTCCTTGGGACATTTTATGTAGGAATAACCGCCCGCGTTCGCGCTCAGGAGTGACACGTAATTGCCGTTACGGTTACAAAGGTAATTTATCCACGGTCTGGGAGTGTCCGGGCTATCGATAATGAATTCTTCTGCGTTATCCGAGAAATGTCCGTATTTTTTCATATTTTTGTTTTTCCTTGATTTTTTCGCATTCCTGAACTAAATTATTCGCTCTAAATATAACCATATGCTGGAATTTATAAATGGACAATCCGGTGAACATTTTTGCATATTTCGGAGGTGCTGAATGACGGCTGTACGATGCGTTTTTGCGGCGCAGATCCCTACATATCCTGAACATCCATGTGATATGCATAGTCACGCTTGCACCGAAGTAATCTGCTATCTCGAGGGCTTCGGTTATATGATTCAAGGGCAGAAACGTTTACATTACCGGGCGGGCAGTGTGGGTATATATCAGCCCGGGATTGAACATAATGATGTTCCTCAGAGCAATGGTTTTCAGCTTTGTATCGGAGTTAGCGGTTGTGGCGCCAAAAAACTTCCAATTGGAATATGGAGAGTCAATGAAAGCATTAAGCAGTGTATTCAAAATATTCTCCATGAGCTTTCTAAAACAATGGAAGACAACGGCCAGGAACGGCTGGATATTCTTAGCGGATGGCTGGTGCTTGAACTGCATAGGGTCATCGGTGGTAAAAGTGGCAAAAATAATTACCCCGGTCATGTTGATACGGTCAGGAAAATTCTTGATTCACGCTTTAATGAGCAGATTGATTTACAGGAACTCGCCGGAAGCCTTTATATAAGCCCTGATTATCTGAGACATATTTTTAAACAGGAACTCGGTGAGTCACCTTTAAATTACCTGATAAGGAAGCGTCTTGACTCAGCATGTGAACTGTTGAGTTTAAGTGATCTGGCGGTCGGGGAGATCGCGCGTCGGGTCGGGCTTGAAAACCCCTATTATTTTTCCCGCATATTCCGTAAACGGCTTGGGATGACTCCTACCAGATACCGGAAAAAAGCGAAAACCAAAACTGTGAAATAGATGGAGAATAGAAATATGCTTGGTGTATTAGGGAAGTACCTTAAAGGGCAGAAATGTCATTTTTATATATATCCCAAAAAGGAAAATGACCGTGGAGAAATTGTAGTTTTAGTTCATGGCCTTATCCGCCGCAGCTATAATATGTATCCAATGGGTAAATATTTGTGTGAAAAAGGCTTTACGGTGTATGTTTATGATTATAAAACCTCCATTAAAGGCATTGCCGCTCATGGCGCTGATTTGAGGAAATATCTGCGAAAAGTTATAGACGAAAATCCAGGAATTCCGGTTAATATCGTTACTCACAGTATGGGCGGGATATTAACGCGTTACGCTTTGTCTGGTGATGATGAAACTCCGGTTCTGGATATCTCCCGGATAAAACGTGTTGTTATGCTTGCCCCGCCGCATGGCGGCTCCAAGGTGGCGCGCTTTTTCGTCAAATATCTGCCGTTCAGCGGAAAATGGCTTAAGCCGTTGCCTGAGTTAAGTGATGATCCAAAAGCAGAAGTCCATGCCGCTCCTTTATTTAAAGGACCTGAAATCGGGGTCGTCGCGGCAAAATATGATCGTGAGGTTGCGATAAAAGATACTTATATGCCTGGCATAAAAGAACATTTTATTATCAAGGCGGAACATTCCTTTATGGTATATATGAAATCCACTCATGAGGCGGTACTGCGTTTTCTCTCCACCGGAACCTTCTCTTGATTTTTGCTTGTTTTTTTACTGTATTTTATACCTTGTTACTGCTTGAAAATGTTTTAAGATGAGTTATGTTAACCGGTGCTTTGTGTGTTGTGCCAAAAGTACAATAAAAAATACATAAAAAAACAGGGAACAGGGTTATGGGTGAAGTACAGGAATACCTCCAACTTACAATCGGGGCGGTGCTGGTTTACAACTTTGTGTTGGCCAGATTCTTAGGAATATGCCCCTTTCTCGGAGTGTCAAAAAGGCTGGATACGGCGCTTGGCATGTCGGGAGCGGTAATTTTCGTGATGACATTGGCGTCATTAGCAACTTCTTTGATTTATAATTATCTTCTCAAAGAAGCTCTTACAATTAGCGGTTACTCAATAAATCTGGGTTTCCTGCAAATCTTATTGTTTATTCTGATAATCGCTTCACTGGTGCAGCTTGTTGAAATCGTTATTCAGAAAATAAGCCCGCCGCTTTACAGTGCTCTGGGAATTTATTTACCTTTGATTACGACAAATTGTGCGGTAATGGGGGTGGCTACTCTCAGCGCAAAACAGGATTACACTGTCGGCAAGGCGACGCTTTTCGGATTCTTTTCCGCGGTTGGTTTCGCTTTGGCGCTGGTGCTGTTTTCCAGTCTGCGTGAACGTCTTGAACTTTCTCAAGTGCCGAAGCCTTTCCAGGGAATGGCGATAGCTTTGATTACTGCCGGTATACTGGCGATGGTGTTTATCGGTTTTTCCGGACTCTGTTAAAATATAAGGAAATATAATGGAAATTTTTATTGCAGCAGTTGTTGCCATGGCGGTCATCGGGATTGTTCTCGGGGCCATTATTGGTGTAGCCGCGAAAGTATTTAAAGTGGAGGTCGATCCGAGAATCGAGCTGGTTACTGAGCTTCTGCCCGGAGCTAACTGCGGTGGGTGCGGTAAAGCCGGCTGCGGTGAACTCGCGAAAGCGATTGTTGCCGGCGAAGAAAACCCAAGCAAATGCCCCGTAGCTTCTCAGGAGCAGATTTCCGCCATTGCCAAGGCTTTGGGGGTGGAAGTCGGGGATGCCGTTAAAAAGGTCGCTGTTGTATTTTGCGGCGGGGATCACAATCAGGAAAAAGTACAGACTCTTTATAACGGTATTAGCGACTGTGTTTCAGCTTCGCTGATTGCGGGGGGGCCTAAAGGCTGTGCCTATGGTTGTCTTGGAATGGGAAGCTGTGCCCGCGCCTGCCCGTTCAATGCTATTGAAATGGTTAACGGCCTGGCGGTGGTTCACCCTGAGCTTTGTGTAGGATGCGGTGCATGTGTTTCGACTTGTCCGCGTAATTT
Organism: Victivallaceae bacterium; assembly: GCA_963664605.1. GTDB lineage: Bacteria > Verrucomicrobiota > Lentisphaeria > Victivallales > Victivallaceae > JAHOYW01. The sequence goes on from OY761536.1 coordinate 2,081,400, forward strand.
AATAAAACTAGTACCGCAAGACGCAAACGTTCATATTTACTGCAGCTCACCGGAAAAAGGCGCCGCTAAAATGAAAGTGTGTGCGGTTCCGTGTATTGGCTGCCGTAAATGTGTAAAAGGCGGAGAAGAAGATCAATTCATAGTTGACGGTTTTAAAGTAAGTGTGAATTATGATGCTGAAAAGCTCGTTGATACCAGTATTTTCGAAACAGTAAAATGTCCTACCGGCTGTCTGCTTTCTGAAGCTGAGCATGTGAAAATCGAAGAAGCTAAAAATAGTGAGGTGGCATAATGAGTAAAACGAAAGGACTCACTTTTAAAGGCGGTATTCATCCAAGTAAAGATGGTAAGGATCTTTCTCGTTCTGCCGCTATTCAGGATGCTCCTCTGCTTGAAGAATATCAGCTCATAATACAGCAGAATATCGGAGCTCCTCCAAAATTACTTGTCGCTAAAGGCGATGAGGTTAAAAAAGGCCAGATAATCGCCGAAGCCGGAGGTTTTGTTTCTGTGCCTCTGCATTCTCCTACAAGTGGAAAAATTTCGAAGATTGATACTATCCCGGGGCCGATGGGCGTACCGGTTCAGGCTGTTTTTATTGCCGCTGACGGTGAAGACCAATGGGGTGAGCTAATGCCGTCTATCGATTGGAAAACTGCTGAGCCGCAATCTATTAAAGACCGTATCCGCGATGCCGGGATTGTCGGTATGGGGGGCGCGGCTTTTCCTACTCATGTAAAACTTTCACCTCCGCCGGAAAAGAAAATAGACTGTTTGATTCTGAACGGCGCGGAGTGTGAGCCATATTTGACCGCAGATCATCGCTTAATGCTAGAATATCCTGAGAAAGTACTTGCTGGCGCTGCTATTCTTGGCAGGTCCCTCGGTGTGAACGATATTTATATTGGCGTTGAAGTAAATAAGATGGATGCTATTGACACTCTTCTGAAAAAGGCTGATGAATACGGAGTTAAGATTGTCGGATTGCAGGTTAAATATCCGCAGGGCGCTGAAAAGCATTTGATTAGTGCCATAACAAAACGCGAAGTCCCGACTGGAGGATTGCCGATGGATGTTGGCTGTGTCGTTCAGAATGTCGGCAGTGCCGCAGCAGTAGCCGATGCGGTAGTTGAAGGTAAGCCTTTGATTGACCGTATTACTACAGTTACCGGCGAACCGGTCAAGAATCCAAGTAATTGGCGTTTGAAATTGGGTACTCCGGTTGTAGAGGCGATTAAATTTGCCGGTGGAGTTGTTTGTGAACCAGCTAAAATTATTCTCGGCGGCCCGATGATGGGATTTGCGCAGAAATCTCTGGAAGTGACTGTTTGCAAAAACACTTCAGGTATACTGTTGATGAAAAGAGAGGACATTACTCAATATCAGTCTACCGCTTGTATTCGCTGCGGCAAATGTCTTGATGCCTGTCCGATGAATCTGCAACCCGGTTCCCTTAGTGCGGCTATTGAAAGCGAGAAGTTTGATCTCGCGGCTAAGAATAATGTTATGGACTGCGTGGAATGCGGTTCATGTGCTTATATCTGCCCTTCAAACCGTCCGCTGGTGCAGCATTTCCGCCGTGCCAAAGCCGAAATCCGTAATCGTTCAAAAAAATAACATAAAGAGAATTAAACATGAGTGAAGAAATAAAAAAGGAAGTTGCGGCAGAGGCGGCGGAAGCCGCGCCGAAAGCTGAAATGCAGCTTCCGAAAGGAAATGAGCTGGTACTCAGTTCTTCACCGCATATCCATGCGGACGAAGACGTTCAACAGGTGATGTTGAAAGTTATAATTGCCTTGATGCCCGCGGTTTTCGCTGGGATGCTGTTCTTTGGAACCGCTGCGATTATGGTGATAGTATATTGTATCGTTTTTTCAGTTGCGGCTGAAATGATTTGGTGCAAGTTGGCTGGCAAACCGCTTGATACAGTTAAGGATTTCAGCGCGGTCCTTACCGGGTTGCTGCTGGCGATGAACTTATCAGCCGGTGTACCGTGGTGGCTGTGCCTTATAGGGGCATTTCTGGCTATCTGGCTGGGTAAACAGGTTTTTGGCGGTTTGGGGCACAACCCCTTTAATCCGGCGCTGGTTGCCAGGGTTGCTTTGCTGATTGCGCTTCCTAAATATATGACCAGCTGGGTTCCGACCATATATATGAATGGTAATGTTTCAAGTTATGCTGAGAAGTTTTTCACTCCTGCGGCATGGAGCAATGTTTTAAGTGAACAGCTTGACGGCGTAACTTGTGCGACTCCGCTTGGCGTTGTGTCCACCACGGAAAAAGTTCTGCAAGACGGGCAGGGGATGTTTGCCAATATCGCCAATCCTGAAGCCTACTGGCAGTATTTTCTTGGGAATATGGGTGGTTGTCTTGGAGAAACTTCCGCTCTGGCGTTGTTGATTGGCGGAATAATGTTGATTATCTTTAAATTGATAAAATGGCAGGTTCCGGTATTTTATATTGGTACTGTTGCGGTGTTCACGGCAATAATAAACTACTTTTTTCCCGGGGTTACTCCTCCGCCATTATTCCATATACTTAGCGGCGGTTTGATGCTGGGAGCTGTTTTTATGGCTACTGATATGGTGACTTCGCCAATGACTAAAAAAGGCGCGGTGATCTTTGGTATCGGTTGTGGAATTATAACCTGTATTATCCGTATCTGGGGTAATTATCCTGAAGGCGTGAGTTTCGCTATATTGTTTATGAATTCACTGGTTCCTTTGATTGACAGATTCGCTACTAAGAAACCGTTTGGTTATCATGCCAGGGAAGATAAAGAAGGAGCAAAAGCATGAAGAAACTTAAAGAAACTGAAAATATTTTTGTGTTGGGGATTTTTCTCGGTATATGCGGTGCGATAGCTGCTTTGGCGTTGGCCTTTGTTGATAAACAGACGAAAGAACCGATCGAGAAAATGAAAATGCTGGCGGTTAATAATGCTTTGAAACAAGTCTTGCCAGCTTTTGATAATTCTCCTGGAAATAACACTTTCAATAAAGATGGCGTGACTTTTTACGGTGCCAGAAAGAATGGTAAACTTGTAGCAGTTGCGGCTTCCGGTTCCACAATGAAAGGATATGCTGGTAAAATTGTCGCTATGGTCGGTTTGGAGCTTGACGGCAAAGTCCGTACGATTGCGCTTGTCGACGGCAAAAAACTTTCAGCCGTATTGGTTACAGAACAGAAAGAAACTCCTGGACTGGGAACGGTAGTATGTGAACGCAAGCGGCAGAAAACCATTGTCAGCATATTTGAGAAACCGGGTAAAAACGCTGATCTTCCGGCGACAAACAAAATACTTGACCAGTTTGCTGATAAAAAAGCAGGTAAAACTCCGTGGCAAGTCAAAAAAGATGGTGGCGACTTTGATTACATGACCGGGGCGACTATTTCAAGTAAAGCTGTTACCGGCGTTGTTTACAAAATCGCCCATACTTTTGTTGTGAACCGCAAAGAAATTATTAAAGAGCTTTCAAAAGCTGAAAAATAGGGGACGCCAATTATGAATTTAATAAAAGATTTCACCAAGGGTATCTGGAAAGAAAATCCGGTGCTGGTAATGCTTCTCGGCATGTGCCCGACGCTGGCGGTAACCAGTAATGCCGAAAACGGTTTGAGTATGGGGATCGCTACAACTTGCGTACTCCTCGGCTGTAATATCGTTATTTCATTGATACGCAATATCGTGCCTAAAAAAATCCGTATTCCCGTATATATTGTAGTCATAGCTACTTTTGTAACTATTGTTGATCTGGTTATGAAAGCCTATGCTCCCCCTGCGATAAATAAAGCTCTGGGTATATTTATTCCGTTGATCGTAGTTAACTGTATTGTTCTCGGACGCGCGGAGGCTTTTGCTTCTAAAAACGGTGTTTTCCGCTCAATTCTCGATGGTTTGGGGATGGGACTTGGTTTTGCGCTGGCGCTGACTGCGCTTGGTGGGGCCCGCGAATTTTTGGCTTCCGGCTCACTGTTCCAGATAAAAATAATTATTCCGTGGAAAGTTGATTTCATGTTGTGGACAGGCGCGCCCGGCGCGTTCATTATTCTGGGATGTTTCCTTGCCGCTATGAACAAACTGAATATGCGAAAAGCGGTTAAAAATGGCGAAGTGTATATCCCGCCTCAAGGCTTGGACTGCCGCCATTGCCGTCTTTGTGATATCGGTGATGCCGCAGAAGAAATGAAATAATTTTTTATAGCTCTTGCATGCTGTGGAATATGTGATATTTTACACCTTTTGATGATTTGCTTTAACAAACTGAAAACAAAGTTGAGAATAAGGTATGAATAAGACAATATTATGTATTGGAGCTGGATATGTTGGTGGCCCGACAATGGCGGTAATCGCTGATAATTGCCCTGATTACAAAGTTATAGTGGTTGATGTCAATGAGAAGCGTATTGCCGGATGGCAGTCTGAAACCTTGCCGATCTATGAACCGGGACTGAAGGCTGTTGTAGAACGTGCCCGGGGGCGCAACCTGTTCTTTTCCACAGATGTTGTCGGGGGAATTAAAGAAGCTGATATAATTTTTGTCAGTGTCAATACTCCCACCAAAACTTTTGGAGACGGTGCAGGCAAGGCCGCTAATCTACAGTATTGGGAAAAAACTGCCCGGGATATAATCGAGCATGCGGAAAGTGATAAGATTGTTATTGAGAAAAGCACTTTGCCGGTTCGTACTGCGGAAGCTATGCACCGCATCTTGCAATCAAATACCAAAGGCCTTAATTTTGATATAATTTCCAATCCCGAGTTTATGGCTGAAGGAACAGCTATTGACGATCTGCAGAATCCGGGACGTGTTCTTATCGGAGCGATGGAGGATGAATCCGGACAGAAAGCTTTGAAAATAGTGGCTGATATTTACAGAAACTGGGTTCCGGAAGAAAAAATCAAGAAAACCAATGTCTGGAGCAGCGAATTGACTAAACTGGTTTCCAATGCTATGCTTGCACAGCGGATTTCGTCGGTCAACAGTATTTCTGCTCTTTGTGAAAAGACTGATGCCAATATTCTGGAAGTATCAAGCGCTATGGGGATGGATCCGCGCATAGGACCGAAATTTCTCCGTGCAAGTGTCGGGTTCGGCGGTTCATGTTTCAAAAAAGATATTCTCAATCTCGTATATCTCTGTGAATTCCACGGTCTGCCGGAAGTAGCGGCATATTGGGAACAGGTTGTTCTGATGAATGATTATCAGGAAAAACGTTTTGTTCAGAATATAACTGCTAATATGTTTAATACTGTTGCCGGTAAAAAAATTGCTGTATTTGGTTTTGCTTTCAAAGCGGATACTGGAGATACCCGTGAATCTCCGGCTATTTATGTCAGTAAATTATTGCTTGAGGAACACGCCACGCTGGCGATTCATGATCCGCAGGCTTTGGAATACGCTAAACTTGATTTGGCTGACTGCGAAGGGGATATTGCATACGAAGCAGATCCTTACAAAGCCGCCGAAGGCGCGCACGCGATAGCTATTCTGACAGAATGGAAGGAGTTCCTCGATTTAGATTTTGAAAGACTTTATGCTTCAATGGAGAAACCGGCGTTCATATTTGACGGACGCAACCTTCTGGATCATCAGAAATTATTTAAAATTGGTTTTAACGTTTATCCCCTAGGACAGAAAGCTTTATCGCATCTTTAAAGTAATGTAGTACAATACCTCGCCATTTTACTTTGCGCTGCCCTTTATTATAAGGGCTTTTATAAAAAAACTTGCGCACACAGCGTTATTTTGTTAATTCTCCTGAACGGTATTGTTCAATAAAGTCTTCAGGATTGTCCATTTCTTCTTCAATTCTGATAGTTCCATTTATCAGGTATACGATGGCTACAGGAATCAGCACGATTGTGAGGCAGAGTAGCCAGAATATTACAACACTACCCATAAATTCATTGCGAATTATCTTAGACATTCTATTACCCCCCTTATTATGTTAAAAACATTAATAAAATAGTTACAAGTATGATATATGCACTATACTATGTTTACAAGTTTTTTTGTGCTTGAATTTGACTTTGTTGTTTTAAGGTGTAGACTAAATGCTTTTTGCGGATTATATTTATTATAGTCCTTAAGGGACTTGTTTTCTATAAATTGAAATACGGATTATAAAATGTTACTAGGTGTTTTGGGTGATATACATGGCAATATTGAAGCTTTGACTTCAGTTTACAATAAACTGCTTGGGCTTGGCTGTCAGCGAATTGTTTGCCTCGGGGATGTTGTCGGATATGGTGCGTCACCGGGCGAGTGTATTGATTTTCTGAGAAACAGGGATATTAGCTGTATTAAAGGCAATCATGATTTTTTCGCTTTGGATCACCAAAAGGAATCTGACTGGGAAATGAAAGATTATGGTCGTGATGCCATAATATGGACCCAAAATCAGCTTAATGAAGAACAATTTAACTGGCTTGAAAGCTTGCCCTTTAATCTGGAGGTAGGCGGGGTGCAGTTTGTTCATTCATCCATGGAGAGTCTGGAAGGCGAATATTGGCCCTATATCCTGGATTCAAAGACAGCCCAGTTTCACTTTTATCTACAGGAATCCCAGGTGGCGTTTTGCGGACATATTCATATTCCTCTGCTTTTTACATGTTCTGACAGCAACGGAATAAAAATGGAAATGTTGAAGCCTAAAAATCTTGACCTGCAGTCAAATAATAAGTATTTAATAAGTCCTGGTGCAGTTGGACAACCGCGCGATCTCGATTGGCGCGCTTCTGCTGTAACCTATGATACTTTAAGCGGCAGAATTGAGCCGGTAAGGACCGAATACGAGGTCGCAAAAAGCAAAGAAAAAATTATCGCCGCCGGTTTGTCGGAAGATTTGGCTGAACGTCTTTCGAATGGAACATGATTTTTCCAGTTATCAGTTCTTTACTCACAACTAGCTTTGCGTTCTGGAGTAACTCCCGAGTATTTTGAAGAATGAGCATGAGTTCTTCAATTCAGCAAAAGCGTTCTGTATGATTTTTTCGTCGCGGTGTCCCAGAATATCAATAAAGAAACAATATTCCCAGTTGGCATTCTTCATTGGCCGGCTTTCCACTTTTGTCATGGTTATACCAGCATCTTTGAACGGCTTTATGCAGTCATAAAGCGCACCAATTTTGTCTTTTATCGCAAAGCAGATAGAGGTTTTATCATCGCCGGTCGGTTCTGTTTTTTGTTTTCCAAGAATCAGGAAGCGGGTTGTATTATTACTGAAATCCTCAATGTTCTCAGCCAGTATATTTAATTTAAAGATTTCGGACGCAATCTTTCCTGAAATCGCGGCTGAACCTTTTTCGGCAACTGCTATCGAGGCGGCTTTAGGACTGCTTGCCGTTTCAATAAGGTCTGCGTTGGGCAGATTGCTTTGTAAATATTCGCGGCATTGTCCCAGTATCTGGATATGGCTATAGACCCGTTTTATCTGTTCGAATGGGCAATTAGCCATTAAATAATGGTGTATTGGAATATTGAGTTCTGCACATATGGATAAATTAGTATTTACCAAAGTATCCAGGGTGTGAGTTACTGCACCTTCGGTTGAATTTTCAACCGGAACGCAGCCGTAATCGCTTCTTTCCGCTTCAATCGCCTTGAATACAGCCGCAATGGAATCTTCGTGATGGAATTCGACGCTGTTTCCGAATTTACTTAGAGCCGCCTGATGAGTAAAGGAGCCGGGTGAGCCGAAATAGGTTACTTTTAATGAGCTTTCCAGTTTAAGCGCACCGGACATGATTTCACGATATATATTGCGCAGAATATCATCAGTCATTGGACCTTTATTGTTTTTGCATATTTTTTCCAGCAATGCTTTTTCGCGTTCCGGAATGTAAATCGGGCTGCCGTTCTCTTTTTTCCACTGCCCGACTCTTTCAACTTCCTTGTAGCGCAAGTTCAGCAGCTCGACAATCTGCCGGTCTATTTCATCAATATTATTTCTAATTTTACTCAAAGGCATTAGTATCACCACAATTATTTATCTGTAAAGTCCTAATAAATTAGTATAAGATTAAGCTTTTGTCCAGTCTGAAGCTTTAAGTTCTTGCATTTTTATCAACAATCTGCTATTTTAGAGCTTTAGAGCTAATTTCAAAAATCATACTCGCGCCGGAGTTTTGAAATCAGCTCTTTATTACTGAAAACTCCATATCAGGATTTAATTATTATGTCTAAAAAAGCAGTTGTTTTATTAAGCGGCGGCCTGGATTCCGCTACCTGTCTAGCCATAGCCAGATCTGAAGGGTTTGAATGTTATGCCCTCAGCTTTGCGTATGGGCAGCGTAACAGTTGTGAACTTAAAGCTTCCGGAGATGTTGCTGCCTCGCTTGGCGTCGCGAACCATGTTGTAATAGATATTGACCTGCGTAAATGGGGCGGGTCCGCTCTTACTGATAATATTGAAGTGCCGAACAGGGAAGATTTGAAGGCTGAAAGTATTCCAGTTACTTATGTTCCGGCGCGCAATCTTATTTTCTTGTCATTAGCTACTGGGTATGCGGAAGCTATCGGAGCCGAAGATATTTTTATTGGCGTTAATTCGGTTGATTTTTCCGGTTATCCGGACTGTCGGCCAAGATTTATCGAAGCTTTTCAGAAATGCGCTACAATCGGCACTAAAGCCGAGGATGAAGGCTGGCAATTCAATATCCATACTCCTTTACAGTTTTTGAATAAAGCCCAAATCATAACCAAAGGTACTGCTTTGGGGGTTGATTATTCTCTTACCAGAACCTGCTATAATCCTGATGATAAAGGTCTAGCCTGTGGTAAATGCGACAGCTGTCATCTGCGTCGTGCGGGGTTTCAGGAGGCCGGAGTTAAAGATCCTACGCCATACGCTTAAGATAATTATGATTTACGGCTTTGCCGGATAGTTTTCTTGTTATCAGCCCACTGTTCTGCAGATGTCTGGATAAATATTCATTAAAAATACCTTTTTTGTGTTTTAAGGTGTTGATTTTTATTGGCTTATGTATTATTCTCTTAGTAGGGATACAGGAGATGTGGTTTTTTGAATATTTATTTGAGAGATCGGAGCGTGTGATGACATGGATGAATACGAACTGAGTCTGGATAATATTTTCTTCTTTGATGCGCCAATTGTGGGTCAGTCCGGGAAAGAATTTATTCCGTCAATCGTCTGGTTGCATAATTTTCAATGGAGCTCATGGACCAGAGGAGTGGAAGGGCCTGAAGTGTTTAAGGCACAATGGGAAAATGCGGACGCGGTTGTTTCCTTTGATGAAGAGGAAATAGTATTGTCGCTTATCAAGTCGCAGTTTGGAGTGAAATGTGATAATTATATTAATCTTGTTGACTATTGCAATGATCATATAATAAATGTCGCCAAAGAAATCGGTGTTGAATATCCACCTGAACTTGATGTTTTCCAGAAAAAAGACGCATCCAGGCTATGGCTCGAATATATCCAGGGGCATCAAGGCTCTCTGAATTCACTGCTTTTCTATAGTGCGTGGTATACGGATTTGATCTACCATATTTTCTTTGAAGTTTGTGGTGACACCGTTCCTCTCAGGGTTTTTATTCCGTGGAAACTGGAAGTTGAAACCAGAACCAAAAAAATCAGAAACAGTCATATTCAAAATAAAGAATTATATGAAAAGCTGCAGCAGGCTTATGATTTCTCAGATCCTTCCGCAACAATGGATGAATAGTTAAGAAGACTGAATTCCAATATGGTTCGTGAAGACACTCGCTTTTGAAAATCGCAAGTCAGCCTTTTATAGCTCCTGCGGTAATGTATACGCCTTTGGCGCCAGCGAAATATTTTTTAAATACAGCGTTAACGTCTTCAAGTTTCAGTTTGCGGATGATTTCAGGCGTGTGCCATGGTTTCTCATAACCGTTCCCGTAAAATTCCTCAAGCATTGAGTTGAAAAGCAAGGCGTTGTTGTTGCTCATAAGAGATGAGTATTTAAACAGTACCCTGGCTTTTGCGGCATCGAATTCATCTCTTGTCAGGCCGTTTTGCGCAAGGCGTTTCCGTTCTCGTGTTAAAAGTTTGATTACCTGCGGTACTGATTTTCTGCTGGTTCCCGCATAGAATGCCGTAAATCCAGGGTGGCGTCCGCTGCCGAACATTGCTCCGGTGCTGTATGCAAGGCCTTTATCCTCTCGAATATCTTTGAACAGTTTTGAGGACAATCCGTTAAGCGCCTGTTGCAGAATATCAAAAGCAAAACGGTCGGATGAACAATGGTCGCAGGAAGGAACGGCATAAATAACTTTTATCTGGTCGCGTGGCAATTCAATTTCAGCTTTCAGGTCTTTATCTGGAAAAACTGGTTTTTCAGGTAGGATGACCGGAACTGTATTGTTCCACGGGATAATCTCATCCAGGCTTTCTGCAACTTTAAGAGCATCTTTTTTGCTAATGTCGCCTGCAATTCCGAGAATAGTTTTTTCAGCTATAAACTGCTTACTGTAAAAATCCCTCAGTTTTTCGGCAGTGAGTTTGCTGATTGATTTCATGCTGCCGTCACGGGGGAGGGCATGAGGATGTCCATTATAAAGCAGCTCATACATTTTGTCAACAGCCGCGCCGTTCGGGTCTTGAGCCCTTGTTTTCAGGAGCTGCAAGGTATTGTTTTGTTCACGGGTGAACTGTTTCCGCCTGAATGCTGCTTCCGCAAATATCTCCTTCAGTAGTTTTACGGCTGTATCCAGTTTGTCGCGCATACAGTTGACTTTTATATAGAAGGTATTATCTCCGGAATTTATGTTTAAATCTATAGCGTTGTCGTTGATTATATCATTAAACTTTTCTTCATTAAGCTTTTTGGTTCCGGTGGACAGAAGTTTTGACATCAGGCGCGAAATCCCGGCATTGTCCGCACTTTCAATGATGTTGCCGCCTTGCGATATCAGACAGATGTCGACCAGTGGAAAACTTTTGTCAGGCAAAGTTATCAGTCTGGCTTTTGAATTCAAAACTGATTTTTCGGCAGTCTTTTGCTTCTCTGCCTTTCTGCTGTTTTTTATTATTTTTGCTTCTTGCGGCGATACTTGTCTTACAATGTTCAACTGTTCTTCGTTGAAATATCTATTAGCTGTTTCTTTTATATCATCTTTGCTGACCTTATTGAGCAGTTGAATGTAGTGATCCGCCATCCCCGGGTCTCCGTATGCCAGAACAGCGTCGCCGATAATGTTGGCAATACCGTTATTTGACCTGAGTATACGTATATAGTCAGCCATGTGCTGGTTTTTTTCTCTTTCGAGTTCTTTGCTGGTAATACCGTCCCGCCGCAGTTTTTCCAATTCCTCAAGCAGCGCTTTTTCCAGAGCCGGAAGCTTATCGGGAGTGGCTGCGGCGGAAATAGCCGATACTCCGCTGAAATTAGGCGCATAGGTAAAGGCGCCGACCATAAGCGCCAATTCTTTTTCATGTTGGAGTGATTTAATTAAACGCGCGCTTTTTCCTTGTCCGAGTATAGCCGAGATCAGATCAAGCGCGGGAATATCAGGATGAGCCGCTGACGGTATCCTGGAGGCGACCGCCAGTCTTGCCAGCGGATCTTCAAAGAAACAGTTATTGGCACGCATTCCTATTTGTACTGGTTCTTCCGGCAGCGGCGGTTCGTAAATATTGCCATGTCGCCATGATGAAAGGCGTTTTGCGAGCATCTCAAGGACAGATTTAGCATTGACATCGCCGGAAATTACAAAGAATGTGCGTTCCGGAGAGTAACGCTGGTGGTAATATTCAAACATTATATCACGGCTGACCTGTTCGATCTTTTCATGATAGCCTATGATAGGATGACGTACCGGATGCCGGAGGTAAACTGTCTTCCATAATTTTTCACCAAGCATGTGTTCTGGACGGTCACGTCCCATGTCGCGTTCACGCAGGATCACATCTTTTTCCGATAAAAATTTTTCTTTTGGAAATTCGGGCTTACTGAGCATTTTAGAAAGTATATCTATCCCGGTTTCACTATGTTCCGATGGCAAATTTATATAGTATACGGTGTGATCGTATGAAGTATAAGCGTTTACGCTGCCGCCAAGACGGTTAACGGTATCGGCAGCAGCTTGACCGGGATAACCGCTGCATCCCTGAAACAGCATGTGTTCAAGAAAATGTGACAAACCGCATCCCAGGAAATCAGCTTCATGGACACTGCCGGTAGCGACAAAACATTGAATCGATACGGTTGGCGCGTCGTGTTTGGGATTGATAAATATCTTTAAGCCGTTGTCAAGGGTAAAAGTTTTAATACGGGAAAAATAACTGCCGTTAAAGGGATTGGTTGTTTTTTTAGTCAATTCTCGGAACCTTTATCTCTTTATTGCTCTGCTCTGATTTTATACTCTTAGCCAGCGCGAATAAATCAAAATCCGTATTGAAATCCTCAATGGAATCCTCAGGGCTGGCGCCTAACGCTTTCTGTTCTATCAAAGAAAACACAATATTGCCGACGTCAGAGGCTTTTTGGATGCCCCAGGATTTAAAAACTTCCTCATAAAATATACTGAATTCTTTAAGCGCAAACTCAGAAATTCCCTCAAGAAGTTGTTGAGCGTTCACATGTCCTTTAGCGTTTTTTTCCGCAACCGTATAATTAACCGCGGCGTTGATGAAGTTATAAGCGTCTTTGCTGTAGCGTTTTTCGTTACTTACTATGGTTTCAATTATCTTTTTTAATTCTTTCTTGAGCATGGCCCTGCCTGAAATTTGGAGCTTACGAGGATAAGTCTTTATTGTTAAATTGATGCTTCGAGAGTATTTTCCTGTTGTTGACGTAATTTTACGGAAAAGACCGCCAGGCCGCCGGACAGGTTTTCATTGTGGCAGACTACATTGGGAGGAGTTTTCAGTTTAAGCATGGAGAAATTCCATATTCCAACTATCCCGGCGTCAATCAGAACATCGGCAACTTCCTGTGCCGCCTGCCATGGAACAGTTATTATCCCGACTTTCACGTTCATGCGCTGTGCCAGGTTTTTGAGCTTGGAGAGGTGAAATATCTTTTTGCCGTGAATGGTTTTACCGACACGTTCAGGATCGACATCAAAACCGGCTATGATTTTCAAGCCGTTTTCCTCAAAGGGCTTATGTCCGAGCAGTGCTGAACCTAAAGCTCCGGCTCCAACTAGAAAAGCTTCATCAGTATTGTTCCAGCCAAGAAATTCTTCTATAGCCTGAATAAGATCCTTTAGACAATATCCTGTACGGGGTTTGCCGGGAATGCCCATGAGCACCAGGTCTTTTCTAACCAGGATAGGCTTGAAATCAAGTTCGTTTATAAGTGCGGTCGTGGAAACATATTCGTCGCCTTCTGCCTGTAAACGCTTCAAGATATGTAAATATGTAGGTAAACGTTTGATAGTAGGCAAACGCAGTATTTTACTGTTGTGTCCGTTAGCTTCATTACTTTCAATCATAGTTTTCCCTGCCAGAGTTTTGTTAATCATTCTTTTCCCAACATAACACAATAATCTATAAAACGCAATATTCAAGACACGGAACAAAAAAAGCATTAATAAATGGTTGGTATATCGGGGGAAAAGGGGGCGCTTTTTTCAAAAAGTTTCTCCCTTTCCCTTAAATTATATCCCCCCTCTCTTTAAACATGATATTTTAGGTAAAGTTCTATAGGGGAGGGGGCGAGGTAGTATTGTTCCAGAAGATATTGTTTATTGTATTTCCGTGCAAAATGCTGGAGCAGTACCAGAGTGGCCAGGAGCGGAAAGAATTTCTGATGGTATTCCTCGATAGATTTCTGGAGTTCCTGCTTTTCAAAATCCGCAAGTTCTTTCTTGAAATACCCGGCGATGTGTTGAAGAACATTGGTGTTTTTGCGGACTGTGGCTTGAAGATGCAGGGCGGAAGTCAGCAGTTGAATATACTTGTGCTGTGTTTGTTCGAGGTTATTTTTATTGGCATTTGCGGCAAACCTGCCCAGTTGTGCGACGTCTTTCGGGCTGTGCGCCATAATCATATATTTATGGCGAGCGTGAAAGTTTTGCAGCCCCTTTACTGAACCGTCAGTCTTGATATATTCCTGCCACCTGCTGTAGACGGCAACATGATCGATAAAACGGTTCCTGAGACATGCGTCATTGAGTCTGCCTTCCTCTTCGACCGGGAGCAGCGGGAAACGTTCCGTAAATGCTTTGGCAAAGAGTCCTACTCCATTTTTTACGGGGATTCCTTTGGCGTTAAAAACTTTTACATTAAGCAAGCCCGAACTCGGGGACTTGCTTTTAAAGACAAAACCGCAAAGATCTTCTTTTTCCAATTCCCTGAGCTTTTTAGCGCACCATTTACGCATTTTGCCGGTATGGTCAATATCAGTTTTTACAGTTACCAGTCGGGGAGAATCAGAATTTCCGCTTAAATGCATAGCTTCCCGGGGAACGGGCAGGCCGCATTCGACTTCCGGGCATACGGGAACCCATTGAACGTATTTGCCAAGCATATCGGTCAGATAGTGATTAAGCTTGTGCTGTCCGTCATAGCGTACTTTTTCACCGAGAAGACAAGAGCTTACACCGAGTTTTACCGCAGGTTCTTTTGTCATAATTTACTCCAGTTTATAAAATTGTAACGATTCCCAGCCATCCGTCCACGGAAAGCAGATCACCGTTTTTTATCTTTAAAGTCGCCTCCGGTACACCTGTGACGCAAGGCAGGCCGTATTCACGGGCAATGATCGCGCCATGGATAAGCATTCCGCCACGGCGTTCAATAACTGCTGCTGCCAATGGAGCTACGATTGTCATTTCCGGTTCGACCGCGTCGCAGACGAGAATTTCATCTTTCTTGAAACCAAACAGATCGTCAAACTTATTGATGACTTTTGCATATCCTTTGGCTATTCCCTTTCCGGCCGGCTGCCCGGTAAGTTGACGGAACTTGATATTTCCCTCCTGGTTTCCGGCATCAGCATTACCAATGACTGGACTGTGTAATTCAGGTATTCCTTTGGATAATTCATTTTCAACAATAATTTTTTGTTTGTTATTGAAAAAGTTTTTTTTAAGCCTTTCTGATGCTTCATCCATAGCTTTCTGCAAGCCGTTTTTTACTCCATCCAAATATATATTGTCGTCATCCCTGAGCCGGTATGAAGCGCGTGCCAGCTCAAGTAATTCCAGCATTGAATCCTTCTCCTTTTTATCAAAACAGTTCAAAAATGAGTTTTCCAAAGATTTTTTGCTGTTTTCCGGTTTAGCGGCATCCCTGTAACTGTCAAGGAGAGTTAAGAGTTTTTCAGGAATTTCATACAAAGTTTCATAGCGGCATCCGAAAAGTTCCTCCAATGAATCCAGGATTTCAGAATCGTTATCAGTTTTTACATTTTCAGCAATCCTTTTCGACAAATCAACTATTTTTTGATTTCGTTTGAGACTCAAAAGCTCTCCGGTTCTTAAAAGATCAACGAATTCATATGGATCGTCAGGTTTCAGCTTTGAATTATATACTTCACCGAACAGGCGGACTCCGTGAGCGAAAGGAATACAATATTCTTCGTAAGCTTTCAGCCAACGCCGGTATTCAGTACCGCGTGCAAGCAGACACTCAAGCAGTTTGGAGCTGTTCATATCACGAAGTTTTTCCTGCCGCCATTTATGCCCGGTTTTAAGCATTCCAGGAAGAATTTCATTTTCCAATTTGCTTCTTATAGATTTTAACTGTTCGAAACTCAAAAGCAGATTGTCATAATATTTCCTTGAATCCTTACTTTCACCGGTTTGGGTAATTGGCCTTGACTGCAGAAGAAATAATTCAGAATTCCTGATTGTCCATTCCAGGTCGCGGGGATGCCCGAAATAATTTTCCTGCCGCATTGCTTCATGCGCAATCGTAATCACTTGTTTTTCATTTAATGGCGGCATTGATATTTTATCTGGAGTTATGTCCGCCAAAATTATTTTATTATCTGCCGCTTCGACAATTTTATTATGTTCCGCAGGAAAAAAATCGCAAATCTTCATGTCCCTGCGCGTGATGTCCCAGTGATCGGGTTCAACACTGCCATCCACCAAGCCCTGATTTAGCCCGTATACTGCTTCGACCGCAATGCATTCCGGATTATCCGGGCTTATGGAAAATGCTACTCCGGATGAATCCCCGGTTATTACTTCCTGTATTAAAACCGACATTGTACTTTTAAAAGGATCAAGTTTTAACTCGCGCCGATAGAGCAGGGCGGAAACTGACCACAGAGAAGCCCATACCAGCCGTATATGTTTAAAAATTTCATTCATGCCGGAGATATTTATATATGACTCATGGAGCCCGGCAAAAGAGCTGTTACGGCTATCCTCGCCTGGAGCTGATGAGCGTAAGGCTATTGCATTACTGCCGAACAATTCCTTTATATGGGAGCTTATTTCATTTTGCATATAAGGGGGGATTTTATGGCGGATGAAAGCGTTTTTTATACGCAGGGAAATATCCCATAACTCTTCCCAGCGGTATTCATTTAGTTTTTTCCTTTTAAGTTCACGCAGGATAAAAACATTTATACCGGAGCTGTTCAGGTAATCAGTGTAAGCTGATGTATTTAATGCTGTTGAAACGGGAATAGTTGAGCCGGATTTTTTGAGCAGGGCAAGGTTATAGGATTTATCACCGACAGTTTTTCTGTCTGATTCTGATAATTTATCTATATATATAAAATATTTCATTGATCCAGATGTATTTCCGTGACTTCTTGAAAATTCTCAACGAAATAATAAGTATTTACTTCCAGTTTAAAAATCGCGACTGTGGGGGATTTTATAAAATCCCCCAGAGCGGGATGACGCTGCAGAAACATTTGAGTTATCATAGTGGTTTCTTTGCCCGGTTTCAGTTCATAAGCTTTTCCCGAGGCGTTTACACCTTGAGCGTCAAGACAGTCGGAAGTTTTATTCCGGCGGTTGTCTATGAACATGGAGCATTCAGGGTGTGTTTTCAGGTTGGAATATTTTCTGGTGCTGCGAGCAGTGATGAATATAAGGCTGTGGTAGTCATCATAAGGCATGAAAGCCATAATATCAGAATATGGCTGCTCATTCATAAGTGAACACAACACCGCAAAGATTTGTTTATCTAAAAGCTTTTTTATGCTTTTTGAAACGGAACCGCCATTCATATAATACTCCTCATTACCATCTTTGATATTATTTTACTGCCGTTATCAGTAAAGCGCAAGAAATATTATAGAATAATTATAAATTTGCGCCTATGCAAGTTTTTGGGGTGATAGTAAAAATTCTCTTGAGCCGCATACCTTTAACACCAACAGTTCGACACAGTATCTTCTTTCAAATGTTTTTTCTTGTAAATTGGATATTCCTTGTTGGATGTTGGATATTCAAAAGTCCCTCCCGCAATCTTTTTCAAAACTACGGGAGGGACGGAAGGAGGGTTCTGTTTAGTTGAACTTTAGTTCCTTGTCATTTGCGGTTATTTTCAGCGTGGAGTTCGGGAGGATATCTCCGGCGACCAGGAGCCTTGAAACCGGGGTTTCCAGTTCTTTGACTATTGTCCGCTTCAATGGCCTCGCTCCGAATATCGGATCATAACCTTTTTCCGCCAGCAGGTCTTTGGCTTCGTCGCTGACTGTAACAGCGATGTCCTGTTCCGCCAGGCGTTTAGTGAAGTGCTTGAGTTGAATATCAACGATTTGACGTATGTTTTCCTTATTAAGAGTATGGAAAATTAAAGTTTCGTCAATACGGTTGAGAAACTCCGGCCTGAAATGTTTATGCAGCATCTGCATTAATTCCGGTCTTATCTCACTTGTGTCCCCCTTGTGTTCCAATATCATATCGCTTCCAATATTGCTGGTCATGATGATTATCGTATTTTTGAAACTTACCGTCCGCCCGTGCGAATCGGTGACAATACCGTCCTCAAGTATTTGCAGGAAGACGTTGAACACATCATGATGCGCTTTTTCTATCTCGTCAAAAAGGATGACTGAATAGGGTTTGCGCCTCACCGCTTCGGTCAACTGTCCGCCTTCGTCGAAGCCTATGTACCCCGGAGGCGCGCCGATCAATCGGGAAACAGTATGTTTTTCCATATATTCCGACATATCAATACGGATCATTGCGCGTTCGTCATCAAACAGGTTTTCCGCCAAAGCCCGTGCCAGTTCGGTTTTACCTACGCCAGTGGGACCTAGGAAAATGAACGACGCTGTCGGGCGGTTGGGATCTTTCAATCTGGCCCTGGCACGCAGTACCGCGTCAGCGACTGCCTCGACAGCTTCATCCTGGCCAACCAGACGTTCGTGCAGATGGTCGCCGAGCGCCAGAAGTTTCAGCTTCTCGCTTTCGATAAGCTTGCTGACTGGAATATGGGTCCAGCGACTGACTATTGCGGCGATATCCTCTTCGCCGACTTCCTCCTGAAGCATACGGCTGCCGCTGTTTTCATTGAGTTTATCTTCGGCTTCCTTGATCTGAGCCTCGATCCCCGGAATAGTTCCGTGGCGCAGTTCGGCGGCTTTATCAAGATTGTATTCGCGTTCAGCGCGTTCAAGGCACTGACGGGTTAATTCCAAAGTTTCGCGCAGTTCGCGCAAGCTTGAAATGGCATTTTTTTCATTATCCCATTTAGCCCGCATTTCATCGCCTCTGCTTTTCAGGTCAGCCAGTTCGGATTCAAGAGCTTCCTGACGTTTTTTCGTTGCTTTGTCCTTTTCGTGTTTGAGTCCGGCGATTTCGATTTCCAACTGCATAGCGCGGCGTTCGATTTCGTCGATCTCAACCGGACAACTGTCGATTTCGGTACGCAGCCCGGCAGCAGCCTCGTCCATCAAGTCGATGGCTTTGTCCGGCAGGAAACGGTCGGAAATGTATTTATCCGAAAGCACCGCCGCGGCAATCAAGGCGGAGTCTTTGAACTTGATACCATGATGGATCTCGTAGCGTTCTTTGAGTCCGCGCAGGATCGATACCGTGTCCTCAACATTAGGCTGATTGACGATTATTGACTGGAAACGGCGTTCGAGCGCAGTATCTTTTTCAATATACTTACGGTATTCATCCAGCGTTGTCGCGCCTATACAGTGCAGTTCACCGCGCGCGAGCATCGGTTTGAGCAGGTTGCCGGCGTCCATTGAACCTTCGGACGCTCCGGCTCCGACTACGGTATGCAGTTCGTCTATGAAAAGTATAATTTTCCCCGCTGCTGAAGTGACTTCTTTAAGTACAGCTTTAAGGCGTTCCTCAAATTCACCGCGGTATTTTGCTCCGGCGATCAACGCGCCCATATCAAGAGCGACCAGACGGCGATCCTTCAAGCCTTCAGGCACATCGCCGCGGATTATACGGCGTGCAAGGCCTTCGACTATCGCGGTTTTACCAACTCCTGGTTCACCGATCAATACTGGATTGTTTTTGGTCCGGCGCGAAAGTATCTGGATGACACGCCTGATTTCTTCATCCCTGCCGATAACCGGGTCAAGCTTGTCTTTTTCCGCCATTCGGGTTAAATCGCGTCCGTATTTTTCCAGGGCTTCGAAGGTGGCTTCCGGATCCTGGGAAGTTACACGCTGGTTGCCTCGTGCAGCTTTTAAAGCCTCAAGGACTTTTTGATTGCTGATACCGGAATTTTTCAATATCTCAGCGCATTTGCCGGAATCCAGCAAAGCGATGAAAAAATGTTCGACGCTGACATAATCGTCCTTCATCTTTTCAGCTTCTTTACCGGCTTTCAGCAGCAGTTCGCTGAATTCACGTGACTGGTAAACCTGTCCGGCTCCTGAACCGCTGACTGATGGAATAGAGTTTAAGGCCTGTTCAACGTCAGCTTTTATGCGGGATGAGTTGACCTCCATCTTCTGCAGCAATGAGCTGACTAAGCCGTCCTCCTGGTTTAATAAGGCGTACAGAAAATGAACCGGCTGCAATTCCTGATGACCGCGCTCGACCGCTTCATTGTGAGCCGCCTGTAATGCCTCTTTTGATCTGTTTGTAAATTTTTCTATATTCATATAAAATGCCTCCTTCGTTTTATTAATCTGTTTTCAGCAATCATTAAACCAAATGACGCTGAATAACTGTAAAATTATTGTAGCATTAAGTATGCCATACTTGCGCCTCTAGGGACAGAGGCGGCTGCATCTATCTCTTTCAATAATGTAGCCACGGCTGTCCCTAGCCGTGAAATCAGTTTTATAAAAAAATACCCCGGATGTCCGGGGTATTGGTTAGGGATTGTTTTATTTTTCAATCTTGATCCTGTGGACTTTAGCATGTTCATGCTTGGGTAAAGTCAATTCCAGGACCCCGTTTTCGATTTTGGCTTTAGCTTTCTCAACATCAACATTATCTGATATCTGGAATGTTCGTTTGTAACGAACAGTTTTTTCACTACGTTCAATGTTGGTATCGGCTATTAGTTTGAGTTCACCGGCTTCGATATTAATTGACAATCCGTCGCTGTTGGCGCCCGGCACGTCGAGTAGAAGCTTGATTCCGGCTGCGTCCTCGATCACATCAGCAGGCGGCGCATAATCAACAAATTCCAAAACTTTTTTTGCGTTAGTCATAATTTCACCTCCTGTTTATTGGGTAATTTTGATTATTTTAGCCTTTTCTTCTTCCTGCTTCGGCATGGTGATAGTCAGAATGCCGTCGGCGTATTTTGCCGTTACTTTCGGGCTTTTTACCTTTGAAGGAAGTTTTATAGATTCTTCAAAACTTCCAAAAGTACGTTCCCGGTGAAGCACCTTTTCATCTTTCTTAAGAACCGGCTCCGGGCGTTTTCCGCGAACCAGCAGGAAATTACTTATTACTTCCACTTCGACTTTGTCGATATCATATCCCGGCAAAGCCATTTTTACGACGATTTCTTTTTCTGCCTCGTGTAAAATCATTTTGGGATAGTTTGCCCTGAAACTGTTGATGCCTTCACTGAGCTCATCAAAAAGTCCGAAGAACTCTTTTTGCAGGTCATTCACAGTTCGCCAGGGATGAAATAAACCCCAGTTTTCATTGCGTTTTGCTAACATGATAAACTCCTTTTTGTTTGTAGGGGTAACTGCTTTATATCCGGCAGAAACCCCGGTTGACAATTAAAATAAAACTTTTTGTTTTTATAACAGCATCTGGTGTGCCAATTTTGTGAAAATAAGTTTTTTCAGTATGTCCTCTTCCTTAAAATAAATTATAAATGCGAAGAGTGAAATATTCCACAAAAACCGGAAAATTTTAAATATTCGAGCCAGAATGACACATTTGAGCAGTGACACAATTGTGTCATTTTGGCATATTTCAGCGGGTTGCGTGCTACGTGTTACGTGCTACGAAAGAAAAGCTTTCCGGGAGCGCTGGTCTTTAGACCGGCATCTGGATGAACGGCTGAGACAGTTGCTACTACATCAGTAACGACTATTGGTAATAGCCTAGAAAAGTCTACCTGGGCAAGTTGTCCTTTGTTAGAGAACTAGATTATACTGTACCCTATTTTTACCATCTTCATTTAACATGCTTCTTGAAACGGTCAATGTTCGTTTTTTTTATTTTCATAATCACTGACTATTTTTTGAATTATTTTATCTTTTTGGTAGGACACATAGCCTTCTTCTTTAATATACATGGGATTATGCTGCAAAATTAACGAAATCAGGATATGATTATACACAATGTGGTTGCGAAGCAAACACTTGATTTGGGATATTTTACTATTCTGAAAAAGCAAAAAAACACGTAAATGCATGTCGTATTCGCTAAGGTAACTACTGGCTATGAAAAAAAAATCTTCAAAATTTATTGGACTAGAATCTCTTACGATATTATACATGAACATAATTGATTTCTTTTCTGCACTTATCTGTTTTACAGAATAGTACTTCTTCATAAACTTCTGGACAAGCTCCTTGTCTTGTGTTGAAATTGGGAGCTCAAGCAAGTAAATAAGAGTTCTGAGTAACATTCTGTTTTTAGCTAAATCAGGTGATGTCATTATAAGTTTAACTAGAATATTGTTGTTGCTTTTTATGCTGCAGCAAATACCAGACTCTTTACTGTCACTATTTATACCTGATGATAGCTGTAAATGTTTTATAGCTTCTAAAGAACATTGAATACTAGTTATGATTACTGAATGTCGCTTGTTAGAGAGTTCCTTTTTTTTGAAAAATTTATAGAGTGAGGCACATGATGATGAATCCGCAGTTAAAAAAGTAAATCTTAACTTTTCAAGCTTTGTCTCATTACCTGGTTTGCCCCATGCAACATGAAACATTACAAATATAATAAACAACAAAGATACAGTCTTTTTCATATAGTCAAGTTTCCTCTATTTTTCTATTTAAAACATAATCGACAAAACTGATATTACAATTCTACTCTCCTGGTTTTGTAATTGAAACACATCTTTTTAAGTTCTCGCAGAGGACGAAAGACTGTAGCCTCGGACGTGATCCCGTGGCTACCAAATAACGCTGCCCTCCGGGGGCTTAACAGGATAAAGACTGTACGATAAAAACGAATATTTTGTCCTATTATAACAAAGGCATAGTTTGTATTTTTTATCTTAGGTTTTATACTATTCTAAGTGCAATCGGCAATTAGCAAGGAAACAATAAAAATGAAACGTGGAGATAAAGTTGATTGTCCGGCCTGCGGGCATCAGACCGTGGTAAAGGAAAAAGTTCAAATGGACGGCTGGACGGTCGGTGAAAAAATCTTTGTATGCGCGCTTTGCGAAGCTAAACTTGGCGATATGAATGACGTCGAGTCTAATGAGGAACGCAACAAAAAAGCGGTTTCAGGTTTGGCTGGATTGTTTGATACGGAAATTGAAGAAAAAGCAGTAATAAGCGAGGAAGAGGGCGATCTGCATTTCTGCAAATACTGCGAACATTACGTTTCGCATGCTTTCGTCGAACGCTGTCAGCTCCACAAAAAAGAAATAACCTCTATGCAGAGCTGTTCGGATTTTAAAAAGAAAAAGGAAGATAATGACAATAAAAAGCCCATTTTCTAGTAAAGCGGAAAGAATTGACGCTTTCAGGAACATTGATATTTACCCGGTGATCTCTTCGGAATTCACGAATGACCGCCCCGTACTTGAAGTTCTAACCGCCATCGCGCACGGCGGCGCTAAAATCGTTCAGCTACGGGAAAAAAATAAAAGTAAAGCTGAAATTTATGAACTGACTTTGAAGTATCGTGAAATAACTTCTGAACACAATATGCTCTTAATAATTAATGACCATTTGGATATTGCCCTTGCCTGTGATGCTGACGGGGTTCATCTGGGGCAGGACGATCTGCCGTTGACCGCCGCCAAAGCTATTTGCGGCGAGGTGTTTCTGGGCTGTTCGACCCATGACCCCGAAGAAGCGGAGAAAGCGGTTCTTGAGGGAGCAGATTACATTAATATAGGCCCGATATATCCGACCGGGACCAAGGCGGTTCCCTGCGGTGCGGTAGGCGTTGAAATGCTTGATAGGATCGTTCCCGGGGTGGGGATACCGTTTTCCGTGATGGGCGGCATAAAAGCGAAAAATATTCCAGAGCTGCTTGCGGTTGGCGCCGCCCGCATAGCAATGGTGACGGAAATAACTCAAGCCGAAGACATCACAGGCAAAGTAAAGGCGCTCCGTGCCTTGTGGACCGCGGGAAGCGTGAAGTAAGCCGATGAAAGAAAAACCCTTAAATCTTAACCCTTAAAACTTAAAACTGTTTTTATGATTAAGCCGATTTCAGATATAAATAGAGCCCTTGATAATGCTATGATCGACGATCAGGACTATGATTTTGAATCCATGCCTTTCGAAGGTGATGAGGTTGATTTGGAACAGGAAGCGGAAGCGGAAAAACTGCGCGGCCTGGAAATAATTACTTCAACAGCCAATTTCTTCGAAGAGGAAGGCCCTTTAAAGGCTTCTGAACAGTATGGCGGGCGCCCTTATGAACATCGTTCACAGCAGGCGGATATGGCGGTAAAGGTGGCTGAGACGATTATCGGCAGACATAATTTGTGCGTTGAAGCTCCAACTGGGATTGGAAAAAGTTTTGCCTATCTTGTGCCGTTGATATATTATTCAAAAATAAGCGCGAAGCCGACGATCGTTTCCACCGAAACGATCAATCTGCAGGAACAGTTGGTGCGTAAAGACATTCCGCTGCTCCAGAAAATAACCGGAATTGACTTCAAGGCTTCACTTGCGAAAGGACGCAGTAATTATTTATGTCTGCGCCGCCTGGCTATGGCTACCGGAAACCATCGTGATGAATACCTGCCGCTGGCTTCTCTTGGACTGGAAATAGACCATATTAATAAATGGGCGGAGGAAAGCAACGACGGTGATCGCGATTCAATTGATTTCCGTGTCGATCCCGTTTCCTGGACTTATGTATGTTGTGAAGCGGGTAACTGCCTTGGCCCTAAATGCAGGTCTTTCCGCAGTTGTTTTTACTGGGAAGCACGGAGGGAATGGGAAGAGTCGGATATAATTGTCGCTAACCACGCCATGTTTTTTACTGACCTGAAAATAAAATATATTGAAGGTGCGGAACAGAACTTGCTGCCTGAATACTCCGCGGTCGTGATCGATGAAGCGCATACGCTTGAAAATAATGCTGCTGAATACCTTGGGCTGCGCATCAACGGCAACGGGGTAATAAGTCTTTTGAATCGTTTATTTAATCCGGATAATGCCAAAGGACTGCTTCTGCGCGGCGGTGAGGAAGCGCTTCAACTTCGTGAAACCGTCGCCAATCTCAAAGACGATACTGTAAGGTTTTTCAGTCAGTTTGAACAATATTTGCTGGAGCGTAACGATTCAATATGCCGTTTGCGCGAACCCGGTATTTTCCCCAATCCTTTGAGTGAAAAACTTTTAGCTTTAGAAGAAAACTTACGGGATTACATAAAGATACAGGAAGACAAGGACTATCGTTCGGAACTTGAATCTCAATTGCAGAAATGTGATGCTTATGCCTCCGGAATCGCGGATTTCATAAATATGTCATTTGCCGATAGCGTGTATTGGATTGAGGATAGCCGTTCAGGGATAACTGTTCAAGCGGCGCCTCTGAATATAACTGAAGTCCTGCAGGAAACGTTATTTAAAAAGTCTTTCCCGGTGGTTTTGACCAGCGCCACTTTGACAGTAAATAAAAGCTTTGATTACTATCGCAGCCGGGTGGGGTTTATGAATGGTCCTGAACTCAGGCTGGACAGTCCGTTCAACCCGGATCAGGTGCGGGTTTACCTGCCGCGCGAAATGCCGGAGCCGAACCATAAGGATTATGCCGCTGCGCTGGTCGAACAGATACCGCGTTTTATTTCTATTACACAAGGCAAGGCTTTTGTTCTGTTTACCAGCTATCAAATGCTGCGTTACTGTGCGGATAATTTGCGGGATTTCTTTGATGCAAACGGGATAAATCTGCTTATTCAAGGTGAAGAACTCAATCGTTCCGCTATGCTTAAGGAATTCAAAAAAGATATTCATTCAGTAATTTTCGGCACGGACAGTTTCTGGACCGGGGTCGATGTTCCCGGCGAAGCCTTGAGCCATGTGATTGTGACTAAATTCCCTTTTGCGGTTCCCACTCATCCTCTGGTGCAGGCGCGCAGAGAACGGCTTGAGGCGCAAAAACATAATTCCTTTATGCATTATTCGTTGCCGGAAGCTGTTTTGAAATTCCGTCAGGGGGTAGGGCGGCTGATACGCGCCAAGACCGATAACGGGATCATAACTATTTTAGATAAACGCGTCACTTCAAAGCGATATGGAAGGTATTTTATTGATTCATTGCCTGACTATCCGGTTAAATATTTTTAACAGCGGGAAGACAATATGACAGGAAAGCAGAACAAGGCAGTTCCGTTATATGAGCAGATATTAGAATCGCCATTTTTGCTTGGTTTATTAAGTTTTTTCCTGATGGTGATACTGAATATTTCCTGTTTGGACAACCCTCCTTACTGGGATGATATACTGGGGCTGCATAATCAGGCTATTTGGCTTGCCAAGCATAATTTCAACCTGATCGAACTCTGGCAGCCGGCAAATAGTGATGCTAATGTCTATAAATTCGGAATCCTGCCATTTTTATACGGCATATGGTACAGTCTGTTTTCCGCAAGAACTGTGCATGTATTTGGGCATTTGTTCAACATGGGGTGTCTTGCTTTGGCTTTCGGGGCGAGTTATTCTATTTTGCGCAGATTTAAAGTTACTTCATATTGGGCGCTTTTGTGGTGTGTCGCGGCTCTGTTTGAACCGGTTATGGCAGGGAGGGTAGTGGCATTGGGACAGGAATGCCCACTTCTTTGTGCCGGAATATTGAGTTTTTATTTTCTGCAGGAAAAACGTTACAGACTCAGTTTATTCTTTATTTTTCTGGCGATGTTATGCAAAATGACCGCGGGAGTATTGACTACAGCGTTTACTTTATGGTTGGTTATAGATATTTCCCTTGCCGGGAAAGAATGGGGCGTGCGTTTAAAGAAATATAAATATTATTTGATTATCGGAATACTTTTAATCGCCTTTTTCCTGTTTACCAGCTTTTACTGGACAGATGAATTGTTTACGGTCAACAAAGTTTCTATAAAACAGAGTTTCGGTAATTTGTGGTATGCCTGGCTGGTTTTAGTTCCGGTACAGTTCGTGGCCCTGATTATGATGGGAGCAATTACTCTGTGGCGTTTAGTTGTCCTGATAAAAAATAAGAGTATCTTAAATCTATCTGATAAAGATAAATTTTCCCTGCTGATACTGATATTTACCGGCGGGTTCTGGTTTTCATACGGCTCCTATGGATGTTCACTGCCGCGTTATTCTGCGGTTGTAGTTTTTCCGGTTTATATTTTTATCGCCATAAATACTTTTTCAGATAAAAAGAAATGGTTAGCGATTGCCCTCGCGATTATTCTTCTGGTACTTGGCGTCATTAGTATCAACGGGCGTTATTATTTTCGCCTGCAGCCAAATCGTTTGCGTTCAGGCGAATATCTGGAGCGCAGCCGGGAATTCTTGAAAGACTTGAGGAAAAACCAGGCAGCCTGTAAAATTTTGGAAGAACAATATTTCAACCGTCCCATTGTCGCGAAATGGCCGTTCCTGCAAATGCTGACTGTACCGGGGATGGGCTATGTAACTGAAACTTTACCAAATGTTTACGCTGCCTGCCGCCCGATAAGTTACGGGAAGGTGAAGGTTTATGACCCTAAAGCAAAAATGCCGGATAATACCCTTTATATATTTGCTTTTAATTCGCTTGAAGCATGGATTAAATTTGGGCCGTCATTATTTCCTGAACGTGATAAGAGATATAAGATAATCCTTAAAAATCAAATTAATGACGGCTGGTTCATCATATACGAAAAAGAACCGGAAGGAATATCAAATAATTAATAAAAAGTGACAAAACATGATTTCAGGTGTAGATTAGCAGGATGGATACTGTTAAAGACAAAAAGATATTATTACATGTATGCTGTGCTCCATGCGCTACGGCTTGTGTGGAACGTTTGCTTGCGGATGGGCGCGAGGTGAGTTTGTATTTTTCTAACTCCAATATTAACAGCCAAAATGAATTTGAAAAACGTCTGGCTTATGTTGAGAAAATAGCCGGAATTTTTGATGTTGGACTGGAAGTTGACCCGTACTGTCACGGTGCTTGGCTGGAACACGTTCGCGGACTGGAGAACGAAGCTGAAAAAGGGCTGCGTTGTGTGAAATGTTTTGGCTGGAGCCTGCAACGGACAGCGCAGAAAGCAATGGAGAGGGATATTGAATATTTCGCTACGACTTTAACAGTCAGCCCGCATAAGGATTCACGAGTTATTTTTGAAGTTGGCGGGCAATACCCGGGGTTTGAGCCTTGGGATTTTAAAAAGAAAAATGGTTTTCTGAGAAGCCGCGAGTTAAGCAATGAATTTGATCTTTACCGCCAGAATTACTGCGGCTGTGAATTTTCTATGCGATAAAGTAAAAAATGCCTTGAAAAATTTGAATGAGAGGCTAATTTTATCTTACTATCAGATACTTTTTTATCTTACTTAACAATTTAATCGGGACGATGTAATGAAGGTATATAATTTCAGCGCTGGTCCGGCTATGCTGCCGGAAGAAGTGATGCATAAAGCACAGGAAGAATTTTGCAATTACGGCGGTACTCAATCTGGTATTCTCGAATTATCACATCGCGGTCCGCAATTCATGGATGTTCTGGCGCAGGCAAAACAAAATATTCGTGACTTGATGGAGATCAACGATGACTACGAAATCTGTTTTGTTCAGGGCGGAGCCAGCATGCAGTTCTGCATGATCCCTATGAACTTCCTGCCATCTGACGGCGTTGCTGATTATGCTGATACGGGTACATGGAGCGCAAAAGCCATCAAGGAAGCACAGCGTTTCGGCAAAGTTAATGTTGTCGGCAGCAGTAAAGAAACCAATTATGACCGTATACCTGTTATCCGCCATTGGCAGCCTTCTGAAAATGCGGCTTATCTGCATATCACCAGCAATAACACTATTGCCGGAACTCAATATCACACTTTCCCGCCTGTAAAAGCAGGCGTACCGATGATTGCCGATATGTCCAGCGATTTCATGTCCAGAGTGATTGACATCAACGATTTCGGCATGGTTTACGGCGGAGCCCAGAAGAACCTCGGCCCTAGTGGTGTCGCTTTGGTTATTATCCGTAAGGATTTAGCCGAAAGCGCCAATAAAGAGCTTCCAACTATGCTGCGTTACGAAACTTATATCAGCAAAGATTCAATGTTCAATACTCCTCCGACTTTTGCGATTTATCTCTTAAAACTGGTGACAGACTGGATGAAAGCTAAAGGCGGACTGGCTATGATTGAGGAAATCAACAATACCAAATCAGAAGCTCTTTATGAGCTTATGGATGAAAGTGATTTCTACCGCAGTCCAGTCGATCCCAGCAGTCGTTCCAAGATGAACGTGGTTTTCCGTCTTCCTGACGAAGATCTTGAAGCTAAATTTATCAAAGAAGCTGCCGCTAACGGCATGACTGGATTGAAAGGACATCGTTCTGTAGGCGGTGTTCGTGCCAGCATCTACAATGCAATGCCGATTGCCGGTGTTGAAAAACTGATTGATTTTATGATTCAATTTGAAAAAGACAACGGTTAAAAACTGAAATATTAAAAATACAATTCTTCCAGGCTTTCCTATTGATTGCCTGGAAGAATTTTTTTATGACAGCAATTCATTGTAAATAGTCAGTATTTCGTCGGAAAAACAGCAGAAGATGATTTCTTTTGGAAATTCTTTCTGCCATTCGCGAACCGCTTTGACAGCGATTTGAGCAGCTTCCCGTTTAGGGTAACGATATATGCCAGTACTGATTCCGGGGAATGCGACAGTACGGCAATGAGCCTCATTCGCCAAGGCTAGAGAATTAACATAACAGGCCTGCAATAATTCCGCTTCTCCATGATTGCCTCCGTGCCAGACAGGTCCCGGCGTATGAATCACATATTTCGCCGGCAGACGGAATCCCGGAGTGATTCGTGCTTCCCCGGTTTGGCATCCGCCGAACTTCCGGCACGCTTCCAGCAGCTCCGGTCCTGCTGTCCGGTGAATTGCTCCATCCACACCGCCTCCTCCCAGTAGAGAGCAGTTTGCAGCGTTAACGATTGCATCGACTTCCAGAGTTGTAATATCAGCTTTGAGCGCATTTATAATCATCTTTCATCTCCCGGTCCAATAAATATTACAATATAGTTCGCATTTAAAATTTATGCAAGATAAATGTAAATGCGTTTTGACATCATGAAAAAAAGCGGTTAAAATAACATAACATTAGCCAATGTAGCTCAGTTGGTAGAGCGATTCACTCGTAATGATTAGGTCAGCGGTTCGATTCCGCTCATTGGCTCCAGTCCCTATACCTCTTTGAAAAATATGAAAAATGATTTAATAGAAAAATTCTATTATTCCCTGCGCGCCTATTGCTATTTCATGATTTTAGATATATATTTTTAGTTTAATACAAAAATAAGGTTGAAAATAATGAAAAATAAAATTTGTTTCGGTTTCGCAAGACGTAATATAAATCCTCAAGTAGAAGCATCTCTGGCCGGTTATTTTAATGCCAGAATGTGGGAAAATATCCTTGATGACCTTGAGGTGCGGGTATTGGTTTTGCAGCAGGATAACCTGTATACTGCGATCATACAGTTTGACTTGATTACTGTCAATCAGGATATTATAGAAGATTTTTATATGGAAATCGCGGATATTGCGCAGTTGCGCCGGGAAAATATGATTGTTTCAGCCACCCATTCGCATACTGCTCCTGAAACGAGGCCAGGTAAGCCGGGGTTTAATCCAGAATATACTCCGTTTGTCGTAAAACAGGCGGCAAGCGCTTTGAGAGAGGCAATCAGCAAACTTCAGGTTGGTACAATGGTTTGCGGCAAAACTTTTGATGACCGTTTTGCTTTTAACCGCCGTTACTGGATGAAAGATGGTTCAGTTGTGACTAATCCCGGAAAATTGAACCCGGATATTGATCGTCCCGAAGGTAAAACTGATCATGATATCCCGTTGCTTGGAATTATGAAAGACGGGAAAATTCGGGTGTTGATTGCCAACATAGTAAATCATACAGATACTATTGGCGGCAACAATGTTTCCGCTGACTGGCCGGGATTCATGATAAAAAAATTGCAGGCGGAAATGGGAGACGGCACTATGCTTATTCCGCTGATAGGCTGTTCCGGGGATATAAATCATTTTGATGTTTCCACGGATAAGAACCAGACATCTTATGCTGAAGCAGAAAGAGTCGGTAACGGTTATGCGGATACTGTTATCAAAGCTCTTGACAATCTCAAGCCAGTAAACGTTCATTCCTTCGCAGTGAAATCCTGCAAAGTGTCTTGCGGCCCTAGAGAAATATCTGATACTGAGCTGGCTGAAGCAAAAGCCGTTTTGGAAAAATATAAAGATATACCGGACGAGGAAGATGGAGTTGCGTTTACTTCTGAAGACCTGGCGAAAAAAGCTCCGCCAGTATTGAAATATTTTGCCCAGACCCTGATTGATATGGCTTCAGATAAGACAGAGAAGGTATTTACTCTGGTTGGAATTTTTATTGGTGATGTCTGTATCGTTTCGCTTCCAAGTGAACCGTTTGTTGAGATTGGTCTGGAAATAAAACAGCACATATTTCCAGACAAACTTACTATGGTAGTGTCTCATTCCAATGGTACCGGGGCAATGCGGAGCGGCGGCGGATATATTCCTAATAGTTGGAATTATGGACGGGGAGGGTATGAGATTACTCCGCGATCAAATCCGTTTTCTATAAAAACTTCAGAGTTGCTATTGGAAGGAATCCGTTCACTGGCCTAAGCTCATATTTCCTGTAAAGTTATTGGGATTATAATTTTGCTTTTATGTAGAAAAGCTTATATCCGAGATAATTCAATTTCACGCTTATTTTATTGTTTTTAACAGTTTTTCCTGTTTGAATATTTCTGATTTCAGCTTCTTGAAACGGCAGGAGGATATTGGCTGTCAAAGCCTCTTTACTGCTATAATTGCGCACCATTAGCACAATTTCATTCTTTAACTGCCAGGCGGATATAGTCAAGCCTTTGCTGTTGCTTTTCAAATCAATAAATTTTCCATTCCATAATATATCTTCATATGGACGTATTGTCTTAAGAGCTTTTGCATGATAAAAGAAGTCAAGTGGCGAATCAAAATCCTGAAATGCAAAATAAGTAAAGCCGCTGGCGCCGGAGAAGAACACTTCATAGATCATCGGCTCGATTTTGCGTGCAGGGAACTCTCCATATGTGCCGGTGGTCAGCCATGGAATTGATTTCCGCTTATTGTTAAGCTTATGGTAATCATTTTCCAGAACTTGGTGAACAACTTTTGCATTACCGCGGATATAGAGGCTTGGCATAGCAAAATCAACATAGCCCTTAGTAAAAATACTGATCCATTTGAAGACCTTATGATATACAGGGACTCCTGGATTATTTGCGTAAAATCCGATTTCAGGCATTTTTACTTTATTCTTTTTGCAGGCTTGTTCTATTGTATTATGAAGGTCAGCCACGATTTCAGTCCCTGCCGCAACCATTAGCTTATCCAGGGACATACTGCGTTTTTCAGCTTCCTTTCTGCATCTGCTGCAATCATTGATAAATTTCCAGCTGTTAGGGAATACTTCTATATCATAAAAGACGTAATCAGGTTTTGAAATAACTATGCCATCTGCTACCCGGTCGATTTCCTTGTGATATAGTTCTCCACGATAAGTCTGACACAAATTATAGGATTTTCTTCCCGGGATCTGATGATAGATTATAGGATTTTTTTTGTGTTTAATACAAATCCAGTGTAGCGGAGAATCATTGTAAATCACTTTCATTCCCGCTTTGCGAGTCTTAGCAATTAAACTAAGCGCAAGCTTAGCCGCTTTAGAATCTGGTCCATGGATAAAATTATACCAGAAAGTGGGAACTGCGTTAAAACCGAGATATTTAAGATTTTTTATAGAATCAGGCCATTCATTAAGATGATTAGTCAACAACCATGCGAGGCTTATGCTGAAATGTTTGAATTCCGGTACTTCAGGAATTGTAATAAATTCAATAGGCAAGGCTGCTTTTCTATTTTCATATCCTGTTGATTTAAGGTAAACATAAGCTTTCCCTGTTTTATTCTTTGAGTTGGCAACAGAAGTGAAATAAAATGGCCCTGCTATGCCGCGGGTGGCATTGCGTCTAGGTTTTTCAGTTATCCAGCGATTATATTTTTGACCGTCTATAAAAATCTGGGTCTTGCTGATTAATTTGCCCCGGTAACCGTTTTTCAGCATGGTGATATGTTCCGGCAGCTCAAAAACAAATTGCAAACTGTTTTTCCGGTCTTTGCTGTTGCGCTGGTCGACCACCTGAAAGTAATTCGGAGTAACAATGTTGGAGGAAATGACAAGTTTACCGGTATTGTTTTTCATAGCTATGCCTTTCATAAAAAACAACGCCGGATTATATTTCTTTAAATCAACATTTTTTGCGGTGTTTGTGCCCTCAATGACCGCAATCTCATCTAGGCATGAAAGTCTTCCCATCGATTTAATATTCAGTCCGATATAGCGGGCTTTGAGGCTCAAAGCTCTGAAAGCCAGAGCATAGACATATGGTTCGCCTGTTTCTTCTAGTTCAAAATGATTGGAATCGCAGTCTTTATTACTATCTCCGGGCAGGGTTTTAAGTAGAGTTTTTATTTCGTAGTAAGTTTTGTTGTCATTACTGGCATAAAGAGAGATTTTTGAGGGGAAGAATAATGCCCCCTGAGCTCCACCTGCCAGTATACGTGTTACTACTCTGTCAATATTGGCTTCTTTGCCCAGATCAATAATAATATTGACTCCGGCTTGTGCAATGTTATCTCCGACAAAACCTACAGCGTCACGCGCAAACCAAATAGCTCCATCTTTTCGCCCTTCACACAATTTACCGTCAGTAAGTTCGAAATTGTCCATAATGTTCTTAGTCAGATAATAATTAGGCTTCATGGAAAATTCCGCTTTTTTGCCTAATGCAATATTTTCCCCTTCAGTTTTCTTCAGCCAGTCCAGCCGGTTCTTTTTTATGAGTTCCTTGTTTACCCCCTTAAGTATTTCCTCCCGTGTTTGTGGTCTTATTTTTCCCATAACTATTTCCGGCGCTTTATGACTCAGGCTGACGTTGTCTATCCAGGTAGTCCCCGAGTGTTTATATTTCAGCAGTTTTATAATGATTTTTGCAGCCCCTGCCGGAATTTTTATTTCTTTTATATATTGTTTCCAGTCATTACTGTTTTTTATTCCTATTATTATTTCACGGCCAATTTTTTTGTCATTAGCGTTTTTGCACCACATAATGCAGGCATTGCGGTATTTCGGGGCATCTGACGGAAAGTCTTTTGATCTGGCAAAAAAATTCAGGTAGAGTGTTTCTCCGGCAGTCATTTTTCCATCGTAAGTATACATGGCGCCACCATTTTTGCATTCTATACAGTATTTACCCTGCTGAGGAGAATCCATTACAAAATCATAACCATGCATGATTTTAGTCCAGTTTTTTCTGATTGTGTCTTCGGTGGTGGAGCTGTTCAGTTCAAAACCTCCATACTTCAAAAGCTTGTCGGCAAACAGATTCAGGGTTATTGTGCTTATCAGTAAAAGAGAAAATATCAGTTTCATAATTCAAATCCTTTTTATTAAATACATGTGCTTAAAGAGAAAAATCTTATATTTTTTATTTCAAAATCTGCTCATTTAAAATTGCTCCTGATTTGTTTATGTAATTCCACGTTAGCTTCATCTTTAAAATATATTTCTTTCAAATAAAGGTAAAAACCGGCCCAGCTGCCGACTCCGGCAAGATTGGCGTTTTCCATTTTATACATGCCGTGTGTTGCGGACAAAGCCTCAGGAAGACAATGAGATTCAGTCCATGACTTTAATAAAGCATTAAATATATTTGCAGAAATTGTACTTGACGGACGGTCTAGGCCGTAACAGTTCAATCCCTGGATTACAAGCCAGTTAGTCATCACCCATACCATCAAACGCCTTTCATCCATAAAATCTGAACTGAAATCTGTTGTTATTGCCGGATATTTTCCATAGTAATTACTGCTGAGAAGATATTTCTCCATTCGCTCCGCCCGTTCTTCCGTTACAAAACCTCCCAGTAATGGAAGGATATTGTCCAATCCCCAGAAATATTCGCCGGAGAGTGTTTTGAATATTTTCCTGTTGTCTGCATCATAGTCAAAATAAAACCCTGTATCCTCATCCCAGAAAAATTCGTTTATATGTCTTGTCAGCTTTTCATATTCATTTATATATGTGGACTTATCCTGACCAATTTCCTCTGCAAATACGGCAAGCAGCTTTTTCTCCATAGCTATCATGGAATTAATGCCTATTCCGGCGACTTGACCGTTTTTTTTGGGGCCTGTTGAATAATCGTTCCAGAATCCGCCCGCCCCGACATATATTCCATTTTTTAATAAGAAATTATTAATATATCTATTATGTAGTTCCAAAAGCGGAAATATTGTTTTTAACAGCTCAACATCCCGGCTTTTATTGTAAACATCAGCAGCAGCAAGCATCCATACCGGATAAGTTGAGCCTTTTTTTCCGTTTGCTTTTTTTACCGGTAAAGCTCCTGCATCTTTGCCGTGAAGATCCATAAAATATATCAGGCCTCCAATCAACATCTTTTTTGCCGTATCAATATTGAAATCAGCCATAGCTAAAGTATTAAAAAAATGGTCTACGGGCCATATGGGATAATAAATTGTTGGGTCAGGAGCCGAAACAATTCCCGTATAGCTTCTACCTTCAAATTCTGTTTTTACCGGTTTCGGGGAACAACAATCTTTTAAATATAAATATTGCTGTCCGGCAATCTCTCTGTAAAGTGCATTGTTCCTCCCTGACGGAATTTTTACCAATGGTTTTGAATGTAGATTTAAAGGAACGAAATATTTCGGGTGAAATATCTCAATCCCGGCAGTTCCGCTTATTTTTGGGAATTTATGACGGGGAGAATTTTTTACAGTTTTGCCGTTAAGAAATTCAGTTTTTACTTTTTCATACTCTTCAAATAGTTTCCCCATAACTATATCTGATGCCTGATACGCTATTTGTGGTTCGGGACGCATAAGTCCACTTACACAGACAGTTTTCCCGAAAGCATGGAGCAAAGCAGGGGAGGAGAGTTTTTTAAACATAACTTTTTCATATCCGGATAAGCCCATGATATCCGCAAATAAGTTTTCGTCTGCATTTATTTCACAAAATTCTTTAAACCTGCCTGTGTGCATGAAAAATCCCGGCATTTTAATTTGCCACTGAAAATCTTTTATACTGACTTCAGGGGCTTCCTTTATTATAGTTTCTGCATATCCCGTCAAAGTTTCAGCAAATTCTCCGGGATATAAAATCTTAAAAGTTCCTGAACCTTTTTTCTCCACGGGATATATTCCCATTGGTTCACTAAGAAGATATTTCAAAAGCTTTATCCGGTTTTCATCAAGAGCAGCCGCAACTTCTCCTTGGCTGTCTATTGCTATGTCACCAATATACAAACCGGACATGACAGAATTTTTGACGAGTGGTTTTACTTCATTCTGCAACCTCAATCTAATCATAGCAGTTTCATCAGGAGGAATAAAACTCAATCTCCTGAAAACTGCAATTCTACTCTGTCCTTTTGTGATAAAAGTGAAATAGTTTTCAATACCGGTTAATTCCGTGATATGATTTTCGACATTTTTTAAGCCTGCGGCCAGACGTTTTGAATTTTTTTTCATCAATGCGGATTACCTTTCTTCATCAATTACGCCACGATTATAATCAGTAAAATGATTTGGTATACTGGTTATAGTATAACCGCGATAAAGCCAACCGTCTGCAGCGCTGGCTAAACGCTGTTTTACGTGCCCGTCGACAAAAGCTATATTGGTTCTTCCTCCATGACGAAAGCCTTGAAAGGTTGTGTTATAGCTGGATACATTTTTTATCATATAATAACCCAGTCCATCGGTTTGGTCTTTTAATCCATGATCTGCAAACAAAATGCTTTGAGACGGTTTCTTGATGATACTGAGTTTTGCCGGAGGTTTATTGTCACTGCCGTCTCCACCGTTCCACAAAGTGGAATCGGATGCAGCTTCAAACCATGCCATCGGCCCGCGCCGGCATGCGCCATAACTGGAATATTTATAACTGTGCGGCCTCCGCACAACAGATGGACAGTAAAAAATACTTTCTCCATTGGTAATATCCATGGACGATTTACTGTTGTATGTTCCTGCTATTCTAGCCTGCCAGAAAACATCAGCAGCATGGCCTGCCCAGGTGGTGGATACAGCCAGAGGCGTAATATATTCGTCATTGTCAGACTGATAAAACATTATAAGCGTACCAAGTCCTTTCTGGTTATTAGTGCATTTTATTTGTTTTGCTTTCTCGCGAGCCTGATTCAGAGCTGGAAGAAGCATGCTGGCAAGTATAGCTATGATAGCTATCACTACGAGAAGTTCTATGAGTGTAAAGAGTTTAGCACCATTAAGTGTTTTCATTTTGGACCTCCTTGTATTTGTTGTTTTTGTTCTGTTCTTATAAATTTTTTATAATAATTCTTCCAAAGAGTTTTTTATTGCCTTATTTATTTTTTCTTCAGCTTCAGCCGTGGTAACTGCACCATATTCCGGTTCATAGCCGCCTTCCTCATACATTTTTGCAGTCGGTATATACCCGTAGCTGGAACAGGCATATGCGGCACATGCCAGAAATTTTTCTGGAATTAATGATTGGGCGTAAAGCTGATATTCGACGACTGCTTCCGAAGGCAATGACAATATATGAACATCTTCGCCAATACTTAACCTGGAGACATTGAGCATTTTCCATTTGTCCCAGTTCCTTACCATTTCAAGACGGGTTGCAAGCAAAACAGATTCCCGGGGATTTTTCGCTTGATCTAATTTCTCGGTCAGTTTTTTTTCATTTAATTCCGGCTTGAGTGGTAATTCGAAGATTGCGCTTTTTATAGAGATATCCCCAATCTTTCTTGTTTCCAGGCTTTGACAATTCTTAAGCATTTCTTTTCCAAGTCGTTCGCCAAGCACCTTCAGGCTTGTTTCCTTGTTTTTAAGAGAATATTTCCCGAAGGTGATATTTCCACCGCAGCCGGTAAAGTAAATTTGCAAGGTTTCCGCCCCATAATGTCTTGCAACATAGTCAAGCGCTGCTCCGGGAACATCAGCGCCGCATTGATTTCTGTTATAGGCTGTCATTGGATGCGAAGCATAAAAATGCATCACTGCCAACGCTTTGCCGTCATCACCTAAAAAGGCGATACTCCGCAGTTTCGGATCAATCAAGCCCACAGGTTTACTTTGGAGTTCAGGATCACTACACATAGACCAACGGGTAGCATAAACTCTACCGTTTCCATCAAGCATCCGCCGGTTTGAGGCCAGTCCGCTAATACGCCTTTCAGCCGTGGCTATATTATTGACAGGAATCATATTTTCAATTGCTTCCGTAATTGCTTCAGTCAGATTATCATTTATTCTTTTATAGTATTCAAGCGGGGTTATTTCCATATCAAGATATCTTTTATATGCTGGATTGAGGTCCGGAGCAATATTCACACTGTCATGTTGGTGGACCGAATGCAAGAAAACATTTGCAGTTTCAATGCCGGCGGCTTGAGCGATATTCTGTTTCATATAATTATAAGCATTGCCCCAAATATAAATGAAATCACAGGAAAGCAGAATAATTCGTTTTTTCGAGTCATCAATGACGATACCTCTTATATATATTTTAGAGTCGACTTCTTCATTGATCCCATAGGCTATCGGGAACCCAGTTTCAGGAGTAACATCTAATTTAAAAATAGCGGCTTTCAACATTATTACTCTCTATCCTTAAATTTAATTGTTTTGTTATCAGACAATACTATTTTCTGTTTTGATGACTTTGATGGAGTTTCCATAAACAAATTCAGGTTTCAGATTAATGTTTATTGTTTTTAATTTGCCCAATCTTAATTTTTTATTTATAATGTCTGTTGCAATGATTCCCATTTTCTGTAAGGGCTGCTTCACACATGCGAATTTTCCGTATTTATACGGCAAATACTGTTCATCATAAGTTACTATTGAGATGTCATCCGGCACTTTTATCCCATGCTTGTTTAAAGCGTCCAGCAGATCACGCAATACATTACTTGCTGATAATACAATAGCTGTAGGACGGTCTTTGCATGATAAAAAATATTTAACAATTTTTTCGCCGCTGTGTTTATTATGGCTTTCATCTTCGTAAACAAGAGGTTCATAAGCTTTAGCTTTACAAAAATCACAATAGCTTTGATAACGTTTTTCCTGATGTGGAACAAGTTTGTGATTCAAGCCGGTATATAAAATTTTCTGGTGTCCAAAATTGCTTAATTTATTCATTATCTGTTCTATACCGTCATAATGGTCACAACATACGCTGTCACAACCTTCAAGCAAACGATTTATTGTAACACATGGAAATCCATTCTTAATCAATTCCTGTGTCTGTTCCAGAAATTTATTGCTGCTTGCTACTGTAATAACGCCGTCGATCTGATTTGCAAACATATATTCACTTATTGTCAATCCGCTGTTTTCAAATTTAGCTATGGTAACATATTTACATCTTAACCGGTAACGTAACAATCCTTGTGAGAATCCTTCGATCAATTCCAGAAGGTAATCATTGCCATGATAATTCTCGAAAGGATATATTGCGATAGTCAATTCACTCTCTGGCTGCTTCTCTTCGGGCATTTTTACAGGTTCAGCAACAAATGTTCCTTTACCCTGTATACGATATAATACACCGTCTTCCGCTAATTCATTTAAAGCGCGGCAAACCATTGGAGCACTTATCTTTAATAACTTTGCAAGTTCATTCTGAGAAATAATTTTGTCACCGGGTTTCAAGTTCTGTGATTTAACCATTTCTGTAATCTGTGTTTTTATAGAACCGCGAATATTTTCCTTTGCTAGTTTAATCATCTTATCAATTTTATTTTTTTTTAACTTATTCAAACTTATTCAAACTTATGTAAAGTTATTTTACGTGTTCTATAGCTAAAAGTCAAGAGGGGGAAGACGAGAAATCTGGAATTTATTTATTTTTGTGCTTATGATCGGAAATATGTACGAAAAAGCCCGGTATATTCGGGAACAAAATGTCATCGGCTTCATGGATTGTTGGAATTTAGGCAACATGATTACTGCAAATACTGCGGCATTCAATATTTTTTGAATAAGCAAGAACTAAAAGACCGAAAAACTGAACTTGAAAAATTTGCAATTGAATATTTTCCCGGGGCTGACGCAAAGGGCTTTGCCGAAGCTTGGCTGAAGTTCGGGAAACCGGTCGGATGCTCCTGACTGGACGATGAACGGGGTGATGACATGAGCAGCGCGCCAGGCGGTTATGCTATTGAAGAAGTCATTACCGGGTTTGAACAAGTTACCGCTGGTTGGCGGGAGGGATTGGAAGCGCTGAAAATGCTTTTGCTGTCTGCAATACCCACCGCTGACCTGAAAGCCAAAACAACAAAAGATATTGATATTACTTAAAGAAGTTAAAGAAATTAAGAAATAAATTTTACTTCAATCCTCACCCGTGCCAAGTGCATAGGTGAGGCCTCAATCAAGTCGCCTTCCACCACAGTTTTCTACCGGAATTCCACTTGAATTCAGCTTATTTCAAGATTGAATTTTTGTTCCGCACATTGCCGGTAGCGGTGATATACACCGCACCATTTTGGGCTTTCTGTTTCTGATAACTTACACCGTCAGTATGTGGCAATTTTTCAATTACTACATTTTGCGATGAATTGTTATACAGTGAATTTATCCTTGGTTTTTGTGAGGTCAGCTGCGGGTTTTTTAGTTCAGGATGGTCCAAATTTTGTCTTCCTGTTGGATAGCCTTGACATACCATATTTGCGTCGTCATCTTAGGTAACTAAACCGACCTTCGAAGACAGTCCGTAGCGTATGGCGTAAGTCAGAACAGAACCATAGCCTTGCGGGTCTGCTTTCGGCAAAGGTATGACCAGCAGAGATTCCTGCCACTCTTCAGATTACGCATGGATAAGTTTTGTCACCAGTCCCAGAGAACTATCACCTTAAATTGTTACCGGATATTGCGTCACTCATATCCCGGCGATAGAGGTTCGAATCCCCTTGGGGATGCCATTTTTGCCCTCAAAATGCATCAAAAAGGTGCCATTTAGTACCACTTGCGACTTTCAAAAGCCTCAAAATCATCTATATTAACTATAAAAGATATTTTAACGTATGAGGTGTGAGTTATGTCAAGTAAAGTCGTCAAACTTGAAATCGGAACAGTCTATCAAAAAGTAAAAAACGGTAGTTATTACTTTCGATATCAAATCAATGGTCAACGTAAAGCTGTAAGCTTGAAGACTAAAAACCAAAAAGAAGCTGTTAAAAAAGCTCAAGACTTAATCCCAATAGTTAAAGCTTCAAGTTCGGAAATAATTTCAGCTCATGTTAAGCATGCAAAAGGTTTCGCATCCAAACAGAAAAAATTAAAATTACTTAATGCCTGGGAAGTTTATTCAAATCATCCTGATAGAGCAACCCCGGCAACTGTCGCGGAACAAATAGCTTATAGAACTACTTTTACTGAATTTATAAATTTCCTGGAAGATGATAGTTTGCAAATTAAAGATATAACCCCCGAAATGACAGATAAATTCGCCCAATACCTACGAAAATCTGGAATTGCTGTAGCTACGCATAATCGAAAGATTAAACGCCTTACAAGAATATTCAAAGTACTGAATAATTACCGGGACTCGGATAATCCATTCATTGCTAAATCGCTACGAAGAAAAGAACGGGAAGAACAGGAACATCTTGTTCGTCGAATGTCGTTTACCCGCGAACAGGAAATGCAGTTATTAGAAGCCCTTGAAGATGACAAAAACAAGGTCAAAAACAAAGCAGAAATCAGAGTAATATACCATTTAAGCATGTTTACCGGTCAAAGATTAAAAGACTGTGTTTTGTTACGCTGGGATAAGGTAGATTTAAATAGAAAACGGATTTGGGTAAAGCAGTTTAAGACTGGTAAAGAAGTCTCTATTCCTATGGCACCCAAGCTATTTAAAGTTTTAACCGAAGCTCAAGAATGGAAAACAGATTATTATGTATGTCCGAAAGTCGCTAAACGCTATAATAAGCTTGATAAAAATGGTAAAAACACAGGTAATAATCTGGTCAATATCGATGTTTTGCGAGTCATTAAATGGATTGGCTTAGAGCCATCGGTTAAAGTTCCTGGAAGAAAAAAGAAAGTTACTGTTTACGGATTTCATTCTTTAAGGCATAGTTTTGCATCGCATTGTGCGGAAGCCGGAGTGCCTAAAGCGGTAGTTCTTTCTATTCTTGGAACTAATTCTGAAATCGTTGACAAGCATTATACCCATATTGGTGAAGAAGCCCAGGAGAAAGCTATTCAATCTTTATTTGGTGACGGCAATAATATTTCCGACCGTGAACGAATTGAAAAAGCTTTGAGTATAATTGATGCCTGTAAAGATAAACCAGAAATAGTCATTGAAATAGAAAAAGCTCTCCGAAACAGTTAAAACATGTGAAAATAAATTTCGTATTATTTTTAATAAAAGCTTTTTTTTCAGAAAAAACCATGTATATTTCTGAAAAAATAAAGGAGTATACTATAATGAAATCAGTTAAAGATAAGATACTTGCGAGAATTTACGGGCGTGGCAGGGGTAGTATTGTCAGCGCAACTGATTTTTTGGCTGAATTTAAGCGTGATGATATAGATAAAGCATTGTCTCAGCTTTGCAAGGCTGGTACAATCAAACGAGTAATTAGCGGTATCTATCTCTATCCTGAATGGAGTGAGCTTTTGCAACAAGATATAAGCCCAAATCCAGATAGTGTTGCCCATACTTTGGCAAGAAAATATGACTGGCAAATTCAGCCTACGGGCAATACCGCATTGAATTACCTTGGTCTTTCTACGCAAATCCCTGGACGCATGATCTATCTTTCTAATGGCCCGTCCAGACAATACAGCTATGAAAATCAAACTATACAGTTCAAGAGTACAAAATTAACTGAAGCAGGTTTAAAGCATAGAGAAAGCGCTTTAATCGTTAACGCATTAAAAGCTCTTGGCAAAGAAAATATAAACTCAGAAATTATTGATAAACTAAAAGATAAATTTGATGATGCTACCTGGAAAAAGGTTTTCAAGGAGACTGCTAAAGTTACCGGCTGGATTCGTGAAATTATTTTGCAGATATGTAAAGGATGATACAAGATGGATAAAATAGTTCAAGCTTCAGATAAAGAAAGGCAGCAGATATTTACTGAAACCGCTGTAAAGCGGGGATTGACTCCTGCTGTCGTCGAAAAGGATTTCTGGGTATGCTGGATATTGGATAAATTATTCGGCTGCCCGGAAATATCAAAACGTATCATTTTCAAAGGCGGCACCAGTTTATCAAAAGTATATGGACTGATCGAAAGGTTTTCCGAAGATATAGACCTGATTCTTGACTGGCGTGGATTATGTGATGAAGATCCCTTAATGCAGCGTTCCAACACTAAACAGGACCAATTGAATAAAACTGTAGATGCCAAAGCTGAAATATTTTTAACAGAAAGCTTTTATCCACAGATTTACGAGTTGCTGAAACCAGTTTGTGAAGTTGCTTTTCCGCAGGATAAGCACAATTTATTAATTAGATTTCCTGCTGTTTTCAAAAGTGATTATCTACGTCCGGAAATATTACTGGAAACTGGACCGTTGGCAGCTTGGACACCTAACGCAACATATCAAGTAACTTCTTACGTTGCAGAAGAATTTCCGGCATTATTCCAAAGCGCCACAAGCGATATAACTGTCACTACAATCGAACGCAGTTTCTGGGAAAAAGTCACTATATTGCACCATGAAGCCCATCGTCCCGAAGGCAACCCTATGCCTTCCAGGTATTCTCGACATTATTATGATGTTTACTGCATGGTTTGCGCAAAAATCGAAGATAAAGCCTTGAAAGACCTTGACCTTTTGCAGAGTGTAGTCATGTTCAAAATGAAATTTTACCCTCGTGGTTGGGCTCGCTACGATTTAGCTAAAATCGGAACCATAAAGCTTATGCCACCAGACCATATCATGAAAAGCTTAAAGGCTGATTATGCCAACATGAAAGAAATGATTTACGGCAATTATCCGTCTTTCGAAGAAATCATGACAACAATTCAAAAGCTCGAAGACAAGATTAATCAGTTTGCTTTATAACGATTGAAAGAGCTTTATGAGCTTGAATAATCCGACATGATATATTCAACAACATCGACATTGCGGTAGCGGACGGATGAGCCAACCATTCGCCGGTTGAACGGGAATGCCTTTTCTTTTTCCAGTTTCTTAAAGTTGCTGTATCCCAAACCAAGCATTTCAGCGGCTTCACGCTGACTGATCAGTTTGGGAACGACAACTGGCATTAGTCTGCCTTTGTTTGCCAAATTTCTAAGATTAGAAAGAACAATCTGCTCTTCCGAAACAAGTATGACACCCTCTTCAACGAGCGGTTTCATAATTCTAGCAATCAGTTTTACGGTTTTTAGTCTAAGTATAATATTTCGCACCATAGCATCTCCTAAAAATATTTATTATTGCAAAGTTGTTGTGTTTAATAATATCATATAGTTTACATAAATGCAACCATAAATATCGATAAAGTTTTAATTTTTCTAAAAAAGCAAATCCGACATGATGCAAGGAGACTATCCTCTATATTGCTGTTTTGCCGGGTTTTTAAAAGATTTATTGACAACCTCGCAAAATACAGGCTGAATTATGGCATTGTAAAATGCCTGATGCAGCGTCCCGCTGAACGCGTTAGGGTTTGCTGGTATCATTTGGCTTGCCCGCCAAATGGTTTCAAAAGAACGATAGCGGATTATAAACCGCTGATAAATGTTGAACCGCAGGAAAAAGAAATTCTTGCTGTTTTTAAATCTTATGTTTTTTAAGTATTGATTATTAGTTT
Source organism: Victivallaceae bacterium (assembly GCA_963664605.1). Taxonomy (GTDB): domain Bacteria; phylum Verrucomicrobiota; class Lentisphaeria; order Victivallales; family Victivallaceae; genus JAHOYW01. Next base: position 2,126,039 of record OY761536.1, read on the forward strand.
CTTGATATTACCATAGAGTAAAGCACGATAGGATGGTTCTTGATTTGTCATTTGATTTGTGAGCAAGATATAGTCTCAAGATATGCTGTATTTGGGTGTTATAGTGTTATCGTAGACGCAATATCCCTCATTCCGAGGACACTGCGTTTATCAACACCTGTTTTTGATGATTTTATATTCTATAAACTGCTTATTTTAAGAAACTTAAAGGTGTTGAGATTTTATTCCAACACTTTGGGGTGTTGTAATGGGTGTTGATGAAGTGTTGCAACAGGTGTTGAAGTGTTTTACAACACCCTTTTTAGACATGAAAATGGCACTTTTTAAGTTCAAAAAAGTGTTGAAACAGTGTTATTTTTCATCGCAACAGATTTATTTTACATTTGAGAAATGATGGGTGTTGACGGGTGTTGCAACAGAGTGTTGGTGTTAGTTTTTCAATGTTTTCAACACTCTGTATCAATATAAAAACGGTACTTTTTAAGTTCAAAACAGCGTTTAAGAAGTGTTGGGATTTTTTGCAACACTTCGGAGTGTTGTAACAGGTGTTGAAAAGGTGTTACAACAGCGTTTAAAGTGTTGTAACACCCCTTGTTTGCTATTTTTGTGGTAGCAATTTTGCTATGAGTTTTTCTGCCATATAGCCTTTATCTTTCTTGTTACCACGCCAATTCCTATCCCCAGAATAAAACCGCCCAAAATGTAGCCGATGACTACAAAATAATGAGGAGATACTGGGTTGTTATAACGCCGACTGTTATAGCCTACAACCATTGCTAAGGTCAAAGTCAAAATACAACCGCCGGCAATAAAATAAGGATTGCCATTTTTGTGTTTAGCTTCTTTATTCTGGATTATTGTTTCATGAAGAGTTTCATTGAGTATGGAATATTTTTCAATTCCCTCTTCATATTTAGCTTCCATGCTTGCTAAATTCTTTAGGGATTTTTCCTGAAGAATTGCGGTTTCCTTTTGTTTAGAATAATTTTTCTCTAATAACAACAATAATTCTTCTGTTGCTTCTTTTGTTTTATCAGGGAATAGCTCTGATTGTTCTTGTTTAGGTTCAGGAACAACATTCTTAACTTTCACCTGTTCTTGTTGTGCGGCAAAGCGTTTGAAGCTTCTTATTGAAGACTTTGAAAATTTTATTCTGTATTTTCTGCCAAGGATTTTGGCGATTTCAGAACTATTTTTGCCTTTCTCGTAGAGTTCAAGTATTTCAGTACCGTGCTGTTCATATTTAGATTTTGCGTTCATTTTTATCTCCATTTAAGACCCAAGACTGCCCAATTTGAGGGCAGTCGAGGGATATTTTAATTATGATTTTTTATTTAATATTAAGCCAAGCCCTAAACCTAGAAGTATAGCTAAGCCAGCGTTTTTCAGAAGTGAAATATAAAGAAAAGACATATCTTCGCCGGGGTGGCTATAGTGATAGCCTATAATCATTGCAATCGCCAGCACCATAAAGGATAATCCGCCAAACAGCATATATTTAATTTTGTTCCTCCTGTTTCTTTCCTGAAGAGCTTCTATAGCTTTACCAAACTCCTCATTTATGGCGGAGAAAATCACAAAAGTATTGTGAAGCTCTTTTGTGAGCCGGGAAAAACTTTTGATTTGCGCTTCTATTAAAGCTTTACCTGATTCTTTCATCTTTTTTGCCTCCAAGTTTTTTTGTTTGTCAATACCTTTTTTCTGCATTGAATTTTCTTTATTGTGGATTCTCTCCTGATTCTCAGAAAACATTTTAGTCTGTTCGTTCTCATTTTGTTTACCCTTATATCTTTTTATTGCTCCGCGCACGTAGGATTCTGTAAGTCCTAAGTTGCTAAACCTTGTGTTAAAGATTTCCACTATTTCAGTGGGACTTTTACCGTTGGAATACATTTCGAGCATTTCTTTTTCGTATCTTGTGCATTTATATTTAGACATTTGAAGCCTCCTTTTAATTTTATGTAATTTGTTTGATTTTACTGTATTCTTTGGATTCAATTCAACTAAATTTATGTTAAGTGGCGGCGACCTGCTTACCGGACTGACAAAGTTTTTACACCTGCAAAGCTTTCCCTTTTCTGTTATTAATTGGGTAAACTTATCATCGATTTTTTTGTTGAGCTTGAAATGTGAAATAATGTTATCAAGCTCGCATTCATTGTTGTATTCTGTTGCATCATCTTTAAGTTTTGCGCAACTGTAACAATTATTTACCAGCCAGTCCATGAACTCTTCGCTGTCAGGAAAAATTTCATTTAATGTCATTTTGTTTGACTCCTGTTTTTTATTATTTTATTCAGAATATTAATCACCGAGGAACCAGTCTAAATTCAGAAATTCTAAAAGATTTATTAATAAAAATGCAATAAGAACCGCAAAAAAAAAAGTGCTGAAATCCCTAATAGGTCAATTGCTGTTTTTATCTTTTTATCATGGTAGCTTTTCATGTTATTCCCTTTGGTCGGTTGAGTTACATAATCAAGCTACGAAAAGTAATTGACACTTTTCGTAGCTTGGTGTATGTATGAGTTTTAATCTTCAGCTTGTGGTTCAATTTCCGGCAATAAAAACTCTTTTTCCTGCTCGACGACTTCCTTTATTGTAGCGATGAACTCTTCGCTGATTGGATAATTATAAAGGTTTTTAGCGGTGCTAAAAATCCCCAGCGCAACCATCATTTGCTTTTGCCCAATCAGGAAATGTTCAAAATCCAAACCGAAGACATCAATCAGCAATGAATTCATATAATCCTGTAGTTCTTGGGCAGGTTTTATTCTGCCAGTCTGAACAAACTCCAGAATTTCACCAGCGATAAGGCCGGTAAAACACGCACTGCTTAGCAAAAATCCCTTATAGCCAAGTTCCCCATATGATACACAACTGAGTTCATTTCCAGTAAAAACAGACAATTTATTGTTGCGTTGTTCAGCAGCATCAAGAAGCATATCAATTTTGTCCAGATCATTAGAACAGTCATTCAGTAAAATGACTTTCGGATGCATAATGAGTTCCTTAAAAAGCTCGACTTCATTCTGCCGAGATGGATATCTATTGATATGGCTGATACTGATTGGCAGGGAACTTTTTTCAAGTACCGATAAATACAATTCCCGTAGATATTCCAATCCGACATCAACTGGAGTAAACGGAAAACCAATCATCGCAATATCAATACCACAATCTTGCGCCACTTTGATATTTTCAAGCATCATTTCAGCGGAACTATCCATAATCATCATCGCCAAGAGCATACGACCACGATTGTATTTAACAACTTCAACAGCTAATTCCTTTTTCATAGAATCAGTCATCAAATGCCCCTCTCCGCTAATGCCAGCAATCAACAAACCTTTAATTCCAAGCCTCACATGATGTTCTACCAGATGCAAAACAGATTCCACATCCAACTTTAAATCATCAGTAAAAGGAGTAGGCATCGCCGACCACACGCCAGCAACATTTTTTTGTTTTATTTGTTTCATAATCGTTCCTTTTTTATAGATTAGGCGAATTCACAGAATGCACGGTTCACCTTTACCGTTCTTTATTTTCCCATAGGCATCCCTCCTGATTTGTATTTCTTTATTATTTCTTTGACTTCTTCCAATAAATCCTCTGCATATTCGCGTATGTGCATGAGTTCTTCAGAATCAAAATCATCCTGCGTTGCTATGACTTGATAAATCACATTTTGAATAGCTGATGCCAATATCCTGACATGTCGCAGTCTTGGAAATTCGGGAATTGAGTCCAGTGTTTGCGTCAAATGTTCCCGTGCCATTTGAGCCACATAGCAAAAGCGCACCCGGCGTGACTTGCGGAGGTCTTTTTTAATTTTTTCGCCACCGGATTTTAAAATTTCAATAATTTCCAGATATACAGGATTGGCAGTTTGTATTTTTTCTTCGATGTTGCTGTTTACTTTTTCCATTTTTGCAATTTTCTCCTTTTCTTGATTGGATTAAGCCCATGGCGAAGCCCATCGCAAAGCAAAAAAATGCAAAAAAAAAGAGGCACGCCGGTATAAACGGTGTAAAAACACCATTTATACCGGCGTGCCTCTTAAGAAGAATTAAGCTTTATTCAAACCATATTGCTTCGTTAACAAACTACGCCAACTTACCATATCGATCCTCATTACAAGGCCATATGACACGTCGTTTTAATTGTCTGATTGTTTAATTATCTATTTTTTTATCTCCGTATTATATTTACATTACGTATTTTTTGATTAAGCTATATTCTACAGAATGTATTTTTTCTGCAACTTTGCGGTTTTTGAATGCTTTTAGAGTATTTTTTTCTCCTATAAAACTCCATTTGCAGTCATTGTCTATTACATGCTCTGGATTCACAATTTTACCTATAGCTGAAGTTACACTAGCAGGAATGTAATGGCCTGTATCGGTAAATATTTCGAAAAACGCTAATCCTTGTCCTCCGTAACCACACGCTTCAAGTTTAAATGCTTTTGGTAGAATGGAAAGTGGAAGTAAAAAGATTTTTGTAAAAAAAGCGCTCTCGCCACTAGAATTTTTGCAGCATCCAGCGAATATCTTATGCCAGCTGTTAGAGTATTTTAATGATATAATACAATATTCTGCTGAGAAACCATCCGGTAAACAGAAACGAATTCGCATTATACTATTATTTTTTGCTTTTTCTGGCAAGGATTTTATTAGTTCAAGATAGTTTTTATAAAGATTTGCGATATTGCATGGCTCAATTGATTTGCGATATTTTTTCCACTTTAGTACACGTTCTTCACCAAATTCTTTGACATTCTGGTAAATTTTTTCAATTTCTAGTTCAGCCTTTGTTGTGTTTTTCATTGAATCAAACAAAGCCAGGGTGGTTTTCTGTAAACGATATTTCAAGATATCATAAAAACAAGCATCAATAATATCGCTGAGAATTACTTCCCCTGATTCATATTTAATTTCGGGGAAAATATTTTCCAAGTTTGATTTTAACAACTTTAACACTTCAAATTCAAAGAAATTATATCCTGAATAATTGGATGTTAAAAGTGTCGCCAAAGAAAGAGGCAATTCATTATTAAGTTTTTTTTCTGTGCTGAGTCGCAATGTCAGAAGCAGCTTTTCACTGCGGGAACCAAATAGGTTTTCCATGGCGTCGGCAAATAATTCTTCTTCAGTTTTATTTGCCTGATTACTCCATAAACGTCCGGCATAAGCTATTGTCGGCATGGATTTATATAAAAAACAAGTTTTTTTTTCCCAGGTTGTTATCAGTCCGCCAAGCGGCTTGAAGTTTTCAGCATACTCTGTAAAAGTACGTACATTTGAAGAAGAAAAGTCAGATGGAGCAATGATATATTCAAATCCAAGCTGGTCATACTCTGTTAAGACATGTTCTGCTTTTAGATTCGAAAAATGCCCTTTATAGTGTTGAACATCATTAGCATATTGCCAGTTAACCATTATTACGTCGCGTGGAACTTCCGTCAGGATATCGTGATAATATTCGAACATGTCATCCCACATCATGACACGTTTACCTAGTCCGGTAAGTATTTTATGGAATCGTAATAAATTATCAAGATATAATCGTTGCTCACCGATAAAATCAACGGCCTGTGTTTTGCATTTATCACAATATCCAACGTCCCAAACTTCGTCCAATCCGATATGGAAATACTCTGACTGAAAAATACCGCTAATTTCTTTCAAATATTTTTCAAAAAAACTATATGTAGCTTCTTGTGATGGGCAGAAATTAAGTTTGTGATTCGACCAAAAACGACCATTCTTGCCATCCCGTAATTCAGCGGTTTTCGCCAACTCCTGATGTTTCAGAAACAATTCAGCGTGACCATGCAGTGAAATGCCAGGCACAACATCAACCCCTTTTAAGCTTGCATATTCAAGCAATTCGCGCATCTGTTCTGTGGTATAGCATTCGTTATCTGCTGGATACGGAAATGATTCAGTTCGCACTCTTCCCTCAAGGTACAAAAATAAGACATTGAAGCCATTTGCTGCAATCATATCGGTAAATTGCTTGATAAATTCTATGGTTTCAATCTGACGAGCTAAGTCCAACTGTGCTCCTCGAAATCGGAAATTATTTTGCATTTATAAAATATCCTTTAAAATCAAATTCATTTTAAAAAGGTGAATTGTTATGACTAGCAAAAGGATGCAATACATTAAAATATGATATTTGCTATCCTTACACCCAATACTACACTAATTATCTTTTATGTTCTTAAGACTAATCTCGCCAACCCAAGCTTCTCCAACGCCTTCTGTGGCAAGAAAAAATACCATCATTGAATGTGCCGTGTATGGAGTTTCGATAATCCATGAAGATTTAAACCATTTTTTGCCTGGCAAAACTCCAATATATTGCTGACGTTTGCGAATTCTCTTGCCATTTTTGTCATAAAACCATATACATACCCAAGGAATTAAATAAGATTCTTTATCTTTACTGCACTTAAACTTTGCCCGTATTGAAAGCATATATTGAGCAGAACCTTTAATCTTAATGTTTTGTTCAAGGGAAAGACATGGCCGCGGCATATATTGCAAACAATTTTTAATTCCTGCAAAATAATAAACATTTCCTTCGCCTTTCCCTTTTCCAGAAATAATACAGCTTTTACTAACTGCTCTTTTGGTCGCCCAGGACCCAGCAATCCAGCCACTTGCTTTTTCTCTACCTGCGGAGAGCAATTTAAAATTTGCGTTTTTGATTAATTCAGGCTCATTTTGCAAATAGAATCTTGCCTTGTAGGCTGTTTCTAAAACATCATAGAATTCAGGATATTTCTCTTTTACACGTTGAAAAAATTGTGTTGCTAAATTTTCCAGCTTAAATTGATAGAACGAATCCAATATCGGTGCTGCAATATTTTCCACTTTAAAACTAATGCCGCCGCGAGGTAGTACTGCAGCTCCTCTAATGCGAGCGAAATCATCTTTATTCAATGAGGAATTGCTTTTATAAAACATCTTTAATTGCTTTATAGCTTTAAAGAGGACTTCAATGTCAGGAGTTTTTGTTACTCCAGCATCAGCTATTTCAAGTTCATATTTCATCAGTTTCGAAATAGCGGAAGTAACAGCAATATTCATAAGAAATTTATCGCATAGAAATTTACCTTTAGGATTTAAACATTTCAGTTTGGCTTTTTTTAATAATCTAATAAGCTCATCACATATTTCTGGAGGGAAAACAATAAACTGAGCTCCACCTGCAACTGAAGTATAAGGACCAATAATGCCAGGCTGATGATTCCAACGTTCAGCACAAAGTTTGAAAAATTGCATAATTTCAGGGGCTCCGGCATCGAACATATTAGTACAAAATTCTTCAATAAGTTTATTTGAGCGCACTGCTGGATTCCAAAGTTTTTGCGCTAAAATATAATATTTAAACCCATCACGTCCCCAAGCCTGATAAGTTTCACTATACCAAGTTTTTACATTCAAAGGACTTAAGGAATCTATATAATTTTCGATAATTTCTGGCCAAAATGCTGGAATTGCATAGTTATGTCCGTATAAATATGCCCATAGTCCAACTAGTTTAGAATTAGCGGCAAGCTTTTTGATTAACTGTAAATCTTGACGATTTGTTTTACTAAAATTTCCATCGACATTGGTACACAAAATAGGAGCAACCTGAGGATGTATTTTAAAATCACCGGGATTACGTGTCCAATGATAGGCTAAAGTACCTAAATATTTATCTTTATATTTTTCAGGCATACTCTCAGCAACTTTATTCATAAATGAAAACAATTGTCGTGCCCGACTGTTAAAACCCTGTTTATTTATAAATGGTTTTCCATTGAGCTTTTGACACTTCTCACATAAACAATATCCATTACCATCATTAGGACCTAGTGAAAAAATTATTTCATCGGGATTTTTATCAAAATATTTGACAGCGGCATCTCGACATATTCTCACCACTTCCGGGTTTGACATACATGGCTGCCAACCTTGAGCATTTGGACGCATTGGAGCAGAACGCTTTCCGTCTTTCATGGGAAAATATTCTGGATGTGTCGCAAAATATTTTTTAGGTGGTAAAATTTTATAAAATGCATGGGTAATCATAATGTTATTTGCTAGTCTATTATGCCGTAACCATTGCATGTCCATTTCTCGGGCAGCTTCTCCTAACAAATTAAGATTCCAAAAAGTTGGAGCGCTAAACATTCGTGAAATAAATCGTGGAACGCTTAACCGGTTTAATTTTTCAGGTAAAATAAGTTGGTTTTGTTTTGGGACATATGTGCCATTATCTCCAGGCAAATACCAGCGCACACCGCAATAATCTTGCAAAAATGTATAAACACCAAACTCGGTCCCCTGTGAGGTTTGTCCGGCAATAAAGATATTGCCTTGTTCATCGCGCTTTATCCATGCACCATCTTTACCACATTTTTTTAAATCAAGGATTGTTTTTATTTTGGAATTCACCCCAACATAAATACGCTTCATTTTGGGATAGTGTACAGCTTTAGTTGAATTAACAATTCGAGGAGCAAATCCTGTTATCATATCAATATATTTTTGTAATTCCATAGCGGCTCGTTTGATTTTTTTGTCAGGTTTTGTAGGAATAACAATTATCTGCGTTTTGCTTACTTTATTGATTTTATAGGTATTTTGTATTTTATCAGAGTATGATAATTCGACTTGTTTCAAAATTACAGCTCCTTTACGGTTTGAGCGGAACAGAATAAGTAAATAGAGACCTTTCTGAGTTGGTGTGAATTCAAATTTAACATTTTTAAATGTATTTGTTGATAATTTTCGGTTCCATCCCAAAGTTTTAACTTTTTTCCATTTTTTTTGTTTATTTCGCAAATAAATAATCGCACCCAATCGCCCTACACCTACTTTACCTGCAGTAGCAACACAAGAAACTGTAATAGCTTTAGAGTCGAGTTGCAAAATCATATCACACAATTTATATTCTTTGTTGGTAGATAGACACTTAGTATTCTTGAAATTAACAACTTCAGATCGACCTTGAGAAAATCCGGATATTTTTCCCTTGTCAAATTCTATTAATGTTGGAATTTTTACTGCACCACTGAGACTAGATAAGTTTAAAATTAATATTGTTAACAAACAAATGAACTTTTTCATGAATGAATTTCCTAATTTTTCTAATTGTTTTTTGAGTTTATAAGTCAAAGTATTAAAAATGCTAAACTACTACAACCACCAGCTAACATTTTCATTTTGTATTTCCTGCCACTTAGGTGACGCAGCATGCCCATCAACAAAAAGTGCATTTATCGTAGCATTGGTATGACGGTTGCCGGCAAACGGCGCAGAAGCAGATCTATATGCTGAATACGAGTATTCTACATTGTAATTAAACGCCATTTGCTTGCTTGAAGGAGTTTCCGCATCAATCATCAATATAGCTCCACTTGGTCCTTTAGCTCCAAATGATGCAAATTTTGCTTGTGCAGCTTGTAAAGATTCAACTGTTCGAAGTTTTGCATTCCAGGTCGTACCAACTTTATAGCCAGCATATAAATTGTAAATGTATGAACGGTTGACCCATTCGCCATTCTTTTTAAGTGAAGTTTGAAATGAATTTGTGCTAAAATCAATTCCCGGTGTTCTAGTTTGGTCAGATGGGCAGTCCCAATTGTTTATGTCAATATACTTTCCTCCAACAAATAGTTCTAAAGCTGAACAGCGCCAATCCACAACAAAAGCCGGGGGAAGCGTTGGCGAATAGTCATTCATATAACTATTAATTCCGAGTCCCATCTGTTTTAAATTATTAACACATGATATACTTTTTGCTTTTTCTCGTGCCTGATTCAGAGCTGGAAGTAACATTGAGGCGAGGATTGCGATAATTGCGATCACAACGAGTAGTTCGATGAGTGTGAATTTTTGTTGACTTTTCATGTTTTTTCCTTCTTTTATGGGTTAAAAAGTTCAGTAGACTGACGACTTAGCAGTTTAGGTTTTACAATTTGTGACATTCTTTCACGTTCTCCTTTTTGCATTTCGGTAAGTATTTTTGCTATTTTTTCTGGTTGAATATTAATAGAAGTAAGATCAAAATCAAAAGCTGATGACCAATAAGTATCATACAAGCTTATGATAGCTACATCATGTGGTGGATTATATTTATGATTATTGAGTATTGGTAGAACCTTAGCAATATTGCTGTCATTTCGGATAAAAATTCCGTCAAAGTGAATTTCACTGTTTTCAATGAGCTTTATAAATTCTTCATGTTTCTCGACTCGCATTTTAGCATCTATAATTGAATCCTCTAAAGCGTCATACATGCCTTGTCTTATTTCACCTGAAGCAAGGCATAAAAGATTTCGACAGCCTATTTCCAATAGATGCTTCACACTAATATATCCAATATGATACCAATCAATACAAACTGTCGTGATATTTGCGTCGCGATGCATTTGTTTTTGATTGAAGTAACAATAAACATTGTCAGTAAGTTCTCGCATTTTTTGTAGCTGTTCAAAAGAAAAAGCATGGCTTTGTTCACCATCAATAAATATTGCTTCCAGTGAATTTTGTTGAACCATGTTGGTTATTTTATCCAACAGCAATTCAGATGAAAATTTATTACTACATACATCTTCAAGCGATACCATGATATCTGCTCTATTGGCAAATTCAGCATAAAAAGATGAAACGAAATTCTTATATAAAGTTTCTCCGCCTCCACGCTCACAAACTATTACATGTCGCATCGCTGGAGCCATGGCAACCTTTTTTTTGTTAACAAAACAACCACGCCCATGTTCTATTCGAATAAGACCTTCATAACGCATTTTGGTTAAAACCTGACCAATGGTCCCCTGAGAGCTTTCATAGTCAATAACAAGCTCCCGCACAGACGGCATACGGCTTCCTTCGGGGAATTCTCCGCTAGAGATTCGTTTCCTTAAATTCTCATATATATTTTTTTGACGACACACAGTATTGTACTCCTTGTTTAGTGTACTGTACAGTTATATTATAGCTCTCTCATAATAATTTGTCAATACTATAGATGAAATTTCAGCCAAAAAAATAAAAATAATTTTCCCAAGCTCAAATATTTTTTATATCTTCATGAAAATCGCGCAACAGATACCCTCTCGCGTGCTGCACTTTCATTATTTTTTCAATTGTAACGGAGGTAAACTTTAGAACAGGCGCATCAGGATGAGTCTAATCTGATTTTAATTTTTCCAAGCCTTCAGATTCGTTGCCTGTTTAGAAAATAATTGTTTCTGAATGACTCAGTCAGCCTTTGCTACAATCGCAAAAATGCTTTTGGCTTCGCTATTATTGAATTGCCATGATACATTAATGATAACTAATAGAGTTTTTATATGCTCAAAAGAACATATTTTATAAAAATTTATTTAGTGGACTTTATAGGTATATGTTGTATAATAAACATATCTTACAAATAATAACTAAGGGAAGTTTGATAATGGATGATGCAACATTGCTTAAGAGATTAGTCGAATATCGCGAAGCTCATAATCTGACTCAAGCGGAATTGGCTAATATCCTCGGAGTTACTCGTGAAAGCTTATATCGCTGGATAACTGGCAAAGTAAAACTCAGAGCCAGTAACAAAAGAGCAATCAAAAGATTATTGAAATCTCCAACCAGTACAGACCTGGATGAGTTTGACCGTTTAACCTCGGAAATGCTTAATGAATGGAAATATCTCGGCAGAGGTAGCCGTTTAAGGGTTTTACAGTATATCGAAGAAATAAAAACTCCAGAAGAAATAAAAAAGCAACAAACAGCTCAAGCCAAGAAGTAATATTTCAAATATTTATTAAGTGACTTTCTTTTATTTTGCGCTTGATTTTCTGCTTATAAAAGACTATATTGGGTTATAGAATGGTCTGTAAAATAAAGGTTTTTAAGAGGTGCCATTTGGTGCCACTTTAGGACTTAAAAGTACCGAAAAGTACCGTTTTCACAGATTGTTATTATGTTACACAGGTATGACATATTAGATATTTTGAGATTTAAAAAAGTTGCATTTTGAAAAATTTTGAGTTTAAAATCAAAAGAGGCACGATTCCCCTTGGGGATGCCATTTCTTTAACCAGCGAGTCCCACTCATCAGGTAAAGCTAAACTTTTTCGTTTAAGACAAACTGGTTGCGGCACATCAGGGCCGTGGCCCTTGCGGTTGCGTATTCGTCCAGAGTGGAAATTTCCAGCGATAATTTTTCCAGAGCCCCCGGAAAACAATGGGTTCTTAATATCCGCTTGATCGTATTATTTAAGACGCTGCCGAGTTTTGTAAGTTCACCGCTGAGCACGATGGTCGCCGGGTTGAGCAGGGAAATCACGGTAGCCAAACTCAAACTTATACTTTCACAAACCTCGTTTGCCAGCATCATCGCAGCCCGGTCACGTTTAGCGGCCTCGACAAAAGCTTTCAGTGAAAAATTCTCAAGGCTCAATTCTGTATCTACACCGTTAGCAATCAATTCAATAATCTTGCGTTTTATCCCGGCTTCCCCTGCAACCGCCTCCAGGCAGCCGCGGTTGCCACACTGGCACAATGGGCCGTTCGGAGCAATCACTATATGTCCGATTTCCATTCCCCGGTAAGTATCGCCGATAAAAAGTTCACCATTTTTTATAAAGCCGCCGCCAATCCCGTTTCCCAGACTCATTTGGAAAAGGCTTTGCGGCGCTTCCTCACAACGGCTGTAATATTCAGCAAAAGTCCGTGCGACGGTTTCCGGGACAACCAAACTTTCCTGACAAGCCGTCATCTGACGCAAAATACGCCCGGTTTCAATATTCTGCCAGCCGGGCAGATTCACCGCCCGCACTGAGATTTTATTTTCAATATCCACCAACCCCGGATCTGCAAAGCCAATAGCTTTCATCCTGCCCCATTCGCAGTCGGCCTGACTTTTAAGGCGAAGCAGTATCTGGTCTATTGCCAAAGTTAATTTACGGGCGTCATCCGTATCATCCAGATTTAAAAACGTCTTGGTTATTATCTCCCCGCTGTTATCGATTATAACCCCGGTAAGTTTATTCGACTGGAGTTCAAGGCCGGTAAAACAGGCGTAAGATGGATTTAACTTCAATGGTGGAGATTTTCTCCCAGTTTTAGCTCCTTTACGTTCCGGTTCGCAGATTAAACCTTCCGATTTCAGTTCGTCCACAGCAGAAAAAACCGTTGCCGCGCGAATGCCCCGTGAATTGATAAATTCGAGGCGTGTTAATTGCTGATTAAAGCATAATTCCTTAAGTAATTCAGCCTTTATGGTGTCTTTTCTTGACATACAAATACTTTTTATTTATTTATAATTCATTTGCGTATTAAAATTATAGCTTATTTTTCTTTAAAAGCAATATTTTTTACAAAAAAGTATTGAAAAAAGCTTTTTATGAGTTTAGAATTGCTTTTAAAGACTAAAAGATTATAAGGATTTTATCTCATGAAAAACGTTAAGATGGGCGAAATGACGGTCAAGGATCTGCGGGAGTATTTAAAAAACAACCGAACCATAATCCTGCCCTACGGGGTTGTTGAGCAGCACGGATACCATTTGCCGCTGGATACGGATATACGCAATGCTGAGGTCATGGGTGAAAAAATCGCGCGCGAACTCAGCTGCATAGTCGCACCTACCTTGAATTACTGTTTTTCCGGCGGCATGCTTGAGGGCACGATCAATGTGAAACCAAATACTTTTTCCAACATGGTCGGCGAAATTATCGAATCTCTGGCGCTTCAGGGCTTTGAAAATATCATAATCATCCCGGGACACGGCGGCAGCGAAAGCATGTACCACCTGAAAGAGTCCCTGCGCATCCTGAAATGGCTGAATCCGGCGTTGAAGGACACAATGATGTTAATGGCTCCGCTTTGGGATTTCTCCGCAACCTGGACATCATTGTTTAAAAGTCGCGACTATCACGCCGGAGACGCTGAAACTTCATTAATTAGGCATTGGACACCGGAAATTGTCAGGGAGGAAATTGTCCTGGATGAGGATGAGATAGCGGAAATGCTACGCAATGATCCCGATTCATACCAGAAAAGAACTTCTTTCACTGGTAGTAAGCATGAAATAACCCATACGGCACAGCGGAAAAGCGTCAAAGTCGGAGTCATGGGCTTTCCTGGCAACTCCTGTGTCGAAACCGGCAGGAAAATAACTGATGAAATCCTTGCCGGAATAGTTCCGGTTTTAAAGAAAGCCATCGCGACAGCGGACAAATGCCGGAAGAATGGTGAAAGGATAGAACTTGCAAATAACGAAAAACTGAAAATCCTGTCATTATAATTTATGGAACTGATTGACCTGACATTTGAATCTGGCGTGAAAGCGGAGGAATACCGTTTGAGCCTGGAATCGGCGGGGATTAAGTACGCCGGAGTCTGTTATGATTTTAAAATGAATTCAATGGCGGGTACTTATATTGATTTCCCGGGACATATCGCCGAAACAAACGACGGACAGGACGCGAAAAACTATCCGCTGGACAAACTTTACCGGCGTCCCGCTAAAGTTATTCACCTGAACCGGACGACTGGAGCAGTAAGGGCTGAGGATTTAAAGGAAGCATGTTCTCGCAAACCAGATAAGGGCGACGCTCTGATAATCAACGCGCTCGGTAAACTTAGTTTTGATGAAGTACCGGAACGCAGCGTTTATCTGGACAAGTCAGCGCTTGACTGGATTATTGAACAGGGAATTGACTTGTTGATTTCAGATATTTACGAATCAACTGAACTGAAAGGTGTGTTTTATTATCTGTTCAAGGCTGGAATATCAACCGTATGCCGCCCGGTAAATTTAGATAAATTAAACGCGGAGGAAGTAAAAATAACTGTATTACCGCTTCCAGTTGATGGAGCTGTCCAGATTCCATGCCGGGTTATTGCGGAAATAGAGTAAATAAAAGTATTTAAACAAAAAGAATTATAATACGTTATTGCATTGTAATTCAATAAACAAAAAAGGAGTCTCAAAAATGAGTAAAGACATTGACAAAAAACACATCACTGGCGGCGAAACAGACGGCGGTATAACCAGTTCATACGCCACAGATGACGGCGTGAAGTTGAAGGTTCCCTATTCCTTCATGGGGTCAATCTATGATGAGGCCGAAGAGCAGGCGGTTCTGGCGGCAATGAAGCAGGATACACTGACCATGGGGCCTAAAACTGCTGAGTTTCAGGATAAATTCGCGAAAATGTGCGGAGTGAAACACGCTTTCGCGGTTTCCAACTGCACCACCGGGATGCACGTGGCTACTCAGCTTTTTGATATTAAGAAAGGTGATGAAGTCATCGTTACCCCGAATACTTTCATCGCTACTTCGCTGGTCATCCTGAAGGAAGGCGCAATCCCGGTTTATGCCGACATCGACCCGGAAACCTACAATATCGATCCGGTCTGCGTGGCAAAGCTGGTTACGCCTAAAACCAAAGCTATCTATGTGGTTCACTATGCCGGATTGATGGTCGACATGGATCCGATTATGGAAATCGCGAAGAAACATAATTTATATGTTCTCGAAGACTGCGCCCACGCGCACAACGCTGAATACAAAGGGCGCAAAGCCGGTTCCATCGGAGATATCGGCGTGTTCTCTTTCCATTCACTCAAAAATATGACAACCTGCGGCGAAGGCGGCATGATGACAACCAATAACGACAAGTTTGCCCAAGGCATGGAAATGCTCCGCTGCATGAACCTTACGCACTGGAAGCCGGAGGACAAAAGCTGGAATTTTGGGAAAATCACTTGCGAAAAGAAATCAGATTTGGAATACTGGCTGCCTTCACATTTCGACGTTGACGACTGGAACGGGCATTGGGGCAACAACTACCGTATGAATGAAATCCAGGCGGCTGTGGGCTGCTGTCAGGTGGGCAAGGCCGAAATGCTGACGAATAAACGCCGTGAGATCGGACATAAGATCACAGCCGGACTGAAGGGCGTAAAAGGTATCACTCCAGTATTTGAACCGGAAGGACACAAGCACGCTTTCCATCTTTATACAGTATGTGTGGAAGAAGAGGAACTCGGCGCCAGCCGTGATGAATTCATGAAAGTCCTTTATGAAGAAGAAGGCATTCAAACTATTCTGCACTATCAGCCCACTTATCATTTCTCCGGACTGAAAAAAATGGGATATGATCCTGAACAATGCCCGAACGCTAATGCGTTTTTCTACAAACGTGAAACCAACCTCCCTATGCATCCTAGATTGAATGATGCTGACGTTGACGCAATGATACAGGGCATCAAAAACGCCGCTGAAAAGGTTCGAAAATAAACTGGGGGCTTTCCAATGAATAAAGCGGACATTAAAAAGAGTTTAAGTGAATTGGGACTGCAGCTAGGCGATGTCGTAATCGTTCATAGTTCATTATCAAGCATAGGCCGGGTTGAAGGCGGCGCGGAAACGCTTATCGATGCATTTCTGGAAACCATCAGCGGCGAAGGAACCTTGGTCGCACCGGTTTTCGGCAACCTCGGGATATTCACTCATACTCTTAAAAAACGTCCTGAAGCCGTTGTAAGCGACTGCCCGCTTGGGACAGTCGCCGCCATCGGCGCGGACGCGGAATTCATCTGCCGCGATCATTGGAAAGCCGATACTGTCCACGGTAATGGCTCCCCGTACTTGAAGATTGCCGGGCTTGGCGGATATGTCTGCCTGCTCGGTGTCGATCAAGACCGGAACACAACTCTGCATTCAATTGAAACTCTGCTTAAACTGCCTTATCTGGAAACTAAAAAAGCAACCCTTGAAGACGGAAAAGAAAAAAGCTGGAAATATTATCCCGGGCCGCATCGCGATTTTATCGGACTTGACCATATTATGCGCCAGAGCGGCAAGATGAAAACCGGTAAAATCGGAAAAGCGGTTGTCCGCTTAATGAAGTCACAGGATTTAATTGATATTTTTACAAAAGCTGGTTCAAATGACCCCGCGTTCTGTTTATGCGATAACGAGAACTGTGCGGACTGTGTCGCTCAGCGTGCGGCAATCCGCAAAGCCAGACTTGCCGAGGAGGATTTCAAATTGAGCATCGCGTCCAGTCTCGCTGGAAAATATGTTCCGGAAATCATCGACAGCTTGAAAGCCGCGGGCGTCAGTTATGTTGAACTGGATATTATCCAAGGCGTACCGGTCCACAAATTGCCCGCCGATAAACTTAAAAAAGCCGTTAAAGAGTTTGCGGAAAACGAAATAATAGTATCGACCCTGCGCCTGCCGGCAATCCCTGCGGAATTTGAAAAAATCCTTGAACTGCTTAAAACTGCCGGTATTGATAACCTGATCATGCCGCTGTCCGCAGACGCTGATAAGTTCCTGAAATCGGCATCCTCCGCCGGAATCAACCTTTCTTTTGCCAATCTCGGGGTTTCCGGCCTTTATGCGGCAGGAATAATGAGTAAACTGCAAGCCGGTTTTGTTTTCAGTCCTGCGGAATTCGCCAAAGCTGGAGAAAGACCTTTCCTTGAGTCGTTTCAGCAGGGAAAATTCAGAAGATACACCACTCAGCTTGACATTGAAGACGGATTATTTAACGGCACCCCTGCCGGGCTTGCATCCGGCAATGCGGAAATAAAGGAACTAATTTCAATTCTCCGCTGCGCAAGCTTTTCCGGCTTTATGACAATTCACGCCAGAAATGTAAAAACATACAAATCCATAGATTTAGTCGAAGATTTTTTAAAGCTATTAAGAATTCATCCAATAATTTAAAAATTTATTGGGAAAATTACGCTCTCCAACAAAGCTTAGGAAAGTAACTGGATGTCATGTTCGTTTAATAACAAAAGATAGCTAATCGTTTTGAAATTAGCTGGAAAAATAAAAATTCAGAATCTTGCCGATTGACCTTTTATTTTATATTTTGTATACAATGCAAAATGTTTTTCAATAACTTATGAAAATTGTAATAAAATTCAGTAGTTGTCAATTTACAATCATACCATCAAAAAATATCACTCCCATTCGTCCGAGCGGACGAATGGGAACAATTTATCCTGTATTTTAGCGATCATGCGGACGTTCGTCCGAGGTGTTGCAACTGAGCGCCGCTTTGAGGTTGCGGTCAAATCGACTACGCAGATAGGAAAGAGCACTGCTGAAGGTCGCATATCCACCGAGCCCCCATTCCACATAAGGCACCAGCATAAGCTTGCGAAGTTTTTCTGATTTATTGGCAAGCTCGAACTCCCATATCTCTACCGGTTCGTCAGGTGCAAGAAATGCCTTAGCAGAAGAATCTATCCCATTGGCGCTCATTTAATATATCGAATAACCAAGTCCGACACGGTTTTGATATGTGTAATCTTCAGGTTTTGCCGGCAACAGGCCTGTAGACCAGAACTCGCCGGAATCACAGTCGACAATATAAAAATAACGCCGTCCTTTAGATATCATACGCACCTGTCCTTTAGGTTCATTGAGCAGCATTGTCTGGTCATTGAATACTCCTTCCCCGGTACCAAACTGGTTGTGCCCGGAAATCATGTAGTTATTCCATAAAAAGTTGATCTGGTGACGCGGCGCTGCTTCCGCGTCAGTTATGATGTATTCTCTGGAATCCTGTGTGAATTTACCAAATCCTTTATCTTTTGACATAATTTTATCCATTAAAGATTAAATGTTCTGCTTCCTGGGGCTCTAATTATCTTCCTGGTTTTGAGTCACTTCCTGTCCTGAAATGTCCCTTCTTTCATTTTTCTATTAATTTTTATTTTATAGTTTTTGTCCTTAAAATTAACCGTGACCGCAGTTCCGTCTGAAAAACTTGTCTGCTGAATGCTT
This sequence comes from Victivallaceae bacterium, assembly GCA_963664605.1. Classification (GTDB taxonomy): domain Bacteria; phylum Verrucomicrobiota; class Lentisphaeria; order Victivallales; family Victivallaceae; genus JAHOYW01. The sequence goes on from OY761536.1 coordinate 2,144,862, forward strand.
CCGTCTGGTGCAAGCATCCGCCAGTCAATCATTGACTCAAACCCGACTTTTTCATGGAGTCCGGAAATCACTTTAAGGCTCTTTATAAATTCAACATCCGCATCCAAATCCATTTTGCCGGGGTTATCCAAAGTAAAAGGCAATACAGAAGGAATGCCGCCCCATAGTAAGGTCCACAACCGCATATCCGTTTTGGCATTGGTTTCACAACCGTCCTTAATGACCGCGCTTTTTTCCTCCTGGGTAATGTGCCCGGGAACCGTGATGCAGTCATGCCATACCAGAGCATACAGCGGAATGGATATCCCGAAAGCAGATACTTTATCTTTTAAAACATGCGGAATCCATTCGGGAGTTACCCCCCAGCAGAAATCCATTACCGGAACCGCCCAGTCACAGCCGCTTTCACTGCTCGTCGCCCAGCCCATATTCTGGCACATCGCAAAAACTTCGCTCCATTTCTCCCGCGTTTTCTGACGCGAAGCCGGATGCCGCTGGTTAAAACATTCCCGCAGATGGCCTATCGTCCAGCAGTCAATATAGATGCCGTCAAGTCCAATTTCTTCCTGTAATTTCGTGAAATTAGGTTTGGCGTATTTCATCGCCTGCTGTGAACAGAGCCAGCGCTGGCGTCCTCCGAGCCATTCGCTACTCTCTGAATATTGTCCGCTCAAATTCATGACCCAGTCCGGATTTTTAAATGCTTCAGTATGGGAATAAAAATCAGAATAGTTGTCATGAAGCAGGAAGCCATGTCCGAGAGCCTTTACACCGTCGCTCAGTTCCTTGAGCCCCTGCCAGCCGCCCGCGCGCTCATCCGGCGGCAGGACATCCGGGTGATTGAAATCATAACCGTCCTTTCCCCAGCCGTCAATATGGGCAAAAGCTTTTTTTATTCCGGCCTTTTTTACAAGATATTCATAGCGGCGCAGAGCCTCCTTGAATTTCATGTATACCACTTGTCCGGGCCTTTTGAAATTTTCAAAATTCGACATTATCCAGGTGCTGATAATCATGCCGCCTTTCAAATTTTCAACGCTTGGACGGTCATAGGCTTTTTGCTTAAGGGGTATGGTCTGCCCCCTGGAGCCCGCGTGCTTACGGTATTCTTTCGCCAGTTTGACGACATTTGCCTTTTCAAAGAAGCGGTAAGTAATGACGCGTGGATATTTGAGTCCGCCCAGCGATGCCTGCCAGTAGGGATGTACGGTCTGCCCGCAGGCTTTATCCGTATTGATCCGGAATCCTATATCATCCGGGGTGTCGGTCAGCGCAATAAATCCTTCACCGCTCTCCGCCAGTTGTCCCCACCACGGCATAGTGAATCCCAAGCCGACCCAGCCGGGTAGGATCATATCCAAATCATGCGGAAAATTTTTATCCAGTAGGCAGCCCTGAGAATAAGGCAGCACCAGTTGTCCCCCGGTCTTTTCCGGGAACAAAAAACCGCGCGGATAATAACTGTCGATAATGGATGCCTCAAGCGTATCGTCCCGGTATGGAGAAACCGTGATTTTCAGATCGGAATCTTTAAGTTCAAATGTTATTTCCAGCCCGAAACTCAAAGGCGCCCAGACGTTGGCGGAATAAGGCCAGCCCGTAACAACGGCAACTAGTTTGTTCCTGCTTTTTTCCCACTTTACACTTTTAGCGTCTTTGAACGCAAAACCCTGCCAGGGGCCGCAGTGACCTTTGACACCAATATCTCCGGGGCCGTTCTCCTGCATTTGCCAGGTCATCCCGGTTCTTTTGTCACGCGTTTGTACTGTAAGTGAGCTTTCATCAATATTAACTTCTAATGTTTTTGACTCTAAAATAATCATCATTAATTCCTGAGTTAAGTTGTAAAAATTATTTTTCGAATAACCGGTTCCAATGCTCTTGCCATAAGATGAAAGCCGAGATCATTTGGATGAACCCCGTCAACGGTACATTCGTAAAAATCGTCACCAAGAAGTCCAGCTCCATCGAAAAAGTAAATATGCTTATCTCCGCCAGCTTTTTTGTGATTTACAATGTCCTTCTGAATTCTTAACTGTTTTGCCCGTCTGTGTTTTTCTTCTGCAATAATATTATCGAAAGCAAAATAAATTCTCGAAACTATCAGGATGGGGATATTTTTATGTTTTTCTCTAAGGATTTCAATAAATTCATAGAGGGTCTTTTTTAGCGATTCAGGAGTGCCGCAATTTGCCTCATAATCCAGAATAAATAATTCGGGATCTGGAATTCCGGATATAATTTCAGCTATTTCCGGTTCGCCTTTGGCGCTTCCGGAAAAACCGAGATTAACTACCTCTGTATTAAGCTTGCGGCTCAATATATTGGTATATGCCATCCCGGGCCGGGAGGCACATCCGCCCTGAGTTATAGATGAACCGTAAATTATAATTGATTTATTTGTACTGAAAGCGGGCGGCGGAAGTATCTCTGCATTAGGATCAAGACCAATATGCATTCTCTCAATACCATTATAAAGCGGAAAGTTAATAATGAAATTTCTCATTTCAGCGTGTTTATGTTCCCAAAGCATCGCTTCATAGCTTACATCCTGAGGCTGGAGTTTTGTAACATTATAAAAATGCATTTTGCCGTCTTTTTCAACGTAAAGATCAAATCCGCTTTGACCAGTACATGGCATATGATGGCTGTTAGAAAGGAACAGGAGTTTTGCCTTTATTGCAATATTACGGGAATTAGACTGGAAGCTTACCTGTCCTCCAGCTGTATGTTTCCTTAGATACGAGGGACCTGGCGGAAGGTCACAGTCAGGATTTACGGGAAGCCGCCAATATACTTTGTCCTGTTCAAACCATTTAAATCCGGAGAGCCTGAAGAACTTTTCTGATGGTGTGTGCCATTTAAAGTCTATATCTTCAGGTACATCATTCCGCTTCATGTTCTTATCAATTTCTTCCAGCTTGATATTATCCGGCATCTTAAGCATGTCCATGTATGTTTATAATTCTTTCAGAATTGATTGGATGCGGCTTGGCATTGGGCGAAAGGTTTTGAAACCTTCAGCATATATACAGCCGCACTCGATACCCCGGCGTTTAAATTGAAGTAAAGCGTTTTGCGCCATAGCATCATTGGGATTCTGGCATTTATGACAGCGGATAGCGGCAAGTTTTTTGTCCATTACTGCCGATATATCAACATAAATATCAGGGTTGAAATTTGTTGTTTGACTGCCGCTGTCTTCTTCGCAAAAATATAATTCCGGCGTTTTTCCGGTCAGAAACAGTGCCTTGCACGTCATCTCTGAAATCGCGGAATGGTCAGGGTGGCTGTCGATTGGCCAAAGGGTGAAAACCGCAACTGGATTTATCCTGTAAATAATCGTGCCGAGTTTCCCGCTATTTACTTTATCGGCGAAAACCTCCCGGTCTATTAAATCCATGAAAACCAGCTCCGCGTCAAGCAGTTTGCATGCCGCCAGTTCTTCCTGTTCCCGGATCGCAGCAGTTTTCGCCATGCTGTGACTTCGCAATCCGCGCTCCCCGCGGGTTGCGCAGACAACGTGCAGTTTATATTCTTTTTGGAGCATAAAGGCCGTGCCTGACATTCCATAAGCCACATCATCAGGATGAGCGGCCACAAAAACAACCGAATCCATTACAGCATTATCCTTATTGAGTTATTCTAATCAACTTTACTTCGCCCGGGGCAAGTTTTACCGTAAACTTTTTTAATTCCTCGGCAGAAATCTTGCTTTTACCATGAATAATACCTGAAGTCAACTTATATGTTTTACTGCTGTAAAGCTCGATTTTATAGTTTTCTTCAGGCAGAGGAAGCCCGATAATCGGTGATGCCTCTTTGTTTTTATCCCAGTTGCCAAGGTACAGAATAAAATTCTTCGGATCAAGCTGTTGAACTAGATATTCAACTTCCGTGCCTTTGCTGTTGAAATAATAACCGCAGTCCTTTATAAGATTATCGATGAGCTGTAAATTTTTCTCCCGGTTTTTGGGATTCATGCCGTCTGCCGCCAGGTTTTCCTTGACATGAATGATATTTTTATTGGCAAGTAATTGTTTAAAAAGCGGAGTTTTGTACCTGACTCCGTATTCATTACAGGGCGCCAGTTTATCAAAAATCAACAGCCTGGTTCCGGAATCTACAGCCTTCTTGATTGCCTTAAAAGCGTTTTGCGAAATTGAGTATCCGAAAGGCAAAATAAGCAGTTTATATTTCTTTAAATCTTTTAAGTTATCAGGCTGGTCTGTATAGGCAACATTGTATTGGATGCCGTTTTCGCTGAGCAGCCCTTCCATTGAGCGCCTGGCGCCAAAGCCTCTGAAACGTTCAAAATTAATTAAACGTTTCTTTTCATTATCAGCGGCGGTTTTAATTGTACCCATTTCTTTTTCAGCATAGAGCAGGTTAAAGCCTTTTTTGTCAAGCTCTTTGCCATCGCTCAAGGCTTCAGCTTTCACTTGCCACCAGTCTTCGGATGCTCTTGAAATCAATAGGCAGACTGTATTGGGAGAATGACTTTTACCGATTCCCCACTGCTCAAGCAGGCGAATCATCTTTACGCATTCAATCGAATTTTGCCACCAGCCGGTATCCTGCATATAACTTAAACGGTAGTTTTCCAGGACTTTTGCGCCCAGCATTATCTGCGGCAGCGCGTAGCCGTAAAGTTTAATAGAATAATCCGGCTTATCATATTTCACGTCCAGCCACTGGATACTGCCGAGCATTTTATTTTTGCCAAAAGCTGCTTTGAATCTTTTACAGAATGCAGCAATTTTGCCGATTCCCATCGGACCGGAGCCATACATCTGTGCCATATTGACATTGGGATCATCTGCAAGAATATCCATACAAACGCCGTGTTCCATCCGCAAGCTGGTTTTCTGTACCGATGACTGATTTGCGCAACTTACAATATTCAAACCAGGCTTTTTACTTTTCAGTTTTGCGGATACGTATTTGAATAATTCGCCAAGTTTTTTGTATTCAAAAATCTTCCATTTGCGATATTTTTCCGTGTCCTGCTTCTGTTTCGGTATGGAATCATAACCGTACATTTTTTTAAATGCTTTGGTACAGGCCGGGCAGTCGGCATGAGGCAGATAGTGCCCTTTAAAACAATATTCGTCCGGCATGAGGTAAATACCATCTGCGCCGCAGTCTACGACTTCACTCATCATTGCCAGCCATTTATCTCGAAAGTCATTTTCCGAAATAACGCAAGGATATTTCACTTTGTAATATTGGGGGAACTTAAGAAGCAGGCGCTCACTTTGTTCATAGGGATAATCCCAGCGTTTCCACGGCATGGGAGCCATTTTATCCGCTTTCTGGAAAGGCGACATCCATGCATGAGAGAAATAGTAAAGCTTTATGCCGTTTTTATGCAGAGCTTTGATAAGTTCAGGCAGCATGTCAATATTATAATTCCTGCACACTTTGCTTTTCCAGGATACTTTATTTTTAACCGCAGAGGATTCAGCGAAAAAACGGATGCTGTTGGCGTCAACTTCACGAATTGACTTCATCAACTTTTTAAAGCCGTTGAAATTTTCTATATTGTCCGGCATATTGCTTAAATTGTTGGGTATTCCGACCATCCAGGTGTCAATATCAAGCCTGACGTCAATATCTTTTTTAGTGAACTTGGGAAGCGGGAGAACTTTGCCGCAGGAGAGAGTGTCTGCGTTCAATTTTTGCTTTAACGGCGGCTTTATCTTTTCTTTGGTATAAATCTCGATTTCCTTAATAGACGGATATGGGGCACGATATGAGGCATTACCCTCAAGCGCAATGAATTTCAATCCGAATACTTTCTTGTTTACTGGTATGCTTATCCATTTTTTCTCTATCTTTTTCTTATCTTTAACTTGTGCAATTAATGCATTATAATTCCCTTTGCCGCTGGTGTCAGCCAGCAGTTTATATTTGGTCGTGCACAACCATGATTGCTGAAAACGGAATACCGTAACATTGACCGCTTGAGGAAAAACGAAAGTCAATTCACCACCGATTTCAGGACCGCCGCACCAGATACCGCCTTTTTCAAGGTTACCGTCTGCCAGGCGACAGGCTGCTTCCATTGAGGGGGCAGTATGCAGTTCTCCCCACCGATACCAGTCCAGCTTGTTTCCTGAAGGAGGCGCGTCCGCCCCGTGTATACTGATCAGGCCGAGTGAACATAGAAATGCTCCGACAATGATTTTTTTCATGCTCATAACAATTTCCTTTTATTATTTTGAGAGATGTATTTTTAAATTTTTAAATGAACAATTTGAAGTCCTGAACGGGAAAGGCATTTTTCCCGTTCTCCGTAATCTTTCGGCATTTTTCCAGTGAAAAGTACCACGAGCCGTAATGAACTGTCCCCAAAACCCGTAATGCCATTGAATGTTTTCATCCGGCTCACTCAAATTATCCTGCCATTCCTGAGGAAACAGTTCCAGCCATCTTGGATGGGAATTAAGCCATGAGCCGCAGTGTAGCCTTGAACAGCCAAATTCCTTTTCAGCCATATTCATAAACTTATAAAGACAATGCGGGAGGTAGTCCGGATCGTCAAAAATTGATTTTGGCGCAACCGCGTTGGCAATATGTACTGCAATGACGTGGGGATCATCCTTGTTCGGTTGATGATAAGTCAGGCTGCCGCACTTGTAGCCTTCAGGTTTTTGACAACTGTACTTGTAATCGCGCTCAGAACGCGCCAGGATATTGCCCTTAAAAACTGTGAAGGCATATTGTTCAAATTGAGCGGCATTTCGGGAATTATAATATATTTCATTCGCCTGGTGCTCCATTTTTAACCACACAGGATTATCAAATTCCGGATTGTCAGGGCAAAGGTTGCCGCTGTTAATATCGGTCTTCCTGAAAATGTCAATACGGTTTCTTATTGCTTGTTGAAAACTTTCATCCGGATGAGCTTTCAGCCAGCGCCATAAGAAGAACAGCATGAGTTTGGTGCTTTCAAGAAGATATTCTATATGTTCCGTGTAGTTTTTTGATTTCATTTTTTAATTTAATAATATGAAATTATATTTTTCTATATTAAATTATATTGATTTTTATTTAATTGTCAAGTCCCAAAATAAAGTTTTCCGACTTTTTTAGTTCATTATAATAATTGCAAGCTGGTACAAATTTAATACATTAATTTTTAATTGTGGCAGTATGCAAGAGATTTGAAAAAAATCGCCATATTACCCGTTTCTACAACTTGACAATAGCATTTTGCTGTATTATAATTTAATATAATTAAATACTGTTTCATTATGTTAAATTAAATAACGAAGGAACTAATAGTGAAAACGAAATCAATAGAATTTCTAAAACGGTTAATTGAAACTCCAAGTCCGTCAGGTTTTGAGTTTTGTGCCCAAAAACTTCTAATGGAAGAAATGACAACTTGTGCTGACAAGCTGGAAACGGATATACACGGCAACGTTATAGCTATAAAAAATCCTGAGAATTCACCGCGGATTATGCTGGCCGGACACATTGATGAAGTAGCCTATATGGTGCAATATATTGATGACAATGGTTTCTTATACCTGGGAAGAATTGGAATCCCGTCATTGTTTGTCGCTGCCGGCCAAAGGATAACTGTTCATTCGCGTTCAGGGGATGTTCCCGGACTTATAATGCGGAAAAACCCATCAAGCCAGGAAGAATGCACTGATAAATACAAGCTTGATGATTTATGGGTGGATATAGGAGCCGGGGGAAAAAGGGATGCAGAAAAAAGGGTTTCCATCGGAGACCCTTTGACTATTAATACTGAGTTTACTTTTCTCGGAAACTCTTTGATTCTGGGACGAGCCTTTGATGACCGGATAGGTTCCTTTATTATATTGGAAACATTGAGAAAACTTAAAAATAAAAAAATAAAGCCGGCAATTTATGGTGTTTCGACGGTTCAGGAGGAAACCGGTTCGCGTGGCGCTGTAACCAGCGGATATAAGATTAATCCAGATATTGCCATTGCAATAGATGTAATTAATACTTCGGATCATCCCGGCGGGGACAGAAAAATCGCCGGAGAATTATTTATGAACAAAGGTCCTGTCCTGATGCGGGGATGCAACATTAATCCGGCTCTCGGTGAAATGCTTATTCAAACCGCTGAGGATAATAATATTCCTTATCAGCTGACCTCAAGTCCGGGGCCAACTTTTACCGACGCCAATCCTCTGCAGCTGATGCGCGGCGGCGCGGCAACCGCACTGGTGAGGATTCCGACCCGTTACATGCATACCCCGACTGAGTTAATCTCTCTTGCCGATGTGGAAAATGCTGTGAAGTTGCTTACCGCGTTTATTTCAGGATTTAAAACCGAAGTCGATTTTAGACCGGTAAAATGAGTATAAGGAGTACAAGATGAACAGAATAAAAGTCACGAACGAAAAATCAGTATGTAATAAGGATATCTTTCCCTTTGGAGCAATGTACGCCCCTGTAGCCAGAGCCACCGAAGTCCCTGTATCGGAATGGGAGAAAGATGTTAGGCAGATGAAAAAACTGGGCTTTACGATAATCCGTTCCTGGGCTGCCTGGGACAGAATAGAGCAGGTTGAGGGACAACGGGATTTCAGTAGACTGGATTATATTTTTGAACTTGCCGAAAAATACGATATGAAAATAACCTTATTTATAGGAGGTGCGTTTTCCTCTCTTATGGGGTGTTATCCTCCCGCGTGGCTTAGAAACAAATGTCAGGCACAAACGGAAAGCTCGGAAGGCAGGGATCCAAGTTTTGATTTCTGTTTTGATGATCCTTTCTATAAAAGAAAAGCCGAAGAATTTTTAATAGAATTAATCACCAGATATACTTCTCGCAAAGCACTTCATAGTTGGATAGTATGGGGCGAACCGTCTTCCAAAGGCTGCCGTTGTAATTACTCGCTTGCCAAATTTCACGCTTGGCTGGAGAACAAATATCAAAAATTGGATGTCTTGAATGAAGCCTGGAGTTTTGAAATGCCGGTTTGCTATGAGGAATGGGAGGATATCAGACCTCTGTCATGCAGTTATGTTCCGACCTTGGACTGGCAGAATTTTTGTGAAGAAAATCTTAACGACACTTTGCGTTGGATCAACGACCTTGTTAAAAAATATGCTCGTGAAAACCAGGCGACAATAACTTATCCATGTCCTTACGGTTTGGACGTCAGGGCGGTGGCCGGTAAAAATAACTTCTGGAAGGCGGGAAAAACGGTTGACATATTAGGCATGTCCCATTATGTATTTCAGTATCCGCACCAGGGCAGGCGAGCGGATGTGCCCGCCTGTTATCTGGACAGGGTCAGGAGCGCCGCTACCGGAAATAATTTTTGGATAGTGGAAAATCAAGCCGGTCCGATCCTATGGAATTTTAAACCGCCGCATTATATTTCACCCGAACGAAATAACTTGATTAATGCGCAAATGCTTGCTCATGGCGCCAAAGGTATACTTTCATGGCTTTACAGGACCCGTATCCGTGACCGGCAGGCTGGGGAATTTGGTTTGGTTGGTTGGGACGGCTCCTTGACAGAACGGGCGCTTGCTATGTCAGAACTGGCCGGTTTTGTCAAGAAGAACGCTGATCTTCTGGCGAATTCCGTATATAATGCCGATATTGCGGTTTTAAGTGCCAATTCCACTTCCCAGTTATCGGTTATTGACGGTGTTGAAGATGAAAATGGCGGGAACTACTGGCAGAACTCATGGCTTGGAGCCTACAAATTGATATGGGATCTGAAACTTCAGGCGGATTTTATTGATGATGTTGATATTGTTGACGGAAAATTGAAAAAATACAAGGTGCTTTTGATTCCTTTCCGGTTAAATATGGAGCAGGATGTTGCGGACAAGATTACGGATTTTATAAGTAACGGCGGTAAAGCCATTGCGGACTTTTCCCTGGGATTCAAAGATAATCAAGGTATGTTGAATATGGTTTCTCCTGGCTGTGGCTTAGATCGCTTATTCGGCTATTCAACGGTTGACGCGTCTCCGGTTTACGATGAAGATATTTTATTTTCCGGCGGCAAAAAAATACCGACATATGTATTTCAACAGCAAATGACAGCAAAATCTTCAGGCGAAGTAATCGCTCGCTTCTCATCAGGACAGCCTGCGGTTATCTCAAACTGCTTTGGACATGGACAAACGATTATGATTGCCTCCATGTTTTTTGCTCTGTATGAGAAAAAACGCACTAAAGTGATTAAAGATTTAATGGCCGAATGGTTAAATAAGGTTGCCGTTTCTCCGGCGCTTAAAGTTGTTTCGAAAAACAGCAGGGAAGAGCTGGAAAATATTGAAGTTTGCAAACTTGACCATGCGGATGGCAGGAGTGGCGGCATTTTCTTCATTCTCAATCATAATGACGAAAGAATCGAGCTGACTTGTTCGTTAAGCGGTGAACTAAGTGAAACGCGAACTCTTCGCGAACTCTTCCGTGAAACCGACATAGATGTGTATGAGGGGGAAAACGGAAAACAGTTTGATCTGGCTTTGGATGGAGTGGGATTTTCCGTAATCCAGCTATCATAAATCGCTGATTTTAATTAACAAAGGATTATATTATGCGTACGATCTTTATTATAATGGATTCGCTTAACCGTCATTACATAAGCCCATACAACAAGGATGCCTGGGTGCAAACTCCTAACCTGGATCGCCTGGCAAAGCGTTCAATGATATTTAACAATCATTACTGTGGTTCAATGCCCTGTATGCCTGCCAGACGCGAAATGATGACGGGGCGTTTAAATTTCCTTGAGGCCCCATGGGGCCCCATTGAGCCTTGGGATGATTGTCTTCCGGTTGAATTGCGCAAACAGAAAAATACTTACAGCCATATGATAACTGACCATTATCATTATTTTCACAGTGGGGGTGAAGCTTATCATACTTTGTTTGATTCCTGGGAATTCGAACGTGGACAGGAGTCGGACCAATGGCATCCGCTGGTTATCCCTCCTGAACTACCTGAAACTTTCCGCAATAACTCCCAAAAAGAGATCAGTTCCCGTCGTGCTTATTGGACAAACCGCTTTTTCCGCGATCCGGAGAACGATTTGGATTATCCTACACCCCGCTGTTTTCAACGGGCGGTGGAATTCCTTGAAAATAATAACGCTGCCGACAACTGGCATCTGCATCTGGAGGTATTTGATCCGCATGAACCCTTTGACTGCCCGGAAAAATACAGCGCCATCTATGATGATGAATGGTGCAGGGGAATTTACAACTGGCCGCCGTATGAAAAGCTTAACCAGAAATATGACGACCCGCAGGCGGTATCCCATATCAGAAAACAGTATGCCGGTTCAATAACAATGGCTGACCACTGGCTTGGCAAATTGCTCGACAAAATGGACGAATTTGATATGTGGAAAGATACAACGCTGATTCTTACTACTGACCACGGTCATTTACTGGGAGAACATGGATACTGGGCGAAAAATTATATGTTTGACTATAATGAACTGAGTCATATACCGTTATTTGTTCATCATCCAGGAACAGTTCCCCGCGAGATTGAAGCTATTACCGCAACTATGGATATTATGCCGACCTTGATGGATCTTCATGGAGCTTCACTTCCCGGACATGTGCATGGCAAGTCGTTCAGCCATTTATTTGTCCAGGATGGAACGCATCATGATGCGATACTATTCGGGTATTTTGGCAAAAATGTTAACCTCAGGGCAGGGGAGTATACTTACTGCCGTCAACCCGCGCCTGATACAAATGTTTATCTCCATACTGCTATGCCGCGGGGATTCCATGATTTTATTCCCAGGGATACGCTTGCCGCAGCGGAATATGGCGTATTTCTCGATACAGCTTATAATATTCCCCATTTGCGCATACCAACTAAATCTTATATTGCGGAAAGCCAGGTCAAAAATCCTCTTTATAATATAGTGGAAGACCCTGGTCAGAAAACGCCGGTGAAAGAGCCGGTTTTGGAGAAGAAGTTATCTGCGGTTTTAAAAGATAAACTGAAAGAATTCGATGCTCCGTTCAGTCAATTTGAGCGACTGGAACTCATATGATTTTATAATTGGGAGTTTTTTCTGTATTTTTACAAATATAAGGGAAAAAACACTTGACAAATGAACTTTAATATTATATTATTTAATATAGGCAAACGTAATTTCATATTGTTAAATAAAACAAAGAGCAAAAAATGATACAAGTAATAAACAGAGCGCTTAATATAATAGAATATATTTCTGAGGAGCCGGACCGTCCGCATTTACTAAGTGAGATTTCAGAAAAAATTAAAATTAATCCGGCGACTTGTGCGCATATAATAAAGACTCTGGTAGCCAGAAACTATATTGAACAGGCAAATGCCAGAAAAGGTTATACTCTTGGTCCTATGGTTTATCATATAACCGGAAAAGAAAGTACTTGGAAGGAGCTCGGGTTGATTGCAGAGCCTTTTATGCATGAATTGGCGAATGAATTGTCTGAAGACGTGGTTTTGTCAATAATTCAAAATAACAAGAAATTTATCATCTGTCAGGCTGACGGAAATCATGATATTCAATTAAACAGGGAAGCCCGCATACTTGATGACATCTATCAAACCGCTACTGGAAGGTTGCTGTTGGCATTTCTTGATGACAAAAGTTTTGCTGCGCTGTTAACCGAATACGGTTTGCCGGGTGAAAGATGGCCTGAGTGTAAAAACGAGAAATTACTTAAACAGGAACTGTCCGCGATAAAAAAAGAAAAACTGGCTGTTGCGTCAGATCTCCCGAATGTTGTGTACATTGCTGTTCCAATCTATAAAAACGCAGATATTGTCGCGGCGCTTGGAGTATCAATTCCTGAATACAGGTTTAAAAATTCACATCGGAGTAAAGTCATTAAATCAGCAGGTTTATGTGCCGAAAAAATAAGCGCCGGCTTGAATAGAATTTGATAAATCGTTACAAAAATATAAACCCAAAGGTGGCTATGCCACCTAAAAAAAGGAGATTGAAAATGAAACAGAAATTTACTCTTATTGAGCTTCTTGTAGTGATTGCTATCATAGCAATTCTTGCATCAATGCTGTTGCCGGCTTTAACTAAAGCCAGAGAAAGGGCAAAGCAATTAAAGTGCCTGACTCAAATTAAAGAAATCGGCAGAACAATGCAGTTCTACAATGATGATGCAGATGGTTATTTCCCAAATTACGGTAAAACCTTGAAGGCAGGAAATGTGAAGATAAAATATGCTGATTCAAGGAATTTGATTTCTACTATTTACAATATTGACTGGGCGCCTTATTTGTGCGCAACCTATCTCAACAAAAATGCAGAAGTATTTAAATGCCCTAACGACCAGCGCGCTATCTGGACTTTGGGAAATAACAATATGTCTTATGGTTATGTTTGGTGGAACGATAGTCCCGGAGGAGGAGCTCTTCACACCTGGAACAAAATCTCACGTATTAAAAAGGCCAGTGAATTAATTGTTTTCGCGGAAACAAATGGCGATGATTTCCAGGACGGACTAATAATCGGGATATGGCCCGGCGGTGGCTACGGGACCCGGGAACCTGGCACCCCGCATAAAGACCTCTGCAATACGGTTTTTGCTGACGGCCATGCCGCTGCTCATCAGAAAGGGGTTTTAGCGAATAATGCAGAATGGTGGGAATTTTAGAGATAAATAAACTAAAATATTGATTAGTACAGAGGTGGAAAATGGTAAAAATGCAATTGTTTAAATATTGGGGATTATGTGCTCTGATGTCTGTTGCAGGCAGCCTTATTGCGGCTTCCAGCCAGGTGCAAATAGAAAATGCCGGTTTTGAAAGTACGGAAGCACCTGCAACCGCAGCCTGGCTTGCCGGGGACAGCGGCTGGAATATAACCCCGGGTGGTTGTGAGCTTGCCAATGACGCCAGCGAGGGTGTGCAGGCTGCTCATTTGACGCAGGGTTTTTTGCGTTATCAAATTGATACCGCGGAATTACAAGGCAGGGCTCTTAGCGTAACATTTTCCGCCAAGGGAACAGGGAATTTAGTGTTCGGGATAGCCGCTTTTTATCAGGAAGACGGGGTATGGCAACGAACGAATTTGCAGTCAAGCGCCCAAGGTGGATTAGCCTTGTCGCAAGAGTATCAGGATTATACTGTTGATTTCAGTGCAATTCCTTCTGGGACAATATATGTTACGCTTGAAATAGGTGATTATAACAGTAAGGACTGGTATATTGATGATGTGTGTGTGTCGTATCAGGAGGATCTGTTACCGTTGGAAAATGCCGGTTTTGAAAGTACGGAAACGCCTGCAACCGCAGCCTGGCTTGCCGGGGACAGCGGCTGGGCTATAAGCCCGGGCGGTTGTGAGCTTGTCAATGACGCCAGTGAGGGGGCGCAGGCTGCTCATTTGACACAGGGCTTTTTGCGTTATCAGATTTATACCGCGGAATTGCAGGATAGCTCTCTGAGCGTGACGTTTTCCGCCAAGGGATCAGGGAATTTAGTGTTCGGGATAGCCGCTTTTTATCAGGAAGACGGGGTTTGGCAACGAACGAACTTGCAGTCAAATGCTCAAGGCGGACTGCATTTGACAACACAACAATATCTTCCTTACACTGTTAAGTTTAGTCCAGTACCTGTTGGTACAATATATATTCAACTTGAATTTGGCGATTATAATAGTAAGGACTGGTATATCGATGATGTAAAAGTTTCATATCAGGATGAACCATTTGACCTTGAAGAAGATGAAATAACAGTTTCACCAGATGCCTATTTTACTGGACGTGGAGAGTTGTCGGAAGAATTGGTTAATATCGCACCTTATGCAAAAATACGTACTAATCCTTTTAGCATTATGCCCTGCCGTATTACCGACGGCATAATGGGAACTGGCCTTACTTTTGAAGAGTTTCCCTCAGCTGGCGCCAAAACGATAGAGTTCCTGTACGATGAACCACAGACGATATCCTCTATTCGCTTATCTATTCCTCCTACTGATTTTGCGTTTTACGCCGACACTACTGGTGATGGACAATATGAAACATTGTTAAAGATCATTAATGGCGGTCAGCAGTTGTCTTACTGGAATCGCGAGGAATGGCCATGGCTCAAAGTAGACCTTCCTGAACCGTTAGACATTTATGGTCTGTTATATATAGATATTTCTCAGGAAGATGTGCCGCTTATGGAATTCCAGATCGTATCTCCTGAAATCCCTGTAGCTCCTACGCGGCCTATACTATTGGAAAATGCCGGTTTTGAAAGTACGGAGCCACCTGCAACCGCAGCCTGGCTTGCCGGGGACAGCGGCTGGAATATAACCCCGGGTGGTTGTGAGCTTGTCAATGATGCCAGCGAGGGTGTGCAGGCTGCTCATTTGACTCAGGGTTTTTTGCGTTATCAAATTGATACTGCGGAATTACAAGGCAGGGCTCTTAGCGTAACATTTTCCGCCAAGGGAACAGGGAATTTAGTGTTCGGGATAGCTGCTTTTTATCAAGATGAAAACGAGGTTTGGCACCGAACGAATTTGCAGTCAAGCGCCCAGGGTGGAGTAGCCTTGTCGCAAGAGTATCAGGATTATACTGTTGATTTCAGTGCAATTCCTTCTGGTACAATATACGTTACGCTCGAAATAGGCGATTATAACAGTAAAGACTGGTATATTGATGATGTATATGTTTCGTATTATGATGAAGACCTGTTACCGCTGGAAAATGCCGGTTTTGAAAGTACGGAAACACCTGCAACCGCAGCCTGGCTTGCCGGGGACAGCGGCTGGAATATAACCCCGGGTGGTTGTGAGCTTGTCAATGACGCCAGCGAGGGTGCGCAGGCTGCTCATTTGACTCAGGGTTTTTTGCGTTATCAAATTGATACCGCGGAATTACAGGGCAGGGCTCTTAGCGTAACATTTTCCGCCAAGGGAACAGGGAATTTAATGTTCGGGATAGCCGCTTTTTATCAGGAAGACGGGGTATGGCACCGAACGAATTTGCAGTCAAGCGCCCAAGGTGGAGTAGCCTTGTCGCAAGAGTATCAGGATTATACTGTTGATTTCAGTACAATTCCCTATGGGACAATATATGTTACACTTGAAATAGGCGATTATAACAGTAAGGACTGGTATATTGATGATGTGTATGTTTCGTGTTTCATACCATTAGATGTCCCGGTTTTGGCAGAAGGTGAAAACATCCCTGTTCCAACAGCGACAGAGGCGCAGAAATATCTTCAGGGCTTTACTATTGAACCTTGGATGTTCCAGTGCCCCCAATTGGTGCAAACACGCCGCACGGGTGTAGAGCAGTCTATGGCTGATTGGCAGCCGCTTGTCGACTTGTTTGCTGATTACAGTCTTTTAAATGCTAATTTTATGTTGCTTTTTCCGCCGAAAACATGTGAGAATGTTGCGGGTAGAACTGGAACTTTCGCCTGGGATGTGATGTGGCCCAGCAGCGTTTGGCGCTGGTATTCAGATGACAACTTACTGGAAGAATTATGTACTGAGGCAAGGAATAGAAACATTTCTATTTTTAGTGTCATAAGGTATAGATATTTTAGAGAGGATCTGCCATATCCTACAGGAAGTGAGCTTAAAACTTACGGGCTTTACGGAAACAACGTTAATCAAAGCATCTCTGAGATGGCGGCGGCCGGAGTTGATGCAGCGTCCCTGTGTCTGGATGAGGAATATGTTAGCGCCTCATATCCGATATTCTATTTCCAGATGAAAACTATTCCGCCAGATGCTGATGAACAGCTTATAGCAAAATTGAATTATGAGAATGAGCGTGCGGACGTACGTCGTGAAGCTTTCAAAAACCGTTTTGATTTGGTAGACGATATTTTTCCTGAAACGCCAAGTGATACTGAATTATACCGTCAATATGTCATTTTCTATTTCGAACAGATTGCCGAACGGATGTACGACAGTACGATGTTAGCCAAAAACGCTAATTCCAATGCTAAAACTTTGGCCGCATTCGCGACTACCGATAAATTCAATAATCGTTTGGCAAAAACAAGCGATCACGATATATTTGGTTTTGGTGCGGACATTGACTATATGTGGTGCGATCCATATTTTACCCAGGAAGATCCATGGGGCTGGTATCATCCTTCCTATATGGCACAGGTGCTCAGGGCATCCTCGGCAAAGAGACACGCGGGGCTGACGCTCAACTACAACTGGGGAGGATTGAATCCGGAACAAAACCCGCTTTGTGCCGAAACATATCCATTGATTTGTTATGTCGGTTCTGTTCTCGGAGGCGCTATGAATGGGGCAAGCGCATTCGATTTCTGGCGCTATAATTATGCTTGCGACCTGGATCCGGTTGAGGGCGGACGGCAAGGCGTTGAGAAAGCTTTTGCAATGCTTGACACTCTGGCGGCATGGGGTGGTAAAGATGCTCAAATTCCTAAGGATATAGCCGTGTTGCGCTCACGCGCATCTGAGGACTGGTGGCAGTTGAAGGTGCTTTATGGTGATTGGGATGGAAGCAAGACGGTAAACGCAAAAGGGTTTTCATATTATAAGTGGATCGCGTCCCAGTTCCTGCGCAACGGCTATCCGTTCGAAACATATTTTCTGGATCATCCGGAAGCATATGGGAACATATCACAATTTAAAACCATAATTTTACCGTTCCCGTATTCGATGAGCGAAGAGGCTCTAAGCATTATCGAAAGTGCGATCAATAATGGCACTAAGGTAATTGCGCTTGGCGCAAAAGGCGAAACTGACGAAATGGGTATACCTTATCCAGAACCGTTGCTTAGCGAATTGATAGATACAGGAGAAATCACGTATTTTGACGCAGATATTCTCAGAGATGCTAATTTCCATGAAGTCGGGAATAGTTTCAGAGGACTGCTGAACAATAAACTGGGAGATCAGCGTACTTTGAAACTTGAACGTTACGGTAAAGAGATTCAGGCAGGGTGTTTGGAGAAAAGCCCGTACGAAAAATTGGTTGTCCTTATCAACTGGAGTGGTTACGATACTTTTGTTGACCTTGGGATCAGGATGCCTGCAGGTAATTATCGAGTATTGCAGAGGGATCTGGAGAAAGTTAACGAAATGACGCTTAATGGAGAAAACACCATGTCAGCGTCTGAACTGGAAAACATCCGTGTGGAAATAAATAGCGGTGAAGCAAAAATTCTATTATTCTACCCGGCAGAGTGATAGATAAAGCATAACCCAAAATGATTACAGAATATAAGACATTCGCTGTATGCGGTTTAGATTTTAAAGATTAGCAAAGAAAATATTTGTGTCAACAAAAAATAAGGAGACAACAATGAAAATACGACAAATTAAATGGATGGGCTTAAGCGGCTTATTACTTTTGGGCGGTATCGCCGGAGCTGAAGAAGCCAAAGAGGTAAAACTTGTAAATGCGGGATTTGAGAGCACGGAAAAACCTGTAACGGCCGCCTGGCTTGCCGGGAGTACCGGTTGGACAAAAGGTACGAAGGAAGGTTATTGCGATATTACAAATGACGCCAAAGAAGGCAAGCAGGCTGTGCATTTAAAGCAGGGATTCCTGCGTTATAAAATTATTGCCAAAGACTTACACAAAAAATCCTTATCGGTAAAGTTTTTTGCTAAAGGTTCAGGTAAACTGAGATGCAATATCGCCGCCTTTTATAAAGAAGATGGTAAGTGGCGCCGGATGGATCTGAAATCAAATATCGGTGCCGGACTGCCATTGTCTGACCAGTATTTGGCTTATACTGTAAAGTTTGCTCCGCTCCCTGAAAAGATTATATTTTTCAATCTGGTATTTGGTGATTACACTAAAAAAGACTGGTTCATTGACGATATGAAAATGTTTTGTCAGGATGAGCCTTTCGACTTAAAAAAAAAAGTAGTAACTAAAAAAAACGCTCCCCTGCCAAAATCATATTTTACAGGGCGCGGAGAATTACCGGAAGGATTGGTGAATATTGCTCCTTATGCGAAAATACGTACTAATCCTTTCGGCATGATGACCTATCGGGTTACTGACGGCATAATGGGAACTGGTTTCTCTTTCGAAAAATTCCCGGAAACAGGAGCAAGGACTATAGAGTTTATTTATGACAGCCCGCAGACAATATCTTCCGTGCGTTTGTCTATTCCACCCGCTGATTTCGCGATTTACGCTGACACCACCGGCGGCGGAAAGTATACAAAGCTGTTGAAAAACGTGAGAGGCGGTCCGAAACTGCATTACTGGAACCGTAAGGAATGGCCGTGGTTCAAGGCGGATCTAGCTAAACCGTTAAAAGTTTATGCCTTAAAATATATAGATTTTTCAAAAAAATCAGCCCCTTTTATGGAATTTCAGATCGTTTCGCCTAAGGCCGTATCGGGCAGCCTGATGAAAAAAATATCCATGTCGGCAAATGTCGCGGTTCTGACTGCCGGGAAAAACCTCCCGGTCCCGGCAGCGAAGCCGGATCAGCAGTATCTTCAGGGGTTTACCATTGAACCTTGGATGTTTAGTTGTCCCGGCTTGGTAAAAGAACGCCGTATGGGGGTGAATGAACCTCTCGCAAATTGGGCTCCGTTGCGGAAGATGCTTGATGACTACAAATTTTTTAAAGCAAATTTCATGTTGCTTTTTCCTCCGAAAACCTGTGAAGGGGTAGCTGACAGAAAAGGTACTTTTGCCTGGGATGTGATGTGGCCGAGTAAAGTCTGGCGCTGGCAAACAAAATACAACCTGCTTAAAGAGTTCTGTTCTGCTGTCAGGAAGCAGAATATTTCCGTTTTTACCGTTATCAGATACAGATATTTCAGACAGGATATACCATATCCTCCAGCAAACGAACTTAAAACTTACGGACTTTACGGCAACAACGTTAATCAGAGTATTTCCGAGATGGCAGGATCGGACGTTGATGCGGTTTCGCTATGCCTGGATGAACAGTATTATAATGCGTCGCATCCGATATTCTATTTCCAGAAAAAAACTGTTCCAGCCAATGCCGCCAATAAGCTTAAAAAGAAACTGAATTATGAAAATGAGCTTGCCGGAGTTCGTATAAAGGCTTTCAAAAAGCGCTTTGATTTGAAAACCGATAAACTCCCCGCGACTCCGACTGACACTGAATTATACCGAAAATATGTGCTTTTCTATTTTGAACAGATTGCCGAACGGATGCAGGACAGTAACAGACTGGCAAAAAAAGCCAATCCCAAAGTTAAAACTTTAGCTGCGTTTGCGACTACCGACCACTTTAACAATCGCTTCACCCGGGCAAGCGATCATGATATATTCGGCTTCAATGCTGATATTGATTATATGGTTTGCGACCCGTATTTCACACGTGAGGATTGCTGGGGCTGGTACCATCCTTCCTACATGGCTCAGGTGCTCAGGGCATCGTCGCCCAAAAGACAAGTAGGACTGACGCTCAACTACAATTGGGGAGGAGGAAAACCGAAGCGCAATCCGCTTTGCGCGGAAACCTATCCGGCGATCTGTTATATCGGAGCTGTTCTCGGAGGAGCCTTGAATGGAGCGGGAGCATTCGATTTCTGGCGCTACAACTTTGCCTGTAGCCTGGACCCGATTGCCGGCGGTCGGGAAAATGTAAAAAAAGCCTTCGCAATGCTTGATACCCTGGCGGCATGGGGCGGCAAGAAAGCTCATACTCCAAAAGATACTGCAGTATTGCGCTCACGTGCCTCTGAAGACTGGTGGCAATTGAAGGTACTCTACGGCAAATGGGACGGAAACAAGGCTGAAAATTCAAAAGGTTTTTCATATTATAAATGGATCGCCTCCCAACTTATGCGTAACGCTTACGCGTTTGAAACATATTTTATGGATCACCCCGAAGCATATAAGAATATAACACAATTCAAGACTGTTATTCTGCCGTTTCCATATTCTATGAGCAAAGAAGCTTTGAATATTATCGAAAACGCGGTCAATAGTGGGACTGAAGTGATTGTGCTTGGCGCAAAGGGTGAAACCGATGAGCTGGGCAGGGCTTATAGCGAACCGTTACTCAGTGGTTTGATAAAGGCGGGAAAAATCACATATTTTGATGCGGATATTCTCAAGGACGCGCATTTCCCAGAACTTGAAAACAGATTTAAAAAACTATTGAACCGCAAACTGGGAGAACGGCGTACTCTATTCCTTGAACGTTATGGTAAAGATATTCAAGTGGGATGTCTGGAAAAAAATCCATATGAAAAGCTGGTTGTCCTTATCAACTGGAGCGATTCAGATACTTTTGCCGATATTGGTGTCAGGATGCCAGAGGACAGAAATTATCGCATACTGCGGCGGGACCTTGAAAAAGTCAATGAAATGGCGCTTAACGGAAAAAATATCCTTTCGGCATCGGATTTGAAAAAAATCCGGGTATCCATGAAAAGCGGCGAAGCAAAAATACTGTATATATTATCTAATTAAAAAAGGCAGTTAAATATGTCTGGGAAAAGAAATATTTTATTAATTATGACCGACCAGCAGCGCTATGACATTCTCTCAGCGTGCGGCGGCGGAGCATGCCGGGTTCCGGCCTTGGAAAAATTGGCCGGAGAAGGAATAAGTTTTGATAACGCCTATTCTGTATGTGCTGTCTGTACTCCAGCCAGAGCATCGGTTTTTACCGGCAGGTTCCCGCATAAGCATGGCATGACCAGGAACTGCGACATGTTCCATCCTCCGCGGGAGGATCTGCCTGATTCCGAAATACTTTTGAACCATTACCTGGCTGAAAAAAAATATAACTGCGGTTATGTTGGGAAATGGCATATTGACAAAACAAAATCAGCGCTTGATCATGGATTTGAAGGATTTTCACTACCCGGCTATGGGGACAGTTACGGCAATTCCACACAGGCATATCTTGACTGGTTGGAGGCAAAAGGAATGAGCAGTCCGCGTTTCATCCCCACTGTTATGGTTGGTGAAAATGGATTTGCGGGCTATTTAGATGCACCGCTGGAGGCGACTTATGACTATTTTCTGGCGGAAAAGGCCATTGATATGCTGCGTAAATATGCTGAATATCCCGCTCCTTTTTTTCTGACCCTGCAATTCTGGGGGCCGCATGAAATATGCCGTCCGGTCAAGTCCTATCTCGATATATATCCGCCTGAAGATATACCCATGCCGGGAAATTTTTCCGATTCGCTTGAAGATAAGCCATATGTCTATAAACAATATCGCGATGTATTGGAATTCAGGTATCCGGGGCTTTCAAAACTGTCTGAATCAGACTGGCGGCGCATTAATGCGTCATACTATGCCTATAACAGCATGATTGACCATTTGACCGGAAAAGTCCTTGATGAATTGAAACGTCTGGAAAGCGATAAAAATACCACGGTCATTTTTACTTCCGACCATGGTTCATACTGTGCCGCTCATGGTGGCTTTATAGATAAATCAATAGGGATGTTTGAGGACATATATAAGATACCGTTTATTGTCAGAGCCCCCGGCAATAATCCCGGCAGGCGTTCGCAGATGATAAGCAATATGGATGTTTTTTCGACTGTCCTGGGACAGGCTGGAATCGAGCTTCCTGAAAATGTTGACAGCCGGGACGTAAGTCCATTGCTGGAAAATGATGCCGCAGCTTGGGATGATGCAATTTTCTGCCAGAGCCACGGTGTGCATTTCCCCTATGCCCAAAGGATGCTCAGATGGAAAGATTTTAAATATGTATTTACCCCTACGGATGTAGATGAACTTTACGATTTGAAAAAAGACCCTGATGAAACTAAGAATTTGATAGAAGATATAGAGTATGGCGAAATAAAAAGAATACTTCGCTCAAAGATGTTGGTATGTGCTGAAAAATCTTCAGATCCCATTCAAAACATTATGGAGCCATATTTTAAAATTTGAATAATAACTGAAAAATCGTGGAGAATAAAAAATGACTTATTTAAAATCAGGAGCATTGATTATTGAAAAAAAACAGTCTTACCGCTCCCGAAAACGAGTAGCGGATTCAAAACCACCGGCGGATAAAAAAGACGGACTGCTCCTGGCTTGTGACAGCGGGGGAAGTAAAACGCATTTTTGTCTTTTGGACAGCCATAGCAACATAATTGCTGAACGGTTCGATAAAGGTGTTGCCAGTCTTCATTCAGGAATAATTTCTGTTGATAAAATATTGTCTTCCGGCATTAAAAAAATGTGTTTTGCGGCGAGTATTAAATCTACGGATATTTCCCATGTTTATTTCTCGCTTGGAGGCCCGAATGTGGATGAGATAAACTCGGCTCTGAGTAATATCCTTCCGGGCGCTGATCTCAGTGTAGAGCGGGAAGCCAGCGGAAGCCTCTTTTCGGTTTGCGCGCGGTTTCTGGATTGCCAGGCTATCGTTATGGCTGGAACCGGAACTGTGGCTATCGGGGAATATGACGGCATCAGGCGTTTTGCGGGCGGTTGGGGACCAGTATTTGATGACGATGGCAGCGGGTTTATGATTGGCAGGGAAGCAGTAAGCAAAGCGTTGTTGATGCTGGACAGAAGAATAGAAACAACTTCATTAATTAAGATTATTGAGGCCTGGTCGCCGGAAAATATCGAAAAAGATTTCAATTCCCGGATGAAACTGAAAGCTGATATCTGCGGTTTATCAAGGGAACAGCTTGCCTCTCTTGCCCCGCGGGTTTATGACAGTTACTTAAATGGGGACCCTGCTGCCGAACAAATAATCCGTAAGGCGGTATCGGCAATTGCGGAACTGGCTGCTGCTGTGATACCGGCGGAGAAGCGGAATTGCATCTTTAAAATTCTTGCTGTAGGCGGGATTTTTAAACAAGGTGAAAAATTCAGAACTCTTTGTTCTGATTACCTTAAAGAAATCCGCCCTGACGCTGAATTCATGTTCAGGGATGATTTCGATCTTGGACGCTGTGCGTGTTTAATGGTGCTGAAAAAAGCCGGTAAAAAGATTACAAAAGATGTCTTTAATAAGCTGGCTCTAAATTAAAAATATAAGGATTTTTAAATGACAAAAATGCTGCAAAAACTTAAGAATGGTATAATTGTTTCCTGTCAGGCAATTCCAGGCAATCCCTTTTACAATACTGGCACTATGTTCCTGATGGCTCAGGCTGCGGAAAAAGGCGGAGCCGCCGGGATCAGGGCGAACGGCCCGGATGATATTAAGGCGATAAAGGAATCTACTGCATTGCCGGTAATCGGCATCTGTAAGACGAGTCCATCGCCGGAGAAGGTTTATATAACTCCGACCTTCAAACATGCTGAAATGGTAGCCTCTGCCGGGGCTGATATTATTGCTCTTGACGCAACCTCAAGGCCCCGTCCGGATCAGATGTCATTATCACTCCTGGTCGAAAGAATACATCTTGAATTGCGAAAACCTGTTATGGCTGATATCAGTACTTTTGAAGAAGGTATTGCCTCTGCTGAATACGGTTGTGATATTGTTGCCACGACGCTTGCCGGCTATACTTCCTATTCGCAGTTGACCAAAGGGCCGGACTTCAGACTACTCGAACAGCTTGCAGCCCGCCTGGATATTCCAGTAATAGCGGAAGGCAGAATCTGGACAGTTGAACATGTCAATCAGGCTTTCGACTGCGGCGCCTATGCCGTTGTTATAGGCAAGGCGGTCAGCAATCCGATGATGATTACCAAAAGATTTGTTGAAAATATTAAAAAAATGGAGAATTAAAGTTTTATGTTTCAATTTAAAAATCCTTCCCCTGATGCTTCTAAATTCAAAGAAATCATCAAAGGAGAAGCCAATCCTTTAAGAGCGCACTTTCTTGAACTCTCAATCAATGATGAAGTAATGATGTATGTCTGTAAAAATATCCTTAAGAGAGAATGGGTAGGCTGTACAGGCGACTTTAAAGATGATAAAAAATATTGGGATAATCTGATCGATATTTTCTATCGGCTTGGCTATGATACTTTTGATATAAATATCGAACTAGATTTCCCGCAAAGCATAGAGCCGTCCGGCAAACAGCCAGCAAGCAGCCAATGGGTTAAAATGTCTGCCGGCCCGATTCAGAATTTTGAAGATTTTGAAAAATACCCCTGGCCTTCTCCTGAATCACTGGATTTAAGGAAATTTGAGTACATTTCACAAAAGTTACCTGATGGAATGGAATTATTACTGACTCCAACTGCGGGCTTTTTCGGAACGCCCCGTAATACTTTAATGGGCTTTGAGAATCTTTCATATCTGTTATTTGATAATCCGGAACTCGTCAGAGCTGTATTTGAAAAAGTGGCGGAAATAATTACAGCATCATATAAAAAAATCATTGGCCTGCCGAAACTTGCCGGATTTTTCCAGTGTGATGATATGGGTTTCAAAAGCTCAACTTTAATATCACCGGAGCATTTGAGGAAATATTCATTGCCCGGGCATAGGAAAGTATCAGAGCTGGTCCATGATAACAGCTTGCTTTATCTTTTGCATTCCTGTGGCAACCTTGAGGAAATAATGGAAGACTTAATTGAGGATGTGAAAATTGACGCCAAACACTCATTTGAGGATAAAATAATTCCGGTAACGGAATTTAAGGAAAAGTATGGCGGCAGGATCGGTATTATGGGTGGCATCGATATGGATAAACTCTGCACTCTTGAGGGCGATATGTTGAGAAATTATATTCGGAAAGTACTTGAGGCATGTATGCGAAACGGCCGTTATATTCTAGGTTCGGGCAATTCCATTGCGGATTATGTACCGTTGAAGAATTATTTAATTATGATGGAAGAAGGCTGGAATTGGAAATAAGCAAATATTAAGGAGATTGGAAAATGTCATTAGACAATATGATTACTGAATCAATAAACCAGAGCAGTATGGACATTGATAAAAGAACGGTGCCGGAAATACTTAAGATTATGAATGATAATGATAAACAGGTAGCTTTCGCCGTTGAAAAAGTTCTGCCGGAAATTGCGGAAGCCGTAAACATGATTGCGAAAGCGCTGAAAAATAGCGGTAGATTGTTTTATATCGGGGCAGGTACCAGCGGGCGCCTGGGGGTTGTCGATGCAGCAGAATGCCCTCCAACTTTTGGAGTTTCGCATTCTCTTGTCCAAGCTATTGTTTCAGGAGGAAAGGAGGCAGTTTTTAAAGCCCGTGAAGGCTGTGAGGATAACGAAAGAACCGGCGGCAGGGAGTTAATGAAAAGAAAACTTACCAGAAAGGATGTGGTCGTTGGGCTCAGTACCAGCGGCAGGACTCCCTATGTCTGGGGAGCCTTGAAAAAAGCAAAAGAAACAGGAGCATCTACTGTAGCGCTTATCTGCAATCCGCAGGGCAGGGTGACGGAATACGCAGACATAGTTATTTGTCCTGTCGTCGGCCCGGAAGTCATTATGGGGTCTACAAGGCTCAAGGCTGGAACTTCTGAAAAGATGATTCTTAATATGTTAAGTACCGCAGTTATGATAAAGCTTGGTAAAGTAACCGGTAATATGATGACGGATATGCAGCTTTCCTGCAGTAAGCTTCGGGAAAGGGCAAAGAATATGATTATGCTTTCCACCGGTTTAGATGAAAACGCGGCAGAATCTCTTTTGCAGAAAAATGATTTCAATGTAAAAAAAGCACTTTTCGAAGCAGGTAAAAACAATTGATTTCCATTATAATAAAAATACTTACCGGTTTGTTGGATAACTATAAAATACCTGAAAGTTTTTAAAACTGGCTATCTTAGATGTTTTTGTGTCGAAAATTAGACACCGGGAAAAGTCCCGGTGTCAGTTATTTTCAATTGCTATCAGGGATTATACCTGTAATTCTGGTTTATTTCTTCTGCCGTTAGGGCTTTGTTATAAACCCTGACATCGTCAATGTTTCCATTGAAATATCTGGAGTTGTAAAGTGGATAGGTTTTTCCTATTACAAAATCCAGCCCGCTTTCTGAAATAGCTTTAGTGCTGTAGTCCTGCTGCTGGACTCCATCTACATATAAGTATGTAGTGCCATCATCCACTACCATAGCTAAATGATGCCAGTCGGATGAGGTATATGAAAACATACTGTGAACATAGTCCAGTTCAGTAGTATTTGAGATAAGGGCAGAGAACCTGTTATCTGTCATTCGTCCTAAATTCCAGCCTCCATATGCTCCGGTAACCTGTTTAGTGACTATTCCTAAGTTTGTTCCGAACTGTGCACAGTTAACCCAAGCTTCCACGGTGAAATCATCAGTCAACTGTAAGCTGGTATCATTACCGCAGTTTACATTATCATCAACTCCGTCAAAACCCAATGCGTAATCAATCAGGCCGGTCTGCTGGTAAAGGCTTCCGTTGTAAGTGCCGTCATTATTGCCGACAGTATCTGTTAGAGTTCCTGATGCTTCGTTAAATTTCCACCAACTGACTAATCCGTCTGTAACTATAGCATTGGTATATTGGAGAGCATCATAATAATCCAACCAGTCTTGCGTCCACATGGCGGCATCCTGAGAAGCGTGGTCACCAAATGTCAATTCGGCCCAGAACATGCCTATCCAGTTGTGTGCCATTAAGTTGTCTTTATTATCTATACGGAAATCAAGCAGGTCTGTTGCGTATGATTCAACTCTGTAATTGGCCATCGCAAGATAGGCTTTTTTAGCATGTTGGTTAGCAAGAATCAATTTATTCAGCATGTTGCTCTGGGAAGTTGTCAGGTTTTTAGCCGCGCCAGCCTGAAGCAAACTGATTGCTCCGTCGAAATCACTTGAATCGTAATACGTATCTAAAGTAAACTGCATATTACGATTGAAACTTCCTTGTGACACAGACATTATCGTGTCAATATTCGGCAGCAGTTCCGTTTCCCAGAAGTTTCTCCAGTATGCATAATAGGCCTTTACGTCCGATGCAGCATTACCAAAGGCTGAACAATATTCATCTTCCAGTTCATCATAACTTTTTGTCGGATCAAACATTAATTTGGCATTTATATAATCCGTCAGTCCGTGAGGCCTCCATAAACCTGTGAGGGAATCATAGTCTGCTAATACAATATCGCCATAGTCGTATGCCGTTTTAAAGGCGTTATACATCTGTTCTTCGAATCCTGTTGGAAATATTCCGTTTTGATACCATCCTGGATAATTCGGACGTAATCCTATTGTTTGCGCATCAGCATCTTTCCAGCCTTCATAAAGATCCTGCAGTTCTGCTGTTTTTATTGTATATGGAACTGCGACTACAACCACATTAGGCTCAAGCGTTTCATAACGCGGCGGCTGCAAGGTGTTAGTATAAGCATACATAACCGCGCATGCATCGCTGCGGATAGCTTTAGCTGCGATAGCGACCTGATTGGTAAAATAAACATATCTGTCGCTTAGATGATCGCCAAAACTTTCACCCGGCAAAGGATGATCTAAAGCCTGACAATTGGCACATCGGCAATATCCATAAGTATGGTCATTTTGACATACATTAACATATTTTTTGGTTCCGGCTGCCTGCCAATTCGCGATAATCTGACTAACTACCGCCGGGTTGCTTACACATAGTTTTACTGTGGTAACGTCGGATGTTTCCGGTTCCCGTTCGCCATATATATTTAGTGCAAAGTATTCAGGATGACTTGTGCCGTAAGTATCCCACCAGGTAGTAAATGCATGTCCATACTGGATTGCACTATAGGATCCCATTCCCATACGGTTTTTCCATGTAGTGACTTCTGCGGCATAAGCGTCATGTTCAGTTTCTGTTCTCTGGAAATCCCTGAAATCATAAGTTATGTCACTTGAAGTAAGCGCTGTCCATTGCCCGACTTTGGCATCGGAGCGGATTTTGCGCAATTCGAATTCCGGATCCCATACATATGTTCCTCTTGTAATATACAAAGAGTCGGATGGAGTATACATGATACCGTCATCTCCCGGTTCAATCCAGCGTACACCAAAATCCTTCTCAATGAAATTGTAAACCGCTATTTTGGATCCGGTATCAATATCATCATCTCCACTGAACCAGGTTTGATCGGTTCCGACAATCCGCTTTGCGGAATGTGGAGTATTCAAAGATTCACGATTTCCTACATAAAAACGATATTTGTCCTGAACCGTGCTGTCATCCGAGAATATACCGACTGTTACCCCGGTAATCAGTTCGATATGTTTTTGCAGTTCATCAGCGGCAACTTGTCCAGCATCAAGTTGAGCTTGAATAGTTGTATCAGGCAGAACGATTGCGCAGTCGCCGGGATCAAGCTGCATATAACCGTAGTTTTCGCTTACTTCTGCCGCTGTCAATGCCCGGTCATAAATTCTGACTTCATCTATAATACCGTTAAAATGACTTCCGCTTCCAGTTCTGAAACTGCCAATTTTCAGTTGTGACCCGGCATAGTCACCTAAAAAGCTTGCGCTGCCGCATAATTCTCCATTCAGATAACCGGCCATAACCCCATTATTCCAGGTCAAAACTATATGATTCCAGTTAGTGTTGGCGAATCCAAGCGGAATTGATACGTATGGATTTCCTTTGGTTACCACAAATTTTCCACTGGATATTGACAGATACGTTCTGGTATTAGTGTTTCCACACAGTAAATAGCTGGTTGCGGTAGAATTTGCTTTTGCCCAGCATTCAATACTGCCTGAAACTGCACTAAAGTACGATACAACCCCGTCAATATTTACATAATCATCTGTTCCGTCAAAACCCAGTCCATAGTCTATCCATCCTCCTTGCTGATAAAGAGAACCATTATAAGTGCCGTCATTGCCGTTATCAGTCATATCCACAATAGCGCCGGACGATTCTTCAAATTTCCACCATCCAGCCAGACCATCCATTACAATAGCTTCTGCGACATTACAAAATACAAGAAACAATACACTGATTACCACACATGTCTTCTTCATATACGTATCTCCAATTTTGTTTTCTTACACAATTTAAATACAAAAATAACAATTATTTTTCCTATAACCTCCTGTAGCTTTTTTAACTCACACAAGAATCAATTCCTTTGTGTGAGTCAGGTTTTATTATTTGAACTGCGGCAAATAGTCGCGATGAGCCGCCAACAACTCCAGAGCAAGTTCTTCCGCCATGTCCTTGCGGTGAAGTTCGGGGGAAACAAACATCGCCTGTATAAGTTTAGAACTATCACCGCTGAGCCCGGCTTCCACAGTTAGTTCCTGCTCTTCAATTATCTGTTCCATGAAGCCTTTGTATGGTGATGGTACATTGCCGCTGGCAACAGGATTTATGCCGCCGCGGGAAGCTACTGCCCAGGTTTCAACAGCGACATCACGCGGCAGGTTATCTATCTGCCCTATATTGGGCAGAGCCGCTATGATCCTTCTGGATTCTCCAGTCAATATTCCGACTACAGCATCACATAGCATCTCATTTGAACGCGCTTTGCTTTCATTCGGCTGTTCGCCTTTTTCCAAAGCATCCACGAGCCATGATTTACGTTCTTCTTTCCGTTTCGGTCGATTAGGCAGAACGCCTTTGCGGTGCAGGTGATATTTTTTCAGGGTTTTCTCATCGTTATTAAAGAAAGGAATATTTTCGCAGAAGTGGTTCGTGCCGGAAACCGGGAACAACCCCAATTTTTCGTATATGTAAAAATTGAAATAATACGGATACAGTTTTTCTGAGGATTCTACAAGTTTTGCGACTTCATCATCGGTCGTGCCGGTCTTGAAACTTCCATCCTGCTTCATCTCGTATTCAAGGTAATTTTTCAAAGTCAACTGCTGCATGGGATCAGCAATGCCTTTGATTTTCAACTTGTCCATTATTGTAAAATGATTGACTCCGATACAGAGGGAGTCTATATCGTTGTCATTATCAATATTGAAAAAGTTCTGAAGCATTTTTATAATACCAGTGTATTCATGGCACATACCGACACATTTTATTGAGGTAGCCTTGTTGACCGCGCGGGTTATCTGGCTCAACGGATTAGTTACATGCAGCATATAGCTGTCAGGGCAAAGCTTTTCCATTTTCCGGGCAATGTCTATAAATACGGGTATATTGCGTATTGACCTGGATATCCCTCCTGGGCCGACAGTATCGCTGACTGTATGAAAAACCCCATATTTCTCTGGTATATCATAATCCAGAGCCATTGCTTCGAAGCCCCCTGTGGATATTGAAACGATTACGCAGTCAGCGTCTTTTAACGCGCTGTCCATATCAGAATCAAATATCTTCCACTCATTTCCGATAAATTTATTTGCTGACTCCAAATAACGCTTGACCAGTTTTGTTGCATCACGGTCAATATCCACCAAGTGGAGCTCTGAGTTTTTGAGGGAAGGTTCCAAAAACATGTCGCAGCTTAAGCGTGGAGTCCATAATACGCTTCCTCCTCCGATAAAAGCAATTTTATAAGTCATTTTTGTAGTTCCTTATTTTATTTTGAAAACGGCATAGCCGTAATTGTCTTTTACACTCACCTTAATGCCCCCTTCAGGTACTTTTTCGCCGCTAAGCAAAGTAAATGAAGGAGTTTTTTCAACAACAGAAATATTTTTACCAGTTAAAGCGGCGGGCAGTTTTATTACTTCATTTTCAACACTTTTATGATAATCAGCATATAGTACATAGGCATCTCCCTGATAATGACCGTAAACGCTGGTAGCATCAGGATTTTTTGCAGGTTCAAAGTACTGGCGGTAGCACAAAATATTTATCTTATCGTCTTCTTCACAGGGCTTGCGGTCTATAGCATTCGGATAAGCCTTATATGCTCTTGATATAGTGAATGCATTTTTACATTTCCGCGCGCGTATTTCCGGCATAGTATCACCTTCGATAAGTGAGTATCCCATAGCAAAACCATAGTTCGGCGCGGCTCCTTTGGTAAAACCGGCAAGTTCTATAATTCTGTCCGGCAGACTATTTATATTACTGATATTTTTATTACGGATTGAAATATTAACTGGTCTTAAAGGCCTGAATCCTATCATTTCCTGCATTTTAAGGAAATCAAATTCCTGTCCTTTTTGTTCAAATGGCTTAGTTTTCGGTATATAATATTTCAGGGTTTTGGTTCCACGAGGCGCGAAAATTCCAGCTTGTACAAAACCAGCGCTGCGAATCCAGGTGTCATTTTTTACAACAGTATTGTTCCTGACGGTAAGAGCAGCCATCGGCTGGAAATGATAAGTTATTTTCTGGTTCAGAACTGCGTCAATATCCGCAGCGGCAAAATCAAATTCCTTTCCTGGAGTCTTTTTAAGTTTTTCAAGCGCCGCTCTTGTATCGATAATATCATATTCATCAATAGCATCAAGCGACGACCCGACAGCAGCTTTGCCGTTTTCAAGTTCGGTTTTGCCGTCTAACAGGAATTGCTGATTCTTTATGCGGCATGAGGGGTAAAGCTGGAATGATATAACTTTCTGTATTTTTAATTTCCTGCCGTCTGGAGTTGTGACTTCGTCTCCGTTCTTAATATTACGGTCAAAGGCCCAGCCTTTTTTTACATCACCAAGGACCAGGAGCATATTCTTATCGTTGATACGGCAAATATAAAATTTACCGCCTTTGACGGTTGTCAGCGCTTTGCCTATATCAGCATTTGTCAGGCCATGAGCAGGGATTTGCAATCTTTTTACAAAGGAATTACCATGATTAGCTCCGATATAAGTACCATGGAGCATCCAGGGCGCTACATCATCACCTGTACTGTGAATAATTTTGGCATGTTTGAAAGTTGCCGCGTCAGATGGTGATTTGATTGAAATCAAACCGGCAGTCACCAAGTTAAGCTGTTTATTGTTTTTGCCCGGCGCCATCCTGATTACCAGGTCGGAATTTTTATTAAAACCGCTCCTGACAAAAAGCGTATCTTTGTCTTTCAATCCGATAATTTGTGTACTTCTGTCAAAATCATCTCCTAAACAAGTTAATGTTGTCAGGGCGAGAGTTAACACTCGTACAAAATTTTTCATCTTCCATTTCCTTTTTTGAAATTATTTCTATTGCTCATTGATTTTATTTTTAAGTGAAACAAGCATTTCTTTCACTTGTTTGATCTTTTCATCTATCAGTTTTACTGAGAAAGAATAATATTGCATTTCCGCCTGATAGCCGATTGACGAGTCTATTTCTATGAACTTTTCCATTTTTTGCGCAAGTCTTATATCGTCTTCCGCCAGCTCTGCCATTCTCCGGTAAGACCCGTTACAGTCACGGAGTTTATAGAATTCAATAACATTGGCACACGAGAGAAATTGGATATTGATTGCTTCGGCGACCGCCAGTTCTTTGGCTTGAACTGATGACGCGGAAAAATTCTCAGCGACTTTCCTGAGTATATTCAAACCCTTCTCCCAGAATTGCGACATTGTTCGAAATGATGATATAAGTTCATCAGGCGTAAAACCATTTTCAGGGTGTTTAATCGGGTGGCACCATTTTTTTAGATTGTCCTCATAAGGCTGAAGCTCCCTGTTTCTCTGGATACCCCAGTTATAAGGTTTAGCTTCGGTTCCCTGTGGTTCAAGATAAAGATGATATGCGGGGGAACGCGTTATAGGGCCGAAATAGAAGACCTGACTTGCAAACGGATAAAGGTCATAAGCTTTGAAAAAGTGAGTCCATGCTTCTGTTACTTGCATGGAATATTTTTCCCCCCATCCTATTGCGGCAAGACGTTTAATAAAAGCATCTTCGCCTAACATCGGCAGAAAAGCAGCTTCTCCGGCAGCTTTGTGCATGATTGATGGAAAACCGCCGATAATCCATGATTGCATTACGCCCTGTATTCCGTTTTTATGCATCTCCCGGAATTTTTGATAGGGGCTTGCCGGGACAGGAACATAGGGCATGGAAGGAGTTTCAAAAGATGCTCCAAGCTGTATTTTAGCATAGAGTTGCTTTTGGTTTTTCTTTGCGCATTCCTGAAGCGTTTTAAATGGGGCTGATGGCCCGATATAAGAAATGGAATATTCATCGATTGTTCTTGTCTTCCCGCATATTTCTTTTTTGCCGTCATGTTCGAATGTGTCAAGGAATCTGATCTCAGGGTTAAGCTTTTTCAGGATTTTTTGATTTAATTCCATCTGCTTGTGTCCGTAATTCCAGGCGATAAGTTCCGCATCAGGCGATACTGAACTCATGCCCTTGTAAAAAGCGTCCAGTTCATCACAGTATATATCCTCCATTGGCCGGGCTGAACAGCGAGGACAGGCTTTTACATAATCAGCAGGACGCGCTCCGCGTCCACAGACAGGGGGAGTAGGGGAACAACATGCGGTAGTGCGTTCGCCTCTGAAAAGATTTATCATGCCGCCAAGTCCAGGAACCTTGCGAAATAATTCAGCAGTGGCATCTTCAATGTATTTCAGCACCAGAGGATGAGAAGTACATATTGTTCTTCCGTAATTCCCCCATTTTGCGCCGCGTATCTCCGGGTGTTTCTGAAATACCGGGTCACGGTCATCCTGTATTCTCGGTTCTATACAGAAAAAATATACTTTTATTCCATAAAGCGCTGCTTTTTCAACAAGTTGTTTCAGCAAACCAAGTCTGGTTTCCTTGACTGTCATTTCCGGAAATACTTTTGAGGCAATGAGTTCGCGGTAAATACCGGCGACCCATATCCCGTTTATTCCACAGTGGGCCAAGCGGTTTAAATATTCTTCTGGATAAGCATCTTCCGCCTTGTCAAGTTCCCATCCGGTCCCAAAGCGATAAGTCGCAAAAGGAGAACGTGAAATCCGTGTGCGAACCGCTGGATTACGGGAGATTTTTCCCAGTGGCAGGGCAGGGGAACGCCGGATGTTCATTTCATCTTCCAGAAATATCAAAGCTCTGCGGATACCATCCACTGTGGAAGCATATATATTACATCTCTGTTTTTTTATGTCAAGAGAAAATGACTCTATTGCATCAAGAGAATCATCAAGAGAGATGATGAATTGATAAGCTTTGTCGTGCTTTTCATCGAGCTCCATGCAGTTTCTCATAAATTCACGAAAATCACAAAGAGCCGTTTCAAGTGCGGGAGAACTTTTGATCTCAAGCAGAATACAGAAGCCATCCAGCTTTATCTCTGTTTCCAAAGCTTTTCGTTCACGTTCAATAATTGAACCTGCGTGTAACGGGGCAGAGAGGTCATCAATAAACGGCAGTCTGTCTTCATGGTTTAAATCTATATAAGGCAGCAACGTTTTTGCTATCATTTTATTAAATCTTTTTTTGTATGTTGCTGGCAGGGGGTTACCCTGCCAAAACTTTGATTTTTCAAGCAAATATTAGTACCACATATTCGCATATGATTTGAATAATTGTGCTTGCTGGTACTCTACGTGGCCGCCAAGGAAAAGAATATTAACTCCGTTGTTATGGACAAGTGATGACGCGGGCATGCCGCTTGGCGTATATATCATATACCTGCTGTCATAAGTTACTGCTCCCGGATCGGCTCCAAAGTAAGTCCTTCCCGTTGAATTGTTTTGCCCATAATAGGAATAACGGCTGTCTGCCGACAATATCATCCTGTTATTGTCCGTTTTATATACTTTGCTTTTTTTCCCAAGTTTTTGCGGTCCCCAGCTCAATGACGTTGGACTGGAACCGACTCCATAATAATTCCAGCCGTATCCAAGCCAGTAGTTCTGTATGGTTGAAGGGCAGGGGAATACGCCGATTTTTTTGTTGTATTCTCCGCCTACATATTTCATTAAAGCCACTGGCCAACAGTTGGTCCCGTAAGCATAGTATTGAGCCAATGGAATGATATCATCGTTATCTCCAGCATACAAATGTGCTCCTGTTCCTATTTGTTTCAGATTTGAAGCACAGCTTATTGTTTTTGCTTTAGCTCTGGCTTTGCCCAGTGCCGGCAGCAGCATTGAAGCCAGGATTGCTATGATAGCGATCACAACGAGGAGTTCTATGAGTGTGAAAAACTTCACATCCAAAGACTTACGACTTTTCTTGCTTTCCTTTTTCATCTTTCTGTCTCCTTATTAGTTATTATACTATGTGAAAGTCAAATTTGCACAGTTTCTTCTTTCTTTTTGCGTTTCAAGCTAGAACCTTCCTCCTGTTTTTTAGTATTTTTTAAAATTAACCGACCTTTAGCCAAAGGGTTGTAATCTCCTAAAACAAGACGGTGAGCCAAAGGAGAGAACTTTTCCCAGCCGCTATATACATTATTTGAGTCCACTGTATTTACTTTGAAAATATTAAATCCTGCTTCCTTATTGTCAGTAAGCAAGGGGATCTCAATATCATTTTCTCCGTTTCCGGTGACGCACAACGGGGGACTGAACGGTTTCGGCTCCACAAAAACCCGGAATTGACCGTTCACTTTATTTGTGAAATTATCTATAGAAATTTTGAGCGTACCGTTTTTGTAATCAGCTTTCCAGGCAAAATTTTCAGTATATTCATATTTACCGCTGTTACATTCATAAGACTTAGTCCTGCGTGCAGGAAATGCCTTTAATCCGGCATTCAGCCTTTGCCAGACGTGTGGAAAGTCATCCTGAAGTAAACTATTAAGCAGTTTTACCCGCCAGATGAGTTTTTCAGGAAAATATTTGTATCCTTCCGCTTCAGGATGAAAACCAAGGCGTGAATCAGTTTTGCAAAGCTCAAGCATTTTTTCCGAGTTTTTTATCTCATCTAAAACAATTTCCCGCATATAAGTAAGGGTTGTTTTATTTGATTCTTTTATTAAATCATTTCGCAAAGCATAAAATTTCAGGATATTGCAGGCTGATGAAAATTGTATGTTAAGCGCTTTCACTAAATTTATATCTTTGAGGCAATCCTCTGAATCCTTTAAGCAGTTTTGCAGTTTGCTGAATATTTTTACTCCTTTGTTCCATTTAGCTGAAAGCTTCCCGCATAAAGTCAAAACCTCATCCAAAGAAAATGTTCCCAGGCATTCACCATAACGGTCCCCGCTGGTCCCAAATTCAAGCTTCCATGTCGGGGCGAGCGGTTTGTCTGCCGGCTTAAGGTACAAAGGCCAGACAACGCCGTCATGTACCGGGCCGTAATACTGGAACATATTATCCAATGGATAATGTTCATATCCTTCAGACAGCAAATTCCAGGCAGTTAAAACTTTTCCTGAATATTTACCCCATTGGGGTTTTGCCAGGCGATGCAGGAAATCTTCTTCAGTATCCTTGAATTCTTCAAATGCCAGTTCACCAGCAGCTTTATTCATGATTCCCGGATAGCTGCCGAAGTACCAGCATTGCATAACATGTGACACTTTGAGTTCATACATTGCTTTGTATTTCCTGTAAAGCAGTCCAGGGACTGGAACCAGAGGCACTGTAGCGACTTCATGTGAACATGTAACCTGTATTTTTGCGGAAACCTGCCTTCCTGACCCCTGAGCTTTTTTGATTATGCTTTTATATTTTTCACTGGGTCCGGTATAAGACAGCCAGTAATCACCGGCATGGCGTTTTTTGCCGAGCTGTTCTTTGCTGCCACCTGACTCAAAATTATACTGCAATATTACGTTTTCAGGTATTTTATCAGCAATATCAAGCATTTCCCGGGTTCTGTCTTTCTGGTCGCCAGTTCCGTTTTGCGGTACATAAAGCCAGCTGATTAGTTCAGCATCAGGAGCTGCCGCATGTATGCCGCGCTCCATTGGTTTTAAGGCAGCAGCAATGATTTGTCCCGGAGTTTTTTTAGAACATACTGGACATTCGCTGCCGAAACTGGAGCTTGTACAGGTCGTGTCACGTTCCCCAAAACTGA
The DNA here is from genome assembly GCA_963664605.1 of Victivallaceae bacterium. Taxonomy (GTDB): domain Bacteria; phylum Verrucomicrobiota; class Lentisphaeria; order Victivallales; family Victivallaceae; genus JAHOYW01. Next base: position 2,182,515 of record OY761536.1, read on the forward strand.
TATTTATCATACCGCCAAGGCGCGGAACTTGAGAAAATATCCAGTTAGTGGAATCATAAAGGTATTTTTGTGCAACATCTGAAAATGGACAAAAACAATGACTTTTATTATCCCATGTTATTGGTCCTTTCAGGTCAGGATTGTTCAGCAGGACAGGATTATCAGGAGCCATAGCACGAGGTTCAATGCAGAAAATATAAGTTTTTATACCGTAACGCAGACATTTATCAACTGTACGGCGTAGTTTTGCCAGGCGTTTTTCCGCGTCCGGATCAAGTTTTGAAATAGATGTCTTGCACAGATCCCTGAATGCAATTGTCAGCCATAAGCCGTTGATCCCTTCATGGGCAAGCCGGTTTAAATATTCATCTGGATAATAATCCACATCATCCATCAACTCATCGCGATTTAGAGGAGGGCGTTTTATGGGGCCAAAGAAACAACGCGAAATACGCGACTTTAACCACGGTTTCCGCTTTATTACGCCAAGCGGAAGAAAGGGGCCGTCAGCTCCGAGAAGTAAATCTTCAAGATAATATATTGCCCGGCGGACACCTTCAGTATCCCCGGCTTGAATCCGGCAGTATTCTGGTTTTATATCGAGCTGATATGCCTCGAAACAATCTGTGACAGCCTGTTCAATAATAATCTCATATTTCCCCTTTAAGCTGATTCCTGCTGCGTTAAAGAAATTATCAAGATCAGTAAATGCAGTTTCCAAACAATTTGCCGGAGCAGAAAATTCATTGCGTATCTTAACTCCGTGACATAAATGCGCTTCTTTGTTACGCATAATATTTCTTGTCCAATTGAAATGCCAGGTTGCAGGCTTGGACAGCTCTTCTACAAACTTCCAGTCTTTTTCCATTGGTTGAGCTGGTGAAGCTTCACTTATCATGCCTGTTTTCCTTTTATTATTTAATAAACTCAAATATATTGAGTTTATTTTATTATACACTAAAATTCTGCTTTTGTCAATAGGTTGGGATTTATTTTTTGATCTTTTGAACTATTTTTTTTAGTTGCTGTGGCGTAAGCTGTTTTGAATAATTGGCAGCGTCATACATTTCGGGCAATATTTGCTGTCCATCTGAGGTATGCAAAGCATATTGACGTTTCATTACTGAAGCCGGGTTTCTGGTATTATCCCACATCTTTTCGAGCTTATTCAATATGCGCTGATCTTTTCTGGATATCTTTTGAATTGTTTCAGCAATATTATTGTCAGTTGCTTTCTGCATTAAAACTATTCTTGAATAAATATTTTCGTAATATTCAAGCGAAATTTTAAAGGCGCTAAAATCAGAATAATTCTTTCTTACGTTTTTAGAACAACTTTCAAGTAATTGTAATAAACAGGCAGTTTCTTCTGCCGGAATTGAGTTGTCCGGTAACGCTAATGCCTTCAATAAAGTTTCCTCGTTTTTCCATGGTGTTTGAATAAATGGATATTCAAGCGGATGGGATGATTTCCAGCGCGGCAGCATGAATTTGCCGGAAAACGCAAAAAGTTGTTTCCACCGGGAATTCCATTTTGCGCCGTAATGCTTTTCGACAAATAATCGAAATGCATTGTCCGCTGCCTTTCGGCTGCCTTTGTGGAAAGCCACAGAAGCATATGCCGCAGAGTCAAGGTATGAGTTTGATAAGTACCTCCACGGACACCAGTTTGTAACAATGATACCAAAAAAGTCTGGATTATCGCAGTTTCTGAAAGTTTCGCACCAGGCGGTAATATTGCGCAACTGCCCGGCTCCGATATGGAGCAGCCATTTACCCCAGAACATGGCGGGAGCCCCGATTATCTTGAATTTATTCTCCAGCGCCCGGTCTGTATAGGGTTTTATTTCCTCTGGTTTGTTAACATTGTATTCCCAGTCCAGCAAAATAATATCACGGTCAATCATTTTCAGGGTTTCAGGATTTTTGCGTAAAGTGTGGTCGGCCCAGATCATAAATTGCAAATTCAGTTTTTTCACAATTGAATTTAAAGAATTAACATATTCTGACCATATTTCATCCCGTGATTTGGATTTAAGCACCTGTTTAGAGAGTTGAGAACCTCCCCAGTTGACCTCATCACAGCCGCCATGGATATAGGGGGATTTGAATAAGGCTGAAACCTCAATATATATTTTTTCTATCAATGCAAGAACGCCATCCGCTGCCGGACATAAGCCGCTTGTCGCACCGCTGGTTTCTGATATATCACGCATGTGTTCAAATTCCGGCGCATCACTTATGTAACGGCTATGTCCAAAAGATTCCACCTCTGGAATAATCATAATTCCTTTATTTTCAGCATAACTGACAAGTTCAGTTATTTCCTCTTTATCAAACGCATCCGGGGTTTTTATCAGTTCAGGCACGGAATCCAAACAGACAGCAATTCCCTGATCGTCAGATAATCTAAAGAGGATGGTGTTGTATTGCCATTCGGCAGCGAAGTCAACTATGCTTTTGCAGGTATCAAGGCTTTCCGGCTGCCTCGCCGCATCAATCATTAATCCAAATATTTTATTATCAGACATATAGCATTTATCACTTCTTTGATACCAGCCATACTTTGCGCCAGATGCCGCCGACTCCGCCTTTATCTTCCACTCTGACAGTGACTAATTGTTTTTTCTTTTTCCAGTCAATCAGCTTGTTAATTGATATTTCGAACGGTGTCTTCCAGTCGTTCTTGTGTTTATAAAGATGTTTTCCTGCAAGTTTCCCGTTTACGTATACCCAGCATGATTCATCAACCGCGCCAAACCTGAGGAAGATCTTTCTGTTCTTCCAGTCAGCAGGAACCGAAATTTGAGTCGTATACCAGCCGATTCCATCATAAGCGCTGATTACTTTATTGGTAGCGTCGGAAAGATTGTTGGTTTCATCAAAATTATACTGTTTTTCCCAGAATCTGTCCGTTCTGAACTTCTCCCATCCAGCAGTATCATTCCATGATTTATTTTGCCATTTTTCTTTGAGCCCTTTATTGGCGGGATCTATCTTGAAACGCCAGAACAGTTCTGTGGGCAGCCAGGGCTTGAGGTAACCTTTCATTTGTTTGGCTATTTCAAAACCAGCCAAATCACCGTTTGAAAATTCGAAAGCAAAAACTCCCATCCATTGCAGTTTTAATGTATCTTTATACTTTTTCCTGAAAGCAAGCAGTTTTGCGGCGTGTTTGCTTTTATCCATAGGGCTCGCCGCGATAGCTTCAAACATAAGACGAGCGTGTTTGTTGGCTAAGATCAATTCTTTAAGCCGCTGTTTTTCAATTGCCGTCAGTTTTTTGGTGGATGCAGCTTTAAGAATTGCGTCGGTTTTGTCAAAATCTGAAAGCTTATAATATTTTCCAAGTGACCAAAAGAGCCCCCGGGCAAAATCTCCAGCTCCGCCTTTGTTGCATATATTCACTATATTCGGCATCAGGCGTTTGTTCCAGATATTATTTCTCCAATATTTAAAATATTTTTCCACGTCTTCCGAGGCATTCCCGAATGCCGAATAATATTTTTTCTCCCAGTAAGAAAATGGTTTAGCGGGATCTGACATTGCTTTAGCGAGAATATAATCGGAAATACCGGTCAAGGGCCAGTTATTTGTAAGGCTGTCGTAGTCTGCTGATATACAAGCATTTTTTACTGCGATCTGAAATACATCAAACATCTGTTTTTCTATTCCCAGCGGCATTGTGGTTGTAAGATATTTGCAGTGGTAATTAGGGCGGAAAGCAAGCATAGTTGCGCCAGCTTTATACCAGCCGTTAAGAAGCTTTTCCGTAACCTCCAGGTCAAGCGGTATGACGTAAGGTACGACTTGAACTACTACGTTGGGTTCCAGTTTGAGTTTGCGAGGAGGATAGAGGGTTGTGAGATAGGAATACATAGCAACACATGCGTCAGGACGATGTTTTCTAACTTCCTTTGCGACTTTGTTTGTCATGTAGACATATCTGTCTGTAAGGTGTGTATGCTTTTTTTCTCCTTGCTGTTGGATATCAAGCTTGGCGCAATTGGCACATTCACAAAAATTTTCAATCCCGTCATTGATTCCGGTGTTTACGTATTTAAGCCTGCTTTTTTTGGGCAGCCAGTCTTTTACAATGCGTTCTGCAACCTTGGGGTTGCTTGGGCAGACCTTGACAAATTCATTTGTCTGGTGAGCTTTAGCTATTTTTACCGGTTCGCGTTTGCCGTATTTGTTGAGCGCGAAGTATTCCGGATGAGTTTTACCGTATTTATTCCACCATTTTGAGAAAGCATGCCCGCCGCCCGGACGTGAGCCGCCCATGCGCATGCGTTTCTGCCAAAGCATTACATCTTCCGCGAATTTATTGTGCTCTTTCAGTTTAGGCTGAAACTCAGCATAAGCTTTATATCTTTTTCTAAGAGAAGGCATTCTTTTGGCAATTCTCGCGCCGCCTTGACGTATCTTTCTGAACATCAGCTTGGGAACCCAATTGTACGAACCTCCTTTTAAAACTAATTGAGGCATTTTTTTATAGACGATTCCTTCATCACCGGGCTCTATCCAGTCAACTCCCAACTGGCTGCTCAAAAAAGAATATACCGCATTTTGAGCCCCATATCCTTTAGGGCTGCCGTAAAAATAAGCGGCTTGGGGATTTACCAGCCAGCGGGATTCCTGCGGAGCCAAAGTACTTTTATCGGCAGATGGAACAGTATCAATATAGAATATGTATTTCCCCGCGGCTTGTCTGGTGTTTTCTGCAATCGGGATTTTAATGCCGGTAATTAGTTCCAGGTGCTTTTGCAGTTCTTTTGCTGAACTCAGATTGATTTTCTTAATATGTGCCTTGGTTTTAGTGTCTGAAGGCAGAACAATAATAGCTTTTTCAGGGTTAACACTTATTCCCTTTGGGGAGCTGGAAGTAAAACATCCGCAAAGACCGATTGAAATAATACAGGCGGCAAATAATAATTTTTTCATTTTATTAATCCTCTTTTCGGCTAACAAGCCATGTTTCTTTATGTACTCCGCCTCTACCGCCTTTATCCTCTACCCTGACGGTGACGGTCTGATATTTTTTAGTCCAGTCAATTTGTTTGGTTATTTCTATCTCGAACGGAGTGTTGGTATCTTTTGCATCTTTAGCTATATGCTCACCCGCAAGCTTACCGTTAACATAGACCCAGCATGAATCATCGACTCCACCAAAATAAAGAAATACTTTTCGTTTTTTCATTTCAACAGGTACGTTCTGTCTGAACGTATACCAGCCGATGCCATCGTAGGTCTTCAATTTTTTCTTGAGAGCTTTATAGGGACATTCATAAGTGTTCGACCACGGTACATTAACCCTTATAGATTTCCAGTCTTTGGTTTTATCCCAGGACTTATCCTGCCATTTTTCTTTAAGCCCGACATTCTTTTCGTCAATTTCAAAACGCCATTTAAATGGTGTTTTTATCCAGGGGAGGGGGTATTTTTCAAGATAACTTGCCAGTTTTAATTTACAGATATCACCCCAGACATCTTCTGAATAGAAAAATCCGCACCATGACATATCCATCTTGTTTCGATTAGCTTTGCGGAAAGCGAGCAGTTGCTTAGCGTATTCGTAGCCTTTTGTGCCGCGGTTATACATTGCTCCATATACCAGACGGGAATGTTTATTTGCCAGAATTAACTGTTCAACCCTCTTCTTTTCAGCCGGGGTAAGGTTTTTTGATGCTGCTTCCTGTAAAAACTTGTCAGTAATATCAAAATCAGATGTTTTAAAATATTTACTGCCGACCTCCGGTTTATAACGTCCACGGTATCTGGCGTGAAGAGACCAGGCAAGCCCGCGTGCGAAATTTCCGTACCTGCCCAGTTTTGCCAGTTTTTTCACGTTAGGTTTTAAACGTGCGTTCCATACCTTTTCACGCCAGTATTTGAAATACTTTTCAATATCCGCAGAGGCGTTGCCAAATGCTGAATAATATTCTTTTTCCCAATATGTGAAAGGTTTGTCCGGTTGAGCAAGGGCTCTGGCAAGGATGTAATCCGCCATTCCTGTAATATCCCAGCTGCCCATCAGGGAATCATATTCAGCTGAGATGCAGCCGTTTCTGACTGCCACCTGGAAGACGTCAAACATATCTTTTTCAAAACCTAGATGCATTGGAAAAGGATGATATTTGAAGTGGTAATTCGGACGGAATGCTATTTCTTTAGCACCTGCTTTGTACCAGCCGCCAATAAGGTCTTCCGTTATCTTAAGTTCAAGCGGAATTACATAAGGAACTATCTGGGGAACCACATTGGGTTCCACCTTTAATTTACGTGGAGGATGCAGGGTTGTGAGATAAGCATACATTGAAACCTTGGCATCCTTCCGGTGTTTCCTGGCTTCACGCGCTACAGCATTAGCAAGATATACATATCTGTCGGTAAGATGTACATATTTATCTCCGCCCGGATAAGCAAAGTTGCCGGCTTTGATGCCTTTTCTGTCTTCACCTTTAAAGGTTACATCCAGCTTCTTGCAGTTTGCGCATTCACAGAAGTTCTGCGTACTGTCGTTCATGCCGGAATTAATATACTGAACCCGGTCCTTTCCCGGCAGCCAGTTTTCGATTATCTGTTGCGCGACGCCGGGACAGCTTGGGCAGATCTTGATAAATTCTTTGGTTGCCTTAGCTCCTTTAGACAGTTTTACCGGTTCACGTTTGCCGTATTTGTTAAGAGCAAAATATTCAGGATGGGTTTTGCCGTATTTATCCCACCATTTAGTAAATGAATGGCCTCCGCCGGGACGACTGCCGCCCATTCGCATACGCTTCTGCCATATCATGTCATCTTCCGCTTTCTTATTGTTTTCTTTCATACTCAACATGAATTCAGGAAAAGGCTTCATCCTTTTAGATACCACCGGTTCTCTCCTTGTAATCCGGTAACGCTGTCTGATTTTTCTGAACATCAATCTAGGTATCCAGTTATATTTACCAATATTCAGGACAAATTCAGGATGCTTTTTATACACAATCCCGCTGTCTCCAGGTCTTATCCATAAAACGCCGAATTGTTTTTCCAGAAAATCATAAATTGCGAACATCGCTCCTGTCGTACTGTCCTTTTTTCCATAGAAATAAGCTGCTTTCGGGGTTATTTCCCAGCGGACTTCCTGAAAGGCAAATTCCTTTTTGTCTTTGGGGGAACGCTGTTGAACATAAAAAGGGTATTGTTCTGGTTTCAGTTGATTTTTCTGAATTACAGGAATCTTTGTGCCGCCAATCAGTTCCAGGTGTTTTTGCAATTCTTCTGCAGTTTTTTCGTAGCTCTTGTCAAGGTATGCGGTGCGCATCTTTTCGGGTAGAACGATTACTGCGTTTTTGGGGTTTATTGAAACTTTAGCGGCTGCCGCGACACTATTGCACATAATGGATAATATGGCAATACCAACAAAAAACAAAGTCTTTATTTTTTGCATTTATTCTTCCTTGTTTAATAAACTCAAATGATTTGAGTATATTATACATTGTTTACTTTTTTTGTCAATAGCTTATTTTAAAATATGGTAAAAAAAGCTCATTATTGTTGATTTTTTTAATCTCTCATGTATATTTAAGTATGAATACTTCAATTAAAAAAATCTATAGAAGTTTGCTTAAAGATATTTCTTCAGGGAAAATCCGGGCGGGGGATATTCTGCCAAAAGAGATAGAACTGGCGGAGAAATTCAATACCAACAGAATGAATGCCCAGCGTGCTATGAACGCATTGGCTGAGCACAATATAGTCACCCGCAAAAAACGCATGGGGACTAGCGTTAACCAGCATCTTGACCATGAGAAACTTCAGGAACTTCTGAAAGAAACTAACCGCAATATTTATGTTTTATACTCAATGACTCCGCACTGGATTCATTGGAATGAATCATCTTTTTCAGCTCTTGAAAAATCTGTGGAGCCTGAAGGTTTTTCTGTTAATTATCGAAATATCCCTACAGGCAGCGGCCGTAGTGAATATAAAAAATTATTAACTGAAATATCAGCTGCCGGAGCTTCTGCCCTGGTCATATTCCCTGACTCTGAAGACGCGTCTTTTTTGAATAATAATGCTGACTTGCTTTTGGATTTCCAAATGCCTATTTATGTCCTGAACCGCAGTGGGGCTCCTATGTCTATTGATATGGCTTCGTTTTTATCAGCTGATCCGTTCGGGGATGGTATTTATGTAGGTTCGCTGCTCAAAAAAAATAATTATCACAATATTCTGGTGATAGCTGATACATCAGGAAAAGAATTTTGGAGCGATAAGCGTTGTGAGGGGATAGAGATGAGCTTTATGCATAATAACAGCCATCCGTCACCGATGATCCGTGTTATTCATGATTTTGACCACGCTGTTGAAATAATAAAGCGAGAACGTGGGGATATAACTGTTATCGCTATTAATAACGAGTATGCGGCAAATCTTATGGATAGATGTATTCCAGCCGGAATGAGAATATCGAAAGATTATCAACTGATGGCTTTTGATGATAATCCTCTTTACCGTTCATATAACCTGACAACCTTGGGGTTTCCTATGGAAGAGGTAGGAGAAGTTTTCGGCAGGATGATCTGTGACAAATCACTCCTTAAGGATTATAAAGGCAAGGTTTCAGTAAAACTGAACTCAAAATTGATAAAACGAGATACTCTGAAGCTCAATATTACCACTTAGTCTTTTTGTGGTTACGGCAGCAGGGGAATTATCTGCTTGGCAGTTCGAAATTATTTATCTGCGGCAATAGAAATTTCTGAAAGCGTTTGGGCTTATGCCGCATGCTTTGGTGAAAACGCGAGTGAAATAAAAAGCGTCTTGATAACCGACAGAATCCGCTATTTCTGATATTGTCATATTGGTGTGTTTTAATAATGATTTACTGTGCCGCACCCGGAGTTCCTGAAGATAAGCTACAGGCGTCCTTCCGGTATGCATTTTGAACAAGCGTCGGAAATAAGTTTCGCTGCATCCCATTTTTTTTGCAATGTCGGGGATTGCAATTGGTTCTGACATGTGTGAGTTAAGGTAGATAATAGTTTTTTCTATCATATCAGAGGTTTGGCGTTCGCGTCCAAATTGCAGAACCCGGAAAAATCTTGATACTATTTCCATTATTTTAGCATCAAGTTCCGGCCCTGTTCCCGTTTCTTTGATCTCTGTGAATATCCATAATTTTTCTATCATGCATGCGAGTTCATGATCCTCCACTGACATATATGCATGGTGTGTCTTGTTGTTGAGTAAACTTCCGGTTAATGAGATCCATATTATATCAGCAGGAATTGTGCATTTTTCGAAATGAGGGACGTTGGGAGGGATTACAAATACCGTGTCAGCTTTTAAATTCAGGCTGTTTCCATTATAGCCGAATTCTATCGATCCCCTTACAATACAGCCTACTTCCCAGAAATCATGCTGAGTTGATTTGTCCATGGCCCTGGGGCCGTAATAACGGTCAACTGATGTAATTGAAAGTTCTTCTGAACGCCCTTTTAAAAAAGACTCTTTCCAAAGGGAATCTTTTAGATAATTGGATTTAGGGTGATATTTATAATTCGTTTTCTGGTGCATGAAATATCCTTTTGTTATAATGTAATATACTATTGCAGTGTCGAATAATCCAGTTATGAATGTTGAAAATACTATTGTTTTACGGATTGTAAATATTATAATAGTCTATTGAAAAAAATAGCAACATATTTACAAGGAATTAAAAATGTTACAAAATAATGATCCAATTTCAATAAAAAGAAAGAATAATGGCGGCTGTGTTTTTAATTGTAAACGATTCCATCTGGAGTCTGAATCAATATCAGTAAAAATTTCAGGAGAGATTTTCAGGCAGTTTGATTTTCAGGACATGGGGGAACAGCCATATATGCTCGGGCATGTAAGTGGAACTGTAAAAACTGACATTGCCAGGAATGAAAAAATTCAAGTCCGTCGAGAGCTTTTTGTTGCTGATGACGGACAAATAGCGGCGATGCGCTTTATCGTAAAAAATATCAGCCGTGGCAATATCCGCTTCAATGGTATAAATCCAATTGAGATTTTAAATGAAAAATCGTTTGCAGTTGCTGAAGCGAATATGTCTGCATGGAAAATGCTTCGTTATCCATTTCATAAAAGTGATATTCCATGCTATTTCAAACCAAGCGTAGCTGACAATAGTTTCGAGGACGCGGTGTTCTCCTGTGTCGGAGCAGTGCCAGGGCAGGGGGTGGTTTATAACCGTATTAACTCTGAGTCGCGGACTGTTTCATCCGGTCCTTTGCTTATTATCGGAAATGGTGACAATGTAGATGCCCAAAAGCTTATGCTGTGCACAACTGGTATTGAAAAACATTTTATCGAAATGCTCCTCACAACAAGTGATGACCGTCAAAGCCTGAAAGAATTCAAGGTGGAATGTAATTTTGACGGTATAGAGCTTAAAACGGGCGATGCTGCTGGTATGCATTGGTTATTAATAGCCCCCGGTAAAAATGAAAGTGACCTCATAGGCGTATACGCTGACACCGTTGCTGGTATCTATAATCTTCCACCTGTGAAATCACCTCCTCCAACAGTGTATTGCACCTGGTATTTTTACACTTTTAACTTTAACGAAACTTATTTGAAAGAGGAACTTGATACAATAGCGGAAAAGAATATTCCTGTTGATGTTTTTCAAATAGATGACGGCTGGATGGATAATTACGGTTCATATGAAGCTGACCCGGTGAAATTCCCAAACGGTATGAAAGCTGCCGCGGATATGATAAAAAAGCATGGCATAACTCCCGGTATATGGGCGTGTCCATTTGTTATTGAGGTTGATTCTCCAGTTATAAAAAAATATCCGGATCTGATGCAGCGTGATGAGAATGGTGAGCCAATTATTTATGATACATCAATAAATGACTGTTATGTACTCGATCCAACGGCTCCGGGAGCTGTAGAATATTTGACCAGCTTGCTGACAAAGTTAAAAAGCTGGGGATATACCTATTTTAAGCTTGACTGGCTGCGTGCAATATATGAATTTGATACAGTGCGTTTCAGGGATCCTTCTGTCAACCGGGCAATGGCATATTTGATGGCAATGAAAGTTATACGGGAAGTCCTTGGGCCGGATTGCTATATCTGTGCTTGCGGTGGATTGTCAGACCCCGGGAATCTTGGTCTGGTGGATTCACAGCGCACATGTAAAGATGTACGCGGAGTCTGGCACGGAGCGGAAGATGTCGGTAAATCCGGTGTGCTGGTTAATTTTAAACAAAATATTCTTCGCAGTTATACCAACAGGTTTTACCACTCTGACCCGGATGGTTCTCATATAAGGATTCGCAAAGAGCGCTTTTTTGAAAACGAACGTAAATGCGTCGGGGTATATCAGTCAGAAGGTCATTATACTGATGAAGAAGCTTTTACTATCATGGCTCTGCAATATGTTTGCGGAGGGCTGGTGATGCTTTCTGAACGTTTCCCTGAACTGCATGAATCAAGAATAGCAATATTGAGGAATGTCGCGCCTTCATGTGGAATCAATCCAGCCAGAATACTGGATTTTGATAATCCTGCCTGTCCCTCAATGTTTTTAAATAAAATTACGCCCAAATGTTCATCGTTGGGGAATTGGTGGACATTAACGCTTGGCAACTGGGAAGATGAGGATATTGTAAAAGAGGTGTCTTTAGATTATGACATGATCCCGGCTGAGAATCGACGTTTTGCGGTGTTTGAATTTTATACGCAGGAATTTTTCGGCTTGTTTGATCGTGCAGATATGGTGAAATTGCTTATTCCGGCGCATGGAACCCGGGTTCTGAGGCTGACTCCGTGGGATGGGGATTCTCCCCGCGTATTGGGAACGGACCTGCATATTACCGGAGGAGGATACGAAATAACTGCATGTGATTTTGCCGGGGATAAGATATCAGGCAGTACTTCAAATCCGTGGCAGTATCCGGTCGCTATAACTGCAGGTTTTCCTGATGAAGATGGCATAAAAGTAACAAGAAAAACAATAAATTCCGATGACGATTTTACCATAACTATGCAGGCGTAACAAGTAATCAAGAATATCTGATTTAGCTGGTTGCACGCTGTGAAAGATGGATTCCCTTTAAACGTGCCCCTGTTATATGAATACGCCGCGCCGTCCATTAAACCTGGGCGGCGCGGCGGTTGTTTAATACTCTTTGACGCTTATTTTAGTCAGTATCAAGTCTGGTGTTTATGCCGACAGTTCCTTTGGGGAGATTGGCTATTTCCTGGTCGTAATTACTCCAGTCCATCTGCCATGGCTTTCTGCGGCGGAATGGTTTTTTCATTTTGTTTTTCAAGACTCCGCGGGCTTCAAGGCTTGCCAGGCAAGCCCGCGTGCATCCGCCCGCTCCGCAAACTGCTTTGCCAGCGCTATAGACTTTTGGGGGAGCATTATAGAACGGGGAGATATGATTTGGCTTGAATTCTTTTGAACCCTGAATGTAATGACCTTCTCCATCTCCTGGCTTGATTTCTTCCGCTCCCCGGAATGCCACATCACAACTGTCACAATCTATTTTGCCCCATTCGACGGTATGTCCATCTATCTGAATGCTTACTTTTTCAGTTCTGCTGATAGAGTTGCCGGGACAATATTTAACGCATGCCATGCATTTGTTGCATAATTGTGGCCCATTGTAGATCGGATCAGGTTCCAATTCTAATTCGGTGAGGATAACTCCGACACGCTGGGCTGGTCCAAATTCAGGAGTCAAGAGCATTTTGCTCCAGCCTATTTCGCCAAGTCCAGCCATATAAGCGGCGAGACGGAGATGTACCATGATGTCAGGAGCCGGCTTGCCTTCTTCAACCGGTTTGCTGAATCCGGTCCTGAAGTTGCCTTCATTGTCTATTGCCCGCCAATCGCTCATGTGCCCCATTGGTATGGCTTCATAGCCGGTATCTTCTATCTGACGACATAAATTGTTTACCATTAACGGCATAAAAGTATAAGTTATGGCTCCATACCCCATTGAAGAGTAATTGCTGAAAAAAGTTCCTTCTTCAATGCCGCGGAGAGAGCCGCGCAGTACCCGGAAAGCAACTACAATGCATGATTTTGCTTCCGGCATAATATAGCGTGGGTCCATTTGCTTGGGAGCTCCCTCAAAACGGCTCATCGGAGAAATTCCGACGAGGTCGGCGCCTAGCGACAGCGCCTGTTTTTTAATTATTCTGGCCGCTGATACAGGATCGTTCATATCTGTTTCCTTAAGTCTTTCTGACATAACAATACTCCTTGTTTGTTAATATAAGTATCCCACTCTGTTTATTACGGTTCACCGGAGCCGTGTGGGATTAAATTATTATTGTCAGTACATTATACAGTTCAAGCAATATACTTAAGCTGTATTTGTCTGTTAAAAAATTTTATTGATCAATATGCTGTTTGAGAATAAGATGTTTTTACTTTGGACATGAACTGTCTATTTCTATGTCCACTTCTACCTGTTTCTGTCCGTTGCCAAACAGCATTTCAAAAACTTTATCTATAATCATTTTTTTGTTTGATCTCATTGACAATCCTACAATGTCATTATAAAGATTGTATTCATCATTGTTACCATGACGAATGATAAACATATTTTCAGGACATTTTATATTATTTTCAAAAACATAGCGGGCAAGCCCGAAAAACGCTGGTTCAGTCACGATAACGCAATCGAAATCATTTTTTTCAAGTTTTTGCATTGCCGCGTGTCCATCTTCGGAGAGATCAAAGATGCCACTGGTATATTCGACTAATCCGGCATCACTTGCGCTTTTTACCCCGGCGATAATGTTTTGAGTGGTAACTCTGCTTTTTGCTCCTGCAATTATTGCTACTTTACGTTTATTTTTACCGGATGCTATTTCCATAGCTTTGAATACCGCACTTTTGGTATCCGGATGGACATTCGGAACCTGGTCGGGCAGTTTATAGTTACCAATCACGCAGTAACGCTGAAATTTTATATCGGCAAGGTATTTCAGGATTTCAGAATCGACTTTTCCGGTTAATATCAAGGCGTCGCCTGTTTCCGGCTTGAACCAGCTTTTGAATTCTTTAAGGTCAGCATTCCTGTCTATAATTACATTCAGCTTGCGTTTGGATGCCGAGTTCTGGAGCGCGGTAAGCAAGCTGCTGTAATATGGATTGTTTTTTTCCTGTCCCAGGAGGCAGAACCAGACGTTGCCCATTACCAATGCGGTATTACGCTTTTCTTTGCCGTTTACATAAATTCCGCTAGCTGGTTTTTTGTATAATAAGCCGTCATTCATCAGGAGGTCGACCGCGGACTGTATTGTCTGCATATCTACAGAATATATTTCCCGCAATGCGCGCAGTGAATAGAAGCGTTCGCCGGCATTATAGTCCCTGAAGAACAGTTCTTTTTTTAACTGTGTATATATCTGATAGTATTTGGCAATAATTTTATTGCTTTGTATTTCATCAGGTATGATAAATGTATTAGTCATATGTATAATTATTTTTTATTATTCTATATCGTATATACCATACAGTATATAGCATTAATATTAAAAATTCAAACCCTTTTTTATAATTTATCTACTTTTTTCTTATTTAGATTACCTTCATGATAAAAATAATTAAAAAAATATTTGCAGGCTTGCAATTATAATAATCTAGTTGTATACTGTATGGTAGTAACCATTCAGATTTTGAATTTAAAACTTGTTGGTCAGATATGTCTTTATCAAAATATTTCATGTAAACATATAATAATTGAAATTATTATTTTGATAAAGTATACTGCATATTATGTCAGGGTGAGTATATTCAAAGAAATAAACATAATTATATGGAGTTCTCTATGATGAATACTAGTGAAAAATTAAATCATTACTTTGGAACAAAGCCTATTGTCTGGGTTCCGATGTGGGGAATATCAAAGCTACGCAAGCGCGGCGGCGGTTTTGCCGGGGCTATTGAAGGGAAAACAAGCTACTTTGATAAATGGTATGACAGGGCTATGTCGGAAGATACTGCCAAAAAGTTAGCGGATATGGGAGTCAATCTGGTTATCCTGCCGTTTTCAATTGGCGGGGACAGCCGCGCGGAGGCGGAGGAGCGCAATGATTTTCAGAAAACGACAGAATATCTTCATAAGTATGGTATTGTTTCACTTCCATATTTACAGTATCAGAATATCCTTCAGGAAGCATTTGAAATGGAAGGTGCGGAATGGGCAGTTAATATAGATGGAACAAGAAGGCAATTCTCCCATTGGCGCCGGACAGTATGCCAATCATCCCGGCCTTTTATCGATTATTTTAAAGAGCTTGTTGTTGACGCTGTTAAGCGTGGAGCGGACGGTATCTGGATTGATAACACCTATCTTGCTCCGTGCCGTTGTCGGCTTTGTGAAGCTGAGTTCCGGTCGTATTTGACTGAAAATAGAAAAGACCTTTTAGATTTACTGTATTTAAAGGATTTTGACAGAGTTGAGATCCCGTTTAGTTTGCCGAATAAGATTCAAGACCCTGTATCGCAGGCTTATGTCGAATTTAATTGCCGGCGCAATATTAATATTCTGAGTGAGATAAAACAGAAACTCGAAGAAGTTTTGCCTTCAGGTCTGTTTGCCTCCAATCCTGCCTTGGGAAGAGGGAGGAATATGTATGCTCAGGGGATTGATATATATGAACAGGGCAAGCTGCACGACATTCTTTATCTGGAAAATAAATTATGTCCAAAATTTGAAGATAATTTTGTCAGTGGAAACTTTCATGGTTTTATTTCGTTTTCCGGGCTGGATTGCGCAACTGTCGCCGGTTCATGGAAAGGTAACTGTGATTATAACAGTACAGTAGGCGCATGCAGCAGCGGTATGCCGGATTGTGACGATGAGGTGGCGAAATTGATTTTTGAGGGAAAATGCTTCAATAACATTAGTGGTATGTTCTGGGCTGTCCGCAGTCGTTATCATGGTATCTGCGAAAATCCGGAACAATTGATGCAAATGTATTTCGAAAAAGAAGATATAAATACATGGATGCGGAAGTCTTTATCGACTGTGAAAAACACAACTATGCCTAAAAATATGAAAAATATGGCAAAGATCGGAATTTTTCATTCACGCAGTTCGTTGGCATTTGCCCATTCCTCTGCCTATGCGTCATTGTTTTGTATGGAGGAAATGCTGCTGAGGAACCGGATGCCATATCAAATACTTTATTCGGAAGAGCTTGAAAATATTAGTGGTTTGGAGATGGTCATTATTCCTGAATGTTTGCTTATGAGTGTGAAGGAAGCTGAAATAGTTGAAAATTACGTCAAATCCGGAGGAAAATTATTAATTATTGGAGATTCCGGATTGAGTGATGAATATGGATTTATGCGTGAAGACTATATCCTGAAAAACGCAAGTGGAGTAAGTTACTTTGACCGTCCGGAAGCAATAGTTTTTAACTGTATAGGAGAAGGGAAAACAGCATTTTTCCATTCGACAGGAAAGTCTGGAAGAATAATTCCACATATTGCTGAAGTGCATGAAATGCCTGCCTGGACAAAACATGAATCTATAATTATTGCCGCTTTGGATGAGTTGAATGAAAAAGGCAGACAGGTTATTATTGACTCCGATGAATGTTTAGGGGTGTCATTATTTGGAAATAATGATGGAGAGCTGATAATATCCTTGATGTCTTATGAGGATTCTTCACAAAGACAAGATATTAAACTTTCTTTGCGGTCAGATATCTGTAATCAAAAAAATGCGGAATGGATAAGCTGCGGTCAGGATGCTGTAACTGTGGAAACTGTGGAAGTAAAAGATGGATATAGTAAGTTCTTGCTTAGTGGCTTTAACAGGTATGGATCTTTAATCTTGAAATAGGGACTTTAAGCAGATGGAAAAACCAAATATTCTTTTAATAACAGTACATGACCTTGGGGATTACCTGGGGTGCTATGGCTACGAATCTGTTGAAAGCCCCAATCTGGATCGCATAGCTTCAGAGGGGGTTCGCTTTACCAAACACTTTACGACCGGAGTATATTGTTCCCCGGGAAGAAGCAGTATTGTAACAGGACTTCACCCGCACGTAAACGGCCTTATCGGGCTCGTCAACCGCGGATGGAGATTAAATCCGGATGTAAAAACCCTGCCGCAGATGCTGAAAGGCTCGGATTATACCAGCGTTCTTATAGGTTTTCAGCACGAGGCTCCACCTGAAGGTGTTGACAGGTTGGGCTATGATGAGCATGTTAAAGGGGAAACGTGCCGTTTGCGTGATATTCTCCCGCACGCAATTGATTTCTTCAATACACGCGCAAAAGAAATCGGCCCGTGGTATGTTTCTTTTGGAACTTATGAAGTTCATAATCCATACGATGCGTACGAAAGCCTTGATCCGGCAAAAGCCGTATTGCCTGATTATGCTCCAGACTGTCCGGAAGCCAAGGAAGATCTGGCTGGATTCCAGGGGGCAATCAAGTATATGGACGACAAGATCGGCAAAATTTTAGATACTTTGGAAGAAAATGGTTTTTTAGAAAATACCATAATCATATTCACTACCGATCACGGTCCCGCCTGGCCCAGGGCAAAATGTACTACATATGATCCGGATATGAAATGCGCTTTGCTGGTGCGTTGTCCGGAAAAATTCAAGGCTGGAAGCACTATTGACACAATGACCAGCCATGTGGATATCGCACCATCAATACTGGAAATTGCTGGAGTTTCAACCGATGTCAACCTTGAAGGGCAGAGCTTCGTTCCTGCTTTGAGAGGCGAAGTCTATGAGCCGAAGAAATATGTTATAGCCGAAGATATACCGACGAGAACGATCAGGACCGAAAAATTCAAATACACACGCAATTTTAAGGATGACCATAAAATTGTTGTTGCCGGCTGGCTGAAGAACCGCCCCTATGCGCAGAAATTCAGTGAGGAATGGTCTCCGCTGCCGCCGGTGGAATTGTATGACCTGGAAAACGACCCTTTGGAAAGATGTAATTTGGCAGAAGACCCGAAATATCAGAAAGTCCGTGAAGAGTTGCATAATAAATTATTTAAATGGCTGGAAGATACTAATGACGAAATTCTTAAGGGGATTGTTCCTGATTTTTATAAATAATACCATACTGCTGTAAAAATTACGAAATGTGTCAAGAGTGGACAGCATAGGAGAATGACTATATGAATTTTATAGTTAAACCATTATTAGTTAAAAAAGTAAGTCTGGTTGCCCATAAAGGCACAAGTCATAACTATGCGCATCCTGTCCATCAGCATCATCCTAAAGCCATTGAGATAATTTATGTTGATTATGGAAATATTTCGCTGGATATTGAAGACGAAACTTTTACTTTGAAAGCAGGGGATATCGTATTTATTTCCGGCAGGCATTCTTTTTATGGAATTGACGGCGCGCCTTTTGATTTCATGAATATCATGTTTCGCGGCGAGCTGCCTGAAAATATGCTTAATAATATTCTGCCAACCGGACAGGATTGTGCAAATATTATGACAGCGCTTAAGGAGGAAAGTATTCATGGTTTAAGTTATGGCAATGATATGATTGCCTGTAAACTTACTGAGCTCATTATCATTCTTTACCGCCAGCTTAATATCGCTATCCCGGATAAACCGATAGAAGCGGCCTACCGGTTGAACTACAAATCTGAGATAATTAACAAGGCAGTAAAGATTATTGCAAAAAATTATTCAACTCCACTTGACCTGAAACAGTTAAGTATCGCGGTCAGGGTCAGTATTCCGACTTTACGCGCATTAATTAAAAAGGAAACAGGAGAGAGTTTTACCGAGATCCTGCATAATCACCGTATAAATGCGGCAAAATATTTGTTGAGGCAGGGGAATATGCCTATTCAGGAAATAGCTAATGCCGTAGGTTATGCCTCGACGTCATTCTTTTTTAAGATATTCAAAAAATATACGGGTATGACGCCAAGGGAATATTCATTGTCATTAGGAGACCCGTCATTACGGGTCTAAATATAATGATTTTCATCTCAAAGAGCAGTTCTTTTGGCTTATAGAGCCTTGATTTTACTATACGTAAACAGTATAATAAGATTAACGATTGATAAGTTAATGAAATGAGAATTCACAAAAAAGGACAAGGCGATGAAAAGACTACGGAATAAAACTGTTTTTACACTTATTGAGCTCTTGGTTGTGATTGCTATCATAGCAATACTTGCCGCAATGTTGCTCCCTGCATTAAACCAGGCCAGAGAGAGAGCAAAATCTATTAGTTGTCTCAGCAATATGAAACAAGTTGGAATGGCTTCCAATTTTTATCAAAGCGACTATGAATTTTATCGTCCCGCAACACGCTGGTGTGATATTGAGATTCCTGTTACAGGTACACACCAATGGCATCATATCATTGAGAACTGCGAGTGTGCTCTTGGCGGATACTTGAATGATTCTTTAGGAAAGGTTACAGCAGCATTCAAATCAAAATTTACCTGTCCTTCTGTACCATCATACATAATCACTGGAGGAAAAAATTATTATTTTACTATAGGAGGAAATATTTCTAATCAAGGTTTATACAAAAGAGTGAAATATCCGTCTACTCTCGCATATATAGGAGAAGTTCAATATGGAGGACAGATTCTTAGTGATTCACCTCAGTTTACAGCAGCACGTACAGCTTCCAGGCATAATGGAATGAATAATATTCTGTATTATGACAGTCATGTAAGTGCCAGAAAGGGAACAGAATTGCAAAATCTTCCCAGTACAGATAAATTTTGGAAGAAGCAATAGCCAATACTTTTTATAAAACAATATATAATTTAAAAAATTTTAAAAGAAAATTCATAAATTAACAATTTAAGGAAATAATATGAGAAAATATTTTTTGGCAGTTTTAACAGTGTATGCAGTTATGTTAAGTACATTTGCCGGTGATGTGATCCTTGGAGTGAACGGGAGAACAAAACACCAGATAATTGTTCCTGATAAGTATGAAAATCCTATTTCAAAGAAGTCGGTGGAGTTGTCCGCAAAATTGATACAGGACGCATTCGCGGCAAATTCCATAAAGCTGGATATTGTAAAAGAATCTGGAAAGAATAAGAATAAACGTGGAATTTACCTTGGCGCTACAAAATTCGCTAAAGAAAATGGCGTTGACATTTCTAAACTGAAAAACTGGCAGAATATACATAAGGCTGTTGGAAAGAATATAATTATAGCAGGAAATGATAAACCGGATCTGGTTTCAGACAGCAGCACATTAAAAATGAAAAAACCTCCATATCCGTATTTTGTTACGCTTCACAGTACGGCTGAATTTCTTTACCGTTATGCAGGGGCACGCTTTTTGAACCCGGGTAAGGATGGTATAGAATTCATGCCTGAAATCGCTATTAGCGTTCCAAGTGGCCTCAATACAATACAGGAACCCTTTTTTATCGAACACAACTGGCTATCCACTCGTGCCAAACCCGATTCTTTGTTTGCGGTAGCCAACCACGCAATATGGTTCCAGAAAGTATGGTCAAACGCCGGGCATCAGCATAATGTCGCAGTTCCGAAAGAAAAATACGGCAAAAGCCACCCGGAATATTTTGTCCAGCAGCAAAATGGATTGCGCAAGAAAAACACTCATCACCTTTGCTATTCCAATAAAGAAGTACGGGAACTCATCTATAAGCATATTCTAAAAAAATGTGATGAAGGATATGATATCGTGGAAGTAGGTCAGCCGGACGGCTTTGTTCCATGCAGTTGCAAAAAATGCTTTGACCTTTATGGTGCTAAACCTGTCACCAAACCGGAAGACGGAGCCATTTGGTACGCCGATCCCGCCTGGAATAAGAAGCTTTGGATTATGCATCGGGATATGGCGCTTAGACTGCAGAAAGACCGTCCGGGTAAAAAGATGATGGTTTCGGCATATTCCGTGACCTCCAGCCCTCCACAGGGATTTAAAGAGATGCCGGATAATCTTATTGTGGAAATGATGCGTTCAACTCCACAGTATTTTGAGGCATGGAGTAAAATAAAAGTACCTGGCGGTTATGCCGCATATCTATACAGCTGGGGCAATTTTCATCTTACCAGTATGACGCCTAAAAATGAAATCTCATATTTTGAAAAGGAAAGTGAACTTTTCCGTAAAAAAAACGTAAGGGTTGTCCAGGTGAACGGAAGGCCTTTTCAATATGGGCTTGAAGGACCGAATATCTACGCGTATCTCAGGTTGGGGGTTGATCCTCAAAGAAAAGATGCCAATGAGCTTTTCAAAGAGTATTTGAAGGCGGCTTTTCGTGAAGCCGAAACTCCAATGCGGAGATTCTTTACAAAACTTCAGAACGCACTTATGTTCTATCAGTTGACTATCAACTATATAAAGAAAATGGGAAGAGATCCTGTCCGGCTTATGGGGATTATTTACACGCCGGAAATATTGAACTCGCTGGAAGCAGACCTTGAGCGTGCTGAAAAAATTGCTGTGAAACAACGCGTGAAAAACCGTATTGCGACTGTACGCGGCGAATTTGATTTCCTGAAACACATTGTTGATGTCATATACTCATGGCATAATTACCAGAATAAAAAGACTCCCGCTTCCCTGAATGAACTTTTGGATTCTGTTGAGGCTAGAAACAAACACCTGGATAAGTTGATTGCCTTAAAAGGGACTCCATATAATCCAAGAGGGTACAGGAAAGCATTTTTTAATCCCAGATATACTTTAAGCCGTGCACCTTTCAACTGGGATGTGGAAAAAATGCGTCGCGAAGGAGATGCCGCGCTTAAAGAAAAAAGTATGAAAGCGGTATTTACTCAAACTGCTCCGAAACTTGATTCCAGTATTTGGCGGAAAGCCAAGGTTCATAAGATGGATAAAATCAGAGGGGCAAATAAGAAACTGCATTCAGACACTTCGTTCCAGGTGCTTTATGACAAAAAGAATATCTATATAAAAGTCACCGGGACTCAAAAGGCACCATTTCCAAAATTTGAATCACGCGGACGTGATGCTGAAATATGGCTGGCGGAATCTATTGTTATTACTGTGTCCCCTAAAGCTGACAAGAGCCAGTATTACTATTTCAGCTACGAACCGGTGGATAATTCCTATGCTGATGCCGAACATGGTTTTATAACTGATACTTACGATCCGCGTTACGGATGGAATGACTGGACATGGAACGGAAATTGGAAGTATTCAAATAAGCTTGACCCTGAAAAAGAAAAATGGGTGTCAATGACCGCAATACCATTCAAGACCCTGAAAACATCACCTCCGCAGGCCGGAACAATGTGGTATTTCAATATTGGACGTGTTCATTTTCACAAAAATAAAAAAGGTAAAAAAGAGCGTGAGCGGTCGGTCTGGACGGGAATACTTAATCCGTCAAAAGTGGTTGGGGATGCATCTTTAGGTAAACTGGTTTTTGAATAGACTTGATGGAATAAAAGGATGTTATTATGAAGCAGGTAAAAATATTTTTTATTGGATCGTTGATTTATGGAGCTTTCGCCTTATATGCTTATGATTATAAAGTTGCTAAAAAAGCCAGACAGCTCCAGAAAGAGAAACGTTATGAAGAAGCCATTGCTGTTTTTGAAACTCTTAGTGACAAAACGAAAAATGATTATGACGACCAGCGTTATATGCTTGCGGCAATCAATATTGCTGTCCGCTTCTTGAAAAATAACAAAAAAGCCATACAGCTTGCTGAACGCATCAAAAACCCGGAGAGGCGCGCTTTTGTCTTGATGTCTTTATATAAGCCGGATGTGGTGATTGAAAAATATAAAGATACGGATTTTATGGCATGGCCGGAGGATGTACGTCCTGCCGCCTATAAGAATAGAGGATGCGCCTATTCGTCGCTTAAAAAGTACGAAAATGCATTGTCTGACCTGGAAAAAGCATTTACTACGCCAGGGGGAAGGCCTACGGTCAAAGGAGTGGCAGCTAAAACTGCCGGCGATATTTATCTTTACAATATCAAGAATGAAGCAAAAGCGGAAGAAATGTATCGTAATGCTCTATCGGTAACGAAAGCCGGTTATTCATGGCGCAATACTTCTCTCGTAAGGCTGTCGGAACTACTTCTTAAGAACAAGAAAAATAAGGAAGCCCTTGCTATTTACAAATACACCGATATTAAAAAAATAAGGAATTCTCATTCCAGGAGTATTTTAGCCCGCGCTTATTCTAAAGTGCTAGCCGCTAACGGGGAAAACTTGAAGGCATTGGAACAGTTGAATATCGCGCTTCAGGCAGCGGCAGGCAAACCGGAATTGAAAAAACAGATACAAGAGGAAATAGATAAAATTACCGAAGACATGCTCTAGTTTGCAAATCTTATGATATTTGTATTTTATTGCTTAAATTTTTGAGGATTATACCAATTTGCGCCCCTGTTTACAGGGGGCGCCTGCCAATTACTGCTTCCCCGCTATAACAACGCAAAAATATTATTTTTTTTGAAAGCCTCATTGACTTTTTGATATTTTAATGTAAAATATAATTATGCAAAATGTATAAAAATGGATTTGCAATAAAATATGTTAAGCAAGACTAAAAAAGACCGTAAAAATGCGCAGTTGAAGCAGTTCATAGTTCAATCAGGAACCGTTACCCGTGCGGAAGTTGTGGAAAATCTTGATTTGGATATCCGGACGGCAACGGCTTATCTGGAAAAGCTCTGCCGTCAGGGATTTTGCCGCCAGGGGAGTGGAATACCGGAAGGAAAGGGACGCCCGGGCATAATTTATCACACCAATTTTGATAATATGGTATTTGCCGGTGTTTTGATAAGCCAGAGAATGACTGTGGACTGTGTATTGTCGACAATAGACGGAAATATTCTTGCAGAAAAACAGTGGGAATGCAATTCAGGACAAAGCAAACTTACCGTATTTAACTCTGTTTTAGATATGGTCAGGGATATTATCAGCAGTTATCCTGACAAAATACTTGGCGGTACTGGTGTGGCAGTATCACGCTGGCTGCAGCCGCCACTGGCTGCTTATGACCTTTATTCAGGTTTGATTAAGTTTCTTGAAAAAGAAACCCATACTCAGGTTTACCGTACCCTCAACATCAATGCACTTGCTTATGATGTGGCAAATATGCAAAAGCAGAAAGATATTGCTCTTTTTCATGCCGGTAATGTTATTGAGCTGGGGGTCATTCAAAATAATAGAAGTATTCTGAATTATCAGGAGCATGAAAGCGCTCTGGCACATTTGCAGGTAAACAAAAACGGGCCACGCTGTTATTGTGGCAAAAAAGGATGTTTGGAAAATTATATAACTGCCGGAGCTTTGCTCGAAAAGATTTCAAATACCAGTCATAAACCCTCTATGGATGAGTTGGTATCTGCCCCTGGACTTAAAAAACTTAAAAATGAAGTTATTGATTATCTGGTGCAGGCTTGTGATTATTTAGATCAAACCTACAAGCCTGAGCAGATTTGGCTTATGACAAACAAAAGTATAGCTGACAGCGCAGCCAAAGAATGCGCAAAAGAGAAATTAAACTGTGAAATCGATTACCTTAAGCCTCAAGATTATTCCGTTGTCAGGGGAGCTGCGTTAATGGCGGCTTTTATGGCAGTAAAACAATATAAATAAATATTTTAAATCACTTGCTTCGCTGTGGCGGAGTCGTTAAAAAGAATTAAAAACGGAGATAAAAATGAGAACAAAAGAGAACCTTGCTATAAACGGGGGAATAAAATTTAAAACAGCTTTATGGCCCGGACGAGGACATTTGGGGGTTGAAGAGAAGACAGCCGCAATGGAATTATTTGACAAAGCCATTGATTCCGGTTGTGCCTTCGGCTATAATGGTAAAGAGGAGGAAGATTTTTGCCGGGAATTCGCAGACTTTCTGGGCGGCGGTTATGCTGACGGAGTGAATTCAGGAACGACTGCGGTACATGTTGCCTTGAAAGCACTTAAGCCCGCACCTTTTTCAGAAGTGGTTGTAGGAGCAGTAACTGATCCCGGCGGGATCATGCCGATAGTCGTTCAAAACTGCATTCCGGTTATAGCCGACACCGCCCCGGATTCCTACAATACCGGACCGGAACAGATTGAAGCGGCAATTACTCCTCTGACAAGTGCGATTGTGGTGGCTCATATTGGAGGGGAGCCTATGGATATAGAAGGAATTATAGCGGTTGCCAGAAAATATAATTTACCTGTAGTCGAAGACTGCTCTCAGTCTCATGCGGCAAAAATTAATGGTAAATTTGTTGGTTCGTTCGGAGACGTTTCCGCTTTTTCAATTATGTTTGGAAAACATTTCTGCAGCGGTGGTCAGGGCGGTATGGTTTTTACTAAAGACCTGGAACTTTACAAATCAGTTCGCAATGCCGCTGACCGCGGCAAGCCTTATATGCAGGAATCAAACGGTAATGTGACCGCTTCATTGAATTTTAATATGGATGAACTGCATGCGGCAATCGGACGTGTACAATTGAGAAAACTGCCGTCAATTGTCAATAAACGCCGGGCTTTTGTTCAGCTCTTGAAAGACAAAGGTATGGAAAAATTCAAATCAATTATAATTCCTGAATTGTTACCGGGCGCTGAACATTCGTACTGGTGGTGGCGGCTGCGGGTGGACAGCAGTAAACTTACTTGTACAAAGGAAGAGTTCTGCGCGGCGCTGATTGCTGAAGGGATGCTGCTGAATCCTGATTACAGCGCGGCTCTGCCTTACACTTTTGACTGGTTCCTGAATCGTGCTGATAAACATCCCTGGAACAACCCTCTTTACAGAGGTAATCGTTTACTGGATCCGGAAACTCCGAATGCCTTTGCGGTTATGGGAAATCATTTTAACTTGAATATTTCTGAAAGTTGGGGAGAAACAGAGGCAGATGATATTATAGCTATTATAAGCAAAGTTGAAAACGCATATCTAAAATAAGGGTAAACTATGATTATTGATATTCATGCTCATATTACTTTTGAACGTTTCCCTGAATTCAGCGCTTTGCTGGGAAGGAAACCGTTTACCGCGGATATTCTGCTTAAGCGCATGGATATGGAAGGCATTGATAAATCCGTTCTGCTGCCCCTGATAAGTCCTGAAGTTATGGATTATTATGCTGTTAGCGGAAATCAGGAATGCATTGAAGCTGCCCGTAAACATCCGGATCGTTTTATTGCTTTCTGCAACATTGATCCGCGCACAATGATAAATATTGATGATGATGGAATAATGCGCCTGATGAAAGTTTATAAGGAATTGGGCTGTAAGGGGATTGGCGAGATGTGCGCCAGTTTGTGGATTGATGACATTCGTTATCAGAGATTATTTTACAATGCCGGAGAAGCCGGAATGCCTATAATTTTCCATTTTAAACCGGAGAATTCAAATAGCTATGGGGCTATTGATGACCTTGGACTGCCGCGTTTGGAAAAGATGCTCAGAATGTTCAGTAAAACAATTTTTGCCGGTCATTCGCAGACTTTCTGGAATGAGATATCCGCAGATGTAAATAATGAAAACCGCACTACTTATGTAAAAGGCGCTATTGCTGAAAAAGGGCGTTTATGGAAGATGTTTACTGAGAATAAAAACCTTTATGGTGATATTTCGGCCGGCAGCGCGCATTGTGCTTTAAGCCGCGATCCGGCGGTCGGCTATGAATTTCTGGAAAAGTTCAATAGCCAGATAGTTTTTGGTACGGACCGCTTCACTTCCGAGAGTGAGCCGGTTCCGAAAATACTGGGGTTCATTAAGGATGCTTTGGAGAAAAAATATATTTCACAGAATGCCTACGAAAATATAATGCATCGAAATGCTGAAAGAATATTAGCTTAAGCTTTTTATTTTAATCCGGCACGCAATCTGGCATGATTCGAAAATATGACGTTTATATAAGTAAATGTCTTGATTTTTTTGCTTCCATACCTTATTTTATTATCTTTAGTAATAATCAGGTATGATATCATGAATTATAGAAGAAAAAATTTTACGCTCATTGAATTGCTTGTGGTGATTTCTATTATTGCCATACTTGCTGGTATGTTGCTTCCGGCATTGCAGCAGGCAAGGGAGAAAGCAAAAGCTATCTCATGCGCTAATAATCTGACGTCTGTCTACAAGGCTTTTGCTATGTATATGACGGATTGGAACGATCATATTTTCTGGGGTACAGACAGTTTAGGTTTTTATATGGATCGTTATGTTTATGGTGGACGCTCCACCGGCAACACTTACATCGGCACTCAGGGAACATTGTTTGAACATTATGTTCCGCGGCCGTTGAACCGTTATGTAAATAATAATCTGGATGTATTTCGCTGTCCTAATGACGTAAATCCATATTCCGGCTGGAATAATTCACCTAAATACGAGCAGGTTGGTAATTCCTATTCATTTAACTGGTATTTTCGAGATAAAAAACTGACAGGAATCAAAAGAGCTTCGAGTTTGATTTTGTTTACTGAAGCTCCGGCGGTTGAGTCTGACCGGGTATTATGGCATAGAGATAGATCCAATGTCTGCTTTTTTGATGGACATCTTGACTTTATAGAAGTACCGGGGCAGGATAAGGACGATCCACTCTGGTGGAATGGCGATGGTGAGGTTCCGGTAATAAACTTCTAGAAAAGCTCAAGCTGGTTTTCTTCCGTTTCTGGCTTTGTTTCATAACCAGGGTCAACAGGTAAGTCAGAAACAGAATATGCTTCCACTGCTAATTCGTCACAACGGTTGTTTTCTTCATTTGATGCATGTCCTTTTACCCAGATGAATTCGACTTCATGGATTTCGCACAGGTCAAGCATTTTTTTCCACAGGTCAGGATTTTTAGCTTTATCAGTTCTGGAACGCATCCAGTTTTGAGCCTTCCAGCGTTTGGCCCAGCCTTTTGTCATGGCATTGACTAAATATTTTGAGTCTGAATGCAGTCTTACTCGGCAAGGATACCTTAAGCTTTCCAAAGCTTTAAGCGCGGCGGTTATTTCCATGCGGTTGTTAGTAGTTTCTCGGAATCCGCCGGATAATTCCTTGCGGTTTTGATTATAGCGTAAAACGCATCCGTATCCGCCCGGCCCCGGATTTCCGCTACAGGCCCCATCGGTATAAATAATAATTTCTTTCAATATACACACTATCTTTCAGGTATCTTAATTCTTGATATTTCAATATACAGCAAGACTGACAGCTATCAAGAAGAGCCCGGTGATTTATTGAAATTCAATATCTAAAATTAAGATTTAATATTCGATGCCCGATGTTAAATCTTTTGACATTTATCCATATTTCCGGTTTGTTTTAGGGCTTATATGTGCTAAGATATAGCTATTGATTTTTCCGGAACCTTGTTCCTTATTATTCACATATTTCAGCACAAAGCGAGGGTTTGAATGGCGTCTGATTTTGTTCATCTGCATTTACATAGTCATTATAGTTTACTGGATGGGGCCTGCACGATAAAGGGCCTGGTCGAAATGGCTAAAAAATATGATATGAACTCAGTAGCCATTACCGACCACGGTTTTATGGGCAGCGTCATTGACATGTACCAGAACTTCGGGAAAGCCGGGATCAATCCCATTGTCGGCTGTGAGATGTATGTTTCGCCGACTACCCGTTTTGATAAAAACACTTCTGTTCCGGATATTCGCGGCTATCACCTTGTTTTGCTGGCTAAGGACATTACCGGTTATCACAGCTTATGCAAGCTGATAAGTGAAGCTTCGGTTAACGGTTTCTTTTATAAACCGCGTGTTGACAAAGAACTGCTGGCTGCGCACAGCGAAGGTCTGATTGCCTTTACCGCTTGTGTCGGCGGAGAAGTGCCGAAAATGATTCTCAATAAAGACATGGCGACGGCGGAAAGTAAAATCGGCGAATATATTGATATTTACGGTAAAGATAATTTTTACCTGGAAGTCATGGATCATGGACTTGAGGAGGAAAAACTAGTTAACCGTGGTATCATTGAGCTGTCAAAGAAGATGAACTTGCCGCTGGTTGCCACGAATGACGTGCATTATCTGCGAAAGGAACATGCCAAGGCCCATGAGATAATGCTGTGTATCCAGACTGGTTCGAAGATTGACGACCCCAAACGTTTCAGGTTTTCCGGTCCAGAATATTATTTTAAAAGTCCGGCGGAAATGCATGAAATATTCAAAGAGGTTCCAGAAGCTGTAACCAATACCGTTGATATTGCCGCCCGTTGCGATATTAAGTTTAAATTCGCGCCGGATGTTAACCATTATCCGGTTTATGAGATCAATGAACCTGGCGTAACGGAAAAGGAGTTTCTCCGCAATATCTGCTGTACTAACATGGTTGACCGTTATGGCTTTGATCCGCGTAAGCTTGATAAACTGGATGAAAAGCAGCAAAAAATTGTTGACCGCATGGATTATGAACTTGGAGTCATTGACAATTCAAAATACTGCAGTTATTTCCTGGTAGTCTCTGACTTTATTGATTATGCCCGTAAACAGAAAATCCCTGTAGGGCCGGGCCGTGGTTCCGGAGCCGGGAGTGTGGTTGCGTATCTTACTTATATCACCAACCTTGACCCGCTTAAATACAAGTTGCTTTTCGAACGTTTCCTTAACCCGGAACGTGTCAGTCCTCCTGACTTTGATATAGATTTTTGTGAAAAACGCCGTGGAGAGGTCATTGAATATGTGCGTAATAAATATGGCAAGGAAAGCGTGTCGCAGATAGGAACCTACGGAACTTTGAAAGCAAAAGCGGTGATTAAAGATGTCGCGCGGGTTCTGGGGCATGATTTCGCCGCCGGCGACCGTATTACCAAACTTATCCCCGGCGACCCCAAAATGACTTTGGAAAAAGCCGTTAAGGAGTCCGGTGAATTGCGCCAACTCCTGGAAGAAGAACCCTATGTGCAGGAAATTTTCAAATACGCGGAGGTACTTGAAGGCATCAACCGCCAGATGGGGATTCACGCCGCTGGAGTCATTATCGGTGACCAGCGCCTGGACAACCTTGTTCCCTTGACGCGCGGAGCCAAAGGCGAAATAATAACTTCATTTCCAGCGGTTCCCTGTGAAGAACTAGGATTGCTTAAAATGGACTTTCTGGGGCTGAAGACTTTAACTGTTATACAGACGGCTCTGGATAATATCAAAGGAACTTGCGGTATTGATATTGATATGAATGATATACCGCTGGATGATGCAAAAACTTTTCAGCTCTTGAACCGTGGCGATACGGTCTCGGTATTCCAGTTGGAATCTACTGGAATGCAGAATCTTTGCCGCCAGCTTGGGATTGAATCGCTTGAGCATATTATTGCTCTGGTTGCGATGTACCGTCCCGGCCCGATGCAGTTTATCCCTGATTTTATCGCCCGTAAAAAAGGTGAGCGGGAAATAGAATATGACCATCCTAAAATGGAAGACGTGTTGAAAGAAACCTATGGCATTATGGTTTATCAGGAGCAGATCATGGAAGTGGTTCAGGTACTTGCCGGGTTCAGTCTTGGCGGAGCTGATATCCTGCGCCGTGCTATAGGTAAAAAGAAAGTTGACGTACTGGCTAAACAGAAAGAAAGATTTGTTAAAGGCTGTGCTGAACACAATCAGATCAGTGAAAAGTTAGCTGATGATATTTGGGAGAAAATCGGAAAATTCGCCGGTTACGGATTTAATAAGTCGCATAGTGCGGCCTATGCCCTTATCGCTTATCAAACCGCTTACCTCAAAGCCAATTATCCGGTAGAGTTTATGGCGGCGGTGCTCTCTGCTGAAATCGATAACGCTGAAAAAATCGCTTTCCTTATGACCGAATGCCGTGAAATGGGAATTAACGTACTGCCCCCGGACGTTAATACAAGCGGGATCAACTTCTCAGTGGACGGCAAATCCATTCGTTTCGGGCTGGGAGCGGTAAAAGGTTGCGGCGAGGCTGCCGCCGGAAAGATTATCGAGGCACGTAAAGACGGAAAATTCGAGAATTTCCTTGATTTCTGCGAACGCTGCGGCGAAGCCATGAACACCAGAGTTATAACCAATTTCACACAGGCAGGGGCTTTTGACACTTTCGGGCTGCGCCGTTCGCAAATACTGGCGGTGTCCGACGCGACAATGGGATACGCCGCTTCAAGGGTCAAAGACCGTCTGGCGGGGCAGGGGTCCTTATTCGATATGCTTGATGATTCAGAACAGGAGGAAATCTTTTCCATCCCGGTTCCGGATATTCCCGAATTCGATGAGAATGAAATACTTAAATACGAAAAAGAACTGCTTGGTTTTTATGTTACCGGACATCCGCTCGGGAAATATTGTGATCTTGTTGAAATTTATTCCACGGTCAAACTTATCAACCTGAATGAGCTTGATGATAATATTGGAGTCAGGATAGGCGGTATTGTCAAATCTTATTCCAAACGCTACGGTAAAAATTCCGGCAAGCCTTTCGGTATTCTGGATATTGAGGATCTTGATACTTCCACCGAAGCGATGGTTTACGCTTCCGGCCTGGAGCAACTGGAAAAGGATCAGATTGAACCGGAATCAGATATGCCAATACTTATTGAAGCCTTGACCCGCAAAAGCGAAGAAACCGGACAAGTCAGCTTGATTGTCCAGAAAGTGGTTCCTATGGAAGAGGTGACAAAAGAATATACCGACGAACTGCATGTTCATCTTTATGAAGGTTCCAATAATACGCAAGACTTGAAAAACTTGTTGCAGATATGTCAAAAATATCCGGGTGAAACCTCTGTTGTTATTTGTATATCATGTATTGACGATAAATATGTCTTTATCGAGGCTGGAGCACAAAACAGAGTTACGGTAAGCAGTGAATTATTAAGCGAAATACGTGAAGTCCTGGGTGAAAAGCGTTACCGTCTGAAAGCAAACGGCAAAGTTCCGGAGCCAAGGCGGAAGTTTACAAGAAAAAAAGATTAAAGCTTGAAGTAAATATTATGCCCAAATATCAAGAACCATTATTCAGGCCTCCCGCTGAGGCAGACAGCTTGATTTTTCAGGTAGCCTATGGTTGTCCGCATAATAAGTGCCGTTTTTGCGGGATGTATAAAGGGGTGCGTTATTCCCTGAGAGGAATGGAGGAAGCATTAGCCGAATTTATCGAAACCGCTGAACATTATCCCGACACCCGTCGGATATTCCTTGCCGATGGAGATGTTATGCTTCTGCCTTTTGAAATGCTGAAAACTTATCTCAATGCCCTGAATTCACTTTTTCCGCGCCTGACCCGGGTCAATGTCTACGCTAACGGCAGCTCTATCCTGTCTAAGACAAATGACGAGTTGCTTGAATTGCGAAAACTTAAATTAAGCACTCTTTATCTGGGCTTTGAGAGCGGCAGTCAGGAATTGCTGGACCTGGTTAACAAAGGCGAAAAAGTTGAACCTATGATCGAGGCGGTTCAGCGCGCGCAGGCTGTCGGACTGCGCTGTTCCGTAATGATTTTGCTGGGACTTGGCGGAAAATCCTATTCAAAGGAACATGCCCGGCTCAGCGCTCTGGCGCTTAATAAAATGCAGCCGCGTCTTTTGTCCGCCCTTCGTTTTGTCGAGGTTCCGAACACTAAGATGTTTGACGGTTATGATACCTGTTCAGAATATGAGGCGGTCAGTGAGCTGCGGGATATTATCGCCGGATTAGACTTGAAAAGAACCGTATTCAGAGCTAATCATCGTTCAAATCCGATTCCGCTTGAGGGGAGGTTCCCTCACGATAAGCAAGTTTTATTAAAATTGCTGGATGGGCAACTGCAAAGCGGTGACTTAGACAAAAACAGCCCCGGCATGCTTCCTCTGTTCCTTTGAAAACGGCTCACGGCTTACAACTATTTCTTCTTTAATGATGCTTCCACTTTGTCGAGTTCTTTTATGTTGTTTTCAATGGATTTCAGGATTTTTGTTTTCTGCTGGAGCCTTGCTAGTTTTTTTGCCCTCATGAAATCCTCGCGTGCCTCTTTGAGTTTACCTGACTCAAAAAAAGCGTTTCCGCGTTTCTGGTATCCATCAGGCATTTGCGGAGCCAGGTTTACAGCCTTGTTGTAGTTTTTTATAGCTTCTTTATATTTCCCCAAGTTGAAATTTATATCACCAGTCGCATTATATTTTGCGGCTTTTTTGTAGGTTGAATCAATTGACTCAACGTATTCATCAATTACTTTTTTCTGCCTTTCCGTTTTGTTGAGTTCCCTTGGTTTGAACTTTTGTTCACCTTGGCAATAATATAATGACGCATAATTTTGTTTGCCATAAGGTTTTGATTCTTTCGGGATTATAAGCTTTTTCCCGGCAGGGATGCCGGAGTTGTAAAATGGCTCTATTTTTACTGAAATTAATCTTATATTATCTTGTTTTAGCAGGGATTTGACTTCTTCTGTCACATCAGAGGCTATTTGCTCATAGACCATGTCTAATCCTCTATATGCCAACTCATTATGTTTTCTTAATTTCATAGCTTCATAATAAGTCTGTACTGCCTTTTTGTACTGTCTTGAATAACATTCCGCGGCTCCGCGTCCACAGTATGCTTCAAAATAATATGGATCAACTTTTATCGCCCGGTTGTAGTCCTTTATCGCTTCTTTGTATTGTCCGTCCTTTGTTTTTGCATCCCCGCGCATATAATAGGCAAAATCATAATCCGGCATCAATTTCAGAACCATATTATAATCTTTTACCGCCTTCTTGTAACGTTTTATTTTTGTATAGGCGCGTGCCCGGTTGAGGTATACCCAGGGACATTTAGGAGCAAGTTTGATGGATTCATTATAGTCCTGTATAGCCTCTTCGTACTTTTGAGATTTAAACAGGGCATTGCCCCTGAGATTATATGCTTTGGGTCTGAAACTTGGCATAAATTTAGCGATGAACTTTGCGTCCAGTTCAATGGCTTTGTTGAAATCTTCTATTGCCCCCTGGTAATTCTCCGCGTCATACCTGTCGTTTCCGCGCTCAAAATACGCCTTGGCTTCTATCGCTTTTTTGCTGAGTTTTTCTTCAATATCCGCCGCTGCAAATACGGAAGATAACAGACACATAAAAATTAGAACAGATAAAATCTTTTTCATAAAAGTTCCCAATATGAATTACTTATCTATATATTCGCATAAAATTAAACATTTTCAAATAAAAAAGGCTGTACCCGTAAAGATACAGCCTCATTTATAATTTTCAGTTAAGCTTATTTAGCGAAAACTACCATCTTCCTTAAGATTACAGTGAAATCAGCTCCAGGTTTGGCTTTTATCGCGAAAACACATGTTTCTGCTGTATTTACAGTTTTCTTTTTACTGGTAAGCTCTGCCCGGTTGATGATCTTCTGATTTATTCTGCTGCCGGGCGCGACATTTGTATGATATGCTTTGCCGATATAACCGGTACTTGATTTTGCTTTGCCGACTCCGCCGCGTACCCTGAATACTCCTGTGCCCTTAATATCGAATGCGAATTCACAGGTTAATGGCGTTTTGCTGTTTTTTATATTTGGGCGTGCACCCGCTTTCCCATAAAATTTAAGCTCAAAGTCTTTTTTTATATCTTTCGGGGCTTGGCATTTGACTATCATTTGATTGTTAATAAATTTTACCTCGGCCTTTACATTCTTTGGAAATGCCTGGATGAATGGTGAACTGCCGTCCTTCAGTAGTTTAAGCGGCATTTTCCATAGGGTCTTCCGGGGGAATATAACAGTTCCAAACTTAGTTGTATCATGAAAAGAACTCATGGTTGGTGACCAGGCCTGAGCTGTGGCTTTGCCGTCAACAAAGCGTGTACGGTAGAAGTTCATAGGCCATGCGTCGCCCGGTTTAGGCGGAATGGAATTTATTGATTTGAACGGTATTTTCATTTCAAAGATAAAACCATCCTTTTGTCTTACTGTTTTCAAGTCAAAATCAATATTAATTTTTTTGTTATTTTTGCCATCTGAATTATGCGCGTCATAAATCGCTCCGTCGGCATTAATAATTATTTGGTGAAACTGTGATGCCTGTGGAAAACCTGCTTCTTTTAATCCGGCGAGGTTGCCGCAGATAAATATTTCTATATCATCATTATTCCATAAAGATATATCTCTCGGTTCTTTGCCTTTAGTCCTGAATTTTCCGTCTTTTTCAAATACTTTTCCAGCGATATACAAGTTTTTATCATCAAAAGCCGTCCATATCCAAGTCGGGGCAGGGGGCTGTTTGCCGTTGGTATTATCGACCAGAGCCAGATAAGGAAGTTTTTTCCATTCATCCAGCTTCCCGTCAATAAGCGGAGTGAATTTTGCGGCTTCCGTGCGGACAGAGGTTCCGGTATCAAACATTCTGCCCTGAGTGAAGAACTTTTCTGTTCCGGCGGTCATCCACTCCATGCGCTGACGGTAAATAGAATTTACTGTGGTTTTATCCAGGGCTTTTTTCAACATTCTTTCAAGTTTATCCCTGATTGCTTTCGGGTAGGTCTCATTAAAATAGAATTCCCTCGGAATAATGCTGCCCATTCTGTTTTTACGTTTATTCAGGTCAGGCATATTTTTCCAGCGCACATTTTCCCAGCGGTTAATAACCAGTTTCCAGTATTGCCGCATTGTCGGAGCTGCCGGGCCGAACATCAGTTTACAGTATTCATCAATCATCGCGTCCGCGTCAATATCAGGATTCCAAAGAGCCTGATACCATAAGTAAAGCACAATACCGTCCAGCGCCAGCACTGTGGTATGATGTCCGTTTAAATAATATCCGCTCATTTTATCGCGGTGGGAGTTTATATATTTTAACATAATGTGCGGCACAGGGTAGGGGGTATCGAGCCGGTTGGTAATTCTCGGGCGATGCGGATAGTGCATCCACATCCAGAATTTCTGACTGTTTATCCTTGATAGCATCTTTATGTCTTTTTCTGCTTGTTCCATGCAGGCGGGTTCTTTCAGAAAAGCCATTGACATACCTGCTGGAAGGACAGGTATAACCATTACATTTTTGGGTATTTTAATTCCTTCAGGCGGAGTCCTGAAGCTTGAATAAGCCGGGACAAGCAAGGTCTTATCCGGCCAGCGTTTATGTATTTCCGCGGCAAGCTTTATAATATAATTCCAAATCAGGCGGGAGTGCGGTGAACTGCTGCTTTTATCGGTGAGTTTCCGGCATCCTGGACATTCACAGCCTTTGAAACCGTCATTGGGCCACCAGCGAATGTACTTTTTGTCGGGCGCCATGCTTTTGACGGCAAAAGCCGTATAATCCTTACCGTATTTATAAAATCTGGCAATCTCATCTATGTTCGCCTGAAGACCGCCGGGAGATGTGTAACAGCGTTGAACGCTGTGCCCGGCGCGTTTCCCGATCATTCTGCTGCCGTCTTTCCGCAGGGCGAAATATTCTGGATGTGACTTTGCAAACAGTTTATTCCATTTAGTGTCAGTATGTCCATGGCGTTGATTATTTACATCGCCGATCCGCATCATATATGCCCAGGCGAGTCGATCCTTGATATTATCAGTTCCGGCGTATTTATTGTCAGCAAAGCCAGGGTATTGATATGAGCTCATTCTGTATGAAAATACCGGGTGGTCGCTATAGCTTACTGCCGGAACAGTCAAAGATTTCTCATGGTAATCCGGCAGGCACGTTCCGAGTTTGCCGGGAAAATAGAAGCGGCATCCGATCATTCTTTCCAGAAAGTCAATAGCGGCGAAAAGAGTGCCGCGGCTGTAATTTACGGAAACTATATTCAGAACTTTATTAGAAGTGTTTCCCGGCTGGTCATTGCCAATTAGCATTATTCCATTCTTAAAACTCTTGACAGAAAAACTCTCCGCTGTTTGTTTTTGCATGGAGTCAAAAGCATTTTTTACAGTCGTGTCCTCGCATGGGCCGATAAATATCCCCATCCCTGAATTTAATTTGCCTCTGACAATTTGAAAATCAGATCCGGTGATTTCCTTTAAATATTTTTTTATTATTTTAGCTATACCAGTATAATAAATATTGTTGTTTTCTGCGGGAACGACAAGCTTAATCATTGCTTTACCGTTTTTGCTGATCAGTAAAGGAGAAAGTTTTTTATCAATTATTATTTTTACCGGCGACAGCCCTTGAGATTGCCACGGCTTGCATTCCGGCAATATTTGAACGGCATTGGCGGAAAGTGTTATTGTTGCGGCGAATATTGCAGACAGAGTTTTTAAATGCATGGATTATTCCTTGATTATTTAGTTTTCCATATCATTGATGCGGTCCAGGATTTTCCGGTGGTGATGGATGTTTTTTTGAATAATGGTTCAAAGGTGGTGGTTTTCTGCTTTCCCGAATCCCATAAGACTATTCCATAGAGTTCTTTGTCTGAAAGGATTTCAGCGCTTAGTTTAACGGGGCTCCACGTGCTGGAAAAAACAACCTCCGGTTTGGAGATCGTAGCGGCTTGTTCAAGCTTGAATAAGCCTTCGAGGTCAGCGTCGCGCCTGGCGGCGTAACGCAGCATTTTTCGAGCGAACAGACGTTTGAAAACTACTTCTTTACCTTTCTCGGTCAATAGAGCTTTTCCGCCTTTTGTCCCGTGGAATTCCAGCAGGGCTGGCATATTGTGCCAGCGAAAAGAAAATTCTTTTTCAACGCCGGTCGTATTGGTTATTTTTGTGCTGACTTGAAGCCTTTCGGGAGAAATATCATAAGTTTTTGTGATTACGCAGTCAGCAAGGAATATCTTGTCTTTTGCCGTTAACCTGCGTTTAAGAACAATATTCAGGCCGTTAGCGGTTTTGTCCTGGCTCACCACTTTATATGGGCTGGTGATTTGGCTGGCGGCTTTTGACGGCCACCAGAACGCATCAACACAGAAACCTAAATTGCCCGACTGGGAAACCAACTGGGTCTTATCGCAAAACCAGCTTTTTATCCTTCCTCCTGTAGTCGGGTCTATTATTACTTTGTTGTTTTTCCAGTTGAATTTGATCGTATTGTCTGCTTTTCGGCAGCTTACTCCTTTATTATCCATGTTTTTGATATTTGAATAATCCGGCAAGGCATTATCTTTATCCGCCTGCGCTTGTTGTTCAGCTTTATATTTCTTTTCCCATTTTATGGCTTCTTCTATTTCAGGCAAACGTTTTTTGAGCAGTTGCCGCATGAATTCAAGCGGTATCACTTCATTATACTGGGTGTTTTTCCGGTACGGCTCAATTATGAAAAATGCCCAGCGGAGAGCTCCAACATGAACCATTATTCCTTTTTTAAGCTGGCTGGCGGTCAAGGCGGCATTGTTGCTTATAGAGAAACAGCGTTTATAGTCCGGCTCGCGCAAAACATACTTTGTGGATGATTTGAGATTATCTACTGACAATTTTACAAAAACTTCTCCTTTCTGCCAGAAATTACCGACCGCAATCAGGCGTTTTTCTCCTGACTTGTATTCGACTGATTGGATTATTGAGGCTGTTTTCAATGACGGAAGTTTTTGAACGAAATTACCGCCTTCGCTCCAGAATTTCGGAAAATCAGCAGCAGGCACAGGGCTTACGGGGGAAGCTGTCACATTGTTGGCTTTTTTTCCTTTGAAGACAAAGTCTTCATATTCAGCTATTCTTTTATTGGCTTCAGCCATAGCCTTCCACCAGCGGTTATCATAGCCTTTCGGGAATACATAGGCGATAGAACCTTCCCAGCCGTTCAGGAAGAAGCAAAGAGTTTCGAAAGCGAGGGCTTCCGGTTCTGTAACCCAGGTGTTTCCTTGATATCCATGCGGGAATGCGATTATTTTCGGGTGTTTGTTTTTATCCGGGATATGTTTGGAGATAAACTTTTTAATATCTTTAGCGGCAGTGTAGGTAATTAAATGTATGCCTGGATTATAGACATAAGGTTCATCAAATTTATAGAATATATAGGGGCCCCAAGGTTCCAGTAAGGGTAGTTTATCCATATAATCTTTCGGGTTGTATTGCGCAAAATGAGAATTACTGTCTTCAAGCAGTTGGCTCCAGGCAATTTCAGGGATGAAATGTGAGTCCTTGCCGACGCTTTTACCTATCTTGCTTATATCCTTTTCTATTTGAACGCACATTTGAGCATGCTGCCATGAACGGAATTTAACCCATTTGTCTTTATATTTTATAATTATTTTAGACGGCCATGCCTTGTTGATTTCTGTTTTATCCAGGCCGCTGTATTTTATGAATTCATCTTTGCAGCGTGGACAGAAACAGCCCTTGAAGTCAAACATATAAGGTTCCCAGTTAGGCATGATGCTGTCCGAGGAATCATTCTTAACGAGAATGTCTTTGATCCTGTCAAGTACATTTTTCCGGTAATAAGGGTCCTGCTTATATACGGCTGCCGGACATATTGCCTGATGCGGTTTTTCCCTGTAGGAACCGTCTGCTAATTGAAATTTGACATTATCCGGTTTGTCGTCTATGCCGATTCTGTAACCGTTGCATAAGAAATAAGGCTGAGTATAGCGAAATATTCCGGCTTTTTTATATGCCGCGTCCATTGCCGCGGTTGAGCGTCCGTGTACAATGTTGAATCCGGTCTTTTTGTACAAGCCGGTAAATCCCTCCACTCCTTTTCCTGTGAAATCACCTTCTCGGCGCACCATTGCCCCGGTTTGGAATATTTTAGGTTGTCTGGATTTTATTTCAGGAATAATTTTTAGCTCTATATTCTCCGGTTCGGTCTGGTATTTGCCGTCCTGATACCAGTAGGATGCTGGATATTTTTTCTTTCCCGGAGGAAGACTGCTTCTTACCATAACTGAAGCTAGAATATAAGTGTTGAAGCGCTCTTTACCAAAATTTTTCTTGAGCTTACTGACGTCTATTTTGTAAACGGTATACTTTTTACCATTCTTAACAATATTTTTTTGTTCGTTGAGGCTGGTTGTATAACGAATATCCACAAGTTCAAAGCCTTCAGGCAGTTCTAAGTAAAGATAAGGATTATTTATTTTTGTGTTTTTCTCATTTTTAAAGGCGAAGGCCATCACTGCCGGATCATTTTGCGACAGAACAAATACTTTGTCTAGGAAGGAGCAGGGGATGAGTTTAGCCACCACTCCGGCAGCGGCTTTGACTTTAATAAGCTTTACATCATCAATAAATACTTGTCCGCAACCGTAAAGAGCCAGAGAAATACCCAGTTTGCGGGTATTGGCGGGCGCTATAAAGCTGACTGTCCCAGTAGTCCATTTTCCGCTGACCTGCAAAGCATGATTGACCATCTTGCGGGTATCTTTGCTTTTATACAGTTTGATATTATCTTTAAAGAAGACGAATACCCGCAAGCTGTTGAGCCCTTGTACATTGTCAATTTTTCCCTTATATTTTAGAGAAAGCTGAAATTTAACCGGAGCGTTCAATGCCGGCAGATCAATATATTGTGAAACCCGGTTGGAAAGCATCGGTTTGCCTTTGGGACGATATTTCATTATTGCAGCCGGACTTGACAATTCAAGGTACTTTTTACCTTTATCAGATATGATCTTCTGAGTTAAAAGCGGATTGAGCTTTGCCTTTAGTGCTGCCGGGTCAGGCAATTCGTGTTTGGGGGCGTGTATATAGTAATGATTCTGCCATTGGTTCCATGGTGTCTTTGCTAAGGGGTTAGTTTCGAAATCACCATTGAAAATCAGGTTTTTCCCGGAAGATTTTTCTGTTTTGAAAGTTTTAGAGAAATCAACCGAAACCCCGCCTTTTGAGAAATCTTCCAGACTTGCTGCGTTTGCCAGCGTGAAAAGTGCGGCTGTACTGCATAAGAATAGTGTTTTCTTCATTATAAATCCTTTTAAATTAAATATTTTATACGCAGACGTCTAGTTTGAGAGTGCTTTCAAGTGTAACGTCCGGGAGCTTATATATCACCACCACTGAGTGGGAGCTATCGGGTTCCACGCATTGGTTTTTATCCGGCTGTTGGTCCATCCCAGAATATATTCATCAGGTAATGAACCGAATTTGCGGGCTTCTGCATGACCGTCGGCAAAGATTATATTGCTGCGATTTCCGCCATGACGATATGATACTGGATAGAGCCCGTCTTGTTTTGAAGGCAAAAAGTAAGGCCCGGAAGCATTGTCAATGTCTGTCAAAAGGCAAGTTTCTGAGCTTTTTTTGAAATTTGTAACCTTTCGATAGGCAGCCATTTTTGATGGAGTGGCTTCCGCATAATCACCTATTATACTATTATATCCGTAGGTGTAATGTGTTGCGTCCATTTGCGGATATGAAGGACAACTTAATATAGAACGCTGGAGTTTTCCGCCATTGAAACCGACAAAGCCTATAGCTGATCCAGGCTGTTTTTTGAGAATTGGCAGGTAAGGAATGAGATATCCGGAATTCTCGACAGTACTGAACCAGTATTTGCTGTTGGTTCCGTAAGTGCGTCCCGGAGGCAGGTTGTCATCGTTATCCTGGGTATACAGCATGAATGCCTGTCCGAGTTGTTTCAGGTTGTTCATGCAGGAAATCGCATGTGCTTTTTCGCGAGCTTTATTCAACGCCGGAAGCAGCATTGAAGCGAGGATCGCTATTATGCCTATCACTACAAGCAATTCGATGAGAGTAAAATTTTTATTTGTTGTTTTCATACCAGCCTCCATTGTTGTTGTATATATTATTGTTTATAAATCGGGTTCCAGAATATTGTGTTCTCACGTGAATTGGTCCAGCCGGGATTATCAGTGTTTGGTACTTCCCCAAATGATTTAGCGGCGGCATGACCGTCAGCAAAAACAAAGTTAGCCATATTATTCCCATGCCGGAAGTATACTCCATAAAGAGTTCCATCCCAAACTCTTGTGTCCATATATGGGGAATGCGATGCGGCTCTGTCGCCGTATATGTCGCCTACCCATACGCTTGCAGATGGGCTTTTATATTGATTTACTTTAAATTTTGCAGGCATGTTATATCCTCCCGGATAGGCAAGTGCAATCATTATATTGTAGCCGTAAGTAGTGGTGCTGAACCCCGGAGTTGTTGCTACGGACGGGCAGCTTAGAGGACTGCGTTCATTTTCAAAACCGACACTATCAGATCCAACCGCGCCGATATAAGTATGTGGATAAGAGGTAATTGTTTTGATATAAGGGATAAGAAACCCTAGATTTGAAACAGGGTCCTGGTTATACCACCTCATTGTGTTTCCATCCGCAAGGCTCATTTGACCTGGAAATATCGTGGAGTCGTTATCATCAGCATATAGCAGAAACCCTACGCCGAGCTGTTTTAAATTTGACAGGCAATTGATTGAGCGTGCTTTTTCCCGTGCTTTCCCCAATGCCGGAAGCAGCATTGAAGCGAGGATTGCTATGATAGCTATCACAACGAGGAGTTCGATAAGTGTGAAGAATCGTTTACTTTTTGTTTTTTTCATGACAAATCTCCTGATTTTATTTTTTTATATTTGTACTTTTGCGTTTCCTTATCTTAAAAGCTTTTTCTCTAAGCTTTCCCTTTTCTTCTGAAAACCATTTTTCCGGCTCCTGCAGCATCTCAACAGCCATGTCAGCGAATTTTGAATATTCGTAATCAACAGTGGACAATGGCGGTGACAGCAATCTGGCGTCCGGATAGCCGCAAGTCCCCATGACCGCAACGTCTTGGGGGATTCGAAGCTTCATTTCTTTTAATGCTTCATAAACATAAATAGCGGAAAAATCAGAATAGCATAGTATTGCGGACGGTTTAATATCGCTGTCAAACATTTTATGGATAGTATCTTTAATCATTTTTCTGTCAAAATCGACAGCGGTAATCAGCGATTCGACAGGATCTGCTCCATATTTCTTGAGGAGTTCTATACATTCCTGCTTCGAAAAACCGCGAAACCTATGTTTACTGTTTGCATAGCCCAGAAGACATATGTTTTTGTGTCCGCATTCCTTTGCTAAATAAGCGATTGCCGCTTCCCATCCTTCTTTTTCATCTATCGCAATTCCGGTAAAACCGGTGATTTTAATATCACCGGGGGAGCAGTGTGTGAGCACTACCGGAACTTCAGCGCTGCGGAATTTTTCTATTATAGGTTCGTCGCCGATAAAACCAT
This sequence comes from Victivallaceae bacterium, assembly GCA_963664605.1. GTDB lineage: Bacteria > Verrucomicrobiota > Lentisphaeria > Victivallales > Victivallaceae > JAHOYW01. The sequence continues at coordinate 2,225,514 of OY761536.1, forward strand.
TTGTAACGGCAATAATACCTATGACATTATTTTCCTTTACATAATTCTTGATGTCAGCAGACGAAAACATAATTAAAGCTGCATCAGTTGTTGACAGTGTTGTACAATGCTGATTTTCCGCAAGGCGGATAACTTCAGGAACTATATAGTTATATGGAGATTCAAAACCGCCTTCAGCGCTGCGGACAACCATAATTGCCGGGGCTTTCGTGGGTTTTGCATTCTCTGGAGAAACAAACGTACCTTTTCCATGTACTCTTTTTATGTAGCCTTCATGTTCCAGTCTGTCGAGTGAGGAACGAAGTGTAATTCTGCCAACTTGAAGTGACTTGGCAAAATCAGTTTCCCGGGGAAGTTTTTTCCCGGCTGGCAGCTTCGCATTGATGATTGCCTGCTTCAACTGTTTGTAAATTTTGTCTTTTTTCAGCTCGACCGTATGCATAAGACCTTTCCTGTTAATAAGAGGTTCTATAAGGTATTATAGTGTTTTTTGCTGTATTTGTCAATACCTTATAGAACCTTTTTTTGAAAAATAATATTTGGGGGTAACCGGTCAGGCTCTTTCTTAGTAATAGAGGCTTAGCAGCTACGCCTCCAGATACAGAGGCGCTACATATTTTTTCATAGGATCTACATTTTACTATGTAGTTCCGGCTGTCACTAACCGGGCTTTTTAGAATAAGAATAAGTGACTGTTTACATGAATAGAAAAAAAATGATTTTTTCTTATTTAATTACTTGATATTTGAGGATAGACGGATATATTCCTTATTCTGTTTGCATATAAAATAGAATATTTTTTAGTTTAATAATATATAATTTTAAATAATGAGGCAATATCATGGCACATAAGAAAGGTCAGTCGAGCAGTAGAAACGGCCGTGACAGTAATCCGCAGTATTTGGGCGTAAAAGCTTACGGCGGCGAAAAAGTGACTGCTGGAAGTATCATTATCCGTCAACGCGGAACTAAGATCCATCCTGGTAAAAACGTTGGATGCGGTAAAGATTTTACTTTATTTGCACTTTGTGACGGAATTGTTGAATTCCAGCAGAGCAGCAAGAAAAAGGTAAATATTATTCCTGCGACTGTATAACATTACGTTATGCGGAAAAAACGCCCGGTTTCAAAACTGGGCGTTTTTTGTATACGGCTATAACTTAACCCCTAAAAAATTAACCCTTAGAACTTAAAAGTGTTTGTAGATAAAGTAACAATTATGGTGAAAGGCGGCGACGGCGGCGATGGCTGCTGCAGTTTTCGCCGGGAAAAATTCGTACCCAAAGGCGGGCCAGATGGCGGCGACGGTGGCGGCGGCGGAAGCATTGTCCTGCGTACCTGCGCGGGAGAACAAAGCTTGGTAGCTATGGTTTATAAACGTCATTATACCGGGCAGCGCGGCCCTCACGGAAAAGGTAAAGCCTTGCATGGAAGACGTGCGGATGATGTTATTTTGCGGGTTCCAGTTGGAACTGTTGTTACGGACGCTGAAACAGGAGAATTCATTGCTGACTTAAACCAGCCGGATATCGATTATGTAATTGCCAAAGGTGGTGACGGCGGACGCGGCAATACGCGTTTTGCGACCAGCACCAATCGAGCTCCGATGACTAAGGAACCAGGCTGGCCGGGCGAAGAACGGAAAGTCACATTGGAATTAAAAACTATTGCTGATGTAGGTCTTGTCGGGTTTCCAAATGCCGGGAAATCAACTTTACTTGGTAAGATTTCTGCAGCGCATCCGAAAGTAGCGGCGTATCCTTTTACCACTCTGCATCCGGTTGTCGGGGTTGTCGAACTTCCTGATTTCAGGCGTATGACAGTTGCTGATATTCCCGGATTGATCGATGGAGCCCATGATAATGTCGGGCTTGGACATTCTTTCCTGAAGCATATTGAGCGTACCCATGTACTGGCTTATGTTCTGGATATGGGGGGAGTCGACGGACGTGATCCATGGGATGATTACAAACATCTCAAAAATGAACTTGAATTATACATGAAAGGTCTTTCCAAGCGTCCGTCAATCATTATTGCCAACAAAATGGATCTGCCGGAAAGCGCAGATAATCTCGAGTTGTTGCGCGATGAATTATCCAGTGAATTGATAGAAATTATTCCAGCCAGCGCCGGAAACAGCGAAAATCTCGACGAAGCAGTAAGTAAGTTTAGTGAATTAGTAGATTTGAATTTGTAAGCAAATTCAATAATTCGTAATTATGAAGCTACCGCTTCAAGCCGGGTTTCAAGGCGTTTCCTCTTTAGTTCCGGGTAGCCTTTTCTTCTGATTTCCTGTTCCAGGAGTCTTTGGGCTTTATGAAGATAATTGTGCTCCTGGCAGATATCCGCATAGAGCAGCAGCATGTCTATATTCTCATCAAAACAATATACTTTTTCCTGAGAAAAGTAATTTTCTATTAATTCCATTGCATGTGAATAATCGTTTAAATCATTTGCGTATACTTCGACTAGAATATTATATGGTTCAGGGCTGAAAGGTTTTTCTTCAAGCAACTCATTCAACTCTCCAATAGCTTCGTCATACTCCTGTCGAGCTATTCTCCCTTTTATAGGGGACATAATATAAGGCGGCGTTTTAAGATATTTCTTGGGATAAAAAATTGCGTCGCCAAAAGTCGTGCCAACTCCATATCCTATCCGGTGGGCGATGAAAAGACCTATTGGGGGGCCAAATACAAGACAATCCGCAACCCATGTGAAATGAGAGAAAACAGCGGAATTATTCATTGCTGGACGCAAGGCTAAAATATACATAAGAAAAGGCGGCAAAAACATAAGAGCATATTTCGTGCCCTCTCCATATTTTTCGCCTATCTTGTTGAAAATGTTTCTAAATACAAACATATTAATCTCAAAATAATTAGTAATTTAACGATTTTAATATACATTAAGTTGTTGAAAATATCTAATATGGAGTTAAAAACTATGGCAAAACAACGTAGCTCAAATATAAGCCGCACAACGCGCGAAACAGATATTCAGATGAAATTAGACCTTGACGGTTCCGGAAAAAGCAAGATTGACAGCGGAATCCCTTTTATGGACCATATGCTGGAACTTTTCGCGAAGCATGGATTTTTTGACCTTGAAGTCAAAGCTGTTGGGGATACCCAGGTTGATTATCATCATACTATGGAAGACCTCGGACTGGTTATGGGGGAAGCCATCCAAAAGGCTGTCGGCGACAAAGCCGGTATTCGTCGTTACGGTACATGTCTGCTGCCTATGGATGAAGCCCTGGCGCAAGTGGTGCTGGATTTGTCCGGACGTCCCTGCCTGGTATATGACGTTGAGCCCCCCGCTCCGATGATCAAGGACCTTGATTGCCGCCTGTTTCATGAATTTTTTCAAGCGTTGGCATCTAAATCCGGGATGAATCTCCACATAGATTTACAGAAAGGCGAAGAAGTCCATCATGCTTTTGAAGCGATATTCAAAGCCTTTGCTAAAGCCCTTGATCAAGCGGTGACTATGGACGGACGCGTAAAAGGGGTTCTTTCAACTAAAGGCAGCCTTTAATAAACAGGATAGTTTATGGCTATTGAGATCGAACGTAAATTTTTGCTGAAAGATGATTCCTGGCGGGATCATTATATAAAAAAAATTGAACTGCGCCAAGGATATCTTTCATGTTCAGAAGACTGTACCGTCCGGGTGCGCGTATCGGATGAGGAAGGCTGGCTGACAATTAAAGGAAAGCCATGCAGTATTACCCGTTCCGAGTTTGAATACCTTATTCCGAAAGCTGACGCGGAGAATATGCTGTTGGAATTTGCAGGTGATAATATAATCGAAAAAGTACGTTATTTTATTGATCACAAAGGTTCCCAATGGATAGTTGATGAATTTCTCGGACGTAACCGGGGACTGGTTTTAGCGGAAATAGAATTGCAATCAGAAGAGCTTATTTTTGAAAAACCGGTATGGGCAGGCGAAGACATTTCAAATGATTACCGCTACTGTAATTCAAATTTATCTCAAAATCCATATTCAAACTGGGAAAACGAAAAAAAGGATTGAACATCGAACTGTATAAAATATGGTTTTATGTTAAATATTTAAAGAAGGGGAATTATGAATTACAAGGAATTTTTTAAACAGAATAAAGTTCAATGGCTGATGCTTGGACTTTTTGCCGCTGTTATTTTTTCAATAAATGTCTGGTCGGACGGTATTTATTCCGCTCAGGAGGGACGTGCCGCTATTATTGCCAGGCAGATGATTGAGGGTGGAAACTGGCTGAATCATAATATTAAAGGTGCGCATAATACAGAAAAGCCGATTATGTGTTATTGGTTTTACGCTATTGCGGGGTCAATTTTCGGAGTTAATGAATTCAGTGTACGGTTGCCTTCAATACTTGCCGGACTGGCGACAGTTTTAATGACTTGTGCTCTGGGAGCGAGGATCTATGGATTTCGGACTGGCTTGCTTGCCGGTTATATTATGGCGTCCATGATAGGCTTTGTCAACCTCAGCAGGCTTGCCCGTATCGACATTGTACTATGTGCTTTCTATACCGGGGCAATGTATTTGCTTTATACCGGGTATTTTGAAAAGATGAAAGCTAACTGGCATTTGTATATGTTCTATCTGGTACTGGCTTTAAGTGTGATGGTGAAGGGACCGGTATCAGTCGCTCTGGTTGCTTTTACGGTTATTGCTCTGGTTATCAAAGAACGCAACTGGAAAATATTATGGGAGCTAAAACCGGTCAGCGGCCTTCTCATCGGCCTGGGGATTAACGCACCGTGGTATATATATGAAAATATGCGTACGGAAGGAGCGTTTTTTCAGGATTTTTTCATGAATCAGAACATCAGCCGTTTCACCGGAATAAATATGAGTTACCGCGGCGGTAAACGTCAGAGCTATTTTTATTACATACCTAAATTATTTGTCTTTGCTCTTCCCTGGTCTTTGCTTGTGCCATTTGGGCTGTACAACTACCGGAAAAAATTATTGAAATTAAAGCCGTCAACTTATTATCTTTTAATATGGTTCCTGGTTGTTTTTGTTTTCTTTTCGCTTGCGGCAATCAAGCGTGGTGATTATCTGCTGCCATTGTTCGCTCCGATGACTATTTTAATGGGACGTTACCTCGAATGTTTAGTTGAAAACCGTTCAAAATTGTCTAAAAAATGGCGTATTGGCTGGATTGTTCTTGTTGTTATTGGCGCGGCAGCCTTGATAATGATTCGCGTTGGGCTTCTTGGATATTTCGGAGAACTTATTGTAACAGATAAAATAAAATGGATATCCTATCGTGACGGCATGAATATGGTTGAGATCAGCAAGATGATAAATAACTATTATGTCTGGTTCTGTGCCATTGCCGCAATAGTATTCGCTTATTTGTATTTTCTGGGTAAAATACTTCAAAAAGGTGATATAAGGAAGGCGCTCAATGGAATACTGCTGATTGTCCTGGCTTATTTCTGCGTGTTCTATATCTGGATTGACCCTGCCCAGAACAAATATAAAACCGTGAAATATTTCTGTGAACGCGCCCGTAAACATGTCAAGCCGGAGGAAAAAGTCTGTTATTATGTAGAGTGGATAACGGAGACGGTATTTTTTATGGATCGTGATTATTACCGGACTAATGACATATATGATAAGAAAACCGCTAAAGTAAAATATAAATATATCATCACAGAACCAAAAGAATACGATAAGCTTTCAGATGACCTGAAGAACAAGCTGGAAATAGTTGAAAAAACCATTCCGGACCATCAATACCCGCATGTTCTATTGAGGACGAAAAATTACAAAGACAGGTGATTTTATTTTACTCGTACAAGTTCTTTTTCCGGTATTTCGATAGTTCGGATATTTTTTATTCCTTCAAGTTTTTCTAACATTATATCCGCGGCAGTTTCCGCTATGGATTTAAAATCCTGTAGAGCGACAAAAACATGATCGAATAAAGCTGTGTTTGCCGGCCCGCTGTCAAAACTCCCTGAAATCATCAGGGGAGGGCGTTTTTTGCTCAGGAAAGTCCTGGCGTATTTTTCCCCTTCCATCCCGGATGAACTTATTATAGCGATATTCTTCGATAAAAATTCGGCTGGTGGAGCGTATTCGGAATTTGCCTGGATGAAATTCAAATGATTATCATTAATAAACTCAATAACTCCTTCAAAGCGTTTGCGTGTTACTGAATTATCGTTTTGAAACATGATTATGAAATGGTCTGCTCCGGCAGTCAGGCATTCCTGCATAAGTTTTTGGGTTGTTTTTTTGTTGGCGGTGGTGACTGTCGTGCAGTTCTCAAAAGTCGGCTGCCGGTCAATAAATACCAGCGGAAAATCATTGTTCAACAGCGGCAGATAAGCTGGTGCGCTGTATTCTATGGATGGAATAATAAATGCGCCGTCAGCGACATGTTGTGATAGCTGTGACAGCAAATGATTAAATTTTTCAGCATCGCCATGATATAAGGTAATCAGCAGTTCATATCCTTTGTCATGAAGGCTTTTGCTCAAGAATTGCGTAGGTTCTTTTTCCACCGGATTTTTTAATTCAGAAATAAGCATCCATAGATTCAGAGTTTTTCCCGATACTAAATTACGCGCGGCGAGATTCGGGAAGTAACCAAGTTCTGTTGCTTTTGCCCGGATGTATTCACGGGTTTCCGCCTTGACCCGCAGATCATTTCGGAGTGCCCGCGATACCGTGGAAACATCGACTTTGCATATTTCGGAAATGCTTTTTAGAGTTACAGCCATAATTTATAGGTTCTTATTTCAAAAGGTTTCAGTTCAATAGAAAGACTATTGTCAACTATGGCTTCTTTTCCTTCATTAATCCACTCGATCATATTAGTCCTGACGACTTTTTTTACCGGGGATTTAAAACATAATGAAGCTTTAGAGCGCTGCCCTTTAGTTTCGACAACACGAATTATCAGACAGTCTTCTTTTTCCGCTTTCTTGATGGTTTCCAATGAAACATTATCCGATTCCAGTTCACAGGGCAACCCGGCGTTATTATTGCTGAAACCGTTAAAACGCAGTGGTGGCTGATTAAGTATAGCGGCATTGTTGATAACGTTGGACTCGATCAGCCCCCCGATATGCGGCAGTAAGCTGTAAGTGAATTTATGTTCACCGATGTCTGCCGTAAAGTCAGGGTATTTAGGTGAACGCAGCAGGTTCAAGTCCAATATCCGGTCATGAACCTTATAACCGTATTTACAGTCATTCAGGAGCGCCGCGCCGTACTGGGAGTCGGAAATATCCGCGTAACGGTGCGCCGCTACCTCGTAACGTGCCATATCCCAGCTGGTATTGCGTCCGGTAGTACGTTTGATATAGCCGTACTGAATGTCAAATGTTGCCTCGGTGGTGTGTGCCTCGATTGGGAATTGCGCTCTCAGCATTTTGTGCGCTTCATCCCAGTTGACTTTAGTTTTGAAGTCAAGGCGTTTACCGTGTCCCAGGATAATCTGTTGTGAAATTTTTGAGTTGCTGATTGTCAGTTCAAATTCAAGCATTTGGCGAATTGGGCCTGAAGTTTTGGAAACTCCGGTTCCCCTGGCGTTTGCCAAATGCTGTTCCTCGTAGCCGAGGTCAAGATCCCAGGCGTCATATTCAACCGGGTCATCATAGTAAAGCGATAGAATATTAGCTGGTTTGGCGGGTTTTATCAATTCGTGTCCTGCCTCCTTGTCGTAAGCGCTGATCAACTGCGCGTCCTCATTGAATTCATAACGGATCAGATCATTTTCCAGAAATAATTCTGAAGCATGATTTGTGACGGAAGCAGTATTGTTTTCAGCCTTATTCAAAGTAATGAACTCACAAGCCGGAATCTTAACGTTTACTATAGTTCTGGCGTTCTCAATCTGTCCGGTCAGGATTTCGCCGTTGATAGCGGCAGTCAGCCAGCCTTCCGGAAGTTCAATCGGCCCGTCATAAACGCATGACAAAGGATTGAATAAAGTTATGCTGTTATTGTCAACGCTAAACAGTTTTGCCGCCGCTTGAAACAGAAGATTCTTGCAGGTTTCAGACATTTCAGCATATTGCTGGTGCGTTTCATTATAAACCCTGGTAATCGACGAACCTGGAATAATATCATGAAACTGGTTTATAAGCAAAGTCTTCCACAGTTTGTCCATTTGCTCTGCCGGGTAATCCGCCAGCGGCAGACAGGAATAGATAAACTCAACATGCTTTAGTAAATATTCAAGCTTGCGGTTGCTTTTCTTTACTTTTGCCTGAGTGGTTAAAGTCCCCTGGTGTTTTTCAAGGTAAAGTTCACCGCTCCAGACTTCCAGATTATCCCGCAAAATATTTATTCTTTCAAAGAAGTCATCAGCCCGCCCCATAGTAACTTTGGGACAGCCCTCAAGATCTTTAAGGCGTATAGCACGGTCAATATAATCGTTGCGCGGGCCGCCGCCGCCGTCGCCGATACCGAACAGCGACATAAACTCATCCAATACGTCAGCTTCTTTAAAAGCATTCTGGGCTTTGCATAATTGTTCAGGTTTTACGAAAGCATTGTAATTGCTTTCCGGCGGAAAATGCGTCAACACATCGGAACCGTCAATGCCGCGCCAGATAAAAGTGTGGTGTGGAAACTCATTAAACACGTTCCAGGATATTTTCTGAGTCAGGAAATACTCACAGCCGCATCCTTTGATTATCTGCGGCATTGCGCCAGAGTAACCGAAGACGTCCGGTATCCACAGGTTTTTTACGTCAAAGCCGAACTCGTCCATGAAAAAATTTTTACCGTGCAGGAATTGCCTTATCATTGACTCGCCGCTGATTAAATTGCAGTCGGCTTCGACCCACATCCCGCCCTGCGGTTCCCAGCGTCCGGCGGCTACGGCTTTTTTTATCTTTTCGTAAAGTTCAGGATAATGATCTTTAGTGAATTGATAATGCTGCGGCTGTGACGCTCCGAAGACATATTCCGGATATTTTTCGATGTGGGCAATCTGGTTGGCAAAAGTTCGTCCGCATTTGCGTATCGTTTCACGTACCGGCCATAACCAGCCGGTATCAATATGGGCATGCCCGACAGCGGTAACTTTCAGAGCGCTGGCGTTAGCTTGCTTGCAGAAAAGTTTTTCCTTGAGAAAATCTCTGGTTTTGGATGCGTTGTCACGGTTACCACAGTATATGTCCATTGCTTCGGAAAGAGTCATCAGGATTTGCCGGTAACGGTAATTTTCCTTTGTGTAAGTTTTTAGAAGATTCAGGCCTATTTCAACATCAATACTTAATTCCCGGACAATTTCGTCTACAGTACACAGTTCGAGATAATTTGCCTTTGCTATCGTTTGTCCTTCCGGTTTGTCGGTGTCCAGGCGCGGATGATTTGACATTTCCATACCGGCATAGCCGTTGGCTCCGGCATCAAGCCATAATTCCACCTTTTCGCCGCCTTTTGCTGAATCATACAATGGTAAACAATCATTAACAAAATCCGCCAGGAAAATAGAATTGTTAGTAATTCCCTGTAATGGCATTCCATCATGGGTGAAAGCCAAAGCTTCTCCGCCAATACTGAGGTGTGCGATGATTTTTTCACCAGTCCAATCAGCAGGTACCTTACCGGTCAAATGAAACCAGGCGCATTGCCAGTTGTTGCCCCATACGTCCCCTTTCTTTACCGGTTTGAATTCGTATTTGTCTTTATCCGCAAAGGAAACAGGTTCTTCAGTCATAAAATATTCAGCTTGTAAATCACTGCTTTCCTTTATATAATCGCGTTTCAAGCAATCATAAAAAACTTCTATACGGCGTTGATAAATAGCTATTTTTTCAAGATGCATTATATATATCCTTTATTCAAAATGATTATAATCCAAACGTTTGTATTTTGTAATTATAAGTCCCGTTAATAAAAATTGCAAACGTTTGGATTATATTTTTGCTGTTTTTTTACGGCAGCATTAGGGCATCAATGTAGTTCATTTCAAATTCAGGAACGGTATTCAGGATAATATCTTTTACTCCGGTAATCAATTTGACATATTGCTTGCCGCTGTCTTTGTTAAGGATGTGCAAAGCGGCGCCCGCAAGCGAGCTGTTGCCTATTTTCTGGTATTTTTTGATGGATATATCCGGCAGCATACCGATTTCTATTGCATTTTCTATATTGATAAATCCGGCGAAGCCTCCGGCAAGAAATATAGTTTCCAAGTCTTCGATATTACATTTCTCCAGCGAAGTCAAGGATTTTATCCCGGCAAAAATTGCGGCTTTGGCTTTTAGTATGGATTCTATATCTTTTTCTGACATATAAATCTCGCCGTTTGCGCTAAGTTTGCAGGCAAGCACATTATTTTCCAGCATTAGGTATCGCTTTGATTCTTTGAGCATATTCTGGTTAAAGCGTCCGAATTCATTCAAAAGGCCGCATCTTCTGGCTTCTGCTACGAAGTCGATCATTCCGGAACCGCATATTCCATGCGGGGCGGTATTGCCGATTACCTTGAATTCCATTGATAAATCAGGATTGATATTTACTGCTTCTATTGCGCCTTCCTCGCCCCTGCTTCCGCAGCCTACTCCGGCTCCTTCAAATGCCGGCCCGGCTGCCGCCGCGCAAGCGTAAAACTGTCCCTTTTGCAGCAGCACTGTTTCACAATTTGTGCCGACATCAACGAGCAGGGCATATTTTTCATCCTCCGCCATTCTGGAAACCACTATTCCGGCGGTGATGTCACCGCCTATAAAACCTGAAATTGCCGGAACCGCTTTGATTACCGCGTCCGGAGCGGCGATAATTCCAAATTCGACAGCGGGCATTTCAGGGAATATTTTAGTTTCCGGCTCGAAAGGTATAGAGCCCATTCCGACTGGGGAGAGCCCCCATAAAATATGGGTCATTACTGTATTTCCGGCAATACTGAATATTTTTATATCATTGACGTTTAAATTGTGTTCCGAACAGATTTTTGCAAGCAAAGGATTTATATTGCCTTCAACTAATGCCCGGCGCAGTAATTCGAGATTTCCTTCGTGTTCACTTGCGAATGAAATTCTGGATACAACATTGTCGCCATACTTAAATTGTTTATTATAGCCTGAAGTGCTGCCGATTATTTCTCCGGTTAATACATTGCCGACGACAACAGCAACGGTTGTTGTACCTACATCTATAACTGCGGCGATACCGGAGTAGGGGGAGGATAATTCAAATTTTCCAAGGTCGAAACTCTCAGCGCATTTAGGATTTGTACCGGCAAGGGATGTTCGCGGTATTTCAATAACTGAATCCTTGCTGAGAACAACTGTCTGACATGACTTTACCTTGACTGGTTTATCCTGAATCTCAATTTCTTCGCCGTCAACGCGGAACCTGCCTTTAAGAAGGATTACTTTGCAGCGATTGCAGGTTCCTTTTCCCGAACACCTCAAGTCGATCGGAATTCCGGCTGTAGCTAAAGCGGAACCGAGGTTTTCCCCGGTTCCGCTTAGTGTCATTTCATGATTTTGAAACTTAATAAGCATAAATCAATATACTGTATTAAGCAGATTTCGCCAATAATGAATCAACAAGTTTTACTGCGCCATTGGCATCGTCACTGTAGCCGTCAGCGCCGATTTCGTCGCAGAAGCTTTGAGTAACCGGAGCGCCTCCGATAATAACTTTAACCTTGTTATCTTTGAAATGTTCAGCAATTTCCTTCATGTAGGACATCGTGGTTGTCAGCAGGGCGCTGCAGGCAATCAAGTCCGCGCCTTGTTCAACACCACTTTCAAACTTTGATATGTCGCAGTTAACGCCAAGGTCTATAACATCATAGCCAGCGCCTTTAAGCATGATTGCCACCAGGTTTTTACCGATGTCATGCAAGTCGCCTTTTACTGTACCAATGGCGACTTTGCCTAAAGATTTACGGCCTGTTTCAGCCAGCAGCGGTTCAACGAGCTCAAGACCAGCCTGCATAGCGCGAGCTGCGATCAGGAGTTCCGGTACATACGCTTCATTGCGTGAAAAACGTTCACCGATTTCACGCATAGCCGGAATCATTCCCTGGTCGATTATTTCGTTAACATCATTTCCGGATGCGATATATTCTTTGACAAAGCTTACCACTTCATCTCTTTTTCCTTTCATTACCGCATTTTTTAAATCTTCCAAATTAGCCATTATAAGCTCCTGTTTGTTTTGTTTTTGTCTAAAAAAAGCTCTATATTACTACCAACTGAAATTAAAATACTGCTGAAAAAGTTTATATTCTTGTTTTATTTTATTATTTTTTGCTGTATATTAATATTTATGAATAATAAAAAACATCAAGAATTTGAAAGAGATACCTTTATAAACAGCCAGATAGGGGCTGATATTTCCTACCATTCCATTACATGGAATAATTCTCCTGAACCTGTTCTTGTCCCCAGCGGCGGTAATATAAATTATCATTCTCTGCCGTATTCCGGAACTCTGCCGCATACTCATGAATTTGCCGAGATACTTTTCATCTTAAACGGCAGGATCGAACATCATATCAATGGGGAATGTAATGTGCTGAAAACCGGAAATATATGTTTTGTCCGTCCGACTGACCAGCATTATTTTAAGTCATACAAACGAGAAAAATGTGAAATGATAATCCTTGCCTATCAGCTTGAATTGTTTTTGACATTGAGCGAATACCTGGAAAATGATATGTTTCTTCAACAGTTTACCGCACCGGTCATTCCTGCTACTTTTTTACTTGAAGGACCTGAATTTACGGAACTATGCAATAAAATGCTGGCAATAAACTCAGAGATGCTTAGCCCGTATTATAAGAAAATTAAAATAAAAATCATAATGGCTGATATTTTTACCCGCTTTTTTATTGACGAAATGAACATATTGTCAGAAAGCCAGGTTCCTGACTGGCTTGAGGATCTGTGTGAAAGAATGCGGAGCCCGGAGAATTTTATTGCCGGTTTGAAAAAAATGCAGAAAGTTGCGGGATGTACTAAAGAACACTTGTGTAAATCATTCAAAAAGTATTTGAATAAAACCCCTACTGAATTTATCAATGAATTGCGCATGGGACATGCCGCCAGGCAATTGTCAGATACTAATGAGGAGATCTATGCCATAGCTTATGACTTGAATATTCAAAGCCTCAGCCGCTTCTATCATCTTTTTAAAAAATATTATGCTGTATCCCCCGCCAAATATCGCGCCAGAGCCCGCGCCGGAAAGAAAATCCTGTAAGTTATATGTATTCTTTAAATTTTAAGTTTCAAGCTTAGTTTTTCCACTATTTCCGGTTTTTCCAAATAAAGATTTGTGGTTTCTGCCGGGTCTTTTGATAAATCGTATAGCTGGCCTTGAGGATCGCCAGGCTGCGGAGCTTCATGTTTAGGAGAGGTGAAGCCGCCTGATCCCAGGGCAGTAATTAATTTCCAGTTATCCTGACGTATTGAGAACATTCCGTCGCCGGAATGATGGATTAATGATTCCCTGACCGGGACGTCAGTTTCAGGATTGTTAAGGCAGGAAAGAAAACTTTTGCTGTCTTCCGCCATGCCGTCCGGGATTTCCGCTCCGGTAATTTCGGCACAAGTTGCCATTAGGTCCATCAGGCAAATAGTCTGGTCGCATTTTGTCCCGGATTTGATTTTTGCCGGCCACTGTGCGACAAACGGTTCGCGGTGTCCGCCTTCCCATATATCGGCTTTCTGCCCGCGCCAGTTGCCGTTTGATTTATGTCCGTAATCCTCACCGTTAAAGCATGTAGCCCTGGCTCCATTATCACTGGTGACCATTATTAAAGTATTGTCTTCTATATTTAATTCACGCAAGGTTCCCAAAACTTCGCCAACCATCCAGTCCACCAGGCATACCGCATCACCGCGAGCTCCGGCTTGACTGCGCCCCTTGATAAAATCAGGAGGAACGCATGGACGGTGGGGAGCCGCCGGAGTCATATAGAGGAAAAATGGTTTTTCCGGCTGACTGCTTACATGTTCATTTATATATTCTATGGCTTTTTGAGCAAAAACGACGTCGCATTGCTCATCCTCCCAGCCTTTAGTCATCATGCCGCGCCGCTGTTGAGCAGAGTAAGGAGCTTTTTCACGGTCGGGTATTCCTACTGTATGGCAATCTTCTATAAAGCAATAAGGCGGCATATCCAAAGAGCCCGATATTCCCCAAAAACGGTCGAACCCGAGAGCAACCGGCCCGCCTTCAATCGCCTGTGAATAATCAACATCAAAGCCGTCAAGTTGCCTTTCGCTTAATGTGCCGTATTCACCAGCTTGCAGCAACATTTCACCATTTTGTTTTTTCCAGTTCAATCCCATGTGCCATTTTCCGACCGCAAAAGTATTGTAACCGCTTTTCTTGAGCATGGATGCGACAGTTTCACGACCGGGTTCTATGAGTGGAGCGCCGAAACCGCCCAGTACCCATTTCTTGAGCCAGGTCCGCCAGCAGTATCTTCCGGTCATGACTGAGTAACGGCTGGGAGTGCATACTGCGCTTGAAGAGTGCGCGTCAGTAAATTTTACTCCTTTTTCAGCAATGCTGTCCATATTCGGCGTCGGGATTTTTTCGGCTCCATAACAGCCCAGGTCGCCATAACCCATATCGTCAGCCATAATAAAAATAATATTCGGTTTGTCTGCCATTTTAAATTCCAAGTCTTTTGTATTGTTCATTCGGTGCATCGTTTTCATGCATCAGTTTTTTCATTAATTCTATCATTTCAGCTTCTTTTTCAGGATTATCTATCGGGTTTTCTTGTTTTGGATCATTTGTGAGATCGAAAAGCATAGTTCCGAAATGGTGCGCTCTGATGCCCTGGAAAGCCCCGGATTCTATTTGCATTACGGGAGTTCCCTTAGTGAATGAAAAACCGGGATGGGATTGCATCGTTAGCATTTCATCAAGAGTGAATGGAGCGCGCATATGCGCCGGCATGTGTGTGTAGTTGAACAAAGGCCTGTTATCTGGAGAAACTGGAGCCCTCATATAAACATAGCGTCCGTCCGTGCAGTTGACATGTCCGCCATGTATTCCAAATAAAGCTCCTTTACGAATAGAAGTATCGTTTTCTAATACTGGTTTCAAGTCAACTCCCTGCATATCTTTGGGGAGTTCAAGTTTGAAATAGCTTAATATGGTAGCGGGCAGGTCAATTGTCTGTACCAAACTGCTGCGCCGTTCGTTTTTAACATTACATCTCGGGTCCCAGACGAATAATGGAGTATTGGCTATTTCATTATAAAATGGCATTGCGCATTTCCCCCACCAGTCGTGTTCGCCGAGGATGAAGCCGTGGTCGGTATTGACGATCAGCATGGTATCCTGCCACATATCATGCTCATCCATGAAATCCAATATCCGTCCGAGATAATCATCGCACATGGTAACCAGTGCGGCATTCAGTTTGCGGTAAATCACGGTTTGTGCCGGGTCATCCGCGGGAGCATAAGGCGGCCAGTCGTTATGTTCACCTAAATCAATGTCAAACATTTTTAGATATTTTTCAGGAAGAAAATACGGTTCATGCGGATCAAATGTTTCCAACTGCAGATACCACTGATCAGCTGTATGGTTGCGTGCAAGGAACTCAAGTCCTGCCGCAAAGGTTTTCGGCATTGGCATATCTTCTTCCCGGGTCATATATTGGCGGTTGACCTTATCGATTTCCCGATGAGAACGCAAAGCCATATTGCTGCGGCAGGTTGCGTTAACATCGGCAATAAAGGGATCGCCTTCCTGCCCTCTTATGCATTCCCATGAAGTAAACTTACTGTGGTAGTTTGCGCCGCCTTCTTCCCAGTAATGGTAATGATCGCTGATTAAATGTGAATAAATGCCGTTGTTATTAAGAATTTCAGGCATTGCATCATCGAATGGCTCCAGCGGCCCCCATGAGCGATGCAGAAAATTATAACGTCCGGTATTGAGTTCCCGTCTTGCCGGCATACATGGCATACTGCCGACGTAACAGCAGTCGAAAGTCACGCTTTTTTGTGTCAGACGGTTGAAGTTCGGGGTTTTAGCTTCAGTGCCGCCGTATGTTTCAAGCATATGACGGTTGAGAGAGTCAAACATTACCATTATTGCTTTCATAAAAAACACCTTGATTTGAATTATTTGTTTTTATATTTATATTATACTTGTTATTGCTTGCTTTGACAATGAAAAATATTGATATAAACATGAATAATATTGACTTTATTAAAATAGAAAGAGTTGGTCTGCACTATAGGATAAGAAATAAAGTTTATCCACATAGACATAATAAGATGGAAATGCATTTTATTACCAGCGGGCATGGATTTATGGAAGTTGAAGAAGAATTACTTTCTTTTGGAGAGAACAGTTTTATAATTACTTTTCCTGAAGACGTCCATCGACTGATTCCTGCTGAAGATTGTATTTTTATATCGCAGTATACGGTTTTTTTTGACTATACTGGTGACATTGAAATATTGCGTTGTAATTTCAAACATGGAATAAAAAATATTAAAGGGACAAGCGTTTTTCAGGAAGTGGAGCGGCATTGGAATAGTGGCGATGACCTGCTTATGGCATCGGCTGGACATCGTTTGACAGCGTTCATACTTGAGCTGCTAAGTGAAGAAAGAAAGGTATTATCCAATTCTTATATCGAAAACGCTCAAGATTATATGCGCCGTCACGTTGCGGAGAAAGTCTCACTGGATAAACTTTGCCGTTATGTCGGCTTGGAAAAATCCTATTTTTGCCGCTTGTTCAAGCAAATTTCAGGGGATACTCCTATGTATTATTTTATACGTCAGAAGATTGAGTTAAGTAAAGAGATGTTAAGCGCCGGGGAACGAAATTCAGACATTGCCTCTGCAACTGGTTTTGCCGATGAATTCCATTTCAGTCGGACTTTTAAAAAAATTACCGGTATTTCCCCGCGCCAGTATAAAGACAGATAATATCTATTAACGTTTGAATAATTGTTTTTTAGCTTCCCGGAAGTCATTTACTGCGAGGTAAAGCATGGGAGTTACTAGTAATACCAGGAATGTCGAAGTTGTCAGCCCGCATACAATACTGAGCGCAAGCGGAATAAGCATTTGAGCCTGAAGACTTTTTTCCAAGAGCAACGGCAGCAATCCGGCTATAGTTGTAAGACTTGTTAATACCAAAGCCCTGAAACGGTCTCCAGCGGCCTGTCTTGAGGCTTCCTGGGGAGTCATTCCTTTCTTTTCATTATTTTTAATGAATTCCATCATAAGAATAGAGTCATTGACTACTATACCGGCAAGGGATATTACTCCTATTATGCTCTGCATATCAAAGCTTCTGCTCAAAAGAAAATGTCCCCAGATTGCCCCGATAAAGGCAAGCGGGATTGTTGCCATCACAATCAATGGTTCCAGAATTTTTCCGAATTGCAATGAAAGTAGAATAAATATTCCGGCAATACCGATTAAAAACCCCCGCATAACGGAACCGCCGGTTTCACTGCTGGCTTCACGTTGTCCGCCGAATGAATAAGTTACACCTGGATGAATTTTTTCCAGTTCAGGTAGAAAATCTTTTATAAGTTCATGAGTGATTTCCTGAGAATTAGCAAGCGTATCATTAACATCAGCTGAAACTGTGACTGTGCGTTTCCCATTGTAACGGCTGATAGATGACGGTCCGCGTTCTGTCCGGATATCGACCACGCTTGCTAAAGGTATTTTCATGCCGCTGTTTGTAGTAAGCTGATAATTATCAAAATTGCGCAGGTTATCCGACAGGCTGTCACGCATCTTAACATTGAACTCATAATTTTCGTTGCCGATTTGAAGCTCATCGGCTTTATTTCCTTCGTATGCCGCCCTTAATTGCCTGGCTATGCTTTCAGCAGTAAATCCCAGCTTAAGGGTTCCAGGCTTTAAAGTCATTACCAGTTCAGGTTTACCGCTTGTCAAGTTATCGGTAATGTCGAATACTCCTGAATATGAAGATAGTTTCTTTTGAAGCGCTAAAGCTGCTTTTTTGAGACTGACAAGTTTTTTGCCATGCAGACGTATGGATATGGCTTTTCCGCCGGGTGGGGTCATTTGATCTTCGAATTTGACGCTTGAGGCTCCGGAAATCTCACCTGCTTCTTCACGCCACACACGCAATATGCTTTCCACCGAACTGCTGCGTTCTTTTCCGGGTAGAAGATCGACGTATACAGTAAAAAGATGAGCTCCGCTGTCGCTGTAATCGGAATTCGCGGAAAAATTAACCGAAACGTACTTTACCAATTCTTTGCCGTCAGGCTGGGATGGAGTGAGCCGGGCATTCATACGTTCTGCAGCCTGAGTGATGTTTTCCGCCGCCTTTTCGCTTTCCTCAAGCGGAGTGCCGGGCGGCAGCATAACTTTGCAGATTACCGTATCCCCCTCAACAGTCGGGAAAACTACAAATTTCATATAACCGGCAGGAAACAAAGCGATTGAAATCATAAATAATACAAGTATTGCAGATAAAAACAAATAACGGTAAGGAGCTATATGTTCGATGGTCCTGCGAACCAGGTTAAAACGGATATAATCTATTACATGGTCAATTCTCTCGCGTATAGGAGTGATTTTAGGAGGCCCCTTTTTGAATGAATGCGCCAGATGGTTGGGAAGGATGAAGAATGCTTCAATCAGACTTACTGAAAGAACAATTATAAGCGTAATAGGAATCACGCAAAGTATTTTGCCTATTTGTCCGCTTAAAGATATGAGCGGAGCGAAAATACAGATAGTGGTCAAAAAACTTGCTATTACCCCGCGTCCCACTTCCTTGCTGCCATTTACCGCAACCTGTAAAGATGAATCCCCTTTTTTCAGGTGAACTGCTATATTTTCAGAAATTACAATGGCGTCATCCATTAAAAGGCCGATAGCGATCAGCAGGGCAAAGGTGGATATCATGTTAAGTGAGACTCCAAAGAGGTCCATAA
Source organism: Victivallaceae bacterium (assembly GCA_963664605.1). Taxonomy (GTDB): domain Bacteria; phylum Verrucomicrobiota; class Lentisphaeria; order Victivallales; family Victivallaceae; genus JAHOYW01. The sequence goes on from OY761536.1 coordinate 2,244,430, forward strand.
AGAATAATCCGCCCAGAAACGATACCGGAAGCCCCATGGTAACCCATATTGAAAGTTTGAAACTCAGAAATAGCCATAAAGCCAGAAACACCAGCAGGAAACCTTCAGCCGCGTTGATATAGACCATATTCAACCGGTCCTGGATGTCGCTTGCCATATTTCTTGTGATTGCAAAATATAAGCCAGATGGAACTTTAGCTTTTTCCTTGTTTAATACGGTCATGACTTTATCATAAATAACCAGGCTGTCAGCGCTTTTACTCTTGGAAATATTCAGAACACCTGCTCTTTTCCGGTTAAAAAGCACCTTGTTTTCATCTTTTTTGAAATTATCGCTGATGGTGGCTATATCACCGAGGAGTATTTCTCCACCGCCAGAACCGGAAAGAACCCGTATTGATTTTAAATCCTCAACTGTTTTTCGCCGATCGCTGAAACGTAGTTTTATATCTTGCTTGTCGGTTTCCAGGGTTCCTGCCGGCAGTTCAATGTTCTGGCTGCTGATTATATCAGCTATTCCTTTGACACTTAATTTATAAGCGTGCAGAGCCTCCGGAGAAAGTTCTATTCTGAACTCCCGTTGTGAAAAACCGCTTATATCCACCTGTATTCCGCCGCCGATTTCCATTAATTTATCTTTGAGCTCTTCGCAATAAGACTTTAAACTGGTTACGGAAAGATCCCCGTAAACCGCCAGGCTGACTACGCTGTCAAGATGGTTGTAAGGCGCTATAATAAGATCGTCCACTTCTGATGGAAATGATTTTATTGCCTCGACTTCAGTCTTGACGTCATTGTAGAATTGCTGGTAATCCGCGCCTTCAAGCATTTCAACCCTTATGGAAACAGTTCCCTCCGTTGCGGTCGTTTTAGTATTTTTTATATTATTGACGCTTTCAAGCGCCTCTTCGATTGGTACTCCAACAGCCTCTTCTATTTCTACTGCGGATGCTCCTGGATAACTGGCGGTGATCTGCAAGGTGCTGGTGGACGAATCCGGCATGGCTTCACGTTTAATCCCGGTCATTGTGAGTACGCCGAGAAGCAGAAACGCACCCATCAGCAGATTAGCGGCAGTAGGATGTTCTGCGAAAAACTTAATCATGATCCGCCTCTTTGCCGGACAGTTCCTGTCTAGCTTTTTTTATGAAACTATTGTCTATTTTTAGTCTCAGCCGCATTCCCTGGACTGCGGGGACAATGTCGCTGACAATAATTTTCTCTCCAGGTTTTAACCCCGATTCGATAATTGTATACTGTTCGATATTGAAACCGGTCTTTACTGTACGGATTTCCAGACGGGAATTCTTGTCTGCAATATATACACTGCTGTCATGGAGAGCATAACGCGGGATCACTAAAAGGTTTTTAACCACTTTTCCTCTGATTTTAACCGAGCAGAACTGACCTATTTCAAGCGGGGGTTTTAAATTATTTATGTTCCGGTGATACGGTTCTGGAACTCCGATTATCATATTAAGCATCCGGGTTGAAGTGTCAACGCCGGAGGCTATCCGCAAAAATCTGCCTTCCCATGAATATTTCTTAGTTCCGCCATTAACCTGTACGGTTATATTCCATTCATTGACTCTTTTGTTTTCTTTTGCTCGTTTCTTATTTTCTTCCACTTTAGTTTTTCCAGCGGGATTTATGAGCATAGATAATTGGTTCATGCTGACTTGTACGGGGATCTCCACCTTGTCGATTGCGTCTGCGATGAACATTTCCTGTCCGCTAGTCAAATACTGGTCATTTCCGATAGAAACTGTACGGACCCGGCAATCAAAAGGGGCACTTATCTCAGTATAGCTTAGATCAAGTTTGAACTGCTTTAAATTGGCTTTTGCGGAGGCAAGTTCAGCTTGCTGATATGCTATTTGAGCTGGAATCAGTTTTATATTTGTTGCAAGTGCAGCGATTGTACTTTGCTGCTGTAGAACATTGATTTCTTCCTCATCCACAGTTGCCGCAGCTACTGCCTTAGAAATAAAAAGTTTTTTCTGACGTGTAAGTTTTTTGTTATTGAAAGCATAAACTTTTTTTAGAATAGCATACCTTAGTTCCATATTTTTTTTATTACTTTCCAGTTCTTCTATCTTGGATTGGTATTTTTTTATTTCGGCAAGGCCTTTTTGAATAGCCAGCTTAGGACCTTTATCATCTATGCGTAACATAAGCTGTCCGGCCTTAAAAAACTCTCCGCTTTTTAATTTCTCTGACTTCCATATGATCTTGCCGGATACTTGTGAAACTGATCTCCAAACCCGGTCAGGTTCAACTTCCCCATATCCCTGGATACGTGGAACTACGTCAACCGGTGAGGCAACTATCGCATTAACTAAATATTCGTGCTCGTTTGCTGTCCGCTTTACCGGCTGCGGTCCGGTTTTAATTATCAGCACAGTCAGACCGAGTCCAAGTATGAGCAATACGGCAACACTAAGTTTTTTATTAGTTTTAAAAAATTTTATATTCACGATATTATTCCTGAGTTTTCTTTATCCCATTCAGGAACAAAGAGTTAATTTTCTGTGCAAGTTCTTTTGAAGGAACTTCTTCAAACTGCATGCTGGGACTGAACTGGAATTCCCGGATCATTCCAATAAATGCTGATGCTGCCAGACGTGGTTCCATACCATCAAAAGAACCATCTTCCACGCCTGAGGATATAATCCCGTCGATAATATCCAGTAGTACACAATGTTTTCTGGAAAATTCCTCCTTAGAAATTCGCGGTCGTGTATGCATTATTGCTTCATGCAGATATCGTGTGGAACGAAAATCTTCAAGCATGAATTCAACTATGTGTAAAAGTTTTTTATCCGGAGTTATTCTGTCAGAGGCTATAGCATTAACGGTTTTGAGCATATTGGTAAAAGCATCTTCCATTATGCCGCCTACAATGGCTTCCTTATTTTTAAAATAATTATAAATGCTTCCAGTTGATATTTCTGCTTCCTGGGCCAGTTTTTCCATCGTCAGTGCATCAAGTCCGTCACGTTGTATTATTTCCCGGCTGGCAGTGAGGATTGCAGAGCGCATGTTTGCTGTTACGAGTTTTTTGATTTTTGTGTTGAGCCTTGACATTTTTCAATACCTCATTGAAAATTTTATAAAATGAATATATATTCTTTATTAATTATATATATTCATTATAATGAATTATAATTCATTTGTCAAGCAAAATCGCCCGGTAGAAATAATTTTTTTTGTGTTTTTAGGTGAATTATGGAATGATAAACAAATAAAATCTATTGCGGGACGTAATGATATTCGCCTTTTGGGAAGATCGCTGGTACGATTACCAGCAGCATACAGACGAATAAAATTGACAGTCCGTAGCCAAGGTACATGGTGTGAAACATAGAAAATTTTATTGAACCCATTGTCCATTCCGGTGACAGTATTCCTGAGCCGATTATAAGCGATGATAAAAATCTAGCGCCGCCTACTCCGGCGGAATACATGCTGACGCAGAATGCCATTGCCAAGGCTTTGTTTTCTGGATTGGCCAATGCCATCATTTCAGAGGATACCGCCACAGAAGATATTGCAATAAAAAAGCCATAAACAATCATGAGCCCGGTAATAATATAGAGTGAAAGCATACCTGGCCCGCTGAAAGCAAACATTAAAAAATTTATCAGGGCAAAAGTTATATGAACAGACAACAGCACTTTCTTTATTCCGGTTTTCGAGATTATCGGCCCGGCGCAGAAGAAACCTATTATTGTTCCTGCCAACGCCAGTGATGAAACTATTACGACTATATTATCCGGAGTGTGCAAATGTTTTTTCAGATAAATAAAAGTCAATGGGACCGTTCCCTGGGAAGCCAGGTATAAGAATGACAGGTATACTGAAAATCCTACCAGCGGCTTGTTCGCTAAAACCATTGCCATCCCTTTACGAAAGTCAATGGTTTTATATTCAGTTTCATTTACTTTTATACGGCTTACAAAATACGCTCTGCCCAGTAATGCAAGAGCGGTGATGATAATAATAGCCTGCAGTACTCGCAGGTCAGGATTTTCCCCCATTACCAAACCGCATATAAAGAAAAATGCTACACAGCAGGATTGCCAGGAAAAACGCAGGATTCCAAAGAAATTATTACGGTCTTTTTTAGGAAGGAATTCGTCAAGAAAAGGAAACCATGCGGCGGCGTAAAATGCCATCAGGGAAACGAAAAGTATCAATATCAGTACCATTCCATATTTTGAGAATTGTCCTAATAGTGGAGTGAAAGCCAGCAGGATAATTGCCAATGTCCCCAGATATGTTGTCATTAAGATAGTTTTTTTGTATCCTATACGTCCGGCGATATAAGCGGCTGGAATAGAAAAAAAACAACTCATAACGCCGGGAAGGGAGGTTGTAACCATAGATAGCATATTGCCGGCTCCAATCATTCCCGCGAACAGGATAATGACCGCACTGTCTTTAATCATGATTGAGGCCAATGAACCGAAGCAGGCGGAAAGGATCGCCAGTTTCTGTGACCTGCGGCTGTGTTTTTCCTGTAATGTGCTCATTATTAAGAGATTCCTAAAAAATAAGGCTCTGGAATTAACTCCAGAGCCTTAAGAGTTAATACCACTATTTCATGTCTAATACGCTGGGATCATAAAAGTCAGGAGCTTCATACCCCAGTAATTCCATGCATGTTGCGGCTAATGAACTTATGCCAAGTCCGCTTTTGAGTTTCTTTTTGTATTCACCCTTGCTTGCAGGGTCATAAATGATACATGGAACCGGATTCAATGAATGACTGGTCTTGGCGCAGATAGCGCCATTATCGTCATGTTTGATGTTACCGTCTTTATCATGTTCGAACATATCGTCGGAATTGCCGTGGTCAGCGGATATTATCAGTACGCCGCCGGCTTTTTTAACAGCTTCGCGAACCCGTTTTACTGCAATGTCAAGGGCTCCCATAGATACCAGTACAGCCTGAAATACTCCAGTATGCCCGACCATGTCGCCGTTGGGGTAATTCAAGCGTATCATGCCATATTCACCGCTTTCAATAGCTTCAACTATTTTATCGGTGATTTCGGCGGATTTCATCCATGGGCGTTCTTCAAATGGAACAACATCGGATGGAATTTCAACATAATCTTCAAGCTTATCATTGAACTTTCCGCTTTTATTTCCGTTGAAAAAATAAGTGACATGTCCGAATTTCTGAGTTTCGCTTATTGCCAGCTGTTTTTCACCGCAGGCACAAAGGTATTCACCCATAGTACGGTCGATTTGCGGCGGAGAAACCAGGAATTTTTTGGGAATATGCAGATCAGCGTCATATTCCATCATTCCGGCGTAGAGTACATTGGGGACCATGACGCGGTCAAATTTATCAAACTCTTCGCCTTCATCAAATGCCATGGTGATTTCCTGTGAACGGTCGCCACGGAAATTAAAGAATATAAATGAGTCGCCGTCTTCGACTGGCCCAAGCGCTTTACCGTCTTCAGCGATAACAAACGGCGGAAGATCCTGATCGAGAATATCCGGATTTTTGGCGCGCAGATCGACAATGGCTTCATGAGCGCTTGGGTATAACGGCCCTTCGCCCAGTACATGGGTTTTCCAGCCTTTGCGAACCATATCCCAGTTGGCGTTATAACGGTCCATAGTGATAACCATGCGCCCGCCGCCGGAAGCGATCTTGTAATCCGCGTCAAGACTTGTCAGGAATTCCTCGAAAGGATCGACGTATTCGAGAGCGGAAGTGGCAGGGACATCGCGACCGTCAAGCAGGATATGAATACGTGCTTTGGCGATGCCTTCAGCTTTTGCTTCTTTGAGCATCGCTTTCAAGTGGTTGATGTTACTGTGAACATTGCCGTCGGAAAAAAGACCGAGGAAATGTAATGTGCTGTTATTGTTTTTACAGTTGGCTATGATTTCCTTCCAGGTTTCCCCCTGATATATGTTTCCTGAATCAATAGCGTTTTCCACCAGTTTCGCGCCCTGAGCGAAAACCCTGCCGCAGCCGATAGCGTTATGTCCTACTTCGCTGTTGCCCATATCCGCGTCCGAAGGCATGCCGACGGCGCTGCCGTGTGCTTTCAGCTCGGTGAATGAGCAGGTTTTCATTAAATTATCCAGTTCAGGCGTATATGCTTTAAGGAAAGCATCGCCGTCAGCATATTTGCCGAAACCGACACCATCCATAATCATTAACACCACAGGCCCTTTGCGGCGGGTAAAAGAAGGGTTCTTCTTTAAAGCTTCCAACATTATAAAAATCTCCTTCTTAAGCGCGTTTGCCGGGGGTTCTGGCCTGATGGATACCGCGTTCGCTTGTAGCGACAAATTCGAGGAATTCGACGACTTCAGGTGTTTGCGGCAGTTCTTCTTTAATTTTTGCTATAGCGTTGCCGGCGTTGAGGCCTGAACGGAAGAAAATTTTGAAGAGTTCACGGAGAACTTTTATGTTTTCGTTGCTTATTCCAGCGCGTCTGCAGCCGATTACATTTATCCCCATGATATTACCGTTACGGCCTTCCGCCATGACAAACGGCACTATATCCTGAGAAAATACAGAACAGGCGCTAATCATTACCAGGCGGCCGACTCTGCTGAACTGATGAATGCCTGAGTAAGCTGAAATAATCGCACGGTCACCCACCTGGGCATAGCCGGCAACTGATGAACAGTTAACCATGATAACATTGTTGCCGATAACAGCGTTGTGCGCGACATGAGCGTTATTCATAAAATAACAGTTGTTACCGACAGTAGTATGTGAGTCTTCCTTGGTTCCGCAGTGGATAGTGGCGCCTTCACGGAAAGTATTGCCGTCACCGATATCCAGATATGTTTTTCCTCCGGCATAGCTCAAATCCTGAGCATTTTGTCCAAGGGCGGCAAAGGGATGAACTGTATTATTTTTCCCTAAGGTTGTATAGCCGTCAATATTACATTGTGATAAGAGTTTAGTTCCGTCGCCAATTTTAACATTTGGGCCGACGTAGCAAAGAGGACCGATTTTAACACTGTCTGCAATTACTGCATTAGGGTCAACAACAGCAGTTGGGTGTATTTGGGGCATAAAACATATCCTTTATTTTAAATGTTCGGATTATACAAATATTATGTAATATAGCAGTTAATTCTTATAGAAAAAATATAATCTGGAGAAAAAGCGGCTTTTTTTTACGTTCAGCTTAACCCGACGATGCTTCCAAAGGATTATTTTATGCGTTTCAAGGCTGATTGGATTTTTTCCTGGACTTCTTCTATTGAATACAATGAGTTTTCAGGATTTTCAAGAGGTACAATCCCGCCGCTGCTCAGATCAAAGTTGATAGCCCCGTATTTTGCGTCTTCCCCGGACTCTGTTACACATTCAGTATAAGCGCTTCCCTGGCTGAAGTGCCAGAACTGGAACGGGTGAGCTACGAATCCGTGCTTTTTCAGTATTCTTCTTATTTCGCGGCGGTTTTTAGTTGCTGTTTCGGAAATAAAAGGTGAATCCATAAATGTTTGTTCGGACATCTGCATATACCGGATGCCGCGGTCAAGCTGACTGAGATTACTGGCCTGATATACGGAAACATCTATTGCGCTGCCGCTAATATAGGTGCATGACCTTGCTGAGTTTGCTATAAACGCATTGAGACGGCGGTACATTAATTCAGGAGAGGGGATTTCCCCGTCCTTTTCCCATATTACTTTTTTCAGAATAGAGTTAAAAACGCTGTTTTGGAAACCTGCCTGCTTTTGCATATTCCTGGTTCTGAAGCAGTCTTCGACTTTCAAGAACCAGCCGCGGTCATTCAATTCCTTGGCTACGGCAAGGAAGTTTTTAATCAATCCCTCGCGTAAATAGAAAACACGTTTATATTTATCCGCGATTTTTGTATCGGAAAATTTTACAGTCAGGCGGGCGTCTTTTACCGCCTGCCGCAGTGATATCATCGGTTCGCCGCATTCCTTTACCGGATATTCATGTACTCTCTCCATGAAATCATAAGCCTGTTCAACCTGCTTGCTCCAATATTTACGGCGTTCTGTTTCATTGTTTGTATGATCGTTCATTATTTCGTTCTTTAGTAAATTATGGATTTTTGATATCTTAAAACACAAAGGGGGGTTTTTCAAGTTATATTTTATGCTTTTTATTTATTTTATTGCTAATAGTTGAAAAGAGACAAATCAATTATAAAGTAATATCTGTAAATATAATATATAACAGGGTATGATATGAATTTTTTTGACTCCGCTATAATTGATTGCTGTCAGCGTTTATCCAATAAAAGCTATGTGTTTGATTTTACGGTGAATTTTATATCTGATAATCACTTGATAAAAGGCGGATTGCTGCTTATGATCTTGTGGTGGGGGTGGTTTAAAACCGACGAAAACCGGCCCCACTTCAGAGAACACATGGTTTCCACATTAATAGCCTGTTTTATCGCTGAGTTCATTGCAAGGGTCATGGCTTTGACGTTGCCGTTCAGGTTCCGACCCATGCATGAGAAAACGTTAGATTTCATACTTCCTTATAGTATGAATCCGAGATTTCTCGATGGCTGGTCATCATTGCCGAGTGACCATGCTGTGCTGTTTTACGCTTTAGCTGTCGGAACGTTTTATATATCTAAAAAGACCGGAATATTCTCAATCATATATGTAACTTTATTTATCACTTTGCCGCGGATTTATCTGGGGCTGCATTACCCGACGGATATACTTGCGGGGGCAATTATCGGGACGGTTATCGTATTACTGTTTAACGCGCCGTTTTTTATTGAAAAGTTATCGAAGCCTGTAGTGAACTGGGCAAATAAAAAACCTGAATGGTTTTATCCGGTGTTTTTTATAATAAGCTATCAAATCGCGGATATGTTTGATAACAGCAGAGCGTTTATCACCTATTTAAGATCAGTAATCAAAATAATATCTGACTGCTGATGGTTAAGTAAAGTTTCTGATATTTTCCTGTTATTACTTGAAAATATACTTTTTTCCTATATCTTAGGCGACTTGAACATACTCAATGACAACCCTTTAAGGAGACAATGATGTCAAAAGAATACAATGTGGCCGTAGCCGGTGCGACTGGCGCGGTTGGAATCGAAATGATTAAAACTTTGGAACAGCGCGATTTTCCAGTGAAAAACCTGCGCCTCCTTGCCTCTGCGCGCTCAGTAGGCAAAAAACTTACATATAAAGGTACTGAAATCGCAGTTGAAGAATTGACCGAAAAGTCATTTAAAGATATTGATATTGCTTTGTTCAGCGCCGGTGGCGGAATTTCCAAGCAATTCCGGCAGGCTGTAGTTGATTCAGGAGCGGTAATGGTTGACAATTCAAGCGCTTTCCGTATGGATGATGATGTACCGCTGGTGGTTCCGGAAGTCAATCCCGAGGATATCCAGAAACACAACGGCGTTATCGCCAACCCGAACTGCTCGACAATCATAATGCTTGTCGCTGTTGCTCCACTGCATCGTGCCAAGGGGCTGAAACGTCTTGTTGCCGCCACTTATCAGGCGACTAGCGGCGCTGGAGCTAAAGGCATGGCTGAACTTGATTTGCAAACTCGTCAAATTTTAGCTAAAGAAGATATTGACCCGCAGGCTTTTGCACATCGGATTGCTTTCAACCTGATTCCCCATATTGATGTTTTCAACGATAACGGTTACACCAAAGAGGAATTAAAAATGCTCTTTGAAAGCCGGAAAATGCTGCATCTGCCGGACCTGATGGTTTCCTGCACCTGTGTCCGTGTTCCTGTAATGCGTGCGCATTCCGAAGCTTTGAATCTGGAATTTGAGCATGACATCACACCTGCGGAAGCTCGTGAGATCCTTGTTAATGCTCCAGGAGTTACAGTTGTTGACGACCCGTCAAACAATGTATACCCGATGCCGATAGACGCGACTAACCAGGATAATATTCTGGTGGGACGTATCCGTCAGGACATTTCCCGCAATGATAAACGCGGACTGGATATTTTTGTAGCCGGCGACCAGGTGCTCAAAGGCGCGGCCCTGAACGCGGTTCAAATAGCTGAACTGCTTTAGACGAAGGCCTGAATATATAAATACCCGAACAGCGAAGTTTTAACAAGCTTCGCTGTTTTTTTTGCAGGACAGCTTGGAATAATTAGATGGACTGGACAGAAAAAAACTTACCCCTGCTACTTGTTTCTGACTTGATGATATTGTTTTTGGCGAGAGAATCCAGCCGCTCTTTGATTTGTTCTTCGGGTACTCCGAAGGTTTCGCTCATGTCAGAGAGAGTCGAAGGACGCCGGGAAATAAGGTCTATTATCAATTTATCTATTTCGTCTTCTTTTAACCGTTTTTGCAGGGCAGGGCTTTTGTATTTGAACGGCCCTACCGCTTCCACGGGGACTACCGGTTCCAGTGCTTTGACGAAACGCATTGTGTTTTCTTCTGTAGACGGACTTATCCAGTCAACTGTTCCTGGACGGTCTAGTGTGTTTAACTGCACTTTATCCGGCTTTGCTTGTTTAATTATTTTCACGAAACGTTCTATTGATTCATTTGAGTCATTCTTGCCGGGGACGATGAAAAGTTCCAGCCATATTTCGGCCTTTGAGTTCCGGCAGTATTCAATAAGAGCGTTGACGTAAGTGTTGAAATCCAGGTCAGGAGAGGGGCGGTTGATGATTTTAAATTCCTCCTCGCTTGACGCGTCAAGTGACGGAATACACAAATCTATATCGGCTATCTCCTTTAACAGACCGGGATTACTGAATAAAGTTGCGTTGGTCAATAAGCATATCTTGTATTGCGGATAATTTTTCTTGACGAAGCCTATAACGCGCCCGATGCCCGAATTCAAGGTCGGTTCTCCGGCTCCTGAAAAAGTCAGGTAATCGATTTCAGGATTAGTTGAAAGCAGTTCATCAAGCTGTCTGATAACCTCATCAACCGGAATATATTCCTGTCGTTCTAAGGTAAGGTCAGTAGTTGCTCCGGATTCGCAATAGACGCAGTTTATGGAACATGTTTTGAATGGTACAAGATCAACCCCAAGCGATATTCCCAAGCGTCTTGAAGCTACCGGGCCAAATAAATATTTTTCATTATTCTTCATTGTTATTTCAGTTTTTGTCCTTGTCCTAATTTATATGCCCGCTGATAATATTCCAGTATCCTTAAAGCGTAGACATATTTAGCGTTTTTGTGTTTCTTGAAGATACGGCAGACTATCTTCTGGATTGCTATTGCACGGTCAATACGTCCGATCATGTAATATATCCTGGCTAAAGTCTCACCGATATTGGCGCGCTGGAGTTTATAAAGTTTGCGGTTGGAATAAGCCAGTTCCGCGGCCCTGAGAGCAGGTTCCAATTTGGCTTCCCCGAATCTTACACCCAGCAGTTGCCGTGTCAGCTGATTAAGTAACGCCGGGTCGTCTTTGCAGTTATTGATAAATTCAAAATAAAACGCGTCAAGTTCTTTATATCTTTTCAGCTGACTGAGGATGTGTGCTTTTAAGTCGAAAAGATCCATGTTGGTCGGATGTTTTTTCAGCATTTCCCCGATGAACTTCAAGGCTTCTTCTTTTTTATTCAATTTAAACAAGACAAACGCTTTCAGCGCTATAAATGGTGTGTTGTCCGGTTCGTCCTTTAATTCTTTTTCCAGTATTTTCAAGGCTTCCGTGTATTTTTTGACACTCACAAGTATTTGCATTTTTTTGTATACTTCCTGCCGGTGTACGCTTTTTTTTATATCAAACTTGCCAGTCACCATGCGCTTAAGCGGAAGAGTCATATCAAGCGGGTGTCCTGTCCAGGCGACAGTGCCGCTTCGATTAACGATAAATGCTACAGGAATTTTTTGTTTGTCTTGCACATATTCCCTGTAGGTCTTCCCGTTGTCATCAACGGCAATCTTGTAGCTTATATTTTTATAGCGGGAAATAAAATTCTTAACGGTATCAGCTTTTTCCTGACTGATACTGATTATTACAACGTCCTGGTACTGTCCCTGAAGTCTATGTAGATAAGGCATCGTTTTAACACTTTCTTTATTGCCTGTGCTCCAAAATTCGATAATATAGATTTTTTTTCCTTTACCTTCAGCAAGCGTAACCGGGCTGTTTTTTATCCATGAACCTATTTTCAACTCAGGCGCCGGTTTGCCGAGTTCAACCGCAAAACATACGATGGTATTCATCGTCAGCAGGGACAAAATTAATATCTTAAAGATTTTCATTATTAACTCCCGTAAATTTCCACACAGTATTAACTTTTTAACCTGTCTATTATCTCGGTGGTTGAAAAACCTTCGACGAAGGGCAGGAAACGAATGTCAGCATTGACGCTTTGGAGAGCTTCGCGTTCTTGTGGATTAATGGTTTCCAAAGTGTAATCGCCGCCTTTGACGTAGATGTCGGGGCGTAAGGCGATAAACATATCGTCGCAGCGTTGGGTATCAAACATGACGACAGAGTCTACTGACTCCAAAGCGCAGAGCATATAGGCACGGTTGTATTCGTCAATGACCGGACGGCTGGGGCCTTTTAATTCCCGGACTGAGCGGTCGGAGTTAATCAATACCAGCATCGCGTCACCGAGTTCCCGGGCGCGCATTAAATATTCAGCATGCCCCCGGTGAAGAATATCAAAACAGCCGTTTGTAATTACCAGCTTTAAGTTTTTCTTTTTCAATTCGGCGCGCCATGCCTGCGCTTTAGATAAATCCATTATCAGATTTTCAGGGTCGCGATTGATGCCGTTTATATTCATAATTACACCTGTTTTATTAATCTTCTAAAGACCGTACAAGTATGCCCGCTTCATGCAGTAAATCAAATGCCTGATGGGCAATACTGTACTCCTGATGGTAAACAACTTCTTTTATGCCTGCGTTGATAATCATTTTTGAGCATTGAAGACAGGGACTGAAAGTTGTGTAAAGAGTAGCTTCTTTGACCGATATTCCGTGGTAAGCCGCCTGGGTTATGGCGTTTTCCTCGGCGTGGCTGCAGACGCATGAAGTCAGATCATGGCCGGACGGAGTATCGGAACTGCAGCGCGGACAACCGCCGTCAAAACAATTCTTTATTCCTCGCGGAGTGCCGTTGTAGCCAGTTGAAATAATCCGGTGGTCTTTGACGATTACCGCCGCTACCTGACGGCGGGAACAGTTGCCGCGAGCCGCGACTACCTGCGCTATATCCATAAAGTAATGATCCCAATCCGGTCGTTTTGATGTTGAACTCATATTATGCCCCTGATAATGTTTTATAGTTTGTAAAAAATACAGTAAATAAGAAACTTTACAACCTGAATACGTGAAAAATTCAGTGCGGAGCAGATGCGCCGATGTAAGTTATTTGTCACAGCAGCAGCTTGAACAGCAGGAGTCTTTCTCTTTATTCTCCTTGAGTGAACACGAAAACCCTGCGTCGCTAATAGCTTTTTCAATCAGAGGATAAAGCAGATGGGGTGTTTCCGCATCAATTTTTATCAGTCCGGCTTCAACGTTGATGTCCAGACTTAAAATCCCGTCAATCTTCCTGATTGCTTTGTCCAGAGTTGCGGCGCAATGTTCGCATGTCATGCCCTTTACTTCGATTTCCAAATCGCTTGATACGTTTTTGGCTCCAATTCCGAAACGTCTGGCGAGACGCTGGGATATGGTGAAAACAAGTAGTGTATAAAGGATTATACAACTGGCTTTCTGTAATAAGCTTATTTGCATTTTCCCGTCAGGGCGGATGAAATCCATTACTGGTATATTTACATTCAACAGATTAAATATATAACCGGCGGCTATTGCCGCGGCTGCCACGGTGAGAATATAGATAACAACAGCTTTTTTGCCCAGTACCTTTGACATTATGGTGATTGTAGCGATATTTGTTGCCGGGCCGGTAATCAGGAAAACCAGAGCAGCTCCAGGGCTGATTCCTTTTAATATCAGTGAAGCGGCAATTGGAATTGAGGCTGTTGAGCATACATACAGAGGAATCCCGAAAAGCAGCATTGCGGGCATTGCCAGCCAGTCAGATTTGAGATATTTAGCTCCAAAGTCAGGAGGGACGAATAAATTAATAAGAGCCGCCAGTATCAGACCAACAAGCAGAGCGGAAGCTATATTGCCTAGTAATTTGATAAAACCGTAATGCAGAATTGCCGGAACGGTTTTCCAGCCGTGTACCCGCGGTTGATCGTCATCTTCAGGATTTGTGCCTTCATCTTCTTCATTTTCTGCTCTGGGTTTACCGAAATTCTCCATCAGCAAACCGCCGATGATTCCGGTGATAAAAGCTACTATCGGGCGAAATATTGCGAACGCCCAGCCCAGCATCGCGTAAGTGGCGAAAAAACTGTCCAGCCCGGTTTGGGGCGTGGAAATCAGGAAAGAACCCGCCGCTCCGCGTCCGGCTCCTTGTTTTTTGAGAGAAACGGTTATGGGAATAACTCCGCATGAGCATACCGGCAGAGGAACGCCGAATAATGCCGCCTTGAAAATTGATTTGATCCCTGGCTTGCCCATGTGTTTGTAAATATAGGCAGGTGAGAAAAATACTGACAGGACTCCAGCGGCAAAGAAACCGAATAACAGCCACGGCGCCATCATGCAGCTGACCATCCATAACGCTTTAAAAAATTCTGTTATATATATAAGCATATTTAGTTTTAAGGGTTAAGTTTTAAGATTTTAAGGAACCTCTTTTATTAAATAAACAGGCTTAAGCGGAAAAGTCAAAGGAATTAACTGTGAAGATTTTCTTTAATTGATGTTTTATTTATATTGGACTGATGTATAGTAAAGATTCTATTTTGTTCAATCAATGTTTTTATAAGGGATATTTATGCTTAAAATTTTCAGTAAACAGGAATTTGCCGAACCTGGCGGTTACCGGCAGATTTTAAAGGTTGCGTATCCCTTGATTATTTTGAGCGCGAGCCATACTGTCATGCAGTTTGTCGACCGTCAGTTTCTGGCGTACAATTCTACAGAGGATGTTGCCGCGGCGCTGCCTGGCGGGATTTTATATTTTGCCATGTTCTGCTTTTTCATGATAACTGTGAATTTCACCAGCGCTCTGGTTGCACAGTTTTTTGGGGCTAAGGATATGACTTCATGTGTCCGGGTATGCTGGACGGGATTTTATTTTGCGTTGGCGGCAGGATGCCTTATAGTTTTTGTTTTGCCGCCTTTAGGTACTTTTATTATCCAGCACGGCGGACATTCTGCTGTTATAGTTAATAAAGAAATAGATTATTTCCTCGCTCTTGGGCCGAGCGGTGCTTTTATGTGTATGGGCGGCGCTTTTTTCGCGTTTTTTTCGGGACGGGGGAAAACCTCTTATGTCGCGACAATAAACACTATTGCCTGTGCTATCAATATCCTGTTGGACTATCTTTTTATATTCGGCCATTGGGGATGCCCGAGGATGGGGATTTACGGAGCGGGTATT
This sequence comes from Victivallaceae bacterium, assembly GCA_963664605.1. Classification (GTDB taxonomy): domain Bacteria; phylum Verrucomicrobiota; class Lentisphaeria; order Victivallales; family Victivallaceae; genus JAHOYW01. The sequence goes on from OY761536.1 coordinate 2,259,856, forward strand.
GCGACATCACTATCGGCAATATTTTCATTCGTATGTATTCTGATTGTATTTTTATCCCGGGATCAGAATATATTTCCCACGCGCAGCAACCGGGCTTTTCGTTTTGATTATCTTAAAAAACTGTTTAATTTCGGAACTCCAGCGGGGATTCAGGTTCTCTGCGATGTCGGAGCGTTTACGATGGTTCTTTTTCTTGTGGGACATATCAGTACAGCGGCTTTAGCGACGGCAACCATTACTCTGGCGATCAATCAAATATTTTTTCTTCCTTTGCTGGGATTTGCTGATGCGACTTCGATTATCACCGGACAGTTTATCGGTATGAGCAAGATGGAAACCGCTAAGAAATGTGCTAACCGTTCATGGCGTCTTGTTTCCCTGTACATGTGCCTTGCCGGGGCTGTTTACTTTTTATTTCCCGAGGCCTTGTTCAAACTTTTTGAACCGGAGAATAAAAGCGATATTGTTTTCAGCGATATTCTTCGTGATGGTACAATACTGCTGGTGATCGCAGCATGTCATAATTTTCTGGACGCTACTAAGTTTGTCTATATGGGAGCCTTGCGCGGAGCGGGTGATACCAGGGCGGTAATGTATATTGCGGTTTCCTGCGCATGGGGAATAATGGTTCCCGGTGTTGTATTTATTATCTTTATTATCAAGGGGTCTGTTATCATGGTATGGCTGTTTCTGGCTGTATATATTTTTATTGAAGCTTTGATAATGTATTGGCGTTTCCGTTCAAACCGCTGGCAGAAAATAGATATGATAGACCGCAACAAGGCGGCAGATGTGCCGATTTTACAAAGTGACCAGACTATTTAAAATCTTTAACTCTTTAACTAAAAAATATCTGATCCAAACATTTGTTTGGGCGCGGTTCAGCGGCGAACCACTGATCGCCGACAGGCGAAAGTTTCACGGCAAAATCTTTCCCGCGAGAGCGGACTGGGTCTGATTGCGCCCTGCGGTCTTAAAATTCGACCGTTGGAAACGGTCGACTCGCGTTTCGCCGCGAGACCACGACCAGATTAATTCTGGACTGGATTTTAAAAGATCAAAAAAAAACCTCCATCGCCTACTGCGGACAGTAAACGACAGAGGTAACAGGGGGTGTTGTTATATTAGTTACACGTTTTCAAGGTCGAAGATATGGCTTCTGTCCTCGTATTTCGTGTGCAGCTTCTTGTGTGCTTCATGTGACCCCGGCTTGCCTTCAAGGTGTTCGTCATAACACTTGTTGACCAGGTAATTGTCCTGAGGCTTCTGAAGCTGCTGTTGTTTGTCGGCCGCGTAAATTCCGCGTGCCCGCAAGTCCCGGACCGCATTTTTATGAGATATAGGTTGACCCGCACCGGAAATACATCCGCCCGGGCAAGCCATTACTTCGATGAAATCATATTTGACTTTTCCCGTCTTTATAGCTTTGAATAATTCCCCGGCTTTTTTCAAACCGTGAACTATTGCCACTTTGACTTCATTTCCAGCGACATTCAAAGTTGCTTCTTTGAGGTTTTCCAGACCGCGAACCGCTTTGAAATCAACAGATTTCAATGGTTTTCCTTCAATCTTTTCAACCGCGTAACGTAACGCCGCTTCCATAACTCCGCCGGTTGTGCCGAAAATAACCCCGGCTCCGGTGCTGAATCCCATCGGCATATCAAAAGCTTCAGGCTCGAGTTTAGCGAAATCGATTCCCATAGAATTTATCATGCGTCCGATTTCAACAGTTGTCAGGACGTAATCGACATCAGGAATCCCTTCAACCTTGAATTTATCCAGGGCCGCTTCAGATTTTTTTGCCGTGCAAGGCATGATTGAAACTACAACCAGGTCTTTCTTATCAATGTCGAGCTGTTCGGGCAATGTTTTTTTAGCTACAGAACCGAACATTTGCTGAGGAGAACGGCAGCTTGACAAATTATTAAGCATATCCGGGAAGTATATCTCGGCATATTTGACCCACGCCGGACAACAGCTTGTTATCAATGGCAGGTCTTTATTTTCTGTGAAACGCTTGATGAATTCAGTAGCTTCCTCAAAAATAGTCATGTCCGCGCTGAAACAGGTGTCGTAAACTTGGTCGAACCCCATTATTTTCAGGGCGTTGACCAGTTTCCCGGCAACATTGACGCCGGGTTCGAAACCGAAGTATTCACCGAGCGCTACACGTACGGCAGGCGCTATCTGGACAACAACGGTTTTGCTTTTGTCGTATATGGCGTCCCACACATCATCACGGTGCTGGCGCGGGACGATCGCACCGGTCGGGCAGACTGCGGCGCACTGTCCGCAATTTACGCATTCGACTTCACCGATATTCTTATCAAATGCCGGAGCGACGCGCGCACAGGCTCCGCGGTCAACAAAGCCAATAGCGCCGATTCCCTGTACTTCAGAGCAAACCCTTACGCAGTCACCGCAAAGCACACATTTGTTCGGGTCGCGTTCCAGGGAAAGAGAAGATTTGTCCACGGGAACATATTCTTTGCGTTGTTTGTAGCGGATTTCCTCGACGCCCAGACGACGGGCAATGTCCTGTAAAGAACAGTTGCTGCTTCGGGTGCAGGATGGACATTCGCGCTTATGGTTGGCGAGAAGCAGTTCCACATTGACTTTTCGCATTGCGCGGATCTCTTTAGTATCGGTGTGGACGACCATTCCCGGTTCAGGCCTGGTAGAGCATGATGCCATGACCCCGCGTCCTTCGATGTCAACTATACACAAGCGGCAGGCGCCGTATATACTCAGTTTTGAATGATAGCAGAATGTCGGCAGGTCAATACCGGCTCCGCGGATCAATTCAAGCAGATTACGCTCGTTGTTTATCTTGACTTCACGCCCGTTTAAAGTAAGTGTTTTATTCGTTTCCATAATTTCAATCCCCTGTTCTAAGTTATAATCCTAATATTGCGTCGAAACGGCAGGTTTCCTTGCATACGCCGCATTTGATACATTTGTCAGCATCGAGATAATGCGCCTGGCGTTTTTCCCCGCTGATCGCGTTTACCGGACATTTCCGTGCACAGGCGGTGCAACCGATACATTTTTCCTTATCTATCTCCGGTCTTGCCAAAGCTTTGCATTCTCCGGTCGGACAGATTTTTTTGAATACATGAGACTCGTATTCTTCACGGAAATATTTAAGTGTTGACAATACCGGGTTCGGGGCGGTTTTTCCCAGCCCGCATAAAGATCCGAGCTGAACGGCTTTCGCGGTTTGTTCCAGCAGTTCCAAAGTGTTTTCATCCGCATTGCCTTCGATAATATCATCGAGAAGCGCCAGCATTTGCTTTGTACCTTCACGGCACGGCACGCATTTGCCGCATGATTCATTCTGAGTGAACTGCATAAAGAAACGTGCTATTTTAATCATGCATGTTTCATTATTCATAACTACCAGACCGCCTGAGCCGACCATTGCGCCGACACTCTTAAGAGAGTCGAAATCCAAAGGCATATCCAGCATTTCAGGCGTCAGGCAACCGCCTGACGGACCTCCGATCTGTACAGATTTAAAGTCTTCTTTTGTAACTTCTCCGGCGTTGTTAGTGACGCCTCCACCGATATTGTACACTATTTCGCGCAGAGTGGTTCCGAAAGGCACTTCGATCAATCCAGTATTAGCAACATGTCCGGTCAAGGCAAAAGTCTTAGTCCCGGGAGATTTTTCCGTACCCATTGCTTTATAAGCTTCATGCCCGTTTCGTAATATCATTGGGATTGAGGCTAAAGTCTCGACATTGTTGATGACTGTAGGTTTGCCCCATAAACCACTTTCCGCCGGAAATGGAGGTTTAGGCATCGGCATACCGCGCTTTCCTTCAATAGAGGCTATGAGGGCGGTTTCCTCACCGCAGACAAAAGCTCCGGCTCCTTCCATAACCTGAAGGTTGAAGCAGAAATCAGTACCAAAAAGATTGTCACCCAGAAGCCCGGCTTTCTCTGCTGCTTTTACCGCACGGCGCATTCTGTCCACTGCCAGAGGATATTCAGCACGAACATAGACATAACCTTCATTACCTTCAATTGCTCTTGCGGCGATCATCATTCCTTCGATAACGCTGTGCGGATTGCCTTCCATGACAGAACGGTCCATGAATGCCCCCGGGTCGCCTTCGTCACCATTGCAGATGACATATTTTTTGGCGTTCTTATAAGCCAGGGTGAATTTCCATTTTAAGCCTGTCGGAAAACCGCCGCCGCCGCGTCCTCGAATACCGGATTCCAGAACACTCTTGCAAACTTCCTCCGGCGTCATGCCGGTAACTGCTTTTCTTGCTCCTTCATATCCGCCTTTTAAAATATATTCTTCGATGCTGTCCGGTTCTATCATGCAATTTGCCAGGACAAAGCGTTTCTGCCGATTATAAAAAGGAATATCTTTATCTCCCCGGCAGACTTTCCCGCTGACCGGATCATGAAAAAGCAGACGTTCAATGACTTCGTCGCCGATAATAGTTTTGCTGACGATTTCAGGAACATCTTCGACTTTTACTTTGGTGTAAAGAATACCGTCCGGCTCAATATGGAGCAATGGTCCCATCTGGCAGAAGCCCTGACAGCCGCTTTTAGAAACATAAGTACCGTCGAATTGTTCTTTATCATCGTGTTCGTCCAACTCGATCTTTGTGTCCAGGCCGGCTTTCTCAAGTTCTTTTACCAGTTCATCGCGGACTTTCAAGGAACCGTTGGCGACGCACCCGGTTCCCGCACACAAGATAATGCGGCGTTCAAGCGCGTTTATATCGGTCTTATATTTTTTCGCTATAGCTTCTAATTTAAATGTTTTAACCATTATTGTGCTCCTTTCAGGCGTTTTTTTCAGATTCTATTAATTCATCGACAATTTCTTCAGCTTGTTCAGGTGTCACCTGTCCGTAAACCTGTTCGTTGACGAGCATTACCGGAGCCAGCCCGCATGCTCCAAGGCAGCTGACGGTTTCGACAGTAAACAGCATGTCGTCAGTAGTCGTTTTTTCCCGGGATAATCCGAGCTTTTTATAAAGAGCTTCGAGTATGCCGTGGGATTTTTTTACATGACACGCGGTTCCGTCACAAAGCTTAAAAACGTATTTTCCTTTCGGGGTCAATGCGAAGTGGGCGTAAAATGTGGCTACGCCGTAGACCTGTGATGGCGGAACTCCGATTGAAGTAGCGACATAACTGATCAATTCCTTGGATAAATACTTGTTTTCCTCTTGTATCTCCTGAAGGATCGGGATCAGACGGCTTTCGTCATGGTTATTCTTTTCCAGAATCCTGTTGACCATTTCTTTTTTGTTTTTCATTATTCGGCTCCCTGTTTAAATGTATTCTATATTTATTTCTTTTAGAAAATTATCTCTTAAATTTTTAGCTATCCTTTTAATTATGTTCCGGCGGTATTCAAGTTTACTTGATATCTTAGGGTCCTGATGCGCCTCGTTTATCCTGGTTCCAACCATAAAAGTTATTATGTCGTTGCGCAAAAATATTTCTATCATCTTTCTTGCCGGAGACAAGGCTTCGTCATGGTAATCATTTTCCAGTAATTCCGCCACTCTGGTCAAAGTAAGCATACCTTCACAAACCAGATCGACTCCTTCCATGCTGGATGCCGGCGGCGCGTTACTTGATATTGAGTCAACATCCCAAGCTATTTCCTTTTTCAATTCCCGGGAGATAATTTCGGAGGTGGTTCCTCCGGCAATAACTTTATCTCCATCAAAAGATTCGAAGCTGCCGGCGTACTGCGCATCGCGTGAAGCTTCAAATGGCGGTCCCGTCAACAACAGCATCTTGTGCGGTTCCCTGAAATAAAGAACCGCACAGCTCATGTCATCGGCCGCCTGATAATTTTTTTCTTTACTCAGAGCTTCCCTGATTACACAGTCTGCCAATTCGTGGGCTGAGATTTCCGGTTTTTCTCTGACTGTTTTCATTATATATTCTTTGTAGTCATCAGCCATCCATCCAGCCGGATATTTGTTTGAGCCTGTACCTGCCTGACTTATTCCGTCAGAGAAAAACAACAGGCGATCATTCACTTTTGCTTTAAAGTCATACATGCGCAGATTTCGATTATCCCATTTTTCCGGCTCCAGTTCCTTGAAAGTAAGTTCTTCCGGGATATTATTTCTGAGCAGGATGAATTGCGGATTGCCCATTTCAACAACATGCGTATCTCTGTTCAGGCCGGTATCAACTATAGTAAAAGTCGCGTAACTTATTTTTCTGACCTGACATACTGGCAGAGCCTGCATGATTATTTCGGCTGAACGCTGCATTTCCATATTTTGCCGTGTGAATTCCAATGCCATGGTTGCGCACATTGAAGCCTGGATATTAGCTTTGACTCCGCTCCCAAGTCCGTCTGAAAGCACTGTCACCAGCCGCTGTTCTCCAGGGATTCTGGAATATTTGAAAACATCTCCACAAATATCCTGTCCCTTTTTTATGCGCTGGCTAAAGCCCATATCTATGAACATTCCGGTTTCTGTCATTTTTCCGCTTCCATTTTAAATTCTTTTTTTATATCATCAAGAAGTTTGTCATCAGCGTATTCATTGCTTATAGAGCGTAATAAAATTTCTGTTTCCGCCATGTGTTCTCCCAATTTGCAGGCTATATCCTGAACTGTAACCAGGTTTTTATTAATGACTTCGCTGGCACGTTTCGCAATCTGTTCCCGGCGCAGTTCAGTATTGGTCACATCCGCAATCACCGCGCCTGCGACTTCATTTGCTTCAATACTGAAAATAGTGATATCCAGCAGCCTGTTGCCTAAGCGGTAAGAGTTCCTGTAAATATCTTTACCGCTGTTCAGGCAGTTCGTGAATAAATCATGAAATGGGACTAAACGCTTCAGGTCAGCTCCGGCCATTCCAGGCTTCGCGTCGAAAATATCAATTGTCGCGTTACCGAATATTTCCGCGAAACGGCGGTTACATTCTATTAACTGCAGGTTCTTATCAACTATTACCACTCCGGATGGAATTGTCCGCAGTAATGCGTTAGCCTTTTTCTGTGCATTTTTCCGCATGAAAGACACACACATTGAAGTCTCGGCTTTTCTGCGCACAAGGGCTGTGGCAAAGCAGCGGCATGAATCATATCCGCAGCCGCCGCAGTTTAGTTCATCTTCGGGCGTGGTCTTCCCAATGCTGCGTAAAGCCTCCTGTAGTTCCTGAAGACCTACTTCCGGTTCCTGCACTTTATCTGCTGTCGGTGTGTCAGTGATATCTATTTCATATTCCCGCTTCCGTATATTTTCCGGCAAGTGACAATTCCTGATTACACGCAGCTGTTCAAGCAGTCCGGGTGATTTATGCTGTACTCCGGGCCCATGAACACAACCGCCATGACATGCCAGCGCTTCGATAAATACCGGTTTGTCGATTTCCGCGGGTTCCAAGTCATCCAAAGTCAGTTTTAAATTTTCCAACCCGTCGAAATCAGAAAGTATGACATCATCAAAATCTGCTCCGAGCTGAAGTGTTTTATTCATGCCGCCGCCGATAGGATAAATAGCTCCTTCTTCAGCTTCTTCAGGTATAAATTTTTCATCATCATTACAGACAATATTATCTAAGTTTATATCTTTACGGACAAACCAGGCTCGCAGTTCATTAAAAGTCAATGCCGCGTTTATCAGGGCGGGGTGGCGGTCAGCCTCGTTTTTCTTAGCTATACAAGGGCCGATAAAAACCACCGCGATATCTTTACCGAAAGTATTGCGCAGCATATTAGCGTGCGCAAGGGCAGGGGACAACAGTTTGCTGATAGCCGGTACGAATTTATCCTGGTACTTACGAATATAATCAACCACCACTGGGCAGGCAGAGGATATAAGTGCGCCGTGGTCATGATTTTTGAGTATTGCGGTGACATTGGCGCTTACAACCTGAGCCCCAAGAGCAGTTTCACTGACTCCGGCAAACCCCAGTCTTTTTAAAGCTGTAATCATTTTTGCAGAAGATATATTTTCAAAATCACTGATCCAGGATGGGGCAAGTGATACATAAACAATTTTACCATCATTTATAAATCTTTCAGCTTTGAGGCTGTCGTCCCGTACTTTCTTTGCGTGTGCCGGACAGATTTCAACACAGTGACCGCAGGCAATACAAAGTTCGGGGACAACCGCAGCGTGCCCCTTTTCGATCTTTATCGCCTTTACTGGACAATGCCGGACGCATTTATAGCAGTCCTGGCATTCCGTTTCCACTGTGTAGATAGGATAGTCCATTATTGAAGTCCCTGTTTTTTTAATCCCTGCTTTTAATAGGTATTTTTATATTGATATAAAAGTATCTATTGGGATTATAGTGCCTGAATTAAGAAAGTCAACCATTAATTAATATTTTTTTATGAATATTTTTATATAAATATATTTTTATACATTAAAAAGCCTCAAAAAAATCTTTTTAAACGTTGTTTTTGCCGCTGTCCGGCATTATAATCTTTAATCTTTGGTTATTAAAAACTAACAATCTTAAGGAATTTTATTATGCCTCTTGTTGACATGCCTCTTGAAAAGCTGGAAAATTATCAGGGCCTGAATCCATGTCCCGCAGATTTTGATGAATTTTGGGATAAAGGACTTGAAGAAATGCGTCGGATTGATCCTGAACTTGAACTGGTTCCCGCTGATTTTCAGGTTGACTTTGCCGAATGTTTCAATATGTATTTTACCGGGGTCGGCGGAGCCCGGGTGCACGCTAAACTCGTACGTCCCAAAAACATAAGTTATCCTCAGCCGGCTGTACTTCAATTTCATGGTTACTCAGGGGATTGTGGAGACTGGCAGGGCAAACTGGGATATGCCGCGCAGGGATATACTGTTGCGGCGCTGGATTGTCGCGGCCAGGGGGGATTTTCTGAAGATGTCGGAGGAGTGAAAGGCTGGACCTTGCGTGGGCATTTTGTTCGCGGACTTGATAACGCGTTGGAGGGAAAACCTGAAAAATTATTGTTCAGGAACATTTTTCTTGATACGGCGCAGATGGCGAAAATCGTTATGGAAATGCCTGAAGTCGATGAAAAGCGTGTTGGCGCTATGGGCGGCAGCCAGGGCGGCGGTTTGACTTTGGCCTGTGCTTCGCTGGTTCCTGAAATCAAGCGTGTAGCTCCAAACTTCCCGTTCCTGACGGATTACCGGCGGGTCTGGGAGATGGATCTGGATGTCGGGGCTTATGAAGAACTGCGTATTTTCTTCCGCAAGTTCGATTCGCAACACAAGCGTGAAAATGAAATTTTTGAAATGCTCGGTTATATTGACATCCAAAATCTTACCAAACGCATTGGCGGTGAAGTCATGATGGCGGTTGGTTTAATGGATACGATATGTCCGCCGTCTACGCAGTTTGCGGCTTACAATAAGATTAAATCCAAGAAATCATTAGAGATATATCCCGACTTCGGGCATGAAGGTTTGCCGGGACATGAGGATAAAGTCTTTCAGTTTATGAGTGGGCTGTGAGCTGTGGGCTGAGATTAAAAAAATCTTTTAATCTTTTACTCAAAAAGACCTGATCCAAACATTTGTTTGGGCGCGGTCTCGCGGCGAAACGCGAGTCGTATGACCACTTAGCGTAGTCTAGTGGTCATACGAAACTACTTACGACTAAATCTTTCTGGCGAGAGCGTACAACTGATATTAGAAGCCTACATCTTGTTTGCTCAATAAAGAAGTAAACAAGATTAACTATGTATCCTGCTTATATAAGTCCTTTATTATTTGTAACATAGCAAATGATGAATATAGTATTTATGCTTGAGATAGAGATTAAACTGATTATATGATATTATATTTTATCATGGGGAAAGTATTATGTTGCTTAGTTGGAAAGTTAGATACCTAGATAGAGGTGATAAAGAGTTCAAAGATAGGGAGCTTTTTTTAGACCTGGATTCTTTACCTTCAGAAGATAGAATAAAAATAGAATTGGCTATTGAACAAGAAAAATTTGATAATAATTCAAGAATATTTTTAAAATTTCGTCATCTCTTCAAAGAAGGGACATTTGATGAATTGCTAGAAAAATATCAAATTTTTAATTGTTTTTGCATTCCTGATTATTTTGAAGATGAGTTGGGAAATGAACTATCTGTGACAGAGGCTATGACTATTAAACATGCTAAACCGAATTCTACAGTTGTTTATCTTCCTGATACTCGAACATTCATTGAATTTTCGAAACCTCCAACAGAAGAAGATGCTATTAAATATGGAATAGAACATACAATTCCCATTGATCTATCACGAATCAATTTTATTGATAAGGAGATAAAAAAATTAAATCTTTTTGTTGATGAGATAATAATTCTCTCTAGTCTACCATTTAAACCTCCAGCCTTACGTCGTTATCCTGAACTCAAAGTAGCAATGAAGATTACGAATGCTCAACTAGATTCTTTTGTCTTAAGGTTTCGCCGTTTATTTATGAATAATGAAATGGTAAACTATTTTAGAATATGTAAATTGTTCATAGATTATCCCGAGGATGAAAGAGAATATCGCTTTGATCATCCAATGCGTTTATTGTGGAAACGCAAAAAAAAGGAAGTAGATTCACTTCTCAAATTACCCTTTGGAAAGTTATTTCCTATAAAAGACCTTTTAGAATCTGATGATTATGAGTTCACGGTTAAAGATTTAATTGATGCCTTCTTATATACGAAATTTGTTCATCAACCTAATCCTGATTCTGAAAAATTGTATAAAAGAGGTTTAATAATTGCTAAAGGCAATAAAGATGTACTGTTATTTTATTTTTGTTTTGCAATTTATCGGTTGGCAAATGAGTATATCACTTTAGGTAAATGGATAAAACAAATTTTGATTCTTATGGATAAATTTTCACCTGAATCGAATCATGTTGAGAAGTTAGATAATATGTCAAGAGCGTTTGAAAGAACTATTAATGATAAAATATGGGAACTAGCAAATGAATTATGGAAAAAAGATGGCTCCCCGAGTTGCGGTGCAATCAAATATAAAGAACAGGCAGAATTGATTTTACGCGATTGAGGAGTTTTGCTGACCAATTCAATGTTATCCGCATCGCTTTGCGATGGCGAAGTAGGCTTCTGTACTCAGTTGTGCGCTCTCGCGGGAAATATAATCCCGTGGGTGGTTTCGCCTATGGCGATCAGCGGTTCGCCGCTGAACCGCGCCCAAACAAATGTTTGGATCAGATATTTTTTTAGTTAAGGATTAAAAGATTTTTAGTTAAAGATTTTTTTGTTTTTTTCTATTTATTTTACTCGATTCCATGTTAGATTATAGCAACGCTATAATTACGGAGTCAGAATGGAATCGGTTCGCAGTTTTGAAAAATCCAATAAGTTTCATTTAATCAGTTCAAATCGACTGGAAAACCTGTGCGCTGACCTCGCTCAACGTATGAACGCTCCATGCAGTAAATCCATTCTCAGCCCCGAAAATGTGATTGTTCAGAGCCGCGGCATGGAACGCTATTTGCGCCTGGAACTGGCAAAAATACAAGGCGTTTCGGCAAATATGGAATTTCCGTTTCCTAACAGATTTGCCTCTGAATATGTATTTAAACCTTTGCTGGACGGCAAAAAAGAAAATACGCTTGATCTTGGTATTTTCGCTTGGAATATTTTTAAAGTGCTGCCGGAATTGGCTGAAAATGATGAAGATTTCAAACCTTTGCGGTCATACTTGACGGATGACCCGTCTAAATTGAAGACTTTTCAGCTTTCACAGCGCATAGCTGATTTGTTTGAACAATATGTTGTTTTTCGCCCTGATATTGTGCGTAAGTGGTCCTTTGAAAATAATCCATACGAAGAAAATCCGCACAGCGCCTGGCAGGCTAAATTATGGCATAAAGCAGTTCCGTATTACAAGGGATTTCATTTTGCCGATCTTTATTGGCATTTCCTGAAATGTACTTATCCTGATATTTACGGTGTATCCAGTTTGAAGAAACCGGATTTTGCGGAGCTGAAGAAAATCAAACGCGTATTTTTGTTCGGTTTTTCGTCAATGGCGCCGGTGTTTCTGGATTTGTTCATTGCCGTATCAAAATATATTGATGTTTATTTTTATTATCTGAACCCTTGTGAATCTGAATGGCAGTATGACTTGAGTGAACGCGCTAAACTGCATTTTCAGATGGTCGAAAAAGCTGATTGCTGTTTGTCGCCGGAATTTGACGGCAGCAATGCTTTATTGAGTTCCATGGGCGGACAGGGCAGGGAATTTTTCGCTCTGCTCGGTTCCACCGACGAAGACGCTGAACCTTTGTTTGATGACTGTTATGAAGCGGAAACACTTTTGCGTAAAATACAGCGGGATGTCCAATTAGGGGAAACCCCGGCAAAAGAGGATATTTTACCGGATGACCGCAGTATTCAGGTTCATTCCTGTCATACTCCGATGCGAGAGGTCGAAGTCCTGTTTGAAAATTTGAGCGCGATGTTTCAGTCTGACCCGACGCTGCTGCCGAAAGACATTCTGGTACTGACCCCGAACATTGATACTTACTCGCCTTATATTGAAGCGGTTTTCAAATCGCGTGCCGAAGATGATCCGCGCCGTTGTTTTATCAGCCTCGCCGACCGTAGCCAGGCTGGAGCGTTTATGGAGGCTGAGACATTTTTAAATATTTTGAAAATAAGCTGCAGCCGTTTCAAAGCCTCGGAAGTTTTGGGTATTCTCGAAAGTCCGGCGGTTTCCATGGCATTCGAAATGGATGAAAAGATGGTGGCTATTGTCAGACAATGGATTATTGACGCGAAAATATTTTGGGGCGTGGACGGGGAATTCAGAGAGGAAACTGTAGGAGTTAATTTCAGCGAGCAATCGTGGAAGCAGGGAATTGAAAGAATTCTGGCAGGTTTTGCTTTCGGCAGTGAAAATGAGGACTCTGGCAGGACATTTTCGGTCGGCGGAGAAGATATTCTGCCGTTTCATTGTTGTGAAGGCGGCAGCGCGGTATTATTCGGAAAACTTATTGAGTTTCTGGAAAGCCTGTTTGCATTGCGGGTTCGACTGAAAAGTGACAGCGATATCGAACCGGGAACTTTTACAGCCCGATGGTGGGATGAAGTCCTTAACGGTGTGATTGATAAATTCTTTCCTGACTCAAATGATTTTGCGCGTTCGACTGCTCTTTTGCGCGAGGCGGTAAAAACGGTTCTGGACAGCGTTGTGGAAAGTGAATATGAAGACGGGATCAGTTTTGAGATAATATATAATGAAATCTCCGCCTTTTTCACTAATAACCGGGTGAGCGGCGGATTTTTACGGGGTGGAATAACTTTCTGCGAGGCACGCCCTCTGCGAAGCATTCCAGCCAGGGTTGTGTGTATGCTGGGGCTTGACGAGAAAAGTTTTCCACGCAAGGAAAAGCATTTATCTTTCGATCTAATGGCGCATAAGCCGCGCCTTGGCGACCGTTCAGCGCGTAAAGATGACCGCTATCTGTTTCTGGAAACTCTGCTTTCGGCACGGGACTGTTTTTATGTCAGTTATGTGGGGCAGGGGGAGAAAGACAATGAACCGCGCCTGCCTAGTGTAGTTTTATGTGAGCTGCTTGAATACGTTTACGAATATTACTCTTTGGCTAAGGATAGCTTGACTACGCTTCATCCTCTTCACGCCTTCAGTTGGAAATATTTTATTGACGGAAAAATAAAAGATGAATACGGCGCAAAACTGGGAATAAAGATCCCTGACAAGCTGATTTCATATTCGGCGGATGACTGTAAACTGGCAAAGCTCCGGTTTGAAGATATAAAAGCACCTGAGTTCGCGGATAGTGACTTAGCTGTTATTCCTGAGGAATTGTACCGTATAGATTTAGATGATTTATGCGCTTTCTTTACTAATCCTGCTAAATACTTCTTAGAGAAATGTTTGCAGGTGTATCCGCAGATAAGGGAGCTCCCGGAGCTGGATGATTGTGAGAGCTTTGAAATAGAAAACGGTTTAGAACGTTACAAGCTGGCTGAATCAATCATCAAAAAATACCTGCCGGAATGGAATAAATATAATAAAGAGGAACTCAGGGAAGCTTTACGGAAACGTTTTCATGCTGAAGGTATCTTGCCGGTTAAAAGTTGGGGCGATATAGAGTTCGATAAGTTTTTCGAGGATTTTCTGCCTTTTGCCGAAAAGCTCAATCCTGTGGTTTCGCAGCCTGCGGAGCTTGTTGTCAGGGAGCAGCATTTTGATAATGGAGTGTTGCTGCAGGCTAAGTTTGATGATTTATACATTGTGGATAATGAAACTAAGCAAATACAGTTTAAGTATTCAAATATTAGCGATAAAGCTAAATATTTGATAAGGGCTTCGTTATACGGTCTTGCCGCATGTGCTATGGAGGCGGTTCCCGGCAAAGTGGAATCGAAATTGATCGGCAGAGATAAGGAGGAAATATTTGCTTCTCAGAATGTCGAAGCCGCCAGAGAAAAACTTGGGCGTTTAACGAATTTATATCTTCAAGGTTTAAAAAGCCCCCTTGAATTTTACCCGAATGTTTCATTGGCTTATGTCAGGAAAGATGATATTAATGCCGCGTTGAAGAAGTGGGATAGCACAGATTACTATACAGGTGACGGCGATGACGCCTATATAAATTGCTGTTTTGGCAAAACCTTAAAGGCAACGGAAAAATTCAAAGAAATATCCAGGGAGATAGTGGATCTGTTGAGCTTGGGAGGAGGCAGGTGACAAAAGAATTTGACATATTGACCCATCCTTTGAAACTGGGAACGCAGAGCTTGATTGAGGCCAGCGCCGGAACCGGGAAGACTACAGCGCTGGAAAATCTGGTATTGCGTCTGCTTATTGACGGTGTTGTTATGCAGGATGGAAATCGGCGAATGCTGAAAATTTCAGAAATACTGCTGGTAACTTTTACTGAAGCCGCGACTGCTGAACTGATTCAAAGAGTCAGGGACAATATTTCGCACGCCCTTCAAATGCTTAAGAATGATGAGCTTGAAGATGATGTCACTGGCAGGATTCTTGCAAGCAGCACCAAGTCAAAAAAAGATATTAAGCTGTCATTACACATGGCTTTGCTCAGCTTTGACGAAAACGCAATTTCGACGATACACGGGTTTTGTCAAAAGATGCTGAATAATTTCGCTTTTGAAAGCAACAGCCGTTTTAATCTCGAACTTATCAACGACGACAGACCTTTCCTGCGGGAACTTGTAAATGACTACTGGCGTGCGAATTTCTATAATATTGACGGACAGGAAGCGAAAATATTAAAAGCTTCAAACTGGAATCCCGGGACTTTACATAAGCTTTTGAAAAACATTCAAAGCGCACCATTAACAGAAATATCCATGCCAGCTGATCAAGACGACCTGTATGATTCATATACTGAATTTGAAAAGTATTGTCTGGAAAGTAAACTGCCTTATCTTCTGAAAGACAGTCTGGATAATTTTAGCAAAGCTTTCAGAAGCAAACTCCTGAACGCCCTTGAATGTTTTACCTCTTTTCAAAACGTCCTGGATATACTCGGTTTTTTGAATATTGATATTCTGGAGAAGAATCTGCTTAAAAGAGCTAACTGGTCCAGGTTCAATGATTCGGTTCCGCCCGTGGGAAAGCTGCCGAATGACTTTGATCGGCTCCTGGAACTTGCCGGCAGGCTTGAACATGCTATTGAAGATCATATTACCGGTTTGAAGCTTGACTTTATTAAATATGTCCGGGAAAGCGGCGCCTTGAAGCAAAAGAAGCTGGCAGAGGGGGTGTTATCCTTTGACGACTTGTTGATGGACATGTATAAAGCAGTCATGAAATCAGAAGTTTTCTGCAAGTTGATCTGTGGAAATTTCCCGGTGGCCATGATCGATGAATTTCAGGATACTGATCCGTTGCAGTTCCAGATTTTCAACCGGATATTCAAGAACAATGAAGCTATGATGCTGATGGTGGGAGATCCTAAACAGTCGATTTACCAATTCCGTGGAGCTGATATCTTTTCCTACCTTCAGGTCTCGAAAGATCTGATGGACAGAGAAAAAAGCACTCTGACTAAGAATTACCGTTCAGATAGAAGGCTTATAGACGGGATAAACACAATTTTCAAGATAGACAATCCATTTGTTGAAAATACTATAAATTTCATAGATGCGGAAGCTGGAAGAGAACAGAGAAAGCTGATTATCAAAGATAAAAACAATTACGGCCCGCTTGAAGTATTGAATGGAGGCGGTGTTGCTAAAGGTGCTGCTTTGGAATTATTCAGCAAAGTAATATCAGATAAAATCGTTGATATGCTTTCTTTCAATAAAGCCGGACAGCCGATGGCGTATTTTCAGAACGATAATGGAAGCCGGGAACCGGTGAGAGCCAATGATATAGCTATTCTGACTGACCGCAAATCTGATGCACAAAAGATGTGTGAACAACTGGCAAATGCCGGAGTACAGGCGACTTTGCAGCATAGCGGCAATATTTTTGATTCAGACGAAGCGGTCGAACTCCTACTTTTGTTTAACGCGATTATCAGGCCCGGTGATGCAAGCAAAATAAAAAGCGTTCTGGCGACAAACTTATTCAGGTTAAAAGCCTCAGAGTTGGAACAACTTGGCGCTGAAAACGGCACGAATAAAATGGAAAAGTGGCAGGAATTATTCTTCAATCTCCTCCAGATGTGGCAGGAAAGGGGCTTTATCCAGATGTTTTTTAATTTGCTGCGCTCTCCTGAAAGTAATGTGAAAGCCAATCTGCTCTCGCTTCCGCAAGGTGAAAGACGTTTGACTAATCTGCTGCACCTGATGGAACTTCTCCACCAGCAGAGTGTTAAGCGTAATTTGAGCCCGACCGCTTTAATATACTGGCTGCATCAGCAAATTAGCGTCCCCGACGAAAAAGAGGAACACGAGTTGCGACTTGAAAGCGACGAGAGCGCGGTAAAAATAATGACTGTCCATAAAAGCAAGGGCTTGCAGTTCCCGATAGTTTTCTGTCTTAACCTTTGGCACAGGGAATTTGTGCCGCATGATAAAAATGAGGATTTCTTTTATCATGACGAAGAGTTCAACCAGCGTTTTGAGATAAAAAACTCAAGAGAAACGTTTAAAAGTAAATACCGGCTTCGATGCAAGGAGAATTTGGGTGAGTTGATACGTTTGACTTATGTCGCCCTGACCAGAGCTAAAAATTACTGTTCTTTTACCTGGATTGACAAAACAAATAAAAGCGGGCTTGCTTATTTGGCTGAACACCCTCCGGCTGGAATGCTGGATGCTTTTTTGGAGAACGGCGCAGGCAGAACTGGGGTTCCATTGAACTGGCAAGGCCGTGAAAATATTAAGATTATTAATATCTCCCCTGAAGACTCCGACGGAACCGCAAAACTGACAGCTAGTGTGGATGAGCCGGAATGGAAGATATTGCCGGAAGTCAGGGATATTCCGCGTGATTGGGGTATAATGAGTTTTTCCGCGATTACCGAAGGCAGTCATCATGAACACGAAATCCGCCCGGGCGATGATGATGAAAATAATGAAAGCGATAATATCCCGGTTGAAAATATTGATCTTTTTTCAGGTGCTTTGACGCTTGGGGATTTCCCGCGCGGCCCGGTCGCCGGTAACTGTATTCATTCGATCTTTGAAAAAATCAGGTTTTCTGACATCAAGTCTGAAAACTGGCGTAATAACAAAACGGTCGAACAGATGATAAAAGAGGAGTTATTTATTTCCGGGATGATTGAAGGAGGGAAGGGGAGCGCTCAGTTTGCTCACTCAGAAAACCAACGCTATACGCAGATTTGCGACATGCTGGAAAATGTTTTGACATGTCCTTTGCCGGGTATGGACGGAACAATGTGTTTGTGTGATTTGGAAGCGGAAAAATGCCGTTCTGAAATGCAATTCTTTTTCCCGGCTGACAAAGTTTTGGATTCGCAGAAGATAAATGACCTCCTTAAACATTTAAGTGGTCGGAAATCGAATTTGCCTACCGCGCCTCTGCGTGGTTTTGTCAACGGTTTTATTGATCTGGTTTTTGAGTCCAATGGACGCTATTATATAATTGACTGGAAAAGCAATGACCTCGGCTCCAGCCTGAATGATTATGACATAAGCGGTATGGCGCAGAGTATGTATGAAAGCTATTATTATTTGCAGTCCGCAATTTATTTGCTGGCATTGCACAAATATCTGAAAAACCGCCTCCCGGATTATGATTTTGAAAAACATATAGGCGGCGCTTTTTATCTTTATGTCAGGGGGATAAAAAACGATTTCGCGGACACCGGCATTTTCCCGATTCGTCCCAAACTGAAAACCCTGGAGCTTCTGGAAAATATATTTGAGGCGGGACAATGACTGAAAGAACATTCATAGAACAACTTAAGGAACTTGATTCAAAACTGTTTTCAGCTTTGGATCTTAACTTCGCGTCTTTTGTCTGCCGGAGCGCGGGGGAAGAATATAATTATCCACTGTTCCTGGCGGCGGCGCTGGTCAGCAATGCCTCAGTAAAACGTAAATATACATGTTTGAACCTTAGCGAAATTTCAGGTGACCTCAGCGCGTATTTCAATGATTTAAATGACTTCGGGATGCAGGCGGATGAAATAAGAAATATTTTACGGAATTTTCCTGTCCCTGAAAACTGGTGCGAAAAATTGAGCCGGATCAAAAAAGCCGTATCGACGGCGTTTATGGGCAAGGTTGAATTTGTACCGTTGGTTCTTGACGGCGTATTATTGTATATTTACCGGGACTGGGTATGCGAACAAAGATTGGCAAAGGTCATTCGGGAACGCTGTGCAATTGAGAATGATTCAGAAATTTTTGATGTGAGTGGAATTTCGGAGTATTTCAAGCCGGAGACCGGAAAGACGGACTGCCAGCAAATAGCTGTCCGGGCTGCTTTGCGGCAGAACTTGACCGTAATCAGCGGCAGCCCCGGAACTGGTAAAACTACGGTTGCCGCCGCGATCAGCGCAATGTTTCTTGAGCAGGACTCCGATATAAAAATAAGTTTATGCGCTCCGACCGGAAAAGCGCAGGCGCGTTTGCAGGAGTCAATATTATCCCAGATATCAAGCTTAAATTGTTCTGATGATACTAAGGAACGATTGCAGAAATTACCGATATCTACAATTCACCGTTTGCTGGGGAGTCGTCCGGATACTCCGCATTACCGCTATAATCATAATCATAAATTAGTGCTGGATGTGTTGATTGTGGATGAAGCCTCAATGATTTCACAAAGTTTGATGAAGGCTTTATTCGTGGCTGTTCCAGCAGATGCTAAAGTCATTATGCTTGGGGATATGCAGCAGCTTGCTTCGGTGGAATCAGGAATGGTGCTGAGGGATTTTTGCCTGGCGGCCGCGTATAACAAAGCTTTGTCCGGAAATGTTATTGAATTAAAGGAAAATCATCGTTTTGCTTCGGATCGGGGCTTGGGCTTGACTACGGCGTCAATTCGAACATTGCCGGAGAATCCTTCAGTTCATGACGCTGATGGAATTGTTGAGGCTATGTGCAGCGATTCCAGCGATGAAGTTGCTGTTCAGAAACTGCCGCCATGGGTCAGGGGGGAGTTTGAAAAGCATCTGGATGCCTATCTAAAAAAAATAATAGTTGATTTTGATGGTATGAAAATACCGTATTTAGGTTTTTCAGCTGAGAAATCTGTTGAACGAGCTTATGAACTGTTCAATAAATTCAGAGTGCTTTGTGTGCACCGCAATGGTTTGTACGGCTCGGAAATAATTAATAATTTAATCGAAGAGATGTTAATGCCGCAGACCAAACGCAACCGGCAGTTATTTTATCACGGCAAGCCGATTATAATCAATGAAAACAATTACGCTATGGAGCTTTTTAACGGTGATACCGGGATGATATGGCGAGATGGTAAAGGTGTTTTAAAAGCGTTTTTCCCAAGTTCCAATGTTGATAATCAGCAGTTCAGGAGTTTTGATATGAACTTGCTGCCTGCGTTCAGTTCAGCCTATGCGATAACTGTACATAAAGCGCAAGGTTCAGGTTTTCAACAGGTACTGATAATAACACCGTCTGAATTATCGCCACTAATGACGCGGGAAATGATCTATACCGCTTTGAGCCGTGCTGAAAAACGCGCGGTTTTCTGGAGTGATCCTGAAATCCTTTCAACTGCACTGCAAAGCGTTACAAAACGCCATTCAAATCTGCGTAATTGCCTTAGCTGAAAAATAAGCTCAAAAAAAAGCTATTTTTGTATTTGCATTTTAAAAATCATGAAGTATAATAAGAGCTCACGAAAGTGAATGTTCCGGCGTAGCTCAGCGGTAGAGTAGGTGGCTGTTAACCACTTGGTCCTTGGTTCGAATCCAAGCGCCGGAGCCAGCTTTTGTTTTTAGTCATAACCAAATCCCGATAAAACTCCACTTCCCCTTTACATTTATCCTTGGGGGTATAACTATAAAAAATTGGCTCTATACCATGCCTGGCTCATAGATGACCATATATAAAGGGTGATAGTAATTAATTGTTTACAATTTTCCCCTCAACAAAATTGATGAACGCAGAACAAATTACCAGCATAAATTTTGCATCATGAAAATTTATATTTGATTCCTCAATCAATGCGTGGCGGATACCCTCTTTATCAGAGGTGTATCCATAAAGTTTGCTAAAAGCGCTTTCGAGTACTGGAGGTAAATTATAATTTTCTTTTAGCTTTTTTAGTAATTGTCCCAGTGTACCATTTTTTTCGCCAATAACCTGTTTAACCAAACTTTCAACTGCTGAAATAGATTCTTTTATAGAGTTTCGGTAGTCAGGGGTTGTTTTATCGGATAATAGTTCGAGTGCGCGGCGCAAATGTTCTTTTATAGGGGGGCGTTCTATATCTAGAGCTTGTTGAACCTCATCAATTTCCTGTTGATCTGTAATAGGTGTAATTTTGTCATCAACAAATCGGTAACCGGAATTTTCTTTTTCAAACAAAATATTACATTGCTTTATGAATTTAATTTTTGAATTTTGGGCTGGATGATTATTGGCAGCGAATTCAATAAAATCATAAATTTCAAACCATGAACTTTCAAAAAAATATTTGCGTACATCATCTAATAATTCATAATCATTTACAAATTTGATATCGTGCATAATTTCATCAACAGGTTTTTTGAAGTAATGAATCCAGATTTTTTTATAAAAAATCATCCTGATATTACTATTACTATGAGCATTTACATCAAAATAAAAAACTATTAATAAATTCCATAACCCATTCATTAAATCATTATCTATTGATTCGAATTGGATTACATCTTTTACCGGCGTGTAGCCATACCTTTCTGAAAACTTCATGCCCATCCTCAAAATATCTCTAGTAAATAATATTAAATAAAATCCTACTACACAATACAATTTTATAAGAAAAAGTCAAGGTTAACATTCCCCCCATTATGCAAAAATTTAATTTCCCTTTTACAGCTAACGAAAGATCAAGCCACTTTTAAAACATAAGTTATTATCAGGTCTAAGCTGGGGAGCCATTTTTTTTGCCCATATTCCTAATCTTGGATGAGAACCAAGCTTATTCCTTATTTTTATGATAAACTTTTTCCTTTTATATCCTTAATTGAATAAATAAGTATCAAAAAAAATTGCATATGTCTGTTTATAAAATCAGAAATTGTAGTATATTGGATGTTTACGTTAATTAATAAAAGGATATTCTAATGCGAATTGCTGTATGTATTAAGCAGGTTCCTGAAACCAAATCCGTGAAAATGGATCCGGAAACCAGGACAGTTATCAGGCAGGGAGTGCAGTCGATCATAAATCCGCTTGATCTTTATGCTATTGAAGCCGCTTTAGTTCTTAAAGAACAGTATGATGCTCATATAACAGCTGTATCCATGGGGCCTCCGCAGGCGGTCAGCGCATTGAAAGAAGCTGTTGCTATGGGCGTTGACGAGGCTGCTTTGGTTAGTGACCGGGCTTTTGCCGGGTCGGATACATGGGCGACGTCATATATTTTAGCCGGAGCATTAAAAAAGCTCGGCGAATTTGATTTGATTTTGTGCGGGGAACGTGCCACTGACGGCGATACCGGACAGGTCGGCCCGGAAATGGCGGCATCTTTAGACTTGCCTGTAATAACTTATGTTAATCATATAAATGAACTTCAAGGCAAAAAGTTAAAAGTCTCCCGTTTAGTTGAAGATGGGGAAGAAAAATTATCTATGGAACTTCCCGGCGTGCTTACCGTCGTCAAGGAAATCGGAGAACCGCGCCTTCCCACTTTCCGTGGAAAACTGAAGTCCAGGGAAATAGAACTTCCGGTATTTGATCTGAAAACCCTGGAGTTGGATATTAGTTTAATCGGTTTGAAAGGCTCTCCTACCAGAGTCGTGAAAATATTCCGTCCTGAAGTCGTTCGTGAGTGCGAGTTGCTCAAAGCTGAAACAGAAGCTCAAATCACGGAATCCGTTGATGCGATGCTGGCGTTTATGGAGGGCAAATCAGCATGAAAAATATTTGGATACTAGCTGAACAGGATGGAGGCAGGATCAAATCTGTTTCATACGAGCTTTTGACCCGCGGCCTGGCGTTGGCGGAAAAAAGCGGACGCAAACTTTGTGCTATGGTTTTTGGGTATGATATTTCTGAAGACGGCTTGAACGAGCTTATCGCGCGCGGCGCGGAACGCGTCGTCGCTGTGGAAGCGCCTAACCTGGAGCACTTCCTGGTGGAGCCTTATTCGGTCTGTATGTTGGATCTGATAAAAAAATATGAACCGGAAATAATCCTGGCGGCGGCGACTACGACTGGAAGGAGTTTGATGCCATACGTCGCAATGACTGCGGACGCCGGATTGACCGCGGACTGTACCGAACTGGATATTGAAGAAGACACAGGTTTACTTTTACAGACCCGCCCGGCAATCGGCGGTAATATCATGGCAACAATCAAATGTCCTGAACACCGTCCGCAGATGTCTACGATACGTCCGAAGTCTACCCCCGAAGCTCCCCGGCAGGAAGGGCGCAGTGGTGAGATTATCCGCTTGAAAGCTCCGGAGGAGGCCGGCAAAAGCAGAATATCCTATGAAGGATTTGAAGCTGATGTCGAGGAAATGAATTTGCAGGATGCCGAACGCATTGTTGTTGTAGGACGCGGCATCAAAAAAGCGGAAAACATAAAACTGGCACGTGAGTTTGCTGATTTGCTGGGAGCGGCGCTCGGCGCCACTCGTGAAGTCATTGACCGCGGCTGGCTGAGTTATCCGCACCAGATAGGATTGAGCGGGAAGACTGTTACCCCTAAATTATATGTCGGACTTGGCGTTTCCGGCGCTATCCAGCATCTCGCGGGAATGCAGACTTCCGAATGTGTTATCGCCATTAATAAAGATCCGGAGGCGCAGATATTCCATGTCGCTGACCTCGGGATCGTCGGGGATATTTTCGAAGTCCTGCCGGTTCTAATTGAAAAGCTTAAGCAGGGAGAAAAAATATGTTAAACGAAATGAAATATAAGGCGGTAACTCCCGCAATAGTAAAACAACTCTCTGATATTGTCGGTGAAAAATATATTATTTATAATGATTCTGAAAGCCTGGAGACTTTTTCACATGACGAAATTCCCGGCAGTGTCTATCGTCACATGCCGGAGGCAGTGGTGCGCCCGGAAACTGCTCAGGAGATCTCTGAGATCATGAAACTCGCCAACCGTGAAATGATTCCGGTTACGCCGCGCGGCGCGGGGTCGGGGCTTTCCGGCGGAGCGGTTCCGATGCATGGCGGTATAGTCCTGCTGGTTGACCGCATGAATAAAATCATCGAAATCGATCGCAAGAATATGATGATAACGCTTGAGCCGGGTGTAGTTTCAAACGATATAAATGAATGCCTGAAAGAATATGGTTTATTTTACGCCGGTTACCCGATGAGTTTGGAAACCTGCTATATCGGCGGTAATGTGGCGGAAAACGCGGGCGGCGGAAAAGCGGTCAAGTACGGCGTTACTTCGCGCTATGTACTCGGACTTGAAGTCGTTACTCCGACCGGGGATATCGTTCAGCTTGGCGGTAAACTTATTAAAAATGTCACGGGCTATGACCTGCTTCAATTAATGACTGGTTCTGAGGGAACATTAGGAGTTTTTACAAAGATCATCCTCAAATTAACGCCTCTGCCGAAAGCTCAGGCGGATTTGTTATGCCTGTTTGAAACGATTGAAGAGGCGATTGAGATTGTTCCGCGCATCATCACCGAAACCGGAGTGACGCCGACTTCAATCGAATTCATGGATCAGGCTTCGGTCAAGGTTGCATGTGATTATCTCAATGAAAGCATCCCCTACGAAAACTGTGGTGCGATGCTCCTCTTGACTTTTGATGGTTCGGACATGGAACAGGTTGAAAAAGATTACGAAATGGTCGGCAAATTCATCGAGAAAAACGATGTTCAGGAAATATATGTTGCCGATAATCCGGCGACTACCGAGCGTATCTGGAAAATCCGCCGGAATATTGCCGAGGCCTACAATATAATTTCCACGCGTCAGAGCGGCGAGGATTTAGTTGTTCCTCCGGCACAAATAGCTGAACTGCTTGTCGAGTTTAAAAATATCATCAAGAAATACGGTATTATGCTGCCTTGCTTCGGACATGCCGGTGACGGTAATATCCATGCCAGGATAGTTTGCCCACCTGAATGGAGCGATGAGAAGTGGAATGAAACTTTGCCTGATATACTTGAGGAAGTTTACAGTAAGACAGTCAGTTTGGGCGGGATGCTTTCTGGTGAGCATGGCATTGGCTGTAAACGCCGGAAATATGTAGACAGATTTATTTCAGAGGAACACCTGAACCTGCTGCGCATGATAAAGAAAGGTTTTGACCCGAATAATATTATGAATCCTGGAAAAGTTTTTGATCTTTAAAATAATGAACATCGAACATACAAGATCGAATATCGAATGAAAAGACTAAAATACTAATACGCCAAAGGACTAACAAACAATGAAAGCAATGAGATTGACCGGTATTCGGCAAATGCAAATGCTGGAAGTCGATAAACCGCGGATTGTTGCGGATAATGACGTGCTCATCAAAATGACTGATGTCGGAGTCTGTGGTTCGGATGTTCATTATTACGCCCGCGGCAAAATTGGCTCACAGGTTGTCGAATATCCTTTCACGGTCGGACACGAAGGCTCTGGAATTGTTGAAGCGGTCGGTTCTGCTGTTACCCGTGTTAAGCCCGGTGACGCAATTGCCATTGAACCTGGCACATGCTGTCATCATTGCGATCAATGTTTATCAGGGCGGGAACACACATGCAGGAACCTGATTTATCTTGGATGCCCCGGACAGGTCGAAGGATGCCTGAGTGAATATATCGTTATGAAAGAACAGTCATGTTTTCCGCTGGGCGATAAAGTAACTTTAGAGGAAGGTGCTCTCTCCGAACCTTTATCAATCGGAGTATATGCGGTAAAATTATCTATTCCTATGAAAGATGCTAAAATTGGTATTTTGGGTTGTGGACCGATTGGTTTGAGCGTTTTACTGCCCGCCGTGGCTCAGGGAGCGGAAAAAGTTTATGTTACCGATAAGCTTGACTACCGTTTAGGTCTAGCTAAAAAAGCTGGAGCGTTCTGGACTGGTAATCCTTTGAAACAGGATGTGGTGAAAGCCGTTGCGGAACAGGAAGCTGAACTTTTAGATGTGGTATTCGAATGTTGTGGACAGGAGGAGGCGGTCAATAATGCTCTTGCGATGCTCAAGCCGGGCGGAAAACTGATGATGATCGGGATTCCGGAAACTGATTCTCTGGCGTTTGATATGGATAATATGCGCCGTAAAGAGATTTGTGTCCAGAATGTCCGCCGCCAGAACCAGTGCGTCCAGCCGGCTTTGGATATGATTGCCAGCAAAGATTTTGACGTTAATATCATGACTACTCACCGCTTCAGCTTTGCGCAGACTAAAAAAGCTTTCGATCTTGTAGACAAATACGAGGACGGTGTAGTCAAAGCGATTATTAAGTTTTAAGTTTTTTTCGCCATCGTAATCGTTGTCTAATGATTTGAGTTTCAAAATTTAAAAGCGGCGGAGATCCGTCGCAGTCCAAAGAGCCTGACGGTTCAGAATTCTTTTTTCGATTACAATAGCGATTACGATGGCGATAGCGATTATAAAAAAACACCGCAGCCGGTTGGACTGCGGTGGATATTATAAACTAAGGTTTAGGGATCTACAATCGCGAACATCAGTTGGATTTTAAATACCACTTCGCCGTCTACGCTGATTGTTCCATGCCCTTTGCCAAAACGTGATGAACCGGGATGAATAACCATATTGCAGTTGATTTGATCGCCTGGGAAAATCGGCGCTAACACTTCCGCCTTGTCGATTGACATGAAATAACCTATTTTGCCTTTGTTTTCCGGATTTGCCAGTACAGAAACACAACCGGATTGAGCAGCTATTTCGCATTGGAGGGAAGCCGGCAGTACGGCATAGTCATCAGGGCAGTTTGCGAATATTTCTTCATTCTGGGAAACATTTTTGATTGCGCAGATAGTAGTTCCGTCTTCGCCGTAGTCAGCAATATTATCAATCAGCAGGAATGGATAACGATGTGGAATCCTTTTCATGATTTCATGAACATCACTGGGAGTTTCCGCATGTTTATCAAATTCGGTGAACATTTTAGGCATACGGGTAGGCTGGGCTTTGGGACGCACTGCCAAAGTTATTTTTGCCTGACAGGTGAGGCCTGAATTATTTGTGGTTTTGCATGACACTATTGCTTCGCCGTTTTCGATTTCGAGAACTTCAGCTTCAACGAGCATACGGTCACCGGGATTATTTGGTTTACGGAATTTAACTTTTTCCACAACCCGCATATAGATATCATTTTCACCTGATGGATCGAGTTTATCGGCAACCGCGAGTTGTGCGAGCTGCTTCATGGCTTCAACCTGCAGAACTCCGGGAACGATTGAATGTCCGGGAAAATGTCCGTTGAAAACATTTTCATTAATAGTAACATTTTTTACAGCGATGTATTTTGTGTCGCTCTGCTTTTCCGCACGATCCAGCATCAGCATCGGATAGCGCTGAGGAAGTATTTCCTTGATCTTCTTCAAACTGATAATACTCATGATAATATCCTTGATTTTATATTTGTTTTAACATCGCCAAAGCCAGTTGGACATTAAAATAGTGTCCGGGTTTGATAGCGATGATATTAGCTTTTACTCTCCGGCCGCACAGGTAAATATCCCCGATTAAGTCAAGGATTTTGTGGCGGACGATTTCATTTTTGAATCTTAATTCATCTTTGCAGATAATCGCGCCGTCATGAATGATTGCCGCACTGTCCAGGCTTCCGCCTTTTACCAGTCCCATTGCCATCAATTGACGAAGATCATTATAGTTGACGAAAGTTCTGGCGGAACAAATTTCGTCCCGGAAAGTTTCCGGGGTTATATCTATTTCCATATACTGGGTTTCAATGGGACAGCCGACAAAAGAGGTTACGCAGGATATATTCAATTTGTCGCTGGGCATAAGCACCAATTGCGTACCTTTTTCGTTTATATATATAGGTTCTTTGGCTGTCCATATCTTTGCCTCGGCATCCTGTTCTACGCTTCCGGCTTCCTGCACCACCTCGAGAAAACGCAATGAGCTGCCGTCTTCAATAGGGGGTTCCGGGCCGTCCATGTCTATGATCGCGTTGTCGATACATGAAACATGAAGTGCTGACATTATATGTTCGATAGTGTAGACCACCGCGTTTGCATTGCCGATAGTAGTGCCGCGCTGGGCGTCGACGACGTTGGGAGCCAGAGCCTTGACTTCAGGTTTCCCGGGCAGGTCTACGCGCCTGAAAGTTATTCCTGTATTTGCTTCAGCTGGAGAAAGTTTCAGGGTGGCGCGGGCTCCGGTATGTAGTGCGATTCCGGACAATGTCGCAGTTTTTTCAAAAGTTCGTTGTTTTAACATATAAAAAACGCTAAAATAAGTTATGTTATTAAATAATACAATCTCGCTAATATAGCGCAATTATTCGGATTTAAAACTGATTGAATAAAAAAATATGGATGAATCGGCAAAAATAGTTGTTGTTACCGGGCCCACGGCTACCGGTAAGACCGCTTTAGCGGTAAAGCTGGCGGATTATTTCGCTGGCGAAATAATAAGTGTGGACTCCAGGCAAGTATACCGGGGGATGGATATTGGAACAGGAAAAGACCTTGAAGACTATGAGATCAACGGAAAAATTGTTCCATATCATCTGATAGACATTGCCGACCCGTGTTATGCTTACAATCTGATGGAGTTCTGCCGGGACGCGAGGCTGGCGGTAAAAAAGATCAATGAAGCAGGGCATTTGCCTATTCTTTCAGGCGGGACGGCTATGTATTTGAATGCTCTGCTTTCCGGATTCAGCTTACCTGGAGCTCCTCCGGATGAGGACAAACGGCAGGAATTACGTTCAAAAACTGTCGGCGAACTCAACAAACTACTGAAAAAGACCAATCCTGGATTGTTTGCAGAATTAAAAGACCATAATAACCGCACCCGGCTTTTACGCGCGCTGGAAAAAGCCGAATCTCCCGAACGTCTTCCGGAACTGCCGCCGTTAAAATTTAAATCATTGATTCTCGGAGTGTATTTCCCTCGCAAAACAGTACATCAGAGAATTGAAGCCAGACTTGATGCGCGGCTTAAATCCGGAATGGTTGAGGAAATAGAAAAACTCCATAATGATGGTGTTTCATGGGAAAGACTGGATTTTCTGGGCTTGGAATATCGTTATGTCGCAGAGTATTTGCAGGGAAAAACTAATTTCCAGGAGATGCGGGATAAGCTCTTAATCAAGATCCGTCAGTTTGCCAAACGTCAGGACATATGGTTCCGCAAAATGGAAAGGGAAGGGCATGTTATCCATTGGCTGTCTGAAGGAGATTTTGAACGAGGGAAGCAGTTGGTCGAGGATTTTCTTGCTGGCAGGGAATTACCTGATCCTGAACTGCAAATCAAAGATATAGACTACGGGACAAAAAATTAGCTCAAGAGCTAATTTCAAAACTCTCAAGATATTTTTAAATTCTCACAATTCCGGCTTTAATGGTCTGGACATCAGGTTTTTAATAGCCTGTTGCGGAGTCTGGTCTTCGTATAGTACCGCGTATATCTCGTTGATGATCGGACATTCGATCCCGGTTCTTTGTGCCAGTTTGTGAGCTCCTAATGTGGTTTTTACTCCCTCGGCGACGACCATTCCCATGTCGTTGAGGATTTCATCAAGTTTTTTGCCGCGTCCAAGCTCCTCTCCGACATGGCGGTTGCGGCTGTGCCCGCTGCAGCAGGTGACGATTAAGTCGCCAATTCCACTTAATCCGGAAAAAGTCAGGGGATTACCGCCTAATGCTTCACCTAATCGGCTCATTTCCGCGATTCCGCGCGTGATTAAAGCAGCCTTGGGGTTGTCGCCAAGCTTCATGCCGTCAATGATTCCTGCGGCAATAGCCATAACGTTTTTCAAAGCGCCGCCAAGTTCCAGCCCTAAAACATCATTGCTGGTATAGACCCTGAAAGTTTCACTTGTGAAAATTTCCTGCACCTTTAATGCCAAAGCTTCATCATCGGAAGCGGCGGTAACTGTCGTCGGAACTCCCCGGACAACTTCTTCGGCATGGCTCGGCCCTGAAAGAACAACATATGAACATTTACCCAGGATTTCAGCGCAGATATCGCTGACTCTTAAAAGAGTTTGGTTTTCGATGCCTTTGGCAACATTGACCAGAAAATGCTGGTCTTTATTATGGAACTCTTTGAATTGTTCGAGCACCGAACGAGTATATTGAGTGGGAGATGCCAGCAGAATTAATTCGCTGTCAGCGACCGCTGTACGCATATCTTTTTCAATACGTAAATTTTCATGGAGTTTGAAACCCGGGAGAAATTTAGTGTTTTCGCGGCTTACTGCCATTTCATCGAGATATCCGGGGAAAGGACCCCACATTGTAACATTGTGTCCGTTCTGGCATAGCAGCATAGATAATGCTGTTCCCCACGAACCGTCACTGAGAACAGTTACATTCATAAAATATTATTCCTTTTCCTGCTTGTCTTCTTCTTTATCTTTTTTTATTTCTTCAACAACTTCTTCTTTTATCTGGCTTTTCTTTGCAAACCTGTTTTCCGTACCGTTAAGTAAACGTTTTATATTAGCTGAATGTTTCAAAATTGCCATAACAGACAGAAAATACAGAAATCCCAGAACATAAGGGGAACGGGGATACATATCCGGTTTAAGCACGTTGATTAAGGTTGCGCATATCGGCATAACTATTGCGGCGCAGATGCTGGCAAGTGAAACATAACGGCTCAGCAGATATATAGCCACCCATACAATTCCAGCAATACCGAATGAATATGGGGCCAGGGCAAGTATAGCTCCACCTGTAGTGGAAATCCCTTTGCCGCCGCGGAACCATAGATATACAGGGAACATGTGTCCCAACACAGCGCTTAATGCCGCGACTATCTGGATAATATTATATTCATCAGGAACAATGCTTTTTTCCCGTAATACTGTTACGACAAGCACAGGAATAAAACCTTTTAGAAAATCCAGGAGAAAACAGAGCCTTCCACTCCATTTCCCGATAACACGGGTGACATTTGTAGCTCCGATGTTTTTACTGCCTAGTTTTCTGATGTCCAGCCCATGCCGTTTCCCGATCAGATATCCCCAGGGGATTGCCCCAACCAAATATGAAACGAGAGAAACCGCAATAAGAATTAATATTGTTGTAGTAGACATCACTCACTCCTGTTTTTTACTTTAAGTTTTTATTTAAGCTTCTTAATCAGTTGACTATTTATTGTTATTAGTTTATACTAACCAAGGGGCTTTTACAAACAGAAATAACAAAGTTAGATGAAATATGAACAAAGCGGATTTAATTTTTGCAGCAGGAGAGCATTCAGCGGATATACTTTATGCCAGCGGTTTTCAGGCTCCCGATCCTTTCATTTATTTTTCAACTATGCAGGAACAAGCGGTCATAGTTTCCGCTCTTGAACAGGACCGTGCGGAAAAGGAATGTAAAGCCAATGTTTCTATTTACGGACGTGAAGATTTTTCAAAAGATGAAAAGGCAGGCAACCTTGATGTTATTTGTTCGCTGGCGCAGAGCCGGAATATTTCAGAGTTCAGGGTTCCCGGCGATTTTCCGCTTGGACTTGCGGATGCCCTGCGGGAAAGCGGCTTAATCGTTTCTGCGGAAAAAGAGGCTTTTTATCCTCAGCGCCAATACAAGTCAAATGGAGAAATAAACTATATTAGTAATGCTTTGCGGATTGCCGAAGAAGGCATGAGGCACGGAATAAATATAATCAAGGATGCCTCGATCAATAAAGACGGTATTTTGGAGTGGGGCAATGAGGTTCTGACTTCTGAGATTCTGCAGTCTGAAATCAATATTGCTATGATGCGGCGGGGCGGTTTCTCTGACTTTACAATAGCCGCTTGCGGAAGTCAGGCAGCTGAACCGCATAATAGAGGTTCCGGCCCGGTTTTCGCTGGTCAGACAATTATAATTGATATTTTCCCGAGGGTTAAAGAAAGCGGCTTTTGGGGAGATATAACCAGAACTGTGGTTAAAGGTAAAGCGCCGGATATTGTAAATAGAGCCTATAAAGCTGTTTGGGAGGCGCGCGAATACGCTAAAACATTAATCAAGCCTGGTGCTGTTCCTGCTGATATACATTATGCGGCAAAAGATTTAATGGCAAAGCAAGGTTTTCAAACCGGTCGTAAAAACGGGCATAATTTCGGTTTTTTTCATGGGCTCGGGCATAGTATCGGTTTGGAAATACATGAGAACCCGTCTTTAAACCCGAAGAATTTCGAAGCTCTGAAAGGTGGAGAAGTGATTACGGTTGAACCCGGATTGTATTATCCTGAATGGGGAGGAGTCCGGCTTGAGGATATAATTACGGTAACTAAAGACGGCTGCAGCTGTTTAACACAAATGGAAGATATTTTGGAAATATGAAAGGGCTGGAATTAATAAGGGTAGGTCATAAGGATATTCCTGAACTGCGGGCGGATGCCAGAGAAATATGGATGCAGTGTTACCCCGGTATTATCAGTAATGAACAAATCGAATATATGTTGAACTGGATGTATTCGGAAGATACGATCAGGCGTGAGATCGAACACGAAAATATCAATTACTATTTTATTTTCCATGAAGGCGCAAAATTAGGTTTTTGTTCGCTTGGACCATACCCCGGAAAGGCAGGACGTGTGAAGCTCCATAAACTTTATATCTATCCCGAATTTCACGGTAAAGGCTTGGGCTCGGCTTCCCTTATAAAGATATTTGACTTGGCGCGGAAGCAAGGCTATGAATCTATTTGTCTTAACGTCAATAAAAACAACCACTCCGCGATAAAAGCATATAAGCGCAGCGGTTTTATTGTTGAAACCTCAGTGGTAAATGATATTGGCAATGGTTATGTGATGGACGATTATGTGATGATTAAATCTCTGTTGCCATCCTAATAGCCTGCCATGAGCGGCAAAGCTAATTTTCTGATACACTTTTTTTTCTTTCCATATTTGCCTTTTTTAGCCTTAAAATGTGTTTAATGTGTTTAATGTCAAGTGATTTCAAGATTATTCTTGACAAATTCAAAATTAATACTATAATGGCACGGAAATATCGTATGATTCAAACTATTCATTTGAATTATAAAGTATAAATTTTGAAAAGAGTTCAAACTACAGATGCGGATCGGCAGATTTATTTTAATATTATTTTTATTCTGTTCCCTTATAGCTAAGCTTACAGGGGAACAGAACTCTCTGGCACTAGATTCAGAACAATATGTTATGAGTTACGGTTCAAGTTGTCAGAATGATAATATTGATTCCTTTAATTTTATTGATGAAAATCTCTTTGAGGAAATGGAAGAGTTTGAAGAGTCTGAACACCAGAATGAGAAGAAATCCAGAAAAAATTTCAGTCACAATCTGTTTGCCCTTGATCAAGAGCTTTTCGGCTATTCTTCAAAATATATAAAAAAGAAAAATACTTTTAATTCAGTTAAATATGATACCCTGCAGGAGCAATGCATAATATTGCTGCTTTGAGTTTTTCAGTTATTCCCAATAGTTCTCCTATACAAATTAACTGAAAATAAAAAATGAGCAATTATTATGCTGAAGGAAAAAAAACTTTCAGAGTATATGGTGTCCGACGCAAGACATATTCATACTCAAAAACCGGTAACAGTCGAGGCTGATGCTTCTATAGATTCAATACTTAAGGCGGGGATCGCGGAAAGACACTGCAATAATGTTTATGTGGTGGATTCCCGGAATAAACTCCTTGGATTGATAAAAACTAAAGATCTTTTAAAGAAATTATTTCCGGTCATTTCCCTGGCCAATGGAATAAGCGGCGGGCTTGGTGAAATTCCAGTATTTAACGCAACTGCAGCTGGGGAGATTATGACGTCCGCATTGTCCGTGACGGATTCAGTATCCCTGGCAAAACTCGTTTCAATATTTCTTAGAGAAAATATACTTGAACTTCCTGTAGTTGATGATAATAATATAATTATAGGACATATAGACGCCAGTGAAATTATAGCACTTTCTATGAGGTAAAAATGAAATTAAAAAACTATTTGCTGCCGGAATCCATTCTGCTTGACATAAAAGTTGAGGACAAAAAATCCCTGCTTGAGAGGATGTCATCCTGTATAAGCAGGAGCCTTGCAGCTGTCGAGTCCGGTCTGGATGACAAAGCCATACTCAAGGCTATAAAAAAACGCGAAAAGCAATCCTCAACCGGGATTGGCGATGGTTTCGCTTTTCCGCATGCCAGATTCCCTGAATTGAAAAGTATCGGAATTTGTCTGGCTGTGCTTGAAAAACCAATAGACTATGATTCCTTTGACCAGCAGGATATAGATGTTGCGTGTATGGTGATAGTGCCGGAGAAAAAACCGACGCTGGCATTGAAAGTAATGTCGCAAATAGCTAAACTTTTTTCAGATAAAGAATTTCTAAAGAATATAAAAGGTATTAAAACCGGCCGGGAGCTGGCGACTATTATTGCCACCCATGATATAGACCTGGATATTTCTATCACAGCCTCTGATATTATGCGCCAGCCGTTTTTGACTTTGACGCCTGATGTGCCGCTAAAAGAAGCTACAAGAAAAATGGTGGAATGCAATGTGACAGCGGTTCCGGTTGTTGATGAAAATAAGCGTATTGTCGGACAGATAACTACAAACCATTTATTCCTGTTGGGAATACCTGATTTTTTCACTCAGTTGAAAAGTGTTTCCTTTATGAGTGACTTTGACCCCTTCGAAAAATATTTCGCGGAAGAATCACAAGCGAAAACCGCAGACGTAATGGATGATGATTTTTGCATATTGAGCCCGGAAGCCTCAATAATGGAGATGGTTTTTGCGCTTATAGTTAAGAAATATCCTAAAATATACGTCGCGAAAGACGGGATACTCGTCGGCATAGTGGATCAACCTCTCGTGCTCGAACGTATAATTAACATTTAACAAGGAATTTTAATATGCTGACTACCCCTCATATGACTATCGTTATAATTATATTTGCGATAACATATTTTTTCATAGCCACAGAAAAAATTGACAAGACAATTGCCGCTTTACTCGGGGCTATAGCGGTTATTTTCTGCCATGCCGCGCCTTTCGAAGAATTGCTGAGTAAAATAGACCTTAATGTTATCGCCCTGTTGTCGGGCATGATGATAATCGTCAATATCCTCGCTACCACCGGAATATTCGAATGGATAGCAATTACGATTGCGCGTAAATCTAAGGCGAATGCCCTGGTTATATTCATATCTTTTATGGTTGTGACTGCTATATTATCAGCTTTCCTGGATAATGTGACAACGGTGATTTTAATTGCCCCTATAACAATACTGATTGCCCAGATATTAGAGATATCAGCTATCCCGATTTTGATCCTTGAAGCGGTTTTCTCCAATATCGGCGGTACGGCTACTCTTGTCGGTGATCCTCCTAATATACTTATCGGCTCACGCTGCGGACTGACTTTTAATGATTTTATCGTTAACCTCAGCCCTGTTGTTATGATTATACTGCTGGTTTCCCTCGTTTTCCTGTGCGTAATTATGAATAAAACTTTTAAAAGTTCTTCGCGTGCCATGGAGAGAATCCGGAAAACCAAGCCGGAGAAAGCCATAATAGAACCTGTCAGGCTCAAAAAAGCTTTAATAATTTTCGCATTGGTTTTAGTTGGATTTTTCTGCAGTCATTTAATTCATATTGAACCGGGAATTATCGCTTTGGCTGGCGGCTTGATAATGGCTGTCGTGTGCAAGATGGATATACACCATATATTGGAAAAAGTCGAATGGACTACTATACTGTTTTTTGCCGGTTTGTTCATGCTTATTGGTTCCCTTGAAATAAACGGGGTATTCATTCTGCTTGGAAAAGGCATTATCAGCATAACGCAGGGACATTTGCTTTTTACGGTCATCGTGGTATTATGGTTCAGCGCTATTTTTTCAGCGATTGTCGATAATGTCCCTCTGGTGATTGCAATGATTCCGTTGATAAATTCGA
This sequence comes from Victivallaceae bacterium, assembly GCA_963664605.1. Taxonomy (GTDB): domain Bacteria; phylum Verrucomicrobiota; class Lentisphaeria; order Victivallales; family Victivallaceae; genus JAHOYW01. The sequence goes on from OY761536.1 coordinate 2,295,494, forward strand.
TGATTCCGGTTTTTGCAAAGCAAATGGGGATAGAAGGTTCCGAAGAACTGATAAAATCTCAGGTGGAAGCTCCGCTTTTATGGGCGCTCGCGCTCGGCGCCTGTCTGGGAGGTAACGGCACTATAGTGGGAGCATCAGCCAATGTAGTGATTGTCCAGATAGCCCATAGGAACAAATATAAAATATCTTTCTGGGAGTTCTTGAAATATGGTTTCCCTATGATGCTGTTGAGTTTAATAATATCCACAGTTTATCTTTATCTCAGGTATTTTGCTAAATAAATCTGTTCAAAAGCGTTTTTTATAGGCGTGACAGTAGGGAAGTTTACCTTTGTTTTTGTAATAATCCTGATGATAATCTTCAGCAGGCCAGAAACGGGTTGCAGCTTCTATTTGGGTTGCGGCCTTTACCCCCTTGGCTTTAAGTATTTTCAACAGTTTCTCAGCGGTCTTCTTTTCTTCGTCAGTGAAATAGAATATTGCTGAACGGTATTGACTGCCGATATCCGGCCCTTGCCGGTTTATCTGGGTAGGATCGTGAATTTCCAGAAATAACTTAGCAAGTTTTTCAAAGTCAGTTTTTTGCGGGTCGTAAACTACTTCAACAGCTTCGGCGTGTCCGGTTTTACCGCCGCAGACATCCTTGTAGACGGGATAAGCTTTGCTGCCTCCGGTGTAGCCTGAGCTGACAAGAAGTACCCCCGGAGTTTTTTGCATAAAATATTCTACGCCCCAAAAACATCCTCCGGCAAAGATTGCCCGGCGTAGCTTTGTGGAATCGGTGTCTTCAAATTTCATGGATATAGAATTCACACAGTGCCGCGTATCTTTGGGAGTTGCTTTCTCCCCGGTGAAAACATGTCCCAAATGGGCTCCGCATTTAGCGCAGGTGATTTCAATGCGCCTGCCGTCGGCATCAAGGGTTTTCTTTACCGCTCCCTTGAATTCATCGTCAAAACCCGGCCAGCCGCAGGAAGTTTTGAATTTGTCATCAGAACGGTATAATGGCGCGCCGCATTGACGGCAAGCATAGATTCCTGTTTTGAAGTGATTATTATATTTCCCTGTAAAGGGCGGTTCCGTGCCTTTATTTATGATAACGAATTTTTCTTCTTCTGTAAGTTTATTCATTTTAACCGCTCCATGACTGATAATGGATAAAAATAAAAATATGAATACAGTTTTCATAGTCATGCCTCAATAGTCATTATAGGTGGCAACTATGATTTTCGCAATACAGAAGCTGTAATTTATTCGACCTTCAAATTGTTTTTGCTTCTAATTCTTCCCAGCGGGCGTAGGATTGTTCCAGTTTTTCTTTCAGTTCGGTCAGTTCATTTTGCAATTTGATGCTTTGATCGCCGTGCTTGGTGAAAAAATCGGGATCAGCAAATTTTGTTTCAATATCTTCTATTTTGCTTTCCAGTTCCATTACACGTTCTTCCATTGAATCAAATTCACGTTGCTCTTTATATGAAAGTTTTTTAGGCTTTTTCACAGGCGGCGGGGCAGGGGAGCCGGCAGTTTTTTTGCTGACTGGTTTCGTTGCGGCCTTATCGCGTTCTCTGCGTTTTTCCAGATAATAATCATAATCTCCTAGAGTGTATTCAATTTTTCCGTTACCCTCAAAAGCGATTATGCCGGAACAAACCCGGTTCAGGAAATAGCGGTCATGGCTGACTACTATTACGCAGCCTTCATATTGCGCCAGGGCTTCTTCAAGCAGGCGCAGGGTTGATAGGTCCAAATCGTTGGTTGGTTCATCGAGAATCAGGAAATTTCCGCCTTGTTTGAGGATCTTAGCCAGAATCAAACGGGCTTTTTCCCCACCGGAAAGATACTTTATTTGAGTCTTTATGCGTTCGTCTTCAAATAAAAAACGTTTAAGGTATCCCCAAATGCCAATGCGTTCATCACCGAGTTTTACAAATTCCGTACCTTCACCTATTTCCTCAAGAACAGTCCGTTCGGGGTTGAGTTTCAATCGTCCCTGATCGACATAATTGAATTCCACGGTCGGAGCTATTTCAGCGGTTCCGGTAGAGGAGGGGAGCTGACCTGTAATGATTTTAAGCAGGGAGGTCTTTCCCGTTCCGTTGCGTCCGACGATACCAATTTTGCAACCGGCTTCAAATTCGAAATTAAAATCAGGAATATAGCTTACCCCGTCAAATTGCAATGAAATATTCTTTAGATCGACAACTTTATTGCCGAGCCTGGAAGCATCCGGAATAACCAGTTCAATGTCTCCGACCCGCTGAACATCAGATTCCGCGGCAGCTTCGTTAAAACGTTTGAGCCTGCCCAGGTTACGGCGCAGGCGGGCTTTTGGTGAACGCCTGACCCAGTCTATTTCGGAACGCAGGAATTTACGGCGTTTGGCGTCTTGAGCATCTTCAAGATATTCGCGTTCCGCTTTCCCTTCGAGAAATGCGGCATAGGAACCGTCATAGGAATAAAGTTTGCCGTTATCCAGTTCCACCACCCGGGTGGCGACCCGGTCGAGAAAGTAGCGGTCGTGTGTAATAAATACGCAGGTTCCGCGGTATACGGCGAGGTAATCTTCGATCCAGTTGATGGTTTCGGCATCAAGATGGTTGGTCGGTTCGTCCAGCAGCAGCAAGTCCGGCTCACTGACCACGGTTCTGGCGAGTGCGACCCGGCGTTTCTCTCCGCCTGACAAAGTATCGCATTTACGGTCAGGTTCAGGAGTGTTCAAACGCGTCATTACTTCCTGCATGCGTTGTTCCGGGTTCCAGGCATTGTGCCGGTTTATCTCCTGTTCAAGTCTGGCATGTTCAGATGAATTAAGCGGTAAGGTTTCATACTTATGGAGGAGTTTTATGAAATAATCAAGCCCGTCGTGGATGTTTTCGTAAACGGTACGTGATTCATCAAGCGAAAAATCCTGTTTCAGAAAATTCATCCGTATATCCCTTGCATAGATTATTTTGCCGTCGCTGATGACCTCCTCGCCTGTGATTATACGCAGAAAAGTTGATTTACCGGCGCCGTTCCTGCCGACCAGCGCAATGCGCTCGCCTTCGTGTACGGTCATTCCGGTATCATCTAATAATTGTTGAGTGCCGATGGAAAAAGACAGTCCATCAGCGGAAAAAATAACTTTGCTCAAGGTTTGTTCCTGTTTTAATTTTAAAAATAATCCGCTTAATATAGACCTTTTACGGAAAATCTCCAGCAAAAAACTTTATCATTGCGCAACTATGGGATATATTAGGCATAATTCAGAATATAAATAAAAAATACAGGCATTATGGAACTTTTTGATACACACTTTCACTATTACGATAAAGGGCAGAGCCCGCAGGAATACTATGACAGCATAAAGACTCCTGAATTGAAATATTTGCTGGCAGCCGGGGCTGATTTAGAGGAAAGCCGGACTGCACGGCATTTTGCTGAGGAAATAGAGAACAGCTGGTTTGCTGCAGGGGTGCATCCGCATTCTGCGGCGGAATTTGAAAACATGGAAGCTTTTGCTGAATTTAAGGGACACGAGAAACTCGCGGCTGTTGGAGAGATCGGGTTGGATTATTTTTATGATAATTCGCCTCGCAAAATCCAACGTTCAGTTATGGAGCAATTTCTTGTTTTGGCGCTGGACTGGAAGCTTCCGGCGCTGGTTCATATCCGCGATGCTGACGGGAAATTCGATGCCTATGCTGACGGGTTGGCGATGTTGAAGGATTTTGCGGAAGACGGCGGACGTTTTGTGGTGCATTGCTTTTCCGGTACTCCAGCCTGGGCTGAAAAATTTCTTGAGCTGGGCGCGTTTCTTGGAGTAACTGGAATAGTGACTTTTCCACGGGCTGTTAATATTCGTGAAACTCTGCAGGTCATTCCTGACGAACGTTTAGTTATTGAAACGGACTCGCCGTATCTGGCTCCTGTTCCATATCGCGGAAAAACCAATAATCCTGGATATGTTATCAAAGTGGCTGAGAAAATAGCGGAGGAAAGGGGCAGGGCGGTAGAGGAAATAGCGGAGCTGACTACAAGTAATGCTTTTAAACTGCTTGGATTGGAGCAGAACTAATGACTTGTTTTAAAATGCGGAATGTTCAGGAAATTATTTTACCTTCAGAGGATTCTTTCTGCGCAGTATTTGACGAGAGGAATATTATTCTGTTCAAGGAAGGGGATTACTGCCGCTTGCCTGAAGCCAAAGAGTTATGTCTGGCTGAACCTGTTGAAATGCTGCGGGTCGGTGAAATAGGGGATAGCGATTGTTATGCCTTTGAAATGAAATTTAACCGCATGCCTGAAAACTGCATCTCAATAGATTTCCGGCAGGCTTTAAAATTGCTTAACAACCATGATATAGCCGCCTCAAACCGTGCTCGGCAGATGTTGTACTGGAACAAGGAACATAAATTTTGCGGACATTGCGGACATCTTACTGAACTCAGTACTATTGAAACAGCAAAAGTATGTCCGTCCTGTAATGCTCATTTTTACCCTCGTATCATGCCGGCTGTAATAATCGCAATCACTAGAGATGATGAAATCCTGTTGGCGCATAACTTTAAATTCAAGGATGGTTTATACAGTTTGATTGCCGGTTTTGTTGAAGCCGGAGAAAGTCTGGAGGAAGCTGTTGCGCGTGAAATTTATGAAGAAATCCATATAAAAGTCAAAAATATAAGATATTTTGACAGCCAGAGCTGGCCGTTTCCACAGTCTCTTATGCTCGGCTTTACCGCAGAATATGAAAGCGGTGAGATTGTAGTAGACGGCATGGAAATAGCCGACGCAAAATGGTTCAAATGCGACAAGCTTCCTTTGATTCCATCGGAAGGCAGTATATCCAGAAGACTTATTGACAATATAGTCAAGCGGTTTTCAGGGGAATCTGCGAGAGATGGCGAATCCTGTCCCTGATTGCCAACAGTACCTGAGGCTTTTGATGATTGCGGTTATGTATTTCTTCAAGCAAGCTGGCATCAGTGATTTTTTCCACAGCGGCAATGCAGGTGCTCAAACAGTTACAGCTTTTTAATATCTCAGCCAGGAACCTTTCATTTTTAATGCGCTCGATAGCGGCATTCCTGATATTTAAGTCTTTGCATTTGACGACGATAAGGAACAAGGTTTCTTCACTGCTTATTTTGTCCAGTGCAAGCAATGCGCTTTCGTGAAAGCTGCTATTTATAACTATCTGTTCAAGCAGAGATTCGTCATTAATCAAATTTATTGCTTCGTTCCTGACCAGCTCAGACTGATCGTGTTGAGCCATTTCCGCCAGCTTTGACATGTCCTTAATGTTTTTTAGTGATTTTACCCTGGTCTTCGAACTGGGACGTAATAAATCCATAAAAGACATAGTATAATCTCCATAAAATAATATTTTCTCTGTAATATTATTATATATCAGGCTCGTGTTAAATGCAACACTTTACCCGGTTTATGGAGATGATTAAATAAAAATACTGGATTTTAAATTACAAATTCGGCTAAAAATTTTCTTTCAATGCCCAAAGGCCGAGCGCCGGATTACTGATATAGAATATCTTTTCGCCATTAACGATATTGAAACCGTCCTTCAGGTTTTCAAAGTCATATTTACGCATTACTTCCTCAAGGTCGCCGCAGGCAAAGCCGACTCCCTCGATTTCTTCACGGGTGGTATTCGGGCCCGGGCAATAAGTTATCTTGAACCGTCCTTCGGATGAGCCATGGATCAGGTGAGCTGCGGCGCTTAAGTTGTTTGCCAGTTCAGGATTTTCATCAACAGCATTCAAGGTTGCCGGAGTGCCGTGATAACCATATTTGCGGATCAAGCGGTCGATTTCCTTGTCTTCGCCGAATTCGCGCAGGGCAGGAGCCAATATGATTAATTCGCCTTCATCGGCAATTGCCATACGAGTGCGGTAAACCGCTTTATTTCCCAACCATGTGCTTTTGAATTCTTCGGGATCAAGGTAAACTATTACTTTATCAAGAGCTTTATCGAGCAGTTCCAAATTGGTCTGTTGGCTGACTTTACATGCTTTAAGGAATGCTTCTTCGTCATCACCGACAAAAAAGCCGCGCATTTCCATTTTGCCGCTGTCATCGTTACGGGCCATAACCGTCAGCATGTAATAGATCGGTAAATCGGAAAGGAAAGTGTCGACGCCATAGTTGAAAAGCTTGCGGACAGGAGAATCTGCCTGTCCCATAATGCGTTCCATATTGTATGCCGCACCCAGAAAGTGAGATTTGTTTATTATATCTGAACCGCCTACACCGACCATAATGTTTTTGGTGTAATTAGCCATGCCGACGACTTCATGCGGCACGATCTGTCCGATTGATAAAATAAGATCATAGCCTTCAAAGAGGATTTTATTGACTTCAATATTTACATCATAATCAACACGTCCTTCGGACCATTCTTTTATTAATTCACCGGGAACCACTCCTTTTTTGACGACATCATTGCGCCAGTCATGGACTTTAAAACAATCGAGCGGGATGTCCGGCCCGAACATTGTCCGGATTTCATGTTCAGTCATTCCGACATGAGTACCAAGCGCCGGAATAATATCTATATGGCATGAATCTGAAAGCATCTCATAAACCATGGCGGTAATCGGTCCGGCATAGGAGTTGAAACGGGTGAAGTCAGGAGGTATCAGCAAAACTTTTTCCGCTTTTATAGCGATAGCTTCCAGCGAATCACTTATCATTTGACGAAGTTCGACATCCGAAATATTTACTTCCGGACCACCTTTTGCGGCATAGATACTCATTTATGTAATCTCTTTAGTTAGTTAAGTTGTTTTACAAAGTGATAGTTTACTACATTAAATGAAAAAATCAATAGCAGGTTTCAATATTAACACAGGAAGGGATGATTATAGTACAACTGTGAACGTAAGAAAAGAGTCATTCAAAGAATCAAACTCCGCAGAAATAAATAACTTTGTTTTTCGGAACTGGAGAAAAACTTGCATGCGGTATATATTTATTTGTAAAATAAGACCAGTTAAAGTATATTGCACACATAATATGAATGTTTCTTCTTAATATTTTTACTGAAAATGGGAGTTTTGTTATGAGTAGAGTTAATAAGTTGTTTACGGCTGGTTTAGCATTTTTCGGAGTAACATCAATGCTGTTTGCGGGAGATGACGGCGGAGCCGCTGCTGCGGCAGGAGCCGGATTGGGGGTTATGTTGCTTTGGGTTGCTATTGTTTTGACTGTTATTATTGGGATGTGGAAAGTTTTTACAAAGGCCGGGCAACCAGGTTGGGCTATTTTGATCCCCATCTATAATACAATCGTTATGTTGAAGATTGCTCGCCGGCCTGTTTGGTGGCTTATTTTACTTTTTATTCCTTTTGTGAATATTGTTATTTCTATTGTTGTTTCAATTGATATAGCAAATGGTTTTGGTAAAGGCGCTGGATTTGGCTTGGGGCTTGCATTCCTGCCTTTTATATTTTATCCAGTATTAGGGTTTGGCGATAGTAAATATACAGGATAGTTATTTCACTTTGTTTTAATGTTTTTCGTAAATAAATTAAGAAATTTTATTTTTCGTTACAGCCTAAAAAGCTTGGTTTTGAAAGATGCTATAATACAGCTATGCAAAATATAGAATATACTAAAAGAAAAATTATAATTTTAATTAGCGCCTTGCTTCTGGCAAGTTTTGTTTCAACAAGCCTGATTAGTTATTTTACCGCTCGCGACTCTTTGGAACAGGAGATATTGTCCAGCGCCTTGCCGCTTACCAGCGATAATGTATATTCTGAAGTGCAGCGTGATTTATTGTCGTTGATCCTGATATCATCAACTATGGCAAATGACACCTTTCTGCACTCATGGGTCATGAAAGGAGAAAAAACACCTGTTGAAATGACCAGCTACCTGAAAGAAATAAAAGACAAGAATAAGGTTCTTACCAGTTTTTTTGTTTCTGACAGAACTCATACTTATTATCAGGCAAAAGGCGTTCTTAAGAAGATTAAAAAAGACTCATTCCGGGATAAGTGGTATTTCAGGCTTCGAGAAGGCAAAGACAGATATGAACTGAATATAGATATGGATATGGCAAATCAGGACGCCATGACTATCTTTATCAATTATAAAGTATTTGATTCCGGCGGTGATTTTATCGGCGCTACCGGCTTGGGAATACAGACTACCTCAGTTCAGGACTTAATGGAAAAGTACAAGGCTAAATATAACCGCAACATTTATTTTGTTTCAGAAGATGGCAGGATCATTCTTCAATCGCTTTCAAGCCCTTTCAGAAAACAGAATATTAAAAAGGTTCCGGAATTAGTTCCTTTGCTCAAAAAGGACATCAAGGACGGGATAAACAGGTCTGAATATATCAGGGGTGGAAAAGAATATTTTGTCAATGTTCGTTACATAAATGAGCTGAAATGGTATCTTGTGGTTGAACAGCCAAGCGAAATAATGAACGTTTCGATATTTAAAGCCCTTGTTATCAATCTGATCTTTTGCGCAATAGTTATCCTGATAGTAGTCTTTATTGTTGCTTTACTTGTCAACAGACACCACAAAATGCTTGAGAATCTTATAAAAATAGAATCCGAACTGAAAAACACTAATAAAGCCCAGAAGGATAAAATTCAGGAGCAGAATATTGAATTGTCAGAAAAGAATGAAAAGCTTACTGAGCTTAATGATTTCAGAAACAAACTTCTTGCAGTGATAGCTCATGACCTCAGAGGCCCAATTGGCAATATTCATCATCTGCTTGAATATATAAGCGAGGATTTGGAAAAACAAGCATCAAGCCAGAAGATGCGTGACTACACCATATCTCTCAGGAATGCTGCTAGTACCACGTATTATTTGTTGGAAAACCTGCTGGAATGGGCAAATATCCAATTTTCGAATATAAAATATGATCCCGAGGAATTCGCAATCGGGGAACTGCTTAATAAAATGCTTCATATGTATGAGGCCCTTGCAAAAAACAAGAATATTTCTTTGAAAGTGGATAGTCCTGAAGACATAAAGGTTTTTACTGATAAACATATTGTTGAGAGTATAATCAGGAATCTTGTTTCAAATGCGGTCAAATTTACCCAGGAAGGCGGGGATATATTATTGAAAGTGGATAAACAGGAGAATAAAATTGCGATTTCCGTAAAAGATAACGGCGTCGGGATTGAAAAAGAAAAGATCCATGAATTGTTTGGCTTCAGCAATAATATCAGCAGCAGCGGTACCAAAGGAGAATCCGGTATCGGTATTGGATTGAGCCTCTGTCATGATCTTGCTGTAATAAACAAAAGCGAACTGAGGGTTGAAAGCACACCTGGTGAAGGAAGCATATTCACCCTGATATTATGATTTTATAATAATTGACACACTTGCATTTCAGTTTGCGAGGTGTATTTTTTTGTATAATAATTAATGAACTATTAAAAACCGGACTTTAAATATAGATAAAGACTCGTGCAAAATGCAATATTTTGTATGAGTCTTTTTAGAATATATATAATTCCATATCAACCAACCTATTGACTGCTTCCAGTTACGAAAGGATAGATTAATATCATGAAAAGTTTAGTCATTACAAAATTAATGAAATTAAAATGTGAAAAGCTCGCATATTTTATTCTTTCTGTTGCATCTGTTATGTTGGGAAAATTTTCCACATTCAGACTGCTTGACAGTAAATACTGGCTTCAAAAACAAGGAGGAGTTGTTTTTGTTGATTTTTGCTATAATTGCAGGCTTAAAGGTTCAGATGTTAAAGAATTTTGCGAAGATGTCTATTTTAATTCATATACCCCCGGGGATGGAGATCTTTGTGTTGATATTGGCGCCGGGGTTGGGGCGGAAACCCAATTGATGTCAGTTTTGGTAGGGGAGAAAGGGAAAGTTTTTTCAATTGAAGCTTCACCAAAAACCTATAAGGCATTGGAATTATGTATAGAGTATAACAGTTTGAAAAATGTAACTCCTTGTAACTGTGCTATATCTAATGCAAATGGAACTGTCGCTGTAACTGATAATATTGATAATTATATTGCAAATGCAATAGTAAAAGATACCGTGCCTGGAGCCAGTGTTGTAACAAGTGTGACTATAGATAACTATCTAAATAATAATGGAATAGAAGTTGTGGATTACATGAAAATCAATATCGAGGGTGCTGAAACAATGTTGATTCAGGCTTTCAAAAATATAAAAAACGTTAAGCATATTGCTATTTCTGCCCACGATTTTTTGGCAAAAAAGACTGGTGACAAATCTCTCTTTACCAGTAAGGCTATTATGGAATTTTTGAAAGATAACAACTTCGAAATATATACCAGGTCTACCAATATTGATTACAAGGACGACTGGATATATGGGAAAAATAAAGCTTTTTAATATTGATATTAACTGTGTATATTTCTCATGAATAAATGTAAATATGTTAATTCCGCAAATAATCTTTTAAAATAATAAGATTTAATAAATAAAGAATATCTTGTTTACCCCTTCTTAATTTATCTGAATCTGGCTCGAAATTGGAACAACAGGCTAACTGCAGTTCAATGAACTTGCAGCTCAAAGTTGTTTGCGGAATTAATAAATTTTACATTTATTTCTGCATTTTTAATATTTTTTTAGATATGCTGATTTAAGATTTTTTATTCTCCCCCCCTTGCAAGATTTGTTTTCTTCATGTATTCTCTTTATAAGAAGGGGGTTAATTGCGGAAGAGTTAAGATTTATCTTTTGTGATTAACAGATTAATGGTCTTAATTTTTAAAGGAGGAGAATTCGATGAAGAAACTATCATTTCTCGTTGTCGCAACATTGATCCTTTTCGGAATCAATACCGCTCAGGCTCTTGAGCAGGCAAAAAAATCTCCACAAGCCCCGGCGGCTTCTAATGAAAAATGGGATTTTATACAATTTGGCTTATGGTTCGGCGTCCCTTCAGCAACTATGCATACAAAAGTCAATGGAGTAAAGGTTGGCGCGCCTTTCTGTTCTGGAAAGGGCATCGTCAATGGAGTTGAGGGAGCTGTTCTGTGCGGCGCTTCTGACAGAGTGAATGGCGTACAGGCAAGCGGTGTTTTGAGCAAATCAAAACGTGTTGACGGGCTTCAGTTCAGCATTGTCAATTCCAGCGAAGAAGTTAATGGCGTACAGCTTGGGATCGTAAATATCGCTAAAAACAAATCTTTTCAGATTGGACTTATAAATTATATCGAAGATTCAACACTTCCATGGATGATCTTAATAAATTTCCGTTTTTAATTGAAAAGCTTTAATAAAAACAGGAGAATAAAAGATGAAAAAGATAACTGTTTTAATAATATTAGCATTGACAAGTATTTTTACGGTTATGTCTGCCTTGGGCGGGGAAGATGTTAAAGGTGAACCCAAAAAACTTCCGGTTGATGACTGGAGCTTTATGCAGTTTGGAATATGGTTTGACTTCCCCACTTCAACTTCCAATTCAAACGTTTACGGCGTGAAAAGCGGATGGCCGGTCACTTCCGGTACAGGACGCGTGCATGGTGTGGAAGCATCATGGTTTGCGTCCGCAACCGATGAGATCAAAGGGCTTCAAGCCAGTTGGGCAACATGTTTCAGTGTAACAATGGATGGATTACAGGCATCTCTGGGGCTTTGCTACAATAGTAATGATATGGAAGGTATGCAGGCCAGCATGGTGAATGTTGCGGGAGCTTTTACTGGATTTCAGGCCAGTGCTGTCAATACCAGCAAAAACCTTACAGGAGTTCAAGCTGCCGCACTGGTAAACTGTTCTGATGACCTCAATGGCGCGCAGTTCGCATTGGTCAACGCATGTAATGAATTGACTGGAGTGCAGGCGAGTATCGTGAACACCGCTACAAAATCCAACGGTGTTCAGTGCGGGCTGGTTAATATCAGTAAGAGCGGCGGTATTCAATTCGGTCTTTTTAACTATATCAAGGATGGTGCGATTCCAGTATTTCCGGTTTTAAACGTAAGCTTCTAGAACATTATTTTAACGTATTATTCAACAAAACGGCTGCAAAAACTGCAGCCGTTTGTTTTTATGGTAACACTTGTCAAATGGAGGACTTTAGTAAAATATAAGCTGTATATTACTGAGCTTGTACCGGGCTGATATGAATGGCTGTTCCGGTTGAGCCTGCTCAAATATTGAAAAAAGCATCTTTTTTATTGCTTATGACTTGAAAAAAAGCTTAAATCGTGTAGTTTTTAAGTTCTTGTGTTGTTTATATATAGTTTGCAGAGGGTAATGTGGTTTGCAGGCCCCTGTGTTATTTAATAGAATAGAAAAATAAATTTAAAAGGATCTTAAAAATGAAAAGAACTTTTCAGCCGTCAAACAGAAAAAGAAAACGTAAGATGGGATTCAGAGCACGAATGGCAAGCACTAACGGCCGTAATCTTATCAAGCGCCGCCGTCAGAAAGGCCGTGCTGTAATCAGCGCATAGTTGCAGTTTAGTATAACGAGTGTCGTTCCTCAATAATACTGCCTCTCATGTTTATTGCACGGCAGTTGATAATAGCTGAATTCGGTTTAAATGCGATTTTGAAAAAGAGCTTAACATCTGTTGATAAATTACGTTTGAAATCAGATTTCGATTATGTCAGGAATAATGGCGTAAAGTACGTCGGAAATTGTTTGTTATTGGTAGCGGCTCCGTCCCCGGACGAAAAATTGCGTTGCGGAGTTATATGCGGGAAAAAATACAACAAGTCAGCCGTGAAAAGAAACCGGGCAAGAAGACTTCTGTGGGAGTCGTTCCGGTTGCTGAAGACGCAGATTTTACCAGGACATCTCATAATGATACCTCGACAGAAAATTGCTGTTATGAAACAGCCGGAAGTCGAGAAACAATTAAAGAAACTACTGCAGAAAGCAGCATTGTTAAACGAGTCTTCAGATGTTTAAACCCGAAGGCCCTGCTTATTGCGCTGGTCAAATTGTATCGTTTATGCATATCTCCATGGTTCTCTCCTTGTTGCAGATTCCAGCCGTCATGCTCCAGCTATGCACAGAAGGCATTGGAAGAACACGGTTTTGTTAAAGGATTGTTCCTGAGTTTTTGGCGAATAATCCGCTGTCAGCCTTTTTGTAAAGGCGGATATGATCCGGTTCCGCGCAAAAAAGCGTCTAATGCTTCTCAATTACATAACATCAGAGGTTTAAAATCGTGAAATTTGACAAAGAAACAATAATTGCTTTTTGCATTTGCGCAGTTGTGCTTGTAGCCTGGACGCCATTCTGCAAATATATGGGATGGATAAAAGATACACCGCCTCCGGCAGCTCCGGCGCCAGTTGAACAAACTGCTCCGGCAAAGCAGGCTCCGCCGGCAAAACCAGTTGCTGTCAAAGAAAGCGCTGCGGTTCCGGCAAAAAAAGCTGCGAAAGTTAAAAAAGTTGTTTCTGATAAAATCTCAATTCTTCCCGAACAAAAAATAGACGGGGAATACTGCACATTCACTTTTAATCCCAATAACGGTATTATGGAAAAAGTTGTTTTTCTGAAATATTTTCAGGAAGACCATAAAACCCCGATTCAGTTTGACAATAACCTTCCACCGGGCGCGCTGGCAGTATTTGGCGACAGTGACTGGGCGGTTAAAGAGATTGTCGACAACAGCGCTGACAGCGGCAGTAAGACCTATAAGCTGGTACGTAAGATGACGAATGCTGCCGGTAAGTCTTTTACCCTTACGCAAAAATGGCAGTTGAGCGGTAACTATATCATGAATTACTCGCTTGCAATTAATAATACCGGAAAGTCTGAACTTAAATTTTCCAATCTTTCAATTATGGGAGCTGGAATCCTACCCTTTAGTGTCTGGACCGATGACTCCTATATTACTCGTGAAACTGACACTATTGACTATTGCTTGGCAAATGGAAGCCTGGATTATGTAAAGACAAATGATGATGATGATGATTTTTTCGCGCCGGTAAATGGAAAGATCCATTGGTGCGGCGGAAGCAATAAATACTTTACTTCGCTTATTATGGCAAAGAAACCTTTTGATAAACTTTTGCCTAAACGTAAATTTTTCCCTGAGGAGGGAAAAACTAAAGAATATTATATAGCCGCACTCGGCGGTTCATATAGCAATGTCCTTATTCCTGCAGGAAAAGAGGAAACTTTCAGTTTTAAATGCTATAACGGTCCAAAAATTATTTCCCAACTGTCCGAATTTGATAACAAGGCTCCGGAGATTATGAATTTATCATGGGGCGGACCAATGGACTGGATAGCTGAAAAGCTTTTAAGTTTTTTGATTTTCCTGAAAGGCATTTGCGGCTCTTACGGCTGGAGTATTATTATCATTACAGTGATCGTCCGTATGCTGTTCTGGCCAATAACTCAGAAAGCTAATAATTCTATGAAGAAAATGCAGAAACTGCAACCGCAAATGAAAGATATCCGCGCAAAGTATAAAGATGATCCGCAGACTATGAACGCCAAGGTAATGGAGCTTTATCGCAAAGAAAAAGTCAATCCTCTTGGCGGATGCCTGCCGATCTTACTGCAGATTCCGGTTTTTATCGCTCTGTATTCCACATTAAACGGTGCAGTTGAACTGCGTCAGGTTCCTTTCTGGTGGATACAGGATCTTGCAAGGCCGGATACTGTAGCGACAATCTTCGGGCTGGCAATTAACCCGTTGATCATCGCAATGACGCTTCTCATGGTTCTGCAGCAGCGCCTGACTCCGGCTGCTATGGATCCGGCACAGCAGAAGATGATGATGTTCATGCCGATAGTTATGTTATTCATGTTATATAGTCTGCCGGCAGGTTTGACCCTGTACTGGACAGTCAGCCAGACATTGGCAATACTTCAGTTAGTTATACAAAGGCGCATGGATTCCGGGGAGAAAGATAAAACTGTAAAAAAAGCGGTATAGGTTCCGCGTAATTAATTAAGGAAAGTAAAGATGGAAAATCCTAATCTCGAACAGCAACAGGAAAAAGCATTCCGTACTCTGGCAACAATGCTGGATTACCTTGGTCTTGAGGCCACCTTAAAAACAGAAATGAAAGGTTCTAATGTAGCTATTAAGATAAGTTCTGACGAAGCCGGCAGAATAATCGGCCGCAAAGGGCAGACTTTGGAAAATCTTCAGCTTTTATTGAACCGCATGTTATTCAATGGCGACAAAACTTTTCCCAGAGTGTCATTAGACATTGATGGTTATACTCGTGATTCCCGCTCTGGAAGACGCAGCAGTAAACGTGATGGCGGTGGCGATTCCGGTATGGATGAGGAGCAGCTTCGCCGTCAGGCGCTTGACGCATCCAAAGAAGTCAAACGTTGGGGTGAGCCGGTAGTTTTGAAGGCGATGAATTCTCATGACCGCCGTATTATCCACATTACCTTAGAGGAAGATCCTGAGCTTGAAACTTGCAGTGAAGGCGAAGGTTCACTCAAAAAAGTAATAATATCATTGAAAAAATAGTTTTTGAAGTTGAAAAGCGGATAAAATATAGTATGCTAAGGTTTCGTTATAACTGTGACGAAACCTTTTCTAGTCGGAGCGTGGCTCAGCCTGGTAGAGCGCTGCGTTCGGGACGCAGAGGCCGGAGGTTCGAATCCTCTCGCTCCGACCATTTAACTTCCCACAAATAAACCACTTGCAGGAAATTTCGTTTAAGCTAATACTTTCGTAGTGAGATTTTAGAAATACTACATGCTCCATCTTTCATTAAACGCCAGGAAAAGTTAGCCGTAGAGCCGTTTTCAGGAATAATAAAGTCCCACTTACATTGTTCATTTTTCCTTTTTTTAATAGTAAATATCTTTGATACTGAATGATGGCTGGTTGTTGGAAAACGGACTGAAACTTTTATTTGGCAATCTTTGTCAGAGCTCACAGAAAAAGTCAGGCGGTTATTTCCTTTATGCAGACCAGCTAAATTTTCGACCGCAAAAAGTTCTCCACGTTTACGGCAGATTATTATGTTTTTCTGCTGATCCCATGAGCTTCTCTTTAATTTATATCCGTCAGGACGATTATTTTCATCAAGGTCAACACTTAATGAAGGAAATACATCATAATTGTCGTTTTTATCATTTCCTGCCTGAGAGTAAAGAATTTTAGCCCATTCCGCTTGAGTACGGATTGGAATCTTTTTTTCCACACACCAGGCGAGCAGTTGGTCCAGCCGTTTAAGGTAGTTATCCCAACCGTCTTTCGGATGCATATGAGAGTGTCCGATGGCAATATGATGCAAGGCAACCAGATTGGCAATCCTTGTTTTGTTCCATTTTAAATCATGCTTTTCTTCATCAAAATCCCCCCACATCATGCCGTAAGCGCACGAACCATCCGGATTGTATTCCCGGAAAACTTTTTGGGATTGCCCAACATAGGTGGCTGCGGATACATAACCAAGGCGCTTACCTAGAACATCTTTTGCCAGCTTTGAGCTTATGCAGCTTATACCACCTCCGGGCTGAATCCAGCTGTAAGGACGTTTGGCGCCCATTGAGGAAAATAGATCAAGCGAGTTTCTGCCGAGAAGTTCAATGGCATCCATGCTCATAGAAAAAGAACGATCATTAAGAAAACATGCCTGTACTTCGCGTTTTTTCTCATTAACGTTTTTTTCGCCCCAAATGCTTCTTAACATGAATTCATTCTTATTCTTTGTCCTGAAAAGCTGTAATACCCGTTTTTCGACCGGGATATACAAAACTTTAGCGCTACGTATCTTTTTAGCAAGCTTATCATCAGGTTTACCAGTCAGTATCAGATTGTCTTTCTGCAAGCTTACTTTTAATTTGACAGTACAATCTTCAGCAGTCGGGAGGATATAACTCAGGTATACAGTATTTCCTGATATATGATCGACGCCGGGATGTTTTTCATAATCCTTAACACCTTTTCCGGGAGCGAATTTGAATTTGCTTATATTATGCATTGGCGTATGGTCCATGACTTCATGTCCATAACTCTGTAGCCACTTCACTGTCGCGAGGTTATCTCTGCTCATTATTCTGACGTTCAAAGATGCGGAAAGCTTTTGTTTGTGGCGATTGAAAACCTTTGCGACATCACGCCATTTTTTAGGGTTTTGATTATCATCCATTCGAAAGCATATACCTCCGGCTTTATATTTGGGGATATCCTTTGCCTCCACCATTCCGGTTATTATCATCAACAAGCATATTATTGCGATTACTTTCATTTTCCCTCCGGTTTTTGTTGGCTATTTTTTATGGAACTTATCAGGTAAGCATGCTCTGCTATAGCTTCGCTTCCGGCACATATGGGATGAGTTCCATCGGCAGTAAATAAGCTTGGCTGCCCGTCTCTGTCGGACCATAGGCTGGCGGAATTTTTCCAATCATATTCAATATATGAGCAAAGTTCATGTACATCATCAAATCCTACTTCCTGCGGGTGGGTTCTCAATATGTTATTCCACTGGCCTCTGATAGATGATTTGCCCTGATTTTCATATTTCGGTGTTTGTCCTTTCAAGGTCTTAAATTTGTCCTTCGACTTGGAGTGAGGCAAAATAGTTGATCCCACAACAGTTATGGAAGGATTGATGTTTTTTAACATTTTTACGATTTTCCGGCTGTCGCTTTTCATCTTGCGCAGCTTTATACGTCCGGAGATGTCATTGCCGCCCAAAGCTACATGTACTTTATTTACACCGCAAACCTTAAGAATATCCAGTCTTGCTTTGAGGTGTTGAGCGCAATAAGAAAATCTATCAGAACCTTTTGATACATTAACGGAAGGAGCTCCAAGTTTTGTTGATATAAGCTTATCCGCATAACCGAGATTGGCGTTTTCATCGCCATACTGATTACCGCGGACATCGTAATACCCCTCAGGAATACTGGAACCGACAATACCCCATACGTCACCTTCGTAGTCGGTTTGCGCTAATATTGCCACTGGACAATAGCCCATCCACCAGTTTGCGCGGGGACTGAACAGATGTATTTTCTTTGCGTTACGGATATAGTCGCCTTTAATTAACGGGGTTTTTATAGAAGTGGTCGCACATTCAAATATCTGTTGTTTGGAATTGCCTATTAAACGGGAAAGCGGAACCATATTAACACCGTCAAGGTTTTCCAGAGATACCCATATACCGAACCAGTCACCTTTCTTAATAACTTTATCGCCGAGATCAACGGTAACTATCTTATAAGAATCGGAATCTCCTTTATGGTAAGTCACTGTGTCACCGACAATACGGGGAGAAGTATCAAGATTCTTGTTGCTCATTTTATATTCAGGTTCAATACCTGCCTGTATTTCCACATTATTGGGAAAAGGAATCTCTCTGATAGGCTTATCGTTACTCATATAAAAAGTAGGAAAAACCAGTTTGAGTTTTCCTTTAAGGTCAACCATTGCTTTACGGCGGAACCGGGAGAAAAGACGCGGCTTGGTAGATTTATGCCACTTTAATGGTAGCCTGAATCCATTGGATACACAGCGATAGCCTTTAAGTTCTTTAGTTTGAGCGGTGCTTGATAACGCAATCAATGCGCAGGTTAATATAGCAGCGGCTTTTATGGACATTCTTTGCTCCTTTTGATTTACTTTCCTGGTAAATTTCTGATCTTAATGTTTCCTATGATATTGATAGATAGCAGAGTCTGGTGAACAGCGGCAAGCTGTTCACAGACCCTTCTTTAGCTTGCGAAAAAACGTATTGCTGTTGATATTGCCGATTAAAGCCGTGATGCTCCAGTTCCCTTAACGCTTTCGTAGTAGTAATTTACATCGCCGCCTACGCCAGTTCTCATTTCGTTACGGGATTTATAGCCTGCGTGGCCGTCGGCCCATGCTGCGTTCAGACCATTCGAATGGGCGTCACTTACATAAGCGCCGCTGCTCTGTTCCGGTCGCATAAAATAGGTTTCATAGATTGTGTTGACAATGCACCCGTTCGCTGCCTGGTAGGTATCGCCGCAAAATGCGGAGATTGATGGGTGGACGACTTGGATCAGCTTGATACGCTTCTGCCCTACAGCAGTACTGTTACTCCTGAAGCCGAAGTAATATTTGTTCCAGCCGTAACCGCCTTCCATATAGTCGTTAACTGATGGAGAATTCTTATAAGACGGGCAGACAAATGCTCCACTATTGAGATCCCGGTCATATTGAGGATTGGAGGTGCTTATAGGTTTTCCAGGCAGAACATAAGGTACGATTTCCACCCGCCAGTAAGTAGAGGTGGCATTGTCAGCGGATGCCAGCGGAAACCAGCTGTTGAAGTCGTTAGCGTACATTATCGACCCCTGTCCGATTTGCTTCATATTGCTCATGCACTTGATGGCTTTAGCTTTATCTCGCGCTTTGTTCAGTGCCGGCAGCAGCATAGACGCCAGGATTGCTATGATAGCTATCACAACCAGCAATTCTATCAATGTGAAAATGTGTCCCTTTTTCATAGTTACCTCCTTTGCTTTATTAAAGCTTTTTTTTTGCGATTTTTATCTATAAAAGACCATAGTTCCCAACTAGTAACTTTTGACAGAGTTACTAACAAGGTCTTTTACAGTATTTCCAATAATAAAATCCGGCTGTAAAATAATATTTCGCTTTATTGTGGCATTGCTGCTGATTTGATTGAGTAATTTAACGGCAGCGGCTCCCAGTAAGGGCATATCTTCCTGTATCCTTGTAGGGACTAATCCAAGTAAGTTAAAGAATGGCAGAGAATAAGTTGAATAAGATACTATTGATATATCATCTGGAATGCTTTTGTTTTCCCTGTTAAGCTGTTCGACCGCTCCGTGAAGCATATCATCGCCATAAGTTAATATGGCTGTATAATCAACACCTCGCCGCTTTAATTCCTTGATGGCTACATCTCCGGTAGTATTCGGGCTGTCTGCCAAAAAAATCATTTTAGGATTAACATGCAAACCTGCTTCGATATGAGCGGTCATATAGCCTTCAAGCCTTTCACGGTAGGAAGGCGTGTGCAAATTTTTTTCGAGCAGGGCAATATTTTTATGGCCGTTTTTAAATAAATATTTCACAGCTTTCTTTACCGCTGACGTGTGATCCATATCAACATAAGGTATAATTGATTCTTCATTTGGTTTTCCTATTGATACTACCGGGATATGTTCTTCGAGCAATTTAGATATATCGTCGTAGTCAATGGAAAAACCGGCAAGTATGACTCCGTCTTTGGGAGCTTGGGAGAATGATTTGGAATTAAAAAACTTTTTCGGGGTATTTTCGGTAAAGAGATCGACACATAGTCCGGAATTATGATTTGCCGCCTCCATGTGTATACCATGAAGAATATGATTTATAAAGTTGTCATCTTTTCCTTTTCTGAACGTATCACGGCAAACTAAACGGGTAATCTTAAGCCTGTGGGGTTGGCCTGAAGGACTTGTTGAAACTACGAAAGTACCTTTTCCTTGTATACGTTTCAGGTATCCTTCATTGACCAGCGCCGATATTGCCTCTCTTACCGTATTTCTGCTTATACCAAGGTTTCTTGACATCACGTTATCTGAGTCGACACGGCAGCCAATTTTATATTTTCCCCGTTTGAGTTCGCCAAGGAGAAGCTCCCGCACCTGGTTGCTTTTATTTTTTGCAGTCATAGTAGCCATAATATCTTCGTCTTATATTATTGGGTTGTCCTACAAGTTAGTATAGTTGTCTTTTTGAGGTTTGTCAATAGCTTAGAAAAAAATATTTATAATTATCTTTTGTTCTTTTAACTTCTTGCCGTTAAGTTTTTCCGGATTCTTTATTAAAGGAATATAAAATATTAACAACTGCTTTTATAGAATTATTTTGAACTTGATTTTGGATTTTTTATATTCTTTTTTAAAAGTTTGGAAAGTCTATTTTATCTCTCGTGAACAAATATTTGTTTTTTAAAAAAACGTTAAAATAAACGGCTTGAGTATTGACATTGTAAATATTGAGAACTATTCTAGTTGTAGGACAACTTGTCAGATGTATATATAGCATTAGTGACAAAAAACGCGTTGAGCGTATTGAATTACAAGGCTATGTTCTACTGATGATAAAAGGTCAATAAATTTTGATACGGCAGGTAGAAATGAAAAAAGTATTTGACAGATGTTATGTACCAGAGCCGGTTTTTGAATCGCAACCGGAGCTAGTTGACTTTTATTATTATGCCTGGGAACTAGCCTGGAAAAATGTAAAGCATTATTCCGGGGTTCCCGTTTCACCGTTGATGAAGGAAAGTTTTGCTGAGGACAGGCTGTGGATATGGGATACATGCCTGATGGCGCATTTCTGCAAATATGCTCCAGATTATTTTCCAGGCATAGAAAGCCTGGATAACTTTTATGCGCCAATGCATGACGGAGTTGAGATTGCAATGAAGATACATCATCCAGACAATCCTCCGCTTTTTGCATGGACCGAATATGAATATTATCAGCTTACTGGAAACAAGGACAGGCTCAGGCATGTTCTTCTAGATAAAAAATATTTGCAGAAACATTTTGACTTTATGGAAAATCTTGATTCCTGTTCCGTATTTCCGTATGGGGTCATGCATTCCAAATTCAAAAAGAAGCCTTACGGTTATCTTTGGAGCGGCAACCCAAGCGGTATGGACAATACTCCGCGAGGATTTGACAATTACGATAATATGCTATGGCTGGATGCTTTGGCACAGCAGGCTTTGTCGGCGCTTTACATCGCAGAGATTGCAAAAATACTTAATAATGATGAGATTGAAGAAAAATATCGTATCATTCATCACAAACTGAAATTCCTGATGAATCGTTATTACTGGTGCGAAGACGATGGTGTTTACTATGACTTGTATATTAGAAATAAGAATTTTATAAAAGTTTTGACTCCCGCGAGCTTTTGGCCCATGCTGGCAGAACTTCCGAACTCGAAACAAGCAGAAAGGATGAGTACGGTTCTTTCAGATCCGGAACTTCTTGGAGGTGTTGTCCCATGTCCAAGCGTAGCCCGTAATGATCCTGCCTTTAGTAAGTCGGGAGCGTACTGGCGGGGAGGCGTATGGATACCAACAACTTACATGATTGTTAAAGCGCTTGAGAAATATGGCTTAGACAATTTAGCATTTACGGTTGCAAAGCAGACAATAGAGCACATGTATAAAACTTATGCCAGTTTTAAGCCTGCAACAATATGGGAGTGTTATTCTCCAACTGAACCCAAACCTTCGGATGACAAAACAGGTAATCTGGTACGTCCTGACTTTTGCGGCTGGTCGGCGCTTGCCCCTATATCGCTGTTGATAGAAAATGTAATCGGGATTAAAGCTTGCGCTGAAACAAATACGGTAAGCTGGCACACCGCCCATAAGTTCACACATGGAATCAAACGTTTGAAAATGCGTTCAAACATTATTAGTTTGAGCAAGAGTGGGACATCCGTACAAGTGGAATGCACAGAACCGTTCGATCTTGTATTGAACAATGAAAAATATTCATGCACTCAAGGCGTTACGAGCTTAATATGCAAAAAATAAATAAAATTGTATAGTTACATTCTTAAAAAAACTCAAGAGAAGAAAAATTGTTGCTTTCCCTGAGTTTTTCTTACTTGTTCTTTTTTGCCCATGAGTCGCGCAGCGTGATTGTGCGGTTGAAAACCATTTTACCATCTGTTGAATCCTTGTCCAGACAGAAATACCCCTGGCGTTCGAATTGTACACACGTCCCGACTTCTACTTTTGTCAATTCCGGCTCCATGTAAACATCTGCTGTAGATAATGAATCAGGATTTAACTGTGTTTTGAAATCAATACCGTTAGCTCCAGGGTTTTCATAGAGGAATAAACGATCATAAAGGCGTACTTCAGCTTTTACCGCGTGTTTTGCAGACACCCAGTGGATAGTGCCTTTTACTTTGCGTCCGTCGGGAGCATTGCCGCCGCGGGTTTCCGGGTCGTAAGTGCAGCGCAATTCAACAACTTCGCCATTTTCGTCTTTGATAACTTCTTTACAGGTGATGAAATAGCCATAGCGCAGCCTGACTTCACGATCCGGCCCTAAACGGAAAAATTTCTTCGGGGGATCTTCCATAAAATCGTTGCGGTCGATATAAAGCTCCCTTGAAAACGGTACTTTGCGGTTTCCGGCTTCAGGCATTTCTGGGTTATTTACCGCGTCGAGCATATCGACTTCATTTTCATCAAAGTTTTCGATGACTACTTTTAGCGGATTCATTACTGCAAGATAGCGTGAAGCGACTTTATTCAAGTCGCCGCGCACACAGTGCTCCAGCAGGGCAACATCGGTCAGGCTGTTGAATTTGGTTATGCCGATAGTGTCACAAAAATCACGTATCGCTTTAGCGGTGTAGCCGCGACGGCGCATACCGCTGATAGTCGGCATTCTGGGGTCGTCCCAGCCGTTGACCAGTTTTTCCTGTACGAGCTCAAGCAGTTTACGTTTGCTCATAACAGTATAACTCAAGTTTAAACGGGCAAATTCAATCTGTTGCGGATGACTTTCGAGTTCAAGCGCGTCTAAAACCCAATCATAGAGCGGACGGTGTATTTCAAATTCCAGCGTACAGAAGGAATGTGTGATATTCTCGATAGAATCCTCCAGACAGTGCGCAAAGTCGTACATGGGGTAAACGCACCAGTCATCGCCGAGACGATAGTGATGAAAGCGTCTGATCCGGTAAATCGCCGGGTCACGCATATGAATATTAGGTGAAGCCATATCTATTTTGGCACGGAGAACTTTTGCGCCGTCTTCAAATTTTCCATCGCGCATCTGCTGGAAAAGCTCCAGGTTTTCCTCGATAGAGCGTTCTCGTCCGGAAGGCTCTTTACCGGCTTCTGTGAGGGTTCCGCGGTGCTCGGCCCATTCTTCCGGGCTCAAATCACAAACATAGGCTTTGCCTCTTTTTATAAGCTCCACTGCGTAACTGTACATCTGTTCAAAATAATCGGAAGCGTAATAAAAATGTTCCCCCCAGTCAAAACCCAGCCATTTAACGTCTTCCTTGATAGATTCGACATATTCCATATTTTCTTTGGTGGGGTTGGTGTCGTCCATGCGCAAATGACATACGCCGTTATTTTCTTCAGCGATCTTGAAGTCAATACAGATAGCTTTGGCGTGTCCGATATGGAGGTAGCCGTTAGGCTCGGGAGGGAAACGAGTTTCAACCCGTCCGCCGTGTTTATTATTTTTCAAATCCTCAGCGACAATCGCCCGGAGGAAATCTACAGATTCGATATTTTTTTCGTCGGTGCTCATAATTTCAGTTTCCGTATGATAAATTTGTTCAAAGAGTTAAGATACTACTTTTTATGATTATTTCAAAAACTTTGCTAATGCTTCTGTGTATTTTGTCCGGCACAGGAAATAACAGTCATCATGATCGCCGGTCAATTCCAGAAAACTTTTTGGTTCAGGAGCTTGGGCGAAAAGTTTTTTGCTGTATTTGAAAGGCACAATAGTATCATCCGGGCTGGCGATAATCAGCACCGGACAGCTTGTTTTAACGATATTCTCAATGGTAGGCAGTTTGTAATGCAGCAGCCAGCTTACCGGAACGAAAGGCAGGCGATGTTGAGCTATTTCAGTCATGGAGGAAAAAGTTGATTCAAGGATAAGTCCGCCGGGGGAAAATTCCGCGGCGGCATGTGCCGCTATCGAGCCTCCCAGCGAACGCCCGACAATAATAATTTTTTTGGAAGGGATTTGTCTGGTTTCAGTTAGATATTTCCATGCGGCGGCAATGTCTTCATACAAACCTTTTTCGGAAATAAAACCTGAGCTCTTTCCGTAGCTTCTGTAGTCAAAAATAAAAACATTGAACGGTATTTTATTATATAGGGAAATGGTGTCCAGACGATGCGATATATTCCCGCCATTGCCGTGGCAAAATAAAATAGTATATTCCGCTTTTTCTGCCGGAATGAACCAGCCGTTCAGATTTGTGCCGTCCTGGGCCTTAAAGTAAACATCATCAAACTTCAGTCCGAGTTCAGATGGGGTCGCGACAATATCCTGATAAGGTATGAAGATCATTTTTTTCTGGAAAATATAGAGAAGCAGAATCAGGAGCAGATAAAATACAAAGGCGAACTGGATTACGGTGAATAATATTTTCAGCATAATATTATATTTTTTCTTTCCATTTTTATTTGGGTGGAAAATCAAATTCATTTTCAAACAGTTTCGCGATTCTGTTACATGCCTCTTCTTCGTCCGGGCCGTCAACCGTGAGCATTGCTTCATTTCCATAATGCAGTCCCAACGAAATCAGGCTGAGGATGCTGGTCAATTCGACAGAAGGTTCGTCATCCTTGGTTATGGTGAAAATGGTATCCGGGTAATCGGTCTTTATTGTAGTCAGAATAACACTTGACGGACGACAATGGATTCCCGCTTTATTGTGTATAGTTACTTTTTTTTCTATCATAAATTAAGTTCTAAGCTATTAAAGTTTAAATATAACTGTATCTTACTTTTAAGAATTTTCAATCTCAACATCAATTTAGTAATGAAAAGATTTACAAAAACACAAATTATTCTGGCTGCTTTTACCGTTTTGGCAATTATTCTGCGCTTACTGTATCTATGGCAGTTCAGTAAATCACCGTTATTTAATGTCCCTATCGGCCCTGATGTTGAGGAATATGACAAGTGGGCGCGGGAACTTCTGGCTTGGGGGACAGGTTCTCAAAGACTGCATATTCATGCACCTTTATATCCAGTGTTTTTGGCATTTATGTACAAAATATTTGCTTTTAAGCTTTTATGGATAAGACTGTTCCAAACTCTTCTCGTATTAAGCGGTTTCGGGGTTTTATGCTGGGCGGTACAGGATATCGTTGCGCCGAAACGACGGATTTTAATATATGCATTTGCCGCTTTTGCCGCTTTTTACCCGCCTTTGCTGTTTTACAGTTCAGAGCTTATCAGCGAGACTTTGCTTTTGCCTTTGGTCTGCTTGACGCTCACTTTGCTGTATCTGGGCGAAAAACGGCTGTCAGACGGAGATTTGGGGAAGGGGGCTGTTTTTGTCGGTGCAGGTGGTATTTGCGCTGGATTGATGGCTGTAACTCATCCGTCCAGCCTGTTGTTTGTAGCGGCGGAAGCAGTTTTGCTTCCAGCGGTCACCTTGTTGGGAAAGGATAGAACTAAGCTTGGGCGCAAAGTGCTGATAACATTTTTATTTGCTTTTATGGCTTTGTTGATCATCACTCCTGTATGTGTACGCAATTCCATGATCGCTAAACATTTTGTTCTAATTCAACGCAACAGCGGTTTTAATTTTTATCTCGGCAATAATTATAACGCTACAGGAACCTGTTATATACGTCCGGGCAGGGAATGGAAGGCTGTTCACGACTGGGGAGAAGCAGGCGCGGTTCAAAGGGGCATCAGCAAAGATAAATTCTTTTTGTATATGTCATTGAAATATATCTATTCAAATCCGTTTGAAGAATTCAAGCTGCTGGTTAAAAAAGCTTTTTATGTCTGGAACTTCCGTGAACTTTCAGCCGGGGCGGATTCTGCGCCGATACTTTATTTTACCGGCATTGTGCGGAGCGGTAAGTATTTGTTTATTCTGCTTGGCAGTTTAAGTATATGTGGCGTTCTTATAATCTTGTGCAGGCGTGAAACCATTTTTAAATATCGTCACTTTCTCCTGTTGATGCTGGCATATTGGGCGGCGCAGACGATTACGGTGACCAGCGGACGCTATCGTCTGGCGATGTATCCGGCGTTTTTTATTTTTGCCGCTTTTGCCCTGGATTATCTGACGCGCTGTGTCAAGGAACGCAAACACCTTGCCGGCTGTGGTATTGCCCTGACTGCCGGAGTTCTTATTGTGACAATTCCTTCCCCGCCCGTGAACGCGCTCAAAGAACAGACTGAAACGGATTCGCTATATGGTGAAGCCTGCTATAAACAGGAGGAATACTCCAAGGCGGCAGAATATTTTCTAAAAGTCATAAAGTCCGACCAGGAAAATATACGGGCTTATAACTTCCTTGGCATAATTTCCGAAGCGAATTCACAAGCGCGCGCTGCTCAATACTACCGTGAAGCGATAAAGCATGCGCCTGCTGAACCGGATGGATACTTGAATCTGGCTATCCAATATTCCAGCAAAAGAAATTACAAGGAAGCCGAAAAATATTTTTCAGAGGCTTTACGTTACGGTCAGGATAATCCGAATGTTTTATATAATTACGCCTGTTTCCTCCAGCGCAAGGGGGATTCAATATCCGCAGTGAAATATCTGAACAAATGTCTTGTTGAGGCTCCCTGGAATGATAAGGCGCTTAACACTTTGGGGGTCATCTGCATCATAAACAGGAAACTCAAACTTGCGGAAAAATATTTGCGCAGCGCGTATAAGTTGAAGCCGCGAAAGGTCGGGGTAATGCTGAATTTGGCAGTCGTTCTCAAGCAAAACGGTAAAAATGATGAAGCGATTAAACTGCTGGAAAAAATCATAACACTTGAACCGGGCAATAAAAACGCAAAATTTTTTCTGAAAGAATGGCGGAAAAAATGAACGTTAAACTAACGTGAAACGTATCACTGATCTCCTGGCAGCCAGCTTATTATTTTTGTCTTCATGAATGCGACAAATGATTCCAACAGGGAATATACCACCGGAATAATCAGCAGGGTGATCAGGGTCGAACTGCTGAGTCCGCCGATTACCGCCCTTGCCAATGGAGCCTGGGTTTCGCCTCCGCTTCCCAAGCCAAGCGCCATTGGAGCTAGGCCCAATATTGTAGTCAGGGTTGTCATCAGGATTGGACGAAGTCTGGTTCTTCCGGCTTCTTCTAAAGCGTCGCGAATAGACATATTGTGCTTGATACGGTTCTGGTTAGTCTGGTCTACCAGTAGTATGGCATTGTTTACCACAATCCCGGCAAGCATGATGCAGCCGATAAATGACTGCATATTGAAAGTAGTGTCAGTAAGCAGAAGCAATAATACCACACCGATAATTGAAAGCGGTACTGAAAACATCACCACCAGAGGATGCAGGAAGGATTCGAATTGTGAGGCCATGACCATATATACCAGCAGAATAGCCATAATCAGGCTGAACATCAGTTCGTAGAATGATTCCTGCTGTTCTTCATAATCCCCGGAAATATAATACGAGAACCCGGGAGGCATGACTACGCATTCATCAATTTTTTTCTGAATATCCTTAACCACATCGCCAAGTGGACGGTCGCCTATATTTACCATTATAGTCATGGTGCGCTCACGGTTTTCGCGATTGATCTGGGTCGGGGCCCGGCCGCGTTTGATTGATACGAGATTGCGCAGCACTATTGGTTCTCCGTCGCGATTCAGGACAATTTGGTCGAGGATATTGCTTGGATTCATACGATCAGCGTCTTTTATTTTTATCAGAATATCGGTTTCATCTCCACTTTGACGGAATTTGCATGAAACAACCCCGGCAACGATTGTACGCAAAGTTTTAGCGATTGCTTCGACAGAAACTTTTACGGAATTGATCTTTTCCCGGTCGAGGACTATTTTGTCTTCCGGAGCTCCTTTATCCTGATTGACCCTGGTGTCAGTAATGCCTGGAACGTTTTCAAGGGCATCTTCTATTTGATGGCAAATATTGTATGCCGTGTCAATTTCATGTCCGCGGACTTTGACTTGTACGCTTTCCTCTCCGTTGGCGCCTCCGCCGGATATTCTGCTGGCTTCTGCCCTGACCCGGATTTTAGCTCCCGGCAACTTTGATAATTTTTTACGGAGGGATTCGGCTATTTGCTCAGAAGAACGGGAACGCTTTTTTAAATCGACCAACGTCATTCTGATTGTACCTTTATGACTGTTACGGTCGCCTGCAAGCGTCAGGCTGGTTCTGGTTTCAGGAACCTCTTTT
This sequence comes from Victivallaceae bacterium, assembly GCA_963664605.1. Taxonomy (GTDB): domain Bacteria; phylum Verrucomicrobiota; class Lentisphaeria; order Victivallales; family Victivallaceae; genus JAHOYW01. The sequence continues at coordinate 2,324,350 of OY761536.1, forward strand.
GCCACTATTGCTTCAACGATTTTCATGTAGCTTTTGGTGTTTTCGAGCCTTGTCCCCTCTGCCAGTTCCACCGATACCCTGACTCTGCCTTCATCGGTAACCGGCATGAGTTCAGTTCCGACATATTTTATCAGACACAAAGCTCCGCCAAGTATGGCGATTACGATCAGACAGGTTATTATCCGGTGATTGAGAACAATATCAATCAGATGTTTATATGCCATATCCAGGGCATCAAGCATTTTTCCACTCATAGTAAACATCTTTCCGCTGAACCCTTTTCCGGCACGGCTGGGTTTTACCACCCTGGAGGCGATCATGGGCACAACGGTGACCGCGACGACTAGTGAGCAGAGCAGGGAAAAAGCGACTACGGAAGAAAATTCCTTAAACAGAATACCGGCCATGCCCCGCATGAATACCAGAGGCAGGAATACAACCAGAGTCGTCAGGGTGCTGGCAATGATCGCGGCGGTAACTTCATGAGTTCCTTCTATTGCCGCCTCCGCCCCTTTCATACCGTGGTCGCGGTGACGGGTTATATTTTCCAGAACGACAATGGAGTTATCCACCAGCATTCCAATACCGAGCGCCAGTCCGCCGATAGTCATCATATTCAGGGAGTAACCGGCAAAATATATCAAAGCAAAGGTGCCGACTATCGACAAAGGAATAGATACACTTATAATTAAGGTGCTGCGGATATTGCGCAGGAAAAACAAGAGGATAAGCACCGCCAGCCATACCCCTTGCAAAGCGGTCATACTGACATTTTTAATAGCGTTTTCGATATAACTTGCGTTGTTGACTATTTGAATGATCTTTATCTGTGGAAAGTCATGATTAACGCGCTTGATTTCCTCCATAACCGCGTTGGCGACTGAAACGGTATTGTATCCTGAACGTTTTCTGACAATTGCCAGCAGTCCGGGTTTTCCATTGATGTAGGCAATACGGGATTTCTTTTCTTTTGTATCTTTGATTTCCGCAACCTGGTCAAGTCTGATTATACTGCCGTCCGGCCTGGTGGCGATTGCAGTCTGGCCCAATTCACCGAGATGACTGAACTGTCCCGATGTTCGCATATTTATTTCGAAAGAGCCGTCATCGACATTACCAGCGGAATAATTAAGGTTACTGTCGATAATCTTTTGATTAATATCTTTTATATCGAGTTTCAACGCCATTATTTTATCATAATCCAGGTTTACTTGTATCTGGCGTACGCGTTCTCCTCTAAGCCCGAATTCTCCGACTCCTGGAAGCCGCTCGAAGCGATACAGTATCTGGTCTTCTATCATTTTGGTCGTTTTGAGCATATCCATATTGCTCTCGATACCAAGAAAGAGGATGGGGATATTGTCGGTATTGTATTTGCGGATAGTTGGACGGTCAACTCCGTCCGGCAGGCTTCTGATTATGCGGTCAAGACGGTCGCGAATATCATTAGTGACTTCGTCAAGGTCAACACCCCACTCAAATTCCACATAGACCCGGCTGTTTTCCTCTCTGGAGGTTGAAGTCACCTTTTTTACGCCTTCGACGGCGCTGACAGCTTCTTCTATTTTCATCGTGATAGTTTCTTCGACATCTTCCGGTCCGGCGTCATCATAATTGGTGGAAATCGTAATAACCGGTTTGGTCATATCGGGGAAAAGTTCTATTGGCAGGCGGCTGAGCGAAACAAATCCCATCAGGAGAACCAGCAGGGAGCACATTATTGTCAGGACAGGCCTTTTTACTGCGAACGCGGCAAAATTCATTTTTGTTTTGCCTCCACCGGACGCTTTTTATTTGACGGCTTCTTTTTAGTGTTTGTTTCTTTTTTCAGGATGTCATTTAATACTTTTTCTCTGGAGGTGACATTCACCGCAATTCCGCTGTAGAGTAAATGGTTACCAAGAGTAACTACCGGGCGAATAAGAGGCGGGGAGATTATCTGGATACTGTCATTATCAATCAAACCGGTCTTAACCTTTATGAACGTGACGGTTTTACGGTCAGCGTTCAACATGAAAACACCTATCATTTCATTGAAATTAACTACGGCATTCCTTGGAATGGTCTGGGCTTTGTCAAGGGTGGAAAACTGTATTGATACTTTGGCGAACATTCCCGGACGCAGCAGCAGTTGAGGATTGTCGATTTCTATTTCCACTTCAGCTTGACGTGTATATTCGTCAAGTATCTTGGTTATTTTCCCTACTTTACCGGAAAATTCCTTGTCGGGATATGCCCCGGTGGTAACAACCGCGTGTTGTCCTCTTTTGAGTAAGGGATAATCTTTTTCTATTACATTGACCATTGCTTTCATGCGCCGGATATTTATTATGGAAATAATCGGGTCATTGGCTTTCAGCATTTGTCCGGTATCGACATATTTTTTCCCGACGAATCTCTGCGCGGAGTCTTCCTGGATTTTTATAGTCATGTCAGGAGATAATTTTTCCTGGATTTTTGTAAACAGTTTCTGGAGTTCAGTCACTAACGGGGCAAAATCAAAAAGCTGGTTAGTCAGTTTTACCTCCAGAACAAAATTTCCAGGAGAGCTTTGAGCTAAAGTAATATTACTGAGATCATAGCGTTTCCCGAGATCACTGTCTCTTAAGAGGTTATTGATCATTGTTTTTATTTCATCGGGATTATGTCCTGGATCACTTATGTTGAAAATAAGGTTTTTCTTGCCGCTCCAGCGGGCATAGATTTTAGTATAGTTAAAACGGACCTGCGCCAGATTGAGGAGAGCCTGTTTCTGGTTTAATTCTGCCTGTGCTTTTTTATAGGATGCCATTTTTACCAGATAGTCGGAGCGTTTCGCTTCATATGCTGAATCCGATATAACCCGGTTGTTTTTCATGGTTTGAGCCCGTAAATATTCCTTTTTCGCCAGATTTAATTGTGTGGTCAACTCTCCCTTGACTGCCTCTGAAATGTTGAGTTCAGCTTTTGCTTTTTCAATTTCCTGTAGGTACTCGGCATCATCAATTTTAGCAATCAATTGTCCGTTATATACCGGGTCGCCTCCGGATACGCTGATATTTTCAAGGCGTCCGGCTATTTTCGGCGCGACTTCATAACGGCTCCACGGTTCAAGGCTTCCGGTGAAAGTATGGACATTTTTGATGCTCTTGATAGTAACCGGGGCGATTTCCACAGGAATAGCCATTCCGAATTTGGCTTTTGAGCGGGAACCTTTTGGTTTCTTTTTAGAAGAATTATATATTTTTGCGGTGATGCCGTAAACAAGCGCTCCGGCAATTATCACTCCTATGATCCAAAAGTATTTTTTACGCATATCAGCCTTTCGGGGTTCTATTAGCATTATATAGTATTAAAATAATATATATATAGTTGCTTATTTTTACAGGTAAGTTACATTGTTTTACGAAAAAACAGAAAAATACTTCTAACAGGTATATTTTACCTTGTTGTTTTCACTTCGTTGATTATCCAAGGGTTAAAAAATATAGTGTTTTATTAAAGACTTTGCTGCTTATGATTTTTACAGTATATGTTGACAGTCCATAGACAATAATATTCCCGGTTATTTTGCAGTTATCGGAATTATTATAAGATCCAATGCCTTTTATGTCATTAGTACCGGAAAAGCTGGTCCTGCTTAAAAATAGAAAATGTTTTCCTTTTTCCACTGTGATTTTTATGTGTCCGATTCGTATGCAGCCATTTTTCAATAATTCCGACGCGAGTTTATCAAGTGTTGAGTTAACTATCTTTTCAATATCATCATGACTTGTATTATTCGGCAGCGTTCCGCGGAATGAGACAGATACAGGATGATTGCCCGGCGAGGATTTTATATATAGACTGCTGGGGCGGGGCTGACATTTTTTCGCTGCTTTAAGTCTTTCGGTTAATCTTGCTAAATTATCCCCGCTTTTTAGTGATAATGTGATTATGTCTGCCGATGCGTTGAGCCTGTCCGCTGAACAGGATATTGATTCTGCGATATGGAAAGATACTAGATCGATCTTGTTTATCACGACTATATTTGCTTCCCTGATGGATTGTTTGATAAACGGATATTGCTCTATACCGGATTCCGCAAACCTTCTTGCATCCAGCACTGCAACCATTATAATCTCCTCTGTGCAGGCAAGGCCTTCAAGAGAGCCTTTTACGTGCCCCGGGGCTGCCGCTCCGCTGGGTTCTACGAAAATTACATCGGGCTCGAACTCCTGGGCAATATCTTCTATGGCGCTCCGCATTTCTCCCTGCAACTGACAGCAGATACAACCGGAAGATAATTCCTTGACCCTGAAACCATGCTTTTTCAGAAAAGTGCCATCAAGTCCTGAAGCGGATATTTCATTCTCAAGTACTGCGGTTTGGAGCCCGTCTGCCGCAAATGAGTTCGCGGCAGACGTGATCAAGCTGGTTTTTCCGGCACCCAGGAATCCTGATATAACTATTATTCTCACTTTAGAAGCCGTACTCTTCAGGAATGAATTTTTCTTTATCGAGTAGCGGCATGATTTGTGCGGCAAAAACGCTTTCGTCTGTCGGGATTTCCGTCACGTCCGAACGTATTTTTTTTAGCCAGAAATTCTCTTTTTCATCGCAAACCAATTCTCCGCTGCTCAATGCAGTATCAATGATCTCCATAGCTTTAAGTATCCCCAATTTTGTCTGTTCGAGCGGATTGCCGCCTTTTATTATCTCCTTTGATATTGAAAACACATGTTCCGGAGCCAGTACCAATGCCTGTGGGTCATAATGGATATCCGACTCACATAACAACTCCCGCATTTTTAAAGCGGTTTCCACATTGTCTGCGGATGCCCGGTTAAGCAGTCGGACATCATAGATCAATTGTTCGGCATAAACCGTTGGCGCCATTCCGCCCAGAAGCTTGATGTTTTGCACGGATTCATTACTCCATAGATCCGCACAGGCTGCCGCGACGTTTCCGACTGAACTCAAATGGGCACAGGCTGCGGTCTTGCCTTCCATTGATATTGGAATACCGGAAATGGCCTTTAAATATACGCCTTCATAGCCGCAGTCCTTGTCTGGCCCGACGGCTCCTTCCTGGACAGCAGCCAGACTCCTGACTACGGATGCAATTCTGACCGCTGCCGCAAAGACAGACGGAATATATTTCTTTTCAGCCAGCACCATAGCGGTATTTGCAAATCCGCAGGCAGTATCTCCACCTGCTATTTTCCCGGTGCGGTGTGCGATATCAACGATTCGTTTCCAGAGAAAGCGCATGTCTCTAACGCCCAGAACCGCAAGGGAAAAGACAACCTGTTGGATATCGCACATGATAAGCGCGTCATCACATATTTCCTTGCCGCCGGTGGATTCTATTGACAACAGATCTCCCCCGGCTTCAGCTCCGCGCTCAAAAAGCTCGAACATGTTATCAAGGTAACTGCTGCTCCGCATTTTGGGAGGACGCTCAAAGTCCCTGGTGTCATTCGGAGTTAACCGTATTTCGCTTTTTAACCCGTATTTCTGATAATATTCCTCGCAGACATCGGCCATTGTTTTAGTCAACTCTACCCCGATGTCAGGCTCAAGGGTCATTTCAAGAAGCGTCTCAAATTCAATAACTATGCCTTCAGAGTTTAGTTCACGGGCACGGTGCAAAATCCCTTTGACCGCGTTGGAATAATCGTTCCTTAAGGCGGGGAGTGTTTTTCTGTTGATCACGGTTCCAGCCGGTACTGTGAGGTTGACTTCCGGGTAGACCAGGTCTCCGCCGAATACCAGTCCCCTGGCGCTTGTTACCGGTTTTGGAGCTTTTCCGAAAATAAGATCCTCATGCTTTGATATTGCCAGCTTGTCAATTTTCATCTTTCTATTCCTCCTTGAATAGTTTATTGGTTTAGTATACATTTGCCTGACAACAAGATTTTTTTTACTTGTTATTATCTTAGTATAAAATAATAAATCTACATATTCGTCTTCTTTTTTATCAAAATTTTGCTCTATATTAATCTTTATTGTTTAGATGGTAAATTTGTTTTATGAGTTTCTTTTTATTCAGAATGATACTCAGTCTTGTAAATATTGTTTTATGAGTTACATTGAGCATATGAAAAAATGGGATATTAAAAAATTACTGCCGCTCCTCAAGGAATGTGGTGAGATAGCGTTGAAATATTATGATGATCCTCCTGTAGAGATAAAGGCGGATAAGTCTATAGTCACCGCTGCGGATAAGGCTATTGAAGCAAGATTAGCCAAAGAGTTTGACCGCCCGGATGAAGAAATTTACCTTATTGGCGAGGAAACCGTTAAAACACGTTCTGAAGAATATATTCAAAACGCCCTCAAAGGAAGAGCCTGGGTTGTTGACCCTATTGATGGTACTGCGCCTTATTCGGCGCATTTACCTGTCTGGGGTATTTCTGTTGCTTTTATGGAAAACGGTGTAATAAAAGAAGGAGCTGTCTATCTACCGCCCCAGAATGATTGTTTGATTACCGACGGCGATAAAGTTATGCGCTGTAAGGACGTCAGCGGCAACGGGGAACTGGAACCATTTCATTTTAAAATGCATCCTTTGAGTGATGACGGAATTATCAGCATATCTCAGTATTGCGCCAAGAACAGCGTTTTCAGCATGTCCAATCAGGTTTTTGCATGGAGCGGTTGCGTCGCTTCATTTTATAAGCTTTTTACCGGGAAGATCATGGCGTATGTCGCTTCGTTGTATTTGTGGGATATAGCCGCTTCTCTGGCTATCCTCGAACGTTCAACTATGGTTGCACGGCATCAGCAAGGCAGAAATCTTTCCCTGAGTTTAGATGATGCGTTTTTTGATTTGGATGCAGCCAGTCCGACACGTTGGAAAATGCATGATTACCTGGTTGCTGCTCCCGATGATGCAACTATCAATTTTGTTATTAAAAATTCAAACCTAACGGTAAATAAAATATGAAAAAATCACAAACATTAACCCCTGAAGGCATTGTCTACGTTGTCAGTCTGGGATGCCCGAAAAACCTCGTCGATACTGAAGTAATGACTGGTGTGTTGATTAGCAACGGATTCTTCCTGAGTATGGATCCTGAACAGGCAAATATCTACCTCATCAATACTTGCGCGTTTATACCCTCCGCCCGCTCTGAAACGGTTGAAGCTATAGAAGAGGCGCAGAAATGGAAGGATGAAGCTCCGGATGAACGCCGGATTATTATTGCGGGCTGTCTCATTCAATGGGATAAAGCTGGAACTTATCGCGAAAAATTTCCGGCAGTCGATCTTTGGATAGGCGTTGACCAGGTGCCGGATATTGCGAAACTGCTCAAAGATATAAAACCGGCTTCAAAGTGCCTGCGTAATGAAACGCCGACTTTTATTTATGATGAAAACATCCCGCGCCTGCAATTGACCCTGCCGCATATAGCCTACCTGAAAATAGCAGATGGTTGTAATAACCGCTGTTCATACTGCGCAATCCCTGATATTCGTGGTGATATGCGCAGCCGTTCATTGAACTCTGTGGTGGTGGAGGCGAAAAACGCCTTGAACAACGGTGCGGTGGAATTATTGATTATGGCTCAGGATATTACGGCTTTTGGACAAGACCGGGGCGGCAGCGAGGATCTGTGCTCACTGCTGCTGGAGCTGGATAAACTCAAAGGAGATTTCTGGCTTCGCCTGCTTTATACTCATCCGGCGCATTTTACCGATAAACTCATTGATACTATGCTCAAGTGCAGGCATGTTTTACCTTATGTTGACATGCCGATGCAGCATGTTTCCGATAGACTTCTGAAAAGTATGCATCGTCATATTTCCGAGGCGGATATGCGCGATTTGCTTAAGAGGATGCGGAAAGCTATTCCTGATCTGGCGCTCAGGACGACTTTTATTACCGGCCTGCCGGGTGAGACGGAAGAGGATTTTAAAATGCTCAAGAAATTTGTCATAGAACAAGAGTTTGAACGCCTTGGTGTTTTCAGTTATTCTCCTGAACCTGGAACTCCGGCTGCAGGTTTTGAAAATCAGGTTCCTCATGCTGTTGCAGAGGAGCGCGCCGCTGAATTGATGGAAATTCAAGCAAAAATATCATTAAAAAAGAATAAATCACTTGTCGGAAGCGAATTTGATGTTATTGTTGATTTTATAGAAGAGTTTGGCGCGGTTGGCAGAACTTATATGGATGCTCCGGAAATCGATAACATTGTAGTAATGCCTGAAGAGTTTGATTTAACGCCGGGGCAGGTTTATAAGGCAACTATTACAGATGCGGATACGTATGAATTAACAGCTGAATTAAAGAATTAAAGGTAATAATGAATTTCCCAAACGCACTTACATTAGCAAGAATAATTTTAATTTTTGTTTTTATTATCCTGGCTGCCAATGCGGAAGGTGCGGCGAAAGACCTTAATACTCCGCAAATGCTTAGAATTATTGCTTGTGTTGTCGCGTTGATTGCCGCTTTTACAGACTTGGCGGACGGTTATTTTGCCCGTAAATGGAATCAGATTACGGATTTTGGTAAACTGATGGACCCGCTGGCGGATAAAATCTTTGTTTCCGGCATAATGCTTATGATGGTGCAGTATCAACTGCTCCCCGCGTGGGTCGCGGTAGTAATCGTTTCCCGCGAATTTCTCGTTACCGGGCTCCGGATGCTCGCTCTCCAAAAGGAAACAGTTATTGCCGCCGATATCTGGGGCAAAATAAAAACTGTTCTTCAAATGGTCATGATGGGAGTAGGGGGGCTGGCATGGATCGGCCTCTTCGATGTCGATAAAAGCTTATTATGGATGATTTCGCTATATTTTATTGCGGCGATAACCATTTGGTCCGGATTAGGATACTTCATCAAATACCGCAAGCTCTATATCAACTCTTTGGGATAAAGACCATAAAAGATTTATTTCGAATCTCGCCGATAAAAAAACTATAGACTATTTACAGCACATAGCACGTAGTACGCACAAGCAAAACGCAACACGCCTTAAGCCATTGCGTGTATCATTACGTCGAGATCCTGAAGCATTACCCCGGTTCCCAGAGCAACTGCTTTGAGCGGGTCTTCAGCGATGAATACTGGCAGTCCGGTTTCTTCAATGAGCAAACGGTCGAGGCCTTTGAGCAGCGCTCCGCCTCCGGCAAGCATTATGCCGCGGTCTATAAGGTCGGCCGCCAGTTCAGGCGGGCAACGTTCCAAGGTTCCGCGCACGGCTTCAACAATGCTTGCGATAGGTTCCTGCAAGGCATTGCGTATTTCTGTGGCAGTTACTTTGACTGTTTTGGGCAGTCCTGAAACCAAATCCCGTCCCCTGACTTCGAGGCTTTCTTCTTCATTCACAGGATAAGCGCTGCCTATCTCTATTTTAATGCGTTCGGAGGTTCTTTCTCCGACCATTAAATTATAAACTCGTTTCATGTGCTGACATATCGAAGCGTCAAGTTCGTCGCCGCCGACTCGTACACTGCGTGAACCTACAATACCGTATAATGAGATAACCGCGACTTCAGTAGTACCTCCACCGATATCGACAATCATGCTTCCTTCAGGTTCGCCAATCGGTAATCCGACGCCAATCGCGGCAGCCATCGGCTCTTCAATCAGGAAAACTTCACTTGCGCCAGCACGTTTAGCGTTGTCTTTTACTGCCCGGTTCTCAACTTCTGTAATTCCGGAAGGAACAGCAATTAAAACGCGGGGGGAAAGTATACGCTGACGCCGGGGCATCAAGCTTACGGCTTTCTTTATGAAGTAGCGCAACATTTCTTCATTTATATCAAAATCAGCGATAACCCCGTCTTTCATCGGGCGTACGGCACGGATATTTCCGGGAGTACGGCCAAGCATGCGTTTCGCTTCATTACCTATTTCAAGGATTTCCTTGGTGTTTTCGTTGATGGCGACAACAGACGGTTCGCTCAGGCAAATACCTTTGTCGCGAATAAAAACTAAACTGTTCGCAGTGCCGAGATCAATACCAATATCACTGGAAAAAAATTGAGTCAGTTTCTTTAACATTCATTGCTCCGTCTTATTGTTTTATATTGGGTCAATCACAATTACGATAATATACAAAACCGGATTTTCAATTTTTTTTTGTATATTTCTGCTTATTTTCCGGCTTTTTCCATTAGATTTAGCTTTATTGCCGTCCAAGTTTATTATTTTTTACTCTTCTGACTTTAAATTCAGGGAAACACTCTTATATTATGTATTTACTTGAAAAGCCTAATCAGCAGGAAATAGAATTATGACCGATAAAACCGAAAATATTGGAGCAAAAGCTCAGATTGATTTTCAATGCCTTAAAGACGGCTGCGATGGAATTATAAAGTTTAATCTTGCGGATATTGCCGACTCCAGTTTTCAGACCGTATGCAAGAAGTGCTATCATACTTACGAGCTGGATGGACAGTTACGTGAAAAGTTGCTGAAAATGCTGCATCTTATTACCACTTTGCGTGAAGTTGAAGATATTCTCGGGGATTGTAAAATATCCATTAACGTTGCAAACGGTGAAGTCAAGATTCCTTATGCTCTGCTGCTGACCCGCCTTAATACGATGATATCGTTGAAAATCGGTGACCGTACAGTTGATTTCCATCTCCGGGTGGAGCCGGGCTCTGAAGATACTTTCCGCTAAACATAATAATTATAATTTAATATAAGCAGGAGCATTTTATAATGACTAAAGAAGAAATAATCAATATTTTTAAAGACGCTAAAGCTTTACTTGAGGGACATTTTAAATTACGCAGCGGTCTGCACAGCAATCGCTTTTTTCAGGCTGCCTTGCTCCTGCAGTATCCTGATGTGGCGGAAAAAGTTTGCGCGGAGCTGGCCGCAAAGTTTAAAGATGCCGATATTCAATGTGTGATTTCCCCTGCTGTGGGCGGCCTGATTGTCGGGCAGGAAGTTGCCCGCGCACTTGGCGTACGCGCTATTTTTGCTGACAAGGTGAACGATGAACTTGTACTCAAACGTGGTTTTAAAATCGCTCCTATGGAAAAGGTACTTGTTGCCGAAGACGTTATTACCCGCGGCGGCAGGGTTCAGCAGACTATCGACCTGGTACGCAGGCACGGTGGCCAGGTTGCAGGAGTGGCGGTGATTGTTGACCGCAGCGCCGGAAACGCGAAATTTGATATAGAGCATAAAGCCTTACTTGAACTTGAACTGGAAACTTATGAACCGGACAATTGTCCTTTATGTGAGGCAGGCATGGATATTGAACAGCCCGGCTCAAAATAAGCGGAGAGGTGGAAATATAATATGATTGGATATGTTCTTAAAAAAGTGTTTGGCACCAAGTCAGAACGTGACCTTGCCAAAATGGAGCCTCTGGTTGCCAAGGTCAACGAAATAGAAGAGTCTTTACAGCTTATCAGTGAAGCTGAATTGAAAAATAAAACTGCAGAATTTAAAGAACGTTTGAACAACGGCGAAACCCTTGATGATATTATGCTGGAGGCTTTTGCCGTAGTCAAAAATGCCTGCCGTCGTCTGATGGGCAGGGAAATTACTGTTTGCGGCCAGAAAATGGTTTGGGACATGATTCCTTATGATGTCCAGATTCTCGGAGCTATTGCTATTCATCGCGGCAATATCGCAGAGATGGCGACAGGGGAGGGGAAGACCCTTGTAGCAACTATGCCCCTTTACCTTAACGCGCTTTCTGGCAGGAATTGCCAGCTGGTAACGGTCAATGACTATCTTGCCCTGCGTGACTCTGAATGGATGGGAACAGTTTATAACTATCTGGGAATAAGCGTTGGCTGTCTTCAAAATATGCAGCCTCCGCATGAACGCAGGGATATTTATGAAAAGGATATAACCTACGGGACAAACAGTGAATTCGGTTTCGATTATCTTCGCGACATGGGAATGGCTTCTGAAGCAGAACACCTTGTTCAGAGAGATCATTTTTTCGCAATTATCGATGAAATTGACAGTATATTGATTGATGAAGCCCGTACTCCATTAATTATTTCCGGCCCGACAGCGACTTCCACGCATCAGTTTGACAGCATTCAGCCGCTGGTCGAAAATCTTTACTCCAAGCAGAATCAATTGTGCGCCCGCCTTGGCAATGAAGCGAAGAAGATAATTGATAAAGAAGATGCTTCCAGCGAAGAAAGAGATGCGGCCCTTACTAAACTTTTACAAATCAAATTCGGGATGCCGACCCACAAGCAGCTTATGCGGATGCTTGAAGATGGTTCGCTTCTGCGTGAACTGGAAAAAGTGGAAATGCGCGTCCGCAGTGACAACAACCGCGGTTTGCTTCAGGAAGTTCAGGCTGATCTGTATTTTACCATTGACGAAAAGTCTAATGACGCTGACTTGACAGAAAAAGGGCGTAATGAGATTTCCGGTAATGATACTGAAGCCTTTGTTATGCCGGATTTGCTTGAGGAAATCCATAAAATTGAAAACGACCCGGAACTCAGCGATACTGAGAAAGCTGAAAAGAAACAACAGTTTAATGATGATTTTTCAGCAAAAAGCGAGCGTCTTCATGATCTTTCACAATTGCTGAAAGCGTATTGCCTGTTTGAAAAGGATGTTGCTTATGTAGTGCAGAACGGTAAAGTAATGATAGTTGATGAACATACCGGGCGTTTAATGCCGGGACGCCGTTTCAGCGATGGTCTGCATCAGGCTCTTGAAGCCAAGGAACATGTTGAAATCGAGCAGGAAACTCAAACCCTGGCGACAATAACCATCCAGAATTATTTCCGGCTTTATGATAAACTCTCCGGTATGACTGGTACTGCCGAAACTGAGGCTACCGAGTTTCATAAAACCTATAAAATTGATGTTATTGTCATTCCAACCAATCGTCCGGTACAGAGAAGGGATGATAATGATTCCATATTTAAAACCAAACGCGAGAAATTCAATGCGGTTGTCGCGGACGTTGCTGAGTGCCACGAAAAAGGCCAGCCGGTATTGGTCGGAACTATCTCCGTTGATGATTCTGAGATAATTTCCCGTTTATTGAATCGCGCAGGTATCAAGCACAATGTCCTGAATGCCAAAAATCATAAGCATGAAGCTGAAATTGTTGCTTCCGCCGGGCAGTCAGGAGCGGTGACGGTAGCTACTAATATGGCTGGACGCGGTACAGATATCAAGCTTGGGGAAGGTGTTAAAGACCTTGGCGGTCTGCATGTTATCGGCAGTTCCCGTCACGATGCCCGCCGTATCGACCGCCAGTTGCGCGGACGCTGCGCCCGTCAGGGGGATCCCGGTTCATCTAAATTCTATGTTTCACTCGAAGACAATCTTATGCGTTTATTCGGTTCTGACCGTATTATTAAAATATTTGAACGTTTCGGCATTGAAGAAGGTGAGCAGATCCAGCATCCATGGCTCAACAAATCTATTGAAACTGCTCAACGCCGAATCGAACAGCATCATTATTCCATACGTAAACGCACATTGGAATTTGATGATGTCATGAATAAACAGCGTGAGATAATCTACGGTATCCGCAAGGATGCTTTAACTTCTGAAAATCCACAGGATGTTTTGTTTGAAATAGTTGAGGATTCTATTGAGGAAAAATTGGTACAGGCTTCTATTCCTCCTGAAAACGCTCCTAAAGGAAGCGCCAAGCTGTTTAACTGGGAACTTCTCCTAGGCTGGCTCAATCTTAATTTCCCCATTGGGTTTACTCAAGAGGAAATGGCTCAGTTTTTCAAAAATGAAGAGATTACTGACCGTGAAGGCCTGATTGATTATCTATCTGACCGCATTGAAGAAACCTACAACAAAAAACATGCGGACATGGAGGAAGACCAGAGAATGTGGATAGCGCGCCATACTGTACTTGAAGCTATAGATCGTCTCTGGCAGGAACATTTATATACAATGGATCATCTGCGTTCCAGCATTTATCTGCGTGCCATAGCCCAGAAAGATCCTTTGATCGAGTATAAAAACGAGGCTTTCAAAACCTTTGAAACGCTTATGGGACGTATCTATAATGAGGTTATTACAAATCTTTTCCGCGCTACAATAGCTTCTCTCGAAGATTTCGAAAGTATGCTTGAAAATATGCCGCAGGAACAGATTCATCAGATATTCGGTCAGTTTGACGAAGCTGAACTTTCTTCGGAACAAGCCGGGATTATGGCAGCCGAAGGTGATGAGGAAGATGTTATTCAGGTGACTTTCCGGCGCGAACAGCCGAAAGTCGGGCCTAATGCGCCATGTCCATGCGGCAGCGGCAAAAAATATAAAAAATGCTGCGGATAAATATCGTTGTTATTAATATTTTGAACAGCCGGAATTTTTTGATCCGGCTGTTTTTATTTTCTCATTTTCTTTAATCTGGCACTCAGGGCCTGAGGAGTGATGCCCAGCATTCTGGCGGCTACGCTTTGATTACCTGCCGCGCGGTTCATGGCTTCGTTGATTAAGGCGATATCCATTTCCTTTAGTTCCGGCAGAACCACCAGATTAGCGAGACAGCTTCCCAAATCTTCAGCTTCTTCGTGATGATTACCGGTGATTTTTGAATTACGCTTGATATGTGAAGCGAATACTTTTGTTGATAATGTTTTTGAATGGTGGTTGCTGACCGCGTCATACACCATTGCCTCAAGTTCGCGTATATTGCCGGGAAAATGATATGATTTAAGCAATATCAGGAGTTCATCAGGGTAGTGAGGCTCTTTTTTCTTTAGTTCTTTTGCCGCTTCTGCAATAAATGAATTCAGCAGCAAAGCAATGTCATCGCTGCGTTCACGTAATGGCGGAATATCAATATGGTGAGTGGCGATGCGGTAATAAAGGTCTTTTCTGAATTGTTTATCGCGCTGGAGTTCGTGCAGATCGCGATTAGTCGCTAAAATTATTCTGGCGGAAGATATTTTTACTTTGTCCGAGCCAAGCTGTTGATACTCTCTTTGCTGGAGCAAACGTAATAATTTTATTTGGGAAGCCATGTTGAGATCGCCTATTTCATCAATAAACAATGTGCCGTTACTGGCTTTTTCAATTGTTCCCGGCCTATCACTGATTGCTCCGGTAAAAGCGCCTTTAGTATGACCGAATAAAGTATCGGAAATCATATTGTCATCAAGTCCGGCGATATTTACCGTAACCAACTCCCCCTTACATTTTGACTCGTCATGCAGGGCTTTTGCAAAAAGTTCTTTGCCCACTCCTGTTTCCCCGGTTATTAACACGGGCTGCCTGCTTGCAGCAATTGCGGTACAATAACGGAATATAGAAAGCATATATTTGTTATTGGTGATTATCGCTGAGAATGATTTAAAGTTTTCCTGATGGCCTTCTGACAGTAAACTGTTTCTAAGGCGGTCATTTTCACGTTTAAGTTCGTTGATGTCAATATATTTGTGTATTTTGTCCAGAAGCTTGTTGATATCTACGGGTTTGACCATATATTCCGCTGCGCCGTGATGTATGCATTCGACAGCTTTTTCGAGAGAATTTACAGAGGTGACCATTATTACTGGTATTTCCGGATGGTCTTCGGTGAATTCATCCAGCAGGTCATCGCCGGAAACTTCCGGCATTATCATATCCAGGATAATCAGTTCAACATCTTGAGATTTTACGACTTCTCTGGCTTGAATCCCGTTACTGCATGTTATAACATTGGTTATACCCGCACTTTGCAGGGCCAATTCATAGCTTCGCAAAGTATTTTTTTCATCATCGATCAAGAGAACTGGATATTTAGGATATAATTGTTTGCTCATATCACTTTCCTTATTTAAAACTGTTATCATGAGCAAGCGGTAAAATAATTTCAACAGTAGTGCCTTCCCCGGGGTTGGAACTAAAATTAAAGTGTCCTTTATGCTCTTCAAGTATTGACGAGGATATTGATAAGCCCAATCCGGTTCCGCCTGTTTTCCGCTTGGTAGTGAAAAAAGGATCAGTTATGAAATTCAAGTTCTGTGTTTCAATCCCGATACCAGTATCCGTAATTTTTATGACTGCCATCTTACCAGACAGACTAGTGCTGAGATGAATGCTTTGTTCTTTTGAAGTTAAAGCCTGACAGGCGTTTTGCAATACATTTATAATAACCTGTTCGATTTGCTGTTGAACACCTATAACTGGAAGGCGTTTACATTTCCTCTCCATTTGAAATTTATCTGTAGCTTTCATTATTTGATTTTTCAACAGGAAAGATGCGTTTTCTATAGCGTCATGGAGGTCAAATACTTCCTTAATATCTCCAGGGACATTTCTTATATAGGCCTTCAAACTGTCAATAATCCTTCCGATCCGTTCAGAACCGTCTCTTATCCCAAAGAGCAGATCATCTATGCTTTCCTCCAATTTACTGCTGGGGATATTTCCTAAATAAAATTCCGGAGAAGTTTCTATTTTTTTGTGGACAAGCGGCTTTAATTCTTTCCACATTTTTTGCAATAGCGATACGTTGATATTAATGAAATGATTGGGATTGTTGATCTCATGAGCTACACCGCTGATCAAAATGCCCAGAGATTTCATTTTATCGGCTAATAATAACTGTTCCTGATGAATTCTTGCTTTAGCTTTGGCTTTTTCGTATTCTGTTACGTCCAGTATGCCTCCCACTAAATATTTGGGTTTGCCGTGGCGGTCGTGTAAAATACTTTTCTTGTTAATAGCAAAACATTTGTCTCCGGATGACGTTGTTAAAGTATAGGTGTGCTCTGAGTTTTTAGCCGTGCTGTTTAAAAATATTTTTTCATCTTCTGAAATTTTTTCTCCAACACTTTTATTAAGCTCAGAGTGTACATCTGAAAGCTTTGCCCCTACAATATTTGCCCCTCCTGTGCCGATACGATTTATAAAATCTTTAAATGCTTCATTATGACCGATATAACGACCTTTCATATCTTTGTAGTAAACAGGGACAGGCAAAGCGTCAGCAATTCTCTGCATCAAGTTCAGACGTTCTTTTATCGCGTTATAACGATTACTTTGTCCAAGGTCTTCCATGCAGCCTATAACTTTATACACTTGAGCTTTACTGTCAAGTATAGGAATGCCTCTGGATAAAATC
Source organism: Victivallaceae bacterium (assembly GCA_963664605.1). Classification (GTDB taxonomy): domain Bacteria; phylum Verrucomicrobiota; class Lentisphaeria; order Victivallales; family Victivallaceae; genus JAHOYW01. The sequence goes on from OY761536.1 coordinate 2,341,347, forward strand.
CAGGCGTACTGATGATTTTTATGTAAAATGCGGAACATGGAGTCATATACTGGTCTTTTGCCTGTAATAACTTCTTCAAATGATGTTTTAACGCGTTCGATATCCTGAAAATGTATTCTTCCTAAAACGTCTTTTTTATTAACTATTCCGTTTTTCCCTTTCAGTTTTAAAAGATGTCTTATTTCATCTGAGAAATAAATCCCCGATTCGCCTTTTTTATATTCCCAAAATCCAAGTCCTATTTTTTCAAAAAAAGATCTAAGGCGGTTTTCTGTTTGTAACTGTTGCTCTTCGTGCAGTTTCTTTTCTGTTACATTCCAGGTTATGCCGTGAGCCTTGGTTGGTTTTTTATCTTCATTGTATTCGATTGCACAGCGGCAAAGCAAGTAATATGTAGTGTTGTCATCACCGATGACTTTGCAGAGGTAATCAAAAGCGGAGTATTTTTCCGGATTTTTAATTGCTTCCTGTATTTTCTTTCTATCTTCAGGATGAACTCGTTTTAAAAATGCCGTCATTATATTCTTTTTCGGTGGTGTCCAGATCATCTTTAATTGTTCTGACGGAATTAATTCATCTGTTTCAAAATTATATGACCATACACCGATATTAGTTAATTTGTAAGCATCATGGAGTTGTTTTTCTTTAAGGAGCAGTTTGCTTTCCATTCTCTGCTGCTCTGTTACCTCCTGGTTTATGCCAATAATCTTGATTGCTTTCTTGCCTGAATCATCAAATATGAATTTCCCCTTGATATTTAAGTAATGCAGTTTGCCGTCATCGCCGTGATATCTGATATTATATTCAAATTCAGGATGTTTTTCAGGGTTGTCCCATATATCCTGTATTTTTTTACGGTCATCCTTATGTACCTTGGATAAGAATACATCTATGTCATCTTTATTTTCATGTTGAGTTTTTTTCCAGATATTACGGAAATGGAACGGTCCCTCAAATTTACGTTTTGCTAAATCATAGGACCAGGGGATTGCGTGGGAAAACTCATAAATACTATGTAAAAAATCTTTATGAATTTGTAAATCATTCTGGGACGGGTCTGAATTCCTTTTGGACAGTTCAGCTTTAAGGCGTGCATTTTCTTTGCGTAAAGCTTGCAGTTCCTGCTGTATTTTATCATTCTGCTGCATCGTTAACCCCGGTTGATATAGTAGAGCTAATATAATATTACTTTTGCAGCCTAAAAATCAAGAACATTATTAATTAATTTAATAAAAATGCCTTAATTTGTAATAATTTATTCCTGCAATGAAGTGTCGGGAGCTTGTTTTGAGTTTTTCGCAAGATAGTATCGAGTTAAAACAATATCTACGCCGACCATAAGAAGATTGAGTATATATAAATATATCACCCAGTTCATAGCGTAAAAGAATTTATGGCATATCCCGCTGGCGTAGCCGATAAATACCAGATATAAAAACGGCAAACTTTTGCCGACCGGATTTTTGCTTTTATAAGTTTTATAGATTGCTAAAGGCCAGCTTGCTCCAAAACAAAACAACATAACAGCTTCAAAAATCCCCATGAATGATACCTTAACTAGATTTATGTTATAAAAAATTATTGCGATAATAGTTATTTAGAAGGAAATAGCCTTTCGAATTTGCTCAAGGCTCATTCGACACGTAAACCTACTTAAAGAATTAGCTTTACGTGTCGAATGGCTCCGGCGCTTGGATTCGAACCAAGGACCAAGTGGTTAACAGCCACCTACTCTACCGCTGAGCTACGCCGGAACGTTCACTTGCGTGAGCTCCTATTTTAGCCGTTAAATCTGAAAGTACAAGTACGGAATGAAAAAAATAAGAAGAATTTTGACAGATATTAGTATTTATTTATATTTATAGTATATTTACAGCTCGCAGATGTATCCGGGGATATGGGTGGATGCGTTTTGAGTTGATAATCCCATAAGGGAAATTTAGTATGAAAGTATTTGTTGGAGTCGGCCTGGGGCCAATTCAGACAGGGATATTTCTGTCCGGTGCCGCAAAAGGAAATTTTGACCGTATTGTTATAGCTGAAGTCGATAACGAAATCAAAGATGCGATTAATAAAAGCGGCGGTACAGTTACTATAAATATTGCCGCTGATGACCATATTTACAGTGAAAGCTATGGTAATGTTGAAGTTTACAATCCGATGATCGATAGTGAACGCCAGAAACTTGTTGCCGCTGCCGGTGAAGCCTGCGAACTGGCTACCGCCCTGCCAAGCGTCAAGTTTTTTGGTCCGACTGCTGAATGGATGCGTGAAGGATTCGAGCTCAACCCCGGGAAGCAGCGTTTCATCTATACTGCGGAAAATAATAATGAAGCCGCTGAAGAACTGGAAAAAGCCGTTGGAAAGAATTTTTCTGATACTTACTATTTGAATACGGTTGTAGGAAAAATGAGCGGTGTTGCTTCCGCTGAGGAATGCCGTAAGCTTGGACTGAAAGAACTTTGCCCTGGAGCTGGGCGTGGACATCTGGTTGAACAATTTAATAATATTCTGATTTCTTCATGTCCAGGCATAGAAGAGCGCCATGTTCAGGATTTAAGCGCGAAAAAAGATCTTTACCCATTTGAAGAAGCAAAGCTTTATGGGCATAACGCAATTCATTTCCTCCTTGGTTGTTTCGGTAAACAGGCAGGTAAAGAGTATATGAGCGAAATGCGTTCAATGACTGAAATCATGGAAAAGGGCAGGGCGGCTTTTATCAATGAATGCGGTGCTGCCCTCTGTAAAAAATGGAAAGGCGTTGATGAATTATTCACGTCTGCCGGTTTCACGGCTTACGCTGAAAATCTCCTGGAACGCATGACTAATCCTTTTCTTCAGGATGCTGTAAGCCGTATTACCCGGGATTTACCGCGCAAACTTTCCTGGGACGACCGGGTAATCGGAACCATACGTGTGGTTATGGGGCAGGGGATAGATGCCCTGATTCTCAGAGAAGGTGCTCTTTTAGCCATTAGCGAAGAGTTTGGAACTGATGAAGACGAGGCAAAGTGCGGCTTGCAGGCTTTATGGCATGGAGCACCGGAAGCTGAACAGAAGGCTGTACTTGATTTTATCTACAAAAATGTCAAATAGTCTTTTGCAATTACCTGTGAGGGGTATATATTAAATCTTTCACGTAAAATAATTATGGATATTTAAAGTATAAATATTCATGTCCAGTATTTTAAAGGAGACATACTATGAATTTGATTCATGACAAAGATGCAGACCTGTCTGTATTGAACGGAAAAACAGTTGCCGTTATCGGATACGGCAGCCAGGGTAGCGCTCAGGCGCTTTGTATGAGAGATTCCGGTGTAAACGTAATTATCGGTTCTATCAAAGACGCTTCTTACGACAAAGCTGCTGAAGATGGTTTTGAAGTAATGGATATCGCTTCTGCAGCCGCAAAAGCTGACATTATTCATATTCTTCTTCCAGATGAATTCCATGCTCCGGTTTATAAAAAAGAAATTGAAGCTTCAATGGTTGCCGGAAAAACTTTTTCCTGCTCACATGGTTTCAACATCATCTTCAAGGAAATTGTCCCTCCTGCAGACGTAAACGTAATCATGGTTGCGCCTAAGAGCCCGGCTACTGAAGAACGCAAAGCGTTTCTGGAAGGTTTCGGAGTTCCCGGTTTGGTTGCTGTTCATCAGAATGCAGGCGGCGATGCCCGTGATATCGCTTTGGCTATGGCTAAAGCTATGGGATTCACTCGTGCAGGAGTTCTGGAATGTACTTTCGAACAAGAAACTTATGAAGACCTTTTCGGTGAACAGAATGTTCTCTGCGGTGGTTTGGTAGACTTGATGAAATACGGTTTTGAAGTATTGACAGAAGCCGGTTATCCGCCGGAAATGGCTTACTTCGAATGCGTTCATGAAGTAAAACTTATCGTAGACCTGATTTTCGAGGGCGGTATCCAGAAAATGAACGCGGTTATTTCAAATACTGCTGAATGGGGCGAATACGTCAATGGTCCGAGAATCATTACTCCTGACGTCAAAAAACGTATGGAAGAATCATTGAAAGACATCGAAAGCGGTAAATTCGCTAAAGAGTGGATGGCTGAAGCCCGTAATGGCGCTCCGACTCTTCTTAAGAAACGCGAAGAACTCGGAAACCACGAAGTCGAGATCGTCGGCGCTAAGATCCGTTCGCTTTTCGAAAAGAAATAATTTAATATTTCTTAAAATAAAAAAATACTGCTTTGGATTTTTTACGAATCCAGAGCAGTTTTTTTATATACAAATATCAGGGGATTTTGGGGCAGGCTGGGATATTAAAGTTTATATTTCCCAAAGGAAGTTTCCGCTTAGTTTAAATTCTTTTACTTGCTGAATGGATTGCTCGCTTTTGCGTTCGACAGCTTCTGATGTATTGAAAGCGTTATGAGGAGTAAATATCACATTATTCAGTTTTGATAATTTTTTGAGGGCTTGGAGTTGGGGCGTGTCGGCGGAAATTTCACCGCGCATTGCCGGCCCGATAAGTTTTTCATTCTCATATACGTCCATTCCGAGGGCGCTGAGGTGGTTTTCTTCGAGCAGTTTCAATAGACCGTCAAGTGGTGACAGTTCTCCGCGGGCAATATTTATAAAAACAGTCCCGGGCCTGGCTTGTTTAAGTTTTTTGTAGCTGAAATATCCTTCACTGCTTTGGTTGAGGTCCATTGCCGCTACAATGATATCTGCCTGGGGAGCGGCTTCTTCATAACTGGTGTAGCTTACAAAATCAAATTTTTCCTGTGGATCAACAGCTTTGACATTCATGCCTAATCCTTGTCCGATTTTAACGATTTCACTACCGATATTGCCAACTCCGACTACCAGGAGATTTCTTCCTCGAGTTTCTCCGCCAGTGATTCCATCGCGTTTAAAGCTTTGAAAATTATCAATTTGTTTCGGCAGTTTACGCAGGAGAGCCATCCACAGGGTAAGTGCCTGTTCCGCAACCGCGCGATTGCAGTAAAGTGGCAGATAGCCACATTTTAAATTTTCCTTTCCGGTTTCGCGACGATAGGCTGTCAAATGATCGAAGCCGGTACTGCGGGTCAGGACCGCTTTAAGTTTTTCAGCCCATTCAAGAGGTATTTGAGATTGAGTTCTGACTGAAATTATATCGGCCGGAGGTTCGGAGGCGCTGTATTCCTGAATTGTTTTCCAACTGTAACCAGCGTTAAATTGTTTTGCGTTATATTTTTCCAGCGCGATTTGCTCTTCCTCAAATGCTTCAAAAAAGAAAATATCCATACTAGTTTCCGTTAATTAATTGGGCTCAAAGGTAATCAAAATTTTTCTTAATATAAAATCCTTTTTAAAAAAGGCTGTTCACGGGCAAGTTCATAACCAGCGCTCCAGGGTTTTCCATAATTCTGCTTTTCCTTGATTCTTAAGCGTGGAATAAAGGATCGGGTCTTTACCGAATATTTCAACTATTTCCCTTGAAGATTTTATTATTTCATTTTTTTTCAATTTGTCTATTTTATTTGCCACAATGCAGCTTAACAGCCCGGTGTTATTTAAAAAATCTGCCATGATTAAATCATTTTCCAAGCCCGGATGACGGGCATCAACGACATGAACAATAGCTTTTATGTTGCGTTTTGAGCATAAATAAGCTTCTATGTACCGGCGCCATCTTTCTTTTTCTTTTTTTGATACTTTAGCATAACCGAAGCCCGGCAGGTCTACGAAGCGGAATGATTCATTAATCAGGAAAAAATTTATTTCGCGGGTTTTTCCCGGGGTGTTTCCGATCCGCGCTAATGCTTTACGGTTGAGCAAATTGTTTATAAGCGACGACTTTCCTACATTTGAACGTCCGGCAAAGGCTATTTCCGGGATGTTGTCGTCAGGAAATTGTTTCGGTTCAACTGCACCGGTTATAAACTCAGAGGATTTTATTATCATATTTAATTATGCCTTTTGGTTGTAATTGGTATGAAACAATAACTCCTTTTTCAGCAATGTAAAGAAATAATTTTAAAATTAATAGCTTTATAGGTAGAATAATACTATATTGTATGGCAAATAATTAAAGGAATATATATGTTAATAGCTACAGAATACGAGCTGGAAAAATTAATAACAAAAGCATTGAAAGCCCCTGCGGTAGGGCTTGATACGGAATTTGTCTGGGAACGGACTTTTTATCCTTGCTTGGGGCTGGTACAACTGGCTATCGAACAGGAATGTTATTTGATAGACCCTGTTGCGATAAAGGATCTGTCGGCTTTAGGAAAATTGATATCAGCTCCTTCTGTAGTTAAGATTCTGCATGATGCCCAACAGGATTTGATGATTCTGCAAACCGTAACCGGTGCGGAACCGAAAAATATATTTGATACCCGCCTGGCTTATGGTTTCTGTAGCGATTCTTCTATTTTATCCTTGAATGCTTTACTGGAAAGGACTTTGGATATAAGCTTGCCGAAGACTGAAACCAGATCTAACTGGCTGATGCGTCCTTTAACCGGGAAAATGGTTGAGTACGCATGTGATGACGTAAAATATCTTACCAAACTGATGGACTTTATTGTTTCCAGCGCGGAAAAGCAGAATACTGCCGAATGGTTGAAAGAGGAATTAAAAATATATGATGATCCTTTGCTTTATGCTGAAACTGATCCGCAGGAGTATTTTCGTAAAATAAAAGGCATAAACCAATTAAAAGGTGTGAAGCTGGCAGTTTTACGGGAACTGGCTGCATGGCGCGAAAAAATTGCCCGGCAGAAAAACCGTCCTCGCGGTCATATTCTTCATAACAATATTCTGTTGAAGCTTGCGTACAAAAGCCCTGCCACGCTTGATGAATTAAATAGAATAGACCGTCTTTCTCCTAAAAATATTAAAATGTATGGAGAAGACCTGCTTAAGAGTATAAATAAAGGGCTGAATGTACCTCCTGAACTTCAACCTGCTCCAGCTTTGAGATTGTTTAAGAAAAAGACAGCAGGAAGGATTTATGAAGTAATTGAACAAAAAGCTTCTGAATTTAATATTGATCCGGCATTAGTGTGTTCCCGCAGGGAATTGACAATGCTTTTGGATTCAGGCTCCAAGGAGTCCAGAATATTCAGAGGGTGGCGCGATGAATTCATGCAGTATATATACAAAAATACGGATATAGAGTCTACTCTTAAAGCGACATAAATTGCCATTGACCCCCATTTTGAAATCCTCAAAAAAAACGCCGGAGAAATCCCCCGGCGTTTTTATTACGCAATATGTTGTTTAGTTTTGAGAGGCAATGAAGCTTTCAGCAGTTCCGCCGATTAATGATGCGGCATTACCTATGATACTTTTTTTATCAATGCCTTTATTATCAATCAGGTGAATCCAGCATATTATCAAATTCTTTTTAGCGGCTTGCTGGCGTGTCATCTTGTTCGCGGGAATTGAGCGTAATTTCTCCACTTTTTTCTGGAGCTTGTCAATTTCTTTAAAGAAAGCATTATTGATAACATCTTTTGCTTCGCGATTAAATTCCTCGGCAAGTTGAACAGACAATACTTGAGCTAAAGTTGTGTCAGAAATAAGATCTTTATCTTTTTTGATTTTATCAATAACTCTGGAACAGATATTTTCAAAGATTTGTTCACGTTCAACTTTGTAGTGTTCCATTACTTGAGAAAATCTTATTTCAAGTTGTTTCTCAAGCATATCGCCAGCCATAGGAATAGCTTTGTGTATCAGTTGCACGGATTCACGGGCCAGTCTGTCTGCCTGCTTAGGCAGTTCTTTGTTTAATTGGGCATGGACTCCGGGGATTGACGCGAGAACTTTCTCATTTAAAACAACAGCAACGTTAGCCGGGTTTGCCAGTCTGCTGAAAGTTGTTCCAATGTATGTCAAAGAACACACGAGCACGAGTGTTACGAGGATTCTGCAAACCATTGATACAACAAAAGATGCGGACGCTCTTTTATCTTCCCGTTCTATACGGGTTAATAAACTTTCCATTTTTTGAGTTAATTGTTTATCCATGATTATTTTTTCCTTTTTGCTGATTTTTCGACTTCCAGTTCAACCAGTTTCGCGCCCTTTTCAGGATTTAACTCATATATCCACAATTCAAGCATTGATTCAACAAGCAGGTTTTCAACTTCCTGCACAGATTTCTTGTTCAATGCTTTGTAGGCGTCTCCCTTTTTAAACTGCCGGAATGTTTCGTCGAGTTCAGTCAGTTTATTAACAGCCTGGTTGACATAGGTATTAAGGGATGCCGTAAGCTTTTCTGCAAAAAGAACAGATGCTTTGTCATATGCTTCATTGAGTTTATCAGCATTCAAGTCAGGATAACGCTTCAGCAAGTCTTTTTCTACTTTCTTGAAATCTTTATGGATTTCATCTATAAAACTCCTTTTTATCCTTTTGACTAAAAGTTCTTTCAAGTTAGTCAATTCCTTTTCGGCTTTTGCACTTAATTCAGGAGTTTGAGCTTTTAATTCTTCCGTGAGGGCTTTCTGGTAAGCTGGAAGAAATATCTTCCTCGTATCCAGGAGCATTGACTGGAACTCAGGGGATTCAATAATTATCCCTGAATGTTTTTGCAGCTCCGTCAGCAGCAGTTTTTTGTCATAGTTGGTGTAAAGACTGTGGAATGTCAACAGGAACCATGCGCAAACAGCAACTATTATTACTGTGCAGCTCCAAATGACAATACTTTGACCGATTCTTTTTTTCTTGGTGTGAATTAACATTTTTTCTAATTGGTCAATCCTGGCTATCAGTTCAGCATTTGAGGATGACGTTTCAGCGGCCTGTTCCTTCCTGGGAGAATTCTTAGAGACATCTTTTCCCATTTTTCCCTCCGTTGTAGTTAGGTAGTAAAAAAATTCGACCAAACAATACGTTAAAAAAACGTATACAATGTAAACGCCCACCGAAAAGTTAAGAAAACAAAATTTTAAAGCTTCAATAGCCTTTGGAGAGTGATTTTCATACATAAGACCAAAATATGAAAATCGGAAAATACTATTCACAGCTATAAAATTCGCTTCAATAGTTTTGGTGCACACGCCTAGCTAGTGTAACTTAGCATGTATTCAGCACAAGACAATAAGAAAATAATAAAAAAATAAAAAAAACTGTTTTTGATTCTTTTATGCGGTGAATATGGCATAAATTTCTCCTCGAATATAAAATATCCTGTTTGGTCTTTATTACTGTTATTTGCTGCTGATGGAGATAATGTGTTAGTTGCTTATAGTAAGTATTTTATATGTTTTTTTATGTGATGTGTGTCTAGCTATGTTTAATATATGTTAAATCTTAGTTTATTTTACTTGTAATATAGACAAGGTGGTGATATACTTATAATATGTAGATGTATATAATAATTATTAGCCAGTTTTGAGCACTGTGCCTTAAGTAAAACTATACTTTACCTTCGGGAGGTTTTTGTGGGGAAAAGATTTTATACTAAGAACAATATTATCCTGCATCCCTATTCTCTTGTTGAAATGCTTGTGGTCATGGCTATAATTGCTATTCTCATAGGTGTTGGGGCAGGGGGGTATAAGATTGCCCACAAATGGCTGGCTAAGTCAAGAACCGAAGCTGTTCTCGCGAAACTTAAAATTGCCCTTGAAGCATACAAAAATGATAAAGGCTACTATCCGCTGCCGAATGGAACAGTTGTTAATTTCAGTATTGATGTTAATGTCAAAGATTATACAGGTGCAGTTCCAAGTTCTGACGACCACCTCCAGCCGCGTAACAATATGAATAAGTTTGTTGATTATTCAAAAATCCAACAGGACCAGTCATTTAAAGTTGATGAAGGGAGCTATAATCGTTATTATGTCAAAGACGGCTGGAACACTCCGGCTGATGGAGAAACTTTCGGAGCTATAAAATACGTTTGTCCCGGCACTATTAATAAAACGACTTTTGATTTGTATTCAGCCGGGCCTGACAGAGAATTTGGCACAGAAGATGATATTTATTGTGAATTGTGAGGTGTTGATATGATTCCTGAAAGTAAAAAAAGAATTATAAAACATCAATATACTATTGTAGAATTGCTGGTTGTCCTGGTGATTGCAGGGTTATTGACCGGAATGACAATAAGCGGCATAAAAGGTGCGTTAGCCCGGCAGGGCGCCACCAATGCGGTAAGAACCCTGGCTGCTAAAATATCATTGGCGCAGTCGTTTGCCGTTTCGAAGAACCGTTATGTAGCTCTGATAATACCAGACCATGTAGATATTAATACTGATTTGAAAAGTTCTCAACCGCCTAATGAAGACGGTTACGAAGTAGAGGCTACTTCTGATGGGACAAGTATATGGAATGGAGAATACCTTTCCTGTTTTAGAAAAAATCGCATGTGCTATGTAACTAAGAATGCTTCAAGTGGTGATTATGAATTTGACCGCTGGGTAGACGGATACGAGTGGCAGGCTCTTCCTGTAAAAACGGTTGCTTTTATAACTACTGAAAGTACGATTGATTCCAGTTCTCCTGCTCAAGTGACAAAAGTTCCCGACCCTACTGATCCTAGTGCAGTGGCTGATGATACCTCAACTGCTTTAATCTTTAAGCCGTCTGGAGCTCTGGTTAGTGCCAGTAGTATTGTAATAAGAATTTTCCGTGCCGCTTATGATCCAGATAAATCAACGGATCATTTTATTTGGCAGGGAGAAGAAAATAAGAATAAAGGATGGAAGATTTTTATAAACGGTTTTACTGGAAGATCAAGGTTTGGTCTGGGAGGGGAAAAGCTTAGTGAATAAAAAAATGCATTTTTTTAATATGATTGAGGTCTTGCTGGCCTTGACGGTTATTGCTGTGGGAATGACTAGTGTATTGGGGCTGTTCCCGGTAGGACTTAACGCTTCGCGCGAAGCCATTGCTCAAAATTGCAGTGCGGATGTCGCCGACCAAATGGTTACATACATGAGAGTCATGGGGGAATCTTCGAGTGATGCTTATACTTATACATTCACAGATACAAATAACAATCTTCCTACTCTTAGTGGTTTAGATATTAAGGACTCTACGAATTTTGAAGAAAATATTACAATAGATATAGATTGTACTGGTGGGGACGATGTTGAAGTGGAAACTTTGTCGAATAGTTTCCTTACAGCTTATAAAACCGATAAAGTTGGAATTGCTAACGTTAGCAACATTAACGGATATATTTTTCAGAGAGTCGCTCCTGGCTGGGCAATTTTTACCGTAATGCCTAATCCAACCACTCAAAGACGTCGCGTATATTTTATTGTTCAAGGTCCGGACTGTACGGAAGATGGCGGTAATCGTAATATTGATTATTCAGCTATGGCGCTGGTATGGAAAGAGCCCATGCAGATTAGACGTTTGAAATCTGGAGGAGATGCCAGTGATTCAAATGACTGGGAACTTTGGCCGCCTGATACGGATATTTATTCTGATGCACCAACTAACACTGTTCTTGCATCTACAGCTTTTGCTAAGTCTGCGAAGATCAATGTTGAGCTTAGTTGGCCCTTGGAGTTGCCGTATAAAGAGCGGAAGAAACGTTATTACCAAATCGTAATTAATAAGCCGGATGCATAAGATTAAGAGTTAAGTAAAAAACGTAACACGTAAACAGGAACATAGAATGTCAATCAGAAGAAAAAATAATATTCGTCATTACACCATTGTTGAGGTGATGATGGCTATGGGTATATTTTTGGTGATGATGACTATTATGATGCAGTTTTTTACTTCAGCTCAGAAAGTGTGGAATCTTGCTTCTAAAAAGAATATGCTGTATGCTGATGCCAGGGTTGCGATGAACTTAATGACCCGAGAACTCCAGTCAATGCTTTATGACAATGACAATGATGATACAGGTATTTATCCTTTCTGGTATCAGTGGACAACTATGAATGTGGATACTGGTACAGCAACTCCTGAGCTTTCAACAGAAGATAATTATGGCGCCAGTTATTTAACTGCAATTAATCTTATTTCTACCACTGACCTGAAACCGGTTGACGAAGGATCAGATGTTTGTGAAATAAGGTATAAGTTTGTACCTGTTTATTTTGATACAGCGTCCACTCCTACCAGAACTAATGCGAAAGGCGGCACATTGCGTCGCAGTTGCATTTCGGAATATTATGATTCAACCCATATGACTCCTGGTGCTGACTATAATTTTTCCAGCTACCCATATGGTAATCATGATGCTAACAGGGTGACTCTAATATGGTCTGCTCTTTCTACTTCAAATGATATCATAGACTTTCGAACAGTTATTACAGGGGTTTATGCTTTGAGGTTTATCTGCTTTGCATGGGATAACACTTCCGGGTTAGTTGCTCTTGATGCCATGGATTCTTCGGGGGGAAAACAAGGACCTGGAACTATTACCGGATACGATTTAGTCACAGGAACCCCTAAGCCTGTTGCTATCAGGATTGATATGAAGCTGATGGATCCTAAAGATTTAAAGAAACTGGCATATTATATATATCTTTCTAAAAATGGTTCAACTTCGGAGCAGAATGATGCTGAAAAGCAGATAAAAATACTTAAACAAACAATGCGGACATTTTCCAAAGTAATATATTTGGGTAAAGATGAATAGCGGGCAAAATATGACAATATTGAAAATACAATCGACAAAAAAGAATGAAAAAGGGATTGCTCTCCTTTTTACTCTTATCATGTTGTCATTGTTAATGATGTTGGCCTTGTCATTTGCGCTTGACTCAATGTTTGAGCAAAAAGCCGCCTACAACTCTGCCAGTACAAGTTCTGCCGCTTTTTTGGACCAGTCACAACTAAAGCAAGTCCTTTTGCTCATGAAAGCAGGAGAAGCTAATTTTGATGGCGGCAGGCTTTACTCTCATGATTTTTACAGCAATACAGATACAGACATGCTTGTAGATCGTTTGCCCGTTGATGGCGTATTAGCTGCGGATGACGGATGTTTGGACCCTACAGTTAAAGTTAATTGGAATTATACTAAAGATGCTGATGGAAAAATTATTGGCAGGACTGCTTTTGTGGTTATTCCTGAAGATAAGATTCCGCTTGACTCGTTAGTTGATGGACGTGAGGTTTCAGATACTCTTTCTGTTACTTGTCTTTATCCAAGACATAATGAAAAAGATGATACAGAAACTAGAATTGGTAAGTATGTGTCTGAAATAAATGTACGGGCCGCAATACCTGCTGTAAATGATAATATTAGCACAATTACTGAAACTCTTAACTGGAAATCTGATCCTTACCCGCCAAGTACTCCTGTCTTAGGTTTTGACAACGGGAAATACACAGGAAACTGGTCAAGTTTTTCTAGTCTTTTTTCAACGATTAATGCTGAAATTACTCCTGATCTTTCAAGTGATGATAAAACAGAATTTGAGGATAAGTTAACTCTTGATATTGCTAAAGATGCGGAAGCATTTTGGGCAGAGGCTACAAGTGGAGATAAAGAAATTGGAACGGATGAACTATATAAACGCTTTGACCTTACGCGAACAGACTGGGATACTGCTAATAATGCTGCAGATATAGATTTTATAGAAAACAAAATATTACTCGATTCCGACTCCGATGGTGTGCCTGATCTTTCTATGGAGCAATGGAGTGATACAGATTCTGATTCTGATACTAATTCCAAAGGATTGCCTTGGCTGGCGCTTTTTGGTTACAAAACAGATGGAACGCCTTATACTTTAACAGAACTTGACAATAGCACATTCTCCTCTGTTGTTGCTCATCGTCGTCAGATAGCTGCAAACTTGAAAGACTATAGTGATTCCGATTCCAGACCAACTTCAGACATTGATCCGAGTACATGGTCAACGCTTCCAAGTCCAGCGGGCTATGTTCACCCCACTTATACGGGTAATGAAAAAACTCCGTATATAGATAAAGTCGGCATGAGGATTTCGACTTCTCAAGATGGAACTGGCTCCGGGCCTTATACAGTATGGGCAAATGTTATTATTTCTCCAGCTGTTTCATTAGTCAATATGTATGATGTTGACTATGATGATCCACTAACTGTAAAAATTGAAGGTTCTATAACAATAGATATAAATGTCGATGGGGTTACCGGGTACGTGAGTAAAACGCAAGATTTTAACTGTTCTATAAATATAAACCCATGGGAATGGAAAAATCCAGGTTATTCTGTATTTAGGATGGATAGCAGTATAACTCCTTTTGAAACGGCTTCTCAATCAGTTACAGGGGGGAATAAAAAAGTTACCTTTGAAGTCAAGCAAATTAACTTTACCAAAATTGTTTTAGTTAATGGGACAGTTGGTTATGATTACACAAAGAACTTGGTTGCAAATTACCCCAGCCCTAGTCCTGCTGTTGAACTCAATAATGGTGCAGGCTATAGGCATTTTTGGTATGGTTTCGCAGCGCAGGATCCACGGCAAAACTTAAATGGTACTACTATTCCAACTGGCGCTACTGCTGCTGATGCTGACTGGTTGATTTTGACGCCAGATGAAACCCTTAATGCTGAGGATGTTCTTTCAGTTGACAGTTCAGGTTATGGAGCTCCTAACGCGGCAAACTCGTCCAACGGTACTGGTGGTGATAATACAGAAGCTCCAACAGCAGGACCGGATTTAGAAACGAGTACTGATCCTGCCAGTGATATCTCTACAGCATATATCAGGAATGCGCCTATGGAATCTCCGTGGGAACTGGGTTTCATTCACCGTGGAGTTAAATGGCAAACTATTAATCTGAAAACATATGATACAAGCAAAGCCTTTCAGTTAGCTACCGCACAAATAAATGGCAAAGACTATATTCCCGGTGGTGGAGATTATGCTAATGGTGATGCGAATATCCTTGACCAGATAAAAATGACTGCCAGCTCTAAGAGTCCACAAAAAATAAATCTTAACTCGACAGAAAATGCGACTTTTTATGCATTATTTTCTAAAGTTAAACTTGGATGTGATATTAACAGAGGAGATTCGGCTTTAAATCATATGACAGTTAAGTCAATTGCTGGTTTAGAAACTACTACTACGGGAAAAGAAATAGATGTTACCAGTTCAGCGCCTACAGTCTATACTATTATGCGGGATGCGATAAAATCTAAGTTTGCAAGTCCTGATATTACAAATTACACAAATTTGACTAGAGCTGCAATTGCAAGCGGTACTAATATTCTTATTTCAGCGGATGCAACAGAGCCTGATCCTTCAATAACTCTTTCAGCAACGGGTAAAACCGATGCCGCACAGGAAGAATTAATTGGAAAAATAGTAAACTTGACTAAAGTTGGTGGAAGCAGTGGCAATTTTATTATTATTGTTTTGTCACAAACAATTAAAGATATCGGCGGTGATGTAACTGATATTAACATATCTAGAACATCAGCAGATGGTTTAGCAACTCATGCAGTTCCATGTCGGCTTGGTAGATTTGATTTGGTTGCTTCTGATGGCAATCCTTCAACACTTCTTGATTCTGATTGGAAGAAAAACCTATATGGTGATGAAATTATTGGTGAACAAAAAATACTTGTTAATGTAACTATTAATGTTGATAAAACAATAACAATAAACAGTTTTCAGTATGTCGATTAAAATATAATTATAATTATATTGTTTGGGATTGATTTTAAATATAGAAGGTAAAAAATATGCGTAAAATATTGTTTTTATTTTTAGTAAGTTATACTACTATGCTTTTTGCGCAAACACCAAGCCCAAAGGGGCGTGCTGCAACTAAGCGTGAGCTTGAAATTGCTAAAATAGATTATGAACTTGAGGCGGGTGTAGTTACTGAATTTTTAAGGAAGTGTAATACGAAGATTGGGTCTAGTTTAAAGAGTGGGGAGTCTTTGCATTCTCTTGAATATTTTTCTTATTCTCAAAAACTGGGTAGATGGGAAAAATATCGTTGGTTCATTGCTGATACCGGATTCAGTAGGAAATGGCTTAAGCAAGTTAAGGATTTAGTTGCTTATATGTGTAAAACACAAGTTTATCTTGATGCGGAAAAATTTAATAAAAGAACTAAAACTGCACAATATAAAAAAGCTGTAGAATATTTTAATGTTGCGTATGAGCGTTTTGTTAAGTTACTTAAGAAACCGGTAAAGGTTTCCAGCAAATTACAGCGCAAGGCGAAATTGAATAAGGTTGTGTGGCAGAAGGCTATGCGGAAAAAGTATAAAATAAAAGAAAAACCCAATATGGCAGATTTTTAGTTCCGCAAGCTGTTCATAAAGCATTACCGTTTTCGCCAGACTCGAGAGTCCGGCGTTTTTTGTAAAAAGAGATAAGTTATTATGACAAAACTGAATATAAAACCATCAGAAAAGAATGAAAAGGGGATAGCCCTTCTTTTCACTCTTGTTATGTTGTCTATGCTTCTGATGCTGGCTATGTCATTTGCCCTTGATTCAATGTTTTCTCAGAAAGCTGCCTATAATTCCGCCAGTACAAGTTCATCAGTTATTTTTGCCAAGGCGCAATTTAACCAGATACTGTCTTTAGTAAAAAATAATCAGGACAGCTATGATTATGACAGTTCTGCTGCCAATCCCAGGCTTTATTCTGTAGACTCCAGTTCCCTTGGGTATTCTTATACAGATATGCTTAAAGAGCGCTTGCCGGTATCAGGAGTGCTGGAAAGTTCGGATCAATCTTTGACAGACAGTCCTCCAAAGGTAAAATGGAATTATATAATCAACACGGCAGATAATAACCGCATTGTCGGCAGGACTGCTTTTGTAGTAATTCCTAACGGTAAAGTCCCTTTGGATTCACTGCTTGACGAAAGGGCGGGAACTGCAATATATCCGAAACATAATGAAAAAGATAATACGGAAACCAGGATCGGTAAATATATGTCGGAAATAAATGTGCGTTCCGCGGTTTCTGTGGCGGTTGCCAACCTCGGCGGAGATAATGATACTAAAGTTAACAGTATGACTGAAATTATGAACTGGGAAACAGACAAGCCTGTATCTGGCGCGGGGTTTACCAATGGTAAATATATAGGTTTTTGGGATAACTTCGATAGTCTTTTTTCTACCCTTGACGCTACAATGGGATTCAATCTTTTGGACGATCCTGAAAAGAATGATTTCAAAAACAGTCTGTCTTTGACTATCTCCAAAGATAAAGAAGCTTTTTGGGCGGACATTAATGGCAACCAGTCTGTTTCCTCTACAGAACTTTACAAACGTTTTGATTTGACCAGGGATTTTGATACTGCTAGCCATACAGCTGACTTGGCTTTTATAAAAAAGTATATATTGCTTGACAATGGCACTGATTATAATGAA
This sequence comes from Victivallaceae bacterium, assembly GCA_963664605.1. GTDB lineage: Bacteria > Verrucomicrobiota > Lentisphaeria > Victivallales > Victivallaceae > JAHOYW01. Next base: position 2,358,615 of record OY761536.1, read on the forward strand.
GTTTCCGGCAGCGATGACGTTTCCGGTACTGAAGGTGATGGTATTCCAGACCAGAAAATGGAAAAATGGGCAGATGAAGATTCTAATGCCAGCTCTATGGGCTTGCCATGGCTGGCGTGTTTTGGCTACAAGGACAATGGTTCCGGAGTTGGCGTCGAAGACGATACTTTGAAAGGAAGTTTTGATTCTGTGCGGGCCAGGCGTTACCAGATAGCCGCAAACTTCAAGGATTATTGTGACGCAGATGAAGATTCAGGAGGTAATCCTGTACATAGGCCTACGTCTGATGTCAGCCCTACGCTCTCTGATGCTTCAAACTGGACAACAAGCGCTCCGGTATTTACTGGTAACGAGCGCACTCCTTATATCGACAAAATCGGAATACAAGTTACAGCTTGGCAGGATGAGAGCAGTACAAACAAAATTCCGACAGATATCAGCAATGATGACCCGGTGGTTATTGCTATGAATATGTTTATGCCAAACGGCGAAAGAAACAAAAACAAAAAGAATGACGGCTATTTAGCTAATGATGCCTGCTCTGAGTATTTGGCCGAAGCCGGTTACTTGACCAGTGCCAGCTACCTGCTTGCCAAAAACGATAAAGATAAAGATAAAGACAAAAAGAAGTATGCTGTATGGGCTGTCGTTGCAATTTCTCCGGCTGTAGAGTTAATTAATATGTATGGAAGCGACTGGTCTGAAAACTTAACGGCTGTGATAAGCGGGACTGTAAACGTTTCAACAACAGTTGGAGGGAATACCCTTGAAAACGGTATACCTTTTGATTGTGCCATTGATATCTCAAGTACTGAATGGTCGGGAGGATATTCCAGATTTGTACCGATTACCCTTGCTGAGAAGAAACTTAATGGGCAAGAGAATGTAAGCAAAAATGATTTATCTATTACAGTCGAGGTTACCGGTCTTAGTATTACTAAAGTCGTTTTGCATAATGGGACAACAGCTTATGATTACACAAAAACCTTGTCCAAAAATTTACCTTCGCCTGTTACTGTTTTTTCAGGAGATAACAGCAGTAGTGAGGATTCAAAATGGTTTGGATTCGCGGTACATGACCCGCGGCAGAATTTGAATGAGGATGACTGGTTGTTGCTGACTACAGAATCAGGTTCAACCAGTGACCCTTCAACAGTATTTTCTCTGACAGGAAGCGGGCCGTATTATGGTGCTGCTAATGCCGGGAATAACGTGGCTGCTAATTGTACGGATGCTCCGAATGCTGGCGGAACAGAAATGGATTTTGAAACTGTAACTGATCCGGCAAATGGAAATATTTCTACAGCGTATATCCGGAACGCTCCGATAGAATCTCCATGGGAACTTGGCTTTATCCATCGTGGCGCTAAATGGCAGACCATCAATATAAAGACTTATGATAAGATTAAGGCTATTCAAGTAGTTGATATTAACAACGGCACAGACACCAGGCAATATATTCCCGGCGGCGGGCTTTATTCTGCTGGTGACGCTAATATCCTTGACCAGATAAAAATGACTGAAAAAGCTGAAAGCCCGCAGAAAATAAATCTTAAATCTCGAAATATAAATACTCTTGCCGTGCTGTTCAGAAAAATAAGAGTGGGGAGCGTTATTGCCAGGGATACTAACCTTTATGTTGTTCCAGCCAGTCATATGACGCTTGAATCAATGGCTGGGCTCAATCCGCTTAAAGATGACCTTGATACTACTAATGAGATAACGGGTGACCCCAATAATTCCAGTGATACTGGAATTGTAGGAGCTATAATTTCCAAGTATGAAACTGCAGCTGATGATGAAATACTAACCCGTGCTTCTGTTGTCGATCAGCTTGTTGGAACTGGTGTGGCTGACGCTGCTGCGGAGGAATTAATCGGGAAAACAATAAACTTGACTAAAATAAGCGGCAATGTAGACGGGTTTTATGTTGTTGTTTTAGCACAAAGTATTAAAGATGTAGGCGGAACCGGCGGAAGCTCTATTAATATAAGCAGATATTCCAATAATGGGTACCTGGGAAGCACGAGTTGTAAAATCGGTCGATTCGATGTATATATTGACGGCGGCGGAGATTACCGTGATAATATCTATTTCGACGAAATAACCGGTGAACAGAAGATTATGTTTTACTGTGTCCGGGATGTTGACGGCAGAATAATAATAAAGATGTTAGAATATGTTGAATAGAAAATGGAAACAGCTTTTTATGAATAAAAATTTTTTTATTTTGAGCGTCATTATGTCTGCAGGAATACTTTTTGCTCAAAATTCCAGAGCAAAAGTGACTGAGCGCCAAAAAATAATTTATGAACTTGAACAGGAAATTCCATCTGGAGATGTTTTGGATTTTTTAAGGAAGTGTGACTTTCAAATACAGAATGGGATAAAAAAGGGGGAAAATATATCATTTATTAAGCTTTCCAGATTTGCCACTGCTGTGAAAATATATATCGATTACCGTTGGTTTGTCGCTGATACCGGCTTAAGCAAAAAATGGATGGAGAAGATATATAATCTGCTTGCCTATATGAATAAAACTAAACGTTATATGCAGACTGCTGAATTCAATGGACGTACAGATACCGAAAAATATAAAAAAGCAGTAAAATATTTTCTTTTGGCTTACAAGCGTTTCAATAAACTAATAAGAAAACCTGTAAGAGCAGACTCTGGACTTGTGCAGAGTGCCAGAAACGAAAAAAGCAAGTGGCGGAAAGCTATGAGGAAAAAATATAATATTAAAAAAGAAGATATTTGGAATTAGCAATATTAAATTGAGGAGGAGAGGAGATGTTGCTGGTATTTAAAATGAAATTATTGGGGAAGAGAGAAAAGGGGATAGCCCTTATTTTTACTCTTATCGTATTGTCTTTACTGCTGATACTGGCTTTGGGCTTTGCGCTCAGTTCTATGTTTGACCAGAAAGCCGCCAACAATGCCGCTAATGCGCGTTTCGCCGCTTTTCTGGCGCAAACCCAGTTAAAACAGGTTTTATCATTAATAAAAAATGATGAAGCAAATCTTGAAAACTCATTATTTTATTCACATGATTCCGGTTCTCCTGCTGTTACGGACGCAAATATGCTTAAGGATATGCTGCAGGAACATTTACCGGTTGCTGATTTATTGACCACAATAGATACGGACAAAGTGAATTGGAACTATATAAGAAGCCAGGATCTGGAAAAACGTATTATCGGCAGGACAGCGTTTGTCGCTGTTATCGACGGAATACCTTTAGATTCATTGGTTGACGGGCGCGTGGGAACAACGGCATATCCTAAACATGATGAAAAGTTAGATACGGAGACCAGGATAGGAAAATATGTTTCTGAAATAAATGTCCGTGCCGCTGTTCCAAATACCGTTGCAGCTCTTGGAACAGTTAAAACAAATGCTATGACGACTGTTTTGAACTGGGCCGGGACAAGTTCTGATAATACTGTTCCAGGTTTTGACGGAGGTGAATATACTGGAATATGGACTGATTTCAGCAGTCTTTTTAAGGTGATAGAAACTGCGGTTGCTTCTTCTCTTAGCGCAACTCAAAAAGAAGAATTTCAGAATAATTTATCCATTTCCATAGCTAAAGATAAAGAAGCTTTTTGGGCTGATACCAGTATTGATACCAATATTGACTCTGATGAACTTTATAAACGCTTTGATTTAACGAGGGACTGGGATACTGCTGATAATACGGCTGATTTGGATTTTATAAAAAACAAAATATTATTGACTTCCGGTACAGTTCCGGATATTGATATGGAGAAGTGGGCGGATGAGGATTCCAGCGCTGCTTCAGCCGGATTGCCATGGCTGGCGTGTTTTGCTTATAAAGATGATGGAACGCTTTATACAGTTGCGGAATTAAACAGCACCTTTACATCAGTTTCTGCCCATCGTTGCCAGATTGCCGCTAATCTCAAGGATTATTGCGATACAGACGACCGTCCGACTTCAGATGTTGATCCGTCAATTGCCAGCGCCACTAACTGGGTAAACTGTGCAATTCATCCTGAGTTTACCGGTAATGAAAAAACTCCGTATATAAATACTGTCGGCTTCAAAATCAAGGCTGACCGTACAGAGTCCGGCTCCGGATCGTCATATACTGTGGGGACTGATATTGAAATTACGCCGTGCATTGGTTTAATCAATATATACGGCAGCAATTGGCCCTCTGAAGACCTTACGGTTGTTATCAAAGGGGAGGTGGATATTGAAACAACGATTGGTACTGATGATAATACAACATCTATTTCTAACGCTTTAGACTGTACGCTTACAATCGCTGCCGGGGATTGGACAACTACAGGTTATTCCGAATTTAAAATGTCTGAGCCGCCTTTTATTTATACTGGCTCGACCACCAGTCATAGTGTAGGAAGCTCCGGTGAAAGCATTTCTGTCAAAGTCACAGGTATAAAGATTAATAAAATTGTTTTGCATAACGGCACGGTCGCTTATGATTACACGAAACTATTGTCAACTCCTGTTAATTACAGCCGGCAATTTTTCTCGGGAGCCAGTGGCGGTGGAACAGGATGGTTTGGGTTCGCGGTGCATGATCCCCGGCAAAACCTGAATAACGGGGACTGGCTTTGTTTGACTTCATCTTCAGTTGATGACCCGGGAACCGTCTTTTCCCTTGCCGGAACTGCCCCTTATTATGGCTCTGCTAATTCCAGTACGCCTTCTTCTGCAGAATCTCCAGCGGCGGGCTCTGATCCTGAAACAACTTCTGATCCCGCAAATACAGCGCTTTCGACAGCTTATATCAGGAACGCTCCTATGGAGTCTTTGTGGGAACTGGGATTTGTTCATCGCGGGGTCAAATGGCAGACTCTTAATTTGAAGAAATATGATTCGGCTAAAGCATACAAAGTGGTAACGATTGGAACAAAGGACTATATTCCCGGAGGCGGGATTTATTCTGAAGGTGACGCCAATATCATTGATCAGGTCAAACTGACCGCCAAGTCATATAGTCCGCAGAAAATAAATCTGAAATCACAAAAAATTGTAAGTTTTGACGCTTTGTTTTCCAAAGTCAAACTTGGATGTGTAATCGACAGCAATATGAGCGTTAAATCCATAGCGGGTATTGACCCGGTTACGGGAACTGCTCTTTCTGGCACAGAAATAAACTTTAGTGATTTGGCATATACCGATATGCGTACTAATATAATAAATATGTTTAAAATACCCGGGCTTGCAAACCGTACTCGGGCTGGTGTCGTGGGCGAATTGGTTTTGCCGTCAGGTGCGGCAAATGACGCGGCTAAGGAGGAGTTGATTGGCAAGATCGTAAATTTAACCAGTGTTAATGGAAAAGTGGATAGTTTTACAATCGTCATTCTGGCACAGATGATTAAAGATGTCGGCGGGCCGCCCGGGAATCCTTTTAATGTAGTCAAATATTCGGGGGATGGTTCCACATCAGGCGTTAAGGGATGTGAAATAAGCGTTTTTGACGCGGATATTAACGATATAAATGATTCGAAAAAGAATATTTACTATGATGAAATAACTGCTGAACAGAAGATAATTGTCAAAGGTTATCGAACTGTCGACGGTAATATAAAAATAACAAGTTTTCAATATGTTGAATAATTAAAGATGGAGGTTAATTATGTTTAAAGCGCTTATAGTTTTGTTTGTTTTGGCGTTTTCCTGTGCAGTTTTTGCTAAAACCGGGGAGAAGGTTGAGAATAAAATTCCGCGTCAATTGACTGAACGTGAGAAGATAATTTTAGAGATCAAGTACAAGGTTGACAGAGAAACTGTAATGGGAATTTTGCGTAAATACAATAATGACATTGCCTATGGTATTAAAAATAAGAAGCCGCTGGCTGCTTTGCAATACTATACTTTCGCTACAGCAATAGAAAAAGAATGGCTGAAATGCCGCTGGTTTGTAGCTGATACAGGATTGAATATGAACTGGCTCAAGAGAATTCACAAACTCATGCTGTATATGAATAAGACTCAAAAGTACATGGAGGTTGCGAAGTTTAACGGCGAAACAGAAACCCCGAAATATAAAAAAGCTGTAGGATATCTTAAAACAGCTCAGGAAAGATTAAAGAAATTAATAAATAATCCTATTCGTGTACCTGCTAAGACTTGGGAAAAAGAAAAAACACAAAAAATCAGGTGGCAGGAAGCCATGCAGAGAAAATATAAAATCAAGATATAAATTAATGAGTAAAAAACTTATAAAGATCATAGGGGACGGACTCAGCGGGAAAGCCGCGGCACAGCTAGCTGAATCCCTGGATATTTCGTGTGATATTCTAACAGATGTCCCGGAAACGCAAAATTCGGAAGCGCTGGCTTATAAAGGTAGATTCAATGACTGTCAACTAATTATAGTAAGCCCCGGAATACCGCCGGAATCCCCGCTTTACCGCGAAGCTGTTATGTCAGGCGTGGAAGTAATAAGCGAACTTGAATTCGGAGCGAGATATTTCAAGGGTAAATACCTTGCCGTAACTGGAACTAACGGAAAGACCACAACAACTGAACTGACTACTCATTTATTGCAGGCATTGGGTGTCAATGCGGTTGCCTCCGGAAATATAGGATATTCGTTTTGTTCGGTATGCGCTGACGTCATAAACGGCAGCCTTCCGGTCGATACGGTTCCGGTGATTGAAGTTAGTTCTTTTCAGCTCGAACGTATAAATACTTTTTCGCCTTTGGCGGCTTTACTCCTCAATGTCGCTGAAGATCATCTTGACCGCTATCCGCTAGGGATAAATGAATATGCCGCGACAAAAGGGAAAATTTTTAAAAACGTTTCGCCTGAAAACCGGATTTACGGTATTAGCTATAAAGAAAATAAAAATTCCAGATTCTGGATAAAAGACAATATCATAAATTTTAATGGTTCACCTGTAATATCCTTCGATAAATTGCAGATGAACGGTGTTCATAATCAAGAAAATGTCATTGGCGCGCTGGAATTGGTTAGCCGTCTTGTTCCCTTGAATGAAATGCATTTCGAAGCCCTGCGGGAAGCTCTGCAAAGCTATGTACCCGGTAAACACCGTATCGAAAAAGTCCTTGAAAAAGACGGCATTACTTATATTGACGATTCCAAAGGCACCAATCCTGCCGCAGTTATCGCCGCTTTAAGAAGTATACACGGTGATGATAAAAACATTCGCCTGATATTAGGCGGACTGGATAAAGACATGGATTTTTCGCCGTTAAAAGATTATTCCACGCGGATCGCTAAAGCTTACATACTCGGCGAGTGCCGCGAAAAACTTTATAATACCCTGCATGACACCCTGAATTGCGAAAAATTCATCAACTTTGATGAATGTGTCTTAAGCGCCTGCAAAGAAGCGCGCCATGGCGACACCGTTTTACTTTCCCCCGGCTGTGCCAGTTGGGACATGTTCAATAACTACAAGGAACGCGGCGACCGCTTCCGTGAGTTAGTTATAAAGTAGTATTGCGGGGAAGACAAAAGCACTTTTTGAAAAAGCGTTTTTTCTTTTCCTCAAAAATCTAATATTTGTTATTTCCGTAAATATCGAGGACTATTTCGGTGGCGGTGCGGGCGTCTTCGCCTGATACCATTGGCGGACGGTTCTGGCGGACGGCTTCGATGAAGTCATTGATTATGCTTTCGTGTCCGCTGGTTTCCTCAACCAGCGCGTGTCCGGCGCCGCTGTGAATGTGTTCGCCATGACTGACGCTCGGGTTATCTATGCCTTTGATGTGCCATTCGCTGATGGCGGTGTTTTTCAGGATTAACGAGCCTTTTTCGGTAATGATCTTTAATTCCGGTTCGAATCCGGGGTAGGCACAGGTTGAAGCGGTGATCGTCCCGATCATACCGTTTGTATGTTTTAAAATAGCCACGCCGTGGTCTTCGCCTTCGATATCATGCAGAAAGGTTCCCAGCATGCTTAGGGTTTTGCACGGTTTACCGAAGAACCAGGCGTATACATCTATCTGATGACATGCCTGCTGGATAAAAGGGCCGCCGCCGTCTATTTCATAACCGCCGCGGTAATCCCCGCTGTCGTAATAAGACTGTTCGCGCCAGCAATTTATGGCGTAATCTGCGGCTATTACTTTGCCGAGTGCGCCTTGTTCCAGTAATTCCCTGATAATCATAATATCCGGATTGCTCCGGTATTGGTAACACACTCCGAGCCGGACGTCATTGCTTTTGCAGGTTTCAATCATATTGTTCATGGCTTCACGTGTAATGTCCAAAGGTTTTTCTGTCAGAACGTGTTTTCCTGCTTTTGCCGCCTTGATTGCCCATATATGATGCAGGCCGTTTGGTACGGCGACAATGACAGCGTCATAATCAAAAGTAATTTCATCCAGATCACTCAGGACTGGAATATCTTTATCGGCGTCAGGAGGGCGTTTTCCGCTGCGAGAAATTATTCCTGTCAGTTCGGCGTCATCTATTTTGCTGATTGCCTGGCAGTAGGTGTTGGAAATATTGCCGCTGCCGACTATTATAAACTTAAGCGCTTCCATAAAAGCTCCGTTGTTGTATTTTTATAAAAATTTGCAGTTTGTTAAAAGTATTGGAAAATATATGTATTTCAAGCAGGAAAGAGATTTATTTGTTTAATATTAGTTAAAGCTAACTTGTAATTATTATTTCAAAGTCGTATATTATCGAACAGCGTTGGGTCTTTTGCTTATGATTGAGATCCAATTGCGATTACATATATTTTAGTAACAGAAATTGCCCGAAAGCAGGACGATCGCTGTTCAAAAATGTATATTACTTTCTCGTTTCGAGAATATGAAACGTTAGATATTATTAGATGATTATTGAAAAAATGAGCAGGAACAGTTAATGAAATCAGGGAAAATTTTATTTGTAGACTTAAATAAAGCCTGGGCGAGGATTCTACGCGCCAGCCTGGCTCCTCCAATAATCTGATAGTGTATATACTTTTTTGACAGCTGCTGCTATCCGGGCCTAATATAAGGGCTGGGAATGGAACAGTTTGACTTTTATAAAGAAACTTCAATAAATGAAGGGGATTCTACTGCTGGTGGAATATCTCGTCTTTTGCCCTTAGCCGCCCGTATGCGCCCGGTTTCTCTGGATGAATATATCGGACAAAGTCATATTCTGGCGCCTGATAAATTACTGCATCGTGCTATTACTGCAGACCGTTTTACCTCGATAATTCTTTCCGGCCCGCCTGGAACCGGCAAGACCAGTCTGGCGGAAATTATTGCCCGCACTACTAATTCTGAATTTGTCCGTTTATCCGGAGTGAACTGTAGTGTCGCTGATATTCGTAAACAGGTTCAGATAGCTATTGAACGCCAACTGGCAGTTAAACGCAGGACAATCTTATTTATTGATGAAATCCATCGTTTTAACAAAGCCCAGCAGGATTCTCTGCTCCCTGACGTGGAAAATGGCAATATTCGCCTTATCGGTGCGACGACTCATAACCCGCAATTTTATATTGTCGGAGCTTTGTTGTCGCGTTCTTTAGTCTTCTCGCTTGAGCCTTTGTCCAGAGATGATATTAAAGTTTTGTTAAAACGCGCGATAAAACATGAAAACGGTTTTGCTGATATGAATGTAAAGCTGGATAAAAAAGCATTGGATTTTCTTGGAGAAGTTTGTGAAGGGGATGCGCGTAAAGCATTGACTGCCCTTGAAATTGCGGTCACTACGACCCCTCCTGATGACGCGGGCGTTATTAAGATTACTGAAGCCGCTGCCTCTGAATCAATTCAGCGTAAGATTATTAACTATGGTGATGACGGACATTACGATACCGCCAGCGCTTTTATCAAAAGCATGCGCGGCAGCGATCCCGATGCGGCGGTTTACTGGCTTGCGAAGATGCTGCATGCCGGCGAAGATATCAGGTTTATTGCTCGGCGCATTGTTATTTTTGCCTCGGAGGATATCGGCAATGCCGACCCGCGAGCTTTAACTCTGGCTACTTCGGCAATGCAGGCAATTGATATGATAGGTATGCCGGAAGCCAGGATTATACTGTCACATGCGGTGACATATTGCGCTACCGCTCCTAAAAGCAATGCAGCTTACGCGGCAATAGGGGAGGCGCTTGATGATGTTCAGAATGAACGTGTACAGGCGGTTCCGATTCATTTACGGGATTCCAACTCGACCGGAACCCGGGAAAAACAGAAGACAGCAGAGGGATATAAATATCCTCACAGTTTTGACAAAGCTTTTGTAGCGCAAGAATATATGGGAGTGCCCAAAGATTATTATAAGCCGACTGGTCTGGGATATGAGGAAAAAATAAAGCAGCGGCTTGATTACTGGAAAAAATGCAGAGAGCATGGAGCCGCTTGACATGATTAAGGAAGCTAAAAATGAAATGCGTAGACATTACTTAGCTGAACGTAAGGCTCTGGAAGCGGATTTGCGCGTGGCGGCGGATTCTGCTATTTGCGCAAAGCTGAAAGATTTGACTGAGCTGAAAGAAGCTGAGTATATTGCAGGATATGTGTCTGACGGCACAGAGGTTGATTTAAACGCTTTTTTGCAGGAATGCATAAAAGCCGATAAAAAAGTTTTTTTACCACGATATTCCGCATCTTCGGGCGCGGCCTATGAAATGGTTGAAATAAATGATTTGTCCCTGAATTTAGTCCCTGGAAAATATGGACTGATGGAACCCGAACAGAAGCTGCCGGCAGCGACTGCAGGACAAATTACTAAAATGCTTTGGCTGGTTCCGGGCGTTGCGTTCGATAATACGGGTGCGCGGCTTGGGCGCGGCAAAGGTATTTATGACCGGCTGCTGGTTGGTTCCGGCGGGCTGTCTATTGGAATATTTTATCAATGCCAGAAAGCTGATAAGATTCCTGCCGGTGAACATGACCAGAGGCTGGACATGATTATTACAGAAAAAATGATTATAAATTTGAAAAACTAAACAGGAGAAATAAAGATGACAGAAATGACAACTATCCTCTTCGGAGCAGGAGGGATAGTCGCCGGGGTTATTGCCGGGACTATATTCCAAAAGATGCGCAAGGCTTCGGCTGGGCAGATCGCAGTTAAAATACGTGAGGACGCGGATAAGGAAGCTGCCCATATTCTGAGGGAGGCAAAAGTAACCGCTAAAGCTGAATTATTGAAAATACGTGAAGAGGCAGAGGAAGAGCTGGATGAGCGTCGTAAGGAGCAGTTCAATATTGAAAAGCGTTTAAATCAGCGGGAAGAAACTTTGCAGAAAAGATCTGATTCCCTCGACGGCAGGCTTGCTGATATTGAGCGTAAAGATAAAGATATTGACACTTTGCGGGAGCGTTTGAGTAATCGCGAAAAAGACTTGCAGGAAAGCATCTCCAGGCAGATCGATGAATTGGAAAGAATTGCTTTGATGGATCGCGAAAGCGCCAAAGAGATTCTTCTTGATAAACTCAAGAATGAAGTTAAAAATGAGTCAGGAATACTGGTTCGTGACGTTCTTGAGGAAGCTAAGGAAAAGGCGGAGAAAGAATCACGCCGTATTTTGACCTATGCTATCCAGCGTTATGCTTCTGATTGTACATACGAACGTACAACTGCGACAATTCCATTGCCAAGTGATGAAATGAAAGGGCGCATTATCGGGCGTGAAGGACGTAATATTCGTGCCTTGGAAGCGGCTACAGGAGTAAGTATCCTGATTGACGATACTCCCGAGGCGGTGGTTATTTCCTGTTTCGATCCTATTCGCAAGGAAATTGCCCGTCAGCTGCTTGAACGGCTTATCGAAGACGGACGTATACATCCGACACGTATCGAGGATATGACTAAAAAGATTGCGAAAGAAATAGAGGATAATATATTCAGCACCGGTGAGAGCGCGGTTCTTGAAGCTGGAATTCAAGGCGTTCCTCCACAGATTATAAAGATATTGGGGCGTTTGAAATACCGTTACAGCTTCTCTCAGAATGTCCTTCAGCATTCGCTTGAAGCATCATATTTCATGGGAATGATTGCTGCTGAACTTGGCCTTGATGAACAAAAAGCTAAACGTATTGGGCTTTTCCATGACCTTGGTAAGGCTGTTGACCATGAACTTGAAGGATCGCATGCGAAACTTGGCGCTGATATCCTGCGTAAACACGGCGAAGCTGAAGATGTTATTCATGCCGTGGCAGCTCATCATGAAGAAATCGACTCCACCAGCATTTATGATATTTTGATCAACGCTTGTGATACCTTGAGTGCTTCACGGCCGGGCGCGCGCAGTGTGACAACTGAATTGTACCTGAAACGTCTTGAACAGCTTGAAAGTATTGCTCATGATTTCAAAGGTGTGGAAAGCTGTTTTGCGCTTCAGGCCGGACGTGAAATACGCGTGGTGGTTAATCCTGAAGCGATTTCAGAGGGCGAATCCCAGATGCTGGCCAAGGAAATATGCGAACGCATTGAAAAGGAAATGAACTATCCAGGTCAAATCAAGATAGCGATCATCCGCGAAACAAGATCTGTGGAATATGCAAAATAATTCACAGCCGGAAACGGCTGTAAATTATTTAAGTTTTAAGGGCTTTTTGCTTAACCCTTAAAACTAATTATCTATAAAGATGAATTCTTTCGAGACTATCTTTTGCAGGCATTCTAAACAGCGGGGCAGGGAGGTCGGCTCCTGATGTTTTCCATTTAGTATATTGTATAATTTTAGAAAGGTTGCTACTGGAAAATCGTGCTGTTGCCAACGTTTTTTGTAACCAACAAAGCCGTAAGTTAATAGTATTTTTTTCATCTCTCCAAGCAGATTTTCCATTAAGTTTTTCAGATGAGTCTGAATACTTAATTGCAATTCGTTTTCAGTGTGGATACCAGCGAAAATATCCGGGCAGTAGCTTAAATTGATAATGATTTCCTGTTCAGGATTTAAAATGAATTCGAGCGAATACTGATAGGGATCACATTCCCAGAATAAATATAATGATTTTGAAGAATTTGTTGCAATATTCTCATTATAATAATCGTAAATATCAAATAATATCTCGCCCAATTCATTTATTGGTTCGCAGTGTTTTTTATGCAATTTCATGGTTATGCATTCTGATGCTGAACACATTTCCATCTGAAGTGTACCATCAATAACTTCTTTAAGGTTTATAATAGAATTTTTCCCCATATTTTACCCTTTTCCGGTTCACATACGAGAATAATTCCGCCCCTGAATATTTCATCAGGAGCGGAATACAACAGGTTTTTGCTGTTTTTATACTTTCTCTTTTGCTTTATAATGAGTATGAAGCAGTTTATGAGAAAGTTTGCCTAGCGGAGCTTTCAGGAATTCTTTATAAAGCTCCTGTACCGCTGGATTTTCGTGAGATTTACGCAGTTTTCTGCCTTCATCTTCACGGTAGATTGCTGAAATGCGGGCTTTGCGTACTTCATCTGTAGTAAAGCGAGGTTGTCCGCCGCCGCCGATGCAGCCGCCGGGACAACACATTACTTCGACAAAGTGATATGCAGCTTCGCCGCTTTTTATTCTTTCAATTACTTTCTTGGCATTACTCAGGCCATGTGCGACAGCCAGTTTTACTTCAACGCCTTCGAGGAATGACCATTCAGGGAGGAGCCCTTCGAGTTTGACTGAGGCTTCCTTGACTCCTTCAAGGCCTGCGACTGGTTCGACGTGCAGGTTCGGGAACGGGAAGTCTTTGCCGGTGACTATCTCGTAAACAGTACGCAATGCCGCTTCCATAACTCCGCCGGTATTAGCGAAAATATCAGCAGCCCCGGTAGAGATACCCAAAGGTGCATCCATATCAGATTCAGGCAGGGCGTTGAAATCCAAGCCTGCCTGCTTTATCATTTTCCCAAGCTCACGAGTAGTCAGGACTATATCGACGTCGATAACTCCGCTGTCGGTCATTTCCGGGCGTTGAGCTTCATATTTTTTAGCGGTGCAGGGCATAATTGAAACGACGACAATGTCTTTTGCGTCTTTGCCGATCTTTTTCGCATAATATGTTTTTGCAACAGCCCCGAACATCTGCTGTGGAGATTTGCAGGTTGAAAGATGATCGAGTATTTCAGGATAGAAAGACTCTGCGTAGTTGATCCAGCCCGGAGAACAACTTGTAAACATTGGGAGAGCGACATCTTTGTCTCCGTCAACTAATGCTTTTTTCAAGCGGGTCAGCAACTCTGTTCCCTCTTCCAGAATAGTCAGGTCAGCGGTGAAGTTGGTATCAAATACAGCATCAAAACCAATATCCCGCAAAGCGGTGGTCATTTTTCCGGTAACCACGGTTCCGGGTTTATTGTCGAAGCATTCGCCAAGAGCGGCACGGATTGCCGGGGCAGTCTGAACTACTACGAATTTGTTTGGATCGTCCAACGCTTCCCATACATCTGCTACCTGATCGCGTTCAGATATAGCGCCTACCGGACAAATGGCGGCGCATTGTCCGCATTGAACACAAGTTACATCTGAAAGCGGATTGCAGAAAGCCGGTCCGATGTATGTATCATAACCGCGCCCCTGCGGGAACAGGGAACCAACTCCCTGAGTATTTCCGCATACTTCAATGCAACGGCGGCAGTTGATACACTTGGCTGAATCCCTGACCAGCGCCGGAGTGCTGTCATCGTAGTGATGTTTGGCTTTTTCTCCGGGATAATGAACGGTAGTGATTCCAAGTTCACTGGCGAGGTTCTGCAGTTCACAGTCGTTATTGCGGTCGCAGGTCTGACAGTCTCCGTCATGTTCGGAAAGCAATAATTCAACCACTCCCTTGCGGGCATCACGAATAGTACGCGTATTGGTGTGTACCTGCATTCCTTCACTTACCGGAGTTGAACATGCGGCAAGCGGATCTTTAAAACCTTTTGCCTCAACCAGACAGACCCGGCATGCTCCGACCGGTTTGCATCCTTCCAGATAGCAGAGTGTCGGAATTTTTATATCGACCTTTTTAGCGGCATCGAGAATAGTTGCTCCTGCCGGGACTTCCACTTCAATATTATTTATCATTAATTTTGGCATTTTTAAACTCCTGATAACTCTTATTTACCGTAATCACAACGCAGGCAGCGTTTGGCTTGACGTACAGCGACCGCCTCGCTCCATGACTGCTCAACTTCATCGAAGCTTGAACGACGTTTGTCAATGGAGATCAGAGGTTGTTTTTCCCGCGGATAAGGAACCGGATCGGCTTCAGGATCGAAGCAAGTATCCAATTCCCTTTCTTCGCGCCAGAACGCGTGCTTTTCGCCGGTTAAAAATTCATCCATGCCGACAGCGGCTCTTTCGCCTGCGGCGACCGCTTCAATAACCGACCATGGCCCGGTAACGGCATCACCTCCGGCGAATACCCATTCGACGCTGGTTTGCCCGGTTAATGGTTTTGCGACGATACAGTTTCTACTATTGAGTTCAATATCTGTATCTGCAAGGAATTTATCAGCTTCACATGCCTGGCTGATGGCAGCGATGATTTGGTCAGCTTTGATAACAAAATCGTTTTCATCAGATTCATCAGGACGTCTGCGCCCGGACTTATCAAATTCACCAAGCTTCATCTTGCGGCATACTATGCCGGTGACTTTGCCGTCTTTTGTCTGAATTTCACCGGGAGCGGTAAGCATCATCATTTTGACGCCTTCGTTTTCCGCTTCTTCGATTTCTTCTTCGTATGCGGGCATTTGCTCGCGGGTACGGCGGTATATCAAGGTGACTTCTTCAGCGCCGAGACGCAATGCGGTACGGGAAGCGTCAATCGCCGCGTTACCACCGCCAACAATTACGACTTTTTTCCCGACCGGAACGGAACCGCGAATATTGTATTCACGGAGGAAATTCAGAGCTTGAGTTACGCCTTCGGCATTATCGCCTTTAAGTCCCAGAGTAATACAGGCGGAAGCGCCAGTGGCTACGTAGGCCGCATCGTACCCCTGATCTTCCAGGTCGTTGATCGAGAAGTCCTTACCAAGTCTTTTGCCGGTTTCAATATTAACTCCGAGCTGTTCTATCATACGTATTTCGCGGGCAAGTATTTCGCGCGGCAGACGGTATGCGGGAATAGCCTGAACCAGCATTCCACCGGGGCGGGGCTCGGCTTCAAATACAGTCGGTTTGTAGCCAAGGCGCGCCAGGAAGTAGGCACATGAAAGCCCGCTTGGCCCGGCACCGATAATCGCGATCTTGCGTTTGGCATTTTCTGCATTTTCCAGTACATCAGGAACTTGTATTGTGATTTCCTGATCCACCATAAAGCGTTTGATTCCACGGATCGCCAGTGGCGAGTCTAAAGTTGCCCGACGGCAACGGCTTTCACAAGTATGATAACAAACCCTGGCGCAGGCGGCGGCAAATGGATTGCGTTCTCGATGCAATTTTAAAGCTTCTGCATAACGTTTTTCGCTGACCAGCGAAACGAATCCAGGAACATCGACTCCTGCCGGGCAGCCGCTTTGACATGGGGCACGCACCAGGCTGGCGCAGATACCGGGAGTACATTTCTTTTCCCGGATATGGGTTTCATATTCGTCCCGGAAATAACGGATAGTAGCCAGCACCGGGTTCGGGGCTGTTTTACAAAGGCCGCAAAGTGCGGTTTTCTTAACCATTTCGCCAAGATCAATAAGTTTTTCAATATCGCCTTCTTCGCCTTCTCCCGCACAGATGCGTTCAAGGATCTCCAGAAGACGTTTGGTTCCCACCCTGCCGGAAGTACACTTGCCGCATGCTTCCTCCTGAGTGAACTCAAGGAAAAAACGGGCAACATCAACCATACAGGTGTTATCGTCCATAACCACGAGTCCGCCAGAGCCCATAATCGCTCCCAGGTCAGATAGAGATTCGTAATCGACAGGAACGTTAAGATGCTGTTTGGGAATACATCCCCCTGAGGGTCCGCCGATCTGCGCGGCTTTGTATTCCCGGTCATTAGGAATGCCGCCGCCGATATCATAAATAATTTCGCCAAGCGAAGTTCCGACCGGCACTTCAATGAGTCCAATATTATTAAGGTTTCCGGTTAACGCGAAAATCTTAGTTCCCGGAGATTTTTCTGTTCCGAGTTTTCTGTATTCACAGGCTCCGTCGCGGATAATCATTGCCACAGAACCAAGGGTTTCCACGTTATTGAGAACGGTTGGTTTATCCCACAGGCCTTTATGTGCGGGGAAGGGGGGGCGTGGAGATGGCTCGCCGCGTTTTCCTTCTATAGAACGCATTAAAGCTGTTTCTTCTCCACAAACAAATGCACCTGAGCCCTGCGCTATATCAATATCCAGACAGAAATCTGTGCCAAGGATATTTTCTCCGAGCAGTCCGCGTTCTTTGCAGGCATCAATTGCGGTTTGGAGGCGTTTTAACGCCAGCGGGTATTCAGCACGGCAGTAAACATAACCTTTAGTCGCGCCGATAGCCCGTCCGGCAATCATCATGCCTTCAAGCACCGCATGCGGATCAGATTCAAGAAGGCTGCGGTCCATAAATGCTCCCGGGTCACCTTCGTCTGCATTGCATAATATATATTTCTGATCTCCTTTGGCATGACGGCAGAATTCCCATTTCAAACCTGTCGGGAATCCGGCTCCGCCGCGCCCGCGCAATCCTGCGCTTTTTATTTCTTCAATGATATCTTCAGGACTCATGTCATAAAGCGCTCGCGCCAAGCCTTTGTAGCCTCCTGTACCAATATATTCATCAATTGATTCAGCAGCGATACGTCCTTTGTTGCGCAGAACTTTGAGTTCCTGTTTTGCAAAAAAAGGAATATCAGCAAGGAACGGTATTGCTTCATTGCTTGTTATATCTTTATACATCAAGCGTGTAACTGGTTTGTTGGAAATAAAGTGCTCTTTAACTATATCGGCGGCATCTTCGGGGGTTACTTTCTGATAAAAATATCCGCCAGGATAGATAACCATTATCGGCCCTGCTGCGCAGAAACCGTTACAGCCAGTTTCCAGAATATCAACTTTGTTGCGTTTTTCAGATTTTTCATGACTTTTGGATGGACATGAATCGGTGCAGATGTTCACTTTTTCCTGCAGGCCGTTTTCTTCAATAGCTTTTTCGAGTGCGGCTTTAACTTTTTCCGCTCCAGATGAAATACAGCTTGTCCCCATGCAGAGCATGATATCAAATTTTCCATCAGAGGAACTGTTTTTTTCGCCATGCATGTTTCTCAGCGCCATACGGCTGCTCATCGTTTTTTCTATTTCGTTGAGCTTGTCCCGGTTTTTGATAGTATTTTTACTCATCGATAGTTTCTCCTTCCGCGTCCGCTGCTTTGTATTGAGAAATCAGTTCGGCAATTTTAGATGGCTTGACTCGCTGATGAACTGTATCATTGACCAGTATAACAGGCGCTAACCCGCAGGCTCCGAAACATCTTCCCACTTCCAGCGAGAATAATTTATCTTCGGTGGTTTCGCCGACATCAATCTTTAAAGCTTTTTTCAGAGATTCGAGGATTTCTTTGCCGCCGCGAACATAACAAGCTGTGCCGAGACATACTCTTATTAAGTATTTTCCGCGAGGATGGGTTGAGAAAAATGAGTAGAAACTGACAACTCCGGCAACTTCACTATAGGGTTTGTCAAGCTCCTTGCTGATGTGTTTTAAAACTTTTTCCGGCAAATATCCGAATAATCCCTGAGCAATTTGCAATATGGGAATTAAATTCCCCGGCTTATCGCGGTAATCATTCAGTGTTTCATTCAATCGTGCAAAAAGTTCGCTTTCAGGAACTTCGGTTTTGCACGCACAGTTGCTGCACTCTGTGACCATCAAAAAACCCCCTTTTTTCAGAAACTGTGGCAGTTTCCTAGTAAACTTGTTTCATCTGGAAAGAACTCTGACAAATAATTAAATTTGCCCTTAAAAACAATATATAACTCCTGGAGACACTCCGGGCGGATATACATGTCCCTGTTTTAATATAGCATCTAAAATAATTGCGGTCAATACCATCTTCAGGATTTTAATAGAAAAATATTAATACTTTTAGTTTTTTTGAAAAAAAGCTGTATTTATTTTGCTCTTGCAGGTGTGAGGATGCAATAAAGGAGATATTAACTTTTATATCCTGGCACTATTATATTTTTAGCAGATTGACTAATTTTTGAGGAACAAATTTAGGAATATATGAACATATTTTTTCTTTTTCCTCCCGAGTTACATAAACAAACCATCCTACACTTCCATAAAGTATTCCGGTTGTTCCCGCAGTTACGGCTAAAGCCAGGAATGTCCATTTATAATAAGGCACTGCATGGGTCGCATAGATAATCAGCAGGATGATTGGTGCAGCGAACAAGATTATAGGGAGGTACACCTTTACCAGGTAAGGGAAAGGGCGGGTTCCACTATGTTTTGCCGCCAGCGGGAATATTATCATCAGGCTTATAATCACGTTTGGAATTAAAGTTCCAAGAGCAACGCCTATAGTACCGATAAGTTTGATAAATATTACACTCAGTAATATGTTGGATGCGGCTTCAGCCATGGATATCCTGGCGTATAAGCGGTGATATCCGGTCATTAATAGAAAATGTTTTGCAGTGTCCCTGAAAATTATTAACAGGTACATTGAGCCTATTAGAATATAGGTAAGCATTATTGTTTCATCGCTGGTTATTTTCAACCATCTGTAAAGTATAGGGCGGACCAGCGGAATGAATACAGTAAAGACCCCGGTGCATATAAAAACGGTTATACGCGTACTGATAAACATCGTTTCCTCAAGTTTCTCCTTATTGCCGGACTTATGTAAGACTGCGGCAATGGGGCCGAGATTTGACTGAAATTGTGTGGATGCCATACTTATCATCTGGGGGATTTTGGTTGCGATATGATAGATTGATACGCCGGTCATTCCAACCATTATCCCCAGCAGAACCCGATCCGTTTGAAATATTATCATATCACATATCATAAGAAGGTACGTGTAGAAACTGAAGTCGGCAATGTGTTTTAGAGTGCTCAGTTTTATATATCTGATACGGATTTTTAAGCCGGGCATAATACGAAAAGCCATTATTGCCATTACAATATTGCTTAGTAAATTAATAGACGTGGTAAATATAATCAAAGTCATAAGGGAATTTTCAACATGAAAGATATACCATACTCCAAATACTTCAACTAATTTATTGATAACTATAACATAATTACGTAAATAGCTGCGCTGCATAGCAAGTAGTATTGTCGGAAAGACTCCGGTTGGGAATACTAAAGCTATGCCGAGTGAAAACAGCATAAAAACTTTACGGTAATAAGAAATGTTAAGAGTATAATCACCTTCGTTAAGGGTAAATATTTTATCAAGGAAAAAAGCCATTCCGCCGCCAACGAAAATTATAATAACAGCTATAATGCTATACCCGAAAATGATTGTGGATAAAATGCTGTTGAACTTGTCCATATCCCCGGAAAAACTTGCCTCTGCACAGTATTTTTCTACAGATTTTCCAAAGCCGAGATCCAGTACCAGGGAATATACAAATACAGCCCAGAGCAAAGACCAGAAACCGTAAAATTCAGGTCCCAGGCCTTTATACAGAAATGAAGTAAGAAAGATTGAGCTGATAAGTTTGATAGCCGTTGACAGGTAGTTGCTTACGGTATTTTTTATTAACCGCCTGCCGAACTTTAAGTTCTTATCTCCTTCTATTGCTTTATTTTTATCTTCTTGACTCATTTACGTTTTATTCCGCGTTTTATTTTTGTCCAGACCGAGATTCGCCGCCGCAGTCCGAATTTATGAATGAAGACATGTTTCCATTGGCTTTTAAAATCAGTATTTCCGCCATTTGAATCAATTATACTTTGTACCAGATCTATAAAAATATTTCGATGTATCTGCATGTTTTTAATATAGCTCTCCCTGATCTCGTAGGGGGCAGGTGAGTTCTCAATCATTTTGTACACCCCATCAGCTACTGATTCTGGAGTGTCTTCAACATGACAATATGCATCGTCAGGAAAAAGAGCTTCGCGCCCCCCAAGGTTTTTGGTCGTTACCGCTGGAAGTCCGCAAAGCATGTACTCGGCGCTGACAAACATAGCGCCTTCTTCTGCGGAAAGACATAATCCGACCCGTGCCGAGTTGATTTCCCTGTAAATTTTATTTGAAGGAACTTCGCATGTCCATTTTGCCTCCGGAGCGATAGACATTATTTTATTAAAATAATCTGTTTCCAGCGGGCTTGTCCAGCCTATTAAACGCAATGTTTTTATTTTGCAGGCAAGTTCCTGCCGTTTGAAAGGGGTTACCCGCGCCACATAAATAGCATCAAAAAGTTTTTTGGCATTCGGTACAATCGGGTAAAGCTTTTCATCAATAAAAGCGTTTTGATGACAGAATACAGCGTTAAGTCCCTTTGCCCTGATTATTTCCTCCTCTTGAGTTGAATTGCAGAGAAAAGTAAAATGCAGGCCTTCACGTTTATCTTTGATATCCGCAAGCACGTCAGCCAGTTCCTGGGCTCGTTCTGGTGTTTCGCGCTGCCAGCCGATTTGGATGAGAATATGAACATTTTTATATTCACTCAGGCTGGCGATGAAATTTTCCTGAGTAACGACGAAGTCGTGCCAGTAGGTAATTAATATTAAAGGATCATGATTTATAACGTAACATGGGAGATATGAAAATATCCGGTTCAGTACGGATATTACAAAATGTTTAAGCATTCATCATCTCCTGTTTAGCTTAGGTTTAAACTGCGACAGCATAAATTAGCATCTTTTTAGGAAATTGGAAGCTGTATTAATGAATTTATAGTTTATTGATATGTTCAAGCATAAGAGTGAAGTTATCGCCAACCCATTCAGGAGGAGTCGAAGGGGCTTTGTTGGATAGGTATGAGGCGTAGGAATCCTTATCCTCCGGGCTGTAGCCGTGCATGCCGGGGAGGGGGCTCTGCCCCATATCGCCGGGGATAATTTGGATGCCGGGATTGAGGAGAAGAATTTCCTCTCCGAACATATTATCTTCAAAATCAATACCGTATTTCTTTTTTTCCTCTTGAGTCAGGACTTTAGCATCCGGCTGAGAATTAAGGATTTTCATTATTTGTTTGCGGGCAGTGGCGGTCAAGAACCAGAAACGCGCCATGGTGGAATCAAATGCTGCCGCATAGTCTTCTCCGAACTTCAAACCAAGTTTGTCAATCTGTTTCTTTAGATCCAAAGTGCCGCTCAAAGGCGTCATGCCGTGATCCGAAATCACCGCCAAAGTGAAATCATCATAATTAGCATTGCCAAGCTGTAGTAATTCTTCTACACATTTTTCGTATTTTTTTGCGGTCTGGGCGATAGCTTCGGGATTTTTGATATTATCGTGAAGAAAACTATCAAAATCTGCCGTATATAAAAAACCAAATTCAATATCTCCAGTTTTTACAGCTGATTTCATTTGCTTAATATTAAAATCTTCCGGCTTTTGCCACTTGGAAATGAGATAGGGAATTTGGCTTTCTTCAAGGACGTCACATAAGTTCTTTACAGGAGCCAATCCGCCAGCGGCGAAGATATCCTTTTTTTCACAGTAGTCAAAAAACGGCAAATGTTCATAAGGCATGCTGTACAATTCAAAATATCCGGTAAAACCATAAATTTTCTTAATTATTTTTGACAAAATATGCCGGACGCGCCAGCGGTTGAATATTTTTTTCGGGAGATATTGCAGCATCAAATATTTAAATATTTTGAAAGGGGAGTTAACAGGATCGTAATAATAGAAGCTAAAATGCTTATGTTCCACCGGAGCTTTGCCGCTGAGAATTGTCGGGATAGCGGTGGATGAATAACCCAACTGCATTTTTACCGGATAACGAAAGGGCAGGGATTTCCGGCAAAAGCCATGTCGTTCGACAATTTCCCATCCTAGCGCATCGACAAACATGAATATAGTTAATCGCTTTCCCATAATTTTAATTTAAGCTTGGAGTTGGCGACGGCATATAGGGATTACGGGGAGCTAAAGGATCGTCAGGTGCGACTTTTATTGTAGTCGTACTTGATTTTTTCTTCTTAGTTTTTTTAGGCATCATAAGACGCATTGGTTTTACATATTCAGCAGGTTCAGGTTTTTGAGGCTTAACAGCCGTTGTTTTTGTTTGAGTTGTTGTTGCGGCGCTCGAAGCATTAAGTATATCAGTTATTTTTACCGGTTTTTCCGCTGAGGGAGAAACTGGTTTTGCTTTTGTTTCTTGTGGAAGTTTTTTTAACGTTGCGTTTTTTTCCGCACTCTTTGGAGCTGGCGCGGCTTCAGGGATTATGTTTTTCTTGACGGCATCTTTTGCGGGTGCTGTTTTATTTCCAATCACTCCGTTCTTTTTGGGGTCAATAGGCTTCTTGACGGTTTTATTGATAGCGTCTGCTTTTATTTTTTGAGTGATTTTTTCTTTGTTTATAGCTCCATAGAGTTTCAATTCTTCAGCTTCAGCTTTTGCTCTTTTCCGTTTTTCCTCGAGGCGGATAAATTCTTCTTTTTTCATACGTTTGCTTGATGGCCTTCTGCCTGCTTCAGCAAGGTATGCGGCTAAAGTGTAGTTAGTATAAATTATGGCGTACTGCAAAGCGGTACGGCCATTTATATCAACAGCATTGACATTGGCGCCATGCTCAACAAGTATTGTCGCGGTGATTCCTGAATTGCGCAGGGCGGCCCACATGAGCGGAGTGCGGTTGGCGTTGTCTGCCAAATTAACGTTGGCCCCGGCGCGGATCAATACTTTTGCCATGCGCCAGTTACTGTGGTAAATTGCGTATATCAGAGGTGTCCATCTGTCTTTCTTGTCCTGATAATTCAGTGGAGCTCCACGTTCCATAAGCCTGTAAGCGGCTGAATTTGCGCCGTGGGCAATAGCTTCGACCAGGTTTTGTCCCTGACGATAGGGGTCGTCTGAACCTAAATTAAACTCTGTATCCGGAGGGGGAGGAGTGGAACACGAACTGGAAAAAATTATAAGTGCGATAGATATTGTGGCTAATAATAATATATTTTTCATTTTTGTGTTCGCTAATTCCATGTTTTATAATCACTTTATATAACATAATCCCAAAATATCTATTTGCCAAATATGAAGTTAAAAAAAATGAGTCCGGAGCGATACTCTGGACTCATATGATTTTTGTTTTCTTCAGTTTCTTTCAAATTGCACGGTCAAACCTTCATAGCTTGAATTCGGTTTAAAAATTAAATTAACTTCTGTTGGTGCGGACGCGTATATTTTTAAAATATCATCTTCCTTTTTCCATCTTACCTTGACTTCCCCTTTAATTGTTGCACAGCTTCCAGAAGCCCAGTCAAAACCATTAATATTGGGACTGACAGTAAAAGCTTTGGCTCCGGGTTCAGCCATTTTTATTCCTAACACTATGCGGTTCAGGAAATGACATGGAGATGATGACCAGCCGTGACAATGACTGCGTGTGAGCTCAATACCCGGTAATGAATTAGCGAATACCTCCCATACGCTCGTCGCGTCCTCTTCAAGCATTATGCGGTATGACGAATAGAATTTACTGATTATTTGTTCTGGCAAATCAAGTTTTTCTAATGCTTCATATAAATACTGCATTGCGAAAGGGGAGCCTACTTTTACCATTGAGACAGGCGGATTAAGGAATATTTCTCTTGTTGCATCACGCTTATCCTCATCAATAATATTGTATAATAGACTAAGAAAATTATTATGGATAGATTGTGAATTAACTGCTGTGCCATCATCATTTAAACTGTCTGGCCAGCAAGATGTTTCCGCGTTCCAGTATTTATTGATACTGGCTTTCAATTTGTTTTCAAGTTTGATCCAGTGTTGTGCCTGTTCTTGTTCATCAAGGACTTCCGCGCATTTAACCGCCGCCTGTAATGCCCCGACGAAGAACATGCTGTTATGTATTACTATTTTGGGGGATATATCCGTGCCGCTCCAGTCAAAAAGATTCCAGGTTGGACTGCTGAACAAACCTGTTTCCCAGTCTATCCGGCGTTCTGCTTCCGCAAGATTTTCGACCATTGCTTTCCAGATTTCACGGACAAAAGTTTTATCGCCTGTTTCAAAATAATAATCCCATACCGAGATTTCCCATAGAAAACTCCAGACTGGTATCAAAGTATCCCAACAGGATGGAACCTGTGAGCCAACCATAGGTAAAGTCTCAAGAGATTCAGCCGCGATTCTTATGCAGCGCCTGCTCAAATCCCATGCGCCGAATACAGGATAGGCAAATAAAGATTCATTGCGGGCATCTCCCACCCATAGAGTTTGTTCATAAAGCGGGCAGTCTGTATAAGAGTCTTCCATGCAGAGCTTTAAAGTGTGTGCGGATATTTCCCATAAACGATTCATAAAATCATCACTGCAACGGAATGATCCTTTGTATTCTACCGGGTAGGTTGATTCAATAAGTTTGAAATTCCGGATTTTTATATCACGTTGTTGATTACGGAAGACGATAATCAGATAACGTCCGGAGCGTCTTTTCAGAGAAGTAAATTTATTGCGCCCCTCCTTGCATGTATAACGCATTCCGTTTTTATATAATCCTGTTCCTTGAAGTCTGCCGTCGCTGAAAATATGTTCAATTCCGAATATATCAATAACAAGCCCTTCCTCCGCAAACAGGTCAAAATCATAATAACCTATGTTTTGCATGCCCAAGTCATAAATGACTTGAATATCACCATCTTTTGAAGGATGAATAATAGTGCAGGCAGGATCATCGAATATAAGTTTTTCCGGTGATTCAATAAAATTGTATGCTTCAGCTACGTGTTTCCTTTTTGTATAAGGAGTATAGAAATCCATAGGCAGCATACAGCTTTCAGGAATAATTTCAGCATAAACACTAAGCTGTTCATGGAAAGTTTTTTCAGAAACTACTTCTTTTTCAAGTTTTTCGTAGAAGCTGTCTATATTATCTTTTAGAGCTGTAAGTTTGGGATCATCATTTAAGCGCACTTTATCGCTGCCCACAGCCAATAGTTCAGGAAAACGCAGAAAGCATGGATAAGCTATACTTTTATCCAGAGGATTTTGAACAGTAAAACCATCTTTTTGAGAGAAAAATATACTTTGTTCAGGACTATGCGAGAACATGTTTTTATTCAGCGCCAACAGGAAATTATTGCCTTTATTCAGCTTGAATATGTTGTCTTTGCTTTTGTTTCCATTGACGGTTATTTCATAAGATATTGATTCTATTTCGAGCTCATCAAGTTCTGTGTTTTCTATTATGAGTGCGATACCTGAGGCAATACTGGTATTATTGTTTGAATCTATAAGTTCAGGATAACAGATTCGCTGTCCCGGGATTGTTATCTCAAAGCCCGGATATTCCACTATATTAGCGCTATGGAATTTTTTAAAGGAAAATTCTTCTTTAGTCAGAAGCGGACAATCACGTTCAAGAAGTCCTTGCCATGGGGCGTCAGCAATCGAAAACAGCTCCGTTGCCGGTTCAAAAATCATATTGTTTTCGAGCTTTGCGTTATAGAATTCAACAGCCTCCATTTGACAGTAAATCCTTGGTGTATTTTGTTTCCATTGGTCCGCTGAAGCTGTTTCCCAGCTTGAATCTGTGATTAAAATTGTTTGCTTGTCAAGTTCCAGCTGTGCCATGAAGCCTGCCTGCTGACATATCTGGTGAAATGTTCCGCATCCAAAATATTTCGCTATGACCTTTATTTCATTTTTACCGTTCTGTAGGTAAGACGACAAGTCGAGCAAGTCATAATTATAATGTTCCGGGTATCCGCGTGAAGGACCGTCATTGACCCATTTACCATTAATGTAAAGGCGGTAAAAGGTATCCGCGGTTATTGCCAGGTCAGCCGTTTTAAAGCTGGAATCAATATTAAAGGTTTTTCTGAATATGACAGTTTGATTATATAAATTATAATTATCCAGTTTCTTCCATATCCATTTAGCATTAATATTCATACTTGTTTCCTTTTATTGCTAGTTTTAGTATATGATAATATTGCAAATGGATATTTTCCTTAATGATAGTGTATATTTATGGTATGATAGTGCCAAAGTGCATAAAAAAAGCGCCGACCACAAGGCCGACGCTTTAGAAATGGCAGTTCGTTTCAATAGTTTCAATTAGAATGTAACTACCGGTTCGCCTCTGTAGCTGTATACTTTTTTGCCCCACATGAAGTTGTCTTCGCCCAGAGTTTCACCTAATGATTTTGATGCCGCGTGTCCGTCTGCAAAAACATAGTTTTGACGTCCGGCGTGGCGGTCCCATTCGGAATAAACTATATGATGTTGTCCGATGGCATTATCGTTGGCTATAGCAGAGTTACGAGCAGCTAAGGCTTCGTTCTCAGTTAATGCTACAGGTGTGATGGTTGTATCGCTTTCACTATCCCAAACTCCGCTGCCGTTTTTGAGGCCGCTGATCGGACGGTGTGACTTAACAGCATCGCCACCAGTACCGGAAGTATCCTGGATGCAGCTTAACAATGAAGTGAATTCTGCAACAAGGATTTCATTTGAAGGCTGGCGTAATTTGCTTACTTTTACTTGTTGGAGATGTTCCAGTCCTGTAGCCAGTTTCAAACGGGGGCATATCACTTCATTTACAGTATATGATATGTTTGGAGCCTGTTTGTCGTGAGAACTGTTTTTCGAAGTCTGTCCGTTCGGGACTTTTACTTTGGTTCCCCAGTAGTTCTGTGCGTCAGCGTTAGTGCCGTAGCAGGTTGGAGCCCAACCGCCATTGAAGTCTTTAGGACATACAAAAACATTACCTTTACAGTACGGCCTGATCATGCCCGACCAATGATAATAACCACCGCCGCTGCTTGTGCCGTTCATGTATTCATAAGCTTTAGGATAGAAGCCATCTGAGTCATCAAGGTACATATTCATTCCTAAACCTATTTGTTTCTGATTTGAAAGACATGCGATGGCTTTTCCTTTGTCACGAGCCTGGCTTAGTGCCGGAAGAAGCATTCCAGCCAGTATTGCTATAATAGCTATAACTACGAGCAATTCGATGAGTGTGAAACTTTTTTGATTTTGCGATTTCATTACTTTTTCCTCTTTTTTTTTGTTTACTTGTTTTTGTTGTTTACTTCTGTTGCTTATTTAGAATTTTTCCTCTTTCTCGTCATCTTCCTCTAAACTTTCCCTTTATTCCTTTTTCCTCTTTCTCGTCATTTTCCTCCAAGCTTTTTCCTTTGTTTAGTTGTCCGTTTGTTTATTCGAAAAATGCCTATTTTTCTGCCGGCTTGCAATTATTATATATTGGCATTTTTGTAAACGCAATAGCATTTATCAGTTTTAAATCTTATTCTAATGTTAATTTAATATTACGGCGTTTTCCTAATTGTTTGTTAACATGTTTTGGTGATAAGTGCTTTGTATTACATGTCTTGAGTATTGACTAATAGACACATAAGCAATGCTACTTCAAAATTTTGTGTATCCATTTTTATTTTCCTTTTTTGATTTTCTTTTTATCGGCCTCATTGCTTTTAATGGAAGCCGTCCGTAGAGGGCATTATATTGCAGTTAATGAAAAAAACAACAGTATTTATATACATAGAATGTAATACTAATGGTTTTATAATATTCGGGCGTTTTTCTAATATTATGTTAATATTTGCTCTTGATTTTTCGCTGAATATAGATATAATAGTGCCAGATAATATTAAGGATAAGTAATATGTTCAAAACTTTAAAAGTACAGGATTTTTTTACACAAAGCAGCCTGCCTTTATCTGTGTTTGAATGTTTGCATGAGAATAATGATGAAAAACGTCATAGTCACGAATTTTGCGAGCTGGTTATCGTAAAATCAGGAAAAGCTTTACATTCTACTGATTTAGGTCAATATAAGATAAAAACCGGGGATGTATTTATCATTCCAAAGGGCTTTTTCCATAAATATACTGAGGTTGATAATCTGCTTTTGATTAATGTTCTTTATGACCCTGACGCTTTGCCGATGCCGGTTCTGGATATGAATGATTTTGTTTTTTTTAACATAATGTTTCACCGGAAGCCAGATTTCCATAAAAGCGATACTGCGCTTCTTTTGAGCTTGAATACAAAGCAGCTTGCGGAAATAAATAAAATGAGCGCTAGTATTTCCGATCAGCGTAATTCTTATGAACCAGGCTCACAGTTCGGTTCTCTTGCTGCTTTTATGCGCATGATATACTTGTTGTCCGGCTGGCACTACAAAGAACAAACTAAGCCGGAATATTATTATACTGTCGGCAAGGTTCTGGAGTACCTGAATAAAAATTATCTGCACCATATAAATATGGATAAATTATCGCGTTTGAATTCGATGTCGCGCCGGACGATGTTCAGGCATTTTCATAAAGCGGCCGGCTGTACGCCTGGAGAGTATTTATGCCGGCTGCGAATCCGTCATGCCGCCGACATGCTTGCGCATACATCTCTGCCGATTAAGGATATAGCGCAACGCAGCTGTTTTTGCGACAGCAACTATTTTAGCAAGCAGTTTCGTAAAGTTATGAACACCAGTCCCTTGCGGTACCGGAAAGAAAAGCAGAAGTGAAAAACAGAACCTTTGTTATTCGTTGTATCCGTTCGGGTTTTTCTGAATCCATTTCCAGGCTGATGATATAATGTCATGGGCGTTTTCGAATTGCGGTTTCCAGCCCAAGGCTTTTCGAGCCAGGTCAGAACAAGCGATCAGGCGGTCAGGGTCTCCGCTTCGGCGCGGCGCGACTTCAGCCGGAACTGGATGTCCGGTGACTTCACGGGCGGCTTCGACTATTTCCTTTACGCTTAACCCATTGCCGGTTCCTAGATTATAGTGTCCGCTTTGAGGCGCGTCAAGCGCGAGCATATGGGCTTGAGCTAAATCCAGAATGTGAATATAATCGCGAACACAAGTTCCATCCGGAGTATCATAGTCATCACCGAAAATCATGATTTTATCACGTTTTCCTTGAGCAACTTGCAGGATTATTGGAATAAGGTGCGTTTCCGGGTTATGGTCCTCTCCAAAATTTTCAGATGCGCCGGCGGCGTTGAAATAACGCAGGGCGGCATATTTTATGCCGTGTATTTTGCTGTACCATTTAAGAACTTTTTCAAAACAAAGCTTTGATTCACCGTAAGGATTTATGGGGCATTGAGTTGTTGTTTCCCGGATAGGGCTTTCCTCTGGTTCGCCAAAAGTTGCCGCGGTACTGGAAAATACAATAGTTTTAACATTGCCGGCGACGGCGGCATCGGCGAGATTGATGCCGTTGGCAAGATTATTGCGGAAATATTTCGAAGGATCCTGCATGGATTCACCGACCAGGGAAAAAGCAGCGAAGTGCATGATTGCATCAAAATTGCCTTTTTTACATGTCTCGATTATGAAGTCACGGTCGCCGAGATCGCCTTTAATAAACTCAGCGCGGGGATCAACCGCCCCACGGTGTCCGGTTATTAATGAATCAAAAACGCTTACTTCATAGCCATTATCCAACAAGTATTCACTACAAGCGCTGCCGATATAGCCCGCTCCACCGCAAACAAGAACTTTCATATTTATTATACCCGGTTTATCTATTTAATAAAGAATATTATAACTTAACAGGGGGAGTTTCATTTGCAAATCATATAGAAAACATTATTATGATAATATATTAACTCATTCAGGGAATTGTTATGACTGAAAATCCTGTTACAACTTACAGTACCGCTCATTGCCTTGTTTTTGCTGTCGCGGCGCTTGCCGCTATGGCGGCTATAGTCGGGGCGGCGGTTTATGACATCCGAAAACTCACCACAAGGATAAATTCAAGGATTTCTTCTTTTGATGATTTATCCCTTGTTTATAGAACTATTAATTTTGATATGTTTTTGGTCTGGCCGGCTTTGAGTATAGTTGTTATTTACTTGTCTACCATGATTTTTTCCATTTTCCATAATCTTATCGTTCTTGAAACTTTTCTCAATAGCATGACGCTGTATTTGGCCGGGACTCTTGCTTTGGGAAGGTGGAGCAAGGTAAACGAGAGGAAACTGCAGACTCTTGATGCCGATGGGCCTGAATTGGACGGTATGTATAAAACCATGCTCAAAGAATGGAGAAAGCGATGGTTTCGTCTTCATCCGATAAAAGAGTATAAAATTGATATTGAAAAACCGTTAACTGTAAGGGAAATAACAAACTATACTGAAATGTGAAAGACTTAAGCTTTCTACTTCAATTTCAGCTTTAATGTACATTTATCTTTCAGCTTGAATCTGGCTTCGTGAAAGCCGGGAGTTTTCAGACAGGTTCTTTCTATACAGGAAAAGGCATACGGCTCTTTGGGAATACCTAAAAAATTATAGTCCATTCTGCCGTTGCGGTTAAGATCCTGAAATAATGCCACCGCATAATCACCATCCGGAATATTTTCGAATTTATATGTGACTTTCTTGTTTTTTACCTTGTGGATTATGCCCTTATACTGTTTACCTACTTCGGGAAAACCTTTATGCGTATTATAAAGGCCTATTACCATATCGCCTTTTATTTCCTTTATTCCATAAATTTCAATGACGACTGTACTGCCTTGCACATAAGGCATTGACATGAAAAACATCAACACAAAAATTGCTAAAACAATTTTCTTCATAATAAATCCTCCATCACTAAAAGATTTTATAGAAAAGAATGTTTATTTATTCGGAAAAACACTCCGGAGTTGTCATAGTGCGATAAAATTCAGCGTATTTATCTTTATTTTTGGGATCCTGACGTAAAGCTATAGCAGTACGTGGGTGTTCATTGAGAATACCTGTAATCATATAAGGAATCAAGTACCCCCATTCAATTTCCTTGCGAAGGTCAAGGAACACATCTTCAAGCACTTGCAGTACCGGCTCAAGGTTGTATTTCGGGTTTTTAAGGAAACCGAGGAGAAGTTCCAACGGACAGTTCCCGGCACCGCGCCCGATGCCGGAGACGGTAGCGTCAAGGTAGTTAGCGCCCTTGCGGATAGCCTCAATTGTATTGGCAAAGCCGAGCTGCTGGTTATTGTGGGCGTGAATACCAGTTTCCTTAGTTTTCAGGTTTTCACGGAAAACCCTTACCAGATTATGAACTGTTTCGGAATATAATGCACCAAAACTGTCAACGATATTGACGGTGGTTACATTTGTTTCCGCTTCTATTTGCTGTAATGCCTGGCTAAGTTCGAATTCGCTGGCAGTTGAGATAGCCATAATATTGATGAATGACTCATAGCCTTTGGCGTCAACATGGTTAGCCAGGGCAATAGCTTTATCAATATCTTTCAGGTAAGTGGCAACCCTGATGAAATCCAAAGGGCTTTCTTCGCAGGGAGCGATGTCGTCTTCCTCAACACGGCCGATATCAACCATTACGCCGAGTTTCAGATTCAACGGAGTATCTTGGATTACTTTTCGGACATCTTCATCTGTGGTAAAACGCCACGGGCCATATTCTTTAGGATCAAACATTTTTCTTGAAGCGCGGTATCCCAATTCCATGTAATCAATGCCGGACTGGTTAACGGCAAGGAATACTTTTCTTACCAGCTCGTGAGAAAAATGCCATTTATTAATTAAGCCGCCATCCCGCAACGTGCAGTCAGTTACTTTTATTTCTTTCCTGTACATGCTTTTTCCTGTTATATTTATATTTTATCTTATTTTATCATTTTCCAAGTGGATAGGGAATATACAACAGATTAGCCTGATTGCAAGTTAAATAGCTGCGGCTTTGTCGATTGCGGCGAGCTCGGCATCTGAAAAAGAACTTGATTCAAGTGATTTAACGTTATCCTTAAGCTGCTCAACACTGCTGGCGCCGATCAATACGGAAGTTACTGCAGGATCACGCAGACACCACGCTAATGCCATTTGCGCCAGGCTTTGTCCTCTTTCCTTCGCTATGGCGTCAAGTTTTTGAATTGCCGGCAGGTATTGCTGTACCATTTCAGGCTTCAGGAAACTTTTAGGAGTTGCCGCCCGGGAACCTTCCGGTATACCATTGAGGTAGCGTGAGGTAAGAATCCCCTGTGCCAGAGGAGAAAATACAATGCAGCCTACACCGTATGAATCATGCAGTTTGTGTAAATCGTTTTCTTCAATGCGGCGGTCAAGAATATTGTAGCGGGTTTGATGGATCACGCAGGGAGTTCCAAGCTGCCGCAGCACGTCAAAAGCCGCTGTCGCCTGCTCCTGGGTATAGTAATTGGATATTCCTGCATAAATGGCTTTGCCCTGACGTACAGCGGTGTCAAGGGCGCCCATAGTTTCCTCTATGGGGGTGTCCGGATCGGGACGGTGTGAATAAAAGATATCCACATAGTCCATGTTCATGCGCTTAAGGCTTTGGTCAAGGCTGGCAAGCATATATTTGCGCGAGCCGAATTCCCCATACGGCCCGGGCCACATCAGGTATCCGGCTTTGGTAGAAATAATCATTTCATCGCGGTATTTTTTGAGCCCTTTCTGCATTATAGTTCCAAAATTCTCTTCGGCGGACCCTGGAGGGGGGCCGTAGTTGTTGGCCAAGTCTATATGTGTTATCCCCATGTCAAACGCGGCTTGGAGGATTCTGCTTGTATTTTCCAGAGTGCTTGCGCCTCCGAAGTTATGCCACAGGCCGAGTGAAACAGCCGGCAGTTTTAAGCCTGACCGACCGGAACGGTTGTAAATCATTTTGTCATATCGTTTTTCATTTGCGGAACAAGTCATGTTAAAAAACTCCGTTTGTTGTTTAATCGCTGTTTTTTTCGATTATGATTCTTTAATATATATTTGATATGTTCAAAAACAATTCATTAAGCGGATAATACCTCACAAACATGCTTGCAAAAAATCTTATACAGCATTACATTATGGGAACAGAGAGAATTACTTTAAAGATAAAAGGAATGTTTTATGTCTGTAAAAAGGTTTTTAGTTTTTTGTCTTGCCATGTTGTTTCTCGCCGGTTGTAAAGATGATTCGAAAGTTGTCAAGAAAACAGATGAAAATAAAAAGATTATTATTTATACCAGTATCCAGCCTATAGCTTTTATCACTTCCAAGATAGCTGGAAGATATGCGGATGTCAGGGCGCTGATCCCTAAAGGCAAAAGCCCGCATTCCTTTACTTTACTGCCCAGCGATCTGAGCGCTATGTCAAAGGCTAGATTCTTTTTTTCCATCCGCTTGCCTTTTGAAGAATTCAAACTTGAAAAAGCTTTTAAAGACTCTAAAACCGAATGGGTTGATATCAGTAAAGGTGTCAAATTTCAATGTATTGATGGAGAAGATGATCACCATCATGGGCATGCGCATGATGCTCATAAAGACGCTTCCGAACTGATGGACCCTCATATCTGGCTCAACCCTGAAAACGATTTAATCTTAGCGCGTAATGTCTGTGACATCCTGCGCAAAGAAATGCCGGAACATGCCGATTATTTTGAACTTAATTTTAAAAATTTTGTCCGTGTGCTTATTGCCTTGGACAAGAAACTTAAAAAAATGCTTAAACCGTTTAAGGGGGAAATCTTTCTGGTATATCACCCCGCTTTCGGATATTTTGCCAGTCGTTACGGGTTGCGCCAGGAGGCGATTGAACTGGGTGGAAAGAGCCCGACCGCAAAACATCTTCAGGCGGTCATAGCTTTGGCGAAAAAGAAAAAAGTCCGTATTGTTTTTGTTCAACCTGAATTCAACCGCAAAGCGGCGAAACTGATTGCTTCGGCAATTAACGGCTCAGTTATTAAACTTAATCCGCTGGCTTATAATCTTATTGATAATTATATGATGTTTGCCAGTGAGATTCATACAGCTATGAAACGAGAGGAAAACAAAAGCAAGGCCAATGAAAAAAAATAATATCATTGAAATAAAAGATCTTGATTTTGCTTATGAGAACAATATTCCAGTTCTTGAGAATGTCAATCTGACTTTCAATGAACTTGAATCGGCTTGTATTGTCGGGCCGAACGGCGGCGGCAAGAGCACCTTGCTTTTTCTGCTGCTTGGCCTGCTAAAACCTTCTCGCGGAAGTATAAAGATTTTTGGGAAGTCACCAATTGAAGCACGAGTTGATATTGGTTATATGCCGCAGTACATACACCTTGATACGGAATTTCCAATCTGCGTTTCAGAAGTTGTTTTAATGGGACGTTTGCATAATGGGCATTGGGGACGTTATTCAAAAGATGACCGGGAAGTTGCTATGGAGGCAATGTGTGAAATGTCAGTAGAGCATTTATCCAAGCGTTTATTTTCCGAGCTTTCCGGAGGCCAGCGTCAAAGGGTGCTTATAGCCCGTGCATTGACTTGTAACCCGAAGCTTCTCCTGCTTGATGAACCGACTGCTAATATTGACCCGGGAATGCAGGAGCAATTTTACGAAACCTTGTACACTTTAAATAAACGCATGTCTATTCTGACAGTATCCCATGATCTTGGCTTTGTTTCGGATAAGATAGACAGCGTTATTTGTGTAAACAGAACGGTTCAGGTGCATCCGACCAATTCTCTTGACGGCAATATGATTACGGATATGTACGGTTATGACGTTAATTTGATCCGGCATGACTACCGCTGCGACCATGACCATAAACGGGGAGGGTGCGCTCATGCTTGATTTTTGGAATGAACTGTTCAACAGCAATCTTCCTTTTCTGCGTTACGCTTTTCTTGTTGGCTTGCTTGCCAGCGTTGCTTTCGGAATTATCGGCACTTTTGTGGTGACGCGCCGGATCACGTCAATTGCCGGGGCAATAGCCCATTGCGTACTTGGCGGTATCGGAGCGGCGCTTTATTTCAAGGTCAAGTACAATCTGCTCTGGTGTCATCCCGTAATGGGGGCTATTGTCGCCGCGATTCTTGCTGCTGTAGTGATAGGGTATGTCAGTATTTACGCCAAACAGCGGGAAGATACTATCATTGGCGCAATCTGGGCTATTGGGATGGCTGTGGGACTGTTGTTTATTGCTAAAACTCCAGGGCCAACTCAGTTGGAAGAATATTTATTTGGTAATATTTTATTGATTTCCCAGGAAGATATCTACATAACTTTAATTCTGGATATTGTAATCATTGTTCCGGCTATTCTATTGTTTAATAATATACTGGGAGTGTGCTTTGATTCGCGTTTTTCCGAGTTGCGCGGCGTGCGCGTAAAATTTATTTATTTCACGCTTCTTATAATGACTGCTTTGACTATTGTACTGATGGTCAATGTGGTTGGAATTATCATGGTCATAGCAATGCTGACACTTCCTGCGGCGGTTGCCGGGCAATTTACCAGACGTCTGTGGTCAATGATGATAGTTTCTGTTCTCTTGAGTGTGGTTTTTACGACTTCCGGCTTGGCTTTGAGCTATAAAATAGAGATGCCGAGCGGCCCTACAATAGTGGTTATAGCCGGTATTTGTTATCTTGGTTCATTGATCTATAAAAAAATAAAATTATCAAAAGTGGAATAAAAAGCATTTCGTTGTAAAGGGGAGAAAATAATATGAATTTGAGCCTGCCTGAAATGATTATTGCTTCCGTGCTCCTGCTTTTTGTGGCTACTCTTTCCTCTGTTGTCTTCAAACGCCTGAAAATACCTTATACTATCGGACTGGTTTTTGTCGGTATTGTTTTCTATAATATTTGTGATGCGGTCCCGGCGCTTCAGCAGTTCCGGCATTTACGTCTGAATTATGACTTGATAATGTTTGCCCTTCTGCCGAGTTTGATATTTTCAGCGGCGATAAATATTGATTCCAAACTGCTTTTTAAAAACCTTAACCCGACTTTTCTTTTAGCCGGCCCTGGACTAGTTATCGCTACCCTTATAAGCGGTGGTATCATGTATTATTTTACTCCGCTTGACCTGGCTGGCTCTTTATTGTTTGGAGCGCTTATTTCAGCGACTGACCCGGTGGCTGTGATTTCCTTGTTCGAGATTGTTGGCGCCCCCAAACGGCTTCGTATACTGGTGGACGGAGAAAGCCTTTTCAATGATGCGACCGCGATTGTGATGTATACTTTGATGCACAAAGTTGTACTTGCCGGAACTGCATTTACTATTTTTACCCTCGGTTATACGATTTATGATTTTGTGTTTATATTTTTCGGCGGCCTGCTTGTCGGAGCGGTAACCGGTTACCTAATGGCGCAGATTCTGCTTTTTATAAAAGATGACCCGATGGTGGAGATTGCCTTATCCGCGATAGTTGCTTATACAGCGTTTATCTTTGCCGAGAAAGGCTTGAAAGTGTCCGGGGTTATGGCCTGTCTGGGGGCAGGAATGGTAATCAGCCATTACAGTTCCAGCCGTTTTACCGCAAAGACCAAAACATATCTTAAAAATTTCTGGCAGTTTATTTCCTTTATAGCTAACAGTTATATTTTTATTTTGCTGGGATTTACTGAAAAGTTTTATCTTTTTGGTACGCAGATAACCGAATTTTCAGTTTTGAAATGTATTATCTGGGGAATTATTGCTATCCAGATATCACGAATGGTAGTGGTTTTCGGTATTTGTCCGTTTATCGGCTTGCGTGATAAAAGCAAAAAAATAGAGCTGAAATATCAAATACTGATGTTTTGGGGCGGTTTGCGTGGAGCAGTGCCTTTAGCGTTGGTTTTCAGTTTGCCGCCAAACCTGCCGCATCGTTTACTGATAATCCAGATAACCCTCGGGGTGGTTATCTTCACCCTTTTAGTTCAGGGGATAAGCATTAGCAAAATGTTGAGTTTGTTTAAACTTGACCGCGCATCTCTGTTTAAACGTTTTTCAAAAAATCATGCGTTGTTGCTGACGTATAAACATGGGCTGAGAAAACTTAAAAAATTATCCTCGGTCTGGGATTTTCCTGAATATGCAGTTAAAACACTTGAAGACAAGTATAATGAAAAGATCGAGTCACAAACGCGCAAACTTAACGATATTGTATTGGATAAGGAAGAGGAAAGGCATGCTCTCAGCCGTTCGATATGGACACAGGCTTTGCAGATGGAACGTAACTCGCTTAGAGAACTTTTTGAATCCGGATTTATTCATGAAGATATTTTCCGAACTCTGGATTTCTGCATGGATCAACAAATGGAATCTATAATCAACAGCAGTGATTTGCCGCCGGAGAATGCTTACGGAACATTCAAGAAAAATCCGCTCAGGAAAATAGTGGAAAAATTTAAATACTGGACTTTTGGCAAAAAATATAAAGCGCATCTTTTGAATGAAGAATATCTGTGTTACTGTTCGCTTGCAATTGGCATTATGGCGGCACGTGAACGACTTTCTGAACTTAAGAATGATGATTTTTTCAGGGACTATCATGAAGGCATTAAAATTTGCGATGATTTTTATAAACGCAATATAGACAAATTAATGAAAAAAGTGGAAAAATTTGAAAATGATAATATAGAATTACTTCCAACTATAAGTTTAGCCACTTTGCAGGAAATGGTATACTCCAATGAGTTGACGCTTATTGATGAATTGCTGGAAAATATGGAGATATCAGAGGAAATCCATACGGAACTATCAGCACTGTTCAGACGGGAAATAATAAAGAACGGCAAAATGATGTACCAGAAAATCTTAGAAAAAGAGATCGAAATAGCTGAAAGAGGGTAATTATTTCAAGCCTGACAACTCTAATATGCGTTCGTAACCCCAGTTGTTCCATTCTTCTTTTACGCCAATACCAGACAGGTCGCCGTATTGCTTGAAAATAAGGCATCCTTTAAATGCTTCAAACATAAGCTCGGCTGCCGCACATATTAATTCCTTGTTTCCGGTCGGCAGTACTTTCTGGATATCTATAGGGGACCATAAAGCGGCATTATATTTATCCAGAATAGATTTGAGCCATTTGTAATCATATACGTCCGGCTGGTCAAACTGAAAACAATTAACTCCTGCTTTCAGCAGCGGTTCGATTATTTCATCATTTTTACCGCATGAATGCATTATGACTTTCATGCCGAAACTGTGAGCAAAACCAAAAAGTTCAGCATATAGTTCACCAAAATTATCCTGCCACATTGCCGGGCTCATTAACAAGCCGCTCTGCGTTCCCATATCTTCGCAAAAGAAAATCGCATCAGCTCCAGCTTTGCCCGCTGCTTCTATCTGGATTTTGAATACTTCGGCGACAAGTTCGTGGAGTCGTTTTACTTCTTCAGGATAAAGCGCCAGATCCATAAGGTATATTTCCATTTTGCGTAAATAACGAGATGAAGCAAATATCCAGCCGGAAAGTCCAGCCATTTTAAATTTACCGGGTTGTTTCTCAAAACCTTCGCGGTAAATGGCTGTACATTTTTCAAGCACAAAAGCAGGCGGCTGCCATTTATCCAGGTCGCTCCATTCTTTTATCGCTGGTTCAATTATCTCGCCCGCGGCACAGCCGTCTTTCATCCGGCTCCATAGATTTCCCCATATGTCATTGTAATATTCAACTTCTCCTTCTATCCATCTTTTGGGCTTATATTCGGGAGGAAGTCCGGGACCGCTTCCAACTGCATCATTCAGCATTCCTTCTCCAAAAGTTATTCCAGGACGTGGAGCGTTATTTCGTTCAAGATTTGCTGTAAATATTTCGCGTGAAGTCATAGTTGTACCTGTGTTGATAAAATATTATTTTGTGTTATATTAATATATTATAAATGTATTTTATGTATTTTAAAATGTTAAAAATTGATATATA
The DNA here is from genome assembly GCA_963664605.1 of Victivallaceae bacterium. Lineage (GTDB taxonomy): Bacteria > Verrucomicrobiota > Lentisphaeria > Victivallales > Victivallaceae > JAHOYW01. Next base: position 2,398,248 of record OY761536.1, read on the forward strand.
TTTGTATAATATTGATGAAAAATATAATGACAAGTTATTTTCCGGAAGCTCCGCCGGAACGATCCCATCCACAGCTTTTAGCTGTTGAGTATCATGAGAAACTGTATAAACTGCGGGTGGAAACTTTCCATCTTTATCAGGGAGTATCTACAGTTAGTGCCCAGAACCCGTCCGAGCATTCTCATGATGTCTTTCATATTGTTTTCTACAGGGCAGGGGACAATTCATTTAAACTTAATGGTGAGCCTGTTCAGTCCCATCCCGGAATTTTAGTGCTCGTGCCGCCTGGGGTTCCACACTGTTTTACTCCTATGCAGCCTGGAGAATCAGTTTACCATGAAATTACTTTCAGCCTTGTATACCAGGAACAGAAATTAACGCTTCCATTTGCCGGGTTATTCAGCAAATACTATGGTTGTGAGGTTAAATTCGAAGAGATGCTAATAAACCTTACTGCTTCTTTAGAAGCAGAGATCGAGGATATTTATTTTGATTTGAATAAGGATCTTTCAAAATATGATTCAACAAATTGTTTTCCTGTATACCAGCATTTGGGAGATATGTTTGACCTGCTGTTTGAAAATATATTTTTGCCCAAAGCGAGCGAAACAACGAAATTGTATGCAGAATATAGGCTGCATGAAGTTAGAACCCTTATTGAGCAAAAACTGCACGAAAAAGTATATTTGAAAGATTTAGCTAAGGCAGCTGGTATGTCACCAGAGCATTTCTGCCGGGAGTTTAAGAAAGTATATGGCGAACCGCCATTGGAAATGCGCAACCGTTTACGGATAAATGCAGCCATTAAGTTGATTCAATACTCTGACCGTCCAATCAAACAAATATCTGAAGAACTTGGATATTCAGATATATATCATTTTTCCAAAGCATTCAAAAAACAAACAAAACTCCCTCCAGGAAAATTCAGGAATAAATATCTATAATTATATTTGACTTTTACTATTTTTGTAATATAATGAACAATGTTCATAAAAGTAACAGGGAGAGTGTATGGCTATTCAGGCACGACTTAAAAACGAAAAAGAAGACCGCAAAAGACTGATTTTGAATAATGCCCTTATCTTGTTCAGGGAGAATGGCTTGAATGGAACGACTATTCGCCAGGTAGCCAAAGTCAGCGATCTTGCGGTGGGTACCATTTATCTTTACTTTCCTGATAAAACTCAAATATTTTGTGCTCTGCTGATTGAAGGATATGATTTGCTTATTGAACATTTAAAGAAAACTCCACATGCATATTCCGCTATGGAGAATATCGAAAATGGTATTGATATATACTTTGCTTTTGCTTTTGCCAATCCTGAATATTTCAGCCTGATTTTTTACACAGTGCAAAGCAGAGGGCAGGGGGTGCTGGAATTGGCGGATACGAACAGTGTTACATATAAAGCAATAAAACAACGCAAAGATAAATGCCTGGCTTTAGTTATGGATTATATAAAGGGGGTGCGCTCTGATCTTTCACGAAAAGAACTGGAGAGAACCGCTGAAGCAACTTGGAGCATGCTTGCCGGGGTAATCTTGTTTTTCGGCAAGGATGATAAAAAGCGCTTTAATAGTATTTCCTGGCAAGCTAAAAAGATGATCTTGAATTCCCTACTTAGTTTATAATTTTTTTTGTCTGCAAATGAACATTGTTCATTTGTTGTAACACAAGATATATATAATAAAATGTTCCAACGGCTATACTGGGGAACACGAATATAAGTTAAAGGATTGACAAGTTGAACAACTAGATATTATTTCTTTTTCTTAGCTTTTTTTGCGGAAACTTTTTTGTCTATCTGCTGAAATTCCTTTTCCAAAGCCGCTTGTTCCGATTCCTTCCTTGCTTGCTTTACAGTAACATAATACACATTTTCTGAACGACAGTAAGGACATTTCTTTATTATACGATTGTTGGACAATGTATTAACAATTTTTACTTTCTTCCCTGTCCATTTTTCCATCCTTTTGGCATCTCTTATTATTTTATTTTTTACTTCACGCTTGCTTTTGACTTCGTCATAGACAAAACTTTTACCACAAGCTTTACAGCGGTAGGCTAAGCCGACATGACTGGAGCATTTGGAGCATGTCCCTTTGTTTACATTTTCAAATTTACGAATCTCATTAAGGCCGCACTTGGTACATATAACATTATATGGACATTTACTTGTTTCGCTTGGAGGAGTATAAGTAACATAATTCCAGGTAATCAATATAATTATTGCGGAAATTGAAAAGGCGGCGAAAATAATAAAAGTTTTTGATGGACGCCGTCTTTCTCCATATGTATTTATCAGATATTCGATAAGAAGAACAAATAGTGCAAAGATAAAATATTTTTCAGCCTTTCTATGAAAATAATTTTTGATTTTCTGTATAGTTGGCGGATCTTCAGTAATAATAATTTTTGGGCCGAGATATGCCTCTTTGTCCAGGGAAGGGGAACTTTTTTCTTCTTTTTTATCCGGCTCCGGCTGCGAAGTATTATAAATCACCTGTGACTTGAATTTCTTTTCGTGAGTCTTTTTGGGTGGTTTGGCATCGGGATCAACAGGCGGTTTCCCGACGACAATTATATTTGTCACAGTTGCTTCATGCGTAATAAAAGAATTATCCAGCTTTATTGGTGTTATTTTTTCCAGTATAGATTTTGCGGATTTTTCCGGAACATTATTTTTCTTGCCGCATTTATGACATGTAACCTCTTTGCCGGCAAGTTCCTCTGGCTTCCATAGTTTCTGTCCGCAATGCTTGCATGAAAAGATTATTGAAGGTTTTACTTCCGGCTCTGTTTGCGATTCCCTTGGTATGAATAAATCGTTCTGGCAGGTGTCGCATGCACTTCTCTTGCCTCCAAGATTATGCGGCAGACGGTATTTTTGCCCACAGTAAGAGCACCAGAAAAGAATATTTTCTCCTGTTTCATGATATATTTTTACCGGAGAATTTTTATCCTTTTTACTTGGCGGCGCAGAAGTTGTTTGCTCTGGAGCTGGTTTAGCAGGAGAAACCGCAGGCAGGCTTTTCTGCTTGGAGGAAGATACTTCTACCGGTGCAGAAGTTGTTCCAGGTGGAACTTTTTTTTTTTAGGAATATTTATTTCAGCAGAAAGCCGCTCTTTTATAGAAAGCCCTTCAGACTTAACTATTTTTTGCGGTATTCTAAGGTTCATTCTTGTTGCTTCTGTGGCTATTGCCGGTTCAAATGTTCCCGGGGCAATTAAATCGAATAAAGATTTTTTGGATTTTTCCGGTACAATATTTCCTCTGCCGCACTCAATGCATTTGATTTCCGTACCAATCAGGTCTTTAGTTTTCTGTATTTTTTTGCCGCAATGCTCACATGGAAATATAATAGTTTCTTTGCGCGTAGGCCTGGTTTGCGATTCAGTTGGGATAACAAAGTCATTGTTGCATCTGTCGCAGATTGCGGTCTTGCCTGCCATACTATGCGGTAAGCGGTATTTTTGTCCGCAATGACAACACCAGAAAAATATTTTAGCTTTTTCTTCCGTTTCCGGCTTGGTAAATGAAGTTACTTTAGATTTTTCAGGGACGGTATTGATTTCACCGCATTTTCCACATTTAAAATCTTCACCGACTTGTTCTTTGGCTTTCCATTGCTTTTGTCCGCAATGTTTACACGGGAAATTAATAATCTTTTTCAGTATTGGTTTGTCCTGAGATTTATCAGGAATTATAAAAACATTGCTGCATCTGTCGCAGTTACCCGGTTTTCCTGCGAGATGTTTAGGAAGACGGTACTTTTGTCCGCAATACTGACACCAGAAAAGAATCCTGTCCTCCTGACTCTCTGCACCTTTAGGCAGAGATGAGGTTCTTGATTTTTTAGGAACAATATTTTTTTCGCCACAGTTAACACATTCAGCTTCGGTGCCGATGAGCTTTCGTGGTTTTCGCTGTTTGCTGCCGCAGTGAGCACAAGCAAAAACGATCATTTTGGTGGTGTCGGGCTTTTCCTGTGATTTACTTGGAATAAATAAATAAGCTTGGCATCTGAAGCAAATACCGGTTTTGCCGGCTGAATCTTTAGGTAAACGGTATTTTTGTCCGCATTCTTCGCACCAGAAAACAATTTTCTCTTGAGAGTCATTATCTTCTGGAATCTCAATATCCTTAGAACTGTCTTCTGCGTTTGCAGGTTTATTTTCAAGAGGTGAATCAGGTTGCTTTGAAGCCATCAAGACAACTCTCCATAAAAAATACAAGTATTAGTGTTATAAATATCAGCTATATTATACTTGCAAATTTTAAAATTACAAATTTTCAGCACCCATCTGATAATGGGCTTTGATTTCACTATCGCTTAAAGCACGATTGTAAACCAAAACTTCATCAAGTGTACCTTTCAGAAAGTTGTCAGGTCTGCCGTTTGAAGAATCACTGCTACTGTTACTATTATTATTGCCGTTATCGCCACTATTGCCGTTGCCACCGCTGTTGCCATTGCCACCGCTGTTGCCATTGCCGTTATCGCCACTATTGCCGTTGCCACCGCTGTTGCCATTGCCGTTATCGCCACTATTGCCGTTGCCACCGCTGTTGCCATTGCCGTTATCGCCACTATTGCCGTTGCCGCCGTTGCCGCCATTTCCGTTACCATTATTGCCTGGTCCGTCGCCGTTTTGATCGTTATTTACTTCTGAGTTCCCATTGTTGCCGTTTCCGTCGCCGCCATTATCATCAACAGTGCCGGAATTTCCATTCTGATTTTGATTTTGATTACCATTGCCGTTACCATTATTGCCTGGTCCGTCGCCGTTTTGATCGTTATTTACTTCTGAGTTCCCGTTGTTGCCGTTTCCGTCGCCGCCATTGTCATCAACAGTGCCGGAATTTCCACCATTTCGATTTCGGTTCTGGTTTTGCTCCTGATTTTGAGTCTCGCCCTGATTTTGTTCTGTTTCTGTTTCCTGTTCAGTTTCTTGTTTAGCGAAATTCATATACTGAATTCCACTGACGACGTAGCTATTGACAGGATAACTGCTATTTACATAACTACTGCTATTATTATTGCTGCTATTACCGAGCCAGCGTATACAGCCGATAGCAAAATTTGTTGAATCTTGTTGTTTTTGTACAGCATTGTTGGACTTATATGTGGATTTCAGTTTTATTCCGTTGATAAATAAATCAACCTGCTGTTTGCCGTCAATAACTTTATTCCGTATAACCATATGTGTCCAGGCGCTGGTGTCTATAGGTTTTATAGGATTGCCGTTTTCATCCTCCGCGCTGAATAATATGCTTGCACCGCCGATATCCATTTGAAACAATTTCTGAGAATTACTATTGTCATTGTTTTCTCCATCATAATACATAGCATACTGAGGTTTACCGCTACTATTTGTTGTATAGCATTTTCCAAAAACACCATCCCATTTATTAAGCGAATCAAATTTTATTGAGAGCATGACTGTAAAGTCTTTATCACCATTAAAATTTAAAAATTTATTGTCGGGAAATTCAATATAAGTGCTGGCTCCGTCAAGTTGTAAACCACCTTTTCCTTTTATCCAGCGTCCGCGTCCCCAGGTGTAATCTCCTTTTATTACTCCGCTGTAATTGGAGGCGTTAAATCCTTCTCCTTCGTAACCTTTGGCAGAATTATTCAGAACGTCCCCTTCATTTTCCTGAAAGTTTAAATTAATCACGCAGGTCGGGTCAGCGCTGCATTGTTTATTAAACTGCAGCCAGCGGGCAAAATGCGCTCGTTGTTTACTTTCTGTGAGTCCTGGCAGGAGCAATGCCGCAAGTATTGCAATGATGGTAACAGATACGAGTAATTCTAGAACAGTAAAATAACGACGATTGCGTTTCATGGGGCACCTCCTGAACTGAGTTTTCATACTAATATATACGCAAAATTTAAAAAAGCTATAAATTAACGAAAATTTATTAGTCTATTTAAAAATTATTAGTAAAAGCCATTAAAAACTCAATATAAACGTTCCCCGGCCATAAGGTAGTGAGCCTGGATTTCAGAATCTTTTAAAGCACGATTATAAATTAGAAGTTCATCAATTTTTCCCTTCATAAAATTATCAGGTTTGCCGTAAGGTGCAGGATCATTTTTATCCCTGTTGTCCAATACCAGCCAGCGTATACAGCCGATAGCCAGGTTTGCATTTTCTATTACCTGATTACCGGTGCTGAGGTTACTGTATGTGCCTTTCAATTTTACGCCGTTTATGAACAGGTCAAGTTCCTGAGTGTCGCCGACTATTCTATTGCGTAAAACAAAATGAATCCAGTCCATGTCATTAAAAGGTTTGATCTCAACGCCGTTTTCATCAGTATTGTCAAAAGAGGCACTGACATCACCTATATCCATATGGAATAGTTTAGTTGAATTCAGGTTCCCGGATTTGGTATTATCATAATACATGACGTATTGAGGCGTGCCGTTTACTGCATTACGCATATAACACTTGCCAAAAATTCCGTCAAATTTGCTCAAATGGTCAAATTTTAATGAAATGATAAAAGTAAAACCCTTCGTGCTGGTGAAATTTAAATGCTTGGAAGCAAGAAATTCAATAAAGGTACTCGCGCCGTCAAGCTGCAAAGCTTTTTTATACTTGGTCCAGCGCCCCTGTCCCCATTCATAATCTCCGTGTATTATACCTTTATAGTCTTCGGCGTTAAAACCTTCAGCTTCATAGCCATGGGCTGAATTTGTCAGGATGTCGCCTTGTCCTTCCTGAAAATTGAAGTTAACCACGCATGAGGGGTCTGTACTGCACTGTTTATTAAACTGCACCCATCTGGCAAAGCGGGCTCTATTGCGGCTTTCAGTAAGATTAGGCATTAATATGGAGGCGAGTACTGCCATTATAGAGATTGACAGAAGAAGTTCAACGACAGTAAAAAAACTTCGGTGACTGCAAGCCATGGGACTGCCCTCCGATGTTATAATATACTTATATAATTATTATATATCCGGAAAGCCGAAAAATCAACTGGTGTGACTAAGATTTATTAGCGTGTTGCCGATTGCCGGCTGGAAAGTCAAATCGTTGATTATTTTGCTGGAGATGAAACGTTTATAAATGTTCAGCTCCCATAACGTAATGCCCCTTGATCTCATTGTCGCTCAAGGCACGGCCATAAATCAGGAATTCATCTATTTTTCCTTTTAGAAAATTACCGGGTTTGCCGTTATTACTTGTGCTTACATTATCCAATACCAGCCAGCGTATGCATCCGATAGCCAGGCGAGCATCACATTTATATGTTTTAAAGCCTTTTGAACTGACATGATCGGATTTTAGTTTTGTGCCGTTCAAAAATAAATGTACCACTTGTTTGCCGTCGATTACCTGATTACGCAAAGCCAGTTGAAACCAGTTGAGATTATTGACGTCATCGCCAATAGCAAACGCATTAACGTCATCAAAATCAACAGATTCGTTGCCGACGTCGAGTTCAAATTGTCCGGCTGCCATTTTGGGGCTTGCTTTAGTGCCTTTATAATATACCGCGTATTGAGCGTAACCGTTTGTGGAATTTTTCATTAAACATTTTCCAAAAATGCCGGTCCAGTTATCAATACGGTCAAATTTCACCCATGTTATAATTGTGAAATCATCTGAACCGTCAAAATCAATGTGCTGCATTCCCGGTATTTCAATATAAGTGCTTACACCGTCGAATTGTACAGCTTTTTTCCCTTTCCACCAGCGTCCTTGAGTCCACTCATAGTCGCCTTTTATGATTCCGTTATACTTTTCCGCATCGAAATTTTCCCCTTCGTACCCCTTTGCGGAATTCTTTATAATATTATCTTCATCATACTGAAAGCTGAAATTAACAATACATTTAGGATCTGTACTGCATTGTTTGTTGAACTGCAGCCAGCGAACAAAGCGTGCCCGGGCTCTGCTTTCACCAATAGCGGGCATAAGCATAGAAGTCAGAATTGCAATGATGGCAATCGCAAAAAGCAGTTCAATGATTGTAAATTTCCGGCATTTACACGACATGGATTTACTCCAATTTCTATATTCCAAAGAAGATTTAGATTTTAATATACATCATGAAATCTAAAAATCCAGTAAATGCCGAAAATTTATTAGCCGGTTTTAGATAAACATTACCGGTCCTGATTTTTCGGCGAGGGCGGCAAAATTGCCGACACCTGCCAGTTCAACATTATCTAGAAGTTCGGACTCCTGGATACCCATCATATTCATTGCCATTTCACACGCCAGAAGTTTGACGCCCATTAATCTGGCCTGAGAAATAATCGTTGGCAAGTCGTCAATGTTTTTGCTTTTCATAACACTTTTCATCATTGCGGTTCCCATGCCCATCATGTGCATCTTGGACAAGGCTAGCTTTTTAGCGCCGCACGGCATCATCATGCCGAACATTTTGCTGACGATGTTTTTCTTTACTTTAGGCGGATGATCTCTCCGTAATACATTTAAGCCCCAGAAAGTACAGAATATTGACACTTCATGTCCCAGGGTGGCAAATCCGGTGGCTATGATAAAGGCGGCAAGGGCCTTGTCTAAATCATTGCTGAACAAGACAATAGTTGTCCGTTTCGGCATAGCCGTCACTGCTCCCGCAATTACGGTTGAGCCTTTTTGTACCATGGCTTTAACCAGTCCGTCGCTTTTTTCTATTTTCAGAACAGTATTTCCGGTGGATTCGCACCAAGCCGGTAAGTCATTATAGAAACCGGCATCACTGGCGGTGACTTTGAGAGTTTGCCCTTCGTTCATAAGGTCAAGTTTATTTTTTACCTGAACAATAGGGCCGGGGCATTGCAGCCCGCAGGCGTCAAGTTCTACCGGTGCGTCAAAATCCTCTGTGCTGACAACTGCATGAGGCGCTGTCATACAGGGGGAGGCTTTTGCTATTTTTTCCGCTTCTTTGCGGTTGAAGAGCTGCCATACCAGATAACCGCCGCTGAGATTTTTGACATTGTAACCTGTCTGCCTTAGATATCGTTCAGCCAGGTAGGCTCTGGCTCCGGATTTGCAGAAAATAATTATTTCCCTGTCTTTTGGCAATTTATCCAGATTATCACGAAGCTTACCCAGAGGGATATTTATCGAATCGGGAATTGTTCCGCACATAACCTCATCTTCTTCCCGGACATCAAGCAGAAAATCACCATATTTAAGTTCTTCCGGCGTAGTTGTTACAGTATCGCCTTTCAGTATGTTTTCAGCAACAAAACCGACATAATTTACTGGATCTTTTGCAGAACCGAAAGGCGGAGCGTAAGCCAGCTCAAGTTCTGTAAGATCACTAACCGTCATATTGTTGCGTATAGCGGTTGCCAAAAGGTCTATGCGTTTATCAACGCCGTCGCGCCCAATAATCTGGGCTCCCAGAAGTTTTCCGTTTTTTTCAAAAATAACTTTCATGAACAACGGTTCAGATCCTGGATAATATGAGGCGTGTGATGCAGGAATAATATAAGTTTTCAGGTAATTTTTCCCGGCTTTTTTCAAACGAGCTTCATTTGCTCCGACGGAGGCTGCATGCAGATCGAATATTTTACATATTGAAGTTCCCAAAGTTCCTTTGTAAGTTTCTTCTCCACCGAAGATGTTAGTGGCGGCGATTCTGCCTTGACGGTTTGCCGGGCCAGCCAGAGGAATCATTGTCGGGGTATTCAGAATCGGGTCAATTACTTCGATAACATCGCCCGCGGCATATATATCAGGGTTACTGGTGCGCAGGTTGGCATCAACCTTGATTCCACCGCGTTCCCCCAGTTCAAGCCCGGCGTTTCTGGCTAGTTCGCTGTTAGGCCTTATGCCGACGCTCATAATGACTAGATCTGTAGGAATTTCAGTTCCATCTTTCAATGTGACAGTTACTTTTTCCTTGGCTTCAGGATGACGGGTAATTTCAGATACGCCGTTGTTTAACTGGAGTTTAACTCCTTTTTCCCTGAATTCATCTTCCAGCATACATGACATTTCCGGATCAAGGTTTGACATAATGTGCGGAAGCATTTCCACCAAGGTTACTTCAACGTTGCGTTCGACAAGGTTCTCTGCGACTTCAAGCCCGATAAAACCGCCGCCAATAACAACAGCGTGTTTTATTCCGGCATCGACCCGTCCTTTTATACGGTCAACGTCGGGCATGGTCCATAAAGTCATTACATCCGGGTCATCCGCGCCGGGGAGAGGTGGGATAACCGGACTGGAGCCGGTCGCCAGCAATAGTTTATCGTATGACTCGGTGTATATTTCTCCAGTCTGAAGATTTTTCACTTTAAGGAATTTTTCTTCAGCATTGATTTCGATTGCTTCTTGCATAGTCCTGACTTCTATTCCGGTACGTCCCTTGAATTTTTCCGGAGTCATTACCAGCAGGTTTTCACGTTGTTTGATTACTTCACCAATGTAATATGGTAACCCGCAATTGGCGAATGAAATACTTTGACCACGTTCAAAAACTATTATTTCTGCTGAACTGTCCAGACGAGCTGCTCGTGCTGCGGCGGTAGCTCCGCCTGCTACTCCACCTACAATTAATAATTTCATGATAATTCTCCTGTTTAGTTTTAAATTAAATCTTTAAGCTTTTATCTTTAAGATTTAAGCTTTTTTTAATCCGTTTATAATCAATTCAACAGCGTATTCGTACGCTTCTGCCGAATTGGTATTCAAATCAAACCCGGGAATGGCCCCATTGAATTCTCCCCAAATAGCGTTTGCCGCTTTTTCCGGAATAATGGATTTTTTGATTGAGCCGTCTGATATTCCTTCCTTAACAAACTTTTCAACCAGTCCGTTAATATAGCAATTTTCATCTATACTTAAATTTAGAAATTTGCTATCTGCACCACAGCCGCCGCTGTGGTGCTTATAATTTTGCAGTGCACAGTAATATTCAGGGTTTTCCTGTTTGAATAAAAGAAATCCTTTTGCCATCCCGTGAATTTTATTCAGACCGGAACAGTTTTCCGGCAGAGCTTTTTCCAAATACTGAATCATAAGACGCAGACTTCTGCCGACTATGCCGATACAAAGCTCATTCTTGTTCTTAAAATAGTTATAAAGGGAACCTTTGCTCAATTCCGCGGCTTTTGCGACATCGTCCATTGTTGACTGGTCAAAACCGTGAGAGAAAAATACCTCTTCAGCTGCATCGAGAATCAGGTTCTCGCGGCTTACGCGTTCTCTTGCTTTTCGTTCTAATGTACCCATTTTTATCCTTCTTTGTGGCTGTTAGTCAAAAAGTGACTATTAGTCAGTTTTATATAAAATAGGGCTGTAAACAGTATTGTCAAGAGATAAAATATAAAAATATTAATATTTTATTCAAACTTTGTAAACAGGGCGTTTTGTTTTATAGACTTTTGTTGACAGTGATTTTAGCGTTAGCGTTAATCAAATATAATATATTTGGATGCTTTGGCGGCCAGCCTGCCTATTACTCCTATATCCAGTAAGCTTTGCAAACGGTGAATTTTGCGCAGCTTGATAATTTTTCTGACCGTTGCCGGGCCAAGCCCGGGGACCCGCAATATCTGTTCTTTATCAGCGTGATTCAGGTTCACCGGAAAATATTCAGGATGATGTATTGCCCAGATTTCCTTGGGATCGAGTTCTAACGAAAGATTACCGTTATTCTCGAAGATCAATTCGTCAAATTTAAAGCCGTAGCTCCGCATCAGGAAATCGGTCTGGTATAAGCGGTGTTCACGAGTGAAACGGGCTTCGGGGCTCAAACTGAAATTCTTTTCTCCGGGAATATTGCCATCGCCCAGTCCCGGCTGATACGCGGAAAAATAAATTCTCTGGAAATTCAGACGATTATAAATGCCGTCCATATATTTAACGATTTCATTATCTGATTCGTCAGAGGCGCCTACGATAAACTGGGTGGTACACTTTATTCTTGAAAACTTCCGGCCTTTGCCTGTCTGCTCTGCCATGAACTTCAATGGTGACACAATGTCATCATCAAAGTTTTTGCTGTTTGAGAGTTTTTTAAAATGTTTCCTGCCGGGGGTTTCAATATTCAGCGAAACTGCCGACGCGAGGCTGAGGGAATGTTCAATTGCAGCCTGTGAAGCCCCGGGGATTATTTTCAAATGAATATAGCCGCGATAACGGTATTTTTTGCGCAGGATTTCAGCGGTAGCGTTGAGCTTTTCCATAGTCCGGTCGGGAGTGCCGATAACGCCGGAACTCAAGAACATACCGATCAAACGCTTTTTGCGCATATACTCCATAAAAATCCTGGCGGTTTCCTCTGGAGTGAGCGAGCAGCGGCGGACATTGGTTTCACTGCGCAGAGGACAATATTTGCAATCATTGGTGCAGGTATTTGTAAGCAGGGTTTTTAGCATGATACCGCTGCCGGGCACAGGATAGAGCCATTTGCCGTCAAGTCCACGGGTGCGGCGGTCATCCTTCCCGGTTCCGCAGGCGCAGGCAAGATCATACTGTGAATCCCCTGAAAGCAGGTCAAGTTTTGCTACTGTATTCATCATTTTCATTATACCATGCAGAATAGTTATATTTTACAATATAATGCAGATATGAATAGTCAATATCTATTTTTACGAAAACTAATATTTATTAGTTGTAGAATGTTACTTTTTTGTTTGTTTCTTCCAATTTTGTAATACAATGTTGTCAGGTGTAACTCTTGATTTCAAGTTAGAAAAAATTATTATCATATCTGTTTAAAGTTGATTTGCTGTTTTTTTTAAGAAATTAACTGCGTTTAAATAAACTGGCATGGTTTATGCAAATATATCCGGCAACTTATAACCCTAAAACAAAAGGAAATGAATTAATGACAATAAAAGAAAATTTTCCGTTGGAAAATAAGAAAAAAGGCTATCTGATTGATATGGATGGCGTACTTTATCGTGGTAATACCATCATTGATGGCGCAAAAGAATTTATTGAAAAATTACAGGAAAAGAAAATTCCTTTTCTTTTTCTGACCAATAACAGTCAGCGCACGCGGCGGGATGTTGCCATGAAATTGATCCGAATGGGATTCAGGGTAGGGGAAGAGCATATTTTCACTTGCGCAATGGCAACCGCACGTTTCTTGAACTCGCAAAAGAAAAACGGGACGGCTTATGTGATTGGCGAGGGAGGCTTGCTTCACGCGTTGCACCGCAACGGTTATTCCATTGTGGACTCTGACCCCGATTACGTAGTCGTCGGGGAGGGGAGGTCATTTAATATGGAAATGATGGAACGGGCGGTAAATATGATCCTCAATGGCGCTAAGCTTATATCAACCAATCCTGACCCTAACTGGTACGCGTCCCGGCTGCGGCGCTATAGTCGCCATGCTGGAACGGGCCACCGGAATAAACGCGTTTAGCGTTGGTAAGCCCAACCCGGTAATGATGCGCGCGGCAAGGAAAGAACTTGGCTTATCTTCTGAGGAAACTACAATGGTTGGGGATACTCTTGAAACGGATATTGTCGGAGGTGTACAAATGGGATACCGGACCGTGCTTGTTCTTTCCGGAGGCACTAAAAAAGAGGACTTGAAACATTCTGCCATTCAACCGGGAAAAACAGTTGAGAATATCGGATGCTTAATAGATGATCTGTAAAAAGCTTTATTCATCGCATTATGCGTTGCCTGGAGAGCGAGTGTCCTCTCAGTATTATTTGCCAACATAAACATAAATGCTTGTTTATAAAATCTTTACAACTTCCCTGCAAGCAAAAGCCTTTAATCGAGCTTTTATCAACGTTACGCTCAAATATGCATGGTTTCATATTGTTTTGAAACATCAATGGCAAATATTGGCAAATAAAATTTATCACCAAATCCCTGCCTGTTCAAGGCGTAAATTAACAAAAATTCCATAATGCGAATATTTGTGTTATCGTCCTCATCATAAAAAGTTTTTCCCTTTCTTTTTCGGCAATCAGAATTATGATGCCGAAAAACTAAAAAATAAAGAGGAAAGCGATATGTCAAAAACGAAAGATTCCCGCCGTGCCAATGGTTCCGGACGCGTCTATAAAGCTAATGGAGTTTATTATCTGCAATATCGTCTGGACGGTAAACGCAAAAGTGTCACGTTGAAAACTCAAGACGGTAATAAGATAAGCAAGCTTCGCGAAGCGGAAAAAGCCGCAAAAAAATATTTGGAACCGTTGCAAACCATTAAGGAGATCGAAACAAGGGAAGAATATCTTGAACAGAAAGCGGATCTTCGAAAATTAAAAGCGAAAACAATAATAACCCTGGAATCCGCGATCGAACTTGCAATTGAAAAAAATATCGGCAAATCCATTTCTCAGGAATGGACAGAAAGGCTGCGCTCATACTGGAATGATTTCGTAAAATTTATTCATAGTAACTATGAACTTTCCCGGCTTGACGAAGTAGAATATTTTCACGCTGAAGCCTATATCGCCGATCTTTGCAAAAACGGACGGATTATCAAAAATAAAACAGCCTCTTTGAGCAACAAAACCATCAATCATCACCTGAGTACATGTAAAAGCGTATTTTCACGCCTGGAAAAGGATTTGGGGTATACATTCAATGATAATCCTTTTAAAGACATAAAGCCGCTTCCCAAAAAGGAAATTCCACGGGAGATTTTTACGGAAGATGAATTACGTTTGATATTTACAGAGCCGCCGCCCTTGATGAAAGCGATGTTTACAATTGGCATTTGTACGGGGCTGCGTGAAGGCGATGTGGCGACCTTGAAATGGTCCGAGATCAGTAATTGGCATAAAGGTAAATCAACGATACAGGATTTTCTGCATGAGGAAATCATACGTATTACCCGCAAGACCGGAGCTGAAGTAATTATCCCAATAGAAATGGAGTTGGCGGATTGTTTGGCTGAACAGGCGGCAAAACGTATTCCAGGTTCGCCATATTCGGAATATGTTATTCCCGAAGCGGCGGAAATATATTTGCAGGAAGCCCGTAATTTGTCAAAACAAATCATTCAATATTTATCATCCCTCGGAATTGTAACCAAGGTCAAACGTCCGGGGTATTGCCGCAAACAAAGCGTTAAGGATTTCCATAGTCTCCGGCATTGCTTCTGTTATTACGCCGGGATCAAAGGTGTACCGTTGCCTGTGGTACAGAGCATCGTCGGGCATATTTCGGCCGATATGACAAAACATTATCAGAATCATGCCAACCGAGAAGCGAGAATCAAAGGTATCGCAATGATGCGCGGACTTGTTTCTGGTGAAAATTCTGCTTGTAAAAACAGCATGCAGGGCATGATGCGGAAGCGCCTGCACGAATTGATCGATACCGCTTCGGATTCATTGATTGTCCAACTGAATCTAACAGTGGACAAACTGTTGGAACAGGAAAAAATAGCGAACATCAGCTTACCCAAACTCCTAAGCAACTAAAACAGGCACGCAAGAAAGTGTTAAAATAATGTTATTTACCACACTACAAATAGTTTTTTTCTTGATTTTTAATGTAGTAC
The DNA here is from genome assembly GCA_963664605.1 of Victivallaceae bacterium. Classification (GTDB taxonomy): domain Bacteria; phylum Verrucomicrobiota; class Lentisphaeria; order Victivallales; family Victivallaceae; genus JAHOYW01. The sequence continues at coordinate 2,413,713 of OY761536.1, forward strand.
AGGCAGGTTTCATCCCTTAATTAAATACAGGAAAAACTATAAATGAATGAACTATATGATAAATTATTGAAAATTAGGAAACGCCCCACAGGCATTCTTGACCTCAACGAGATAAAACTATTTCAGCTCGATCAGCAACAAGTCCTTACATTTCAGGAGCGCTTGGTTCCAGTCTGTTGCCGCCTGGCTGACCGCTATCGACTCGAAGTGTTGAATTTCAATGACGAGCAACTGATTTGCAGATATCAAAGTGCGGTATTGCGGGCAGTAGTGAAAGCTTTCGAGCATTTGAGATTAGACCCCTGTAAATCTATTGATATTTTTGCTCTTTGCAATCTGACCAGCATTGCGGCTGTTAAAGCAGTTCCAAGTCCCGATCAAGCAACTTCTGGAAAACTTCGAGAGATTTATTCTCTGATTCAAACGATTTTGAAAATCGCCAAACTGCCTGAAGCTACTGGTATGATTCGTTTTCATGAATTGGTAATGAATAAAATCCTTCAACAGGCAGAAAAAAATCTTGGAGCTTCTGTTGTCGAGTGCGCGTTAAAACATCTGCGACTGCATAGGGAACGTCACCGGTCTATGAATACAAAAAGCATTCTTTGGGGCCAGGAATTTGATGGTTATTTGCAAAAGTATCTGAAACAAAAGTTCCGGGAGAAAACGGCAAAGACTTATGCCCGGCGGGATTTTATTTTCGCACATCCTTTACCGAAGAGCTCGGACGAAATCCTTGATTGCGGTATATTACCCGGACATAGTATGGCGGCCTTGCGGCGTTACCACAGAGCCTACCTTGACTCTATTAAAAATTAGGAAAATAACGGCATTTTACGTTTTTCATAGTAAAAGGTGTTGAAATAATGTTCGTCGACTACTTTTGGCTTTAAATATCCTTGTTACAGATGGTATTACATAGTATAATGAAATTCTTAACCATCAAAAAGGAAACGTTATGCTAAAAGAAGAAACAGTTAAAATATTAGTGAAATTCGCCGCTCCACTGGTCGAATGCGGCGTTATTTCAGACGAAGAACTCAATTATCTTAAGAACATCAATCAGCAAATACGACAAACTGTCGATATTCCGGCCTTGCTGACCTTGCAGGAAACAGCAAGAATCCTTAAAGTTACGGTAAAATCGGTCTATGACCATATTAACAAGGGAGAACTGGAACTGGTCAAACTCGGGCATCGGACTTCAAGGATTACGGTGCAGAGCCTCAATGATTTTATTCAGGCCGGCAGACGACACTCAAACTAGCTATAAACGTGCTTATGTTTTTGTATCTTTTATTGTTTCTCCTATAAAAATATTTATTTTTAGTAAAAAATAATTGATAATCATAAAAAATACGATATTGTATAACATCTAATTTAAACAATAAGAATACAATGAAAAAAGCAAGATACTGGTCTGAATTATTATATATTGCGCGGAAGCAAACGCTTGTATTGCATCACCGGCAGGCATTTTGCCTTTTTCCGGATGAGGAAGATATTTCTTTGTTCATCAGGCTCGCTACTGCCGGACGCAATTTCATTACTTATCAGGTCCAGCTTATCGTAGAATCATATTATTCGCCTGAAATGAATCTGCCGAAAGATATTGCCGCTTATCTTAAAAATTTTGCAGATTTGCTCAGAAAAGGAGAGAATCCACGGCTATTCCTTGTGAATAACACTGTGCTTTCGCAAGCAGAAGCAAAAAAAGTCCTTGAAGTAATAAAACAGCTTCCTGAAGCGCCGGATACACTTTCCGAAAAAATACGCATTGTGCATGCGATGACTCTCCGGCTTCTCAAGCTTCTGGATTACTCTGATGAACAAGCGACAATACAACTGTATTGTATCGCTGCGAGCTGGATGAAACTTCTCGAATCAACTAAATTACAGCTTTTCAATGTTCAAAAACCTTTTGAATACGCTGGAATGCATTTAAAACAACATCGCCGCAGAGTTGACCGGCATACAGATCGAAGCATCAAATGGGGACGTGAATATGATTCATATTACCGTAAATACTTGTCTGCTGGATTGTGCGACCAGACAGCGCGTTCCAAGGCTCGTAAAGACTTTAGCGAAGCTCATCCGGCGCCGGTAACTGATGAGGAATTACTGTGTGCTTATGCGACACCAGGAATATCAAGGCAATCCCTGCACAAATATCATCAGACATTTCTTCAATTTCAGGCAAAAAATAACAAGACAAACTGGAGCTCAGCATGAAAAAATTTATAAGACCAATAAAAAATATGAAAGAATTGTTACTTTGGGAAGAGATGGTAAAAGAGATAGCTCCGCTTCCGGTGTACGCTTTTTTTGTAGTGGGTCTGGATACTGGAGTCAGTCCGCTGTTTCTTTTGAACCTGAAATGGACAGATGTCAAACAGCAGAAAATAGGCTCGGAAATAAAAAAAGTCGAGCCTTATTTTGAACTTGACTGTGAGTTAGCCGGAGAAACCCGCAAGATATTTTTCAGTGACAAAAGTCTGAAAATTCTAAACCAGCTTCGGGAAGAATATCCGGAAGATGTTTATGTATTTCAAAGTCACGCTGTCAATATCAAGAAAAAGGTTCAACCGGTTAATATGTACTCTATCGGGAATATATTCAAAGATGCGGCCAGAAAAGCAAAGATTAAAGGAGCTGATGATGTTTCCGCCGTTACTTTGCGTAAGACTTTCGGTTATAATCATCTTATAAATGACTCATGGTCAATTCATCAATTAACCAGGTATTTCGATCATAAATATACCGGAATTACCAAGCGATACCTTGATTTGACAGACGAAAAAATAAACACGAAACAACTGCCGCGAAGACGAAAAAATAAGCGTCAGGAAAAATGATTTTACTGAATTTTTATCATTTCAAAAACGTGTTTTTACCGCGAGCTTTCAGCCAGTCGGCATACAAAATCTGAGCTCAAAAGATTTCAAAAAGTCAAGATTAAAGGGCAAATAGTTCGTAGAAAAGTTATTACATAAATTGATACATTGCTTTACGTTATTTTGCTGTGTTATTAGCAATTAAATGCTTTTAAATAGGCTTCGGCTTCAGTCTTTGTTTTGGCTTGACAGGAAATCACCATACAATTCGATGAACCATATTTGTTCCATAATTTAACAGCTTCTTCAGGTGTTGCAGCTCCAAAACAAATTCCTTTGCCGCGGCTGGTGATATCTTCATACAAGCTGGTCCAGTCTCTGCCTTCTGTTCCAGCTCCAGGTACCCATTGAACTATTCCAATTTTATCTATATTGCAAATTGATTCAAGATGCGTTAGATTTCCTATGCCATCCAAATGGTATTCGACCGCATCCAAGCGAGCAATTTCCTGCTTAAGGTATGGTAAGCCAAATTCATCAAAATGTTCTTTGCCGATAGAGAATGCCACATCACTTTGTGGGACCCCAGCTATTCCATTACTGTAAAAACCATGCCTGGTCACAGAACCATATTTATCATATTCCATAAGTTTTTTGTTTTCATCATGGAATTTATCAAAGACTTTCTGCATTTCGCGCATAGCGTGATGAACGCCTTCGGGATTATCAAAAAAATCAATCATGAATTCAGTTGTACCGCGCATGGCACTTAACTGGTCAAGGTTGCCTCCCGGAAGTCCTTCTCCGAAAATCAGCCTTTCAGCAAATTTTCGCTTCATTATTTCGAGCAAGTTTACCCATTTTTCCCACCATTCAGATTCTTTATGCAATTTTCCTTCAAATTCATTGAGATTTTCAATACATGCTATAACGTGACTATCTATACCCCATGCTTCATGTACTACATCTATTTTCGCTCCCATCAGGGCTTCCAGAATTCCTACAATCAAGTAAGCTGTTTGAAATGGGACAGCGTCACATAGAAATTCATGGGATTCCGCCCACCTCAGCGTCTGATCGCAAAAATCCTCAAAATCCATTGCCAGAGTGTTGCTTCTATTGGGTTTTGGGAATTCTTTTTTCCCTTCCTTTGGGATTATGATTTTCATTATCGGACGGTTCAGTTTCCCCTCCCACATCAATTGCCAGTTTTTTCTGGCCTCATCAAAATCCTGTTTAAATTCAAGTTGCATTATTAGTTCTCTTTTTAATGTTTTATATCATGTTCACAATATTCTGTTGTATAACCTGGAGCCCATGGATACAGCTTCCAATTGCCATCTATTTGATCATTTTTTACTGCTGTTTTTACAAGTTTGCCTTTATTAACAAAGCCATAAGATAGATTTTTATGACGTTTTATCAGTTCATTTTTAAGTTCTTTAAGTTTATCCTGGCTGGATTTTTTCCTTGCAAGGTTTTTTGTTTCATAACGGTCATTTTCAAGATCAAAAAGCTGTTCATTTCCTCCTTCAGGATACCAAATATATTTCCATTTTCCATCGCTTATGCCAATAGATGCCAATGGAGAATCAATGCTATCGCCACTTATCATGTCAATATAATTTCTTTTCGGTAGATTTTTTTCAATAAGTTGACATAAATCTATTCCATCAATGTCATCAGACACTTCACCGTCCGCTGCTCTAATGAGGGTTGGCAATATGTCCGCATGAGAAACTAGTGCGGAAGAATGTTTTTGATAAAGTCTCCTATCCCAGCTTTTGGACGGTTTCATGATGAATGGCACATGAGTTGAAACTTCGTGATGAAATGTTTTGCTGATAGTTTTATGATCTCCAAGGAATTCGCCATGATCTGAAGTAAAAATAATAAAGGTATTATCGAGAGTGCCGTCGCCTGTCTCACGTATTGCTGCAAGAATTCTGCCTGTATTATAGTCAATTTGAGTGATAAGTCCATAATATGCGACTCGCGCTGCCCTAATAAGTTCATCAGAAGAAGTATAAATATCAGCTGCAAACCTTCCTGCGTGTCTTTCGAAAGCTCTAGGTATATTCCCTTCAATCCAGTCTCCACAAACAGGAGCGGGAATCGGGCTGTCTTTGTACATGGAATAATATGGTTCTGGAGGGTCAAACGGAGGATGCGGCTTTGAAAACGATGTCCAAAGGAAAAAAGGTTTACTGTTATTCTTGTGCCTAAATATGTATTCTCTAGATTTTTCCGCTACCCATGCGGTATGTGTCAATGCTTCGGGAACTGTTGACATTCCTGGAGCTATATCATTTTGACCAAGTCCATTACGCATAGGCTGGAGCAAACTGCCTGAATTGCGTATTTCCTGATAATAATCATCAGGAAGCAACATTTCATCAAAACCATGTTTAGTACGTGTAGGGCCGAAATGCATTTTGCCGATTGCGGCAGTCTGATAACCACATTCATGTAAATAAGCAGGGAGAGTATCCGCATTTCCCATTACGTTTGTTGTTTTCCCATTTGTTGACATTTTATGATTATGTACGGCTTTGCCAGTCATTATTCCTACTCGGGAAGGTACACATAAAGGGCAGTCGGAATAAGCGCAATCGAACCTTACTCCTTCACGAGCCAGATGCTCAATGTGTGGTATGCGCAAAAATGAAGGTTTATATGGTGGGACAGTATCAAAACGTTGCTGATCTGTTGTTATCAATAGTATATTTGGACGTGATTTTTCAGCCATTTTAAATTCCCTATTTCATTACTGGTATAACAATACCGCGCATAATTATTTTTTGGCAGAAAACAAACATGAATAATACAGGTAAAGATGCCAGCACCAGTGATGCCATAGTCAAGTGGTATGGGTTTTCACGCTGAAACTGGTATAGATAAACCATTATAGTCCACATTTTAGGATTTTGGCAGATAATAAAAGCCCACATAAACCCCCCGTATGCAAGAGTAAAAGCACCTAAGGCTTTTACTGCCATGATAGGCTTCACTAAAGGCAGGGTTACTTTGGTGAATATAACAAATTCATTTGCGCCTTCAATGCTTGCGGCTTCATAAAGTTCACGAGGGAGACTGTCAAAAAATCCTTTCATGAGGAAGATGTAATAGCCGCTTGCCATTGACGGGATTATCAATGCCGCATAGGTATTAAGCATACCCATCTGGCGCATAAAAAAGAAATTCGGGATCATCAGCACCATTGGAGGGAATGCCATAGTAGCAACTAGGAGCATCAGAATTTTGTAGGTGTGTTTTGATTTAAATCGAGATAAGGCATATGCGCACATCGGGTTAACCGTGAGTTGAGCGAGGATAGTGCATATGCAGAGTAGTAAAGTATTCCATAGCGCGCGCCCGTTTACCGCAATATATTTCCAGACTACGACATAATTGTTGAATAGGAAATGTAATTTCCAGTTTGATCTTTCAGGAGAAAACTCTGCCACATCGCTTGCCGCGACTGGCGGTGTTATTTGTGCAAAGCTTGAAAATTCACTTCGAAAAACTTTATTAAGTTTATCTATAGACTTATATTTCTTTCGCAATGCTTCTCTGAAAAGGTTGTCGACTGTTGTCGCGAACATTTCATCCGCCTGAGCATGTTTGGTCAGGTATTCCCGCCATAAAGTTCGCTCATATAAATTTTCAGGTTGCGCTTCTGATGGAATTATTTCCGCAAAGGATTTTATTTTTCTTCCCGAAAGTAGATTGTATTTATGTACATTCTTGACTGTTTTTTTGATAAAACGCCGATATGCGTTTGCGTTTACACGCAGACGACAGTATTTAAAAGGCAGGCGTTTGCGGAAAAATGTTTTCCATTCACTACGCAGTCCGTTTTCAGGTGCTGTTTTTGCGAAAGTTATTTCCGAAAAATTCTTGTATGAAGTTCCATATTTTTTATTTATGTCGTCGATATTGTTTGTGCGCAATCGTAAAAAAGTTGTAAATTCACCATCAAACATTATTGGCTGAGTCCATTTCTTTAGTCCTTTAACTTCCAAGAAATGGTAATACTCTTTCTCGTAAACGCTTCCAGTTTTAGACCAGTTACGGAGATATGGAAATTCATACGGTAGTCTCAATATTTGGACATCTACATTCAAAAGTTTTTTGATTTTTTCTACAGATTTAAATTTCTCTCGTAAATATTTCTTAAAGTCTTCTTCGAGAATACTGTCAAAACAACGAATTCGGTCTTCCAGCTTTACCGCTGCAGAAAACTCCTGCCATTCATTCACAAAAGGATGTACTTTTTGGTTTTGCTTAAATGTTTCTTTCAACCACTGCGGCTCTTCTTCTTCCATATTACCCAATACAGAAAAACCAGTGCGCCAGTTACGGTTGATATTTCTGGTCGGATTGTACTTGAATTTAGAGCCGTACTTTACTTCTCCATATTTTAAAAAAAGCGTTTGATCGTTATGTAAATATGATGGAATGAAACGATATTGTTCGGAGTCAACTCCACTGGAAATAGAACCCGCAAGCATCAGAGCAAATGGGTAAACCATAGTAATTCCACCTAGAGTTAATATGCTATACATGAGAAATACGGCAAATTTACCCCAAAACGACTTGCGTTCAATTTTATTCATTACTGGCATATAAAAATTTCCTTTTAATTATTAGCTGCAGATTTAAAATCTACTTTTTTCATGATTTGCATCTTTAATGCAGTTGCTCCAAGCAGTACTGCGCCAAGTATCCATGCCAGTGTAATAGCATAGCCAAATTTCAAATATACATAAGCGTTATAGAATATTTCCAGACCAATAACTTGAGTTTGGCGATCCGGTCCGCCGCCAGTCATTACTAATATATTACCCATTCCCTGCATAGCTGCCAGGAATGCTCCGATAAAGTTTATAAGTATAAGCGGAAACAAAGTCGGCAGAGTAATATAAAGTATTTTATGATACCATTTTGCGCCATCAACCGCTGAGGCTTCATAAAGTTCATTAGGAATACACTTTAAAGCAGCAAGGTAAAGTATGCTTCCCGGTCCGGCTGCAGCCCATGCGCTAGGAATGACCACGCATACAAGAGCAATATTTGGATCTTTGAGAAAGGCAAAGGGGCCCATTCCAAACATGGCAAAAAGCTTATTAAGCATTCCGGCTGGTGTAGGGTCATAAAACTCCTTCCACATCAACATTATAATCAATCCACTGGTTACTGCTGGCAGATAGTAGATCGTACGGAAAAAGTATTTTCCGAAAGGGATTTCATCTAAAAGCAGAGCAATGATTATCGGCAGGGCAAAACCTATCGCCAGGCTTATTAACATGTATTTAACGGTAATATACATCGACCACCAGAATTCCGACGATAGTAAAGCGTCTACAAAGTTATCTATTCCGACAAAAACACTTTCTCCTATAATCTTATAATCATAAAACGCCATGATACTGCCTCGTATCAACGGCAGGTAATGGAAACAAAAAATAACCGCAAGAGCAGGAAGCATAAATATGAGCGGCAGGACGATTTTATTAAATTTTTTATTACTGCCGGACAGCGTTTCTGTAGTATCTTTTTGAGACTGCATAACGCCTTTGGCAATTCGGAAGATAAGAACTGCCATTCCTGTAAAAAGAAGCACCAAGACAAGTAAAATGCCTATTTTTGCTGTTTGTGACAGTTTTTGTGCTTTTGTTTCACCCATTGCGGCGGAAAAAATTGTATCACAATATTTCGCGCGTTTCTTCATAGTATCCGCGACATCCACATTTTCCTTTGTCGTCAGATATTCAAGCATTTCGCTTATCTGTCCGGATACCATTCTCCAACCAGGTTCATTTGGTACCGCACGAGCGTATTTTTCAAGCATCTTATTTGCTTTTACCCAGTCCTTAGGTACTTCATTAATGTACTGGCTATATCCGGCCATTTTTAGATATTGAGGTAAAACATAAGCGGCCATGCCGCGTTCTACCATCATTTTCACTTTAAGCTTTTGAACTTCCGGTCCACACATAAATTTGATAAAACGCCACGCCGCATCTCGTCGCTCCGGCTTTATTTGGGAATTAATACACCAGTTTCCGGCATTAGCCAGAGTCACAGGCTTGCCCCCCGGACCAATCGGCATCGCCCCCAGACCGACAACAGCCGGACTGTAGTCCGGTAAAACTCCGTCACGCCCGCCACCTGCTGAAAGGATCATCATTCCAAGCTTGCCGCGTTTAAAACGGTTAAATACGTCCTGTGCCACGTCTTTTCCACTTACGGCAATAGCTATCCCGGTATGGAGTTTATATTGTTTTTTACCGTTACTGACTGTCTGGCGGTCTTTATTTAAAATAAAAGTCTGCCCTATTGTATTTTTGACCTTATTTTTCCAAATAAATTTCCCAGTATTTATATCCAGATCCCGGAAAACTATTTTTCCCCCAGCACCATCCCACGCCCATTTACAGAATAAAAGACGACGGTACAAATTTACCGCCATCTGACCGGGCTCTTCCTGAAAACGGCTTCGGATAGTTAATCTTAGTTTTTTTTCTTTCGGTTTCGAAGGTTTTATACCGGGCTTCGCGGGTGTAAATTTCCCTGTTTGAGAATCCACTATTCCATAAGTCATAAATTCACCGCCTGCTTCCCAAAGCATATGTCCAAATAACCATGAACCACCGTAAATAGCGTAACCAACGACACCTTTCTCAGGATTATGAATTTTTAAAGCAAAATTAAAAAGTTCATCCCAATCTTTTGGCGGACGTGACGGCAAGCCGCATTTTACGAAAAGATCCTTTCTGAACGCCATTGAATGCGCCTTGTAAAAAATCGGCATTGCATATACATGACCGTCTTTTATTACGATGGGTTTGACAAAATGTCGGATTGTTTTAAATAATGGAGCATCTTTGCCGGCAATCTCGTCAATCGGATAAAGAAAGTTCTGGTCATAAAAGGTATCAATTGCTTCCAGTGGAGATTTAAATACGTCAGGGGCGGTTCCCCCTGCCATTGACATAAAAAAACCGGCTCCAGAAGCGGCACCCTCAAGTTCAATCCCACCGGTACGGGCAAACTCAATATCAGGATTTTGTTTCAAAAATAAATCATAAATCTCCCGTCTTGGACGACCGGGCATCGGCACTGCCACTTTCAATAATACAGTTTTCTTATTTCGTGGGGAATTCGATTGCGCCATCGCAGAAAGGATAAGACAGATAAAAGCTAATAAAAAACTAATTAATTTTTTCATCATTACTTGCACACCGCTACGCTTTCCCTGCGAACTAATTCGCGAGAGATATAAAGTTCTTTGTCTACAGGACGGTGCTTGAGAAGTTTTTCAAGCGAATCAACAAGCATTTCCGCTACAGCAAAAGTATCCAAGCCCATTGTTGTGAGCGGGGGATTAAGTTTGTCGCTTCCAAGCAAGTCATCAAAACCAAGTACGCTGATATCATCAGGGACCTTCAGACCGCAATCTTTTATTGCTTCAAGCCCAGCACGTGCTAGATTATCAGAGCCATAAACGATACAGGAAGGACCTTCCTTTGATGAAAGAATTTTTTTAGTGGCATTGTATGCAAAATTTGAGTTATCCAGATCAGGAGGCTGTTCGAAATTATCTCTAAAAATCAGCCATTCAGGATTGATTTCCTGCTTAAATAATTCCATAGTTTTCATAAATCCTTTATAGCGGTCTCCAGCTATTTCACCTGTCTTGGAATTCAATACTAAACCGATTTTCTGGTGTCCTGAGGCCAGTAGATATTCAATCGCTGTACTCATTGATTCTTTGTTATGGACCAAAACGCTTGCGCTGTTTTCATATGGAACAGTCCGGCTATACGATACTATCGGAATATTATTTGTTGCCATGCTCAAGTTTTGATAAAATTTTTCTGAAAAATCTCCCCACATCACGCAACCCGCAGTTTTTTTAATTACATCGGGAATAGTAGTTGCGTTGGCCGGAACGATCTTGAGGATTGATTTATAATTATAGTCTCCGAGTATCTTAACAATACTAAACAATATCTGCTGAGTCCAAATTTCACGGGTTTCTATTATATCATGTACTAGTATTGAAAAAAAACTTTCACTTCCGCCCTGCGGATGGTTAGCTTTGCTTTTTAACGGCCGGTATTTTAACTTGGAGGCCGCAGCCTGGACGTTTTGTGCTATATCAGGAGCCACATTATGGCCATTGAATACTCGCGACACTGTACCGATACTGACATTTGCCTCCTGAGCTATTTCACGAATAGTAACTTTTTTTCTGGCTCTGCTGTTTTTCTTAACTATATCTTGTTTTGCCATTATTTGAACTCCTTGTTTTATATGCCTTTAATAACTAATTATAATGCATAAAAATCAAAAGTCAAATGAAATTTCATGATATTTCAATATTTTTTTAATAAAAAAAATGCCTAGTATACTTGCTTTTTTATATTCCATCATGTATAATCAATACATAACAATAAAAACAAAAGGAATATTATATTTATTTCATGAACATTTCAATGAACAAAATCAATGGAATTCAATTAGACTTCAAATACCTTATGTATAATAAAGAGTATTTGCGCAAATTACCTTTTGAATTAAAAGAATACGGTATTAATACTGTATTGCTTGAATATGAAGATAAGTTTCCATTTAGTAAGTATTCTTTTTTGCGTGCAAAAGACGCGTTTACTGAATCAGAGCTGAAAGATTTTTTGTTAACTCTACGTTCCTTAGGTATACAAATAATTCCTCTAGTGCAATCTCTGTCTCATTTGGAATTTGCGTTGGCGCATCATGAACTTGCGCACATCCGCGAAATGCCTGATACGCCTACCCAACTTTGCCCGTCAAATCCTGAGAGCAGTCAATTTATTATGGATATTATGACCGAAGTGATGGAGTTTCATCAGGAAGATGAACTGTTTCATATCGGTGGAGATGAAACTTGGCACTTGGGAACTTGTCCTGAATGCGCGGCATGGAAAGAGCGTTCAGGAATTATTAATATGTGGGCCGAACATCAAAAACCGATTCTTGAATTTGTTATAAAAAATGGTAAACGCCCAATTATTTGGGATGATATATTCTGGAAAGATTTCGATGCCATAAAAACAGTTGATATTTCACAGCAGACCATACTGATGTGCTGGGATTATTATGTTGGGCAAGACAGAGGCAAGAAGCAGGATGAACGCTTGAAACAAATAGAAATCTACCAATCAGCCGGATATGAATGTGTTGGTGTACCGTGCTGCAACTATGGACAGTTTTTCCCACGCTGCCACGGTTCTATAGGCAATACCCGCGCATGGGCTGAAAAAGCAGAAAAGAGCAAGATGCTCGGAGTTCTCAATTCTTCATGGGCTTCGTTTCATACACCATTGCAAGCGCAGTTACCCTACTTTGCTGTATCAGCTGATCTGGTTAATGATTATAATGCAAAAATTGATAACGAATGGTTTGCCTCATGGGCAAATGAGGAATTTGAAGTCAAACAATCAGGACTTTATGATGCCTTTGAAACGGTTGGTGAACTCTGGGAAATCAGATTACCGAAGTACGGCAGACCTTTTTCTCCAATCGGACACGGCTACATGAGTTTAGTAATGCATTTTGCCGGAGGTCAGGACGAACGCCGCAAGCGTGGAGTTTACCCATTAGACTGGAATGAAGTTGACTTCAATGAAGTCTATATGAAGGGTGTAGCTGAATCCCGAAAAATGGACCAGACGGAAATAAACAGCACCATGGAAAGATTATTTAAAACTTATCCTTCAGCGATTAGCGTGTTCAGGGAACTAAAGGCTAATGCTGTAAAAAATAATGAAACGGCTGATATGTATTTATTGTTTGCCGAATTGAAATATCTGTGGATAAGGATTTTCAGTTATTTAATGCGTGAAGATCAAAATAAACAAGGACTTTTATCTGAACTTGAAGATATTAAAGAACCACTACGCCACTGCCTTTGCAAATGCTATGAAGCGGAAAGTGTTCAACGAATGATGAGAGCTTGGTGGGAGCCAGGCTATAATGCTTTAACAAATAATGAGGTAAATAAGTGAGTAAAAAATACAAAATCGGTGTTATCGGATTAGGTGCGAGAGCTGAAACTTTTGTGCGCCAGTTATATGCCGGTACAGCCGACGCTGAGCTTTTCGGAGTCTGTGATATTGACGCGGAACGTATGAAAATATTTTGCGACTACTGTGGACTGGAAAATGTTGAGACATTTACAGAGCCGGAAAAATTCCTTACGCAACCGGAAATGGATGCGGTAATAATAACCACTCCGGATTTTTGTCACCTTGAACCCGCTTCTATAGCTTTACGGGCAAACAAACATGTCTATATAGATAAGCCGTTGGAAGTTTCTTCAGAACGCTGTCGTGCAATTATCAGGGAAGCGGATAAAAGCACAGCTACTGCTTTTGTCGGGTTCAACTTGCGTGAAGTTACGGTACGTCAGAAAGTCAAAGAGATTATCTCAAGCGGAATACTTGGAAAGATAATCCATATTGAGGGACTGGAGCAGCTCAGGCAGGCCCACAGCGCCTCATTTACCCGTCGTTTTCATCGCAAGAAAGCACAGAGCGGCGGTTTGTTGAATACAAAATGTTCCCATGATATGGATATCCTGCAGTGGTACATAGGACATGAGCATAAAGTAAAGAAAATAGCCAGTTTTGGCGGAATAAATATTTTTAATTCAAGAAAAGCTCCGGCAAAACATTGCCATGAGTGCCCAAGTGATATTTATAAGGATTGCCCATACAAAGACCAAGCCGGATTTATCTTTCCGGTTGGCGGAGATAAGCCCTTTCATAAGAGCGAAGAAACTGATGTTTATGGCGGAGATCTTTGCGTATATAATGGCGATTTTGAATTAGTGGACAATCAAACGGTAATAATGGAATGGGATAACGGCGTTCGCGGCAATTTTAATTTGCAGCTATTCCAGAATACTGGCACGCGTGAAACCAAGATTTGGGGCGAGAGAGGTTTATTGACCGCAAACATTGAAGAAGATATCAAGATTGTGATGTCGGATACTGGTGAAGTAATAAAATATGACTTCAGTTCACAGAAAAATGAAGCGCATGTCGGGGGGCACGGTGGAAGCGATCCTAAGATGATAAGTAAATTTATCCGGGCGATTGAAAAACCTGAAGCCAGCGATTCAGGACTTTATCACGGACTGGCCGCGACTCTGGTGGCGGAAAAAGCCAGAATAGCGATGGAAACCGGAAAGGTTGTTGAAATTACTCCGGCAGAATATACTGCTGAACACTTGAAGATTATTCAAACTTGTAAAATTAATAAAGTCAAAAAACACAGGAGGAAAATTGCAAGTAATGTTGAAGTATTATCAGTGTCATAGTAAAATAAACCTTAAAAGAAGGAGAATGGAAAATGAAAGAACAAAGAAGTTGCAAGTTGTTAAGAGTAAGTATTTTCACACTCATTGAACTCCTCGTCGTGATCGCTATCATAGCAATCCTCGCCTCAATGCTGTTGCCTGCGCTTAATAAAGCACGTGACAAAGCTATTGAGATATCTTGTGTAAATAAACAGAAACAGATTTCTAATGGTTTTGCGTTGTATTCCGGCGATTATGATGATATTGCCGCGCCTCCGCATATTAAAACTGATGCTGGCTTCAACACGCCTTACTGGTGTGAAAAAATAGCTCCTTATCTTGAAGATAAAACATTTGATTATGCCTATAGCCCGGATGAGACAAAAGATATATGGACTTGCCCGGCTATAAATAAGTCGGTAGTAGTCAATTGGAATGGCTACGGCAGCACATATATGATGAACCAGTCTCTTAACAGCGGCGGTACAAAACATTGGCATGGTAATACCCCTCATAATCACGGAATGAAGTTGAACATGATCAAATGGCCTTCAAATGTCATCAGAGTAGCTCCTTCAGGAATTAAGGTAGCAGCTACCAATACCCTTATTTCCGCTGATCGCATGGCATTTAATACAAGTATGGTTGTTAATTCCGGTATGGGATTCTGGCACAATGACAGAGCTCCTACTTCTTTTGTGGATGGTCATGTTGAATCTATAACTCCAGACGAAGCAAAGAAAGTTCCTGAAGGTAATGGATCATCTTACTTCGGCGGATTTTATTTGAAGCCTGAATAAACTATAAATCTTACTAAATGAGTTTTTAATATGCGATATTATATATTACTGTTTATCTGCCTTACAATATGCTTTGACAGTTCAGCTTCCGAGTTGAAACAATTAAAAATGAAAACCATCGGCGCTCCGGTGAAAACCGCACGTCGATGGTCCTGGGCAGTAGCGCCTGATTCAAATGGCAAATGGAAATATATAGCTCAGTACTGGAACTATCCATACGGCAAAAAGGCGCCAGATCCGGAATGGATCATTGTCGACCTGGAATCCGGCAAACAGAAAAGCATAAATTTGCCGGGATATGCTAACACACTATATTCTGGCGGCAGCCTGATGCGGTCAAAAGACGGAAAACTGTTTTTTTCAACCGGGGACGGACGGATTCATTATTACAGCCCTGAAGAAAACAGCATTAAATCTCTCGGCCTTATGTTTCCTGATGACAAAGGATATCGTTTACTCTATCGCCAGATACAAAGTCCCGATGGAATGATTTATATGGGGACACAGTCCAGTCATGGTAAACCCGGTCTGGTTCAACTCGACCCCAAAACTCTGAAAACTAAATCATTCAAAAAAGTAGCTGGTATTCAACGAAAAGAAGGTCTTACCTATGTTTATTATCTTGCTTCAGATCCGCCATGGGTATATCTGGCTGTCGGTAAGGGCATTTGGAGGCTTGCCGCTATTAATGTAAAAACCGGTGAAAGCAAGATACTGGCGGATAATTGTTCCTGGGTCAGCTTCAAGACTCATCCTTATGGAATTCGTGCGGGAATTCAGAAAATAGATCCGGCAACAAAGAAGAAAACTTCAGCTTATGTCTGGTGTTACGATGGTAAAATATACCCCGAAATTAAGGGCAAATGCCCGAAACTGCCCGGCAAGACTCTGAAAGAACGCTATCCGGAGTTTTTCGCTGATAAACCGGCATCAAAAGCACCTTCCATTAATGTCGGTTCTCCAAATGGAGAGGGTGAAATAAAAATTGAAATTAAGCCCGGTATAGGCAGAAAAGGGAAAACTATTTGGGGTAGTATAAAAAATACGCATGCGGTTGCTCTTGAATCTTTAATCACCTTGCCAGATGGCAGTTTATTAGGCAACGGTAAACAATATAGAGGCTTTTTCCGATATTATCCTGAGAAAAATAAAATTGATTACTATGGAAAACACGGACCAAGTCGTCCGGTATTAACAAACCTTCAAGGAAAAGTTTACTTTTCAGGATATCCTAGCGGAATGACTTTTGTATATGACCCGGATAAAGCATGGCGGACCCAAGAAAGTATTCCGCACGCTAACAGAAATGAAATCAATCCTAAAAAATTGAAATATCTGGGAGCTAATATAAGCGGAGCTCACTATGCTTACAGCTTGAAACCCGCATCTAATGGACGGCTTTATTTTCTCGGAAGGCTTGAACGCGGACATCAGGGGAGCGGAGTAGCGTATTACGACTTACGTCGGCGAAAAGCTTTTGGTCATCACAAAAAACTGAACTTCATCAAACCAAGTAACATGCTGGTAATGGATAAACTCGAACGAGTGTTAATTTCAGGCAGGCTATTAGAAACTAATCCTTATTCAAATGAGAAACCGCCAATTGAAACAAAAGTGGTGGTATTTGATATGAACTTGAAAGAGCTTGACCGTTTACAGATCAAAAAAGGCTTGAAAAGTACCGGACATATCTATAAAGCCCCGGATGAAAACGAATTTATCGCTTTTATCAATCATGAAGGTGTTGATGCTTTGTATCGTTATAATCTGAAAGATAAGAAACTGGTAAAGTGGGTAGAAGTAGATAAACCAATTGACAAACTGCTAATTCGGCCAATAGACAATACTTACTGGACAATACAAAACAATGTTCTTGGAAAACTTGACCCTGTCAGTTTAAAGATAACTCCAATCGGCAATTTGCCGAAGAAACCAGCTTGTTATGCTTGGAATGGCAAAAAACTCTATGGTACAGTTGGCGGAGATTTGGTAGAAATTGATTCTAACTTATAATAGTCTTGCAATATAGCTATTGCAGGGATATTATAATCTAAGAAGTATTTAGAAAATTGAAAACATCTTAAAAAAAGGAAAGACCTCATGAAAAAATCAAAAATCATGATTGCTGTGCTTATTGGAGCTGTTTGCATTTTTAACATTTCAGCCGCAGAAACAGAAAAAGCTTTTAAGCCAACTAAAGATACTTGGATAAGCAATGAAAAAGAAGGTAAACCGGGAGATCGTTCTCACCGCAGCTATGGAGCATGCAAGTACTTATCTGTAGATACACAATACAGTGGCAAAAAAGCAAATATTCTGTTAGAATTTGATCTTAATGAAATCCCTAAAGACGCTAAAATTCTTTCCGCTTTCATAGTTATGGGTCCCAAAGTAAAACCTTCTGTTGCCGGGCCTAAGGCTATAGAAATCCGCAGGTTGCTGAAAGATGACTGGAAAGAAGGCAAGCAGGGAGATAAAACTCACCGCGCTAAAAAAGCAGCCTCTTGGATAGCTAGTTCTTATAGTGTCGAAGGCCCTGTGAAATGGGATAAGCCAGGAGCTCTCGGAGAAAAAGACAGCGATGCTAAAGGCATGGTGGTTGTCAGTGGAAATGAAGTCAAAGATCTGGCGGCTGACGGAGTTGATATTCTTGACCTGGTAAACGCCTGGAATAAAGATCGCAACGTTCAATTCGGACTTTTAATCAGAACCACAAATGACAAGATTAATTTATTACGTTGGGCTTCAACCAATGCCGGTGATGACAAAGGTCCACGACTGGTTATTACTTACTCAAAATAAATAACAATGAATGACCTTAAGTACATCATAAAAGAATTCGGAAGTCTGGACAAGTATAAAGCTTGTCCGGATTTCTGGAAATCAACTCCTGAAAACAGCATGAATTTTATTGATTCTTTAAATCAAGCTGTTGTAGGAACCATCGGACAAAGTGCCGGAGGGCGTGATATTATTGCCATTGAATATGGCGACAAGGAAGAGTTTGACGCGACAGTAAATAATTTACAAAGCTGTCTTGCGTCAAAGATATCAAACCCTGATCCAACAGCAATATTTCCGGAAGAGTTCTATGGAACCAAACGGCGTACCAAACCAGTACTGGTATTACAAGGGGCTTTGCATGGCGGAGAACTTACCGGTACTGTAGCTTCGCTGAACTTGTGCAGTATCATTGAAAATGGTATCGATTTACGTGGTAAAGCCTGGCCAGAACTTCAAAAAATGGCTAAACAATACAGAATACTTATTATTCCATGGCTGAATCCTGATGGCACAGCCCGTTCAGAAATTCCATGTTCCGCGGGAATACCAGCAAGCCTGTACAGCCGTTTGACTATGGGAAGCAATAAAGATGGTAGTCCAAGTATATATCCTGATAACAAAAAGCGTTATCCAGAACCTGATATGGCTTATTTGGGCTCTTATTTCAATGACAATGGTTATAATCTGCAATATGATTTCTGCGAAATTGAGCATCAGCCGGAAACTAAGGCCTGGATGAAATATTATCTTGATGAAAAGCCGGATGCAGTAGTGGCATGGCATTGCGACAGCGGGTCAATGATCAGTTCTCCTCCAGCATTACTGCCAGTCGGATTTCAACATCAAATATCAAGAATAGGCGGAGCAGTCAAGCAAAGCCTATCTCGTAAAGGCTATGATATTACTCGGCTAAGCTGGGCTCAACTCCCCGGCATGGGCAAGGATAACCTTACTCAAATCGAAGCAATATATCATAACTGCGGAGCTCTGCCGATCTTATGTGAACTGCCTGCAGGAGCAGACAACAAACCGTTCACAGCTGATGAAATGCTGGATGTCGGCTTGATAACTTTAGAGGAGTTATTGTTTTTCGGCTTGGAAGATGGTTTTCGTCCTTATGAATATCGACAAAAAATTATTAACTCAACAAAAAAATAATATCTATGAGTAAATTAGCACTGCTGGGTGGTAAAAAAGCCGTAACCAGCGAAATTCCTAAAGAAATGTTCCACTGGCCAATCATTAATGACGCGATCAGAAAGTCTGTTCTGAATGTGCTTGAAGACGGTAATATGTCTGGAACAAATATTACGAATGAATTCGAAAACGGCTATGCAAAATGGCACGACATGAAATATGGTCTGGGGCACTGTAACGGCACCGCGTCACTGCAAGCCGCGCTATATGGTCTTGGTGTCGGCAAGGGAGATGAAGTCATTACCCCTGATATAACCTACTGGGCATCAGGCATGCAGGCGATGTCGCTGGGAGCTTCAGTTGTTTTCGCCGATATTGATCCAAATACCCTGTGTATTGATCCGAATGATATTGAGAAGCGCATTACTGACCGTACAAAGGTGATTGTCGTTGTCCATTATTTAGCCTATCCGGCAGATATGGATAGAATCATAGCAATAGCTCGTAGACACGATATAAAAGTACTGGAGGATGTTTCACACGCACATGGCGGAATGTACAAAGGTAAAATATGCTGGGAACTATCGGAGACGCTTCTGGATTCTCCTTAATGAGCGGTAAATCATTTTCTGTCGGCGAAGGTGGAATCATGCTGACCAATGACCGTGATGTTTATGAAAGAGCGATTTTATTTGGTCAGCATTGCCGACATAGCGATATAAAAAATGAACAACTTAAACGGATGAGCGGATTACCACACGGCGGCTGCAAATATCGAATGCATCAAGTTTCATCAGCAATGGGACTAGAGCAATTAA
Source organism: Victivallaceae bacterium (assembly GCA_963664605.1). Classification (GTDB taxonomy): domain Bacteria; phylum Verrucomicrobiota; class Lentisphaeria; order Victivallales; family Victivallaceae; genus JAHOYW01. Next base: position 2,433,436 of record OY761536.1, read on the forward strand.
AAAAATATCCGGCAGAAATGGCTGAGATCAATAAAGCAATGAACTATTTCTGGGATTTACTCGAAGGCGTGCCCGGTCTGGATTCTCATCGCCCGCAAAGTTCCGGTTCTAACAAAGCCGGATGGTACGCAGCACATGGCATTTATAAAAAAGAAGAGCTCGGAGGTTTAAGCATTCAGCGTTTTTGTGAGGCAGTTCGCGCCGAAGGTGTCGGATGCTGCAAACCGGGATGCAACAAGGCTCTACATGATCATCCTTTATTTAATACAGTCGATGTTTATAACGAAGGACACCCGACAAACCAGCCGGATGTCCGTCCTGACAGTATCATACTGCCGGTTTCCGCAGCTGTACAGGACAGAGTATTCAATCTAGCATGGTTCAAAAAATTTGTTCCTGAAATTATTGAAGAATTTGCTCTGGCACACCGTAAGGTTGCGGAAAACTATCAGGAGCTTTTACCTGGAGACATACAGAACAACAACGAAGCTGGAGCCTGGGCTCTGACTGCTCGAAAATGAGATAACTATGAAAAATAAAGAAAATATTGCATTGCATGGCGGCATCAAGACTCGCTCCATGCCTTTTCCCAAACTGAAAAAATATGGGGATGCAGAAAAAAAGGCATTGAATGAAGTTGTCGACTCCGGTTCTATGAGCTATTGGAGTAAAAATAAATGCCTTGAGTTCGCAGAAAAGACTAATAAGTTCTTCGGAACGAAATTCTGTGCAGGCGGTTCTTCAGGTTCCGCGGTAATCCATGCAGCTGTGGCTGCTCTGGAAATTCCACCAGGTAATGAAGTTATAACTTCCCCAATCACTGATTTGGGAACCCTGATCGGAATTCTTTATCAAAACCTGATTCCGGTATTTGCTGACGTCGATCCATACAGCTATAACCTGACGGCGGAAACGATCCGACAGGCGCTAACTGAAAACACTCGTGCTATCGTAGTAGTTCATCTGGCCGGTAATCCATGTGAGATGGATGAAATAATGGAACTGGCAAATGAACACGACATACCAGTAATAGAGGATTGCGCCCAAGCATATAACGGCATATATAAAGGGGAAAAAGTTGGAACCATAGGTGATGTCGGTTGTTTTTCGCTTAACGAATCCAAACATATAAGCTCAGGTGACGGAGGCTTTGCAATCACTGATGATGAAAAGTTATTTTACAATATTCATAACTATCTGGACAAATATTATGACCGTTTCGGAAGAGGCAATAAGATGGATTGTCTGGCTCCCTGTTACCGTCTAAGTGAATTGCAGTACGCTGTCGCTTCGGTGCAGCTTGATAAAGTTGAAGAGTTGACCGCAAAAAGAAATTCTCATGGCAGGCTCTTAACGTCATTAATTACTGATGGTTCTTTTATTTTTCCACAAAAAGAATCAGAATACTCAAAAAGTTCATACTGGTTCTATATGTTCAGACTGAATCAGGGAAAAATTAGTTGTACTCCAGAGGAATTTGTCGAAGCTCTTCGTGCAGAAGGAATCGGATGCTCCAAAGGATATCTACCGCGCCCATTGTACATGGAAAAAATGTTTACGGAGAAAAATTTTTTCCCGGGTGGCATCTGGCCTGCTGAAGTAGTTTCCGGTAGAAAATATTCTTATCATCAGGGGCTTTGTCCGAATGCAGGAGCAATTCTCTCGGATTCAGTCAGGCTGACTTTGAATGAAGCATTTACAAGTGATGATATAAAAGATATTGCTGAAGCCATCAATAAAATATGTAAATATTTTGCAAACAATAAAGGTTAATGATGATTGATTTTCACATACATAATCAGGGCAAAAGTATAGAAGACCTTGCTTATATAATAAAACGTGCAAGAGGTCTTGGTGTCAAGCACATGGTGAATCTCGGCGATGTTCTTGCTTATGGTTTTGTCCCCAACGAACAGCAAATCCGGGAAATCAATGACTGGACTATAGAAATATCCAGACATTTTCCTAAAGAGATTACAGGTTTTATGTTTTTGAACCCTGATAATTCCGCTAAATCAGTATCTGACGAAATAAAACGCTGTGTTGATTCAGGTCTCAAAGGAATTAAATTGGAAGCATCCCTTAATTCAAGAGATCCAAAGATGTCAACAGCAGTAGAAACTGCCATTGAAATGGATTTGCCCTTCCTGCAGCATTGTTGGAATAAAAGCAGTAATATGCTTGAAAGAGAATCCGACAGTTCTGATGTGGCATTTTTAGCAGCAAAATATCCTGAATTAAAATTAATTATTCCACATCTGACAGGAATCGGAATTCGAGGAGTTATGGACTTGGCTCCACATAAAAATGTTTATATAGACACGTCAGGCGGGCAGCCTGATGCGGGGCTTGTTGAATATGCGGTAAAAACAATCGGAGCAGATCGCGTATTGTTTGGTTCAGATGTATATGGAGTACGCGGTCGAGATCAAGCCTGCCAAATGGGTAGAATTCTCTATGCGGATATTTCAGATGTTGATAAAGAAAAAATCTTATATTCAAATGCAAAGGAGCTGTTGAAATTATGATTATTGACGTAAATGTTTCTCTCGGCTCATGGCCTTTCAAGGAGTTTGCAATCGACTCTGCGGATAAGCTTGACAGTCACTTGAAAAAACTTGACATATCTCAGGCATGGGTGCGTTCATGTCGTGCCGCTTTTTTAACTGACCCGGAAAATGATAATAAAAAACTTTGTAATCAATTGGCTTCATATCCTGATCTGATTGCAGTCCCTACTGTAAACCCGGCTTTGTCAAAATGGGAACAAAGTGTAAACCTTGATAATGCTAAGATAATTAATATCTATCCTTCTTACCATCGTTATCAAGTCGATTCATCAGAAGTATGCAGACTTGCAAGCTTACTTGCAGAAAAACAGGGCATATTGCTTATTACCATGCGCATTGAAGATTCAAGAGCTATGCATCCGGATTGTATTATTCCACCTATTCCGACAGAAGAAATAACAGCTCTTGCAGCAAAGTACCATGAACTAAAGATCGTCTGTTTGAATTCTACTGTTTTTGAAATGGAAAAGTTATTGACGCAAGCTTCAAATATCTATAGTGATATGGCGTATACAGAAATGGGAGATACAATTAAAAACCTCATGGAAAAAGTAAATTATGCACAAATTATTTTCGGGTCACATACGCCTTTTTATACTACCGGCGCCCAATTAATGAAAATCAAACACTCTGAAATTTCTGATAAAATTAAAGGAAAAATATTACACTTTAATCTATTATGATTGGAGTACTAATATTTAATCCAATAAAGTTATAAGCCATTAACACAAAAAGAGGAGGTTCTTATAAGAAATAAATTGTAATGCTATATTCTAATCCGCTATGATTAGAATTTCGTCAATTATTTAAGCCTATATAGTTTTAAGGCATTAATGCAAAAAACGGAGAAGCCACAGAAGATGAAATCATGGATTTATTTCACGAACAACATTATATAAGTCTTCCCTATGAACATTTTCTGAGTCAGAATGTGTATGTGGATATTCTGGTAAATGCCGGTGATCTTAATTTTGATTATACACTCAATGCGCCTTTCGCAAGCTGGGACGGAAAAGAGGCTAAACGCATTGATGAAAATTCAGCTCTCTTGTGGCTGGCCCGTCAACAGGGATATACTAAAACCGCATTGACTAAAGCACTTCGTGACCGCAAAATCGCCAATGATACTTTTCTGAAATCAGTTTTATCCGAAGTTGAAAACGTTACGTCCGCAATGAACGTCCTGACATTTCTAACGGAAATGACCTTTGAGGAATGGTTCAAACTTGATAACGCAATCAGCAAAGAAAAGCCGCTTAACGATCGTTATTTTCCCCTCAAAAGCAAAGGCCGCGGTTATATCATTCTGGATAAAAGCACAACTTGCGGCTTATATAATCCTTGGAACGGCTCCGGTTCATGCCTGGAAATCGAACTCGAAAAAGATGTCCGGCTGCCAATCCGCATGATTGACTCAGCCACCCCGGATGGTGACCGCGGCTACAGTATTTCAGAAATCTGGGGCTTGTGCGGTTCCGCCTGGACGGATAATGCTGTCAAGGAGATTCATGAACAAAAAAAAGTCGCCTAAATGGAAATCACCAGCAAAAATAAATTTAATTGCCCCAGCACTAAAAATTAAAACTGCTCATTTTATTCGTTTCGCCGGACATGCCGGGAATGCCGCTGAAGCGCGACATCGGCATGTCATCATCATAAAACGAAGCGAATAAAAGGAAATATTTCTATGGAAACAGCAATTCAACTTGATCTTTTCGATTTTGAAGACACAGCGCCGGCAATGGAACTGCCGACGCTTGAAAGCCTGCAAAAGCCGCAAAAGAAAGTGCAAATCATTCAACAAGCGCCTGAAAAGTTTTTGCGCAATAACTACCGGATAAGCCCGGATGATGTATTGGTTCCGACCGGCGCCAAGCACAAAATTGCCGCGAATATTGAAGCGATACATCTGCTGAAAGAACTGGAGGAATCCAACAAATCTGCCTCAAACGAAGAACTCCAGAAACTGATTCGTTATTCCGGCTGGGGCGGTATTCCACAGGTTTTTGACCCGGGAAAAGCAGCTTTTTCCAAAGAATACGCTGAACTCAAAGCCATTCTTTCAAATGAAGAATACACTTCCGCGAGAGCCTCGACGCTGAACAGCCATTACACACCGAAATTCCTGATCGAATTCATGTGGGAAATAGCCGAAAAGACCGGAATTACAAAAGGTGAATTTGGCGAATTCGGCGCAGGTATCGGGCATTTTATCGGCATGATGCCGGAAGCTTTCCAAGGGCGCTTTACCGCTGTTGAAATCGACGATATTTCCGGACGGATCATGCAACAGCTCTATCCACGGGAAAATGTTATTATCAACAACTTGCAGCAGACCTTTATTAAACGAAATTCGCTGGACCTCGTGATCGGCAATGTTCCGTTTGACCAGGTGGGTGTGCATGATTCGGATTATGTAGGATATAATCTGCACAATTACTTTATCGGGCGGGCACTGGACGCACTCAAACCGGGCGGTTTTGCTATTCTGCTGACTTCGGCCTCGACAATGGATTCCAAGTCGCCAAATGCGAGATCGAATTTCGCTTCACGGGCGGCGCTGACGGCGGCGATCCGGCTGCCGAATAGCGCGTTCGCGGAAATCGGAACGGAAGTTGTCGCGGATATACTTGTTTTCCAGAAAGGAGCGGTCGCAAACGAAAAATTCCTGGAGCTGCAAAACGTTGAAACCGGCGATCATAGCGGTGAAATGAGGATTAACGAGTATTTTGCCAATCATCCGGAAATGATTCTGGGAACGCTGTCCAATACTGGTAAAATGTATGGGCATGTCGGAAGCGCCACCGTATTGCCGCTTGAGACGCCGCTCGCGGAATCCTTAACTGTGCCGGAATTAACGATTCAAGAGGTTGCGCAGCCGGAAAGGGATATGTTCGGTGTATGCGACAATCAGCCCGAAGAAATTGAACTTGACGAAACGCTTCGGGAATACACATTGTTCCAGCGTGACGGCCGTATCTGGCAGTACCGCAACCATAAAGGGGTATTGTTCACGGATAAAAACGGGCGGGAGTTTTCCGGCAAGGAACGCCGTAAAATCGAACATTTTATTGATTTCAAGGAATCTTTGAATCTGCTTTTACAATACCAGCTTGATCTGGACGCATCTGATGAGCTTATTGAAAAACAGCGGACAAAATTGAACCACAGCTATGATTTTCATATCAGGAATTTTGGCAATCTCAATAAAAAGATTATGCATCGCAATATGCAGGAAGACCCGGATTATCTCAAGCTCGCGGCAACTGAAAATATCTGCAAAAAAGTTGAAACTTCACTTGCCGGCATTAAAACCCACCGCCTGGTCTATGAAAAAGGCGATATTTACTTTAAACGGACGCAGCATCCCTGGCGGGAACCGGATCATGCTGATGACATTGTACAAGCGGGAATGATCTCATACGGCTACCGGCACCAGATTGATATTGATTACGTGGCGACAATGATGAAGCTCTCGAAAGATGACGCTTTAGCGCAATTGCTTGGTTCAGGTGAGTTCTTTGAAAATCCGGTAAATGGAAAAATCGAACTTAAAAGCGAATACCTTTCAGGGAACGTGGTCCGCAAGCTGGAAATCGCCCGTGAAACAGCGCCGCAAAACGTTAAAGCCCTGGAAGCAGTCCAGCCACCGCCATTGCGGATTGAGGACATTGATTTTCAGCTCGGCAGTTTCTGGATTCCGCCGGAAATTGTACAAAGCTGGCTGGAAAAGACTTTCAGCATCGAATGCCAGGTGTCCTATCCACAAGCGGAAGATAAATGGTATGTTACAGCCGATTATTCCGTTCGCTACAGCATGACCGAATACCAGGTGGCGGACTGGGACTTGTTCAAACTGGTCGAGTGTGCTCTGAATCTCAAGGAACCGATTGTCAACCGCAAAGAATGGGATGCCAAACTCGGTGAAGAAAAACTGGTTGTCGACCAGGAAGCTACGCTGACCGCGAGGCAGTATAAGAACGAACTTCAGGACAAGTTCAGAAATTATGTCATGGATACGCCTGACACGGTTGAGGAACTGGAAAATATCTACAATTCGATTTTTAACAGCCACGTTACCCGGCAATATGAACTTCCGGCTTTCGATATTTATCCCGGAGCGGTCGGCCTTATTGACGGAAAGAAATTTGTATTGAGAACACATCAGAAGCGGGCGGTCAGCCGCTGCATTGAGGGGAATACGCTTCTGGCGCATTGCGTGGGAGCTGGAAAAACCGCCGTCATGATAACTGCGGCTATGGAACTGAAACGACTTCGTCTGGCAACGAAAACGCTGATTGTCGTACAGAACGCAACCTTGCGCCAGTTCGCCGAATTTGCGCCAAAGCTCTATCCGCATGCCATGATTTTGATTGCCGACAAAAAAGACCTGGTAAAAAAGAAACGCAAACGCTTCATGTCCCGGATCGCGGTCGGCGACTGGGATATTGTCATTATGGCGCAAAGCAGTTTTGATATGGTCAAAGACGATCCTGACCTGGTAATGCGCCATTATGAAAGCCAGCTTGACGAACTGGAACAATTGATTGCCGAAAGCGATAACCACAGCACCATCAAGGATGCTGAACGTCAGAAAAAACAGCTTATGAAGATGCTTGACAGACTCAATGATAAAAAACTTGAGGAAGACATTATATACTTTTCCGATCTCGGTATCGACGCGCTGATTATCGATGAAGCCCATGCATACAAACGGAACTTTTTCCCGACCAAGATGCAGCGGGTCAAAGGCCTGGATCGCGGCTCTAGCCAGCGGGCCTTTTCGCTCAGTTTAAAAATTCGATATATTATGGAAAAGACCGGCGGTCGCAACATTTATTTCGCAACCGGGACACCGGTAACCAATACAATCGCTGAATTGTGGAATATGGTGCGTTACATTTCTCCGACAACGCTGGAAGAATTCGGAATTGAGACTTTCGACCGTTTTGCCTCAGTGTTCACCGGAACCGAAACCGCTTTGGAACTGGATGCCGCTGGACGCTTCAAAATGGTGCAGCGCTTCTGTAAATACAGTAATGTTATTGAATTGTCAAAAATGTTCCGTACCATAGCCGATGTGATTCTTTCAGACGACCTTGAGGAAGTGGAACGGCCGCCAATCAAAGGCGGACACCCGGAACAGGTCCGTATCCGGCGCAGTGAAGTAATCTCGCAATTCATGAACTATCTATGCGCTTTATATGAATGGTACGAAAACAGTTCGGATAAACGGGAATTGTCGCATGTTCCGCTTCTGATCTACGGTATGAGCCGCAAAGTAACAATCGACCCGCGCCTGATAGACCACCGTTTCGAAGATGATCCGGGTTCAAAACTGAATGTCTGCGCCCGCCGCATTATCGAAAAGTACCATGAATACGCTTCTATCAAGGGTAGTCAGATTGTCTTTTGCGATCTTTACCGCAACAGTTGTGACGGCAGGGAACTGTTTAATGCCTGGGAAGAACTCAAACGCAAACTTATTACTGGCGGAATCCCGGCAGATGAAGTTGCCATTATTGGTGATTACAATACCGACAAACAGAAATCCGATCTTTATGAAAAAGTTAATTCCGGGGAAGTCCGTGTAGTAATAGGTTCCACCGCAAAACTCGGAACCGGGGTCAATATCCAGGAACGGTTGGCGGTGGCACATCACCTCGACTGTCCGTTCCGTCCCAGCGATGTGGAACAGCGTGACGGCAGGATCATCCGGCAGGGGAACATCCTCGAAGAAGTGGAAATCATCCGCTACGGCATCGAACAAACGCTGGACGCCGGAATGTACGCGATCCTGGAACGCAAGCAGAAGTTCATCAACGACGCGATGAAAGGCAACTGCAGCAGGACACTGAAGGAAATCAACGATGACTGCGCATTGGATTATGCAAGTTTCTCTGCCGCGATTTCCGGTAATCCGAAACTTAAACGCAAAGTGGTGATTGAAACCCGGCTGAAAGAGCTTGTCGCATTGGAACGCCAGCACCGCCGCAATATCCGCCGCCGAAAGGATCAGGAAGCGAATCTGCAACAGCGGATTCCAGCCATGAGGGAAGAAATTCCGGAACTGGAAAAATTCATTGCGGCATATCCCAATCTCGAAATAGGTTCTCTGCCGATCCGTTACGGAAACCGGGAACTTTCCGGTACGCTCCGGGAAAAATGTGATGTATTGAACCGTGTAATCCATAATGCTTATCTTGCGGCAATCAAAGACTGTAGTTTCCTGAAACAGTCCGGCAGCTACATTATGGATGATTTAAGTATAGGCACGCTTGAAATAGCTCTAATTGCCAATGGAAAAATCACCTCTTACGGCAAACTTGATGAATTTGAATCATCTATTCATTATCAGGTAAAAGGCTGGAATATGCCGCACCTCCAAACCAAGCTTCATGGCGATATTGACGATGCGGAAAAACTACTGCACGCAATCCGCAGGCTCGTTCAGGAAAAAACAAACGAACTGGCGAAAAACCGGAAAGAGCTGGAAGCGAAAAGCGCCCGCCTGGGAAAACTCCAGGAAACACCGGCTGATGAATTCAGCGCTGCCGCGGAAAGAAGTTCGCTTTCAGTTGAACTTGAACAAATTATTTTTGAACTCAACAAAAGCAGTGAGGGGCTGCACTGCCGGTACGAATCGAAAGAAGAACCTAAGCTCGCTGATTATTTCCCGCAGTTAATCCAAAGTGCAACATTCGGAATTATGGAAATCCTCGACGGCAGCGAAGAAGTCGAAGCAAAACCAGCACTTTGCGCATGATCCGTAAAGTTAAATCGTAATTGAACAGGAGCTAATGCTCCTGGAACTTAACAATTAAAATTTTCCGGCGGCTTAAAGTAAGCCGGAAAATTCTCAAAGAAAAACTAACAAAAGGAATTTAACATGAACACACAAATCCCATTATCTAGAATCAAAAGTGAAGCAGATCGCGCCTGTAACAAAGCTGATGACATGCACCTTCTGGCGAGTGTCAAAAACAGAATCGATAAAGGCTTGAAACCTTTATTACAGTCGATTGCACTGAAAAAACTCGAAAATAATCCGGATTTTGACTATGTGGTGGAAGACGGACGCCGCCGTTTCAAAACTCTTGTCGCCGCTGGTGTCAGTGAACTTAGACTGGGACAGGAAGCTATTATCATTGATGGAGATTCCGAAGTCAACGCCTATGTGGCGAATCAGCACACTAATCTTTCCCTGTCTGAAGAAATCACTAAGCTTTATTCGATGCGTGAAAAGTTTCAGACCCTTGACGCGCTGGCGGCGGAAATCGGGCATTCCACAACATGGGTGGCAAGACGTTTAAATTTGCTGAACCTTTCCGATCTTTGGAAAAAAGCCATGAAAGAAAAGGTGTTTGGTTATATGAGCGTTTCACACTACGAAACGATCGCGACCTTCCCGCCGGAGATCCAGGATGATATTTTTGATTTTATCCGCAGTGTCGAAGGACGTGATATGAAGACCGCCTCCGTCCGCAAGTTTTCGGAAAAGCTTTATGAAAAGTTCGCAACGTTGCTTTCGAGTCTGGCCTGGGAGGAAGAAGGCTGCGGTGAATGTCCGGCGTGCAGGGAACGTAAAGAATCAGGTTTCCTGTTTGCCAATCTTATCCCTGAACCACGCTGTATGAACCGTGAATATCTGGAAAAGAAACGGCAGGAATATGTGGCGTCCCTTGCCGCCAAGGAACCGGAAACCCTGCTTGTTACACAAAACTATCACGGCGAAAAACAGGAAGACGAAAACGACCCGCTTGCGGAAAGCACCGTACTCGGCCCCGGCGACTGGAAGACAGCGGAAGAAAATGAAGAAGGCGTTCCGGCAATTATCGCGGACGGGCCGCAGGCGGGCGTCCGGATCACAATCCAGCGTCCAAAGGCTTCAGAAGAAGCCGCGCCCAAAAAGACCAAGACTCTTGCGGAACGAAAAGCGGCCAAAACGAAACAGCGCCAGCGGAAAGCAATCACCAATCTAATCGATGCTATGAAAGCCGACAAAACAATAACTCCCGACCGGACGACTATTTACAAGATGATTGCCTGCAAAGGAGTTAATGCTGTCTGCGGTGAATACTTCGATTTTAAAACGAAAGAGCGATTAAATCCGACAAAATTGCCGGATAAGATAATGAGCTATTCTGCGCTTGATGCCGGCGAAGCTCTCGACAAGCTGATGTGGGCACGTGTGTGCGAAAACATCGTTCAGGAATTGGGATCTGGCCAGAGCGGTTCTGACGAAGCCTGTTGGGAAGAAGCTTCATTGATCGCGGAACTGGTCAAATTCGACCTTGACAAAGCCTTTGAAGAGGCGACAAAGGAATTACCTGATCCAAAAGCATGGGGAGCTCTCGCTAAAGCTGAACAGAAAGAACTTGAAAAGGAGGCCGCGTAACAATATGAATTGTCATATCATTATTCACCGAAAAAAATCGAATATTTCAATCCGGGGCAGTTTCGAGGATATTAAAAAGTTTTTGCCCCTGAAATCCGACCCGAACGAGCTTCCTGAACGATTCACGCTTCGGGATAACACTAAGCGACGAATCGAAGTTTCGTTAACATCGGATACGCCGCTTGATGCCAAAATCAGTATCGATCTTGCCAGGCAGTATCTTGCCGATCTTTCCAAACAGGAGCCTGGCGAAATCATTCATATCAAACGGCAGGAGCTGACTAAGCTTATCAGCAAACTGCACAATGCCGGAGAATCAATATAAAAATCAACCAGGAGGCATAAAATGGCTAAAGACATCAATGAAATGACTATGCAGGAAGTCCGTGACCGGGCTTTGGAACTTGGTTTCAAGTTTCATGGAAGCAAAAATCAATTGAGCTTTTATCACTGGAATTTTTCGCAGGAATGTAAAGCTTATGAATTCGTAAAGAAATATGATCCGGAACTAATCGAAAATGAAGGATTCGACGATTATCCGAACGACGCGGCGTGAGGTGATTTAATGCGTGACATATATCAGGAAATAACCAACCGTATTATTGCTGAACTTAAAAAAGGCAATATCCCATGGCATTGCTCTTGGCGTCCCGCTGAATGGCGCTGCCGCAATATGGTCAGCGGCAGAGAATATCGCGGCATCAATGCTATTCTGCTCAGTACTCTGCCTTATGAATCTCCGTTTTATCTGACGCTAAAGCAGCTTAAAAAACTCGGCGGCGAACTCAAACCGAATGTCTCAGCAACTGAAGTGGTATTCTGGATGCTGTTCGATAAAGACGAAACTACCCGAATTCCATTACTGCGCTTTTATCAAATCTATAATCTGGAACAGACATGCGGTATTCCCGAAAAATATATTCCTTACATCCCTCCGAAATATAAACTGGAATTCAACCCTATTGAAACGGCGGAGGAAATCATTGCCGGATATGTTGATGCCCCGAGGCTTGTTCATGATGGTGACGATGCCTGTTACAATCCCTTGCTGGATCAAATCAGGATGCCGAAACGTTCAACATTTACAAATGAAGAGGAATATTACTCCACCCTGTTTCACGAGCACACTCATTCAACAGGACATAAATTCCGCCTTAACCGTAAAGGCATGACCTGCGTTGAATACGGCAGTGATACCTACTCAAAAGAGGAACTGATTGCCGAAATGGGAGCCGCTTTCCTCTGCGCTCACAGCGGAATCGAAAACACCACGCTTAAAAATTCCAGTGCGTATATCCGCAGTTGGCTCGAACGCCTTCGCAGTGATAAAAAGCTCGTTGTCCAAGCCGCGCAAAAAGCACAGAAAGCCGCCGATTACATTTTGAAAAATAAAATCGGAGGCGACGTATCGCCTCCGTGATCCAACGGCGGAAAGCGTTGGTCGCCCATCTACAATGGTCGAAAGTCGGCGTGATTTATCGCGCCTGTAAAGTACCGCTCTCGATTAGCGAGGCTTTTCAAAAAGAGCTTGCGATTTTTTGAAAAGATGCGAGCGTTCGAGGAAAAAATATTGCAAAAAATATAGATTTGGTGATCAGCGTTCACAGCTATGGACAGCGCGAAAGTATCGCGCTGAAAGTTTTCCCTTCTTATGTTTTGTCCCTGCTGAGGGCAAAGGACAAAACAAGGAGGTCGTCATGAATAATCAAAGCAAACAAGAAAAAATCTTGTATCGGGTCAAAGGCAATCAAATTCTCTTTATAATCCGCAATATCTGGAATACCATTTGCTTTATCATTGGAACTATATTGAGCATCGGCTTGGGAACATTGATGTCTGGGGGAATTTACGGAGCAATTTTTAACAACGGGAAAATGAATTTGACTGCTGTAAACTGCGGAATAAGCCTGTCTATCCTGATTATCATAATCCGTATTTTATATATTATCCTGATGCGCAAAAATCAATTCTACATTGTCAGCGCCAGTGGCATCACCAGCGAAGGTGGTGTCCTTACCCGTTTCAACCAAACGCTTCGCCTTAACGAAATTCAGAGCGTCAGCTACACCCAGACACTAATTCAGCAAATCTTAGGATGCGGTAATATCGTTATCAGTTCCGCCTCTACTTATCGTGCAGGAATAGTTTTGCGGGACATTGACCATGTCAAAGAAATTTATCATATAATCAACAACAATCGCTAAAAAAGGGAAATCACCATGAGCAGAATTAATGAAATGACAATGTCGGAAATCCTCGAAGAAGCACAAAAACGCGGATTTGATTCAAGTCCCTGGAATGGAAGCTGGTATTCCTGGAACAACGGAGTGGAAATAGCCGCAATTGAATATCTTGAGGCTCATTCCCCCGATCTTTATGAAAAAGATGACGAATAACTCAGCTTCAAAGGTAATTGTTAAATAATTAGCCCCAGCCTGGATATTGCTGAGTGTTTCCCACGCAAGCAATCAGTAATCAAAGGATACAGTAATTCCTCTGCAGTATTTATTGATTTCACAAGAAAAAAATTAATTTACAATTGACATCTTCCATTTTTTCGATTAGGTTTATCCATAATATATACTGAATCAGGTCATTGTTATAAGGGAAAGGATATGCCGCGAAAAAATGCGATAAAAGTTTTTGAGGACCGCAAGGTTCGTACTCTATGGGATGATGATAAAGAAGAGTGGTATTTTTCTATAGTTGATGTTGTGGCGATTCTAACTGACAGCCCGAATCCGCGCAAATACTGGAGTGTCCTCAAAACACGCCTTAAGAAAGAAGGAAGCGAGTTGACTACAAATTGTAGTCAACTGAAAATGCAGGCCCAGGACGGCAAGTTCTATAAAACTGATTGCGCGACTACCGAAGCGCTGTTCCGACTGATTCAGTCGATTCCATCTCCTAAGGCGGAGCCATTCAAATTATGGATGGCGCAAGTTGCCGCTGAGCGCCTCGATCAGCTTCAAGACCCCGAATTGTCAATTCAACAGGCAATGCATGATTATAAGCAACTGGGATATTCCGAAAACTGGATCAATCAGCGTCTTAAAAGTATCGAAATCCGTAAAGAGCTGACCGACGAATGGAAAAAACACGGGCTCAAAGAGGGGATGCATTTTGCGACTCTAACTGATGTCATTTACCAGGCATGGTCAGACAAAACAGCCAGAGAATACAAAAAATTCAAAGGCTTGAAGAAGGAAAACCTCCGTGACAACATGACCAATAAGGAACTTGTGCTGAACATGCTGGCAGAGTTGTCAACTAAAGAAATTTCCGAAGCCGATAAACCTGAAAATTTTCCAGAGCATATTGATGTTGCCAAGCGCGGCGGCAATGTAGCCAGGGAAGCAAGGCTAAAGCTTGAGGCTGAAACCGGCAAAAAAGTAGTTTCTCCGCTCAATGCCAGGAATCTTCATACCCTTGATATTGAAAAAAAGAAAATTAAATAACCCGACCTTTATTCCGGAACGATAATTTTGCAGTTCAGCTTACGACCGTCGATCATACGCAGATTCTCCATTTGCAATGCTTCAAAAAGTTCTGCCAAAGATTCTGAGGATGTAATTTGAACGTGTCCGAATTCGCATTGGAACGTAATCGACAAATAATCCGGTGCAGCTCGGATATTGCTGAGCGCTTCCCATGACAGCAGTAAATTTTCTGTTTCGAGCTTGAGTTCGAATTTTGGCAGATGCCCTTTGATACAATAAAATGCTTTGTTTTCCATAATATGCCTTTTCATTTTAAATTATAAATCCATGCCGCGACTGGGCTTTTTCTTTTTAGCTTGAGTTGCCTGCAGTTCAGCTTCTTTACGTAAGCGTTCCTCGGTAGCTTTGCGTTCGGCTTCCAGACGTACAGCTTCAGCGGCTTTACGTTCAGCTTGTTCACGGGCGGCGGTTTCTCGTGCAAGTTTTTCCTGCTCGGCACGTTCCTCGGCAGCTTTACGTTCCGCCTCTTTATGTTCTTGAGCACGTATTTTAAATTCTTTCATTTTCTGCAACGCCTCCTCATATGGGGACAGTTGCGGTTTTTCTTGAGCCTTCATTCTCTCAAGAGATTCAAGACCGCGATGCTGTTTTCCTGTGAAAGGAACGGGCGTATCCGAAACAGGTTTTGAAACAGTTGATTCTCTTGGTTTGGGATTTGGAATCGGATAGACAATATCCTCCTTAACAGGCTCCTTTTTAACTGGGGTTGAATTCCATTTTTCCATTTCCGCAATTTTCTTCATGGCTTCTTGATATGGTGAAAGTTCCTCCGGCGGATTGAGCATCCGCTTGATTTCCGCGACCCGAGCTTCCTGGGCCTGCTGCTCCTCAATAGCCGCCAGTGCGTTCTGATGTTCGATTTCCAATTTAATTTTCTCTGTCACGATTCCAAAACCGTATTTGCGGTTCCGGGCTCGACGGGCGGAAATCTTCCGCTTGACATTGACCAAATTAGTAGCCATTCTTTTGATATTTTTCATAAGTTTACGGGCGCGTTCCGCAATGCTTTTATAAGTCATGTCCGGCAAAGTTTTCGCTTTTCGTGAACGTGCATCTTTTGACAGGGGCAAGAGATTTTCTGACGGGATTTGTCCGTCTCCGGCAAGGTCATGCACGCTTAAACGGTCGCCGTCACGAAAACTCAGTTGCTGTTTTAAAAATTCTTTTTCCGGGCAATGCAGCGCTACGCACTTGCGCCCCCGGCTCAAGGTCACGTAAAAGGCTTTGCGGTCCAATGCCTGCGCCGCGACGACTACCGTTTCGGCGGTACGTCCCTGGGCTTTGTGCGAGGTCGTGACCCAGCCGTATTTGAATGTTGCGTAATCCGGCGGCAAGTCGATCAGTTCACGCGGCTTGCCGTTCGTGTGCAGCAGCATAACTTTTCCTGGTGTATCTGTGATCCGGGCGATATTGCCGTTGTAAATTTTGCGGTCACGCAAATTTACATTGAACTGGATCAGATCGCCTTGGCAAAGCTCAATCTCACGCAGCTCTCCGGCTTCAATAAAGTCAGATGCCGCTTTCGCATAGATACATTTTCCATTATTGAGATAAAGCATTCCGTCTTCAACACTTTCAACCGTTACTGTTTCTCCAGCACGGCCAATATCCTTCATGTTGCGGATGAACGCGACCACGGTTCCGGGAGCATAATTCGTCGAATCCTTCAGCCATGATTTCGGTTTGCTCCACGAGCGGAAGATTTCTGTATTTTTGCCGCTTGGAGCGACTGAGCCGGACTTTTTAAGTTTTTCCCGGACTGCTTCGGTCAGTTTATCGCCCTCCTCATGAGTCGGCGCTACCAGCAGTGAACGCTCGATAAACTCTCCATTTTCTGTATATTCCATATAGCTGTCTGCCGCTTCCTCAAGGTATTTTGTTTTTCCCTCACGGATAAATCCGTTCCGGTCAAAACGCTCAAATGCTGCTTCAAACTTACCAAGCGCGCACTCTGAAATCCCGCGCCGGTATTCCTCGTTCTGCTGACGGTAGATGTCGCTCAATGAAAATCTTTCTATCTTGGAATGATCTTCCAGCAAACGGAAGAAATCGCCCGATTCCACCGCCGTATGCTGGCGTGCGTCCCCAACAAAAAGAACCCGGTAATTATTCGCACGCGCCGTTTTAACCAATTCCACGCCCTCGCGTAAAGAGTTCAATCCCGATTCGTCAATAATCACATAGCTTCCAGATGGAGGCTTTTTAGTGCTTAAAAGGAAGCTCGCAACCGTTTTTGACTGTTCAAAGCCTTCCTGTTTCAATACGTCCGCCGCTGAATTTGTCGGAGCAATCACATAAATGCTTTCAAGTCCGCCTGATTGTAGACCCCGGCACAGCTCCTGAAGCGTTGACGTTTTACCAGCTCCAGCTACTCCTCGAAACAGATTGAAACGATCCTTTGAATTTAAAATCCCGTGGATTAGCTCAGCCTGTTTTTCCCTTGTTGCTTCTCCTGGAAATGCCTTGAAATCAGGAGCGATAGACGGGAAAACATCTTTCTGTTCCTCCACAGCTTCCACTGCGTAAATCTCCTTTTCGATCACCTTTTCAGGTGATACCCAGGGATTGACTTTCAAGCCGCCGAGATTACGTAATTTCGGCATACGAGCTGCCACCTTTTTCAAGGTCTCCAGATTCACCATGCCCAGATTTTGATTTAATGCTTCTGCCAGCACTTTATCCAATTTTACCACACTTTCACGCTCATAGACCAGCGACAAAGCCTGACGCAGTGATTTTTCCGCAATTTCAGGATTATGAAAGATTATCCACCTGTCCCGGCGTGCTGAACGCAATACTTTTTCCAAAGCCTCATGTTGCTCCTCATTCAACTGCCCCATCTGATATTCCCGCACTTTTTCCTTAGTCGAACTCTTCATTTTCACGCTTCGAGTCGATACCGAAAGATAATTGTTTTCCGTTAAAGTCGGCTTACGTCCATGTTCCTCAATGAATTTCGCTTCCTCTTTCTCAATCTGATGCCGCCGCTTTGAAAATACCTCCATGACTTCTTCAGGTACTCCCTCAATATCCTTCCAGACAATATTACCTTTTTCATCCCGATGATCCCTTAATTTGTAGCCAAGCGTCCGGCATTCCTGCGCCAGACGATTGTGATAAACCTTGCCCGCAAAACGAATCGCCCGGCACATTTCCAAGCTCTCCAGCGCCTTATATTTACCTTCCGAATCTTCTGTAACATTTACTACCACATTATGCGTATGTAACTGTGGATCAAGCGCCCGGCTAGCGTCATGAGTAAAACTCGCATACACTATCTTGCCTGTAATATCAAGATTATTCGTCCTTACATTATCACCCTTGCGAACCCTAACCGCTGCCAGCTTTTCAAGCTCAATCATCGCCTCTGTAACCGCTGTTTTATGAGCCTCTATCAATCGCTTATCCCACAAAGACATCACCGATACAGATTTCGGAGCAGCACACTGAAAATCAAAAAAACGCACCCCCGTCATCACAGTTCTCTGAGTAAGTTTTTTATTCCTTAGCGGATCTATATTACGTTGAAACAAACTGAAAGTTTCCGTATCAACTTCCTTATTCATCAAAAGAAATTCATAGGCCATTTTCCCTTTCCAGGTCCCGACTACTTTTTCATTTTCTGAATAATAATCGTTAGCCGCCAGATGATTAGCATAGAAAGCTTTTCCAGCCCCATTGACCGCTTTGATTTTCGTCATGTTAAACATTTTTGAACACCTTTAAAAAGAACTAAAATTTGTATTTCAAAATCAATTTAAAGAGCCCAAAAAACATTTACAATAGAAAAAAATCCGCAAAGTAGCCAGAGAACATTATCACAACACTTTTGACAATTAGTAAAACGCAATACCCCTTACTTCGTCAGGCTTTTTCCGGGAGCAGCAAAAAGCAGCAAAAAGCAATAAAAACTTTGCTTCTTTTTACCGCTTTTTGCGTGGCGGTGTTTTTATGGGGGCTCAAGCGGCAAAATGCGGCAAATAGAGGAAAAAAGCGACAAATAAAGCCGTCAAGTAACGTTGCCTTACCGCTTTGAAATTTGCCTTTCCGGGGATGGTGTTTTAGGGTATCAGTGCAAGCAAACGAAGGAGTTTTTCATGTCATCGACGCCGCCATATCAAAGCAAACTAATCCCGTATCAAAAGGAAATCTTCCGCATGTGGTACAACGAGCGTGCCACACTAAAAACCATTCAAGAATCCCTCGATAAAAAGTCTGTGAGTATTTCATTATCGGCGCTCTCCCGTTTCATCAAACGCCGCCAACTCCGAAACGATCCGCATGATGCCCTCAAAGCAAAGCCCAAACGATCAGGGCATAACAACCGGGACCAGGCATTATCAGAACTCGAAAAGTTAATGCAGCAAAATCCAGCGAAATAAATCGAGTCAATCATAAATCCGCGATAAAATCAGGATAGAGTTATTATTTTTATTTTCTGACGGGAAAGAATTTCACGGTCGATTGCTTTTACTTTTTCAAAATGCTTAAGAATTATCATCTGAATGTGCCCGGCGGTTTTGAGTGAATCTGACGGAAACGGGCGACAAAATAATTATAATCCTGAAAACCGACAGCAGTAGAAATCTCTTTTATCCTGAGATTACTGTATTGAAGCAGTTCCATTGCTTTCTGCATACGTATTGCAGTCAAATAATCAGTAAAATTCGTATTGAGTTCTTTACGAAGCAAGGCGGTCAGATAACTTTCGCTTATCCCGAGAACGTTACTGACGTTATTCCGGTTGAGTTTGTTACGGTAAGATTTATCAATATATTTTCTGAAACTGCGGATAATACGGTGTTCGGTATATCCGGAATTATCTTGTTTAACTTTTATTATTTCATAAAATATTCTCAATAAGGCGGATTTGTATTTGAGCTGCCGCAAAAGATCATTGGAACTTCTAAAACTATTGCCGGTTTCACGAAGTAATGTTTCAAGCATAATACATTCTTGTGGAGGAAGCCCTGATATGAACGGGATTGCGGGAAATCCGCTAACGGATACTTTGGGATCCGCCAAACGCCAGTATTCATCACTTAATTCCGTTACGTTATGATTGGCAGTAGCCATACGCTTTGCATCGACTTTTTCCCATGAAAAATATATTGTGGCGAAAATCATGGCTTCATGGCCGCGGCTCCTGAACTCATGAACATCTCCCGGGCCGTAAATCGCAATTAAACCCGGGTATAGCTCTAATTCATTTTTATTGATGGCTCCGGTTCCGGTTCCGCTGAAGACATAAAATAACTGGTAGCCGTAGTTGATCCTCGGACCGAACTTGAGCAGCTTCATGGAAGCATAATTAGCTCCACGCACAACGGGATTGACCTGTTCTAACGTTAATCTTCGCATAATAGTCTTAAAATAATATTTATAATCTTTATCTTATATTGACAATAACACGTATAGGCAGTAAAATCAAATTAAATAATAATCTTAAAATAATATAGGATATCTTATGAGCAGCAATCCGAACATACTATTGATTTTTACTGATATGCAGCGTGCCGACACTATTCATGCGCTTGGCAACCCGGTAATAAAAACTCCTAATTTGGACCGTCTGGTGAAGGAAGGGACAGCTTTTAAGAGCTGTTACTCCCCGTCTCCGGTATGCATACCTGCCAGGTGCTGTATGCATTACGGAGTTTATCCACAAAAGACCGGACTTTTCACTAACGGGACAATGCCGCCGGACAATGGTAATTCAATTCCGGCGCTTTTGGGACGCCAGGGCTATATCACCCAGTCTATCGGTAAATGCCATTTTACTCCCGACAAATTGGCAAAACGCGGTTTTCAACAGCGTTTGGTACAGGAGGAATGCTGTTCCAAACCGACAGAGGATGGTTACTGCAAATGGCTGCAGGAAAACGGCTATGATTATGATGAACCGCACGGTACTCGCGGAGAAATGTATTATATACCGCAGATATCGCTGCATAGCGAAAAAGATCATCCGACTAACTGGATTGGTGAACGCAGTGTGGATTTCATCAATAACAATGCGAAAGCAGGAAAGCCATGGATGTTGTTTTCCAGTTTTATTCATCCTCATCCTCCCTTTGCTCCACCAAAACCCTGGCATAAACTATACCGCTCTCCGATGATGCCGCTGCCGGAACTGCCCGAAGACTATGAAGCTCTCTATACCTGGATCAACCGCAAACAGAACCGTTATAAATACCGTGACAACGGGGTTGACAGGAACCTCCTGCGCAACATGAAAGCATATTACTATGCGACTATATCTTTTATTGACTATCAAATCGGACGGATGCTGAGCGCTCTGGAGGATAACGGTGAACTTGAGAATACTTTGATCATTTTCACCTCCGACCACGGCGAATACCTGGGGGATTATAATTGTTTCGGCAAGCGGAGTATGCATGACGCTTCTTCGCGGGTGCCGTTAATTATCCGGTATCCGGAATCCTTTCCGGTCGGAACTGTTTGTGACCAGGCGGTGAGTCTGGTCGATATTCTGCCGACCATTGCGGCTGCCGCTGAAGCTGATACTGCCGGCATTGACCTGGACGGTACGAACCTCGCAGCGGTGGCGGCCGGGAAATACGAACGTGAAATAGTTTTTTCGCAGTTCGGCGAAGAGGGTATGGGTATTTATATGGCGGTTAGCCGGGAATGGAAATATTTTTATTCTGTCGGAGACGGCCGTGAATTCCTGTTCGACCGCATAAATGATCCCCGCGAAACCCGGAATAAAGCTAATTTGCCGAATCTGCGGGAGATCAAAGAGCGTTTAAAACAAAGGCTCCTTGAATATCTCAAGAAGGAAGGAGCGGAGAGCGCTTTTATCGAGACGGAGGCTGGTCTCGACTGGAAAGAATATCCCCGTTATGATTACAGTTCTCTGAATGATCCCGACAGCGGCTTGCTGTTTCAGGACCATGACGCCTTTGTCCTAGACCGTACCGAATATATAAAGACTGCTATTTAGACTGTTGTATTCCGGATTTTTAATACTTTGGTATAGTTTGAATGTAAAAGATGGTTGTCAAATAACGAATACGCAATCATGATAAAAAGCAATGGGGAAAAGTTTAGACCTACCACAGTTTTTCTTCAATCCCAGTATCATTCCCAAGAATTACTGAACTTGAATTATTCATATCTTATTATAACAGATATTGATTTCGATATTAACTTTTTTGATAACTATTTACTCCTTAATATTGATATTTTCAAAAATAATGAGCTAGAATCTGAAATGATTAGCGGCTGCCCCCCGAGTGAAAAGCATGTTTTAAAATCTTGGCATGATATCATTTAACAGGATGTGTTTTTGAGACATTTTTTAACATAAATATTGGCCTCAAAACGCCGGAGCGGTACTGGAATACACGACAATAACAAAGACGCTGAGAAAGCGTAATGTTCTTGATGATGGTATGGTCATTGACCACCACAATCTTGGGAAACAAGCCTCAGATAAAGAAGAATTCAAAGAAGAAATTAAAGATTTTGAACAGGAAAGCAAAGAAAATTTGCATAACTAGAAGGGGTTCTGACGATATTTAAATGGTTGATAAAATCAAGCTTACAAGCGAATAATCCCGGCAACAAAACTTGTTAAAGAAAATAGAGACCGTCAGGTTTCAATTAATGAAGCGGCACAAGCCTGTTTCCTGGGAAAAGTCGTTTCTGCGATCTTTTCAAGACCGTGACTGGATGCAGTTTTGCCAAGCATGCAGCACGGACCAGAATAAGTATGGTGGCGGCGAAAATAAAGAAAAATGACTCCTTAGTTAAAGAGATAGCCGAGGAGTTTGGATACTTTGACAATAGCCATTTTTTTCGGGTTTTTCAACAATATTTTCACTGTTCTCCAAGCAAATTCCGCGAAATGAACTCCGAGCAACTTCAACTTATTACTGATGAATAAGATAAAAAAAGAATGTTCTTATAGAAATTTATACAAATGGGTTGACATATTTATTTAAATGTGGTATAATTGGTATAAAGAAATAAGATTAACATTGATTTTTATATTTAAATGAATACTCCGGCACCATCATACTTGAGAATACGCCAATATATATTAAGCCTGGTTTATTCCTGCAACGGCACATTAACTAAGATTCCGCCAGAAAGGGAAATCTGCAAGTTGTTCAGCGTTTCCCGTGGTTCAGTCCGTTATGCGCTTGATACTTTGGTGGATGAAGGATACTTACTGCGTCACCATGGAGCTGGTACATTTATTAATCCAGATAAGGCAGTCCGTCCTGAATTGAAAGAAAAAACTATTGGTTTTATCTATGGCGCGGGGATGAACGTAAACTATATGGATTCTACTCTCAAAGCGCTTGGCAATCTCTGCCTAGCTCTTGCGGAAAAAAGACTGAATCTCCGTTTTATCCAGCTTCTTGACTTTCAGGATAAGCCATCTTCTGAAATTTCTCTGTTCAAACTTGACGCTTTATTATGGCTTGATCCTAACTCAAGCAGCAACGGGAAAGCGGTAATAGAATTGTTTGAAAACCTTGATATACCATTTCTTGTTGTCGCTGACAATATTATCGATGGTTACCGCAATTATTTAACTAATGACTATTCATATACGGCAGAGAAAGCAGTTGAGTATCTTTTGGAAAGAGGTCACAGGGATATTGCTTTTGTCGCTTATGATGAAAAATATCCAAGTGTTGTCTCGCAGTATAAAGCATTTAAGGCCGCTCTTGAAAAACATGGTTGTTTTGACAAAACTTTGCGGGTTGATATGTGTGATAACATTGATTCGAAGGTAAAAGATTTTCTCAGTAAAAGGAAACCGAGCGCAATATACTCGCTTGGCGGACAAAGCCAGTACGCGGTTTTCAAAGCGGTATCTGAACTCGGTCTTAACAATGACGAATATGAGATTATTTCTTACAGCAGCAGGATTGCTGAAAGTTTCGAAAATGTGGATTTTTACGAGATTGTCGCAGAACGCTCTGGACTGGTCAAACCAGCCGTTGACCTGCTTTGCGATATGATGGATGGAAAAACTGAAGGACCTGTACAAATAGTAAGAAAATTTGATTTTAATTTAAATAAAGCAAAAAAAGCCATTTAATTAACCTCATAAGGAGACTGTTAAAATGGAAAACAGAAGAAATCGAAAACTCAAAGTTTTCACACTCATCGAACTCCTCGTAGTGATCGCGATCATAGCGATTTTAGCCTCAATGTTGTTGCCCGCGTTGAACAAAGCCCGGGAGAAGGCAAAAACAATTTCCTGCGTGAATCAATTGAAACAGCTTGGAAACGTTTCGATTTTTTATGCGGATGACAATGACGGTTTTGTTATGTTGTATAAGGATGAGCTAGGCTCGAACGATAGATATTGGCATAAGAACTTTGTGCCTCCCTACTTTAATAAGCCCGACCCGACATTATATTTGAAAAATCTCGAATGTCCGTCTGATACCGGAGTATGGAAAAAAACCGATGGAAGTGCTTTTAGTGATTCTCCATCTTATGGTTGGAATATAAATATCTCCACTCCAAGTTATGCTTGCAAAATGGTACAAGTTAAAAAACCGAGCAGTAAAATTTTCGCCGGGGATGTGAGACATTATTCTGAAGGTCGCCAAGATTGGGGTAAATATATCCGACATGAAAATGACGGAGTTACAGAAGTCAATATTGGAATCAACTATAACCGCCATGGTGGTATTGGTAATGTTTTGTGGGTGGATGGACATGCATCATCAGAAACAACCAGCAAATTGCAAGAAATAAATCTTTGGCAGAATCGCAACAAATATTGGTACTTACAGAAATGATTAAGAAGATTAAACTAACACTGGCCGCCAGCTTGATGCTGGTGAGGATGTCCGGAATCTGCGGTATTGTTTACGATAAAAAGAGCAATACGATAAAAATATCAGATTGTCCTTCAGATATGCCCTGTACTCCGGCTGGCTTGTACAGTCTCGACCAGACGCAGGACTGGGGGAAGGTAGCTTACGATGAGAAAACAGATACTTATACTGTGAGCTGCAATCTCCAGATTGGAGATAATGACGGGACTGAAACTTTTTTCCAGGTCGGGTCGACGGATAATCCGAAAGAAACTCTGGTCATGAGGGGCAATATCTACCTTGCTCCATTCTGGGTTAAAGGTGAAAATACCGGACTTTACTATCGGGTGCCGGTTTTGCATAACCGCTTGACTTTGGGGGTCGAGGGAAATAAGGAAATTACTCCTGCATTGAAGTTCTCTCCTGTATCAGTAAAAAATAAGACAGGCATCTATTCCGGAACAAAAATCGGAGTAGACGGAAAAAATAAAAGCGGGGTGGGAGGTGAATTATTTACCTTTAACGCGACGGTTGGTTCGGCAGGCTATAAATATTATAGAAATACACTGGGAATGGTCAAACTGGTAAACACGACTTTTTCCGGCAGTATTAATGAACTGGTATACGGACTTGCTAACTTTAAAAGAAACAGCGTTATTGACGGTTGCACATTCAAGGACAGCCGTTACGGGGCTGGAGTTAACGCAACCCTTACTTTGAGGAACTGTGTTTTCGAAAATCTATCAGTCTGTGCGGTGAGTGACCCGGGCGGCATTAACGCCAAATTAATCAACTGTGTTTTCAAAAACAACCAGCAGAATTTCAGACTTCAAATCACAGCGAAAGGAGTAACGCTGGTTGATTGTGAAGTAGCTCCTGGGAAAGTGCCGGATACAATTACTTCCCGTAAGTTCAGAGGAACAATGCGATTCCCGAAACTTGTCAGCACAAGGCATATTGTCGTCAAAGTTGTCGATAGTACCGGGAAACCGGTAGCGGGAGCCGAAGTAAGTGCTATTCCTGAGCAAAAGTCTGCTGAAGCCGCTCCGGCAAAAGCGAAAACTGACAGCAACGGTTTAACTCCGGGGAATGATGCTAAGAAAACTTTACTGCTGGCGGAATACTGCAAGCAAGCGGTTGAAGGCTCTGACACTCCCAAAGAAACAACCTTCAGCTATAAAGTTACAGTTTCCAAAGCCGGCAAGACAGCTGTGATCAGTGGTGTAAAAGCAGATAAAAGCTGGCAGCAGATCGAAGTAACTCTCAAGTAAATCTGTAAAGATTAATATTCTGTAAAACGGCACATACTGCGGGGTTACTTGCTGTATGGATAATGAAAATAAAAAGTAGGGTATGATGAATAAAAAAAACATAATGATGTTCTTTGCCGCTGTTTTATGTTGCAGTACGGCATATGCAGGGGGGACTAAAAGCCTGAATCCATTAAAAGTTGATAAGGCGCCAAAGCTTGATGGTAAACTTAATGAAGCTTTCTGGCAGAAATCAGAAGCCGTGAATGACTTTAAAATATGGCGCGGCAAGGGCAAAAAGTCTGAGGATACGGTTCTTAAAACCGCTTATGACAACACCTGGTTTTATCTTGGAGTTAAATGTAAAAATAAAAATATAAAATGGCTTCAACCTAAAATAAAGCAACATGACGGCAGTGTCAATAAAGACGATTCCCTTGAGATATTTATTGCCCCTGGAACCCGGGCCAGACTCTATTTCCATTTCATCTTGAGTTTTGCCAATGTAAAGGCGGAACAACGTATAACAGTAAAAGGCGGAGAGCTTGTCCGGAAGCGTGACTGGAATATCCCATGGCAGTCGGCAGTATCTATAAACGATGACGGCTGGAGCGCGGAAATCGCTATCCCGCTTTATGCTTTCAGCTCATATAATTACGGCAACTTTTCCAATATGAAAATCAATGTTGTCCGCAATAAACGCGAGGCCGAAGTAGATAGTCAGAACTGTATCATCTCTGAAAAATCTATTCATAGTGTTATGGCTCCTGTACAAAGCAGTTTCCACGAACCCAAAAACTTTGTCAAGGTCTCAGGTATGAAGCCTGGACCGATCAATGTGCCGTTTCTGGTAAGCTTCTCTGATGCGGTAATCATGCCTTATGCGATCAAGAAGGGCAAGGCGTGTTATACTGTAAATTTTAAACTGCGTGCTGAAAGCAATAAAAGCGGAACTGCCATCGCCGAAGTAGTTGACACGCCGCTTGCGGGTAAAGCAAATACTGTTTCAAAAAGTATTGCAATCAGCGGTAACGCTATTGTCGATGCTGAAATAGATGTCCCGGCCGAAAGCATGTCAGGGCGCAAGGTTAGACTCAACATAAAAGACAGTGTCAGCGGGGAAACGATTATGAGTTCGCCGCTTAATACTGATGCTTTGGATGTGGTGAACGCATACAGCAAGCTGAATTATTATACTTCAGAAAAATCCGGTACAGTCTGCTTTGATCTGAAACTTCCCGAAGAGTCATTGAAAAATATGTCTGCGGCAGTTTTTTACGACGCTAAAAAAATCGGGACTTCCAATAAAATAAATAAACGTTCAAGTATATTATTTCTGCTGGACAATATACCGGCAGGTAAATCAATAGTTACTCTTGATATTTACACTAAAGGTAAGCTTTTTATCAGGAAGGATATTGAGTTATTGAAATTGCCCCCCCAACCAAATGAAATCAAAATCGATAAAGAACATCGTCTGGTATTGAAAAACGGCAAACCCTTTTTTACCTGGGGAGTGGTGGGTTACGTAGCACGTGTGGATGGCGATAAATATAAGCAAATCAGTTCACTTGGATTTGAATCCGTCCTGCATTGGTTTCCTCATACCAGTACGCCGGAAAAAGCCCAGGGTTTTATGGATGTTACGGCAAAAGCCGGTCTTGATATGATATTCTCTTTGGATCACGCAACAAGCGCGGTTGACTTTACAAAAACATTCCAGGGAAAAGTTTCACCAAAAGAACTTAAAGCTATAGTCAAGCTTGGCAAAGAGGCTGTTCATGGAGTAAAGATAAAAGGTATTTACGGCAATCCTGTATTGCGGGGGCTTTCTGATAAAATCAAAAATGAGATTTGTTATCAGTACGCTAAAATAAATGAACCGGCACTGATTGAGATCGTCAAGAAAATACGAAGCGCTAATAATAATATAGGATACTTTATTGTTGATGAGCCAGCCCCGTGGCAGGTCAAGGAAGGTCGGGCTCAATATAAAATGCTCAAAGAACATGATCCATATCGTCCGGTATCCGTTAATTATTCCCCCATGATTCCTGATGAAGACAAGTTTATGGACTGGTGCGATATTGTAATGTCGGACCCATATTGGATTCCTGCTGGAGATAATTATCGCAATTCACCGGAATTCTCGGCACGTTGTGCATATACCTGTCTGAAACGTACAGAACGCTACCGCAGGCCTTATTACGCGATGGCGATGTATTCTGGATACAGCGGCTGTCGTAAGCGGGTGGCCTTACCGGAAGAACAGGTTTGCCATACCTGGCTTGCCTTGATATATGGTTCACGTGGAATATTCTATTTCGGAGCTCATACAATGTACCCGGGAATGAATAAAGCTTTTAAAGATATTATTAACCCGCGTTTGAAAAAGCTTTCTCCGGCGCTGGCGGGAGTAATTCCTGAACAAAAAGTGAGTTACTTCAAGAGTGTTTCCAAAAGCAGGGGTGCCAAGGCTGTAACTCAAGCGGCTAACTGTGATCCTGAGAAAGGAATCTATCCTGAAGTTCAAATTGGCTTACGCAAAGACCCAAAAGGAGGATATATTCTGCTTGCCGCTAATGGGAAATATTATCCGGTGAAAACTGTATTCACCGTGAAAAACCTGTCAGGCAAAGTAAAACGTGTTTTCAGTAATACACAAGTCGAACAGAAAGGCAATGCCTTCTCGGAAAAGATCGAGAAATTCGGAACTAGAACTTACAAGTTTGATATCAAAGGCGAAGGACCGTTTGAAATAACGGTTGAATCAAAATACTGCCTTGCAGATGTTCCGGCTCGTGAAGTTATGCAACCTCTCAGCGGCCGTCCCGGTAAAAAGAATATCATGTTCAACCCGAGTTTTGAAGAACAAAGCATAAATGGTATCCCCGATTATTTCTGGCAAATGATAATGAGCGGAGGGAATATTGATCACCAAAACGCGCTGTTCGGCAAAAACTGTATTAAACTAAGTAATACCCGTGGCTACAAGCAGTTATATATAAGCATATTGCCGGAACGCAATACCACTTATACTTATTCCGTTTACATGAAAGGCAATAAGCCGGGTATGAAAGTTGGATTATTTGGATTTTCAGGCGGACTTAATCCTGACAAAATCGTTACAATTTCCGATAAATGGCAGCGTTACACTTTGACAGGTCGTTTAGCTTCCGTAGTCAGGAGATCAAGTTATTTCGGGATACGGCTGCTGTCTAAAGGTGAACTGTTTATCGATGGAATACAGCTCGAAAAAGGCAACAACGCGACTGAATTTGAAGATTAATAATATGAAATACATGTACGCTTCAGTGCTTCTTCTTTGTTATCAGATAATCGTTTCAAGTGCTCGCGCATACTTATTGAGGTAATATATCGTTGAAATAAACTTAGATTGCAGGGGGCGGAAGTGTTAAATCTTCTCTTCTCAAGGATGTTGTATTAGGTGAAACTGACTTTTGAAGATACTGACGATTGTTGGAAAACAAAAGATCATCTGGAAATTAAGAATTAAGATTGGTTTGGCATTTATAAAACAGATAAAAGTCGACTGTCCGATTACCCTTAGAAAAATTAACCAGAATTTTTTATATTCTGGGCTGTTATCTATTGACAAAACCATAAAATTGGTATATAATGGTATATAAAATACTTTGAGCAGAGTCAGAGTCCTGGAAGTATTAAGAAAGCTTTTTAAAAACCATATTTGGACTCTCCATTCAGAACTGATAGTGTATAAATTTTTAGGATAAATGAACAATGAAAAATATTTCTAAAGCAGTTGAAACCGCTAAAGAATACCTTGCTGTCGATAATCCGGCTGAAACCGCTTCTTTATTGGAAAAACTTAATCGTTTTGATGGAGATTTCGATGTAGTTATTGAAAGAATCAAACCTCACCCTTGCGAAAATCCAGCGACAGGCCTTCTCAAGCAAATTCCTTTTCAACATGCTGAATTTGCCGCTAAATATCCATGGGCACGTATGTCATGCTGTGTACCGGAAAGATATGATTCTACAAAAAAATATGGTCTGCTTATCTTTTTACATGGCGGTGGATGCGGGAAGGAAAACATCTCTCCTGAACGCTATCTGTTCGACAAAGCAACCGGACTTGGTGATGTATTTATGAATTGCGGCAGAATCGTCTGTCTTCCCTCGGCGCCTCCAAATATGAAAAGTTTCGCGCGTTGGAACCTTCCTGAAGTTGATGATTATATTGCATCTGTAATAGAGGAATTAAGTTTAAATTACAACATAGACCCAAATAATATAGTGCTAGCTGGTCATTCCATGGGCGGGATGGGAGCAAATCATCTGGCACAGCGTTTTTCTGATCGCTTTGCTAGTATATTCAGTTCTGCTAGTAACTGGGATATTGCTTATTGGCCGTCGCTGGTCGGAACTACTTACTGGGCAGCGCAAGGCAGAAACGATGCGACTATGTTCCGGCGGCGACACGGCACTGATATTGAATTTATGCGCTTAGCAAAATTGCGTCTTGAACAGGCCGGAGTTATCAATCGGTGTGTAGAACATCAGGGACGACATCATTCTGGTCAAATGAGGAGATTTTTAAAAGAATGGTTATACTGGTGCGATCAGGAAAATATTCGACGCAATCCATGTTATGATCATGTTGTCGCGGTTACACCCCGTGGATTGACGCCATGGACCGATTTCAGACGACATAAAACCCCGCTGGCCGCATGTCAAAATCACATTGATTTCCATGAAATACCGGATTCGCCACATTGTCGTTGGGTTACTATTAACGATGTCGGCGAAGAAACAATTACTTATGATATGGCAGTAATGTCTGACTGTAAAGATGAAGTAGAGCAGGAATGGAATGATTTTTCTCTCTCCTTGAAACGCAAGCATCTTAATGGCGGAGTTGTTGAAGCGTTTATCGAAAATGACAATGTCATTGAAGTAACACCAGTTAACGTTAAAAAATTTACGCTGTGGCTCAATTCTGAAATGGTCGATCTTGACAATTTCAGAGTGATAGTACAGGGAAAAGAGATGTTCAACGGCAGTGCAACGCCAAAACTCGGCACTATGTTGGAGTCATATAAACGGCGGCGTGATTGGGGGATGTTGTATTCGGTGAAACTGACTTTTGAAGATACTGATGATTCCTGGAAAACAAAAGATCAGTTGAAAATTAAGAATTAAGGTTGCTTGGAAATTTATAAAACAGAGACTTACCCTTAGGAAAATTATTTTTGATTTTTTTGGCTGTTCTCTATTGACAAAACCGTCAAATTGGTATACAATGGTATATATAGTTTAGCTTAAGCTGAGTTAAAGTCCGTGAGTTATCAAGAACGCTTTTAAAAAAAGCTTAATAAAACAGACTTTTTAAGTGAAACACCCCGGAAGAACGAGGTATTGAACCACAAACTAATAAGCAAAAGGTTCATTGTGGAGATTTTTAAATGAATATACATATACCGGAATACATGAAAATCAGGCAATATTTGGTAAATGTGGTTACCAGAGCTAACGGCAAAGTGGTAAAAGTACTGCCTGAACGTAAGATGTGTGAAAGATTTGGGGTTTCTCGTGGAACAGTCCGGAAAGCATTGTCAGATTTGGTGTCAGAAGGTTTTTTGATCTCAAAGCAAGGAATGGGAACATTCATAAATCCTGAACGTGTTCAAAAAGATAAACAAGAAAAAGCTATTAAAGTCGGCATCATTCTTTCAACTGGAATGTTGGTTAACATCACTCCTCTGTATCAGGATTGCCTGCGTGGAGCTATGAACATATTTGCCAAGCGAAACATTATAGTTCAATTTTTAAACTTCGCATATAGCGAACCTGAGAAAATATTCCAGGAGATTATCAACTTTAATCTTGACGCGTTCCTCTGGTTCTTTCCTTCTAAAACAAATTATGACGCGATACAATATCTGTACGAAAAAAACGTCATTCTGTTCATCGCCTCAAGACATATACTCCCTGAATGGAAATACACCGTTACTGATGGTTATCTGTCCACTATGCTGGAGGAGGTCGAGTACCTGATTGACCATGCAGGTGCAAATGTCGCATACGTTGGTCGTGACGACTCGAATCCGGAATGCCTGCATTTCTACAATGAATTCGAGAAAGTCTTTATCAAGCGCGGCTTAAAGCGGGATCCCGAATTGACATTCCCAAATTGCGGAGATCAATCGGAACTTAACCAGCGGCTTAAAAGCAATCCCCCCGAAGCTCTTTATTCCCAGGGGGCGTATTTGCCAGAAGTCGTTAATGTGCTTACGGAAAACATTAATAATTTACCTTCAGGTTTTGAACTATTGTGTTGCGACAGCCCCATACTTACTCCTTTGGCGGGAAAAATTGACATTCGCCGGATTTTCAATAAGAATAATCTTAACTTAGGAAAAATGGCTGCACGGGCTTTAGCCGACAATCTTAAAAAGAGCAATAAAAAGGCACTACATATTGACACTCCATCGAAAATTAAATTTATACACGCAGAACTGGAATAAAAAGTAATTGTTCATTTATATGATTAATAACCCCTTTCAGAGGGATAAAATTTAAAATTAACAAAAAAAATGAGGATAAAATATAAAATAAAATTATTCTTTTTCAATAGGCAATATTTTTAAGGGCTCAACCCCAATCAATCCTCATCAACCCCCATAAGGAGAAGGTTAAAATGGAAAACAGAAAAGAAAGAATGAACGCAGTCATCGGAAAACTCAAAGTTTTCACCCTTATTGAACTCCTCGTCGTGATCGCGATCATCGCAATCCTCGCGTCAATGCTGCTGCCGGCACTGAACAAAGCCAGAGATAAGGCGAAGGCGATAGCCTGCGTGAATCAGCTCAAACAGATCGGCACCGCGTCGCTTATGTACGTGGAAGACAATGACGGTATTGTAATGCCTTACAAGCTAGAATACGGCGTCAACGACAAATATTGGTATAGAAACTTCATTCCGCCATATTTTAACAAACCCGACCCGACATTATGGTTGAAAAATCTTGAATGCCCGGCTGATACAGGAGTATGGATGAGAAACGGCAGTTCATCTTCAGACGAACCATCTTATGGCTGGAATATCAGAATCGGACTTAATGCCGGAAGCGGACTTACTTCCGACTATATTTTTAAAATGTCAAAAGTAAAAAACCCGAGCGGTAAAGTTGCCGCGGGAGATTCATGGCACAGGGACGAAGGAAGTGCATCCGCTCCTTTTTATCGTCAGTATAATAACAGTGCGGGCGACGATTATGCCGGGTTCAACTATCAGCGGCATAACGGTAACGGCAATGTATTGTGGGTTGACGGGCATGCCTCATCGGAAAACACAGGTAATCTCATGGTGATAAATCTTTATGCCAACCGCTATAAATACTGGTACTTAGATAGATAATTAAAACAATCAAGGTCATGATGATATGAATATCACGAAACACTTCTTTCTGGCAATCGTTTTGCTTGCCGTTGGCATAATAGCGACGGCGGCAAAGCCGCCAAAAGCAGAAGCGTTGAAAATCGATCAACCGCCAGTATTTGACGGCTTGCTAAACGAAACTTTCTGGAAACAAGCCAAACCGCTTGATAAATTCTTCAAGTATTCTAAAGACAAGGATAAAAACGGCCAGTTGCTTGACGGCACCATCGTCAAACTGGCCTATGACTCGACCTGGCTCTATATCGGCATAGAATGCGAAAACCAGCTGCAGGAATTAATCCTCTCCCCCAACACTGTCAAGCATGATGGTCAGGTTCACCGGGACGAATCAGTCGAAATATTCCTGGATCCCGGTACCAAAGGTAAGCTATACTATCATTTTAGCTTAAGCTGTTTCAATATTAAGGCCGAACAGCGTGTCAGAAACGGTTCCCGAGAACGTGTGAGCTGGAACCAGCCATGGCGGACAGCGACTAAAATCACCCCAAAAGGCTGGACTGCAGAAATCGCAGTTCCGCTGTACCTGGTGCTTTCCTACGGCGATTTCAAAAAAATGCGATTCAACATTATCCGCAACCGGCGCTGTCCGTTCAAGGACGCGCAACAAGTGGTCACCCACGAAACAATAGAAAGCAGTAGTTGGTCGCCGGTGATCAAATCATTCCATGAACCGAGTTCGTTCGGATATCTCGCCCCACTGACACCAGGTCAGGTTAAAGTTCCGTTTATGGTGTCGCTGGAAAAAATAACCGTCCTGCCATACGCAGGTGATGATGGCAAAATCAGTTACGGAATTGAGGCGGAAATCAAAGGCGCGAACTTTAAAAACGGAGAAATTAAAATCATTGTCGCCGATACTCCAGCCGGCAGAGAAAGGCGTCAAATCACCAACAGCTTCCAAGTCAAAGGCACCAAATCGCAAAAAATCTCCATCCGGGTACCTGTGAATACCTTGGCGGAACGAAAAATTGATGTCCTGGCTGCCATGCCTTCCGGCGAAGAAATTCAGCGTGTAAGCATCACTAATCCACCCGAACTGCAAATTATGGACGCCTGGCTCGACCGCAACTACTATACGACGGAAAAAACAGCTTCCGCGACCGTGATCATCGGCATGCCTCCTGCAAGTTTGAAAGACATGACGACCTTAGTTCAAATCGATGGTCGAATCGTTGCACAGTCTCCGGCCTGTCCGGAAACAGCTATTCCATTTTCGGTCGCAGAGCTAAAAAATGGCACGACGAAAGTAAAAATTCAACTCCGTTTGAAGTCTGACAAACCATTTTTCTCACGTGAACTCAACTTGGAAAAACTCCCGTCAAAACCGGGC
The DNA here is from genome assembly GCA_963664605.1 of Victivallaceae bacterium. GTDB lineage: Bacteria > Verrucomicrobiota > Lentisphaeria > Victivallales > Victivallaceae > JAHOYW01. Next base: position 2,467,740 of record OY761536.1, read on the forward strand.
CGCGAATGGAAAATCAATCAGCGTGATCGGGTCGTGATGCACGACGGCAAACCGTTCTTTCCTATGGGGCCGGTTATGTCAAGCGTTTACCCCGATGATGAAGGCGCTTTTAAATATCTGCAAGACAATGGATTTAACACCTTCTTCCATTGGATGCACAACGAAGTGCCCGAAGCTGAGAAATATTTGGAATTATGCAATAAATACGACCTGAAGGCGATTTTTAGGCTTGAAGGTTTCGGCTGGGCAAGATACAAAGACGCGAATCTTGTTTTGCCGGGCAAATACCTGAATGCCAAAGAGGCGCGGAGCCTAAACAATAATTTTCGCCGCGGCTCTGTAGGTATTCGAGCTGCTATGATGTTCGCCCGTTCCGGGTCCAGAAAACAACGCGGCGAGATTTTCTGTGAATATTACCATAAGATGCTTCCGAACACTGTTGCGATGGTTAATCGTGCCAAGACAAATTCCGCGTTACTAGGTTACAACTCATTTGACGAACCCTGTGACGACCGTTTTTTCGACATCACCACCCCTTTGCTGGACCTCTATAAAACCGTCCGTAAAAATGATAGGTATCATCCGGTAATGCTGCTCTATTCCAGCCATATCCCCATAGGCGACAAATACGTAGCCCCCTGCGATATTTTGTCTACCGACCCTTACTGGGTTCCCGATGGGGATCAAAGCAAAGGCCTACGGGGCAGCGTTAATTTTGTTTCCAAGATCGTGGCGCTCAACGACGCTCGGGCGAAAAAATTTCGCAAGGCGGTCTGGATCATGCCGATGGCGTTTAACTGGAGCGGGACACGCAAACGCGGCATTTCCGCTGCCGAACAGAATTGTCAAAGTTTTCTGGCAGTGATCCACGGCGCGCGGGGGCTGTTCTGGTTTAGCTATCCAATGCCGGCATCTGCGACCTCGAACCTTCGCGAGACCGTTAAGAAGCTCAAGATAATCATTCCATCCGTCCTTAACCGGAAGCCGCAGCAGAGTATTGGCTATTCAAGTCGTTCGCAAGCGGGCAAAGATGTACGCCGGATAGAGTTAGACCCGCACAAAAATATCTTTCCAGACGTTCAGGCAAAAGTGTTCCGCGACCCGGAGGACGATGCTTTGATTCTGGTCGCCGCCAACAGTTGCCGTTTCCCGGTTGCCGTGAAAATAAAGGTAAAAGGCATCAACAATCGCACAGTAACAAAAATGCTGACCGGGCAATCCCTGCCGGTAAATAGCGAACGGTTTTCTGAGAAATTGGAACCCTTCGCGGTGCGGGCATATAAACTGGGAAAATTGTCGACTCGCTGTGCATATATCGACATCGAAACGACACGACCAGCTAAAATTCCGCCCTTGGCTAAAAGCCTCAAGGACAATTACCAAAAGGGCAAACGCAACTTGTTGCCGAATCCGAGTTTTGAAGAGACTACCGTTGCCAACATGCCGGACTATTATTTTGGGAATATTGAGATTGCTCCGGCGACAAAGGCCAAATTCGGAGAAAAATGTGTAAAAATCACTAATCCAAAACCTAGTTCGGACTCCAGTGCCGGCTTGTACGGCCAGATTGACTTGGGTTGGTTCGCACCGCGGCTGGAAGCCGGCGCTCCATGTGTATTTTCATTTTATGGCAAGGGAGAAAAAGATAGTCAATTATCGGTTAAGGGAGATAAGTGGCACACCATTAAGCTTACTCCAGAATGGCAACTTTACAGCGTGACATTAACCGCCCCCAAACACAATGCAAATATTAGAATTCAAATTCGCACCAGCCGGTCTACTAAACATGCCTGGTTGGACGGCTTGCAGTTTGAAGTCGGAGACGCTCCAACCGCGTTTCAAGACTAACCATAAATAGGAGTTTACAATGCAGAAATTAAAGAAAATATTGGTGATATTGGGACTGTTTTGCAGTGTTATCGCTAGTGCCGCTATCACTTTTGACCAAGAAAAAAACACCATTAAAATCGTTGATTATCCCTTGGACGCGCCATGTACGCTTGAACGCCTTTGGCAAGTTGACAAATCGTTCGAATGGAATAAAATATCCTACGACGCGACTAAAGACGTCTACACCGTTAATTGCGATTTAATCATTGGTGCTAATGACGGAACAGAAACCTGTTTGGTCGTTGGCTCGAAGGAAAAGCCCGCGACTACCTTAATCATGAACGGCGATTTGACCGTTTATCCGTATTGGGTGAAAGGTGAAAATTCCGGGCGCTGGTACCGGGCGGAAAAAAAAGCAAATCGTTTGCGTCTTGGGCGACCGGATGACGCCAATATTAAACCCACACTCAAATTCGCTAATGACAAAATCCTCAATATCGGATTGCGGCAACACCACGGTGGGCAACTAGAGATGTACAATACCTTGTTAACATCCACCAGTGGCAAGTTTTCAGCGTCTGCCCAGGGATTTGATTTGATGATTATGAAAAATAGCCGCGTTTCCAATGTTAAAGGGCTGATGTTCTACGGAATCTGCGGTTCCTGGGGGAAATATGTAAAAACTGAGATTTACTCATGCGTATTCGACAATTTTGACGAATTCGTCCCCGGCGGGGCGATCTATGACAACTGTGTCTTTTCCAACTCGAAAATCGCCTGCTATGACTACGGCAGATTGGAAGCTACATACAACAATTGTGTATTCAAAGACAACCAAAAGAATTTTATGGCTCGTTTTCAGGGGCGCCCCGGCAAAAATGCTGAGCAAAATAAATTAGCGGTAATTTGTACCGACTGCATAATTGAGCCTGGCAAACAGCCGGATTCCTTCTCCTTGGATAAAGGACGTAAATTTAAACCAGATTGGATTAACCCCAGCTTAATGATTCGCAACACAGTAGTCGTTAAAGTTACTGACCACCAGGGCAAGCCGCTGCGCGAAGCGGTGATTAAGGTAAAAGAGGACTCAAGCCTCCTGCAGGGCAAAACCATAAAATGTAAAACCGACGACCGGGGTATGACTCCGCCAAACGGCGATGGAGCGATTGTTCTGACAAAAACAAAAACCCAAATAACAAGCGGTCAACCAAAAATCATTGATTATACTTACACCATCACCGCAACCGCTAACGGGAAAAACGCCGTAATCAAAAATTTTTCCCCCGACACACCACAAAAAAAGATTTCTCTAAAATTATAAATCCATTTAGATTTTTGCTTAAATAGGAATTATTCTTAACCAAAAACAAAGTGAAATAAATAATAAATCAAGGAATTGAAAATAGAAAAATTTCGTATTGCTATCGCAGCTATCGAACCAAGAGCTTGTTTTCACGAAGTATTGCTGTTCTCCGCTGAGCAAGATGCTTGGGAGCTGGCTGCGGTGCACGATAACCATTCCGGCCGGCTCGACTCCCTGGAGCCGCGAACTGGCCTATGACGCAACCTGGCTCTATATCGGCCTGGAATCCGAGAAATTTGAAGATTAATAATATGAAATATTTGAATGAACCAGAACAACCAAGTCCAAAAGATTGGAAGTTTATAGAAGAACTATCCAGCCCTGTAAACTGGCATTTTAACTGGACGCGTACTGCTTCTAAAAAAAATGAGGCGGATTTAAGCTCGGGGGTAGAAATAAGCAATTGTTTCCCTGATAATAATTTGGAAACTGCTTTTGAAGACTTGAACAGCTTCTTTACGGCTGCAAAAATCAGTATTGACGGAAAATACAGAATCAGTATCAAAAAAGCTGACAGCGCCTGTTTTGAAGCATATCGTCTTGACATTAAATCTGATTCCTGCACAATTCAGGCTAATGATTCCGAAGGAGTCCGGCGTGCCGTATATTATTTAGAGGATTTGCTTTTAAGTTCCGATGGACCGTTTTTGAAATTGAGTGTTATTAAACGCAAACCCTGGTTGAAATCACGTATCTCCCGTTGCTTCTTCGGTCCGATAAAACGCCCGCCGCTGAACCGGGATGAGTTGCTGGATGATGTGGATTACTATCCGGATGAATACTTAAATCGCCTGGCGCATGAAGGTATAAACGGTTTGTGGCTAACGATTTCCTTTAGCGATTTGTGTAAAACCTCAATTACTGACTTAGCTCCAGACGCGGAAAAACGTTTGACAAAGCTACGCGGAACTGTAGCAAAATGTCTGCGTTACGGTATAAAAACTTATATTTTTTGTATCGAACCCCATGCCATGGCATCAGATGAACTTGTTAAAATCCAATGTACCAAGCCTGACAAAAATAGGAATTTCTTTTGTCCATTTTCTGACATTGCGCAAAAATACCTTTATGAGTCAACAAACTGGATATTTTCACAGGTTCCCGGCCTTGGCGGTATGATTAATATCAGTCATGGCGAACGCCCGACAACCTGCGCCAGTGTTAGTTTTGATAAAGCTTGTCCAGTATTTCCTGAAAAAACTCCCGGAGACGTAATTGCCGCCACTTTAGAACCAATGGCGAAAGGAATACATGATGCCGCACCAAACGCTGAATTAATAAGCTGGTTATACGTTCCGGATAACAATCCAGGAGGGGCAAAAGCCCCTTCCCAACTGCTTGATATCGCGGAAAAATTACCGAAAAATATAATTCTGCAATATAATTTTGAATCAGGCGGCAGCAAGAAGCAGCTTGGTAAAGAACGTCATGCCGGCGATTACTGGTTATCCTACGTCGGTCCCAGCGAAAAATTCAAAAACATAACGCGAAAAGCTCAAGATTACGGCAAAGAAGTTTCAGCGAAAATCCAAGTTGGCTGTTCGCATGAAGTCGCGACGGTACCACTGGTGCCGGTGCCGGGCCTGCTTTACAGAAAATACAAAGCCATGCATGAGCTTGGAGTGTCGCACGTCATGCAATGCTGGTTTTTTGGTAACTATCCAGGAATTATGAATAAAGCCGCTGGCGAGTTGGCATTTGAAGACTTTACTGATTCCGAAGAAGATTTCCTGCGTCGTTTAGCTACTCCTGAATGGGGGAAAGATGCATGCCAGGTAGTAAAAGCCTGGCGTTTGTTTACTGACGCCTACTCGAATTATCCGCTTGATAATATGTTTCAATATTACGGGCCAATGCATGATGGCGTTGTTTGGCCTTTATACTTGAAACCGGTAGATGAACCTTTGGCACCGACCTGGAAGCTTGAGTATGGAACCAGCGGTGACCGTTATGGTGAGTGTCTTGGAGCTTTTGCTTTAAAGGAGGTTTTGAGCTTATGCGAAGAGCTTTCTAATAAATGGCATAATGGATTAGAAATTTTACAAAAATTACCGGCAGTTTCAAAAGAACGCCGGGAAGACATTGCTTTGGCGAAAACTTTGGATATTCAGTTTTGTTCCGGTTTGAATATTTTAAGATTTTATGAGCTACGTGACAGATTGCTGCAAAAAAACGGCAAAGACGGGCTTAATATTTTAAGCCGGATGCGGGAAATAGTGTTAGCTGAAATCACTAATTCAACTTGTTTGATTGAACTCTGTAAAGCAGATTCCCGTTTTGGCTTTCATCCGGAAGCGGAAGGCTATAAATATTTCCCGGAAAAACTGAAATGGCGGATTAAACTTCTGAACAGCCTGCTTGAGGAAGATTTCCCGGAAATTCAAAAGCGTTTGAATTCTGAAGAGTCAGCATTTGTTGAAAAGCATTCAAAATCGTATAACTGTAATAGCGGTAAATATGAACAAACCCCGGATTTTGCCTGGAAGGCTAGTTATAAACCGGGGAAACTCAAAATCTCAATAAATAATTATGCAAAAACAAAAGGTGAAGAGTTTAGGATATTTCTTGAGGCTAAACCTTTTCATCCTCCACAACATATTCTGTTGAAAAATATAAATGAAATTGAAATTCCGCTTGATGCAGAGAGCAGTAAAGTTGGTTTTAATATTTTTAAAACAAACAAAACAGATTCAGGTTCATACAACGGCTGGCAAACATTCCACCCTATGAACAGTCGTCTTGTTTTAGGAGACTATAATCCTCACAATAAAGGCAAATTGATTTTAGTAAAAGAATAATTAATCGAAAACTAAATAAAAAGAGGATGCAAAAATGAACAAAATAATATTAACAGCACTTGCTGTATTCTGTTTTATTGTCAGCACCAAAGGTGATGTCGTAGAAAAAGAAAAAATACAGGTGTTAAAAAACAAACAAAATGTCTATATCCGGAGCTATTTTTCGCCAGACAAGGATGTTGTCGTCAGTATTAGGCAAGGACGCAACGGGCAAATCAGCTTCAAGGATGCCAGGCTGATTGACAAAGGCGTGCCAATGAATGAAAAAAGCTGCAAACAGGGTTCGTTGATCCATAACGCCGCTGATGATTGTACGCCATGGTCTCTGAACAAAACTTATATCGGGGCCAATCATGGACTATTTGGGGTTCTTGAGCTCACCGTCAAGCAGGATGGCCTGAAGGAGGCTGATATTGGCTCAGAATGGACTGACGCAAAAGGACAGAAGTTTTATCTGATAAAAATCTGTGACAAGGATAAAATCTGGATACTTTCTGAAAACCTAGGTAAAGGTGAAATTTGGAAATTTAATACTAAACTCAACGGCAAAGAACTGACTGGAAATGGCAAGAAACTGAAAATAGCAGCCTTGAAGCGAACTCAGCTTGTCCCGAGTTGCCGGATTCAAAAACAGGAATACTTGATTAACGGCAAAGAGCCGTTGCCTGACGGCAAAGTGATTACTTGCGATTTTCTGGATATTATAGATATTTACGATATTATCGCTCCTGATTCATTGCTGGATAAAATTATAAAGAATCCAGGGAAAAATGTAAAATTCAATTCTAAAGATTTGGATTCAATATTAACAAATAATATCGTGTATCGTTTTCAACCGCGCGGAGCGTGTACCATATTGCACAACTCAACCATCAACCGCAAGTTCAATCTGGGATACATGGGGTTTATTCAGACTGGACAGTTGAACAGAGGCGGTTTTGATACGTACGAATACCACATTCCAAAAACTGTGCCGTTTGAATTAAAAGGGACAAAATATGACTTCTCAGGATTTCAGGATTTCTCAACAAAAGTGAAAACACCGTTGAATTTCACCATAGCGTCAAAAAGCCTGGCAGACCCAAAGAATCTACCTGACCGCTGGATTCAGTTTCTCGGCAGAAAGCAAAACGGGAAAACCAAACGAGAAGTAGCTTATGCGATAGGTTATTCATTATTTGAAGGCATAACCCGCCCGGCAGAACGTGCTGCAAATAACGTCAGAGCCTGCATGATCTATACATCAAACAAAACATATCCCTCGGCAATCTCCTACAAAGCCGCTGTTCCAGTTGGCACAAAACTAAAATGTCTGGCGTATCGACAGTATTTTTCTCCATCTGATTTAAGTGCTAAAGCATCCAGTGCATACATCCATAAACAGCATGATTCCTGGGTGCTCTATCTACATTATCACCAGCCGGTCAATAAGGATATCATTAAACTTCCAGCAAACTTGACTGGTAAAAAGGTATCCGTAATTGAAAAAACACCAGCGGTAAAAATTCTTTCAGGAGAAACCGTTCCTGACCGGGGAATCACGGTCTCATCAGAGAACAAACGTGGATATATTGTCCTGAAAATTAACTAAGCTTAATTAGTAATTAAGAATATCAATATAAAATATGGAATTAAATATGGTTGGATTAGCATCAGTAGATATTACCCCGGATTTCACAACCAGGCTGGCTGGTTACAACCGTAGTATCCCACGCGAGAGTGAAGGTGTGCATGATAGAATTTTCGCCAAAGCAATATCAATAGAAAAAGATGACTGCACAGTTGTTATTCTAAGTGTTCCTGCCGTGGATATTGAAATCAGCAGTGTAAAAATTATTCGTTCAGAAACAAGCACAGCATTGAATATTCCTGAACAAAATATACTTGTTCACGCTACGCATTCCCATTCATGTCCGAGAAGTGAAGGGAAATATAAAAAATTCCTTGAACAAAAATGTGTGGAATGCATAAAGAAATCTTTTACAAACCGTTTTCATGGAAAAGTTGCTTGGGGCAGAACTACAGTCAGCGAATGCGGTAAAAACAGAAGACGGCTGCTATATGGCGGTTTGCCTGTAGATCCAGAAGTTATAGTAATGAAAATAGAAGATAAAAATGGGAATCTAAAGGCTGTCGTTTATAATTATGCATGTCATTGTACGGTTTTAGGTGTTGACAACAAATTGATAAGCGAAGATTGGGTGTATTTCGCCAACGAACTGATCAAACAGCAAAAAGGTTCCGATGTAATTTCTGTATTTATACAAGGGGCATCAGGAGACATCAATCCCGGCTATAGTGCTGGACTTTCGGCTGTTGGCGCCAAAATCCCAACTAGAACATGGAATGAAGCTCAAAGAATCGGAGAAAAAATCGGAGAAGCAGTACTTGCAACTCTTGATGAAATAGTTGCGGAAGAAATTATTAATCTCAAGTCAGCTACTCATAGTTTCAAGCTTCCTGTACGGACAGATTATCCAATAAGTCTGGGGCAAGCCAAAGAACAAGCCAAGCAGGCTGAGAGAAAACTGGAGCAGTTAAAAAACTCAAGGAATAAGAGTGAGACAAAGCTTGATGAAGCAAAAATGAAATTATTTTTCGCTTCTCTGGTAAAGAGCGGAGCTGAAAATTTTTACAGTGGCAAGTGGGGCAAGGAATTGCGGGCAGAAGTTCAGGCAATATGTATAAACAACAATATAATAGCGACTTTACCGGGGGAAGTATTCTGCGAAGATGGCATGAATCTGAAAAATAATTCTCCAGCAAAGCATACTATGATTGCGGAATTGTCCAACGCTGTCGAAGCTGAAGGATATATTCCAACGGCCAATGCTTATGAAGAGGGTGATTATGAAGTATACTGTTCACGCTACCATCAAGACGCTGCGGGTATTTTAATTAAAGAATCTTTAAAAAATATCAACAACATCATATAACAGAGCAAGTGTTTTCTTATCGAAAAACATTCCAATCATCAGTGCGGTTACTGGTAGCCTGCATATTTCATGTGTTAGTATTTTAGTGTTTATCATCTTTTTATTTCAATTCCGGACCTAATGCTCCGAAATTCCAAACTCTATTTGACGGTTTAATCTGTTCTCCCTTAGGAATCTCATCAGGAACAAGCGTTTCAGCTAATTTTAAACAACTATTTTTTATTTTTTGTCCCGCGTCAACTTCCAAATTAGAATATGCTGTAAGCACAGTTTCATATCCGCCGCCGTATTTAAGATCAAAAGCATCCTCAGTTGGTACATAACCGCAATTTCCATTTGCCAATTCAACAACAAAGGTATAAGGGAAATTAGATTTTTTCTTGATATCGAGTCCGTATTGACAAAAATATTCAGACGGATTTGCCAATATCAAAGCTGGACCGATTTGCAAAGCTTGTATTTCTATATTTTTAGTCTCGGATTTCGACAGAATATAATCAAGAATCAGTCTTTCTTTGGCAAAGTGAAATTCTGTCGTTTTTTTCTCCAAAGCAATCATTGCTTGACATATTTTACGGCACTTCATAATGCTTTCTTTTGACGGTTTGCGCATCTTTAAAATGAGATTCTCGGTTTTTGCCACCAACTTAAACTCGTTGCCCTTTTCTGCCGTAAGCAATACTTTTAAGGTTTCGGCTCCAATCCTGATGCCTACATATCTAGACCATTTTTCGCCAACTTCGGTTGGACGTAAAGACTGATTGTCGACTTGGGTAATATCTCCACAGGCTCCATTGAGAAAAACTACATTCGCCTGTTCTCCCATTACTCCACGTACTGTTTTCTCCAAGTAATATATCCAGTCCGCAGAGATTTCATCACCATGACATGTAGCATGGCAGGCATAATTAACAATGCAGCCGATTAACTGATCATTTTCATCCCAGGCCGCGATTATCCCTACTTCCGGATCAACCGGTCCAGCAGGTTCAACGATTTCCGGGTTGCATTTGCCAGGGTGAGTCGCGATTTTTCCACTTTTCAGCTTAAAACAGCGATTAAATGCTACTTGATCTTCAATTCCACTACCAATCGAGAGTTTTACATCACACTTACGTTGATTTGCCATGCAGACTGCACTTGTAATCTGACTTACAACGTGGGTTTCATAATCAATATTCAGACTGCTGCTTTCCTCAAGAGCAAGATGTTTGATTAATTCTGGGGCATCTTGTAAATCTTCTTCGCAAAATCCCCAAAGCGGACCACCTGAATGTGTATGGCTGGCTGCAAGCAATATATTCTTGTCTTCAATACCGCACTTTTCTTTTATAGCTGTTTTGGTTTTTTGAACAGTTCTATTCTCCAAAATGCAAGTATCTATTCCTACAATAGCAATGCGTTCACTGCCATCGTCAAGGACGCACGCCCTGACTTTTAAAGTATCGTGAATGTTGGAATGATATAATTTATAATAAGTAGCCGGACGCTCCATCCCGATTGCTGGTGTAATGTTATTTTCATGAAATCCTGCTTTAATCATTTTACTACCCTGTAAAGTTGTTCTTTACTTTAACTTTAGTTCCGATTTTCGCTGACTCAACCGCTGCAATGCATGCCGCTACGGTTTTTGCACCTTCGACAGCATCTGCCTTTAAGGGCTTGTCCTTCAAAATCGCGTCAACCATATCTGCGACTTCACCCTCAACATTGTGATTGTCGACACGAACGGGAAATGTCGCAAATCCATTATGACCTATAATAGTAGAAAACACACGTATACTATCACTCATATTATCACAAATAATAGTTCCCTCTGTACCATAAAACACGCTACGCATTGTATAGGGGCGTCTCAATCCTATAGAACACATTACCTTGCCAATCACATCATTTTTAAATTTAAAAAGCGACATATAGGCATCATTAACTGGCCAGTCCTTCAAACACTTATGATTACCATACGCAAAAGCTTCTTCAATATCTTCTCCGACTATCCAGCGAATTAGATCGACTGCATGACACGCTCCTCCAATAAAAGGATCACGTCGTGCATCAACACGCCAGTCATCTTTACCTCTTGCATGAGAATAATTATGAGCATATTCACTTTCCACCATAAAAAGCTCACCAATATCACCATGCTTTATCATTTTACGCGCAAGCATAAATGCCGGAGTAAAACGAGTCGGATGTCCTGTCATGAATATTTGTCCTGTTTTATTAGCAGTTTCAATAATTGCTTCCGCTTCTTCCAAATTTAGGGTCATGGGTTTTTCACAGATTACATGCTTACCAGCTTTCATTGCTGCAATAGCTTGCTCAGCGTGATAATAATCTGGAGTAGTAATAGAAACAACATCAATTTCCGGATTGGCAAGAACATCGCGATAATCGGTAACTGCAACTGGTACATTAAACTCCGTCTTGCGTTTCTCTAAAAGTTCTTTGTCAGTATCGCATATCATCAATAATTCTGTTTCAGGATTACTCTGATATGCTTTAATATGACGTAATCCCTCACTCACGGCTATGACTGCTGTTCCAAGTTTTTTTTCTTTCATAATAATTTATCACCTATTTGATTGACTTTTTATTTGCTTTGCGTATTATATAATACAACTTGTTTTTAATTAAAAAATAACATATATGAGCTATTTTTTGACATATTTGACTGATTATGAGCTATTTTAACGATATTTCTTTTATAAATATAGATAAACGACGAAAATCCTATTATGATTCTGATGTAATTATAAATAGAGATTATTCAATAGAATACATAAAAGAGGGTTCTATTATTCTTGTTACAAATGGAAAACGCTGTAAGTTAAGCGCTCCCATTGTATTCTGGATGCTTCCTGGGAACACTTATCAGTTTTTAACTGTTGATGAAAAGCCAGTCGAACACTTTTGGGTAGATTTTTACGGTTCAAGGGCTGAAAGGATGCTCGAAAGTATTAGTCAGCGTATTCCGAACGGAATGATTCAAATCACCAGAACTCTTGAACTTGAAACAATCTTTGAAAATATGATTAAAATTTATAATAAATTTTCAATTGGGAAACGTCAAAAAGCTGTTGTTGGGTTAGAGCAACTTGCTGAAATTATCTATTCATCTGTTTTTGATGTAGCAATTTCAAAAAAACATAGATATGATTTTATTGAAGAACTCGCGCAAGAAATGAAAATTTCTCCACAGAAAAGCTTTGATTTAAAAAAAATATCTAAAAAGAATGGACTTTCCTATCATCGCTTCAGAAAACTTTTTAGGGATTACAATCATATAGCTCCCCATGATTATCTTATTGCGTGCAGAATGGATTACGCGGCAAAAATAATCAAAGAAAAAAATATTCCTATAAACGAACTAGCGGTAATATGTGGTTTTAATGAAATTAGCTGTTTCTCTCGAATGTTCAAAAAGAAAATGGGGCTTTCACCCAAAAACTACGCAAAAGCAATCAAAAGCAGATAACATTTAACCGAATGCTGAAAATCATTGAAGTAGTTTTAATATTTGCATATCTATTTCTTGAGTTTCGTTTGGCTTCGAACTCCTCAGCCGTATCGTTATCCAGCACATGCATTCCACCGATAAAACCGGCCCTGATCATCTCATCAGTCTCTTCTTTGAAAAAATTCAGTCCTCTGGTCATGAACATCTGTCCGATTTTCTCTTCAATGCTCATCGTTCCGATTTTTCCGGAAAATTTCATTTCTCTGTATTACCTTTTACGATTTTAAGAGCCAATTTCCTATAAACATTGGATTATTTATTAGCTGCTCGGGTAGTTCATGTTTTTTATCTGACTTGATAAATTCGTCATAAAGACCGTAGAGCAGGAATGTATAGATGGCATACATGCCTACACGCAGTGAGAGAACATCGTTATTTTCTTTCACTTCAGAGACTTCCATGCCCAGAATACCGCCATGTATAGCAGGCTTATCAGGGACAATAATCAGACTTTCCTCTAAATGCATTAAAGACTGCTTTCCGACATTTAAATATTTTGAGTCATTGGTCAGCAAATAAAGGTTTAAACAGTTCAAAGAAACCACACAACTGGAAACCGATAGTTTATATTTTCCGAGACCGGATTGTCCATGGGACAGATCGCAGACCCAGTCCATGTATTGAATCACCTTATCGAGATATTTCCGGTCACCTGTCATTTGGTAAACTCCCAGCAGAGCTAGACTGCTGAAATCATCATTGAACTGATGCATTTCACTCCATGGAGTATCTTCAATTATCGGTTCAAGACTATCGCCAACAGTATCCAGACTGACAATTGGCGAACCATCATCCCGGATAAAATGCTGGATATAAAAATCTGCTATTTTTACAGCAGTTTCTTTATATTTTTCATGGCCGGTTACATTATATAAGTCATAATAAAACAGTGCGCTTCCACATTGAAAATTACCCAGCCATTGCTTCGGTTCCTGTTGATCAAAAAAATAATAGGCTATCGGATAGCCAAATTCTTTCATCGCATAAGTCATATGCCATGTTGCATATAATTCAGCGCGTTTGAGAAATTCAACGTCTTTTATTGAATGATAAATTCTCAGAAATCCCCAGGCTGCAGACAGCGCATCTCTTGGTGCACACCAGCGATTTGAAGTAATCCGTTCATTTATGGCTCCCTGATATTCCGGATTTTCATCCATGGTGTTCTGAAGAGCTTTTAGATAGAATGCTCCTTTCATTGAGGCATCAAGATAGTTTTGCTTTTTATTGAAATCATAAAGCATCATTAAACCATAAATTGTCATTCCGGAAATCCAGTTGGTACTCAAATGCAGGATTTTTTCCTGTGAGATGCTGTAATTCCGCACAAAACGACCGAAATTCATATCTTCATTCATATCAAAATTCTGATAAGGTTTTGCTTCCCAGTCCGGATGACTGACATATTGGTTTACACAGATCCACGTTGCGATAAGTTCTGCTTTTTCTATATTATTCATTTTAATATCTCTAAATTTTTAATTAATAATTTTATTGATTTTTAATTTCGAGAAAATTCAAGAATTAAGCTTTATTTTTTCTTTTCAAAATTTCATCATAATGTGGCGAAAAGATAGCTTCATGCTGAATAACAAGCTCATCTCCGTCGGTCAATCCCCAGTCACGGACTTCAAGTTCCCGAACCATTCGCAGCCTGATTGTTGTCAGAATCTCAGCGTATTCCGGATCATTTTTGAGGTCATGCTGTTCATATGGATCTTTTTTAAGGTCAAAAAGCTGCTCACGTCCGGTTCGCGGAAACCAGATATACTTGATTTTTCCGTCAGTAAGGTACTGCATTTCCTCGCTTTCGGAATAACAGGTACAATGTTCCCCATGCATGTAGTCGCGCCATTCACAATCCTCTATCTTGGTCAGCGGAAGCATGCTCTGCCCATCAACTGCAGCAGGAATGTCAATTCCAAGCACATCAAGAATAGTCGGCATTATATCACATAGCATTACCGGTTTATCGCTTCTGGGCTTGACTTTACCTTGCAGATCTTTCGGCAGGCGGACAAACATCGGAATATGGGCGGAGCCTTCGTAAGCATAAGTTTTACGCCACATGTGGTGATCGCCAAGCATATCTCCGTGATCGGAGGTGAATATTATTAAAGTGTCATCAAGAATACCCTGAGCTTCCATAAAGTCAAGAAGCTGGCCGATTTCATGGTCTATATGTTCGACATTACCATAATAGCCGGCACGAGCCATTTGTATTTGCTCATCACTTTTAATGCCGTGCCACGCATAAGATAGTCTGGCTGTTTCCGGATCATCGTGAATATGAGCCCAATCTCCAATGATTGCCTTTGGAAGATCTTTGTTACGGTATTTTTCAAAGTACTCGGGAATAGCATCGTATGGTGAATGCGGACGGGCAAATGAAGTTTTCAGAAAAAACGGTTTCGAACGGTCACGGTCATTTATAAAATTAATTGATCGTTGTGCAGTCCAGATATTCGGGTGCAGTTCAGGGGGATTATCATAAGGCTTTCCCTCCCAACCGTTAAAATCACGCCCCTCACTCATGCCGTAATCACCGTCTTTGTGATCGTTAAACCAGCGTTCATAATCAGATATAAAGCCAGGATCTATATGTCTGCTTGATTCATCGAGTTCAATATGGTGAAAGCCGAACATACTGCGCTGAGGATAGACATGCATTTTCCCCACACATTTGCAATAATATCCAGCTTGTGCAAGTTCACCTGCTAAAGTGTGATCATACATATCACGCAACGGCGGCTGTCCGTGCCCCATTCCTAAAATTCCTGTATGCCACTGACTCATGCCGGTCATCAGCTTGGCACGAGCCGGAATACAGGAGGGGCAGGAGCTGTAAGCGGAGTCAAAGACTGTTCCCTGTGAGGCTACCTTATCAAGATTTGGAGTATTCACCTTGTCGTTGCCGGCAAAGCCGAGTACGTCAAACCGATGCTGGTCAGTCATCAAAAGTAAAACGTTGTATTTTTTTTCTGTGTTCATAATTTAACCTATATTTTTTATTCAATACCTACGATTCAAGCAATTTTAAATAGCATATTGTTCCCAAGCGGGGCTATTCCCTTAAAGTCAACCGACAGATAGCATGTCAATAATCATAATAATATCTTGCGGTTAACATTTGTATATAAGGTTTTCTGTATCATATCCAATGTGGTTTTTCCTGCAGAGCCTGATCAAATTTATCCAGCAACTGTTCCTGATAAGCGTCGGCATATGTTCCGGTAAAAAAGTCATCGATTTTTGGTAGTTTTTTTAATTGATCAAGATAGTTGATTTAGTTAGTTATCCTTTAAATATTTTTTGAAAAAATCTATTGATTTGTTTCCGCCCCAGGCGTGTCCTGAAGCTGACAGATCCAGTTCAAGATTATCCGATCCATCTGCTGCGTTATAAATTTCCTTCAATCTTTCATAACATGGCATCGCTCCTTCTATATTGAAACAACTGTCATTGATGCCAATATCAATAAGCAACGGGCGCGGAGCAAGAAGCCCCTGAAGTTCCGGCAGATTAACAAGTTTAAAGAGTTTTGGTGCAACCTGCATGCCGCAATAGTTATAATCCGTGAAACCAAACTGTTCCCAAAGGTGACTGTAACAAATTATTTCAGTTGCTGAAAAACGTTTATCGGACAAACTCATCCATAACGCCATAGTTCCTCCGCCACTAAGTCCCATAACTCCAAGCCTGTTCTCATCGACATAATCCAAACTTGAAACAAAATCCGTGACGGCTTTACCGTGAGCCACGTTGATAGACAGGACAGTCATTCCCAGCATAGTGGCATTAAGATAATAACGATTGCACCAGTGATTGCCATCAAGCTTTTTTGACTTATCAATTCGATCGCTAAAGCCTATCCAGTCAATAGCGTAGGTCACATATCCGGCTTTTGCCATCTGATGCCCATAGTTGTAATTACTTTTTTCAATATCCTTTTTCAATTCTGGACTGGAGTCATTGCCCATTACGGGTTCTTTCCCGAATGGGCCATGTCCATGACAACACAAGATAGCAGGAGTTTTTTTACTCATATCAAGGTCTGCTGGACGATTTATCAAAAGTACAGCTGAGATGCTTTCAGCCACATCAATCATCCAGCGCTGCTTAATCAGACCGTCATGCTCCCATTCTACTGTCATCTCAGGATTCAACGGAGCTGCCGGAGGAAAGTCACCGAGGGTATCAAGCACTTCAGGAAGAGCTTTTGACTTCCAGTCTTCAAAGTCGCTTTTGTTCTTTGCTTTAAAAGTATATACTGGTTGATACTTTTTAGCGTATGCACGGAACATATCCGTCGGGCTGAAATTTCTCTCTGTCATCTTCTTTCCCTTCTTCAAAACTGTTTATGAAACTTTCCAATTACTGCCGGCTTCTTTGCCTTTGAATAATTCCTGCATTTTCAACGACATATTTTCGGCTTCTTTAATATCTCCGCCACATGCGGCGGCAATTATTTTTTGCCCGGCAATAAAGCTTTTCTCTTCATCCTCTGGGATTACCGGACAAAAAAACAAGTTTACACCTTCAGGGATGTCAGACATTGCGGCTAAGGATGCACGAGAGTCCTCAACACTATCTCCAAACATGAATATATTTCTGTAGCCGGAATATCCCAGTGCGGTTAAGGCATCACGTTTTGAAGCCGTTTCCTGACCAAAATAACGTTTTATATAGTGAATGCCCTCTTGTTCCATTGATGCTTTGATTGAAGTTTCGGTTGCGGTTGAGACTAGATAAAAATCACATTTATCCTTAAATCGATCAAGAATATTTTCCTTTATTCCAGGAGTAAGCCCTATTCCGCTTAGCTGGGCAACTCGTTCGTCAACTTCCCTGCTCCATGCCAGCAGGCGGTTAACATCCTTGTCGCTGGCGTATTCTGAAAGGGTTTCGGTGTTAAGTTTCAAGTTTCGTGACTCAATCTCTTTCAGCGCTCTTTCTACTCCGTCAAAATGGGTGTCAATACTGTATTTTTCAGCAAGATGTTTGCCAAGGGCGTTAACACAGAGGAAACGAGCCTTGCCGGCATATTCATCAGAAAAGAAATTGATATAGCCGTAAGCTTTCTTGTATTTTTCTAATGAAACTTGTTGGAATTCTCGGATATGAAGGAAAAGCAGGGTAGACATTATCTGGTGTTTGTGCTCTGTGAAAAGTTTACATACTCCATCAAAATCCAGGGCGATGGCAAACTCTTTTTCCAGCTTGATCTCGGCTTTCAATTTATAAATGTTATGCTTGTTCATACTTCTTCTCCATACAATATTCCGGCAACCGCTTTCAAACTTTCATGCATTAAGCCGTATGAAACTATTACGGTTTCCATTTCAGTCGGGATCAATAATTCCTCATAGGGGTTGGAGGAAATCATGACCACCGGTTTTCCCAGTTCCCGGAGCTGATTGAGAAATTTTTTATCACTATGATCTTTGTCATTACGGTCAAAGTCGGCTGTCACTACTATCACGTCGGTCTGATCCAGAAGTTCTTTTGCTATATCAAGGGCATATTCCCTTGATTCAGGTTCATAATCAACATAGGCAATATTTGATGATTTTTCCAACATAAATTGCCATAACATTACCGGATGATTCCAGGAATCGTTTCTTGATTTCTGACTGAAAATAATCCGGTCAACAATAAGCACATTCTGGTCCTTTTTAAGAGGCAGTATCTTGTTGTCGTCCCGCTTGATATTAATAACCCGGCTTGCTGCTTCCCTGCCGACCTGATGGATTGCTTTATCATGGAGTACGGACTCGATTTTTGTTGTATCAACTATTCCGCCAGTATCAAACAAACCGTATTCAGATTTGAGCTTCCAGATCCGTCGCAGTGATTGGTTGATCCTCTCTTCTGATATCCGTCCGCTATTAACGGCTTCGCAAAGAGCTTCATGAAGTTCATACCGGAGAACATTTTCATCTTTGAGCAGCAACAGGTCAACGCCCGCTTCCACCGCCAGAATACATGCTTCGCCCACACTGTACTTAGCCATCAGCCCCCCCATGGTCATGGAGTCGGTAGTGATAACCCCGTCAAAACCGATCTCATCACGCAGAATTCCCTGAATGATCTTTTTTGACACTGTTGCTATTTCTCCGCTTGTATCAAGTTTTGAATAGGCTGAATGGGCAGGCATTACCGAAGGCATGTTGTTTTCGTCACTCAAAACCTTGTACGGTTTGATATGGTATTTCATCATATGCTCTTTATCCAGAGGAATGTCGGAAACCGCATAATGCGCGTCTATTGCGGTTTCTCCGCGTCCCGGGTAATGCTTCATGCATCCGATCAATCCAGCATCCCTGAATCCCTGAATAGCTGCCCTGGCGCAGTTAATAACAATCTCGGTATTTTCGTTATAAGAACGGATGTAGATTTCCGGGTTGGCCGGATTCACATTGACATCTACAACCGGTGAATGTATCCAGTCGATACCGATTGCCTTTATCTGTTTTGCCAGCGCTTTGGAAGAGCGACGGATCAAGTCGTAATCCCCGAGGTGCCCGAATCCCATTGGAGATGGAAGCGCCAGCATTCCCGGAGGCGTAAAATCTCCGCCACTGTGTTCATAATCGGCAACCATGTGTAGTGGCAAACCATAACCATTGCGTTCAAAAGCTGTTTTTTTCAGTTCGTTTAGAATTTTTGCATATTCCACCGCGCTAAGCCTTACAGGAGGAATGTTGTTTGAAAAATTTTTCTCGCGAAAGGATGGTTTGCGTTTCACGTTGGCGACACCGGGAGAGCCTTCAGGCAGGTAACGGATGAATTTCCGTGCCAGATGCGGAGAAAGGCGTAACCCTCCAAGTCCGTATTTTTCAATAAATTCTTTCAGTTCCGGTTCGACGAAGGTTCCCGTAAGTCCCAGAACCATCATCTGAGCCACTTTCTCTTCGATAGTCAGCTGGTCTATTAATTGTTCGATTTTGTCTTTCATGTTTTTGCCTTTATGTTTATTGCGACTGGTATTTTAAATAATGCAAACTCTGCCATGTTGAATTCAGGATCATTAGAAACCAATCCCGTGAATTAATGCTGAAAATTTTCTAAATTTAAACATACTTTCAAAATCGTCAGCACAATATTTTATTGTTGTTGTATCGAGGCGTTCAACGCCCACATGACTCAAAGCTTTTTCCGCTACCTGCGGATTATAATATTTCATGATCAATTCATAAGGCCCGGTAGGGTAAGAGGCTTTGAACTCACCAGAAGCGGTTCGTTTTACTGCTTCAGCGGCTTTTTCACGTATTAAAGCTCTGGCTTTTGCCGGGGAAAGTGAAATTCCGGAATGAAGCCCTAAGCCTTTTTTTACCGGAGCTGTAACGATATTTTCCTGCATGTTTTTTGCTTCACGACATGCTGCTTCATCTCCTGATATAAATACGGTAGGAACTCCCATTGTGGCGGCAAAAATATTTCTCCAGCCGAATTCGCCTATTGATTGACTGTTCAGAATCATTTGCCTGACACCGGTATGGCAGAAAGTGTGCGACAGGATACCGTCTTCAACCATGGACATCGCGTGTTGCCCTACAAAAAACTGTGCGTCGAAAGTATCGTCTATTGCATCACCGCCTTGAACAATTGTGATGTCATCGTGTAATAGCTCCAGAACAAATGGGTGGCTTTCCTGCACATAAATTTCTTTAGCTCCAGCTTCGAGTGCGCCTTCAACTGCCGCGTTGACTTCTTTAGTCATCAGGATATTAGCCTCGTGTAAACGCTCCGGACTCATTTTGTTTGACCATTGCGTAACACAGGCAACCCCCTCACCATCCTGAACTATATAAATCTTCATAAAATCCTCCAGTATCTTCTAAAACTCTCATATTAAGAGAGTGAGTTTTTCCAGATTTCTTTATGTGTATACATGTCAATATTTCCACCTGACAACATAATAATTATGGAAAGCTTGTTGTTGTGCGGATGTGATTTTAACCATTTTTCACAAGCGGCAATCGCGACACAACTTGTCGGCTCCGCTGTGATTTTCAGATGATGCGACAGCATCTGTGTCCAGTAGATTATTTCATTCTCCTCAATTTCTATAATATCATCCAGTTTTTTTATGTATTCAAATGTCCTTTCAGAGAGTGCAAGGGTGCGTGCGCCGTCAGCGATGGTTTGTGGCGCTTCAGGTAAATGGACAATTTTCCCATTCTTGAAACTTTGACTGGCGTCATTGCCCATTTTAGGCTCTCCTCCGATAACTTTGCTGGCTGGAGATAATAGCTGTGTAGCAAGATATGTACCGCTTATCCATCCCCCGCCCCCGATACTTGCAAAAATGACATCCGGCCTGAGGCCTTCTGATAATGCTTCATAACAACTAGTGCCCTGTCCAAGAATAACATTGTCATCATCATAGGGATGCAGAAAATATGCTCCGTTATTTTGCATTTCCTGTGCTCTGTCCTGGGCTTCTTTTCTGGTTTTAGTCAATATGACTTCAGCTCCATAGGATTTTGTAGCTTCGATTTTGAAAGCAGATGAAGCTTCAGGAATAAATATTGTCGCTTTTACATTGAGCAAACGGGATGCATAAGCAACTGCCTGCGCATGATTCCCGGAACTGAATGCGACAACATGTTCAGGTAAATTACCTTCTTCCTTAAGAGTTAATAATGCATTTAACGCTCCCCGCAACTTGAACGCACCTGTAGTCTGCATGCCTTCAAACTTGAAATGAATGTCCGCACCAAGCAGTTGATTTATATATTCGCTGCATAAAACGGGAGTAGTCTTGATATACGGTTTTATCCGTTCATAGGCTTTGACAATATCTTTAGGGTTCAGCATAATTAATTATATCCAGAACAGTATAAAATTATATTTTTTGTTAGTTTATAGTTCGCAATAAGATTTTCAAAATTGGTGTTTTCAATCATCTTTACCGGATCACAGTCAGGGTGTGTACTTACTGCCACAACACGCCCTTTGCCGTAAGTTGCACGGACTATCGGACTGTATTTTTCTGTACTGTCAAAATAAGCTGATGCTTTGTCTCTGCCCTGGGGTACAATAAAAGGTCCATTGCAGCGCATCATTCTTATTGTAACTTTATACGGTTTTAAAAATGATGGTTTGGAAAACAATGCATAGGTAGCTTTTCTTTTGGTACTTTCGATTCCCTGAGCTATCGGGTCTTTAGTATTGAGCAGTACATCAGGATATCCCTGTTCTCGCAAGTATGAGAAAGTAGATTTACATAATCCTATTCCTGTTTCCAGCGGTAGAAAAGCTCCAGCGCAAAAGCCGAAAAATCCTCCGCCTTTTTTCACAAAGCTTTTGATTTGTTTAGTAATTTCCGGAAGCGGGAAGTATCCGAAACCGCCGGGACAGAATAAAACATCATATTCATTCAGCTTTCCTGCAATAATATCTTTTGAATCAATAAAATAATATTTTAACCCGATAGCCTCAAATAGCTGTGCGGTAGGATTAATAGAGTTTTCACCGGAAAAACGCCACGGATAATCAGTATAAAATGCCATTTTACATGACTTGTTAAATTCTGCAGACTCAGCCGAAAGATGGGCATTCAAACTTTTCAGCAAAGCTTTTTTCTGCTTTTCCGGCAGAATCCCCCCGATAGTGGGTTTTTGCTGATTTTTGATCATATTAACGGCATCTTCATGCGTTCCCCCGGCATGTGCCCAAAATAATTTAGCTCCGCCGCCCTGCGAATAGGTCGGCACGTAATAGCCGTCGTCTTTTTTACAGATTTTCTGGATGTCATCCAGTGATTGTGTTCGTATTTTCATAATTATATTTCCGCCTTATATTCTTTCCCGTTAAAAATTGATTTTTCTATAATCAACTCATCCTGCCATCTGGCAATAACAAAATCAGCTTTTTCGCCGACTTTTATTTCAGGCAGTTTGATTCCCGCAACTTTTGCCGGTATCTCACTGCATTGACGCCAGGCGTCCTCAAAACTCATGTTTAGGTTTTTGACCAGGAATTCAACTCCGTGGTCGAGCTGGAACCAGGCACCCATAAGTATTTCCTGTCCGGCTAGATGCAGAAAACCGTCCTCACGTATTTCAAATGAGCGGTTTTCATCACGCTTATAAAGTCCCGGAGGGAAACCCGAGTAGCCGCTGGCATCCGAAACGATAAAACAGTTTTCTTTGCCTTTACATTTGAATGCAGTTCCTACGACTTCAGGCGGCAAATGAAATCCGTCACAGATAAGCCCGAGCTTCAATGACGGTTCATTCAGGAAAGCCCAAAATGGATTTTTAAAACGGTGTATAGTCGGAGCGGCTCCATTGGCGAAATGCGTTACCTGAGTTGCTCCGCGTTTTACTGCTTCACGGATTGTTTCGGCATCAGGACAGCAATGGCCCAGCGCTACCGCAAATCCATCGGCAACCGCCTTGCTTATGAATTCAAGTCCACCTACTTCTTCCGGTGCGATATTTACGGTTTTGATTCTTCCGCCAGAAGCGTCATTTAATCTTTTAAATAGCTCATAATCAGGAAGAAGAATATATTCCGCCGGATGCGCTCCGCGCCAACCGCCCCGAGGAGATAAAAATATTCCCTCGTGGAATATGCCATAAAATAAGGATTCCAGATCCGATTCCGCCGATAATTTTTTATCTATGGCGGAAAGGGATTTTTTCAAGGTCGCGAGCGGTCCGGTTGTGCTGGTAAGCTGTACTCTACCGACGCCGTGTTGGCGAAGATAATCAGCGATTTTATTCAAGTTTTCCGGGTCTTTCTCACAGAAACTGGTAAAATATGTACCCAATGCCCCGTTCTGCTGCAAATCGACCAATGGCGGCAGTAGCATCGGTAGAGAATCACCAGGTTCGATCTCCGAAATATCGGAAATAGTCTGTCCTGTCACTTCAAGACAGACATATTTCCCGTTTAACAGTTTCCCTTTGTATTTCATTTTAAACCATCTCGGATATATTTATCAAACGTGATTCTTCAATAGATTTTTCAGCGGCAAGCCCTTCCATCGCGCACCAATAACCTGCGTAACTGTCAGCCAGAGGCTTTTCGCCGGTTTCGATCATATTAAGGAAATCTCCCATCTCTGTATCAAAACCTTCGCCGTGTCCCTGTAGTTTATAACGGATAACATCATTTGTGCGGCGACGGTGAATAACGATTTCCTCACGGCGGCGGCTGACATCAATACGTCCTTCCGTACCGATAATGATAAATTCATGCTCTATTCCTTCTCCAGAGTCATAGAATAATGAAAGAGCATAGTTTGCGCGCGTACCGTTTTCGTATTCTATCTGAACCATGGTATTGTCATAAATATCATTTTCAGGGTCAAATACACACCTGTCCCAAATGTAACCGTCAACATCCTCGCAATCTTTATATAAAGCTTTGTCTTTCGGATTCTTCTCAATATCAAGGAATTCTCTACAGCTCGTCTTTTCAGGACAGGTCAGGCAACGCCTTCCAGCGCATTCTTCTCTGGCTTTAAAGACATTACGTCCTCCGGTTGCGCAGACCGTCTTCGGTTTCGCACCGCCCATAATCCTGTTGACCAGGTCAAGGCCGTGAGTTCCTTTCTGAAGCAGTATCCCTCCGCTCAATTCCTTTAAGCGATGCCAGCGGTTAAAGTGGTCGCTGCCCTCAAGCGTAACCATCAGGCTGGTCATTATAACTTCGCCAATTTCGCCGCGTTTGATAACCGGAATCAAATCACGCATAAAGTCCGCGTATCTCAGGCAAAGCCCCAGTTGTATGCCTTTTCCGCTTTTCTTTTCGGCTTCCATCATGGCGTTCAGGTCTTCCGGCTTGATAGCCATCGCTTTTTCGCAAAGCACATATTTGCCCGCTTCAAGCGCTTTGATTGTAAGTTCCGCATGAGAATCGCATGGAGTAGTTACGATCACCGCGTCAAGGTCCTGTTTCAGGAATTCTTCATAATCCGTATAAGTGGGTACATCAATTTCATAAACTTTCTTTGCCGCTTCCAGGCGTTTATAATTGGTGTCACACAAAGCCGCAATTCTTGCGCGGCCTTTTGCGCATTTGAGATTACCTATTCCTGCGCTAAAGGTTTTACCTCTTGATCCTGTTCCAACGATTCCAATATTCAACATCTTGAAGTCTCCTGCCTATTTCAATTCATTGACATTAACAATACGTTTTTCTTTTATTGATAATTCAGCAGCCATTGGAATCAACAAGCTGCTTCTACCCATTTCAGGAGTGACCAGCGGCTGACGTTTACCATCAAGTACGCAATCAACAAAATCCTGCCATATTCCACCACGCACCACACCAGGTACACTTAAATCATATTTATCACCATTGTGAAGGTTTACATGCAGAATTTCACCATCAGTAGAGTTGAAAGTAACTGAACCTTCAGTCCCTATAACGCCGAATTCACGATAGTGTCCCTGCTCGTGTGTAGCCAGGAAGTTGATGCTCACCATGCCGCGAGCCCCATTCTCGTAATCATTTATAATATAAGCATTATCAATAATATCACTTTCGAAACCATGCGGTTTGTGGTGCTTCATAATATTGCCGCTGGCATAAACAGTGGTAGGCTTGCTCTTGACCCAAATATCCATCACGTCATAGTGGTGACAATTTTTTTCATGGATAGCACCGCCTGATTGAGATGAATCCCAAACCCAGTCTTTCATGGCAATATATGGCGGACGATATTCTGTACACCAGGTCTGAGCAACCTTACCAATGAGTCCCTGTTCTACAAGCTCACCGATCTTGAGGTAGCGGCGGCGGTAATGCATCTGCATACCCAGTCCGAGAATTTTGTTGTTACGTTTCGCCGCTTCAGTTATAGCATCGGAGCGTTCCAGATTTATCTCCATGGGTTTTTCGCAAAGGACATGAAGTCCAGCATCAAGGGCTGAAACCGACATTTCCATATGCAGATTATTAGGGCCCGAGACATATACCGCGTCAAGTTCTGCTTTGGCATACATTTCGTTGTAATCAAGATATGTCTCGATCTCATAACCCAGATATTTCGTATACATTTCTTTGGCGTATGTCAAGCGGTCTGGCCGATTGTCGCAGATAGCTTTTACTATGACATTGTCTGCCTTGGCAAAAACAGTTCCACCGTGAAAACAACAGCGCTGTCCGCCTGCTCCAACTATACCAATCTTAACTTCTTTCATTTTTACAATCCCTTATATTTAAATGATTTAAGTAAACTTTTCTTAACTTTATTTTCTGTTTGTTTCTTTAAATTTAAGTACTTTATTGCGAGATTTTTTCTTTCCATCTTTTTAGTTAATAGTTTATCTCTATTTTTTCATATTACTTTTCCTCCATAGCCATTAGCAATATTTTTTCTATTTGCGGAAGAAAATTCTCAGCCATGCGATAAAACCCCAGGTCTGTTGGATGTATTCCATCAACCGTACATTCCCAGAAATCTTCGCCCTGAAAGGATTCTGCGTCCACAAAATAAATATTATTATCCCCGGCAGCCTGACAACGCTTGACGTTTTCCTGCTCAATCCTTTTACAGTCTTCACGATTTTTTTTCACTCTTTTACAAAATAATTCCCGCGTATAGGGTACATTAGATACTACCAGTATGGGAATCAGTGGGTGCTTCCGGCGCAGAATGTTTATAAATCCCGGCAGAGTTTCTGCCATACGATTTGCTAAAACATTAGGCTCATAATCAAGAATGAACATTGCCGGATTATTGATGTTGGCAATATGTTCCGCAACTTCGGGTTCCCCCTTGCCGCTGCCTGAGAACGCCAGATTAATAAAGGGACGGTTCAATTTGCGGCTGAGAATATTGGTGTAGCACATTCCCGGGCGTGCGGCACAGCCGCCTTGAGCGATTGAGGTACCGTAAACAATAATCGGACGGTCGTCAACAAAAGGAGCAGGCGCAGCTAAAGAAGCGCCTTGTTCTAACGCAATAGACAGTTCCTCGACTCCGTTGTATAAAGGAAAGTTCAAAGTAAATTCACGTACAGATGAACTTTCAAGCTCCGGGAATTCATAAACAAAGGTTTCTTCATTGATTTGGCCACGGGCAGTTGAATAAAACACCTGACCTATGTATAAATCAAATCCGTTGCTGCCGGTATTAGCCATGTTATCCATCATGGAGCATGACAGCAATTTTACTTTTATAGCAATACGTTTGCTGTCTGTTCTGAATTTAATCTGTCCGCCTGCGGTGAAGTTAGACAATTTTTCCACGGCTTCAGGCAATGACGGATCGGGATTGACTGGGAAGCGGCGATAGACTTTATCCTGTTCAAACCAATTAAAACCAATCAATTTAAAAGGCTTTTGAGACGGATCAAGCCAGACAAGCCCACTGGCATCCAATGAGTTTATTGCCATATTTTTGTCGATTTTCAGAACATCAATTTTATCACTCATAGTCTAAGTCGGCCTATTAGAGTTTTTTATCTTCAATTACAGTCAATACGTGCGCGATGAAAGCCTTTTTCCCTTTTTCACGCATGCTTGTGCCATTCATCATAAACCACGGGAATTCAAAATTTATGCCAACCCCGTTGAATTTGTCTTTTATATAATTTTTCCAGCTTCGGTTTTCAGGCGGACAAGTCATTACGTCCTTAGCCCTGAGAAAATCAAAACTTGTCGTTATATCCCAGCTTTTGTAATGTTCCGTATCGGCTTTTATAAAACGCTGAATTGTTTCAGCAATCCGTTCCTCAGTTACATATACGCCGTCGGTAAATTTCTTCTGATAGTTATGGATATTCATATAACCGGCAGGTTTGATCCGGTCAATAGTCTTTTTTATCGCGTCCCATGCCCCGTCCGGTTCAGTAAATTCACGATTAAGATTAGCGCCTTTTTCCCAGGTTAAACGGCTCATGCCATTGTAAACTCCATCCACATTAGTCATCGGCAGAATATATACATTGAATTTACTGAGAATATATGAAGCAAGTTCATTACCTGAAAGCAGGAAATCGGCTATACCTTCGACACAATAAGAACCGGCGGTCTCATAGGCATGGTCGCGAGCCTGAACCATAAAATTAGGAAGCGCGCGATCCGCCTTGCCAATTCTGACAAGATGAATATCCCGGTCTTCACGGCTTTTTCCGATCAACTCAACGTTTGCACCGCTTTTTTTCATACGGGCAACAAATTCAAGGTGTTTTTCATAATTATATGCAGGGTAAAGCCCGAGATGAGTTGTGCCGGGTTTCAAAATTATATTATAGCTTGCAATGCTCGTTTTGCATTTTGCCGGAATCATGGTCCATTCGTCTTCACTCTCGTGTCGCATAAAACCAATATCCAAGTTATGGATACGATTTTCCATTTCCCAGTCTACAAGAGCTTCGAATTTTTCATTTTTATCCGAATCATTAACTATTCTAGTTGAAAAGCGTGCACCGAAGCCTCTTCGTTCTTCTTCTATTCCTTCTTGTTTTCTATATCCTGGAAAAAACAGGAAGCCATTTTCAGTTTTTTGGACAGCAACCGGACTGCAAGGACAGGCCCCGTCAAATTCTGTTAATACCTTTACAGAAATATCTTTGTTTTACTCATTATTCATCTCTCCTTTTATTATTTCATTGTTGGGATTACTATTCCGCGCATGATTATTTTCTGGCAGAATAAAAAGACTAATAGTGTTGGCACAGATGCTAATGTGAAAGCCGCCATGCACATGCCTGGTTCCGAGGCGTAACGTCCCTGAAAGTCATAGAGCCAGACCATGATGGTCCACATTTTTGGGTCTTGACAAGTCAGGAATGCCCACATGAATCCGCCGTAAGCTAATTTGAAAGCATTAAGGGCTATAACCGCTAATATCGGTTTGGACATGGGGAAAGTTACGCTCCAGAATTTTCTTAATTCTCCGGCTCCGTCAATATCGGCTGCTTCATACAATTCCCTTGGTACGCTGTCAAAAAATCCTTTCAGCAGGAATATGCTGTAACCGTTTGCAAGTCCGGGCAAAACAAGTGCGCCGAAGGTGTTGAGCAAATTTAAATCCCGCAGCAGCAGGAACCCGGGAATCATGGCTACTTCTGCCGGGAATGCCATGGTTGCCAGGAAGAAAATCAGGATTTTGGCAGAAGTGGATTGTTTGCCGCGTGAAAGGGCGTAGGCCGCCAACGGGTTCACGGTCAAAGCTCCGAGGATAACAAATCCCACCAGAACTATTGTGACCCATACCGAGCGCCCTTTAGTTTTAATGTAATTCAGTACTTTCTGGTAGTTCATGGTGAAGAATGACCAGCGTATAGATGTTTTATGCTGAATGAATTCAACGTAATCGGCTAGTTTAAACGGCAGGTGTATCTGGCTGAAGTTTTCGTATCCGGTGGCGTATGCTTCATTCAATGCACTTAGGTTTTTGTATTTTTTCTGCAAAAATGTCCTGTAAAGGTCAACCGGACGGTTAAGCTGCCATTTCGCGGTTGGGACTTTTGTTGTGACAAACTCAATCCACTCCATACGTTTTAACGGGTCAACTGGAGCATATTTGCCGTTGACCTGTACGAGTCGCAACGGATATTTTTTCCTGAGAAAATCCTGCCAGAGCGGATAGAGTTTTTTATCGCTTTTTGACGGAATCGGCAAGTCGGAAAACTGTTTGGTTTTGATGCCGGTTTGTTTAGATAGACGAGAGGTGTTCACGAAGCGTTTTTCCAGATATAGACTCCAAAGCATGCGAGTCGGAATAACCATGATATTTTCAGCCGGAAGCTGGGCATGGTATGCAATCAGGTCGTCAAAATCAGCACGTTTCGGCGCGAACCACTTCTGCTGGAGCAGAAAACATTTGAGCGGCAGTATTTCCGCAAAACTGCTGAACGCGCGCTGCCAGCGGGCGTTGAGTTTGTCGATAGGGAGTTCGCCAGTGGAACAAGTGTTGCCTGAAGAATATTTTTTCTTGAGAAAATCACGATATGTATCGTAATTATCGGGAAAAAACGAGGTGATATTATGCGGCTGGAGTGTTTTTTTGAACTCGTTCCAATCGGAAACTTTCGTAATGCACTTTTGCGGATGCTGCTTATAGCGTTGAGAAATTTCCGGATAGTTTCTCATTATAAAGTTCTTTTCGCCACGGAGGCGCCCCCAGGTAGACCAGTCGCCTTCACGTTGATATATGATTCCCAGTTGACGGAAGTTTTCACGCCCGTACTTGGCGTAGAGCTGCTTTTTAGCGAGTGCGTCATCGTCGGTCAGATATTTCGGTAATATCCTGAGGTCCTCAAAGTCAAATGGACTGGCGACCGAACTTGAAAGCATGAGCAAAAACGGATAAGCCATCGTAATTGTTCCGACGATCAATATTGTATAGATTGCCGTAAATATCAGGCGTACTTTAAAACTTTTACGTCCACCTTTTGAAATAATAGGCATAGCTGGTTTTCCTGTTCTTTAATTTTCTTCTGCTTTTCTGAATTCGACCTTGCTGAGTATCTTCAACTGCATGACAGTGAACCCGATCAGCATCATGCCCAAAACCCACGCCATGGCGGTGGCAAAACCGAATTTAAGGTACATAAAGGCATTGAACCAGATGTCGATACCGATAACCCGTGTCGCATTATGTGGTCCGCCTCCAGTCATTACAAAGATATTCTGCATAGCATGAAACGCCCCGATGAATACCCCGACAAAATTTATCACAATGAGCGGTTTCAATGTCGGAACCGTAATGTGCTTGATGCGGTGATATATACTTGCGCCGTCAACATCGGCGGCTTCGTAAAGGTCACTCGGCACGCTGGTTAATGCTGCCTGATACACCAGACTTCCGGCTCCGGCACTTGCCCATACCCCAGGAATTATAATACAGATCATCGCCAGTTTCGGATCCTGCAGCCATTTAAAACCACTGGTATGAATCCCGATCCATGATGCAACCTCTACTACTATACTATTAAGGAACCCAGCTGACGACGGATCGTAGAACTGCTTCCACATAAACATGATTACCAGTCCGCTGGTCACCGCGGGCAGATAAAACATTGTTCGGAAAAAGTACTTGCCGCGCGGTACTTCGGTCAGCAGTACTGCCAGGAAGATCGGCACTACGAAACCGATAAGTATCGTTAAGCCGACATAATAAAATGTGCGGATCATGGTAAAGTAAAAGTTTTTATTACCGAAGATCATGATGAAATTATCCATCCCGACCCATTCTCCGTCACCGGCTATTTTGTAGTCCTGGAACGCCATGAACGAACCGCGGATAAGCGGATAATATTTCCACAACACAATTGTAATCAAGGCCGGAAGTATCCACAGATAGATCAAATTGATTTTCTTTTTCTTCTTTTTCTTTGATCCTACTACATCATCAACAGAAACTTTTGTTCTTTCGACCTTGGCACTCAGTGACTTTATGACAGTACGCATCGCCATGATGAACAATATCATCGCTACAATCCAGATAATCCATGCCCATGGGCGCCACTTTGCCATCTTCTCCTCGGGCCATTTCTCAAACTTGGTACTGGCATTCACAGCCGCTGCCTTAAGCAACGCTTCCAGGTCAATATCTTCCGTTTCCCAGATACGCTCGACTACCGACGGGGTAATCTCCGCCTGAACCTCTGTCCAGCCCTTGTTGAACGGTTCGGTACGGTTGCGCTGAATCAGCTTTTCTATATTACGCCAGGAACTCGGCAGCTCTCCGTAGAGTTCCATGTAACCAGCTTCTTTAAGAAAACGCGGGAACACCAGCCGTCCCTGCCCCCCCTCAACCATAATCCGGGTGCGATCTCTTAAATTCTGCTTACTGGTGAAATCCGACAGAATATCCCAGACCACACGGAAGGCTTCAGGGGTTCTCTTTTTGAGCGAGATGCCAAACAATACAGGCATAAAACTACCAACGATTTTACATCCCTTTTTCGACGGCATCGGCCCTATTCCAAATTGTTCCGGCGAGAGGCCGAATGCGTTGACAATCGTGCTGATATAATTATTATAGCCGAAAAACATCCCGATTCTGCCGTCTGCAAGAACTTTCGTCACGTTCTTGTCCTCTTCATTTCCGGAAGCAACAAAAAGAACCCCGGTATAAATATTGCCCTTGTTACCTTCAGTGAGCTTGAATTTTGTGCCAGTATACGGTGAAACAGCTTCGCCGGAAGCAAGCATCTCTTTGGTTAAATCAAATGGTTCGCGCGTTTTCGGATCTTTTGTCCATTTCTGCCAGCGCAGTTTATGAATAAACTTCAATGCCGCCAATCCTTCAGGGCTGTCAAAACCTGCCTTCCAGTGCAGCTTGACCTTGCTTAAATCATCACCCGTCTCAGGATCTTTCAGAATCGGATGTTCCTTGTCCGATTCAATCACCTTCCCGGTCTTCGGGTTTACCTTGTAACGCTTGACCAAATCCCCGCCAGCCGCCCAAACCAGCGGATTAAAACACAAATGCCCCGCCGCCATGAAATAGAGTCCGCGCTGTCCCATCGGTTTACCGGGAACCTCGCCGGGCTTGAACGTCAATTTCTGTCCGTAACGCCAAAACTCATCCCAGGTGAGCGGCCCGCAATTAGGATCAAGTCCAGCCTCGCGAAACAAGTCAGTACGGAAAATCAACCCCTGCGCCGAGCCATTTAGATAGGGCAAAGCATAAATTTTTCCATCTTTCATACAGCCTGTTTTGAATTCTTCAGGAATATCATTCCAAGGCTTGAATTTTACCTCATCCCCGGTAATCTTGCCATCGCCATTTTCGTCATGACCAATAAAGTCATTTAGCGGTAACAAAAATCCTTGATTAGCATATTTTAAAGTTTCATGAAAGAACATCCGCCAGATATCCGGCGACGTACCGCCAGCTACACTCATCAACTTCCCGGATTTGGCTGCTTCGCCAGTCACCCGCAACGCTGAAAACGGCTCGATCTTGACATTTGGATGCCGATTCATATATTTTTCAAAAGAGTAATTCCGCGCCTGTTCCTCAAGTGTATACGGCATCGGCGAATACCAGTCCGCAACAACCTTAATCTGCTCTACCTCTGCGGCAAAGCTTTTAGTTATAGCAAAACCTATTAGAAATATCCTAAATAATTTAATAATATTTCTCATGTAATTTCCTTTTTTGTTTATTACAACAACAATCCGATCATTACATAAAATCAAATTGCATAATTGATACCTATTGCACAAGGATAAACTGTATTTAAGTTGAATCCCGGATAACAAGTTCCGGATCAATAATGACATCATCCAAATTTTTATTATTACTTTCAGCCATTTCCAACAGCAGGCGAACCGACTCTGAGCCGATCTTATCCCAGAATGTGTTAACAACTGTTAATTTCGGGCTTGAGAGCATGCTCTCAGGTATATTGTCAAATCCCGCAACCGCTAATTGCTCCGGTACTTTTATTCCTTCCGAATTACAAAATTCTATGACATTAAGGGCTCGGGTATTATTTGCTGTAACCACGGCGGTTGGTGGAGTATCCAGCTCCAATAAAGATTTTATCGCTTCTGAATCGGATTTTATATCAGGCGGAGGTAATTCCCGGACTAAATTAAAATCAAGCGGGATATTATATTGTTTAAGAGTTTCATAATAACCTTCAAACCTTTCAGACATTGAGCCCTTTTTTAAAGATGAAACTAAAAAAGCAATTCTTGTATGACCTTGTTCAATAAGGTATTCTACAGCCAGGCTGATTCCTTTGGCATATGGTATCCTTACAGAAACTTCATTTTTCAGGGGTACTTTCGAGTGATAGAATACTCTATAACAATTCGGTCGGCGTAATATTTTTTTTAGATCAGGATCATTGATTACTTCATCTCCGGATATCAACAGCATAAGTCTTTTATCTTCAGGCCAGTTCTTAAGATATTTTATGGAAAGCATTTGCAGATCTGCATGTCGGCGTCCGCACTCCATCAGCATTCCCTTATAAATTTCCGAATGTAAATTCGGGAGGCTGTCGCGACTGCTTATTTCTATGATTTCCTTTGAGAGCAAAAAAATATTCTTTTCTTCCAGGCGACTTCTTACAAATGATCCTTTACCCGGTATTGATTCAATATACCCCAGTTCGGATAACTCAGCAATAACGCGTCTGCTGGTTATATTACTTATCTGATATTCATTGGAAAGCTCAGTAATGGATAAAAACTTGGAATTCAACTCAAACTCCCAATCTATTATCCGCTTGATCAGGTTATCCCTGATTTCCTTCCAGATTTTATTTTTCTTATTCATGTATAATATGTTTTTTAAATATTAACTAAAAAGGCAAACCGTGTATACACAGTTATTGTACATCCAATTTCGTTTTTTGCAATATTAAATTGCGTATTTTTGAAAAAAATCTATTTGTGTGCAAGCTGGTTTATGTCTCCTGAACTTTAAACACAATACTTTTATGATAATATTCACAATGAAATAAAGGTTCTTTATCGAGAAAATGGCTTAGTTTTTTTCTTGTTTTTTAATGATGAGAAAAGATACTTGAGACTTTGAGGCGAAGAAAAACTTTTTTAATTTTTTATCGCTTTTTTCATGATACCTCTTGCATTTTTTATATTAAATTGTTATAATAAAAGTATCGAAACATTAAAACGAATTGTATAGATACACAAGTGAGATACCAAATATGTCTAACGCTATTATTGAAAAAACTAAACCGAAATATGCCAGACTCAAGGCACTACTGCTTGAGGAAATAAAAAATAATTACAGTGTTAATGAGCGTTTCCCCAGCACCAGAACATTGGTAAAGAGCAACCGGATGAGTTTGTCAACAGTATCACGTGCCTTAAGCGAATTGGCTAATGAAGGAGTTTTGGAACGCCGAATCGGCGGCGGAACCTTTATAAAATCTTTGCATCCCTCTAAAAACGACCAGGTAGTAGAGCTGCCTGTGGTAATGCGGGCAAAAAATCTCCTTTCAGTAAACTGGTTTATCAATTACGAGATCCAGCGAGGAATAAGCAACAGCTATAACGGTCCTGTACGCTTCTGTTCGTTGGCAGAGCTGGAAAGTAGACTTGAATATTGGCAGGCTGCAATTTTATTCAACCCTGATGAAAAGCTTTTGTACCGCACACGGGAAATACCTCGAAGAGTGATTATCAGCCTGACTGACGGTAAATTTTATCAATCAAATTGTGTTCTCAGGAATATGATGCATGGTATTTATGAGATGATGAGTTATTTGATTGCTGAGCTGGGACATCGACGCATTGGTTTGATCTCTTCACAAGGATATAGTCATTACTCTCGTGTAACTGGCTACCGTATTGCGCTGCGTGCTTATGGCCTGCATGAAGACCCGGAACTGGAACAGATTCTTTCAATGAAAGACTGTGCTGCCGGCGATGCTGGTTATTCTGCCATGGAACGTTTACTGGAGCTGAAAAATCCTCCTACAGCTATATTCGCGGACACTGATATGAAAGCAGTCAACGCTATCCAGGCCGCACGAGATCGCGGATTAGATGTGCCTGGAGACATTTCCGTGGTTGGCTTTGACGATATTCCAGGCATGGATAAAGAAGGACTGACCACGATAAAATCCCCGCTTTATGAATTGGGTGCGGCAGCAGTAGCAATGCTCAAAGAGCTTGAACTAAAAAAAGAAACAGAAACCGTGATTTTGCCGACACGCCTGGTAATCCGAAAGTCTTGTGCTTATCCACGAAAAGGAATCAAAACAATATAAAAAACTATTGAATAAAACAAGGAGTATTTTTCAATGTCAACATCACAAAGAATCCATTATCGGAGCTTGAGTTTCACTCTCATCGAACTTCTCGTCGTGATAGCCATCATAGCAATTCTCGCAAGCATGTTGCTTCCGGCACTTAACAAAGCACGGGAGATGGCCAAGAAAAGCAATTGCCTGAACAACCTTAAACAAACCCAGTTGGTCGTATTTCAGTATTGCGATGACTATGACGGGTATATTTTTCAAAATTCGCTATTAATTTCCGGCGAGTCGAGTTCCTCGGTATGGAGTACTGCGCTGGTACTTCTTGGGTATTTAAATAATACCAAAACTTTTGGTGGTCGTCCGAACAACAGCGGCAATGATGGAGCAGGATACCTACCGGCAGGAGTAGCACGCTGCCCTTCAGAAGCTGACCTTGATGTATCGGACGCTAACTACTGGCGAGCCTCACATTATGCGATGAACTCGGCACTCTATAAAAACACTGCTAGTGATATGGTTTGGAAAAAGCTTTTTCATATGCCTCACCCAACGCGTTTCAGCATGCTTACAGACAAAGTCAAGGATCGGGGAAAAGGAGGCAATTATTACACTCAAGCCACCGTTAATATGCGCCATTTAAATGGTGCGTGTCTTTCCTTTGGTGATGGTCATGTTGAGTGGTTGAAATGGAACCTTATAGCTCCAGGAAGTTTTAGAGATTACCCGATCTGGTATCTGGTATATGATAAATAAAGGAAAGACTATGAAAAAAAATATATTAGTGCTTCTGGCATGTATTCCGTTTGCACTACAAGGTGCGGAGCAACTCCCGGCAACTAAGGATAATGCAAAAATCTATCGTCGGCTCACGATTGTGCCGATGCCAAAACAAGTAAAACTTCTAGAACGGGGCGTAAGCCTCAACCAGCCTTTCACCTTGATTGCAGGGGATTCCCGGCAGTCACAAATTGGTTCAGAATGGATAAAACGCGAATTCAAGCTCCATCAAGCTAAGAATATTCCCAAACTCAATGCAAAACCCGCTAAATCTGAATGGAATATTTATATCGGTACGATTACAGACAACCATTTTATTAAAGCTGCATCGGAAAGCGGATATGTCAACATCGGCCCCGGCAATCCCGGAGAACGGGGCTACGAGATCAGGTTTGACGAAAAGAAGAAAACCATTTATATCGCCGGCAGTGACAGCATTGGCACGCTGTACGGCTGCGTAACCTTTGCCGAATTATTCACCGGCTATGGGGACAATGCAAGCTGGCAAATGGCTCAGGTACGCGACTGGCCGGATATCATCAACGTGGCGTGGGGCGGACCATATACCGGATCAACCTCAATGCCGGAACTTTCCGGGTTGATTCGAGAAACACGCCACGCGAAAACAATCAAGCCGGAAATGCGCGCCGAGATCAAGGCCGCATTCGCCAAGGCTTGCGATCGCTTCCTGCGCTGGAAAATGCCTTCCATGGGGTTCACCAGTCTACAGCGCACCACCAGTGCCGCCGGACGCGCACTGCTTAAAGAATTGGCTGAATACGGCCATGAACGCGGTATCCGCTTTAAACTGTGGAGTTTTCAACCCTTTGTCGGGAAATATAAAAATCATCCCGGCGTCGCCACGTCGGAAAATTCTTTGACCACAGCAGCTCCGCAAAGTCGTACTCAGGTTTATATCCGTTCCTGGGTACTGGACGACATCAGAGCCGTTACCGCCGATAAAATCGGCCGGATAATTGCCGAATCCGGACTTGATGATCCCGGTTTTCACGATACTGATACTGGCGGTTTTTACAATCCTGCGCAGTGGAATTATCGCAGTCCCGCCTCCCGTAAGCGTTGGGGTGATGACTATGCAGCCGCCAGTGCCAATAAAGCTAAAATCTTCGCCGAGGCAATCAAGAAACATGCCCCCAATGCCTGGTTGAACTGGTGCTTTTACCCATATAAAATAGACTATTTTGATCTAAGCCAATACCCGGCTAACAGCTCAAAACGTGCCGAAGCAGAAAAACTGAGTAAACGTTATGCCGCGTTTTGGCGTAAACTTGACCAAAGTCTGCCCAAAAACATTCGTTTTGCTATACGGGAAACCAGCCCTGAAGCGGTTAATCAGCTGCGTAAACTTATTCCCGGACGTGCCCTTTATGTCTGGGACGCCCTGGGTAATAAAGCCTGGAGTCCGATGATATCCCGCCGAGCCCTGCAAAGTGCTAGATACGGGAAACTTCCCGACGATATGGTTGAAGCTTACTACGATGACCGTTATGCGCCCTTAAATGGCTTGGTTTTTCGTGAATATACCTGGAACGCCAATGCGCCGGGGAATTTAAAAAACGAAGTTTTAGAACTTGAAAACAACCCACTGCTTGGTGGAGAATTACCGGAAATTGTAAAAACAAATGTTTTGTCCGCTATCTGTCGGTCTTTATGTGGTGAACTCGCCGGGAACGAAGTTGCCCGGGCTGTTTCTCAAAATCTGGATATCGGGCAAATTGCTAAAGCTAAATACCGCCGCCCTTATCGGCTTGATTTGCAAAACACTACAGCGATGGCGAAACGCGCCGCGATCGCTGTAGCCGCTATTGACCGGGCATGGGAACAAAGCAAACTTGAACCAATCAGCCAGTATTCCCGTCGTGTGTTGATCTGGCTAAGGGAAAACCTTCATGTCGTTAAAATCGTCCTGGATGCGGAACAATTACGACTTCAGGCGGAAGCTGCTGCCCGTCGTGGCGATCTCAAAAGATCAGAGCAATATTTGAAACAAGCATACTTGATACTTGACCAGAGCCGGAAGACTCTTGCCGAACTTATTAAACAACGCGGTTCGGACCCGGTAATCGCCGGCAATAAATACCAGATAGCATTTGACAATGGCTGGCGTGAAATGATGGCTGACCGGGTAAATGACTTTAAACATTTTCGAAATCTCCTTGACGCCAGCAGTAAAGGGCTTAAAAGTCTGATTGGCAATGCAGATATTCCCAAAAGTGTCTTGAAAGATTTGCGTCGGAGAAGCACGGTAGCGGTAGCAAAAGTTCCCAAGCTGCCTGATCTTGACAGGAGTAACTGCTGGGATGTGTTTAAACATTGCCCAGATGTTGGACTGTTCCTGAACAAAAAGCCTCCATATACGGCAGCATTGGCTCCCACCGACTTGAGGATTATTTACTCCGAAGGCCAATTGATATTCTTTTTTCAGGCCATGTCTCTTGAGAATAACGGAACGAAATCCCGTGATGCTCTGGAAATATATTTATCCCCGTCAGAGAATAAATACCTAAAAGTAATGCTAAAACCAGATGAAGAGAGTGTTGTCGCATTATTGGAATTTGATGCTAAAAACAAAAAATTTAATCGCCATGACAAAATAAATATTTCCGGCCTGAAAACCCG
The DNA here is from genome assembly GCA_963664605.1 of Victivallaceae bacterium. Taxonomy (GTDB): domain Bacteria; phylum Verrucomicrobiota; class Lentisphaeria; order Victivallales; family Victivallaceae; genus JAHOYW01. Next base: position 2,506,271 of record OY761536.1, read on the forward strand.
TATATTAAACTCTAATCCCGACCAATGGTCGGGCTATTGCGTCATTCCGCTAAAAGCGTTAAACTCCGGTAGTTTGAACGGCAAATGGCGAATAAACTGTGCCAGGGTTGCAACAATTCAAGATCAAGTTGAAATAAGTTCGCTGCAACGTGCCGGCGAGAAATATATTCACAAAGACAAGTCTACGCTGAAATCATGGCCCTTGGTTCGTTTACAGGCGGCTGGTTTTAAAGCTCAAACAAGAATCTCTATCAGCAACCTTAAGGGGCATACGGAAACGCTGTCGGACTCGGTTGCCACCGTGGCGACATTCAACCTTGAGCTGGAATCCAATACACCGATTTACAATGGTAAGCTGAACGCGGAAATTTTTGACGCCGACGGGCAACAGCACCGCCATGTTTTCGAACTAGGCAAAGTCAAGTCTTTAATGTATCGTTGTATCCTGAAAAATCATTACCGCGTTGAATTCGAACAGCCAGTTAATAAATACGCGCTAAAGATCACCTTTAGCTCAAATCTTGGAGTCTGGAGTCGATGGTTTTATGTTGGTAAATGGGAAACAACGGAAAAGCTCAAAAGCGCTTTTGTGCCGGGACTTGATAACAATGCATTAACAGGAGATGCCTGGTTTCCATCGCAGATAAAAACTGACAATGGCGTTGTTCCTGTCTTTAACAGCAATCAGGGGACGGTGGAGTTTTGGGTCAAATTCCCTGACTCATATTCTCAAGGCAAATACACAAACTTTGTAGACACTCTACTTGCCTATGGCGCTCCGGAATTAAATTCTTCTTCCAGAAGTACCTCCGAATATCCGCTGGTCATCCGTCATCGGCTTCATCGCGGCGACTGGCAGCTGTCATGCATGCACCCGGCACGTGGCGGATGGAATATCAGCGCTGACTCCAAACCTCTTGAAACGGGTAAGTGGCATCACTTTGCCTTTTGCTGGGATAACTCATCCCCGGAACTTGCCCGGATTTTTCTTAACGGCAAGGCCATGGCGACAAAGGTAAAACCTTACCGCTTGAAGAGATTGCGCAACAAGACTTTCCGCATCAACAACCTGACTGCAGCCAATATCCAGCTCGGAGCGCTGGCGAATTCCCTGTTGCCGGACGATGCTATGCTTGACAACCTGCGCATTTCTGATACTGTTCGCTACAAAAAGAACTTTGAACCGGCAAAAAGTTTTAAGATTGATAAAAACACTCGTGCACTGCTTAAGTTTGATAACAAAATCAATGGCGTTGGAATGTTCAACAACAAGCCTTATGAATTTCACGGCGGTGTCGGCTGTTTATTTTTACCATGACAAATCTTCTCAATGGATAATTTAGTTTTTTTCATAAAGTAATTGACATCAGTTATTTTATGCAGCATAGTTTTCAAGTCCATTTTTACAATTAACATGGAGCTTAAAATGCTTCTTAATTTAAAACAATTTTTAAATATTTTACTACTGGTGGTTTCAATGACGGTTATGGCAAAAGGCAAACAAATTACAATCTGGATGATCGGAGATTCAATTACGCAAACTTATAAACCCCAATCGGCTCCTATTACAGGTATCGGGCAAGTGCTGCCGGAATACTGCAAGCCGGGTGTAAAAATTGAAAACCGGGCGGTAAGTGGAACAAGCACCAAGAGTTTTCAGGACAAAGGTTATTGGAAACCGGTTGCCGAAGGGATGCGGAAAGGGGATTATCTCTTAATTATATTTGGTCATAATGACCAGAAAAAAGATCCGGCACGTTATACTGATCCTCAAACGACTTACCGTGAAAATCTAAAGAAGTTCATTAAAGCTGCCAGAGACAAAGGGGCACATCCAATACTAGTTACATCCATGTGCCGCCGTTTGTTTACCAGTGAAGGCGCTTTGCGCCGCAGCTTGGGCGAATATCCCAAATATTGCCGTATAACCGCCCAAGAGGAAAATGTTCCTCTCATTGACCTTAACAATATCAGTTTTGAAAAAATCAGCAAGATGAGCCATGAAAAATCTAAAAAGCTCTACAATCATGTCCCTAAGAATTCAAAATATCCTTACTGGAATCAAAAAAGCAAAAACAACCCTGAAGGCCATATTGACAACTCTCACTTGAATTTCACCGGCGCTAAAATAGTTGCCGGCTGGCTAGTCGATGACGCAAAAAGACAAAAACTGGAAATAGCTGAATTATTTAAATAGAAAAACGCAAATTCACCTGTTTTCATATTGCAATGAGCTCTTTTTTGCAATATTGTTAATTTATCAAACTGAACATGTGTGGTATAATTTTATAAAAATTGTTATAATCGGCGGTTGTGGACATATCGGCGACGCTTTGCGTGGTATTGAAAGAAATCCTAATTTTCTTGAACTGTATACTTTTGCATCCGGTGTTCCGGAGGACATGACAATCAAATGCACCCAGTGGTAAAAACATTAATTGAACTAGCAAATAGTCCAGAAATATTCACGTTTGAATAAACTCAAAAGAAAATAAGGAAGGTCATTCATGTCTACTAAACAGCCTAATTTGTTGTTTGTTAACGCCGATCAGTTTCGTGGGGATTGTCTGCATTGCGACGGTAATGAATTAATCAGCACTCCAAACTATGATAAACTCGCTTCAGAGGGCATGCGTTTTTCCCGAGCTTACACCCCGAACCCTATCTGCGTTCCGGGGCGCGCCACTATGATTACCGGGAATTATTCTCATAAATGCACGGGGCAGAAGACCAACGGTGGTCGGGTGCGTGACGACCAAATAAAACTGCCGCAGTTGCTGGCTGAAAATGGTTATGAAACTTATGCCTCCGGTAAACTTCATTATATACCTTATACCCCGCCGGGTGAACCCGATACCCTGAACGGCTTTCAACACGCTGCGCTTGCGGAATCAGGACGAATGCTGAGTTTGTTTGACCCGAAAGATGAACTTGGCGGTATTGAAGCCTATGCTGATTATCTCAAATCTGCCGGATGGGGCGGTTATTCCCGTGGGCATGGTGTAGGGAACAACGACATTCATCCGGCAGCTTCCCCGCTGCCAGAGGAGCATCATGTTGACGCCTGGGTGGCTACTCAGGCTATCCAATACCTTGAATATCACAAAGAAAACCATAGTGACAAACCATTCTACCTGAATGTCGGTTTCCCAAAACCACATGCTCCCTATGACCCTCCGTATCCGTGGAACACGATGTATGACCCGCGCGAAATGCCGAAACCTTTTGTCAACCGCGACGGTAAAGAACGCAATCCATATGGGGATTTTAATTCAGTTACACATGGCATTCCGCGCTTTTCCCCTGAAACAATTCAGAATGCCCGTGCGCATTATTACGGCCTTATTTCCTTTCAGGATCAGCAGTTCGGGCGGCTGATAGAATATCTCAAGGATAATGATCTATATAATAATACCATAATAATTTTCACAGCCGACCATGGCGACATGATGGGGGATTTCGGCTGGTTCTTCAAATGCGTCATGAATGAAGGAAGTTGCCGTATTCCGTTCATAATGAGTTATCTTAACGGCATAAAAAGCGGAAAAACATCAAGCGAATTTGTCGGTTTGCAGGACATTTTACCAACAGTCACTTCGTTAATGGGGATTGAGCTGGAAAAAGATGTTGACGGCATAGACCTGTCGCCGCTTTTGCAGGGCAAGGACTTTAAAGGTCGCGACTACATAATTTCTTACAGTCACGAAACTCCATACCAGACTTACATGGTCAGGAGCGACAAATGGAAATATATTTATAACGAAGCCAACGGCTGTGAAGAATTCTACGATATGACTGAAGATGCTGCGGAAGAATGGAATTTAATTGACCAAGAGAAATTAAATTCGACGATAGATGAGCACCGCGAAAATATGATTAACTGGGCAAAAGAAAATGGTGATACCAAAATACTTAAGGACGGCAAGCCAGTCGCAACAAAAGTAGACACATCAAAATTCGAGTTAAATGTCGATACTCTCGGCTGGAGATGGTATTAATTAAGAATTAGTTTTTTGAATATGGTCCAATGAGGAAGATTAAACCTGCCTTAAAATAAGGTTATATTATAACAAAGGGAAAGTTTACATAAAAAGGAAATCATGATTAACATTATTAAAAAAATAGCTACGGAAATAGAGCAGGATATCATTAATACCAGAAGGGATTTTCATAAATACCCGGAACTGGCTTACCGGGAATTCAGAACAGCTTCGCTGATCGCGTGTCAACTGAAAGACCTTGGCTGTGAAATAAAAATCGGCCGGGAAATAATGGATGCCGACACCAGATATAACCTGCCTTCGGAAGAAGTTCTGCAGAAAGAATTTAACAGGGCTGTTAAACAGGGTGGCGACAAAGAATTTCTTGAGCAGATCAAAGGCGGCTTTCCTGCCGTTGCTGCCATTATATCCAACGGCGAAGGTCCGGTCATAGGCCTGAGAGTTGATATTGACGCTTTACCAATACAGGAAAGTTCCAGCGAAAACCACTTTCCCTGCCGTAATGGTTTTGTATCTGTCAATGATGGTGTAATGCATGCTTGCGGACACGATGCTCATGCTGCAACCGGGTTGGGTATCGTTGAAATATTAATGCGCCTTAAAGATAAAATTCAGGGAACTGTAAAAGTTATCTTTCAACCTGCCGAAGAAGGTGTTTGCGGAGCCTATCCTATGGTGCAGTCAGGATTCCTTGATGATATTAATCAAATTTTCACTATACATTATTCCAGCCAGTGGCCTGCGGGAGATGTCCTCTGCGTCAGAGCTCCGGGACACTTGGCGACAGCTAAATACAACGCAGTTTTCAAAGGCGAATCCGCACATGCCGGAATGCAGCCTGAACTCGGGAAAAACGCGATGGTTGCTGCTGCAAACGCTATACTTAATCTTTATGCTATACCACGCAACAGCAAAGGCGGCAGCCGGATAAATGTTGGCGGTATTAAATCCGAAGGCGGACGAAATATTATTTGTGATAAAGCCACTCTGGAAGTGGAATGCCGTGGACAGACCAATGAAATTCAGGATTATATGGATAAAAATGTAAAACGCATTCTGAAAGCTTCCGCTGAAATAGCTGATTGCGAGCTTGAGATAATTCCAATGGGCGGTACGCCGGGCGGCGGCAGCGACGATACTTGCGCGGATATGGTTATGGAGTATGCTCAAAAAACAAATATACTCACCCCCAGGACCGAACAAAGAAGTTACGGCAGTGAGGATTTTTACTGGATGCTCGAAAGAGTGCGGCAAAACGGCGGCACAGGAGCCAATATCAACATCGGCAGCGCTCCAGGCGGCAAAGCGCATTCTCCAGAATTCGACCTTAATGAATCCGTTTTAAAAGACACTACCATATTTGTATCAGGATTACTTTTATATATGATGAAATTGTAACAAATTAGAAGGAATATTTTTATGGGAATTTTTGAAGCGGTTATGCTGTTTTGTTTTGGAGCCAGTTGGCCTTTGGCAATTTATAAAACTTATAAGAGCAAGAACCCAGTCGGTAAAAGCCTGCCGTTTTTATATTTGATACTTATTGGTTATGCCAGCGGTATTTGTCATAAAGTTTTTGTGTCATATAATTGGGTTATATTTTTATATATTATCAATTTGCTAATGGTTGGTATAGATATAATTCTAACTCGTCATTATTACTATAAGATAAGGAGTCTGGATTAACCGTCGTACAATGGAAACAGATGGGCTGTCCTTAACCTCCAGATAGGGAACAGACTGCGATTCTGCAAAAATCAGCAATGTCTCTAAAAAATAAAAAGATAAAAGCTGATAATAACGAAATTCTCCCAGTTGTCAAAGGCGGTCCGAAGAAAGATACAAGCATACGTCTTATTGATGCTTGGAATAAACTTGTAAATAAACATTAAAAAATATAAAAACAATATAAATCAAGGGAAAAAGGAATGAGTTTTATAGATTGGTTAATTGTAGTTGTTCCGGTGATATTTGTCATTGGGGTAGGGGTTTATTCAAGAAGATATATTCGAGGAGTTGTAGACTTTCTTTCAGCAGGACGTTTATGCGGTCGTTACGTCATTTGCGCCAGTGATGTTGCGAAATGCTCTTTCAATTATTACTCTGGTAGTTTATGTGGAAGTTCATTATAAGACTGGGTTTGCAAAATTAGTTTTTGGCAAGGGGTAATTGCTCCACTCTCCATGGTAATGGCCTTATCAGGGTATTGTGTGTACCGCTTCCGCGAAACTAAAGCAATGTCGCTTGGACAGTTTCTTGAAATGCGCTATAACCGTCCTTTTCGTATTTTTGCCGCTTCATTGCGCAGCATATCTGAGATACTGGCAAATTCTATCATGCCTGCGATTGCGGCGCGTTTTTTTATTTACTTTCTTGATTTACCGTTGAAAATAAATATTCTTGGCCTGCAAGTCCCGACTTTTTTATTTATTGTTGTGTTTTGCTTGACTCTGGCCATTTCAATTCTCTGCATGGGCGGAACACTGGCGATGGTTAATTACTGACGCCATTCAAGGAATGTTCTGTTTCCCACTGATTGTTGTTTTTATATGTTTTATATTATATCAATTCAGTTGGAATAATGAAATCATTCCGGTAATGATGGACCGGGTGAAAGGCGAAAGTTTTATTAATCCATATGATGTTTCGAAGTTACGTGATTTTAATCTTTTCTTAATTATGATTTGGATTTTTAACGCTATCTTTCACCGGGCCAGCTGGATTGGAGCAGGGCTTTCCAGCGCAGCCAGGAATGCTCATGAACAGAAGATGGCCGGTGTGCTGGGTGTCTGGCGGGGACAAATATCGCGTGTATTTTACGTGTTGATCGCTGTAACCATTATCACCATGCTGAATCATCGTAATTTTGCTCCGGAAGCAAAAAGCATCCGTGAGAACATTTCCTCCAATATCTCAAAGGAATTGATAGAAGACAAAGCGCAGCGTGCTTCTTTTGATCAGGCTATACAGGCTGTGCCAGCTCAAAAACACCAGGTAGGAGTTGATCCGCCCTTATCGCAAAAACATAATCTCGATACTCCAGTACTTGAGGTTGCGCATAAAAAATTAATGGAACTTAACGGGGCAAGCGAGGGTAATGTAAAATTCCAACAGTACCGTACTCTTTTTCATCAGGAAATGCTGGCTACATCAATGCGCCAATTACTTCCTGACGGGCTGTTAGGACTTTTCATGCTGCTGATGGTACTGGCGATGATCTCAACAGACAATTCCCGTATATACAGCTCAGCAGTTACTGTTGCTCAAGCTTATATATCACCAAGGCTTGAAGCATATGTCTTGGGCGTCATCCCGGTTGAGCGTTTAAAAACCTTGAAGAAGAAAGGCAAAGACATATAGCCTACCGCTGATGCTATTTCTTCAAGTGATAAGTTTGAATTACATAGGAGGTGTTTGGCGGCAGAAACTCTGTGTCTATGCAATATTGTACTAAAATTTTCGCCAGTTTCCTTTTTTAGCAGCGCACGAATATGGGGTACGCTTACTCCGACAGCCATACTTATTTTTTTCAAGTCAAGCGGTTGATTATATTCATTGGATATTACGGAAAGAGCACGATTGACTATTTCTGACTGATATGATTTCAAAATTACTGTTTCCGGCAGGTAATTTAGTATATCAACTGTTTGCCGACGGCATAAATCTATTATAAATTCCGTCAGGTAGCAAGCCGTAAGTTCATTTGAATAGGTTTTATTCTGGACACTTTCCTGCTTTATTTTTTTCATTAATTCATATCCACCGCGGCAAACGGGTATCCTCGTATCTAAAAGCGACAAAGGAATTTTGCCGCTAAACATAATATTTAAAAAATTAAAAGGTACACCGCCTTTCCCCTCTAGATAATGTTTTTCTTCTCCGGGGATAAAAATACATTCTCCCGGAGCAATTTTCACTTGTTTATTATTCAAAGTTAAGATGATTTCACCGTAATCAACAAATATAATTTCATAACGGTTGGGGGTATGTTTATGAAAAACGCCATGAAAGTTTTGTTTCTTCATTTTGTGTGAAATGGAATAAATTTTATTAACGATTACAGGATGAAAATCATAATTAATTATCATTTTGATCTCCTTCTGGTATTCATAGAATCATCAATACGAGTATTAAAAAAATTAATGAGAGTATTGCGTTGGTTAGTTTATTATAATATACTTTAATAATATAAGCTGCAAATTAATTATAAACAAATTTAAGGAAATATTATTCATGGCGTGTAATTTAAAAATAGCAATAGTTGGTGGAGGAAGCTATAACTGGGGGCCTCGGTTGCTTTGTGATCTAGTGCAGGCTCCGGAGTTTGAAGACAGTGATGTTATGCTATTCGACATCAATCTGGAAGCTGCGGAAGAAATGAAAGCCGCCCTTGATAAAATATGCTCCGATAATAACAAAAACTTCCGTTTTATTGCGACAAATAACGAAGAAGAAGCCTTTAAAGATACTGACTTTGTGATTATTACCATTTCGACTGGCGGACTGGATATGATGAAACACGACTTGGAAATTCCGGATAAATACGGTATTTTCCAGACAGTCGGCGATTCAGTCGGCCCCGGCGGATGGTCAAGGCTTTTAAGGAATGTACCGGTTTTTATTGATATGGCACGCAAAATCGAAAAATTATCCCCTAAAGCGGTCATTTTAAACTATACCAACCCAATGGCAGGTTTGACCGGCGCAATATGTGAGGCTACTGATTTACGAAATGTAGGATTATGCCACGGAGTATTCGGCACAAAATATTATATTGCGCGTATTTTGGGTGTTGACATGGATGATATATCTATCCGTTACGGCGGGGTAAATCATTTCTTCTGGATTTGGGGTATGATGGTTAACGGCAGGGACGGCTTTGAATTGCTGCGTGAAAAACTCGGTAATGACACTCTGCGCAAATACGATAAGTCAAGCAATGACCCGGCGGGCTTTTCCGAAAAAAATCATGAATTATTCGCTGATCTATTCGAACACTATGGTTATCTGACCTATGTTGGAGATCGACACAGCAGCGAATTTTTCAGCGCTTATTTGACTGATTTTGAAATGATGAAGAAATTCAAACTGGAAAGGACCACTATTGAAGATCGCCTTAAGAAACTTGAGGACAGGCGTCAATTTACTCTTGACCTTGCTTCCGGTAAGGAAAAAATTATGGAGCCAAGCGCGGAAACAGCTATTGACATTATGAAGGCAATAGTTGGCAATAAGTCATTCATTGATGTCGTCAATCTTCCCAACACAGGACAGATCGACAATCTCCCCCGTGGTGCGGTCGTTGAAACTCTCGGGCTTGTAGACGCGGGCGGTTTCGCGCCGGTTGCCATGGGAAAAATGCCGGAAACTCTCAGGCAATTGACCGAAGTTCATTGTCATACTCAACTAATGACGCTTGAAGCCGGAATGACGGGTAATAAAAAATTAGCCTTTGAAGCTTTGATGCTCGATCCTTTATGTGCTAAACTGGCTCCGTCGGAAATCAAGAAAATGGGACAAGAGCTCTTATCCGCAACAAAAGAATATTTACCACAATTTAAATAAATAACCAACCAAATGGAGGTTTGAAATGAAAAGTTCCAGAAATAGTCGTAAAGACATGGTGTTCAACGGTTTTACACTCATCGAACTCCTCGTTGTGATCGCCATCATAGCGATCCTCGCAAGCATGCTGCTTCCTGCTCTTGGCAAGGCGAAGGAAAAAGCAAAAGCAATAAACTGCCTCAACAATGTCAAGGGAATCGGCCTTCAGTTTTCAATGTACGCTGGAGATTATGACGGTTTCCAAGCTGCCATTAACTTAAACTATTGCTGGGGAGACATATACGGTCCAGGGTATGAAGGAGTCCCTAAAACGCCTACAGCAGCTGTCCGTTTATATAAATTCCAAGGTTATATTAAGAATGTTGATCAGTTCCGCTGTCCTTCAGAAAAGCCGCTTGACCTAGCTTATACCTCAGCTACTAAAAGGAATACATATGGAATACCGAACAATGCTTCACTGCCTCCAGGTGCCGGCGTAAATGCTGGCGCAGGCGCTTTTTTTGTGTTTCTTCCGAAAATCAAGCAGCCGTCTGAGGTTTTCGGGTTGGCCGATTCCATAAACTCGGAAGGTAAGCAGATTGAATTGATCGCACCTCATGCCACCAGTATGACAACAACTTTGGGTTGGTTTCATCTGCGGCACTCGAACCGCGCCAATACCTGGTTTTACGACGGACATGCGACGGCTATTGATGTCGACGGTGTACGCCAGACCGCTAGAGCAATCGGGATAACTAACAGGGTATACGCTCTGAATCAAAAATACAATACAGTATCAGCAAATTAAATATAAAGTTGTGGATATACTGTTATTCAATAACACAAAGGAAACTTTATTAATATGTTGAATATAGGAATTGTCGGTTGTGGCCTCCAGGCCGCAACAATCGCCAGTTACCTTGATATATTCAATGACCAGTATGCTGTATGTGCGGTCATGGATACTAATCTTGATAACGCTAAGGCCACACTTGATCGAAAAAATGTTGTTATAAGTGATAATTGCGCTTTTTTTGACAAGCTTGATGATTTTATGATTAATGCTGCCGGTCTTAATGGTATTATCATCGGGACTCCCTGTAACCAGCACGCAAGCATTGCATGCGCGTTGGAGCCGCTCGGATGTCCGATTTATATTGAAAAGCCGGTAGCTACTACATTCGACCAGTACCAGCAACTTTATGATACGTTTATTGAATCTGCTACTCCCGTTCAGGTATCACTACCGATGCGTATGTCACCGATTGTGACCGAGGCTATGAAATTTATTACCTCCGGTGAAATTGGAGAAATCGGACAGGTTGCGGCATTCAATGATGTAACACGCGGGCCTAGTTATTTTTCCCGATGGAATCGCGATGCTTTGCTTTGCGGTGGAATGTTTATGCATAAAGCGGTGCATGACCTCGACTATTTATTTTATCTGGCTGGCGCGAGCCCGCTGGAAGTTTGCGCTATGACAGCCCGTAAAGTATTTAATGGGGATAAGCCCGCCGACCTGAAGTGCGAAAACTGTAATGAGCAGATAGAATGTCCGGAAAGCCCTTACAATGATTTTGCCTTGCGCGGCGACTTTCTTTCTGTCAACGACGCGTCTGTAACTCGTAACAAAAATGGGTATTTGTATTGCCGGCTCAGTGCCGCTAATACTATAGAAGATCTTGGCGAATGTATTTTTGATATGGATAACCAGGCCCAGCTTAATTACCATCAGAACTTTTTTGTCCGTAAAACTGCCGGTCGGCGCGGCGCACGCTTTTACGGAACGAAGGGTACGCTTTATCTGGAGTTCAATCAAAGAGTGATTAGAATAAACTATCACAATAAGAATAATGTGCTTAACTTGCAGCTTGATCAAGGACAGCTAAGCCATTACGGCGGAGATAAAGAGCTTGTCAAGGATTTCTTAATAACCATGAAAGACCCTTCCCGGCGATCCCGAACCGACCTTATTACAGGTAACGGCATGCTTGCAACCATAGCATGTTTATGTGCCCGGGAATCTGCAGAGAAACGTCAATTTATTACCATTAATCAATAGTCCTTAAAGGAATTCATGAAATGAGATTAACTTCAATTTTAATTGCTCTGACAGCATTGTTTTCAGTACTGACAAATGTGCAAGCAGCTGATTTACAGCTTGTTGATAATCACAAAACACAATATGTTATTGCATTAAGTCCAAAGGCTTCCGCTATCGACCGTTATGCCGCTAAGGTTTTAGCTGAATGCTTGAAAAAAATGACGAAAGCCGATTTTCCGCTTGCCGATTCCGCGACAGTTAAACCGGGTAGACATGTGATTTACGTAGGCAAAAGTCAACCTGGCAAACTAAAAAGACAACAGTTTGTCGCGAAAAATGCCGGTTCTGACATATATCTATATGGCGAAGGTAAACACGGAGCGCTAAACGCCGTGATCTGGTTCATGGAAAACCAACTCGGATGGCACTGGTACTCACAGTTTGAGCATCAGGTATATCCGCAACGAGCCTCAATTAAACTAGAACCTTTTGCTGTTTCACGCCAACTTTCGTTCAACAGCCGGGAATTGCACAGCAGATGGGGTAAGGTCGAGTTTAGCTACTTAAACGGTGTTAACTATGGTTTAGAATCTGGGACTCGCATAAAAGGTAAAAGTACTCCTGGCTGGCTAAAGTCTGAGATTGCTTGTGATTTACCTATTCATACATTGTTTTCTTACATTCCACCAAAACCCAATGCCAAATATGCTAATAGATTAAAAGGTCTGAAAAAACGTGATTATTTCAAAACCAATCCTGACTTTTTTTCAATGAGCAAGAACGGTAAACGTGTGGCCAACAGGCAACTTTGCTTCAGTAATAAAGCATTACGTAAAGAGTTGACAAAAAATGTCTTTGCGCATTTAAAACAATGCGGTTCTGACCAATATGTTACAATTGACGCGGCTGACACCCCCGACAAATTCTGCTATTGTGAAGATTGCGAGGCTCTGGAAAAAAAATATAAAAGCAATGGCGGACCTTTATACGATTATTTGTTAGAGTTTTGCGCAGAATTAAAGAAAAAGTATCCAGGAGTAAAGGTAAAAACTCTTGCTTATCGTCGTAGCCAAACCCAGAAGCCGCCAAAGTTGCCTAATGGTAAAAAACTGCCGGACAACCTTATTGTTAACTTCGCTCCTATTGAGGATTCATATTTCGCGGACTGGAATAATCCGGACAAACGTATTCAGGGAACTTATCAAGACTTGAAAGACTGGGCTAAAATCACCGCTCCCGGCAATCTGTGGGCGTGGCTTTATCCAAACCCGTATCGCTCCGGGCACTATATGCCGGTCGGCAATGTTGAAAGAACCGTTACCCAGATGAAGAAAATGTACTCAGCCGGCGTCCGTGGCGTATTCGTTGATCACAATGGTTATCTGACACGTTCTGGATTCAGCGAACTGCAGGCATGGCTGATTATGAAGCTTGCACAGGATATCAACCGTGATCCTGACGCGCTGATTAAGGAGTTTACCGATAATCAGTTCGGGAAGGCGGCGCCAATTGCGCGGAAGTATATTAATGAACTTGAACAGGGCCGCAAAGCAATGGATCCTTTGCCTCCTAATGTGACTTACCGTTCAACTGGGTTTACCAAGACACTTTTTCCTTATTTAACGGGAAAAAATATTTATCGTTGGCAGGGATACTTTGACGAAATGGAAAAACTTGCTGCCGGCCAGCCCCGGGAATTGCTTAACGTTCAGCTTATGCGGCGCGAACTCGACCTGGCCACTCTATGGCGTTGGTTTGATCTTAAAAAAGCTTATCCAAAATACTTTACGGATTACAATAAAATAACCAAACGTTTTGAGCTCGCTGACACTGCCTACTGTCCTGCCGGGTACAGGGCAAAGCCGCTTAATGAAGGTATCATTAAGGACTTTTTGACGAAAATAAAAGGCGGTGGAAAAAGCAAACCGCTACCTGAAAAATTCGCCAAGATTCCAGAGGACAGAATTCGTCAGTATTTACCAGTAAATGGCAAGGCTGTTAATGATCCTGATGCCGCACGCGGCTATGCGATTTCTGTTTATGGACCGGAGTTGCCGTTCAAATTTGGTTTCTGGCAATGGATATCTAAATTCCCTGAAAAAGGCAAGCATAATGCACGGATGACGCTTAACAAAGCAGATATAACGCCCGGAGTGTACAAAATGTATTCTTTAGGAAGAATAAAAGTAACTCCTGATTCTCTTATGTGGTTTTCAAAAAGCTGGAAAACTAACTTGCAATTGGGGACACGTGTTTATGAACCTGGTGAAGATAACACCTGGGATGCCTATGTATCATTGAAATTTGATGGTCCGCTCTATGGCGGAAAAGGCCAAAAAAACTCGGTTGTTTGTGACCGTATCGTATTAGTAAAACAATTTTAGCAAAAGGAGATGGTTATTAATGTTGAAATCTAAACTACTAATAATGTTGTCAAGCTGCATGATTTTTGCCGCTACCGCTCAGGAAACAAAAAATACTCAATCAGGCGCTGATGGTGAAAATAACGCTCAGGAAACAAAAAGTACTCAATCAGGCGCTGATGGTGAAAATAGTGCTCAGGAAGCAAAAAACCTGATTCCAGCCGGAGACGGTGAAGATGTTCTAGCCTTAAGAAAAAACTGGGGCGGGTATATTAAATGTACTGATACTGACCAACATTCCGGCAAAGGAGCTATCCTGATCGATCGTGCTGCTTCAGTTATGACTAAGACGTTCATACCTATAGACAGCGATAAAACATATCTTATATCCGGATGGTTTAAATCGAAAGACCCGGAACAACTTTCCAGGATATACTTTGATGTACGCTATTATACCGCCGACAAGAAGGCTATCAAGCCGCGTTCTGTGCAACCCGCAAGCAATGTCAGCGAACTTGCCCGGGCCGCCGAAAAAGGTGCGACAGAATTGTTGGTGACAAAAAATAAATGGCCTCGTGCTCCACACGGCATCTTAGCTGTTGCGTTTAATGCTAAAGAAGATTTAAGTGATCTTCCGAACCTTGAATTTGCCAGGATAAAAAAATATACTTATGCGGATGAAGGATATAAAATTACATTATCCAAGCCGCTGACTAATGCCTATCCAGCCGGAAGCAAGGTGAGATTGCATCGCTACCGTAACTATCAGGGCATAAGTAAAAATAGACTTCCTGCAGATAAATGGACACAGGTGAGTTTTACTATAGGTTCCGGCGCTTCAAAAAAATATCAATTCTGGCCCGGGGCTAAATACATAAAATTTTCTCTAGCGAATCGTTACTCAGGAAAGCCTAAGTCTAAAGATGCTCAGCAGCCGCAATTGTTAGTTGATGATATATCTGTGACCGAGGTACTGAAAGAAGAGGCAGCGAAAACGCCGGTAAAATAACGCAGATAATTTTTTAGAGCTGATTGAAGAACTCTTGTGTCCGAGTTTTGAAATTGGCTCTTTAACTTTTTTATAAACAGCAAAGAAGCAGCAATAATCAGTAATATAGATAATATTTAAACAGAACGTTATGGTTCGATAGTGTTTATTAACCAGTTATTATTTCTACCCTTTAAGGCACTGGTAAGTTTGATAATACGATTAGTACAATTTGATGGTCAGCTTTATGGTGAAAAAACAAAAAAATAGAAGGATATTTATTAATGTTGAAATCTAAAATATTAATAATGTTGTCAAGCTACATGATTTTTGCCGCTAACGCTCAGGAAACAAAAAACCTGTTGCCGGGTGGAGATGGCGAAGATGTTTCAGTCTTTAATAAAAACTGGAAAGGATTTATTAAACTTACTGATACAGACCAACATGCCGGCAAAGGAGCTCTACTGATTGACCGTATTGCGATGGTCAGGAATAAAACACTTATTCCCATAGACCGCAGTAAAACATACCTGATATCTGGCTGGTTCAAATCGAAAGTTCCGGAACAACTTTCCCGTACCTTGCTTGATGTACGATATTATACCGCCGACAAGAAGACTATCAAGCCGCGTTCTGTGCAACCTGCAAGCAATGTCAGCGAACTTGCCCAGGCCGCCGAAAAAGGCGCGACAGAATTGTTGGTGACAAAAAATAAATGGCCTCGAGCTTCACGCGGCATCTTAGCTATTGCGTTTAATGCTAAAGAAGATTTAAGTGATCTGCCGAACTTTGAATTTGCCCGGATTAAAAAATATACTTATGCAGATGAAGGATATAAAGTTACATTATACAAGCCGTTAACTGAGGGGTATCCGACCGGGACCAAGGTAAGACTGCATCGTTACATCGACTATCCGCGCGTATATTCAAACAATGTTCCTGCTAAATGGATACAGATGAGTTTCACCATAGGTCCCGACGCTTCTAAAAAACATCAATTCTGGCCCGGGGCTGAATACATGCAAATTGTTGTGTTTAATCATTACAAAGGTTACCCCAAACATCTGCCAAAAGACGAACTCATGCCGCAATTGTTAGTTGATGATATATCTGTGACCGAGGTATTGAAAAAAGAAACAACGAAGTCACCGGTAAAGTAACGCGGATAATTTTTCAGAGCCAATTAAAGAACTTTTTTGCCGGAGTTTTGAAATTAGCTCTTTAAACAATATATTTACAGAAAACAAAATAAGTAATTATAAATCAGGTAATAATAATGTTAAAGCAGAAAATTATGGCGGTTGGAGCACATGCTGATGACATAGAAGTCATGGCTGGCGGAACTTTATTAAAATATAAAACTCAGGGCTATGAAATAATCTATGTCATGGCTACCAACAATATGTCCGGCGGCAACTGTTCATTGAACAATGACGGCACAATTAGTAAAACTCAGGAAAACCCTGTAAAAACAATGGAACGCCGAAAAAAAGAATGTGACATCGCGGCCGCGGTACTGGGGACTAAACCTGTACATCTGGATCATCCTCAACGTCATTATTATGATGATGGTTCCAGGCCTGAACTGCGTTACGGCTGCAAACTTCCTGAAGGCGTTAGCGAAAATGTCCCATCAATCCTGACAGCTTATGAAGATAAAGCAAGTATACAAAAACTTGTCGAACTGATAATCGAACAAAATCCCGCCTGTATAATTACTCATGGAATGGCAAGTTCGAATATTGAACATTACGCAACTGCATTACTGGTCGTTAAAAGCTTCTGGCTCGCGGTTGAAAAAGGTTTTAGAGGCGCTTTGATACAAGCACGTGAGGATTATACAGCTTATGGTGATATTAATGTAAAATGGGATACATTTATTGACATATCTGATTATCTTGACGATAAAATGGAGTTATTGGGAAAACACAAAAGCCAGATGCCTACGGCCCACTACCCTGATCATGGACACCGTTTGCGTAATTTAAAATGGGGCGTAGCTTGCGGTTGTAAGGCTACTGAAGTATTCACCTGGGTTCGTCATTATGACCGACCCAATCTCGATGCCTGTGAAAATTTTTACAGCCCATTTATTTTAGAACTCATTAAGAATACGAAATATTAATAAATAAATTTAAGGAATTGAATATGACCACAAGAATAGAAAAAGCATGGCAGGCGGGATTAGATATTTTGAAGCCCTCCGAGAAGGATCTTCAGCATGGGCTGGAACTGCACAAGGAGTCAATAGTTGTAGATTCATACGGATTCGCTCCGACAGCGCTCATAAATAAAGAAAAAGTCAATCAATTGATTGATGAAGACGCTTCTCCATATGAAATTCAAGATTATATACAAGAGATGATAATGACAGGTTACGCCCGGAACGATGAGCTTTTCAAGGAAGTCAAAGAAGCATGGGATCGTTCCGGGGTTACATGTATTTTCCAAAACGCCGGGGAAGAGGGGCAGACTGTTAAGAAAATATTAAAAAGGCATGCTAATTATACCTATACGACTGACTTTCGCCGGGACTTTTTTAAACGTGCGGTTGTGCCTGAAGATATTGTGGCAAGCAAAAAATCAGGGAAACACTGCTTATATTTTTCCGCAAACGGAGTACCTTTGACAGAGGAATGGAATAATGCCGTTGAAGAACTGAAATATATTAACTATTTTTTCAAACTCGGTTGCCGGATGATGCATCTGACTTATAACCGACGCAATATGTTAGGTGACGGATGTGGAGAGAAAAGCGATTGCGGATTGAGTGACCTTGGTGAAGCCGCAGTCAAAGAAATGAACCGGGTAGGAGTTATAGTAGATGTCGCTCATTGCGGACAGAGAACCAGCCTTGAAGCGGCAAAAACATCATCCAAGCCGGTTGTCGCAAGTCATTCTTCATGCGCTGATTTACATATGCATATACGCGGGAAGACTAATGAAACTATTGCTGCAATAGTGGAATCAGGCGGGTATATCGGCATGTGCTGTCTGCCTTTTATCCTGAAGGGCAGTGAAGACATCAGAGCGCTTATTGAACATATTGATTATGCTGTCAAAAGATACGGGACCGATCACGTCGCCATAGGCACGGACCGTGGTCATACGGCAGAAGGCAATCTCACAATTGAGTTCAAACCTTATTCAAAAGGTCGGGCTGGGTTTAGAGCATTGTGGCCCGAAGGAAGCCGAAGCCTTGGTCCAAGGAATGATATCAGTATGATGTGGACAAACTGGCCGTTGTTTACTGTAGGGCTTGTACAAAAAGGTTATTCTGATGAAGATATCAAGAAGATAATTGGTGGAAACGTAATACGTGTTGCTTCAGAGGCGTTAAAATAAAATTATGAAAAATAATAAAACTATATCATTTGACTTTCCGATTCCACGTACTCACTGCGGACTGGTCATGGGGAACGGTAATTTTGGTGTTATGCTTTGGGGTAGTGAAAAACTGTGTATCACCGTGAATCGTTCCGATTTCTGGGATCATCGTGGTGGAGAAGTAATTCTTGCGGAGATGTTTTACCGGAAAGCGGTTAAAATTGCTGCTAATCCTGCCTCTGAAAGTGAGTTTATGGATCTGCATGACGCACTTCATGAACCTCTTAAACATTATCCAGGGAAGCCGCAACGGCTTCCCATGGGGCGTTTTGAATTATCTTTTTCAGATAATACAGTTCCGCAAAAACTGCGGCTTGACTATAATTCAGGAACCGTAACTTTGGAACTTTCTAACAGAGAAATACTTTCCCTTGATTTGGTTATTGACAAGCATTGTCTTTTTATTGATGATCCTTCGCAAAGTATCGCGGATGTAAATATGGTTAGATCCTGGGATTATCCACGGGTAAGTGAACATTTGAGCAAACTCGGTTTTTCGGAACCGTCGCTAATTAATGATAATGATTCAATCGGCTGGATTATGAACTGTCCCGATAACGGTCCTTCGCTGGCGGCTGTTTACCAATCTTTTTCCAGTAGCAGTGTAATTATAGTTGAACGTGGCGGAAACGAGGAAGAAGCACTGGCAAACGCAATATCCTGTCCATGCGAGATGAACAAAAGAAAACTGATTTCTACTGCCCGCTCATGGTGGAAAAGCTACTGGAATAGCATTCCTGAGATAAATATTCCGGACGAGTTTTTCGAGCGATTTTATTATTATACAATATATAAATTTGGAGCCGCTACTAATCAGTATGGCTATGCCTGCGGGCTTCAGGGGCCCTGGGTCGAAGAATATCAACCGGCGCCTTGGTCAGCAGATTATCATTTTAACGTCAATATACAGCAGATCTATACGCTGGCTTTCTCCATTGGCAAAACGGAACACTTGATGCCGCTTTTTGATATGATCGAATCAGATGAATTTCAGAAAAGCCTGAAAATGAATGCGAAATCAATGTTTGGCATTGATGATGGGCTGTGGCTGACCATGGGGGTTGATGATCTGGGGCATCAGGCTGGAGGACTCGGCCCGGGAGCAATTCTTGATCCGGCCTGCGGTGCGTGGGTTGCACAGCTTTACTGGCTTTGTTACCAATATACTGGGGACGAACTTTTTTTAAAAGAACGAGCTTATCCTTTCATCAAAGGTATTATGCGTTGCTACGAGGAAATGCTAGAAGAGTATCAGGGACGGCTTTCCATTCCCATTGCAGTTTCGGCCGAATATAGTTCACCGAACCGTTATATAGCCCGGGGTGGTCGCGATCCGTCAAGTCAATTGTCTGCGGTGCACATGCTGCTTGGATTCCTTTTCGAAGCATGTGAAATTCTCGGCGAAGTTCCTCAAGCTGTCTGGAGCGATATCCGCAAACGACTACCGCATTATAACGTGGTTAATGGTTTCAACTCGCGCTACAAGCCTGAGCGTCACATTGCTATCTGGGAAGGTCAGGATCTTGATATATGCCATCGACACCATTCCCATCTGTCCATGATCTATCCTTTTGATACCGTTCCGGAAGAACCGGATCAAGAGACAAGGGAAATTATTAACAACAGCATTGACCATTGGCTTGGACGAGGCATGGGTGACTGGAGTGAGTGGTGTATGCCATGGGCAGTGATAATCCAAGCTCGCATGGGGTTTAACAACGCGCCGTTCACGCTACTCAACCTGTGGAAAGATATTTTTGTCAATGAAGGACTTAGCACTGTTTACATACCAAAATACGCAGGAATAAATGTACATCGTCGTAATGATATTAATAAACCAAAAGGCGAATATGAAGTTATGCAGCTTGACGGCACCATGGGGTGTGCGACAGCAATTTTGGAATGTTTTGCCATGGTAAAAGGCGATACAGTTCATTTATTCCAGGGTATTCCGGACAATTGGCAGGACGTATCATTTGAAAATATTAGTATCCCCGGTTTTGCGAGGATTAGCGGAAAACGCCAACGCGGACAAACTCAAGAGGTAAAACTATTAAGCCTTAAAGGTGGAGCTTACCGGATTGATATCCCGGATATTAAAGAAGCTGAATTAAAACAAAACAATAAAGTTGAAAAAGTAAATCTGCCGCTTAGCCTGTTTCTCTCATCTGCTGAAAGTATTCTCCTGACGCGAATAAGCTGAAAATTTCAGTAAAAAAGCACGCAATAATCAATCAGAGTAAAGAAAACATCACTTAGAGTGTTGTTTTGATTAACTTAACAGTATAAACTACTGTTAAGTCAAATCTATTATGTCGTTAAACAGGCAGTTACGGATCTCCGGGCCGTCCGTTCCCTAGCGTGGACGTATCGGAAAACAGCCCTACCTCGCCGATATTTTAAGCTTGACTGGACACTACAGATAGATGGAATTCGAAATAGGGAAAATTTTATATGAAATACAGATTTACATTAAGTTCTAAAAAGAACAAATTAATGCTTTTGATAACTGATTATTCTGATATGGCAGATATTCCAGTTAACAAAGGCGAACAACTGATTGTTACTCAAATTATTGAGGATTTTACACCCAAAGATTATTTCTTCAAAATCGTTTCTGATACGTTCAATAATTTCGAAAAGACATTATCTCAAGGTGAACTTAGGTTTTTCTGGAATTTTTCTGAAGAGACCAGGGATAATATTATTGTACTGATTAATACGTTTTCCTCTCTGCAGCGTTATGGAAGAACAGGCAATGATTATACTGACTTAATTGGTAAAACTCCTCTAGTTAAGTTAAATAGTCTTGCGGCTGATTGTGGAGCTACTGTTTTGGTAAAACTTGAGTGTATGGAGCCCAACTCAGTTAAAGACCGGCCCGTTTGCAATATTATTACTGAGGCAATAAAACGCGGAGATATTTCGGATGATACGGAAATTATAGAAGCTTCAAGCGGCAATGTGGCTTTTGCCTTGTCATCAATATTGAAGGCTAAAATGAATAAAAAACCAAAAATTTTCATTTCAAAAATGCATGGCAAAACAAAAATTAAAGCAGTAAGAATTACCGGTTGTCCGGTCGTTCTCACTGGCAGCAAAGAAGGCACATTAAGCGCTAAAAAAGCATCTATTGCTTATGCTGAAAAAAATAAAAATACATTTCAAATAAACCAGCACGGCAATCAGGACAATCCAAATGCACATCGATTCAATACTGGCCCTGAACTATACCACCAATGTCATCTGCTAACCGGTCAAGAACCTACAGAATTCATTACCGGTATCGGATCAGGCGGCACTGCTGTAGGCATTGCTTCATTTCGTGACGATATAGGTGCTGATTTTAAAGTTATAGGAGTTGAGCCGGCAGAAGCCAGTCTTTTAACTGGAGGTGATTTCAATCCGCACCACTTTTCTGGACTGGCACCGGGTTTTATTACCGATATTGACAAAAGAGGTTATGAAAAAATTGATAATATTGAAACCGTTTCCTGGCAGGAAGGCTTTGAGGTTTGCAGAAGAATGCTAATAGAAGAAGGTTTTTTTGTTGGCGCTTCATCAGGAGCATCAATAGCTGTGGCATTACGCCGTGCAAGACTGCCGGAAAATAAAGGAAAAGTGATTGTTACTATTGCACACGATCGAGGTGATCGTTATATGGACATTGATGACTTATTTATACCGCCTCCGGAGGCTACCGAAGAAGATTGCAGTAATGAATAGTATAAATTACCAAGTCTTTTTTGATAATACCAAATCAAAATCTCAAAATAATTAATCTGAGTAATAAAAACATTATTTAATAGAAAAATAAATACTAAAAGAAAAGGGAAAAATGTTCAAGACAGTAGAAGACAATATACAGGATTTTATTAAGGCAAGGTATGGCATGTTCATACATTATGGTTTATATAGCTCGCTTGGCCGCGGTGAATGGGTAATGAACAAGGAACTGATATATCCTGATGATTACAGGAAACTTGCAAATGACTTTAATCCTGAAAATTTTGATGCTGACAAAATCTGTTCACTCGCGAAAAAAGCCGGAATGAAATATATATGTCCCACGACTATGCATCATGACGGCTTTATGCTTTATGACAGCGACCTGTCCGACTTCAACTCGGTTAAGTACTGTGGGCGGGATCTTATCCGCGAGCTTATAGACGCAACCAGAAAACATGGTTTGAGAGTTCATCTTTATCACAGCTTGAATAATTGGAGCGCTTCTCCTGATGCCGTTGCCGCTTTGGAAAACAAAAAAGACTATGATGTTTTTATTGAAAATACTTTTGCCCGCTTCAAAGAACTCGTTACAAAATACAGCCCCATTGATGTTTTATGGTATGACGGTTGGTGGCCCTTTGATAAAAAGGGCTGGCAGGCGAAAAAAATGAATAAGATTATAAGGGAAATACAGCCCTGGATAATCTTTA
Organism: Victivallaceae bacterium; assembly: GCA_963664605.1. Classification (GTDB taxonomy): domain Bacteria; phylum Verrucomicrobiota; class Lentisphaeria; order Victivallales; family Victivallaceae; genus JAHOYW01. The sequence goes on from OY761536.1 coordinate 2,529,037, forward strand.
ACGGACGAAACGGACTTGACGGAGACTTTGGTACTCCGGAAGGACATATAAGCGCGCCGGAACCGTGGCGACCTTGGGAAGCATGTATAACCCATAACGATAACTGGAGTTATGTCCCCTGCGATGATCAATGGAAGTCTTCATATCAGCTTATCACTATGCTCTTGACTGTAGCAAAAGGAAACGGCAACTTGATGCTTAATGTCGGTCCGAAAGCTGACGGATCAATACCTGAGGAAGCGGAAAAAATACTGCTTGAAACCGGTGAATGGCTCAATAACAATCATGAAGCTGTGTTTGATACTGATATTTTTAACTTCAATCTGGAAAAAAGAGGCGATAAACGTGCCGACTGGTCGCATACCTGTGTATACTCCGCGTCCGGCAACAATCTTTATTTGACTATTAAATTCTGGCCCGGCAGCGAACTTGTGATCACCGGACTGGAAACCGCCCCGGAAAAAGTCTCAATGCTGGCGGACGGCGTTCAGTATGAATTTGATTATAATCCGGAAAACGGCAAACTAGTCATCAAAGGATTACCGGAAGAGTCACCGGGACTGCGCCCCGTATTAAAAGTGGAATGCACATCACCGCCTAGCATATATCGTTGCGGAGGGATGAGAACTCCCAACGCTGCCCATCCTCCTTATGATCCATGTCCTTCTGATTTACAATGGAGTTAAAAAATGAATTTAAAAATTTTCAAATCTGCATCTTTAAGTCCTGAGAGAATCAAAGCCGGGGACTCTGATGAATTTATAATAAAGCTTGTAATTGGAGAAGCTTATACCAGTCAGGAGTCCAGGATTGTCTTTGATTTCAGCTCAACATTGGGGACTTCACCTCCTACACGGCAGATGAACGAAATGTCAGGATACGTTGAAAGCTACGTAAATAATCCCACAGTAGAATTTAATCTGAGAGTCTGGGATGTAGGCCGTAAATATTTTGTAGATAAAGAACATCCGAATTCGCGTGAGTCCGCCCGCGTAGTAGTTTTGGATTTATCGCCAGGCTTGAAAGAAAATGATATTGTCGAAATTCACTGGGGTGAAACTCTTGGCGGATTCGGCCCGGGAGCTAAAGTCAGCAGTGTTGTACCGCGTCCGGATTACAAAGCTAGAATTGATGTTCGTTATTTTGACTCACAGGAAAAAGGAATGCCTGATTATTGCCGAGACTATGAAGGATATAAACGGCCTGTTCCTGATGAAGCAATAAGACTTGAGTATGCAATAACGCCTCGTGAAACACGTCGTTTAAGATTGCTGAGGAAGCACGACAGCGCAATACTTGTTCCTTACGATGTTTTTTGGAATGTATCTTCGATTGATAACCTTGAGGATATTATAGAATACAGTGACAAGCCTGTAAAAAATAAATACGGTACATTTGACTTTGAAAACAAGAATGTAAATATCGTATCTAAAAAAATATCAATCACTGAAAGCGCGGAAATGGATAATGTTTTTCAAGGTATGAATATTTACTGGGGCGACCTTCATACTCATTCCGCCTATTCTTTGGATTGCGTTTCAAATGCGGCTATGGATATGTCTCCGGATGACTTAATGAAGTTTGCGAAATACCGGGCTGGACTTGATTTTTTCGCGGTAACCGACCATCACCTTCCATATTGGGAATCCTGGAACAAAATTGGCAAAAAAGAATGGCTGGACACTTTAAAGGCAATAAATAAAAATCATGAAGATGGCAAATTTGTAGTTTTTTCAGGGATTGAACTTTCGAATGACTACGGAGATATATGCCTGATTTTTAAAGATGCTCCAAATTATGATGAAATAATGCACAATTACCTGAAATATGTATCAGACTTTTATGCACAATTCGGAAAGAACATGATGGCTATTCCGCATTTTCATGGTCCGGGAAGGCGTCCGGAGGGCACATGGCGTGAAGGTATGGATGATATTTGTCACGTTCTTGAAGTGTACTCCGATCATGGCAGTTATGAACGTGAAGATATCTTCGAAAATGGACGCGCATGGTGCAAGCCGTTCAGGGCAGACAGGTGTGCTGCATATTTTCTCAAGCAAGGATATAAATATGGATTTGCTGCTAATTCGGACGATCACAAAGGACATGTTGGAGTAAGCGGCCTTACGGCGGTATTTGCTAAAGAACTTAGTCGTGAAGCAATATTTGAAGCATATCAAAAACGTCATGTGTACGGCACAACAAATGCCAGGATAAAGCTTATTTTTACCGCAAATAGCAAACTTATGGGATCAACAATCCCTGTGACCGAAGATAAAGAGTTTATGATTGATGTTGTTGGCGAAAATACCCTTAAAAAAGTCGAATTATTCAGGAATGCTGAATTACACAAACAATTTATTCCAGACGGGAAAAAATTTAAAACAGAATTTAAAATAAAGAGCAGCCAGCCTGACAACTGGTATGTAAGAGTAACTCAAGTAGATAATCATATCGCTTGGTCAAGTCCTGTATGGTTCGAATAACATAAAAGGAAATCATGATTAACATTCACTGTCATCCCATAGGTGATAAAAATTTTTGAATAATGGACGATTATAAGCTATCTTCTTAGAGCTAAAACCAAGGAGAAGCTTATGAAATCGTCCAAAAGGAAAATAACTGTGTTAAAACAAATTTGCAAACTGATTCCAGGACATCTTGTTGAAAAACTTGACAGACGCCACGGCGTTGACAAACAAAGCAGGATATATTCCCCCTGGTCTCATGTCGTTAGTTTGTTCTATACGCAACTATCGCATGCCCTGAGCCTGAACGATGTCTGCGATGCATTGAATAATCATGGTGCGGCTTTATCAGACATAAGAGGCGCGACTGCTCCCAAGCGTAATACTTTCTCTCATGCTAATAGAACCCGGAACGCTAATATGGCAGAAGAGCTCTTCTGGAGCATCCTTAAGCATTTGCAAACAATATCTCCGGAATTTGGACTGGGGCGCAAATATAAAGGTGTTCCAAGACGTTTCAAAAGGGTTGTTAATGCTATTGATTCGAGTACGATAAAGCTTTTCGCCAACTGTATGGGTTGGGCAAAGCATCGCCACAGAAAGGCGGCAGCAAAGATGCACTTGTGCCTTAATCTGCAATCTTTCCTGCCGCGTTTTATTGTTGTCGAGTCGGCTAAAGGGCATGATGCAACCAAGGCTATGCAACTATGTTCAAATCTGCAAGCGGGTGAAATCGTTACGTTTGACAAGGCTTATATAAAATTCAAGTTTTTGCATAACCTGACCCTGCGCCTGATATTTTGGGTTGGGCGCGCCAAAGATAATATGCAATACGAAACTGTGGGACAGCATACGGCTCCTAAAGGCAATATCATCCGGGATGACAGGATCCGGTTGACTGGCGTTAAGCCGTCAGTAGATTATCCTGATGAAATGAGATTAATTGAAGCGGATATTGAGATTGAAGGCAAACTCGTTCGCATGGTATTCATAAGCAATAACTTCGACTGGTCTCCACAGTCTATTGCGGATTTATATAAAGCTCGCTGGGGCATAGAAGTATTTTTCAAGGAAATCAAGCAGAGCCTCAAGGATCTATAAAGATATATGGGTACTGCTTGAAAGTTATGGGACAGCATCCGGGCCATTACCATTAAAAGGAGCCCCTGAATATGCTTGGCTGCCGGGATTTAATCCCGGCAAAACGTAAAATGGTTTGAGGCTAAATTTCTCGAAATCCGTACTTGAGTTTTTAAAAAGGCAAAAACGTAAGCTCAAGATGGTTGAAAATATAACGAAAATCAAAAATTATGGGATGATAGTGAAAAATAATTATAAAACATAAAATAACAAGGTGAAAAAATGAATAATATATTATTTATCATGATGGATCAATTACGTTTTGACGCACTTGGTCATAGAGAAAAATTTCCGGTAAAAACTCCTAATATTGATGCACTGGCGGCATCCGGCACAAGCTTTGAAAACGCTTACTGCTCCAATCCGGTTTGTGTCCCGGCGCGCGCATCACTAATGACTGGTGTCAACAGTTACGAACATGGCGTCTACTATAATGATCAGAACTGGCCCGAGGCAATGCCAACTTATGCAGAAAAACTCGCCGCTAATTGTTATTATACTACACTAATCGGTAAAACACATTTTTTCCCTAGTCATAGATCTGCGGGGTTCCAGAAGATGGTTTTACCTGACCTTTATGATGCTTATATGAATAAGTTGGGTATGGGGCGTAAACGCAAAGAATCCAGCGTTTCAGAACTGAACAGTTTAAACAGGGCTTATCCTATAGAACCCACTGATGTGCCGCTTGAACTTTATCGTCCAGTTTATTATACCGACAGGGCATTACATGAACTTGAGCTGATTGCAAGTCGACGCGAATGTCGGGAATTTGGCTGCGAACCGTTTTTAATGCAGCTATCATACTTGTTGCCTCACACGCCGTGTAATCCGCCGGAACCGTATTTTTCAATGTATGGCAAAGAAGATATTCCGGCTCCAAATGCAACTACCGAAGAACTCGAGAACTTTTCAGTTCAGATGAAGAAGTTTCACGCCATCTGGGATCAAATGGATGAAGAACGTATATTAAAAAATCGGGCGCAGTATTTCGGTTGTGTCACTTTGATTGATGAAATGATTGGGCGGGTTATACAAAAACTAAAAGATCTGAATATTTATGATAATACTCTGATTATTCTGACTTCAGATCATGGTGACCACTTATGCGATCATCATTTACAGCAGAAAGGTTCATTCTATGAATGCAGCGCCAAAGTTCCGTTTATTTTTTCAGGCCCGGGAATACCACAGGGCAAGGTCGTTAATGAAAATGTCAGTCATATTGACCTTTATCCGACTATCCTTGATTATTGCAAGCTGGCAATGCCGAAACGTCGGGATGCAGAAGGTAATTTAATTTACGTAGACACTTATGAAACTGACAATATGAGCCTCATGCCCTACTTTAAATCTGATACCCCAGTTAATCCATACCGAATCATAATTTCAGAAAATGCTATGCAGGGACAGCGCTTCATGCTCAAGAAAGGTGATGTAAAAATTAATTGCTACATCAATAAGGGGGCAGATAACGAGTTCGATTATTATAATGTCAAAGACGACCCTGAAGAACAGAATAATATGGGCAAATCATTTTCTTTAAATGACTTTGATCCGGACATGAAAGAACAGTACGATAGAGTTTTACAGGAAACTAAGAAGTTGGAATCCGGTCATTACTTTTTCCAGAAAAAAATAAGACCAATGTTTACATAAAAAGGAAATCATGATTAACATTATTAAAAAAATAGCTACGGAAATAGAGCAGGATATCATTAATACCAGAAGGGATTTTCATAAATACCCGGAACTGGCTTACCGGGAATTCAGAACAGCTTCGCTGATCGCGTGTCAACTGAAAGACCTTGGCTGTGAAATAAAAATCGGCCGGGAAATAATGGATGCCGACACCAGATATAACCTGCCTTCGGAAGAAGTTCTGCAGAAAGAATTTAACAGGGCTGTTAAACAGGGTGGCGACAAAGAATTTCTTGAGCAGATCAAAGGCGGCTTTCCTGCCGTTGCTGCCATTATATCCAACGGCGAAGGTCCGGTCATAGGCCTGAGAGTTGATATTGACGCTTTACCAATACAGGAAAGTTCCAGCGAAAACCACTTTCCCTGCCGTAATGGTTTTGTATCTGTCAATGATGGTGTAATGCATGCTTGCGGACACGATGCTCATGCTGCAACCGGGTTGGGTATCGTTGAAATATTAATGCGCCTTAAAGATAAAATTCAGGGAACTGTAAAAGTTATCTTTCAACCTGCCGAAGAAGGTGTTTGCGGAGCCTATCCTATGGTGCAGTCAGGATTCCTTGATGATATTAATCAAATTTTCACTATACATTATTCCAGCCAGTGGCCTGCGGGAGATGTCCTCTGCGTCAGAGCTCCGGGACACTTGGCGACAGCTAAATACAACGCAGTTTTCAAAGGCGAATCCGCACATGCCGGAATGCAGCCTGAACTCGGGAAAAACGCGATGGTTGCTGCTGCAAACGCTATACTTAATCTTTATGCTATACCACGCAACAGCAAAGGCGGCAGCCGGATAAATGTTGGCGGTATTAAATCCGAAGGCGGACGAAATATTATTTGTGATAAAGCCACTCTGGAAGTGGAATGCCGTGGACAGACCAATGAAATTCAGGATTATATGGATAAAAATGTAAAACGCATTCTGAAAGCTTCCGCTGAAATAGCTGATTGCGAGCTTGAGATAATTCCAATGGGCGGTACGCCGGGCGGCGGCAGCGACGATACTTGCGCGGATATGGTTATGGAGTATGCTCAAAAAACAAATATACTCACCCCCAGGACCGAACAAAGAAGTTACGGCAGTGAGGATTTTTACTGGATGCTCGAAAGAGTGCGGCAAAACGGCGGCACAGGAGCCAATATCAACATCGGCAGCGCTCCAGGCGGCAAAGCACATTCTCCAGAATTCGAACTCAAAGAATCCGTTTTAAAAGATACTGCGGTATTTGTCGCTGGTTTGATTTTATACACTATGGGTAAAAAGTAAAAATACCCATAAAATATTAATAAGATAGATAGATTAAGCAAGAAAATTTACAAAAAACGTTATATGTGCTAAGGAGCTAATAATATGAATGTGATTGATTATTTAATTGTAATTATTCCGGTAATTTTTGTTTTAGGTCTGGGATTGTATTCGAGAAAGTATATCCGGGGTGTAGCTGACTATTTGGCGGCTGGACGGGTTTGCGGCCGCTATGTAATATGTGTTGGTGATATTTCACAAGCCCTTTCGATTATCGGTCTGGTTGCTTATGTAGAAGTCCACTACAAAACCGGATTTGCTCTGGCGTTCTGGAACAATATCCTTGGCCCTGTAGCAATTATGATCGGGTTATTCGGCTATTGCATATATCGTTTCCGTGAAACCAAAGCCATGTCAATGGGGCAGTTTCTGGAAATGAGGTATAATCGTCCACTGCGTACATTTGCTTCAGTATTAAAGAGTAGTTCAGAAATTTTGGCGAATATGATAATGCCGGCAGTAGCGGCACGCTTTTTCATTTATTTTCTTGACTTGCCGAGAGAATTTTCCGTTTTTGGTATGACTTTGCCGACGTATATGATCATCATTTTTGTCTGCCTGGTTGTTTCTATTGGTTTGATCTGTATGGGAGGAACTCTGGCCCTGGTGATTACTGACGCTGTTCAGGGTATGATATTTTTTCCTATAATAGCTATCTTTGTTGTGTTTATTCTTTCTAACTTTAGCTGGTCCCAGGAAATTATTCCGGTGATGGCTGACCGTGTTCAGGGAGAAAGCTTTATAAACCCTTACGACTTATCTAAACTGCGGGATTTTAACCTGTTTTTTGTTGCAGTATTATGTATGAACATCTTTATGCACCGTGCCAGCTGGATCGGCGGCGGTACAAGTTCAGCTGCAAAAAGTCCGCATGAGCAGAAGATGGCAAGTATCCTGGGAAAATGGCGCAGTAGCATTACACGAGTATTTTATGTTTTAATCGCAGTGACAATTATTACACTTTTGAATCATCGTAACTGGGCGCCGGAAGCAAAAGCAATCCGGGATGCAATTTCAGAGAAAATATCTGAAGAGGTTCTTTCAGACAGTTCAAAGCGGGAAGAGTTCAATAGGCGTCTTAAAACCGTTCCGGCGCAGTTCCATCAAATAGGAGTTGATCAACCGCTGTCCCAGACTAAAAACCTTGACACGCCGATGCTCAATGAGGCACATCAGGCTTTGAAAGATTTAGAAGGGGAAAGTGAGGGAAATAGTAAATTTCAGCAGTATCGCACTTTGTTTCACCAAATGATGTTCGGGACAGCGATGCGTGAAATGCTGCCGACCGGTCTTGTCGGGCTTTTCTGTTTGCTAATGATACTTGCGATGATATCCACTGATGATACCCGCATATACAGTGCGACTGTAACAATTGCTCAGGATGTAATAATGCCGCAGCTCAAAAAACCGCTCAGCCTGAAACAACATGTCTGGTTACTGCGCGGTGTCGCTATCGGTATAGGTGTAATTTTCTTTATCGGTTCGTATTTCATGGCGCAACTTGACTATATACAGCTTTTTGTTACCTTGATGACATCGATGTGGCTGGGCGGATGCGGACCGGTGATGATCTTCGGTCTTTACAGTCGTCGCGGGACAACTGCCGGTGCGTTTACTTCATTGATCACAGGAATGGTACTTTCAACTTCCTTTATTCTCATAAAACGCAACTGGGCAGACTCTGTTTATCCGTGGTTGAAGGATACGGATATGGTCGAGCCGATCGGCAACTTTCTGAAGATGGTTTCAGATCCTTTCAACCCTTACATTGTCTGGAATATGAACGCGGTAAAATTTCCAATCAACAGCTATGAAATCTTCTTCATAATAATGCTGATTACTCTTGCTCTTTACTGGATAGTATCATTATTGACACTGAAGAAGCCTTTTAACCTTGAACGTATGCTTCATCGTGGTATTTACAATACTGACGCTGATAAAAAAGAACTGTCTAAGTGGTCTTTAAAAACCTTCAAAACCAAGATGTTCGGTATTACTGATGACTATACAAGAGGCGATAGATTTTTCGCAAAAGCATTATTTGTTTATTCTTTTATTTATACATTCCTTATCGCGTTTGTAGGCGTCATCATATGGAATGCTTTTTCGCCATGGCCGATAAAATACTGGAGCTGGTATTTCCTTGTGGTCAATGTCATTGTTCCCGGAATATTAGCGTTCTTTTCCACTTTCCTGTTCGGGATTGGAGGATTTATAGACCTGATAAGACTTTTCCGCGATCTTGAGAAACGCATTGATGATCCTCTTGATGATGGTCGGGTTGAGGGGCATGTTTCACTTAGTGACAGGGCTAAGTTTGAGCAATTAGAACATAAAAAAGAAAATGATGATTCAAAATCTTCAAAATAATAAATATAGGAGTTATATTATGAAATTCATAGATGATTGGTTAAACCGCAGGACCTTAAAGCGCTGGGGAGTCGAATGTGCTGAAGAGCCCCAAATTAGAGGCAGAATTTATATCTTAGCTGATTATCCGGGACACATCGTTATCGGCAAGAGGGTGAAAATAAATTCAGCCTATGAAGCAAATCCGGTCGGTGGCTATAGGACCGGGATGAAGGCAATCATGGATGGGAGAATTGAAATAGGCGATGGTACCGGAATATCAAACACTGGCATATTTGCCCGCGAGAGTATTAAAATAGGCAAAGACGTTCTTATTGGCGCAGGAACTAATATTTACGATAACAACTTTCACTCGATTTACCATATAGAACGTAGAATTAAACGATGTGGAACAAAATCATCCCCTGTAGAAATAAAAGACCGTGTTTTTATTGGTGCACATTGTATTATTTTGAAAGGAGTTACTATTGGCGCTGATTCGGTGATCGCCGCTGGGTCGGTGGTCGTCAAAGACGTACCAGAAAAAGAAATATGGGGTGGAAATCCCGCGAAGTTCATATGCAAAATACCTGAATATCAAGAATAATGATTATATCGCAAAAGTGAAGATTTATATAATTAACATAACCTCGGCGGTAAAAATGAAATCTAGCATTTTAATTTTTGTGAGTATGGCTTTGCTGCTGTTCTCAGTCAGTGGTGTGAGTATGGCATCAGGAGCAAAACTCGAACTTGCCAAAAACGGCAAGACCAACTATGTGATAGCTACAGCAGCTCAGGCTACGGCGGTGGATAAGTATGCCGCCGAAACCCTGGCGAAGTATCTGAAACAGATGACCAAAGCTAACTTCAAGCTGGTAAAGGCATCAAAGGTCGGAAAATGGCAACCCTGCATCTATGTCGGCACCGGCGATACCAAGCCCCTCAAGGCGCAGGAGTTTGTCGTCAAAAACGACGGCAAGAACATCTACCTCTATGGCGAAGGCAAACACGGCGCGCTCAACGCGGTAGTGGATTTTCTGGAGAACGAGCTGGGCTGGCGCTGGTACACACCGCTGGAAGATCCGGTTGTTCCATCAAAGCCGACCCTGGTGCTCAATTCATTCAACCGCACCCGCGGTTTCAGCTTTGCGTACCGTCAGCTGCCTTACTGGTACAACCAGGAGTATTATTATCTGCTGGGTGGGAATATGGGCTGGCAAATGGGGGGGAGAAAGCTGGCTCCCTTTGTCGTTTCCGAGCTCCCATGCACCAAGTTTACCCATACCACCCTCAGCTATATTCCTCCCCTGCCGAACAACAGGTATGCAAAAGGCTTCAAGTGGCAGGACAAGAAGGACTATTTCAAGACCAATCCCGACTTCTTCACCCTCAACGCCCAGGGCAAGCGGGTCTCAAACAAACAGCTCTGCTTCAGCAACCCCAAACTTCGTGCCGAGTTGACCAAGAACGTGATACGGGATATTGACTACACCCGCCGCACGAGCAGCAAGGACTGGGGCAAGATGTACGTCACCATGACCCCGGCGGACACCGGCGGGCACTTCTGCCATTGTGACGGCTGCATGGCGCTGGAAAAAAAATACCAGTCCCAGGGCGGGCCGATCTTCGACTATGCGATCGAACTGTGCGAAACGCTGCAGAAAGAGCGTCCCGGCGTCATGGTCAAGATATCTGCCTACCGCCGCAGTCAGACACAGAAGCCGCCGGTGTTGACAGACCGCAAGAAATTGCCGGAAAACATGATGGTGAGCTTTGCTCCCATTGAGGATGTCTACTTTGCCGACTGGCTGAATCATAAGGATGAAAAGGTTCAGGAAACCTACAGCGACCTGGTCGCCTGGGGAAAAATCACTGACCACCTGTGGGCCTGGATCTATCCGTCTCCCTACGGCACAGGGATTGAAATGCCGGTTGCGCTGATCGACCGGATCACGAACAACTTCCGCATGATGAAAAAGGCCGGTGTGGAATTTATCTTCACCGATCATCCCACACTTCACAGCCGGTCGAACTTCTCCGAATTGCAGCGCTACCTGATGTTGAAGCTGATGAAGGATATCAACTGCGATGCCGCCGCAGTGATCAAGGAGTTTACCGACTATCACTACGGCAAAGCCGCTCCACTGATGCGCAAATATATCGACGAACTCGAGCAGTGCAGGATCAATATGAAGCTGCCGGCAGGCGTGGGCAAGACAGCACGCCCCGTCACCTATAAGTCTCATGACTACAGCAAAGAAACCTTTCCTTATTTGACCGCGGAAAACATCAACCGCTGGCAGAAATATTTTGACGAAATGGAGCGCCTTACCGCCAAGGAGCCCGGTCCATTGCTGCGCGTTCAGGCTGAGCGGCGCGAACTCGACCTGGCAACACTGCTGCGCTGGAAATCGCTCAAGGCAAAATTCCCGGAAACCTATAAGGATTACAAGCGCTACTCGGCACGGGTGCGCGCAACCAACGCGAAACTCAAGAAGGAGAAGACACCTGTCGTCTGGACGCTCGGCGAATCGGCGATAGAGGAGTTTGAGTTCCGTATCAAGATTGTTGATAGAGATATTCCGCTTCCAGAAAGTCTGAAGGGTATCGCTCCGGAGAAAGTCCGGCAGTTCCTTCCGCGGCAATATGCCAGAAATCACCCGAAATTCATTAAGGAACCCGGAGCCCCCATGGGCTATGCGACCCCCGTCCACCGGCCTGACAATCCCCTGATGGCTCGGTTCTATGATCGCACCAACCAACGAGCGGGCGCTATGATTGGTGTGGGGCTTGACGAGATCATCCCCGGCAAGTACCGACTTTATGAGCTCGGTGAAATCGTCGTCACGCCGGTATGTCAGATCGAGTTTTCCGGGAAAAGCTGCGCAACCCAACTGCGGCTTGGCGAACGCCTCTATGAGCCCGGCGCTGAAAATAAGTGGAAGGCCTATGTGGAGCTTAAGTTTGACGGTCCGACCTACGGCGGCAAAGCCAAAAAAGACGAGGTACTGGTGGGCCGCATCATTCTGGTTTCGATGAGTAAAGACCAGTTCAGTAAATAAAGAGGGCGAAATGTAAAAAATAATTGATCCCGGCACAGATGCCTCTGATCTGGGATCAGTTTTAAATGACGAGCCGCCTGAAGTGGAGGTAATGACGACGTTTTTATGTATGGTTTGAATAAAGATTTTTCTATAATTAAGTTAAAACAACACACACGGAGGTAAAAATGAAATGTAGAATGTCAATTTTTGTGAGTATGGCTTTGCTGCTGTTCTCAGTGAGTAGTGTCAGTATGGCGTTAGGGCCAAAGCTGGAACTTGCCAAAAACGGCAAGACCAACTACGTCATCGCCACAGCAGCTCAGGCTACGAAAGTCGATACTTATGTGGCCGAAAACCTGGCTAAATACTTGAAGCAGGCGACTGGTGCCAATTTCAAAGTTGTTGATGCTGCAAAGGTCGGTAAAGGCCAGCCCTGCATTTATGTCGGTACCGGTAATACCAAGCCGCTCAAAGATCAGGAATTTATTGGCGAGAGTAAAGGTAAAAATATCTATCTCTACGGTAAAGGAAAACATGGGGGGCTCAACGCTGTGGTGTCTTTCCTGGAAGATAAGCTCGGCTGGCGCTGGTATAGCTTTTTAGATAAGCCGACCGTCCCCAAACAAACAAATATGGTACTCAAACCATTCAGCTTCAAAAAAGGATTCTCTTTCAAGTACCGTAATCTTACCAGCTGGTTCGGACCAGACTTCTATTATCTTCATGGCAGAAATATGGGGATAACCACAGAAAGAATGATGAAGACAGGTAAGGCCATTGAGAAAAACATCTCTCCATATGCAGATGAACGCCCCTTCTTTCCTAAAGTACATTCATTTGATTACTTCATTCCCCCCAAACCTGGCAAAAGCAGATTGAAGGCATATAAAAATGTCGGCTATTTCAAGGATCATCCTGAGTATTTCTCGCTCTGGACAACAGGGAAACGCGTCTCAAACAAACAGTTGTGTCTGTCTAATAAGGAGTTGCGGCGCCAGTTCACTGAGAACGTGATGAAACATGTGGAGACTTATGGTGAGGATCTCATCGTTGCAGTTGATGCCAATGACAATCCGGGCGTTTTCTGCTATTGTCCTGAATGCAAAAAGTTGGAAGCCAAGTATAAGAGTCCGGGCGGCCCGCTCTATGATTATCTGTTTGAAATCTGCGGCGAAATGAAAAAACGCCACCCTGATGTACTGCTGAAAATGATTGCATACCGCCGATCTCAGACCCAGATTCCACCAACCCTGCCGGCAGGACAAAAGCTGCCTGACAACCTGCTTGTCGAGTTTGCGCCGATTGAGGACTGCACACTGGTTGACTGGAATCACCCCGCAATGCAAAAAAGCTATCAGGATTTGCTTAAATGGAGCAAAATCAGCAATCATCTCTGGATTTTCTACTACCCGATGACCTGGGGATGGGGGGCGATCATGCCGATGGGAACCGTGCGCCGTACTGTCAATGATATGCGGATGATGAAAAAAGCCGGGGTAGAAGGACTTTTCTTCGACCATGCCACTAATGCCAACTGGATCGATACAAACTTTGCTCACCTGCATACCTACCTGATTTTCAAATTGTGGCAGGATATCGATTGTGATGTAGAGGCGATTATCAAGGAGTATACCGATCATCAGTACGGTCCGGCGGCTCCTGAAGTACGTCATTATCTGAACGAACTCGAAGCGGCCCACAAGAGCATCAAAAAACTGCCTCGCGGTTTTACTTTCAAGGCCGGCAGTTATCTTGGCAAATTCCCCTATCTGACGCCGGAGCGTATCTATCGCTGGCAGCAGGCTTTTGATGGCATGATGGCTAAAATGCAGCCGGGGCGGCAGAAATTAAACCTTGAGGTTCTGCGCAGTAATGTGGATTTTGCCACCTTAGCCGAATGGAAGGCATTAAGCAAAAAATACCCGGATTATTTTAAAGACTACAACGTGCAGGTAAACCGCATCAAGGACGTGCAGAAGAAACGCCGTTTCCGTTCGATGGGGTCTGCTCTTCGTGATCTGGTTTTTGATATTCAAGCCGCGTCCCGGGCTAAACCGCTGCCGAAACAGTTCAGAAGTTTTGATCCGGCGACGGTCAAACGTTACGTACCACGCAATTATGCCCGCGCAACAATCCGTAAGGGGCCTGCCGTGGTTGAAGAAGATGACGCCGCCATGGGATTTGCGGCGACTGTGCATATTCCACAGTTGCCGCTGCAAGCCGGTTTTTATCAAAAGGATAGAAAGAAGGACAATAACAGACTGAGAATTGGCTTGGATCAAATCACCCCGGGCAAGTATCAGCTTTATAAACTTGGTACAATCGAAGTGACCCCCAACTGTTTTATCTGGTTTTCCTCGAAAAGCTGGCAGACACACCTCAAGCTAGGAGAACGCCTGTATGAGCCGGGTGCCGATAATCTCTGGGACGCCTGGGTATCGCTCAAGTTTGACGGTCCGATGTACAAGGGCACAGGCAAAACAAATCAGGTACTTTGCGACCAGATCATCCTGGTACAGAAGAATCCCGACCAGTTCAAAACAGAATAATAGGACAATGGTTTGCAAAAATAGAGAAGCGAACATGACACGGAGGCACGATGCCATGTCATGTTCGTTCATTAGATCATGTTCGATGACATTGTATTGCAGCCTGTCACAAGTAAAGAATGGAACAGCGATTTTCTAAAATTGAACCATGGAGGTAAAAATGAAATCTAGAATGTCAGTATTTGTGAGTACTGTCTTGTTGCTGTTCTCAGTCAGTGTTTTCAGTATGGCGTCAGGTCAAACACTCGAACTTGCCGAAAACGGTAAGACCAACTATGTGATAGCTACATCTAAACAGGCTACGGCGGTGGATAAGTATGCCGCTGAAATCCTGGCGAAATATCTGAATCAGGCGACCAATGCTAATTTCAAAATCGTTGATGCTGCAAAGGTTGGCAAAGGTCAACCTTGTATCTATATCGGCACCAGCGATATTAAGTCGCTCAAAGAACAGGAATTTGTCGGTGAGAGTAAAGGTAAAAATATCTATCTCTACGGCGAAGGCAAACACGGGGCACTCAACGCTGTGGTGTCGTTCCTCGAAGATAAGCTCGGCTGGCGCTGGTATTCATTCATTGAGAAGCAGGCGACCGTGCCAAAACAAAAATATCTGGTGATTAAGCCATTTAGATTTAAAAAAGGATTCTCTTTCAAGTACCGTGACCTTACCCCTTGGTATGGACCAGACTTCTACTACCTGCATGGCAGAAACATGGGGATAAACACAGAAAAAATGCTGAAGACAGGTAAGGCCATCGATCAGAACATGTCTCCATATGTAGACGAACGATTATTTTTCCCGAAGGGACATTCATTTGAGCAGTTCATTCCCGCCAACCCCGGCAATAGCAAACTAATTCACGAAAAAAATATCGGTTACTTCAAAGATCACCCTGAGTACTTCTCGCTTTGGACAACCGGCAAGCGCCTTCCGAACAAGCAGTTGTGTCTTTCAAACCCGGAATTACGTCGTCAGTTTACCGAGAATGTGATGAAACATGTTGAAACTTACGGTGAGCATATTATCATTGCTATAGCCGCCAATGACACACCCGGTCATCTGTGTTACTGTCCAGAGTGCAAGAAACTGGAAGCCAAGTATAAGAGTCCGGGCGGACCGCTCTATGATTACCTCTTTGAATTATCTGAAAAAATGCAGCGTCGTTACCCTAAAGTAATGTTCAAAATTAGTGCTTACCGCCGGGAGCAAACCCAGATTCCACCGACACTGCCGACCGGGAAGAAACTTCCGGAAAATGTGATTGTATCGTTTGCACCGATTGAGGACTGCACATTGGTCGACTGGAATCACCCCGGGGTGAACAAAACCTATCAGGATCTGCTCAAATGGATAAAAGTTGCTCATCATGTATGGGTTGGCTACTATCCCATGACCTGGGGCTGGGGCGCAATCATGCCGATGGGAACCGTGCGGCGTACTGTCAATGATCTGCGGATGATGAAACAAGCCGGAGTGGAAGGACTCTGGTTCGATCACGCTACCAATGCCAACTGGATCGATACAAATTTTGCTCACCTGCATACCTATCTGATTTTCAAACTTTGGCAGGATATCGACTGTGATGTAGAGGCGATTATCAAAGAGTACACCGATCATCAGTACGGTCCGGCAGCTCCTGAAGTACGTCAGTACCTGAACGAACTCGAAGCGGCACAAAAGGAAATAAAAAAGCTGCCTCGCGGCTTTACTTTCAAAGCTGGCTCTTATCTCGGCAAGTTCCCCTATCTGACTTTGGAGCGGATCTACCGCTGGCAGAAGGCTTTTGACGGCATGATGGCAAAAATGCAGCCGGGACGGCAGAAATTAAACCTTGAGGTTCTGCGCAGTAATGTGGATTTTGCCACCTTAGCCGAATGGACGGCATTAAGCAAAAAATACCCGGATTATTTTAAAGACTACAACGTGCAGGTAAACCGCATTAAAGACGTGCAGAAGAAACGTCGTTTCCGTTCAATGGGGTCAGCTCTTCGTGATCTGGTTTTTGATATTCAAGCCGCATCGCGTGCGAAACCGTTGCCGAAGCAGTTCAGAGGTTTTGATCCGGCGACGGTCAAACGTTACGTGCCGCGCAATTATGCCCGCGCAACCATCCGTAAGGGGCCTGCCGTGGTTGAAGAGGATGACGCGGCCATGGGCTTCGCCGCAACGGTGCATATTCCACAGCTGCCACTTCATGTTCGCTTTTCCCGCAAAGACAGAAAGAAGCATACCGCTAGACTGAAAATCGGTCTTGACCGAATAACTCCAGGCAGTTATAAGCTTTACAAACTCGGCATGATTGAGGTAACATCTGATTGCATGATCTGGTTTTCATCCAAAAGCTGCCAGACCCACCTCAAGCTCGGCGACCGTCTGTATGAGCCGGGGGCCGATAATCTGTGGGAGGCATGGGTATCGCTTAAATTTGACGGGCCGATGTATAACGGCAAAGGCAAAATCAATCAGATACTCTGTGACCAGATCATCTTGGTACAGAAAAATCCTGACCAGTTCAAATCAGAATAATAGAATAAAAAACTAACAAAGGAAACGGTATGAATCAAAAAATGAATAAAAACAGTCGGTTTAAAAGAAAGTCAATGTATTTAGTTATTATGGTTTTCCTAATTACAGGATCTCTAACAAGTTACAGCGGAGAAAAAATGTGGTATGACAAGAAAGAACAAACAACTATTCGATCGGACTTTAACATGGGGTTTTATACCAGGCACTGGAGCAGAGAGCGTATTCCCTGTGGAAAAGATCCCGCCAGCGGTGCAGATATCATTCAGTTGACCAGCGGACCGGCAACCAGTACCAATGTATACCCTGAACAGCGTTTTACCTCGGCTGACGGCACTCGTATCATTATTACAAGAACTCCTTTTAGCGAGCAACACGAAATCTGGATGTGCGACTTAAAGAAAAAACAAACTTTACTGCGTATCGGGCCCGGCATACCGATAACAGCAAGTTATGAAAATAATGCGATTTATTACATCGTCAGAGAAGATGCAGAAGTTAAATTGATGCGCCTTGACATTAAGGAATTGACTGCTTGCGAAGCATTTAGATTTCCATTGAATGAATGTCCGCGAAAATTTGCTGTTTCTGCCGATGAACGCTGGTTAGTCTGCGGTCCGTTCAAAAAAGGAAAAGACTTGTATGAGCTAAAGCGTATTGATCTGGAAAAAGGGAAAATAGATGTTTTATGTGAAATGAAGTATATATCGAATCCTCATCTGCAGTGTGATCCCGGCAACCCTGACAATGTACTTGTACAAATCAACCGGAAAGGATATTTTGGCTCTCCTGGTGAAGCCTTTTACGGTCCGATTGGCGCAACACTGGCAGTAGTTAAGATTAATTCTGGTAAAATTCTCAACTTACCAGTTGGCAAACCTCATACTAACATGATCTCCGGACACGAAGCCTGGATAGGTACAACTGGAAGTTTGCTTTTCAGTACAGCTCCCGGAGGAGCTGGTGATTTAATCAAATACAAAGGAGTATACAAAATCACTCCTGGTGATAAAAACCCCATTCATCTGGCTCAAGGACTGCCTTTCAATCATATCGGCATATCGAATGACGGCCGTTATTTTATTGTTGACGATTATAAAACTTGGAGAATCTATGTAGGCAGCGTTAAAACCGGACGTTATCTGGAACTTTGTGATTCAAAAACACGTCAGGGAGCTCCTCAATATACTCACGCCCATCCTTATATGACGCCGGACAATAAATATGTGATTTATAATTCGGTCGCCACTGGTTTGGCGCAGGTATATGCAGCTAGAATTCCTGAAGGATATCTGGAAAAACTTGATTCACTGGAAGCAATCAAGCATAGAGAATAAAAAGGTTAAAAATCCCATAATTAAAAATCTATTTAGGAGAGAAAATGAAAATTTTAATTGCAGACAGTTTGGCAAACAGTGCGGTTATTGAGTTGGGAAAAATCGGTTGTGAGGTTATTTGTAAACCGGATTTGACAGCCGAAGATCTACCGGAGCATATTGACGACAATGAGATATTGATTGTGCGTTCAACTAAAGTTACGGCGGCAACGATTTCAACCGCAAGGAGTTTAGGTTTAATTATCCGGGCCGGAGCCGGAGTCAATACTATAGATGTTGAGGCTGCCGGGAAAAAAGCGATTAATGTCGCGAATTGTCCCGGGAAAAATACCGATGCGGTAGCTGAACTGGCAATAGGGCTGATGATTGCTGCGGACCGGCGAATTGTCAATGCTTCATGCGATTTGCGTGCGGGGCGCTGGCGCAAAAAGGAATATGGTAAAGCATGTGGTTTGAAAGGCCGGACTCTCGGCATCGTTGGATTCGGCGCCATTGGTAAAGCTGTTGCAGCCAGGGCTAAAGGAATGGAAATGAATGTCCTGGTCTGGTCGCGTAGTTTGACTGAAGATGACGCGATAAAAAATGGTGTTGGCCGGGCTGAATCACCATTGGTCGTAGCGGAAAAATCGGATGTCGTATCTATTCACCTGGCTGCTAATGCAGAAACAAAACACTCTGTCAATGCTGACTTTCTGGCAAAAATGAAAGATAATGCCATTCTGGTAAACATTGCACGCGGTGAAGTTGTTGATACCGCAGCCGTCAAGGAGGCGATAAATACTAAAGGACTTCGTTATGCGGCGGATGTGTTTGAAAATGAGCCATCCGGGGGTGAAGCTGATTTTACGGAAACCGATTTTGCGGCAATGATTACTGCTACGCCTCACATTGGCGCCTCAACGGATCAGTCCACCGAGGCGGTCGCTGATGAGGTTGTAAAAATAGTTGATGCCTACTGCACGACCGGTAAGCCGTTAAACTCGGTGAACCTTTGCGCCAAATCAAAGGCGGTCACAAGTTTGATTGTGCGCCATTACAACCGAGTCGGCGTACTGGCCGGGGTGCTTGACCAATTGAAAGATGCCGGCATCAACGTTGAAGAAATGGAAAACACCATTTTCAGTGGGGAACATGCCGCTGTATGCACCTTACAACTTGATACTCCTCCGTCGTCAAAACTGGTTGAAGCTATAGAAAATTCTGAAAATATCATAAAAGCAACGATCAAATAGGAGCATTATGAATTGTCAAAATAATATTATAAAGTTGTTTTTTATCAGCCTTGTGGGCGGTTTGTCATTTTTCAACCCTGAAGTTCGAGGTGATGTAACGCTTCCGAATATTTTTAATGACAATATGGTCTTGCAGCGTGATATGCCAGTGCCGGTGTGGGGATGGGCTGACAAGGGAGAGGAAGTCTCCGTGACTTTCGGTAGCCAGGCGAAGCGGACGGTTGCTGATCAGGACGGGAAGTGGATGGTCAAACTTGATGCTATGAAAGCGAACAAGAACCCTGTTGAAATGACAGTCAAAGGGAAAAATACTGTCTCATGCAAAAACGTATTAGTTGGAGAGGTGTGGCTTTGCTCAGGACAATCGAATATGGAGCGGTCTGTAGCACGCTCTCTGAATCGCAAAGAAGAAGTTGCCAAGGCCAGTTATCCGGAGATTCGTTATCTTGGCGTTAACCAGAAATCGAGTGATTATGAACTAAGTGATGTTACTTGCAGTGACTGGAAGATTTGTTCTCCAAAGGTCGTTGAGAGGTTTTCCGGTGTTGCGTATTTTTTCGGAAGAACTTTATATAAAAAACTTGATGTTCCAGTTGGTTTGATCCATTCCAGCTGGGGAGGGAGTCCAATTGAACGATGGCTATGTCCACAGGGAATCCGTATGGTACCGGAATTGAATCAACTTAGAGAAAAAGTTGACGGGTGGGATGTTACTTTCGGCAAAGGCAGGCAAGCCTTTGCTGCATACCTGGCTGAAATGAAGAATTGGAATCAGAAAGCGGAAAAGGCTTTGGACGCTAAGCAGAATATCCCCACTCCTCCGGAGGATCCGCGAGTTGACGTTGATCAAAGAGCTCCGTTGAAATACTATAATGCCATGATTTATCCCTTAATTCCTTTTGCTATCCGTGGAGTGATCTGGTACCAGGGTGAGAGTAATGGTAATGACGGCATGGCGTATTTCCACAAAATGAATGCTCTGGTAAAAGGGTGGCGTAAAGTTTGGGGGCAGGGTGATTTCCCTTTTATCTTCGTTCAAATTGCTAACTATAAGGCGGATAAAAAGGTGCCTGGTGCAGGTGATGGTTACGCCGGATTGCGCGATGCCCAGAAGCAAAGCCTGGAAATTCCCAATACGGGAATGGTTGTGACTATCGATATCGGTGAAACCCGTGATATTCATCCTAAAAATAAACAGGATGTGGGAAAGCGTCTGGCCAGATGGGCTTTAGCTGATACTTACGGTGTTTCGATTGTTCCAAGCGGTCCATTATATAAGAGTCATAAAATTGAAGGTAATAAAATAAGAATTTTCTTTGACTATGTCGGGGGCGGTTTGATGGTTGGCGAGAAGAATGGCCTCGCCCCGGTGAAAGAAATTCCAAATGGAAAGCTTAAAAGATTTGCGATAGCAGGAAAAGATCGAAAGTTTTATTGGGCTGAAGCCGTGATTGACGGTGATACTGTGGTGGTATCCAGCGATAAAGTTTCTGCTCCGGTTGCTGTTCGATACGCATACTCAGCTAATCCGTTAGGCTGTAATCTCTACAACAAGGCTGGCCTGCCTGCTTCGCCATTTCGCACTGATAACTAGCCTGTATATTTCACTTTAATATCTATAAAATTCATGAAATATGCAGGCTAATAGCAGTATTGGGGATATTTACCATGATGAGCCAAGGCAAGCTATGGATGCTTAATATGGGCCTGCAATAGGTCGCGATGGTTTGATTTTCTGGTTGTCATCGTAAAGTATACTCCAGCATATGTAACAGCAATTTGAGAACCAGATATGGCACCCTGTTATTTTCCCTTTATGCTGCTGATTTAAATTATATATATTGAGGACATGGCAAAACTATTTTCGCAGATTTTTATTTTTTAGGAATAAAATGTTTAGGAGGCACTTTCATATATTGTTTAAAAAGACGTGAAAAGTAATTACTATCTTTAAACCCTACTTTATAGGCAGTCTGCGATACGGAACAACCTTCATATTTCAATAATTCAATAGCGTGTTTGAGTCGTAAATGTCCGACGAAACCACGTTTACGCGGGGCTTGATTTGTGTTATCCTATCTCCAGTTAATAATTTTTTCTGGAGGCATCATGGATAAGGGAAGTTTAGAAAGATGGCAGGCGATTGAAGATGAGTTTTTGAACAGCGATCTGGATGAGGCGGCTTTTTGCAAATCAAGGAAGCTGAATCTCGTTTGGTTCAGAAAGAAGCTCCGTGAGGCGGAACAGCGGAGCTCGAAGCCTAAGGCAGCGGCTGAAAATTTATTTGTGGAACTGATTCCGCAGATAGAAACGCCCGTAGCAGCTTGCCTGAAAGTACGGTTCCGTGAAGTTGCTTTTGAATTGGCATCGGGTTCGTCGGTGGAGGTTTTCCGCCAGGCGTTACAGTAATTCAACCGTTTCTAATTCATCAATCAGATCAGTAATTATATTACCGTAGATATTACCGATACGACAGGCTTCCGCATAACAGGTCTGATTATTATTGTTGCTGACATCAAAATGATTTAACTGGGGTATGCACTTGACTCCCAGATAAATAATCTGGCAATAAAATAAGGAAGGCTTGTGAAATTATTTTAGTCATTTATCCAAATGGTGTCACAAGGTTTTATACGATTGTTTTAATACGTCAATGGCAAATATTGACAAATATTTTTTGAATAAATCGTAGATATTTCAGCTCAAAATTGAAGAAAACCTAACAGCTATGCGAGAGGCGAGTGTCCTCACGAGCCGAAACGGTGGTAAATTTTCGGCTCGACAGAGTTTTTCCCTCCAAATTCATAAATACTCAGGTTCTGAAATTATTTTCAGGTTCTTTAAAAGTACCTTTCGGCGGAAATTCACTTGACAGCCAGAGTAATACATCAAATTGTCTTGATTCTGGAATATTTTCTTTGACAAATTTTGCTATCTTTTCCGCATCCGGCAATGGTTTAGGTTTACTTTTTATGAGGCCTTCTCTCAGGCATTTTGTAAAGTAATTCCTGAATTTACGGATTAGATTATCTATGGTGTTTAAACGCTCAAAAAAAGTTTCGGGATATTCCTTTAACAAACAATGCAATTCGATAATTTCTGCGCGTAAATCCTCTATTTTGTCAAGTACCTTTAGTCTAAAAGATTCAACGGTTAAATGTTTACCGTATTCCGACGGATACTGCTTTGAGTTTTTTGACATGATAATGCCTCCTTTAATTTTACCCATGCTACAGGGCATTAAAAAGGCTTCCTGTGGATCGTTAGCATTACGGGGTAAAGGTACACCGCATGTCCCTAGGGGACACCACCACAGAAAGCCAAAATAAACTAGGATTTCCCTTTAATTTGTTGCCATGCTACTGGCAATATTAATTATATTATATGCCTGAAATAAAACAAAATCAAATATAAAACTCAAAAAAGTTATTGAAGGGCAGGGGGCAGATAATCCTGAATCCTCTTCCCGTTATTGCACATTTAACGGAGGGCGAGTAGAAACTTTTTCATTATTTTCGGCTCGACAGAGTATTTACCGCCACTAATTTCGTATCTTCTATATAAGGCGGCGGGGAGCCAGATAAGCGACTCCTTTGCCGGATTCGGCGTCCAGACGAATATGCAGCATACTTCCAGGTAACTGCTTGGGAATATTTATCACCTTAATCACACCATCTAGCTCTTTAGGCATTTTAACCTCAGGCGGAAGATGGTCGATTGCATTTTTAAGCATTTCCAGATTCAAAAAACTTCCCGGCTGTTCAGGGAACAGGGGAAGTGGAATGATATTTGCCTCAACCAAATCCTGAAAAAAATGTGTGCCGTAACTTAATTCCGGGGTGATCCCATCGTGGCTGAAGCCGACTTCAATGAGCATGGAGGAATGATTGATGCCGCCGTATTTAATACTTATACCCAGTTCCGGGTTGCTGGAGCCCCAGCGTCCGGGACCAAGCAGAATAAAACGTTTATCTGACAACGCGCGATTGATAACGCCTACTAAACGGGCGACTTCGTGTTTCTCAGCCATTGACGGCAGTTTATCATAGGCTTCCGCGTCAATGTAAACAACATAATCTATATTATCCAAAATTGCTGAACGGATGCAACCCGTGGTACGGAACAGAGTGTCATTATTTTCGGTTTCAGGTATTTCCACCGCGCCGACTGTAGCGTTGTCGCGACTGCTGAGCGAACGGCATTGCAGCACATATATTTTACCCGCGTCATAAACAAATTCCATATCCACAGGCATATTGTAGGCCTTTTCCACCGTGGAAAAAATATACTTCATGGTTTTAGTGAAATCCGGCTGCGAAAGTATTCCGTCAAAAGTGATAGCGCATTTGTCATAATTAAGCTGGTCGGGGAAAAACATGGGACGGGCAAGCACGCCGTCTTTTTCAACAGAGATTAAATCGCTGAAAGGCAGCTCTTCGCCTTCTTTTAACAGATAATTAACCAAATCGACGAAATGAACAGTTTCTATTTTACGGGTTTCGAGATTAAGGACATCAACATATTTCTGAGAATAACGGATTTTTTCTTTTTCTGTAACCTCCGGGCGGAGATTTGGAGAGGACAGGGAAACAATCCTTGGATAGTCGTCGCCGACCCGGTCCACCGCCCGGGTTCCAAGCCCCATAACCATTCGCAGCATACCGTCTTCCGGTTTTATGCGCTTGTTCCAGCAATAAGGGTTGCGCGAAAAGCCGACGATACCAATTGCCGGGAAGAAATATTTACCGTATTCCCGGCCGACGACTCTCTGTACAAGCACGGACATTTTTTCATTATAATCAAGTAGCTGGTTGTCTTTGCGGTATTGGATGGCGTTGGAACCGTAAAGGCTCAAATAAACCTTTTTCAAAGCGTCGGTGAATTCTTGCAGCCGTTCCTCATCAGAACCGCGATTGGAGATGAAAAATGAATCATATTTGCCGGAAAACGAACAGCCGACACTATCCTCAAGGAAACTTGACGAACGCAGGATAAGTGGGCAGCCGCGGGCTTTTTCCAGAATAGAACGGAAGCGTTTAACAGTTCGTGGAGAAAAAGACCCTTTCATGAACCTTTTAGACAGAGCTTTGTACTGTTTATCGAATTCATCGCCTTCGATGTATTTTAGGCTGTGGCATTCTTCAAGTTGATTATGCGCGATAAATTCATTGATGATAGAGGAACGTATATACCATGATTCGATTTCCTCGATCCGTCCTTCAAGTTCTTTAGGACATTCAAAACTAAGGGTAGGGCGAAGAATACGGTTTGCCAGGAGCATACCGCCGGACTTACCGCCAATCATGCCGGTAGTGGACGGAACCGCAACGCTGTTATCGATTATTGAGGCAATATCACGCATATTTATATAATTTTTAGCAATACTGATGAATGCCAGATGATTGCTGATAAAATGAGATATCAAATTGACGCGGATATCCAGCGTCATGGTGGTGGGCAGAAAAATTTTTCCGGCCGGAATACGGGAAAACTCCTCAAGCAAAGTCTGTATTTTGTTGGTATTGTATTCTTCATTGTTGAGGAAGTGCATAATGGAGCGGGCGATTTTCTCTTTGCGTCCGAGGTTGATATATTCCTCGACAGTTTCCGGGGGAAGGTTATCGAATACTTTAGCAATAAGTCCGGACGCGAATTCAGGACTGCGTTCAGAATCTTCAGCTGGAGCGTCGAGATTGTAGTCTCTCAAAGCACGTTCGAATGCGTTTAAAACACAATTGTAAGCATTATGATATTTTAAAATATCCTGATAAAGCAGATGTTCTCTTGCATTCATACTTCTTTCCCGAAAGTTAAAATTCCGGCCCGGAAATCCGGCCCTGGAATATTATTTTTAATCCTGAATTCTATAATTCAGAATCATATATTATACCCATCCTCTCAGCCTGCAGGCTTCAGCTACCCGGCTGACGCTCACCATATATGCCGCCAGGCGGGGTTTGACTTTGCGTGAAATATAAATGTCGAAGACATCTTTAAATGCCTTAGTCATTTTTTCATCCAGTCTTTGATGCACTTCTTCTTCCGGCCAATAGAAGTTATAGGTATTCTGAACCAATTCGAAATAGCTGACCGTTACGCCGCCGGCGTTAGCCAGAAAGTCAGGAATGACGAAAACCCCGTTTTCATGCAGGATGTTGTCCGCTTCAACCGTAGTTGGGCCGTTGGCTAATTCACAGACTATTTTCGCCTTGATGTTTGGGGCGTTATCGGCACGGATTGAATTTTCCAAAGCAGACGGGAAAAGCACCGTGACATCCAGTTCGAGCAATGCTTCGTTGCTAATTGGTTCTGTACCCGGGAAACCGCTTACTGCTCCGGTTTTAAGTTTGTGTTCCACCAGTGCTTTGGCATCAATACCATCTTTACAGTATACGCCGCCCCGGGAATCGCTTGCTGCTACAAGTTTAAGACCTAAAAGTTCTTCGCCCAGCGTTGCCGCAAATTGTCCGGCATTACCAAATCCTTGAATTGCTGAAGTCTTGCCGGGGAGTGAAATTGCAAGCGCTCTGGAAGCTTCCCGTACTGTGAACAATCCGCCTCTGGCGGTTGCGTCACCACGTCCGGCGCTGCCGCCGACCGGTATCGGTTTTCCTGTGATTACTCCAGGGTGTTTTTCTCCTGATATAACCTCGTATTCATCCATCATCCATGCCATGATTTGAGGCGTTGTATATACATCAGGGGCTGGAACGTCTTTTGTTTCGCCTATGGCTGGGGCTACAGCGCGGATATATGCCCGTGCCAGACGCTCTTTTTCTGTTTCTGAAAGTTCTTTGGGATTACAGATGATTCCACCTTTACCGCCGCCCATTGGAATATCTACTACTGCTGTTTTCCAGGTCATCCAGGTGGCGAGAGCCCGTACTGTATCAATGGTTTCATCCGGATGCCAGCGAAGCCCACCTTTGGCTGGCCCCCTGGCTATGCTGTGCCGCACCCTGAAGCCTTGGAAGACTTTTACTGTGCCGTCATCCATTCTCACCGGCAGCCTGAAAGTAAGCTCCTGCTGCGGCCATCTGAGAAATTCAAATACGGCTGGTTCCAGATTAAGGATTGCGGCGACTTCGTCAAATTGCTTCTGCGCCATGGCAAAAGCGTTGTGTTTTTCGCTCATAGGTTTCTCCTTTTTAAGCGGCCCCCATAACTCGCGCAACGCCTTGACTGTCCCAATGTCGCTTTGAGACAGCTGTTTAGTATCGCATCGCCCGGAAACAGGAACAATTTCAATTCTCAATCAACTTCCGATATAATTAAATATACCGTAAACTAATTAATTTCAAGTCCAAATAAAGTTTTTCCTCGCCATCGTAATCGCTGTCGTAATCGAAAAATAAACTATAAAAAAGGGAATACCACCAGAAAAAACGGCGGTATCCCCTTTATATTTTTGGGTTATTTCCTATGGCACTTGACCATTATCTCGAACTCGTCCAGGGAAAGAGTATGCTTGGTCCAATCACCGGCGCTTCCGCCCCACATCTGGTCCACCGTGAAGCCGCTGCTTTCGAGCAATATGCGTAGTTCAGGTGGAGTGAAACATTTCTCTATGACCGTAATTTCCGGGTCAAGACCGGGATACAAATCAGCCATTCTTACAACGTGCGTCTGCGTGTAAGGATCGAATTTCCCGGACGCAATGTCTTCGTCGCTGAAAAGCCTGACGAATCGATAAGCATTAAGCGCGTTCATCAGCAGGAGAGCGCCCGGCTTAAGAACCGCCGCGATATTTTTAAGGATTCTCTTTTCGTGGGTCAACGGGTCGTCGTTGATTGACAAGAGCCCGAAGGAGCCTTCGCATATGCAGATTGCGGCGTCAAACTGTTCATCCAGACTGAAATCAGACGCGTCAGCCTCAATGAAATTAACGTTAACTCCTGCTTTCTCCGCTTTTTCGCGAGCCATGGACAGTTGTCCGGATGAAATATCCAGTCCGGTCATTTTTATGCCTTTCTCAGCCAGACCTACAGAATGACGTCCGGTTCCACAGCCGATGTCGAGAACTTTCATTCCCGGTTTAAGCGGTATCTCCTGAATCAGAAAATTAATTTCAAATTCCGTGTTGGTGACGAAACATTCCTTTTCGTAATCTGGAGCATTAATATCGTAGAATTGTTTCCATGTATTATTTTTCATGATAAATATTGATTCCTGTTAATAAAAAATTGTTTTTCCATTTTCTTGGCGCATCGCGCGGGAGGAGAAAACGGTAAAAATATAAAGATAAAAAAAACCCTCCGGATATTTTATCCGGTAGGACGGAGAGCAACATTGCATCGCTCATTTATCTTTAAACAATCATCAATATCTCAGGCGTATCAGATACAACATCATGCCATATCTTCAGCCAATATAAATTACTATAATAACACTTTAATAATTTTCAACCGGTTAAAATAATTTAAAGCAATATTTCTATAGAAAGCAGTAGGGACTTGTTTTTTAGATAATGTTCTTGACTTTTTCTACTTAAACGTATATAGTTATTTTTATATTAATTTAAGTGTTCAAGGATACAGTAATCAGTTTTTTAGTTAAAAAAACTTACCCCTTAAAACTTAAATCTATTTTTATATGTTTAAACCTGCGGTCAGGGTTCGTCCCGATCCAAGGGAACATGTGGATATTCAGATTTTCGGATTTGCCGGATCTATAGACCTTCGCGGTTGATATTTCGGGTGATGAAGGATCCCTCTATACCGGCATTCCCCTGACTGCAAAATTTAAGGAATTTCGCATGATGAAAAAGAATATCGGAACTATATCGATTATTATCGAAAACCATGAAAGTGTACCTCAAGTAAACAAATACCTGTCGGATTTCAGTAATATTATCCTTGGGCGTATTGGCGTACCTTATCGTCCTGAGCAACTCGGCATTATTGCCGTTATCGTCGAGGGGACATCCGACCAGCTTGGCAGTCTTGCCGGAAAACTCGGCATGCTTGACGGCGTAAAGACTAAATCAATGATTATGAAAAAATAAAACTGTTGTGAGATTTGAGAGTAATAAATATGCTTGGTCGTACCACAACACTAAAATTAAGGAGAAATCCAACATGACTATAAACCCCAAGTTAAGCCCGGCTGAATATGTCAGAACGATAGTTAAACAAGATCAAATAGATAAATATCTGGATAATGGAAAAGATTTTATTGATGACGCGGTTATTTATACGGAACTTGATAAACAAAATAATCCTGACAAGGGCAGGGTGCGCGATATTATAGATAAGTCACTTAGTATGACGACGCTCTCAGCCGGGGAAACAGCAGCTTTGTTAAATGTTGACGACCCTGAATTGCTTGCTGAAATGAGCGAATCCGGGCTGAAAAATAAAAAGTTTGTTTATGACAACCGGATAGTAACTTTTGCGCCGCTTTATATGAGCAATCTTTGTGTAAACAGTTGTTTATACTGTGGATTCAGAAATGAAAATGAATACGAAGTAAGACGAAAGCTGAGTATGGATGAAGTCCGCCGTGAAACTGAAGTGTTAGCCGGAAAAATCGGCCATAAGCGCCTTATTGCCGTCTATGGTGAACATCCAAGCACCTCTACTGACTATATTGCTGAATCCCTGAATACTATTTACGGAGTGCAGGCCAAGACCCGGCGCGGTTTCGGCGCGATTCGCAGGGTTAATGTAAATGCCGCGCCGCTTCCAATTGAAGATTTGAAAGTCCTGCATGAAGTTGGAATCGGGACTTTTCAGGTCTTTCAGGAAACATATCACCATGACCTGTATTCAAAAATTCATCCCGGCAATACTGTCAAAAGCAATTACCGCTGGCGTTTATACAGTATGCACCGGGCAATGGAAGCTGGCGTTGATGACGTTGGCATGGGGGCTCTTTTCGGGCTGGGCGACTGGCGTTTTGAGGTCATGGGACTTGTTGCGCATGCCAGAGACCTTGAAGCTAAATTCAATGTCGGTCCGCATACAATTTCTTTTCCACGGATAGAACCTGCATGTAATGCTCCTCTGGCTGGAAATAAGGACACCAGAGTGTCAGACGCAGACTTTTTAAAACTGATAACAGTTTTGCGTTTAGCCGTACCTTATACCGGCATGATTATTACTGCCCGTGAAAGCAGAGATATTCGTGATAAATGTATTCCGCTTGGCTGTACGCAAGCCGATTGCTCCTCTAAAATCGGAATAGGAGCTTATGATGAATCAGGTGATGAACAGGAATCCAGCAAACAACAGTTTATCTTGGGAGATACGCGTTCCCTTGAAGAAATGATCCGGGACCTGGCAAAAAAAGGAATTATTACGTCATTCTGCACAGCTGCTTATCGTTGCGGACGCACCGGGGGATGCATTATGGACATGTTGAAAACCGGGAAGGAAGGAAAATTCTGCAAAGTAAACGCCGTGCTCACGTTCCGTGAATGGCTGGATGATTTTGCTTCAGACAAGACTTTGGAGATATGCCGTCCGGTAATGAATTCTGAGATAGAAGAGATACGCGCTACTTTGAAACCGTCATTTTTTAAAGAGTTCATGAGTTACTACAACCGGATCGAATCCGGTGATCGCGATCTTTATTTTTAAAAGATTACAGATGGTGTAATAAAATAAAGCTCTCTATGCCTGCCTTAATGCATAGAGAGCTTTTTTTAGCTGTATTTAACGTCTTTTAAAAGTGACGCCTTCCCATGAATCGGTGCGGAAAGGAACTGCCGGAAGTCCTTCTTTATTGTAAAGATTACAGCCTTCAGGATTATTGCTCCATGCATAACGTACAGCGACAGGATTTTTTACTTTTGAGTTGCTGACGATTATTGTTGAGCCTTTTATTACTGCATCTGCCCAGACAAATTTTTTGTCTTTACCGGCAATAGCGAAACGCTTCAAAGTTCCACCTTTTGCGATGAGCCCTTTCCCGACATTATCCATTTCAAGAATTATTTTATCACCTTCTATTTTGCTGGATTTTAAGGTGGGCCCCGAGGCAACTATATTTTTCCCATAGGCTGTTTTTAATGCTGCCAGCTGCAGGCGTTTACCTACATCCTGTTTGTTTTTCGGATGAATATTTCTAGCTTCGCCGATATCTATCGCGGAAGCCACCGCACAAGCTGGAAGCTTGGCAGCAGTCATGTTTTGAGCTTCACGCAGTTCTGCCCAAGTTGAATTCACCGGTTTGTCATGAGCACTGGTGAAATTTGCCAGTTCGACAATCAGGAAAGGAAAATCACCTTGATTCCATGATTTACGCCATGAATTAATCATTGCCGGCAGCAAAGAACGGTATTGATACGCTCTTCCGGCGTTGGCTTCTCCCTGATACCAGATTGCCCCTTTGATACCATAAGGGATCAGCGGGTTAATCATAGCATTGTAAAGCCCGGCTGGAAGATGCGGATGTTTGGCACTATAAGGATAGCGGGGGCGACGGATACGTTTTTTAGGTTTTGTTTTCGATTTCTTGATTTCCGCTATTTTTTTCTTGTAATCGATCATGTCTTTTTTATATTTTTCAAGGTTCTGTGGAAAATCTTTCACTCTTTTCTCATGACGATCAAGAATAGTTTTGAACATTGGATTTGCTTCCAGATAATCATGGCGGGTCCATGCTTCAGCAGGAGTTCCTCCCCAGGAACTGTGGATAAGGCCAACCGGAACATCTTTTAATGATTTATATAATTCGCGTCCGAAAAAATATCCGACAGCAGAAAATGATCCAACCGTTGCTGGAGAGCATTTCACCCACTTGCCTTTCACTGTGTCCAGAGGTTTTTCGCTTACAGAGCGACGTACTGTAAAAAGCCGGATATTTGGATAGTTTGCGGCGGCAATTTCTTTTTTGGCATCTTTAGCTCTGATTACCGGCCATTGCATGTTTGACTGTCCCGAACATATCCATACGTCACCGCTTAAAATATTTTTAATAGTGATAACTTTCTTCTTACCGCTGATCTTCATAACATAAGGGCCGCCGACAGGCAGGGGACGGGTATGAATCATCCATTTTCCTTCTTTATCAACGGTGGCAGTGTACTTTTTGTTATCGATTTGAACAGCGACAACTTCTCCCGGTACACCTTTGCCCCAAACCGGGACGTTCATTTCGCGCTGCAATACCATTTCATTTCCAAATAATGGATTAACGCTGAATTTTGTTGCATTTGGTTTTGGTGAACACAATTCTGAACACCATTGGCATCCGAAGCCGCTGATTACCAATAATACTGCCGCGATTAGAACTCTTTTCATGATTTCCTTCCTATGTTTACAGGGTTATAAGTTTATGTTTATCTGCGCTGTCGCGGGCATAGAGGGCCGTTCTTGATACCTGGAAACAATCTTCCATCGTTAAGCGGCATTTTGCCATGCCATGCAGAGAACGGCAGAAATCTCCGAAAAAATCTCCTTCAGGTTCCAAAGGCAGTTCCCGGGGAGGCGCTTCGTTGTTTGTCAATATCGTTTTGCCGTTGCGAACTTCTATAATACCGTTTCCTCCAGCTATTCTGAGTTGGTCGTCACCGTGGCTGCCGGCGTTTTTGGGACGCAGGAAATCGGCAGAAATTGTACCTACTGAATCATTTGCAAACCGCATGGATATTGCCGTGGCTGATTCGCATTCATTGTATCCTCTGTTTCCAACGATGGTTTGCGCGGCATATATCTCAGAAACATTACCGCAGAACCAGCAGAACCAGTCTATAGCATGTATCGCCACCCACAAAATAGTACCGCCATAGGTTTTTCTATGACGGTAGAAATCAGGCCTCGATGAGTCAAAATGATAAGATTTCCGGCCGTAAAGCATGATTGCGTCACCTATCGCCCCGTCTTCAAACGCTTTGAAGGCGGTATAGAATTCAGGATTATAACGCATACCATGCATACCGATGATCTGGACATTATTTTCTGTTGCGGTTTTTTCCAGTTCATCCAGTAATTCAATCGAATGAGCAATAGTTTTTTCAGTAAAGCAGTTGATGCCGCGTTTCAGGCATTCGAGAGATATTGCGCCATTCATATCAAAACGCGTGGCAATAACCGCCACATCGGGTTTTATCTTGTCAAGCATATCGCGCCAGTCGTCAAATGCTTCGGCATTGAATTCATAATTGAGCATATTTGCTGTGTCATTTGTCATGTCGCCGGGTATTCCGGAGGCAAAAGCACAAAGTTCCAGGAAATCAGGATTTTTTTTAATACCGCTCAATGCATAATTAATATGGCCGCAGGCGCCGATTATAACAATTTTCATGTATTATACCTCACATATTCAATATAAAAAACTACAATATTATAAAAAGAACCCATTGCAATATGTAAATTAGTTAATTTCCTGCTTTTTCCTGAAATTATCAATGTCGCCGGTTTTAATTTATTAAGTGAACCGATTCGGTTATTGGAATGGCTACTTGAATAATTCGGCTATTTTCAGTTTCTGTTTTTTCGCGTCATCCACCAGCCATTTCGTGACAATACGGGCGCCATCCAAATTCAGATGAGTGTTGTCAATGTGACCTTTGGGGCTGTTTTTACTCTTTTTGTTCCAGTAAGGATATTTTGAATTTTTAGGAACATGGTTGTAAAGTTTCTTAGATTCTTCGGGACTCATTTTGCTTATATGCGCAAAGCTGATGTTATTCAGGTCTATAAGTGGTACATCTTCTTCTTTAGCGGTTATGCGGCAATATTTAGGATATTGTCCCAGGGAACGGCGCAGAGTGTCTTTTTTAGAGCCTTTTCGATAAAATACCCGGCGGCACATGGAAGTTACCAGGATTGGATGAGCGCCTTTGGCTCTGGCGGCTTTTATGAACTTTTTTAAATTTTCCCGATAACTTGTTTTGGGGTCAGTATAACGTTTGGGATCTTTTTTCTTCTGATCATTATGTCCGAATATAATCATAAGATAGTCACCTTTTTTCATTCCTTCGGCAACCGGCTTCCAATAGCCTTTGTCTTGAAAACTCCTGGTGCTTGTACCGCTTACCGCCCGATTTTCAACTTTGACTCCGGGTTTGCAATATTCCGGCAGCATTTGTCCGAGGCCTGCCAATGGAGCCAGCTTGGATTTATACGTTTGCGTAATTGAATCCCCTATCAGCCATATTGTGACTTCTTTATTTTCTGCGGCAACAGTCATTGAAACTACCAGTAATAAAATATTGAAATATTGTTTAAGCATTTAATTATTCCTTTATATTTAAAAGTTAATTACAGATATGAGATTCTTAGATAATTCTAAAAAAATGACTTTAAGACTATGCTGCATAAAACAGGCCGTGTCAATAATTGTTTTGAAAATTAATTGTTTTTTTAACATGCTTGATTCTTATTTAATTTTCTACGGTACTGTTTGGGAGTCATGCCAGTTTGTTTTTTGAATACCCGGTGAAAATAGGCAGGGTCTTTATAACCTGAATAGGCGGCTATTATTTCTATGCTGAACATGGAATTCTCCAATAGTGATTTCGCATGTTTCAGACGTCTGAACATCAAGAGTTCTGGAAAAGTCTTACCAAATGATTCTTTGAGTAATTGGGAAGTCCTGGATTCACATAGAAAAAGGGATTGCGCCAGATCGCTGAGGGAAATATTTTCCTTGAACCTGGCGTCAATGAACGCCTTGATTTTTTCTGCTCGTGATGAACTGCTGTCGTAAACGGCCTCCCGGCTCCGTGATATCAAAGTTTCTATATGTGATGATATCAGGTTGCCGAAAGCAAAAATCTTTTTTACTGTTTTCATATCTATTTCAGGTAAAGCTGTTTTTTGAGAATTCAGCAGGGGATTATTTATTTTTTTGCCTGCTTTAAATGTGTCAGGCGGCAGGGCTGCGGAAGTCCAGGTGAAAGGCCCTATAAACATTGCGCCCGAAACTTTACCTTCAACGAAAAGCGGAATGACTGCTTCAAGCAAGCCGTAATGACAGAATTTCAGGAATGCCTCTGGTTTATTTGCCAGCCTTCGTTGTATGCTGTCCCGGTCAAAAGCTATACAACTCTGAGTTGATTCGGGTATTTTATACTTAATTGTCGTACAGAATGGATTCAAGTGATAATGCGGAAGATCAGGAAAATGATGCCGCAATTGTCCTGAATAGTCATGTACAGTGACAGAGCATTTGAAAGTTTTTTCAAGCGCTTTGATTGCGGTTAAGAGTATTTCTTTAGTATTCATTAATTCTTTAATTATGATATCTACTATAGTTTTTATAGAAAAATACATGATAATTAAAGAAAAATCCATAAAAGTTTAGAGAAAAGGGGATTATTTTAATTAATAAGCAAGTCAAATCAAATTAAAACCAAGGTATAAAAATGAATGTTGAAACTATAGATTATTCTTTAAATCAGAAAATACCAGTAACTGTCAAAGCGGAGGTTGTTGTAATCGGCGGCGGTCCCGGCGGACTTGGCGCGGCGGTCGCCGCGGCCCGCAATGGCGCCGATACGGTTTTAATTGAACGTTATGGTCAACTCGGAGGAATGGCTTCTGTTGGAGAAGTATTCCCTTTTATGTCGAATCATCTTGATGGTAAAACTTTAGACAAACCTGTTTATGCTGATTGGGTAAACGCCATGCGCAAATATTCTCCGGAATATAATGGGAAATGTGATGATGACGTTGAAACTTCACGAGGGTGTTATTCCAAGGATGAAGCTATGCTGGCGGCTGAAGACCTTTGTCTGGAAGCTGGCGTTAGGCTGGTCTATCACCATAATCTATTTGATACTATAATCAATGATGGTAAAATAAAAGCGGCGGTGTTGTTTTCAAAGTCAGGGCTTAGCGCAGCTCAGGCTGATGTTTTTATTGACTGCACCGGTGACGCTGACCTGGCGGCCAAGTCTGGCTGTAAGTGCGAATACGGTAATGATGATAATTTATGTCAGCCTATGACCTTATGTTTCAAACTTTCCGGTGTGGACGCGGACAGAATGCCGGATCGTGCCGGAATCAGCGCCTTGTATGATATTGCTAAAGAAAAAGGTGAAATCCAATGTCCGCGTGAAAATGTGTTGTGGTTCGTTACGCCTCAGAGGGATGTTATTCATTTTAACACCACACGGGTTATAAAGAAGAGTGCGGTTGATGGAATAGAATTGTCTGAAGCAGAGGTTGAAGCCAGACGGCAGCTTAGAGATTACCTGGCGTTTCTAAGAAAAGATGTTCCCGGCTTTGAAAAATGCAGGATTCATTCAATAGCTCACCATATAGGTGTTCGCGAGTCCCGCCGGGTTGTCGGAATTAACTACATTGGAGTTGAAGCATTCGAGCAGGCAAAAAAATATCCTGACGGTATTGCCAAGGTGAGATATCCCATTGATATCCATAATCCAGGCGGCAGCGGAACTATTATCAAGAAAATAGCTGATAATGACTGGTACGAAATCCCTTATGGCTGTATCGTTGCCAAGGATGTCGCCAATCTGCTGGTCGGCGGCAGACCGATTTCTGTGGACCATGCTCTCCATAGCAGTATGCGGGTAATGCCTCCGGCATGTTCGGTAGGGCAGGCGGCCGGAGTTGCCGCTGCTATGGCTGTCAAACAAAACTCTTCTCCGTCAGAACTTGACGGAATCAAGGTCAGGGAAACGTTGAAAAAAATGGGCGCGGTGCTCTGATTAATTACGAATTTTTGACGGTGCGCTGCCGATGATGCTTTTGAACTGTTTGGAAAAAATATATTGATCGGTATAGCCGGTTTGCACGGCAGCCTC
Organism: Victivallaceae bacterium; assembly: GCA_963664605.1. GTDB lineage: Bacteria > Verrucomicrobiota > Lentisphaeria > Victivallales > Victivallaceae > JAHOYW01. The sequence continues at coordinate 2,565,410 of OY761536.1, forward strand.
CTTGACGGAAATATCTGATTCCTTAAGCAAATATTTGGCATAGTTCATACGCTGTTGCACCTGATATTTTTTAGGGCTTACCCCGTAGCGGCGTTTAAAGATTGTGGTGAAATATTTTCGGGATATTCCGGCTTTTTTTGCCAGTTCATCAATGCCTGTACGCTCAAGAGGGTGTGTCCTTATCCATTCATGTACTTTTTCAAGATTACTTTCCGGCTTGTAGTTTATATTCTGTTCAGCCTCGTACAGCGTACGGCACAAAAGTGTGTGCAGTAAAGATGATATGTTTGCTGCTGCAAAAGAGTCTTCACCCATACTATACAGACGAATAAGTTCAGTAAATAGAAATTCGAGACTTTCAGCATTTGGGCTGTTGTAAGTATAACAAAGGCTGCAGGAAAACGGTTCCAACTGTTTTCCGGTATAGTTTTCATAAAACCCAAAGCGTACAGGAATAATAACCGGAGGATTGGAAATATCTTGTTTCCCTATATAGTACGCGCCGCCACCAACGAACACGATTTGTCCGCGCTTTAACTCCACATCCTGCCCGTCCAAACAGTAATATCCTTTGCCTCCGCGTACGAACAACAAATGATAATCGCTTATAAAACGTTTCTCAACTTTCCACGCGGGAGGGACTTTTACATTACAGCAGGAATGAATTTTTATATGAAAACTGCCGGAAACCCTGGAGAAAAGATTTTTTATTTTGTCCATTTTTAACATCTTTTTGTGCTGTTTTGCTATTTAATTATATACTATTATAGCTTATTCTATATAATAATTCAATAAAAATCCCTATGTCTTTTTAACATTAAAAATTATGGAGATAATAAATATGAGACCCAATATTGTATTCTTTTTTACAGATGATCAGCGTTTTGATACTATTAATGCGCTTGGAAACGAAAAAATCATTACTCCTAATATAGACCGGCTGGTTAAAACAGGAGTAACTTTTACTCATGCCCACATACCCGGAGGAACGGTTGGCGCGGTATGCATGCCCAGTCGTGCGATGATTCACAGCGGGAAAAGCCTTTTCCACTTGCAGGATTCCGGCGCCAGCATACCGGACGAACATTCATTGCTCGGTGAAACATTAAAAAACAACGGCTATCGCACCTTTGGAACCGGGAAATGGCACAATGGCGCTGAAGCTTACGCCAGGTCATTTACGGATGGCGACGAAATATTTTTCGGCGGCATGAACGATCACTGGAATGTTCCGGCTTATCATTATGACCCGAGCGGTAAATATGATAAACAACTTCCGTATGTAAAAGACTGGTTCTTTAAAAAAGATATTTCATATATTAACGCCGACCATGTGAACAACGGCAAACATTCGAGTGAAATTTTTGCCGATGCTTCAATAAATTTTATTGAAAACTATCATACCGATAATCCTTTTTTTATGTATGTTTCCTTTATGGCGCCGCACGATCCCCGCACTATGCCGGAGAAATTTCTGAAAATGTATGATGATGTTGATATCGAACTTCCGCCTAACTTCACAGGAGGCCACTCTTTTGATAACGGCGCGTTGAAGATCAGGGATGAAATGTTAGCTGAATTTCCGCGCGATCCTGATGAAATAAAAATGCACCTGAAAGAATATTACGCGATGATAACCCATGCAGACCATGAAATAGGCAGGATTATTGAAGCTTTGGAAGATGCCGGGAAATTTGAGAATACCATATTCATATTTGCCGGAGATAACGGTTTGGCATTAGGACAGCATGGCTTGATGGGGAAACAGAGCTGCTATGAACACAGCATGAGGATACCGCTGATTTTCTCCGGGCCCGGCATTCCACAAGGCGTAAAAAGTGATGCGCTCGTATATCTTTTGGATATCTTCCCGACCATATGTGATTTTCTTGATATTGAAAGACCGGACAATATAGATGGGATAAGCCTTAAGCCGTCTATAAAAAATCCTGAACAGAAAGTCCGGGACTGCGTATATTTAACTTATGGAAAAGTTCAGCGTGGTGTAAGCGATCAGGAATACAAACTGATAGAATACGTTATTGACGGCAAGCACACTATGACTCAGCTTTTCAATCTGAAAAATGATCCATGGGAGCTGAATAATCTGGCTGAATCCGATGATTACAGCAAAAAACTTAATGAAATGCGTCTGAAATTATTCAAGCTCCGTGACGAATGGAATGATAAAAACACTCCATTCGGACAAACTTTCTGGAGTGCTTTTTAAAGGATTTTCTTTATAAAATCCGCAAGCATTCTGGCTTGTACTTCTTTTCCCTGCTCATTGTAATGTATTGCGTCAGTGGAGAAATATTCAACGTTTTTCTCCATTGGCGAGTACATATCTAAAACTGGAATATCCAAGTTTGCGGCAACTTTCGCGGCAAAGGCATTGCGTCTGATAACTCTCGGATTTTTCTCAGCGTTTAATTTATTCAAATCCTCTTTATTGCGAATCGGGGTTGATGTCCTCCATGCCAGTTTTTTGACACGCTTGTTTAAATCTGTAATTGCTTCTTCAAGATTTTTTTCGTAAACTTCATCATCAATGTCAAAACCATGCAATCCATTATTGAATATTACTAAATCGTAATCTCTGCAGCTAAACATATAGTTAAGTTCGCGCATATAATCAACGTCACTTACGCATTTAGCGGTGGCGAATGAATCAATGCAATACTCATCTTTTACTATATCATGGAGAAGTCTTTCATGACCGACGACAATCGAATCGCCAATCAAAAGAATACGGGCTTTACAGTTGTCCGGCGCGTCATTCCAGCGCATATTTGTCCATTCAATGCTTTCACGTATTTCAGTTTTATCAATACTCATAAGTTTTCCTTTATATTTTAATTTTTATTTGTCTTGGAAATCCAAGCGGATGTTGAAATGGAAGGGTTTTATCAAATCCGAATGGCGCCTTTGACGATTCTATGCTGCTGCGTGAAGGTGCTTCGAAACCGCTCAGCCATAACTCTATTTCATTTTGCTCAAAATCGACATCTTCTATCTCCAGCCGGTAATGAGATTCTCCGCCATCAGCCAATCTGGATGAATAATATTTCTGCTCTTGAGCTGTAATCAGATCAGGGTTTTTCCTTTCCCCATATCCTGGCTGGTTAACATGATGTTCACTCATAGGCATCATGCAGGCGCTGCTTTCGGCAAGTGGATAACGCGAGAACATTATTCTGGCGGATGATCTGGCTGCATCTATTCCTCTAATACCTATTTGCAATTCAAAGTCGCGCATGCGGTAAGGACATTTGATCATGAAATTGATTATTGTTTTACGGCCTTGACGGTTTAGTTTCAAGTCAACTGCCTCAAGCTTGGGAATCTGGTATATTTCATTAATCAACGGACGGATGTTATCATCGATATTTAAAGTCGATGGAAAATAATTATGGTATTTGCCGTTTTCAAATCTGGTCATGAATTCTCTTTCAAAAGGCATATCCTGCATTTCCGAGTTAAAGATAAGCAGTGCGATACCATGCGCAGGCAGAGTGATTTCTTTATCAACAATTTTATAGTTCGGATAGAACTGGAGAACAGATTTAGTGCTGTGCGGCAATTCAAAATCATCTGAGTTCAATTTAAAAACCCGGGGCAGGGGGAGTGGATTGCGTAAAATACACCATGACTGGTTTTCGCCGGGCTGCATAAAACCATAGACTTCCCCGTGACTTGGGATGCCGCCAACCATACGGCCATGCTTGACGAAAATATGTTCAGAATATTCCCGGCAGAATTTCATTACAGCCTTGAATGATTCTACCTGCCAGTCCTCAAGTTTTTCCGGCTGTAAAGTATATGCCAGGTAAGTACTTCCGCGCATGAATGAGAGCCAAAGGGCGTTTGTCCATGAAACCGGTTCTTCGACAAAGGGGTTGCGCAAGGCATCCGGGAATTCATGATTATCAAAACAGTCCAGCGGAATCATTGATTTATCGCGCTGCAATACTGCGTAATAAAGCGAATCCCTGTGAGTAGCTGCTGCTTCGCGTTGATTTCTCGAAGGCAATGAGGTGAATTCGCTGTCGCCTGAATCGCATAGCCAAACATGACTGGCGTATTGCAGCCACCATGGAGATGTCCACCAGCCGTTCCGGGTGACGATTTCAGGATTTGTATTGAACATAGCCTTGGAAATTCGCGCCATCGCGTTAATTGTTCCCTGTCTAACATGATTGATCGTAGGATAGGCTTCGGCAAAATCAGGATTAGTCGCGCAATCATTATCCCAGTCTATTTTGAAATGGGTTGCCTTGAGATCAGTAACTAACTTACAAAAGCGTTCGCGCAATATTTCCTCAAAGTTTTTGTCCATCATTACGCCGTAATCGCCAACGCTGTAAGCTGACCCCTGTCCTCTGCCGACCGCCATGTTCAGTGATTTCAGGTATTCCGGCGCAATTCCCATAGGGCCATTGTGGCTCAGCCATAAGCTAAGATCAACACCATTTGAGTTCATATATTCCTGCAGTTCTTTTAAGCCAGCATCGCCTTTCATATCCGCCTTGGCGCTGAAGATGCTCTGGCGGTCGTTCCAGCCTGCATCCAGGGTAAACACATCAGGTTTCAAGCCAAGTTTTGCAAACGCTTTGAAAAAACTCATATAGTTATCGTAGTGAACAGCGTATTCATAATTGCCGATATAGGGGTCACTCCAGAAAGTGCAGAAGGAAATCAAAGGTTTCCTAAGGGCAGGGAGCCGGATAGAATCCAGGTATTCGCGAAAGCTTTTAACAGGAGTGTCGCTCCAGGCAAAGACAGCCGCAATATTTTCCAGAGAATCATCGTTCCATTGAGGATAATGACGCAGGTAATAATCCTGTCCGTTTTTGCAGACATTGAATGCGGCTGGATGTTCCAGCCCGACGAAATATTTTTCACCGATCAGCGGGTAGCCGCATCCTGCTATAAAACCTGCGCCTTCTTCTTCTGCCCTTGCTTCAGTATTATTGCTGGAGGCATTGGGAATGTAGCCGCAACGCTTTAAGTTGTCGTTTAACTGCTGGATATCGACATCAACATAATCGACGGTCTTTAAGATTTTATCCGAACTTATCCTGACTTCTTTCTTGAACCAGCATGACTCTGAAAGAGTGATAATAACTTCAAAATTAATACCTTCCGAGGAGAATTTCTGGCTTATGCTGCGGTTTTCCGTTTTGACTTCTTCGCATGGAACTGGGATGATTATTTGATTATCAATTGAAAGAGTGCAGGCCGGCCAGTCAAGCAGGAGTTTTTCACCTGAATTAAGATTGCTTACCTGTAGTCCGCCATTTGCAGATTCTATCTCTAAAAAACTATTTGTAATCTTCATGAATACCTTATTCATATTGTATAAAAAAACGATTAATACATTCTAGGCTCGAGCTTGAAATTTGCAACAATAAAAAGAAAAAAATGTAAAGAAATTTAAAAAGACCGGTTTTTATCTTGATTTTTTGCAAAAACGGTTCAATATTAACAAGTATATTAATTTCCCAAGGAAGCAAAAATGGCTCATGTTCCTAAATATGAAAAAGTAAAATCCATGATTTTAGCTGATATTCGCGCCGGAGTATACAAGACGGGTGACCGCATACTGACACGAGAACAGTTGATTGAAAAATATTCTGTTACCCGGACAACAGTCGGGCAGGCTCTGAAACTTCTGGTTGATGCCGGAGTTTTGGTGACCTCTAAACGCGGGGGAACTGTAGTGACAGGCAAACGCATGCCTCTAAACGTCGCATTGGTTTCCACCTTAAGGGAATCCGGTATAAGTGATATTTTACGTGTTAATGAGGCTGAAAATTTTGGTATACTCCGGCCGCTGCTTGAAGCCGCTTCCGAATTCAATCTTAATTTTATCAATATTAATAATTTAAAACCAGATAATTTGGAATGGTGTTTAAAGCATGATTGTATTGTCTGGGTGATGCCGCCCGATAGATTTTTGAATAAATTGTCGAAATACAAAGACAAGGTTATAGTAATGAATCGTTATCATATAGAATTGAATTTCATTGCTACCAATCATCGTCAGGCGGTTCGTGAAATGACGGAATATAACCTGGCTAAAGCAGGAAAAGACTGTCAGGTATTTTTCCTGGACTCTTCAGAACGTGATGATTTTATTTATAGAGAGCGGCGTGAGGGATTTGTTGACGCCTGCCAGAAAGCTAATAAATTTTACCGGATATGTGACCTGTCAGTACCCGATTATGAATCCATGTTCGACTCTTTGATGGACATGTATTTTGATAAGGATAAAAATGTTCTGTTAGTTTCTCCATGTATGGCGTATACTGGCGCCGTATTGCGTATGGCCCGGCAGCGGGGGCTGATATTTGGCAGAAATTTCTTCTACTCCGATTTTGACAACCGGTATGCGTTGCGCAATACTGGTATTCAAATAGTTTCAGCGATCCAGAACTATGATGTAATGGGACACGAACTCGTCAAAGCTTTACGGAACTTTGGAGAAGAAAAGATACAGATATTTTCTCCCTATGAAATAGTTGTCTAATAAAAAAAGCCGCATTGATGGTCTTCAATGCGGCTTCCTGTCAGAGTTTTAATTATTTATTGAAATTAATTATCTCATTATAGAATATTTTATCTTTCTGGTTGTCTGCCCGTAATATGTATTGAATACGGAACTTTGACGGCAGTTTGCTTTTGGTCCTGTATTTTGCCCCATCGATGACTGAGTATTTTGTTTCCTGTACAGTCTTATCTACAATCTTTTTAACCCGGTAGCGCCTGTTAAGACGACGTACCAAGGCGAATTGCAGCTTTAACGGTTTGCCGTTTATATCGGTAAACTTCAAAACTGATTTGCGGTCATACATACCGATTTCCTTTTTCAACTGGCGACAGAAGGCGACAGTATTGTCATCAATTTTAAATACTGCGAAGAATCCGTGTTCATTGGCGGTTTTGTTGAGGAGTTGCCATCTCGGTGTTTTGATGACCTTTATCCATTTATCCAAGGTGCTTGTGTCCGGCAGTGTGCGTGTGGCTATGTTCTCAATTCCGCGTACTGAGTCCTGGATGTCATCGACTTTTTGGTCGAAGATCACTTTGTGACTGCCGTTGCTGGTAGAAGCAATCACCCGGAAATGACGTGGTATGGTTTTGAGTCTCAAGACATAACCGTTCAATTCCCTGGCTCTTATTATTTCACCTTTATCATTGCAATATTGATATTCCTGTATTATTGAAGCGTTTTTCCCCCAGGCTTTAAGGCGGAGGTTTTTTCCGTCAATACCAACAATCTTCAATTGTAAATGTTGATCCAGCCCGGATTTGTGTCTGAAACAGAACGCAAGTTCACTGTTATCCATGCCAATATCGAATATAGCAAAATAGTAATTTCCCTTTTGTTCAGCAGTAAGCAGACGCCATTTATATAGATGGGTCATGTTTGTGAGCCAGTCGTTGAAATTGTTATAGACAGGCAGCTTATCAACGTGACGGCTTTCGAAGTAGCCGTTGGTCCAGTCTTCCGCGCCCGGGTCAATATCCGAGTCAGAATCGGCGTCCAGGTAAAAATTTCCCTGGAGAGGCGGATTGTCATATCCTTTGTTGCCTAGAAGTATTGACATTCCTATACATAGCACTCCGATAATTGTTAAAAACTTTTTCATTTGAATTTCTCCTTGTTTTTATAATTATTACTATACTTTAGTCTGTGTTTTATTATTTTTCTCGTTTTTTTGAGTTTTTTTATCTTTAACTTTTGTGTTTCCAGCTTGTTTCTTGCCGTCTTTTTTGGGTTCTTCATCGTATGAATTGAACTCTTTGTCGATTATCCATTGATTAAAGAAGTAATCGTTTTTATCGCCGACATTTTTAAACTTCAAGTTAAGCTTATATACGTCTCTGCTGATTTCAGCAGGCATCATGCTGTCCGGATATGATGGTTCCGCCTCACAGACTAGAATGATCTGTGAACGTTTGGTGGATTCTTTTTCAGTAGAAAACAGATAGCCTATAAACGGCAGCCTGGACAGCAGCGGTACTCCGGTAACGCTGCGGACAACTTCCCGCTTACGTAAACCGCCAATCACAAATTGTTGTCTATTGTTACCAATATGGACTTTTGTCTCGATGGTATTGTCTTGTGAAAGCCGCGGAGATCCGTCAGATGTCCACCCCATCAGGCTGACACTTGTCATTGCTATATCCAGAACCGTAGCTTGACGGTTGACTATCGGATTTACGTGGATACTGAAACCAAATTGTCCCGGTTTCAATGCGAATTTAGTATTCTTTATTTGAGTCAAAGTCTGGTTTGGCTCAACAGTCACCCAATTATATTCTGAACTTGCGTCATGGGGATCCGGGTCGACATAGGTTTTCTTTTTTAATTTAAACCCGAAAACGGTTATATTATCTCCGTAGTTTGTCCCGTTGCCGTCAATAAAAGAGTTACCTTTTACGGTCATTATATAACTGGTTGTCGGAACGCTGCCTGGATTTACTTCAAGCACGCCGAGTGTGCAGTCATCGCTGGTTGCCATGGCAATACGGGTGCCGTCGCTTTTGTAAGCTTCAAGCTTGTAATCATCCCCGTTAGTAAAACTTGTGCCGTAAGTAAAGCTGCCGCTTGCAAGGTATGTATCTTCTTGTATAGGTGTCCCTGCCATTTCATCTTCGCGTTCCACATTAAAGAAACCGGATTGTTTAGTTATGTTCCCAGGCTGACGGTTACGAACGACTAGCTTCCCCTTGGTTAATATCTTGGCCTTACTTTTAGAAGCGAGGAAGTCGAGATAACGGGTATTCCACTTAGGATTGATATTAAAGAATTTTGTGCTGCTTGAGCCAGTTTTAGCAACTCCTTCGCCAAAAGTTCCTGCCCAGTTGCTGCGGTATCTTAAACTGGCGTTGAACAAATCTGCGCCGTCATTATTTTTCCATGCCAGGAAGTCCGCTCCGATATCAGTGTCGTTTTCGGCGAATACTTCATAGACCTTATAAGTGAGCCTCACCTCCGGCAGCGGTACATCATACTGTGCCATCATGTAACGGATATTTTTAATTGTATAAAGCGGAGTGTAGAAGAACAGACTGTTAAGTCCTTTGTCTACCATTATTTTATCTTTACCTTTTTGAAGTTCGAGTTCCTCCGGGTTTGATTTTGTATTGGCGCCGACATTGGTAATCATTTCCATAAGTTCTGGCGCGGAACGGTACATCGGCCAGTACATATAACGTTTTGAACCTGATGAAGCCTGCATCTTGGGCTGATCAATAGTTTTAATAATGGTATCCAGGCCTTGTCCGTTCTTGGTGTCGGTGAAACGATAATCTTCAGCAGATACAATAATGAATTTTTCACCATTATTATATACGATACCGGTGACGTAAACGTCGTCTTCGTCAACACGGCGGGCTTCCACTGCGGCGAGGATATAGTCGCGCAAAGTATATGGATTACAATATTTTAATCTGTAAACTTTGGTAATCACGTAGGGGTCGGCATTGTCACGGATAAAATTAACCCTTTCGGTTTTTTTGTCAATATCCACATTAAGCCTTGCCAATACCAGAGTATTCAAGTAGGGGCGTGACGAGTTAGTGTTTTGTCCTCTTGGAATACCTCCAGTTGTTAGAGCCGTGCGGTCATATGAATTAGGCACTTGCGAAAACTGCAAGTCCTGTCCAAACAATCCTCCTGCCGCGATTACTAACAGCAGGCCGGTAAGCAGTAATGTTTTTCTCATTTTTATTCCTTAAATTATTTATTTTTAGTTTCAGTATTTTTTACTTTTTTATCACTAGCATTTTCTGGTGCTTTTACGGCTTTGGCGGTCTTGACTTTTTTGCTGTCAGCAGTTTTTGTTTTATTGTTCTTGACAGTTTTAGCTTTCTTGGATTCAGTTTCCTTTTTAGGATCATCGTCCGGTGGGAACATTTTGCCGACTACTGTAGTATCAACCAGCTTAATATCTTTTTCGTAGTCTTCTTCCATTAATTCTCCAGTATCAGGATGAACCAGTTCTCCTTTAACGCTTACAAAAAGGGTGCTTTTAAGCTTTAGTCTGGTGGTTGTTCCGAAAATATATTTAAGATAAGGGATTTCGATGAGCCATGGAATACCGACGATCTGTTCAATATCCTGTTCTGTATCATACGAAGCAAGAAGTTTTTCGGTACCAAGGTTGAGAGTGATTGAAGAATTAACCTCAGATGCGTCAACCAGCACTTGTCCAAGGTTGTTGCGTTCAACCGGCGTGTTCATAATAACTTTATAACTAAATATAACCACTCCGCCTATTGCTTTGTAAGTTTGCGGCGAGAAACGCGTGTAATCATATTCCCCGTATTTTTTCTTCGGGCTTTGCCGCAGGCAAATTGTAGGTTTGCTGATAGTAACATGGTACTTTGCGTTATCAGCGTTCAGAGCGGCGATGTCAGTTTGGTCGTTATCACCTTTTTTGATAGTCTGGTATTCCGGGGCCAGTGTGATTGGATAGCTGCCAGTGTAATCATTAACTACAGTAAGAGTTCCGGTTGCTGATACATTTGCAGAGCCGCGCTGACTTAAAAGGCGGATAAAGCTCATGTCGATAGGCGGTGCGAAAAATACTCCGCCCCAGGCAAAGTTTGATGAGCCTAATATGCTTACGCCTTCATTGGATATCCAGTTCATTATTTCTTCATAGGCGCGGGTCCACAAATCTTCAAAACTGAAACTGAACAGCGCCAGTCCCGGGCCGTTTTTCCAGGCATTGTAATCCAGCCCGACATCCAGGAGGTCACTGTCGCGCACTTCATATACTTTAAAGCTCAATCTTACCTGGGGGAGGGGGCGGTCCATATATTGGAGCCAGTGACGGACTTTAGATTCAGAATGGTAGTGATCTGTCTTCCAGTAAATAATATTTGATTGAGCATTGTTCCAGACATATCCTTGGCCAACTGTAGTTGAGTTGAGAATCCCGACGAAATCGTCACCCGAACGGTATTTCGGCCTGTATGATCCACGAGTGATACCGGTGGAGTGTACTATCGACCCCATCTGGTCTTTCAAACCGGGAATATCCAGTTCTTTTATCATTTTATCAACATACGGCATCATTTGCTGTCCGGTACTGACTAGCAGGAACTGTTTTTTACCGTGTTTATAATTAAGGCGCTGTACATTTGATTGCGGCGAAAAACGGTGAACAGCTCCGAGAATAAAAGGAGTTATGTCAGATGCGCGCAGGTATTTGAGTTCATATGCTTTGGTAACCATTTGCGGCTGGGCATCATTTTGAATAAAATGAACCGTTCGGGAATTTGATTTGGGTTCAAGCTTTGTATAAGGATTGGAGAAATTATCAGGAAACAGTATCCGCTTTTCTCCTTTCTTTATGACAGACGGCGGGATCTGCATTTGGTCATCGGTTACTTTTTGAGGGGTTTGTGCTTTTGAGCATAAGACAAATATAAATAGCATTGCCGTCAGCCCGCGAGTAATTTTTTTGCTCATTGTTTCGAAACTCCATTAGATGTTTCAATTGTTATTTGATTTTACGATGCGAAGAATTTACCAGCCTATTGTTAGTAAAATGTTAGGCGTGTGTTTGGAATCTGATAAATTATGATTTTTTTTAAATTAGGTCTAATATGATTTTCATAGCTACTGCTCAAAAACAACAACATTTGAATAAAATAATGCCTTGGAATTATTGTTGAAAATATTAGATATATATTTGCAATGTAATAAATTATGATTTTTTTATTAAATGAATTGTCGAGCAGTAAAGGGAGTTTGTCATCCGGAGAGTGATTAATAGATGAAAGAAAGTAACTATTGACTTTGATATGAATTTTATTAGTCTTTAGCGGTCAGTGCTACTCCGAGGAGCACCATGCATGCTCCGACGATGTTTAATGCTGACATGGATTCACCCAACAGTATCCAGGCCAGAATAATAGTAAACACCGGAGTCAAATATTGAGTTATATTTAAAAGTGATAATTTGATTTTCGTCATGGCTTCAGACCATGCGAAATACGCTATTGCCGTAGGAAATATTGAAAGATAGAGAATAACCATCCATGTTTCAGTACCATGCGGGTTTATATAATTATAAGGAATAAACAACCTGATAATGAATAGTTCAACCGCGGTTGCAAGCATTATCCAGCTGATTGCGACAAAACCGCCGAGCCTTTGAGTTATTTTTTTACTGAATACAGTATAACACGCCCAGCATATGCCGGCGAGCAGCAAGATCAGTTCACCGTTTATGTGATGAGTTTCAATGCTTATTCCTGATGGTTTTATTATGCCTATAGCTATAAGGCATCCCAAAAGTCCAAGGCATATGCCGATATATTGGAATTTTTTAATCTTTTCTCCTGCCCAAAGCCCTAAGAAAAGAATCATTATAGGATTGAGTTCTATTACAAGCGCTGAGTTAATCGCGGTGGCTGATTTCTGTCCGGCGAATATTAAAACACTGACCGCACCAACCCCTAGCGCTCCAAGTGACGCAAGCTCAACTAGGTCTTTTTTGTTGACTTTGAAAATCTTATCCCGGTAAAAGACTGCTCCCAAAAGAAAAAGTACGCAGGAACCGATGGAAAAGCGTATGAGAGATACCGTTATCGCATCCACGCTTCCGTTTTTCATAAGATAACGCGAACATATAAAGGTTGTGCCCCAGAGAAAAGAATTCAATAAAGCCCAGAACAAGCCTTTACGAAAATCATTTTTTTCTTTATTCATAGATGCTGTTTAGTGCTTGTTGCCATTCCCGCTTGACGGCAGCTCATCAAGAGTCAGAGTCGCGGCAAAAGTTGAACCTTTTTGGGAATTCAGTTTCCCGCTGAACACGTAATCTGTACCAGTCTCTATCTTACCCTTCAAACTGTCAGGAACATAAACAAGTATCTTTTTTGTAGTGTTCTTGATATCCTGAACCATAAGGTATGCTTTACATCCGCCTTTTGCCGGGAGTTTACCGGTATGTGTAATCAGTTCGCCGTCGATGAGAACATTCTTATCCTTGAAAATACGGGTTTCAACAATTTTCTTAAACGGAACTTTCGCATGACGGTCAGGCATAAGCGGCGAGAGCAGCAGTAATGCCGCCCAGGCTATCGCTGTCGCCGCCAATGCTGAAATCAAGCCGACTTTGAGCCATTGCAGAAAGGTTACATGGCTGTGTGAGCGTTTTTCCAGCATTCCGAGAGCAACTATGTTGGCGGTACTTCCGATCATGGTTATGTTTCCCCCGAAACACGCCCCGAAAAGCAGCGCCCACCATAGAGGCAGGTCATGGATATTCAATGATAGTTCTTCAATTACCGGACAGAAAGCCGCAACGAAAATAACATTGTCGACAAAAGCCGAACCTACAGCCGTAATACTTAAAATAAAAGGCACTAAGCTATACATGCTTGTACCGCAGATTCTTGAAAAATAATGCGCGGTTACCCCTGAAACATTGGTATGCTCAAGCGTTCCGGCGATAGCGAAAAGCAACATAAAGAACAATAGTGTCCACCAGTCAACTTCGCGCTCAACATAATGCCTTGCCCGCTCACGGCGAAGAATCATCACCACGCCTGAACATAGAAGCGGGGCAATCAGCAGTATACTGTTTTTCCCAAGTTTAAGCATACTTTCCAACTGATGGTGAGAAGCAATCAGAATAATTGTGACAATCAGCAAAGTCAAACCTTGTTTGTATGGAACTTCCACTTTGGGAACCAAAGATAAGTTACGGGAAAGACGCTCGTTAAGACTGACGTCAAACTGCTTAAGTTCTTTGCGGTAATAAAACATTGTCAGGGCAACTGTCGCGAGCAGGGCGATAAACATTATAGGGAAAGCCCAAAGCATAAAATCTCCAAAAGTAAGACCGCCTTTGGTTCCTATGTAAATTCCCACTGGATTTCCCATCATTGTCCCGGCGCTGCCGACATTAGTACATAAAACGCATATTAATATATATGGTACCGGATTAAGCTTGAGGCGGTCGCAGACTTGAAAAATAAGGGTGGAAATAAAAATGATCGAAGTTACTTCATCCACCGCACAGGCAAGAAGCGCCGAAGCAATCGCGGTCACCGCGATGAATTTTTTCCCTGAAAGATTCGGCATTGAGACAATCAACTGCACTATCCAGGTGAAAAAACCTAAATCACGAAGGGCTCCGACAATAATCATCATGCCGACCAGGAACAAAATAACTTCCAGGGCGGAGGACTCCACAAAAGTGGCAATGTTCATCGAATTAGAACCGATCAGCACTGACAGGCCTATAAAAGCTATCGCCAGACGGAAATTCCAGAAAAATAAAGTACCCATAATGATGCCTATGAATACCGCGCAGGAAATCGCCTGTTTGGCATTAAATATTGTTTCCCTGCCGATAATGCCGATTGCCAGACTGACGACGACAAGGATAATCAAACGGGAAAGAAGCATTTTGCTTGTGAGCTGGACGGAACCTTCTTCGCTGTGCATATATTTATCTCCTGAAAAATAGGGTTAATGGAATCTTGTTTATTCCCAGAATAATTTAAGGACAAAGTCTTTCATGTTAACCAGTCCGGCCAGTTTTCCGTTGTTTAAAACCAGTATTTGATCGACTTTGTGCATAATGAATAATTTGGCAAGCTGAATTGCAGGAATATCTATATCAACAGTAATCATTTCTTCGCTCATGAAGTCGGCAAGCTTGGTTTCATGGTCGGATTTAAGCATATCGGCAAAAGGCTGGAAACGGTAAATCGAAGTAAGGTCATTCATCCATAAAAGATGTTCGGGAAGGCTGAACTTAAGTATATCCTCTAATGAAACAACTCCTCTCAGATCACCTTCATTGTCCAGCACTGGAATAGTTTTTACTTTTTCTTTGGCAAAAGTATTAATCACTTTGTTTAAAGTGTCACTTTCCTGCAAAGTTGCGTATTTCCGGGTCATCAAGTCGCGGGCGCGGACAAAACTAGGCAGTTTCAGTTCACCGGTTGTGAAATAATCCAGAACAGCCGCCGCATCTTCAAGGGCGGCAACGCGTTCTATATTATCGGTGTCTTCAAAGTCTTTTGCCAAAGCGGACAACACTTGCAGGTGGAGGCCGGGATCATTTTTCGGAGTAAGAATCAAAACAGCCACTTTCACCGGGGGCATGCCGGGGGAGTTGAAGTCTATGCCGTTAAGTGACGTTCCTACTGCGACAAGCATCTGGTTAACGCCTGCCATTCGGGCATGCGGAACAGCCAGTCCGGGCGCAATTACTGTGGGAATTATATCTTCACGGGCGACAACAGCTTTAATTATACTGTCTTTATTCAAACCGGGGGTGGTTTTACATAAGCGTCCTGCAAGGATTTCAATCAGTTCACTACTGGTGTTTGCTTCAATATTACAGACGATATTGCCTTCTGCGAGGAAGTTGTAGAAGTGCGGATTATTCAAGTCAGTCATATTTTGTCCTTCTCTTTAAGATTAAAGCTGCTACACAAAATCATGAAAACATTATTATAGTAGCGTATATAAAATCTTTTTCCAATTATAAATAAAGAAAAACGTTCTCTTATTCGCCATCTCCATCGTAATTATTATAATGTCCGTAAATATAAAGCACTTTTCTTGCTTTTGCTTTAATTTATGCTATCTTAGTCGGGAAGTGTACGAATATTGAGAGTTTAGTTTGTTGTCATTGACCTTTGTGGAATTCGGACGCTATCAGGTTCAGGGTAACTTATCCTGGGGTTGATACCGCGATTCCGCAATGACCAAAATAACTGCATACTATCAACTTCGTATTTAAAATCACGCGGAAAAACTATTCCGCAACTGTGGTTTCTTTGATTGGCAGCGTGGCGCAAAAAAGAAATCACACGCAAAAGCAATCAGAATATATAGATGAATAAATTAATTCGCGCCACAAAAAATAAGGAAAAATATTATGGCAGAAGAAAAAGTAGTCTTCAATATTGCCGACGACAAGACCATGGAGATATCCACTGGTAAAATCGCAAAACTCGCAAACGGTTCATGTGTAGTAAGAATGGGCGACACAATGCTGCTCGCCGCCGCATGTTCAGGACCAGCAAGGCCGGGAACAGATTTCTTCCCGCTTCAGGTTGACTACCGTGAAAAATACAGTGCCGCAGGATCATTCCCCGGCGGTTACATCAAACGTGAAGGCCGTCCAAGCACCAAGGAAATTTTGACTTGCCGTGTTACTGACCGCCCCTTGCGTCCTCTCTTCCCTAAAGGCTTCTTTGATGAAGTCCAGATTCAGGCTTTGTTATTAAGTACTGACGATCAAAATGATTCTGACGTATTATGTATGCTGGGAGCCTCCGCTGCTCTCGTTCTTTCTGATCTGCCTTTCGGGGGTCCAATCGGAGCCTGCCGTGTGGGTATGGTTGACGGTAAATATATTGCCAATCCAACAAATGCTGAAAGAGCAGAAAGCACTTTGGATCTGGTGTATGCCGGTCTTGCTGATAAAGTTATAATGATTGAAGGTGAAGCCGACGAATGCAGTGAAGCTGAACTGCAGGGAGCAATGGCATTCGCAAATGAAGTTGTGAAAGTCCAAATCGCCGCTCAATTAGAACTTGCGGAAAAAGCCGGAAAAACTAAAAAAGAACCTGTACTGCATCTGGTTCCGGAAGAAGTCATGAGTGCGTTGTCTGATGAATTTGGAGCACGCATTGAAGAAGCCTGCATTATACCGGGCAAAAGTGACCGCTGTGCCGCTCTTGATGTAATCAAAGCTGATGCTGTTGAAGCATTATCTCCTAAATTTGAAGATGTCGAAGACCTGGGACTTGAAATCAGTAAAGGCCTTGATGCGCTTGTCAAAAAAGCTACAAGAACTGCCATTCTCGAAAGACAATATCGTCCGGACGGGCGCGGAATCGAAGACTTGCGTGAAATCTCGGCGGAAGTTGGAGTTCTGCCGGTTGTTCATGGTTCAGGTTTGTTCAGTCGCGGCGAAACTCAGGCATTGGTTATCGCGACCCTCGGTAATGATAAATGCAGCCAGATCAGTGATGCTATCTCCGGGCCGGATGATACAGAAGAACGCTTTTACCTGCATTACAACTTCCCCAATTTCAGTGTAGGCGA
Organism: Victivallaceae bacterium; assembly: GCA_963664605.1. Lineage (GTDB taxonomy): Bacteria > Verrucomicrobiota > Lentisphaeria > Victivallales > Victivallaceae > JAHOYW01. The sequence continues at coordinate 2,582,514 of OY761536.1, forward strand.
AGTCGGCAGAATCATGGGCCCCGGCCGTCGTGAGATCGGTCATGGTGATTTAGCTCAACGTTCAGTCGCGAAAGTTGTACCTGAAGATTTCCCCTATGTAGTACGCTGTGTATCTGAAGTAATGGGCTCCAACGGCTCAACTTCAATGGCAAGTGTCTGCGGCGCTACTCTGGCATTAATGGATGCCGGCGTACCGATCAAAGCGCCTGTAGCTGGTATTTCCTGCGGACTGGTAACTGACGATAAAGGCTCTGAACTGCTTTTGACAGATATTCTCGGCGCTGAAGACCATTTTGGCGATATGGACTTTAAAGTCTGCGGAACCCGTGATGGTATCACCGGTTTCCAGCTCGACTTGAAACTTCCCGGTATCAGCCTTGAATTACTCGGCAAAGCTATGGAACGTACGCTCTCGGCCCGCATGATAATCCTTGATAAGATGGGTGAATGTATCGCAGAACCCCGCGCTGAAATCAGCAAAAATGCTCCGGGTATGACTGTTGTTAATATCAATCCTGAAAAAATCGGCGCTCTGATTGGACCAGGCGGAAAAAATATCCGTTCTATAACTGAAGAAACTGGTGCAAGTGTTGACGTTGCCGAAGACGGAACTGTTAAAATAATGGCTCCTGACGGCGATGCGCTCGAAGATGCTAAAAAACGTGTCCTCGCATGCACAGCAGAAGCTGAAATCGGTCAGGTATATGAAGGTAAAGTAACTGGAATTAAAGATTTTGGCGCGTTTGTTGAGATTATTCCCGGCTGCGAAGGTCTCCTCCATATTTCAGAAATGGCGGACTATCGTGTGCGTGAAGTTACTGATATTTGCAAGGAAGGCGATACTATAGAAGTTAAAGTTATTGATATTGACCGTTCAGGAAAGATTCGCTTGAGTCGCAAAGCTCTGCTCGAAGGAGGTGAGGGCGGCGAAGCCAGGGAAGATGTTCCTAAGTTTGATCCTGAACTTAATGCTGTTTACCGTGGCAAAGTAACTGGAATTAAAGATTTCGGCGCGTTTGTTGAAATCGGGCCCGGATGTGAAGGCTTGCTCCATATTTCAGAAATGGCGGACTATCGCGTAAACGACGTAAGAGATATTTGCAACGAAGGTGATTTTGTAACTGTTAAAGCCATTAAAATTGATGACCGTTCAGGAAAGATCAGCTTGAGCCGCAAAGCAGCTCTGGAAGAAATTCAGGACTAATACTGATAATTTAGTTTTGTAAATAAAATGCAGCTCAATTGCCAAACGGTGATTGAGTTGTATTTTTTTTATGATATATTTATCTGAATTAACTAAAGGCTGAGCATGAATAATAATACTATAGTAATGTCAAGCGATAATAATTACGTTTGGGGCGTTTGGCTGCTTATTGCCTCCATGCGTATGAACTCAATGGCTGAACCGGTTATTATTCTGGCTGATGACTACACGCCTGAGAGCATTGAATGCCTTGAACAGTTTGGAGATGTAAAAATTATCCAGCGTGATGACTCTTTCAAACGCAATCTTACCTTCAGTAAACCCGATGCAATGCTTTTAGCTGATACAGAATATATTACATGGGTTGACTGTGACGCGCTTTTCTATGGAAACTGTTCCAAGTATTTAGCTCCTGATCCCGGATATATACATGTGCGCCAAAGGGCTTATGCTGAAAATGCTCTCGGATATGCCAAATTCTATGCGGAAGATGATAAACGGGGGCCAATTCCCGATAGAGTTATAGATACATGGCGTAAAGATGTCGGCGAAAATGAAACCCCGGCTTTCGATACCTGTGTGTCGGCTTGTTATATATCTATTCCAAATGAATATCGGTTTATTCTGAAAAGGTGGCGCGAACAGATCGCGAAAGTTATGCCGGAAGATGATGTTGGAATTGTTGATAAGCGCAGTGTGGCTTATTTTCAGACTGATGAATCAGTCTTGAATTCAGTATTGTGTTTCTGTAAAAACGCACCAAGAATTGTTCCTGAATTCAAACTTGATAAAGACCCGAAAGCATTTTTTATTCATTTTAACTATCAGCCTAAGCCATGGCATTTATGGAACGACTACACTATAAAGCATTATAACAAGACTGTATCAGTAGTTGAATGGGCAGTCGCTAACAAATTTAAAACTCCAACCCCCGTGCCTTTTTCCCTGAACCGTAAATATTCTTTCTGGAGTCATTTGCTGGCGCCATTTACCCGAAACTACTACCGGGTGAAGAAGAAGCTCAAAATCTAACAATCAGGTTGACTTATGGCATGTCTGAAACAGCCGTGATGATACCGGAAGACATAGGTCCCAGGCGCAAACGTTTGACTTGACAAGTCTGACTCATCCACAAAAAAAGCCCGGCGATAATGCCGGGCCAAATAAATATTTTCAAGACTTATTCATCTAAATCAATGCCGCCTTCATCCATATTCTTCATTACTTCAGTGGATTTTGTGCTGACGTCAGCTTCTCCTCCGAGAGTATTGGTTACCCCGGCAAACATAGAACGTATACGATCACTGAATGCTCCGATAACAACTAAAGCCGCAAGCGCAACGATTACGATAATAATTACGTACTCCATTATTGCCTGCCCTTTCTGTTTACGTTTTTTCATTGTCATTTTCCAACCCTCCCGGTTAGTTAGTTTATTTATTGTTATGGATAATCAATACTTACTAAATCTAATAAACGTTCACCGTATTCGGTGAAGTAATAAAACAATACCATCAAGGCAAGTACAAATAACATACACATTACTGTAATTAAAACGAACTCAGTCATTATCTGACCTCGTTCTTTACCTCGCATTATATATTTTAACACCTTTTTGCCCATAAATAAAGCCAAATTCGTTAAAAAAAAGATTTTTTACGCTAAATTAAGCGCTGCCTTTACGCATGATAATCTCATTATCTTCGTTCAAAACTATTACTTTGGGCTTCTTGCTTAAAGCTTCTTCCTCGCTAAGCAGGGAAAATGCCATGATAGTAACTGTATCTCCGGTTTTGCCGAGATGCGCCGCCGGGCCGTTTAAACAGAATACTTTACTTCCCGCAGGCCCCGGTATGGCGTAAGTCTCAAGTCTTGAGCCGTTATTCCGGTTGACTACAAGGATTTTTTCATAAGGAATAATTCCCGCTGTCGTCATTAAATCAATATCTATCTCCATACTGCCTTCATAATCCAACTCACATGATGTAAGCCGCGCAGTATGAATTTTTCCTGTCAACATTATTTTCTGCATGTTTTTAAAAGTCCCTTTACAAATAAAAAGTATTGCGAACATCCACAATATATTATGGACTTTACTAATATAACGCAAAAAAGCTGAATTTATTGTAATTTTATATTTTTTTTTGCAAATAATCCGGAATTAAGCCATTCATGGCAAATAATTTTTGATTTCAAGCAAGAAGCATACTATATTATTAACTCTGAATATAAGCAAATTATAAATTTAATATACTAAGGAGTAGGTCATGGCTCAATCAGAAGATTTTGATGCAATGAAAAATTTCACTCCGCGCGCGAAGCATGTTCTGGTTTTAGCTCAAAAAGAAGCTGAACGTTTTAATCATGATTATGTCGGAACTGAACATCTCCTTCTGGGGCTTATAGTTCTCGGGGAAGGCGTCGCGGTATCGGTCTTAAAATCCATGGGGCTTAACCTGGATCAGCTCAGGCTGGAAGTGGAAAAACTCTGCGGTGTCGGCGGGCCTACCAAACAGGCTGGTTTAGTTCCTTTTACGCCGCGCTTGAAAAGGGTGCTCATACTGGCAGCCAAGGAAGCCAAAGACATGAATTATAATTTCATTGGCACGGAGCATTTGCTTCTGGCTCTGATGCGCGAAGGTGAAAGTGCCGCCGCCAAGATATTGTCTAATATGAAAATAGATATAAATGAGGTTCGCCGCCAGGTTATTCAGGCGCTTGATTCTGACTATCTGCCTGAGGCGGAAGGCATGGATGTGGAAAATGAAAACAACGTCAATGCAAATGCCTCTGAAAAGCTCCCGGCATTAAATGCTTTCGGAAGGAATTTGACTGACTTGGCGCAAAAAGGACTGCTTGACCCGGTTATCGGGAGGCAGGACGAGATCGAACGTGTTATACAGATTCTCTGTCGCCGGACAAAGAATAATCCGGTTTTGATAGGGGAGGCGGGAGTTGGAAAAACCGCCATACTTGAAGGGTTGACCCAGCGTATTATTGAAAAAACCGTTCCAGATATATTGACGAACAAAAAGGTCTTTGCTTTGGATCTGCCTCTGATGATTGCCGGAACCAAATATCGCGGACAATTCGAAGAACGCATTAAAGCGGTTATTGATGAAGTTAAAAATTCCGGTAATGTTATTTTATTTATAGATGAACTGCATACTATTGTCGGGGCAGGGGGAGCAGAAGGCGCGATGGATGCCGCCAACATAATCAAACCCGCTCTCTCGCGCGGTGAACTGCAATGTGTCGGCGCAACCACTATGAACGAATATCGAAAAGGAATTGAAAAAGATTCAGCGTTGGAACGCCGTTTTCAGGCAATTATAGTTAACCCTCCATCGGTGGAGGATACTGTCAAGATTCTTGATGGACTGAAGGAAACTTATGAAAAGCATCATAATGTAAAATATACGAAATCAGCCATTATTGCAGCGGCGAGGCTTTCGGACCGCTATATAACCGGGCGCTTCCTGCCGGACAAAGCTATTGATGTAATGGACGAAGCTGGAGCACGCGCACGGATTTTTAATGTCAATCCGCCTCTGGATACTTCGAAACTGGAAAAGGACCTGGCTAAACTTGATAAAGAAAAAAAGGATGCTGTTGCCAACCAGAAATTCGAGGATGCCGCCTCTATACGCGACAAAGAACGCACCTTAAAGGGGAAAATTGAAAACCTGAAAAAGACTTGGAAAAATGAACGGGACAGCCGTATACCCAATATTGACGCAACACATATAGCTGAAATCGTCGCGAAGCTTACTGGCGTACCTGTTCAACAGATGGAAGAAGGAGAAAGCAAAAGGCTTCTCCGCATGGAAAAAGAACTTGAGAAAACCGTTGTCGGACAGAACGAGGCCGTTGAAATTATATCCAGGGCGCTTCGTCGTTCCCGTGCCGATCTGAAAAATCCGGCAAGGCCGATTGGTTCGTTTATATTCCTTGGGCCTACTGGTGTTGGTAAGACTTTGCTGGCAAAAGCTTTGACTGAATTCATGTTTGGTGACCAGGATGCGCTGATTCAGGTGGATATGTCTGAATATATGGAAAAATTCAACGTCAGCCGCCTGGTAGGTTCTCCTCCGGGATATGTAGGACACGGCGAAGGCGGAGAATTGACCGAAAAAGTCCGCCGCCGTCCTTACTCCGTGGTGCTTTTTGACGAAATAGAAAAAGCACATCCGGATGTCATCCATATGCTCCTTCAGATACTTGAAGAAGGCAAGCTTACCGACTCTCTTGGAAGGCGGGTTGATTTTCGCAATACAATTGTCATCATGACAAGTAATGTCGGAGCTGAACAACTGGTTAAAGGCGGCAGTATGGGCTTCGGTGCTACTGAAGAAATGGACAAAATCAAGGTTCGTGAACATCTGCTTAGTATCGCTAAAAAGTATTTCAAGCCGGAATTCATAAACCGTGTTGATGATATTATTGTCTTTCATCGTCTTACCCGCAATGATTTGAGAAAGATTATTGATATTGAAGTTGATAAAGTCCGTGGAAGGCTGAAACACAAAGAAATGTATTTACTTCTTGATGCCGCAGTCAAAGATTTTCTCATAGAAAAAGGCTATAAACCAGAGTATGGCGCACGTCCTTTACGGCGCGCAGTGGAAAGATATATGGAAGATCCGCTGGCGGAGGAGATCATCAAAGGATATTTCAAAAATGCCAAGGGCATACATGTAAAACTGGATAAGCAAAAGTTATTGTTTTTCCCCGAATTTGCTGAAGATACTTTAAAGGAAACATCCAAAAAGACTACCAAAAAAGCCGCTTCTAAAAAAAAGTCCAAGACAACAAAGACCGCAAAAAAAAGTTCCTCCACTAAAACTAAGGAGAACGGGAAATAATGCGTGAAATTCCTTTTCAAAAAGTGGTCGATGAAGTTGCTGCAATCTGTTTAAAAGCCGCTTATGATTTACCTTTGGACGTTCTGGAACGCATAAAGGCGTGTTTAGCTGAAGAAGATTCTGAACGTGCCGGGGAATTTTTACGCCAGTATCTGGCAAACGCTGATATTGCTTGTCAGGAACGCGTACCGCTTTGTCAGGATACGGGGTTTGCTGTATATTTTGTTGAAATGGGTGAAATGTGCCGGATTGAAGGCGGCAGTATTTATGAGGCTATAGAAGCTGGAACAGCAAAAGGTTATAAGGAAGGTTATTTGCGCAAATCAATTGTTTCTGATCCCATATTCGACCGTAAGAATACCGGTGATAATACGCCTCCGGTTATCCATCTGCGCCTGGTGGAAGGTTCAGGTTTAAAAGTCATTATCGCACCAAAAGGCGGAGGTTCGGAGAATATGAGTCAAATAAGAATGCTCAAACCATCAGACGGACGTTCCGGTATAGTCAAGACAGTGGTTGATGCTGTTGTAAATGCCGGAGGGAATCCATGTCCGCCAACAGTTGTCGGGGTGGGAATAGGCGGAACTTTTGAAAAAGCTGCTTTACTGGCTAAAGAAGCTTTGCTTCGCGAAATAGGTTCAACTAATCCTGACGCAAATTACGCGGCAATGGAAAAAGAGATCCTCGAAAAAATCAATAGCTCAGATGTCGGTCCGCAGGGGCTTGGGGGAAAAACAACCGCACTTGCAGTGCATATAGAGCATTTTCCATGTCATATAGCCTCACTTCCTGTGGCGGTAAACCTGAATTGCCATGCTGCCAGACACGCGGAGTTTGAGATATAAATGTTAATATGTAGCCGCCTTTGTATCGAGGCGCAAAGGGAAAGACAGCATGGCTAGGGACAGCCATAGCTACATTTTACTATAAGAAGGTAAAAAATATGATAAAATTAACAACTCCGTTTTCAGCTGAAGACGTGGAAAAACTTAAAGCAGGAGATCAGGTTCTGCTTTCTGGTATTATCTATACTGGCCGTGATGCGGCACATAAGCGGCTTTGTGAATTACTGGACGCGGGTAGAGAACTGCCGGTCGACCTGAAAGATCAGGTGATTTATTTTGTCGGCCCAAGTCCGGCAAAACCCGGTAAGCCAATCGGCAGTGCCGGTCCCACAACCAGTTACCGGATGGATGCTTATTCTCCTCAAATTATCGCTCAAACAGGTTTACGCGGTATGATAGGGAAGGGGGGGCGAAGTTCTGAAGTTGTAGCGGTTATGCATGAATATGGCTGTGTATACTTTGCCGCAACCGGAGGAGCAGCCGCTTTGATTTCAAAATCAATAATTTCATGTGAACAAATCTGTTACGAAGACCTCGGCCCGGAAGCTATCCACCGTCTAGAAGTAAAAGACCTCCCCCTGATAGTCGCCATTGACGCCCACAAAAATAATCTTTATAAGCGCTGAGTGTGTATGTCATTTTTTGATTCGTCCACCAAACATATCTACTAAGACCATATTGTGTTTTTCCGGATTGAAATCATGGGGGAACTGAGTTACAAAATCATCAGATTCACAATACATGGCGCCTGCAAGGGTTGCTTTATGCAAGTTAATTGCATGTTTTAAGTTCGCACTGCTTAAGTTCGCACAAGTCAAATTTGCTTTGTTTAAAATTGCGTGAGTAAAATCAGTACAACTCAAATTAGCATTTGATAAATTTGAATGACTGAGATTAGCATATTTCAGGTTAGCTCCAATCAGATTTGTTTTGCTCAGGTTTGCATTGTTGAGATTTGCATGGCTTAATCTTATACGAGTCAAGTTGGCGTAAGTCAAATTAGCGTAAGTTAAATTGGCGTAAGCTAAATCTGCGTGAGTCAGCTCTGCGCTGTTTAAATTTGCGTGTGTCAGGTTAGCGCGGGTCATTATCGCATTAATTAAAACGGTTTCAATTAAGCTGGCATGGCTTAAGTTAGATTCAATCAGGTTTGCGCCATCCAGATTTGCTTCAGACAAATTGATGGCTGTCAAATTTGTATTGGCCCAATCCGCATTCATCGAATCGATACTCAATAGGTTAGCATTTGATAAATTTGCACAGATAAAATTTTGGTTTATAAAATTTGCATAACATAAATTAGCAAATTTTAATTGAAAATCGTCAAAATTTATTTTATGTGTTTTGTCAAAAAAAATCATACCGTTCACTTGTTGATGGCTTGAATGTTTAATCAGGTGGTAAATAAGTTCGATATGTGCGGGAATATAAGAACTGCTGTTTTCGCTGTCAGCATTGTTATTCCAAAAATCCTCAAGGCAGTCTTTAAACAGTGTATGCACATGAATAAAAAAATCAATATGCCGCGGTGTGTAAAAACGGCTTATTTTATAAATTGCCGCTGCTTTCCTGGCATCACTTGACTCTTTTATTAAGGTTTCTTTAACTTCACACAGGTATTCCCAGAATTCTTTCTTTTCATTTAATTCATCATTAGTAATATTTTCATTTTTTTTATCCTTATCCTCTTTAACTTCATCCTGCTCATAAACCTCAGCTTCAGTCAAACTCTTGAATATAGATTTTTTGATTTTTTGATTTCTGGTTTGCTTATCAACAGTTTCTTCTTTTTTTTTGAACAACCAAAGAGCACATATTTTATAACCAGCAAGGATTGCCGGCACGGAAGATTTATCCAAGCTATCGAGAATAAAATAAATTCCAAGAGCCGCTAAAATTTTGAGGCCTGAAATTGCGGCTTTGATTGTTCGATTATTAAAAATAAATTTTGATTTCATTTTTAGCAGGTATTTTTTTATGTGGAATCAGTGCTCATTCTGATGATTTTAATGAGCTCTTCTTTTTTGAAAGGCTTGCCGATAAAACCATCAAAACCGGCTTCTTTATAGCGTTTCACGTCTTCCGCGAACACGTGTGCGGTTTCTGCAATGCAAATAATATGCTTGTTCTGAAACCGGTTCTTTAACCATTTTCGACATTCAAAACCATCTGCATCAGGGAGTGATATATCCAGCAAAGCAATATCCGGTAAGAAGCCTTTGTCGCATATTTTCTGCATTTGCATAAAGGACTCTGCCACTTCGCAGTTTGCATTTAAGCTTTGCAGTATTTCCTGTAGATACATGGAACAACTGTTGTCGTCTTCAACAATCAGGATATTGACGGCTATTGACGGCCCCGGTTTTTCCCGTACTGGTTCGATTACAGATTCCACAGTTGCATTACGATCAATTTTAACCGGGAAAGTGAAACTGACTTTTGTCCCTTTCCCTAAGCGGCTTTCAATATTTAATCCCCCCCCTATGTTTTTCAGTATTTTGGAAACTATTGTCAAGCCCATTCCAGCTCCACCGTATTTTCTAGTCGATGACTGATTGACCTGTGTGAAAGGCTCTAATATTTTATCTTTCATATTATCAGGTATACCAATGCCTGTATCTTGTACTTCAATTAATAAAATTTTATCCTTAAAAGATGCCTTGATGCTGATGTTCCCTTGTTCTGTAAATTTTATAGCGTTTCCAATAAGGTTGAACATGATCTGTTTAAATTTTCTTTTATCTCCAATAACGCCGTATGGCAAGTTGTCGACTTGAAAGTCCAGCTTGATTTTATATGTTTCAGTTTTAAAATTAAAAATTTCCATACTTTCTCTAATCAGCTTCTCAGGAGAGAACTTATCGGATACAACTTTGTCCGCTTTCGCATCAAGTCTTGAGATTTCGAGGACGTCATTTATTAATTCGGTTACATTTTTTCCGCACGTTTTTACTATATCAAGGTATTTTAAAAGTTTGCTTTTGCATTCGCCAAACTTGCATTTTAACGCAATATCCTCAATCATTTCAGAAAAACCGATAATCCCGTTCAATGGAGTACGTATTTCATGTGACATTGTGGCGAGAAATTCACTTTTGGCCCGATCGGCGCATTCAGCTTTATCTTTTGCGCTTACGAGTGCCTCAATGGCATATATCCGGCTGGCGGTCTTTTCCAAAATTTGCGCGACAATATATATAAAATCAGTTTCTTCTTTCAGGAAAACAGTCTTACCGCCCGCGTATTCGTTTTCTAAATAACCAACGTCTAAAGTACCAAATGATTTAATAACTGCTGATAATTTACATTTTGTATCCCGGTAATTATCTGTTTTGTATTCAGCTCCATTAATGACAATTCTGGCACAGAATATTTCTTTAAACTGGATCCCCTCGGATAATATATCCAGGGCTTGCCGGCATATTTTATCCAAAGATATATTTTCGGCCTCCACCACTTCTGATAATTTACGCAGGCACTCAAGTTCTATGATTCTTTTCCGCAAAGATGCGGTGAGCTTTTTCTGTATTGTAATATCCTTATCCACCCCCCGGTAACCGGAAAATTCTCCATTGCTGTTAAATACGGGGACACCGCTTGTTAGCAGGCAGACTTCTTGACCGTCTTTTGTAATATTATAGTTTTCTAATCTAAAGAAATTTGATTTGTTTTGTTTTAATTCTTTAAATATCTCTGATATACGTTTTGCTTCTTGCTGCGTCATAAGAGAAAAAGGCGTTTTCCCTAGTATTTCCTCGGGACTGTAACCGAGAATTTTCTGAACTCCGCCTGAGAGATAAGTATATCTGTTTTCAGAATCAATTTCCCAAATCCAATCGGATGAATTTTCCGCAATATCCTCAAAACGTTTTTCATTTTCAATTAACTCATCTTGCTGTTCGCGCATGTTATATTCTTCTCGCCGCAGGGCTATATATAAAACAATAAGCGGTATGCATATCACGCATCCAACAAACATAATAAATACTTGAGGAAGGGCCGGTTTTTCTTTCGAAATGTCTTTTAATAAAATCAATTCGCCAATATGTTCCCCTTGTGAGTTTGAAAGCGGCAATGTCATAGTTTTCCAATTTTTGCGTGGGGTATTTAATTCATCCTCGGAAACGTAATTAGCATGTTGTCTTTTAAACAAACTATCATAAACAGGGGAATCTGCTGGCAAAGATGAATTAACTATTACGTTTTTATTCTTCATGCCGGGATTCCTGTTTATCCTATTCAATGCCATTGGACAAATTGTTAAAATCAATTCAATTTCATACATATTATGGATATCTGCCAAAATGTCATCAATCTTTTTCCCCAGTTCAACATAACCAACAAGAGTATTCCCGTCAAAAACTGGCTTTAGCACACGTAAGGTCAATGTTCTGGAATTTTCCAATTCAAGCCCGAAAACGGTTTTTGCTGTCTGTTCGGTATTTGGAATACCAAAGCCTTCAACCGGATATCCATTATTTCCCGTTTTATGTACTCGTAGTAAACTGGTTCGATCAGGGCGGAAAAAATGAAAATGCGTAATGCCATAGTATTTTTTGAATTTATTCAAAAGAGGAATGTATTCTTTCATCAATTGCTTTGTATTAGCAGTTTTCATTGCAGCACACAGGTTCTTATTCATAATGATGATATCTTCCATCGCCGAGATACTATTAGCTTGATGTGCAAGCAGCTGGTTGAATTCCATGGATATTTTGCAAAAAATTTCCTGAGATTCCTGTTTTTCATTATACGACTGCATGAGCAACAGCACCATAGATAAACCGGCAAGTAAAAGAACCAGCGCAAACAATAGCAGGAAAACAAACATGCTTCGACTAACTGGTTCCAATGATTTGGGGTTTTTTCTCCAGTATGGCAGCATAAATACGGTCAGGAATAGAAGCATTGCTAATATAAATATCCCCAAAACAGGAGCAAGCTTTTTAAAAACGGTTATATTCCATCCGGGAATCTTGATGTCCATCCCGAAAACGGCAATCAGCTTTCTGTTGGAATGGTCAAAAATCGGAACTAATATAGTCATCTTTTCGCCTGAATGACTGGCTGTCGGACCAATCGCTATTCCTTTTTTTAAGTCGAAAACTTTTATTATTTCAGGAATATCGTTATGTATTTGCCCGGGTAGATGGAATTTGCTGGACTTAGACGGAAAATTATCAATAAAAAAGAATAATTTTCCATTCGTTTTACGCCCTATTAAATAGATGTATTCAGATTTTTTATAGGCTTTCTCTACGTAATAAAACTGTTTTTTTAAGCTTCGGTAAGCGGAAGTGTCAAAATCAGCTTTTGTACCGGTAAGGTTTTTGACTTGGCTGAAGTCTATAGTGCTGGCTATAGTGTCAATTTCCCTTATAAAGTATTTCCGTAACTGCTTATTGGCATGTTGTATTACAAACCAGGAAAATAATGATAGAGCGAGCAGTATAATTACAAAGGAAATAATCTTCAGAAACATATAGAAGCGGATTGGTTTCTTATTTGTAATCACCATAAATTCCTCCGAGCTATTATACTCTTTAAGATATAAGATACAACAAATTATAATATAAAGCAACTTTTTAGCATAAATAAGGTATGTTCAGCTTTAGAAAAGCTTTTTTAAGAAGCCTGTATTTTTCCTTAAAATTCTTTGATCTTACTTACGGCGTGTAAGGTGTACTTGTAGAAGAGCAAGTTCGGCGGGAGTTACTCCGTCTATTCGTCCGGCTTGAGCGAGGGTGGTAGGTTCTATTTGTTTAAGTTTCATTTTAGCTTCGTTGCGCAACCCCTTGATTTCATCGTAATTGAAACCTGATGGAATTTTCCAGTTTTCCAGCTTTTGGAGTTTATAAATAGATGATTCTTCGCGGTTTAAGTAGCCTTCATAATGCGCTTTGATGGTTAACTGGCGCATTACTTTGCGCCCTTGTCTGCTGTCAATATCTAACTCAAAAAGCTCCGCGTCAAAGGGCAGGGGGGCTGTTGCATCGTAGTGACCTTTAAGCTGTTTAAGCATTTCCCATAAAGTCTTGCCTTTTATTTTGGTATCCCGCATGTTCTTTTCAACACGTTCTAACTCGTCACGATATGCGGTGAACTTTTTATATTTTTCCTCCGGAAGCAAGCCATTCTGGTATGCGAAGTCGCTCAAACGCAGGTCAGCGTTGTCCTGCCGCAGGCGTAAACGATATTCGGCGCGACTGGTAAATAAACGGTAAGGTTCGATAATATCTTTACTGACAAGGTCGTCAATCATCACCCCTATATATGAGCTGTTGCGTGAAAGCTCGACGGTTTCTTTGCCGACAGCATATCTGGCAGCATTCATTCCGGCAATCAATCCCTGTCCGGCAGCTTCTTCATAGCCGCTGGTTCCGTTTATTTGTCCGGCAGTAAATATATTAGGATGTCTTTTTACTGCCAGCGAACGGTTCAACTGGTCGGGGAATACGAAGTCATATTCTATGGCGTAGGCATAACGCGAAAGAACAGCGTTTTCCAGTCCGGGAATAGTTTTAAGCATTTGTATCTGCACATCTACCGGCAAGCTGGTTGATATGCCGTTGATGTAGTATTCTTCGGTGAATTCACCCTCTGGTTCCAGAAAAAGCAGATGTTTCGGGTGATGCTCAAAACGCACGACTTTATCCTCAAAAGAGGGGCAGTAGCGGGTTCCGATACCTTCAATTTTACCTTGATAAAGCGGTGCTTGATGAATATTATCCTTGACAACTTTATTGGTTTCAGCTGTCGAATACACCATGTAACACGGCATATTTTTCTTGGTAGCTTCAGGTAAGGGCAGGGGGATATCGTTATGATAGTAACTGAAATTTTCTTCGGAAAGTTCGGCATCTTGCCGCTGCATTTTGCTAAAATCAATAGTTTTTGCCAAAATACGGGGAGGGGTTCCGGTTTTTAAACGCCCCAATCGCAAACCAAGACGCTCTTTGAGGGCAGCAGATAGCAAGTTTGAGGCGGGATCTCCTGCCCGTCCGCCGCTGAAATTCTTTGAACCGTAATGCAGTTTTCCACTAAGAAACGTACCAGTGGTGAAAACAAGGCATCTGCCGAATATTTTATCCTCAAAATGAGTTGTAACCCCCACAGCTTTATTATCTTTCATAATAATATCAGTGACTTCCGCCTGAATAATGTCAAGGTTGGGGTACTGTTCAAGTACAAATTTCATCCCGCGCTGGTAACAGCTTTTGTCGCATTGAGCACGAGGCGACCATACAGCCGGGCCTTTGGCGCGGTTAAGCATACGAAACTGGACGCTGGCAGCATCGGTGACTATTCCCTGATAACCGCCCAGAGCATCAATTTCACGAACCACTTGCCCTTTAGCTATTCCTCCGATAGCCGGATTACAGCTCATCTGTGCGATATGATCCATATTTATAGTAATAAGCATGGTTTTGCCGCCAACCCGTGCCGCGGCTAATGCCGCTTCGCAGCCAGCATGCCCTGCTCCAATTACTATTACATCGTATTTATCCATAAAAATCTTTTTTTTATTATTTAAAACTGTCGGATACAGAATATAGCCATCTTTTTCAATTTTTAAACCCGTTTTCTCAACAAACACCGCAAAGTTAATTAACAAGTTATTAACAGGCGCATGCAAAAATAAATGTAAGTAATTATTAATGAGCTACATAAGGTTATTGGTAATTTGGAGATTGTTAACTAAAAACTTAACATAACATGTATTATGCGACGTTGTATTTGTGTAAAAATCTTAGCCTGAATTATGCTTGGAGATGTTTTTTATAATTTTTAAAGTTGATTTCTTTTATTTTGTGATATTGTTTTTGAGCATAAAAGATATTTTTTTATCAATTATTGTTGACAAAATGTTAATACTGCACTTATATTTATTATCAGGAGGTTTGTGATAATGAAAATCAGCATAAGCGACAGAATCAAAGAATCTGCAATACGATGTAAAAAGAAACTTGCTTGTTTAAAAGATTCCGATTGCATCTGCAAGGCGGAAGACTGCGTAAATGATTCGGTGTTGTTCGTTAGAAGTGAATTCAATGCCTCATGTCCATATCAGCAGATGTTCGGTAATGAATTTATTTGCAATTGCCCGGTGCGTAAAGAAATCTACGATAAATACAGAATGTGATTAACTATTTCTCGTATATCGCCAGGAAGTCTGCAAATAAATTGTGTACCGGTTTTTGACCTTTGAACTGTTCTATAAGCATGGAAAAGTCTTTTCCTTTTTCGTTTCCGTAATCTGTTATATAACTGAAGAATTCCGGAAACAGGATATTGGTGTAGAAATCTTCCAGCCCTTTCCGCAATTTATTTTCATCATTAATTACTTCTGAATTTTCTTTCAGATGTTCAAACATTATTGTTCTTTCGGCACTATTAGCAAGGCGTATATCCAATGGTTCTAATTCTATTTCAAACGGACGCAGTTCAAGTGATGCTATTTCCTTTCCTCTAAAGCTGATTGCCGGGAGGAATGAACGCCTACTCCATGGATATGGGGTAAAATGTGGCTGATCAAATAAAAAATTTCCCAAGCTATAGAAAATAAGTGAGTTATCTATTCTTTCAATGCCCTGGGGCGTATGTGAATGGTGACCTATGACTAGTTTAATTCCGAGCTTTGCGAGCTTACGGCAAAGTTCCATAAACTGAAGTCTAGGGAAATCCATAAATTCATATCCTTCATGCATAATGACTATGGGAACATCACATTCTACAAGCAATTTTTCGGCGGCTTTAAATACTTTATCAGCAATAAGTTCAGCGGCTCCAGGGGTGTTGTCTTCCGCTATTTGGTTTTCTTTTTGAGCAAATGCCAGAATTCCAAGTTTTACGCCTTTACAGTCGATAAAGAGGGGGCTTTCAGCTTCGGACCTACTGCGCCCTCCCCCAACATACGGAATATTTTTTGAGCTAAAAAACTCGAAAGTTTCAGATAGTTCATCAACACCGGCATCACAAATATGGTTGTTAGCGAAAGAATAAGCGGTAAATGTTGTGGCTTCGTGTAAACGCATAAACAATTCACGGTCACCACGTACTCCCCTGCCCTCAAGGTTATCGCCGGAAGCCAATCCGACTTCAAGGTTTGCTATAGAAACATCCGCTTTTATAAGTTCGTTAATATGTGCTGCCAGAGTGGTAACTCCATTCCTGGCAACATTTTCAGCAACGCCCGGAAGTATGCCGTAGTCACCGGTAGCGACAAAATCCCAACTTTCCCCATTGGAGCCAGTATCAAATTTTATTTTACCATTTTCAAAAAGTGGTGAAATATCTGTCATAATTGTTATCTTATTTGCTTGTAAAAACGCTATCTGGAAAACGCCATGAACGATCGTCTATTGACTGATCACCCCATTTGTTACCAAAAGTCCTGCAAACATCGTGCATTAAATTCCAAAGATTATCGCCTTCGGCATCTTTTTTAAGACATTTTTCATCAGGATCACGGTCTGAAACATTCAATTTATAAGGCCCCTGTAATTTAAAAGGCCTTATTTTTTTCCGGTTTTGCAGCCCTGCCCTGACTTTTTCAGCTATAAGCCTGCACGCTTTGGCAGGAATTAAACTGCAGGCATTTTGTGCCCCCAGGCTTTCTTTGACAATAGCAGTTTCACACCCTGGTATCTTTGAGTGAATCTCAGCGGCAATTTTATCGTCACCGGAAACCGCTATCAGCGGTACCCCTTTCTCTCCTGCGAGCGCAGCGAACATAGTACATTCACTTAATGCCATCTTTTTTCCGCTGCACAGGGTCACATGCCAATATGAATGCGGGCAAACAGCTTCCGGAGTACCTGCCATGGCGTGCATCCCGATACCTATAGCAGCATCGAATGTTTCGTCAAGCATTGGCAGCCATGAGGGAAAATATCCGTTGCGTCCATGAATTATTTTACATCGGGGATCAAGTTTTTCAAAGATTATGCTGTACGCGTATCCGTGATTATCATTTATATATACCTCGTCTGCTCCGGACTCAAAGCATGCCCTGGCTGCCGCGTTAACCTCATTGGTCAGAAGCATATTCATTCGCTGCACATGGTGATAGTTAAATAAAGAATCGCTCATTGTGGCATAAAAGACCCAGCCGGCCACACCTTCAATGTCAGTGTTTATATATACTTTCATTAACCTGTCCTCTGACGTTATAAAATTTGGAAACCATGCTCAAAAATAATTTATTCCAATGATATTACAAGGTTTAATAGAAAAATAATGGATAATTTGACAACTTGAATGCGGGCTGTATAATATCTAATATTTTTGATATATAACCGGGAGTTGGATGTGAGAATTATTATACCTTGTGTTTCTTTTGTTCTTTTTACTTTGGGATGTGCTTCATCGAAGGTTTCATCGCCTGCCGGCATTTCCGCAAGGCCAAAATCGGAATTCAGAATTATAAAGACCGTCCGGCATCCGCTTCCGGAATTTAAAGATACAAA
Source organism: Victivallaceae bacterium (assembly GCA_963664605.1). Lineage (GTDB taxonomy): Bacteria > Verrucomicrobiota > Lentisphaeria > Victivallales > Victivallaceae > JAHOYW01. Next base: position 2,599,897 of record OY761536.1, read on the forward strand.
TGACAATGGAAAACTTTATATACTAAAATTGGACAAAAAAAGACCCGGTGCAAATTAATGCGAACCGGGTCAGTTCTACAAAGTCGTCTACTAACGCGCGTAGTATTCGATAACGTTCATGATAGAAACGTTTACTGGAATTTCTTCGATTTCAGGAATACGTGTTAATGTAACTTTTAATGCGTCAGTATCTACTTCCAGGTATCCTGGAACAGTAGTATTGCTGTTTTTAGCGATATCGGCAATTGCCGGGCTTTTTTCAGCATTGACAGAGATAACCTGTCCTTCCTTCACTTGATAGGAAGCGCGGTCAACTTTTTTGCCGTCTACGAGGATATGTCCATGGTTAACGAACTGTTTAGCCGCGAAAATAGTTGGAGCGAAACCGCTGCGGAACAACACAGCGTCCAGACGCTGTTCCAAGCCTCTGAATAATTTTTCGTGTGCCTGCCCTTCACCTTTTTTGGCTTTAGCATAAGCGATACGCAGCTGTTTTTCAGAAATAGCGTAATGTGAACGCAATTTTTGTTTTTCCAGCAGTAAAGTACCATAAGTAGAAAGTTTTCCTCTACGTCCGGTTTTTCCATGTTGTCCTGCCGGATACGGGCGTTTTACACTAGGACATTTGGGATTATCCCAAATACATTGTCCTACTCGACGACACAATTTGTGTTTTGCTTGACTTGCAGTAGCCATACTATCCCTTTCCTTATTGTTATAAGTTAATAATTACAGTGAAATCAGGTGTCAAGCATTAATATAATTAATGGGGCCTGAATCCACTAAATACAAAAAAGTTGCATAAAATAGCTTGGTAACTGGCAATCGTCAAGAAATTAATGTAAGTTTTTATAGATTTTTTACTAAAAACAGCTTTTTTTGCTAAGGATTTGCCATGATATACCCTAAAATACTGTCAAAAATAATGATTTTATCTGTATTACTTATACTTTCCCCCTTGTCAAACGCACGCGTTTATAATGGCTTAGAGGTGTTCCTCAGCAAATACACCCATATTGTCAAAGGAAAAAGAGTCGGCTTGATTACCAATCCCACCGGGGTTGACGCCCATCTGCGTTCCACCGCTGATCTGCTCAAGGCAAATCGTGATGTAAACCTGGTGGCATTGTTTGCCCCGGAGCACGGGATTCGCGGAAATGTCGCTGCCGGAAAAAATTTTCAGGCAAGCTATGATAAGAAAACCGGATTACCGGTATATTCGCTTTATGGCGGCAAGGATCACCGCCCTCCCCCAGGGTCGTTAAATAAAGTTGATGTGCTGATTTACAGTATTCAGGATATCGGTTGTCGTTCATATACCTATATCTGGCACTTGGCTGAATGTATGAGCGCTGCGGCTTTAGCTAATAAAACAATGCTTGTCCTGGATGTCCCCAACCCTCTTGGAGCTGTCCAGGTTGACGGACCAGTAGTTGAAAATAAATATAAATCATTTATTGCCTTATACCCGATTCCTTTTGTATACGGTTTAACCGTCGGAGAGCTGGCTCTTTATTTTAAAAGGGTCATCGGGATAAAATGCAAGCTTTACGTTGTCCCTATGGTTAACTACCGTCGCGGCATGAGCTGGGCACAGACTGGCTTGCCCTGGGTTCCGACTTCTCCGCAAATACCGTCGTCGGAATCCGCATGCTGTTATTCCGCTACAGGCGCTATCGGCACTCTGGGGATTGTCGGGATCGGTATAGGTTACACCCTGCCCTTTCAGGTTGTCGCCGCGCCCTGGATAGATGCTTCCCATATGGCGCGCAGCTTGAATAATCTAGGACTTAAAGGAATCCGTTTCAGAGAGATACATTTTACGCCTACTTACGGCTTGTTCAAAAAGCAGAACACTCATGGGATACAGCTTCACATAACTGACGTATCTAAATTTAAACCGACCACCTGTACTGTCGCAATACTACAATATCTGCAGAAGAACTATTCACAATTCAAATGGCGGAGTGATCGCATAGCGGGTTTCGACAAGGCTATGGGAACGGCAAAAGTCCGTATATTACTTCAAAAAGGCTACAGCGTAAGAACTATAATCGGAACCTGGCAAAGCCAGATCCGTAATTATGAATATAAAATAAAGAAAAATAAAATAAAGATTTATTGAGAAAACATTATGAAAGGGAAAGTTAATACAATTATTGACAGAACGAAGTGCATTGGCTGTGGCGAATGCGTCAGGGTCTGTCCTGTACAGACAATTTCACTGGTAGACGGAAAAGCGGAGATCACAGGGAAAAGTTCCATAAACTGTGGACATTGTGAGCAAGCCTGTCCTGTAGGCGCTGTCAAAGTTACATCCCTGACAAAACTCTCATTCGATACTTTCGATGCTGATTATAACTGGCTGCCTTACGGCAAAAGCGATACAAGTCAACTGGTCCGTTTAATGGCTTCACGCAGATCATGCAGAAATTATGCGAAACGTGCCGTTGACAAGGCTATGCTCGAAGATCTGGTTAAAATCGGTACAACCGCCCCATCTGCGACAAACAGTCAGGGCTGGAACTTTACTATTCTTCCGGAACGCAAAGATGTTGTAGCGTACGGCAATTATATAATTGAATTTTTCCGCAAAGTAAACAAGTTAGCTAATAATTTTGTAATCCGCAACACTATGAGTCTTTTGGGCAAAAATGACCTCAAAACATTTCATCAGAATTACAGCCGTTTTGTAGGAAAGGCAGTCAGCAACTGGTACAGCGGAGAACATGATTATTTATTTCATGGAGCTCCGGCTTTAATTATTGTAGGGGGGGCTGATACATGCTCAATGCCAAATGAAGATGCACAACTGGCAAGTCAGAATATTCAACTTGCCGCTCATAGTATGGGGTTGGGAACATGTTTGATAGGTTTTGCTGTCAAAGCTATGCTTAATGACAAAACAATTTGCATAAGAACAGGCGCAAAACCAGGCGAAAAATATTATTCCGTAATAGCTGTGGGCTGGCCTGATGAAACATACAAACACGTCTGTAACAGAAAAGCCGTCATTCCCCGCTATCCTGACTTAACCTAATGTTTTATTCAATTCTGCCAGCGTTTCATTGATGAGTTCGTCCATCAGGTCTTTTACACTGACAACCTCTTTTACTCGAGAAACGTTTGCTCCGGCAAATACAACCGCATTATCTAAATCTCCGAGTGTGGCATTACACATTGCTTTGGCAATGCAGTAAGGGGTGTTTTTTACGTCACAACTCCTTAGGCATTGATAATCACACTTAAATGGGATTTTCTCATTCTGCATGACTTTGTCTATAAATTTTGTTCTTATGGCCCTGCCCGGCATCCCCACAGGACTCTTTATAATAATAATGTCTTTTTTTTCAGCAGATATATATAATTTTTTAAATGTATCGGTGACTGGACATTCATTCGTGGCGACAAATCTCGTACCCATTTGAACACCTTTAGCGCCCAGTTTGAAAAATCTGGCAATATCTTTTCCATCAAAGATCCCTCCCGCGGCAATTACCGGAATTTCTGCTCCCTCCCCCTCTCTGTACTTCTCAACCATCGCTAATACATCTGTAATTATTTTTTCCAGACTGTCAGTTGTGCCAGCGATCAACTCTTCAGCTTTGAAACCTAAATGCCCGCCAGCCATAGGGCCTTCAACCACCACGGCATCCGGTAAACGTTTATAACGGCGTTTCCAAGTTCTTAATATTACTTCCGCTGACCTTGCAGATGAAACTACCGGGATAAGTTTTACAGAACTTCCTTTGGTGTATTCCGGCAGGCTTAAAGGCAGTCCTGCTCCGGAAATAATAAAATCCACGTCTTCCTTCACGGCAGCTTTAACCATTTCTTCGTAATTATTCAAGGCTACCATTATATTGACGCCGATAACTTTCCGGGTTTTCACCCTGGCTTTACGGATCTCTTTCTGGAATGTTCTATTTGAAGAACCTACATAATCAGTACTGGCATCGGCATGTCCTGAAGCAAGCCCCACGCTGGCAATAGTTCCTGCGCCCCCATAAATAGCGACAGCACTAGCTAGAGCGGCAGTCGAAACCTTGACTCCCATCCCGGCTTGAATTATTGGAACTCTTATTTTTAGATCGCCTATTACAAGCGGCGGCAATTTACTAATCATATTTTTTCCTGTTTTCCGAATTATCAGACCTTTTTTTGCAGGACACTTCGGAGAGTCGCCGGCAAAATAAACTATTACTAGATTATTCTCCGGCCTCTTTACGGAAAACAGTATCAGGCTGAATATGATTCACCTGAAATATTCATAGTTTTTCTTAATAATCTACAATCAATAACTTAAAGACCACTTGTATTATTAAGAAACGAATTGTTATATAAAGATACAGCGCAATCAGCGAAACACAAATTTTTTCACATTTATTTATACGGAAAGTTAAAAATTTATTTCCCCAAAAATAAATTTGAGTTCAAATTGAAAAATGACATTCAATGGCTTAAATGATTTCCAGCCATTCTTTAATGTATTTCATGTATTCCATATCCCGTTTAGCGGCAATAATGCCGTCGCCGGGAGCTGAATATTCTGTTGCCATTATCCCTGACTTGAGGTTGGCGCTGAGTTTTCTTACTGCATGCATAGTATCTATATGACCCTGTTCCAAATGAGTAATCATATACATTTGATGTCTGTAAACAAGGGCATTCTTGAGGTGCGCATAATATATTTTACCGTCCAGAATATCGAAAACGTCATCAATGCTTTCTCCGTTTTTATTGAGAATAATATTTCCCTGGTCCCAGTTTATTCCAACTGCGTCATGCTGTGTCATATCCATAAGTTTTCTGCATGGTTTCGCCAAATCGTGCAAGTAGCCATTATGAGTCTCCAAAGCTATAAGCATACCGAGTTCACCGGCTTTATCGCCTAATAGCTTTAGCCCTGCGGCAGACTTTTCATAATGTATTTCCTCTGCCGTGCCGCTGCCATTCAAATGAAATAAGCTGTAATCAGTATTTTCCGCAACCATTGTTCCGGTGAGAAAATTCATTACCTTTGTATCAAGTTCTTTTTTAGCCCACTCCATGAACTCAATATATTCTACAGTACTTAATTCTACTTCGTCCTCTTTACCATTGCAGAAATCGACAATGCCGCCAAATGTTATTTCGAAATCAGGATATTGAGATTTGAGAGCTGCAACTTTGTTTTGGTACTCTTCCTGATTCATATCATCAAACTTATATTTCCAGCGAAGTTCTACTCCGTCATAACCAAATTTATGAGCTATTCGAAACAGCTCATCCAGTTTGCCGGCGCCCTCGTAGTAATTAACATGCAGTAATACTTTCATAATAAAATTCCTTCGTTATTAATAATGCTTCACTTTAGTATTTTTTATAACCGGATTAACGATTCTGTTACATTAATTATAATTTATAGATGAATGTTAACAACCCTGCAATGACAAAAAGATAAACTTAAGTTGCACAGATGCTTATTATTATTCTCCGGTCGTCAAAATCGAAAAGCTCTCCATTTATGTCCTGATAAGTTTCATGGCCTTTTCCGGCAACTAATACAATGTCGCCTTTTTGAGCAGTTCTTGAGGCTAAACGGATTGCTTTCTCGCGGTCAGCTTCAACTTTGAAATCAGTATTTGCCGGTATTCCTGCTTTGATCTCATCAATGATATCCTGCGGATTTTCTTTTCGGGGGTTATCGCTGGTAATTATGAGCAAGTCAGAATATTCCGCTGCCGCCATTGCCATTCGCGGACGTTTACTGCGGTCACGGTTTCCGCCGCATCCGAATACTGTAACAATGCGTCCCGGGGCAATAAGACGCAGATTTTTCAAAACATTGCGCAAAGCGTCATCAGTATGTGCGTAGTCAACAAAATAATTGACTCCGCGCTTATCACAAAAGCGTTCAAGCCTGCCGGGGACTTTTACCTTGCTGCATAAAATATTCGCAGCTGAATTTCCATCAACGCCGGAAGCGAGCGCTGCGCAGAAAGCAGCACAGGTATTATAGGCATTGTATTCACCGATCAATGGAGAAGTTATTTTGAAAGAATTTCCTTTAAACGTCAATTTGAAATCGCTTCCTGAAGTTCGGGTAGTTAAATTTGTGATACGGCAATCAGCGTTTTCATTTTGTCCATAGCGAATAATCTTTTTATGATCAAGTTCAGCCGCAAGCCTTTTGCCATATTTGTCGTCCGTATTGATTATTGCGGTTCCGTTTTTGTCTAAATAATATAAAAACAAATGCTTTTTTGCAGAAAAATATTTTTCCATGTTTTCGTGGTAATCAAGGTGATCGCCTGTTAAATTAGTGAAAACGGCAGTATGGAACTTTGTGCTCCCGGGACGGAACTGGTCAAGCCCGTGACTTGAAACTTCCATTGCTACTTCGCAACATTTATTGTCCGCCATCCGCCTGAACAAGTTTTGCAGTTCCCATGCTTCAGGCGTGGTATGTTCGGATGGAGTAACTTTGTCACCATCCCGGCACTCGACCGTTGTAATAAGTCCGGTCTTTAAATTATTCTGAGCTAGAATATGTTCAAGCAGGAAAGCCGTGGTTGTCTTACCATTGGTTCCGGTTATCCCATGCAGTCTGAATTCTTTTGCCGGACAATCAAAAAACAGTTCACAAGCCATAGCGTATGCCAAATATTGGCGTTTAACTTTGAGATAGGCTATTCCCGCTTCATGTTCGTCTAAATCCTGACTGTGGATAACTCCTGAACAACCGTTCATAATGGCGGATTTTATATAGTCATGACCGTTTCGGGCAGTTCCGGTAATTGCGCAGAAAAGTGTTCCATTTTTGACCTGTCTGGAATCACAGCTTACATGAGATACAGGGAAGTTGACAGGGATTATTTTACCGCAAAGCAGTTCTTTCAAATGTTCCGCATAATCGTCAATAGTTTTCATCCGGCCACAACTTTTCCAGTTTTATTCCCCTGGAACCTTTTAGAAATACAGTTTTCCCGGAACTTATAAAAGGCTTTACAAGTTCTTTGGCAGTAATAGAATCCTGGCAGAAACATCTGCTTGCTGTCTGCATCCCCTGCCCTGCTTTTTCATATTCGTAACCAACTAAAACAAAATCCGCTTGCGGAAATAAGTCAAATGCAGTGCAAAGAATTTTCCGGTGCTGACTTTCTGAAAATTCGCCCAACTCCAACATATCACCGAGCACCAGAACCAATTCTTCCGACTTAGCAAATTCCTTGAGCCAGCGCAAAGCAGCAATAACGCTTTCGGGACTGGCATTATAAGCATCATTGATCCAGTCTACATCATTTATTCGGGCAACTTTCATCCGCATTCCTGGCAATACACAATTGCGGAGCCCTTCAGCAATTGTTTCCGGGGCAATTCCCAGGCTGAAAGCCACGGTTGCTGCCGCAGCCGCATTTGACGCCTGATGCGCGCCGCTCAGTCGCCAGTCCAGCTTTATTTTTTCGTTCAGCTCTTTAAATACCAGTTCAATAGTGCTTCCGTGTAAATTACCGCCATGATAAACGACTTCCACGTCCGCGCCGAAACGCATCGTTTTAAAATTTTTCGTCTGCTCTAGTAAATAATCTATTTCCGGACAATTTTCCGGAATGACCGCAATTCCATCCGGTTTTAAAGCGGAGAATATTTTACACTTTTCCTGGGCTACACCATGTACATCTCCGAAAGCCTCTAAATGACATGGCGCAATTGAGTTTATCAATGCGACATCCGGTTCAAGGGTGCGGCTCAAAGGCTCTATTTCTCCAAAATGGTTTGACCCCATTTCCAGCACGCAAAAACGGTGTTTGGAATTCACCTTTAATAAGTTCTGCGGTACTCCGACCTGATTGTTTGTATTGCTTCTGGTGGCATAAACCGCTTCTTCCCCGACAGCGGCGACCAGAATTGAGCGTATCATTTCTTTACAACTGGTCTTGCCCATGCTTCCGGTAACAGCAATTGAACACAGTTCGGGAAAACGTTTTTTATAAAAATTGGCGATTGCCTGATATGCGCTGATAGTATTATCAACCAGCAAAACAGGAATATTCCATGAATTTTTTATCCTGTCAGCAAAGCTCTTTTCGACACACAATGCTTTAGCGTTTGCAGATACCGCAGCATCAAGGAAGTCATGAGCGTCGAAATTTTCACCACGCAAGGCAAGAAATAGAGCACCGGAACAATCTTCACGCGTATCGGTAACAATCCGGTCTACAATAAAGTCAGAAGGTAAAACAGTATTCCACCGTCCAGCAGTGGATTGCGTTAATTCGGTACTGTTAAACCCGTCTTTTCCCATAATTAAATAATAGATGCAAAATAATCTATTGTTTTGCTTAAACCTTCGCGCAACTGCACTTCGGGTTTCCATTTAAGGATTTCTTTAGCTTTTGAAATATCCGGTTTACGTTGAGCCGGGTCATCCTGAGGTAAATCGACAAAAACCATTTTAGATTTTGAATTTGTCAATTCAATAACCAGCTCTGCCAGCTCCAGCATGGTGAACTCACCGGGATTTCCGAGATTTATCGGCCCGGTAACGTCTTTTGGGGTATTCATCATTGCAACCAGCGCTTCAACCAGATCTGCAACATAACAGAAACTGCGTGTCTGTTTTCCGCTGCCGTAGATCGTAATATCTTTTCCCTGAAGAGCCTGAACGATAAAATTGCTGACTACGCGGCCGTCATAAGGCAACATCCGGGGGCCATAGGTGTTGAATATACGGACAACCTTGATGGCGATATCCAACTGCCGGCGGTAATCAAAAAATAAAGTTTCGGCACAGCGTTTACCTTCATCGTAACAGCTTCGGATACCAATACAGTTGACATTGCCCCAGTATTCTTCTGTCTGCGGATGCACAAGCGGATTGCCGTAGACTTCCGAAGTACTGGCCTGGAGTACTGGAATATTTAAACGCTTGGCGAGACCGAGCATATTTATAGCCCCGGTGACACAGGTTTTGGTAGTGTGTATCGGGTTATTCTGGTAATGAACAGGTGATGCCGGACATGCCATATTGAAAATAGCGTCAACCTCGATATAGAGAGGAAAAGTTATATCATGCCGGATTAATTCAAAGTTTGGAGAATCAAGCAGGTGTCTGATATTATTTTTTGACCCGGTATAAAAATTATCCAGACAAACCACATCATGACCATCCGCAAGTAAACGTTCACAAAGGTGTGAACCAATAAATCCGCCGCCGCCAGTAACCAATATTGTTTTTCTCTTTTCCATTAAAATTCTCTATTTTTTAGATTTTTTAGATTTTTTAGATTTATTATTTCTCATCTGGTATTTTGATGTTTTGTCAATGCTTACAAACAGATTGATCTTATCACTCCTGAAAACAATACGGTAAACAGAATATTCGTTCAGCCAGTAGACCCAGGTGCTGTTGGACATGGATGGTGTCCGGCATGGAGCTGGAGGCCCGCAAGCCAGAAGAACTTGTTTCTTTGTCATACCGCGCTTAACCCTGCCGGTAAGCATCAATTTTACATCAGAGGCTTTCATGCCTTTAGTAAGTTCATCGCGATTTTTGAACGTGAATATCCGTTTAATGTAGCCTTCCATAGGCAGCATTATAAGGCTGTGGTAATAATCTATAGTGTATTCCTTGCCGTCTTTCGGGGTTTTAAAAGTAAGCTTGTAGTCAGTAGCATTAACCGGTTCAACTTCAGTTCCAAAAGTTAAAATTTTCCCTTTCTGTATATTCAGGCAGGAAATCTTCTGTGGTTTCTCATACCAGATATTGTGCTTTAAATAAAGCTTTTTGCCAAGCGGCTGCTGCATAACTTCCGCAACAATGATCTGGCGGCAACCGGAAATTCCGGCAATAACCAAAATGGAAGCAGTTAAGGTAAAAATTCTACGTAACATAAAAAACGTCCCTTTGAGTAAAATTCATAAAATAATCACATACACAAATAACTACATATAAGCTCATTTGTCAAACTCATTTGTGATTTTTTAATACATTTATTTAGAGCCCGTAAACAGTGGAATATTTTTCACGCAGATATTTGATATAGATTTCAGGACGGATTCCGTCGCCGCTGATGCGTTTCAACAAGTCCAATGAATCAAATTTACTGCCGTACTGATGTATATTTTCGCTAAGCCAGTTGCGCAACTCCTCAAAACGCCCGCAAGATATGGCTTCATCCAGACTGCTGAATTTTTCCCTGCATGCATCCCATAACTGTGTGGAAATCAAATTTCCAAGTGCATAAGTAGGGAAATATCCAACCAGTCCAGCCGACCAGTGAACATCCTGTAAACAGCCCAGAGCATCGTCAGGCGGGATTATTCCAAGATATTCCTTCATTTTAGAATTCCATGCTTCCGGCAAGTCGGCGACATCCAGAGTCCCTTCAAGCATAGCCACCTCCAATTCAAAGCGCAGCATGATATGCAGGTTGTAGGTGGCTTCATCAGCGTCGATACGGATAAAACCGGGCTTGACGGTATTTACGGCACGGTAAAACTCATTCAGAGGAACCGCTTCAAGCACCGGAAAAGCATTCTGCAGTTTAGGATAGAAAAATTTCAGGAAAGAGTATGAACGTCCGATAAGGTTTTCCCACAAGCGTGACTGAGATTCATGCATTCCCAGCGACACCCCGGCTGCCAATGGAGTATTTTCCAAAGACTTGGAGATATTCTGTTCATAAATGGCGTGTCCAGCTTCGTGCATAGTGGAATACAGGCAGGTTAAACTGTCAATACTGGCGGCTGAGGTTATGCGAACATCATTCAGGTTGAACGTTGTGGTGAAAGGGTGCACAACACTGTCAATACGGCCGCGGCTGAAATCATAACCTATCGCGGCGGCGGCAGCGTTAGCCAGCTGCCATTGTTTATCAGTGGCAAACTTATGTTCAAGGCAACTATGGTCAGGTTCCGGACGTGAAGTTATTTCCCTGATTAACTCGACCTGTTGTGGACGTATTGTATCAAATATATCAATGAGCGTTGCGGTTTTCATGCCGGGCTCAAATTCATCAAGCAATGGATCGTAAACATGGTCGTAAGGGGCGAAGAAGTCAGCGTATTCCCTGCGCATTTCAAAAATTCTGGTCAGAGAATCCTTAAATATCAGAAAGTCCGAACCGGCACGCGCGCTTTCCCATTTGGAATGTGCCATAGAAGTCAAATGCGAAAATTCAGCGACATGTTCAGATGGAACTTTAGTATAGCGCTCATAGTCGCGTTTCACCAGCTTTATCAAACAATAGTCGTCCGATTCAGGATCAAGCTTATTCATCTCAGGTACTAAATCATCCAATAGTTCTCCAAGTTCATCGCTGGTAAGTTTTTCGTGTGCCATGCACGATATCAAAGAGGTTTGGCGTGCCCGGTTAGCGGCGGCGGCAACCGGCATCCCTACCTGCTGGTCCCAATCCAGCACCGCGGCAATGCGCCCTAACTCAAAAGCTTCCCCGACCAGTTCTTTCATTCTCTTTAACTTGTTTTCCATCATTTCTCCTTAAAATAAGCGTCCGAGCAAGGCGCATACAGCAAATTCCGTCCGAAGTGGACGTGCTCCCAAATGCACCGCAGGACAAGCATGTTTTTCCAATGTTTCAATTTCATAATCAGTAAAACCGCCCTCGGGCCCGACACAAAGCGTTACCGATTTTCCGACTTGTGCCGGACAGGCTTCTTTCCCTGACGGATGCGCGGTCATTCCCATTGAGTCACCGACTATTTTAATTAATTCGTCCTCGACGAATGGTTTAAATTTTTGCCGGAAATATATTTCCGGCATGACAGTATCACAGCTTTGTTCCAGTCCTAATATAATATGCTTGCGCAGTGCATTTTCCTGCAGCAAAGGTGAATCCCAATAACTTTTCTCAACCTTCCTGCTGTGGATAAAATATATCTTTTTAACGCCATAGGCAATAACAGCCTGTAATACTTTTTTCATAGTCTGCGGACGCTGTAAAGCGCAGACAAGAGTCAGAGTCAGAGGTGGTGGAGGTTCAGTATCAAGTTTTACCCGCAGTTTAACATTGTCGTTATTGAGTTCAACAACCTCTCCTGTTCCCAGCATTCCATCAAGCAAACCGGTTTTTACATAATCTCCTTGTTTTACCCTCAGGATTTTACGTAAGTGCTCGAAACGCTGTCCATCCAGCGACACGGTGTCAGGAGAAATAAAATCTGTTTTAAACAATATAAGCAAATTCATATTGAAATTCTGTATTTTAATATTCTATTAACTAGTGATATAAATTTATAACAGCATGCGTAAAATACAAGCATCAAGGAAGCAATATGATCGTAGGAATCGGAACTGATATAATACGAATAGAACGAATGACAGCATTATTTGAACGCCACGGCAAAGCTTTTGTCAACAGAATATTCACCGATAATGAGAGAACCGAAGCTGCTACGAGAAAAAATCCGATAGAATATTATGCCGGACGCTGGGCGGCAAAAGAAGCCGTATCCAAAGCTTTGCAATGCGGTATCGGTAAAAACTGCTCATGGCAGGATATAAATATCCAAAACACACCGGAAGGCAATCCTCAAATGTCCCTCAGCGGTAGTGCCGCTGTTAAAGCAGCTGGAATCAATGCCGGGAATATTCATGTAAGTATTTCTCACGAAAGAGAATACGCCTGCGCCATGGTTATTCTTGAAACATCCTGAAAAGGATTTGAAAAAATAATATGTAAGCTTCGTAGAGGCTTTAAAACTACATAAATAAGATTTCTTTCCAGCTTTTCAATTCAGGGAAAAAGTAATGGGGTTCGTCGAATATTCTGATTGGGATTCTGACATTCTGCCAGTACGTTTCTTGAGCATGCATGGTGAATATCTTATCGTTAGCGCTTATGATTGCCTGTTTGAAGATATTTTCAGGAGCGGGCTTGTTTGTGATTCTTTCCTGTAAGGCGGTTAACTCACTTTTCTGGCTCTCAATTGAGCGTCCGGGGGCATTGGCGTTAAAATGTTTGCTGTGCAATCCGCACATGCGGCGGTTAAATTTCACTCTGGCGGCTTCGCTCCAGGAATCTATTGTTCCCTGGAAAATTGCTGGAGCTATCCCCTCTCCTTCGTCAATGGGATTTAAAGTCCCGTTAATTGCAACAGCAGTGACAAACTCTTTTCCCGCCAAAACTTCAGCGGCGGCAAACACCCCAAGGGACCATGCGGCTAAATGCACAATTTTATAATCATCAAACTCTGTAACATCTTCCAGAGTTGTGTAATCATAAAACATCAGGATATCAAGATCATTATCAACCGCAAGATGCTTGAAAGGTTTTTCATCCATGCCCCAGCCATTAAAAAAGAGGAGCAATTCATTATTATTTCGTTTATTTATCCAAAGCCTTTTCATAACTATAAACAGTTTAATATTTTATCTATATCGTTTTCCGTAAGGTTGGCGGTCAATGAAAAACGCAGCCTTGCAGTTCCGGGCGGAACCGTCGGCGGGCGTATAGCAAACACAAGCAAGCCGGATTTCCGCAGTTTTTCCGACAATACCACCGCTTCCGAATTTTCGCCAATAACAAACGGAATTATTTGTGAATCACTTACAGCATTCAAACCCTCACGCAATTTTGCGCTGATCTTGAATAAATGTTCACGACGTTTTTTCATGTTAACGGTTTTGTTTAAAACAAAACGGCTCCAGTTCACTACTACCGGCGGTAAAGCGGTTGTGAAAATAAACGGGCGCATTTTATTTATCAGGTAATCCCGCACCGCGGAATCCATAATTGCGTAGGCTCCGGCTGAACAAAAGGCTTTGCCGAAAGTCCCGACTATAATATCCACATCATCAAGCACCCCCTGCCCTTCCGCCAGGCCGCATCCGGTATCGCCGAAAACCCCGACGCTGTGGGCTTCGTCCACAATCAAGGTCGCATTGTATTTCTGTTTCAAATCAACAAGTTTCCGCAAGTCGGCGGCATCACCGTCCATACTGAAAACGGATTCGCTGACAATAAAAATGTTCTCATATTCAGGAGAATTCTTTTCAAGGAGTTTCTCGAGTGCGGCGTAATCCAGATGCGGATAACGTTTGAATTGAGCATCAGCCAGACGGATGCCGTCGATAATGCTGGCATGATTGAGCTTATCGCAAAGAATTAAGTCTTTTTTCGTACTCAAAGCGGGAAGAATGCCGATATTGGCGTGATAGCCGCTATTGAACACTAACGCCGAACGGTCATTGTACATTTTACTCAAGGTCTGTTCCAGCTCTGGATAGCCGGGATGGTTACCGGTCAAAAGCCGAGAGGAGGAAGACGACAAGGCATAAGCTTCATCAGACGGGCATTGTCGCAGATCTGCGTAAAACTCTTCACGCAGTTCAGGCATAGCCCCCAGTCCGAGATAGTCGTTGGATGATAAATTTAAGAATTCATCTTTCTTTATGTCGCGCAATACACGAAACTGATCTTTTTCATGCAGGGCATCTAATTCTGATTGTATTCTTTTAAGTAATGACATAAGCTGAAGACCATCTCTCCCGGCTTTAATTTTCATTAAATAATTTTAATCTATTGATGAATTCCTTATCTTCGTCTACTGAACGCCCGCGCGTCGTCAGGTATCCCCCGGTCATTAAGGCGTTTATGCCGGAGAGCATCAGGAGTCCCTGAAAATCCTTTAAAGTAGTTTCGCGTCCGGCAGCAAATTTCAGCATCTTTGTCGGGTTGAGCAGGCGAAACAAGGCAAAACTTTTCGCAACTTCCGAAGGCTGCATGACAGGGAGGCTTTCGAGCGGTGTTCCGGGAATGGGCACTAATACGTTCAAAGGGATTCCATCAACATCAAGTTCCCGCACAGCCAGCGCCATATCTATACGGTCAAGGGAACTTTCGCCCAGTCCGAAAATGCCGCCGCAGCAAATTTCCACTCCAAAAGACTGGAGATATTTTACTGTGTTGATCTTATCCTGTATAGTATGGGTGTCAGCAATGAGCTCGGCGTATTTAGCCGGGGCAGTCTGAAGGTTGATGTTATAACGGCCGCAATGATGTTCCGATAATATTTTAGCGGTTTTCTCACTCAGTATACCGATTGAAACGCAAAACTTCATTTCCGGAAACTGTGCATACATGGCATCAAGCGTATCCATAATATAATAAAATTCATCATTCGGTTCCAGATAGCCGTGTCCGCTGGTTACATATCCGAAAGAGCGCACGCCTGAATCATAAACAACTTTAAGAGCTTTCAAGGCTTCTTCTTTGCTTACCAGCGGATAAGTTTCAATACCTGTATTATGGTGCGCGGACTGTGCGCAAAACTTGCAGTTTTGTGAACACACGCCGGATTTTGCGTTGAGAATCGAACAAACCTGCATTCCGGGACAATATTTATTTCTTACTTTGTTTGCCAGGGACAACAGATCCATAAGATCGGTTCCGTTGACACTGCGGTCTATCGCGACAGCTTCTTCTTTGCTTAAGGTTTTGCCTTCTAATACCTTGTAAGCATTTTTAATATCTTTGTTTAACATTTTTACCTGTAATATTAGTTATTAGTTGTTCCAGAACAATACGCGGTTGTCCGCCTCCGGAAACCAGTTTGCGGTTGGCGTCCAGGATATCCCGCAATGCCTGCGCAAGTTGTTTATCGTTGAATTTCTCAGCGCTCTCGCATATTTTATAAGCACGGAACGGGTGAACCTTCAATAACATATTGTCCGGGTATTTTTCTTTTATGCTTTGGGGGATAGCCGAGAAATATGATTTCCCGATTCGTGCCGGGGCATTGAGTTCAGCCATAGCATTCTTGGTTTTTATCATTTCCTGAAAAGACCTTGTCGCCTGGCTGAGAATGGATAATTCCAGATTGCCGCCGCGTTCGGCGGTGAGCTGCTTCACTAAAGTATTTACCAGCCTTAACGCGGCAGTCATATTTCTATCGACCAGGGCGTTGGCGAAATCCCAGCTCATAGCTTCGGGAGTGGAACTGCAAATAGCTTTGCAGTCTTCAACCGAAATCCGGTTTGAATCCCCGATATAGCAGAATACTTTTTCCAGTTCGCTTTGCATTCTTCCGCTGTCGCCGGAAATTGTTTCGGTGAGATAATAAACTGCCGCATGATCGATCTGTTTGCCGGCTTTAGCACAGATGTCATTTATAAGCCTGCGCTGGTTTTCAGCAAAGTTCCTGTCCCCGAAGCTTGTCTTTTTGAATATTTGCACCTCCGCATCAGGAGCGGCTTTACAACTTTTGAAAAAAGCTTTGCGCTGGTCGATGCCGGGACCGTCAATAATCAGGATTATATCGTCGGGAATACCTGCTTTGATAAAATCAGTAAGCTCGCTTATTCGTTTTTTAACTACGTCTTTAGCATTGACTGCGAGTGATTTTTCGAAGTGCGCAAAATGGCGCAGCCAGATTTTTTTATCAGGACTGAAAAAAGGCGGAGTATGCAGAGACGCCAGGAGGCTGGTAAGGATATCTTCAGCTTTAAGTTCATCGCTGTCGCCTTTGATTATCTCCAGATCAGGATTATTATCCGCATCCTCTCCGCAGAGTGAAGTGATTATTTCACGACTGCGTAATTTTATAGCGAAATCATCATCGCCGCTTATTAGATATAGCTTGTTCATATTTGGGTGACAGAATTGTTTTTTTAATTTCTATACTTTGCTGATGCCTGGAATAAACGTTTCTTTTCCGGTCATTGCGGCAATGGTTTCAGTAAGCAGCTCAACCGCGTCTTTAGCATCACGCAGGTCGCAAACTTCAACCGGAGTATGCATATAACGGTTAGGAATGCTTATCAAGGCTGTCGCGACTCCTGCACGGGTCATTTGTATTTGAGCGGTATCCGTACCGCCGGAAGCGCGATGCGAAGCAGCTTCCTGATATGGAATTTTATGCTTTTTAGCTATTTTGCGCATTTTCTTACCGAGAATAACATTGTTGTCAGCGCTGCGGTTCAATTCAGGGCCTTTCCCCAACTTGATATCACCGAGCAGTTTGTGCGGGATATCCGGAATATCGGTTGCGAAACCGACATCAATAGCAAAGCCGACATTAGGATTAATATTGAAAGTGCTGGTGGTCGCGCCGCGCAAACCGACTTCCTCCTGAACCGTACCGACACCATAGACGGCAACAGACAACTTACGTTTGCTTAAAGCACGCAGGGTTTCAGCTACCACAAAAGCGCCGATCCGATCGTCAAGCCCTTTTGACATGACCCGGTTTTTGCCAATCAACTGAAAATTTGGTTTGACCGCGACAGGATCTCCTATACTTACAAGGCTTTCAGCTTCTTTTTTGTTTTCCGCGCCGATGTCGATCCACATATCCTCAAGTTCAACCGCTTTGTCGCGTTCCGCGGGCTTCAACAGGTGAATAGGTTTTTTACCGATAACACCGGGTATTTTGCCTTTTTCGGTGGTAACTTCGATTTCAGTTCCCGGTACGGTAAGCTTGTCTATACCGCCGTTTGGACGGAAATATACCAGTCCTTCTTCATCAATATGAACGACCTGAAAACCGATTTCGTCATAATGTCCGGCGATCATAACTTTGAATTTTGCGCCGGGATTAAGTATGCCGGTGGTATTACCCAATACATCGGTTTCGACCTTATCACAAAATCCTTTCAAATATTTACGGAAAATTCCGGCGGTTTCTTCTTCAAATCCGGATGGTCCCGAAGAATTCAGAAGTTCTTCCAGAAACTTTAATGCGCTTTTCTGTATCATAATGTACCTTTTCAGTTATCAGAGTTCAGTAAACAGCTATCAGCTATGGATTGTAATATAACGAGCCAAACAGAAAAGTCCAACGTCAAGAGCTATGAACAGCGTAATTCCAGTATTGTCTTTGTGCCTTTAGGGGTGTTGTTCCGGAGAGATATTCCACCATTGTGCAGTATGGCTATCTGGCGGACAATGCTCAAGCCTAAACCAGATGATTTCTGTCCTGATGCCGGTCGTGCAAGTGAATAGAATCTTTCAAAAACCCGATTTTTAGCATAATCAGGAATTCCTGTACCATTATCAATTACTTCGATTACTATTTTGTTTGTTCTGCGATAGGCTTTTAGTTCTATTGAACCGTTTTCTTCAGTAAAGTCTATCGCGTTGCGAACCAGATTATTCAAGGCTTCTTTTATAAGGAAACGGTCTCCTGACAAAATCAATTCCTCATTGGCAACGGTACATTTGAAATGACGTTTAGTCATGCTGAGAATCTCGCAGTCGAGTACTACTTCATTAACCAGCAGGGCAATATCAATTTCTTCAAATTTAGCTCCGGCGCTATGCCCTTCAAGGCGTGATAACTGGAGCATGCGGTCAACCTGTTTTGACATTCGCTCATTTTCGAGCTTGATAATCTCAGTAAATTTCTTGCGCTGATCGTCAGGCAAAGCCGGGTCTTCAAGCAGTTCTATTGCGCCGCTTACTGCGGAAATGGGGCTCTTCAATTCGTGCGTTAAAGTTCGTACATAGTCCTCAATATATTTTTTGCCATCTAGTTTAAGGCGCATTTCTTCAAAAGCGGCACCAAGATTGGCTATTTCCCCCCTTCCTAGGTGAGGATATTCCGGAGATTTGCCAGAACTCAAAGATTTAACATACTTGGTTAAACGCAATACCGGAGCGGTTATCCATTCAGAAAAAATTAGAAAAATTAGAAAAGCTATCAGAGAGATAAAGGCTGCGTTCCTTACTAATTTGTTTTTACGCTCTTCAATAAAAAAAGAAGTAAACTTGATTGGTTTGATAAAAGTTAACACTCCAACAAGCTTCCCATCCACTCTGATCGGAGCTGCTACATGTAGTATGCTGCTGGCAGGATCATCTTTATTTAAACGTGTAGATCTAGCTCCATACTCACCGTTCAAACATCTTTTCACGTCATTCCAATTAGTAAAATCGCTCCCTGCGCTTTCCGGTCTATTGGAGTTGAATAAAACTTTCCCTTTACTGTCTGTAATATAAATGCCGGCATCAATTCTGTTCTTAAACAGTTTATATATCTGTGCTTCAGGCCGCCGTTTGTCCACACGCTTCATAGAGTCTTCAAGAAAGCTCAGATCGAATTTGCCGTTATGATAATGTTCGGCGGCTATTTCCGCCAGGATATTAGCGGAGTCGACCATGTTTTCTTCGAGGCTCTCCAAATAACTTTTGCGAACGTCATCCCGGAAATTCCGCGTTATTTGAAAAATAGCGAAGATAAACAAGATAGAAAAAGCAAGAAATATTTTAAAACGAATACTCATGAACAATTTCAGGTTTTAATGGTTAAAGGTTTAAGTTTAAAACAGGGAATATCCGAAACCTCGATGAGTAACAATCGGATCATCCTCACATATTTCTTTCAGCTTTGCCCTGATAGTTTTTACATGAGTATCAACGGTGCGTTCCATACTCGCCTCTGGCTCTTCCCATGCCATTTCCATTAACTGGCGCCTTGAATATACACGACCTGGATGAGCCAATAGAACTAATAGTAGAGAATATTCATTGCGCGATAGTTTCAGCTTTTGACCATGCCATAAAATGCTACGCTGTTCCTCGTTACACTCAAAACCAGAGACCCGCTTTACCGAAGGTGCTTTTGCACAGGCAAAACGCCTCAATACAGTTTTGACCCGGGCTGCAAGTTCTCTCGGACTGAAAGGTTTGGTGACATAGTCGTCTGCACCAAGCTCTAAGCCGACAATACGGTCGACTTCATCACTGCGAGCGGTCAGGAATATTACCGGCAAATCAGACCAGTCGCGCAGTTTACGGTAAAAATCCAAACCGTTCATATCTGGCAGCCCGATATCCAGTACCAACATATCAGGTTTATATTGCCGGAGAAATTTTTCCCCTTCTCCGGCAGTTGTCGCACAAAATACATCAAACGAAGCCTGTTTAAGCACATATTTGACTGTGTCGGCGATTGACGCCTCATCTTCAATTATTAATATTTTTTGTTTCATAATTACCGGAAACCTGTTCTTTTTTTCTATTTTTTCCTTTAAATGTCTGATTCCAGTCAATATGACATGTAAGATACATTAGCACAGCTAGAGTAATTATCGAACCGATTGTAACAGTTAATCCGGTTAATCCTTTAAAAAAGAAGCTGTACGAGAATAAAATGAGGTAACAGAACTGTGCCAGTCCAACCCATTTCCAAGGGAATTTTTCTCCCAGGGCCGCACGTTGATAGGAATTCACCAAAGTCAGTGTTACTATGCTCGAAATCAAAAATGATACGTGTACATTTATCACATCGACCAGATACGCGAACAACAAGTTAAACGCAAAAAATCCGGCGGCGGTAAACATAAAGTGCATGGGGTGTATATTTATTTTTCTGATAACTGTAACGGATAACAGCACAACAAAAAAGAACAACAAACAGAACGGGGCAAAAAATGTAACCTTGGTTACCAGCGGTCCCGGATTCAGGCGTTTCGGCATTGTGATAGATATTGGTTTAGAGGTAATAAGGTTACTGGCGCTCCAGACCATATGACAACCTGAATCAGTAGTTTCAAGTTTTCCTGGCGACAGCGAATCGTCTTTAAAATCAACCGCTTTAAAATCCGTATCAACGGTCATTTTCAGGTTTCGTAAACGTCCCCCGCCGGAGTTTTCCGGCAGATAGCTCCAGCTGAAAAGCCCCCTGGTTTTATAATACACACTGAAAACCTTGCTGCTTTTGGGGGTGATGTCAAAATCAACATCAATACCACCTTGAGTGTTTACCTGGCATTCCTGGATTTTGCCGTCAACTTTCAGTAGGAAATCATCGTAAGTCGCCGAAGCCGAGGGAAAATCAAAATGCGCCTTGACTGTCATAGGTTGATCGTCAATATTTTCTAAAGTATATTCAGCAGCGAACTTACATTTATAAACCGGGAACCAGAGCAGTCCTTTCCGGCGGTATTCCAACTGGAGGTCAACATCAATAGCATTTACCATAGGGGATATTGCTTTTTTGATGGTTTGGGTTTTGCTGTTCCAGAATCCTGTTTTTCTCTTTGTTGTTCCCTCGAAATCCGGAACTTTCTGTCGTAATTTCGTTATTGCGGTAAATACCGGAGGCTTCTGTCCTAACTGCGAACCGCAGAGGCGCCCCACCCGCCCGGATAATTCAGAAGAATATTCATTAGTCCGTATTTTAGTTACCGAACCAAGAATAACCCACGCTATTGTTGCTGTAATGAAAATTACTACGATTATCAGCATTCTTAGAAATGACATTTGCCTTCCTCCTTATTTAAGTTATTTTTACAGCACACTGTATACTGGCTTTATATAAAACTAGATTAGAGCTGGTAAATGAAGTTGCCTAGAAGCCAATGTGAAGATTGTGTGAAAAATTGTAAAAACTGTGAAATTATTTGATTTTGCCACACTTGTTCTATATATTCAACAATAACAACCAATGGAGAATATCTTATGGAAACAAGAATGAAAGCCCCCGGTTTTACTTTACCGGATAAAGACGGCAATAATGTTTCGCTCGCGGACTTTAAAGGTAAAAAAGTAGTGTTGTATTTTTACCCCAAGGATAATACGCCCGGCTGCACCCGGCAGGCTTGCGCTTTTGCCGGAGCCTACGATGAGTTTGAAAAGTCAGGAGTGGTGGTTATCGGGGTCAGCCGCGACAGCACAACGTCACATGTTAAGTTCGCGGAAAAACATTCTTTGCCGTTTATTCTACTTTCCGACCCGGAATTGGAAATTATCAAAGCCTACGGGGTTTGGCAGGAGAAAAAGATGTACGGCAAAACTTCAATGGGAATAGTCCGCACCACTTTCATAATTGATGAAAACGGCATTATCGAAAAAGTAATGAAAAAAGTAAAACCCGACACAAATGCCGCTGATATCCTTGAATATTTAAAAAGCCTCTGAACTCTAATATAATTTCTTCTGTTAAAATACTCGCAGAGGCTGACAAATAACGCCGTTTTGCGGGAGCCTAAGTTGAATAAAAAAAACACGTACACAGCGTAAAATCCTTAAATCTTAATCCTTAACCCTTGAAACTTAATTATTAAATCTTGTATTTTTTGTTTTGCTATGCCAGTTTTTGATGGTATATTAATAGTTTTGGTATATTAAAAAACGTGTTACATACTACGTGTTACGTGTTACGGAAAATAAAAAATCGGTTAATAATGACATTAAGTTTTGAGGCAAAATTGATTGCGGCTTCAAGCGCGGAAATACTTAAAAGCGCCAAAGCCTTGTTAAAAAATAAATATCTGATTTGCGCTTACCGCAATGAAGACGGTACTATGAATGCCGTATTCGAACAAAAAAATCAATATGAATATGTAAGCGTTACCAGCGGAGAACAAAATCAGGCACGTTGTTCATGCCCGCAGAATACCGGCAAGCTTTGTCCACATGCAATTGCCGTAATCATGTACTTCGCCCGTTTTAAAACTATCAAAATCCCCGCGGTCAAAGAAGAAGCCGCAAAATATGCCGGATTGAAATACCAGAACTTTGAAGAGCTTGCCGAAGTGGAAAATCTTGAACCTCAAGCAGAGGTGATTATAAATATTGAATCTGCTTTTCCACACGTTCCCAGCAAATGGGAAAATGCTGTACTCTCGGTTAAATTAAAGACCGCTAAGAAAGAATATGTCGGCAACATTAATAATATACGCCAGCTTTATTTTGACAAGAGCCTGGCGGTGTCATTGAAGTTTGAGCATTTTTCTTTGCAGGATCATCAAATTATCCGTTTTCTTGCTATAAATGCTGAGGGGGAAGGCTCTAAGTTACTGCTGAATTCAGAACAGACCTCCGAGTTTTTTCACAGCCTGATCGGTTTTAAAAACTTTTACCGCAACGAGCGCCGTCTAATTATACATGCAGAAACAGCGGAACCAGTCTTGCTCGAACGGGAATCACAGGGAAAGACTTTATATTTTCCCGGCGTCTGCATAGGTGAAGCACTGCTGCCGATGAAAAAAGCCAGGGTTATTACGGGGCGTTCCGGCTGCTGGATAGGAACCCGCGGAGAATACTGGTGGCTTCCGGCAACAGTCGATATAACCTGGCTGCGTAATTTTTTCCGTCTGAATGAACAGGAAGCCGACGGACACAGTATGAAAAAACTGCTTTCTGAAAATCTTTTCCCGCTGCGGATAGTTAATGGCGCTTACGCTAATATCTCGGTGCGTTTCGCGAAAATCCTGCTTGACGGTAAAATAAATGACGACAGAAGCTTCAGCCTGGAGTTAAAATATCTTTATGATGGACAGATTTTGAATTCTGATGGCGGACGACTGGCTTCAAGTTCCGGACGTTTCTGGACTCGTGAGGAAACCTTGGAAAAAGCCGTTGACGAAGAATTTAAAGCTCTGGGCTTCAGTGGCGCAGGCAACACAAGGCATTTAACAAATTCAGAAACTATCGGTGTGTTTATCGATAAGGTGCTGCCGGCATGGATGAAACAGCGGGATATTCTACTAGGCAGCGGACTGGCACATCTGTCTAACGGCGGAAACGGTTTATCCCCAGTTGATATAAAATGTTCATTGCTCAAAAAAGATGAAAATAAATATTTACTGTCTTATGCTATAAACGGCGGCGGACAAGATTTGTCATGGAATCCTCTGGTCAAAGCAGTTAAGAATGGAAAACATTATTATTCAAACGGCGGTGGAATAATAAAACTGAACAGGTATTTCCGCAACTTCCTGATAGCAGCGGATAACCTGGTTCAGAAGGTAAACTCAGATGATTCAACTTTTGAGCTTTCGCGCTATTCCGGTAATTTCTGGAAATATATAGCCAGGCACTTTCCGTCAGCTATTCCAACAGAGTTAGCTGGTTCCATGTTGACTGCCGGCAGTTCTACAGGAACTGATGAGGATTTTAGCAAACGCTTTTCCGGAACTCTCCGCGAATACCAAAATGAAGGTGTAAAGTGGATGAAAGAATTCACTGATAGCGGCTTCAATGTCATTCTGGCTGATGAAATGGGCTTGGGAAAAACTGTTCAAACCCTGGCTTTACTCGCCGCAAAAAAACGCAAGGGCGATCCTACCGCTTTAATTATATGTCCCGCCAGCTTGCTGGAAAACTGGAGGCGTGAGTGCGAAAAGTTTATTCCGTCCTTTAAAGTAATTGCTTTGTCAGGAACAAAACGCGGCATACATTGGGAAAATGCCGCTGATTATGATCTTATGATTTGCTCTTATGCCGTTGCCCGTCGTGATGCTCTCGACATAAAACGTACTGAGATAAGCTATCTTATCCTTGATGAAGCACAGCATATCAAAAATCCTCAAACTGCTAATGCCCAAAGTTGTAAAAATATAAAAGCCGCTCATCGCCTGGTTCTTACCGGTACGCCTCTGGAAAACTCCCCCGATGATTTGTGGAGCATTTTTGATTTCCTGCAACCGGGAATGCTCGGCAGTTTCAACAGTTTTAAAAAGTATTATCATGGAATCGGATCTGCCGAAGACTTGCAGCATGATCTGTCTGAACGGGTCGCGCCTTTCATAAAGCGCCGCACCAAGCAGGATGTATGCAAAGAACTGCCGCCTAAGATAGAGCAAACATTATACTGCGAAATGACATCAAAGCAGCGCGTTTTATATGACAGCATATTGACGCAAAGCAGAAAACAACTTAAAGAGCTTCAAAAGGAAGGCAGAAAAAAAGCGAATTTTGAGGTGCTTACAACCCTTATGCGTCTGCGTCAGGTATGCTGCCACCCTGCCCTGCTCCCAGACGGACAAGGTGAAGAAATGGAAGCGTGTAAACTGGAACTTTTAAAAGAACTGGTACTGGAAAATATCGACAGCAATCAAAAAATGCTGATATTCAGTCAATTCACGTCTTTACTCAGTATCATCAGAAAATGGCTTGAGAAAGAAAAAATCAACTACGAATACCTGGATGGAACAACAAAAAAACGTCAAGACAGGGTTGACAATTTTAATAATAGTGATAATATTCCAGTATTTTTGTTGAGTCTGAAGGCTGGCGGAACAGGATTGAATTTGACATCAGCCAGTACTGTAATAATATATGACCCATGGTGGAATCCGGCAGTCGAGTCTCAGGCCGCCGACCGGACGCACCGGATTGGGCAAACGCAAATAGTAAACAGTTTCAAGCTGGTTACAAAAGATTCAATAGAGGGAAAAATATTAAACCTGCAGGCGGAAAAACAAAAGATATTTGATAACCTTATCGAAGACCCGGCTGCAGGAGTGAATAAACTAACAATACAAGAGCTAAAAGCTCTTATCTAACAGGAGACAGGGAAAGTGCCTAATTACGATTATGAATGCCCTAATTGTAATAAAACCTTTGAAATTTTTCAGAATATAACTGCTGAACGTTTAACAAAATGCCCTGAATGCGGAAAATCTGGCATCAAGCGCTTGATTGGCAGCGGAGCTGGTATTATATTCAAAGGTAGCGGGTTTTATTGTACGGATTATCGCTCAAGTTCCTATGAAAAAGACAAGAAAAAGGATGTAGAGCCGGTAAAAGCGTCATGCCCCAACAGTTCTTCATGTAAGGGATGCAGTAAAAACAACAACTAAATAATGGAATAATACCTATGATACAAGATGTTGATTGTCAAAAATGCGGGTGTTCCAACAGACTCGGAACCGTTTTCTGTAAAAATTGTGGAACTAAACTGAAATTTTCCAAGGCGCTGCTTGACACGCAAAAAGGACAGAAAGTAAAAAAAACATTGAAACGTGCTTTCAAAGCTGTAATTGTCCTGATACTTCTTACTATAATAGGTATGGCATTCTGTCCATGGGGATTCCCCGAAGTGGACGAGATTACCGATAAAGAGGAAATTTCCGCCATCATAACCACATGTCAGGAAATTGACGACACTCTGGCAAAGGACCGCAGTAAAGCAGACTATGAGTTCACCGCACCTGAAGCTACTTTTGCCGCCAACTATCTTACTTTAGAACATGAGAAGAAAACCAAAAAGGCCAAAGCTCAAATGAGCTTCAGTTCCAATGGGCTGGGAGGCACCGGAAAAATGGGCGGAGCGTCCATAGGTGGAACAGGAAAGCTTAAAGCTCCGGAAGATAAAGCGCCGGCTGCGCCTAAATATGTCGACCCTGATCTTGAGAAGCGGCGGGCATGGATGAAAAGAAAACAGGAAGCCCGGAAGAATGCAGGAAAACCAGAACTCAGCCCGAATTTTGATTTTATAATTACTATAAAAGACGATAAGACCTTATGTATCGTCCTTAAAGAAGTATGGCTCAAAGTCATACCCGCCCGCCTTGAAGTATGCGTAGTCCCCACGCTGAAAGTTAATGCCAAGGAAAAGACCCAGGTGCTGGAATATGAAATCAGTTCCGCGCGCTTCGGACATTTGCCTGTTCCGCTTTACTTGAAAGATCACATTATTGCTTTGTTTGAGGAAATGATGATGCAGGAAAGGGCATGGGCAAAAACATACTTTAAAAATATTAAAAATATTCAAATTGTCAAGCAATATATAAAAGTCACTGTTGGGAAATAGGACTAAATAAGGGGGAAAGTCCAAGTGATAAATTTTGAGGAAATCCAAAGCGAATATCCTTTCAAATCGAATTTTATTAAAGTAAAATCATATAATTATCACTATATCGACGAAGGTGAAGGCGAAGAAACCCTGCTTATGATCCACGGCAATCCATCGTGGTCATTTATGTATCGCAACCTAATTACTGAATTCAGCAAAAAATATCGCGTTATAGCTCCCGATCACCTCGGCTGCGGATTGTCTGATAAACCGCAGGACTTTCCATACCGTCTGGAAACTCACATTGATAATTTGGAAAGCCTGCTCTTTGAACTGGAACTTGAAAAGGTAACTTTAATCCTGCATGGCTGGGGCGGCGCTATAGGTATGGGGCTGGCTGGAAGGCATCCTGAAAAAATAGAACGTCTGGTTGTTCTTAATTCATCCGCATTTTCCATGTCATGGCTGCCTTTGAGACTTTCGCTGCTCAAGATCCCATGGCTTAATGACAAGCTGATTCGCGATTTTAATTTATATCTCAATACTGTATTTAATATGTTCAGCCGGAGAAGCATGCCTCAGGTAGTTAAAAAAGGGTTTAAATTCCCGTATCAGACCCGTGATGACCGGATTGCTATTCTGCGTTTTATTCAGGATGTTCCGGTTGATCCTGAACATGTTTCTTTTGAGGCCCTGCTTGAAATAGAACACGGCTTATGGATGTTTCGTGAAATGCCTGTGTGTATAGTATGGGGTATGAAAGACTGGTATTTTACGCCGCGCTACTTGAACCGCTGGCGTTTGTTTTATCCCCAGGCTCAAGTCCTGGAGATTAAAGATGCCGGATATTTTGTTCTTGAAGATGAATTTATACAATCCATGATGTTTATCAAAAGCTTCCTCGAAAGCAGCTTTGTCCATACCGAAATTTAAATCTTGCCGTTTTTGCGGAATATTCCAAGCAGGCAGTAGAGCAGGACTTTTCCTTTTTTCTGTTCTGGAGTATTAGTCAGGAAATCCGCTATTATATGAAGCACGGTGCGTGAACTTCCTTTTGCGTGGTCTATCATATAGGCTATGATCTTTTCTGACTTCTCTTCGGGCTCATTAAATTCATTCAACATTTCTATAAAAGCATAAGCCATAGGCTCTTTACGTATGCTTTCAAGGAACGATACGCATAATGGGTTTTGCAGATCTTTCTTGCTGAAATAGAGTTTAAAAAGCTTATAGAACTCATCACCAACACCCCCTATTTCCGCAATGGCGCTGTATATCTCAGCTCTTACAGAATGATCGATATTATCCTGCAAAGTTTTATCCAATAGTAATTTTAATGCTTCAGGATCACCCATAATAGTCAGCGCGGCAGCTCCACTGATAAGGATGAACTGGTTAGCGGAATTGATAAAAATTCTTTTAATCTTATCATATGATTCCTTGTCTTCCAGTTGAGTCAGCGCGACCATAGTGCGCCCTGCCAGATAAATATTATCGGAATCAAGTTTTTCCCGCAGCAACGGTACAGCCTCCTTGATTTTTTTCCCGCCGAGAATCATAGCTGCAGCCGGAGCAGTTGTGTACGTCCCGTACTTTAACTCCTCCATTACTCTTTTCTTAACTTTATTGTTAAAAGGGGTTTCGTTTAGCGCCAGGAGTGCGTTTATGCGCACCAGGTATTTCGGGGTCTCAAGATAACTCAATATTTTATCCGCAGATATCGCTGAACGAGTATCTTTCAAACGCTTGATCGCCTTGAGTTCCTGTAATTCTGAGCCTGTTTTATCCATTTTATTCAAGAGCATTAAAGCACGTATATCTCTTGGAGCGAAAGCCAGTCCGAGCAGTTTGCTTACTTTCCAGTCCTTCAGTTTTTCTAAAGTCATCAATACAGCAAAGAATACCAGAAGCAGGAAAATAATTATACCAAAGTATATTTTGAACACAGTCAAACCACTATAGCCAAATACAGGGATAAATTTTAAGAGCCCGCTGCCAACTATAAAACTGAAAAGCCCGGCAATTGTACCGGATATCATGCTTATGAATAATGAATAACTGATCCTGTCTCTTTCAGATACGACGTTGAGAAAATAATGCGTAAGCGCCATTGGCGTTCCCATCCCGGCAGCTCCGTTAAGGAGGAATATCAAACCCGCATGGAAAATCGAAAAGTCATCAGGAGCAGCCAGCCATAATAAAGTGGAAACAATCAGGAGCGAAAAGGAAATCAGGATCACCGGGCGCGGACCGGAATGACTGGAAACAATCCCGCTGATTGAGGCAATCAGAATTCCGCCGCCAAATTGTATCACCGTACACATAAGCGCAGTTGAATCTGCAACATGGTAACCTGTTTTAACAGCAGCTACTGATATGGGCAGGACAAGAACAATTCCAGACATAACGGCAATATTGGCAAAAATAAGTTTTCGTCCGATATTATTTTTCAGGGCATTCTTGAATGAGCTCCATATAGGAGCCCTGGCAGATTCTATAGTTACATTTGTTTCTGTGATCCTTGATGCCGTGAATGCCGCCATAAAACCGCCTGCGACTCCGCACGCGATAATTATTTGGAAAGTATGCAGAGAAGCGTATTGATTCATAACGAAGCTTATGAGTATAAGCCCGATCAGGGAAACAGTATTAAAATTCCTGAAGATTGATGCTGTAAACTTTCCGCGCTGTTCAGGAAGGGTGATTTCTCCAAGTATGGGATTCACCGCAACAATACCGGCAGACCTGGAAGAGAAAAATCCCAAGGTGCTTATGAGAATTACTGCAATTCCGGCATTTATACCGAAATTATCCACGACAAGGGGACTTGCCACACTCATAATGGCAAAGCAGCTTCTCAAACTCCAGAAAATTGTTATTGACATAACAGCGCCGATTCTGGCAACAAGCATTTTGCCCAGCGGCATAGCGAGAAAACCGATATACATGAATGAGGCGATTATCGGAATGATGTATTGGGGACAACCAATCTCGAGAGCAAACAAATAGAGTACGCTGTCCGCGACACAAACAAATGATGCCGCATTGATTACATTAAATATATGCCAGTATTTTCTTCCTGCATCCTGTTGAGCTAGTGAAAGTTTTCCTTGGATAATCATAGAGCCTGCCTGAATTTTAACCTTTTGGCTATAATACAAGCCTTGAACAGCATTGCAACCCGTATAATAAATTATTGCGCTAAAAAAATTAAAATAATCGGAACATATAAAATTTAATGACGGCAAAATACTTATATTTTTTGGTATATATGACTTGATTATTAAGCAAATTCCGCTAAGGTACTATTTACTTTTATTTTAAATAATTAACACATAATTAAAGGATAAAATCAATGACTCAGATTTCCGCTTTACAGAAAGCCAGAGCCGCTTATCAGCCCAAACTGCCGCCGGCATTGTGCCGGGGCGCGAATATCACCGCCAGCGAAGGAGAAAAAACAACTTCAGTAGCTGACAGTGAAAAAATTGCTAAACTGTTTAAAAGCACTTTCGGAAGCCCCGTCCTTACTTTTGAAAAAGGTGCGGAAGCCGCAATCGGTAAAGCTTTAAACGTCGGGGTTATTCTTTCCGGCGGACAGGCTCCTGGCGGACATAATGTTATCGCCGGTTTATTTGACGGTCTAAAATCAATCAATGCCGACAGTAAATTATACGGTTTCCTCCGCGGGCCGGATGGTTTGCTCAAAAACGAATATGTTGAACTGACTTCTGACATAATCGACGCTTACCGTAATACCGGTGGTTTTGATATGATCGGTTCGGGACGTACCAAACTGGAAACAGTTAAGGATTTTGAACTGAGCAAAAAACACTGCCTGGCGCTGGGAATAGGTTCTCTGGTGGTTATCGGCGGTGACGATTCCAATACGAATGCCTGTTTATTGGCTGAATACTACAAAAGCAATGATATTCCGATAAATGTCGTCGGATGCCCGAAAACTATTGACGGCGACTTGAAAAACGAACAGATCGAAGCTTCTTTCGGTTTTGATACTGCCTGCCGCGTTTACAGTGAACTTATCGGAAATATCCAGCGTGACGCTAATTCAGCCAAAAAATACTGGCACTTTATTAAATTAATGGGACGTTCCGCTTCTCATATTGGCCTTGAATGTGCATTGCAGACCCAGCCGAATATCGCGATTATCTCTGAAGAAGTTGCTGAACGCAAAATGACTATCAACGAAATCGTTGAATACATTACCAAAATAGTTGTCAAGCGCTCTGCAAAAGGTGATAATTTCGGAGTGGCGTTGATTCCTGAAGGCCTGATCGAATTTATCCCTGAAATGAAAAGTCTTATTTCCGAACTCAACGACATGCTCGCAGCGGAAGCTAAAAGCTTTGGACAAATTGTTGATCCTGATGAAAAGTTACAGTTTATCAATAGTCATCTTGGCAAAGACTCGTCATTCACATTCAGCTCTCTACCGCACAGCATTCAATTGCAGCTCTGCCTCGAGCGTGATCCTCACGGCAACGTTCAGGTATCCTTGATAGAAACTGAAAAAATGCTCGCGGAGATGGTTGCTTTCCGTTTAAAAGAACTTAAAGCTGAAGGTGAATTTAACGGCAAATTCAGCACACAAACTCATTTTCTCGGCTATGAAGGACGTTGTGCCGCGCCGTCAAACTATGACGCGGACTACTGTTACAGCCTGGGATACACAGCCGCAGCGTTGCTCGGTAACGGCAAAACCGGTTATATGTCTTCAGTCCGCAATACTACTAAAGCAGCTTCTGAATGGATATGCGGCGGTATTCCAATCACAATGATGATGAATATGGAACGACGTCACGGCGAAGACAAGCCTGTTATCCAGAAAGCCCTGGTTAAACTTGAAGGCGCGCCTTTCCTGAAATTCGTCAGCCAGCGTGAAAAATGGTCCATTGCTACCGAATATGTTTATCCCGGCCCGATCCAGTATTTCGGGCCTAGCGAAGTCTGCGATCAAATAACCAAAACCCTGGAACTGGAAAAAAGCAACTGATGAGTGATAACAGTCATATAGATGTGGGCTATGTCGCCAGTCTTGCCAGACTGGAGATTGACCCTGAGAAGAAAGTCAAACTCCAGAAAGACATGGAGGAGATTCTTGCTTATATTGAACAGCTTGAAGAACTTGATGTCAGCGGTATTGAACCGACGGCTCATGCCGCTCTTTTGACTAATGTTGTCCGTGAGGACGTCGCCGGGGAATCGTTCCCCCGTGACGTCATGCTCGCTAACGCTCCCGCGGAAGTAGATGAAGAATTAATAAAAGTAGCACAGGTCTTGCCGGGAGAGGGAATGTCATGATTAAAACGGATTTAAAAACTTTAACTGTCCACGCCGCCGCTGATATGCTGGCGGCAGGTGAGATTTCTTCCGTGGAACTGTGCAAAGCTTATATTGAACGTATTGAAAAAGTCGATCCGCAGGTAAAAGCTTTTTTAAAGTTTGATAAAGAAAATATTTTAAAGTACGCCGAAGATGCTGATTCCCGCCGTGCAGATGGCAAAGAATTAAGTCCATACGATGGCATTCCAATCGGTATAAAAGACTGTATAGTTACAGCCGAACAGACTTGTTCATGTGCTTCAAAACTTCTTGCAGATGTGGTTTCCCCCTATGATTCTACCGTAGTTGCCAGACTTAAAGCCAAAGGTTTTATTCCTGCCGGCCGCTTAAATATGGATGAATTTGCAATGGGCTCATCCTGCGAAAACAGTGCGTTCCAGAAAACTGCCAACCCATGGGATTTAACTTGTGTTCCCGGTGGCTCAAGTGGTGGTTCAGCAGCTTCTGTCGCAGCTGGAGAAGTTCCAGTATCCCTGGGGTCTGATACAGGCGGTTCAATCCGGCAGCCGGCGTCATTTTGCGGCGTTGTCGGACTTAAGCCTACCTACGGGCGGGTGTCGCGTTACGGGCTGGTAGCTTTTGCTTCGTCTTTGGATCAGATAGGCCCGCTGGCGCATGATGTTCTTGATTCAGCAATTATTCTGGATACCATTGGCGGAGAAGATCCTAATGATTCAACCTCACTCCCCCTGCCCTGTGGTGGTTTTGCTGATGCCCTCGCTGGACTTGATGATAAAGATCTGAAAGGGGTGAAAATTGGTCTGCCGAAAGAATATTTTGCTACGGAAGGTATAACTGAAGATGTTCGTAAGGGACTCGACGATACCATAGCCACCCTGAAGAAACTCGGCGCTGAAATAGTTGACGTATCTTTACCGCATACCAAATACGCGGTTTCAGTTTACTATATAATAGCCACCGCTGAAGCCAGCGCGAACCTGGCGCGTTTTGACGGCATTCGTTATGGAGCCCGCAAAGATGCCGGAGATTTAATCGCTACATATTTTAAATCACGCGGCGAAGGTTTCGGAGATGAAGTCCAACGCCGTATTCTACTTGGTACTTACGTTCTCAGCAGCGGCTATTATGACGCGTATTACCTTCGTGCCCAGAAAGTACGTACTTTGATTCGTCGTGACTTTGAGGAAGCGTCCAAAAAATGCGATGTGCTTTTAACTCCGGTGACTACCGCTTCCGCATTCAAGTTCGGAGCTAAATCAGATCCGCTGGAAATGTATTTATCTGATATTTTCACTATTGCTTTAAATCTTTCCGGTGCTTGCGGAATTGCGGTTCCTGCCGCAGTCAGTAAGACTGACGGCATGCCGATAGGCATACAGTTTATAGCGCCTCCGCTCGAAGAAGAAAAACTACTTAAAACTGCCAGAATTTTTGAGTTGAACCGTGATGTAAAAGAGTTTGCGCCCGAACTGTAATTTTAAAGTCAGGGGAAATCATTTTATGAAAAAGGTTGTTTTAATAATCTTTATAACTAATTTTTACGTTTTTAACAGTCTGGCCCTGCAAACCGGGCAGGATGCCGCAAAACTAAAAATCACTTCATGGCTTAAAAACGGCCCGGTGGTGATGAAGACCGGCAGCAGGGTTCCTAAAGAACATCGCAAAGACTTATATGTCCTGGTGCTTTGGGGTACATGGTCACCTGCCTGTCGTGAATCCGTTCCAATGTTGGTTTATCTGCAGAACAAATACCGCGATAAGGGACTGGAAATCATCGCTGTATCACGCGAAAAACGTGATGTTGTCGAAAAATTCCTTGATGAATATCCCCAGATAAACTATGCGGTTGCGATAGATGACCAAAGCTTGACAACCTTGCATTATCTCGGAGAAAGCCGCCTGCTGCCGCGTATATATGTAATTAACACCAGCGGCAAAATAGCATGGGACGGTGAGATTGCTGATTTATCGCAGGTTTTAAAAAAAATGTATGATGGAACATATAACATTTATACCCAAAGACAAGTTTCATCTCTTCAACAGGAACTCGAAGTAAGTTTACGTACCGGCAATGTCAAGGATACTATTGAAACATCAGATAAAATACTGAAACTTGATCCTGAAAACGGTTTTGCCATACGTATGCGTATGTTTGTTTATGAAAACCAGCGGCAAATAGATAAGGCGTGGGGCTTTCTTCAATCACTCCTTAAAAAAACACCGAAAAACACTATGCTTTATTTTGTAAAACTGAATTTTATTTCACGCTTTCCGCAGTACAGTAACCATACTGTTGAACTGGCAAAAGAGGTAAAAAAACAATTTAACGACGATGCGCAGATGCTTAATAATATGGCTTGGGGATTGTTGACCCGCTTCCCGTTTGACGGCAAAGTTCTCCAGCCTGCTGTTGAATGTATTCAGCGGGCATTGGAATTAGCTTCGGCGGACAAGAAGAATAGATCCTTTTACGCAAGCTGCCTTAATACAATGGCACTGGCTTATTATCGTTGCGGCATGGCTGAAAAAGCTTTAAAAACTCAGCAGAAAGTCACAAAAATGACGCAGGGAGATAAAGCGCAAAGCGATTCAAGCGACACAGAATATCTTTATAAATCAGCCTTGGAATTACAAAAGAAGTTATCAACAAAATAATTGGACAGAAAATCATGTCGGCAGGTACAGATATTTTTCAAGACCCTACTTATATAGTCCTGAATGTCCCTTCTCCAATCGCTGAAGAAATCCGTCAGATACGTTCATTTTTTGATCCGCCTCGAGCTAATATGGCAGTGGAAATATCTTTGTGCGGCTCCAACGGGTGCGGGACTGTTTCTTCGGGACAGGAATCCGACGACGTATTTTCTGAGCTTGACGCTATAGCTGAACAAACGGAAGCATTCAGCGCAAAGTTTGGCCATATTGAGCGTTTCCCCGATACCGGTATATTTTATTATACGCTGGAAGATGACAGCCCTTTTGAAAAGTTACATTTTACAATCCTTAAATCAAATATAAAGTTTAACCCTAATCCTTTTCCATACGAACCGCATTGCACTCTGAAACTTACCAAAGACACGGAACATACGGAAGAACAAATGCTGGAACGCCTCCAGCCGCCTAACCGGGATTTTGTAATTGACACAATGTCAGTTTACAGCATAAATCAAGAACAACAAATACCAAGATTGCTCCACAGGGTTAATTTTGGAAAAACAAAGGACTAAATTATGAGTAAAGTTATTCGTTATTTTATTGCAGTTTTAAGTGTAGTGATTATAACTGGATGCGGTAACAGCAAGCCGGCAATCACAGAAAACACAGCCCCGTTTGAAAAAGCCATCCAAACTTACTGCCGCTCCCATAACTACGGCATGAAAGTAAAGGAATTTATTTCGCTGAAAGTGACAGCTGACAAGGCTGATGCCGTCGCTAAGATGCAGGAAGCCGGAGGAACTTACGGTATCGCGGTAAAATGGGAATTCAAATTTCAGAAACTAAACGGAAAATGGAAAGCATTAACTCATAATGCAAAATAAAGGAAAAATATAATGTTGACTTTTAAGAATGGACGGGAAGAGTTCAGGAAGACTAAATCAGCTGATACTGTAAGCATTGCTGTCACCGGGGATGTTTGTCCGTGGCACGATGCCATCGAGCCAGTAAAAAGTGGCAAATCCCATGAAATCTTAAAAGATATTCAGCCTTTCCTTGATGCCGCTGATCTTTCAATTATCCAATGGGAAACTCCATTAACAGATGATGATACACCAATTGATAAAAGCGGCCCTAACCTGAAATGCCCTCCTGAATGTATTGATTTTGTTAAAACCGGCGGCTTCGATGTCGCTCTGCTGGCGAATAATCATACTGGAGATATTGGAACCGCTCCGGTAATGCAGACTATTGATATTCTGGAAAACAACGGAATAAAAACTGTCGGAGCCGGAAAAAACCTTGAAGAAGCTGTCAAACCATTGTTCATAGAGAAAAATGGTTTTAAAATCGGTATTATCAATGTTGCTGAACATGAATTCGGCACAGCCGGAAAAGATAAAGCCGGATGCGCTCCGCTGGAACCGCTGGATAATATAAAAGTCATAAAAGATACTGCTGCCCAAGCGGACGTGACATTGATCGTCATTCATGGGGGGAACGAACATAATCCAATCCCAAGCCCCCGTATGGTCAGAACATACCGGGCTTTTGCCGAGGCTGGAGCATCGGCGGTGATTAATATTCACACCCACTGCCCGCAGGGAATCGAACTTTGGAATGGAGTTCCAATAATTTATTGTCCGGGCAATTTCTTTTTTCCGGCGCCCTGGCATGACAAATTTGACGATAAGAATTTCTGGTGGACAGGTTATCTGCCAAAACTGAGCTTTGACCGGGATGGTGCTTTCGCTCTTGAAATCACTCCGTTTACTTTTAGTCCGGATCCATATAAAATAGAGCTGTTTTCCGGACAAAAAAAAGATAATTTTTATAAATACCTTGCTGAAATATCAAATATTATTAATGATCAGGATGAAGTGCAAAAATATTTTGACGCATGGTGTGTCATGACAGGAACTGCTCAGATTAATTCTATAAAAATCTGTGGTATCGATGACGTGAAAGAATTAATGGCTTTGCGTAACCATTTCACTTGTGAAGCTCACAATGAGTTAAAAACAAACTATTTGCGTATGCTCGAAGAAAAACGGGTGAAGGAAGCGGAAAAGCTAGTTCCGAAACTGAAAAAATTAAAAACTGCTGATTTTTAACGTCTTGACAGAGCATTTCAGTTAAAATAATGCCAGTTGAGCTATATTTTTTCTATTTCAAATACCTCTGCATAGGGAGCGGTACAAGCGTTTTCCTGTGCTATTTGGCGGTTGACCTGTAATATGCGTACATCGAAACCATATCCTCTGGTATTCAGGTTTCTCTGGTGCTGGGATTTGTGACACCGTAAAAGTTCTGCTTTCCAATTAGCGTCATCTTTATCGAATAAAGTGCAAATATCCGGTTGCATTTTAATTGTCTTGGGATCACGATTGAGATAAATTGTTACATTTGCGCCAATTCTTTTGAACATGGAATATGTCCGTTGATGACCTGGGTTCGTATCGTTCCAATGCGGCATAAAAACAATATCCGGGTTAACCCGTGATATATATTCTTTAAGGGTTTTCAGGTTGTTTTCTGATTCCATCGGATCGCCATTTTCATCCTCTTTCAAACGCAAAAAACGGATCTGTTCTTCGGGTAATCCGAAAAAGCGGCAACTGGCTAATTGTTCCCCTTCCCTGATTTCCGCTTTGCTGATCCCCAAACACATTTCACAAAAACTGTCTTCAACGCCTGACTCTGCGCCGCTGATAACCGCAAGTTCTATATGGTTCCCATTATCCCGGAATATTTTTAAGGTTACGGCTACAGCATCAAAATCATCAGGATGCGGAGCCAGAACAAGAACTTTCATTCCGTACGGTATTTGCATTTCGTTAAATAATTTCACCAAGCTTATCTCCTTGACAAATAGCGAAGCTTGCGCTTTTTAGACGGAAGGTGATAGTACCTGTCATAATCGGCAACATCCTGCTGTTCTTCCTTCGGCTGAAAAAAATCATCGACCTTTTCATCATACTCATTAATGTTTTCAGAATTATCAGAGTCAACTGTATTTCTGTTGCGGATTGCCAAAAAGGAAATCAGTAAACTTAACTCAAATAACAGATAGCTTGGAACAGCCATCATTAACTGGCTGAAAACATCGGGAGGCGTTAAAAGTGCGGACAGAGTCAAAATTCCGATAAGAACGACTGGACGAAGTTTTTTTATTGTATTGAGTTCGACCATGCCTGATAGCGCGAGAAAGAAAACAGCGATTGGCAATTGGAACATTATGCCGAATCCAAGCATAAGCATCCCGACCAATATCACATAGTTGCTTAACCCAATGGCTGCTTCCAGTTCAGAACTCTGCATACTAAGCGAAAAGCGCATCATGGCGGGAATCACAAAGAAAAAACAAAAAGCCACCCCGGAAATAAAAAGCAGCCAAGTGAAAAACGCAAGCCTTTTAACAGTACGCCGTTCGTTGGGATAAAGCGCTGGCACTATAAATTTCCATACAATATACGCAACATAAGGTAAAGCAATGACCAATGAAGACAGAAGCGAGATCTTGATCTTGACAAACAGCGGTTCCATCGGAGAGAAATACCGCAGAGTGAAATCCGGCGGACAACTGTGATTTACAAGACCCCGTATAATGTCATCCGAAAAATAAAATGAGACCGGGAATATAACGACGATCGCGATTATTATCCGGAAAATAAGCAGTCTGAGTTCTTCAAGATGCTCAAGAAAAGTTTTTTGATTCTCAGGAAAATTCATTTTAACTTTTGCTTGACTTGTCGGCTTCTTCCTGCTTTTTTTCCGCATCCTTTTCAGCAAGTTTTTCAGAGGCTTCCATCATTTCCTCTGACTCTTTGACAAAATTATCTTTTGCCTTTTTAAACTCCCTGGTGGCCTTGCCGAGTGAACGGGCTATATCCGGAATACGTTTTGCACCAAAAACCAATAGAACAATCAAAAATATGATTAATAATTCCTGCCATCCTAAGCCCATAATAAAGTCCTCTGTTTTTTTTAACAAAATATGTTGAAAAGTTCTTATTTATAATCTATTATATAGAATATACCACAAACCAGCTATTTGCAAATGGAGGCATATATGGAACGTCGAACATTTCTTAAAAATACAGCAGCAGCGGGTATCATAGGCGGTATCACACTTAATCTACCAGCAAAATCCATCGCGAAAACCAGCAAAAAGAAGGGCAAGTATGACATGGTTGCCGTCAAAGGCGGTGAAGCGGCAGAGATGTTTGATAAAGGCATAGAAGCTATGGGCGGTATGAAAATATTCGTTAAGCCAGGCCAGACTGTTGTCGTCAAACCGAATATCGGCTGGTCAAAAACTCCGGCTGAAGCAGCCAACACTAATCCAGAACTTATAAAACGTATTGTCGAACATTGCTTTAAAGCCGGAGCCAAGGATGTATATGTTTTTGACCATACGTGTCAGAACTGGAAAGACACATACAGTAAAAGCGGTATTTCTGAAGCGGCAAAGTCTGCCGGCGCAAAGGTCGTTTGCGGAAACTACCAGAAAGATTATCGCGAAATTGATGTTCCTAAAGGTAAAAGTCTCAAGAAAAGCAAAGTTCATAACCTGATTCTTGACAGCGATGTTTTTATAAACGTTCCCGTATTGAAAAACCACGGCGGAGCTGTAATGACCTGCGCTATGAAAAACTTTATGGGAATCGTATGGGACCGCAGATATTTTCATAAGAACAACCTCCAGCAATGTATTGCGGACAGTGTTACTATACGCGAACCAGATTTGAATATTGTCGATGCCTATCGGGTAATGAAAAAAGGCGGCCCGCGCGGACGCGGACTTAAAGATGTGGTAACTATGAAGTATCAGATGCTTTCAACTGATATTGTTGCTGTTGATGCAGCCGCAAGCAAAATACTCGGCATCAGCGAAAGCCGTATCGGACATATAAAGCTTGGTGAAGACCTTAAGCTTGGCACACGAAATATTGATAAGCTGAATGTAAAAAGAATCAATATAAAGGCATAATTCCCTGTTGAATGAATATATATAAAGTAACAAAGATAATCAGGGTAATATGGTGCTTATTTGTTCTGCTTGTATTTTTGTCGATTTTTCTTCTGCCGGAAAGCACTTCTGAGTTATCGGTCAAGTTCCAGATCATACCGGCAATTATAAGCGCTTTAACATTCTTTACTCTTGGCGTCCTTATATTTTTTGTCATTGAAGCCCTGCTTTTCGGAAGAATATTCTGTTCTTTCACCTGCCCGCTCGGAATAATGCAGGATATTGCGATACGTATTGGTAAATTTATACCGCGCAAGAAAAAATTATTTACTCCAAACCGTAAACGCCTGCGCTACATTTTGCTGGCTGTTTTATTGGGAGGATTATTGTTCGGCGTTGCAATCCCACTTGGTTTACTCGGGCCTTTCGCTATTTTCGGACGCTTCACAGCCGCACTTGTAAAACCCGCATATATCTGGCTCAACAATCGTCTGGTGGATAACGCGGCTATTGATGGTTTGCAGCCTCTTATTTATACACCATTTTCTTTATTACTGCTGATTGTTTCCAGCATTGTTTTTGTCGCGCTTATGACCGTTGCGGGGCTTTACGGCAGAATATTCTGCAATACCCTGTGTCCGGTTGGCGCAATACTGGGCCTGCTTGCTAAAGCCTCATGGCTTAAGTTCAAAATAGATACTGATGCCTGCACAAAATGCGGAAAATGCGCCAAAGTTTGTAAATCAAATTGCATAGATCTAAAAAACGGTATTGTGGATAACGAACGTTGTGTCACCTGTTTTAACTGCGCCGCGGCTTGTCCTGAAAACGCAATGCATTATGTTCATTCCAAAGTAACTAAAGAAATAAAAACCGACCTTTCAAAACGTGATTTTCTCGCTATCGGCGGCAGCGCCGCGGCCGGAGCTATGATTTTGCCCGGACTGTTGCGCGGTACTCCCTCCTCTAAAGCGGTAATGCCTCCTGGAGCTCTTGATTTTGAACGTTTTACCTCAAAGTGCACAGCTTGTCAACTCTGCGTCAGCAATTGTCCAGGCTTTGTTTTAAAACCGGCGGCGCTTCAGTATGGGTTAAGTGGATTTTTACAACCTCGCCTTGATTTTGATTCCGGGATGTGCGAGTTTGATTGTGTCAGGTGTTCCAATATCTGCCCTAATGGTGCTTTGGAGCCCTTAAAAGTAGAACGCAAAAGACGTTTGCAAATCGGCATGGCGGAATATTTCCGCAAGCGTTGTGTCGTAGTGACTGACCGCACTTTCTGTGGCGCTTGCGCGGAACACTGTCCAACCGGAGCTGTCCACATGGTTGACTGGGAGGAGGGATTGACTATTCCTAAAGTGGAACCTGAACTTTGTATTGGCTGCGGGGCCTGCGAATATATCTGTCCTGTAAGGCCGGATAAAGCAATAATTGTTTCTGGAAACAAAAAACAAAAACAGGCAAAGACAGCCACTATAAAACAAGCAAAGAATCATCTTAAAGGACAGGATTTCCCTTTTTAATTTCCTGAGGATATTTTATGGATAATCAAAAGATAAGAGTTATTGTTTTAAGCTGCATACTTCTGCTGGGAATTGCTTTTACGGTTTACCGGTACTGGGGACTTAGCGATGAATTCGAGATTACAGACGCGGATGCGTTGAATGCCGCTAAATGGCTGCAGAAGGCAGATAATGACAACTTTGATGAATGTCGTAAAGACGCTGCGGAAAATGTAAATAAATGGTTTGACTTATTTAAGAAAAACCGTGAAAGTCTGGGAAAAATGATTTACCGCAGGTTGAAGACAAAAAGAAAAGATAAGCAAGGAGTGTATAAAGTAACCTTCAGTTCAGCTTTTAAAAACACACGCAAGATTGATGAAACTGTATGGATATCACCGGATGGGAAGGTTTGGCAGGCGAAATATGCTTATACTAGAATGCCTTTCCCGGACTGGCGTTCCAAAGACAATGGAACTCCCAGCGAGAACGCACAAATAAAAAATGTCATGCTGCGAGCAATTGCCGCAATGAAGAATCTGGATGTCGAATATTTTGATCAGGTTATGCTGCGTAGCGAAAAATTCAGGTTCGGCAAAAGGCTTGTAAAGAGGTTTAAGCAGCAATTTGCAAAAGCCGGACGTCCATACAGATATGTGATATCAAACAGAATCAGATTCACAAGAGCTTTCCCTGGAATGACTCAAATCAACGGCGCAATTGCCACAGCCACCTGTTTTTATAAAATAAAAGGTAAAACATACCGGCAGACTATAGTTGCCGCTTTATATAAAGATAACAGTTCAATTAAACCGCAATGGGAAGTTTACAGATTTGGAGCACGACGGATTGTTGAACAAAAAAAACAAAAACCGAAAAATAAAAAACAGAAAACTACAGAGGTGAAAAATGCCGCAAAATAAGAAATTCACTCTCATTGAATTGCTGGTAGTGATATCTATCATCGCTATACTTGCGGGAATGTTACTTCCGGCATTGAATAAGGCACGCCTTAAAGCCGCCGCCTCAAATTGTATAAGCAATATGCATCAAATACATTTATATCTTGCTCAATATACAGTGGATTATGATGGTTTTTATCCTTACGCAGAGAGCGCTCCCGTCTGGGGAGACGGCACTGGCGGCTGGACGAATAAATTACGAGTCAGCGCTAAAGCGCAGAAAAAAATATTCAAATGCTCAAAGGACACCAGGAGAGACTTTTCCTATTCCTTGAACTGTAACGAGATCTATACTAAAACCGGAAGTTTCGGAAGCTGGAAAGAATCTCAACTGTCCAGAGCAAAATTTGGTTTGTCTAATTTTGTATTTATTGAAGAAACTGATACTGATATATTTTCCGTTACAGATTCCGATCAGGATAATTACACTCAGGATACCACTCCCACCCAACCTCGTCACGGCACATCTGTCTTCCTGTTTGCTGACGGGCATGCTGAAGGATTAAGGTTTTTTGACGCTACCAGAATGACTTATTACACCGATAAGATGTCAGGCTGGGAATAAGCGGTCATGGGCTTATTCCCAATTAGCGATTATCTGTGTAGAAAAACGTCGTTTTTTTTCTATTTTCAATTAGCAATTTTGCTTATTAGTAATACCTTTAGTAAGACAATTTTAACTTCGGAATTTATTATATGTTTCAACAGCATAATATAATTACAGCTATAGAGATTGGTACATCCAAAATATGTGTTTTGATAGGTGAAACTTCAGAAGACGAAAGACTGTCAGTAATCGGATTTGGTGAATATCCATCAAACAACTCTGTAATCAAGGGTGAAATTGTCGATATGGATACAGCTCTTGAACAACTTACTAAAGCCATCAGCGATGCTGATAACAGTTCAAGCCGGGCAATAGACGACAGTAATATTATCGCCGTATCCGTAACCGGTTCAAGTATTTTATCATGTCAGGGCTCAGGCGCGGTCTTTATTCACAATGATGAAAAGCGTATTGGAGAGGAAGAGATAACTACCGCTGTCCAGACAGCACAGTCAAACAACAGTCATTTTGACAAAACGCTCATTAATTCATTTGATTCATATTTCATGCTCGACGGACACAAAAAAGTCCGGAATCCAATTGATATGATAGCTCATAAACTTGAAGTTTTTATTCATGCCGTTTACTGCAAAACCAACTTGGTGGAAAATTTATACTCATTGCTCCGGGATGCCGGATTTGATGATGATCCGGTTCCGGTTTTCAGCGGAATAGCCTCAGCATACGGAGTGCTTACTGAAGAGGAAAAAGAAAGCGGAGCCCTTCTTCTGGATATGGGGGCGGGAACTTGTGAATACCTTGCCATATTCAATATGGGGATACTTGCCAGCGGGGTGCTGCCGGTAGGCTTTGAACACCTAGCCAACGACTTGTCGCTGGGGCTGGACCTGCATATCTCCGATTGCCGGAGACTGCTCCGGGAAGGAATTATTAACGATCATATTCAACAACGCAGAGCATTTATTGAAATCCAGACCGGGCCAGGCGGAGTGAGAAAGATTCCCCTGACTTCATTTGAAAAAATAATTGATTTGCGTTTGCGGGAGACTTTTCAAATCATCCATAATAAGCTTGCATCCCAGAATATTCTGCAGAATCTCAGTTCCGGCGGCGTTATTACCGGCGGCGGCGCGCAGTTCCCGCGTTGTCCTGAGCTTTTCAGTGAAGTATTTCCGCTGCCTGT
Source organism: Victivallaceae bacterium (assembly GCA_963664605.1). Lineage (GTDB taxonomy): Bacteria > Verrucomicrobiota > Lentisphaeria > Victivallales > Victivallaceae > JAHOYW01. The sequence goes on from OY761536.1 coordinate 2,643,533, forward strand.
CCGCATCGGCAAACCTTTTGCGGCAAACGGCGCTACTGCCGGCATAGAAAATCCACGTTATTCAACACTATGGGGAACCTTAAAGTTTGCAGAGGAATTTAATAAGATAATTAACTCAAAACAAAAAACTACTTTGACTGAAAGAATGTTGAACAGCGCCGATGGAGCAGCAACCCGTTTTCTGCGTTCACTTTCAGACGTGTATAAATCACTAAAAATATAAATAATTATGGAACAAACGGAAAATAACAAAGTAATTACTGTAGTTGGGCTCGGAGGCGCCGGGGTGAAAATTGTCAGCAGGCTGGCAGATTCACCACATGCCGGACACCTGAAATTACTGGCCGTTGATACTGATTCAGACATATTGAATAATTCACCGCTCAAAGCTGAACAGAAGTTTCTTGGCGACAGTAAATGGCGACAGGGAAAAGGCTGCGGCGGGAATGTTCTTGAAGGACAGCGTTCCATATCGCGAGAACGTGCCAGCATTGAAGACCTTATCTCCGACAGTTCTTTGCTGATAGTCACCGGAGGATTAGGCGGCGGAACCGCCACCGGAGGCGTCGCAGTACTGGCCGGGATAGCTAAAAAGCTTAAGATTCCATCAATATTTATTATAACTATGCCTTTTTCCCTTGAGGGACATAGCAAACGCCGCAAGGCTGAAAACGGCATCAAGGAACTGTTGCCGGTAGCGGATATTCTGCTTTATCTGCCAAATGATTTATTGTTCTCCAGTCTTTCTGGAGACACCGCGGTTGATCAGGCATTTAAAATGGCGGATAATGAGCTTGCCAGAACAATTATCGGCGTCAGCGAAATCATTACCCACAAAAACCTGCTTGCCGCCAGTTTATCCGATATAAAGGAAACATTGAATAAAAAGAAAAGTTTTGCCAGTATTGGAGTAGGTATAGCTGATTCAAACGATGGTCTTAACCGTAACCATATAGCGCTTCAAAGAATGCTGGATTCTCCATTGCTTGGCGGTATAGAAAAGATCAAGGAAGCCGATGCGGTAATCGTTTCATTAACCGGCGGCAGCGATCTGAAAATTGACGAAACCAAGAAGACTCTGGAAGCTTTTGAAAAATTTGTTCGTCCGGAATGCAATTTAATCGTTGGCGCTAATACTGCGGAAGATTACGGAAACCAAGTTCAAATCACTACTATAGCTATAAAGTTTGATGTACAAAGCATACCAAGCGATCAACCTCAACAGATGAATTTCGGCGTTGAAAAAATCAAGGAAACACCAGAGGATAAATCAAAGCTGGATGATCTTTTCGGAGAATTGGAACAGGCTGAATTGCCTCTGCAAAGTATTTCAAGGGGAATCTTTCTGAATACCTCCCCTGTAAACTATCAAGGGGAAGACCTCGACGTGCCAACTTTCCAACGAAAAGGCATAATCATCGACAAAGGCTAATTCTGTTAGCGTTTTAACGCAGCCTGGATCAAATTTACGCAAAGCATTTCCATTGAACCTTTGCTTTGTCTGAAAGCTTTAGGAACCAAACTGTTTGAAGTAAATCCCGGAAGATTATTTCCTTCTATCACATAAGCCATTTCATCTTCGTCAATTATGAAATCCACTCTCAGCAAATCGCGGCAATCGGCGGCTTTATAAAATTTGAGAGCTGTTTCAGCAGCTTTCGCCTGAATTTCGGGGGATATGTTTTTCGGTGGACACAGATATTGAGTTTCACCGTTGTTATGGACATATTTGGCATCATAATCATAGAAGCCTGTAGGAGTGACTATTTCTATTGCCGGCATAACTTCATCGTTGACGATCGCGACAGTCAATTCAGTACCTTTTATGAATTGCTCTACAAGCAGTTTTGAATCGAATTTGAACGCTTCCGGCAGAATCTTTTCATATTCATCATGATTGTCAACTATGAATATCCCTACGGTTGACCCCTCACATGGAGCTTTAATTACCAAAGGGAAATTCATGGATTCAGGCAGGATTGAATTTTCTTCAGTAACAGCGCACCATGCCGGTGTAGGGATATTTTCTTTATCCAGTAATTCTTTACTGGCTATCTTATCCATAACCAAATGGCTGGCCTTACTGTTGCATCCGACAAATTTTATTCCGGCATCTTCCATTAACTTTTGAATGTCGCCGTTTTCCCCCCATGAACCATGCAGGGCGGGAAAAACAACATCGGCATTCAAGGCTGCGTCTGGAATCTCACAGGTCTTAATATCGATCTCGTCAACAATATAACCGGCATTGCGCAAAGCAGAACTGATTGCCGCTCCGGAATTCAAGGAAACCTCTCTTTCATTCCCGTCACCGCCTTTGAGAACAACAACTTTCGGGGCGGGAGATTCAGACTCAATACATTTCAGGTCATCAGAGTTGGCAAAAACTACTTCAGGACGTAAATAAAAACCTGTCCGTTTAGCAACCGTTGAACGCATTTTACTCATTAGATCAACAATGTTCTGTTCAGAAGCATGTTTGCGGTTGATAATGAAATTGGCATGTTTCTTACTGATTCGAGCAGAACCGCACGACCAGTCTTTCAATCCTGCTTCATCAATGAGCCTGCCTGCCTGATCGCTTGGCGACACATTTTTAAAAACACAGCCCGCGGTGCGCCCTGATGGATCACTGGCGCGGCGCAGTTCTTTTTCTTCTGCAATCTTTTTCAGCTCAACATCCCTGTCCGCCATAGGAAGCTTAAGTATAGCGCCGGTAATAATTATATAATCAGGAATATCAGAAGAACGGTAATTCCATGATATTCCTTTGCCGTCTATAGCGATGGCTTCTCCAGTCATATCATAACCGCAGACATCAACAACATACTCACCGATAGTGACTCCATGTGAACCGGCATTCATGCGCAAGGCGCCGCCAACCGTTCCAGGAATAGGCCCAAGTGGTGCGATTCCCCCGAATCCGCGTCTGGCAGCACCTGAAACCAGGTCAGAAAGCCTCACCCCAGCCCCTACCGTCAGGTGATGGGTTCCGGCTTTTATACGAATAAAATCATTTTGCGCCAGTTTGATGACAACACCGTCATAAAATTTATCCATTCCAACAATATTACTGCCGCCGCCGATAACAAAAACCGGAACAGTTCTCTGATGGCAGAATTTAAGAAGTTCCACAAGCGCAATATCATCCGTAGGTTCAGCAACGATAGCAATTTCGCCGCCGACCCCAAGCCATGTCATTTCACTCCAGCTCACATTATACTTTAAGGGCAAATCAGGAAAGGTCTGTTCCAATTCCTCGATAAGCTGCGGCAAATTGAGTGTTGACATATTTTATTCTACCCTATTTATAAACATCTTCCGGATTAAAAACTTTTTCGCCGACTACAGTCAATTTATCACCATCAACTTTGCGGTAAAAACAGCTGCGGTATCCGACATGACAAGCAGCATCGCCAATCTGGTTAATCTTGAAAACCACGGTGTCATTATCACAGTCAACCAGTATTTCCTTGATTTCCTGGAGATTTCCTGATGATTCGCCTTTCTTCCATAGTTTTTGGCGGGAACGTGTCCAGTAAGTAGCGTAACCGCTTTTTAAAGTTTCAGCCCATGATTCCTCATTGATGTAAGCCAGCATGAGAACTTCACCGGTTTTCCAGTCCTGGGCGATTGCCGGAATTAAACCGTCTTTACTTTTTGAAAAATCTAATTTTACCATTATATAACCTGCTAATTTATTCTATAAGAAACGAAGTAATAACTTACTCCTGAAATCTGACAATGCAATTGCAAATACAGCTTATTTACGCAACGCTACCGGTTTGCCCATGATTTCCTGAATAACTATCGCTGAACCGCCGTTGGAAGTGATGAAATCATGATACATTTCAGCATTCGCGTTCGATTCATTTTCTTCGATCGCATGGATAGTTTTTTCCGAAGTCGTACTTTCAGGCACCATATCATTTTTATTGAGCGGCGTTTTTGACTCCAATGGCTTTGCAGCCATTACATTGCCGTCTTCATCATAGATAATAACGCCCTGTGAACTGTCATCGGAAGTATTATTCTGGAAATTTATCACATTGCCGTTTTCATCGTAGATCTTCACATCACTTGTATCAACAGGGGTATTCTGTTCACCAAGAATGTTAGCAAGGCCGCGATTGAGTATGCTTTGCAGGCTGGAGCCGCTTTGGGGGTCCAGGTTTCTGATAAAGCCAATAATCACAACAATAGCAATGATTATACCAAATATAATTCCTATAAATTCCATAAGAACCTACTTCTTGGCTTTACCGGCAGGCCCGGCAATAGACTGCCGCATGTCAGTATCAGCCATGATATTTTTCATTTTGTAATAATCCATAATTCCCAAGTTCCCACCCGCCAGAGACTCAGAAATAGCCATCGGGATCTCAGCCTCAGCATCAACCAGTTTAGCTTCCATTTCGCGGATTCTGGCTTTCATTTCCTGTTCGGTGGCAACAGCCATTGCACGGCGTTCCTCAGCCTTTGCCTGAGCAATATCCTTGTCAGCATTAGCTTGAGCCATTTGAAGTTCAGCGCCAATATTCTTGCCGACGTCAACGTCAGCAATATCAATAGATAGAATCTCAAACGCCGTTCCCGCATCCAGTCCTTTGGCTAGAACCCGCTTGGAGATAAGGTCGGGATTTTCAAGAACGGTTTTATGGGTGACAGCCGAACCGATAGTGGTAACAATACCTTCACCAACACGGGCAAGAATAGTTTCCTCACCAGCTCCACCGACCAGACGGTCAATATTAGCACGTACAGTCACCCTGGCAATCGCTTTCAACTGGATACCGTCTTTAGCTACCGCAGCCACCAATGGCGTTTCAATGATTTTCGGATTAACGCACATTTTGACGGCGTCAAGGACATTACGTCCGGCAAGGTCAATGGCAGTAGCACGCTGCAAATTCAACGGAATATTCGCTTTATCCGCGGCAACCAGCGCGAAGACCACCCGGAAAACATTTCCGCCTGCCAGATAATGAGCTTCAAGAGAATTTGAGTCAACCGGGATTCCGGCTTTTACAGCTTGAATCATCGCGGTTAAAATCACCTGTGGTGGAACACGTCTTAAACGCATTCCGATCAATGAACTTATTTTTATTTTGACGCCGGAAAATATCGCCGCTATCCACAATGGCAGCGGGATTACCACGCCGAAAAGAATAATTAAAACCAATACTATGGCAACAGTCAAACCAATTGCCGTCATTGTACCAAACGAAGCTGCTCCAATTACAGATGTTAACATAATATATTTCCTCGTATTAAATGTTTACAGTTGAACTTTGTTGCTTCTGAAAGCCTGGGCGATAGCGAGTGGAACCTGTGATTCCATCTGCACCACTTTCGCGCGCATCTCACTTATCTTAGCTTTCATTTCCTGTTCCTGAGCGACCGCCATAGCCCGGCGTTCCTCAGCTTTGGCCTGAGCAATGTTTTTATCAGCATTAGCCTGATCAGTCTGCAGTATAGCTCCAATGTTCTTACCGATGTTAACATCAGCGATGTCAATGGACAGTATTTCAAAAGCGGTTCCTGAATCCAGCCCCTTAGCCAACACGACTTTTGATATGGTATCAGGATTTTCCAAGACGTGCTTATGTTCGTCAGCAGAACCAATAGTAGTTACTATTCCCTCTCCGACACGTGCTAGAATAGTTTCCACCCCTGCCCCGCCGACCAGTCGGTCAAGGTTGGCACGGACAGTTACCCGGGCAATCGCTTTCAACTGGATACCGTCTTTGGCAACCGCCGCGACTTCAGGGGTTTCGATAACCTTAGGGTTGACGCTCATTTTTACAGCTTCAAGAACATTACGTCCTGCAAGGTCAATCGCTGTTGCGCGCTGCAGCGACAAATCAATATTCGCTTTGTCAGCGGCAACCAGCGCGTCAATAACCCGTTCGACATTTCCGCCTGCCAGATAATGTGCCTCCAATGAATCACTGTCAACAGTAAGCCCGGCTTTTTGTGCCTGAATAAGAGCATTTACAACAACTTCCGCCGGAACCCTCCTGAGCCGCATTCCAATCAACGTGAATATGCTTATTTTTACATTCGAAAATATCGCAGCGATCCAATGCCGGATGGGGATAAATTTTATAAACAGAAATAATACGAATATTATTCCAATAACAAGTAAAGTTGTCCATACTGTTCCACTCATAACTAACTCCTTTTTTTTTGATTAATATTTGACCTAAACTTTTTTAACTACTATTTTCATCGGGGTAGCTTCTATTACTTCAACTTTTTCGCCTTTTTCGATAAAAGCCCCTTGAGTTGCAGCTTCATAAATTTTATCGTTAATTATTATAGATCCCACCGGACGCAAAGTTGTATGCACTACTCCGGTTTGATGCAGCAAATCCAGAGAAACCTCTTTGTGCGATGAACATCCTTCTTCATGTTTCTGAACAGTATCCAAACGTATCCACTTGAATATCGAGGACTTTGGAAGCACGTACACCGTCAATAAAATAATTGTAACCAAAGCGCCAAGCAGCGAATAAGCAACTGTTTGGGACGCCGTGGCGAAATTCTTGAAACCAAAAGCGGCAAAGAATGAAACGACAATGCAGGTTATTCCCAGCAAGCCCACAATACCGAAGCCCGGAATAACAAATATTTCCAAAGCCAGCAGCACCATCCCGACAAAGAAAATCACAATCGGCCCCCATTCAGAAGCTCCTGATCCCATGTGTCCCAGGAAAAAGAGCGTAAGAGCTGTAACTCCAAGTACGCCGGGGACTCCAAAGCCGGGAGTTTTGATCTCAACATATATGCCGACCAATCCCAGCGCTATAAGAATACCGGCTATAGCTGGATAAGTTAAAAATGACACTATCTGGTCAACCGCCGATTTTTTTATAACCTCCACCCGACAGTTTTCCAACCCCAGTTCATCCAACAATTCTTCACGGGAATCACATATATAATCAACCACTTTCAATTTCTTAGCTTCTTTAGCGGATAAAGTCAATGGAGATATTTTACTGTGTTTATACCCGTCACGTTCCATAGTCAACTTTTGATAAGGATCAGCCATTGCCCGTACAACCCGTTTGGGACGATCATTTTTTTCAGCATAAGTTTCAAGTTTTTTGAAGAATACTGTTAAAAACTTCTGATTCGCTAAATCTTTTTCCGTACTTTTATATGTATTATTTTTCTTTTTTGTTTTTTTATCAAGTCTGTCCTTTAGTTTCTTTAATTCCTTCTCCATCCTTTCTATAACGGCTTTATCCGAATCCTTGTTTTTGTCCTCTTTCGTTACTTCCTTTTTGGATTCCTCTTTTTCAGGTTCTTCCTTTTTCGGTTCCTCTTTTTTCTTTTTATCCTCTTCTTTATCTTCATTTTCCCGGTTATATTTATGTTCCCGGTCAATAATTGGAATTATTCCGCCCCGGGACATTTGAATCGGCATAGCATCGCCGATTATACCGGCAGGATCAATTGCAATGCGATTGGCGGCAAGAGCAATAATCATACCGGCGGAAATACCATGAGGATTGACGTAGGCAATTACCGGAACCTTGGATTTGGCTAAAATAGAGGCGTATTCATAAGCGGTTTTGACACTCCCCCCAGGAGTATCTATTTCAAAGATTACTGCTTTTATATTATTTTTTTCCGCCTTCTGCAGGGTTTTCTTAAGGAAATGCATTTCCTGAGTGGAAATCTCGCTGAAGTTTGTAAACTGCGGAACATAATAAACAACATCATTAGCGGAGCTTGAGAATAAATCCCTGTCCTTCCATTTAGAAGCCGTAGTCGTTAATACCAGCCCGGCGAGCATTAGCGCAAAAGCCGTGATTCCCAGCGGTGACTTTTTAAATACTTTCATATCCACCTCTTGCTATAATACTGAAAGTTGATTTTTTACCAATAAAACATCCCGGATGGCCAGGGTTTGAGACTCTGTGAGTTCAGCAGCTTCGGCAAAAGTCCGGATCATTTTCTGCTCTTTGCTGTCAAACGCCCCGTCAACCATAGCTAATTCATATATATTCGCCAGATAACACATTTTCTGCTGTTCGTTAAGCCTTAATGCTCCAAGAGCTTCCTCAAAAGTATTATTCTGATAATATTCATAAGCCTTATTATAAAGAGTATCATCGTCACAGAATTTGATAATAAAATCCTTTTCTTCATCAGCAATGTCATTATCAACAGTAGCAACGAACATCATTACTATAACCAGACCGAGAAATGGTGACATTTCCCCGTCTTCAACTTGTTTCTTGTTAGTGAACTGTTCCTCGACTTCATTATTGCAATTGCCGAACATTTCCAGCATGAGTTCGGCATTGGGAATCTCCGCGCCGGAAATTTTAAGTTCAACGAGTCCATCTATAAGTTCGATTGACAATAAAGCGCTGAATGCTTCCTGCTTGAGCAGGAAATGTTCAATATCGGAAACTTGTACACTTTTTACCGCAAAGTCCGGGTCACTGAATTTACGGTTATAAAGATATATTGCATCGGTATATGAGATTATATAACTTTCGCCCGGCTCATTGTTAAAACCGCCGCTGCCGCGGATAACGCACACAGGCTTGCTGTCAGGTTGGAATTCCAGTAGTTGAGTTTTTATCCGGTCAGCTAAAAAAGTAAAGTCCATCAGCAAATCTCCATTTTATTTATAAAACAATAAACTGAAAAATTAGTTTTTGCAAATGAAATCCTGCAAAATATATCATTCTCTGATTGCTATATGGTTTGAAGTAATTATAGTAAGGGTATAATTATTTGAAATCCGTATAACAATTAAGGATTATTTTTATGAGTATACCACTAGTTGACCTCCAACGTAATTTCAATAAATATTCCGACGATTATAAAAATATACTATTGAACGTATGCTCTTCCTGTCAATTTATTATGGGACAGGAACTCCGGGATTTTGAAAGAAACTTTGCTGAATACCTCGGAGTAAAACATGTTCTCGGCCTTGGTTCCGGCACAGATGCCCTGACTCTGATGCTTAAAGCATGCAAAGCTGAGGGGAAAATCGTTTTAACTCAAAACAATACGTTTATCGCCACCACTTTAGCTATTGCCAACGCTGGCGCGCAGATAGCGCTCTGCGACGTCGATCCGGTAACATACCAGATAGATATTGACAGTTATGACGGCCCCTGCCCTGATATTGTCATACCGGTTCATCTTTACGGCTATCCTTATGATGTTGAAAAAATCAAAGATAAATTCGGCCCGGAAGTAGTTATTATCGAAGATGCCTGCCAAGCTCATGGAAGCATATTAAACGGTAAACGCTGCGGAAGCCTGGGAACCGGCGCGGCCTTCAGTTTTTATCCCGGGAAAAACCTCGGAGCCTTCGGAGACGGCGGAGCGATCGCCACCAATGATGACAACATTGCTGATGAAATCAGCGCGCTTCGCAACTGGGGCGGCAGTAAAAAATATATTCATGACCGCCCGGGAGGAAATTCCCGTTTGGACAATGTGCAGGCGGCAATTCTGGACTTTAAACTCAAACATATTGACGCATGGAATAAAAGCCGTAATGACAACGCCAGCTTATATCGGGAGTTATTAAGCAGTTGTGATGAAATAAACTTACCGGCCGAAACTCACGGAGGGTGCCTGCAAAACTATCATCTGTTCGTAATCAGCCTGAAGAGTATTTCCCGCGATAAAGTTCTGGAAAGGCTTCATGAGAATAAGATTTTCGCCGGTATCCATTACCCGGTTACAATCAATAAACAACTGGTTTATAAAGATGAAGCTTTTGCGCAAAAGAGTTTTCCTGTATCTGAAGGTCTATGCGGACGGATTCTCTCTCTGCCTATGTTCCCTGAAATGTCTAATGTGGAAATCAGGACCGTAGCGAAAGTATTGCTGGAAATCATTGAACAGGAAAAATAATGAAAGCGCTTTTTGTCATGCCAGTTTACAATCAGATAGAAGAATTGCCGTCTTTATTGGAAAGATGCCGCAAAGTCATGCCCGCTGATGAATTTATAATTGTTGACAACGGCAGTAATGACGGTTCTGAAAAAGTTATTGAAGAATCCGGTTTTGACTTTATCAGGCTTGACAGGAACCATGGTATCGGCTATGCTTTGCGCATAGGGGTTGAACAGGCCCTGGAACGCGGCTGTGATATTGTGGGAAACATCGCCGGTAACGGTAAAATGATTCCGGAACAAATGCACAGGGTTATCGATCCGATAAAAAACGGAGAGGCGGATTATGTTACCGGCAGCCGTTTTCTGCCAGGCGGAGATTCCCCAAACCTGCCAACTTTCAGAAAACTTTCAATTCCGCTCGTGGTAAATACGATGATATGGATATTATTCGGTAAAAAACTTACTGACGCCAGTTGCGGTTACCGCGCTTTCAAGATAGACCTGATACATAATCCCAAAGTCCATTGGAAAGAAAAGTGGTTGTGGCATTACCAGTTTGAGTATTATCTTTATGCCAAAGCCTTGAAATTAAAATACCGTTGCATCGAAGTCCCGATAAGCATGATATATCCAGCAAGAAAAACAAACTATTCCAAGATAAAACCTTTCATCGGATGGTGGGAAATGCTGGAGCCGTGGCTGTTGGTCGGGCTAGGTTTGCGTTGAAATAAAATGGAGCAGGACATGGAAAATAAAATCAAAGAATACCAGTCAAAGATAATCGATGTAAACCACGGCGAAAACTTTACTGTAGTTCAGCCAGTCAATATTTATTCATGTTCCTTCGGTGACGATTGCTTTGTCGGGCCTTTTGTCGAGGTGCAGAAGAATGTAAATATCGGCAGCCGCAGCAGAATCCAGTCACATTGTTTTGTCTGTGAACTGGTTTCCATAGGCGAGGACTGTTTTATCGGTCATGGGGTAATGTTTATCAATGACCTTTTCAAAAACGGCGCGCCTTCCTATGATCCGCAGGACTGGAAAAAAACCAGCATTGGCAATAATGTATCCATAGGTTCAAACTCAACAATTCTGCCGGTTAGTATATGCGACAACACCGTTATCGGAGCCGGAAGCGTTGTAGTCAAGGATATCACCGAACCGGGAACCTATGCCGGAAATCCAGCAAAACTAATAAACAAAAGGAACTTAAACAATGATTAATATGGGGATAATCGGCCTGGGGCATTGGGGGCCAAACCTGTTGAGAAACTTCGATAATCATCCTGATGTGAACGTAAAGATCGTTTGCGATAAAGCAGTGAATAAGAAAGAAAAAATAACCCAAAATGGAATTAAATTCACCCAAGAGAGTACAGATATAACCGCCGCGGATAATGGTATCGACACAGTAGTGATAGTAACTCCGCTTGCAACGCATTTTGAGCTGGCAAAAACAGCTTTAAAGAACGGTAAACATCTTTTTATAGAAAAACCGATAGCTCCAACTTCCGCCGAAACTCTGGAACTGGTCAATCTCGCCAGACAAAATAATGTACATTTCATGGTTGGACACGTATTTTTATATAATGCCGGAATCATATATGTAAAAGAGCAGATTGCAAAAGGGGAACTTGGCAATATTCTTTACATCCACGGACAACGCACCAACCTCGGACCGGTTCGTCCTGACGCCAGCGCTTTATGGGATCTGGCCGCTCATGATGTTTCTATTTTTAATTACTGGCTCGACGCCCTCCCGGAAAGCACCACAGCCAATGGCAGTGCACTTTTAAATCCTGGCGTTGAAGATATTGTAAATGCTACATTTAATTATCCCAATAATATAAAGTGTAATATTCTTGCTTCATGGCTGCATCCAAGTAAAGTCCGCCAAATAACGGTTGTCGGCGATAAAAAAATGTTGATATGGGATGACATGTCACCTTCCGAACCTGTAAAGATATTTGACAAATCGATCTACTGTTCAGAAATGCCGGAACAGATTGAAGGGACAATATCTGAGTTTCGCTTCAGTATTCAGGACGGACAAATATTTATTCCACGCATCCAGCAGTGCGAACCTTTAAAGGAAGAATGCAATCATTTTATTGATTGCATATTGAACAATAAAACACCGCTTACAGATGGGATTAACGGTTACCATGTAGTCGCAGCGCTCGAAGCGGCAACCAGTTCAATACGCAGTAACTCAACTGAGATTGAGGTGGAGATTGCAGAAAACTATAGATAAGACGATCATTAAAAATATCCTATGGGCTTTGTTACCATGTGTCGCTGTGGCGGCTTTGTCTTTTTCCGGGGGGATTAATTCTTTTCCTTTCCCGGACACTCAAGGCTATCTCGACCTCAGCCAGAGTTTAAGCAATGATTTTTCCTTCTATTCTCCAAATACTTATCTTTGCATGCGGGTTCCAGGATATCCCTTTTCCCTTATGCTCTTTTCATGGTTGGGGAGTTACGCTTTTTTAGCAGTTAATATTTTGGCAGTATTCGGTTTCACCTGGTTTGGAATGCGTTTAGCTGAAAAATGTGGATTAAAATATTCCTTTGTTCTGCCGCTGTTAATATTACTATCTCCCGGTTTAATAACTCTAGCGTCAGTACCGCTTTCTGAAACAGTCTTCATATTCTTCCTGACTGTGAGTATATATTACTTTATTTCCGATAAATTTATTATTTCCAGCCTGGCTCTTTCTGCCGCTACTTTTTGTCGTCCAATAAGTATTTTTCTGTTTCTGCTGTTTGCAGGCTGGATGTTGTGGAAAAAAAAGAAAGTTGCAGTGATATTCTTATTTATTATCGGTGCCAATCTACTCCCGGTTTTCTGGACAACCAGGAACTACATCAAATATGACTATCCTGTCTATACTACGATCACCGGTTTTAACCTGCTTTACTACAAAGCCGGGAGCTATCTATCCTGGCGTGATAATATTCCATTTGACGATATGCGGAATAAATTAAGCAATCAGCTTGAGGGCGATAATGTTTTTGAACAAAGTGCTTCGGCTGGTAAACTTGGACGAAAAATTCTACTTAATAACTTCTGGGGGTTTTGTTTTTGGGCTCCACGCGACATGATCAATTTCCTGATGCCTGATATAACCCCGTTACTGGAACGTTTGCATATAACATTAGGTAACTGTGGAACCCTTGATATTCTGCGTCGCCAGGGAGTGTGGAAGGCTTTTACACATTATTTTAAAAATAATTTTGATGCTATAATTATTGTTTCTGTTTATTTGATATTTTATCTGATACTGGCTTTAGCTATATTGGCTGGAATCGTACGTCTTTGGCTAGAAAAACATTATCAAAAGCTTATATTCGGAGCTTTACTGCTAGGCTATTTCTGGGTTCTGCCGATAGGAAACCTTGACTGGCGTTTCAGGATGCCGCTATTGCCGTTGTTATTCATACTGGCTATTTACGGAGCTGCCGGATTATATAATTTTAAAAGAAAAGAAAATGAAAAATAATTAATAAACAAATACCTGATCCAAACATTTGTTTGGACGCGATTGGGAGCGGCAAAGCGTTACATCCGCCATTTTTTATTTTAAACTATAAGGAAAATCATGTACTGCGAAAAGAATAATCCGCACCGTTTATGCAACTCTCTGGCTGAATCAGCAATGGCTTCAAACTACAAACTGGCGCGCCGCCCTTTTAATCGTTTTGAACCTGAAACTTCTGCATGGTGGCTGGTTCCGTCCAGTGCCCTGCCCTTTTACCAGTTCAAGAAAATATATTGTACATGGGCAGACAAAGAACGTACCGCCATGCTCTGCGGGCTGTATCTGGAAAAAGGACTGGCGCCGGAATTAGCGGTTGTTTATCCGTCAAAAAAAGGCAAGTCTTTATTGATGAATCCTAAATGGTATTGGCATAAATTCGTCAAAAACTGTAGTGACGGTTCATTTATTGAAAAAATTAAAAACGCCGCGCAAAGTTCTGGTTTTCAATTAGAATTTCATGTTTCCGGCGGTTATGTGGACGACCCGGCATTATATGACCCTTATGGCGAAAAACAAAAAAAAGACCATTACATTTTCGACTTGGATGAAGATTTTGAAACTTTAAAATACCGTTCCGCACGCCGTGATGCAATGATCTTAAAATCAATGAACAAGGTTCATAATATAACAGATTTATGTTCAATAATGCAAGAATTAGATAAAGAACATTTTTTATGGATGGATATATTCATTGCTGCTGAGTTTAAAATCCCATCCAAAGAGAGAAGTGACTCAAAAATCACCCCATCCGAATATATCTGGAATAATTTTTTAAAGATATTGATGGCATAGAATAAATATCTTTTAATCTCACAAACCTCATAAAACATAAAGAATACCATACATGAAATGAACAGTGTTCATTGCTTTCTATAATAACTAATATTCAAACATAATAAGTAGCTTGAAAACTTTATTCAGGCGTAAATGTGGAATGCTTATTACAATTTTTACTGCAAATTGGTATCAATATTTCAAAGGCGTAAATGTTATAGGCAGCAAGAAGCACACACGGTGGTACTCAATAATAATAAAACCATAAAAACAGCTTAATAAAACTGTCTTTATGGTTTATGAATTTAATTATAATTAAAATAAGTTAGAGATGAAATTTCCTTTTTTGCCTTCAGCCTTACTCTGTTTTTTCTTTAGCTCTGCCAGTTCTGCTTTCATTTTATCCAGTTGGAGGATTTTTCTTTCCAGTTCATCTTTATAGTTTGATAAACGGAATTTTGATTTGGAATATTCTTCTCCCACGGCTTTAGCCGCTTTAAAGCGGTCCTTAACTTCAGTACGGTATGAGTTACGGTTACGGCTGCTGGAAGAGGAACTGCCCCATATGCTGTTGCCGCGATTGACTGTACTATAACCGCCGCTGGTTGTACCTGAAAGGCTTACAGCTTTATTCAAATAGTCTTTGGATTCTTCCTCAAGTTTCGGTATTTCCATCTTTAAGCGTTTAATGCGTAATTCCGTAGACTTGATCTTGTTTTCGAGTTCATTAATCTTGTATTTGTCTTGACGAACCTTTAATTCTTTATGGAACTGATCCTTTTTAGCCTGTTCTGCGGCGGCTTGTTTACGTCTTGCTTTTTTCCTTTTACGTTTCTGAGCTTCATACTTTGCGCATTTCTCAGCATCATATCCAAATTCCTTGCGCATTTTTTCGGACATTTTACTATATTTCACGAACATCACGCCACAGTCATGGGCAACAACGATACCATCAGGTTTCCTTTCCATGATATAAGCGTTTTTGAGTACACGTCCGCTTTCCATAGTATAATCCTGCTTAGCAAATCCGGTAACACTGAATAAGCATGCGGCAACTATAATTAAAATCAATTTGAACAATTTCATAATATTCTCCTCTATGCTTATTTAGATTTACCTAAGGCTTCCGGGACGGCAAATTCGGAGTCGGCGATTTCCGCATTCCAGTCAGCAGAAATAAGTTTGAATTCCAATATACGGCTGCCAACTTGAGCAACCATCATGAAAGGCATAACTATACCGTTGTATTCTTCGTAGTCTCCGTAATATGTAATAATATCCTCATCCTGATTCTTGCTGTTGGCTTCAATGCTTTTAGATACCAGATATGTTTTCTTGTCCACAAACATAGTAATCGAAGAAAGCTTGAATTTAGCATATGGATAACATATTAATTTCCAGTTATCAACGCCATTGATTTTTTGTGATCCATCCAACTTCGCACTTGCAAACAGTCTATCGAATTTGATATTAGGAGAGAGATATGAAGCCTCTAATTTTAATTCCCTGATTTCTTTAGCGTTAAGCATGCGCAGCCCTTTGGCTGTGGTATATTCCCAACCTTTTTTGTCACTACAAGCTCTGACTGCAAGAGATTTTCCGCTTCTTATTTCAAGCCTGATCCCAATTTTATCCTTGACTTTCAAGGTAATCTTGCTTTGTTCTTTTTTGCCGAGATGCGTATCGTAAACAATCAATGCAGACTTAATAGTCTTCTGTTTACCTGAAACATCTATCGCTTTTTGCATATTAGCGAAAACGTCATCAGCATTTTCTTTTTTGGTGAACAATCCACATGGACAATTACAGCCAGCAGACAGGAACAGAGTTACCGCCGCTGTCAGAAGCAGAAGTTTTCTCATAATACTCTCCATACAATTAAAGTTTAAGATTTGTTGCGGATTTAAAATAACATAATTGTATAAAACATGAATATCAAGGCGAAAACAGTTAAATTTGTGATAGTATTCTCTTTGAGGCTTGTTTTACCTCTAAATAAGACATTCCCGGTTTGTATAATGCAGAACCTACCCCAACCCCCGCGGCAAGCTTTAAATAATCTTTAATATTAGAAGCGCTGACTGCTCCGGTTGCGATAAATTCAGCAGGAACTACCGCTTTTAAATCTTTAATGTATTCAGGAGCCATCCTGCCTGCCGGGAATAATTTAAGTACATCAGCTCCAGACTCCAACGCGAGAAAAGCTTCAGACGGAGTAAATACTCCAGGGCAAGATAGTAAATCCAGTTCTTTAGTATGACGTATTACTTGAGGATTGCAGTTGGGAGATATTATATATTGTCCCCCGGCAGCGGCAACTGCCTCAACCTGTTCCGGGGTTAAAACCGTACCTGCCCCTATACATATTTGACTGGGATCAAAATTTCTGGATGCCATCTTTATAGATTTTACAGCTTCAGGCGAATTCATAGTTATCTCAGCAAATTTGATTCCATTATCCGCCAAGGCCTGACATACGCCAATAACTTCTTCCGGCGTTACTCCACGCAGGATAGCTATTACAGGACATGATTTCAATAGATCAAACATCTTCTCGAGAATCATCTTTTCACCCTCCCCGAAGCATCGCCTTCCATCAATGCAAGAACTTCATCGCGGGTAACATAATTAAAGTCACCGTTAACCGAGTGCTTCAAACAACTTGCTGCCACAGCAAAACGAATAGCTTTTTCAGGAGAACAGCAGTCATCACTGTAAAGTGCGTGAATAAGTCCAGCGCCAAAAGAGTCCCCGCCCCCTACCCGGTCAACAATATTACGAATTTCATATGGAGAATATTCTCCATCAGCATTTGTTGGCGCGAAATGAGCTTGTCCTGAAACCTTGTCAAAAAGCATTGCCCCCCAGTTATTATGGCTGGCTGAAATGCTCTCCCGCAAGGTGATTGCCACCTGCGATACATTTGGAAAGCGTTTGAGCAGTTGTTCTGCTACGGATATATATGCCTCTGCGTCAATATTTCCTTTGGTAAGTTCCGTATGTTCGGCTTCAATACCGAAAACATCGGAAGCGTCTTCTTCATTAGCGATAATCAAATCAACAAATGGAACGATTTGTGCCATACAATATTCAGCAAGTTTATTTTTTTTCATTGTTTCGTGCCATTTCCAAAGCTTTTTGCGGTAATTTAAATCACATGACACCTTTATTCCTGCAGCATTGGCGCGCTTCACTAGCTCTAGAGTGGATAGAAACGCTTTTTCACTCAAAGACGGGGTTATGCCGGTAATATGTACATGCCCGACACCAGACATAGCTTTTTCAAAATTATATTCGTCAGGGCCGGACAACGATACAGCGGAATGATCCCGGTCATATATAACGTTAGACGCACGCTGATTTGCTCCTGTTTCAACAAAATAAATGCCCATACGTGAATTTTTCTTGATTAAAACATTGGACACATCAACTCCCAATCCTCGCATTTGAGCAAAGAATCCTTCCGTTATCGCATTTTCCGGCAATGCAGTCAAATAGCACACTTCATCGCCTAATATTGCCAGCGAAGCGCATACATTAGCTTCGCCTCCACCAAAAGTAACATCCATATTTCCAGGCATCACCTGTTGAAAGCGTTTAAAACCGGACGGGCTCAAACGCAGCATAACTTCACCAAATCCAAGAACTTTTATCATTTTGCAATCCTTTTTATTTTATGTGTATGATCTTTATTTTCGCCCGCCACTACTGTTTATGAGGTTTTTCAAAGATGCGTTCGAGCTTACACACCTGCCAGCGATAATGTCTTCTTCAGAAAAACGGGCAAAAAGAATATCGCCGCATTGATAACGTTCATGATCGTAAATAATCCAAATATTTCCATCTTTATCCTGGGTTCCGTCAGGATATGACACTCCATTACGTTCATCAAGCATCAACCCGCCACACCAACTGTTGCCGTCATCATCTGATATATAGGCTGTCAAATTGTTTCTGAAATATTTACCGCTTTCACAATCCAGAGCATGGTTTACCAACAGAAGTCTGCCTGACTGCAATCGGCGAATAAAAAAGCGGGAATTAGGCCCTCCCCATCCAGTATCTTCCCCGGGACTCCAAGTTCTGCCGCCATCATCGGAATAACTCTGTCCAATACCATATGAAGTACGAATCAAGTTCCAAATACGTCCGTCCTGTTTTTCAATGAACATGTGTTCATCAAACCAGCGGCCGGGAATATCAGCGCCGCCGCGATATTCAAAAGTTTTGCCCATGTCACTTGAAACCACAAGGTTGGCTCCACTATGTTTTTTAAATTCATCAGGAAGCCTGCCGCCACCTAAATTATTCATCCATAAAGCTGTCGGAAACACCCATTCTCCATTGCTTAACACAGTTGGCTTATTCAGCATAACTCCTTCAGCAAAACGTAAAGGAGCTGACCAGCATGGAGAGTCCGTTTCCGGATTTTCCGTATATATTCCCCATACTCCGCTTCGGCCGTCAAAAATATTTTCATTTCCTTCAGAATAAGTTTGAGCCCAAAAGAACCATAGCCTTCCAAGTGGATCAAGCCATACATTCTGGTCAAAAGCCCTCACATTCTCCGGTGGATCTATCACCATTACGGGTTCGCTCCAGGTTATGCCGCCATCAGAACTGGTGACCAATAATACAAAATTATGCGGCCCTTCGGTTTCTCCTCCACTGTACCAGGATGCCCATAATCTACCTTGTGAAGTTATTTCCATACCCGGAATTCCTTGAAAACCTCTATTCAAGGTGGAGTATTTTTCTCCCGGACTGCTAATTACATCAGGCGCTTCCATGGAAATCATTTTATTATTCCTTATTAAATTAATTCATACTAACCACTACGATATATAATAAACTCTTCATGAATAAAAATCTTCCTTGATTTTTTGTTAAATATGCGCTATTTTGATATTATGCATATAATAAAATGGAAAATCATAAATGCCGGCAGTGATGATACCAGGATCATCAGGCACAGACTTGACCATTCCTACGGAATACAAGCACACAGTCACGACTTTCCTGAATTTTTCTGGGTAGTCGCTGGTGAAGGAATGCATCTGGTTAATGGCGTGAATGTTCCGTTAAAGCCTGGTAATTTGATATTTATGCGTTCCGGTGACTGGCATGGACTTGGTACAGATACTGAAAATATCTTTGAATTGGTAAATATTGCTTTCCCGGGGGGAGTTCTCCAATCCCTGCAAAGTCGTTATAATGATATTCGCAAGATCTGGGATCCCGTTCCTGAAACTCCAGGAATGTACTCCTTGACAGAACTTCAGCGCCAATGGCTGGAAGCTGCTGCTGCTAATTTACTGAATTACCGTAACAGCAGAATTGAACTTGACCGTTTACTGATAAACCTGGTCTGTGAAATACAGCAAACTGAAAATGATATTTTCAGCACCTGCCCCGAGTGGTTGGCGAAGTCCTGCCGTTCATTGAAGCAACCTCAATATTTTACTAAGGGCTCTAAAATTATTTCCAGGCTTGCCGGGCGCACTCCTGAACATACTGCACGGACTTTGATGAAACATACTGGCTTAACTCCAAGTGAAGTAACCAACCGTTTCCGTATGGATTATGCCGCAGCGCAGCTTTGCACCACATCCAAAAACATAACGGAAATCGCAGAAGAGTGCGGTTTCAGCAGTTTGAGTTATTTTTTTCAACGTTTCCGTGAACGTTTTAATATTTCACCCCGCCGTTACCGGCTGGAACAACTGCGTATTGTGCCGAGGAATAAATAGATTTTTTGATTTTTTGCTTGTTTGAATGTAACCTTATGGTTATGAGGGACAACTATAGGAATATAAACAAGTTTTAACAAAAAATAAAAATGCACAATCATGAAGATGCCGGAATCACGGCGAAAATATTAGAAGGTGATATAGAACTTTACGCTGACTTAATGATTAAATACCGGGAGCGTATATTCTCTATAGTTGCCAGAAGAGTTCCGGAAAATGATGTGTCAAGTCTGGTTCATGAAACTTTTGTGCAGGCGTACCGGTCGCTGTCCGGTTATTCGGGAAAGGTTCCGTTTGGAAACTGGGCTGCGCGGATTGCTGTAAGGACATGCTGTAGTTACTGGCGGCGGGAATACCGCTATAAGAAACGTCAGGTGCTTTCAAGTGAAGAACCGCAGCAATGGCTGGAACAGATACCTGCCCCGGATTCGTATAATGATGCGGACTATATAGTAAAAAAACAGGACGCGGCAAAGCTTTCAAAGTGGCTGCTGGATCAATTATCACCGGAAAACCGGACGCTGATAGAATCCATATACTTTGATGACATGCCGCTCAAGGAAGTAGCCGCGGCACTTGAATGGAGCTTGGTAAAAACTAAAGTCAGGGCACTTAGAGCTAGACGAAAAATGAAAGAATTGTTAGAATCAATCGGAGAGTCTATATGAAAAACAAACGGATCAGCAAGCTGGAATCTATTGCCCGCGAAGGGTTTCTGGCTGCAAATGACTTTACTCCACAAGATGGATGGCAGAATAAAGTTATTGCCGATATCAAGCGGCGCGAACATGCTGAAGAACTCACCGGAAACTCTCAGGCGCAAGTTCTCTTCCAACCCCGTCTGGTGTGGCGTTTCGCAGCGGCTTCATTAATAGTCGCGACGTTAATATGTCTGACACTCTATCTGTCTTTACCCGAAAATAATATAAACATCAATGATTACCAGATAAGTGAAGTTTCATTTGATAATTTTGATAATTATGTAGAAGTAGTAGCTCAATTGTAATAACAGGAAAATTTTTTATTATGAAAAAGAATATTTGGCTTTTAGTCGTATTTATCAGCGTCATTTTCGTATCGGGAGCTGCAACTGGTTTTTTAACTGGTCTCCTGGTCGCTGATAAAAATCATCCTAAACGAAGAAGATTCCGTCGTTCCTCAAAGGAAATGAAGGCTATGTTCCAGCGCCATATTTGTAAAAAATTAAAATTAACGGATGAACAGCAGAAATCAGCTTTGCCTATAATTGAACAATGGCTCAATGAAATGGAAAAGCTGCGCCAGAGACATGCGCCGCAGTATACTGCCGCATTCAATAATTTTTATTCTAAAATATCTCCAATATTATCGGAAAACCAGAAAAATGTTCTTGTAAAGATGCATAAAAAATTCACAAAACATTCTTCTCCTCCCCCTCCGCCTCCACCGTCTTTTGACAATATAGAAAAAAGTAAAAAAGGAACTGAAAATGAAACTCAAAAATCATAAAAAAACACGGTCGTTCACTCTCATAGAATTGCTCGTTGTGATATCCATCATAGCTATCCTCGCAGGATTGCTGCTGCCGGCGCTCAACGGCGCCCGTAAGCGCGCCACCCTTACGCAATGCGCTTCCAACCTTAAACAAATTGGAACTGCTTTTGCAGGATATCTGATCGATTATCAGGATACTTTCCCTGTAGCGGCACAAATGCCTACAGTTTCCCCTACTGAACCCAGGATTGCTGATGTCCTGTTGTCGTATGCCGGAAGCGCCAATGTCTTTAAATGCCCCAAAGATATTCTCCCGGAAACAGAATATTCCGGCACAGAAGACAAAACTTTTTTTGAAGCGGAAGGCTCAAGTTATGAATATCCCGGAAGAATAAGCGGAAGAAAACTTAAAGCTTCATTCGGAAGGCATCATAAAATATCCTCAGCGGAACTGATAGTTATGTATGATTATGAGTGTTTTCACCGGGAATCAAGCATTGTCAGCTTCCTACAGGATGGCGAGGACGCTGATGAAACTATTAATGTCAGCAGTAAAGGCGGCGCAAAAAATTATCTTTTTGCAGACTGGCACGTTACAGACAAATTATTCTAGGAAATAGGAATGGACAAAAAAAATAAAATTATAATTATAAGCGGGAGTTCTATAGCCGCAATAAGCTTGCTTGCAACAATTATTTCTGCTTTCAATACGCCTGAAGCTCCAAATCCCAAAGAGCTTGGACCTACAACAAAAGTCAAATATATGGCGTCAAAAGAATTTTCCCGTTTACCAGAGGCCGAAAAAGAGAAATATATATCAAAAGTTGGAAGGCCGCGGAGAGAATCTTTTCAGAACTTAAGCAACAAGGAGCGCCAGGCGGTATTCAGGAACACTAGAAAAGTAATGCATAAAAAAATGAAAGAACGTATTAATAAGTTCTTCAAAATGAGCGCCGAGGAGCAGAATAAGGTTCTGGATGATATGATTGCCAGATGGGATAAGCGTCGAAAGGAAATGGAAGCAAGGAGAGCCGCGAACGGTGGCAATAATAATAAAAACCGTGAAGGAGGGCCGCCGCGCGGCAATCGTCAAGCTATGATGCAGGGAATGCTTGAGAATACTGATTCGACCACCAGAGCTCAAATGGATGCATTCTTTAAACGTTTGCATGAAAGGAGAAAGCAGACACAGAAAAAGTGACATTATCAGTGAGTTGTGAATAAAATGTTTAAGATTCATAGGGGATGAAGAAATGAAATTCTTTGATTTTAATTTTTCGGAATTGGATAAAAAAAATAAAATTATATTGGGAAGCGGAATTTCCGTGACATCCTTAACTTTACTAGCAACAATTATCTCAGCGCTTTTCCCCGACAAAGCCCCGGATCCCAAAAAACTGGATTCAAGGACAAAAGTCGTATACATGGCATCAAAAGAATTTGCCAGCCTGCCGGAAGAAGAAAAAGTAAATTACATAAAAAAAGCCGGACGTTCACGGCGTTCCTACAGACAGCTCAGTCGCCCTGAACGTGAAGCGGTATCAAAAAACACCACGGCAATCAGAAGAAAAATAAGAATGAAGGAAATGAAGGAACGCGCCAATAATTTCTTTAAAATGAGCACGGAAGAGCAAAATAAATATCTGGATGCAATGAATGCCAGAAGAGACAGATGGCGCAAAGCCAGGGAAGCAAGAAGAGCACAAACTCAAACCAGTAATAACAACAGTAACAGGAACAGTGGGAACAGAAGCACTGCAGGAAACAACAGAAACTCAAGCAACCGAAGCGCCAGGCGTAGCGCCAGACGGCAAAATTTTCTGGAGGGAATGGATTCCACAACCCGTGCTCAATTGGCGGAGATCCGCCGCCGCGCCCGTGAAAGAAGAGAGCAACAGAAAAAATAAAATTTCAATATCTATTTGAATATCTTCTTAAACATTGTATTTTAAGTCCCCAAAAGAAATATATAGTGGGGATTGAATGGGAAAAGGCCGTAATATACAAGTGGGGATTGCTGCTTTTATCAGCGCTGTGTGCTTTTACGCATTTCTCGGCAGCTATGCTTTAAACGACAATAACGAAGGTTTATATGCCGGTATTCCCCTTTGGATGGTGGAAACCGGAAATTATATACTACCCCGCCTGAATGGACTCATTTATATTGAAAAGCCGCCTATGCTTTATTGGCTGGTCGCACTTAATTTCAATGTTTTTGGCGTCAATGAATGGACAGCAAGGCTGGTTCCGGCAAGCTCAGGATTTTTGCTCGGTCTAATGTTATTCTGTTTTTTGCGCAGCAATAACCGTAAACCTGATTCAATACCGTTTTTATTAGTATGGTCATCATGTATAGGCGTTATAGTTTTTTCCAGGATGCTTTTTTTCGATATGCTCTTCACTTTATTCTTTGGCGCTTTACTTATTTCATTGTATTTATTCAAGAAAAACCGCGAAAAACGAATATGGCTCTATCTGGCTTATATACTGGCGGCATTTTCGACATTGACTAAAGGGTTGCTGGGTATTGTCCTGCCAGCTCTTGTTATGTTTATGTTTGTTTACTGCGAACAAACAATTCAACCCTGGTATTCACTTAAAAGGCTATGGGCTTCAATCAAAGAAATGTTCAGTTATTTTTCCATTATCGGAATGATTATATTTTTAGTTATTGCCCTGCCTTGGCATATTCTTGCAGGCCAACAAGACCCGGGATTCTGGTACTTTTATTTTGTGAATGAACATTTTCTGCGTTTTCTGGGAACCCGGCAGCCGGACGATTATTATAACGGACCGGTTTACTATTATGTGGTACGTCTTTTCGGTTATATGGCCCCGTGGGTTATTTTTCTTCCCGCCTTCATCTGGCGCGATAAGAAACGAGTTCCTGAAAAAACGGAAGGGCCGAGCCTTGAACGCTTCTGCTGGTGCTGGTTCCTTACAATTCTTGTTTTCTTCTCTATTTCCAGAGCAAAAGCCAATTATTATATTATTGCCGGCATGCCTCCTTTGATAATGCTTTTTGTATTCCGTATGCGTGAAGCGAAAGATTTTATATATTCAAAAATTATATTTATAATATTGAATGTATTTTTTATTTTGGCGCCGATTGTAATGATTCTGGCATTATTTGCGCCGGAATTTCTAGAACACCAAGCTCCATCATGCGAGTGGGCGGCAAATATACATAAAAAGGTTTTTCCAGCAATTCAATATATGTCACACTTCAGGCTTCCGGCAATTATTGCGGTAATAGCTTCTTGTGCTGGCTTGTTTATCGTTTGGTACGCGCGTCATAAAAAGAATATCAGGGAATATTATATTTGGACACTAGCTTCATTTGCAGCACTTGTATGTGCCTTGATAATGAGCCAGATATATCTATTTGAAAATAAGTATTCAGCAAAAAATATAATTGCCGACCTCTGTATAAAATATCCTCCAAATGATATCAAACTGTATATGTATAATGATTTTGAGGAAATTTCCACAACTCCGTATTATTTAGGGCATCCGGCAGTAATGATTGACTGGAACAGCAATGATTTATGGTACGGAATGAGCAAAGAAGACAGCAAAGCGTATAAAATAACTCTGAATGATTTTCTGAAGCTCAACAACCACAATATTTTTGTATTAATGGAAAAACGCCGCGCTGAAGAATTTAAAAGGAAAACTTCCGGTTCAGGATATATGATTTGGAAAGATTATGGGAAAAGAATAGTTTTTTACAACCCCAAACAGTCTAATCCCATTCCGCAGGCTCTGCGGCATTAAGGACACGGATACGTCTTCCCGGACGCGGAAACTTGATTACAATAGCGGTCCCCTCCCCCTCCTTGGTATCCACGCTCATTTCAGCGCCATGTAAACGCAAAACCCGTTCAATAATCATCATACCTAACCCGGTACCGCCTTCTTTAAATGATTTAAACGGATCAAACATGCGGTTTAATTTATCAGCGCTGATACCAGCCCCGGTGTCAGTGAATTCTAAGATTATATAGTCATCGTTATAAAAACCATTAACCCCTATTTTTCCGCCATGCGGCATTGCTTGAACCGCATTACGCAAAATATTAAAGAAAGCCTGTTTCAACTGAGCGACATCACCATATATTTTAGGCAGAATATCGGGCCAGTTACATTTTACAGATATTTTTTTTGTTTCTATCTCGGTCTGCATGAATGTCAGGGTATCGAGAATAACATCTCTTATATCAATATCATGCATTTCACTTTCGCCCGGCCGGATGGCATGTAGAAACTGGTTTATTATATTGTCGAGGCGTTCCACCTCATTGCGGCAGACTTTCAGCATCTCTCTGGATTCCTCAAGGTCCGGTTCTTCATCCGGGCTGAACATATGGTTAAGCAATTGTAAATTCAGATAAAGGCTGTTTAGCGGATTGCCGATTTCATGGGCAACTTCCCCTGCCAGCATGGAAACATAATTGGAAGTTTCCGTTTCCAGCTCCTGCATTGTCCGCTGTCTGGACTCCGTCACATCCCGCAGTATAACTGTTGCAAAACTGCTGTCTTCATCGTGAGGAACCAGATAAAACTGCACATAACGGTGCTTCGGATACATAATTTCAATTTCCTGCCTGGACATACGGGTCCATTCATCCTCATCCTGCTTGAGAATACGGTACCAGTCTATGTTTCTGAGAAATTGCGACAAACGGGTTTTGCTTACATCCTCCGGCAGCCCCAGCAGTTCCCTGGCCGCCTGATTATGGTAACGTATCTTTAAACGGCGATCCACAACCAGAATGCCTTCTTCAACCGCGTTAAAAATAGTTTCAAAGAAGCCTTTTTCCCGTGACAAATGCAGGATATAGGCCTGAAGACTATTGGCATCAATACTATCGACACGTTCAATAAAACGGTCAAGAAAACTGTTTTGATTTTTTGAATCCATAATAAACAACCGGTATTTAAAATTATTCTTAAATTTGACACTATTCTTCTGCGATGTCAAGCTTGACGCAAAAAAAAAGTTAATTAGATTGAATTTATCGCAAAAACTAATATCATATAGATATGAAAAACAAATTTTATTATGTTGGATTGAATTTAATTGCTCCCGGGCTGGGACAGTTATCAGCAAAACGTTACATCCGCGGCGCAGTTCTGGCAATACTAGCGATTGGCTCGATATTATGGTTCGCGTGGGAAGTAATAATGCCTTTCATAAAGTTTTATAATGGCGATCCGCTTGAAAGCGAATTGCCTGAAATGAACTTTATTAACTTACTCTATCCGGTCCTGCTGTTTTTAATAGTGCTGGCATGGAGTATAATTGATATGTTTTTCGGATTCAAAAATAACGGGGAAACAAAATGAAATATATTCTATTATTATTAATAAATATTTTGCTCAGCAGTAAGCTTTATGCTGAAAATACTATAGTATGGGAAAGCAACGCTCCTAAAATAAAAATCAAAGCCACCGGACTGTTCAGTAAAACCAGCGTATCCAGCCTTATAAACAGTAAACTAGCTCCTGAAGGCACTTACGCAAGAGCATTGGCGGCGGATCATTATAGATTCAAGTGGCGCCCTAGCTGGAATTTTATCGGTATGGGCGGAGCTCTGCTTCCGTTCGTGCTTGAAAGTCCGGATCAAAGCGTTTTAGGGCTGGTGGAAACGCTGCCCCAGAAAGGTGCTCCTTCCAGTTCAATACTGGTGTTCATCAATCTTTATAACCTGAAAATCAATAATTATATGGTTATGACTGGAAAAGACGTCAGGAAGTTTTGCTTTGTACCTTTTTCCAGTAAGGTCGTCTGTCTGATAAAATCACCTTATGACAAATATTATCCAAAACCCAAATTCAAACTTCAGACAATGGATACCCATGACGGAACCGAGGTTTCCGCTTCGCCTGTTTTTAAAGATGAAATAACGGCATTTTGTTGTTCCCCTGACGGCAGTAAACTTTTCGTTGCTTTTAAAGATTCGGATAAAATCAGAATATACAATACAAATGAACTCTCAAAATCATTTACTACCCGTAAAACAGTAAAAGATCCTGTCGCCTTGAAATGCAGTGCCAACAGCAAGCGGCTCATAGTTGCCGGCTCCAGCAAAATACAGATGTTTAATGTCGAACAGGAAGCCGTCATCCCCGAAGAAACGATAAACCTTCCTCAATATTTTCATCCTGAAAAATTGATTTTATGCTCTGATGACGGCTCAAGTTTTCTAGTGTCACGTGCGGGAGATGATACATATTTTTATAAAAATAAAAAATTCACAAAAATCTGTAAGCGTACCGATAACGATATAAACTGGAGTATTGCCGACCAACGCATTCTGATTGGCCTGCCAAAGAAATCAACTGTTGTTATTTATAGCCCCGATGAGCTGGAAACTCCCCAAAAACAATTTTCATTCCAAAAAATACGCCCAAAAACAACCGGTAAACTATACAAAATAATATGTCTGCCGGATACAGGGAAAGGCGTAGTTATTTTGGATAAGTTAGGAGTGCTGGCCCGCATTTCCCCAAGACGCCGGAGCTGGCAGAAAGAAATCATAATAGATCAGCCAAAACCGGAATAAAGTAAAAAGATTGAACATCGAACATAGAATGATAAGAAATCATATTTAAACGTCAGTTGGTGGCTCAACTGGCTTACGTTTTAAACTTTTCATAACTTTACGAGATTTGCAGTTCAAGCATTTGTTTATTATCTCAGGATAAGCAATTGAGGTATTACAATAATGAAAATCGTGTTCCTTGGCCCATCCACCAATAACCAAATTTTCTCCAATCTTTTCAGGCCAATTAGATATTGGCTTAAAATCATGTCCATTGTCGCCTTTATCTATGAAAAATTCTACTTTCTTTTTTTTACGGTTCCAGGAGATAGCAAAATGATGCCAACCTGTTTCTAATTTGTCTTTAATAGTAAGTAAACTTGATTTTGCATCATTATTAGTCAAGGTAACTTCCCATCTTTTTTCCCCTTTTTTACCAAGGCATCCCATTGAAAACCTATTGTAATATGTTGAGTTCGGATCAGCTTTGGTGATATGACCAAATATATAACGATTATTTTTTAAATCACGAATTCCTTCTCCTAGAGGCGTAACATAAACCCAACACATTATAGTACCACATTCCCACATTACAATATTACTATCGCTTTTAAAACTGTTACTACGCGATGATTTTATTGTACGAATTTTAAAAGGTCGAATAACAATGAGCCCCAAAAAGTTTCTGCCTGTTAACCAATAATAAATATAGTTTGCAATAACACTCAAGGCTATACTACCTATAATATACGAAAATACTCCTCCAATACCCATTATACTATTTCCTAAATGTATTATTAAATAATCCAATCACTATTATTAGTCTATGGTCTTCTCATTCGATGTTCGATGTTCGATGTTCAATCATTTATCCCCAGTTCCGCCAGAAGATTATCAGCAAAAGTTGCTGCTCCAAGATCATTGGGGTGAATATTGTCGACATAATATGCCGGGTCGTCCGGTACTAATTCAGCTCCTTCAATAACTTTGACTTTGGGAAAATCTTTTGCTGTATTGCGCAATATTTCCCGATAATCTTCAAGTTTTAAATTTATATCATTGGCATTTGTACGCAATGCCCATGGAATTGGCGTTAATAGAAATATTTCAGCGTCTTCACGGGAACTTAAAACCTCAAGCATACCTCTGGCTTCATCTTCAAATTCCTTTAGAGAACGGCTTTGACTGAAATCATTAACTCCATAGGCAACAAATACTTTTTGCCACTCCAGTTCCATAGCCAAAGGAGCCAGCTCTTTCTGCATAGTCGCGCCTCCAACCGCAATATTGTGGAAATCGGATTTAAGAACTGTCGCTACCTGTGCCGGATAAGTAAGGCTCGGGGTGCTTACCGTCATACCCTGAGTAATCGAATCGCCGATAAATAACAATGGAACATCCTGTTCTTCCAATTCGTTAAGTGATGAACCCGGCTCAAGAGCAATGCCTTTAACTGCACATTCGACCATACAGGGAAGGTATATCTCAACTTTTTTATCTCCAGCCGGCAGTTCGGTGCTGAATGAAAATTCTTCAATATGATCTTCCGGCCCAAAAGTCATTTTGTGTTCACCATCAATGACAACATCAATAGTGAAAATCGGACGCGCGAAACGTTCAAATAAAACTTCCATTGCCAGTAGTTCACTATCAGTTGTAAATCCAATCCTGACGCCGGAAGTATTGGCAGCCCTGATAATGGCAGCTTCCGAATCGTGGAAAAACTCGCTCAAAGCCTCCGTCATACGGAAAAAACGGTAAGCGCCGTTACTGTATTCATAGAATGCCGCGCCAAAAACGAAATCACCATCATTAATAAGATCAATTTCCATTATAAAATCCTTTTTACATTTTTACTGTATGTAATGAATTTACATGCCAGCCGCCGTCGTTCGCCTTCAGGCCAGTCAGACAAATAAAAACATCACCTTTTTTAATTATTCTATTCTTGTGCAATAAATCTTTCAATAAATCCAAAGATTTCTGCGCTTCTTCAGTATTTGCCGGGTGTTCACCATCCAGAAGCAGCGGAACCACCCGGTTGTAAGCTGCCATGCGGTGATAAGTCTTTTCCGAATAAGTCGCCGCGTAAATTTTTGTTTCAGGCCGGTATTTAGATAAAATGCGTACACTTTCACCGCTAGTCGTCAGTACTGCAATAGCTTTCTCATTAAGTTCGTGCGATAAAAATGATGCGCTTAAACACATTGCTCGTGAAACTTCCAGTTTTTCATTACAGAACATATCTACCTGAAAGCCTTTAGTATCAAGCATTTTTTCCGCTTCCACAGCAATTGAGTTCATAGCCTTTACCGCATTAAGCGGATATTTCCCCATAGCCGTTTCGTTGGAAAGCATGATCAGATCCGTACCATCCAGGACACTGTTAGCCACATCACTAGCTTCAGCACGGGTAGGCAGCGGGTTGTCAGTCATAGACGAAAGCATTTCAGTAGCTACAACCGTCAATTTGCCTTTACGGTTAGCGGTTGAAATAATTTTTTTCTGCGCGGTCGGAACTTTTGCAAAAAATATCTCATCTGCCAGATCTCCTCGAGCCACCATAACGCCGTCAGCGACATCAATAATTTCATCCAGGTTCACAAGTGCCTCCGGCTTTTCCAGTTTGGCAATCACCGGAATGTGTCCGCCGCCGTGACGCTTCAAATATCTCTTCAAACTGACTATATCCGCGGCTGAACGCACAAAAGACTGCGCGACATAATCAATACCAAGCTCAATTCCAAGTAAAACGTCCTTTTTATCCTTAGCCGTAACCGACGGCAGGGAAATCGCCGTATCCGGCAGATTTATGCCTTTGCCGGTCAAAACAGTTCCTCCCGCTTTCACAAGACAATGCACTTCTTTACGTACCGGGTCAACAGACTTAACCTGAAGGATAATTCGGCCGTCCATCATTAAAATAGTTTTTCCGGCCCCGGTATCATCAGCAATATTTTTATAGGTGGTAGGCAGATAGAACTTTTCACGATGAACAGTTTTCCCGGACAATGTAATTTCGTCCCCGGCATTGACTTCAACCTCCGAATTAAGTTTGCCTACCCGTATTTTAGGTCCCTGTAAGTCCTGCATGATCGCTACGGATTTCCCAAGTTGCCGTGACACTTTCCTTATGCGTTTGAATTTTCTGCTTTGCTCTTCATGGCTTCCGAATGAAAAATTAAGGCGGCACACATTCACTCCGGCACTAATTATTTTGTACAGCATATAACTACTTTCGCAAGCCGGCCCTATAGTCGCTATGATTTTTGTATTTTTCATATCAATCCTCTCCAACAGCTTTGAAAACCGCACTGCCCCTGTCCAAATCTATATTTGACAGGGCAAGCATGATAAAATCTCCGCACTGGAAACTTTTGTTTGCTTCACGGTCAACCAACTGGTTACCAGCTTTACGGAAATTACCGCCAAGTTTTTCCATAGGCACAAAACCATATATGCCTAAATCCTGGATGTCAACCAACATTCCCGAGCTAATTATCTTAGAAACAATTCCTTCATGCAGATTATCCAGCCCGCTTGCCATTTCCTGTTCAAGATAACGCAGCTTCAAACGGTCATTAGCCGTAAAGTATGCCTCATCACAATTCATTTCCTTATCTGTACAGTGTTCTGCTATTTTATCAGCAGTCTGAGTGGAACGCATTTCCCCGCCGGATTCCTTTGACCACAACTGTTGATGAACCATCAAGTCGCTGTAACGCCGGATAGGACTGGTAAAATGGCTGTATCGTGTTTTCCCCAGACCAAAATGTAAATCAGGTTTAGCTTCGTACATGGCACGCGCCATTGAACGCAGAAACGCGCCCAGGATAGCCGGTTTGCGCGGATCGTCAGGCAGGTTCTTCAAAAACTGATTACATACTGTCCGGTTACTCAAATCCCCGGGGTAAATACCGAAAGTCTCCATAGCTATTTCCGAAAACTCAGCCAGCTTTTCCGGGTCGGGTTCAGGATGTACGCGATAAAGTCCGGGAATCGACCTTTGTTCCATTTCGACAGCCACCTGCGAATTAGCGGCAAGCATAAATTCTTCGATAAGCTGATCGGCTTCACGCTGTTCCTTGTGAACTATTCCAATAACTTTATCTTCATCCTCATTGCACAAAACCCTGGTTTCAGGTATTGCCATCTCGAGAAAATCTTCATGTTCCTGGCGGTTCTTCCGCATATTACGGAACAATTTCAGAAGGATGTCAAGGGTAGCGCACAGGTCATCACTCCAGTCATCGCCGCGGGTTCCATCCTCAATATATTCCTGCACTTCATCATAATTTAGACGCTTATCGACTTTAATTATGCTATGGCAGCGCTTAGCGGATACTATTCTGCCGCTGTATTTATTGACTGTGAATAATATAGTATGCGCCATTGAATCGCCGTCAGCGGTCAGACTGATAGCGGCGGTCAGACTCTTAGGCAGCATAGGTAAAGTCCTGCCCGGCAGATAAGAGGTAAAGGAGCGTTCATAAGCCGCTTTATCCCATTTTGATCCCGGAGCTATCCAAGCCGCCACATCAGCAATATGCACACCTAATTCCAATTCAGCCTCATTTTCAGTAGGAGCAACCGATATAGCATCGTCAAAGTCTTTTGCGTCAAAGGGGTCGATGGTAGCGGTAATACGGTCGCGCAGGTCAGTACGTTTTATTTCGCGTGGTTTGAGCTGTCCCGCTTCATTATTTTCCTCTTCCGTATATGCCGGGGGCAAATCAAATTCTTTGCATATTGCGTCAAGATCGCCTTTTATCGAGCCGGCTTGACTGATACGGTCGACTATAGTGCCTTTGTGAATTACATTAGCACGGGCGTATTCATCATGCAAAAGCTTTACTTCCACCCATTCACCGCGCTTCGCTCCATTCAAACTTCCGGATATTTGTATTTCTTCACTAATGCGTTTATTGAGAGCCCGGATCTTATGCCCCGAGAGAAGCTCGCCTACAACTGTATCACGGGCACGGTCTATGATATTCTGGACACGTCCGGCTGGGCCGCGGTCTTCGCTTATGGGGTACTTATCACGCTCAGGCAATATCTCGACTTCCACCAGATCACCGTCCATAGCGGAATTGATAAACTGCGGAGGAATGAAGATATCCTGGACTTTTTCATCCGCTTCAACCACCCCCTGCGGCGTTACAAATCCCAATCCTCCGGCTGTAAGCGTAATTTTCCCTCGAACCAGCACTTTTTTCTTTTTAAATTCAGCCTTGCGCTGTTTTCTTCTTTTATTTATTTCCCTATGCTTACGTAACTTACTTTTATTCTTCATGTTTTTCTCTTTATATAATGTTTTTATGGCAAATGCCTGTCTAAAGATACTACACTTAGTTTTATTTGTAAAACCCGTTTGAAAAAAAACATTGAACAAGTAGATTATTTGAATATCCACAATAGATAACGGACATATTGTCATGACTATAAAAAAGAAAAAAAATGTCTGCAGTTTTCGAAAAATGAAGCAAAACGGCGAAAAGATAGTTGCCGTTACCGCTTACGACGCACCTACCGCTAAACTAGCTACAGAAGCCGGAGTTGATTTCCTGTTGATCGGCGATTCAATGGCCAATACCGTTTTAGGTTATGAAAACACCCTCCCCTTGACTATGGAGGAATCATTATTTCATTGTAAATCTGCGAAACGCGGCGCTCCCGATGCTTTTATTGTCGGCGATATGCCTTTCATGAGCTATCAAATATCTTGTTCCGAAGCGCTGAAAAACGCCGGACGCTATATAAAGGAAGCCGGATGTGACGCGGTTAAACTCGAAGGCGGAGCTTACGCCGTCGCGGTAGTCGAACGTCTGGTAGCTGCCGGAATACCGGTGGTCGGACACATCGGCCTCCTGCC
This sequence comes from Victivallaceae bacterium, assembly GCA_963664605.1. Taxonomy (GTDB): domain Bacteria; phylum Verrucomicrobiota; class Lentisphaeria; order Victivallales; family Victivallaceae; genus JAHOYW01. Next base: position 2,677,376 of record OY761536.1, read on the forward strand.
GCAACAGGTACTTGCTGCAGGCGGTTACAAGATAGCCGGAAAAACCGCTGAAGGAGCAAAGCTTCTCCTGGCTGATGCTAAAGCATTGGAAAACGCCGGAGCTTTTTGTGTTGTCCTTGAAGGTATTCCAAGTGAAGTCAGCAAACAAATAACAAAATCAATCAGTATTCCAACTATAGGAATCGGCGCCGGGATACATTGCGACGGTCAGGTTCAGGTAATGAGCGACCTGCTGGGAATGTCCGGTTTTATTCCCAAACACGCCAAAAGCTATGCTAATCTATCTCAAACCATCCTTGAGGCATTGAGCCAATACGCCAAAGAAGTAAAAAACAGTGAATTTCCCGGCAAAGACAATTCGTTCTAATATAAAACACGGCTAGGGACAGCCGTGGCTACATAGGGGAATAAATTATAACGAAAAAGATGTAGCCGCCTCTGGAAACAGAGGCGTAACTCCAAAGTTCCCCGGCAATATGGAAATTAACTGGAAAAAGAATTTATTTGTTATCTGGATAAGCCAGTTTCTATCCATTGCGGCTTTTTCCTCAAGCATGACCTTTATCCCGTTTTATATCCAGAAGCTGGGAGTCACAGGTGACGCGCTTCGCAATATGTATGTCGCGCAGTTTATGGCTATGGGAGCTATCAGCGTATGTATTATGTCACCAGTATGGGGATTTATCGCCGACGTCTACGGTAGACGTTTAATGCTGCTGCGCTCTAATTTTATTTCTGCCTTATTAATGCCGCTGATGGCTTTTGTTCCTAATGTTGGAACCTTGCTGGCTCTGCGCTTTGTGCTCGGAGCTTTTGCCGGTACAGTCACCGCATCCCAGACTCTTATCGCCAGCACCACTCCTGTGGAAAACCGTGGTTTCGCTCTCGGCTCCATAAGTTCAGCATTGTTCAGCGGTGCTATGGCTGGAATGTTTTTCGGCGGAATGGTAGTTGATAAATTCGGCTATACGGTAACCTTTATTGTCACCGGCGCTTTGCTTCTTATATCCGGATTCCTGGTACTATTTGGAGTTAAGGATGATTTTCAAAAGACCATTACACTAAAAGAAAAATTATCTGAATTTAAATTCCGGCTGCCTAAACTCGGCTCATTATGGATGATATTGTTTTTATTGCTCCTGATGGGCTTTGCGAGGCAATTTGAACGCCCGTTCCTGCCGGTGCTGGTGGAAAAGATAAACGGCATAGACAAAGCCGCCACCTGGACAGGTGTTATCGCCAGTATTGTAGCTGTAGCCGGAATTATCTCAGGATCGCTCCTTGGCTGGCTTGCTGACAAGACATCAGCCCCAAAGGTCGCGATATGGTCTGCTTTGCTGGCTGGATTATTGATGATACCTCAAGCTCTGGCGCAATCCCTGCTGGTACTGACCTGTGCCCGTTTCGGCATGATATTTTTTGCGGGGGGACTTGATCCGGTTTTTCAGATATGGCTTTCCAAGTGCACTCCAGACGATAAACGAGGAATATTTTTCGGCTGGGCATCCAGCTTCAAAACCCTGGGGTGGGTTTTTGCCGCGCTGTTCAGTGGTTCAATAGCAATGTTTTCCGGAGTTCGATGGGTGTTTGCCGTTACCGGAATAGTTTATATACTTCTAATTCCGATAATACTATTCTCCGCCAGGAAAATTCATCCGCAGCATCAGGATTTGACAAAAGCGGCAGAATAAATTACAATACAAGTAACAACTAATGAAGAGGTGAAAAAATGCCGAAAATCAAAGTAGTTTTTTACAGTATGTATGGTCATGTTTATCAACTGGCGGAAGCTATAGCGGAAGGAGCACGAAAAGTGAAAGGTTCTGAGGTTCAGGTTTTACAGGTACCCGAACTGGTTCCAGAGGAGGTATTAGTCAAAAGCGGCGCTAAAGCAGCCCGTGATGTTTTTTCCCATATACCAGTTGCTGTACCATCTTCCCTTGTAGAAGCAGACGCAATTATTTTTGGGACGCCAACCCGTTTCGGTAATATGTGCTCTCAAATGCGCAATTTTCTTGACCAGACAGCCCAGTTATGGCAAATCGGCGCTTTAATTGGAAGAGTCGGAAGTGTTTTTGCCAGCACTGCTTCACAACATGGTGGGCAGGAAACCACGATCCAGAGTTTTCATACAACTTTACTTCATCATGGGATGATTATTGTCGGCGTTCCTTATTCAGAACCAGCCTTACTCAATATGAAAGAGATTTCCGGCGGGACGCCTTACGGGGCGACAACCATGGCGGATCACGACGGATCACGTCAGCCTAGTGAAAATGAATTGGCTATTGCCCGTTTCCAAGGACAGCATGTAGCAGAAATAACCAGGAAGCTTTGCAACTGATATTAGAATAAATTTACAAAATCAGCAAATGATTTAGCGTCAAAGTCACAAGATAAGCCTTTTGGATTGCCGAACCCGTAACTTGTCCAGCAACGTTTCATGCCGGCGCGCGCACCAGCTTCGAGGTCAGTGTAATGATCACCGACCATCCAGCTTTCCTTGACGTCGGCGTTCCATTTTTCAGCAAAATAAAGCAAAGCGTCAGGTTCCGGCTTCAATGGATGACCACAACCGCCGCCCATGATTTCGTCAAAATATTCAGCAACTCCAAGATTCTGCAAAACCATTTTCGCGGCTTCATTCGGCTTATTGGTTATTACCGCCAGTTTTATACCCGTCGCATATAATTTTTCCAGCCCCTCAGCCACCCCTGGATAAAGCCTGGTTTTATCAGTTATATGAGCGTAATAAAACTTTTTCATATGCGGGGTTGCTTCATCAATATCTATATTTTCCGGCAGGGAACGTTCAAGCAGTTTACGCGCGCCGTTACCGATATAACCGCAGACGGTTTCCACTGTCAACGGCGGCAATTTATAATGTTGCCTGGTCAAGTTAACGGCGGTCGTTAAATCCTTACGGGAATCTATCAAAGTCCCGTCCAAGTCAAAAATTATTACTTTCATAGTTTTAAGATTTAAGTTTTAAAGATTAAAAATTCACGAACGGCACTTTGGAAATTACCGGAAGACGGGCAAAAGCGTCAATATCCAAAGGTGAAAATTCACCTTTTTCAAAATAATAATGTGCCAATCCACCAACCATTGAGGCGTTGTCCGTACAGTATTTACGCTCCGCAAGACGTAATCTTGCGGTATTTGGCAAAGCTTTCGGCAGACGTTCTCGTAAAACGGAATTGCAGGCGACCCCGCCGCAAAGGACTACCGTTTTAACATTATGTTCACGTGCCGCCATAGCAGTTTTTTTGCACAGGACATCAATTATCGCTTCCTGATATGAAGCTACGGTGTCATACAAAAGTTGCCCCTCAAGTTTGCCATTTTCTTTTTCCAAGTCACGAATATGATATAGCAAGGCGGTTTTTATACCGCTGAAACTGAAATTCAATTTATGTTCGGGCCTGACTGCCTTACCGGCCTGCCCGGTCAATGGACGCGGAAAATGATATTTCATCGGGTCGCCTGATTCTGCTGTTTTCTGGATAACCGGACCGCCGGGATAACCCAGGTCAAGCATTTTTGCGGCTTTATCCAGAGCCTCTCCGGCGGCATCGTCAATAGTAGTGCCAACCAGTTTTGCCTGTCCTTCCGCGTCAATCAGGAGAAGCGCAGTATGTCCGCCGGAAACCACCAGCGCTAAAATCGGATAAGTTTCCTTTTTATGCAAATCTTCCGCGCCGCCGTCAAGGAATGAAGCATAGATATGGGCTATAAAATGATTTATCCCTATAAGAGGCAGATCATATCCAATCGCTATTCCTTTGGCTAGATTCAAACCAACCAGCAATGCGGGCATCAGGCCGGGGCCGTTAGTCACTGCCACGGCATCGAGATCATCAAAAGTAACTCCGGCATTTCTCAAGGCAGTTTCCAATACCGGACGAGCAGCGACTAAGTGCTCGCGCGCCGCTAATTCAGGAACGACTCCGCCATGAGCCGCATGACGCGCGATTTGCGAAGCTACACAATCTCCTAAAACTTGTGCCCCGTCTTTTACTACCGCTGCCGCGGTTTCATCGCAGCTGCTTTCTATTCCTAAAATCAAACTCATTTTATATCCTGTCAGTATTAGTTTAACACCACAAATATACTCAATTTAAGTAAAAAAACAATATAAATTCCTAAATGCTGTTGTTTTTTCGGCTTTGTGACAGCATAATAATATAAAGAGCAATAAAATCAATGGAGGTGAATTATGTCAAACTCAAACAACATTTTTTCAAAGTTTATTAATCATACAGTCTGGGACTATATCATTTCCCGTGGAATAGCGTGCCTAATTATTGGAGCGCTATTTCTTTTTATGCCGGAAGCCAGTATAAGTATGCTTTGCATTATTCTTGGCGTCTGTCTGCTTCTCAATGGTTTGATCGCCCTGATTAAAGCGATGAAATCAAACAATGAAAAAAAGATTATACTGGTATATGGACTGATCTGTCTGCTTGCCGGAATAATATTTTTGACGAATCCAGCTTTTTTGCTGGGAATCATCGTCATAATCTTTTCCCTGCTGGTTCTGATAACAGGAGTAAATCAGGTGTTTGCCTCTATAAAAGCTAAGCATACTCCTGTTACAGCACGAATACTCGCAGCCGTAACCGGTATGCTTTCCGTGGTTTTAGGAATGGCACTGTTAATTCGTCCTGATATCAGCATAAAGGTTATGATTATGCTGATAGGAATCTACTTTGTGGCATTCGGTGTTTTGGCTATAGCAACGGGAACGATAATCCGCAAAGCCAACAAACATGGACATACCATTATCGGCTGAAATAAATATACTCAGCTACATTCTCTGTTCGCCGTTAACGAAAACTTTTGTCGGCTTGAAATCATCCGAAAGAAAAACTATATCCGCGAAATAACCGGGTTCTATTTTTCCATGCTTTTCCAGTCCAAGCGACTGTGCCTGATTCCAGGAAGTTGATTTTATTAACTCGGATAAGGGCTTTCCAGTTATTTGCGCTACATTTTTCAATGCAGTGCAAACCTCCAGGGTACTTCCTGCCAAAGCTCCGTTTGATTTCAAACGCGCGGCTCCATCAGCAACTATGACCGCCAATCCTCCGAGTGAATACTCTCCGTCAGGCATTCCGGCGGCACGCATAGCATCGGTAATAAGCTGAATTTTTTCCGTATCTTTCAAACTGAAAATCAATTCAATCATATCAGGACAAATATGCAGGGTATCGCAGATCAACTCAATAAAGACTTCCTCATTCATCAACCCTGCCCCGACCAGACCAATATCACGATGATGCAGACCCGTCATCTGGTTGCAGAAATGACTAAGGTTTTTCAAGCCGTGTTTTGCCGCTTTTTTGAAATCAGCATATTTCGCCGCGCTGTGAACACAGGATGGAGTTATTCCTTCCGCTAAAAGCTGTGAAGCAAATTCTGTTCCGCTTTCGACCTCAATAGCATAGGAAACTTTGCAAACCGGAAATATCTTAGCGAGGCGTTTGACTTCTTCTATGTCCGGCAGGCGTACAAAATCAGGGTTTTGTGCGCCAAGGCAATTAGGATTAATGAACGGGCCTTCAAGATGAACTCCTGGGATCTTACAACCTTTTTTGCCGGACCTGACATAAGCCGCCGCTGTTTCAAGAGCTGCCGCCAATTGTTCTTCCCCCAAAGTTAAAGTAGTCGGCAGTAAGGTGGTTACACCTTCCTTTAACTTATCAAGCGCTATAGTGTCTATTGCTTCCTGCGTAGCGTCAGCAAAATCGAACCCTGACCGCCCGTGGCAATGAACATCAATAAAGCCGGGAACAACCATCTGTCCCTGCGCATTGATTATTTCGTCAGCTTCAGGCAAAACGGAACTATCAGGATAAAGCTGCTTGATTTTTTCGCCTTCGATAAGAATAGAAACGTTTTCAGCATCATAATCCGGTGAAATTATATGACAGTTAGTTAATAATATACTCATAAATTTTCTCCCTGTATAAAAAATCTTAATTTACAACTATTTAATGCTTGGCAAACTGGCTGCGATAACCGCTTGTCCATGACGTTTGAACTTTTCATCAGGCGTCCGGAATTCAATAGTTTCAGCAAGTTCCGGGAACTCATCCTTCAACACGTCTTGAGCGACTTTCAGGATTAGATCTCCACCTTTGCCGGAGGTAACCCGTCCCAAAGCCAGAAGCAGGCGAATATCATAAAATTCCGCGTATTGAGCAATACCGTAACCGAAATATACACCGATTGTACGGTAGATCCTTGATGCGGCATCATCATCTTCCGCCATCTTTTCCTGAACTTTAACCAAACGTTCCGGCAGCGGCATATCTTCAGGAAAATCAAAACCTGCGGCTGGAGCTAAGCGGGCAATTGCCTGTTGTGAAAAATACTGTGCCCCGCAGCCGCCGTCACCGGACCATTCGTCCACCGGAGCGTCATCGCGATAATCGACCGGGGAGAAAGCAAGTTCATTCAGCCAGTCAGTAATATTACCATCCAGATTTACATAGCCTACCGCTTCACTGGTTCCCATGGCAATACCAAGCACACCATTAGACTCCATTGCTATAGAACCAGCCAGAGCTGTTACATCACCGTCATTGGCAATCTGCATAGGAACATTATATTCTTTTTGAATCTCGTCAAAAATGGGAATAACATGTTCTGCCCACAATGACTGGTCAACTCCTCGAAAAAGAGATGCTACACGCGGCTGGTTATTAACGTAAACCCCGGCCGCACTGCCGCCAATAGCATCAACGCGAGGCATTTTCTCAGCAGCGCGGCGCAAGGAATCACGAATTCCAGCCTTATGGTATTCAGGGTCTTTTTCAAAATACGGGTCCCAGGTGACTTCTTCAGTGAAAACAGTTTCACCGTCAATTACCGCGGCACATTTACGATCGGAGCCGCCAAGGTCAAATCCGATCCTGCAACCATCCATATTGCCGCCAAGCTTAACTTCTATTTCATTACTCTCCGGAGCTTCTTCGAGAGGGCAGGAAACCACTTCCATAGGTTTTCCGTAAATTTTAATCCCCATAATGTCATAATCAAAAGCGCGAGCGCCGGTCGGAGAATATATCGCAGCAATATCTTTTGCCAGGGTATCGCATCCGGCAATTGTGATTTTATAACCGCCTTTAATCCACAGCAGGGATTTAACCATGCGTTCGACATATTTTATATTAATAGCCTTGAATTCGCCTTCATGGGGAAAAATTGCGGTTTCAAAAGTTGAAACTGTGCCGATACTGCGGGTTACAGCAATAACTATTTCAACCGCCTTTCCGGACTCTGCAACTTGTTTGCGGTATTCACGGTTCCACAAGACTGATGGAACAAACCCGGGATCGAGTTCGGATACAAACTTGGGATTAACTTCTATTTTCATTATGACACCTTTTTATTAAAATTTATATTAAAGCGTTTTAGTAATCTCTTTTTTATATTTATACATCATTTTTAAGAAAAATCCAGCTCTTGCGAAAACATTTACGCATTTTTTTTGTAATTCTAATTGCTTTTTGTTAAATCAGAGTTAGAATATAATGCGTAAACGGTTACGCTAATTTCATGGATTCATTATTTATGGCAAGCAAAAAACTGACAATCAAAGACTTTGCGCAGATACTCGGGGTTTCCACTGCAACCGTATCCCGCGCCTTTAATTCCAAGGGCCGTATCAGCGGCAAAACCCGTCAGCATATTATTGACAAAGCTAAAGAATTAGGCTATTACGCTAATATTCATGCACGCAGCCTGAGTGTTCCGAATTCTTCCATGACCGCCTTGTATTACCCTGAGCTCAACAGTGAAGAGCCAGATTATTTTATTGCTGAAATAATGATGGGGCTGAACAGTACTTTAGCAAAATATGGTAAAAATCTGCAAATCAACCCCCTCCCCCTTGACACTCCTGAATCAATGCTTAAGCTGTGCAAGGAACAAATAATGAGCGGGGCCATTGCCGGAGTAATCATTATGTACGGCGCAAAAAGTTCGCAAGAATTGTATAAGTGTGCTCAAAACCGCGGTGTTCCATGCGTAGTTATCGGCAGTATGGAAGGAGTGAAATATAATAATGTCGTTTACGATATGCGGCAAGGCGCGTTTTTGGCAGGACGTTATTTCAAGAATACCGGACGCAAACACCCGGCTTATCTTAGCGGGCATCTGGACCAGAACAAGCAGAAAGGGTTCCGCATGGGACTTGAGATGCCTGATAAAAAAATAGTTAAAATCGGTCCCGGCTTCGGATTCAGGGACGGCTATCACGCGTTGGAGCTTATTGTTGAAAAATATCCGAAAACCGATTGTGTTCTCTGCGCGACTGATTCCATGGCAATGGGATTTATAAAAGCTGCTCTTGAGCATAAAATAAAAATACCTCAAGATATGGCTGTGATATCATACGATGACACCTGTGCCGCGCGTTATTACGCTCCGGCTCTGTCGTCGGTAAAACTTAAACCATTTGAAATCGGCAAGAATGCCGCTATGATTTTAGAACGGGTTATGAACGGTGAAGAAAATATACAGGCTGAGATTATCGAGTGCGACCTTGTCGTCCGGGAATCCGCCTGATAAATAAAATAAGGAAATACATTATTATGAAACCAACATTATTAGTTCTGGCAGCAGGAATGGGCAGCCGTTACGGTGGTCTTAAACAGCTCGACCAGGTCGGCCCGTCGGGTGAAACTATTATTGACTATTCGATATTTGACGCGATCCGTGCCGGATTCGGCAAAGTTGTATTTATTATACGGCGCGACATAGAGAAGGAATTCAAGGGGGCAGTCGGCTCTCGATATACAGACAGAATAACTGTGGATTACGCCTTTCAGCAGATTGACGCCCTCCCCGAAGGTTTCAGTGTCCCGGAAGGGCGCGAAAAGCCCTGGGGAACTGGACACGCGGTATATACGGCTAAAGATATAATAAATGAACCTTTCGCGGTAATTAACGGCGATGACTTCTACGGACGTGAAAGTTTTCAACTTATGGCTGATTACTTAAGCCAGGCAAAAGACGGTGAAAAAGCTGATTTTTCCATGTGCGGCTTCATTATGCGCAATACTTTATCCGACAACGGTTCAGTATCCCGTGGTGTTTGCGAAGTCGATTCCCAAGGCAACTTGACTGAAGTTGTTGAGAACACAAAAATAGAGCGCAACGGCAAGGCGGCGAAAAGCTACTTGGAAGACGGCAGGGTAATAGATTTCACAGGAGATGAAATAGTTTCCATGAATATGTGGGGATTCACGCCTTCATTGTTTAATTATATGGATGATATGTTTGTCGAATTTCTCAAGGAACGCGGACATGAGATGAAGTCAGAGTTTTTCATTCCACTGGTAGCTGACACCCTTATAAAACAGGATAAAGCTGCTGTAAAAGTGATGACTTCCCAAGATGAATGGTTCGGCATTACTTACCGCGAAGACAAGCCGGCTGTTGTAGCCAGCATAAAAGAACTCGTCGTACAAGGCATTTATCCGGATAAACTTTTTTAAGGAAACCAGCTATGATTAATACTGTAAAAGAGGTAAAGGAACAATTTGAAATACTGGGTGACTTCGTTTCCGCCGCGCCTTACGGTTCCGGGCACATAAACGATACCCTCCGGGTAATCATCAATCAGGGCGGAGCTGAAGTACATTATATTTTCCAGCGTATAAATGAAAATATTTTCAAATGTCCTCCGGCGCTTATGGAAAATATTGAACGCGTAACCGACCATATTTTAAAGAAAATTGAATCCGAAGGAGACAAGGAAACGACTCGTCACACCTTGTATCTGATCAAGGCAACAGACGGTAAATCATATGTTCGTGACGACAAAGGGAAATACTGGCGCGCTTATATCTTTATCGAAAAAGCCCAGACCTACGACGTTATCGAAAGCTCTAAACAAGCATATGAAGCAGCGAGGGCTTTCGGCCTTTTTCAAAAGGATCTCGCCGACCTTTCAGGCGGCAGGCTGCATGAAACAATCCCTGATTTTCATAATACCCCGCAACGTTTTTCCGCTTTGGAAAAAGCTATTGCGGCGGATACTGCCGGACGCGTTAAAGATGTACAGGAAGAGATTGACTTTGTTATGAAGCGCAAAGCCGATACTTCAAAACTCACTGACCTGCTTGCGGCAGGCAAACTTCCTGAGCGCATAACTCATAATGACACCAAGCTTAATAATGTCATGATAGACGACGTCACCGGACAAGGTGTCTGCGTTATTGACTTAGACACAGTAATGCCCGGTCTGGTCCATTATGATTTCGGGGATATGGTTCGCACCAGCACCAGCCCGGCGGCTGAGGATGAAAAAGATCTATCAAAAGTAACAATGCAGTTCCATATGTTTGAGTCACTCTTACGGGGATACTTGAGCACTGCTGGAGATTTCTTAACTCCGCTTGAACGCGAACTTCTGCCGTTTTCAGGTAAGCTCATTACTCTGGAGATCGGAATCCGTTTCCTGACGGATTATCTGGAAGGAGATATTTATTTCAAAACGCATCGTGAAGGACATAACCTCGACCGCTGCCGGACGCAGTTCAAATTAGTGGAATCCATTGAAGGACAAATGGATGATATGATGAAATTATTAAACTCAATAAATTAATACAGTTCAAGCATATCGTTTGAACATTGTATTTAGGAAAAGGTATATTATTATGCGAGTATTAGTTACAGGCGGAGCAGGATTTATCGGCAGTCATATTGTGGAACATTTTCAAGGTAAAGCGGAAGTACGGGTATTAGACAACCTGCGTTCCGGCTACCTGAGCAACCTTGACGGCTTTGATGTTGAATTCATTAAAGGTGATATTTGCGACCGTGAAATAGTTAAAAAGGCAATGGAAGGCGTTGATTATGTTTTCCATCTGGCAGCTATGATCAGTGTGCCGGAATCCATGGAAAAACCTATTGAATGCGTCGAACTGAACGTAAACGGCATGCTCATAGTTTTAGAAGAAGCCGCAGCGGCAGGTGTTAAAAAGCTATGTTTCAGCACCAGCGCGGCGATTTATGGTGACAATCCTACCGTTCCTAAGCGTGAAGAAATGATTCCAGAACCCAAAAGTCCATATGCGATAACCAAACTTGATGGAGAATACTACTGTAATATGTTCAGCCAGGAAGGGAAACTGCAAACTGCCTGCCTGCGCTATTTCAATGTCTTCGGTCCGCGTCAGGACCCGAACAGCGCCTATGCTGCAGCCGTGCCGATCTTTACCGCCAAGGCAGTAGCCGGAGAAGATATTACTATTTTCGGAGACGGCGAACAAACCCGGGACTTTATTTATGTTAAAGACATTGTAGCGGCAAATGTTTTCATGGCACAAAGCGAATTTACAGGAGTTTATAATATCGCCTACGGCGGCCGTATAACAATAAATAAACTGGTTGACACCATCAAAGATATAACTAAATCAAATTCGAAAGTGCTACATTTATCAGAACGCCCCGGTGACGTCAAGCATTCAATGGCGGCTGTAGACAAACTGAACACCACCGGGTTCAAACCACAAAATGATTTTGCATCCGGACTGGCTGAAACAATAAAATTTTTCAAAGAAAAAGCAAATAAATAAAATAACAGAAAACTGTTTCAAGGAACAAGAGAAAAATATAGTTCAAACACTAATGTTTTTTTGGCAAATCGGCTTGAAAAATATTAAAAAGAGTTTATATTCTCAATTCCTTACTAAACCGCTTTACTAATAGTAAAAAATGGAGCAATAATGGAAGTAATAATTCGTCCGACAACTGAAGATGCAACCAGCCTGGTCGCGAAATTAGTAGCGGAGAAAGTAAAACAGAAACCTTCTCTCTGTCTCGGCCTTGCGACCGGACGCACTATGGAAATTGTATACGATAAGCTCGGTGTTATGCATTCTGAAGGACTTGATTTTTCTCTGGTCAGGACATACAATCTTGATGAATATATCGGCTTGCCGCCAGAAGACCAGAATTCATATCGCTATTACATGAATAAACACTTATTCAACAAGATCAATGTGGATTTGCGCAATACTCATCTTCCAATGGGAATGGCTGAAAATCTTGACCTGGAATGTATTTTGTATGAAAAGAGCATCCGGCACGCCGGAGGAATAGATTTGCAGTTGCTTGGAATAGGCCGTTCCGGTCATATCGGATTTAATGAACCACTCTCAGCTTTACAGTCAAGAACACGGGACAAATCACTCACCCCGGTTACTATAGCTCAGAATTCACCGATGTTTGATCCTCCGCAAAGCATGCCGAAACGCGCAATAACTATGGGCGTTGGAACTATTTTGGAAGCCAAACAGATAATAATGCTGGTTACCGGCAAAGAAAAAGCGGACATTCTGGCAAAAGCGGTTGAAGGCCCAATCAGTTCAATGATTTCAGCTACCGCATTACAACTGCATTCAAAATGCACCGTAATAGTTGACGAGGATGCCGCAACCAAGTTGCAGGAAAAAGATTATTATAACTGGATATTTAAAAGTGAACCCAAATGGGAACCATACCGTTAATTTATCGACAAGCAGAAATATTTTCTGCATAAAACATAAAAAAGCCTAAAAAACAAAACTTAAAAGGAGAAGCACCATGAAAGTAGCATTTTACGGGCACGTACGTCAGTACGAAAACATCAAAGGTGAAATCGACGCCAACATGCAGGAAGTCATCATGAGCGGCAGTTATGTCCTCGGTCCGATGCTTTCAAAATTTGAAAAACAGGCAACTGAATACTTCGGTTCAAAACACGCTATCGGCGTGGGTAATGGAACAGATGCTATCTGGTTGACATTAATGGCTTTGGGCATCGGCCCCGGCGATGAAGTCATCACAAATGCCAACACATTCTTTGCTACAGCTGAAGCAGCATGGATTGCCGGAGCGACTGTTGTTCTGGTTGACTGCGACCCGAAAACTAAATGTATCTGCCCGAAAGCTGTTGAAGCGGCTGTTACCGATAAGACTAAAGCTATCATACCTGTCCACCTCTACGGACAATGCGCTGACATGCGCGCCATCCGCGCTATCGCTGACAAGAATGATCTCTATGTTATCGAAGATAACGCACAGAGTATTGACGGTCACGGCGATGATTTCAAACAAGGTGAACTTTCTGACGCTGTATGCACAAGCTACATCATCCAGAAAAACCTCGGATGTTTCGGTGACGGTGGTATGGTCTTTACTGACTGCGACAAAATCAACGAAGCCGTCCGCAGACTTCGCAACCACGGTTCCGTAGCCCGCAACAAACACAGTTTCGGATTCAACAGCCGTTTAGATGACCTCCAGGCAGGTATTTTAAGCGCTAAAATGAATCATATCACAGCATGGACTGATCAGCGTATCGCGATTGCCGCTAAATATGATGAAGCATTGAAAGACTGCACTTCTTTCGATCTTCCTTACGCAACTCCTGGTTTCCGTCATGTATACCACCTCTATGTTATTGAAGTAAAATGCTCCTGCAAACGCGACGAACTCGTTGCATTCCTGCAGGAAAATGGTGTTGACGCAAAAACTCATTACTCCATCGCTATTCATCAGCAGGAAGGTTTCCCGTGGGGTAAAGACTGCCGCATCGCCGGTTCTCTGGAAAACGCGGAAAAGAACGCAGCAACTTGCGTATCTCTGCCGATGTTCCCTGAACTTCAGGCTGACGAACAGGCTTATGTCATTGAGAAAGTTCTCGAATGGGATAAAGCTAACGCGTAAGTTTGTCTTACAAAATACGGGGCTTCGGCCCCGTTTTTTTTAATAAAATCATGGAGAATAATCTTTATGGCTAAATACAAAGTTATGGTAGTTGGAATGGGTAAACGCGGCAAACATCACGCCGCCGCTTTCCATGCCAATGAAAATTTTGAAGTAGTCGCCATCTGCGACATCAGCGCCGATATGCTTAACTCCGCCGCGGAAACTCTCGGACTGGATAATGTCGTCAAGGGTTCAGATGCCGCTGCCATCGCCAACCAGGTCAAACCTGACGTTTTTTGTTTCTGCACTATGCCGAAACTTCGTTACGATATGGTCAAGATCGCGGTTGACTGCGGAGCTAAATTAGTAGCTTTCGAAAAACCGATAGGCGAAAACCTCAATGAAGCGCTCAAGACCAAAGCCCTTATTGAAGAATCAGGTATCAAAGCTGTTGTCAGCCATCAGCACCGTTACGGTAAACATTACCAGAAAGTCAAAGAACTGGCGTCTTCTGGAATTCTCGGACGTATTGAAATGATTTCCGCAACTGCCACCGGCTGGATGACTCACATGATGAGTCACATGATTGATTACATGAGCTGGTACAATGACTACAATGATGTTACCTGGGTCATGGGACAGGCTGCCGGTAAGGGCAAAGAAAAAGATAACCACCCCTCCCCTGACTACATCGGCGGATTTATTCAGTATGCCAACGGCGTACGTGGTTATGTAGAATGCGGAGCCGGAGCTCCCGATCAGCCGGATGTGGAAAAATGGTGGGGCAAAAACCGTATTTGCGTTCAGGGGACTGAAGGTTTCGCGGAAGTCCTGACCAATGGCGGCTGGCGCGCGGTTACTAAAGACGGTGTTCAAAGCGGTGACGGCGCAATGAATTATGATCTGGATATGCCTCCTTATATTCAGGATATAGCTGACTGGCTCAATGACGGCAAAGTTCATGAGTGCTGTTTCGCCAACGCTTATGCCGGGTTCGAAGCAATGATGGGTATTGTGCGTTCAGCGGCAGAAGGCGGACAGGTCGCTATGCCGATGCAGGCAGGGCCGGATGAACTTCAAGAGCTTTTCGCAACATTATCGGATGCTCCGGTAATCGCGAATCCTGTTAACGTCGAAGAATTTCTCGGATAAAAACATTCCGCTTAGTCCGGCCTCTCCAACAGGCCGGACTATTTTTTTAGTTATCAGAGGAGTCCGACATGTCCGAAGAGCAGGACTCTTTTGTTTTTTTTATTAATATTTCCTTGATTAAATTATCCTTCGCATTATATTAAAAGTTCACGCGATAGTAGTAGGCAGTCGCCGGTTTTAATTAACCGGAGGAAAGTCCGGACTACATAGAGCAGGGATTCCTTTTGTTAAAGAAGGATACTGCGGACGATATTCCGCAGGAAGGCTAGTGCAGCAGAAAATATACCGCCTGAATAAGGTAAGGGTGAAATGGTGAGGTAAGAGCTCACCGGACGCTTAGCGAAAGCGGCGCCGCATGGTAAACCCATCCTGTTGCAAGACCAAATAGGGAATGAGCTGTTGCTCGCAGCGTTTGAGTTCCGGGTACTGGTCGCTTAGACAGATGATTGCCGCCTTGAAAAAGGTACAGGATCCGGCTTATTCTGCTATCGTGTTTTGTTTGATGGAATTTAATTAAAATTCAGAGAAAAATGATGGATGCGGCAAAATTAGAGAAAGCGTTAAGGCGAATACCAGATTTTCCTAAGGAAGGAATAGTTTATATTGATATAACTCCAATCCTGCAGAATGCCGAGTTGTTTCAATTGACGATTGATTTACTGGCGGAAAGCCATATTGACTCTCCTCCTGACTACATTGCTGCTATCGACGCCCGCGGCTTCATCTTTGGCGGTGCTCTGGCAACAAAACTTGGTTGCGGATTTGTACCAATCAGAAAAAAAGGTAAATTGCCTTATAAAACATTTACTGAAGAATATGATTTGGAATATGGTTCAGCGGAAATCGAAGTTCATATTGATGCAGTACCAGCTGGCGCAAAGGTTTTATTAGTAGACGATTTACTGGCTACCGGTGGAACCACCGCGGCAGCAGTAAAATTACTGGAAAAGCTCAAAGCGCAAATTATCGGGATTGAATTTATTATTGAGCTGGAATTCTTAAACGGGCGTGAAAAGCTTGACTATCCGGTAAATTCAATTATTTTAGAGAAGTAATTAAAGGACTTTGATTTTAGATGGCAAAATATGCGATTTTGAGTGACATACACGCGAATACTGATGCATTTGGCGAGGTACTGGAAAAATGCAAAGAGGAAAGTGTTGATAAATATATATGTCTCGGGGATATAGTGGGTTATAATGCGGAGCCCAGTGAATGTATTGCCATGCTTCAAGATCTCAAGCCGGTTGCTGTAGTCAAAGGAAATCATGACGAATACGCATCTAATAATGACGGCTCTCTCGAAGGTTTTAACCCACATGCTAAAAAAGCCGTATTATGGACCAAGGAACAACTTTCAGAAGCTGAACTGAACTGGTTGTCCAACCTTCCCTATCGCGCAACGGTTCAAGGAACCAATATGACTATCGTTCATGCGACCTTGGATTCCCCTGATAACTGGGGATATATTTTTGACGCTCATCACGCAACTGACAATTTTGCTTATCAATTTACCCAGCTTTGTTTCTGCGGGCATTCTCACGTACCTATTGCTTTCTGTAAAAAACCAATATCTTCAATGACTGAAAATCCTATTGATGAAATACCAGGTTGGGCGTATGATCCCGAAGAAGGCGTATTTCCGCAAAATGTAGACGAGGCGGACAGCTTGACTGTTTCAGTCCAAACCGGATTTAAATATTTATTCAATGTCGGCAGTATCGGGCAACCACGCAACCGTGACCCGCGCGCTTCATTCTCTATTTATGATTCAGAGGAAAGAACCGTAACCAGATACCGCATTCCTTACGATATTGCGTCGGCACAAAGAAAGATTTTAGCAGCCGGTTTGCCGGAAAGACTAGCTTTACGTCTGGAAACAGGAAACTAATTCCACCGTCTGCTGTATTGATATTCTATATCAAAGAAATAACTATGACTGGTCTTAAAAATAAAGATATAAACAAAATATTAATTATAAAACCCAGCAGTCTGGGAGATATTTTTCATTCTTTCGCAGCAATACCGCTTCTGCAAAAAGCTTTTCCAAATGCAACATTCGATTGGTTTGTGCGTCCCGAATTTAAAGACGCAATAGCCTACTGTCCGGTAAAGATCAACAGAATAATTGATTTTCCCCGCACCAAACTATCTAAAATCAAAACATTTTCAAAAACGTTCATTCAGGTAAGGAATGATCTGCGCAGAGAAAAATATGATCTGATTATTGATTTCCAGGGGCTTATGCGAAGCGCTATTTTTACCTCACTCAGCCGTTCTGCTGAAACTGTTGGTTTTGCAAACCCTAAAGAATCACTGGCAACCCTGGCTTATACTCATAAAGTGAATATTCCAGAAAACTGTGTTCATGCGGTTGACCGTTACATCGCCTTGTCAGAAGCTGTAACCGGCTTGAAAGCATCAAAACAAATACCGGGTCTGCCGCAAGTCGATAGATTTAAGGAATCACTTGAAAGAATTCTCAAGAAATATAATATCAGCCATGACGACAAATTAATGGGAATAGTACCAGGAGCCAGGTGGGAAAGTAAATGCTGGCCCCCTGATTTTTTTGCTGAAACTGCCGGAAAATTTCTCAAGAAACATCCTGACTACAAAATACTTATTATCGGTTCTCCGGATGACCGCAATGCAGCCGGAGAGATTATTGCCAAAGCTTCAAATGAAAACATTATTTCTATTGCCGGGGATACCTGCATCGGGGAAATGGTTGAAGCAATACGCCGCTGCCATTTCCTGATAAGCAATGACAGCGGGCCGATTCATATTGCCGCCGCGCTGCATAAAACCGTATTTGCCCTGTTCGGCCCCACTGATCCCGCTAAAACCGGGCCGTATGGAGATTTTCATTATATTTTCCAGCAGGATATGGATTGTATAAAATGCTTAAAAAGAACCTGTCCAATAAATTCATATAGTTGTCATGACCTTGACATTTCAGGACTTTTAAGTAAATTAAATAACTATTTAAAAAACGGAGAGCACCATGAAAATTAAACTGAAAATATTTTTGTTTCTTGCCTTGTTAATATCAATATCCTCTCTGTGCAGCGCCCAGATGGTGATAACATTAAAAATGAACCGTTCAAATTATCTTCAGTATGAAAGGATATATGCGAAAGTAGATATCCGTAACAACAGCGGACATGCCATAGTTTTTGGTGACAATAAAAAGCTTCACGGAAAATTGTTATTCAAAATAATGGATATGCAAAATATTGAAGCGGAAGCAATCCCTAATACTTCATATCCAATGGCAGGAGTCATAATCCCTGCCGGAGAACATAAGGAATTCATTGTCCAGGTAAGTGATTTTTACAACTTAAAAAGATGCGGGACATATCGTATATACGCTTATGTTGAACACAATATGTTTGAAGATGCATACAGGTCACGCGAAACCAGTTTTGAAATAAACAAAGGTTTTGTTATGTGGCAAAGAGTTGTCGGCGTACCTGATTTTATGCAGACCGGGAAGAAAGGGAAAGTTAAAAACCGTACATATAAACAAGTTCGTCTGCTGCAGGGTAGTGATAAAGGCAATTATCTGGTCGTTGAAGATAAAAAACGCGTATATAATGTATTGTTCCTGGGAAATTCTCTTGGGGAAGAAAAAATCACACATGAAGTTGACAACTTCAGCAACTTGCATATTATGGTTCCAATATCACCTAAAATATTTGTTCATATAATCATTGATGTTAACGGCAAAGTGGATGAAGAAAGCGTTTATAAACGCACCCGTACCATACCGGCAATGGTCAGAAATCCGGAAACCGGCAAAATATATATAACCGGCGGAGCTCCCGCGAAAAAGAAAAGAGATTATAAATAGACGAAGGAGATATTATGCTCGATCCTGTAAGCTGGCAAAGTGACAATGGAAAGATAGTCAGGTGCTACAGCCATGAACTTGATAATCAAGGTGGAAAACTGCGTCTTATTGACCAGACGCTTCTGCCGGAACAGCTTGTATATGTCGAACTTGATGATACTGAAGATATCTTTGACGCAATCAAACGCCTGGTTGTTCGCGGAGCTCCTGCAATAGGCTGTGCCGCCGCGCTGGGATTAGCCGCTATTGTCCGAAAAGTTGAATTTTGCGCTTCAAAGGAGCTTATCAGCTTTGCGCAGAAAAACGCTGACCGTCTGGCGGAATCCCGCCCTACTGCCGTAAACTTGTTCTGGGCGCTTAAGCTTTGCATGAATGAAATCAAGGAAAACACTCTTGCCACTCCTGATGAACTAAAAAATATTTTATTGAAAACCGCTTTAGGCATCCTTGAAGAAGATATTCAAATGTGTCGTTCAATCGGTATGCACGGTAAAGCTCTGCTCAGGGATGGAATGGGAATCCTGACACATTGCAACGCCGGAGCTTTGGCTACAGGGGATTATGGAACCGCGCTTTCTCCTATGTATGTTGCCCACGAGGATGGAATACAGATAAAAGTTTACGCCGATGAAACCCGTCCTTTACTGCAGGGATCTCGTCTAACTGCCTGGGAACTGCATCAGGCAGGATTGGATGTTACCGCTATTTGCGACAATATGGCGGCACAGGTTATGAAAGAAGGCAAAATTGACTTGGTTATAGTAGGTTCTGACCGCATAGCCGCAAACGGTGATGCCGCCAACAAAATCGGCACTTACGGCGTAGCGGTATTGGCAAAGTATCACAATATACCGTTTTATGTAGCCGCGCCATACTCTACTTTCGATCTGGAATTATCTCACGGAAACAAAATTCCAATCGAACAGCGCCAAGCAGATGAGATCGCCAATGGTTTCGGCCGCCGCACCGCGCCGGAAAATATAAATTTCTACAACCCTGCTTTCGATGTTACCCCCAATGAATTAATCACCGGGATAATTACGGAAAAAGGGATATTCCGCCCGCCATTTAAATTCAATCCGGTAAATTAAATAAACTGCTGGATATTTCAGATTTAAATGTTGAGCTCTTGTAAAAAAATGCAGGAGAGTCTATAGTTATATGATACAATGAAATAATGCGGAATGAAAATAATGCGTAAAAAGAATATATTTTTATACTCCAGGTATATGGGGGTATTTTTTATTATAAGCAGCATAGCCCTGCTTTTAGTATTTCAGTTTTACATCATCAGGGCTGCCAACACGAAACTGCCTGATGGTAATTACACCGAACTGCATGATCTGGTCGCGTCTTGTAAAATCTATATTTATTGTATTCTGGCTATTGTATTCGCCGGCGGAATAACTAATTTAGTTATTCCGCCTAAAAGCAAAAATAATACTGAGAAAAAAGAAGACACCGGAAACAGTAAATGAATAGTTATAATGTAGTTTTAGTTCATCCGGAAATACCGCAGAACACCGGAAATATCGGCCGCTTGTGCGTATCTACTAATACGCGTCTGCATTTGATTGAACCGCTGGGATATTCGCTTGATGATAAATACATAAAACGCTCAGGGATGGACTACTGGAAGTTCCTTGATGTAACCATTTACAAAAATTGGGCAGAATTTACGGAAAAGAATCCGGATGCTGAAATGTTTTTTCTTTCCACTAAAACAGATAAAGTATTCTGGGACTGCCCCTACCCTGACAATTGCTTTCTGGTTTTCGGCAATGAAGGCAGCGGATTACCTCCTGAATTTTATGATAAATACAAAGAACGCTTGTATACTCTGCCAATGGGGGGTAAGTTTCATCGCAGTTTAAATTTAGCTAATTCTGTCGCGGTCGCGTTGTTTGAAGGGCTTAGGCGTAACTATTTTGAAGGATCATAAAATGGAAAATATTTTAAAAACAATTTTCCTTATATTGGGGGGAATAGTCGTCCTTGGGCTGGTCATTCTCTTCCTGCCGGTTCTTTTACTGGCATATATATTCATGCCTAAACGTTCGACGCAAACCTGGTTCAACACCTTTGCGAAACAAGCCTACGGGCGCAGAGCCGGTGAAGCACAAGAACCGGAAACAAACAGTTACAGTAACATCCCGGCATCTGAAGATATTATCGATGTTACCGCGGACGAAGTTAAAGACAAGAAATAAATTAAGGACAAGAAATATGAAAAAATATGTTAAATTCCGGCTTGGAGGAATCGCTCTGCTTATTGTTCCTCCTCTGGTTCTGGCTGCGGAAATCGCCCGTCAATTAGCCGCCATGAACCCTCCTTCATGGGGACAGCTTAAGTTGAGATGGGCATTTATCGTTTTTTACGCTATGGCCGGAGGACTGGTTATGTTGATCTTCGCCCGCAACATGAAAGCCCAGTATATCAAGAACGAAGAGCTTCAGAAACGTCATGACGAAAGCCTGAAAAAGAACATCGATTCTGCTTAAAGCTGACATACCGATAAAATATCTTATTATACTGTATTTTTGCCTTTAAAAGCTGTTTTTTTCGGCTATATTTTAAAGGGATTGTATTTTAACATATTAACGATACGGATTTATGAAAAATTTACTCAAAGAAAAGCTTGATAATCATGTAGTTATATTCGACGGCGCGATTGGAACAGAGTTTTATAAACGCGACTTCTTTATTAATACATCATATGAAAACCTCTGCCTGACCGCTCCTGATGTGGTTAAAGATATTCACAGCTCATACGTAAAAGCCGGAGCTGAGATAATCACCACCAATACTTATAGCGCTAACCGTAATAAATTAAAACAGTACGGACTCGCTGACAAAACAATTGAAATAAACCGCGCTGCAATCAAGCTTGCCAAAGAAGCCTGTGCAGAAGATACGCTAGTTGCCGGTTCAATCGGTCCGGTCGGAAAAAGCACAAGCCTTCACAAGCTGACCTTCGATGAATCCGTGGATATCATCGGTGAACAAATAACAACTATGCAGGATGCTGGAGCCGACTTTATCTTATGTGAAACAATCCATTCATTAAAAGATGCTAAGATTGCCATTGCAGCAGTTGAGAAATATGGTAAAATTCCATATATGTTCAGTTTTGCCGTGGATTCAGAACTTGAAACTCCCAAAGGGGAATCAATGGCATCAATGCTGAAAATATTTGATACAGCTACTAAAAAGCCCACCGCTATAGGACTAAACTGTAATATCGGCGCCAACGGCATGCTTGAAGCACTTGAAAAAGTTTTAAAAATAACTAAACTGCCCGTCATTGCCCAGCCTAATGCCGGATTGCCTAAGCAGGTTGATAACCGTATGATCTATATGTGCAGCCCTGAATACCTGACTACATATGCTGTGCGTTACATCAATCTTGGGGCCAGCGGTGTCGGTGGATGCTGTGGAACCGGGCCGGAACATATCGCTGATATTGCAAGGAGTATAAAACCTCTCAGCAAAACCAGCATTATTCACAGTCAGGACAAAAAAGAGGAAATCCCATTGCAAGAAGCTGTCCCGATGGAACAGCGTTCAAAGTTTGCCGCCAAATTGTTTCGCGGGGAATTTATAACTTCTATTGAAATCACTCCTCCACGCGGTTTTGACCTGGATACAACTATCGAAAAAGCGATAAAATGCCGCGAAGCCGGGATTGACGCTATAAATATTCCTGACGGGCCGCGCGCAAGTTCCAGGATTTCACCAATCATAACCGCTATTGAGATTCAGGAAAAAGCCGGAATAGAAGCGGTACTGCATTGCTGCTGCCGTGATAAAAACTTGATCGGCATGCAGGCTGACCTGCTTGGCTGCGCCTGTAAAAAAGTTAATAATATTCTGTTTATCACCGGAGATCCTCCAAAACTTGGAGATTATCCTTTCGCCTCAGCGGTATTTGACGTTGATTCGATTGGTATTCTGAAAGTATGTGACAAGCTCAACCACGGCGTGGACATCGGCGGTAAGACTATCGGGGCCCCTACCCCGATCTGCCCTGGAGCCGGAGCTGACCCCAACGCTATAGATATGGAACGCGAAATCAACCGTTTGCGGGAAAAAGTCGCGGCTGGAGCTGAATACATTATTACTCAACCGGTTTTTGACACCAAAGCTTTATTCAAATTCATGGAACGTATTTCTGATGTAAAAGTTCCGATTATTGCCGGAATATGGCCGTTGGCAAGTTACCGGAACGCTCAGTTCATGAAACACGAAGTGCCCGGTGTGACAGTGCCGGATGAAATAATGGAACGCATGGCTGCTGTCGAAAGCCGCGAAGAACAACGTGCGGTCGGTATAGCAATCGCTCGTGAAGCTGTTGAAGAACTCCATGGGCATATTCAAGGCGTTCAAGTCAGTGCGCCGTTCGGAAATATTAACAGTGCCCTTGAGGTGCTGGAAGGTTATAAGGGATAGTAAGTATGCCGTCAGATAAAATATTACTGGACTTTACTTCTTCACCTTTTAAAAAAGCCAATGGCATGGCGAATTTGGAAGAATGCCGGAAGGCCGCGGAAAAATGCGGCTTTGACTTTGGTGTTCAGCTCCATAATACAGCCGGAGCCGATGAGATTGCGCCTTTGGTAAAAGCCGGCATAAAGCTCAGCGCTCACGCTCCTCTAGTCGCTGAATACGCCATAAATCTCGGCGCTGAATCTTTTGACCTGTCTGAACAATTGATCGAATACAATTGTGAAATGTTCAGAAAACTGGGGATTACGCAAACTGTCTTTCATGGTTTTGCGATGTCTGACCAACCGGTTCCAATGTTCGGAAACAAACGCTCATATGATGAATGCATGAATGAAATTTTCCGTCCTGAACTATCCATTGACGGCAAAAGCCGCATATGTTCAAATTTTACGGATACCCCGGAATTCAAAGAACGTCGCCAGCGTGTCAAAGAACGTTTAAAATATATCCGGGAAACTTATCCCGATATATTATGGTGCATAGAAAATGATTTTCCAGCTTACGGTTCTGCGAATATTTTTTCTGAAGACGCTATATTTTTGGATAATCCGCTTTGTCTTGACAGCAGTCATTTATGGGCGACAACCAATGTCTTTAACCGGGATTTTCATGAAGAAACATTAAAATTCCTGGATAGCGGACAAGTAAAAATGGCACATATCCACGCATCTATTTATACTGATGAAATCCCCAAAGAGGAATGGAGCGACGGACATTTGCCCTTAAATACCCCTAATGCAATGGAACTGCCGCGTTTTATCCGTGCCTGCCGTGAAGCGGATGTAAAACATTATGTTCTTGAAATCCCCAGCGGCAACAGCGAAGATATTTATGCTTTTGCCGCGATGTGGAGGAACCAGTGAGGAGAAAATATGACTAAAAAAAGTTTGTTAATCGTTGACGACGAACGCAATACACGTGATGCTCTGCGCCGCTACTTCTCCAAAAGATTTGAAATAACTACTGCAGAAGACGGCATGATTGCGATCAACCTTCTAAAAAACAATAACTACGATCTGGTTCTCACCGATTTAAAAATGCCAGGGGCTGGCGGAATGAGCGTACTTGATGCTACTTTAGGGAAAAATCCACCGCCCAACTGTATAGTCCTCACGGCTTACGGTTCTATCGAAACAGCAGTAAGCGCCGTCAAAGCCGGAGCCTTTGACTTTGTAACCAAACCTGTCAACCTTGATAAGCTTGAAGTTGTTATCAACCGTGCGCTTGAATCCCTCGAACAAACAGAAAAAACTGTTCAATCCACGGAAAAAACAGAGAATGAAATTGATCTAAGCAATATTGTCGCAAAATCCAAAGTAATGCAGGATATCATGCAGACTGTCCGCCAGGTTGCTGCAAGCCGTTCAACCGTACTGCTTAGCGGCGAAAGCGGGACCGGCAAGGAAGTTATAGCTCAAACCCTGCATCTTTTGAGCGGACGAAAAGGAAAATTTGTTCCGGTTCACTGTGCGGCATTGTCAGCCAACCTCCTCGAAAGTGAATTATTCGGACATGAAAAAGGTTCTTTCACCGGGGCTACAGATACTAAACAGGGACGCTTTGAATTAGCGGACGGCGGAACTTTGTTCCTTGATGAAATCGGAGAGATTGATCCACAGGTGCAGGTAAAACTCCTGCGGGTACTTGAAACCAGGTCATTTGAGCGTGTCGGCGGAGTGGAATCAATAACTACTAAAGCACGGCTTATTTCCGCGACAAACCGTAACTTAAAAGAACAAGTCAAGGAAGGCAATTTTCGCGAAGACCTTTTTTATCGTCTGGACGTTGTGAATATAAAGCTTCCAGCCCTGCGCGAGCGCACCGAGGACATTCCAGTCCTGATTGAAAAATTCATAGCTGAATTCGCAAAAGATAATGATAAAAAGATCAATGGTGTCACAAGTAGCGCTATGGATATTCTTCAGAAATATTCCTGGCCCGGAAATATCCGTGAACTGCGTAACTGTATTGAACGCATGATAGTATTATGTCCCGGCGATACGCTGGATATAAACGATCTTCCTGAGAATATTCGTACCAATAAGAGCGAACTTGAAAACAATACAGAAAACACTCTGGACTTAAACCAGCACGAAGCCCAGTTAATCAGCAAAGCCCTGGAGGAATGCAACGGCAACCGTACTCTTGCGGCTAAAAAACTGGGAATAAGCCGCCGCACTCTTCACCGCCGCCTCCATGAATTCAACCTGATTTAAATATTATAAAAAGCTAAAAACAACATATCTGATGTTCAGGCTAATCTATGAAAAATTTATTGATGTTCAGGCATGCTCAAACGGAAATAATGGCTAAATCCGATATGGCACGTCAGCTTACTGAAAAGGGAACAGCTGACGCTGCAGCCATTGGGAACATGCTGCATAGAATTGGAGTTACCGCTGATATTATAGTTTCCAGTCCTGCCGCACGAGCGAAAGAAACCGCCCGGTTAATCGCACACGGTATCCGGTATAATGAAAATGCACTTGTCACGGAAAAACTTATCTATAATGCTCACGCTGAAGACCTCGTTTCATTCATAAGGAACTTTGACGATACGGTGCAATCTTTAATCATTGTCGGGCATAATCCGACAATGATGCAGGCAATCAATATTCTTGGCAGCAAAAGAATAGCTCATCTCTATGCCGGACATGGGGTAAAATTCCAATTCAATACCGCATCCTGGGAAAATATCGGAATTGACACTTGCAGTTATCAGTCACGTCTTGCATGATGGATTATAATCTTGCTACGCTAGACTTAGCATAAAAAAAGCCGGTCAGAATTTTCTGACCGGCTTTAATAAACTATACTTATTTCGTGCGAAGACCGAGTTTAACGGTGAGTGCCAAATAAGACGCGTGATCTTTATGGCTTAAGTATTTCAAAAGTTTCTTACGACGGCTAACCATCATCAACAGACCATGCTGGGTGCTTTTGTCTTTTTTATTAGCACGCAAATGCTGGGTTAATTCGTTGATACGATTAGTTAAAATCGCAATTTGAACTTCTGAAGAACCAGTATCTTTCTCTGATTTCGCGAAGCTTTTAATTACTTCAGCTTTTAATGCCTTGTCCATATCTTTACCTCTTTAATTGCGTGTCCCGCAGCCGACATTGTCAGGCATAACAACATTTACCGCGTGAACCGTTAATAATAAAACGAATCACTATAATACAAGCAAATTCCTAAAATGCAAATGGAAAAAGAAAATTTTAAGGCTTTTAGTTTAAAGATTTAAGGGTTAAGTTTTAAGGAATTAAATTTCAATTATCGTAATTTTATTATATTTTTCACAAAATCACGCCGCAAAACCATATTTCAAATATCCAAAAATCTTTTTCTAAATTAAAATCAAATTAATCCTGTAATCCTGTCTGATTTTTCCTCTCATAAAACGCAGCACACAGCACATAATACGCCTTTTGGTTGACATTTATTTTAGGTGTAAATAATGACAAAGGAGCGTTTTTATGCGAGTGTTACATCAAAATAATATTGACTTTAATGTTGACTCAAATGCTGAAGTCAGCCGTCGCAGTACCTGGCACGTCATGCTGGATGAGTCGGCTGTTGCTGGCACAGAATGGGTGGGCATACGTGAACTTGCCGAACAATGGGCAGGAGCAGTCGGTGACGCCTGGCGTTTACCGTCAGCTGATTCGACAAACTATACAGAAGATACAGATTTTATTATCAGTGAGATCAGTTTCAAGTCACTGGCGCGTTACATATATGAAGTATCTTACACGGGAATCAAAAAACATCTGACAGCCGAGATTATCGGAGGTGTCACAGAAAATATTAATAATTCATCCGAACGTTCCAAAAGCGCCACATGGAAAGTTCATGCTGACTCACTGGACGGCTGGCTGCCGCAGATAGGTGATCTAATGAGCTGGGCCGGGGATGACTTCCTTTGCGAGGATATCCAACTGCAGGAACATGCCAGCGGAGAATGGGAAGTCAAGTTAAGCGCCAAAGACATGAGTGTGATGATGATAGGAAATCCGACTTTATCACGCACCAACAGTCACGAAAGTGTTCGTACAGCTAAATGGCGTGTAAGCCTGAATGCCTATGAAGACTTTATCACAAGCAACGCCATAAACAGTGATGCTTCAAGCTGGGCTGGAAGCGCATATTACATAACGGATATACAGGTAAGCCCTCACGGACAAATAGCCTATTACATCATCCTTGAAGCCCAATATGCCGAAACCCGCTTACTTAGTGTAAAACATTCCGAAGCATTCAATGGTTATAACTCTGCAGGAGGAATCAATAAGGTTGTGGTATGGACAGGACGCTGGCGGGTTCATCGCGACAACTTGTCGGATTTTGAGGACATGGTAGGGGAATCAGCAGCGGACTGGAGTATTCAAGGAGCAATAATCACTAAAGTAGACCCGGTTCGCGTAACAGACCTGATTTATGAAGTCGTAATGGAAGCCAAAGAACCAGACAACTCGGGTGCGGGTGCGCTGGAGTTCAATATGGATGACCGTTCCAGGCTCGGAAGCAGAGTAGATATATTATGTAAAGAAGTTGACTACCTGCTCAACGCCAGTGAGTGCGGCTGGAATAAAAATTCACAGGGAAAATATGAGGAAATTCCTGAATGGGAAGCTGAAAAACTATGTCCTTTCACAACTACGTCCGCCCTCCCCGCCGAGATGATTGATGCTAATTTAAAATGTGTCCATGTAACTCAAACAAGTTTTCTGCGCGGCCGGTCGAAAGCCCATGTCCGGATGAACCTGGACTGGAGCAGAACCCCGCGTATTGTGAATTCTGTAGCCGGGGTATTGGGTTCATGGTTAAAGCAATCATTTGATACCGAAGAAGTTTTCGACAATGAAGGCAAACGCTGGACAAAAATAATCCGTTCATATATTCACACTCCAGCCAATTACACATGGAACAGCAATTACGGAGGCCACAAATAATTATGAGCATAACTGTCTTCAAAAAATGGACCAGCGCAGTTTCATATCTGGACGAAAAGATCAAGAATAACCGTATAATAGCCGGTCGCAACATTAAGTTGGAAAACACCGGAAATGGTATCAGGATTCACAGTTTAACAGCCGGAATATCTCAAAGCGGCGACACTTACAACGGGTATTTCAAGCCAGTCCAGACAGCAGATAATAAAATAAAGATTGTTTGCGGATTCAATGAAGGCAGGCTGTATGCCGGAAAGGTAAATGTTAATTATTTCCCGAGGGATGTCGCTGTAGTTGAAAGTACTATTACTGAAAACTGCTTTATCTATTTGGAATGCGGCATTGTCGGCAGTCCGGCTACCGGAGCCACCGCCGAAATAAAGATGTCTGCCGTTTATCCGGAAAGCATAGAAGGAACTTACCGGGATTTAATCAGCGAGGTTACTTTTGCCGACGATAAAATTACCGGCTTCAGCAGGCATGATGTCAATAAAAATATTTTAATAGGCGGGGATTGTTCATAATGGGAATACATCAAAATAAAAACGGCTTATTTTCCATGTGCGACAATGGATTGCTGCGCTTATCCAAATGCGCCAGTTTTGACTGCCGCCAGATTATTTACGTTGACAAGAAAGCGACAGGAACCGGGGACGGCTCAAGCTGGGGAAATGCCTATACCAGTATTCAAACAGCGATAAACGCCCAGCCGTGCAAGGAAATACAAATCAAGGGCTATGGGGAAAATGATTGTTACCCTGCCGGAATACCCCTCATAGATTGCGTTTATTTAAAAGGCGTGAACACCGGAAGCGGCGATATGTGGATAGACGGCGAAAACAGTTATATACGCGGGATTGATGGTAAAAACTTAACTTCAACAAGGTTAGAAAATATAAATATAAAAGGATGTAAATATTCTAACTTTATTAATTGTTACGAGTTAATCAGCTGTAATACAAAAGACACATATCTAAAATCACAATGGGGAAGTTTTTTTTATTGCGTATTGCTAAATAATTGTGAGGCAGATAGCATATACGGCGATGATGCGTTTAAAAATTGCAAAACGATGATTGATTGTACTTCAAAAAATTCATCTTTTGGCTTTTGGAATAGTGTTTCTTTTGGCCCTTATGACTTAATTAATTGTAAAGCGATCAATAATTTCTATACAAGTTTTACTGGCAGGCCTGGTTCAACCTTTACGGGATGTGTAGCAGATGGAAACTTAAATTACGCATTTTCAACAAATGGCTGTACGTACATAGATTGTATAGCGATAAATAATCAATGGTGCGGATATCGTCATGATTATATTGAAAATACTTATATAAACTGTACAGACAGCAATAATTGTCTTGCCTGGGGCGGGGATTGTTCTCAATATGATTGCGACACGGTATGACTATGAATAAAACTAATATAAAAATTGCGGAACAGTACGAAAAAACGGCAAAAATGCTTTTAGAAAAAGCAAAACTGTTAAAGACTGGAATAAGTCTTAATCAGTGCATCCACGGCAAATACACACACCAGTCGTTCACCGGGTGCAAGACCTGCGGCAGCCCCAAAGTGGTTATTTGCAATCATAAAAAAGTTATAGGTAAACGCCGCAACTCAAAAGGATGCAACCCGGCAAATTGTAAATATTTTAAGACGTTGACCGTCGGCAGTGAACCTGAAAACAGGCTCACTGCTCACGCCAATAGCTAAAGATATAAATAAATCAATAAATAAAATTCCTCATAGAGGAGAAGGAGCAGTAAATGGCTAATTTTAAGCGTATTCCGGTGATGGTTGATGCAGCAACCGGGAAACAGATCGACGAATTTGGATCAGTTGTCCGTGACAACGATTTCTTTCGTTTGCTGTTTGATGAAACTGTGGTTTTGTGTTGTCAATTCTACGATGTAAGCTGGATTGACGGAGAAGCACAATTGACAGAACATTCAATAGACCCGGACCTGACACTTTCGGCTTTCGGGGATAATGAGTTTGATTATCTTACTTCTTTTATGTTCCTGAGCGAGCAAACAGAAGATGAGAACAACATGGTAAATATTGCTAGCGACTGGTTTGACGGCGCGACCGCTAATCCGGCAAACGGTCAATTAAGTTTTCGTATAAACACCAACACAACCCGTTTTGCTGAAGCATTGAACAGTTCAGGATTGCAAAATTTTTACTTTTGCATTACTGGAATCCCAAGCGGACAAACAGATAAGAGTGTTTTAGCATATTTTCGTTTCAAAGCTGAAAACCGTCCTAGTTCTTCAGTTGGGGCGCCAGTAAGCGGAGATCCGGAATACCTGAATTCACAAGAAGTTCAGGCATTAGTAAAGTCCGCCCCTATATTTCAATTTTCCATAGACGGCGCGACTGACTGGCACGATACACAAGTAGCGGCAGATAGATATTATCGTGAACAGCGAAACGGCGGCGAATGGTCCGAAGCTATCGCGTTGATCAAGCCGACAGACGCTTTTGTCTATGTGGCTTACGCTTCTGATAACAGCGGCGCTGATTTCAATACAACACCATCCGATGCATTAAAATACCGTGCGGAAATCCACGTTAGCGAGGAAATAGGAACTCCCTCCGCTTCCGATTTTTCCGCCTCGATATGGGTTAAGTATCTCGGCGATACCGGGGCACAGGGGGAACAAGGCATTCAAGGAGAAGCAGGTATAGACGCTTTTGTTTATGTAGCCTACGCCTCTGACGATTCGGGTACAAACTGGAATTTAACACCGTCCGTCAGCCTTAAATACCGTGCGGAAATCCATTCCATAACAGCCCTTACTCCGGTTGAAAGCGATTTCTCCGGCACGACATGGGTTAAGTATCTCGGCGAGAATGGTACTGGAGTTGCTCCTCAAGGTACTTACAACAGCAGCACGACTTATACTTTAAATGATGGCGTAACTTACAATGGAAGCTATTACCGTTCGCTGGTTTTAACTAATTTAGGACATCAGCCTGATACCAGCACAGGATACTGGCAGGAAATGGTCGCTAAAGGCGACACCGGGGAGCAAGGCGAACAGGGTGAACAAGGCATCCAGGGGGAGCAAGGCGCTACCGGGACAAATATCTTAACCGCGATCAGCGGCTTTAGTTACCTTTTCCCTGACCCGGATTTTACGGACTATGCCAATAGCGCCAATATTGAATCGAACCGGGGTGATTATGGAGCGGACGCGGCGCTCGTTTCTACTTCCAGTAATGAGCCTGTGGGATATCCGCTGTGCAAAATTCCCGCCGATACCGCAAGCCTGAAGTTCCGGGAAGTTTTCGAGCCTGAAAACGGCTACGGCTGGAATGGTGAAACTGTTATCTTCAAAGGCGAATTTAAAAAGATGGCAAATAATATCACCTGGAGTTCAGTTACAGCCGTGGACATAGGAACTTTTACCGCCCCGTCAGCCGAAACCCCGACCGGGGACACCACGCTTGATTCTGCGGTTATCAGCAATATGAGTGACACCAGCGGTTTAGCGGCCGGTATGATTATCAGCGGTTCAGGCATCCCGTCCGGAGCGACAATCGCCAGCGTTGACAGCAGTACGCAAATAACTATAAGTGATAACGCTACCGCTACCGCCAGTACCGTAAGTTTCACCTGTAAATCAACCGCTCCACAGCTTTATGAAGTAACTGTAAGCCTTGCGACTTTGGGGTTGGCAGTTGGTGATGTGGTTAATTTTGTCCAGCGTATTGACAGCTCCAGCACATACACCAACGACATAGCGCTTGAATTTGCTGAAATCGAGGTAATCACGTCATGAATAAATTAATTATTCCTAATCATTTTCCAGTCAAGCGCGAAGGCCTTGTCGCCTGGTACAGCTATCGCAATTCAGGAAGCATCGCGACTACTGGAACGTGGAAAGATTATAGCGGCAATGCCAACGATGGGACGCTCAATAATGGTGCAGTTGTTAACAATAAAGGGCTTAGCCTTAACGGTACATTAGATAATGTTCTCGTACCCTCGTCTGCCAGTATTGAATTTGGTAATGTTAGTTTTTCAATGTCAGCGTGGATAAAAATGACAACCGCCCTTACTAGTCAAATTTCTGTTATTTCTAATTACCATGGAACTACGGAATTTGTTTTACTGGGTTCATCAGGTGGTAACGCATTTTGGCAAACAAGGGATAGTACAGGAAATCTTATATCGCTTAGTTGCGGTGCAACCGTTAATGATAATGAATGGCATTATTTATCAGGTATTCGGGATACAACAAATAATCTTATAAAACTATATGTTGATGGAATTTTAGAAAATAGTGCAGTTGATACAAGAACAGGGAATTTTATTAGTAGTAACAATCAGTATCAAATCGGTTCAGGTAATAATAGCTTTTATTTTCCTGGGTTTATAGACGATGTAATGATATTTAATCGCGATCTGCCGCCCGGAGAAATAAAAGCAAACTATTTAAAAAACAAGAGGAATTAATTATGGCTAAGTTAAAATATTATCAACTGGCAGTTAAGAATGGAACTTTCAAAAAGCTTGTGTCACCAGGCAGTTCAACAATCAGTCAAATGATCCTGGACGGCTGGAATTTTTACGGCTATGACAATGAGGCGGATATTCCGGCAAACCCAATACTCGACAATGGAGAAGTCCGGGAAATGAGCACAGCAGAGATAGAAACAGCAGAACAAGCAAATAAGCTTGCCCGAGCTGTCTTTATGGCAAAGGAAATTATCGAAGCTATTGAGGCTGTAGACCAGGAAAACAATAATACAGCCTTAAGCGACAAACTGCAAGCGGTTTTATCAAACTCTCCGGAATTCAGTATATACTGGAGCGCTTACAACGATGCAATTGATCTTGAGCATTCATTATGCGTACAGGCATTAGCAAACTTTACTGCTGCCGAAATAGAAGCCTTAAAACTAAAAATATCATAGGAAAAAGTTACTATGACAGATGAATATATAAAAATCGTAAAACTCCGGGATATATGTATAGACTATGAACTCGAAGCACATGAAGGATTTTTTCTTTGTCCGGTCGATAAACTTGAAGAAATTTATAACGGCTGCGGCCCGGATTGGCTCCCTGAGTTTTTCAGGGATAAATTAAGCGCTTATCTTGAGTTTTTTGAACCGGCATTTCTGGAACATGATTTTTCATTCGAATGTTCCGACAGAACCCGTAAAGGATTTGATGTTGTTAACAAACGCCTTCACCGCAACTGCAAAAAACTTATAACTGCCCGCTACAGTTGGTGGACAGAACCACTGTCCAAAGCTCGACGTTATCTGCAGGCATGGGAAATATACCGCGCCTGTGCTGATTTCGGCTGGTCTGCATGGCTGGATTAAATAAAAAAATAAATGAACGAGGTTTAATGTGACTCAGCAGGAAAAAATAGAGATTGCTAAACTTGTAGCATGGGAAGTTAATCAGGATAAATCATGTCCTCATGGTATAGATTCTGATACAGCCGCCAGCCTGAAAGAGTTCGCGGCTACCTGGCAGTCCGGCAAAAAAACCGCTTTGATAACTTTTGTCGCGGGAATTGTTGCCGGCCTGGGTACACTAATAACTTTGGGAATAGTAAAAAGACTGGAGATGTTATTTAAATGAAAAAAATACTATTAAGCGCCCTGCCATTATTAATATTAACCGGCTGCGCTACGGAATACTACCCGCCGCGAAAAGGCGAAAAACAAGGAGCTGTAAAACGTAAAGGTTTTGTTTCATGGTCAAATGGCATCGGGAAAAATTTACCGTTGGCTAATCCATCATTTTCTGTTATAGGAAAATAAGTATTTTTCATCCACGGATTTCATTGTTCTTCACTATTTTTTTTAACCTTTTTTATTTAGTGAAGATTAGTGTTTATCCGTGGATTTTTCTTTTTTTATCTATTTTTTTAATTTTGAGCTGGCATTATTGATAATTCAGGGTATAATAAGAGCTCATTGTTTTGAGGCGTGGTAGCCAAGCGGTTAGGCAGTGGTCTGCAAAACCATCTAGATCGGTTCGACTCCGTTCCACGCCTCCATTTTAAACTCAAAATCTCCACAAAAGTACCATTCAGTACCGTTTTCGACTTTCAAAAGTTAAAAAAACAGATTATATTAGCCATATCCGATACTTTTTAACTTATAGGGTAAAACATGGCTGAAAAAACTATCAAACTTGACATTGGAACAATTTACAAGAAGAACTCTAAAGGCAGTTATTACTTCAGGTATCAGATTAATGGTCAACGTAAAGCAGTCAGCTTAAAAACTAAAAATCAGAAGGAAGCTATTGCAAAAGCCGGAGAACTGCTTCCGGTTGTAAAAGCAACCACGACGGAAGTCATCTCAGCACATGTCAAGCATGCCAGAGATTTAGCTGCCAAGAAGAAAACTCTTATGTTATCCAATGTCTGGGATATTTATTCACAACATCCAGACAGAGCTACTCCTTCAACCGTTAGTGAACAAAATGCTTATAAATCCACATTAAATGAATTTATCGACTTTGTTGATAATGCTCAAACCGATTTAAACGATATCACACCGGAAATAACAAATAAATTTGCAGACTCCTTACGCAACAATGAAATTTCTGTAGAAACTCATAATCGTAAAATAAGACGTCTCAAAAGAATATTTGAGACATTGAAAGAATATCGTAAAAATAACAATCCATTTCTAGCCACATCACTCAGACGTAAAATGCGTGAAGAACAAGATAACATAATTAAACGCCAATCATTTACCAAGGAACAAGAAATTGAAATATTAAAAGTACTTTCAGACGATATTCATAGTGTCAAAAATAAACCGGAAATCCGAGTCATTTATTATTTGGGAATGTTTACTGGGCAACGGCTAAAGGATTGTGTTTTACTACGCTGGGATAAAGTGGATCTGAACCGGAAACGGATTTGGGTAAAACAATTTAAGACTGGAAAAGAAGTCTCTATCCCTATGTCCCAACAACTCTTTGATGTCTTGCAAAATGCCCAGGCATGGAGGACTAACTATTACGTATGTCCAAATGTCGCAAAACGTTATAATGGACTTGATAGAAATGGCAAAAATATCGGTGCAAACTTGGTCAATATTGACGTGTTGCGGGTCATCAAATGGATTGGCCTGGAACCATCGGTTGCAGTCCATGGTCGCAAAAAGAAAGTTACTGTTTATGGCTTTCATTCCCTCAGGCACAGCTTTGCCTCGCATTGCGCGGAGGCCGGAGTTCCCAAAGCGGTAGTCTTATCTATTCTTGGAGCTAACTCGGACGTCATAGACAAATATTATACGCATATCGGTGAACAAGCCCAGGAGAAAGCTATCCAATCCCTATTCGGCAACGACAACACTGTTTCTGACCGCGAAATAATCAATAGAGCATTGGCGTTAATTAATGAGCTAAAAGATAAAAGTAAAGTTGTTCATAGAATCGAAGATATTCTTAGAAACGCTTAAAGACCATCTGTGTGTAATACCCAGTACACTCGAATTATTGAATTTCAACTCTATAACTGATACAAGTAACTGACAATATTTCATAATAATGGATAATAAAATTTTAGAGAATATACTTTTCTGTTATTATGGTATTATGGTAAAATACTGTTTTTAATTATAAAAATATGGTTTATTTTTTATTTATTACTGTCTTTTTATTATATTTTATGGTAAATTATTGTATTAAATATGCATTTTTTTATATTAAAATATATGATTTAAGCTCAAAATATCATTAAAAACAGGTAACCGTAATGAAAAAAGCCTCAAATACACACTGGTCAAACGAAACCTTATTAAAGTTTTTAACAGAATACTTCAAAGATAAAGAGGTGAAAACATGCAACAGAAAATTTGTGAATTTTCTGATATTACAATCCAAGCTGGAAAAGAAACTGATTGAAATCACAAATCAAAAGAAATTTAAAAGGATTTTTACAAATGAGATAATGGCGAAAATTCATGCAGAAACTAATGAAAGTACTGATGACATAAGAGAAAAACTGTATTATGATGGTGATTACAATATAAATGATTTTTTAAAATCGTTCAAGAGGAGTACTTCTGATTTTAGCGGTAAAGCCTGGAAGAGCCGATTGAGTAAAATTCAAGACAGAGGTTGTCTTAGAGTTCCTCTTTATGCACTCGCCACCGGGCTTTCGTATGAAGATGCAGTAAGGAGTCTAGCTAAGGTATTAGGTCTGGAATATAAAGATTTTAAGGACGTTTCAATTCCTAAAAATCCAGGATGTGACTTGGTGGCTAGGATAGAATATCATTTTGAAGATGAAAATAATCAAGAATATTTTACAGTTGGAAATTTTTCAATGACTGGTCAAAAAGTTTTATTACCAGTAACTTCTTCATATCCTCCATTTATCCCTCCTGATATTATGCCGCTTCTGAACCTAAGTTTTGTTGAATATAACTCTCAATCAGATATCTTCTTGACGGATTCTATCCCCTTATCAGATATTTTGCATAATGAATACCTTTCATATTTTCGTAAAAAACGTTTGGAAGAAGGCAAACAATTCTGGGATAGAGAACGAGATGAATACATAAGAGCAAAGCATAGAGCTAGTGATATCACAAGTGGCCGGTTAGGTTCACTGATAGGCAAATGCGAAGAAATAATAAATAAAATTAATGAATTAACAGAAATAAAATACTATACCAATTCTTCAAATATTTATCAATATACTGACCTGGTATGGAGTTCATGGTGGGGAAATTTTGATTACCTTGACCAAATAGATTGGAGTCCATTAAAAGGTAGAAATATTTATTATGTGCAGTATGGAGAACAGGATGAAAAAACATTATTTGATAATTTATTAGCTCTATATGTAAGCTTGCGTAAGCTTGAAGCAACAACAATAAAGTTCATTTATGTTCCTTCAATAGTAGATGTTCAAAATCCCGAATGTAATCATATTAAGATTATGTCTCCCGATGATTTATTATACGAAGCATTTATTTCTGGAGTTACAAAAATACCAGAAGTATTAAAAGAAGAGGCTACCGAAGTTATCAACAAAAGACTTACAAAAACCAGAGACAGATTTTTAATAGATCCAATAATCAGTAGACAAGCATTGATCATATTAACTGCAAAAACTGGTGTCGGCAAAAGTTGGCAAGCTTTAACTTTAGCATATGCTTTGGCAACTAAAGGTAAATTATTCAACGGATGGAAAGTAAAACATACTTGTAAGGTTTTATATATCTGTGATGAAGAATTAGACCATGATACACGAAAAGAGCGCTGTAAAATTCTTTCAAAAATGTATGATTACGATGAAAAAACAGGAAATCTTACCATACAGCCAGTAAGTGGCTTTGATCTGAACCAAGAAACGTACCAGAAGCGTGTAGAAAAATATTTACATGATTGCCAAATATCTGGCGGTAGCAATGGGCAGCCAGTTAAACTTTTAATACTTGACCACTTAACCAAACTAGCTCATCGAGCTACCCAACAAGAAAATTGGGTAAAACTAAGACCATGGTTTAAAAAATTAAAAGAAAAAGATATTTCTGTTTTGCTTGTTCATCATTTGAATAGTATAGGAGAAATACATGGTTCTCAGTTCATTGAAAATGATGCTACTGTTCATATACACTTAAACAAAATAATTCATCAGAAAAATTTAATTATTGATGTCATTGTATCCAAAAATACTAGGGCAAAAGATCAACCAGTTCCATGTCGTATACAATTAATAAATGGAAGAAAAAAAGCATTATGGAAAGAAATTAAAAATCCAGAACTGGAATTGAAGTGGAAAATTGATAATAATGAAAAGATAGAGAAAATAAGAGAATTAAAAATAAATAAAGAAATGACTTGGCCACAAATTGCTGATGCATTCGGCGTAAGTTTAAGTACAATTGAAAAATATTATCAAAAAAATAGAGAATCAATATTTTCTTAGATATCAGTTGGCTCAATACCTCTGTATTGACCCTATGTAATTCTAAGAATATTCCGGTAAATATACGCCCAGAGCGGGCGAGTTTTTATCTCTTTTTGAAAATCAAGGTCATTACAACAGACATGTCACCTTCAGCAGCATATATATGCTGCTGAAGGTGACTACCTCTTTTTACTTTATAACTTGGTCTGCCTCAATGAACTTTATAATATCAATATTTCTATACCTTATGGCACTACCTACCATCCGTCGATTAAATGAAAAAGATCCATCTCTTTCAAGTTTCTTAAAGTTGGCAAGGCTTATCCCAAGCATTTCCGATGCCTGTCTTTGATCTATAAGCTTTGGAGATATATTCGGTATAGTAGATCCAGTACTTGCCAGTGATTTTAACTGGGAAATTATTTCATTCTGTTCTGGTACTGTAATAAGTCCTTCTTCTGTTAACGGGCGAATAAGTTTTGATAATAACTTAACGGTTTTAAGGCGAATTGGATTATTCATAAGCTGGCTCCTGTTAGATAGTTGTATCTAATGATCACCATGCTTATTTTTTTATTTTATAGTCATATGAAAATGTACCAAAGCAGAAAATATATGGTTGTTCACTTATAAACAAATGTTTAATCCGTTATGTGTAACTATCCCAGATTTGTTTACAGTATGATTTTAGGTAATATATGGAAGATAAATATAATAATAAATATAATAATAATAAATAAATATATATAATAATAAATATATAAATCTCATCTCTCTTATTAACGATATACCTCAGTGTAATTTTTTACATATAGTAAATATCAAATACCCATTCCACCGATATCAATAACCAACATTCAACTAAGGAGCATTTCCTATGTCAAGACAAAGATTAACAACAGAATCAACATTTAAAGGCCATCCCATTAAAACCGATGATGGACCTTGTATCCTTAACATCTTAGAGGGATTTTATGATCGTCTTCATTACATGGTTAACCACTATAACCAGGTATCAGTCATGCATATAGTTGTTACCTTTACCGACCACATAACTGATATGGAAGCTAACAACATATTAAGTAAAAGCCTAGAATCTCTTAGAAAGACTATGAAGAACAACAATATATACTCTCAAATAGGATGGGTACATGAACACGCAGTACATGATAATGGTCCAATAGCAAGAAGTCACTTCCATATAGGCATCATAGCAGATGGATCTAAAACCCAATCCGCAGTTACCCACACTGAACACTTAAACAACCTCATAAGTAAACACATGAGTAACACCTGCACTTACGCTAAATATAGTCAACCTCAATGTGACAAGCAAAACCTTCATCCAGTGGAAAATGCTACAGCTATCAAGATACGTCAGGATAAACCACATGCCGATGCTCAATTTGATAATGCCTTCAACTGGCTGAGCTATCACAGTAAATGTTATCAAAAAGGACATGCCTGTAAATACCTTCGTGAATACGGCTTTACCAGGTTGCCATCCGATAACTAACCTCAACTTATTTTTTTACATACACCAAACATAATTTAAGTAGCTACTTTTTTAATCAATCAAAATCATTTTTAACTCTAACTATCATATAAGGAATCTTATTATGAAAACCTCAACCGAAACTAAAAAACAAGTTGCACATGATAACTCTAACGATGCTATTAAAAACCTTCAACCTCTTAACGCTGAGCAACAGGATGCTGTTAACGCTACTGATGGCTGGATACGAGTCATAGCAGGACCAGGTACAGGTAAAACCACCGTGTTAACAAGGCGTCTCTTCAACCTCGTTCACAACCATAACGTTGATCCACAGAGCATCATGTCCATAACCTTTACCAACAAGGCCGCTTTTGAAATGCGTGAGCGGATCATACCACTACTCGACTATGGTAATACCAACATCTACACGTTCCACGGATTTTGTCATATGCTATTGAAAAAACATGGATCATTATTTCGTTATGATAACTTCATGATTATGACAAGAGATGACCAGTTAAGGAGCATCAAAGATATCAAATCTAAAATAGACGACCCAAGTGTCAACTTCTATTCTAATGACGATATCCTCAACCATATATCCGAATGGAAACATGCTAATACTGATTATGCATCTAAACGCATCAAGCAAAGAAGAGACAAGTTTAAACCCAACTATGCATTAAGTTATAAAGATATTGTACAGACTATTATATTTAAATATATAGAACAACAGCATTTTAACCTTGCTGTTGACTTTGATGATCTCTTGCATTTTGGGTTGCACATATTAACCAGCTATAAAGATGTAAGTGACTATTATCAAGATAAGTTCAAATACATCCAGGTCGATGAATTTCAAGACGTATGCGGTATCCAGTATGAGTTAGTCAGGATTCTTCAGAGTAAACATCACAATCTCTTTGTAGTTGGTGATCCGGATCAGAACATATATAGCTGGCGTAATGCTGACATAGTTTATATTAATAACTTTGATCTACATAAAGATAAGATAAAAACTTTTATTCTTACTAAAAACTATCGTTCTACTCCTGAAATAGTGGAAGCTGCTCAGGCTCTTATACAAAACAACAAAGACCGTATAGATAAACCTCTTTACGCGGTTAAGCCAAGTGGCTCTAAAATCATCTATGCAGCCTGCCGCAACAACCACGATGAAGCAGCGTTCATCTCTGAAACCATCGAAAGGTTAAAGAGAGAGAAGCATGCCAAGTATCACGATATAGCTATACTTTACCGGTCTTCATATCAGACAAGGGTCATAGAGCATAGCCTCATTGAGAAAAGCATACCTTATGTGATCGTTAAAGGCACTTCTTTTTACGAGCGTATGGAAATACAAGATGCATTGGCGTTATTACGGTTGGTAGTATATGGCGATGATTATTCATTACTTAGAGTTATAACTAAGCTTACCCATAAACTGGGACCAGCCAGGATCAACGCACTTAAAGAGTATGCATATCAAAATAAAGTATTATTATTTGACGCGCTTAAGGCATGCTTAAAAGACAGCTATTTTAAAGATGTTGATGCCAAAATGTTAATCGATGCTGTAGATGATGTGAGGGTATTTATGAAAGAGATGACAACTTCGCAAATACTTTCAGATATATTACGGCAAAGCGGTTATGAGGATTACATACTAAAATTAAAAAATAGTGATCGTTTTGATAACCTTGCTGAACTTAAACGCTCTATCATAACATATGAAGAAGAGATCGGTAAACGACTTGATCCTAATGATTACCTTTCTGAAATAGCTATATATTCAAGCTTGGTTGAAAAGCATCAGCCGAATTGTGTAAAACTCATGACGCAACATGCTGCTAAGGGTTTAGAGTTCCGCTTTGTTATCATTGCCGGAATGAACGAAGGGATATTTCCATCCGGCAAAATATCCAGCGAACAAGAACTTGAAGAAGAATGCAGACTTGCTTATGTGTCCTTTACAAGGGCTGAAGAAGAACTCATATTAACCAGCTCTGCAAGAGGATTTGAGAATAAGCATCTTCAACCATCAAGGTTCATAGAGGCAATACCTGAAAGGCTGCTTATCAAAAAAACTAGAGACCATTCAACAAATAGCTCTCACTTTGCAAAGTTCCTATACAACAAAAATAAATAGTTATAAATCATGCTGACAGTTGGCAAATAAATTGCCAACTGTCAGTAACTTAATATTGCCAAAATACCCTACCCAGTACAGTAGTACTTGGTAGGGGTAAAATAGGTAATACAGCAAGATTTATATTAAACGTTTGTTTGGGTTAAATGGTTTAATTTGTTCTACTTACTAATTATTAAGACATTAGCTAATAACTTGATTATAAGCTGAAATCGATGCTTTTATGAATTTTTCTATTATGGAGAATTTTATAGGATGAAGTTGAGAAAATTATATTAGCATAGCAAAATGAATTTTTAATAAAATACCAACTATATATTTTTTATTGCGTACTTTAAATTGACCCGCACTTAAAATGCAAATAGATTTATTTAAAAACTAATAAAGCAACTCTGACTTCACAGCTTATAAAAACAAACCTTACAACTGCACAACCGACTACATATGCCGTTCGAGTACATTTTCGGCTTAACCATAAGAAAGCCTTGTTGTGATATACTTTAAGCTAAAAAATATATTAAACGTATACAGCCTGTATACACTTTTATTTGTTACCAGAGGACAACTCTAATCCATCAATATATTTACTGATTGCTTCAAGCCGCTCTTTCATCTTGTTTTTTATAGCTTTAAAATCACTAGCTGTTAAGTCTTTATTTTTTAGAATAATGTTATTCATCATCATTTCAATGTTTTCACATGACTTCTTGATAGACTCATTATATCTTTCAGTAATGGGTATATTTTCAGGAATAACGTTATGTGCTTTTTGCCACTCCCGGACCTTGTCAACTAGCAGTTTAGTCGTTATTACTTTCTCTTTTTTGATGATTTCTTTAACCAGGGTTAATCGTTCTTTATTAGACTCATCGTAATTAACAGATTGATGAAAATTTTTAGATTCATCAGAATCTTCATAGATTTTGACTTTAAGTAATTCGCGGCATTGCGGCTCTGTTTTTAAAACCTCTTTGCCAAGCTCATTGTTTATGAATGTGGCCAACTCGTGAGCGTCTCTTAATTGATATGCTCTACCCCGAGTGTAATTAAATTCTTCATTAACGTAATCTTTGAAGCTGTTATATTTAAGCCTAAAGAGTTTGTACGTATGAATCTTATATAAATGTTCCGCCACTTTCATGATTATATTTATATGTTTCTTGATATAATCGGTACTCTCGGTAAGAGCTTTATGTGGATCATCAATCTTTTTTATTATGGATAATTCTTCTTCATCCAACTTTTTCAGTCCAGTCTTATCACATTGCAAAGAAACAGTTTTTTTGTCATTATTTTCATTTAATAATTTAGCTTTTTCTTTAGGCATTTTTCCATCTCCGAATTTAATTATAGCCTTATTATAATCTATTTATACCAATATTGCAAATTTGTTTTTGTTTTATGTGTAGCATATTTTTAAGACTTGTGATATATCCATGATAAATGCTGGTGGTCAGGATACAGAAATATATTATCATTCTGAATACGCAAGATAAATTTTTAAAATCAGGAGATGTATCATGAATATGTGCTCAGACAAGATTACGAACCTCGCCGCCGCGATGCTGAAAGTGTCAAAACAGTTGCGACCAGCATTAAAAGACAGCTACAACGGGTTCACACAGAGTCGGTATGCTACACTGAACTCGGTTATGGAAGCTTGCAGTGAAGCCCTTATCGATAATGGAATCTGGGTGACGCAGTACCCAGTGCCAG
Source organism: Victivallaceae bacterium (assembly GCA_963664605.1). GTDB lineage: Bacteria > Verrucomicrobiota > Lentisphaeria > Victivallales > Victivallaceae > JAHOYW01. The sequence goes on from OY761536.1 coordinate 2,720,831, forward strand.
TTGAAGGTAATGGTTCATTGCTAGGACTAGTAACGAAACTTGTTCATGCGTCGGGCGAATGGCAGTCCTCTCTTTTGGTCATGCCTCTGCCCAAAGCTGATCCGCAGGGATATGGAAGTGCTTTGACATACGCTAGACGGTATGGATTGTCGGCGATGGTTGGACTGGTTACAGAAGACGATGACGCTAATGCTGCCTGCACCGATTTTGATCTTCAAAAACCAAGGATAGCCGATATCAAACCGAGGCAGGATATAATGACAGATCTACCGCATATCGACGGGGTCACTTTCCAACAGCAGAAAGCCCAAGACGGTGCGTTATATATCACAGCTACTGGTAATACTCGCAATAAAACCGGCATACTCAAAGACGTTGGATTTAAGTGGAACAGTAGCCGTAAGCTCTGGTGGAAAGCCGCTTGATTTTAGTTGTTAACGATGACCTCATCCGCGTGTTTAACGCGGATGAGGTTTAGGGAGTATGGAAATACTATTTTTTGAGATTTCATAAAAAACTCTCAGCCCAAAAACATTATTTCAAAAACGTGTTTTAAATGGTCTTTGTTTCGAATCCCGTTTGCTGTACCATTCTCATTTTTATAACCGTGTACCAGTAGATTTTCACCTTGTCCCATATCCCGTTGTACCAAAAGGATATACGAATCATTGGCTTGCGCCTATGGTTTTCTGAGAGAGTCCTGAAACGACTATTTTCTCTCTGTTTGAGACGTTTCTCTCTAAATCAACTGGTCGCGACCAGTTAATTCCGGGAAATTTATTTAAACTTTTTAACACCTTATAATCAAGCACTTAGCCCCGATAAATGCGGTTAAATTCCCTTCCGTGGTTTGTAAAACGGTAAAGTGGACTGGTGCAAAAAACGGCCAAAACGTGTGTTTTTCGAACTTTGTCCAGGAGTTACTGCGAGAGGTTAGCGTTTTTTTAGGAAGGAAATTTAACGGTTTTTCCCAATAGCATTTTTTAAATGATTTCCTTTCAGAGAAAATTTCCGCCTTGAACCGGTAACAATACAATTTAGAATCAGCATCCCAGATGATTGCGATTCTTGGGCTGTTTTTACAGGCAAAAGCCCGGTAAGCAAACTCCTACCAAACCTAAGAACTTTCTCCATCTCTTGATATACTTTATATTTCAATTTTCTTAACGTCATAAAGGTTAAGATTAAACCCATGTAATGCACCCACTTTTCAACAGGTGCAAACTACTACCTATTTATTGACAACTTTGACGGTGAATGCAGTCGAGGCCGGTCGTCCGACAGGAGGTGTACCCGTGACAGTAACGTAATATTCGCCGATTGCGCTATTTTTGTTCGTCACAATCTGAATACTGGCAGCTGGTTTGTCGTCAGCTTTTACCAGAACGCTTGACGGCATTATCTTAATGCCATTCGTTTTGATCTTCAGTTGTACATTTTGTTTAAAATAAGCACCGCGGTTCAAGGTAATAATAACGATTGCCGTCTTCCCTTGTTTGATTGTGCAACTGCCTGGAACCGTGATACTGAATTCTTCATCTATTGGTGCAATCCCGCCTTTGCTGCTGCTATGACTACTCCAACATCCCGTTACCGTTAACAAGATTAACATCATCATAATTGCAATTAAAGTTTTCATACTTTTTCTCTCTTTGGGGAGTAATTGGTTTTGATTAAACTATCTCCGTGTCATGCGTCTCATAGCTTTCGCGTTATCGTGTAATATTGGGATGTATTTTATACATAAAACGCGACATTATATTTACGGGGCGCAAACCTATTTTTCCCACTATTCTATTTACTACAATAAATACGGCATCCGGAACTTATTTTCGCCAGTTGACGAAAATCATTACCGGCGCCAAGGAATTCGGCAGATCGGAAAACCAACTCGTGTTTGTCTCGATGATGTTGATAATCCCGATCTGGACTCCGGTATCCGTATCTTTGACATAGTTGAAGAAGCCGAACTGCAATCCTCTTAGACGTCCCGCGTAGTTTACCATGCCGGTTACTAGTCCTGTCATTAAGTTTTCGGTGTAATCAATGAGACCGGCATCCCAGCCTAAGGATTCCTGCTTGGTATAATTGATCATGCTCCATTTTACGCCTTTGTAGCTATCGCTGTAATTGAGGAGGAATGACCAATCCAGACCGGCACTTTGGCCAGTAGTTCCATTGACAAAACCGAATGCCAGTGACGTTTGCGGGTTTTCTCCCCATATACTGAGAGTTACCCCTTCGATGGTGGTGTTGCGGTTATAAACAGCCATATCCGGCGTGATACTTAAATTGAACGGTTTAGTATCAGCTATAACACAGGTCGAAACCATAATTGTGGCTAAGCATATAAATAGTTTTTTCATTTTTAATTTCTCCTTTACTCAGTTACTTTACATTAAAAAGGTGATTCCTTCTAAATCCGGCCCATAAGGAGCAGTATGATTAGAATTAAGACCGCTAATCCGATGCCTCCGCCGGGATAGTATCCCCATTTTTTACTGTGTGGCCATAAAGGTAATGCGCCTGCCAGAAGTAGAATCAATACAATCAATAAAATAGTTCCTATACTCATGTTGTTTCTCCTTATTTTATTTTGTTCGCTTTTGTGGGATATAATTCCCATTGGAACTGCCATTATAAATATTATATTCTGTGATTGGGTTTATTACTATGGGGTAAAACCCTACTTTATGGCAAATAAATAAACTATTCCTTGACTTTCAATATCTTACGACATATCTTAATAAGAGGGAGTTATTCAATATGCGATACGGAAGAACTAAAATATGGCTAATCAGACAAGTAATCATTCAGCCGGAAAAGTAGTCAGTCTCCGTTTCTGAGAAAATAATAATACGATACAACGAACCGTTTTTTTCCTATCCGGCTCGCGACTGTCCAAGGCACCATACGCAAGGAGCGTATCAGGATGAATAAATCAAGCAAGACATCAGGACCATGCCCTACTGAATTGACAGTTGTTAAACGGCAATTGCGGCAGGAAACCATCCGCCGCAAAACCGCGGAGGATAAACTTAAGGACAGTCGGCTGCACTATAATCAATTGTTAGCGCAATCGCTTCTTATGCAGGAACAGTTGCGGCACTTGTCCCACCAGATTTTATTGACTCAGGAAAACGAGCGCAAGCATATCAGCCGTGAATTGCATGACGAGATCAGTCAGATTCTGACCGGAATTAATGTTCGTCTGGCCGCACTGAAAGTAGAAGCTGCCGCCAATACCGGAACCCTGAAACGAAATATTATCAGCACGCAGCGACTGGTGGAAAAATCGGTGGCAACCGTTCACCGTTTTGCCTGCGAATTACGTCCGGCAATGTTAGATGATCTGGGCTTAATTCCCGCTCTTAATGCATTTATAAAGAAGTTTGTGAAACGTACCGGTTTACGAGTTGATTTTTCACCAGTGCCGAAGGATAAGATCGAAAAGCTCGACAGTCTCAAACGCACCATACTCTATCGCATTGCTCAGGAAGCGCTCAACAATGTGGACAAACATGCGCGCGCCAGCCTGATAAATATTTCGATTCAGATTATGAATAACACCTTCTGCATGAAAATAAGTGACAACGGTATCTCTTTTGATGTCAATAAAACACTTGGCTCAAAAAGACATAAACGATTAGGAATAATTGGTATGCGTGAGCGTGTAGAAATGGTCGGCGGCATTTTTACCATTGAATCCGTGCCGGGAAAAGGCACCACCGTCAGTGTACAAATATTATTTGATGAATCTCAGCCCGGAGTCTGATAATGAGAAATATGATGAATAAAATTACGGTTATGTTGACTGAGGATCACGCGGTTGTCAGGGAAGGAATCCGGGCACTATTGGAAGTAGAAGGCAGTTTTGAGGTAGTTGGAGAAGCCTCTAACGGTTTGCAAGCGATAGAAATGGCACGGCGGCTTCATCCTTCCGTTATTATCCTCGATATTGCTATGCCGCAACTCAATGGTCTGGAAACCGCCCGACGGATACTCCAGCAGGTTGAGCCCCAACCCAAAATACTGATTCTTTCCGCTCACAGTGATGATGCTTATGTCAAACAAGTAACTGCATTAGGAGTGAGTGGATATTTGATAAAACAATCCTCGGCGAATATTTTGGTCAGGGCAATTAAGGAGGTACATAAAGGCAATGTCTTTTACAGTCCATCAATTACCAAACACTGGAGAAGTCAGCAATCCAATTTGCCGTATAAAGCTAATCATGTAGCAAGCATGACTTCACGTGAACGTGAGGTGCTCCAGCGGGTTGCTGAAGGCGAGCCCAACAAAAAAATCGCCGCGGAACTTTTCATCAGCATCAAAACAGTTGAAAAACACCGGCAGAGCCTCATGAATAAATTGAATATTCATGATACCGCCGGCCTGACCCGTTATGCTATTTCATCTGGAATCATCGAAAACAGCGTTCAGCGCACTATCGTTTGATTCTAATTTTAATAATACTTGTATTGTTCACGAACAATTACTTATTTTAGAAAACTCATTAAGGGGAATAAGAACTTGCATTTAAGACTTATTCAAAGTTATTAACACGAAAATAAGGAATAATATTATGCCTGCTCGACAAAAATTAATCGCAATCGCCGTCGTAACCGTACTCGCAGTATTGATTCTTTCAGGATGTGTCGACATCTTCAGTTAATCATCAAATTGGTCCAGTGCATGAGTAATGTAGCGCAAGCGTCTCGCCTGAAGAGTTTAACAACCGGGATGGGGGGTGCTGTACTCGCCGGATGGCTGAGCTGCCTGTTACCACATCGCGAAGAGGTAATCAAAAGCTTTTAGAGTAATACATAAAAATATCTTCAAAGCGGGAGGCACTTATATGGCTACCCCCCCTATAAGTCAGAAGAAGTAGGTTTTAACCCCCATATGTAACGCCGCGTATCCGCTGTATTCTTATAGAGAATGGACAACTTTCATAATATTTTTCTGTATTATTTCTTTTTCTTAGGAAGTTTTTTATCAATTGCGGAATATATTTTTTCACTTAGGGCTTTATCCCCGAAAGTACCTACACGAATTCCAAGTTTACTCCGACCATTCTTTTCCAGTTCAGCTGTAACCTTAACAGTACTATTTTCTGCAGTATTACCAGTCACCTTGGCGGTAAGAGAATCGGAAGCCGAAGAAACCAACTTAATGCCAAGTTCTTTGAAGGCGGCTTCTGCTGCCAGTTGTATTTCTTTAGGTTTTGCGTCAATCGTACTGGTTAATTTACCATTATAATAAGCTGTTCCGGCGACACCAGCTCCAGCGCCTATTAATAATGCCAGACAACCACTACCGAAACCAACTGTTAAAACAGCCGAAAAAATTACCAGAGACTTCATCATTGAGCTTTTCATAATCTTACTCCTGTTAAAACTTATCTTTTGAGAATAATACAATAAATCATAAAATAACGCCGTGTTCAGGTTTTTCACGACGAATCGCAGGTTTGCACAGCGAGTCCAAATGGACTCGCTGTGCAAACTTTTTATAATTATTTCTTTTCTTTCAGTGAAGTTTCCCAATCCTGCAGTTTACGGGCGGCAAATTCACGGCCGCCAACTCCGAAAGCGATGGCAATGGCTACCGCAACAGCTCCCAATAACAGCCCGAAAGCCATATTTATAATGTCATTGGCAAAACCCATACGGTTTAAGGCCATGGCTCCGGCAAACACCAGAATGCAAATGCGGACCAGAAACGCAACTAAATCAGAGTGCCCGATTTTTCCCTTGATGAGTGTTACCGCCAGATTTGCCAGAAAGAGACCCATACTGAAAATTACCAGCCCGAGTATCACGTCGCCGGCAAAAAGCATGAATTTTGTTCCCAGATTTGCCAAGGTATTAAACCCTAGTCTCACACAGGCTTCAATAATAGCGAAGAAAACAATCCCTACCAATGCCAGTTTCCCGACAGCTTCAGACGGCGTCAGTTCTCCAGACGCGGTTTTTTTCCCTATTCCCAATTTTACCGGAACGGAATCAAACCCTACTCCCGTCAGTAAATTCTTTATCAATTCCGCGACAACTCTACCAATAATGCAGGCCACCAAGATGATTACCGCTGCATAAAATATATTTGGCGCCGATTGTGCCACGTTGCTCAACATTTCGCTCAACGGCGTTGATATCGCCTCAATAGCCAACTGCTGCAGAGCAGCTACCAATACCGGAATCAAGATCAATATGTAAACAATTGTTCCGACAGTCTTGGATAAACTATGTTTCTGATCGGCAGATTTCAGCCCGATCTGTTCACCCAACTGATCGGCTTTTGCGCTGGACAGGAAATTTACTACAATCTTTTGAACAATTCTGGCAATGAACCAGCCGACCAGCAGAATAATGATCGCACCGATAAGTTGCGGCAGAAAAGCCAGTACCTTTTGGAGCATGACGCTAACCGGTTCCAGCAAACCTTTTTTCAAACCCAGGGCTTCCAATACCAACGGCACAAAAATAAGGAATACCAGCCAATATACCGCGCCGGCGATAGTTTTAGTGACAGGCACAGGTTTTTCAGTCTTGGACTCTAACTTGCCTGCAATGCGTACATCTAAATTGAGCCGCCCTAAAACGACAACAATAACCGTCCGCAAAATGCTCGCAATAGCCCAGGCGACAAGCACCAGCAAACCGGCGCTGATAATCTGAGGGAGATATTCAAAAACTTGATTAAGCAGCTTCTTGAAAGGTTCCGATGCATCTCCAAACTGAAGTGCATGAAAGAAAAACACCAGGACGACCAGCAGCAACAAATAATATACCCCCTTGGAAATCCATTGTTCCATTTTGACGTGCTTAATGGAGGTATCTTCCTTTGCCATGTCGGCAAATTTTTTGTTTAAAGAAATTTTCCGCAAAGCGGCGGCCAGCGCTTTCGAAATGATTAATGCCACCAGCCAGCCAACGACTAGTATTAACAGTGCCCATAGCATGTAAGGGACTTTTTCAATAATTAGACTGGCTACTTTACTAAAAGAATCTAACATCTTATCCATAATGACATCTCCTTGTACATTGATATGTACTATTTCAACGGTATGAAGGTAAAAAAATCCAGAAATAATATTCCTTGCAGCGCAACTCCTTCCCTATTGCTGTTTCTTTGTTAAAAAATGACTCTTTCGGTGTTTTAATAGGTAAACCACTTTTTCAATCGCGGCCAAGTAGAAAAACAGGAACGTGTTTCAAAAAGGAAAAATAATTTATTTTTGAACAACAAAGTGATTTTGCTGTTGCATTAGTCAATCAAAGAGAATTTCATGTACAACAGACAAAAAATTTCGAGACATGGGCGATACACCCTGATTTTAAGATATTACTTTCTCCTTCTTATAACTATAATGCAATATTTCACGTTTGTCAAGAATTATATTAGATAAACAGCCAAACAAAAAGCAAAAACCTTTTTTTCGCTGGCTGTTTCATGGAAATGTGGAAAATAAACAATTCTGATATATATTACTATTATTGAGGAGTTTAAATTTATCCATAAAACCGAGGAACCATAATAATGATGTCTCCAGAAATATCTGCAGTTGGGATAAAATTGACTTCAGATCGAAAAAAAATATTCCGAATGATTATTCCGGGATTTCCGACCTTTAACATATATTCCAGTGTAGCCAAACATACTACTGCGTTAGGTCCGGTGATGATCGCTACGATCATCAGTAAAATGATGGACTGGGAGGTAGAAGTGATAGATGAAAACAACTATCATCGGCATGGCCCGAAAGATGACGCAGGAAGGCCAGACCATGTAGCCTTGCAGGCTATTCGTCGGGCGGATGCGGTCGGATTCTATGGCGGTCTTACCAGTACTGTGCCGCGGCTTTACGAACTTTCCGAATTTTATAAAGCACAGCAGGTGTTAACTATTGCAGGAGGCCAGCATTTTGTTGATGACAATTTGCAGGAAGGCCTTGACCATAACCTTGATTATCTGATCATCGGCGAAGGCGAAGTCAGCATCCGGGAACTGCTTGAGGCATTGACTGCTGGCACAGACCCGGAAGCAATATCCGGCATTGCTTTTTTACGCAGCGGAAAACTGGTCAAGACCACCCCACGGGAAGATCTGAAGGATATTGACCGGTTGCCGCTGCCGGATTTTTCCCTGCTCCGCCACGCCAAAATCAGCCTTTATCCGGTAAGCTGGGAACGCGGCTGTGGAATGAATTGCGAATTCTGCACGGTCAAAGGACGAGTACGCTGTCCGTCACCGGATTACGTTATGAATCAAATAAGTTCACTGTACGAACGTTTCAACGCGAAATACTTCTTTATTGTTGACGATCTTTTCGGACAGAATCGTACACTGGCGCTGGATTTCTGTAAACGTTTGAAAAATTATCAGGAAACCATGCGGGTACGTTTTTTTATTACGGTTCAAATCCGCCTTGACAAAGCGCGCGACCAGGAATTACTCAAAGCAATGCGCGAAGCCAGAATCAGGGTTGTGGCGATCGGCTATGAATCGCCAATCCCGGATGAATTGAAAGCCATGAACAAAAAACTGCACCCGGATGAGATGATTGCCAATACCAGAATTTTTCACCAAGCCGGATTTATGGTTCACGGCATGTTTATTTTCGGCTATCCTGCCAGGAAAGCGCAAAGTTTCAACATGCCGGTGCAAGACCGGATCAGGATATTCTGGAAGTTTATCCGCAAGGCTCGTATTGATACCATTCAGATACTTTTGCCGGTTCCGCTGCCGGGAACTGAACTAACGAAAAGGCTGAATGACGCCAAACGGATTTTTCCTAAAAATGCCATCGGCTGGGAATATTATGACGGCAATTTTCCACTGTTCATACCGGATTCCCCGCTGACCGCAACTGAAATGCATCATGCGAACAAAATTTTAATGAGCCGTTTTTACCGGTTCGGCTATATTTTAGCCATTGGAGTGAATGTTCTGCTGTTTCCTATGATTCTATTCCCATTTTTCAACGTGAAAAACGGTTGGCGCAAATGGTACCCGTCATGGCGGAACAGCATCTGGCGCTATATCGGCTGGCACATTTTACGCAAATGGAAATCAAGTCGGAACGAGGGCGGCTTTGCCGCCAAACTCGAGACTGTGGAGAAAAAGCACGGGGACGTTGCCGCCTCCGTGCCGTTGCAATCAGACAGAAAGGTTTACCAGCGATAGCTGTTGCGTCTGCCGCCGAAGCCGCCGCGTGCCGGACGATCTTCTTTGGGACGCGCCTCGTTGACTCTCAAATCACGGTCGTCAAGCGACTTGCCGTCGAGCCCGGCGATAGCCGCCCTGGCTTCCTGGTCATTGTTCATCTCAATGAAGCCGAAGCCCTTGGGACGACCGGAGTCCCGGTCGTTGATAAGGCTGACAGAATCAACAGTTCCGAATGCGGAGAACGCATCCCTGATTGCGGTTTCGGTGGTCGAAAACGATAAATTACCCACGTAAAGTTTCATAGTGGATTTCCTTTTGCGGTATTGCCGCGTAATTCAAGCGGGACAAACATATTCTGGCTTGCGGTCTGAGATTTGCCTGAAAAAAAACGAAAAATAAAAACTTCGTGAGAACTGCCAAGAAAATGATTCAAACTTTATTGCTTTCGCAATTTTCAACCGAGCGATATTATCCAAAACAAAATTGCACGATTTAACCGAAGAGATCCGATGATCAAATCGGTTGCGCACTTTGTCACTCATTCTATTTATAATACACCATAAATCCTAAAATACCAACGCGTTTCAATTTTTTTAAGTGTTTTCCAGATAAAGTATACCTGACGAGAAGGGATAATCACATTGCTGAAATATGATTTATCGAATCACGGATTCGAATAATCAATTAACTGTTTGTCTTGCTCCGGCGGTGTTTGAGAGAACTGAAACTCACCAGTTTTTTCCCTTTCTCATCCCAGAGATTTAACCACAAGGATTTCAAACTCCTGCTAATGCTAAGCATTTTTATTGCGTGCAGCTCAGGGGTTTCATCATAACACTTTTGCAGGTTATAATTCGGAATCCGCACACTTAGGTGATGAACGGGGTGAATGCCGATGTTGCCTGTACACCATTGCAGGATTTTAGGGAGTTTATAATATGAGCTCCCCTCCAATGCGGCGCTCAGCGGGTTCCAGTCAGCCTGACGGGCCCAGTAAACGCCTTCAAACTGATGTTGAACGTAGAACAGCCATACCCCCAAGGTCCCGGCAACAACCATAATGTACATATACAGCAGGAAGTATACCGGCGAAATCTTCAAAACAGCCAGTATACCAATGAACAACAACAGAACCAGATCGTTGAAAATCACACTGAAACGCCCTTTCGCGCCGCTGCCTTTCAAACTGAAACGGTGATCGAACACAAACAAATACGCGGGGCCGATTCCAAACATGACAAAAGGATTCCTGTAAACCCGGTATGCGATTCTGGTGCTTAGAGGTGAATTCAGATATTCATCTACGGTCATGGTCCATACATCGCCCACGCCGCGGTGATCAAGATCGGCATATGTATTGTGATGGATATTGTGCGAATGCTGCCAGCGTTCATAAGGCACAAGAGTGAACATCCCCATCACATATCCCCAGAAACGGTTCGCTTTACGGGAAACGAAAAACGAGCAGTGGGTGCAGTCGTGGAAAATGATAAAAATCCGCACAAGAAAAATAGCGGCGAAAGCTCCTGTAGTCAAAATAATCCACCATGGATAAGAATTGTTGACCATCCATACAATAAGCACCCAAAACGCCACATAAGGAACCACTGAAGAAAAAATCTGCAAAAGAGACTTCTTCAAATCAGGAGTTTCATACTTTAATGTATCCTTGTACCATTGCGGCTCAGTAATATTAGAAACGCCAGACCCAGGTTGATTAAACATATCGCAATATTCCAATCTAAATATAAATATCAATAATTTAATATAAAAAGAAAAATCAAAAAGTCAAGAAATAGAAAATTATGGCTGAACTGTGCAAAAGGAATTACGAATAGCATCTTTGATTAGCGGAATTAATGGCGAAGCGACGCTGAATGTCCTTATTCCGCATTGTAGAAGTTTAGGAATGTGTTCCGGACGTCCCGCGAGTTCACCGCATATCGAAAGCGGTACGTCCGGCACGTCATCATGGGTAATGCGCAAAAGTTTAAATATGACGTCCGAAGCATCATTAAAGTATTGCTCCACCGCTGCGTTCTCCCGGTCGGCAGCAAACGCATATTGGGTCAGGTCGTTTGTCCCGAAACTCAGAAAGTCGACGTATTTCGTTATTTCCCGCGCCGAAAGAGCCGCAGCGGGAGTTTCTATCATTGCTCCCAGCTTGGGGAGAGAAGCCACTTTCAGTTCTGCTCCGAGCTGTATCAGTTGTTCTCTAACTGCCGCTACATCATCCTGCAGGGTAACCATGGGAACCAGAATACGGACATCGAATCCCTCTCTGGACAGTTCCAAAGCTGCCTGCAAATGCGTTTTAAGAAGCTCGGGATACTTACGAAGCAAGCGAATGCCCCGACAGCCAAGCGAAGAATTTGTTTCCGCCATGAATTGCAGGAACGGCAAAGGTTTATCAGCCCCTATATCCAGAAGGCGCACACAAACGGGATGCCCTTTGGCTGCCTCCAAGGTCTGGTGCATTTCAGTAAAAAGCTCATCGGCGCCGGGCGGCGTAATGCGCCCCAGATAAGCCCGCTCCATACGGTACAAACCAACACCTTCAGCTCCATTCCGCATGGCTTTCTCAGTATCATTTGCACATCCCACATTGGCGAGTACGGATATGGGGATATTGTCTTTGGTGACAGTAGGGGTCAGGGCACGTTTTTGCGCTAAGTGAAGAACACGCTGTCTCTCATTGACCTTTTTATTGAAAATAGTTTTTTGTTCTTTTCCGGGATCAATAATGACGGCGCCCGTGTCCCCATTCACCAAAGCCAATGCTCCATCTGATGTTGAATTCAGCAGATGGTGGATTCCTGAGACGCATGGCATTCCCATTTCACGGACAAACAGGGCGGCATGAGAACCTGAGCCCGCATATTCCAACAATACTGCCGCAATGGACCGGCTGGCAAGGAAAATAGTGTCGGACGGCAATAAACGCGAAATCGCGAGCACACACCCATGAGGAATATCATCTAGCGGATGAATTTTAATACCGGCAAGCGCATTGCGCAGGCGAATTGAAATATCCCGAATGTCGTCGCTCTTGTCTCTGGACATCTGTGATTCCATTAACAGGAACCGTTTTTCCCAACGGAGAAAAACCGCCTTAACTGCGCTGCTGGCACTTATTAAGTTGTCCGTGATCTCTTTTCTCAACTCATCTTTAAGCAAGGAGTCATTCACTATAAGTTGGTGTGCTTCGAAAACAGTGGCCAGTTTTGAATCAATTTCTTTTCCTACGCGAGCGCCCAGGATTGCGAGATCATCAGATATTATTGTGACAGCGTTATCAAGACGCGAAATCTCTTCCTCAACGTTTTTGAGCACTATATTATCCGGAGCGTCTATAGAGCCAGGAATCCGGCGTGGCAAATGAATTATTCCCTGCGCCAGTCCCGGAGAAATTGGAGTTCCTTGGATGATTGACTCTGTTCTTTTATCAGGCATTAATTATCCTTATTCTGTGCCAAACAGGTTATTATATGGTTTATAAAATATAATTGATTTCATGGGCTTGTCAAATTTAATCAGAAGGATTCCCTTGGGATTGTTCCTGATATTTCCAGATATTTGAGTGGAGAAAAATTTGTTTATGCTTTTATATCGCTGATTATTGTTAATTTAATTGCTTTATGTATCGCGGTAACGTATATTAGTAGTTTGGAGGAATTTGTTTAAAAAATAAAATTACAGGAGTTAATAAAAGCCCGATACGACCGGTTAAGTCTCTTTAATTTTTATCCAGGAGAAAATATTATCACTAAAGCCAAAAGCACCAGTACCAAGACTGCTAAATCAACATGCAAAACCGGAACAATCAAAACGCAGGGAAAAGATGAAAAAACTGTTGATGCTTTCCCAATCGTGGGTATTGGCGCATCAGCCGGAGGTCTGGCAGCCTTTGAGACATTCTTTTCCGGTATGCCGGCGGATAGTGATATGGGCATGGCCTTTGTACTGATTCAGCATTTGGCACCTGATCATGAAAGTATCCTTACTGAACTAATCAGACGTTACACCCGTATGCAGGTATTCGAGGTTGAAGACGGGATAGCAGTGCGCCCCAACTGCATCTATATAATTCCTCCCAACCGGAATATGGCTCTTATGAACGGCTCTCTCCAACTATTCGAGCCTGCTCCCGGACAACGTTTACCGATAGACTTCTTCTTTAAATCACTTGCGCAGGAACTACATGAACGAGCTGTCTGCATAGTGCTGTCCGGTACTGGCTGTGACGGTACGCTTGGAATAAGAAGTATCAAAGGAGAAGGGGGAATGGCCATGGCACAAACCCCGGAATCTGCCGAATTTGACGGCATGCCACGCAATGCTATCATGACTGGCTTAGTGGACTATCAACTGCCGCCAAATAAAATGCCGGCTCAGCTCACAGACTACATGTATCGCACTTTTTCCAAGCACCTTAATCATGTGATAACAACGTCCGGCATAGAGTCAGAGATAGAGCTGAAAAAAATATTCATTCTCTTGCGAAATAAAACTGGTCATGACTTTTCCCAGTACAAGAAAAACACCATTGACCGCCGTATTCAACGGCGCATGGTTGTTAACCAGATTAAAACTTTAAGAGAATATGTCCAATATTTACAGCAGACTCCAGTTGAGATAGACTTACTGTTTAAAGAATTACTGATTGGGGTAACCAGTTTTTTCCGCGATCCAAAAGCTTTTAAAGTCCTTGAGAAGAACGTCATTCCCAAACTTTTTGACGGCAAACCAGCGGGAACGACAATCCGCATCTGGAGTCCGGCTTGCTCCACAGGAGAAGAAGCCTATTCCATCGCTATCCTCTTGCAGGAACAACTGGAGCTACTGAAACAAACTTACAACATACAGATATTTGCTACCGACATTGACCAGAATGCCATTTCCATAGCTCGTGCCGGTCTTTACCCAGCTAGCATTGGCGCTGATATTTTACCGGAAAGACTGTCTCGATTTTTTGTTTCCGAGGACAACGGCAGAGCTTACCGCATCCATAAGAACATACGCGATATGATGATTTTTTCCGAACAGGATATAATCAAAGATCCACCCTTTTCTAAAATTGACCTCATAAGTTGCCGTAACCTCCTTATTTATATGAGCAGTGACCTGCAGAAAAAACTTGTGCCACTGTTTCACTATGCATTAAACCCGCAAGGCATACTCTTTTTGGGGACATCAGAAAGCTTGAGCGGATTTGATTATCTGTTCACCGTTTTGGACCCCAAATCAAAATTATATCAGCGCAATGAAAAACAGTGCGCGCCAATGAGCCATCTTTACACGCCGATGCCTGTTCCACTAAATGTACCGCATCTCCAGTATACATCAAAACCGTCGCTGCGGGAAATTACCGAACAGGCGCTCTTACAGCAAGTTGTTCCGGCCTGTTCCCTTGTGGATGAGCATGGAGATATTCTCTACATTCACGGGCGCACTGGAAAATATCTGGAGCCATCGCCGGGTACATCTGAAATTAACAATATTATAAAAATGTCCAGAGAAGGACTGCGATGCGAATTGACCACAGCCCTGCATAAAGCCAAATTAAATAACGAGACTGTGTATAGTCGGGGACTGCGTGTAAAAACGAACGGCGACTTCACTATATTCAACCTGACTGTTTGCCCGGTGCCCCAAAGTTCTGACGTGACATCCCCGAAGTCGCTATACCTGGTTATATTAGATGAAGTAACACCGCTTGAGTTAGAACAGATAAATAAGAGCATGCAAAGCGTTGCATTTACAGATCACAACGATGTAGATGCGCGCATTATAGTGCTTAAACAAAAATTACAATCCCAGGATGAATATCTTCAGACCATAAATTCCGAACTTCAAACTGCTAACGAGGATCTGAAATCGTCCAACGAAGAGATGCGCTCGGTAAACGAAGAATTGCAATCCACCAATGAGGAACTCCAAACCTCCAAGGAAGAATTACAATCAGTAAACGAAGAATTGAGCACAGTAAACACCGAACTGCAGACAAAAGTGGATGATTTATCTCAGGCTAACAACGATATAAACAACCTGCTGGCCGGCACTGGTATTGCCACAGTTTTTGTGGATCATCAATTGCGTATTATGCGCTTTACTCCGGCCGCCGCCCAAATTATCAAGTTGATACCGTCCGATAAAGGCCGTCCCATAGGGCATATTGCTTCTAATCTGATTGATTATGACAATCTGGAGGCGGATATCCTGACCGTACTGGATACGCTGATTTCTAAAGCGGCTGACATCCAGAGCGTGTCAGGCAATTGGTATTCGATGCGCATTAATCCATATCGCACAGTCGGCAACGTGATAGAAGGCGCGGTTATTAGTTTTCTGGATATAACAAAGGCAAAAAAGCTAGCAGAAAAGCTGCACATTACCAATGATAAGCTACGCATGGCTGTGGTTGTGAACGATGCAAATGATGCCATTACCGCGTATGATTTGGATGGAAACATTATGGCTTGGAATCCGGCGGCAGAGAAAATATACGGCTGGAGTGAGGCAGAGGCGCTAAGCATGAATATAAGCAATCTTGTACCAAAAAACTTGCGGACAAAAATGTTAGCTAAGACATGCCAACTGAGTCAGGATAAAATTCTAAAGCTATTTAATACACAACGAATTACTAAAGATGGTACTGTAATAAAAGTACAAGTGACAGCCAGCGCCTTGATTAATAAATCAGGAAAGATGTATGCTGTTTCAACTACAGAACGGGTAGTTTAGATTAGGAGGAAATCATGAATAAATTTACCGATTTGCGCTGCCGGGCTGAAGAAATATACCAAAAAAAATCAGCGGAAAAAGTAAAAAAGATGGAGTCTCCATCTCCCCAAGAAAAAATAGTCGAAGAGCTTCATATACATCAGATTGAGCTGGAACTGCAAAACGAAGAATTGCGTCATACTCAGGATAGACTAAACTCGACATTAGCACGTTATTTTGAACTATATGATTTGGCTCCGGTGGGATATTGCTCCGTCAGTGAAGAAGGTTTGATCCTTGAAGCAAATCTGACCATCGCCAACATGTTCGGAATAGATAAAGAAGCGCTAATCAATCAGCCATTCACCAGATTCATCATGGCAGAGGATCAGGATATCTATTATCTGTATCGCAAAAAACTGTTTAAGAATAACAAAACGCAAACATGCGAACTGCGCATATCAAAAAAAGATGGAGCTGCGTTCTGGGGAAATCTTACGACAAGTTTTGCGACAACTGTCGATGGCACACCTGTTTTGCACATTGCGATAAATGATATTACTGCCCGTAAAGAGATCGAAAAAAAATTAGAAATTGCCACCCATAAAGCCAATACTGCCAATACCGCCAAATCGGAATTTCTCAGTACCATGTCTCATGAAATAAGAACTCCATTAAATGGGCTCCTTGGATTTTCCGAAATTATTGAAGATGCTTTATTAGAATGTGGCGGCAATGAAAAATTTTCTAAAGTTTTTAAGTATCTGGAAATAGTAAAAACATGTGGTAAAAATCTAAATGAACTGATAGATGATATTCTAGTGTTATCAAGCATTGAGGCTGGAAAATTTGAAATGTTGCTCGTTAAGTTTCCTCCCGAAAGACTGATTAGAGAAAGTATGGAAATTTTTAATTTCAAGTCTGAAAAAAGGAATATTAAGCTGGATTTTCAATCTGAAAATTTACCATACTGCGTAATTGGAGCTAAAAGGCAATTCAAGCAAATCATGTTCAATATTATTGGAAACGCAATAAAATTCACCGAAGAAGGAAGCGTTAGCGTCAAAGCTGACTATAAAGACGAACTTTTATTAATTGAAGTTAAAGATACAGGTATCGGAATCCCTGGTAACATGAAAGATAAAGTACTGAAACCATTCACACAAGTTAACCAATCGTCAACCAGAAAGTACGGGGGAACTGGTTTAGGACTGGCAATTATTTCAAAAATTTTAGAAAAGGTGGGAGGTTCATTGAATATTAAAAGTAAGACAGGTAAAGGAACAACAGTATCTTTTACTTTTCCTGTAAAGATTGATTCTGATGCCATTGAGTTACCTGACGAACCGGTAAAAGAACAAGATGTTACAATACCAGCTAACATTCTGATTGTTGAAGATGACAATATTTCAGCTTTTTACCTCAAAGAAATATTGCAGACTTTAAATGTACACTGCAAAATAGCCGAATCCTTTGTGAAGATGCAAAAAATATGTAATGAAGGTTTTTTGCCGAATATCGCTTTACTCGATATATCGCTTCCTGATTCAAATGGTTTTGAATGCAGGAAATGGTTGATGGATAAATTTCCTGAAGCACATATCACATGCATTGCGGAAACCGCAAATGTGCTAAAAGTGGATATTCAACGCTATAAGGATGCTGGTTTTGATGGTTTCCTCGGCAAGCCTTACAGTAAAAAAGAACTACTGGAAATTATTAAAAAAAGATAATTTTAAAATTATCTTTTAATGGCAAAAAATGCAACTAAAATCTATTTGTAATTCTATAAAAAAGAATCACCAACAGGAAATAATTATCGCCATGGTGGTTTTGGGAATCTATTTTATTTCTAAGAAGTTGGGTATATTTTATATTTTTCCGGCAAAAGACTGCACAGACCCGATTGTCATATCACTTTCCCTTTGGTTCTTCAACAAAAAAAACAACTCAAAAAATGACTCAACCGAGCAAAAACTTACCCCACAGGAGAAAAAACAATTTTTGGGAAACCTTACAGAAGTTCAAAATTTGGCGAAGGAACAGCAAAATATTGAATTGCAAGAAGAAAAAAGTTTAAAAGAACTACAATCCGAGGGTAAAAAGTTAAAAGAGCAGGATATTGAATTACAAGATAAAAAGAATTTTTGGAAAAATCTAACAGAAGTTCAAGAAACATTTATTTATGAAAATTCAACTGATACTCAGAAAACTGAAGCTATTTACAAGGTAAGTAAATTTTATACGCCTCAGCATATTGATTTGGCAACTCATATCCACTCTTTATTTAAGGAGTGTTTAGAAAATTTTTGGAAACATAACCCTGACTTTGAAAATGTTTCCATGCTTCCTGTTTACATCGAAGTTATTTACCATGTAATAAAACATCAAAGTCACCAGAAACAAGACGATGTTAATTTGTTTAACAAAAAAAACAGCTTAAGTTTTTCGGATTTTCAATTACAATTTGCCAATTTGAGCTATGGAAATTTCTTCAGCGCAAATTTAATCAACACCAATCTAGCCGCTTCAAATTTGACCAATGCAAATTTATCAAAAGCTGATTTTACCAACGCTGATTTGACTAATGCTGACTTGACCAGTGCCGATTTAACGGACTCAAATTTAACGGACACTTTTTTACTCAATGCGAACTTAACGGATGCGAACATAAACCGCGCAAATTTGAAAAATACGACTTCGCTCAATGCAAACTTAACTAATGGAAATTTAACTCGTGCAAATTTAAGTTATGGAAATTTTTCCAATGCAAATTTAACTAACGCAAATTTGATCCGCGCAAATTTAACCAACTCTAATTTAACTGGTGCTAACTTAACCGACGCGAATCTGATTGGTGCAAATTTAATCCATACAGACCTCAGCGGTGCAAATTTAGCTGGTGTAAATTTAAGTTGCGCAAAATTAACTCATGTCGAATTGCTAGATGCTAATTTTGCCCGCGTGAATTTGATTGGTGTGGATTTGAGAATGGCGATGAATTTAGATATAACAAAATTAAAAGATGCGCAGTATTGCAAATCAAAAGACTTTATAACTAAGCTTCCACACGGTTTCAAGCCTAAAGACTACGGCATGATTCTAGTAAACGAACTCGGGGAACGAATCAACGAATGACCCTACAGGCAGTGTGCTACGGAGCGAAGTCGAGCGCAGATTGGCCGATTCAGCCGGTACGCAAACCGTATGGCGAGTGGTTGCGGCGGGAGTTGAAGCAGCCTGGTTACCCGGTTTGGCTGTATGCCAGGCAAGTTCAACAACAAAGTTAATGAAGAATTCCAACTCTTGAAGAAGAATTAATCGAATACCTATTTCTGCAAAAAGTTCTTCTGGAGTATCAATATTTGGTTTATGTTCAACGTGATTCAGAAGAGTTCTCATATCATTCCTCTTATATCCTCGATATTATTTTTAGATGACATGTTATTTTATAGTTTTTTATTATCATTCTGAAATGAAGATTATATCATTAACTCCAACTCATAAATCACTATAAATGCTTAAAATATTTTTGCAAGGAAAACAGTAATGTCGATCATCATATTTCGTGAATATATCATGCCTTTAAGTTAGTCATTTAATTTTTAATATCAGCCTCGTCTGTGCGTCTGCACAGGCGGGGCTGTTTTTATTTGTGGAGGTATGAATGAATGCAAAAGCTATGGGGTTGATGGCGCAGGTGGCGAAAGGATTGTTGAATCATAGTAACTCTGCTACTGCGGTTCAGCTTGGAGATAGGAGTAAATATGTTGGATTGTCGGATATTGGCAAGGGAGCGGAATGTTTGAGGAGTGCTGTTGCTGGTAAGGTTTATGGGAGTAGGCATCCGTCTGCGGATAAGGTGCTGGACTGGTATCGGGATGGGGAATTTAAAAAGGTTATGGAGGCGTTGCGGAAGCAGTTGATCTTGCAGCGGGGGCACTGGTTTGAGGTTGGAATTGAACAGACTTTTGCGGCCAATAATGCGAAGTTCTTTACGCAGTTGGAGATTGACGCAGGATTTGATGGGGTGCCGGTGTTGGCGCATTTGGATTTTGTACTGCTTGGTAAAGGCGCAGTTCGGGTATTGGAACTGAAAAGTACTGAGAATATTCCTGATAATCTGTATGCTTCATACGAGACGCAACTGTACGGCCAGCTCGGGTTCTTGGCAAAATACTGGAACGAAAAGAGGTTCAGTATACGAGACGGAACTGGTAAAATGAGTTTCCCGGAATTGGTCAAACAGAAATTTGGTATTGATATGCCGGAATTAATTCAGGATGTTGATCTTGAAGGCTGGGTGCTTTGTCTGTCGATGAGCGATGCCAAGGCATTCGGCCCCTACAAGGCGAATGATACCATGACCAGGTTTTGCGAGAAGACCGCGAAGTCTATCTGGGAAAAGGCTAGTGAAATTCGTAATAATAATCTGGACTTGAATATGGTGGAATTCTGTAAAGGCTTCCATCCCCTCTGCGACTTTTGCGACCATGCTGAAGGCTGTCCAAAGTTTACGGTTCATGAACTCGGGGATTCAGTTTATAATGATATTCTGACTGAGCTTGAGGAACTTAAATCACAGAAGGCTAAGCTGGTAAAGGATATTGCCATAGCTGAAGATCAAGTCAGGGAGTTTTATGTCAATTCAGGCGTAAACGGAGACTGGCTTTCTACCGGAGACTGGCGTTTCAGGTTTAGCGAGACCGCTGGCCGGAAGAGCCTGGACACTCAGGCGTTGTTAACTGAGATCGGTGAAATCATCGGGGAAGATCAAGTAGAGAATCTAATACAGAAACACACCTCGCAGGGACTACCGGGACAGAGGCTATACATAAGCAGAACTAGAGCCGTCCAAGAAAAGTAAATGGTTTTTTTCTGCCGTGTTCAACTGAAAGAATTTCAGCACTTCCATCGGAAACTATCCTGTAGAAGATGTTGTAATGATAGCGAGTGATGATTAAGCGCCGGATATTGCCTCTAACACAAGGCCATGTATCAGGGAAATTGGAAATTAGTTTTACTGATTTTTCAAGCTCGTTCAGAAAATCATCACCCATGTCAGGAGACTGTTCGTTGAGGTAAAGGGCAGACTTATTGATTTCGGCAAGCGCGTCTGAGTGAAATGATACTTTTGCCATAATCTAATGTTTTGATTTTAGATTTGCGCGTAAAGTAGTAAAAGCTGTTTTGCTGTCAATCAAAGTAGCTTTGCCATTGTCAATTTCTTGAGCACGTCGTTCGGCTTTATCGAGCCATGCTTCTTCCTCTTTCGAAAGAACTTGTTTCGACATGATGTCTTGAACCAACTGTAATTGCTGGTCTTGAGAAAGCATGAAAGCCTGCTTTTCAACTTGTGTTAATGTCAAAGGCATAGTTAAAACTCCAGTTATTTATTAATCAATATAATGCTGAAAAGCAAAAATATCAAAATAAACTAACCAAAAAAGGTAAGAAAAATGAGTAACACAGTAAAAGAATTAGAACAATTGAAGGCAATCGAAATGGATGCCGGTGAAGTCTTCAGCGGCAAGACGTCAGGATGCAAAATCATCGGGTATGACAAACCGGGATCGTTCACTCCAGAAGTGGATAAGAATTATATCTTTCATGATTCGAGCCGGGATGTGGTGGTGTGGTTTATTGCGCCGTCAGACCCGTTGTATCTGTTCGGACCAACTGGCTCTGGCAAAACCAGCCTGATTCGTCAATTGGCCGCGAAGCTGAATTATCCGGTATTTGAGATTACTGGACATTCGAGATTGGAGTTCCCGGATATGATCGGGCATTTTTCGGTAGAAAATGGCAATATGAAATTCCAGTACGGACCGCTCGCCTTGGCGATGAAATACGGCGGACTTTATTTGCTCAACGAAATCGACCTGCTTGATCCTGCTACGGCTGCGGGATTGAATACCATTCTGGACGGCGCTCCCTTATGCGTTCCTGAAAACAATGGTGAGCTGATTAAACCGCATCCGAACTTCAGGTTTGCGGCTACGGCCAATACCAATGGGGCCAGTGATGAAACTGGTTTGTATCAGGGAACGTTGAGGCAAAATCTCGCGTTCCTTGACAGGTTCCAGCTCTGTGAAGCAGGCTATCCTGAGGCGAAAGCTGAAGAACGGTTACTTGAACAGTCCTATCCTGATCTGCCTGAATCTATCCGTGAAAAGATGGTGGCGTTTGCCGGGGAAGTTAGGAAGCTTTTTATGGGAGCAGATGAAAATCCTGACAAACTCACAGACAGATTGGAAGTAACATTTTCAACTCGTACGTTGCTGCGCTGGGCGGATCTGACTTTGCGTTTTCAGCCTTTGATGAGTCAGGGCGTCAAGCCGATTAATTATGCATTGGATAGAGCCCTCGGATATCGCGCCAGTCGTGAAAGCCGGGCTGCTCTGCATGAACTCGTGCAGAGGATATTCCCGAAGTAGACATGGATAAACACGGACCCTCCGTCGCTAAAGCTATGGAGGGCAAGCAAAAAATATAACGAAGCCGACGTCTCGGCGAGAGGAAATTATTATGTTTAAAACAGAACCTACAGTACTGAAATCGATATTGGCAGTTAACCTTGATGTGAATATCTGGTCAGCCCGGCGCAAACTGCAGCCGGGTGACTTTGTGCATTCGGAACTACCACCTGAAAAACTGGCGTCACTCGGAAGCAAAAGGATATGCAATCCCAGCGATTTGAAAGTGTTTTCCACTTTGAAAGCGCGTGCGGTAAACGTACTGGATAAAAGCGGAGTGCGTTTCTTAGGAGGCTGGGCTATTCCTGAAGCCAAGGCTGCGGAAATAGTCAACGGTTTGGACCTTATAGCGGAGGAATTCAAGCACGCTAAAGATAAGTTCATGAAGAATTACGACCAGACCGTGCAGAACTGGATAAAGGACAATCCCGGTTGGGAAAAAATCATTGCCAGTTCTGTGGTCAACGCGGATTATGTGGCTTCCCGGATCGCCTTCAACTGGCAGGTATTCAAGGTAGTCAATCCTACCGGTCGCAAGAAAGCACTGCTCGAAACGGGCTTGCAATCTGAGGTCAGTAATCTTGGCGGAACCTTGTTTGATGAGGTTGCGAGAACTGCCCAGGAAGCTTTTAAAAGAAGTTTCACTGGTAAATCTATGATTACCCGCAAGGCATTGTCTCCACTCAAAGGTATTCAGCAGAAACTGGCAGATCTGAGCTTCATTGAACCGAAAGTTGCTCCGGTGGTTTCATTAATCGAAAATGCAATCGCACGCATTCCCGGTCATGGAGCTATTCAAGGCCCTGACTTGCTTATGCTGCAGGGGCTGTTGACTATGATCTCCGCTCCGCAATCTATGGCACTGTACGGTCAGGAAGTCATTGAGAGCAGGACAAACGAAAGTATTGTTCTTGACAGCCTGAGGCAGGATAGTTCCCCTGAACAGAAACCTAAAGGAAAGCAAAAGCAGCAAGTTAAGAATCCAAGTTCAAAACTGGAATCGTATGGCTTGTGGTAGGGCGATCCGTCGCCTTCGTTAATGCCGCTCCTTCACTACGTTGGGAGCGGAGAATGAAAAATTATTTTGTCACAAGAAAAGGGAATAACCATGAATAAGATACAGGAATTAAATAAAGCCTTGCCGCTGGTTGCCAGCGTGTTGGGAAAAAAGTACGGTGTTCAGGTGCAGATCGGTGGAGACACCGCCTGCACCGACGGAAATATCATCAGACTGCCGACTCTGCCGCTCGAACCGGATGAAACTTTAAGAAATCTTTTAGTTGGGTACACAGACCATGAAAGTGCCCATATCCGGGAAACTGACTTTGATGTTTTGAAGGATAAGGACGTCACGCCTCTCATCAAAAATATCTGGAATATATTCGAAGACTGGAGGGTTGAAAATCGACTCGCAGAACGTTTCCCTGGATGCCGGACGAACCTGCACTGGCTCATAGAGCATGAGTTCACAAAACGCATGAAGAAACCCAGTAACCCCGCCATGCAGATATTAAATTATTTGCTATTGGCGGTACGTGCCTGGGATGTTAAAGCCGTTGAAAAGAACCGGGATATCGTCGGGGCCTTTACGCAACAGGCATATCCTGATTTATTCGACAAACTCAACAGTTTGCTGGAGCAGGTCAAGGTCGATTGTCACAGTTCGAAAGACGCCATGCGGCATGCGAAAAATGCTGCCGCGCTGATAAAAGCGGAATCGCTGAAGCTGGATAAGGAACCCGAGAAGCAAGCTGAGAATGCTAAACAAAATTCAAAGCAAACTGGGAATGTTAAAAGCAATCAGAACAAGCAGGAAGGTATTAAGGAATTGCTAAAATCTGGCGATGACGACCTGCCGCGCGGACTCGGAGAAATCGTAGCCGAACAACTGGAGGGTGCGGTTCCCCGTAACTTGTCCATGGGGTTGAGCATGGCGGTGGAAGCCCCGAAGGCTCTTATGCCTCTTGAAATCGATGACTATTACAAAGTCAGAAGAGCTTCAGCAGCATTGCACGCAAGACTGCATTCTTTGCTCCAGAGTAAAAACCTGGTCATGCGTTCCGGCAGTCGGCATGGTAAATTGGATACCGGCAGGTTGTACCGTTTAAACCACGATCCGAAGGTGTTTCTGCGTAACGGCGAGAAACAGGGAATCAATACGGCGGTGCATATTTTGCTTGATGCATCTTCTTCAATGCGGAATCGGATGGAACTAGCCAGTCAGGCATGCTACGGGATAGCGAATTCATTGTACAAGATCAATGGTATTTCCGTAGGCGTGACGGCCTTTCCGGCTGACGCGAGGCTGAACCAGATGTGTGCGACAGTCTGTCCGATGTTGAAGCACGGACAGAGTTTGCATACGAATTTCTGTTTGCGGCCTTCAGGTTCGACGCCTATGGGCGAAGCCATCTGGTGGGCTTTGGCACAATGTTACCCGCTAACTGAGAATCGTAAGATTATTCTCATCATTACCGACGGCAAGCCGGATTCAATAGAGAATACCGAAAAGGCTATCGAACACGGCAAACGCCTGGGGTTTGAGTTCTACGGTATCGGAATTGAAAATCAGAATATCCTGAGCCTGCTTCCCGGTTCCAGTAAAGTTATAACCAAGCTGGAGGAACTATCCCCGACCATGTTCGGCTTATTGCAGAATGCGATGGTCGATACGTCGACTTCGATTGTACCGTTCCTTCGCTTCGCTGGGACCGGAGAAACAAATAAATAAGAGCCGGATGTAACGGCCTTAAAACTGAAACGGAGTTTCCTATGGCAAATATATGTGTTTTAGAAATCGAATTGAGCTTTGCTGATTCGGAGGACGCGAAGGCGTTCGCGGAGTCTTTTGAAGCTGAATTAAAGAAGGCAAATGAAAATCAAAAAGGAGTATATATCGGGTCTGAACGTTATCTTTTCGAGGCGGAAATAGACGCGCCGGTTGATAACAAACTGTTGATTAACGGCTGGGTAAAATGGGCTCTGTCTCAGGAAGAAGCTGTCAAGTTTATTACCTTTGTCAATGGATTCCGTGAACTAGTGGAAGCTGTGATTTATTATGAGGAAACCAGCAATTGGATTTACGGTAAGTTTGTCTATAAAGATTTTGTTCTGGAGGATGATTTTATTCCAGCGGACCATAAACTCTGGGATATAGATTATGACGATGACAATTATCACGATAAGCTTGCAAATATCCTGGAAACAAACGGAATCACCCAAATAATAAATTGACAGGAGACGATATGAGTACAAAAAAATTCAAATGCCGGAAGTGCGGCGGTGATTCGCTTGAGGAAATCATAAGCGGAGCCATCGTCGCCATACGGGTAACAGCAGTGCTTGAATGCATTTCAGATACCCACTGCGATTGTGATTACGATCAGAATCAAAAGGAGATCGGTAGCGGGCGTATCTCCCATTACCAATGCAGTTCCTGCGGCCATATTCTATCCGAAGCTGAATTAACGGCTTTGGAACAAAAACATTAAAATTAACAAAACACGGAGTGTTACAATGTTTAGAAAATACTACAGTTTTTATTCAAAATCGAAAATGAAAAATAAACTCGCGAAGATATTCAAACGGGTCAGCCAGAAAGCTTTCCGGGAGGTGCTTACGCTGATGGTTATGCTTAAGAGCGATAAAGTGCCGACCTTCGCGAAGATATCTATTATGTGCGTGCTGGGATATTTGATCTGTCCGCTTGACGCTATACCGGATTTTCTTCCGATAGGCTTGCTCGATGACTTTGCAGCTATCGCCGTTTTGATGACGGAAATGTCCATTTACAGGACACCTGAGATCGAAGGAAAAGTCGATAAAATAGCGGCGATGTTTTAGCCAGCAGAAAATTCTATCGCGATTTCTATATTGCGGTGTGAGATTTTATCTTTCAACACGAACAAATATAGAGTCGGAAGTAGACACGCTGATGTAAAATTTCAAGCTGAACCGGTCGTTTGGCTATTGAAATGCGAAATCAGCGTGCTATTTTAAAAATAATCATAAACAAAACAAACTGAGGAATGTTTATCATAAGTAAATAATTCAACATTAACAATTAAATAAACGTAAACTTTGACAGAGTTGTATTAGGAAATTACCACTTTTACCGAATAGAAAACAATGTCGAAAGGATTACGCTCATACTTGGGCGTGGTCTCTTCGTATTTCTATTCGGGCGTGTGGTAATGCCTCTAATACATGCGATTAGGCTGCGCCCTTTTTGTATCTGTCGGTTTGAGGAGAATTACAAAATATGACAGATAACAAACCCCACATCCGGAACGGCATCCACCGTCTCTGCCGTCAGACTTCCAGACTGAATCTGTACGTCCAGAACGCCAAAGTTTTGGACATGGCGCGTATTTCTACTGAACTTAAAGAACTTTCAAGTCAACTCAATGAGTTATCAAATCAACCCCAAATAAAACAAGGAGAACTCGTATCGCAAGAGGAATAATAGCCCCAAAACAATCAACTCAAAACAAACAAAAGGAGTTCATATGAACGAAGAAAAACAGGAAGTAAAAGGAACGGTCTGGTTGTGGACCGTGATCGGATTGGGAGCCGGAGCATGGCTCGGAATGCTGATAGCCGGATATGTCGGTGCCGGAGTCGGAGCTGTGGCAATAGGGTTTGCCGCTTACTGCAGCAGCAAGAAGAACGGCGGCGGACCTCCGTCATGGCTCTGGCGCTCAAAGAAGAAATAACTTTAACAAAATAACAGGAAAATATTACTATGAAAAAAATGATTTTGACCATTATGACAGCAGTAACCGCGAGCATACTTATGACCGGGTGCGGATCGTCTGTTCCTTCCGGTTCAGACAAAGAAGTCAAGAAATTGGTTTGTCAGATAGCACGGGATGAGCTTCGCAGACAGTTGACTCCGGCAGTGTATTCGCAGATAACAAAAATCCCGGTCGGATTGATTGGGCTTAAAATCACGTATGAAGGCTTAAAAGCTAAGTACGGCAAAGATAAGCACGCTAAAGAAACTATTGAAACAGTCGATAAAATCATTTCCAAAACGAAAGTATCTGTCGAAAATATTCGCGTGAATAAAATCGATAAGGAACTGAAGAAGTCGTATTCTTCAGCTGATTTGCGTGTTGACGACAATACAACGCCAATAAAATACACCGCTCAAATAAATAGTGACGGGCAACTCTATGTGGAAGTCACTGGGCTGAATCTTTAGCATACAAGCGTTTCCCAGCAGGGCTCTCTCATCAAGAGCCCTGCTGAACACGCATTTGCACGGATGTTAAACTTAATTAGAGGAAAAACGATGAGTAAAGAAGAAATCACAAATACAGAAAAACAAGTCAAGCCTGCATTATGGAATCCCAATACGGCCGCTAACTGGTCGCTGCTTTTCACTCCTGTCTTTGGAGCTTGGCTGCACGCTGAAAACTGGAAGACTTTGAATGAACCTGAGAAAGCCAAAAAATCCATGCAGTGGGTATATTGGGGGATATCGATCGTAATATTTACGGTGTTGTTTTCCGAGGATCTGGGAGGAATACCGACCTTTATATTCTTACTGCTCTGGTATTTCACCAGTGCCAGAAAACAGAGTAAGTATATTCAAGAAAAGGAAATTGAATACGATAAGAAAAGCTGGCAGAAGCCGTTATTGATCGGAGTGGGCGGGGTAGCTGTTTTATTTTGCGTGTTCTTTATGCTGGGCGTTGGATTCTCCAATGAGGTGGAAAAGACAGCCAAAGAGATACTCAATGAGAAAATACTGCCTGAAGCTCGTCGTTACAGTGGAAACGAACACCTTGAATGCGTGAGCGTTGACCTTGGCGAAGAATTTGCTGATAACAACTACTACGCGGTAGCTGTCTTTAACGACGGTACCAAAGCAAAATTGACGGTACAGGTCAAAGGTGAAGAGGTACTTGTTCAGATAAAAGAGGCCATAGAGGAATGATCCCATGCGGCTTATGCCCCTGATATTCCTGCTGAACATCTTTTCGTCTTTGGCGGCAGAGCCTTACAACCACGACCGATGGGGCACGTTTCCTCGGGATATTTTCCTGAAGTTCGATGCCTTTGTAGTTTCGTTCGATGGTCCCGATGACGATGACGGTGATGGCAAGCCGGATTTATGGGGCATCCCCGAATTTGTCGCTTACGAGATTAGACGCAAGACGAAGAAACATTCTCTGGCGCATCGTCCCGGCTGGACAACAGATAAAAAGCTGTTTAAATCCGGGATAGCGCCCGATGATAAAACTTATGCGGTATCCGGTACCCGCAAACTTCCCGAAGTCAAAACCGCTTTCCGTTTTGTCCGGGGCCATATGTGTCCCAAGTCCACTGCCGAAAGAATCAGCGTCAAAGCCGCCATCGAAACCCATACGCTACTTAATGCCTGTCCGCAGCTCCAGTCCCAAAATAACGGCATCTGGAAAGAACTGGAAAAACGGTGTAATGATATGGCAGACCAATACGGCAAAGTCTGGGTAGTCACCGGACCAGTATTCTTCAATAAAAGCCCTTCCATGTGGTTAGGACAGAATACAGAGAAGCAAGCTGCCATTCCCGATGCGTTCTTCAAGATCATCATCTGGCAGGAAGACGGCAAAGTAATCCATCAGGCATACCTGATCCCGAACATCTTGATTAAACCTCAGCCATTAAAATCTTATCAAACCACCATCCAAAGAATCGAATCCCTGACAGGTTTAAAATTCCTGTCAAAGACCAAAATTAAAGCATCTCCCGTCATGCCCGAAAAACAGGCATGACGGGAGTTTTCTCTTTTTTGTAAATATAACCTTCAAATAAACTTTAGATGAATATAGTCCCCCAAGCTGGGC
This sequence comes from Victivallaceae bacterium, assembly GCA_963664605.1. GTDB lineage: Bacteria > Verrucomicrobiota > Lentisphaeria > Victivallales > Victivallaceae > JAHOYW01. The sequence goes on from OY761536.1 coordinate 2,750,037, forward strand.
ACGCAAAATTTTGCTGACATTACCCAGGAGATAGGTTCAGTACCATTGTACTGGTAGACGTTATTGCAATCATTATTTTAGCTCAATAATGACAGAATATTTTATTTTGAACTACACTTCAATTTCAATGCTATCTACATCAGAGATCAAAGAACCAAGCTTGGCAATTGTTCTGAGGAGCGTAATATTTCACTTAACTGGCGTTTAGTTAAAGCTCCTGCATTGATTACTGATTACATCATAATACATGAACTTGTTCACACTAAAATAATGAACCATTCAGGTAAATTTTGGACGTTATTAAAATCATTGTATCCTGATTATAAAGATGCAATGAATTGGCTTGATAAATATGGAAACAGCCTATAAATGTTAAAATGTAGAATCGATTTTATAGCTGGTTTGAGTTGGCGTAAATGAGAGGAGCTATAAAAATGTCTATTGTTTCTGAACTTGACTCAATAAAATCTGATTTGAAGTTGAGCTCCAATGAATGGCGTTGGAATGTTACATTATTGATAACAGGAATCCCGTCTGGATACCTTGCATCCTATGGTATTCTTGCACATATTTATCAACATCAGTATAACCGTCCAATTAGTGCTAGAAATATTGCTTGGTTAAGGGAGTATTTATATCGTAAATTGGGACATGATACAGAAATACCTTTGCACAGAATTGCAAAGCAGAATGACATATATTCTCATTTCGATTCAGAAGAAACCCAAATCGAAAATAATAAAAGACGAACAGAAGAAGGGACATTGGGAAATCCTAAATGGGTGACAAACATATCTGATTTAAAGATTTCAAAATCATGCCGTTAATTTGAAATTTTTGCGAATGTTTCAAGAAACTACGATTGATTTAATGATTTTCAGTATTATCTTAGTGATTGTTGGACCGATGAAAACGAGCTTGAGAGGCATGATTTCAAGAGGTACCATTTGGTACCGTTTCAAGACTTAAAAGTACCGAAAAGTACCGTTTTTTATAGGTTTTATTTTTTGCATAGATATGGACAAATCCTATACTTTTGAGCATGAAAAGTTAAAAATGCTGTGATTTTGAGCTAAAATAAAACAGGCAAAGGATACCGTTCCACGCCTCCATTTTATTACCACCCTGTATTCTCCCTGAATTGATCTTGTAAATCATATTTTATGCTTCTTAAGTACCGTATTGTCCTCCTGTATCGGTTTAGGAAATAAATTTCTATAAGCCTTATTATAACAACAAAATTGTCAATTTATTCTTTAACTGCCACAACCATAAGGTATTTTGCTTACTGTAACATGTTCTTTTTTTACAATTATTTCCCAGCTCCCTAACGGCCGGAAAATATTTTCAGCATATTATTCAAACACACCACCAATGTATATTGTTTATAAACAAATAGTTGCGACTCCAACCCTTTACTTTAATAAATATTGGCATAACTATTGCTTTATATTATAAAACCGTAAATATGAATTTAATTAAGGGAAGATAATATGACAGGTAATATAAAATATCTACTTGGCGGCGGTGCATTCATGATCGGGGTAATAAGCGCTGGAATCGGGGTTGGAGGGGGCGCAATCCTGATGCCGTTACTGCTTAGCGCTTGTGCATTCACCTATCGTCGCGCAGCAGGAATTTCTCTGGCAAATATAGCCGTAATAAGCGGAATCGGGGCAATAATTCAAATCTATTGCAATTATAACTCGCTGAATGCCATGTTCATGTTGATGTTCATTATCGCGGCTTTAAGCGGAACTTGGTTTGGAGCGGGTTTGACCTTTAACTTCAACCCGGGATTCATGAAAATGTGCTTCGGTGTATTTATTGTATTAGCAGGGCTGAAAATGCTTCAAATGCTGGATATCTCCACTTTGCTATGTCAGCAACTGGTGCTAACCAATAGCGCTAAATGGTTCTGGCTGCCGTTTTTCTCATTTGGCATGGGTGTAATATCGGCTAGTCTGGGTGTGGGATGCGGACTGATATGTGTGCCGTTCCTGAGTATTGGCATGGGATGCGGTATCCGTGAAGCAATTGCTATTTCCCTTACCACTATGTGTTTTATGACATCACTCGGAGCATGGAGATATTATCGAAAAAATAATCTGGATATCAGCTCGGTCAAGCTGATGTTTATTCCCGCCTTATCCGGGGCAGTGACCGGAGCTTTTATTTCAAATCAGGTACCAGCTCCAGTATTAAAGAGCTGTTTCGCAATTTTTTTATTGGTAATGGGAGCTAAATACGTCATAGTTGACTTTGTTATGCACAGAAATATGCTCATAAAATATAAAACTATTATTAACAAATATAAGAGGAGTGTTAACATGAAGTTCTGTACAAATAAGTGTAAGAATTTTACTTTAACTGAATTGCTGGTAGTTATAGCTGTAATTGCTATTATGGCTGGACTGCTGCTGCCAGCCCTGGTGAGAGCTAAAGAACAAGGCAAATTGTGCCGTTGCAGGAGCAACCTGCATCAATGCGGACTGGCACTGAGTATGTATGCTGACGACTATAGGGATATGCTTCCTCAGGCTGAAACCAATGGCAACAGTCACCCCGAGCTTTCGGAAGTTAATGATTCATATATGGAGTCCAGAAACTGCTGGTATTGTCCGTCAATCAAGGTTTTAGCGGGCTGGTCTGAGGACTTGGACAATACCGATGACAACTGGAGTCAACACAATATAGGTTATTATTACTGGTCGTGCAAAGCCGCACATGCCTATACTTTGCCATTTGCCGACAAAATGCCTAGACGTTTAACCGTACGAAATTCCGGTGACTGCTGGTTGATGAGTGATGTCTTCGGCAAATATTTCTGGCAAAACGGAGCTCCATTCCCTCATGCCAGAAAAAAGTGGTCCGTCCTGACTGTATTATGTCTGGATGGGCGCGTTTCAGACGTTTCGGGTCGTCCTATCGATTCATTTAAATAGAAAAGGAAGTTTCAAGAATGGTAAATAACATTTACAAAAAACTGCAGGATGCATTGTCAAGCGTAGCCGTTGAACATGATCTTTTCAATGAACCAGTCACAATCAGTTGTTCGGTACTGAGCGTCGAAGATGCTATCGGCAGCACCATGCATCAAGATTATCCAATAATTACAGGCAAAGAAAAAATGATCGAGGCAAAATTTGCGAACAGCCGAGGTCAGGCTTTTACCGACAGTTTCCAGAATGCAAAATACAGTATCAAAGAGTTGGTCGGGATGCCGCTCACAAACAATTTTCAACGCGCTCACTTTATTGCCGCGCTGAACGCCGTATATAAACATCTAGGGCTGGTATCGGAAACTGTTCATTGCCGTGGCGATGAACTTACAGTATGCCCCCGGCATTTGAATAAGATGTTTCCGACGGAACATAAAATATGGTTGGCTGGCCTGCAGCCGCGCTTTCTGGAATACCTTGCAAAGAACTATGAAGTCCGCTGCACAGACATGGATAAGGAGAATATAGGAAAAAATAAATCAGGAGTGACAATTACAGGGCCTGAAACTGGAGAAGAAAACATGGCATGGGCAGATGCTGTTTTTGTAACCGGCTCAACAGCGGCAAATGGTTCGATTGTAAACTTCCTCAACGTCAAGCCAAGAGTGGTGTTTTTTGGCATAAGCATTGCCGCAGCAGCCTATATCCTGAATCTGGAACAATATTGTCCTGAAGGGCATTAAAGTCTTATACCAGATTGCATTAATCGATATTAGAAACTCGGAGGGAAAAACTCGTTATCATCTATCTTCACGTTCAATTTGTACGTTATAAGTTTATAAGTAGATTCGCTGCCGTCTGAAGTTTCACTTGTCTGTTCAGGAATTATAACTCCGTCATACAAGCCGTATTTATCAATAACCGATGTAACATAAGGAGGTATATCTATACGTTTTGTGAGAAAATTATCCCTGCCGACATAAATAATGAGCGGTTCCTGATCCTTGAACTTAGAAAAACATTTAAGTTTATAATACGGCTGGCCGTTAAGTTCAGTCTCAAAAAGCTTGACGTCTTCAAAAATATCCTGATACTTACTGCCGGGCTGTCCTAACGCAAACAACACTTTCATTCTTTCCAGTTGTTCGCCTTTAATCAAAGTCCTTTCCTTCTTCTGATAATCCACAATCCAGGCATTTTCTCCATTGAAAATAATAGCCATAACCGGAATATTATCTTCTTTCTTGACCATCAGCATCTTATCAGGGCGTTTATACTTTATCTCAACAATATATCCTTTTTCATCGCTCCAGCCTTCTTTAACTATCAACATTTGTTTTTGGACATAAGATTTTGATTTACGGAAAAGTCCGTCAGGGTCCATTGCCTTCTGCATTTTCATCTGGAGAATTGACAAACTGATATTTGCGGGCTCGCCATCAGACATGCAGCCGCTGCCGAATATAACAAAAATTATACTGAATATTAAATATACAACTTCAAGTTTTTTCATGTCAAATCTCCATTATTTTATTATGCACTACAACAAAATACCAAGAGAATAAACAAAATACAAGTCAATTTTTCAATTAGTAAAGCATTATTTTATATTTACAGCCATAATTACTCTGTTTTACTGGTTTGTAAATCCAGTCAGAATAATTAAAGTATTTTACTCACAAGGAAAGTTTGATAAGGTATAAAATGGTACGCCCATGAGGACTTGAACCTCAGACCCGCTGATTAAGAGTCAGCTGCTCTACCAACTGAGCTATGAGCGCACATATTTATATGTAAAATATGATGCATGATGAATAAAATTCAAACTCTAAAATGTTTTTTTTAGGATTTTAACTAAAATCCGATAAATTTGTGTTCGTTGGCATGAAGCCATTTGCGGTCATCCCAATAACTTGGACACATTTTTTCCACTTCACGCCAGAACCTGGGGGAATGATTCATTTGCAGAAGATGTGCCATTTCATGAGCTACTACATAATGAATGATGTCTTCAGGACACATCATTATGCGCCACGGGAAATTAATATTCCCGGCGGAAGTACATGAGCCCCAACGCCGCGCGGCAGAAGTTATTTTCAGTTCATTATAAGGTAAATTGTATTTTTCAGCATACATAGCCAAACGTTCCGTCAAATAAAAACACGCTTCATCGCGATACCATTTACGAAAACGTTTTTTGACACTTTCCGCATCAGCCGGACACGTAATAAAGTTGCCTTCCAGTACAATTCCCTTAGAAGCTTTTTCCCTGAATTCCAGTTCATACTCCTCCCCAAGAAAATAGAATTTATCTCCTGGTACAAATTCATGCTGCGGAGATTCATCGAGGCGTTTAAGTGTCTTATCCTTGTGTTTTTCTATCCACGCCCGGTTTTTATCCACAAAACGGTCAATAAAGTTTTTAGGCATAAGCAAAGGTGCACGAACAACAACTTCACCTGACTTGTTGTCAATGTGAAGGCTGACGGTTTTGCGACTGGATCGAATTATTCTATCAACCATATTTACCTTTTTATAAAATCATAGTAATATAGTTTATATGGTCAATAACGCAACATTCTTTTGCGGTATTTCCCGGGTGATTGCCCCAATACTTTTGTAAAGCGCCGGATAAAATGATAATTATCCATATAACCAAGGCTTTTGGCTATCTCATAAATCTTGATTCCAGGATTGTTCAACATTTCCACCGCACGGTTCATTTTGAGATTATCTATATATTCTTTAGGAGCAAGCCCCGTATGTCTGCGAAACAAGGTACGCAGATAGTTTTCGCTTATGTTGCAATATTCCGCCATTTCCGACACGGTCCACCATTTTGCGGGATTTTCTTGAATCCTTTGTAATAGAAATTCTATCTTACGGCCTCCGGGCGGGGACTGCAAGACGCTTTGTTCACGGTTTAGTTTGAACAAAAGTGTCTGCAACATGATATTTGCTTCCAGTAATGCGGCAACTGTTCCTTCCCGGAGTTTGTTTATTATTGGCAGAAGCCGTCTTTCTTTCCCTATATAGATCAATCCGTCTTTAATTATTCCGGATTCAAAGAGAACATGTACCGTCCTGCCATCAAAAGCAATCGAATCTTCAACGAAACTTTTTGTTTTTCCACCATAAGCATTATTGCTGAACGGGCTGGCCATCACCCCCCAGCCAGGCTCCATATCCACCCATTTTCCCAAGTCATCATTGGCAAAAACACCGTCCCCTCCTACAAGATGCGTCAGAACAAAAAACGGAAATTTGCGCAGATCCTCTTTCCGGTAAGGATTCTCAGCGTTACGGTTTATGCCGCTGGGAACATTTTCATAATAACTGCAAATATACATTCCAGACTTCACAACCAGCTCTTTGAACCCCGACGGAACTGGTGAAACGTTGATTTCAAAGCCTTTGTTGCTTTTGCTGGTCATTTGTTGTGAAAAATCCATTTTATTATTTATTATTCTGCTTATAATATACATCATTGATATGTTCTTTTGTATATCAAACAATAAAAAATAATAAAAAAGGTATTATTATGTCTCAAAATTCATTATTGTGGAGCAAAACAGATACTCCAGACGAACTGCATTCCATTCTTGAAACTCTAGCATACGAATATCCTATCAGTTCTACTAATGGTGAGTTCGATTTAAAATTCACCAAGGTTTCGGACACCGGGAAATCCAAGGTACATTTTACCGGGAAAACTGTTGAAATAACTTACAACCGTCCTGTTGATGCCAGCCGTGCGGTGGGCAACGCCCTTGCCGGTTTGGAAAGTGACGAAAATACTGAATTTAAAACTTACGGTATCATGCTGGATTGTTCCCGCAACGCGGTAATGACCGTCAAGCATTTTAAAAGCTGGTTGCGCCAACTTACGCTAATGGGCTACAATATGGCAATGCTCTACACCGAAGACACTTACCAGCTTCCTGACGAACCGTTTTTCGGTTATAAACGCGGTCCTTACACCCTGGAGGAAATGAAAGATATTGACGCTTACGCCAAATCTTTGGGTATCGAAATGATTGCCTGCTTGCAGACCCTTGGACACATGGAACAGATCTTGCAATGGCATAATGCTTACGGCAAAGTCAAAGACACCGACAGGGTATTATTAGTGGATAAAGAGGAAACCTATATTTTGATAGATAAAATGCTTGCTTTCTGGAGCGAAGCATTATCCAGCAATCGTATTCATATAGGCATGGATGAAACCCATGACCTCGGACGTGGAAATTTCATGGATCTAAACGGTTATGAGCGCGGCTTTGATATTTTCAACCGTCACTTTGCCAAAGTTGAAAAGATGTGTGAGAAATATAATCTGCGTCCGATGATTTGGTCCGATATGTATTTCCGTATGGCAAATCCTACACAAGACTACTATGATCTGAAACATGAAATCCCACAGGATGTTATTGATATGATTCCTAAAGACAGCGACTTGGTTTATTGGGATTACTATCATGATAATAAAGATTTTTATGTTGATTTTATAAAAAAACACCGTCAGCTTGGTTATGAGCCTTTAATGGGATCAGGATTATGGACATGGGGACGTATATGGAACGACCACGATCAGGATGTAAAAACCGTTAAGCCATGTCTTCAGGCTTGTCGTGAAACCAAACTTGATGAAGTATTCTTTACTTTATGGGGGGACAGCGGTGCATTCTGTGAAATAAATTCCGTACTGGCCGGTTTATGCTGGGCGGCAGATTTGGCGTACGGCGGGAGTGAAGACAACTCTCGGCTGGAAGCGCAATTTAAAGCAATTACTGGCGGCAGCTATAAAAACCATTTAACCGCCGCTCGTCTGAGCAAACATATTCTGGAAGATAAAAACGGCACGCAAACTGTCGGTTCACCGTTTATTATGTGGGACGATCCATTACTGGGAATCTGCTGTGACAGCAAAAAGAATATTGATGATGCGTTCTATGAAAAAGCAATCAATCTATATAATTCAATATGCGACGATTTAACTGACCAGCGCGGCGACAATACCGCCGCGGATATCAATCATGCCTGGCTTTTGGCAGATTTCCTGCGTATGAAAGTAGCTTTCAGGCGTGATCTGATGGCGGCTTATGAAGCCGGAGATAAGAATACCATAAATACACTTGCTGACAAAAAACTGCCGGAAATGATTACTGCCTGCGAAGCGGTCAGCGATTCCATCCGCAAAATGTGGCACAAGTATTTCAAACCGTTCGGATTAGAAGTCCTGCAAATCCGTCAGGGAGGCCAAACTCTCCGTTTGAAAGAAGCGCAATGCCGGATAAAAGAATACATTGCCGGAACTATTGATTCTATTCCAGAACTGGAAGAAAAAACAAATGAACGAACTAACGACAACATTTACAGATGCGTGGCTACAGGAAGTAACCACATATAGTTAAATGATAAAAAAAAGGTGGAGTGTCCTGATCTCAGGATACTCCACTTTTTTTATGGATAATCAATTAGAATGAACTATCAAATGCTTTATTTTGGACATCAAAAGGATTTTTGTTAAAATCAGCATCCTCAGCTTTGAATGTCTTTTCCTGGGCTTTAAACGAACTGTTTTTAAATTTTCCTTTCATAGCCAGGTCCTTATAGTATTTCGGATGCTGAACCTTGTGCTTTTTCTTAGCCTTTTTCATGTCGTTTTGAGCCGCCTGGGTATTGCCGAGTTTTTGATTCGTAACGCCGCGGTTGTAGTAAGCGCTGCCGTAATTAGGGTTGATATTAAGAGCTGATGTAAAATCTTTTAAAGCACTTTGAAGGTCTCCCTTTTTGGCATGTGTCATACCGCGATTATTGTATGTTTTGGCACTTTTAGGATTAAGCCCAAGCGAAGATGTAAAATCTTTCAAAGCTTCTTCCAGTTTTCCCATATCCCGATTGGCAACGCCCCGGTTATTATAAATGTTGGCATCTTTGGGCTTATATGAAAGCGCTTTGGTGTAGTCAGCAATCGCTTCAGAAAATTTTCCCATATCGTGCTTAGTATTGGCACGGTTATAATATGAACTGGCGTGTTTGGGGTCAATGCCGAGCGCAGCAGTAAAATCCTTGATTGCTTCCTCAAAATTTCCAAGATGCTTCTGGGCGATGCCGCGGTTATTATAGGCGGCTACGCTTTTAGGCTTGAAGTCAAGCGCTTTAGTATATCTGGCAACAGCGGTTTTATAATCCCCCTGATGATAAGCCGCCCTTCCCTGTGAAAATAAACTTTCAAAATCGTTTTGAGCGTTGACCTGGACAAAAATAGTAAAAACAACGAACCCGGCAAAAATCTTTTTAAACATTTTTTATCTCCATTTATTAGTTGACATATATTATCATTTCTTATCTGCAATTGCAACAGCTTATATATTTTTTTATTCAGCGCCGCCCTATAACTAAAGTGTATATAGCTTTTATTCCTGCGTTTTCAAAAGCCTTTGTCGCGGCGGTCAAAGTCGCGCCGGTAGTCATTACGTCATCTACTAACAGTATTGTTTTACCGCGCAATTCAACACCACTTCTTAACACGAACGCGCCAGATAAATTCTTGCGGCGCTGATCGCGATCGAGCCTGGCTTGTTGACGGGTACGTTTCACTCTTCGCAATACAGGTCTGAACTTAATTTCTGCCAAGCGCGCTAACTCTTCACAAAACAAAGCCGCCTGGTTATAGCCGCGTGTAAAACAACGACTCCAATGCAAGGGAACTGGAACAATCATATCAATATCCAGACCTTCGTTTCTTATAAGCTCATTTGCGAGATCGGCAAAAGGGCGCGCCAGTTCCGGGCGGCCGTAAAACTTGAAAGCATAAACCAGTTTTTGACCTGCTCCGCGTAAGTTGAATAATGCGAACGCCCCGTTCCATGGGCGTTTTTCAAATTCCATGCATTTAGAACAGTATTCCAGTACGCCGTCCAGCGTGCCTCCGCATCCCGGACAGCGGGGGGGAGCTATAACGCTGAATTCTGACAGGCATTTACCGCAGAATAAATTCTTTCCATCCCCTAATTCAACTCCGCAGGACAGGCACGGGAAAGGACAAAGCAACTCAACGCCGGAGTTCAGTTTTTCAAATATTTTAGCTCTTATCTTCAATTTTCAATTTTCAACTTTCAATTTTTAATAAAATGAGTATATTACTAAGATAGCACAATAACAGAAAATAAAAATATTTGTATTTATAAAGGTATAACGATTTATGCTTTCAGACAGAGATTACATGAACGGAGGCGGACAACGTGAACCGCTGTATGTTAACCGGGAAAACCCGAACATGTGCATATATGTTTTAATAGCTATTAATGCCATAGTATTTTTGACCGTCCCCAAAGACCTGGATTTATTTTACCACCTGGCGCTCAGCCCTATCGGTATAAAAGCCGGCATGTACTGGCAGATAGTTACCTCCATGTTTATGCATGGCGGATTCTTTCACATTCTGGTAAACATGTGGGGCTTGTACTTGTTCGGTACTCTGATTGCCCCTCACCTTAAAACTGCGCGTTTTCTGACAATGTACTTCATAAGCGGTATTTGCGGAAGTCTACTGTGGCTGGCGTTCAGTTGGAACACCCCGGCAGTGGTAGTCGGCGCCAGCGGCGCTTTGTGCGGCGTCCTGATTGCGACTGCGATGCTCGAACCTGACCGTGAATTTATAATGCTCTTCTTCCCTTTCCCGATGAAGACCAAAACCCTGGTAGCTGTTTATGCGGTAGTTGAAATAATTTCCGCGCCAAGCCAGCTTGACGGGGTTGCGCATCTTGCTCATTTGGGAGGTCTTATCGGCGGATATTTGTACATAGAATTATTCTGCCGGCAACTGATTGCCTGGGAACCGCTCGGCTTTCTGTTTCCCAACATAAAAACCGGCAGACAACGTACTGACCATGGCTGGACAATAAAAACCACTCCTCTTAAGTTCAAAACTAAAGATTTTAATTTTGAGGAAAAAAACCAGAGTGCGCCTGTGAGCCAGAAGGAACTGGATTATCTGCTGGATAAAGTTTCACGCACAGGCATCAACAGCTTAACCGAATCGGAAATGGCAACGCTGCGCCGTGCCCGCGAGCAAATGCGGAAGCGTTAAATGATACTTTCAACCAGCCTTTTTGACTACGACCTCCCTGAAGAATTAATCGCGCAGTATCCTGCGGAAAAGCGCGACGCGTCCCGCATGCTGGTACTCGACCGCAAAAGCGGTGAATGCGAAATCCATCCTTTTACCGATATCGTAAATTTTGTCAGTCCCGGTGACGGGCTTATTTTTAACGACACCCGTGTCATGAGCGCCAGAATGTACGGCATAAAGAACGGTACGCCAGGTTCGGCAAAAATCGAACTCCTGCTGATAAGTTCAATGGATGAGGCACAACAAACCTGGAACGCACTGCTCAAACCGGGCAAACGGGCAAAACCCGGAACCAGAATAAAACTGCTGGATAAAAGCGGCGGCTTCAATAACAATAACGACTGGGTGGAAGTAATTGATAAATGCAATGACGGCTCTTATGTGATACGTTTCGATTCAGAGGAAAACGACCGTTTGCAAATGCTTTACGGACATATGCCCCTGCCCCCGTATATTCAGCGAGATGACGAATCTGGTGATATTGAACGTTACCAAACCATATTTGCCAAGACAAAGGGCGCGGTCGCAGCTCCTACCGCCGGATTGCATTTTTCTCCCCAAATACTGAAATCAATCAAGGATAAGGGAGTTTTACAGGGCGCGGTAACTCTACACGTCGGGCCTGGCACTTTCCGTCCAGTATCCGTTGAAAATGCATTGGAACACCAAATGCATACGGAACAGTTTTTTCTGTCGCCGGAAACAGCGGAACTTATCAATGCTGTACATAGAAAAGAAAATAAGATTCTGGCGGTCGGGACTACAACCGTTCGCGTGCTTGAAAGCTGTGTCAAAGACAAACAGGTCATTCCCAGAAACGGCAGTACAAATATTTTTCTTTACCCTCCATACGAGCCGCGGGCGGTTGATATGCTCCTGACTAATTTTCATCTGCCGAAAAGCACATTACTTATGCTTGTATCCACTTTCGCAGAACGGGAAATGGTGTTGAATGCCTACGAAATAGCGAAAAAAGCAAAAATGCGTTTTTACAGTTACGGCGATTGCATGTTGTTAAAATAAGGGTTAAGGGTTAAGATTTAAGTAAAAAATTCCTAAAAGGGATTATCTCCTGGGAGCGCCGGTCTTCAGACCGGCATAATCCCTGTAAGGGAACTTTTAAACGCTTTGACAAAACGTTTTTGCTTGTTTTTTATTTTTATCTAAAAGTCTTTTAAAAGGAATAATATCTTTATTATTAAAATCAAAGTAAGTTAGCAGTTCTACAGTTGAAGCTATAGCTAAATTAATTGTTGCAGAAAGGATAAAATTCAATTCCTGTTTCGTTAATTTTTTCTGATATATCACATTACCATTTTTAAAATTTCTACGAGCTAACGCACTCCAATTTCCATGAGTATGGTCACAAAGAGCCGCATAAATAGTTCTATATGCATCATCCATTTTAGCTTTTTCAAACTTATTTTCAATGCTCAATATGGAATCTTTATCTTTTTTTATTTCAAGTTTTTTAAATTTTTCATCAGCCTCCGCTTGGGTCAACTCTCCATAATATGGATTCTCTGATGAATAATACCTATAATAATTAATATCTCCTTTTCTTTGATCTTGATATATTACTTTAATATATGAAGGATCATCTATAAGACACCTTAAGTCTGCAAATGTTTCAAGTACGCTTCGTAAAAGGATTTCGCAAGAATTGTTTCTATTGTTCTTTATTAAGAATAATATTTCATTACTTATTGAATTCATTCTAGCATGAAAAGTTAAAATGAATTTATCTTGTTCATTCTTATATGTTACTCCTTTAAGAACTTTATCTCTCATCAAAATGTATTCATCAAAAAGATTCAAGTAATAATCAATCATGAGCTTTCCTCCACTATCTTGATTTCGTCTTCTGTTAAGCCGTAGAGATCGTATACCATTTGGTCTATGGTTTTGTCGGTGGCGGCTATTTCGGATTGTAAATTGTTAATTTCGGTCTTGTAGGCGGTGAAATATTCTTCCCATTCGTCCTGCTGCAACAGGGAAAGTTTTATCTTCTGCTTTTTCAACTCACCAACAAAATCCTTGAACTCAAAATCATAAAAGGCATCCAGCTTTTTGCTGATTTTTTCAAGCTCAAAATTATCTTGGACTCGATTCAAAAATTTAGCCTTTTTAGCCTGCAACTGTTGGTTTAATGATAAAATTTTATTAACATATTCGACAAATAATACTTGGGTTTCATTTGAGGTTAATATAACTGGGATATCTCTGATATCCTTTAGAGTTAACTGCGAAAAGTCATCTTTAGTTGCAGAAGTAGAACCTTTTGTTTTGAGAAATGCTATTAATTTGGAGTTAACTACTGACAGAAGATATGGTAAATAGACATCTTTTTCAGTTGACTTTAGAATATACAAATCTTTTTTATTGACAAATTCATCAGTCACAATAGATGCCATAACTCTAAATTGCCTATTAATAAGTCTTCTAATGAGTATTCTTTCTCCAATAAACCAATCATATTCTTTAGGTTTTTCTTTTAAATTTTCACCATAATTAACCCAATTAAAATCTTTTTGAACATCATATCTATATAGATTCCCAATAAAATAAGGTTTTGAATTTTCATTTTTTGTCACAGTAATATCATCTGCTCTGGGAAGAATTCCTCTGACAGATTTAGTTATTTCGGACAAGGCAATAGATTCTTTTGAAATTTTTGTCAATAACTCATAAAAAGATGGATTAAGTACTATTTTTAATGAATCTAGTTTAGTCCAATATGATGAAGGCAATTTTTTGAGTTCAAGAAACTGCATAGAGCCTTTAGAATAAACAGGAAATTCATATACGAAAGACTCATAATACTCACAAACTTTCTTGTTTGCAATATAGATACCTGTATCAATGTAAGCATCAGCAAAAACATTATAAGGTAGTTTTATTGCTATATACAGTTGTCCGTTTTCTTTTAAATAATTTCTTAAATCATAATAATTCTCATTACTTTGCCAAGAAACAGGATTAATATATCCCCAATATCCATTCTTATTTATCAGTTGAAAAGCTAATTGAATAAATGCAGAATATATATCATAATTCTTATTAAATGCGATAAAGTTTTTATTTATATAATTCTTTGATACTGAATCAAGCGTAGCCCCATACGGCGGGTTTCCTATAACTACGTCGAAACCGCCTTTGCTCATGATTTCGGGGAATTCTTCTTTCCAGTTGAAGGCTTTTTCCCCAGCGACTTCGGGGTCGTCTATGAGGGAGTTTCCGCATTTAATATTATCGTTTAGATTTGAGAGCTTTCTTCCTTTTTGAGCGGTATGGAGCCACAGGGAGAGTTTTGCTATTTCTATGCTTTCCTCGTTTATATCCACGCCGTAGAGGTTGTTTTCGAGAATGGCTTTGTCAACATCGAAAAGCCCGAGGGGCATTTTTGTCAAATCGGCGATAATGTCGTCAATGATTCTGTGTTCCTCTATAAGGAAATTCAATGCCTGGTTTAGAAACGCGCCGCTTCCGCAGGCGGGGTCAACGATTTTCAGTGAAAGCAGCCATTTTTTGTATTTTTCGAGGGTATCAAAAAGTTTTTTGCCCTTTGCTGATAATCTACCGTTTTTATTGTAGAATGAATCATCGAATTCAATTTCGGCAATATCCAGTTCAGCGCGTTTTTCCTTGCAGAGCGTACCGATGGTGTTTTCCACAATATACTGTGTGATGTATTTCGGGGTATAGAATACACCGTCTTTTTTTCTTTTGCTTTTTGTTTTGTCGACAGCGGTTCCTTCAAGCTCCGCGGTAACTTCTTCTATTTCCGACAAGGAGTGTTCGAATATATGTCCTAGAATATTAACGTCGACCTCAGAGTTAAAATCATAAACGGACAGCTTCCGTAAATTGTGAATCAAAGCATCATCATCTATTTTAATATCATCAAGTATCTCATCAGGATAAAAAAGTCCGCCGTTATATCCGGGAATGTCATCAGCTGGTTCTTTTCCTTTACGTCCGAAATTCAGATAATCAAAGAACTGCATATATATTTCATACAGGGGTTTATAAGAGTCTTCATCCTTCAAAAGCTCAAAACGATTAATAGCTCTGTTTATCATGTTCGGAGGGAGCAGTCCCCTGTCTTCGGCAAACAGCATAAAGAGAAAGCGGTCAATGAGTTTCTGCGACTTTTTGAACAAGGTAAGTTTATCATACTTTGGATTATTTTTGATCAGGTTGTCAAAGAGATTGCTTTTAAAAATAGAATAGTCTTTATAAAGCTGTTTTGATACGTTTTCCTCGTGAAATACGCTTTCCTTTTTTAGTTTCAGCGGAATATCGCTAAATACGCTGTCTTTACTCAAAAGCAGGTAAAGCAGCTCAAAATCTTCTTCACTCAAAGTGAACAAGTCAAATTCTTCATGTTCGTCAGCGTAATCAATATAAAAGCGCAGTTTCTGGAAGTTCGATGTAATGACGTATTTGCATCCCGGCTGATTGTTTTTGTAATTAAAAGCCTGTTGGGTAATACTGCTCAAATCTTTTGTTTTGGTGGACTTAAGTTCTATTACCGCAATAGCCTTGCCGTCTTTCAGGATAGCACCGTCAGCTTTTTTGCCGTCAGACTGGTTTTTGAACTCGCGCATCAAGTTATAGTTGTCATCAGGATTGAGTATATATCCAAGAACATCAACAAACAAATCTCTTAAAAAGCCATCCTGATACTCTTCTTCTTTAAGTTTCTTTATTTTTTCAGTCTTTGCCAGCGTATAGTTATTTTTAAAAGCTTTATAAGCTTTCTCAACTTTTTTCTCGTCAAGGTTAGCAAGGTATTTATTTACAACTGATTTCTGAAACATTGACATAATTCAAACCTTATCCATAATTTTTCTCATACCATAAACTTAATGTACCTTAATAAGTTTATAAAATCAATATGAATAAAGTAAAATTATTCTGTAAAACGGGTTCAAGCACTCGTATTTTTTTAATAATTTGTTTGATTTCTGTTTAAATTTGCTATTATCGTTGCATAAGCTGTTTTATTGATTATATTAGGGCTTTTACGTATTTTTATGAAGACTAATTAATCACTCTTAATATGCACAGAAAGCTTTTACACAAACTCGAACAACAAATTGAACAATTATTGATAACAGACAAAATTGAGCTAGAAAATCTCGCCCGCAGGATTCGCAAACATTCACAAGCAGATAAGGCAACAGAACATCTGCTGGAGAAACTGGAAAGAAAACTTGAGCTAGCGGAAAAACGCTGTTTTAAAGACATTGCCGATGCAATAAAATTTTCATATCCTGAAACCCTGCCCATCAGCGCCCGCGTCGAGGATATAAAGAAATGTCTTGACGATAATCAAGTGATCATAGTATGCGGCAGTACAGGTTCAGGAAAAACAACCCAGCTGCCCAAGATAGCTTTGGATCTTGGACAGGGGCGTTTCGGCAGAATCGGCTGCACCCAGCCGCGCCGTCTTGCAGCAACCGCTATGGCAAAACGGGTTGCCTCAGAACTTGATATAGAATGCGGTGAAGAAGTCGGCTTTCAGGTTCGTTTTAATAAACGCATAAGCAATAATACAATTATCAAATTCATGACCGACGGCATACTTTTGTCCGAAACCCAGCATGACCCGGATTTACTCCAGTATGATACGATTATTGTGGATGAAGCGCATGAGCGCAGCTTGAATATTGATTTTATACTTGGTTATTTAAAACAACTTAAACAGCGTCGGCCTGAACTGAAAATAATAATTTCATCAGCAACATTGGATGCTGAAAACTTTTCCGAATTCTTCGATAAAGCGCCGATAATGACGATTGAAGGACGGACTTTTCCGGTCGATAATTTTTTCCTGCCGCCGGATGAAGATGAAGAACTTGCCGCTCATATCGCACGTGCGGTACAATGGATTTCAGATATTGACGCTAAAGGCGATATCTTGATTTTCCTGCCTGGTGAGCGTGAGATACGCGATGCCCGGGACATGCTTAACGGCCGGGATTTTCCCAATACAGAAATCCTCCCGCTTTTCGGACGTTTGAGCATGAATGAACAACAAAGGATTTTTGCGACAAGCCGGCAACGCCGGATTATCCTGGCAACAAACGTCGCGGAAACCTCAATAACTATTCCCAATATTCATTATGTAATAGATTCAGGTCAAGTCAGGATAAGCCGTTATAATCCGAGAAACCATATTCAGGGTTTGCAGATAGAACAAGTTTCAAAAGCAAGCGCAAAGCAGCGGCGCGGACGCTGCGGTCGTATTGCGGAAGGTATTTGCGTATATTTGTATTCGGAGGAAACGCTTAACGACAGCCCGGACTTTACCGACCCTGAAATACAACGCACCTCATTGGCGGGGGTTATCCTGCAAATGTCTATCCTTGGATTGAAGAAAATTGAAAACTTTCCTTTTATTGATCCGCCGCAAGTTTCCTTGATCCGGGAAGGATACCAGACCCTGCGCGATATCAACGCCATTGACAAGCGCGGCAAAATACTTCCAGATGGAAGAAAAATAGCCACCATGCCGCTTGATCCGCATCTTGGCAAAATGGTTATTGAAGCTCAAAAACATAATGTCCTGCCGGAAATGATTATTATCACTGCTTTCCTAAGCATGCAGGATCCTCAAGAACGTCCTATGACCAGGCAGGCGGCGGCTGACCAGGCACATTTACAATGGCGTGACGCGGATTCTGACTTTATCGGAATTTTAAATCTATGGAACTTCATTATGGAGGAACGTGCGAAGAATTCCGGGAATAGTTCATTCAGACGTTTCTGCCGCGATAATTTTTTAAGTTTCCTGCGGATACGCGAATGGCTTAACCTGACTCAGGATCTAGCCCGCTCAATCAGTGAAAAC
The DNA here is from genome assembly GCA_963664605.1 of Victivallaceae bacterium. Classification (GTDB taxonomy): domain Bacteria; phylum Verrucomicrobiota; class Lentisphaeria; order Victivallales; family Victivallaceae; genus JAHOYW01. Next base: position 2,767,975 of record OY761536.1, read on the forward strand.
AGCATGCCGAAAATTGATATTTTGAACTATAAGCTGCGTGAACCGTATTATGAGGGTATTCATAAATCAATTTTATCTGGAGTACCGGCAAATATCGGCATGTATGATAATGAAGAAAAAGTATATATTGGCACGCGCAACCGCAAATTCTATATTTTCCCAGGCTCAACTCTGCACAGCAAAAAGCCGCCGTCACCGTGGATAATGACTTTCGCATTAGTCAGCACATCACGGGTTTTCGCGCGTCAGGTGGCGGAAATACAAGGCGAATGGCTTGAGGACGTTGCTCCGCATTTATGCAAATCAATATACGACAAGATAAAATGGGATAAACAAGCTGGTTTTATTTACGCCCGGGAAATGGTCAGCTCCGGCGGCCTGCTTATTAATGAGGGGCGCCGGATACATTATGGCTCAGTCCGTCCGGCGGAAGCCCGCGAAGTATTCATCCGCGAAGCAATGGTTTACGGCCGCCTGCTTTCCCGGCATGAATGGCTTAAAAAACATCAGAAAATGATTCGGGATATTAAGAACCTTGAAGAAAAAGTCCGGCGGCCTGACTCAATGTGGGATGCCGATGCGGTTTATGAACATTTTGATAAAATTATTCCTGGATATGTTTGCTCAAATAAAAGTCTGGAAAAATGGCTCAATAAAACCGGCACAAATATAAATATGGATATTGAGGATGCAATGATTCTGCAGTTGTCTCCGGTCAACATACAAGATTACCCTGATTCAATAAATTTTTCGGGACATGACTTTGAGCTGCGTTATTCATTTGATCCGGGCGAACCCGACGACGGTATTTCTATTTTAGCTAAAAATGATGAAATGAATTTAATTCCGGCATGGGGACTTGACTGGCTGGTTCCAGGTTATCTGCCGGAAAAAATCGAAAACATGATAAAGGCCTTGCCAAAAGACTTGCGCCGCTTATGTAATCCAGCCGCGATAAGCGCGGAAAAATTTATTGAAGCAATAAATGACGGCAAAGTTTTCTGTGAACAATCTTTAGCTGCCGCATTAGCAGAGTTTCTGTCCGATATGACCGGAACGGTAATCAAGCCAAATGATTTTGACATGGACAAACTGCATGAAAGCATGTTTATGAAACTCGCCGAACTGGACGAGGAAGGATATATTATCGACTTCCATCGTGAACTGCCAGCCAGTTTGTGTTCAGGTTCAATGTTGAGCTCTGCCGTAAAAGGCATTGGCGAACAACAGCTTTCCGGCCTGAGGGAATGGCCTGAAGGAGATGTTCCTGAAAGCATCACGCTCCCGGGAGAAGAAGGACGTGAAGTCTACCCTGCCCTGCACGCTGAGGACAACAGCATTGGACGTCAGGTGTTTATGGATCAGAGGGAAGCTGAATATGAACACAAGCGCGGCCTGGTCAAGCTCTTCTGCATGCAATATGCTCAACAGGTCAAGTATTTAAAAAAATCATACAAGCTGCCGCCTGAAGTCCAACTGACCTTATGTGTAAACGATCATGAAAAATGTTACGAAGATGACTTTATTTATTCCGCAATTCTAGCGGCTTTAACCGATAATGGGAAATATGAAATCCGAACAAGGACAGAATTTGAAGAACGCAGTCAAGCCGCCCGACAGGAAATGGCGTCCACGGCGCAAAAACACTTGTGCTCCCTTGAACTGCTGGTCGAACAATACGGACAAATCAAGTCTTTATTAGACAAAGCATGCGAACGTGCCGAAGCTGAGTGCGCCGATGTACAGCAACAGCTTGAGTTTCTGTTCAGGCCCGGATTTTTGAACAATGAGATCATCTGGCGGAATTATCCGCGCTATCTCCGGGCACTCCAAATCAGAGCGGAACGTATTAACAGCGCTCCAGCCAAAGATAGTGAAAAGATGCAGCCATTGACCCCGTTTATAGAGCGTTTTCAATTAGCAACAATGGCAGCAGATAATTTCGAAAAAGCTTTTGATCTATTCGATTTCTGGCTTTCACTGGAAGAATTAAGAATAGCTACATTTGCCCCTGAAGTACAAACCACGGAAAAAATATCCATAAAACGCCTGCAGAAAAAATGGGAAGAACTTAGATTTTAATTATCTGTTCCGGTGGTCTATTACACGTTTTGCTTTACCTTCGCTGCGCTGTATAGCGCCGGGAGCTACCAGTTTGAGTTTTACGCGCAATCCCAAAACGTTTTCGATAGCATCAATCAAATTATGCTGAAAAGCTTCCAATGAGCGTACTTTATCTGAAAAAATAGCTTCCGTTATTTCGACATTGACTTCAATACTGTCCATGCCGTTTTCTGAGTCAAGAACGATATTATAATGCGGCAAAGTCCCCTCTATAGATAATAAAGCCGCTTCGATTTGGGACGGGAATATATTTACCCCCTGAATCGTGAGCATGTCATCACTGCGCGATGAAATACGCTCGATCCGGCGCAATGAACGCCCGCATTCGCAGAGGCCGGGAATAATCCGGCTTATATCTCCGGTACGGTAACGGATCAGCGGCATAGCCTGCTTATTCAGAGTGGTTAATACCAACTCTCCCAGCTCGCCATCCGGCAAAACTTCTCCGCTTTGCTGATCGATTATCTCAGGATAAAACAAATCTTCCAGAATATGCAAGCCGTTCCGGTATCCGCATTCGATGCCGACTCCCGGACTGATAATTTCCGTCAGTCCGTAAATATCATAAGCCTTGATTGCGCTGCTTTCCTCGATACGCAAACGCATTTCCTCGGTCCACAACTCGGAGCCGAATATCCCGATCCTCAACGGCAAGTCACGCAAATCTATACCCATTTCGACAGCAAGCTCAACAATAAAATTAAAGTAGCTGGGAGTACAGCATATCCCTGTAACCCCGAGTTCCTTCATTATTTTTATCTGCCCCTTGCTGTTATTTCCGTTAGTCGGCACAACTGTCGCTCCAATTGCCTCCACTCCGTAATGCATGCCAAGCCCGGCGGAATTCTGAATGATATCGCTCCCAGTAACGCCGACGCAAAGCAGGCAGCGTTTCATGGCTTCAGTCCACATTTTAATATCCGCCTGAGTATACGCGGCAGCAATACCGCCAGAAATCTGCAGGCGCACAAGCTTTTCCTTTGAATCGTCAAGCAATCCGTAAGGATAATTATTCTGCAAGTCATTTTTTACGGTAAAAGGCAGGGATCTTATATTTTTCAGAGATTTTATATCAGCTGGTTTAAAAGAAATTTCATCAAGGCTTTTTCTGAAAAACTCAATATTATCATAAGCTTTTTGAACCGTATCTTGAATCCTGGCCAACTGCAAGGCCTTAAGTTCATCCAGTTTCATATAATCCTGATTCGTCATTTCTTTCCGTCCATATTGTTTGAAAATTTCTACATTAATCTACTACACCGCGTGAGATATGCAATTCCCTTGCGAACAATATTTACATAAAGGATTAATACAGAGTACGACAGAAGCAAAACATGGAGGTAAAAAATGAAAGCATTATTTATCGCAATATTCGCAACTTTCGTGTTCGCCCTGATAATAATATATCACGACGCACAACGCTCAAAAGCAGAAGAAGCAAAAAATATGCGGATCATAGTCTGCAACGGCACAATAGTACAAATGTCAAAATAATTCGTACTGTCAGTGCCTAGTTAAATGACACTTTGTTTGAATTCAAACTGATTGCGGTATCCAAGTCTCCCCAGTTTAAAATATTAGGCAGGCAGAAACCTATGGATAATTCTTTCGCAGTGTCACTGTCGCTAAAGACAAAGCTCTTTGGAGATTTTTCTGTAGAAACAGTAATATCTTCAAGCGCTCCAGCAAAAACAGCCGCTATACCGCATTCTTTGTAACCGAACAATTCAATATCTTCAGCATTCAAGACCTGCCGGCTCCATTTTGCAAGCAGAGCATAGTCACTCGTCCACTCTCCATATAAAGTTCTTCCCAACCAAAGCAAGGCACGGCTATAAGTATGGTACGAGTTCAATGCTATTACAAGATCATCACCAGCAGTTTCTCCGCAGACATAAGCATCAAAAATAATAATGCCTTTATCAGTATCCGTAAGTTTTGTAAAGTATTCAGAATTAGTTAAGTCTTCCTTGCCGGACGAACTGGCAGCAATAACATAATCTTTCGAATCGCCTGCCGGTTTGCGTACTAAAACCGGAACCATTCTGCCGCAGACAGTTTCAAGAGCAAAGCTTTCCCAGCCGGACTTATCTGCATATTGATGGGTCTTTTCTAATTCCAGTTCTGAAAATTTCAAAATATCTTTCAATTCTGATTTCTTATCACCTGAACTGTTTGAAACATCTTTTAACCCGGAACCTTTTTTTCTGCAATACTCAGCTATGGAAATAACTTCTGCCGGGCGTTTACCTTTTGGGAACACCATGAGTTTTTCCTCCGGCAGGCATTCAAAAGCTTTTTCAACTTTCGGTGCGCCATGACCGATGCCTTTCAAGTGCAAGTCGAACCAGCCAAGCATAGCCTCCCGGATTTCCGGCCAGTAACCGTGAGGTTTATTAAATATTTGATACGACAACTGAGAATCTTTTCCATAGGCTTGAAAAACCTTTCTGGCTTCAGCATAAGAACGAAGCATTTCAGAAGGGAAAAATGTAGGATTGGAATCTCCAAGACAGTTGCATATTTTTAAAGCCCGGGGAGCAACTAAAGCCAGCACCCCGGATTCTTCGGTAAAAGTCAAACCGTTAGGCAAACATTCACAGATGCAGTTTGACCCCATGATGTAAGACTCGAAAGTACCGACACTAACCACAGGAACCGCAGCCGCAATACGCTCATCCATAGCAGAGAGCCACATAGTCTGATTGCCGCCGCCGCTGGCTCCGGTTGCTCCAATCCTGCCGGAATCGACATTTTCCAAAGCGCACAGGACATCAACCGCGCGCATATTGTCTACAATCTGCGCTCCCATCAGGCTTTCGCCTATATTGAATAATGCTCCGCCAAGTCCGGCCCCATGATACTCAAATTCACCATGTATAGTGGAGCGTTCTCCAGATCCCCAGGCATCCACCAGCAAGCATACATAACCATTTTTCGCCAGAGAATGGCCTCTGCTCTGCACTCTTTCAGCCAGGCGTCCCTGGGACCAATGGCCATGCATACCGACCACGCCGGGAAACGGCCCGTCACCATCTGGAATATAAAGATTGCCGGTTACATATAAACCGGGACGGCTTTGGAAATATACATTCTGAATAAGATAACCGTCCATTTGGATTTCAGCGCTTACACGCAAATCCAGATCCAAAGAGTTATCATAGCGCACACCGAGGTTATTCCATATATTCTCGCAAAGTTTTTTACGACATTTGTGCCATGCTTCTAAATTATCAGGAAGCTGATGGATACGGAAAAGTTTTGCGGCTTCATTCTTTAGATCATTCTCAATATAATTTGCGAAAGGTTCTGACCAGACCTGCGGGATATGCATAATAATAATTCCATTGTTAAATAAATTTACAAAGCTTCTATATTATAAACATGAAGATAATAAAATCAACCGTCATGGTGATTATTATTTATTTTTCTCAAGAAAATACTACATGAAGAAAACTTTTTTAAAACTGGCAAAATATTAAGCTGCCGTGGTGCGGAAAGCACCTGCGGTTATTTTTATCATATGTCTTGTTCGGTCAGAGGGCGAACGAAGTCTATTTCTGAAACATCCTTCCGTATTTTGACTCCCGGCTCAGGGCTGTAGATAATGTATTTCTTATTTTTTTCATAAAGAAGTACATTTATTTGTGGTTCGTTCTTCACCTTGAGTACCGAATTAGCAATCCATACGTTTATCGGTTTAGGGCGGGTTATTTTGGCTTTCCTCACAGTTATCCGGAACTTTTTAGTCGGCGGCTGCATGCGTTTATGAGCCAGCATTATCTGATATTTTCCAGCTTGAAGATTCCTTATATGGATCACTTTTGACAGGTCTTTACTTTCCCCTTGAACGGTCATGCTGTGTTTTTTGCCATTGATATAAACCGTTACTCCAGGAGGATTGACAATCAAGTCAATTCCGCCAGTATTGCGCAGCATTGTAAATTGAACGATATTCTCTTTACCGGCAGTGACATATGCATCACGGCTTATACTGTCAAAACCACTTTTCTCAAGTCTTATCTTATATGGTTTTCCTTCCGTAGTTGCCTGCAAATCAGGAACTTTCAACGGAGTTCTGCCATAAGCTCTGTCGTTTATATAAACCAATGCTCCTGGAGGCTTACTGTGAAAAACCAAAGTACCAGGCAGACGAATCATAGTAATTTTTTTAGTTGTCTGTTTGTCGCGTACTATATTTACCGTTGCTTTTACATCAGCAAAACCGGTCAAAGCAACTTTTATTTTATGTTCCCCTTCCTGCAAATCAATACGGAACGGTGTCAATCCGGAAACTTTACCGTTAATATACACTCTTGCTTTAGGGGGATCAGTTGTAAGAACAAGCTTTCCTATATCAGAATCAAGGGACACGCTCACTTTTTTAGGGCGCATATCGTTAATGCTCCACTTAACCACTCTTGGCGCGCGGTTTATATGATCCACCTGTGCAGAATATTCTCCAGGTTTCAAGTCAGTCAATACCAGAGGAGTAAGCCCCTGTACTTTTTCGTTCATCGTAACTTTAGCGCCGGAAGGATTGCTTGTAATAAGCACAGAACCTTTTACGGGGGGCAGGTTAAGAGTTAAGCTTGTTTTTTTATTAGCCTTGATTTTAACATATTGCCATGCAGATTGATAATTTTCTTTACTCATTTTTATCAGATAAGTTCCCGGCGGCGGATGAACAGTAAGAGGAGTCTGATTATTCAGTTTCTGTTTGGAATTTAAAATCACAGTAGCTCCCTGAGGTCTGGAATTCAACACTAATTCCCCTTTACGGCTCTTAGGTTTTTCCGGTGCACAAGCGCCAGTGAGCAGAAGTCCCAGGCCTACTATTATTAATAGATATGTTCTCATCGTTTCTTTCTCATTTTAAGTGTTTCTGAAAGCCTGGTTATCCTTATTCTCGCCCACTTTTTAGCTTTTGAGCCTTCAGGCGCCAACTGGAGCATTTCATTCAGGACTTCAATCGCGTCTTTAAGTTTATCAAGACGCTCCAGGCGTTCGACTTCATATTTAAATTCATCCCAGAGTTTTTTCCGCATAGCCTTGACTTCCGCATAGCGTTTTTTGGCTACGTCCCACTCTTTGGGTTTTGGCGTGAACTGGTTCAAATAGTCAATAGTAATTTTGTATCGCCGCTCCGCCGCCAGCAAATTAGCGGTTTGAGCTTTGCGGTTGGCATAGTATTCCTCAGCTTTTACAAAACTTTCCTTTCCCCGCCGCATCAGTTCTTCCGGGGTCATCGCAAAAGTCATCAAGTCGTAGGCATCCGCAAATTCATTAATTGCGTCCTCAATATCCTCAAAAGACGTCGGCGCTGAATTATTTTGAATAGTAATCGAATTTATCTTATTGTCAAGAGCTATAGTCATTTCTCTTGTTTCATCAAGATTGTTGACCGCAGAGCCTTTTGATACAGGGTGCAGATCCATAAATCCGGTTCCTTCAACAGCCTTTTTTAAAGCTTTTAGAAGTTCCGGTTTAATTTCCTTGATAGTTTCATTACGATGCCGGTCAGACTTCAAGTCATCAATAGTAAATTTAGCGCTATTATTCTCAACCAGGACAGAAAACCTGAACACATTCCCCTTGGTGATTTTAGTTTTTACATAATAAAGAACGAGAGGTATCTTTACATTTTTGCTGACAGCAACAGCGTGATCTTTCTTTATTTCCCCGTTGGAATTCAGAAACCATATAACAAAGGCAACAACCCCAAGTAAAAGGACCAAATAAAACATGACATTAAAGAGATGTTTTTTGGCGGCTGGTTCAGAGTTTTTATTATCAGGTTTGATTTTTTTACCTTTTTCTCCAAAAATATTATCCGCACTTACCGATAATTCTTTAGCTGTCATCTCAGGGGTATTATCTGCTTCAGAGCCCTGTCCGGACTTAGATTTTTCAGCCGTGGCTTTATTAGGTTTTACTGTTTCAATAACCGGTTTGGGATCACTGTCTTTCATATCTGGTTCCGGTGCTTTTTTCGGCATCGGCTGAAAAACTATTTTTTTTACAGTAGGAGTACTGTTCTTTGCTGAAACCGGTTCAATAACCGGGCTTTCAGCAATATCAGGCTTTTGTTCCTTCATAGGCTGGATAATAGGTATTTCTCCAGTTTTTGCTTCTGTTCCTGCCTGCTTAAGGTCTTCATCTATACGGAAACATTGATCTCCAAGAGTGATAGTATCCCCGTTCTGCAAAAGTTTTTCCGCTTTAATTAATTTGTCATTGACTTTACAGCCATTCAAACTATCCAAATCCTCAAGCAGCCAGCTTTCATCAGGTTGCTTAAACAATTTAGCATGGTAACGCGAAACCCCTTCGGTTTCAACAACTATATCGTTATTAAGTTCTCTGCCGATACTGACTTCATCGCCTGTCAACTCGAACTCTTCGCCTTTGCGCAGGCCATTCAAAAAATATATTTTCATTTATCACTCGCTTTATAATGCACTATTGATTCCAGTTCTTGAACCATACCATTCCCGGCTGCCTGTGTGGATAACTCGGGGACAGATTCTTCTGAAACATTAATTACATGTCCCATTTCCGTTCCGCTATGTTCAATAACGCCTTCCGGCAACTCAATAGTAGTTACAGCCTTAGGGCAACGCACAGCGATACGCCAGCGTGCAAGATTTTTCCTTAAACCAACCACTTTATTTTCAGCATCAATAAAAATAACATCTATTTTCTGTCCCATAAAGCAGGTGTGGATTGCATTACATCTGGTAAACACCATTGCGTCGAACTCTGCCTCATAAAATTTTCTGCCGATCATCCCGCGCATTCTGTCACAAAAGCCAACAGCAAAAAACGGACTACGGGCAATATAGCTTTTATTTGTTAAATTTGCAATCATTAAAAATCCTTAAAAAATTAAAGTTTTAAATGCCTGCAATATTATAGGCACTACCAGAATAATAACCACCGCTGGAAAAATGAACAAAGCAAGTGGAAGCACTATCTTGACCGGCGCTTCACCCGCTTTCTTCTCCGCACGGGAAAAACGTTTATCTCTGAGCATATCACCTTGAATAGTCAGTAATTCACCAATACTCACCCCCAATTCTTCAGCCTGAATAATCGAATTGAGCACCGTTGACAAATCCGGCTGCCCTACCCTGGACGACAGGTCCCGTAATGCCTGGGCGCGTTTTTTGCCCAGTTTGATTTCATGAAAAGTACGGCTTAGTTCCTCATTTAAAGCATCCATCTTCCGCCGTTGAATAATATCACGCAGAGATGCCAGGAAATCTTTTCCTGCCTGTACAGATAAAGTCAGCAAGTCAAGCACATTAGGCAGGGCGCTGAGAATTTCAGCATGTCTGCTCTGAATAACCTTGCGCAGCCATACTCCGGGATAAAGCACCATGATAATCTGAATAATCATTCCTACAAGCGCCCGTTGTTGAGGAATACATATTATCAATACAATTGCACCGAATATGCCGAGAATTATCCGCATTGAGATAAAATCCACCGCGTCAATCGTATCGCCATATCCAGCCATCAATAATTGTTTGTCTGTTTGTTCACGCAGCGCACTAAAACTTGAATTGCGCGCGATAAAGCGGACATTAGGAACAAAAAGCAGCGCCAGCGTAAATAAGATCGGAAGTCTTTTGCGTGCTTCGGCGCTGATATCTTTTTCTATAGTCAGCTGTTGAAACATCTTCAAAGCGACGAACAGGAAGAGGCATGCTGATATTCCCGCGCAAACCGCAGGAGTTAACGGGTGCATCAATATCGCCATTCTTATTTCCCTTATACTTTGATTGAAGTTATTTTCTTTATTGCTAAAAATCCGGCAATAACCAGTATCAACGCAACTACACAACTGATAATACCGATCACTGATTCAAAAAACGCCGCCATAGCGTCAGGAACAATATACGACATCATAAACATTAGCGCAAAAGGCATGATCCCGATAACAATCGCCTGCATCCGCCCCTGAGCAGTCAAAGCGCTGATTTTACGGTGTATTCGTAAGCGTTCACGAATAACCGCAGCCAAACGTTCCAGCACCGAAGTCAATTCTCCGCCAGTCTGCCGCGCTGTTATTATAGCCACAGCCACAAGTTCAAAATCGTCACTTTCAATACGCTTACACATGTTATTTAAAGCAGTTTCCAAAGGAACTCCCAGACGCAGTTCCTGAACCAGCAAGCGAAATTCAATAGATATTGGAGCACGATTTTCGTCAGCAATCGACTCTAATGCCTGATTTATACTGAATCCGGCTTTCAGGGAGCTGCTCATACCGCCAAGGGCATCTTCGAGCTGTTCATTGAATTTAGCTAAACGCCTTATTCGCAAATATCTCAGGATAAGGCGAGGAGCAGGAAAAGTTCCCACCGCGACGATCGATCCCAGTCCGATAGCCTTTATCCATGAAAAACCACTACTGGTCATGCCGAAAATAATTACCGTCATAATACAGCAGAAAGCACTGATTGCCATGCTTAAATCAAATATTCTCCCGGCAGGCATCTGCAGGAGAACATCATCCAATTCCACAGCCGCCTCTTTTAAGTACCGCTCTTTGTAACGAGTGGAAATATAAATAAAAGAATCAATTATGACCAAAGTCGCCAACGTAACCGCGATCATCGCGCAAACACTCGGAGCCCAGGTACTGTTTATCAGGACAGGGTTCAAAAGCCACCTCCAAGCGTTTTGTCATTGTTAAATATAGAAATATCCAGAGGAATCTTGGCGCGTTTGATATCATCTATGAAGGTCGGCATATTATTAGTTGAAACAAACTTACCGACAATCTTATCATTTTCATCCCACCCTTCATTCTGGAAAACAAAAATATCCTGAACAGTGATAATATCCCCTTCCATCTTAGTTATTTCACTGATATTAGTAACTTTACGCGAACCGTCACGTTCACGGTTCACCTGCACAATAATATCAATAGCTGAAGCCACCTGTTCCCGGATAGCCCGCAGAGGCAGATCAAAGCCAGCCATCAATACCAGAGTTTCCAGACGGGCAAGAGCGTCACGCGGCGTATTTGCGTGAATCGTAGTCAAAGAACCGTCATGTCCTGTATTCATCGCCTGCAGCATGTCCAAAGCTTCACCGCCGCGGCACTCACCAACAACTATACGGTCAGGACGCATACGCAAGGAGTTTCGCACAAGGTCACGTATACTTATTTCGCCCTTGCCCTCAATATTCGGCGGGCGGGCTTCAAGACGGACAATATTTTCCTGATGCAGCTGGAGTTCCGCCGCATCCTCAATAGTAACAATACGTTCGCGATTCGGCAGGTAATTACTCAAAACATTAAGTAAAGTCGTTTTACCTGAGCCGGTTCCCCCTGAGATAATGATATTTTTCCTCACCATTACACAGGCCCTGAGAAACTCCGACATTTCTGTAGTAAGAGTATTAAAACCGATAATATCATCAATATTAAACGGGGTCTTTGAAAATTTACGAATAGTGATAGAAGGGCCGTTTAATGACAATGGCGGAATAATGGCATTTACACGGGACCCGTCGGCAAGGCGGGCGTCCACCATAGGCGAGCTTTCATCAACCCGTCGGCCTAGCGGAGCAACGATACGTTCTATAGCTGCAAGCACCTGATTGTCATCTGCAAATGCAGTATCCGTACGGTACAAGGTTCCTTTGCATTCCACATATACTTCATCCGCGCTGTTCACCATGATTTCAGTAATATCATCAAGGACTGTTAAATACTCCAACGGCCCCAAACCGATTGCTTCCTGAACAAGCTCTCGTTCGATAGTTTCTATCTTAACAGTTTCCGGGAGCGGGATAGATAATTCAGAAAGAATTTCTTTTATGGTTTCCTTGGCGCGTTCATTCAGTTCTTTTTCACTTGCGCCGGAAAGCGCAAGTTTTTTAAGATTAAGCCTTTTGAGCAGTTCCGCGTGGGCACGCTTTTTTATTTCCTGCACCAGTATCCTGGCATTTTGCGGCACACCTGATATTTCCAGTAAAGGTATTTTTTCTTTACCAGACTTGGCGGATTTATCTGATTCGACAGATTTCAGTTGCTCTGAGATATTTTGAAGTTCCTGCTCCTCTTCCTCGGACTTCACCGGCTCTTCAATAGTATCATCGATCTCTTCATATTCCGGCCCCAGGGCAACGATTTCGATATGTCCAATAGTAATCGTAGAATTAATATCCACAAAGAGTTCTTTATTGGCAGGAATAAGTTCGCCATCAATATAAGTACCGGCGGCACTGTCGAGGTCAACTACAGATAAACTGTTTTCCTTGACATTAAGCTGCGCATGATGGCCTGAAAGAGCTTCATCATCAAACTGAATAGGACAATCCTGTTCAGTACCAATGAGATATGCTCCGGAAACAAGTTTCCCTAAAGCATCCTCCTGACCTGGCTGTTTTATAATGATTTCAAACATCTTCACCTCGGGAATTATTGAGTGTTAACGAAAATAATCAGTATTTGCCGCCGCCTTTACGAGACTTTTCTTCCAAATATTTTTTCAATGAACGGAAATAAACTGATTTCAAATCGTAAACCTCAGCCGCATCCTCATTATTTCTCAAACTGAGTGAGAGACGGCCTTTTTGAGAAGCAAATTCAACAATTTCAACATCGCTTGGCGAAAGCTCCAGCGTCACACTGTTATAACTGCGGCGTCTTGTACCTTGAGTGGCAATCTTACGCCCCCACTGGTTACCGGTGGCAATAACCCGGACATTCTGCAAAATAGTTAAAGTAATAGTATCCCAGTCTTTCTCCCCGCGCATTTCAGGGAAGCGGAAAGTTCCGATAACATCAACATGGTCATCAGGACGGATAAGATAACTTAATGACGATATTGAATCGACTGCAATAGCTTTGGCGCGCATGCCGCTTTTAATATTGGCATTGAGCCCGAATACACGCCTTGAAGCAGCTTTCAGATCATCATATTGCAATACGCTGCCTTTGCTCAGATAGGTATCAAGTTCACGTCCAATCACTTGAATACGATTTTTCCATGGAATTGTACGCGAGGCAACAACCCCGCTCCTTATATGGGTTTCTGTATACGGTTCAATATCATCTTCAGTAATTTTTTCGCCGGCATTTTTATCGACCTTCAAACGAATGAGCCTGGTAGTAACCGCCTGCCCCAGTATTTTCTGTTTTTCGAACTTGAGCTGCTGGTAAGTAAGGACAAACGCAACAACCCCAAAAAAGACTGCTATTAACAAAAGGAGCTTTTGTTTCATATCGGTTTTCTCCTGTAATTTATTATTCTATATGCATATTAATAATAAAATACCGTGTATATACAAAATGTCCAGCTAATTTAAGCAGGTTTTTTGCAAAAAAGAATAGCTTTTTATCAGGATTAATTATTTGCCTTTATTATATTTGATTATAATATTTAACGCCATGTATAAGTTTCTTATGGATAAAATATCAAAACAGCCTTAGCGCAAATGGGATATAAAACAATACTAACATAATGAAGAAAGATAAAGAAACGGAAATAACGTAAAAAGCGGAGTCTTATACGCAGGATTAAATCGAGTTATTTTTCGTCTAGAATTCTGCGGACTTCCTGAGCCATCTTTGAAATACGGTGCGGCTTGGGAAGAAATCCCATAGCCCCTTGTTCCAGTAAGTCATTGACTTCATCTTCGGAAACATAACCGCTTGAAAGCAGAATCTTAGCTTTGGGGTCTAAGTCTTTTATTTTATAGAAGGTCTGATGTCCACCGAGTTTCGGCATGACCATATCTAACAGAACTAAATCAACTTCGTTAGGATTTTCTCTATATATCTCAACTGCATCAAGACCATTTTCAGCCAGCAATACCGAGTAACCAAGGCGCTGCAAAGCTTCAATGAGAAAATCCCAGATAGTCTCATGGTCATCAACTATTAAAATCGTTTCGTTCCCGCCGGGAAGCGATTTAAAATCACTAGTCATACATTAAACCCTAAGTTATTGAATTCTATTAAGTATAGCTTAAAAACATTAAAAATGCAAGATTTCAAGGATTAAAATTTTTATTTACGGGTTCCCGGGATATAAGTAATTCATCCTTTATTTGATTCTCCAGCATCATTCTCTGATCCCGCATCTTGTTTTTAAGTTCCTGATTTTCAATATGCTTTATATAATAACGTAACTGCCATATAATAAGTTCCTGACGAACTGTCGGATTTTTTATATTCTTAACGCTGGCAAGCAAATCATTCGCCTGTTCCTTCAATTGCGGCAGCAAATATTGCGATGAATTACAGCGCATTGCCAAAACCTGCATCTTTGTTTCATAGACACCTGTTATGCTTGGTTCCTTATGTGATTCCATTATAAAAAGAAAAACTATTAAAATTACGATAGGAACCGGAAAAACCGTCAACAAGGTCCAGAAAAGGGCATCACGGCGCCCCTTAAGCTGCTTAACCTGTTTTTGGGTTGAAAGTATGTTTTTATATGATTTTTTCTGGAGATTATAATCCAGATGATGAATGGAAATTGTGTGTATATCGGGAATAAGACTGGAATCAGGAGCTGTGACATGGCGCAGATTCCATAATGATTTCAATAAAACATCATAGTCAGGGAAACGGTCTTCAGGCAGTTTTTCCATCATTTTTTTGACCAAATGGGATACCTTCAAGGTAACTCCAATATTCAAACGGTACAACTGCGTCGGTTCCTCATTGAAATGCTGACTGGCTATTTCTTGGAAAGATTCACCGAAAAACGGCAATTTGCCGCTAAGCATCTGGTAAAGCGTGATGCCAAGACTGTAAATATCGCAACGGCAGTCAAGTTCCTCTCCTGCAAACTGTTCCGGGCTCATATAAGAAGGGCTTCCGGATATCTCCGAATCCGCCGTCCAGTCTTCCTGGGTTATAGCCAGCCCCATGTCAGTTAACTTCACAATTCCGTCAGTGGTAATCATTATATTATCCGGTTTGACGTCACGGTGAATCAATTTGGCTTCATCCCAGGCATAGAATAAAGCTTCCGCCACTTGTTGAATAATATGCAGAGCTTCATCAGTAGGAATACGTTTCTCTCTTTCCAGACGATCGCTCAAGGTTTCACCCTGAATATAACTCATTGCCAGATAGCAAACTCCATCTTCTTCTCCAACAGCATAGGCCTGCACCAGATTAGGGTGGCTCAATTGCGCGGCGGCACGGGCTTCATGGAGAAAAGAGTCAATAAATTTAGATGAACTCAATTCTGGAGAAAGTATTTTTAATGCCACTTCCCGTCCCAGTGAAAGTTGTATCGCGTGATATACCTTGCCTATGGAACCGGAACCAATTTCCTCTCCGATAACAAAGTCACCTATCACACAGTGTTCTTCAAATTTATTAGCCGGTACAAAACAGGAATGTCCGCAACTTGAACACTCAAGACGGGTTTTAGGGGGGAGATCGGTAGAGACAATAGACGAACAGAAAGCACATTGAAAACGCATACTCATCTCCCCTTTGGATTTCTCAGATTGACAATCACTTAATATATCTCACATATATTAGCATTAAAATCAAATAAAAGCAAGTCATATATCATTTTTTAACCAGCATTGCCGCAAATGCGCCATCGTGTAAAGATCCGGGAAGTAATAATTGTTGTTTAACCAGTCTGAAATTATTGTTACAGGCTAAAAAACTGTCTATTTGATTCTGGTTTTCATCAGACTCAATACTGCAAGTGCTGTAAACAATATATCCTCCCGGAGCAATGAGTTCGGCCGCCTTGTCCAGAATTTCACGCTGTAGTTTCACCGTTGATTTCAAATCATTGTTATCAAAACGCCACAATGCATCCGGTTTATGCCTGAACACGCCGGTATTTGAACAGGGGACATCAAGAAGTATAATATCGAAGCTTTCCACGGGAAAATGCAGTTCAGATGCCGCTCCGACAATAATTTCACAATTCAAATCACGACTATTGAAATTATCGCGCGTCAATTCCTGCCGTTTAGCTGAACGGTCCGCCGCGACCAGCCTGCCTGAACCTTTGAGGCGTTCGGCTAAAATCAAAGTCTTTCCCCCCGGGGCTGCGCACATATCAAGTATCCGTTCTCCACCTTTAATGTCCGCCATGCACGGAGCTAAAGCCGTTGCCGGGTCCTGGATGTATATTTTCCCGGTTTTAAGGAAATCCTTTTGAAACAGTTCTTTTGCCTGGCTGACCATAAAAAAATCCATATCCGGCGCCCAGGTAAAATCAGGAAGCTTTTTTGCCATTATCGAGTCAAGTTCAGCTTTCCCCAGCTCACCAGTCAAACGAAATATCAAAGGAGCTTCCTGAGCTAAGGAGCTACTAAGTTTTTTTAATTCATCCTCACTAAAATTCCGTTTCCAGCGTTTCTGCAGGATTTCAGGAAAACATAACAGAGGATTGCATGAAAACTCCTTCTGATATTCATCCAAACCAGTCCTGAGGACGTTCCGTAAAACACCGTTAATAAATCCGCTGGTGGATTTGCCGTAATTCCGGCGTGCCGAATCAACCGCTACATTAACCGCTGATTCTGCACTGATTCCGCTTTGAAAAAAGCATTGAGTAGCGGTCAGAGCCAGCAAACGCTGGTATCTAGGCTTGGGAGCCCGGGCGCATTTTGAGCTGACAACATGGTCAATCAAGGCTTTATTACGGAAATATTCAAACAGTAAACTTGATACGGGGGGGCGCAATTCGGCAGCGACATCCTGATCCAGATAATCATCAAGGCTGACTTGTTCATTTGTCCACTTTGCAAGTCCCGTAAGCGCGGCTTTTAAGATTCGTTCAGCAGTCTGCGGCAATTCTTTATTAGGCATATTTAATATTTTTTAAATTTTACGGATGAAACTGCAGTTATTTGTACGTAAAGATCAATCGCCAAGGAATTTTTCCTGCATACGGTAGTTGCAGATGTAGTCGGCTATGGCATCTTTCAGACTCCTTACTTCCTTGTCGTAGCCAAGCGCCCGTAATTTTCCCATTTCTGTTTTAGTATAGTATTGATAGCGGTCACGCAAATGCTCCGGCATATCAATATATTCAATATTCACTGGCTTATCCATCGCCTCAAAAGCAGCGGTTGCCAGAGCGTTCCAGGTTTCCGCCCTGCCGCTTCCGACATTATAAATACCGCAGGCATCATGGTCAAGCAGGAACAATATCATATCCACCGCGTCTTTTATATAAATAAAATCACGCATCTGTTCGCCGTCTTTGTACTCATCAATATATGATTTGAATAAAGCCATTTTTCCAGTCTGGGAGATTTGCTCATAGGCCCGGCAGACAACACTGCGCATTTCGGCTTTGTGCATTTCATTGGAACCATATACATTTGAAAATTTCAATCCGGTTATTTTATCAAGCAGCCCGGTGCGCTTCGCCCAGAGATCGAACATGTGCTTGGAGTAGCCATACATATTCATAGGACGCAGTTCTTCCAGTTTACTTTCATCATCGAGGTATCCCTGACTGCCGTCCCCATAAGTGGCGCAACTGGAAGCATAAATAAAACGAACGCCACGGGCGGCCGCAAAAGAAGCTAATTCCTGGGTGTATTTATAGTTGTTATCAATCAAGTATCCGGCATCTCTCTCCGTAGTGGATGAACACGCTCCCATATGAATGATCGCTTCAATATTTTTATTATCAAAAGTCCCGTCCTGAATCATCTCACGAAAATCATCTTTTTCTTCATATTCAGCATAACGTAAGGCACGCAGATTCTTCCATTTTTCGGATATTTCCAGATTATCAACGGCAATAATCCTATCGATTCCACGCTGATTAAGCCCCCAAATGATCCCGCTGCCGATTAATCCCGCTGCTCCTGTAACTATATACATAATTGATAATCTCCATCTTTCCCGGTATTAATATGACTGGCTGAGCATACTTAACCGTTTCCTGTTAATTCTTTGTATCGGATTTTGCATTCCAAGCAAAGTAAATGTCACCATTGCCGTATAATTAAGTTCTCTATCACCTTCATTGTTCCTCTGCTGATTCTGCGACAGTTCAACCGCGACTTCCCAGCAGTGCAGTTTCTTCACTATCCTTGCCTGCTGCTGGCGAAGATATCCAGCCTGAAAATCGAATAAAAGTTCATATTCAGCGCGCAGTTTGCGGTCAGGCATCAAAGGAATACCGAAACCAAAACGAATGTTTTGTATAAGGGAAGTATAATACTGGTCAAAAACCCCTCCCCCTTGTATCTCAGTAAAATTAGATCCCATTGAATAAACCGAATGGGTGGTGTACGGGCTTTGAACAACATAAGACATAAACAGATTCACATCATCAACAGGCTTGTAATGTGCTGTTATTTCCCATTTGTTAAGCCATTCCATCACGCTGTTCTTTCCACCTTCAACTTCGTCTTTCGGGATACTGTCTTTGCCGGAGGCATTAACCGAAAAGAATGAAACAACACTTAATTTTTCACTCGGCCTCATATAAATCTTAGTCACAAAGTCACCGACATGGCCAAGATTATTGGAACTTTCAAAATGATAATCCCAATAATTTTCCATACTGAACCAGTTATATATATTGCCGGTTTCAAGTCCTCCACGACGGGTTTGAAGACGGTTCCTGATTCCCAGACGGACAAAATTCTGTTTTTCAATCCGGTCTATTTCATCAAAAAAATACAAATGGTCACGATCAACACTTGGATTAGGAATATAAGTATAGTTGAAATATGGTTCAATCACATGCCGCAACCCGTCAATTTTCCAATAAGCATTGCGAATATTTGACCATGAACGGCTTATTTTGGCAATTCCTTCTAAACCGACTTCTCCAATAAAACGTACTTTGCCGCCCCCTCGCGCATCATAATTGACGACATTGGCGTTGGAGTTGCCTTCAGGAGCTGAAACCGCACACATAGCCAGCAAATCTTTTGAGCTCACTTTCTGCTTAGACGATCTATTGTAATAAGTAAGTCTTACGCCGGCACGAGGAATAAGTGACATATTCTTTAGCTGCAGATTATAGAAAAACATATTTACCATATCAAAGCGCATTGATTGGTAATTTTTCGGGTCAACCTTGTTTCCAAGTGTTCGAGGAGTGTCAAACTCACGCCATTTCATACTCTTATAGCCAATGGTTGTTTCTCCTTCCCAATAGATATTGGCAAACATCTCCTGACGCGGGAAGTTCAAACGGAATGTTGGCAAGTCTTCAACAGTATTAAAAAAGCTGTTGGTTTGAGCCCTGGCAAATATAGAAGCGGTAAAACGGTCAAATTGGTATTCAAAAGCACCATAAGTACTAGGTTCAGGATTATTATTATACTGGTTTTTAAAGAAATCATAAAGGAAATAATAATCACTGAGCAACTGGTATTGACCACGGAAATCTAAACGAGGAGTAAGGTGAGTTACATTGTTCACCCTGACGTTAAAACGGGCATGAGGTATGCTCAAACGATGCTCCGGAACATTTTCCGTCGTTGCGTACGGAGCTATATCATACAGGCCATATCCAAAAATTCTGGTTTTCGAGAATTCTGTCACAACATCAACATCAGCTCCATAACCAAAACCGCGGCGGGTATAATAATCAGCCATTAACTTAACCGCGGAATATGGGGAATCCGTAAGTCTGTATTTTTTGGAGAATAGAAAGAATGCACCCCAGAATGTATTATAACCACCCTGGAACCTCACAAGACCGAGACTTTCATCTTTTGGTTTATAAAGAAACGGCAGCCACAAAACCGGTACGCCGTATATATTGTAGGAACAGTTTTTTGCCAGTACAGTGTGATCTCCGAAGTCAGGATTACCAGCAAAACTCTTAGTATGCTGAGGACTCAACACCGCAGAACTGCACTTAACTGAATAATGTTCATTATGGTTCTCAAGATAAGAACAAGAACTCATTTCAGCATCTTTAATTGTAACTTTACCTCCCGGGGCCCGGGTTCCGGATTTTGCCCGTACTGAAAAAGTATCATAACGGGCATTAAAATCAACAAATTGAAAATATCCAGAAGAAAGATTTCCGGTTACCTTACGAGCTCTAAACATATTACCGCGATATGTAACTTCTACATTAACATTACTCCTGCCTGCAGCATCTGTACTGTAACCAAGGATATCAACTTTAGCTTGAGGGTATGAGCTAAGTTCGGCAAGTTTATCAACAGGCAGGGAAGTTTTCTGTTTCTGCAGTTCATATATACGGATATTCCCAGCAGCTTCAAGGTCTTTGGTTTTGAGATTGACTACAGCTTTATCAGCATAGACTGTAAATTTGCCATAAGGAATATAGACATTTCCTTTGACGACAACATTGTCGCCGACAATGTTCCAGTTATCCGCCTTGATATTGCGAAGCTGACCAAAAGATTTTTTATCCAAGCCCAGATTTAAGGCGAAAATCTGACTGCTTATCATAATAAATATAATGATAACAAATCCAATTTTTCCTAAATCTCTGCTCAACTGCGCTCTCCTGCATTGGCTGAGGCGATCACAGAAGCATCATCAGACACTTCTGTGATTCTCATATTATCTATTCAACGGAATATTTTTTGAATAATTTTTCTTCCGTATTCAAAGTATAAAATCCGTTACTGTCTAAAGTCGCTTCAATCCCGTCCGCTAAACCGATTATCTTATCGACCGGCGTTAAAGGCATATCCGGACAGTTAGGGAAAATTACTGTTTTCCCCGGGAATCTGGCATCAATAACAGCCTGCAAACCTTCTTTCAAAGACTTCATACCGCCAACTGCAGCCAACGCTGTAACCGGCTGCAACGCTCCTGACTCCGCCCTTTCAAGGGTATAACGAAGATGTGCAGTCTTACTGCCGCTTGAACCAATGTAGCGAACCCCGTTGTTGGCTATAGCACGGACATTCATCTCGCCTTCCTTACCGGCGGGTATACCGGCAAAAATGTTCATCAAACCATCTTTACCAAGGGTTTTAGCTGATCCATTCAGCACCGGAACTACTGGAACCAGCATAATGACATCATCAAAACCTTCAGGAGCAAAGTCTTTCAATATCTTTTCAAATTCATCCTGGCTGATTTTGCCGGGATTAACTGTTTTAAATTCAATACCGCGCTTAGCAACCGTTTCAGCCAGCAGACTGGTAACATTCTCAATACGCGCATCATCCATATCCGAAACCAGAATACGCCCCGGGCCGTCAACAGCCTCAACCGCCATCTGGGTATGCATCTGCCCCATAGCTCCGGCTCCACCCGGCAGCCAGCATGAACCGCCTTTTTTCCAACTGCTGCGAACGTTACGTCCGTATGCATCGGAAAGACAAGTTCCGGCAGTTCCTTGATAGAACCAGCCTTCGTAATGAATGCTTCCCACGTCAAAGCTCCAGTCTTCATCAGGATATTCCCCAATCAAACTGATGACCGCACCGCGTTTTCCCAGTTTTCCAGCTTTTTCAGCCAATTCGCGACCACAGCCGCAAAGGAAAATATCATCAAATCCGGCTTCCGGTAAATCAGATAGCACATCAATATCTGTATTTAATTCTTCGGTCAAAGTCTTTACGGCAGCATCTGAAAGATTTAAGACTGAAACTCGCGACGGCGCTGCTGCTTTCAAAGCGTTTCCCGCGGAATATATTTGCTCATTGCCTTTTTCTGTGACAATTAAAACTTTTCCGGATTCTTTAGGCTTGCGGCGGTTTTCAATCATATAGCTGGCCTGCACACAAGTCCAAGGCTCCATCAAAGCCGCAACCGCACTTGGAGTCTCATCTTTAATAGGCAGCAGGTAACAGCCCTCATCGCCGTTAAGAACCCTTTGGTCCAATATGCTGTATTGCGCCATTCCGCCGTTTATCGCATAGCCATAAGCAAAGCCTTCACCATTGACGTATATATCAGCTTGAATGATAAAACGCTCACCACATTTGAATTTATCACTTAAATTCTTACCGACCTTGACAACCGTCATCACAGCCTCATGTCCAGGTATCACCGGATCGGCCTCCAGATCTTTAGAGATCACCCGCGGATGGTCTTCTCCGGCGCGAATCAATTTCACGTCTGAAAAACACAAACCAATTGCGTCGATCTTAACCAGCAATTCATCGTCTGACGGCTCGGGGACCGGAACCTCACAAACTTGGTCATTTCTGCCGAATTTATCCATTCCAGCTCCAAACAAGGGCCAGGCGGACATTGTAGTTGGTATACAACTCATTCTTTACAAACTCCTTTTATAGGGTTAATACATACTATTGCAGTATCTATTAAAAAATCAAGCGTTAATCGCATCGTTTAACTCCATTATTTCTTCGAAGTCTTCCATGGCTTTTTCCCATTCAGCGCTGCAGCTGTCCAATTCGGACTGCAGCCGCGCCAGATGCCGGTTCACTTCCGCGAAATCGACATTCCCATCCCCTGCCAATAACTCAACTTTTTCCGCTCGCTCGAATTCAAGTTTTTCTATTTTTGTTTCCAGCGTTTTCAAAGCCTGCTCAGCTTTCTTTTTAGTAGCCGCAAGCTCCTGACGCTGACGCGCGCGTTCCCGGCGCCGTTCTTTACTGCTTCCCTCCTTTTTTGAATCTACTATAACAATATTCTTTTCCTCCACGCCCAAATGCTCCTGCGCGGATTTCTCAAGATAATATTCATAATTTCCGAAATATTTGCGAATTCCGCCATCCCGCACCGCAACAATGGTATTGGCGCTCTTGCGGATAAATTCAATGTCATGACTTACCAGGCAAACAGTACCCTTATACTGAGCCAACGCTTCCTGCAATGCCTCCCGCGCGGCAATATCCAAATGCGTAGTCGGCTCGTCCAGAATCAGTAAATTTGGCGGATTAACAAAAATACGGGCAAAGCAAAGCCGGATTTTTTCTCCTCCGCTCAACACCCCGCAAGTTTTATCCATAGCTCCTGCGCTGAAGCCGAAACTGCCGAGCATTGCCGGCAAAGCCGCCACCTGCTCCTGAGTCCTGGCCGCATCCTTGACGACATTATATACAGAACGCT
The DNA here is from genome assembly GCA_963664605.1 of Victivallaceae bacterium. Taxonomy (GTDB): domain Bacteria; phylum Verrucomicrobiota; class Lentisphaeria; order Victivallales; family Victivallaceae; genus JAHOYW01. Next base: position 2,791,097 of record OY761536.1, read on the forward strand.
CATCCGGCAAAATATCTGAAAATTCCTGAGCCTGATATCCTGGAACAATATTATGTCCCAATACGACTTTTCCGCTATCCGGCGTCAAAATCCCTGTCAACAACTTCAGCAAGGTAGTTTTCCCCGCGCCATTGTAACCGATAAAAGCAATCTTGTCGCCGGAATCTATCTGTAGTTCAACATCTTTCAAAATTTCCTTTTCATTGGAATATGAAAATGAAACATCATCAAAACGAGCGGCTTCCGCACCACAGGGCGGAGCATCGGGAATGCGTATCCTGCCGCTGAATTTCAAATCGTTAGGCATAATGATCTCCTCCATACGGTCAAGCTGTTTCTGCCAGCTCTTCGCCTGTGCCGCTTTCGATGCTTTTGCTTTGAAGCGATTGATATTCTGCTGTAATTGATCGCGTTTTTTATCCTGATTCAGCTTTGCGGCTTCCAAGGTCTTCTGCCGATGCTCACGTTCCCGTCGATAATAATCATAATCCCCGGGATAGCGGGTAACCAGTCCATTATTTACTTCGAGGGTTATTTTGCAGAGTTTCTTCAACAGATAGCGGTCATGTGAAATAAGCAATAAAGTGCCGGTAAACCCTGTCAAAAAACGATAAAGCCATTCCACCGCGGGAACATCCAAATAGTTTGAAGGTTCATCAAGCAACAGGATATCAGGGCGTGAAATCAAAACCCTGGCTAAAGCAGCGCGCATCTGCCAGCCGCCGCTGAATTCGCTTAAAGCTTTTTGAAAATCATCTTCTTTAAACCCTAAACCAGACAATGCGGCGGCGGCATCACTACGTAAAGAATACCCGCCCAGTTGTTCAAAAAGAGTTTGAAAATGCCCGTGTTCCTTTAAAACCTGTTCAAGTTCACCCTGCGGAATATCGCCTTCCATTTTATGTTCAAGTTCATGCAGCCTTGCGGTGATTTCCGGCAGTTCAGGAATAGCGTCAGCAACAAAATCTATAAGTTTCCGCCCCGCGCAATCATCCGGTAAATGCTGTCGCAAATAACCGATGCGCATATTTTTCGGCAGAATAAGTTGGCCGCCATCCGGTTCAACATCGCCGACAATAATACCGAACAGGGTACTTTTACCGCAGCCGTTGGGACCGACTACCCCGACGCGTTCTCCTGAATTTATCCTGAAAACAGCGTTATCAAAGATTATCTGTTCGCTGAAATGTTTAGAAATATTTTTAAAATCGATCATCAAAATGCTTTTTATTAGTGCTCAAACTGAGGAAAGCATAAGATAGCATAAAAACCGGAATATTCCACCCTGATACGCGGATAATATATTTCCAGATACCTGCGCTCATTTTGTTCTGAGCGGCATTACATAACGGAAGCCGATGTCATTCTGTCCGTCGCCGCTGCTGTGAGTCGAATATCCGCAGTGAGAAAACGATAATCTGGATTCCAGGCTACCGCCCTTTATAACAAAAACATTACTTCTGTCCACTTTCTCTGTTGTAAATTCACGTACATTGCCGACAAGATCACAAACACCGTAAATAGATCTGTCTTTCGGGAAACTGCAAGTTGGAGCCGCTATCGGGTATTTTCCCCTGCCTTCTTTATTATCCCAGCATAAAGCAGCATTATTATCATGAGAATTTCCCCAGGTAAACATCCTGCCGTCGATTCCCCGGGCAGCCTTTTCCCACTCCAAATTAGTCGGCAGCCTCAAAGGAATTCCACGTTTTTTACTCAGCCACGCGCAGTATGCCTCCGCAGCTCTACCACTAATTCCAACAATCGGCATATTGGGATCGAAACCTTTGCGCAGCTTTCCGTTTTCATCCCATATAGGCAAGTATTTAAACTCTCCGTTACTAAAAAGATAGCGAGCTTGACAATGTCTCTTTTTAAGCGGTGACTTCAAGGATTTCCAGAATTCCAAATATTCCCCTATAGAAACCTCATCACAACTTATAAAAAACGACGGCAGAAAACTTTTCTGCATACGTTGCAGGCTTTTTCTGGTTCCTGAATAAAAATAGCCCTTAGGGACATAACACATCCCCTCAGGAATTCTATTCGGGATATTTATCTCTACAGGATTAATATGTCCGCACAATACCTGAACAGGATACCTGATCTTGTTCGTATTTTTGCCTTCAGGAAATAACAAATAACTTCCGGTAGGCAATGTGGCCGCGAAAGGAGTTTCCCCCAGCAGAACCCTTTTTGTATTTTTCGCCTCGGCTCCCTCATCATTGAAAGCTTCATAATATATCTTAATTCCACTTGGAACCGAGCTTACTCTGAGCATTCCTTGATCCCGGATCAACATTTTTATCTGTTCATACACCTCCTGATCAGAATCAATAATCTCATTAAAGACGCTATGCCGCCTCAATCTCAACTGCCTGACTAAACCTTTTGTTTCTTCGTAATTGCCGGTAAGCAGGCTGAAATTCAACTGTTGTTTTAAAACCTTTAATAATTCTTTATTGATCTGGGGATTTTTTCCGCCAAGGTCCTCCGCTTGAAAAAGAAATTGCGCGGCAACATTATAATTACTGTTAAATTCCAATTTGTAACGATTAAAGTCAGCAATAAGTTTATTAATATCTTTGTATGAAATCCTGCCTTCGGGTTTTTCGTATTCATCCTGCAGCTTCTGGTAAGATTTCAATGCGCTTAAATAATAACCATCCCCCTGCTCTATACTGTATTTCGCAAAGTTTTTCAGGTTGGACTCCCTTGATTTATTTTCAAAGTGAATAACACCAAGAACTGCCATAAAGGTAAATAGCGCGACCACACCTGCAGAAGGAATAAGGGGACGGCGGCGGATAGTCTTAAAAAACACCCGTGCCCATGATGCTCTGTAAGCGCCGACAGAATAACCTTCCAAATAATCCTTTATATCCCTGACCATCTCTTCCGCGCTTTGATAACGGTCTTTCTTGCTTCGCGCCATAGCTTTCAGGCAGACAGCCTCAAGTTCACGCGAGATTTTACGTTTAGGAGCCCGCTTGCGCGGACGTTTAAAGTCACCGTTAACTACAGAATTCAATACCTGATTAGTAGTCATTGGAGATTCAAATGGAGCGGTTTCCCATGTCAGTATTGAATACAGAATAGCTCCCAGGCTATAAATATCAGTCAATTCGTCAACATCCTCGTTGCGTCCTCCAGCCTGTTCCGGAGCCATATAAGCAGGCGTACCGCTGACAGAGCCTTGTATAGTACTCAAAGGACCGGCATTTTCATTATTAAGGGAAGAGAAGTCAGGATCAAGGTCAACGTGCCATTCCTCTTTGCTTTTATCCTTTTCTGAGCGGTATTTTACCAGTCCCCAGTCCATAACCATTACTTCGCCATAATCTCCAAGCATAATATTTGCCGGTTTCAGGTCACGGTGAATAACTCCTTTGCTATGCGCGTAAGCAACTCCGTTGCCAATAGAAACAAATATCTGAAGAAGCTGCCGCAAGGTATATTTCTTCTGAAATTCCTTATCACCCTCACTTAATTTGCGGATGACCGAGCGCAGATTTCTGCCCTCTACTTTTTTCATCGAAAAGTAAACGCCATTATCGCTGAATACTCCGAGCTGATGAACCGGAACAATATTTGGATGTTCAATATGCGCAGTAGCCCGGGCCTCTCTGACAAAACGTTTCAATGAATCCGGCTTATTGCGAAAGGCCGGACGCAGGATTTTTATTGCGACTTCACGGTTGAGTTCAGGTTCATAAGCGGACAGCACCGCGCCGACTCCGCCAAGTCCAATAGTTTTTATATGAGTGTAACGGTTAATGCTTTTATCTTCAATATGAAGATTGAGGAGCTCGTTTATCTCCTCAAAATTGATAGCATTGGGATTATCTCTATTAACTTTGGAACAGCTTAAAGTATCATCATACTCTCCAAGCTGAGTTAATGCATCAAAACCCTTGTCTTCTTTATCACTCATATTTTATCTGTCTTATTTGCTCCGGTCAAGTTTTTTTAGCTTGTCATTTATTTGGGCTAAAGTCACGGCAAACGCCTTAAAATATTTATCCCCCGGTGCTTTGACCAGAGGTATTTTTGTAACATTACTGACATTGAAGTCATCAGAGAAAACAAAGCACTTGACCCGTTGCTGGTGACCGGAATTCAGATTTTCCACTTCAACCGCCACACCAACAAACATTCCCTGTTTTGTCATAACAAAATCGCCGACTTCGACTTTTAATTCAGGAGCGCCTTTACGTACGGAATTACGTACATACAGATAATTATCACCTTTTTTCAATCCCAGCGAACAACGCCCGTCCAAACTGCCTGAATCTTCACCAAAATTTTTATATTTAAATAAAGTCAAACCTTGCAGGCCGCGCTTCCGCAAGTTGCTGTAGGTCAATAATTCCAGATAATCTTTTCGTATTTTCGGGGCCTCCAGAAGACACACACGGTTATCTGTGTTTACAGAGAGGATGGGAGTGCTGATCCTGCGTTTATCCTCGCCACTTTTAGGTTTACCGGCAATATAGCTAAGTTTACTGATCCTGGAAGATTTTGTAATTGCCCTCCTCATACCGCCAAGCAGATCAATAGATGAAATTAAATATCTCTTGTCACCAATCATAACTTCCGGGAGATAGAAAGCTCCCTGTTTTTTATAATTAAGCAAAAAGCGTCTTTCTTCAATATTCATTTCCAGCAGCACCGTAGCCTGCGAATATTTTTCCAAAGCATCACTCTGCAATCCCTGCACAGCATCGCCAAGCGATTCTTTAATGCTTCTCAAAGCTATTTGGGTGGCTTTTTCCTTAGTGGATATATTCATAAGCTTTTCGGCTACAGTCTTAGCTTTTTTTCTGGACAGATCCAATTCCTTCTGCGTTTTTGATAAATCACCGATAGCATTTTTCAAGATTTTCTGCATACTGGCAATTTTATTTTTGGCTTCTTTCAGTTCAAGCTCACTAATTGCAGAATTCTTTTGGGTTTTCAACAAACGGCTTCTGCTTTCGGCAAGTTCTTTTTCTGTTGCGCTAAGGCGACCGCGGACATAATTCAGATCCATAAGCGTTGCTTTCGCTTTTCCTTGAGTCCCTTTCAGTTCAGTGGTAATAGCTTTCAAGCGGTTTTTAGTGGCAGCCAAAGCCTGGTTGGTGTTTTTTAAATCTCCCTGAGTGGAATCCAGGGCTGTTTTAGTGTTCTTTAGACTGCCTTTTACTTTTCCCAGAGCAGATTCTGTCTTTTCCAGTTTATTTGAAACATTCTTTAAGCGTTCAGTACGTTCATCAAGGATAGTTTTCTTTTCCGACAGTTCATCTTCACGCCGCATTATATCCTGACGCAAAACAGACAGACTATCAGCAAGCTCTTTATTCTTTGACTGCTCAAACTCCAAAGCAGCCTTTGCCTCCTCCATTTTCGTAATTACTTTCATTCGCCTGATGCTTTCTTTCTCAAGACGTGCCAAAAGCTTTTCTCTGGTAAGCTTGCCTATTTCTCCCTGTCGCCTTTTCAGTTTGACTTCCAGGTAATTCAAACGGGAATTAACCTTCGCCAGTTCATCATTAAGCTTTTTAACTTGTTTTGCCCTGGTTTCAGCATAACCAAGGCGACGTTGCGCGTCCAGCAGTTCGTCACGGGATTTGTTCAGCTGGATAAATTTTGCCTTCAACTCATCAAGCAGGATATTGGCAGTATAATCATCTATCCTTGTTCCCCGTCCGGTAAAACTTGAACCCACCGGCGCAACGCCAAGGCTGAGCGACAGGACTGACAATACCAGAAAGTCACAAATTACTACAAGTATCGAATGATTCAAAATTTAATCTCCATTCAATTTTGTTTTTTCAGTAACCAGGTGTTGTTTTATCGGGAAAAGCATGGTTGTCCGCAGGAAAACGCTGATAATAATACCTATCAAAGTAGATGAATATGCTATCAAGCGGCTTGTCTGTGGATTGAAGGTCATAACAATAAATGAAGCTACCGTTCCCAACAAGCCGACATAAAGCGGCAAGTCAAGGAAGATATCCGCATTGCTTAAACGCGCCAGTTTCACGTCAATAGAGTCGCCGCTTTTGGCAATAAAACGCAAAACAGTCATTCCGAGAAAAAGCACCAGAAACTGAATCACGATTATAGCGCTGAAGATATACAGAGAGATACGTCCCATGGCTTTAGCCTGACTTTCAAACCCGGTTCCAGAGGCAACCGCTCCGATAGCCGCACTGTTATCTCCTTCAAACAAACCACGAAAAGCAACTGAATTATCATAACAATAAGAAATTAACGCAACGCTCACTATCGCAAAGACTATTGCGAGTGCTATATAAACCACTATAAACATCTTTTTATTTTTCATGCAATCATTCCTTATTATATTAAATCAAAATGTTAATGGATATTCCCACACATACAAGATAGAACTAATAAGGCAATTATACAAGAAAACAAAAGGAAAAAAACTATTTTATTTTGCAAGCAATATCTCTACTCAACCCAAGCTAAAAATCCCAAAATGTCTCCAATCATCAAGCTGATTTCGGTTACGTTTATTTAAAATCTGCGACTGACACTAAGTCCTGATGTTTTTCCGGCTGAATATTTTTCTTGATAAAACCATCATCATTTTTTATGTGCAATATTAATCCTTCAGGCTGATGACAGTCAAAATACTTAAAATAATTTGTAAAATCAAGATAAACCATGTTGTTTTCGATTCTTAATTCTGTCAGTTCATTGTATATCAATTGCGCTCTATGCTCTGCTGAGTTTTTTGAGAGAGTCCGCTTGAATTTTTTCTTGAAATTTTTGAGATAATTTATCCAGCGGGAAACTGTTTCTGAATTTCTTAAATGGTCTTCATGCAAAACATTAGGCCAATGAAGGCCGCAAACAGCTTTTTCCTCAAGATCAATTAGTTTTGGATCAGCATCTATTAAATACCAGGGCATTTTATTCGAATCGCGGTTAACTGTAACAACTCCCCGGTCTATTCCAAAATGCTTGAATTGCGGTTTATATCTCTTTGCAACCATACAACTGAAGGCTGTAGAAATGTAATTAATCCCGCGAGACTTAAGCAGAGGCAGCAAGCCGTCATCATCATCAGCGAAACAATACATGAAAGCACACGGCACAAACGAGGTAGGGAAATTTCCAAGAGAATTCTGTTTCATTATAGAGTCATATGCATCTAAATGCTTCATTACAAAATCATAAGGACGCATATTTCCCGTATTATCATACCACTCCGCACGAGAAACTGTTCCATCAGAGTTCCAGAACTCATGTCCAACCCCATGGAGGACAAATTCAAAACAATCCTCATTATCTCTTATTATTTGAGCAGCATGTTCAAATAAATCAACATTTAAAAAAGGATTTTTCCAATCCTTCCCCATCCAGGTCGCGGAAGGAACCCCGGCCAAGATATTATCCCTGTCCCATTCTGCCAGAATCATAGCAGCTTGAGGACGGATTCCAAGTTTTTTCCCCAACTCTGCAACTGCACTGTAATCTTCAGGAGTATGCTTACGTTTTATACCGGTTCTAAATGGTCCTTTTACACTTGAGTCATTACTTCCTGACCACCAGCCTGTATCGTCAATAACAATTTGAAGGGGTAAAGGAATACATGCATTTTTGATTTTTTTGTTACTCATCACTATCTCACAACAAACTAAAATTCATACAAATTTTCTTTGTCTTGCCTCTTGTTTTAATTTCCCTTAACTGAACTCTTTAAAATCATATCTTTCGACTAAAATATATCAATATGCAGAAGATTCAAGTTTGAATTAAGCTCATTTTTCTGCAAAAAAAGATCCTCTTATGAATATGCCAAAAGGGGGAGAGGCCATCCACAAGAGGATCAGGGTATTGTTTACATTTATACAACCGGAACCAGAACAACTGCCGCCGGAGTTTTTTTCATTACATTCGCGGCAACACTGCCAGCAATCAGATGTCGAAGCGCACTATTATTTTTTGCTCCCATTATAATCATTCCAGCTTGATATTTTATTGCTTCGTCGGCTATAGTTTGAGCAGCTTCACCCCGCGTCCTTACAGTAGTCAATTCTATTCCGGCTTCTTTAATGCGTCTGGCAAAATCATCAAAATGCCGATTGCATTTGCACAGACGTTTAGCCAGTTCAGGAAAAGAACGCTTACCGCAAACAACATTGGGAAGTTCCGGCTTGGGAGAAGCTACATGAATAAGACACAGGCCGGCATTTGTCGCTGTCGCCAACTCTATTCCTTTGTCCACAATCTGGTCGGTTCCTTCCGTAAAATCAATACATGCCATTATCTTTTTCATTGTACTGTCTCCTTATTTTAAACCAGCAACCAATAAGATAAATTTATATTAATACTTATATATTAATATAAATATAATATTTGTCAATAGCATTTTCAAAAAAAAGTAAAATTTATTTAAGAATATGATAAAAAAATAAGCCCACAGCATTAAGCTATGGACTTATAGGTATTCAGATATAGTAATATAGTTAAGGTTATTTACCGCAGTTGGTACGGCCTCCGTGACCGCGGTGGTATGCCTGACATTTCTCACAATCACCGTGGCGAGGGCATGAAAGTCAGGGTTTTTAGAATTTTCAGACATATTTCTTTCCTTGATTTTTAATTTTGATAAAATATAACCAAACATATTTAACATAGCCCTGAATCTGCAAAGTGCAAAGGGAATTCCCGGTCTTTCTGAAGTTCTCTCTGAAGTAATTTATAGTCTAATTTGCTGACTTCAACCCCATTTTCAACAGACAGAAAAGCGGCGATGCCGGCAGCTTCACCAGTTAACGCGGCAACCGGGATCACACGCATTACATCCCAGGCATCTCCTTCTGATGATATGCAACGCCCGGCAGCAATCAGGCCATCAATTCCCTTCGGCAGCAAGGCACGAAACGGGATTTCCCACACATATCCGGATTTACGCCAGTCAGCCGCCATTCCTATAGAATCCTCAAAGCCAGTCCATTCCATGCCGTCTGACAAAGTAAACTGCCCCTCAATACGACGGGTCATCCGAAACTGTGCCATAGCCGGAAGCGTCAACGGGAAATGACTCTTGCGGTCATGTTTGCCGGATTTATAAGAATCAGTTAGACGCCTGCGGTATCTTTCGCGCCCTTTCAATATGAACTCACTTACGAGTCTGCCGTTTATTCCCGGGCATCCTATTTTAGGACTATCACTGCCGCCGCCTAGAAAGGCAGCAACATTTTCGCCAAATCTATTACTGCAGTGAATATCATCCTTTTTAAGATATTCTATCGCCCATATAGCCAGCGAATTATCGTCCACCGGGCAGTTAAGTCCAGAAAGATATGCTAAATCAGCGTCCCCGGTAGCGTCCACAAAACATTCCCCGCTTATCAACCCCTTCCCGCTTTTATTACAGACCTCAATACTTTTAAGTTTGGCGTCCTCAAGCACAGTGCCGGTAATTAAAGTATCGTACCATATATCGATGCCGGCATTTAGCATGATCTCATCTAAAGCAAGCATATATGAAGCAGGGGAAAAACGCACGGTATACCTTTTTGCTTCCGCGGCATTCTTTTCGGTTTTCCAGTTTTCAGGAATGTCGCCGGGACCGTATTTTACACTTTCCTTTAAAAGCTCTTCGGACAAACCATAGGTAACCTGGGTTCCATTACCGTCGCACAATGGCAGATAAATATAAACTATTCCTGTGGTTGCCAGGCCTCCGGCAAAAACAGTCTTTTCAATTAAAGCGGTCTTCATTCCCTTTCGTGCGGAGGCCACCGCGGCTGCAACTCCGGCTATTCCGCCGCCGGCAACAACCACATCATATTTCTTCGAGAAATCCATCATATATCTCCTTTTGATATTTTTTCTGAAGATGCTTTTATATCATCAATAATTTTATTTTTACGTCTTTCCCATTTAGATTTACGGTCATTGAAAGAAAAAGTTATTACTCCTCCTATGCTTCCTCCTCTCTCAAATACGGGAACTCCAACTTTAAAAATATCATTTGGAGTAGCCGGAGATTCAGAATAACCGTTTTCCACTGATTTTTTCACTGCTTCATCCAGTTCCTGTTCATTCCTCCAAGTTTCCAGCCCCCAGTATTCAAATGGATATTTACGTTTTATCTCCTGAAGCGTATCGTCTGCCAGATAAGCAAAATACAGCAAACCGCAAACCGTGTTATAAGGAGAAAGCTGCATATTTGCCGGACATTGGATATCTGCTCCGGCTCCCGATGGAATATACAGTTTGCCAATAATGTCGTTTCCGGTAACTTCTGAATAAACCGTAGATGAGTCCGGATAATGCTCATGAAGTTCAAGTAAAATCTTTTCCCTATGCCTGCTTATATTTTTTTGCGTTTTCTTACGTGCCAGTTCTTCCATCATATCCCCGAGCTGATAACGGGAATCATTCAATTTCACTAAAACCCCTTCTTTTATCAAAGTAGACGTCAAATTATATACGGTCGTTCTTTTAAGCCCAATCTTATCAGCTATTTCATACAGCCTGAGCCCCCTTTCGCTGTCAGCGACAAGACGAACTATTTTTAATGCCCGTGATAATGCCTGTACCATAAAACCTCGAATTGATTCATTATTAATGAATTTTTATCTCTTAATATAGAATAAATTATACATTGCATTAATTATTTTGTCAAGTTTTTTCAATGAATTTTACGGCGTAATCACCTCAATATTTTCGATTACTTCCTGCAGTATTTCCTTGTATTCGGGAATAAGCGCTTCTTCATCAAGGATTTTCCGGAGAGGAACAGCTGTAGCAGGATTTGATGGAGCAAAGACAGTACAACTGTCAGGCACTTGTTCACTGGACAGATCAAAAGTACCGATACGTCGCGCAAGCGCTACAGCATCGTTTTTATCGGAACCAATCAGAGGGCGCAGTATTAACATGCTGGTCGCTTCACTGATAGTCGCCATATTTTTTATTGTCTGACTTGCCACCTGCCCGACAGCCTCTCCGGTCAAAAGAGCAAGACGCTTATGCTTTTCCGCCAATCTTTGAGCTATACGAAACATCATACGGCGATAGAGAACCGTCCTGAAACGGGGATTGCATTTATCACGAATAAGCTTCTGCAAAGGCGCAAGATTACAGATAAATAAACGCGCAGGCTGTTGAAACTGATTCAAATGATGTCCTATACGACGGACTTTATCGATAGTCGTTTGAGGGGTGTACGGAGCGCTGTGAAAAGTCAGAAAATCACAGCGGCAGCCGCGTTTCATGATCTCGTAACACGCCACAGGCGAATCGATTCCTCCGGAAAGCAGGGCCAATACCGGAGAATTACAGCCAACCGGCAAACCGCCCGGCCCGCGGATAATATCATAATATATAAAAGCAAATTCACTGCGCAGTTCACACCAGATGGTAACGTCAGCGTTTTCCAGATCAATGGTTAAAGAATCATAATCATAGGCTTTGCCGGCTTCTTTTGCCAAAGCAATTTCAATGCCTTTGGAATCAAGCTCAAATTTTTTATCACTGCGTTTAGCACGAATGCGGAATGACACCACTTTTTTCTTTTTGAAAGCATCTTCGAAATAAGAACGGCATGAGCTGTCCACGGCTTTTTTCATAGCGTCCAGGCTCGGTTCACACATTATCACAGGGGAGAAAGACTCCAAGCCGAAAGCACGCTTCAACTGCTCTTTAATGAGTTCAAGCTGTTCATCGCTGAAGCAACTTTTATCCTTAAATTCTATCCAGATTCTTCCGCGCACCCGCAATATTCTGATGTCGTGAAGCTTACGCAAAAGATAGTACATGTTTTCAACCATACGTTTTTCAAACATCGAACGGTTGCTGCCTTTTATAGCTATTTCATGATAGCGGCAGATAATTGCGTTATACATAAGAGTTTTCCTGAATTTTAAAACCTAGTTTTGCTAATGCTTCGCAAACCTGCACATCAGCGCATTCAACACTAAAAACCTGGAATTCCCGGCGGAGCGGATAATCTCCACGCTGCTTTTCGAAAGTTGCGGGAGAATTCAGCAGACGTTTACTGTCGTCCCTGATGTCATACGATAAGCCCACAGCCCCAAGCATTTTTTCCTCAAAACTGCCATTGCCTGGAATTTTCAAAGAATTTTTTTCCGGGACCGGCACATCTGAAGGATACCAGTTTTTATAGTCCAGTCCAAAAAAATCAGAAAGAGCGTTGACGCTCATTGCGGTTCCATTAGCTTTGCCGTCAGCGGAATATCCCGCTATATGGGGAGTTCCGAACTCAACCAGCTCAAGCAGTTCCAAATCCAGATCAGGCTCATTTTCCCAAACATCAAGCACCGCTCCGGCAATATCACCGGACTCCAACGCTTCTTTTAAAGCGGAATTATCACAAACCGCCCCTCGTGATGAATTAATATAAAAGGCACTGCTTTTCATTTTCGTGAATAATTCTTTGTTCCCCAAATGATAAGTCGGATATTTTCCCGCCTTATCCAAAGGTACATGCATAGTAATAAAATCAGCTTCAGCAACGACCTGTGCGAAATCAACAAATCCCCACTGCCCTTCTTTTTCAGCTCGCGGCGGGTCATTCAGCAAAACCCGCATCCCCAAAGCTTCGCCGACTTTAGCGACTTTCGCCCCGACATTACCGACGCCGACCACTCCAAGAGTTTTACCACGCAGGGGAATTTTATGCTTACATGCGAGATTCAACAAAGCAGAACTTATATATTGCGCCACGGACGAAGAATTACAGCCGGGTGCATTGGTCCATTTTATATTATTCGTTTCCACCCAGCCGGTATCAATATGGTCAAAACCGATAGTCGCAGTAGCAATAAATTTCACACTGGAACCGGATAGAAGTTTTTCATTGCATTTGGTACGGGTGCGGGTGATAATCGCATCCGCGTCCTTCACATCCTCACGGTTTACTTGAGCGCCAGGCAAATAAATTACATCAGCACAGGATTCCAGCACCCTCCGGATAAACGGTATTTTATCATCAACAATAATTTTCATTAAATAAGTTTTATTGGGTTAAGGGTTAAGCTTTAAGATAATTTAAGCAGAGCTTCGCGCCCGGTCATGCCGACAGTCACGCCCGCAACCTCAGCAAGTTCACTGCATTTTACGATTTTCGCTTCCAGCATATCGTCAAAAGTTTTCACGCCGGTGACAATAGCTACACGCTCATTCAGCTTGTTTGCCGTTTCAAGATCAAAATAACCGCAACCGATAAAACCGTAGGCAGCCTTTATCAATAAAATCGCCGCCGTTTCAGTAGGAATCCGCCACGCTTCAAAATCTTTACCGTCAATAATTATCTTTTCCATATATATTCAACTCCAATTTTTTAGTAAACTTATCCGCATACTGATTGAAAAAGGACAGTTTTGGTTGTAGGTTTATCAGCTATTAGCATATAGCAAAAATTTAAAATTGCGAAAATTAATTCGAAAAAATAAGGATATTCACATGAAAGAAAGTTTTTTACAGGAAAACTTCGCGGAACGTGTCGGCGGTAATAAGTTCGGCAAAGACACGACCATTTATAAATTTGAAAAAATCAAACGCGCCAAGCGTGCAGCCCAGGCAGACAAACCGGATGTAAAATTAATCGACATGGGTGTCGGCGAGCCTGACGAAGCAGCCTTTCCGGAAGTAATAGAAGCTTTGGCAAAAGAAGCGAAGAATTGGGAAAACCGTACTTATACAGACAACGGCATTGCCGAATTCACTCAGGCAGCTTCTAAATACATGAAAGAATTGTACAACGTCGATCTTTGCCCGGAAAAAGAAATTGTTCACGCAATCGGCAGTAAATCAGCATTGAGCCTGCTTCCGGCGTGTTTCATCAATCCCGGCGACATCTGCGTTATGACTGTTCCAGGATATCCCGTCATGGGAACATGGACCAAATATTTTCAGGGAGAAGTGGTAAATCTTCCTTTACTCGAAGAAAACGGCTTTCTGCCTGACATCGAATCCTTGACTGCGGATCAGCGTAAGCGTGCCAAACTGCTTTACCTGAACTACCCCAACAACCCGACTGGCGCATCAGCAAGCGAGGAGTTTTTCGCCCAGGCAATTGACTTCGCGCGCAAAAACAATATTCTGATAGTTTCAGATGCGGCCTACGCACCGCTGAATTTTGCCGGAAAACCTTTAAGTATTCTGTCGCTGCCTGGCGCTAAAGACGTAGCAATTGAACTTCACAGTATGTCCAAAGGATTCAACATGACCGGTTGGCGTTTGAGTTGGGTATGCGGTAATGAACTGGCTGTCAAAGTTTTTGCCAGCGTCAAAGACAATGCCGACAGCGGACAATTCGCGGCAATCCAGAAAGCTGCTATCGCGGCACTCAAAAACCAGTCTGAAATAACCCCTAAAATCTGCGAAAAATACGAACGCCGCCTGCAAAGCATGACTGCGGCTCTACAGAAAATCGGCTTCCCGGCCGTAATGCCGAAAGGTTCATTCTATTTATACGTGAAAGCGCCTAAAGGTATAGCCGGAGGTGAAAGTTTTGCCAGTGGTGAAGACTTCAGTCAATGGCTGATCCGGGAAAAACTGATTAGTTCCGTTCCATGGGATGATGCCGGACACTTTGTCCGTTTCAGCGCGACATTTGTAGCCCGCGGCGGAGCCGCAGAAGAACAGGAAGTGCTGGATGAATTTGCTAAACGCCTGAGTGATGTTAAATTTATCTGGTAAATCAAACGCGTGTGGAGGAGTATGTTATTTGTTAATAAGCAGAAAGAACTTCAATCACAGATATCCGAATATTGCGAAAGCATTTTAAAATGCATGGACAGTTTCCAAAATGCGGTTCAGCATTATTGTGTTGACAGTGACCGGGATGCAGCGAAGACATCCTTTACTGAAGTACATAAGGCGGAAAGCAGAGCTGATGATATTCGCAGAGAGATTGAAGTAATGATGTATTCCAAATCACTCTTCCCGGAATCCCGCGGTGATATTATGGGCCTGCTCGAAACTATGGACAGAGTTCCCAACCAGGCGGAAAACGCCATCCGCATGATATGGAACCAGTATGTAACAATCCCCCAGGAACACGTCGCTGAATTATTAACTCTGGTTGGTGTTTGCTGCCGTTCAGCTTCTGCTATGGTCGAGGCTGCGGAAAAACTGTTTTCTGACTTCACCAACACAGCGGTTGCTGTCGGCAAGATTGATGAGCTGGAAAGCGAGGGCGACAAAATTGAGGCATCGCTTATAGAAAAAGTATTTTCAGGAAATGTTGACAGTATATCGTCAATTATATTTCGCGATTTTATCGAGTGCGTTGCCAGTATCAGCGACCGCGCAGAAAATGTTGGTGACCGAATCCGGATAATTGTAGCTAAAAGGACGATTTAAATGTTTCCCTTAACTGGAGGTCTGTACTTAGGATGGGCATTGGGAGCCAATGACGCGGCAAACGTCTTCGGTACTGCTGTTGCTTCACGGATCATCTCGTTCCGCAATGCGGCTATCCTGTGTTCAATCGCCGTCATTGCCGGCGCGATACTCCAGGGCGAAGGCGGTATCCATACTTTAAGCGGTTTGACTACGCAAACCCATATGACCTTGTTTGTCGTATCGGTAGCGGCCGCCATAACCGTAACCTTAATGACAATCATGCGTCTGCCGATAAGCACTTCTCAGGCTATTATCGGAGCCATTGCCGGAGTCGGGCTGGCAACTGACACTATGCGGTGGAACGGGCTGCTGAAAGTTTTGATATGCTGGATAGCAACCCCTGTCGGCGCTCTTATTATTGCTTATATTATTTACAAACTGTTCGGGACATTCATTAAATATATTCCTATGAGCATCCTGACCCGCGATAAAATACTATGGAGCGGATTGATAATCGTCGGAGTGTATGGTTCATACGCGCTTGGGGCCAATAATGTTGCCAACGCCACAGGTATTTTTTCAGGGCAATTCGAAGGAATAAGCGACAAACAGCTTGCTCTTTTAGGAGGAATATCCATTGCCGCCGGAATCATCACTTACAGCAAACGGGTAATGATAGCAGTCGGTTCAGGGGTAATGCACCTGGATGCTTTCACCGCCCTGGTAACGGTTTCAGCAATGGCTGTTACTGTACATATTTTCGCTATTATCGGCGTTCCTGTGAGCACCTCTCAGGCAATTATCGGTTCAATAATGGGCATCGGCCTTATTCGCGGTGTCCATTCCGTCAAATTTAAGACCCTGCGTAACATTGGTTTCGGCTGGCTGCTGACACCGGTTATCGCATTAATTTTATCGTCATCAGGTTATGCCATATTCTGTATGGCAAAGCCTGCAATCCAACCTTAAAAAAGAGGAAAAGAATCATGAAAGAATTACACGACAAAATCAAATCACGTCTTGAAGAATTGCGCGTTTATCTGCAAAATGACGGCGGCGATATGGAAGTCGTCAGCATTGAGGATAAAGTTGTCACGCTCAAATTGAAAGGCGCCTGTGGCGGATGCCCGATGGCAACAGTCACACTTAAAGACGGTATCGAAAGAGTACTTAAAGAAGAGATTGATCCGGAGATAGTCGTCGAAAGAGCAATGTAGAATAAAATGATTGTCACTATATCCCACTGCTGTGCTGTGGGATATTTTGATAAATTGTTCCTCGTAAAAAGGTGATAATAATGAATAAAAGTGATTTTTTAATCAGAGGTACTTTTAAAAAAGAAGAAATCCGTTTTTCTTTTGCGGAGACCACCTGCACGGTCACAGAAGGCATCAAAATCCACGATACTGATCCTGTCGCTTCCAGGATTTTCGCGGAAGCCCTGACCAGTGCGGCATTATTGAGCCCTTTACTTGATGGAAACGAAAAATATTCCATCCGTTGGGAATATCCACACGGGGAACTTCAAGGAATCATTGCCGACGTCAATGCAACGAATAATATTCGCGGTTTCATCAAACAGCCGTATTTGATGGATAAAAACCAGAATGAAGACGAAATCTTCGGCAAACAGGATGGTTTTGTCGCAATAACTAAATCTAAAAACGGTAAAATCTTAAACTCGGGAAAAAGCCGCGCCGGACTGGCAAATCCCGCCGCTGACGCCGCTTTTTTCTTTTCTGTGAGCGACCAGATTGAAACTGAAATAACTGTCGCAATAAGTTTTAACTCAGATCCAGCCAATCCGGTAAAACGCTGCTGCGGCATGATGCTTCAGGCAATGCCGGGTTGTGATTTGAAACTGCTTGAAACTTACCGTGACCAGATGAATACAGAGAAATTCAGGGAACTGCTTTTAAAGGAAATGCCTCTCGAAAAACAGTTATGGGCGCTTCTGGAATTTGTTTCAGGCGAGAAAAACAACAGCGTTTATGAGTTCGGAGCTTCGCCCGGATACATCTGTTCCTGCAATCAGGAAAGAATGAAACAAGCTTTAGCAACCTTAGGCAAAGATGAATTGGAAAAAATATTTCAGGCGAGCCATATGAGCCCCAAAATAACCTGTCAGTTCTGCCATAAAAACTATTCCTTCAAGAAGAATGACCTCAAAGATCTTTTGAAATAGCCTCATCAAAAATGAGTATCGTGTTTAAAAAACACAAGAAAATAATCATTGTCTTAAAAAAACTTTCGCATAAACCTCTCAATAAGATTTCAAGCATATTACATATGTCCTGAAATAATAATATTTTTTTGTCAATAAAAAGGAAATTTATTTCAGTTTCAATGATTTCTTTTATGAGTTTTACTTTCCCAAGCTTTACTAACCAGCATCTATACCATTCTGTAAAATCTATTTTTACTTTTTTTCACAGAAAAACAACATTATCACTTGACAAGAAACAAAACAGGAATTATATATAAAGATATATATTTATATATGAATAACAAGCATAAAAAAACAAAATATAAATTTTTTAAAAAATAAAAAAAACAACAAATAACAAGTAATATTAAGTAACCGTAAAATAAAGGGACAAAAATGAATAAATCGCTGTTTATTGCTTTATTGGGCGTGTTTTTTCCTGTATCTGGAATCTTCGCAGATACGAAAAAACTAAATACAAAGTTTCAAGAAAATGTTAACAATAGTACTTTGAATAAAAAGCCTCTGGTTTGTTATGTAGTTCCGGCTTTGAGTCCTATTCCCCGTCTTCCGGATATTTTACCATCAGACGGGAAAGTTACTAATGAAATCGATATTGTCGCCGCAAAAGGTGAATATGAACCCGCTTCTTTTGTTTTATCTGCTAAAAAGGATCTTGATAATGTTCAAGTAAAAGTTTCTGATCTTTCAGGAAACAATGGTACAATAAGGTCAAAGAATATTGACGTAAAAGTGGTAAAATGCTGGTATCAGGCAGGAACAGCCTGGTATAGTTACTATGGAGATAAAACCAGGAAAGTCCTTATACCCGAACTCCTGTTAAATGATGAAACATTGATAAAAGTGGACAGGAAAAAGAAAGAAAATTTTATTCGTCTTGAGTATCCCCATGGAGCGGAATATAAAAAAGCCAGCTCGTTAAAGAGTTTTAATTATACCAGAGAACCTGTGCATGACGCAGACGCCTTGTGTCCTGTTTCATTTAAAGCAGGAAAAAACAAACAGTTCTGGATTACCGTCAAGGTTCCGGAGTCTGCTTCCGCGGGAATGTATAAAAGCACACTCAAGTTAATAAAAAATGGCAAAAATATTGCTGAAGTACTGATTAACTTGAAAGTACTGCCGTTTTCGTTACCAATGCCGAAAACATATTATAACTTAAATAGAACTTTTTTCACTTCTATTTCCACCTGGTGCGCTCTGCCTGTTCATTTATTCAAATTATGTGATCAAAACCGGAAAATACAGGATAATGAATTAAAAACAAACTTACCTCTGGCAGAGAAGCGTTTGAGCGCCGAATATAAGAATTTGCGCAAGCATAACATTTACAACATGGGTAATAGAGTCGATTATGGAGTTTCAAGATATGGTTTCTCTATAAAAACTATTAACAATTTATTGCAGCGCGAATTACGTTTGCAGAAGAAAGCAGGTTTTGTAATGAAGCCACTTATGGGGGGTGGCTGGGCATGTGCGGCGCGCTCCGGAGATTTGAATCGAAAAGGAGATTTCAAACCTGATCCTGCAAAGTTCAAAAAATATAAAAAGCGCATTGATATGACCTTCGATTTTATTGAGAAGGAATTGGGACATCGTGATATATATTTTGCCACCTGGGACGAAGCGCATAATAAAACCTTGCGCGCACTCCAGCCTTACTGGAGATATGTAAAATCAAAAGGCGGCAAAATAATAGCTACCGGAGGCTGGGGGAGGACTCCTGAAAAAGGCGGCCTGTATCTGGATATTTTCCGGGCTCCGGGAAGCCGGCCGCCCGATCGCGAGAATGCAAATGAAGCTCATTCCTTCAGCCTGCGTGTAATAAGCTATGCCGCTCCTCATACGGGTCCTGAAAATCCTGATGCTTCAAGACGGAACCATGGACTTATGCTGTATAAAGCTAACTATGACGGGACTTATAATTATATTTATTATAGTTCAGGATATTCTCCCGGGAGATCAAGGAGCAAAGAAAATATATGGGATGATAATGAAGGAAGCGCTGAACGCGGATTCTGTATGGTTTATCCAACAATCAATGGAGTGATTGACACCATTGCATGGGAGGGATTTCGCGAAGGTATTGATGACATACGCTATGCGACAAAATTAAAGATGACCGCAGAGAAGGCAATGAAATCGAAAAACCTTGAAGCTGCTACAATGGCAAAAAAAGCGTTAAGGTGGCTGGAAACCCTGGATGCGAAGTCAGACAATTTGGATACAGCCCGCCTGGAAATGATTAATTATATTTTGAAAATTGAAAAACTTATGAAGGAGCGGATCTAATGAATAAGATATTACAAGTTTTATTTATATGCATGTTAATTTCAATAACTTCAGGATGCATCCACAATGCCGGCATCAAAAAAGCAGCAGGTGTGAAAGGTAAAAACTCCTACCTTTGTACCTTCATGCCTGCAGCCCCATGCAGTGCGACTGACTGGGCGCATTCTGATCTACTCAGCGATAAGCGGCTGAAAGAATCACGTTTCAGCGATTATAACGGGAAAAAGGACATAGATTTAGCTCGCGAAACTTCATTTTATATGACATACAATACCAAAGGGTGGTATATATATATTCATTCAAAAGAACCCAATATGAAACAGATTGAGACAAACGGTCTGTCAGGTGGAGCGCTTGAATTGTTTTTTATGCCGGGTTTGCAAGGTGTAGCTTATTATCAGTTTATAATTAAACTGTCAACAGGAGAAATTACTTTTTATGAGTGGGACACCCCGAATCGTCATTATCGTCCGCTTAAAGGAATGATGAAATCTGAGACTATCGCTCTGAAAGACGGATGGGGCACTTTTATTTTTATCCCCTGGGATTGCCTGTATGATAAACTTCCCTTGAATAAAGAACGCTGGCGGTTCAGCTTAATGCGCTGGATGCCTAACTTGAAACCTCGGTCTCCTTCAGTCACCTGGGGAGGACATGTTCATGAAACAGGGATGTGGGGCATCATTAACTGGGGGGCGCTGAATGCATCAGAACGCATGGCTTTCAAGAAAAGCATTATCGCAAAAGCATGGAGAAAGTATCAGAATTCATCACGCCAGCTCGCAAGAAAATGGGAGGATAAAAACTATGGTGACCCAGAATTTTATGATTCATTTGTAAAAACTCTGATTAAGCAATACAATAAATCTTTGAAGACAGTGGAAAAACTTGGTTCGTTGAACAATGTGGAACTGGAAAAATTGTATAATAAGGTTCCTCAATGGATGGAATTTGAAAGAGATATTGATGAACAGCGTAGCACTTATCTTCAAAACAAGTTATTCCCCCAAAGCAGATAAGCAGAAAATATATAAACTTAAAAGGTTAATAAAGAGCTATGAAATCAGAAGCCGGATATAAAAATAAGCGTAGCAGGTTTATTAAATCAATCTTCCTGCTGTCAGCATTGAATTTTGCAGTAACGAGTGCTGGCGAAGAAATAAGCTTTGAAAAAAGTCTTCCGAAAGGTGGAGAAATCAAAAAAGAAGGGAATAATACTGTACTTTCCCTGAAATCTCCCGAAACAGTAAGCCTTGCGTCAAAAGACACGGCAGTTGAACCCAATACACTTTACCAGGTTAAGCTTGAAGCTAAGGTCAACGGTTCCGAGCTTGACCCGAATAAAAATAAATATCTTCCGTACTGGGAAATCAGAATCAAGGATACTGAAAACCGCCTGCCTCATGAAGGGCATTTAAAATACCCGTGGCAAAAATGTTTTTCTACAAAATGGCGTACTTACCAACAGAGTTTCTATACGCCTGCAACAGGAAAAAAACTGCAATTGATCGTTTCAAACGGATCAGGGAAAAACTCTATCATGATCCGGAATGCCGTATTGAAAAAAGTAATATCACAAAACATCCTTATTAATAGTGATTTTTCCGGGGGAGAATTTGATTATTCCGGATGGAATGAATTAAGCAAGGCAAAGCTGGTTAAAGATAAGGGTACAGTAAAACTGGAAATACCGGCCGGCGGCTACGCACTTAGCGACCCGGTGCCGGTATTTCCTGGGAAATACACATTTTCCGGCATGCCGCTTCCTGAACTATTTTTTTATGATGCGGACATGATGCGGCTCAACTGTAAACGAATTCGCAGCAACACTTTTTCAACACCGGAAAATGCCGCATATTTGAGGTTTTTCTTCGTTTCCGGTAAAATAGGCAAGATATCATTGCGACATATAAAAAAGGAAGGGAAATAAACTATGAGATATTTAGCAATCTTATCATTGTTATTAATGTTTTCGCAATCTGTTTTCTCGCAGGCGCTCGTTAATAACCGTAAAGCAAGTGGAGAAGTGGTACTGGCTGCTGATCCAGATCTGCGGGAACGTCTTGCAGCACGAGAACTTGTATATTGGATAAAGCAGATAAGCAAAGTAAAACTGCCTTTGCTTGCGTTGCCTTCAAAAAATAAAAATACAAAGATTTTCATTGGCAGAAAATGGGCGCAGGATCTATTTCCGGAAGACCTGAAGTTTTTGAAAAAAAGCGATGGTTATGCAGTGCGCAAAAAAGGGAATAATATATACATATTTGGCGCAAAGCCCGCTGGGACTATGTTTGGAACCTGGAAGTTTATTGAAAAAAATACCGATCTTATCTGGACACGTCCCAATCCGGAATGCGGTACCATTTTCTCTTACACCCCGAACCTTATTTTGACAGAGACTAATTTTCGGGATAAACCGGCTTTCTGGTATCGTTCATGGGCAGCGCCGGGGGGAATTCCTGACTTTAATGATTCTTTATGGAAAGCCCGAAACGGATGTGCAACAAGAATTATTGTAAACCTGCCAATGCGCGGCTGGCATTACCGGTATAAAGAACTTGGCGGCGCACTTGGCGTAGGCGGTGGTTTTATGTATGGCTTTTTAGGTAAATACCAAAAAACACGTCCCGATTTCTTTCCCGTAGTAAATGGTAAACGGACTATCAAAAACCATGCCCAGCCTTGTCTTTCTAATCCTGATGTATTAAAAACTCTTGTTTATGAAGCAAAAAAACTTTTACAGAATGCTCCTGAAGAAACAAAAATCCTGGTCTGCTCAAATGAAGATACCTGGACGAGCTGTGAATGCAAAAACTGCTTAAAGCCTATTTTATTGAAAGACGGTTCAAAATTATCCCCAAAATCAGTTACGGCAGAAGGAGACCAACTTTTCCGCTCCACACAAACATACATGTTCCTCAACAAAGTGGCGGAAAATTTAACGAAAGACTATCCTGATCTGCTTATCCAGACACTTGCATACATTTATGCGGCGGAGCCTCCGGCTGTTGAATTAAACCCGGCAATAATGGCGCTGTTTTGCCCTTATCCTACATGTAATATGCGCTTCCCGATAAAAGATGCGGTATCAAAAAATCATTATTCCAACTGGTCAGAACGTTTTGAAAAATGGAAAAAACAGCCTTGCGTATTGACATTTTATATGTATTACGGATTGCGGTATTTCAATGCCGTGGCAGAGACATCCGCAATCGACTTGCAGGATTTGGCAAAATGCGGCGGTGTAGGCATGACTTCCTGTGAAACACTTCAGGATGTGGAAACATCACACTTCGGTTTTGGGAAGTTTTCATATTTCTGGGATACTACCGGTATGGAAATCTGGATAATATCCAGGCTTCTGTGGAATCCTTATTTAAATGTCGCCCAACTGAGGGATTATTACCTGAAGAGGACTTTCCGCAAAGCATATCCTGAAATGAAAAAGTTTTTTGCCATTATTAATAAGAACTGGCATGACAAAAAACGGAAAGGCTTCGAAACAATCCACTCCGGTCCCTCTGGGGTATTCAAGCGTTACATCGTTGATCCAGGGGATGAAAAGAAAGCTAAAAATTTGCTTGTAAATGCTTTAAAACTTGCAAAAGACCCTCGGGTTAAAGAATTAATAAGCCGTATTCTTTCGCGTTTCAATAATCTTGCGGGAAGTTTAAACCGCGTACTGATTCCATCAACTCCCAACGGCATTATTGTCAGTCAGGAATTTGCGTCGCCATTTTGGTTCAACGCTCTTAAATTAACTGATTTCAAGCTGACAAGACGAGCCATGCGTTCTGGATCACCTAAAAATAAAACTGAATTGAAGATGCTGATGGATGATAATAATCTTTATTTCCGCCTGGATGCTTCTGAGTCTGCCATGGCTGAAATAAAACAAACGCCCAAGTCTGCCAATGAGTGCTTCCCGCTTGGCGAACACTTCGAGATTTTATTGCGGGACGGCAAAAAAGGAGAAAAATATTTCTTTGCTTTTGATTCAAATGGCAATAAATATGATGCGAAAAATTGGAATAGCCGCTGGAACAGCGACTGGAAAGTCAATAGCGGAAAAAAGGAAAACGGCTGGTGGGCGCTTGTTACTATTCCAATAAAGAATATAAGAAATCCAAACAGCGATAAAAAGCTTTCTCTGCAAGGCCTCTTTGCCAGAATTAACCAGCACAAAGACGGCTTTATGGAAGAAAATACTTTTAAAGGCTTGATTTTTAATGGACCTCGAATGAGTTCCTTAAGCACAAAATAAGGAATAATTCAAATGAATAAAAAAATGATATATATTTTAAGCAGTTTCATATTTGCCGTAATCATATTGTCAGCGGCAGAAAATGACAGAATTAAAATTTTCGGAGATAGTTTTGCAAATGGCACGCTAAAAAATTACATTGATGGCAGGATACCCGGCAATGTAAGTTTTGCGCCTAGTAAAAATAACAGTTCCGGAAAAATGCTTGTCTGCCCAAAAGGATTTAAAGGCAGTCTTAGTTTTAAGAAGGTGCGAGTCAAGCCCGGCGTCAAATATAAATTAGACTTTATGGCAAAAATCGATGGTAAAGATGTTATTGAAAAAAATTCTCGCATCGGTTTGATACAAGTGTCATCCAGCAATATTTTATATCACTGGCGGATTGTTTTCTTTGATTCGACAGGCAAAAGGATTCCACGCGCTATTCAATCTAATCATCTCAGCTTAGTATCTAATGAATGGAAAAAATATACAAGTGTATTCTATACGCCGCCCAATGCGGTTTATTTAAAACTTGGCTTTAGCAACAGCAATCCAGAAAATGGCATGATGCTTGAAAATCTTGATTTGGGATTATGTCCTGATGAAGGAGCTATTAACTGCAACCCTGAATTTAGTTACGGGGCATACAACTATGCGGGCTGGAGGTTTATTATTTCAGGAGGCTTGCTGTTTAAAACAGATAAAGGGAAATATGTTCTTGATTCTGCCTATGGCAGTACAAGTAGAAGGTTCCCGTTAATTTCAGACGGAACTTACCGCTTATATGCGCGCGGTATAAAATCAAAAGGTTATTCTGTGGTCAATATATTTTTTGTTGATGCTAAAGGGAAAAATTTGAAACAGATACACATGCGCGCAGCGCCGGAAGGCAAATATATTGATTTTGTTCCTCCGGTAAAAACAGCTTTCGCCTACTTCAGGGTTTATAAGCATATTCTCGAAGCGGTTCGCCTTACGCGGATTGGGGATAAGTCATTATTGAAAAAAACAGATGGAACAAAGTCAAAAAAGAAATAATAATATTTTTTTAATATTATTTTCAGTTAGGAATAAAAAAAAGCATGGCTGCCTATTGACATATCGCAAAAAATATATTATCTTTATATAAAGATATAGTTTTATAAATGAATATTAAGTAAAAAATAAGGAATATAAATATTTATGTCAATACCAAAATACATGAAAGCGCAAGAGGGCATACTAACTTATATCGCCTCGAATAAGTTAGCTGTCGGCAGTCCTTTACCTACGGAAAAACAATTTTCTGAAAAATTCGGGGTTAGTGTATTAACTCTCAGGCGTTCATTAAGCAACCTGGAAAAAAATAAAATTATAAGCCGGGAACATGGACGCGGAACTTTTGTTGCCGCACATTTTGAAACATTTCCCGCAAGAGGACAAATTCTTTATTTGTCTATAAGTACAGAAAAATATGGAGCAATATCAAACCCGTCAGCTATGGAATTCACAGGTGCTTCCAGTGATTTACTCAACCGCTGCGGCTACTCCTGCAAACTATTAAGCTGCGGTTCCCGTCCATCAAATGAACATATAGATGAATTCAAGAATGCATCAGGAATATTTATCTCAGGGTATTTAAACGATCAATGGCTCAATTTCCTGACTAGTCTGGAAAAACCGCTGGTTGTAGTTGGCAATACCGGTTACTCGGTTCTGCCTATAACGGTAATAGAACAAAACTGGCGGGCAATGACTGTGATGCTTGGACACTATTGGTTGAAAAAGGGATTTAAAAAAATCGGTTTGATTACTGCTGGTAATAATTACGCGCCTTCTTTAGGGATGCGTGAAGGCTATCGTTACCTCATGAATACTTATGGTGACGGGTATGATTCATCAAAGGTTATTTTTGTCGAGAATAATTTAGGAAAAGAAATTTCTGATTTTCTAGATCGCAACTCTCAACTTGATACGCTGCTGGTTGAGCGGGGGCTTTATACTGCAGTGCTTGAAAACTTATGGCAAAGACGTCAGGATATGAATATTGGAATCATTCAGGATTTCGTTTCCACATCCGATCTCCCTGAAAATGTAGTATATGCCAGCTTCAAGGAAAGCGTATGGGATTGTGCTGCCGATGTAATGTTAAAACAAATATCAACAGGAGCAACCCCTGTTGAAAATGTAAAAATAGATCCGGTAATGCATGCTTGAAGGAGGTAAATGAAGCATATAATCATCATTGATATAAGAAAATATCATTTAAATAATTAGTTCTGTTTATAAAACTTAAATATGGAGAAAAAAATGAAAAAGATATTTGTATTTTTAGCTGTGTGCAGTATTGCTCATGCGTTGATTGGAGCCGAAAAAAATATACTATGGGAATCTAGTTTTAGTCAAAGTGAACTTGATAAGCCTGTTGCGGGATTCTCTCCCAGATGTACTTTGAAAGAGGAAGACGGCAAGCGTTTTCTGGCATTTGTAAGGCAAAAACCGCCCATGCACCTCTGTTGGCTCATAAGCGGCGGCCAGAAAAACTCTGCAAAATGGATGGATTATGAACTAAGCTTTGAAGTGAAGTTTAACACTGCGAACAATACAATCAGCGCACTTGTAAATAATCAAGGCGCCAAACCTGATTTAAAGTATATCTGGTATTATATTGATATCTTGAAAAAAGGCTTGCGTTTGAGGTGTCATGGGACAAAAATTAAATATGAAGACTGTAAATATTCAGATGCTGAACTTAGTAATTTAAAATCCGGCGAATGGTATAAGTTTTCTATTCGTGTATCCAACAGTTCTAAAACAATCGAAGTTTTCAGGGAAAAGGAAGGAAAAATGGTAAAAACAGCTTCCTGGGATAACATTGCCCGTGCCGGAGGCGGCTTTAACTTCTATATTACATGCAGTCTTGACATTACCAATTTAAAAGTTATTTCACTGCAGGAAAAGAAGAGTGATGATAAAACAAATTAAACAAAAGCAATTCAAATTACCTGAATGCGGTATTTATATAGGCAGCGGAATCTATCCCATGAGTACTGATTACCTGCTTTCAACACTTTATGCACACCAGTCATGGGCAGTACAAAGCTTTTCTCCGCAGGAAATGATTGATAAAATCATTGAAGACAACCAAGGTAATCTTGCTCAGTTCTGGGGATATTCACGAGGATATTCTCCCAGGATGTTAGCCGAATGGATCTATGCACTAGATGAGATCAATATTGTTTTGCCGGAACCGGACTGGGAAAATAAAAAGTACTGGCGCAAAGAAGATTGCCCGGAGTTTGAGATTTATGCCGACCGTCGTGGTGCGGGGGCATTACGTTTTGCCAGGGAAGCAAAAAATAAAGGTATTTATACTACTTTTATTTATACTGACGCTCATCCTAAATGGTCAAAACAACTTGAACAGCTTGGTGAATATTATCTTGGTTATGATTTTGGAGAGCGCTTCACTTTCCGCTTCGAAGAAAAATCACTCAAAGGCAAAAATTTGTCAAAAATATCCCTGGCAGACTTTGCTGATGATTTTATGGCAGAAGTAAAAAAGCATATTGACGAATACCGCCGCAATGGCTGGGGCCCTATAATGGGAACCAGCTGTAATTTTTACATTGATTATGAAATTGCAGCTGGAGCTGATATCCCTTTATTGGAAGACTTTGCTTTTCAGCATTTGAATATGGCTTCCGCCTTATCGCGCGGCCTTTACCGGCAATACGATCTTCCTGTCTGGGGTTCTCACCTGGCACATGAACACTATGCGTGGATACCTTACCGTAACAAGTATAGATTTGATCTTCTAAAAATAGCTATGTACCAAAAATACATGGGCGGCGCAAAGATGATTATTAATGAAAGCGGCAACTGGTTTGTTGAAGCGTCACTGGTTGAGGATTCTCCCAAGCATGAATTGCCAATAGTTGACCTGAAACCTTCCGAAGTTTCCTGGAATGGTGGAGAAACTCCTGTATTCTCATCCTACATTGAGGAAGCACGTAAACATTTTCACAAGGTGGATTATAATTCAGATATATGTAAAAATTATAGAGAAATAATCTCTGATTTTTACGATTTTGTAAAGAAGAACGGCACTCCTGAAGGGCAACCCGAGGTTTCTGTAGCCGTTATTAAAGGAAATTATGATCTGTGCAGTGCGGAATTCAGCCCTAACAGTGCGATTGCCGGAGCTTATTCTCTGGCGGAACAGAATCCGTTATGGTTTGAGGGTGCACCCGAAAAGACTTGGGATATTGTTAAAAATGTGTTTTTCCCGCTTGAACCTGTATTGGGAAAACACCCCAACGCTTTTGTTTCGGGAACACCCTATGGCATGGTGGATATTGTAAGTTTTGCCCAGGATAATATTGATTGTGATTTCCTGATTAACAACTATAAAGCTTTACTTTTTGCAGGTTGGAATACCGCCTCGGAAAAACAATATAACGAACTTAATAAATTCGTCAAGGCGGGCGGGACTTTATTTATATCTATTCCCCATTTATCTACAAATACTACTCGTAACTATGTAGGATATGCGGTAGATGAATTACTTTTTGGCGGTGATTTTTCTGAATTGTGCGGCATAAAGGTTAAAAAACGTGGACAACGTTTACATTGGATAACTGCGGCACGTGGAAATAATGATTTGGGTTTTGAGTTCCCGCGCCGTTTCGGACATATGCAAACCTGCATGGGAGAAATCGAAATAACTGATCCGGGAATGGAAATCCTGGCTGTTGATGATGAACAGGGACTTCCATTTCTCTTGCGGCGCAAGCATGGTAAAGGAACTGTCTACTTTTTAAATTCCTGGTCATATCCCGGAGCAGTTAATTATGACCAGGGACCTGGAGCAACAGTTGATTCGTTAGGTTTGATTGGAATAATTTACAGCCATATTGCAAAATTAAACCGTGGTACATACTGGATAAGTGACAATGGCGTTGCTCCAGGTGAGGAATGCAAATATATTGCTTTTTCGTACTTTCCCGAGTCGCAACAACTATGTCTGCAAAATATTGACTTTGAACATCCGCACAGTTTTTTTCTGCATTATAAAGAGCATAAAAAGAGAATAACTTTAGCCGGCCAGGAATTTAAGATGCTTAAAAACAAGAAAAACGTTAATAAAAGGGGAGGTATATGTTCACGCAAAGAAGAACCGGTAATAATTTAATTAAGATATTAAAACTAAAAAAAAGGAGACTGAAATGAAAGATCGAAAAAACATTAAATGTAGTTCAATTTTCACAC
Organism: Victivallaceae bacterium; assembly: GCA_963664605.1. GTDB lineage: Bacteria > Verrucomicrobiota > Lentisphaeria > Victivallales > Victivallaceae > JAHOYW01. The sequence continues at coordinate 2,820,451 of OY761536.1, forward strand.
TTATTGAGCTCCTCGTCGTGATAGCTATCATAGCGATACTTGCCAGTATGTTGCTTCCGGCATTAACTAGAGCAAGAGAATTAGCCAAAGGAGCGGCTTGTAAAAATAACCTGAAACAACTAGGAACATATGCATACCTCTACGTTGATGACAATGACGGTATGATTTGGAATGATTGGAGAAACCAGGCTCTTTACTATGCCCATAAAACAACTAGTCACAGCTTTAGAGACGATAATTCCGTTTTGCTTTGCCCAAGTTTACCAAAATCCAGTTCTGTCAACTCGGTATATGACAAATTAAGTAATGCAAATTATGCTACTTGGATTCTGGCTCCTAATTATGGCAATTCAAGGCTGAGTAAAGTGAAAAATATAGCTTCCAAAATTGGTATGCTGGATTGGGGAGCCGGAGGCGGCAACGTAAATATTGCCTATGGATATGGTAGTAGTTACGCAGCAGATTATCGCAATTATGTACCTGGCGCGTCAAAATATCCTAAGGCTATTATAAATGGTTTAAATTTCCCTAACAAGCCTGAATGCCTTCAGGACTTCGTTACTGGACGTCATGCAAAAACCGTAAACACCCTTATGGGAGATGGACACGTGGAAGGGCTTGCAAGTAATGACGTTGCTGTAGACTACTATGTCAGAACCAATAACTTAAATTTAATGGGACCGTTGTTTAAAAAGTATAATCAATAAAACTTCACTTCTCCCCAATTAGAGTGTTCTTGGGGAGAAATATGTGCATTATTAAATATTATTGGGATATTTTTGGCAATTAGATTGGATTAAATAAAAAATGCTGAAAATCGATACAAATTTTGCCGGAGGCAACGTTCATGTAATAAGTCAAAATGACAAACAAGTTGAACTTGATACGGATATGAGAGATACTTTCGGGTATTGGTTCTATTGGTATTTTCGTGCCAAGTCCATGCTTCCTAGACGGTATAAATTCAGGTTTGTGAATACTCCGGCAATCAGCCACGCGGGCCCGGCGGTGAGTTACGACGAAGGTAAAAACTGGCAATGGCTTGGCTTTAATAATGTAAATTTCAACGATGAAAGCTTTGAATTTGATTTTACCAAAAAAATTTCAAAAGTAAGGTTTTGTGTTGCGATTCCTTATCTTGAACATAACTGGAAAGTATTTGCCGCAAAACATTCTGCTGACAAATTATTTCATCAATCATTTTTAAATACCCCAAGCAAGGGAAACAGGCAGGTGGAATTCGCTCGAATCGGTACAGGAAAAGGGAAAAAAGTATTTATATGCGCACGTCATCATTGTTGTGAAATGACCGCAAATTACGTTATGGAAGGACTCATTGATTATGCTCTTTCGCATAAATCATTTCACAAGAATATTACATTGATGGTAGTTCCATTTGTTGATAAAGACGGCGTAGAATGCGGTGATCAGGGCAAAAACAGAAAGCCTAGAGATTACGGGCGTGATTATGGTGATGTTCCGATTTACCCGGAAACTTATGATATTATGAAGATAATCAATAAGACTCGTCCGCAAGTCATTCTTGATTTACATTGTCCTTATTTAAGGGGCAATGAATCCGAAAACGTTTACTTTGTCGAAAAGCCGGGAAATGATTTAAAACACAAACTGAATTTGTTTTGCAATCAGCTTGAAAAGCATTCTACAATAGAATTACAATATTTTAAAGCTAATAATTTAAGATTTGGTGACGGTTGGAATTCTGCAGCAAATTATAAGCTGGGCATGTCATTAAGTTTTTGGGCTTCCAGCCTTGAATGGAAGCCATTGGCTGCAACAATGGAAACTCCTTATGCTATAGCAAACCAAAAGGTAATTATTCCTGAAACATCCAGAAAACTGGGTAAAGCAATCGCAAAATCTATTGAAGCATATTTTAATATTTAATACCGCAGTAAAGAATTAGGTAAAAAAATGGAGCGAGTAAGGGGAATTGAACCCCTATGACCAGCTTGGGAAGCTGGTGCACAACCATTATGCCATACTCGCTAATGTCATATTATATAAAAAACGCTGTTTTAGTAAAATATCAAGTAAAATTTTATAATTTTTTATATTTTTATACGATTTCTTAACTTCCCTGTATAGCAAAAATCCCCGTAACTGCAACGGGGATTTAAAGTTCCCTTACAGGGAATCATATCTGACCTAGCCCTATACCTAAGAAATCCCTATTTATAACTTTTTAAGCTGAAGTGCTTAATTAAAAAGTAAATCCCGATCAGGAAAGTATTACCTGAAATAATCAAAGCTAATCCAATATATATTGCAAATTGTATCCCCATAGTATTCGCTGTAGGACTAACAATATCAATCAAAGCCTTATATGCAATAGCCGAAGTCCAAAACAACATTAGAATACCAATAACTATCTTTACTATTTTCATAATTATTTGAAATATCTGATATAATTAGTTTTCAACAATTTACAAATTAAAAATGGCATTAAATGACACCTTTTTTGAGATTTTTTAGGCAATACATAGTTCCCTTACAGGAATAAGTTTTTATTAGAATTCTTTTCCGGTAATAGCTTTGTAGGCTTCAAGATATTTAGCAGTGGTTTTTTCCACGACCTCTTTCGGGAGAACCGGCCCCGGCGCGACTTTGCCCCAATCCAGGGTTTCCAGATAGTCGCGAACATATTGTTTATCAAGACTTACCGGGCTACAGCCGACTTCATATTGATCAGCAGGCCAAAAACGGCTTGAATCAGGAGTGAGGACTTCATCAATAAGTATGATCTTACCATCATACACGCCAAATTCAAATTTAGTATCAGCTAGAATAATACCTTTAGTTTTGGCATAATCATGAGCTTTAGTGTAGATTTTTATAGACAGGTCTTTGACCTCATTAGCCATATCCTGTCCTAGTATTTCTATTGTTTGTTCAAATGAAATAGCTTCATCATGAAGCCCTTGTTCAGCTTTGGTAGAAGGAGTGAATAATACTTCATCAAGTTTTTCTGCCTGACGATATCCGGGACGCAGTTTGATACCTGATACTTCACCAGTCTTTTGATAGTCCTTCCAGCCGCTGCCGATAATGTATCCGCGAACAATACACTCCACAGAAAGGGGTTGAGCTTTTTTGACTATCATCGCCCTTCCCTGAAGGTCATCGGCATACTTTACCAGTTCAGGACGTGTGGTAACATCCGCAGTAATGAGATGATTTTCTACAAAATCCATCATTTCAAACCAAAATAAAGAAACTCTGGTAAGGACTTCCCCCTTGGAAGGAATACCGTTGGGCATAACAACATCGAAGGCGCTTAAACGATCACTGGCAACAAATAACAAGCTATCGCCCAAATCATAAATATCACGAACTTTTCCGCGATTAAGCAGTTTAATTCCCTCTAATTCGCACTGAATTAATGCACCGTTATCGTCATATTTCATCTCGGTTCTCCCATTTTTGCGTTTTAGTCCGTGTTCCGGCTATAAAAAAATGGTTCGAAGTTATTAAAACCCGAACCATTTCTAAAATTGTAATAAAATTATGCGTTGATAGCAGAAATTTTAATTTTTGTCAGGTTTTGACGATGCCCGACTTTGCGGCGGTAGCCTTTACGTTTTTTCATTTTGAAAGCAATAAGTTTAGGGCCGCGGAACTGCTCTACTATTTCAGCTTCAACCTTGGCTCCTTCCAATAATGGAGTACCAACTTTTAAGCTTTCGCCTTCTTCGCCAACCGCGAGGACTTCAGAGAAAGTTAATTTGCTGCCGGCATCACCTTCCAGCTTTTCAACTGCAACGATATCATCATTTTTTACTTTATACTGTTTTCCACCAGTTTTAATAATTGCGTACATTTTATAATGCTCCTGAATTTATATCTAAATTAAATCATCTGAATCATATCAGCTTATATTTTATAAAAGCGAAAACGTACAATATACGTTTTCTGCTCATATGCAAATTTTATAAACAAAAATATGGAATTTTTCTTTGGCAACAAGCAGTTTACGGGCGTTTTTTTCCTAATATCACATTCTTTTTCATCAAGTCTTTAAAGTCAGCCCCTTCCACTCCCTTGACTTTATGATAAGGATTTACTTTCTTTTTACTTTTATGTTTTTTGTATTTAACTATCCCCATCCGCCACATAGCGCTGTCTGTCAAAAATTTCCCACTGTAAACAAAATTAACAGTTTTGCCTTCTTTATCGTTACTGTCCACGGACCAGCTGATAAACATCTTCCCCTGACGCGGTCCGGTATAACGTACCCTCACTTCAGGCATTTTTTTATTTATCGCATCAGCCTCAGCTGCAGTAACAAATTTTTTATTTTTAGGCATCTTGGTAATCGTGTAACGTGCCATATCAATTATAGTAAGCTTTTCTGATTCACTCAAGATACCGGAATCCAGGCTTGAACATCCACAAAGCAATAAAACAGCTGTTGCCAAGGTTAAGACCATTTTTTCCATAAAAACACCCCACATCATTTACAGACCTGTCGGAATATCAACAAATTCACAGTCAATATCGAATTTCTTCTCAATCTCATTCATCACCGCTTTTACGCCGGGAGTCTCAGAATGATAATGCCCAAGCATCACTACCGTAATACCGCTTTCTTTAACATAATGATACATGGAATGACTCATTTCACCAGTAACAAAGCAGTCAATCCCTTCGTCAACACACGCCATTAGGCCGTCCAAACCTCCGCCGCCGGAAATAATGCCTATCTTTTCCAGATTCTTATCCAGATTACCGAAAACCTGAGCTTTACAGTCTAGTCCGGATTCAAATTTCCTGACCAGATGATTAACCTGATATGCCTCCGGCAAAACACCGCAACAGCCAATGTCACAACCGCTGTAATTGGCAAAACTGTAGCGTTTACGCAGTTTTACTATATCCGCCAGCAAAGCGTTATGCCCTATTTTAGTATGTGCGTCAAGCGGTAGATGAGCCGCGTAAAGAGAAATACCGTTCTTAAACAATAATTCCAGCCGGGAAGCAGTGATTCCGGTAAAACGCCGTGGCTCGCTTCCCCAGCTTATGCCATGATGAACAAAAACAAAATCAGCCCCTTTAGCCAATGCTGCCTCAAACAAAGACTGACAGGCATCAACGCCGAAAACTGCTTTATTGACTAAATTGCCGGCTTCAACCTGCAAACCGTTGTTGGAAGCGTCACCGGGAACTGCCTGTATATCCAGAAGTTCATCCAGGTATTTTGCAACTTCTTTAACTTGCATCACCATTATCCTCCACTTCTTCATTATTCTCTCTGCTGTTATGAATAACAAAACGATGCTGTATGATCCTCCAGTTCAGCTCTGTATAAGCTTTTTGGTGCACGAAACGCCGGAACGCTTCAGGAGACGGCAAGAGAGAAATTTCAACCACAGTATGCCATTCGCAGCGGAACAAGATAGCTAATGCGTCAACAAAACCAAAAGCAATCAATTTTGAACAAGCCCTGAAAAAGACTACTCGCGAAATATTATTACGCACAAGCAGAAAAGCCGGATATGCCAGGGCAAAGATCCAAAAAGGCCAAATCGGATAATTATACACGGTAAAGCTTTTAACTATTTGCGCCGCGAGAAGTATCATAGTCGGCAGTAGAAATAATACAGCATCATGCTTATAGATGAAACAGTTGCCCATATAGCGCCTGATTTTACTTGGCGCAGTTTGATATGCAAAAAACTCCTCAAGGTTATTATCGTTGATAACATGACGTGCAGTATGGCATAATTCATGAGCCAGAAGTTCGCGGCGGTCATAAATAAACCATTTTCTTTTTTTCATAAAACTTGAGCGAATAAGGAAAACTGTTAAAGAATGTTCCTGGTCGGAAAGAGCACACCCTCCCCAAAGCCAGCCAATATTTTTTGACATGAAGAACCCCGGCGCCCATTTGATTGAAAAGTGGTAATAGTGTTCAGTTACTTTACCGGCTTCCTCAATAATTTCATCGGGAATACGTTTATCTTTACAAACCTTTACCCCCTCAAAAATCTCAACCTCATCTTCACCTTGTTCTAATTTATCTTCAAACTCTTTCAAAGCATCGCATAATTTCAGTAAGCGACCGCGAAAATCTTCAAATGTTTCATTCGGGCCAACGAGAAACCCCATGCTGTCCAAATGTGACATTTTAGATAAATCGTCACTGGAAAGCTGTTCTAAATATGCTCGATCAAATGGCAGCATTTAAATATTCCTTATAAACTATATCTGAATCAATTTTTAGTTTTTTTGCTCCTGCGGCGTTTTTTCTTACGCCGGGCGGATTTACTATCCTGATGTTTTCCGCCATCTTTATTATCAACATCCGGTTCTGCAACACAACTGTCGTCTTCAGGGCTTATACCGCCATTGTCGTCAGAATATTTGGAATCAGCCTTTTTTGCTGAATTGGATGATTTGGCTTTGATCTTATATTTATCGGGATAAACAACCTGCACTTCACTGCATGCACAGCGTATACAGCTCCCGGAGTCATCCAGCACAACAGATACTTCCTGTGTAAGAAGATTACGGTCACATATTTTTCCCCGTCCACCGGGGCAATCACACATATCTCCACGGCGCGGCATAGTTTTTTCCAGTTCCAGATATCCTTTATGCTCATACTTCAAACAACATTTCAATCTACCGCAAAAACCGGAGATAGTGCTTGGGGTAAGTGACAAGTCCTGATCTTTCGCCATGCGCACATTTATCGACGCGAAATCCTTAAGAAAACGATTACAGCAAAGCTGCTGGCCGCAAATTCCAAGTCCGCCCTTCAATGCGGTTTCGTCCCTGACGCCAATCTGCCGCAGTTCAATACGCGCATTAAAAGTCTTAGCTAAATCCTTGACCAGTTCCCGGAAATCAATTCTTCCTTCAGCTGTAAACTGGACAACAATTAATTTTTTATCCAGGGAAAAATGGACATTGAGCAGCTTCATTTCAAGTTTCAGCTTTTCAACAGCTTCCTGAGTAGTTCGTAAAGCTGATTTGGCACGCATTTCATTTTCATGCGCCATACTTTTATCATGAACTGTAGCCTTTCTTATAATTCGTGGAATATCCTTATCTTTTTTAAGAAGAGAACTATCCTCACCAATCTTGTCAATCTGACCAAAATCATTGAAAAAGTCCTTGTGAATAACACACCAGTCATTAATTTTGAAAGCTAAAGATTCATCAGCTTTGGCTAGATATTTAGAGCCGTTATCTAAACGTATTGTATATATTATATCCATAATCTGGATTACCTTGCGTTATAATTCTATCATTTTGATACACACACCTAATATAGCAGAAATAAGAAGACAGGCAAACGGCACTAGCATAAAATACGGCGGAATAATCATATTAAGGTTTCGCATGAGAAAAAATCTCAGGACTGAACTAAAGCATATCTCTATTATTCAGGCGAAACGCGGCTATGAAAAGAAAAGCTGCCGTCATTGAAAACGCATAGAGGATAAGCGCAATTATAACGACTCCGCAATATTTAAAGGAACTGAAAAAATAGAAATAATTAGGGAAAAAATATGATATGGTATGGATTACAGAAATAACTTCAAGGCTTTTCGGAAGCATATCAACAAGCAGGGAAACAGCACTTATCACTACAGAAAAAAGCACATAAATTATGGCGACAATCATTGCGCTGATATCAGAAAGGTATGCTGAAATCATCATTGTCATCGCAACAAAAGGAAAAATAACCAGAACCAGTATAAATTGTCTGGCAACCACAGAAAAAGACGTCAATTCACCAGTATCGACAAACCTGCCGATAAATGCGGCAATTGCCGCAACCAGGAAAAATGCCAGACATATAGCGACAATACCAAGATACTTTCCAAACAGATACTCAACCCTTTTTACGGGTTTTCCCAGTATCAGCATAATCATTCTGGAATTAATATCTTTAGGTATGTCAGTCGCGCCGCTGAAGGTAGCGACAATCAATGTCATAAGAAGTATTACTACAAAGCCTATCATCAAAGGAGCGCCTTGTTCAAGCGAAATCAAACCGAAAAGCACGTCATCATCTTTAGTGAATTTCAACATATCCATTCCAGAAACAAAATATCCGATCATGGCGGCAATAACAAACAATATCGAAAATGCCGGTTCTTTCACTTTTTTTACGGTTAATTCAAATATGGCAAAAACTTTTACCATCATTTTTCTCTCTTTGTTGATTTATTTTTTTCTTTAGCTAATTTGGCGGCTTTTGCTTTAGCCTTAGCACGTTTTCTCGCTTCCGCCCTGGCCTTAGCTTTTGCCCGTTTTTCAAGGACTTCATCAAAATAAGGCAACTTCTCACAGATATCCGCGAGTTTTTTTGCTTTTAACTCCACCTTTTCATCTTTTTCTTCAAATGCCAATTCTGAAAGTTCCATGTAAATCTGCTGATATTCGCGCCCTTCCGGTTTGGCATCCAGGAGCGGCAGCAGGAACTTCATCTGTTCTTTATTTGAAAGCTGGAGCCCTTTTAGTTTGGAAAAGCCGGAATTCCATGCCCAGTACCGCTGTTCTTTATCAAGGAGTTTTATAAATTCATGATATTGACTGATGGAAATAGATTTCAAAGCAGTTTCAGGAGCCATCAGGAAATTAGTATAAGCAGGGAGAGATTCCGGTTGTTTGGGATATTCATCAATGATTTCAGCATATTTTTTCTGGAGTTCATCTTTTGAGATAACAGAAGCAAGATTAATGGAAATTCTAATTTTTTCTCCAACCGTCTTAGCCATTTTTAAGTCATCTTTAAGTTCACCGATAGTGATTCTACGGGTAACTTCGTCCCTTATTCCAGGAGGAAGTTTCCCGAGAATACTGCTAAGGCTTATTGATTGTGTACCGGAACGATGAAGAACAAACTGCCGCAAAACGGCTTCTGAAAAGAAATAACAGAAAAGTACCGCAGCTGAAATCAGTACGACTTTTGTCTTCTTGTTTTTTTTGTTCCGGTCCAAATCAATGCTCTCCGCGATTATTTAGTTTTTTTAGCAACGCGTTTTTTAACTGTACGTTTTACAGTTTTCTTTGCCGCTGCTTTTGAACTTCCGCATTTCGGGCAGAATTTGCCTTTCATTACAGTTTTACATTTTGGACAAACGCCATATACAACTACTCTTGCGCCGCAACAGGCACAGAATTTGTCGCCAGGAGCGTATGTAGTAAGACATTTTGCGCAAAGATGGTCTTCTTTCAGAACTTTATCCATAACTTTTTTGATAGTCTTGAGGACGTTTTTATCCTTAGGCGCTGAAGCTTTTGCTTTTTGTGCCGCTGCAAGAATCAATGGTCTGAGATCTGTACCACTTGCTGAGCTGCCTGAGAAAACCTGTCCATCTTCAACATCTCCACCTTTCTGCCATTCGTTGAACAGGGCACAAAGATAAGCATGTTTTTCATTCACAACCGGAATACCTTTCCAATTCTTTCTCTGCATGAGGCGTTTTGCACGGGTTCTAATCAAAGCCGAGAAAATATGCGGCATTGAAGAGTTACGTGCTATCGCTTTGCGGAACATTGCTTCAGCTTTAGCGAGACGCTGCGGATCATCTTTGTCTGTCATATGCTGAGTCAAGACAAAACCGGCATAAAACGGAAGTCTCCAGCTGTTTTTCAAGTTCGGATTATCCGCGCCGCGGGTAAATATTTCCACAGCTTTTTTAGGATCTCTTACAGAAAACATCATTCCGCCAAGTTCATAAGCAGCTTCATGATTAGGATCGTTACCGAGAATGCTTGTCAAGCGAGAGTAGATCTCATCAACATTTTCTTTTTTGACTGATTCAAGTCCGCCACAGTAATTAATAAAGAGCATCCATTGAATGTCTGAAGCAAATTTGTTGAATCCACCCATCGGTGCGTTTGAGAGTTCATTTTCAATTTTTATTATGTCAGAACGTTTAGTTGTAAGCATTGAGGCCAGATACCAGCCCAACACTACAGCAATGATCATGACCACAATATGAGTTATAATAGACTTTTTCATTTTTTCCTTCCCGTAGTTATTATTTCAAGTCTTTATTGCTGAATATTATACCGGCCAATGACGTTGTGAAGACACTATAAACAATTCCCCACGCAAGAACCAAAAGTAAATATACCCAGCTGATTCCGCCGACAAAACTATATGTGGCTTCAGCTTTCAAATTGAAAAGGTTCAAGTCAGGAATAATTCCTCCATAAACAACTGGAACTCCTATCAGGCTTGCAGCCGAGTGTGCAAACCATATTGCAATAGCAGTGACAATCGCAGCAACTGATTCCGGGAACAGAACAGCAAAAAGAATCGCCAGAGCAGACATAGGTATGACACTTATCATAACCAGCAAATGTCCTACTATCATCGGTTGAGCAATCTTATCAAAAGCAGAACTGAAAATAAGCCCGAAACCGATAGCGATGAGACCGGTAATAACTATGCCGGCAACAGATATGCCGATAAGCTTACCAATAAGATACTGCGTACGACCGAGAGATTTTGATAACAGTGTAGTAGCGACTCCTTCTCTGAATTCCTTGGATATTTCAAAGGTAATAGAGATTGCGATAAGAATTGCCGCAACGGTGTTCAATAATAATGATACATCCACCATCAGGGCTTTGTGTTGACCTAGAGACAGAACGTCATAACGATATGCGCTCCCGATTAAAGCCAGAACACAGAGAATAAGGACGTAAACGACCTTCATCCGTAAAATTCGGCTCCATGTACCACTGGCTACTGCCGCGATTTCATTCATTCCTTTCACTTTACTTCCTCCTGTTTGCAGGGTTGAATTAAGTTCTGCATTAGTTAGTTAGTGCTAGTTAGTTAATTTGGTTAATTAGTTTTGGCCGCGTCTTCAATTTTCCGGAAGAAGAACTTTTCAAGATTTTCCTTCGCTGGAAGCATTGTAACTGCGTCCTGGTGCTTCTCTTTGATAGCTAAAAGAGTCTGCTTTACCTCCTTTTTGTTAACAAAAGTTAGATTCCAGCCGCCGTCAGGCAGCTTAACTGTTTCACTTGCTTCAGAAAGTAATTCTTTAGCAATATCATCATGACCGGGAGTAATGTGGAGACTTAAGCCAGTATCATGGAGCAAGTCTTCCAATTTCCCTGAACATAACAAATTGCCCTCATAAAGAATTCCCAGATGATCACATATTGTTTCGACATCCGACAATATATGGCTACAGAAAAATACACTGGTTCCAATTGCTTTCTGATGCAAAATTATATCTTTCAACTCTTGGCGCCCGTGAGGATCAAGCCCCACCAGCGGTTCATCAAGAATTAAAAGTTTCGGCCGATTAAGAATCGCCTGAGCAATTCCAATTCTTTGTACCATCCCACGTGAAAATCCTCCAAGCTTTGACTTCGCGTGCTTAGTCATTTTCACTATTTCAAGAACTTCCACTATCCGGTCTTTTCGTTCATTTGAAGGAACCCCTAATAATTTAGCACAGATATTGAGAAATTCATTAGCGGAAAGATATGAACTGAACACCGGTTCATCAGGAAGAAATCCTATCTTCTTTTTAATTTCAACATTTTCAGGAGGATATCCAAGAATAGACGCTTCACCGCCTGAAGGTTTTATCAAGTCCATCAGCAGTTTTATCGTAGTTGTTTTTCCAGCGCCGTTAGGCCCAAGAAAACCGAAAACCGCTCCCATTGGAATATCAAGAGTCAAATTATCCAAAGCTGGTACTTGTTTTTTCCAGAAAAAGCTTCCATAATATTTCGTAAGATTTTTTACTTCAATTACATTTTCCATCACAAATCCTTCACAATAAATGTTTGTCCACTTTTTTTACTATGACTTTTTGAAATGCCCTGCGGTCATGGTTATTTATACCCATGCGTTTGTCAGCATATATATATACCGGGAAAAGGTGTAAAGCTACTGAATTTTTATACCCCTGCCCACGATAATTCCTTACAACCTGCATCAGGAAGGACTCTTCCGGCTTAATGGCTTTTATACCGATATTGCGCAAATCTATTACCATCTCAATTTCAAAACCGCCGTTGAATTCATTCACCCGGTAGCGCGGCTTTACAAAATTTTCTGGTAATTTTGCTGATGTCCTCCCATTAGGAATTTTAGAATTCACACAATAATGCACCGTTCCATTGCCAGTCACGGAAACTATATACTGATAATAAAACTTGCTTTTCCTGTCTTTCATAAGGAAAAGTTCGATACTGTCATCCTTCCAGGCGTTATTTCCGCCTTTGCCTTCTGTGTTAGAAGTAACCGCCTGATCCGGGTTCTTATCATAAAAACGGCATAAAAGATAAAGTTTTTTGCCGTCTGTACTGCCTTTTATCTCAGTCCTTTCCTTACGCCATACCGTACCGTCATATTTTCTAAGCGGAGTAAAAAGACGCATCCAGGAATCATTCCATTCAGGAAAGACTTCAGAATAAGAAATCTCCGGTGTTTTGGTTTTAGGCAGTTTGGCTGTAACCGGATTTTTGAATCTGTCATCAGTTTTTCTAACAAGCTTTTTCTTAGCAGTTTTTTTCTGTTTAGCGTTATATTTTCTATTGGTAACAATCTGGATAGTGGAAGCGGGGGGAGAAGTCCCGGCTTTTTTCTTGGACAAGGTAATTTCATTGGCCATAGCCAATAAAGATGCAGCATATTCCGCAATCTCCGAACGGAAAAAGCTGAATATCCCCATAAATGCCAGGAACAATACCACAAAAAGCATCATTCCCGTTTTCTTTTGCACATGTTCCTTCATAACCTTAAATCTATTACAATAAGAAATCATTTTCAAGGAATTATTCAATAAAAAACAGCATTTTTAGCAAAATAATATTTCAAGGCTGCAAGTGCTAGTTAATAAATAACATATCAAGACAAAGCTAGTGTCGCGTTTCCGCTTCCATCTGTACAAAAAAATCATGCATAAATTGAGCTCTATCGGCAGCATGACGCCTGCCGGCGGCAGTGAGCATTTTATCAGCTACATGGCGAAGTTTCACCAGATACTCACGATATGCCGAGTCTTCCCGGCTGTAGGGCTCGGAATTCAATGCTTCCTCCATGGTGTTATGAACACGTGAATTCTCCCGTCCGGCAAAATGAAAAGCTCTGCCTATGCCGATAGCGCCGATGGAATCGAGTTTATCTGCGTCATAGATAATTTCAGCCTCAAGGCTTTGCGGGGCAAGCCCATCTCCTCTAAAACGGTGAGTCTGAATACAAGCGCAAACATTATCAATCATTACCTGCGGGAAGTTATGCTTTTTTAGCTCGCAGGCGCAAATTTCAGATCCCTTACGCGCATGACATAATTTCCCCTTGGAACTCATTTCCTGAGGACGGGCTATGTCGTGGAGAAGCGCGGCAAGGCGAATGATCTGTAAATCCGCTTCCGGTATTTCCGCAGCAAGCATTTCCGCATTGCGCAAAACCCTTAAAGTATGATCAAAGTCATGACAACCAGGCGCAGCCTGAAGCGTGGATTCTACAAATTTATAAATATGCTTGTATTTGGATTCAAAATCACTTTGAAGCATCTTCACCACTGCCCTCTTTCTCTTCCAGCCGTTTAGCCTTGTGTATAGCCTGAAGTTTGGATTGAATCAGGGAATAAATCGTCGCCGCGACACCGCCCATACAGATATAGCCGATAATTGACTGCATCGCCGCAACCATTCTGAACCTGGGAAGCGCAACAATATCTCCATAGCCAAGGCCGGTAAAAGTTACACAACTAAAATAGCAGCATGTTTGAAAACTTTTTTCAGCTTCATTGCTGCTGCAATTTATTAGAGCTTTACATTTAAAGTAATAGATAGAAAATAAAAATACAAAAAGTAATATAATGCCGTACCAGTCTATTATTACCTTAACAATATAAGTGCTTGGATTTTCCGGCCTGGTCATAGAAATTAGAACCATCATCAGGATAGTAAGCAGAAAAAATGAAACAACAATAAAGTCTTCCGGACTGAATACTTGTAAATTTTTATCGAACAGTATATAGATAAATGCCCCTATCGACGCCAAGGTATACATTACTACAATGGGACGCAACGGAAAGAGATTTACTTCCATAACGCTCATAACCATTCCCAGCAGCAAACCGCCAATGAGTAGAAGCATACTTAATTCAAAATCCGTGATGATAAAAATCATCGTCATATAAACGCCAATAATAATTATACTGGGTATATATTGAATAAATGTATCAAGAAATTTTGAAGCTTTAACTTTCATTACTTCATCGTTTTGCCAACGTAAATCTGACGTGGACGGGTTATTTTGGTATTAGTGGTAGTCATTTCCTTCCAGTGCGCGATCCATCCAGGCATACGTGCCAAAGCAAACATCACAGTGAACATATCCTCAGGGATACCGATGGCACGATAAATAATTCCGCTGTAGAAATCAACGTTCGGATATAGATTACGTTCAACGAAGTATGAATCCTTTAACGCGACCTTTTCCAGTTCCATTGCGACTTCAAGCATCGGGTCATCTATGTTCATGGCTGTAAGAAACTCATGACAGGCTTTCTTGATGATTACAGCACGCGGATCAAAAGTCTTGTAGACCCGGTGTCCAAATCCCATCAGGCGGAAACTGGATTTTTTATCCTTAGCTTTATCAACATATTTCTTTAAATCACCATCTCTCGCAATCTTTTTAAGCATATCGACAACTGCCTGGTTCGCTCCACCGTGCAAAGGCCCCGACAATGCCGAAATACCAGCAGAAATAGTCGAATATAAATTCACCTGGGCGCTTCCGACTGTCCGGACAGCAGTCGTTGAACAGTTTTGTTCATGGTCGGCATGCAGGATCAATAAAGTATTCAGAATTTTTACCACTTCCGGCTTGATCTCGTAAGGGCTGACCGGTGACGAGAACATCATGTTCAAGAAGTTTGCGCAGTAAGGTAAATCATTACGCGGATAAACAACCGGTTCTCCAATCGAACGTTTATATGCGAAAGCCGCCATCGTTCTGAAAGTGGATATCAGGCGCGCAGCACAAATATCCACATCCTCACGCATAGATAATGAGTCAACATTGGGATAAAATGTTGATAAAGCGCAAAACATTGTAGCCATTATCTGCATCGGATGCGCGGCTCTGGGAAAACGGTCAAAGAAATGGCGCATATCTTCATGCAGCAGGGAATGTTTATTCAGAAGTTCTGAAAATCTTTTGCTTTGCCCTGCATTAGGCAGATGTCCGCGCAGCAGCAAGTAAGCAGTTTCAACAAATCGATGCTTTTCAACGAGCTCTTCAACGGAAACTCCACGATAGTGCAGAATTCCTTTCTCTCCGTCAATATAAGTTATTTTACTGTAGCATACAGCGGTATTCAAAAAACTTGGATCGACCGTCACCATGCCAGTGGTCCTGCGCAAATCAGCTATATCAATACCGATCTCACCTTCAGTACCAACAACTATCGGCAGCTTTATTATTTTTCCATCATATTTTAACTCTGCATATTCCTGGCTCATATAGTATCCTTTTGTTAACTGTATATATTATTATTCATTAAATTTAAAGTATAAATTTCATAGGAGAATAGTCCTCCTCAAATGTCCCAAGCAGGACAGCGAGCCTATAATATAATCCACTTTTCACATTTTTGCAAATATAAATATCAATCCCCGGTAAACTGGGGAAAGCTATTTTGCCGCTATTTTTATTGTTTCAGCATCTTTTTTGGGATTCGCCAACCTCTTACCTATCAGTTCTATTGCTTCAGAGGCTATTTTACTTGAAGATATTTTCAACAACAGACAGTTAGACGAAGACTTCAACGCTCCATAGCTAATCGAAGAGATCACAATATCATTTCGTCTAGTATTCCATAACGCCTGCCGCAGCCCTATCTGTAAATTCTCCCCGGCGGCGAAAATCGCGTCAACATCCTGTTTTGCCAGCCATTTACTTATTTTGTTCTCTGCGAACACAGCATTATCTTCAGTACAGTTAAGCACCATCTGTTCATCAAACTTTCTCCCGGCTTCATTTAACGCTTTCATGTATCCCTGAGTCGCATCTGAAAATATTTGATATGATGGACCATTAAGTAGAGCTATCCTCTCAGCCCCCTGCTCTATCAGCATTTTTGTACAACGATATGAATAATCCAGACTGTCGACAAGCACCCGGTCAAGTTCATCCTCAAGCGGATCACGATACATCAAGTGCCCCAGTACGACAAAGGGGACTTCCCATGAACGTATTTCTTCAATCATTGCCGCGTCCATTCTGCCGGAAATAAAAATACCATCAACCCCATGCCCCATAGTAGCTTCTTTCAGGGGGCCCAATTCATCATTATTCCTGACCGCATAAAACAACAGGCTTCCGCCAACCGCCACCAAACGTCTTGACAAAATGGCAAAACTGTTAGAATACACAGATGGGAACTTATCTTCCCCCGCCAGGACATAGGCAAATACCCGGCGTTTGGTAATCCCTCCAAACTGGTCGCCTTTGACGACAAAAGTCCCGCGCCGCCCCATGCGGAATATCCATTTTTCAGCTTCCAGCAGTTTCATTGCTTTACGGAGAGTTAAACGATTCACAGAAAAATATTCTGCCAAAAACCGCTCCGGCGGCAATTTCCCTGATGGGAACAATCCCCGCCTTATATTGCGTTGCAAAGTACGCGCGATCTGTTCATATCTGTAACTTTCTTTAGAAACACTCATTTCTTATAATCCAATTTGGTTCATCACAAACTATACCAAGATATACCAGAAAAGAAATATTGCAAGCCTGTGATATTTTAATTAATCTTTTCTCTTTTGGTTCTTGACTTTTTGGGATGAATTACTATAATAGTAATATGAACAAATTACCAGCACAAAAAGTAAACGGATTAATAGACGGCATCGAGGTTTTGCAAGAACTTGCGATGGCCGGGGAAGCAGTTTCCGGAAAAGTTATTGCAGACAGGTTAGGCATTAATGCCGTCCGCGCAAACCGTTTACTAAAGACTCTCGATTATCTCGGACTGGCGCACCGC
Source organism: Victivallaceae bacterium (assembly GCA_963664605.1). Taxonomy (GTDB): domain Bacteria; phylum Verrucomicrobiota; class Lentisphaeria; order Victivallales; family Victivallaceae; genus JAHOYW01. Next base: position 2,837,466 of record OY761536.1, read on the forward strand.
GACAGTTCACGGCGCTACAGCGTGGGGTCGGCAATGCATGTTCTCGCGGCACAAAGCATGGCGGCTTCAGGTTTGCTTGCCCGAGCTCTGCCACAACTGCAGAAACTAAGCAAATTTAATAAAGTTGTCGCACTCGGCGTGTTGTGGAAGGATCAGGTATGTTATTTGTATCACAATAATAACCCAGATGACTTTAATGCCGGTTTAAGCAGAATGGAACTACATCCGGCTCTTGAATCCAGTATCGGCGTCGCTCTATTAGCTGAACTTGACGAGGTTCAGTTAAAGCAGACTTTAGGGAAACGCTGCACGGAAAGGGTCAAAAAAATGCTGAAAAAAACTTCCAAAAACGGTTTTGCCGCGTTGAAACACAGCGACCATATAAGTTTAGCCATGCCGATAGGCAAACCGGCTTACGCTGCACTAGCAATATCAAGTATAAACAATAAAGAAGAGCAGGAAAAGTTCAGAAGCTTGTTAAAACAGGCAATATTAGAAATATAACCCTAAACCTTAAACTTTAAATCTAAATTATGCGAACAATTAATCATCAAGTGGAATTTTGTGTTGTCGGCGGCGGTATCGCCGGCATGTGCGCCGCAATCGCGGCAGCTCGTCAAGGAGTTAAAACCCTTTTAATGCACGACCGTCCGGTGCTCGGGGGAAATGCTTCCAGCGAAATAAGGATGTGGATATGCGGGGCACATGGTGAAAATAATCTTGAAACCGGGATCATCGAAGAAATCAGGCTGGAAAACCTCTATCGCAATAATTACCCTAATTATTCCGTATGGGACAGTATTCTCTACGAAAAAGTAAAGTTTCAGGATAATTTAACGCTTCTATTGAATTGCTCCTGCAACAATGCGGAAATGGACGGAAGTAAAATAAAAAGTATTACCGGCTGGCAGCTTACTAACGAAACCTGGCACAAAGTGGAGGCGGATTATTTCGCGGACTGCTCCGGTGACAGTATTCTGGCTCCTTTGAGCGGCGCTGCGTTCCGTTACGGACGCGAGTCCTCAAGCGAATTCGGAGAATCCATCGAACCGGAACAAGCAGACACAAACACCATGGGCATGAGCTGCCTGCTCCAATGCCGTGAAACCAATTCTCCGGAAAAATTCATTCCGCCAGCATGGGCCAATAAATATACATGTCCCGAAGATTTACCCAACCGTATCATAGAGATGACGCCCACCCAGAATTTCTGGTGGCTGGAAATCGGCGGTACGCGGGATACAGTGCACGACTGTGAGGAAATCCGCGACGAACTTTTAAAAACCGCTTTCGGTATATGGGATTATATGAAAAATTATTCCAGAGAGGATGTTTCAAACTGGGTCATTGACTGGGTTGGTTTCCTGCCGGGCAAACGCGAAAGCCGGCGTTATGAAGGAGATCATATAATTACTCAAAATGATGTTTCTAACGGAGGAAAATTTGATGATATTGTCGCGTACGGCGGCTGGTCAATGGACGATCACCACCCTGAAGGGATCAAATATCCGGGACAACCAACAATATTCCACCCTGCCCCTTCACCGTACGGAATACCATATCGCGCGCTTTATTCCAAAAACATTGATAATCTGTTTTTTGCCGGACGCAATATCAGCACAACCCACGCAGCAATGAGTTCCACCAGAGTTATGGCAACCTGCGGACTGCTTGGACAGGCAGTAGGAACCGCCGCCGCTGTCGCGGCTAAAAACTCACTAAGCCCGCGTGGAGTATATCAGAATAAGCTAGCTGTCCTACAGGCTCAATTGCAGGCGGATGACTGCTGGCTTCCAGGAAAAAAACGAGATATTTCTGAATTGTGCCAACAAGCTGAATTATATTCTACATGCGCTGAAGCAGAGATTATTCGTAATGGTTTTGACCGAACAATCGCAGGTGAAAAAAATTACTGTACTGTCAAAAACGGCGATTATCTGGAATACCGTTTTGAACAGGCTCGGGATATTTCTGAATTAAGGATTATTTTTGACAGCAATCTAAATCGCAATTATCTCAATATGCTCTCAAATTATCCTTTAAATATGCCTAAATACTCGCCGCCGGAAACTCTGGTTGAATCGTTTGCGCTGACAATCGAAAATGAAAACGGTGAAATATCCGAGATTTTCAGTACTGACAATAATTATCAGCGGCTGTTCCGTCTAAATAAAAATATCAGAGCAAAAACAGTACGTCTGATTATACAGGCGATCCGTGAAGAAACCGCAAAGCTTTTCGCCTTTGATATCAGTTAAAAAAGCTGTAACAAGGCAATAAATCTTGTTTTTTACCGTTATACTTATTGTATTCATGCTAATTTTGAGCTAATCTATATTGCATGGAGGTTTGGTATGAACAAGATAAAATCCCTGGTGATTAACGAGTCAGGCTTCACTTTTGATCCTTTTACAGGGGAAACTTTCACTCTGAACGAAACTGGCGCGCTGATTATCCGTCATCTGCGGGAAGATGTACCGCTGCTTGAAATTTCAGGAAAGCTTGCGAAAGAATTCAAAATCAATTCTGAGGAAGCTTACACTGATGTCCTCGAGTTTCGCAATAAACTTGTAATTTATGGCTTACTTGAGGCTGAAGCATGAGTATCATAATCGGAGTAAGCGGCATCAACGCAACCGATAATCCAGGCCCCGGAATTCCGGTGGCTAAAAGTCTGAAAGAATCAGATATTGACTGTAAAATTGTCGGTTTGAGTTATGACGTCAATGATCCGGGACACTACTTAAGCCATTATCTGGACAAGTCATATATTCTGCCCTACCCTACAAACGGCTGGGACGGGATTTACCGTCGTCTGAAACATATCAAAGAAGAATACGGCCTTGATATTGTAATCCCCTGCCTTGATGCGGAACTGCCGTTGTATATCAGATATTCTGACGAACTGAAGAAAAATGGAATCAAGACTTTTCTACCTACCGAAGCGCAGTTTGAACTGCGCAATAAAGACCGTCTTGCTGATTTTGCCGGGACAGTCGGAGCTGTTTATCCCAAAACGTGGAAAATATATTCCGTTAACGACTTATCTAAAATCTTCCCGGAGCATTCCGAGCTAATGATAAAAGGCCAGTATTATAAAGCTTATAAGGTAAACAATCTCGTCGACGCCACCAAACATTTCACCTCCATAGCCAAAGAATGGGGCTTTCCAATTTTGATCCAGGAAGTCGTAAACGGCGAAGAATTAAATCTCGTAGGCGTCGGCGACGGCAAAGGCGGCAGCCTGGGAATGGTAGCTATTAAAAAGCAAACTGTAACCGACCTCGGAAAAATCTGGTCAGGTATTACCATACATAATGATGACTTGATGAAAGTCGCTGAAAAATTTGTAAAGACGACTAAATGGCGGGGCCCATTTGAAGTAGAATGCATTGTGGATGAAAACAATATCCAGTTAATTGAGATAAATCCCCGTTTCCCTGCGTGGGCATATTTTGCGACAGGTGTAGGAATAAACCTGCCGGAACGAATTGTCAAAACCTTGCTGAAACAAAAAAATGCTGAAGAATATTCATATCCGTCCGGCAAAATGTTTATTCGCTACACAGATGAAATCATTTGTGACATCGCGCAATTCAGTAATCTGGTAACAATAGGAGAAAATCATGTATCCCCAAGCTAAAAAAGAATATGAAAAACCAGTTATAGTTAAAATTCAAACTCAACTTTCAAATAAACACGGGGCCGCCGGAAAATTATCAAACCGGCTGGTGAGAGATAATATTGATGGCGTTTCCATAGAAAAGCTCACTTCTGAATTCGGTTCTCCCCTATACGTATTTTCGGAAAAACGATTGAAAGAAATCTATAAACGCAATTTCAAAGCTTTTTCAGAACGCTACCCGAAAGTGTGTTTCGCCTGGAGTTATAAGACCAATTACCTTAAATCAATATGTTCACTTTTCCATAAATTCGGCTCAATAGCTGAGGTCGTCAGTGAATTTGAGTACGACAAAGCAAAAAAACTCGGTGTCAAAGGAGAAGATATTATTTTTAACGGTCCCTGCAAACCTATTCCGGCTCTAGAGAAAGCAGCAAAGGACGGCGCAAAAATACATATTGACTCCTTTGAGGAAATATATGATCTTGAAGAAGTCGCAGAAAAATTTAAAAAACAAATCCCGGTTGCAATACGGATCAACCTTGATGCCGGAGTATATCCGCAATGGTCGCGTTTCGGCTTCAATCTGGAATCAGGACAGGCGGCAGACGCGGTTGCAAGGATAAAAGCCGGCGGCAAATTAAAGCTGACCGGACTGCATTGCCATATCGGGACTTTCATACTTGACGCGAGCGCCTATTCCAGAGCTGTTGATAAATTGACCGCTTTCGCTAGAAAAATAAATGAAAGCTTCGGATTCAAAATGGAATATTTAGACCTGGGCGGTGGATTCGCCTCAAAAAGCCATTTAAAAGGAGTTTATCAGCCTCCTGAAATAGCAGTTCCGAATATTGAAGCCTACGCCGACCAGATAACTTCCGCGCTGTACCGTAACTGCGGCAAAGATAATCTCCCGATGCTTTATCTGGAAACCGGACGCGCCATGATTGATGAAGCGGGATTTCTGATAACTTCGATTGTAGCTTCTAAAAATATGCTTACAGGCCAAAGGGCCTATACAATGGACGCCGGGGTCAACCTTCTTTATACCTCCACCTGGTATAATTATAACGTTGAAACCGACCGTTATGTTGACGGCATCCTGGAGCCGTCTGTACTGAACGGCCCGCTGTGCATGAATATTGATGTGATTGAGGAAAGTATACTTCTGCCAAGGCTTGAAAGAGGTACAAGGCTGATTATATCACCTGTCGGCGCTTATAACGCCACTCAATCCATGCAGTTTATCCATTGTCGTCCGGCAGTTGTAATGATAAGTGAAACTGGAGAAGTCGAAATTATCCGCGAAAAGGAAAAACTCGAGGATATAGAAATCAACGAACGTTTACCGGAAAAATTCAATTTTAATAAATAATGGATAATTTCAGAAAGAGTTTTTTAATAATGTTTGAGTCTTTTGCTGAATTGATTTTCAGTTCAGGCTGGATGCTTGGGGCATTGATTATTCTTCTGACTTTATGCAACCTAAACATCGCCGGCGCGTGCTTTATCAGTTTGTTTTCATTGATGCTGTTCATAGCCGTTCTTAGAATCGATTTTGACGACATATCTCACGGACATTATTTTTTCAACCCTATCCTTGTCGGCATGTCAATCGGCGCTATTTTTGAATTAAGCCCTACTCTGGTTATCATAATTTGCGTCAGCACAATCCTGACTTTTCTTCTGACCCTTATTTTTGTCAGGATGTTCAGCGCTTACGGCGTACCGGTTCTTTCATTGCCGTTCGCGATTGTCAGCACCGGTTTTTATCTGGCTGCGGCCGGATACAACAAACTGTTCTCGCTGGCTCTCTACAATAATAATATTTTTTCCGGACTGGAAGCATATATTCCTGACATAGCGGTTCACTTCCTAAAAGCTCTGGGGACAATTATTTTCATGCCCAACGTTCTTGCCGGGGCAATAATATTTATGATTATAATATACACTTCCAGGATTCTGGCAATCCATGCCATCCTCTCATTCTTTGCCGGAGTATTTATTCATTCCCTGCTTGCCGCCTCCTGGACAGACTCGCTAAGCGACCCTTACAGTTTCAATTATATACTTGTCGGGCTCGCGCTTGGCGGGACATTTATACTGCCGTCGCTGCGATCATCTTTCATCTGTCTGCTCGGGGTCGGCGTTTCCGTAATACTTATTGACGTAACCTCCGGCTTCGCAGAAAACTTTAATATTCCAGTATTCACCCTGCCATTTAATGCCACGGTCATTCTTTTTGTCAGCGCTCTGCGAATAATCAAATACCCGGAATATAACTACGATATCAGGACTTCACCTGAACTTTCACTTTCGTCGGCAAACGCGTTTAAACAGCGTTTCAAGCCGGATGAAGCTTCTATCTTTCTCCCGCTCAAAGGACAATGTACGGTATATCAAGGGCAAAACGGTGATTGGACACACAAAGATAAATGGAAATATGCTTACGATTTGATTATTACTAAAGAAGACGGATCGATGCATTCCGGCACCGGGCTCCAAGTAGAGGACTACTATATTTTTGGCAAAGAAATCCTTAGTCCGGTAAACGGTTATGTTGCTAATTGCACCGACAGTCTTCCGGATAATAAGATAGGGAAACTGGATCATGTGAACAATTGGGGGAATTATATAATCATCAAAGATTTGAATGGAAACTTCATTGAAGTAAGCCACCTTAAGAAAGATTCTCTAAAAGTGGCCCTGAATGATTATGTGGAAGCAGGACAGGCCATAGCCAATTGCGGCAACAGCGGATACTCTCCTTTTCCCCATATTCATATACAAGCTCAAAAATCCTGTCTGCTGGGGGATGAAACCGTAGCATTCAATTTTGCCCTTTATTCAAGCAACGGAACAATAAAAATACAGCATAAACCGGAAAAAGACGAGCGCATTGAATCAGTGGAATATAAGGATGAGTTATTCAATAATATTTCCTTAGCCATTGGAGCGGTATATGAACATGACGTTTTCATCAATAATGAAAAAAAATCAAAAGTTAATTTCAAAATACAACGCAGCCGGGACTTAGCCGGGCTTCTCTTTCTGGAGGATGAACACGGAGCAAAATTATATTTTTCTATAGCAAACGGAACGTTTTATTTTTACGATTATATCGGCGCGAATTCTTCATACCTCAAAACTTTATATTCCGCTATCCCACGCTTTCCGTTAGTTAAAAAGGATAAATTCAGTTTTAAAGAATATCTTCCTCTTCATATTGTAAGCTCAAGGCTAAGCTGTGCGTGGCAGTCAATATTGTACTGGCTCATGCCCTGGCTGAAAACTCCTTGCGGCGAATGGCATTATGACAATGCGGAGCATTCTTTGACCGGAACTATATTCTCCGCTAAACGGCAGATTAAGACCAAGGTGGTCTTTGACAATAATGGATTCAAAATAATTGAATCGGGAAATATAAAACTTATATTAAGGGAGAAAATATGAAAGGCTATTTAAAGATCACGTACGTCATTTTATTTACGGCTGTTTTGTCTGTCTATGGCGCCAGCACCCGTTCGTCTTCAAGTTCAGCAAAATCAGTCATAGAGAAGATACAAAAGTATAATTCAAAAAGAATTACAGAATTACTTGAGCAGTATAAGAAAACCCCGAAAAATATAATACTTAACAACCGTTTGGGATATCTGTATTACGCCATTGGGAAATATAAGAATTCAGAATATCATTATAAACAGGCAATACTGTATAATCCACGAAACATTGAAGCCAGGCTAGGGCTTTACCTCATTAGCACATCAAATAAAGATTACGTCCAGGCTGCCGCCTATTGCCGGGAAGTAAAAAGCATTGACAACCTAAATTATTACGGAAACTTATATTTTGTCTACGCTAAAATGGCGCAATATAAATACAAAAGCGCCGAGACCGTATGCAAAAAAATGTTGAGTGTATATCCCTGTGATATAACTTTCCTGAGACTTTTAAAATTAACCTACACTTACCAGAAAAAACCTCTGAAAGCCCGACAGATACAGGAAAGTATCGACATTCTCAAATAAAATCTTGTTATCTGCTATAGGTGGCGGCTTAAGCAAAAAATAACTGGGATTGCTATATTTACAGAAATTCTATCCCGTAAATGTAGCATAAGCAATAATATATTCCGGCAAGGATGAAAAGAATTCCGGCGATGCGGCGAATCCATATCTCAGTTTTAGTAAGGCAATTAAATATTTTACCAAGATATTCACCGCCAAAAGCAATTATAAAAGCGAAAAATATAACCGGCAAAGCTGTTCCAATTCCATAGACCAGCGGCAATACGTATGAACTTGAATATTTTAACGATAAAGGTATCAGCGCTCCGAAAAACAAGCCAGCCGATACCGGGCAAAAAGACAGAGCAAAAAGCACTCCCAGCGGCATCGCAAACCATACACCGCTTTTCTCAGCTTGCTTTCGAATACTGCTCCCTGAAAAACTTAAGGATAACTTATCCCCGACCATACCGAGCAATATCATTCCGAGAATGATCAAAACAGGGCCAAGCGCTTCGTTAAGGTACTGTTGCAGGAAGCGTGAGATACGCCCGCTGGCCATCAGTCCGGCGACAATACCAGCGCCAAGGACAATATAAGTCAAAGTACGCCCTATAGTATACAAAAAGCCAGAAAAGACAACGCCGCGCTTATTACCAATCTGTCGCCCTATAAAGGAAATAGCAGCTATGTTACTAGCCAGAGGACATGGACTCACCGCAGTCAGTATTCCTAGCCAGAAGGCGCTGAAAATCACCCAGAAAGTCATTATATCTCCCTTAGATAAGTTTGTATCGCCTTGTTTATATACGCATTGAATTCTGCGGGCTTCTGATACAATGTCCAAACTTCATTTAATGTCTGGTGAGCAACGGTTTTTCCTGCCTGGATCTTAGCGACAACCACGCAACTGCTTTTTATATCAAAACGTTCTGCCAACACTTCATCTTTCTGAAAGTTGACTTCGACAAATTCGACTTTGCCGGCAGCCATTTCCTTTGCGTATTTTTCCCTGAGCAGTTTTTCTGTCATTTCCTGGATACTGTTGCAACTTGTACAACGAAAATTCGCATGCATATAATAAACCCGCACCAAAGAAGATTTTTCATTTTCTTTATCCTGTATCGGCTTCCCGGCGTAGTGTTTTCCCAGAGAGAAACCGATACTGATAAGGATAAAAGATAATAATATGTTTTTTAATGCTTTCACATATTTATTCACGCGTTGCCTCGCTAAGCTAACTACATTTTTTATTTTACTTTTCTACTTTTTTCAAAGGCTGCAGATCATAACCGAGTTTCTTCCATTGTGCGACGATGTTCTCCGCCGGAAAATATCCTGTATGCCGCCATAATTCTTTACCGTCAGCGTCTAAAAATATCTGTACAGGTATGCTGTTTATTTTGTATTTTTTACCAATGTCAATATTTTCTTTCAGATTGAGGTCGATAAATTTGACATTTAAAACCCCAGAATATTCCTTTTTGAGTTTTTCCAGAATCGGTTCCATCATTTGACAAGGCACACAGTGTTTTGATCCTAATTCAAGTAATGTCGGCAATTTTACTTCTTTTTTCTTTATAACATTATCTGGTTCAGCTTTAACAGTCTTTGCAGTTGTCGAATTGCCGCACATAGCAAGAAACGGGCAGCTTCCCGGAGACTGCTGTGCCCGATAAATCATAAATCCCAAAAGTACGACATAAGCTATAGATATTAATATCAAGAATTTCCTATTATCCTTCTTGTCTTCGGTACTCATTTCAAGAACTCCTTAATTGCTTCCACAGTCGGTACTTTGCCGCTTGTTTTAACTTCACCGTCAACAACCAGGGCCGGCGTCATCATAACTCCAAATGACATAATCTCATTTATACCAGTCACTTTTTCAAGTTCAAAGTCAATATCAAGCTCTTTTGCCGCGGCTTCCGCGTTTTCTGCCAGCTGTTTACATTTAGGGCATCCTGTTCCAAGAATTTGAATTTTCATTTTTTTACTCCTTTTAGCTTATTGCGCCAAAAAGCATTCCGCTTATTGTTGCCATTATTATTACTATTGATACAAAAACTATTGTTTTTTTAGTTCCAAGCACACTCCTTATAACCAGCATATTCGGCAGGCTTAAAGCAGGGCCGGCAAGAAGCAGAGCCAAAGCCGGCCCCTTCCCCATGCCGTTGGCTATCAATCCCTGCAGGATAGGCACTTCAGTCAAAGTTGCGAAATACATGAACGCTCCAGCAAATGATGCGAAAAAATTTGCCTGTAAAGAATTTCCGCCAAGAGCTTCCGCCACCCATTGTGAAGGTATTAATCCTTCATGTCCAACCCTGCCCAGCAGAGCCCCGGCTATCAAAACCCCGATAAGCAGCAATGGAAGAATTTGCTTTGCAAATCCCCATGAAGACGCAAACCATTCCCCCGTTTCGCCTTTATCGGTACTTGTAAATCCTGAAAGCCCGACAACTCCAGCGGAAAACGCAATTAACGGCATTTCAGGAAAAAGCACCGCTAAAACAACTACCGGAACAGCGCTTATAACGATTTTCCACCATTTAAAATCAAACCAGGTAACGAGAATTATCCCGAGCATTATAGAAAACAACGATGCAATAATCCATTTAGAGGAATATATAAAGGCCCACAGACCGCTATCCGCATCAGTTTTTCCCCAGTTGGCAAAAACTAAAATTCCAACCATTGAAGCAAAATACAGAACGTTCTGCCAAAGAGGACGTTTAACTTCTTCGTCCGGCATTTCCATTTGCGCAGCGGCTTTGGCATTTTCCTCCTTTCTGAATATCAAGTGCATCAAGACACCGACAACAACGCTGAAAACAACAGCTCCAATAGCTCTGGCAATTCCCAGCTCCAAGCCAAGCACTCTGGCGGTCAATACGATAGCCAGAACATTAATAGCCGGGCCCGAATACAAAAATGCGCAGGCAGGCCCCAGTCCCGCCCCCATTTTATATATCCCGGCAAAAAGCGGCAAAACCGTACAGGAGCAAACAGCCAGGATCGTACCCGATACTGAAGCTACGGCATAAGCCAATATTTTACTGGCTTTTGCTCCAAGATATTTCATCACCGATGCCTGACTGACAAACACCGAAATTGCCCCGGCAATAAAAAACGCCGGAACCAGACACAAAAGCACATGCTCCCGGGCATACCATTTTACCAGATAAAACGCCTCCAGCACAGCATTGTTAAAACGTTCAGCTCCAACCGGCATATAAAAACATGCCAGGAATACCCCAACAATGATCGCTAATTTTTTCCATTCCTGTTTCCAGGTCATTTTATTCTCCATAAGCTAGTGAAAGCGATGATACGCATTCATTTAAACATTGAATTTTGTTCTTCCAGATTGCTCTTAATAATAGCTTCAATGCAATCCAGAAAATTTATTATACATGGAACTTTCAGGCTGTAGAACACCTTTTGGCCGCGTTTATCAACTTGCACAATTCCAGCTTCCTTCAAAAGTGACAAATGTTTTGATACAGTGGAAAAATCAGCTCCCACCTCTTCAACAAACTCACAAACACATTTCTCTCCCTTCGCCAGTTCTTCAACTATATAAAGCCGGGTCTGATGTGCCAAAGCTTTTAATATCTTGGCCTTAGCTTCCACTAAAGCCGGATTTACATCTTTCATTATGCCACCTATTACGTTATTTGGTAATATAACCAAATAACATAATATTGTCAAGCCAAAAACAGAAAAAATATTGTATTACCGGCTATTTCTTTACTATTTCTACCGGAAAGACAAAAGAAAATGTTGAACCTTTTCCTAATTCGCTTTCGATTTTCAACGAGCCGCCGAGATTATCGAGTATTCTTGATACTATTGCCAATCCCAATCCGGTTCCTTCATGCACACGGGTATTTGACTGATCCACCTGCGAAAATGGTTCAAGTATCTTTTCAATCATATCATCATGAATACCAATACCCGTATCTTTAACCTGGATCAGCAACTTATCAGCATCATACTCTGCAATTACATCAATATGTCCGTCTTTGGTAAATTTAACAGCATTACCAACAAGATTGAAAATAATCTGTTTCAGTCTTTTAGATGCTCCGGAAACAATAGGTGGAAGGCCTTTTGAGTCAAAATTCAAAGCTATATTTTTTTCACGGGTCTTTATCATGAATACTTCCAAGACTTTTTCAATCAGCTCATGCGGATCAAATTCTTCAATTATTATAGGGAAGCGTTTAGCTTCAATACTTGATATTTCAAGAATATCGCCAATGATCCCCGTCAATGCCTCTCCGCATTTTCCCACAAGCCCCAGATACTTAATCATCTTATCACGCCCCTTGAAATTCACGCTTTGATTCAGCATATCCTCAACAATACCGCTGAATCCAATTATGCCGTTTAAGGGCGTCCGGATCTCGTGTGACATGGTCGAAAGAAATTCACTTTTAGCCTGACTGGCGGCTTCCGCTTTTTTGCGGGATTCATCCAGCATTATATTATTATTTATCCGGTCCAGGGCAATTCCTATACTCTGTCCTATCTCCTCCAAAAACTCAATCATGTCAAGCGATAATTTATCCGGATCTTTATAACTTAACTGGATCAATCCAACCGTCTTATTGTCTTTTCGCAAAGGAATTAACGCCAAAGATTCATAGCCTGCCAAAAGGCATTTATAGTGTTTAGCTCTGCATAATCCGGCTACATCTTCATGCTTGCTGACATTGTTAATCCAAAAACTGCCTTTTTCCGTAAAGCAGCGCATATCCTTCTTTATATCGCTGGAGATAACCGAACAACATAAACATTCGAATTCAATCTGACCATTAGCAGTGTAATACATCTTCCCTTCATGCATTGGTACACATAAATCTCCATGATCTTCAATTCCCCGTGTTATATAATACGGGAAATCATCACCTTCACGAACCCTGATTCCGACAGCATCGGCGTCTGAAAATTCCTTAAACAAAACCGCAAGTTCATAAATAATACCCTTGATATTATCATCTCTGTTCAGCAACGCCAAAACTTTATTAAACAAACTCCTTCGCTGTTCCATTTTTTTCCGTTCACTTACGTCAGAAACAAGCACGCCAAACGACTTTCGTGCGGTTGGAAAGACCCATACATCAAAGTATTTACCTAATTCCCTGCTGTAATTTTTATAGAACTCCGGTTTCCCTGTCCTAACTACATAGGCATATTTTTGAATCCAGTAGTCTTCCGTACCAGGCAATATTTCTTTCACGGTCCTGCCAACAACCTTTGAAGCCGGCAGGCCTATTATCTTTTCAAACGCCGGGTTAACTTGCAGAAATTTATAATCACACGGTCTGCCGTTTTCATCGTAAATCATTTTATGCGAAGCAAAAGCAACAGTCATGTTCCTGAACAGCAGCCGATAGTTATATCTGCTTATCTCAAGGGCTCTTGTCCGGGAATTCACCTGCTGCCTTAAAACGATTATGAAGACAACTGCCAGCATCGCAAAAGCTCCAATGATGTAAAGAGCATATATAAGCCATTTGGGAACCAGACGATTTGTATGCAAGGAGTGAGAAAGATTATACTTCTTAAATAGTTTATGATATATCGATCCTGGATCGACCTTATATTTAGCAATCCTATTATTCAGGGCATAACGTAATTCAGTATTCCTGCCTTTAGGAAAAGCAATACTGGAATTCTTTGGATTAGTGAATAAACCGGAACATTTTACGCCTGGGAAAGTCCTTAAACTAATTATTGACGGACCAATAACCGCATATACTTTACCGGCAACCAAAGACTCAAATGCCTCCTCATGAGATTTGAACCATACTGGAATTATTTTAAGATCCAGTTTTCTCAAGTTCTTCAAAAAAACAGAAGCAGTATCATCTTTATACACCACACCTATTTTTCTACTGGCTAAGTTTGCAAGACTTTGGATATCTTCATCATTTCTAATGTATGCTTCTGTCCATGTTGAAAAAATACTGTAATCAAGAAAATCTAAAAACTCTTTTCTTTCATCAGTAACCTGAACCCCCGATAATACATCTATTTCCCCTTTTTTCAATTTTTCCAGAAGTTCACCCCAGGAGCCGCCAACCCATTCAAGTTTTATGCCTTCATCTATAGCCGCATTATTGAGGATCTCACAAGGGAAACCTCCTGGACTGCCGTCAGGATTTCGATACATAACTCCTCGAACATCCGGCAGGCCGGCTTTATAAATTTTCTTAAATTCAGCAGCAGAGGATAAGGAACATATAATGGACAGAAAGAAAGACAATATCAATATATAATTTTTTCTATATCTGGATTGAGGCGGGAAAAATATATTAAAGATTCTTTCCATTATAAATAAAACCTCCTGCTATTATTTTAAATGTTTAACTCATAAAAAGCAAATCAAACTACTATTTAGCAGGAATTTATTTTTGTTCCAAGCTCATAATACTGTTGGGTTTGCTTATATAATGAGCGACATTGCCATCAGGCCAGATAACTTTTATTTTCACCCGGCCGCTGTATTCACCGATCCCAAAGTGCAGACTTAAATCATTCTGATTGCCCTCACCTGTTCCCGCTTCGACTTGACGAATATATTTTTTGCCGCCGCAATCGGCAATAACCTTAGCGCCTATAGCAGAAGTATTGGGAGCCTTGCCTTTCAAAACTACTTTCACCCAATTACCGGTGTCGCTTACATTGCGGTAAAGAAAACCGCCGGTCAGTAAATCAATACGTCCGTCATTATCAAAATCAGCAAACGCATTCTGGTAAGAGCGACGTTCCTTGATTTTACTCTGCGGCGTAATATCAGCAAACTTCCAGCCTCCGAGATTATGAAACAGCCGCCCATTATCGCGCTTATAGACCGTAGTGAAGAAAAGATCCACAAGCCCGTCATTATCTATATCAGCCGCAGCAGGTGACGCATATGATTCCTGCCATGGAATTTTAGCCAAAGCGCTTTTGTCGATAAAATGATATTTTTTATCCGGCCCGCCGTTTTTGAGCAGCATAGGGCGGTCCTGATATGCCGGGGGGTGGGAGAAATTCCCGACAAAAATATCGAAATAAGTATCGTTATCAAAATCCGCCCAAAGCGAACCGATTGTATGTCCGGAAGAGCCGTAAGGGATTTTTAAACAATTCTTAAAGACTACATTTTTGCGTTCACTTCCGGCACAGCCATACTGCCTCGCCATGTCAGTTTTTTTCCATCCTCCCTGGTTAACCCAGAGAAAGTTTGGCATCAGACGGTAATTGGAAACATAAACATCCATTAACCCGTCGTTGTTAAAATCACAGCTGACGGCACTGCGACCACGCATAAGTTTATCGTCCGGGGCTTCCCATTGTTTGACTAATGCGCCTTTATCATTACGCAAAATAACATCACGAAAGCCTATCTGTTTTTTCCATATTTCATAATTAACCGCATAAATATCCACCCAGCCGTCATTATTCAAATCCGCTGCGGATGCAGCACGAGTAGCCTGAGCCGGATTTTTAAAAGCTTTACCTATGCTAAACTTGAAGTCCCCCTGCCCTAAATACAGCTTGCCGCCTCTGGAGAAAAAATAAATATCTTTTTTGCCGTCACCATTGAAATCCGCTACCACACACCCACCGCGCACCGAACTTATCCCGGAATTTCGGGTTACATCAGTAAATCTTTCACCATCTACATTCCGCCATATTCTGCCGTTGGAAACAATATCCGGCCTACCATCATCATTCAAATCAGCCCATGCCGCGGCTTTATTGCCGAGCTTATGAAGCCCGGACTTTACAGTAACATCTTCAAACTCAATCTGCTGTGCAACGCATGAACACATTAGCGTCAAAACCGCAAAACCACAAAAAATCCTTAAAGCCTTCATCATTATTTCCTTCCATATAAACTTAAAACTATTTTATATATACACATTTGGCTCTGGGAGATATAGAGCATAAAATATCATAAGAATGAGTATTTTTTAATTCCGCCCAGCTTTGCAACGGGATAGTTTCATTGCCTTGACTACCGATAAAAACAACTTCGTCACCGCACGCGGCATCAGGAACTTGACTTAAATCAACCGTTGTGTAGTCCATTGACACCCGCCCGATAATAGGACATTTTTTCCCGCGGATCAAAACATGTCCGCAATTCGATAGAGCCAATGGCAAACCAT
The DNA here is from genome assembly GCA_963664605.1 of Victivallaceae bacterium. GTDB lineage: Bacteria > Verrucomicrobiota > Lentisphaeria > Victivallales > Victivallaceae > JAHOYW01. The sequence continues at coordinate 2,853,266 of OY761536.1, forward strand.
CCGCGTAACCGGCGGCAACAGTTCCGACAATTGTATCCTTGTCAAGCTGATGAGTTTTAGCATAACCAATGTAATAGCCTTCAGGCAGTTCCCGTGCCAATACCAGTTTAGCCTTGAAAGCAATAACCGGTTTCAAGTCAAGATTCTGCTGATTACTGTATCCATAAATATTCAACCCCATACGGACCCGGTTAAAAGGCTTCCTATATGCCTGTGGATAATTATTTATTCCATCGCTGTTGGCAGCATGGATATTTTTAAAACAGATGCCGTCATTCCCCAGATCCTCTACGAGTTTTTGAAAAGATTTTATCTGGAGTTCGGTATAATCGCTCCGGGTGTCATCCGCAACCGGAAAATGCGAATAGATTCCAATACATTCCAAATTAGGCAGCTTGATAATTTTTTTTATTTCCTCATGAGCTTTACCAAGCAATATGCCAAGACGCCCCATGCCGGAATCAACAAGTATCTGGTATTGAACTGATTTGTTCTGCCTGACAGCTTCTTCGCTGACTTGGCGGGCGCCGTCAAAATCATTGACCGGCAGAATAAGGTCAGCTTCAACTGCGGCCGGAACTTCTTCAGGAAGAACATTTCCGAGGATCATCACCGGCAATCCCATATCTTCAAGTTCCAGAGCCTCATTTACATCGGCCACCCCGAAACTGTCAGCGCCGGCTTCTTTGCAGACCTGAGCTATCTCCAGCACTCCGAGCCCGTAGCCGTTGGCCTTGACCACCGCGGTAACCTTACTGGGAGCCACAAGCCTACATACTGCCTGAAAATTGTGTTTAATCTGTGTGAGATTCACTTCAAGCGTAACGCGCGTACTGGGTTTATTTAAATTTGACATTATAATCTCATAAAATTGCTTAAATTAACGATTTCCTGATTTTACTGTTAACTTATTACTGAAATATCAGCGCCCAAAGATTTGAAATCCGCAATAAAATCAGGATAAGTCACCGCGGCGCTCTCCGCGTCATTAATAACTGATTCGCCGTCAGCGGCCAAAGCGGCAACAGTCAAAGCCATAACAATACGATGATCGTCGTAGCCTTCAAGTTCAGCTCCTCGCAATTTACCGCCATGAATAATCATTCCGTCGGGAAGTTCCTGAACTTCTATCCCCATTTTTCCGAGTTCACGAGCCATACAGCTAATACGGTCGGTTTCCTTGATCCTTGCCTGAGCTACATTAAAGAAACGGCTTGTGCCTTCAGCGCAAGCTGCAACCACCGCAAGCAACGGTAAAGCATCAGGCGTAGCATTCAAATCAAGTTCCACAGCGTTAAGCTCTCCGGGGGACACGCGAGTATATCCAGAGAAGTGTTCAACCTTCGCGCCAAACTGCCCGACAAAATCAAATACAGCTTTATCCCCCTGCAAATCAGTGAAGTCCAGGTTTTTTATGCGAACTTCTCCTGCGGCAACAGCCCCTGCTCCAAGCGGAAACGCGGCTGTGGAAAAATCTGCAGGTATCGTCCAGTCAAAAGCCTTGAACTTTTGTCCGCAGGGAACTTTAAAATACGACATATCAGGAGCAGCCTCGACTTCAACGCCAAGGCGTTCCAGCCAGCCAAGAGTTATTTCCACGTAAGGTTTCTCCTGCAAATCTACAGGAAATATTTCAGTATCATGTTCAGCAAAAGGACAGGCAAAAAGCAAAGACGTCAAAAACTGTGAACTTGTTCCGATGACTTCTGTTTTACCTCCATGCAAAGGCCCTTGAAAACTGACCGGGCATTTGCCATCATTGCTTTCGACTTTTACCCCGAGATTGCCCAACGCGTCAGTCAACTGCCACATCGGGCGCGAGCGCAGCGAAACATCACCATCAAAACTAATCTTATAATCAGAAGTTCCGGCAATGCCGCTCAGAATTCGTAAGCCGGTTCCGGAATTACCCATATCAATAACTTGTCCGGGATCAATAATCTTTCCGCCTGTTCCGGTAATTTCCCAGCGGTCGAGATGCTCGCATACCTTAGCGCCAAGCAGTTTCGCTGCTTCAAGGGTCGAGCGCGTGTCGGCGGACTCCAGCGGGGCACGGACAATGCTTGTGCCTTCAGCCATCAAAGCGGCTGCAATCGCGCGGATAGTATGTGACTTTGAACCGGGAACCGCTACTTCCCCGTTTAAAATTGATTTACAAACTTTTATTTTCATTTTTCCATCCAGTTAATGTTACTACTAATCTAATATAAAAAACTGATTGGACAAGGGAAAAATCATAAATAATTTCAAATAATACAATTACATTTAGCAAGATTGTTTGTGCACTATTACAGAACTTTTTTTAAAGCTAAAAAAAAGCGGTGCTTTTGCACCGCAAGACAAAGCATTTCACATAGATAGCAATTGGGACATTAAGTCCGACATTACTTTTCCGACAACAATAATACATCCTGCCATATTCCACCACCACCGCCGGAATCATGAACTTTAACAACTATATTATTAGTTCCATCCCTATTTATATATGGGGTAATGTCTATAAGAAAAGGCTCAAGCCACATTTTTTTAGGTTCCCCTGTATGCTTACCTGCAATTTTACCGTTAACATATACCCATGCCTGTTCATCGACCCCAAGAAAGTAAAGATAACATTTCTTTTTGTTCAAAGCTTTTTTGGGAATTTTATAAGATAACTGATAATAAGCAAAGCCATCATAACCAGAAGCGCCTTGCTTTTCCCAGAAGGAAGCAATCTTTATTGCTTTCCAGTTTTTATAAGTTTTAAGCGAATACCACTTTTCTTTATCGCCTTTAGTAAATGGGTCCTTGTGGAATTTCCATCCTTTCACCGGCAGGTTTTGAATGTATTCATATTTAGATGAAACTTTTTTCAATAATACATTCTGACGGTAAAGGCGTTTTGCAGAACTGGCAATATATGTGACCATTCGAGTAATACGGTGAGCAACTATTTCACCACTTTTCTCCCTGTATAATTTAACTATCAGTTTTTTCAGGTTATCTGTCGCAGCAACCACTTTCTTATAATTTTCTTCATCTATATTCAGGAAAAAATTCTGGGCTAAACCGATTGTCCTGACAAAGGCACAGATATATTTATATAGCTTTTCTTTACGTTCAATAGCCTGTAGTATTCTTGAGTCCCCCTTTGCTGCTGCCTTGGCTTTATCCAGGCAGGTTTTCAACTGCTCCAAATGCCTGGGCTTGAAGTTCGGGAAAAGCCGCAGGTCACAGCGGATATAGCTGGAGTAATCAGAAAACACCTGTTGGCAAATATCCCTGAATGTTGCCATCTCTTCAGCCGCCGGGCCATAAATTTTGCTAAAATAGTCGTGACGAAGATCATCAGTATTTATCCATGGGTTCCAGGCAAACCGTAATGTCAGATACATCAAATAGTCATCAAAGCCCCAGCTTTCAAACATTTCCGGCGCATTGCCTTTTATTCCAATGCTGTTATAGAAACGGTAGTTTTTAACAATATTTGCATCAGTTGTAAATTGATAGAAAAAACCTATATATGCATAGTTGTATATGCACAATTGACCTTTGGCTTTTTTAGACCACATTACAATATCTTCTGCCATCGGCAGTTCTGCCACCGGTTTGGTGAACTCTCCGGTTCCATCGGTGTAAACACAGTAATAAACTAAAGAATCAGGATTCAACTCAAGTTTAACCGGAGGCAATTTGGTAGGCTGATACACAGCAAATACCATGCGTTTATTATTGACATTCCGTTTTTTCAGTTCCTTGTCAACAGCATTTACCAGATATACCGCCCGGTCTGCCATGCGGTCAAATGAATACCCTACCCCGGGAGCATTTAATTTGGAACATTCATTACATTGACACCACAGCCTTGAGCCATCTTCAGGAATAATTGGAAAGATACTGCGGGAAGGATATTTTTTAAAATACGCTTCAGCAATATCTGCAATAGTCTTTATCACTCCTGGATTTGTGGTGCAAATCTGTGCATTTTCCCATTGATACTTTTTGTTTTTTGAGTTCCAGCAGAAGTATTCAGGATGTGATTTAAAATACTTTTGTGGCGGTATCAGCCTTTGGTAATTGTGCCCCCAAAGAGGCCCCAGTCTATAAACGTTTCCGCGTTTCAGGTAAAAATCATTACGTTTCTTTGCATAAAAAGATATTTTTTCATTTCCGCGCTTCAAAACTCCAACTTCAACATTCAAGCGGTTTTTAACTCCCCAGTCAGCAAATTCATACCGGCGTTCCATAGTTGTTTTTCGATAACTGCAGTAATTTACACGGCGATAAGTCATCTCTGGTTCATTCAGATCGGCAAAAGGCTTCAGTGACAATTTATCAATATGTGGAACTATTTCATGAGTTTTAACCGGAGCAAAAAATCGAACTCCGCAGGCTTTTTCCAGAAAATCATAAACTCCATACAGAACAGCCCGTTCACAACGCCCTTTTATACTTATCTTGTCATTCTGGCCTTTTAACTTAAAAGTATCGTTGTTATTTTCAGGATCATACAGGCCAAGCTCGATTTGCTTCCCGTTATATGGTTTATTTACTATTTGAAGTTCAGCTCCAGTGACTTTCAACAGATATCTCCGCAATGTCTCAGCAGCAAAGGACAATACTTTATCAGAACTTGCGGGGATAACTATTTTGTACTCACTCTTCTTGTGTTCAGCAATAAGAAGTTCTTTACCCTTGAAAGTCTGCTTAAAATCATAAGGCTTAATCAGTTTTGATTTTTTGTATTTAAAGCTGACCTGGCGCTTTTCTTTAACAGGAGCAGACAACATTTTGATACTTCTCAATTCAAAATCAGCCCCGTTAAGTGTGGATGTAAAAGTAATACGTTCCAGCACACCGCCGGGACTGAGACTGCGGACTTTCCCACTACGATAAGCAAAATACCCTTTCGCGGCGCTTTTAGAACCACCTCCCTGACGTGTGGTATTAAGAACAAAAGTATGTTCTTTTTCTCCTTTCAGGCTTAAAATAGTATAGAAGTTTTGTACACCATATTCCTTTGACCTTTTCATGATATAAAAATAATATTTGTGAAAACCCGGTTTCAGGGCACGTATTTTCACCTCAATATATGGATACTTCTGTAGATCTTCCGGCTTTTTCAGGAAGCAGAACACCCAGTTAACACCAGTATCAGGCAAATCAACTTTCATTGTACCGGATTCTTTATTAAGTACGAATTTGATTGGAGCTTTCTTTTTGGGTATCCATTTCTGTTGTTTGCCTTTACTAAAATCCTCAATAACTATCTGCTGGACGGCAAAAGTTAAAAACGCGGACGGCATCAATAATAATATAAAAAATAACTTTCCAAATGTTTTTCTAAACAGCATTAAATATCTCCATTACTAAAGGTTCTTACCATAATGATATTGTATTGCCTGCTTCATTAACCATCGCTGATATATAATGTTCAGGTTGTAATTTGCCTTTCTCAGTTGTTGCCGCATGTCCATCCAGACACCATAAATTAACAGCCTGTTTGTTGTTATGGTTCAATACGACTCCTGTTTCTGTTACTCGATATTTATAATAGTAATAAGCCTGCTTATAGATTCGCGACCCGCTGACAAACATTGCTTCAGCAAGCATCGCGATTCCTGAAGGTTTATAAATGGGAGAACGTTTTTTAGTATTGAAGTAGTCATTGTCAACTCGAAAGTGATTGTAGCTTGCATTCGAGCTGAATTGGGGATGAATAATTGCATAAGTGGTGTAATCGTCAACATATCCGCCTAAAGGATCACGACTGGGACAAAGAAGCGACAATGATTTATTCTTGATATATTTATTATCCTGCAATACTTTTGTCCATGGACTATAAACCTTAGGCATTATCCCGTCATAATCATCGGCATAAAACAGCAATGAACTGCCTACTTGTTTCTGATTATTCAGACAATTTATAGTTTTTGCCTTGTCTCTAGCTTGATTCAAAGCCGGAAGCAGCATACTGGCAAGTATCGCTATGATAGCTATCACAACAAGGAGTTCAATGAGAGTAAAAATCAAACCTTTCTTAAGTTCTGTTATGTTCTGTTTCATGGTCTAAACCTCCTGATTTTTTATTGGTTAAAAAATTCTGTTTTTTCAAGCATTCATTCTTTTATGCTGCCCTCCTATGTTTTCTTTATTTTAACAACTATTTCTTGGAATAAATCTTGACTCCTTGACTATGTTCTGGTTACATAATTTCTTATTTTTAATGGCTTCTATTACAATTTGCGCGGCTTTACAGCCGACATCTTTTCGTGGAATATCCACAGTCGAAAGTTCCGGGTAAGCCGGATTATTATCAAAACCGATTACCGCTTTATATTCCGGAACCGATATACCCGCGTAATTCAGTTCGCGTATCCATCGGTCAGCCATTGGGTCATTTATACACAGTATTGCGGTAAAACTGTCAGTAACTTTTTTATCTCCAGCCAGTTTCTTGATTTCGTACTCATTAGAAGCCCAATATATAAGCTCAGGATCAAATAAATTGAGCTCCTTCATTTCCGTTTCGAAAGCCTTACGCCGCAAATCTGCAAATTTATGTTTGGAATTTTCCAAAAGCTGGCAAAAAGCTATTTTCCGGTGTCCTTTATCTGCCAGATATCGTACCGCCTGCTTAATTCCCGGAGCCGGATCAACGGATACTTCATTTGGAACTTGAGAAGACAGCGATGACATAACTACTGCCGGAATCCCTTGTTCAGTAATAATTTTATAAGCTTTCTCAAGGTATCTGTATCCGAGAAAAATGACCCCGTCGGAATAAGGATATCCAATATGTTCGGATATTTTTTCCACCTCACTGTCTTCACGACTCAAAAGAGGCAATAATTTTACATCAAAATCATGTTTCGCGCAATAACTGAGCACCCCATATATCAACTCCCAGGTTATCCCCTCATGGTGCACATGGAAATCCGGATAAGCCCTGGAATAAAGTTGCTGGCTGTCCATTATCAAAGTCAGAGTATCCGTTTTTAGTTTACGCATACGTTGCGCATAAATATTAGCTCTGAATCCAAGTTTTTCGGCAGCATCAATAATCTTGGCTCTTGTTGTTTCACTAATCAAATGACTTTTATCAGGGTCCAGCGCACGCGACACTGTAGATTGCGCAATGTTTACATATTCCGCTATATCTTTATGGTTTACTGGTCGTTTTGTCATATACATATGTCTCTTAGTTAATATTACAACTCACAATGCATAGCTATGCAAAGATTACTCTATGAGTATAATGCATAGCTATGCATTTGTCAATAGGGGAATTGTGTTTTTTTGATATTTAAGGAATATTTTAGTTTACAAAACGGTTATTATACCAATTTGCAATCCTAATCCAGACAAATCCATATAAGCAAAAGAATACAGAAACTAACACACGAAAATTTAAACAAAGGACTTCTTATGTTTTACTTTTTCTGTAGAAGCACTACGGCGTTTGCGGCAATACCATGCTGTTTGCCACAGAATCCCAAACCTTCGCTGGTGGTAGCTTTTATTGAAACCTGACTTATATCACAATGCATAACTTTACAGATATTTTTCCGCATTTCCTCAACAAAAGGGCTTAATTTAGGCTGCTGTGCCACAACGGTGATGTCACAGTTAACCATTTTATAATCAGCACACCTTTTATCTTTCCATAGTCTGGCTAGTAACTTTGTACTGTCAGCACCTTTATATTTCGGATCGGAAGGTGGAAACCAAACGCCGATATCGCCCAAGGCTAAAGCCCCTAATATTGAATCCATTAAGGCGTGAATAACTATATCCGCGTCACTGTGTCCGTCAAGCCCTGTATTGTGTGGAACTGTAACTCCACCTAAAATCAGCTTCCTGCCCGGTACAAGACGATGCACGTCGTACCCATGCCCGATCCTAAACATAATACTAGTATCCTTTTGTTGTTTTGAAGGTTTTATTTAATGATTCGTAATCCTTTTTGGATATGGAACCTTTGTTATAAAGTTCTTCCGTCGCTTTTTCCATAGTTATCATGCCGTCCTTGAAACCGGTTTCCATGATAGACTGAAGCTGACTGGTTTTGCCGTCACGTACCAGGGCATGAACCGCTGGAGTCCCGACCATGACTTCGAAAGCTGCAACCCTCCCCTCCCCGCTTTTTAATGGAATCAAACGTTGAGCGATAACTCCAAGCAGAACGCCGGAAAGCTGCAGTTTCACCTGGTTCTGCTGATGCGCTGGAAAAGAGTCAATAATACGGTCAATAGTCTGCGGGGCATTGTTGGTATGCAACGTCGCTAAAACCAGATGTCCGGTTTCCGCGGCAGTCAAAGTAGCTGAAATAGTCTCAATATCGCGCATCTCGCCAACCAGTATAACATCAGGGTCCTGGCGCAGAACATATTTCAAAGCTTGAGCAAAGCTGAAGGTATCAGCCCCAAGTTCGCGCTGTTCAACCACAGCTTTTTTATTGGAATGAACATATTCAATCGGGTCTTCGACCGTAATAATATGACATGCTGATTCATCATTGATTTTATCTATCAAGCTCGCCTGTGTAGTACTTTTACCGTGCCCGGTAGGTCCGGTTATCAAAATCAGGCCGCTTTTCTTTTCCGATAGTTTTACCAGCACCGGAGGCAGTTTCAAGTCCTCAATCGACGGAATATGTTTAGGAATAACCCGGAGCGCAGCGCCGATGTTGCCGCGCTGGTAGAACCCGTTGACCCTGAATCGATATTGCAAAGCTTCTTCATCCTTGCGATGAACTTTCATACTGATCGACAAGGCAAAATCTATTTCACGTTCTTCTTCAAACTTAGCACGCTGATGCGGAGTTAAAATACTAAACAGCAGGCGTTGGGTATCAACAGGGGTGAGATATTCAGTATCCAGCGGCATAAGTTCACCGTCAACCCTCAAAGTCGGGCGGGCATCGGTAGTGATGAGCAAGTCGCTGGCGCCATTGGCGATAGCCGCCTGGAGAAGCCGCTTCATGTTAAGCACATCGCTGTCTCCGGCAATATTGCTGTAACTGTCCCGGAAAGTTTCAATGCCACTTTCCATACCTCTTACCAGCAGAAGAAACTCTTCACGGTTGGAAGCGGCCGAAGCTCCGGTCTCAGCGTTTATTCTTTTATTTTTAACCAGCTCAAACAAACAGCGGTTAAAGGTTATCATTCCTTCATTGACACCGCGCTTGATGGCTTCCTCAAGTTCATCAAACTTACGATCGGCAATAATATTGGCTATAGCTGGTGTGCCTTTCATTATTTCAAAAGCCGGAACCATGCCTTTATTGTCCGCGGTCGGCAGAAGGCGCTGGGCAACAATTCCTTTCAAAGCCAATGACAGGTCCTGAGCCGCCTGATCGCGGAGATGTTCAGGGAAATTACTGATAATACGTTCGACCGACTGCATGCTGTCAGCAGTATGGACGGTTGAAAATACCAGATGTCCGGTCAAGGCGGCGGTAATAGCGGTCTGCATGGTATTCAGGTCGCGCATCTCGCCTATAACAATAACATCAGGGCTTTCACGTACGACATTACGCAGCGCTTCATAAAAGTTAGCCGTATCCGCGCCGACTTCACGCTGGGTTATCAGGGATTTCTTGTCCTTATGTACATACTCAATAGGATCTTCTATGCAGACTATGTGCTTTTCATATTTTTCATTGATGTAATTAACCATCGCGGCAAGTGTCGTTGATTTCCCGCTTCCGGCGGCTCCGGCAATCAAAAAAAGCCCGCGCGGTTGATCCGCCAGTTCTTCCAGCGTATCAGGCAAATTCAATTCATCGAATGAAAGATTATCAGCGGAAGGAACTGGACGGGCGACAACAGCCGGAGCCCCCTGCTGAGTAAGGAAATTAAGCCGGAAACGTTGTCCGCTTTTAGTGGTCAGCCCGGCGTCGAAACTACCAGTTTCTTGAAAAACTTTTTCCGCTTCCGGCAGTAAGACCGCCTTTCTGAAAGCATCAACATCTTCACTTTGAACAAAATCCTCGTCAATTGCCACAACTTTACCGAACTGGCGCTGACGCGGTTGTTTTCCCCCAGTAATAAACAAATCGGAAGCATTCGAATCCAGGGCTCTCTGGAGTAATTCATTTATCCGCATGTATTTCATTCCTTGATAGTTGATTTTTTCAACTTCTAGATTAAGTTACATTGTAAGAATAATTTTAGCAAATCAAAATCTATTAAATATTGAGGTAATTACAGCAGCTTATGAAAACTACAATCTCAGTCAATTTCAGTATGGAACCCGGATGTGAAGATTTAATGCCGAAAAAAGCCCATCACGATGATGCCGCTTTTGACTTACGTTCACGTGTCGATATAGATTTAATCCCCGGGCGCAGCATGCTGGTTCCAACAGGTATTTTCATTGAACTGCCAATAGGGTTCGAAGCTCAAATCCGTCCACGCAGCGGACTGGCGCTCAAACACGATCTGACTTTAACTAATTCCCCCGGAACAATCGACGCCGGATATCGCGGGGAAATCGGTATCATCATGTATAATCACGGCAAAGAGACTTTTGCCATCAAACGCGGAGAACGCATAGCCCAGATGGTTATTTGCGAACTGCCTGACGTAACCTTGAAATGCGTTGACAAATTATCCGAAACAGGCCGCGGCGCCGGCGGTTTCGGCAGTACCGGCACAAAATAAAGGAGCTGAACAAGCAAATGAAAATCAAGCTGCATCTTTTCCTCACCGCGTTAACAGTCATTCTGTTTTCCGGTTGTTCCACCACCCATGAAAAACTGCCAGCGGGTGACACCGATATCTATGTAAAATATAAGAATGAGATCGCGACGCTGCACGACCCGACTATACGCCCCGACTCAAAACGAAAATATGACGCAGCCATGACATTATACAAAAATATCGATTTTTCGTTCGTCAGGGAAATATCCACGCTGGAAAAAATATTCAGCGCACGTGATGCTCATCTCGGCAAACCGGAATATGAAAAACAAACAATTATTTATGTTTACCGCTATAAGGATAAGAGAGTACGCTTTATATTCATACGCTACAACAAAGCCGTAATTCATGCGGAATGCTCTGATAAAATAGATTAGTTTTAAGGGTTGAGAAAATCATTATATAATATGCTGAAATTTGATGATGAACATTTCATGCGCAAGGCTTTGCGCCAGGCTGAAATAGCTTTTGCAGCCGGGGAAGTCCCGGTCGGCGCGGTGGCGGTCAAAGACAACTGCATCATCGCCCGGGCTTCCAATCAGGTGGAAATGCTGCACGACGCAACCGCCCACGCGGAGATACTTGCCATCACCGGAGCCGCTAACGCCCTCAATGACTGGCGTTTGGAAGAAGTCGATATCTACGTCACCAAGGAACCTTGCGCCATGTGTGCGGGAGCAATGGTCAATTCCCGTATCAGGAGAGTCATTTTCGGTATGCCAGATCCCCGCAGTGGTGCCTGCGGGTCTGCTTTAGACGTGACCGGATTCAAAGGAATGCTATGGAATGTCGAGGTAAAATCTGGAGTTCTGGAACTGGAATGCCGTGATATAATCCAAAGCTTTTTCAAAAAAGTCAGGGAAAGTAAAATCGACTCATGATGATTTCTTAATGGCACTTTGATACCATAAAATTATTTTCTCGCTCCATTTTTTATCCAGTTCCGGCATAAGGTATTCCAACGGCGTGCGTTCTTTGCGCAAAATCAAAACTATTGTCCATATCATAACAAACGCGTTGACAAGCATATTCTGCCACGAATACAGCGCCCAGTTAAATTCACTGTATAAGGTATAGTTGGAAAAAGGCCAGAAATACGAGATAGTCCAAAGTTCACCCGAACCAAACAAATCCATTAATATATGCAAATGGAATAGAGCCAGGTAGAGAATAAAACATTTCTTTTTACGCCTGGAGAATAATGTGAGAATTAAAGCAACTATAACTCCGAACAATAAGTTATGCCCCAGTACATGATGATAATCATCATAAGCATCCTGACTGATTAAAATACCAAGGCCATCAATATCCGGAATTCCAGCCGCTATCATACATAAAAACCTTTCACGGGCATTAAGCTTTAAATAATTCCCTGCTATCCAGCCAGACAACACATGAGCCTGAATATACATCTTATCTCCGAAATAAATGTTTTCCCGTTTGAAAAAGTTTTTTTCTCTTTCAATTAGTATATCTTAATATCTTTGTGATTACAAAAAAAACGGGGCGGAAAAGAAATTCTTTTCCACCCCGGAGAATTAATGCAATTGCATTGCTGTTATCTTTGGGCTCTGATTACAGCTTGAGCTGCCGCCAGGCGTGCGATAGGCACACGATAGGGGCTGCATGAAACGTAATTCAAACCAGCGTTATAACAGAATTCAACTGAACTCGGCTCACCGCCGTGCTCGCCGCAAATACCGAGTTTGATATTCGGACGAGTCTTTCTGCCTTTTTCAACGGCAATCTTAACCAGTTCGCCGATACCATCCTGATCGAGAACCTGGAAGGGGTCGTACTCGTAAATGCCTTCCTTGACATAGTCGCCGAGGAATTTACCAGCATCATCACGGGAGAACCCGCAGCCCATCTGAGTAAGGTCATTCGTTCCGAATGAGAAGAACTCAGCTTCTTCCGCGATTTTGTCGGCGGTAATTGCCGCGCGCGGAATTTCGATCATTGTACCGATCATGACATCAAGTTCAGCGCCAGTTTCTTTCTTAACCGCTTCGATAGTCTCAGTAATGATTGCTTTCTGGATAGCCAGTTCTTTGACATTACCTACCAGCGGAACCATGATTTCAGGTTTGGAACCGGCAACTTCAGCGGCGGCTTCGCAAATGGCGCGAGTCTGCATTTCAGTTACTTCAGGATAAGTCATACCAAGACGGCAGCCGCGATGTCCGAGCATCGGATTGAACTCGTGCAGGCTTTCAACGAGAGAACGGATCGCGTCAAGAGATGTACCCATCTGAGCAGCCATTTCCTGTTGGCCCTTTTCGTCGTGCGGCAGGAATTCATGCAACGGCGGATCAAGCAGACGGACAGTACATGGACGTCCTTCCAGTGCTTTGAAGATACCGATAAAATCAACACGCTGCAGCGGCAGGAGTTCAGCCAGAGCCTGCTCGTATTGAGTAACAGCTTCAACTTCTTCTTTATTACAGCTGCAAATAGCTTCTTTCAATTCGTCGATAGTTTTAACCATATACTGTTCTTTCAGTTTTTTAACTGTTTCAGCAACCAGGATCAAACGACGGAAAGAAACAATTCTATCGCCTTCGAAGAACATGTGTTCAGTACGGCAAAGACCAATACCTTCAGCTCCAAACTTAACAGCTACAGCCGCATCATGCGGAGTATCAGCATTAGTACGAACATTCATAGTGCGGTATTTGTCCGCCAGTTCCATGATATGCCCAAAAGCACCAGTCAGCTCAGGATCGATAGTTTCAAGTTTATCTTTATAAACAGCGCCAAGAGATCCGTTCAGGGAAATCCAGTCGCCTTCTTTTATTTCAGTACCGCCAACAATAAATTTCTTGTTGGCATAGTCCATAACAATATCACCGCATCCAGCTACACAGCAAGTTCCCATTCCACGCGCTACAACCGCCGCGTGAGAGGTCATTCCGCCGCGTGAAGTCAGGATACCGCTTGCCACATGCATACCGCCGATGTCTTCCGGGCTGGTTTCAATACGGCAGAGGATAACCTGCTTTCCAGCTGCAACCCATTCTTCCGCATGTTCAGCTGAAAATACAACCTGACCTGTAGCAGCGCCCGGAGAAGCCGGAAGGCCAACAGTCAGTTTAACTGCTTTTTCTTCAGCAGTCTTTGCGAATACAGGATGGAGGAGCTGGTCGAGCTGCCCAGGTTCAACGCGCATCACAGCTTCCTCGTCGCTGATCAAACCTTCTTCAACCAGGTCCATAGCGATTTTTACAGCAGCCGCAGCAGTACGTTTACCGTTACGGGTCTGAAGCATGTAGAGGTTACCGTCTTCAATAGTGAACTCAAGATCCTGCATATCTTTGTAATGTTTCTCAAGAAGCATACGGATATCGTCAAGCTTTTTGAAACATTCCGGCATGGCTTCCTCAAGAGACGGGAAATCAGCCGCGCGTACTTCTTCAGATATATCAGCGGATGCGGCCCAGTCACGTGAACCAGCCAAAGTAATCTGCTGAGGAGTACGAATACCAGCAACAACGTCTTCACCTTGAGCGTTAATCAGGTATTCGCCATAGAAATATTCGTTAGCGCCAGTTGAAGGGTCGCGAGTAAAAGCAACACCAGTCGCACTATTAGTACCGGAGTTACCGAAAACCATAGTCTGGACGTTTACAGCGGTTCCAAGCAAACCGCGAATGTCATTGATTTGACGATAGCGGACAGCGCGCGGGTTGTCCCACGAATCAAACACCGCCTGAATAGAACTCCACAACTGATCCATCGGGTCGGTCGGGAAATCTTTGCCGGTATCTTTTTTAACGACTTCTTTGTATTTAACGATAACTTCTTTCAAGTCATCAGTAGTCAATTCAGTATCAAGTTTTACGCCTTTAGCAGTTTTTACCCCTTCCAAAGCATGCTCGAAATCATGATGTTCAAGACCAAGAACCACGTTACCGAACATTTGGATAAAACGACGATAAGAGTCCATCACAAAACGCTCATTGCCAGTCAGTTCGATCATAGCGGCAACAGTTTCGTCATTAAGTCCGAGGTTCAACACTGTATCCATCATTCCAGGCATTGAAACAGCCGCGCCTGAACGTACAGATAGTAATAAAGGATTAGGTCCTTTACCAAAGTTCTTACCTGTCATTTCTTCCAAATCCTTAAGGGATTTTTCCACTTCACAGGCAATCATTCCGAATAATTTTTCACGTCCGATTTTTCCGTATTCCGCGCAAGCTTCAGTTGTCACCGTGAATCCCGGAGGCACCGGTAATCCCAGTCCTGACATTTCCGCAAGGTTGGCTCCTTTTCCGCCGAGAAGCTGTTTGAGAGAAGCATCCCCTTCAGATTTTTCACCACCGAAAAAATAGACATATTTTTTGCAGTCACATTTACAGTTACATGCCATTGTCTTTCCTTCCTTTTTTGTTGTTTTTTTACAATTTATTTTAAGGAGTTATTTATAAAAGCGCATAACGCTATTACAATTCATCCATTTACTTCATCTCATATCAAATTTTTTAAAAGCCGCAATGATTTTATGTTTTTGCGGATTCGTGTTGGCATTGACCAACACATATGAACCATGAACCATAGCCGGGAATTTCAAGCCCATAATAAAAACGTATTTGTTCTTTTTTATTTTTGCTATCCGCTTCCTCTGGGTTTCCAGGTCAGTATTAAAATGATAAGCGGCTACACGCTTGCCGCTGATCCCGAATTCTATACCCGCATCCGCATAAAGGATGGCTGATTCAAGTGGACGGATGTATTCAATTTTAACCCCGTGCGCTGACAAACATCTGGCAAGGTCCCTGGGTTTCAAAGAATTGTTGTGAACTGTAGAACAGCCCGCAATCATAACAAATATTATTATTCCACACAAAACCGCAACACGGCTTTTAATATTAAAATTGAGCATAATTTTAAGTCAGCATCCTTATAGTATAATATCTGCAAACAAAACTGCACTTACAATAACATTATTTAATAATAATACAAGCCGGAATACCGCCTTTTTTTTAATGAGAAATAATAGTCTATACTGTTCAGTTCAAGAGGACTTTCGCCATCCATGATTTATCATATTGATGAATATTTTATTGTTTTACTTATTATATTCCCTTGCTTTAATAAAATCACGCTATATTTTATCCGGCAAACTTGTTTTTATTTACTTTTTATGTTTAAAAACGGAATAAAGACAAGTTTATTTTTTTGCACATGAAAACACTATTTTAAAGAACACCTGAAATGAACAAAAGTAGTTTTGAACCCAAATTGTTAACCGTTTTAAAAGAAGGTTATACCCGCCGCTGTTTTTTTAAAGATCTCGCCTCCGGAATTATTGTAGGCATTGTCGCTCTGCCACTGGCGATTGCCTTTGCCATAGCATCAGGAGGAAAGCCTGAGCAGGGAATATTCACCGCGATAATTGCCGGCTTTATCATATCCGTGTTTGGCGGCAGCCGTTTTCAGATCGGCGGCCCGACTGGAGCTTTCATTGTGATTGTCTACGGAATCATTCAGCAATATGGGTATGACGGACTGGTAGTAGCAACCATTATGGCAGGAATCATCCTGGTAATAATGGGGATCGCAAAATTCGGTACCTTTATCCGTTTTATCCCATATCCGGTGACTGTGGGTTTCACTTCCGGGATAGCAGTTATTATTTTTGCAGGGCAACTGCGGGATTTTTTCGGTTTAAAAATAGTTTCCCTTCCAGCCGGCCTGCCCGGTAAAATAAGCTGTTATATAAACAAAATTGACACATTAAATCCATGGGTCTTATTTATTGGATGCATTACAATAATAATCATAATTCTTTTAAACCGTTTTTTCCCTAAACTTCCAAATTCGCTGATTGCCATTATCATCACTTCATCAGCGGTGGCTGTATTCAAACTGCCTGTAGAAAGCATCGGAGACCGCTTTGGAACCATAAGCGGCTTTCTGCCAATGCCTGAAATTCCCTGGGAAGCATTTAAAAAAGCTCCTGAATTAATCATGGCAGCACTTAGTATAGCTTGCCTGGCAGGAGTGGAATCACTACTTTCGGCAGTAGTTGCAGATGGGATGACCGGGCGGCGCCACCGCCCGAATATCGAACTTATATCTCAGGGACTGGCAAATATTGCAGCTCCATTGCTTCATGGGATACCAGCTACCGGCGCAATCGCCAGGACCGCGACTAATATCCGCAGTGGCGGACAAACTCCCATAGCAGGAATCGTCCATGCTGTCGTACTGCTGTTCATCTTGTTGTTTCTGGGCAAATGGGCGGCTTATATTCCAATGGCATCACTTGCCGGGGTTTTGATAATTGTCGCCTGCAACATGAGTGAGTATAAAGTTTTCATCAGGCTTCTAAGCAGCCCCAAAAGTGACATTATCGTCTTGCTCAGCACTTTTCTGCTGACGATTTTTATTGATCTGACTGTCGCCATTCCCGTTGGAATGGTACTGGCGGCGTTTCTGTTTATGCGGCGAATGGCAGATGTTTCACAAGTGTCAAGCCTCCAGAATATCTGCGAAGTCGAGGAAGAAGAAGCTGACGACATATCAATCAGAAACCGTGATATTCCATCCGAAATAGAGGTATTCGAGATCAACGGGCCGTTTTTCTTTGGAGCGTCAGAAAAATTCAGCAACGCCATGCGTATTGTAAACAAAATCCCCAAAGTGCTCATCATACGGATGCGCAATGTCCCGGCTATGGACGCCACCGGATTCCACGCTTTGGAAAATGTGTGCGCTGACTCAGCGAAAAATGGCATCACGGTATTGCTCTCCGGCGTACAAAAACAGCCAATGGAAGTTCTAAGGAAAACTGGATTTATCAAGAATTTCGAGAAAAACAAGATTTTCCCAAATATTGACAAAGCGCTGGCGCGGGCTTCAAAAATTTTAGAGCAGGAGAAAAAACATGATATTAAACACCTGTAGTCATGTTGCTGCGAATTAGAATATTTCTTTAAAATCCATATTTGACGCGTCAATTTCACCGACATTTCGCACAAATTTCAAATAAAACTATTTTTTTGAATATTTCAGCTTGAAAATCTTATTTTCGGAGTTAATCTATAAGCTCACTCGATAATTTAGCCGATGTGGCGGAATTGGCAGACGCGCTGCGTTCAGGGCGCAGTTCCTTCGCGGGAGTGTGGGTTCGAATCCCACCATCGGCACCATAAATCTTCTTGATTTTTAATTAATCCAATTCCTCGCGCCAGTTTTTGATTTCTTCCAGAAACTTTGGAACTATTGTCCTTACTTTGGATGGACCTATGCCTTTTATTTTCATGGCCTCAGCGGAGGTTACCGGTGTTTTTTTAGACAATTCATCAAGAGTGGCGTTACTGAGGATTTGATACAGCGGCACATTTCTGGCATCGGCCATTTCTTTGCGGAGGCTCCTCAAGCGTTCGTATAGATCATTATCAACCGTTTCAATATTCTCTCCCCATATATCTTTGAGTACATCATTATTGCTGTATTCGCTTCGAACTTTGGACGCTCTATTCTTTACAGGCGATTTACCTATATTCAATTCTGAAAAATCTAAAGTTATTTTATCAGCATTACGCAAAGCCTCTCTGCCCGAATAAGATATCCCTACACGTGGATATTTAGGGTCGCCCACCCTTTCCAGATGTCCGGATTTTTCGAGAGATTTCATGAACATCAAAATATTATTTTGCTTGAGATGCTTCAAGGCTCCGAAATGCAAACTGCGGTCAAGCCCCCAATCGACAATCTCCGCTCGTTTTGCGCCGGCAAGTACCAAACTGATCTTGCCTTGTCCGAAACGCCCGCCGAAATCTTTAACCGCCCTCAAAACAGTCTGGATTATTTCTTTTTCTTCAATTGAAGCTTCACGTTTAACGGCATGTTTGCTTCCCCCTTGGCAATGGTCACAATTCATACATTTCCATGAATTCGTTTCTTCTCCAAAATAGGAAATCAAAAAAGCCTGACGGCAGGAACGGCTGTTGGTATAACTGATAACTTCGTCGAGACGGGCAATCTCAAAATCCCGCTTTTCCCTCAATGCCTCAAAATCTATCGGAACATGTCCGCCTTCCTTTTCAATAACTCTTATCGCCCTGCCCTGAAATGGAGGTTCCCAATCAATACATTCTCCATTCAAAGCTTTCAACACCCGTTTTACCTGGTCAATATTTAAAGCTGCTACTGAGCACAATTCCCCGTATGAACAGCTTATAGTACCAAGAAGTTTTTCCCTGTAATGTTCTATACAGCGGAAAACAAAACGCGAACGCTGAGTTTTTTGAGCACAATTTGCTTCTTTCAAATATTTAAGGCTGTCGGTAAAACGCAGTTTTCCCTCATTATGCTGGCTGATTCCCCTGTCAATATAATGATTTTTTTCAAGGATATGTAAAGCACTTCCTATCTGCGCCTCCTTGGTGTCAGAAGATAAATAGTTCACCAGATTGCTATGCGATAGTTCAACCAGCCCATTCTCTGATTTTCTTGAAACTTCACATAAAACCCGATAAAGGTCAGTAATAAGTTTTTCAGAAGGATTGCTCAAGTCTATCAAAAACTCCTGAACGTAACGGTCGCTGTAGGAATATAGCAAAATGCATTCCGCCGCTTCGCCGTCCCGTCCGGCGCGTCCAGCCTCCTGATAGTAGGCTTCGAGCGATCCGGGGATATTGTAATGAATAACTCTCCGCACATCGGCACGGTCAATTCCCATACCAAATGCATTGGTCGCGACCAACACCGGACAGGGGGCATTCATAAAACTGTTTTGCGCTTTTGTCCTGTCTTCGTCACTCATTCCGGCATGATAAGGAATAAACTGAAATTCATTGGCTATATCTTCAACCGCTTTACGGGTCGAGGCGTAAATTATGGTCGGTCCGGGATTTTTCATAAGCCTGCGTATTGCCGCGTTTTTCTGCTGGTTCGTATTGCAATGCAGCACCGAAAACGCCAGGTTCGGACGTTTAAAACCAGCCGCGTGCAAAACCATTTCCGGGCGTTGAAGTTGTTTTATGATATCCTCACGCACCTGCAGAGTAGCGGTTGCGGTAAAGGCACAGACCTGCTTGATCCCGCATTCCCTGATAGCATCACCGAGCCGCAGATATGAAGGTCTGAAATCATGTCCCCATTGACTTATGCAATGAGCTTCGTCAATTATCATTATGTCCGGAGCCTGATGTTCGATCAGGCTTTGAAAGCCACGCATACCAAAGCGTTCCGGAGCAACATAAAGCAATTTGACCTCACCGACCGCAACTTCACTTAATATACGCTGCTGTTCATTCATCGAAACAGTACTGTTAATAAAAGCGGCGGGAATCCCCTTGGAGCGCAGCGCATCCACTTGATCCTTCATCAACGATATGAGTGGAGAAACGATAATTCCATATCCGGATTTCATCAGGATGGGCAATTGATAGCATAGGGATTTGCCAGCGCCGGTAGGCATAATCACGCACAGGTCATCGCCTTTAAGTATATCCAGAACCACGTCCTCCTGATTATCCAGGAAAGCGCCAAATCCAAAATATTTCTTTAAAGCAGCTGAAGCATCATTTTTAAGGTCATCCATTATTACAGGTCCCCGCTGCTGGAAATTATCCTGCGTCCTTCTCCGTCATGCTCAATATTAATATGAATAGTATGTGCCGGAAGCAGAGAATCGATACGTTCCGGCCACTCAATAATGGTATAAGCTTCCTCGCTTTCAAGGTACTCGTCCACCCCGAATGCCAAAGCAGCATGCGGCGTATCAATACGGTACAGATCCAAATGAAAAAACCAATTGTTGTTTTCGAGCGGATATTCCTGAATAATGGTATAAGTAGGACTTGACACCGGTTCAATAATATTCAGCCCCCGCGCAAAACCTCGGGAAAAAACAGTTTTACCTGCTCCGAGGTTGCCATGCAGGGCAATCACACATCCTGGTTTCAACTTTCGCGCCAGGCCTGCGGCAAAATCTTCTGTTTCCTGCTCTGAATTACTTTTTATCAGCTCACTTTGTATAATGTTCATACCCTTTTTTAAATCTCTCACTTAAATCTTCGCCGTTATAAGATATAACTTCACCCGGCGGGTTCTTTTTCACTTCGCCAATTGAACTCAATAAAGTATCAAAAGGCCATTCCCTGCGTAAATCTTCCGCTTTATCAGGCGGTACGCAAAACAACAATTCATAATCCTCACCATCCCCCAGAGCCTGTTCCAATGTCGCATCGCTGTTGACAGGAATATTTTCCAACTCAAGCATCAATGCCGTGCCAGAAGCTTTTGCCATGCGCTGCGCGTCGATCAGCAGACCGTCGCTTATGTCGATCATAGCGGTAACATAAGTATTTTTTGCCAGAAAACGACCTTCCGCCAAACGCGGTTCAAATGTCAAATGCCGCCCAGAACTATAGGAATTACCTAGCGCTCCGGTAACAAATACGATATCCCCTGCCCTGGCCCCCGAACGGCAGCACATCAGCTCACGCTCGACAATCCCCAGAATCGTCAGCGAGGCAACCTCGCTGTCCTCTCCCGGAGGCAGCGATGAAAAATCTCCGCCGCAAAGCGATATGTTGTAATTCTCCGCGGTTTCGCGCAGTCCATTATAAAAGCCCAAAAGATATTCATCATCTTTAGTATTGGCAGCCAGCGCCAACAACGCCCATGAAGCTTTGCCGCCCATTGCCGCAATGTCGCTGAGATTGCGTTTAAGGAGTTTGCCTCCGGCAAGCCGGGGCGCGGTATTTATCCGGTCGTAATGAACCGCACTGATTATCTGGTCCACGGCAGCCAGCAGTAAATCCCCATTTCCAAGATCAAGTGCCGCACAGTCATCGCCCGGTCCTAAAAAAACATTTTTATCCTGCTTTAAAACCGGCAATACTTTTTCCAATAATTTTATTTCATTCATTTTAACTCAATCCTATTTATTACTGGCGCCTTTTAAACAGTTAATGTATACTTTACTGCATTTCGGCGAAAACTCTAAAAAAAACTGAAAGAAAATCAAATATTACTGGATTTTTGGATATTCAACCGCATTTTATTAAAGAAGGCATTTGAATAAACTTGAGGTTGCACAATTGAGTCACGACTTATTCTGGATTATAATATACGCCATTTACCTGCTTCTGCAGTTAGGATTCGCGGCTCATATTCTACTCACGCGCCATGAAGAATCCGCCAGCGCATTGATGTGGCTGCTGGTAATTATCCTATTGCCGGTCATAGGCATGGTTGTATATTGTTTTTTCGGCATTATCCGCATAAAAACAGTGGGTATGCGCTTTCAAAGAATACAGGATTTCGTTGATTCCGCCAGACCCAAATACCTTGGTAAACAAATAAAAGGCTACCTTGAAAATATCAAAGAGTTTATACCGGAACCGGGCAATGGGAACGACGAAGTCCGGCGGATGCTTGATAATCTTCTCCCTTCACGAATGCCATTAAGCGGCAATCATCTTGAACTCCTCCGTGACGGCACAAGCGTATATCCACGAATGATTGAGGATATCAAAAAAGCCGAACATACTATCAGAATGCAGTCTTTCATTATTATGAACGATCCTGTAGGCAAAGCCATTTTCGACGCGCTTGAGAAAAAAGCTGAAGATGGAGTAGATGTAAAAGTGCAATATGATAGTTTTGGCAGTTTCAAAGCGTCATTTTCATATTTCTTCCATCGTTATATAAAGCAGAATTTGAACAATCTGTCAATCAGGCCGTTTTCGCCTATAAATCTTTTCAGCCCCTGGCGTATTCAACTGCGCAACCACCGCAAACTCCTGGTTATTGACGGGAAAGTGGCCTATATCGGCGGAGTTAATATCTCGCAGGAAAACATGAAAACCAGAAAACTGCCCCGCAGAAAACATATTCATGACCTGCACTGCCGCATTACCGGTCCTGCGGTAGCTGAATTACAGATGGCTTTCCTGAAAGACTGGGTATATTCCACAAGGTCAAAATTGGTTACTGAAGAACTACCTTACGACTTTCCGCTGCATAAAAAAGAAGGGGATTCAATCGTCCGGGTAGTGGACAGCGGCCCCGGTCAAAACTATCAAGGGTCACAAAATGTTTTCTTTACTGCCGCAGCCACCTCTCAAAAATCATTGTGGATACTGACGCCCTATTTCATTCCTGATATCAGCTTTATAAAAGCTCTGATAATGACCGCTGCGCGCGGCGTGGATGTGCGCATAATCGTTCCTAAAAACAATAATCATCCCTTTGTCGCCCAGGCATCCCAAAGCTTCTACCGTTCCCTGATTTCCTCAGGAGTCAAGGTTTTCCAAAAGAAAGGTAATTTTTCTCATGCCAAAGCAATGCTGGTGGATTCAGAATGGGCATTCATGGGCTCCAGCAACTGTGACGTCCGCAGTTTCCGTTTAAATTTCGAACTTGATTTCTGTGTGCAGAAAGGTTCATTTATAGATGATCTGAAAACACAATTCGATGAAGAACTTGCCGCCAGTGAAGAAATAACCTTAAAAGCCATCAATAATAAAAGTATCCTGGTGAAACTGCGCGAAAACTTTTGCGCCCTCTTCGCCCCGGTACTGTAGGGCTTGATAAACCAGGCTTTTTCTCTTTTTTTCTTTATTTTGATTCATGCAGGAAATAATCATCAAACTTTGATTCTTCTTTTTCCATTATATCCTTTATGTCAATTTCCTGCAAACCTATTCCTCTCAAATATAAACCGCTTAGATCCACACGCCCGATATCAGCGCCATCAACTAAACTTATTTCATTTCTGAGATAAGTCGCGCTCATATCCATTGCCGCATAAGGTATGGCATCACGAAAAATCAATGGTTTGTAAGAACCATCAATATTCCTGTCACGCAAAAACATGTCCCGTAAATACCCGCCGTATAAATTGGCATAACGCAAATCAGCTCCATGAAGCATGAAACCACAGAAAATAAGACCGTCATCCCATAAATGATGATTTTTGGTCTTTATGGATTTATGGTTTTTCCGCATAACTTCCTGCAAAGCATCCATTCTCCCGGCGTTCGGCTTGAGTTCATCACTATATTCAGGAGGTTCGACAAAATGTTCGTTCCAGGGAGTTTTTCTCTTTTTTGCAGGACGCATAAAGTAAACTGCAAGCAGGATTATAAACGCCGTAAGCAATATCCATCCCCACCATAGTCCGGCGAAACTCGGCATTATTGCGATAAAAGAAATATCGTAACTCATTATGTCATCCATATTAATACAGGTATTACCAAATCCCCGAAGGGCAAGGCATGGTATTACTTTTTAATCACAAGGCGAGCTGAATTACCAGCTGGCAATATTCTTCCTGTAGACTCAGTTATTGTCATTTCACCGCTGGCAGTCTCTCCTTCGCCAAAAACGTCAACAAGCATACGTTCAAGCACGATAGGAGAATACCCCGGAGAATGACAACTCAGTACGATAAAAAAATCTTTTGAATCATCTTTAAGCTCCCGGCAGGATTTTAACAAATCAACAAGGCTCTGTTCAATTTTCCATACCTGACCTTTCGAACCGCGCCCGAAAGTCGGCGGATCTAATGCTATACCATTATATTTATTACCGCGCCGGATCTCCCTCGCGACAAATTTCTGCACATCGTCGGCAATCCAGCGGATAGTATCAGGAACATTGGCATTAATATTCTGGTTTTCACGTCCCCAGTCATTCATGCCGCGCGCGGCGTCAAGGTGCGTGACTTTAGCCCCGGCCTCCGCCATAGCCATAGAACCAACGCCGGAATAAGCAAAAAGATTCAAAGTTGAGACTTCGCCCTGGATTTGCGGAATAATCTCGCGGAACCAGTCCCAGTTACGGTATTGTTCAGCGAAAAATCCAAGGTGGCCAAAGCTGGTAGCTTTGATATTCAACCGGAAACCACCCCATTCTGCTATCCATGACTCCGGCAGTTTCTGCCGCCATTCCCATGAACCGCCGCCGCTTGAGTCGCGAGTGAAGATTCCAGCCGCTTTATCCCATTCTGAACGCGGCAAAGCCGGTTCCCAAAATGCATTAAGCGCCGGACGGATTAAGCGATAGCTGCCAATTTGTTCAAGTTTACGGCAGTTTCCAGTATCAAGAAGTTGATATTTCATATATTTTTGTACTTCCTCAGGCTTTTTTATTTACAAGGTCAAAAACTATCTTTCCCTTGCATACAGTCATTACAGGACGGTTGGTGCCGCATTCAAAGAACGCGATATCAGCGCGCTTCTGGGGAAGCAGGATACCACGGTCTTCCAGCCCCATAGCCTGAGCAGGATTAAGAGTTACGCAAGCGGCGGCTTTGGTTGCCTTCATGTGACTGTAAGTCATGAGACAATGCCATCCGGAATCAAGTAAAGTCGTCGTTCCCGCCAGACAGCCGTCAGCGGTTTGAGCTATTCCATCGCTTATCTCGAAGTCAGCCGAACCAACATGATATTTATTGCCCTCAGGCATTCCAACCGCCATAATAGCATCACTTATGCCGCTTACCTGATGATCCGGTTTACAACGGCATGCCAGGTCGATCATAAGCGGGTCAAGGTGATGTCCGTCAATAATCAGTTCAATGTTGACCCGGGAATCCGTCAAAGCCACCCCGGTCAAACTTATGTCACGCTGATGCAAAGTCGGCATACCGTTAAACAAATGAGTACAGTAATGCGCCCCCGCATCAACCGATCTTAAAGAATCCTCTTTTCCAGCCAGACTGTGCCCCATTGACGGCATGACATTATTTTCAACTAATAATTCCACCAGTTCCACCGCGTTTTCAAGTTCAGGAGCAAAAGTCATCTTTTTGATTTTTCCCTGACCAGCCGCAATCAATTCACGGCATAATCCAAGATCAACCGGTTTAATATCCTTCGGTAACTGCGTACCGTGTTTTCTGGGATTGATAAAAGGCCCCTCAACATGTATACCGATCGGATCAGCTCCCGGAGGATCAGACATCATCATATCTGACAAAGCTGAAAGATTCTTGAGCATTATATCAACAGGAGCGGAAACCACAGTAGGAACAAAAGTCGTGACACCATGGCGCGCCAGTATTGAACTCATATCACCAAGGTGCTCTTTGCCGGTATAAGCGGAAGATGAATCAAAACCGCCGGAACCATGAATATGTGAATCAATAAATCCAGGCATGGAATAGATATTATTAAGTTCAATAACCTTCAAGCCCTCTTCCCTGGTAAAAGCGGAAGCCCCGCCGATTGCCAGAATCTTTTCATCTTCACAAAGTATTGACCCCTTTTCCAGACGTTTTTGCGGAGTTAAACAATAATCCGTTATATATAGCGTTCTGTTCTTTTTCATTATCAAAAAAATTCCTTAATTTAAGAAATAGATGTTTTTTCCACTACCTTTTAAAAGATACATTAATAGCAATTCATTTCATTTGCAAACACTTATAACTAATCAGTCGAAAATCTTTTATTTTTTGCTTGTTTTTTCACCATTTTTATGTTATTTTTTTCTATCAAAACAACAATATTTTTGATGACTAATCTTTTTTTTAAAAAAGTTCATCTTTTGATTTGAATATTGTTTTTTTTGTCATATTTTAGTTATAGTTGCCCGCGAGGGGAAGAACTCGGAGCTTGTTAATAACTTGTTAATAACTTGTTGAGTTTTTCAATGTTTTTTCATAAGTTCCTAATAATGACGGAGTTTTGAATAAAACGCCATGTAACGGCACTGATGTTGATATTTTATCTGTATCTGCTTTTGAGCTTGGACTATGCTTTTTGAGCTCAAAATAGCTTTTTTGATGAAATAATTGTTGATTAACAGTAAACAGGCTAAAACTTATTACCAAGTATTAGTTTCTGTATGTTGGTTGGTTGGTTTTTTATATTAAGTACAAAGTTGTTGATAACTTTAGACAAATTTTTAATTTTTATATACAAAGAGGGTTAAGGGAAGATGGGCGTGGTAAAATTGAATGTTGCTGATATTTGGCAAGTAGCAGCCGAAAGATTACAGCAACAGATACATATTACCACATATGAACAATGGTTTCAAAATATTATCCCGGTTGCCCTTAATGAAAAATCTATCGTTCTGGGTGTTTCCGATGATTTTTTTGCGGACTGGCTGAAAGATAATTTTAATGATATTTTATCTGATTCCCTGAAAGACATAGAAGGTAATGATTACTCCTATAGTTTCAAAAGCGGTTATCTGGCTCAGAAAAAAGAAAAACCGAAAGCCGCTCCAAAAGCAAAAGCCGCCAGAACTTCCAAAAAAATCAAACCCGGCAATTGCCTGAGCCGTCATACTTTTGAAAATTTTGTTGTCGGCGAGGAAAACCGTTATGCATATACGGCAACCCAGACAGCGGCGGAAAACCCCGGATTATACAATCCCCTTTATATTTACGGCGGAACCGGCACGGGAAAAACACACTTGCTACAGTCGGTAGCGCATTATGCGGTGGAAAAAGACCATAGCACCCGTGTCCGCTATATAACCTGTGAAGAATTTTTGAACAACTATGTAGATTCCCTCCGCAATAAAAAACATTCTGAATTCCGTACTTTTGTCCGGGACATAGATATTCTCCTGGTTGACGATGTCCACATGCTGGCTAATAAAACCCAGCTGCAGGAAGAATTTTTCAACACTTTCAACTCATTATACAACCAGAACAAACAAATTATTCTTACTTCCGATAAACCGCCAAGCGAAATAAAAGGGCTTGAATCACGCCTGGTATCACGTTTTGAATCAGGCGTAACCACTGAAATAAGTATTCCGGGCTTTGAAACCCGTTTAGCTATCCTGCGCATGATGCAGGAGGAACATCTGGTAAAGCTCAGTGATGAAGTCCTGCAGTTTATCGCAAACAACATACATTCAAGCGTCCGCCGCCTGCAGGGTGCATTATTCCGTTTAGTCGCCTATGCATCAGCAATGTCAGTAGCCGATATTGACGTCGAACAAGCGGAAAAATTATTACGCAGACTGCTTGAAGAGGAAACTGCCGCTCAACTTGTTTCTATAGAATCGATCCAACGGGTTGTCGCTGACTATTTTGAAATCCGCGTTGGCGATCTTCTCAGTAACAAACGGCCCAAGAATATTGCCCAGCCACGCATGGTGGCGATGTATCTCTGCCGCAAACTGACCGATTTCTCTTTTCCTGAAATCGGCAATGCTTTCGGCAGAAACCACGCAACAATCATGAATGCCTGGAAACAGGTTCCTAAACTCTGCTCAAAAGATGAAAATATACGCCGTTCTGTTTCTCTCCTGGAACACAAATTTAAAAGCTGATTTACAATGTGCAAGCTAAAACAATCAGCACGTCCGGTAATCGGCATCAGTACCCACTATAAATATGGAGAGGATTATAAAAGCTCATTTCGAGATCATATTCTAGTTCCTGAACTCTATGTTAAACACGTACTTGATGCCGGAGCTTTTCCACTGCTTATTCCTTGTGTGGAAGACATTAAACGAATAGAACTTTTTGCTGAACTTCTTGACGGCTGTATATTTATTGGCGGCCCCGATTATCCGGCAAAATTCTTCAATGAAATCGACTCCCCGGAAAATAAGGCATATTTGCGTTTACGTCCTGAATTTGAATTTCAGCTAATGAAAAAAGTTCTTGAAAAAAATATCCCTATTCTGGGTATATGCGCCGGACAGCAGCTCCTGAACATAGCGCTCGGCGGAAAAATAATTCAGCATATCCCGACTGCAAAAGAACATTACGACGAACAATACCATAATTGCAGAATAATCGCTGACGGCCTGTTGAAACAGATAATCGGACATGATAATTTTGAGGTTAATTCCTACCATCATCAAGCGGTCGATCCCAATGCTCTTGGTTCCGGTCTGAAAGTAACAGCCGTTGCAGATGACGGAGTTGTTGAAGCAATCGAAGGCACAGGGGAAGTCTTCCGTTTGGGTTTACAGTTTCACGCCGAACGCCATCGAGACAAAGATATCAGCGAAAAGATATTCAATGCTTTTATCTGTGCGGCAAGCTGATCCATCTGCACGGCTGGGGACAGCCGTGGCTTACATACAAAGGAAAAGATTCTCAAAAGGCGCACCTTCCTTAGCCACTTATCGAGATGAGTTATTCAATCAAGTTTATGCTTGAGCAGTTGCACTACCATTTGCGGATTGGCTTTACCACGGCTTAGTTTCATAACCTGTCCTACGAAGAACTGCAGGACTTTGGGGTTGCCGTCCTTGTACTGCTGAACTTGTGGAGCGTTGTTAGCAATGGCTTCATCAACCAGGGATTCAATAGCTCCAGTATCGGTTACCTGCTCCAAACCTTTTTCCTTGACTATAGCTTGAGCATCTTTGCCAGTCTTGAACATCTCGCCAAAAACTTCTTTAGCGATTTTACCGCTGATAGTGTTGTTTTCTATCAAAGCAATCATTCCCGCGAATTGCTCTGGTGATATTTTACATTCTGAAATATCAATGCCCGCATCAGAAAGTTCGCGAAGCAGCTCGGAAATAATCCAGTTTGCTAATGTTTTAGGCGTCTTGACCAATTTTGCGCCTTTTTCAAAGTAAATAGCTACCGCTTTACTCTGGCAAACAACTTCCGCGTCATAGTCAGTAATATCAAAATCTCTGATAAAACGTTCACGCATCGCGGCTGGCAACTCCGGCAGGTTCGCGCGGAATTTTTCAATTTCCTCGTCGGTAAAAGTTACTGGCATTAAATCCGGGTCCGGAAAATAACGATAATCGTGCGCTTCCTCTTTCACCCGCATCAAATACGTTTCACCGCGATCATCGTTCCAGCCGCGGGTTTCCTGCTGCAAAGTTCCACCATTTTCCAAAATCTCCGGCTGACGCCAGATCTCATATTCCAGCGAACGATGCGCGGCGCGGAAACTGTTGAGGTTTTTTATTTCTATTTTAGTTCCGAATTCCTTTTCCCCGACTTTACGCACCGAAACATTCACGTCACAGCGCATCTGTCCTTTCTCCATATCACAGTCACTTATTCCAGCATACTGCATAATCTGCTTGAGTTTGTTCAAGTAGGCATAAGCCTCATCAGGAGTACGAATATCCGGTTCGCTGACTATTTCCATCAACGGCACTCCGGCACGGTTGTAATCGACTCCGCTGTAACCGGAAAAATGTGTTAACTTGCCGACATCCTCTTCCAGGTGTATCCGGGTAATGCCAATAGTTACATCGCCCATATCTTCACCGGAAAAACCTTTGCCGCTGATATCAATATGTCCGTGTTCACAGAACGGCAGATCATATTGAGAAATCTGGTAGTTTTTGGGCATGTCAGGGTAAAAATAGCTTTTGCGGTCAAATTTACTGAAATTAGCAATCTTGCAGTCGGTCAACAGGCCAGCCACTACAGTTTGATCGATTGCTTTTTTATTAGGCACGGGCAAAACTCCGGGGTATCCCATGCAAACCGGACAGACACGAGTATTAGGCTCTCCGCCGGATTGATTGGCGCATGAGCAAAACATTTTACTTTCAGTTTTTATCTCAACATGGACCTCCAGTCCGATTACCGCTTCATATTCAGCCATTATAAACCCTTAATAGTTTTAAGATTTAAGTTTTAAGATTCAAGGTTTGCTTATAGCGCAGACCAGTTTTGTTAATTTAACCGTAATCGGAATAAAATCCAGTCAGTCACAGCTTTATTATTGTTCTTTTTTAGGAGAATTTACTCTGGGTTGATTTTTTGAGTGGTGTTCTATGAGGTCAGATGAGGAGATATCGAGTCCAACAGTAAGGAAATCAATATATTCTGCTGGTACGTCTTCGGGTTCATTTTCAAAATCAGTTTCAGGATCAAGGAAATCATCAATTAAAAGAGAGCTTTTAGTTTCAATACCGACTTCAGACATTTTCGGCGGGTCTGCTTCCAGGACAGGTACGGTTTCCGGCTCAGGCTCTTGATCTTTACTCACTCTGCCGAGAAGTTTCTTGAAAAATGCTTTAATCCTGCTGTCCAGGTTTTCTTTTTTGTCTTCATTCAATGCCTCAACGCTTTCTTTAAAAACGGCGTCATCATCCAAAGGCATCTCTTTTTCTTTAACTTTAAAGAAACTGTCACACCCAAGACAAAACATTTGAGATTCTTTCTGGGACTCTCCAACTTCGTGCACCATCCCGCATCGCGAACAACAAGTTTCCATTTTAATCCTCTTCGATCATTTCACCTGTATTCAAATAAATACTTTTATATATAATAGGCGATTTTTCCATATAATGCAATACTATAAATATTTATTTTTCTATCCGTAACTGAAACTGTGAAACTTTACTAACGGGAATATTGTATTTATAAGATTTCGCACTATATTATTGACTTTTGATTTATTCCATGATTTTGGGGTCGAATATTAACGATTTAGCAAAGTAAAAGTTTTAAAATTATGTTTGATACACTTAGTGATAAACTTCAGGATACGTTTCGAAAACTTCGCGGCACAGCGCATTTAAGCGAATCCAATATCCAGGAGGCAATGCGGGAAATAAGACTGGCTCTGCTCGAAGCGGATGTCAATATTGATATCGTAAAAGAATTTGTCAAGACCGTCAGCGAAGACTGCATCGGACACGAAGTAATAAAAAGCGTTACTCCGGCTCAACAGCTTACTAAGATCGTCAATGACCGCCTTATCGAATTGATGGGAGAAGCGGAAGCCCCGCTAAACCTCACTTCTTCGCCAAGCGTGATAATGATGGTCGGACTGCACGGAAGCGGTAAAACCACAAGTACCGCAAAACTGGCGCTCAGGCTGAAAAAAGATAAAAAGAGAGTTTTACTGGTTGCCGGCGACGTTTACCGTCCTGCCGCGATTGACCAGTTGGAAGTACTCGGCCGCGAAATAGATGTTCCAGTATATGCAGAACGCGGCAATCCGAATGTCGCACAAATAGCCGCCAACGCGGTTGACGAAGCCAAATTCCAGCACGCAGATGTCGTTTTAATTGATACAGCCGGACGTTTACAAATAGACGAAGATATGGTGCAGGAGCTTGTCAGGGTATCACAGAGCGCCCGTGCCGAGGAAATCCTGCTGGTAGCCGATGCCGCACTCGGGCAGGAAGCTGTTTCTGTTGCGGACCATTTCCATAAAGCATTGGGAATAACAGGCATAGTCCTGACCAAATTTGATGGCGATGCCAGAGGCGGAGCCGCTTTATCCATACGCCGCGTCACTGGCTGCCCGATAAAATTCGTCGGGGTCGGTGAAAAAATCGATGACATGCAGGTATTTCATCCCGACCGTATGGCTTCACGTATCCTCAATATGGGAGATGTGGTTTCACTTGTAGAAAAAGCATCTGAGGAACTGGATATAAAAGAAGCTGAAAAACTGAAAAACAAGTTCAAAAAGAATCAGTTTGATTTCAATGATTTTCTTTCTCAACTCAGGCAGATATCAAAACTCGGCGGCGCTGAGTCTATCATGAAGTTACTCCCAGGCGGACGTGACCTCAGCAAAGCAATCGGTGCTCTTGACCCGAAACATTTTTCCCGTATCGAAGCGATTATCCTGTCAATGACTCCAGAAGAGCGCAGCCGCCCGGAAATTGTCGATTTTTCCAGACGCAAACGCCTTGCTAAAGGCAGCGGTAACTCTCTGGAACAAGTTTCCGGTATGGTCAAGCAGTTTAACCAAATGCGGAAAATGATGAAAAAGACTGGAATGTTTAAAAAATTATTTAACAGTTTCACCGGAAACGATATGCCGGCAATGGGCGGAATGGACTCCATGGCAGGCATGGCGGATATGGGGGCAATGGGCGGAATGGGCAGTTTTATGGATGACGGACCTGTTATTTCCAAAAAAGACGCTGACAAAAAGAAACGCTTGAAAAAGCTCAAAAAGAAACAGCAGAAAAAGAATAGAAAAAAGAAAAAATAAATAAAGCTTAAAATATAAAAATCAATATTAAATAACTTGAGGGGTTAATATGTTTACTTTGATTATATCTCTGATTGCAGCAGCAATTATCGGCGGCCTTAGTTCTATGAAATACGACATTGCATGGACAGTTATTAATACTGTCGCTGCTTTTGCCGTATGCTGGATTGGGATCGGTCTGTTCATCCGTCACAAAATAAATAAGATAAACGGCATTATTCAAGACAAAATGGAAGAAGCGCAAAAGAAGATCAACCGCAAACTGCAAATGTTCCAGAACCGTCCCGGCGCAAATGTTAAATCCGTCCAGAAAACTCTGGAAAAAGATCAAAACGACGCTATTCGTGAAGCCCTGAATACCACCCATCAGGTGGATCGTTATTTCAAGTGGAATTTTCTCCTCAAAAAACAAATCACCACTATGCGCATGATGTTTTATTACCAGATGAAAGACTTCAAGAAAGTTGACGAATTAATGCCTGACTGCATGTTTCTCGACCCACGCGCCAGCGCTTTCAAAATGGCTCGTATGTATAAACGCAAGGATGAAGGCATTGACAAATTTTTCACCCAGAAAAGCAAACGCCTTAAAGGTGAAAATGCCGCCCTGCTCTACGGTTTGTATTCATGGATTTTAGTCAAGAACGACCAGGCCGAAAAAGCGCTCAAACTTTTGACTGACGCACGCAAAAAAATCGATCATCCGACCATCATAGAAAACCGCGAAAAACTGGCAAACGGCAAAGTCAAACAATTTTCCAATTCCGGCTTAGGCGAATTATGGTATTCTCTCCATCTTGAGGAACCAAAAGTAAAACAAAAGAAAGTCCGGCGCAAGTTCTAAATAATTCGAAACCGACGTATCGTGACGCTGGTCGCCTTACCTCTATTTTACTAACATTATAAAGAGGCTTGAAAAAATCAGCGTAGCTATATTTTTTCAAGATGTAAGCGTTCGAGCCTCCCCGCAACTCGCAAATATCTTCTTTTATCATCTTGACATTGAACTGGCATACGCTATATTTGCTAACATGAAGAAATCATTGTCACATTTGCCGAAAATCAAAAAAGACGAATTAAAGAAGGTTGTCAAGACTCTGCTTGAATACAAAGAGGTTGAGATGATCATTCTGTTCGGCAGTTACGCAACCGGAAAATACGTTCATCGCGACCGCTATGTAGAAGACGGGATTATCTATGAATACAAATCGGATTATGATTTGCTTATAATCTTAAGTCAAATAAAACAAGCCGACAATCCTTCCTTTATTCACAGCATTACTGAAAAGCTAAAGAATTTGGGTTTATTCACTCCCGTCAGCCCGATATACGAAGGTGCAGGCTTTGTAAACCAGCAGCTTTCTGAGGGCAATTATTTTTTTAACGACATCAAAAGCGAAGGCATCCTGCTCTACGACTCGAAAAGAAAACAACTGGCTCGGAAAAGAAAATTAAACCTTGAAGAAATCAAGAAACAGGCGCAAGATTATTTTGATGAATGGTTTGAAAGCGCAAATGAGTTTCTTGATACAACTTTTGATGATATCAAAAAAGAAAGATATAAAAAAGCCGCTTTTGAACTTCATCAGGCGACTGAACGTTTTTATCATACGGTCATGCTGGTTTTTACCGGCTATAAACTTAAAACGCATGATTTAGAAGAATTGGGAAAAACTGCGTCCACTTTGAATCTTGAATACAAAAAGATATTTCCCCGCAAAACCCAAACGGAAAAGCATCATTTTTCTTTATTACAGAGAGCCTATATAGATTCCCGCTACAAAAGAGGCTACAGGATTACCAAAGAAGAGCTCGAATATCTCGCCAAACGCGTAATCAAACTCTGCATCCTCACCGAAAAACTCTGCAAAGAAAAAATAGACAGTTTTTGAAAAAATCAACCGAATATAATAAGACTATTCTCCATTAATCAACATATTATAGTTAATATAATTGTGCAACTTTTTATCGCGCTTTCCCTGTTCAAATACCGCCGCGTTGCACATTTTCAGGGGGAGCGATATTCTGTAAAGCTTGCGTGTTTCGGCTCAAAAGGTCTTTCGCCCTCCAGTTAAGGCTCAATCGCTCAATGCTTACAAAAAATGCGCTATGCTTATTTTTGTCAGCTTCGCTAGTTGAGAAATGTGTTTTTTTTGATTTAGCGCTCCTGCGTCGCTTGCAGTTAGTTTCGTCTTACCACTAAAATTTATTTTAGTGGTAAGACGACCAGCGTTCCGCCGCTGGATCGCGTCCCGATACGTCGGTTTCGAATTATTTTTATTTTTTTAATTTATTTAATGTGTATTGCACCGGGGACGGTTCTTCTTTGCCGGTAAAATCGGTTTGTTCCAGTTCAACGATGGATTGATGAAGCGCGTAACACGCTTCATTATAGCTTATCGCCGCCAATTCAGAAATCAATCTGATACAGCGGTCTATGAGCTTTTTATTGGACATGCTTACAAAACTCATCCAGTTGCTTTTGACTTTGCCCATACAAACCATTGTTCCCGTCGAAATCGTGTTCATCGCAAGTTTGACTTTCATGTGATCCATGAGTTTTAAATTCGTTAATCTCACAGCTCCCGGAATCACTAAAGCGCCCTTCGGAACGTTTGCAGTATCGC
Source organism: Victivallaceae bacterium (assembly GCA_963664605.1). GTDB lineage: Bacteria > Verrucomicrobiota > Lentisphaeria > Victivallales > Victivallaceae > JAHOYW01. The sequence goes on from OY761536.1 coordinate 2,888,456, forward strand.
CAATTATTAAAGTCAAATACTGCGCAAAATCTCCATATACAGGCTCGTTCCGGCTGAATTCGTTGCCGGAATAAATACTTACCGCCGCGCTTTGCGGAACCTCATAGCGACATCTTTCATCTTCGTTGCCAATCAAGAATTTGAGCATTTCTTTTCGACTTATTAAAGGCTGGCTCTGAATAACTTTTTCAGGGGAGTTCATCTCTACATAATCCTCTGTTGTCCATTCCAGACAGCGAAGTTCACGCCCCAAATAATATTTCCAGGCATCGGGGGTTGAAAACAACGGTGCTTTCACAAAAGCCCATGAAGGAAGCATTTTCAGATCGTCAAATTTCCTGAACGGCGTCAGCATAAAAGTCGGCGCCCTTTCCGTTGTATCAGTAAAAATATCAATCAGGAATTCATCGGCAAAATAAGTAACAAGACCTTTTTCGCGGTAAAGCTTTTCCTCAAAATGAATATATTTAGCGATAGTTTCAAGAGCCGTCCGGCTTTTCAAGTCAGCGACAACTTTGGTCATTTCAGCATCATAATCAATATCCGAATCGGGAAACAAAGCGAATTCGTCACTGGAAAGATTTTCCTCTAGAATGCGGCTCAAGAGTTTTTCCAGCATAGCCCCGGCGACTAGTTGTTCGCTGCTGGTCGCCTGCATTCTAGTGGAGCCTGCTATCGCCATTGGCCCGCAAAAAAGATCAAGTACAGTTACATCAGGGTTTTCAATAGCTGCTCTAGAACGTTCAATATGCTTGCGCAATATATCGGCAGGGTTGTTGAAAAGCAGAAATGTTTTAGCACCAACATCAAGCGCTTCCGCGACTGTTCCAAGCACCGAAGAAGTTTCCCCGCCCTCAGTTATCGCGATAAGGACATCTTTTGAATTTATATTCAGCTCCTGAGCCTGCCGTCTGCCGAACTGCGCATAATCTTCAAAAGACTCGACCGATTTGATGAGTGCGTAATCACCGCCAGTCATTATGCTGAAAACAGTATTTTCAAACTGCGCGACTTTAACGAAGATTTCAGGATTTTCATGTTCAAGCCGCCTGAAAAACGTCCGCCACATGCTCTCCAGAAGAATACTCAGCCTGCCGGTCGCGCCACAACCGGAAAAGATAATTTTACCGCCGTTAGTCACAGCCTTATAAGAATCCTCAAGCATAAGTGCAAATTCTTTTCCAGCAAAGATTCTTTCCGCCATCGGAATGATATCTTCATCCACGGAAAAAAGCATTTCAACACCTTTTGCGGTGGATTTTTTAAAAACCCTGTCAAGCCCCCGGGTTTTAGGATTGGACTGTTCCGTTGGGAGCATCCCGAGATGAAACTGTTTTTCATTTTCCAGAAAGTGTATTGCCCTTTCCCTGGCTTCGCCTGTTATACGCATTGTATTGTGTCTTTGTCTTTTATTTTAATAGTCCAAGGTTACTCATTTAACTCTAATCTATTGTATGTTGATTTTAATTCAACTGTTAAATCAATATTTTCCAAAGCAAACTCTTTAACCAATATTTCTTCGTACTGGCCTTTAATGCTAAAGGCATCTAAAAAAAATATTCTCCGGCATAAAAAAAGCAAAAAAATAATTTAACTATTGAAAGTTCCCTGTTCTCAGGTTAGAATATACTTAGGAGATTTAATTACTTGATATTTTACTGGAGAAGTCTATTATGCCGAAGATATTAGTATTCAGTCGGGACAGTTACCTGCAAGATTCTTTAAAGAATTTGCTGGAAAAAAATTCTTATGAAGTTTCTATTTTTTCTGATTCACATAAAGCAATAGACTCTATATACGAGAAAGCTTATGACCTGGTATTTATAGATTTTCATCCAGATAATGAAATTAATCATGAATTAATAACTTCTATAAACTGTTTTCAGGATCTGCTGCCGATTATTGTTATCGTAGATAACCGCAACCTCAAAACCGTCCGGGAAGCAATAAAAGACGGAGCGACAAATTATGTCACCAGGCCACTGGACCCCGATGCGTTGCTCCTGACTCTGGAAATAACCCTTAAACAAGCTGACGCCTTGATTGAAAATTTATTATATAAATGCAAACTCCAAAAAACAGATGATTACACTTTCATATTGACGTCTTCCGATCATATGATGAAAGTATACTCGCTGATCGAAAAAATAGCGAAAACCGATTTATCTATCCTGCTCACAGGCGAAGCTGGAAGCGGCAAGGAAACCATTGCTAAAAGAATACACAGGAAAAGCAGACGCAGTAAATATGATTTTTGTAAGGTGGACTGCGCTGCTGTCCCTCTGGAAATGCAGGAAGCTGAACTTTTCGGCTACATCAGAAGTATTCCTTCACAGGAATCTCAAAATATAACAGGGGTGTTTGAAAAAAACAACGGCGGAACAATATTCCTCGATAACATCGACGTTTTACCGATGAATACCCAGATCAAGCTGCTGTATCTCCTGCAGAATAAAAAAATACAACCAAGCGGCTCTAAAATTAAAAATATAGACATCAGGCTGATTGTCGGTTCAAATACTGATTTGCATAATAAAACTGTTAAAGGGGAATTTTGTGAAGACTTATATAAAAAGCTGAGTATAGCCTCTATCCATTTGCCGGCACTGCGCGAACGCCGCGAAGATATTCCCGAAATCGTCGAACATTTTCTTGATTATTTCTCAGGAGAAAACAGTAAGGATGTAAAAATAAGCAGCCACGCCCTGACTATTTTATGCGAATACGACTGGCCGGGAAATATTGAACAATTGAAAACCCTCATTGAACGTCTGGTAGCGGCAAATGAAACAGGACAAATATGTAGTGAAGAACTGCCCGATGAATTATTTAAAAAAGCTCCATCCGAAGCAGGCTGGAACAAGATTATAGATGATAAACTGGATGATATTATGCCTCTGAAAAAATATATGCAGAACCAGGAACTCACATACATGCAGAAAGTTTTGGAACATTCCGGCGGAGACAAAAATCTCGCAGCCAGAAAACTTGGAATTAGTTTAGCCTCTTTTTATAGAAAATTACAGTAAGCGTGCTATAGTACCGAAAATACATAATAAGAGGCAATAATAATGTTAAAAAAGATTGTATTACTTGGTTCTATAGTTTCCGTTTTATTTATGACTGGATGTGAAGTCCTTGAAGAGGCAATGAAAGATGAAGAAAAAAATAAGCCAAAATATATTTTAAGCCTTCATGAAATTGTTAAATATCCAAGATCAAATGAACTTGAGAAAAAAGTAATAGCTTTTGACGGTACAACATATTGGGTTAATGTAAATCAATTCTTCCATTCAAGGCACATTGAGGCGGCAAAGCTTGTTCCAAGCAAAACCAGAAAAGGATATTATGACCTGCTTTTAAAAATTGATTACAGCGGTATCGTAAAATGGATTCAATTATCAATGTATTTCCGGAATAAAAAGCTCGCTCTTCTTATCGATGGACAATTCTATGCTCTGTATACTCCCGACCAGTTGGCTGATGAAAATGATAAATGGGTACTGTTGACCGGCCCGTTTGATCCAATAACAGCAAAGGGAATACAAAAATACGCGCACAAGAATTATATTAAATTTAATCCCAAAAAACAGAATTTAATGGAAATATTCAGTAATATGTAGATAAAAAAGTGCCGTCATAAAATGACGACACTGGCGATGTATCTTAGATGTTATCTGGAATATTTTTTTATCAATACTCCTTCCGAATCTTCATAAACCTCAAAATTAATTTTAAGGCAACAGCCTTCTGTATTTTTATAAGCAAATGCAGACTCGGGAATAAGCACTGTTCTGGGAAAACAATATGTTATGTTTTCATTCCCTGCAACCGGAGATAAACAAAGGCTTCCGCCGGTTATAAGTACATTTTCATCAAAAATAATATTTATTTTTTTGCCTTGCGCATCATAAAAACTGGCAAAATTCCTGTCAGGCTCCTTTAAACTAATAGAAATTTTAATCTTAATATTCGTAATGATCTTACAAACAGTTTCGCAGCCTGTTTGATTGCATAGGGCTTCATAAAAATCCGGTTCGAAATTCATTATAGGGCTATCAAGCGTTACACCAATATATTCTCCTTTATAGCTAACGCAATATGGCCCCTTTTTTAAAAATTCCTCATTGCAATTCATAGAAATCCCCGCCTCAGCAATTCGCCTCTATTTTCTTCATAAATACACCGCTTTTATCAGGAAGTATCTCAAATTTCCAAAACATATTGGAGTTTTTTTTTACTTTCGGTTCAGCTTTCAATTCAGCCGCGGGAAAACAGTAAATAATTTTTTCATCAGGGTCCAAAGGCACAAAAGTCAGTTCACCCGGCAAGTCATCATACTCACAAGGCATATCCAACGGCTGCGGATTTACTGCTTCAAACTCCATACTTATAGAATTATCAACTCGCAAATCAGCTAAAATGCCGTTTTCCGGTCTTAAATGATGAGTTTCACTAATCAAAGGTTCTATCTTCCACTGAGGCATGACTTTCGCGCCTCCAATACTTTTTCCTTTGTAAGCGACAATAACGGTTCCCGAAGGAAACAACTTTGAGATTTTTTCCGAGTTCATACTCAAAATCCTTTTTTTAATTGTTTTCATTGTAATTTGTCGTGCAATTTTTAAAAAAACATTTTATATCCTCTTCACATAAAATTCATATCTCTTTTTCCTAGCAACACTTACAACTTTAAGGGCGAAAAATTAATATATACCGACATCGGAACGCTTCACAACACCGCCCCGCAGAAAATCTTTAAATTTTATATTTTCCTAATAATAGAATCTTTGTCAACCTGATTTTTATATTGCGGTTGATAAAATTTTTAATTACAGGAACGCATTAAGCGCTTCCATAAAAGAAAAGGTGGAACAATGACAAGTTTCACAATAGAATAAAATTGATCTCTAAAAAGCTTAAAGAATGGAAATCAAAAATTTTCTAAACGGTTTTTGATACTTAAAATATCCATTTGCCAGGAGCCTGTTTATTCTTACGCGTATCTTTTGGTAATTTTGATGAGTAGTTGATACCAAAATTGTTGCTTACCTTATTGAGTTCTTTCATTGTGTTTTCCAATTTTGTGGTATAGTCGTAAACAACTTTCGCCATTTTATCGGTGTTTTCGGCGACGATGAAAATGAATTCGTAATAATCCCGGATTCCCGGCGGTAATTTGTCTGAGAGAGATTTGAAGCTATTTTGGACGCTACCTGAGCGATTTTATCTCCAGGGAAAACGACTAAGATCATAGAACTGCATGTTCGGGCTGAAAGATTTAGTATTTACTTAACTTGTTAGATTAAATTTGACTTCTACGTCTAATACGGTTACTTTAGAACAAACGTCAAAGGAGTCTATTTTGAAAAAATATATTATTATCTTTTTACTGGTAGGTTTAACAAACGGCCTGTTTGCCGATGTCGGGGGAAAAGTTAAAAATACTAAAAAAGACATTCAAAAAATGTATCTTGAAATTGATAATTTATCCAAACAAAAAAAATATTCGGAAGCTTTAAAAATATGTAACAAAATAGAAAATCATTTTGAGTTCCGATATAAAAATGAAAAAGATATTTTAAGCGCTGTTTTACTGGCTAGAGCATATATCGCCAAATCAAAAGTTTTTCTCAACATGAATAATTTAAAAAAGGCAGTAGATGTAACACGAAAAGCAGTTGAGCTTTATGAAAAATTTTCTTATTTAAAGCAGTCAAAGCAATATCCTAAGCTTAAAGCCCTGTTGAAAGAAAGAGAAATTATGCTGAATAATATTGCCTATTCAAAATCAATAGAACAAATCCATAATTTATATGATTCAGGCAAATATGCGGATGCCGAAAAGGTTGCATCAAAATTATTTAAAAAGGTACAAGAAGATAAGAATGCTGATAACAAGCTGTTATCACTTGTTTATTTTTTGACTGGTCGCAATTTGGTTGCCCAGCATAAGAAAGCAGGCTTGGAACCTTTGGAAAGAAGTCTAAACTATTTTTCAAAAATAAAAAAAGGGAAGGAACAATTTTTTGATGACTATTTAACTTATGATATATACTCATTTTTATCATTTGCTTATAAATTGAATAATCAACCTGAAAATAGTTTAAAATATGCTAAGTTGTTACATAAAATAAGCTCTGGAAAGTATCCTAATGATCCGTCAAGATTAATTAAATCATCAATTACATTAGCATTTGCTTATAGAGCATGTAATGACAAAAAGAATGCTGTAAAATATGCGAAAAAAACGTTGGAACTTATGAAGAAAGATCCAACGTTAAAATCTCGATTACATCTAGTAGAAAGTTCTATAAAAGAATGGAGTAAGTAATAAAGCTCAATGTTACTTACGTCGTTTGTCTCCATAAAAAACATCAACTAGTTCTCCCGCAGTAGCTGCATTTGTGTTTTTATTTTCCTTCAGGTTGCTGTAGTCTCCAGCTTTAACACTTCTCGATTCTTGATTTCTGCGGACATCCATATCAAGTTCTTTCATAGCTCTTTCCAATCTTGTGGTATAGTCGTAAACGACTTTCGCCATTTTGTCGGTGTTTTCGGCGACGGTAAAAATGAATTCGTAATAATCCCGCATTCCCGGCGGTAATTTGCTTGAAAATGACTTCAAAATTGAAGCTGTTTTGGATGCTTCCTGGGCGACTTTATAATAATAATTCTTAAAATCTTTAGAAGTGTTAAGTCTGTTTGACTGCTCCAAAACTTTTCCACCCTCTGAGTAAATGTCAAGAATTTTTATCGCCCTGTCACTCATTTTTATGACTTTATCCACTTTGTTGAAAACTTTTGCTACCGTGTCCAATTTTTTCCCAAATAGCTTCAGTTTTTCAAGAGAATCTTTCTTACGCAGCAAATTTGCAATATCTGTTTCTGACAGCGGCCTTTTAATATAAGAATTTCCGGCATGAAAATAAACTTTTTTGTAAATTTTTGCCGCTTTATCCATGATGTCATTATATATTCGATTTTTAGCGGCAACTATAATTTTATCTTTTGCTTTATAGATATCAATATCAGCCATTTCGGCGAGTTTTGCCAAGCTGTCCTTTACCCCTTTGATACTCGAGAGTTTATTCATCACATTAGCAGGGATATGCTTATTAATAACATCCTTTATCTTTGGAATACGTAATTTTCCATTAGTTCTGTTTAGCCCTGAAATAATGACCTCTAGATCTTTATAAATCTTATGATATAATTCGACATTATCAATAACTTCAGCCATATTATTTTTTTCACGAGTACGAATTTCTTTAAGTTCAATAGACTTTTCTTTATTACTACTTATGCTTTTAGTTATTGCTGATTTTTTTTCGGAATATTTAATTTTTAATAATGCCGCTTTCTTTATATTGCCATTATAACCATTCATAGATGAATTCCTTTTTCTAAATAGTTAACGCTAATTCCATAGAGCCGCGGGTTTTAATCTTTCCGTTGTCGGCTTCATAACAATCAAATTCCTCTTCCCCGCTTATAAGGGCTTTTACCGTGACATTATTGCCATCATCCAGGGCTAATTCATCACCGTAAACCGGCAGCGCGTCACGTAATTTGTGAATTATAGCCATAACTGTGTCACAGTTTTCATCTCTGGATATAAAAGTAAATCTATATGCTTCGCTCATGCCGTATTCCACCGCTTCTCTTTTATGCATCATTAACGCGCTGCCGTCGACACCAATCGGCAGATGAGCGCGAAAAATATTCGTGTCCACAGTAAGGCCGAGTTTGTCCGCGATATAGTAGGTTAATGCACGTTGGAGGGATGCGGGAGATATACTGTCACGTTCCAGGCTTACTCGTTCACATGTATCGGCGTCCAGTGGCTCAATGAGGATTTCTTCGCCGTCATTGTAATTGGACTCAAATTCAAGTCGCAAAACATATTCATCAGTATTGCTGAAGGTCAATTCCCCCTGATTTACCACCAACGCGTTGGGAAGACGGTAGGCGGTTTTGTCATTCGGACTTAGCGGAACGATTAAGAGTTCGCCTCCATGGGGTGCCTGGCGTCTGCCCAGGTCGTCTAGGGTCCAGGTCTTATTTTCGTTTAATAAATAATTGACGCCTTTATCTATTTGGAAAATTTCCGTTTTAAAGTAGATGTGTATGCCGGTCAAACGCTTATCGATAACCTGCTCATGGGTTCTATTAACCTTCACGTCATGATTAGTGAATTTGAAGGTCAAAACGGATGAACCGCTGGTTATTCCCAGTAATTCGCCTTTATAGGTGATCGAACAAGGGCCGACTTTAAGGTTCTGGGTGTTTAATGACATGATCTATTCTCCTTTTTCTGTTATTCGTTTTCTAAAATTATCCGCGTGAGATTGTCAGATGTCCCGCTTCCCGCTCAAGAAAACTTAATGCTCTTGGACTGAAATTAGATAATGAGCGTTGTTGATATTGCCGCGCCCCTACTCCGTCAATGCTTTCCGATTTGACCTGCAGCCCGGAATTCAAATTATCATAATGTTCCGCTAAAAAAACCGCCTGCTCGCTGACTGCGCATATTTGAAATATACGAGCCGGATCAATTTCAGTTATTCCAAGGTAAGCACAGACATCATCCACAGCCATTTTAAAAGCAGCGGATTTTTTATTTTCATCCAGCGCACTCCAAAAATCCGCCTGCAAATGCAGTGCAAGATATTCATTTACAACATTAATCTCTATCATAACAGTTCTCCTGTAAAACAGTTAAAAAAGATGGCTGTACCCGCTGTAATAAACACAGCAGGCACAGCCGGGAGGAAGGTCTTATGCACTCTTAATCGCTGCTAAAGCCGCGGCGCTTGACTGCAAACCATAGATACGGCATAAACGCTGACGGGCGTTTTTGAACTCAAGCGTTAATTCGCCGAGTGCCATACGTTTGATTCCATCAAAACCTTTAGGGGTGGCGTCTTCGTCAGACAGAGAACGTCCCTTGAGGTTGGATAAACCGAATCCAGCTGTGTCCATGACCCACGCATCGGTGTCCGGGACATCCGGGTCAGCCATGATAGTCATAGCGCGTCCGTTAATTTCATTGACCACTACCGCGACATAAGCGCCGCGTTTATCATCAGAACGAACTATCTGCAGTTTATCACGGAATTCGTTGGACAGAACCCGTGCCTGACCAGGAGAACAAAGGATTTGTGACGGTACTCCGCCTTCGCTTAATATGCTTTGAGCCGCGTCATTGACCATAAAGCTGTCCAGAGCAGCGCTATCAGCGTCGACAGTCAGAGCTCCGGCCTTGGTTCCGTAATAGTACAAACCGCCGATTTCACCAATTGTACCGGACGCAGCCTGGATACGGCGCCCGAATAATGCCACACGGTTAAGATCGCGGGCTGTTTCGCCAAGTGCAAAAGCTGTTTGACGGTTGATCTGATTATCAACATTACCGAGAATATTAATTGCCAGCGCGGAACCAGTCAAGATAATATCCTTGCGGAATATCTGGGTACAGTTGTAATCAGTATCGCTCAAATGATATGACTCTTCACCGTCACCATTGGCGCTGCCTTCAACCATCGGGGAGCTGACGATATTCAGAACATCATCTGTGGCCGGAGTAGTCAGGCTTGAACCGTTAGCGGCAACCAGCAATACAGTAAAGGTAGTTGAGCTGTTAAGCGCTGTAACCTGGAATAAGGCTGAATCATCCTTGACGACCAGCAAGGTTCCAACTTTTAGCTTAGCAACATCCAGTGGTGAAGCTGTAACCACCATGCTGGTAACATCGGTCGCGGTCAAGGCGCGGCCGGCGATCTGGTCTTCGAGCCATTCATGTTTTTGCTGAGTTGCATCCTCAACTCTTTTGAAGTTAGAGATAAAACGTGGTTCATCTTTTACTACCGTTGAAAGAACATCGGTAAGATCACGCTTTTTTTCTGAGAAACTGTAAGTATACAATGCCATAATTCTTTTCCTTATTTAATAATTATTTTGTTACTTCCGGAGCATTCGCCAACATGGCGCTAATGTCTCCACTTTGTTTTGCACTGGAAAATTTCATTTCCTGTCCGCCCGGGCTGCTGCCGCTGCCGGAACGAAGCTCCAAATGAAATAATTTTGGAGAACTGTCGCGCAGTTCTGTCATGAAATCTTCGACCTGGTCAGACATTTCCAAAGAAACATTTTTCTGCTTGAGCAGAAATCCCAAATAATCGGGATCATTAAATTGTTTTTCTTTAGCCAGTTTGCCGACCTTTTGTTGAAACCTGATCTGTTCCAATTCCTGTTTAGAAGAATTCCTTTCCGCCGTTAACGCTGAAACATTCTCCCGCAATTTCTTGAGTTCAAAACTGTGATTTCTTTCAAGTTTTTCAGATTCTGATAAATCGCGATTTTCCAATTCATCTACCCGTGAACTCAGTTTGCCAAGAGTTTCATTCAATTCATTGTTTTGCTGTTCAAGGTTCTTGCGTTTCGCAATCTCCGCGTCCAGACGGCTTTTGGGAATTCCCTGAGGGCGAAATTCACTAAGTGATTTCCGCTCTTCGCTTGAAAGCGCCTGACCATCCACCACTTTCTTGAGAATTTCCGTTACATCCATGTACTTCTCCTTTTGTTAGATTTTATTTTATACGGAACACAGCTTTTTTACGTGAGTGACCACGATTTATCAATAAAAAAGATGTCAACCAGAGAAGAAAATTTTAAGAACGCGGGTTTAATGCTCAAGCTCGGATTAAGCTACAAAAACGATGTTTTTGAATAAAATATGAATTTTATCTTTTATTTTTTTCGTTAAAGTGTAACCTTTACCTGCCGTGAACAACTAATTAGGTAAGACGTACGTTAATGAAAATAATTCTGATTCCTAAATCCGGGATTCTGAATTCCGCAAGAATATAAGACATTATCATAAAGGAATTTATCAAAATGAAAAAAGTCATATTAATTCTATTTGTGGCTGTTATCGCAATTACAGGATTCTCCGCTTTTGCAGTTCTTGCGGGATGTAATTCTTCAGATTGTAAAACTGTTCATATCAACAAATCAAGAGAAATGCATAAACATAATCGGCAATTGGATGAAATCGATAAGCTTCTAATACTCGTCAGTATAGAAGAAAAAAAGCAAATGTATAAAGAGCACAGGCAGCAAGCTCCAATACAGAGAATCAAAGCACGGTACCACGGGCAAGCTTCACAGCCTCCAAAAAGACATGGACATATAACAGGCAGAGCTCCCTGCCCTGCGGGGAAAATCCCTCAAATGAGCCGTAAGCATAAAAAAATCAGCGGCAGATTACATTGCAGACGTGGCTCTATGAATAACAATTCTATCCTCAAATCATATTTATTGAAAAATTATCCTAAAGAAATTAAAGAACTTGCAGAGCTAAAGAAGAACAATGATAAAACAGCTAAAGATATCCTGGAAAGAGCCAAAAAAATTGTTACAGAAGCCAAAGCTAAAATAAAGGCTGAACATGAGCAATTTGCTAAAATGGTAATGGATTACAAAAAAAGCAAAGATCCCGAACTGGCTAAAAAGATCAAGGAAAAACTATCCGAATTTTATGATATGCGCCTTGTAAAGATGAAAGAAAAAATAGACAAAGAATATAAAGAATTAAAAAGAAAAAAAGCCGATAAAGATAAAGAAATATCAAAAGATTTTGAAAGAATAACTAAATAAAATACTCCCTCCCCATTCAATGTCTCTTTGGAAATATTTCCAAAGAGGCATTCTTTTTTACTTCAGCGTATAATACTTCATGATTTGCTTTTTAAGATTGATTCGTTTATATTATTCCACAAAAATATATTATTATAAGAATTTAATTTATGTTGAAAAGCACAATTAGCGGTTTATTTCCGCATATCCTCATTTTATGCTGTGTTTTGTTTTTCAGCATGGATATTTACGCTGCCAAAACCGATATAAAGACTTTGGTGCTGGATACCAAAAAACAGCGGGAGCGAGAGATTGCCGACATCAACAAATTGATTAAAAAAGCCCGCGAAGCCGCTTATCGGGAACGCTATTCCGACGCCAGCGATTTCTACCAGAAAGCCAGGCGCGCGCTGGACAAAATGGGCGGGGAACTCGCCGCTTTTAAAAAACGCTCCCTGGACAAAGAGATTAAAAATCTTAAAAACCACTGGGCGGAATTCATGATGAAAAAAGCCAGGCGCGCCAAACTTCAGCAGAAAATTGAAGACGCAATCAATTTTGCCGCGGAAGCAACTTTGATCGATGTCAACAGAAATGCGGAAGTAAGTGACTTTATTGAAGCCTGCAAGAAGGAAAGAAAAGGCCTGGAATACAGAAAAAAGATCAAACTGGAAAATTTTAATAAAAATGTGCTCACGACTAAAAAAGAAGTCGAGGAACTATATAAGGAAGCGGAAGTTTTTTATAAAAACCGGAAGTACGCCAAAGTCAGGAAACTGCTTGAATCCATCTTTCTCCTTGACCCTTACCATAAAAAAGCGATCCGGCTTTTAGGCGACACTTACCAGATGATGTACCGTTACGCGGACGAACGCCGGGTGGCTGATGTACAGGGCATGCTCGCGTACAATACCTGGAAATGGATAGACCCGGTGCTGCCGGCTCATCTCGAACTTCCCAGCAGCAGCAACAGCGAAACCTTGACCGTTCAGCGCAACATTGCCTCGTCAACCTACGCTAAACTTGAAAGAATTATTTTTCCTAATATAGAATTCGATGACGCCGATATCTTTTCCGTCATCCGTTTCCTCAACCGTCTCAGCAAACGCTGCGATCCGGATAAAGTCGGTATTCCTGTCGTTGCCGGTTTTGACAAAAAGACAGCGGATGAACTTCTGAAAGTAACAATGAGCTTCAGCAATATCCCGATGAGTGAAGTATTGCGTTATCTGTGCCAGAATGTCGGGCTCAAATATAAAATAGAGGAAGGCGCGGTGATTCTCGGGACCAGCGTTGATGAGATGCAGACGGAATATTTTCCGGTTCGCGCTGATTTGATTGCGAGCATCACCGGAACCGAAGGCGGGGATACTGAAAAAAAAGAAGAAACTGGAAGCATGACGGAAAAAGATTCAGACTTTTTTGATTCAGACACGACTTTAGAAAGAAAAGAAACAACCCCGAAAGTAAGCTTGAGTTCCCAGGCGCTGATGAAGTTTTTCGAGGATCGCGGGGTGAAGTTCGGAGTCGGTTCGTCAATAGCCTACAGCCGTCGTTCAGGCAAGCTGGTGGTCAGGAACACAATGATCAACCTGCGGCGTTTAGAAGAACTGCTGCGTCAGTATGATTTAATCAATACCCCGCTGGTACTGATAGAAACTAAGATTGTAGAAATTGGCGGAATAGATGTTGAAGAACTGGGATTCAGATGGGATTTCAGCTTTAATAATGCCAGCGGAGGCGACACCTGGAGCGTATCACAAGAGTACCACCCCTTGAGATATTACGGCGGCCCCCAAAATACAAGCACCTATTATGAACAGACAAGCAATATTCCATACAAAGTCCTTAATGACCTGAAAATACTTCCCAACTTCGGGCAGGGAATATTCCCTTCTGACGTAACCGCGAATCTTTCGCTTTCCATAGAAGCCGTCGCCACCAATAGCCGTACAGAAGTTCTCTCCTCTCCAAAGATAATCACCACCAGCGGACATGAGGCCACTATCCGTATGGTCGAGGAAATATATTACCCTTCAGGCTGGGAAAATCCTGAGATAACAGTCAACAACAATACTGTACAAACCCAGGCCCCGATCCCGGAATTTGACGACTCCACCGATATTGGTATCCGGCTGACAGTCACGCCGATAGTGAACCCGGACAACTATACTATAACCCTGCATGTAAAACCGGAAGTCGTCAGTTTTGTAAAATATTCAGAATACAAAGTTCAAGTTGAACAGGGACAGATAATCGACGGGGTCGCCACGCCGTCGATCCAGAATAACTACACCATAAAGATGCCTGAAATCGGGCGGCGCGATATAGATACGCATATAAAAGTTTATGATGGCGAAACTGTTGTTCTGGGAGGAATGATTAACAACCGCAATGTATATCGTGACGATAAATGGCCGATTCTCGGGGAAGTTCCGCTTTTCGGACGTCTTTTCACCAGTCAGCTGGCTTTCACGGATACCAACACATTGCTGATTTTTCTTACTGCCAGGCTGATAAATAATGATGGTGTACCTGTTCGCCGTGAAAGAGAACAGGGAGTTCCTGACTTCTACAAATAAAAAGACAGCGAAACGTAAATTATCTGTTTCGCTGTCTTTATTTTATACTAACTTGCCTCTACTATTCACACAAATGTCCGCGTTTCACATATTTCGTATGAAGCAGTTTATGTGCTATATGGCTTCCCGGCTTCTCAAGGTAATCCGCATATAACTTCTTGATATACGGATTCTCATGAGATTTACGAATTGATAAGCCTTCATCAGCTTTGTAGATAGCCGCGCAGCGTTTATCCAAAATAGAGCTGTCGTCACGCGCATAAGGCTGACCACCGCCGTTTAAGCAACCGCCCGGACACGCCATAATTTCAATAGCATGGTACTGGGCTTCGCCTTTCTGTATTTTTTCGAGGATTTTCCGGGCGTTGCCCAAGCCGGAACAAACCGCCACCTTAACGTCAATACCGGCAACCGGAACAGTCGCTTCCTTGATGCCTTCAAGACCACGGACTGCAGTAAAGTTAACTTCTTTGAGTTCCTCTTTAGTGAGCCATTCGGCAGCAGTACGCAAAGCAGCTTCAAGCACTCCGCCGGAAGCACCGAAAATAACAGCCGCGCCAGTTGATTCCCCAAGCGGGTTATCATATTCCTGAGGCTCAAGCTTATCAAGCTGAATTCCGGCTTCCTTAAACATGCTGGCAAGTTCACGAGTAGAAATAACATTGTCAACGTCACGAATGCCGTTAGGAGCGAATTCCTCACGGGAAGCCTCATATTTCTTTGACAGGCACGGCATAACTGAAACAACCGTGATATCTTCCGGCTTGAGATTCATTTTTTCAGCATAATAGCTTTTAGCTATAGCACCGAACATCTGCTGCGGGCTTTTCGCACTTGAAGGCATATAAAGTAATTCGGGGAACTGATGTTCCATAAATTTAACCCACCCGGGGCAGCATGAAGTCAGGATCGGCAGATTCTCGTTTTTGGTAATACGCTCGATCAATTCGGTCGTTTCTTCCATAATTGTCAGGTCAGCGGCAAAGTCAGTATCAAAAACCTTGTCGAAACCGAGCAGTTTTAAACCGGCGACCAACTGACCTGTGGCAATTGTTCCCGGCGGCATACCGAAAGCTTCACCTATCGCGACACGAACAGCCGGAGCTGTCTGAACAACAATATGTTTACTTTTATTGTTCAAAGCACGCCACACTTTATAGCGGCAGTTTTGTTCAGTGAGCGCACCCACCGGACAGGCGATAACGCACTGGCCGCAATAAACACATTTGCTTTCATTCAGCGGCATCAGGTCGGCAGGACCGACAACCGCTTCAAAACCGCGCCCGACACCAGAAAGCACCCCGACCGTCTGAACGTCATTACAGGCAGATTCACAGCGACGGCACATTATACACTTGTCAAGATCGCGGACAATGGCGTCGCATGACAGGTCAAGTTTATATTCGGACATCTTGCCTTCATAGAGAACGTGATGCAGATCCATTTCACTGGCAAGAGTCTGGAGTTCGCAGTCGCCGTTCTTCTCACAAGTCAGACAGTCTTTCGGATGGTCGGAAAGGATCAGGTCCAGAATTGAACGACGGGCATTGATAGCGCGCAGCGTATTGGTTTTTACTACCATGCCCTCTTCCACGGGAGTACAGCATGCAGGAGCCAGATTGCGGCGTCCTTCGACTTCCACTACGCATATACGGCAGGAACCGATACGATGCTCAAATGAAAAGCAGTCCAGTTCAAAGTGACATAAAGTCGGAATTTTTATCCCGATCTTTTGGGCGGCGGTAAGAATAGTCGCCGTTTTCGCGACCTTTACCGGAATATTATTAATAGTGATATTTACCATAATATGAAATTCTCCTGTAGGGTATTATATTCTGTCAATAGCATGGAATTTACAAGCTTGATAACAAACCCCACACTTGATACATTTGTCCTGGTCAATAACGTGTTTTTCTTTGCGTTCGCCGGAAATACAGGAAACCGGGCAGTTTCTCGCACACAGCGTACAACCCACACAATTATCATTGATTTTGTAGGTGATAAGTTTTGTACAAACTCCGGCAGGACATTTTTTATCTTCAATGTGAGCCTTATATTCATCCTCAAAATTAGCCAGTGTCGAAAGAACCGGATTAGGAGAAGTCTGGCCGAGGCCGCATAAAGCTGTATCCTTGATGGCGGCAGCCAGATTTTTGAGTTTGGTAATAGTGTCCATAGTCGCTTTGCCCTCGCAGATGCGTTCGAGCATCTCATGCATACGTGTATTACCGATCCGGCACGGAGTACATTTACCGCAAGATTCGTCAAGCGTGAAATCAAGGAAGAATTTAGCGACATTGACCATACAGTCATCTTCATCCATTACAATCATTCCGCCGGACCCCATCATAGAACCGATAGCTACCAGAGTATCATAGTCAATACCAGTATCCAAACGGTCATATTTCAGACAGCCGCCGGAAGGGCCTCCGGTTTGAACAGCCTTAAATTCCTTACCGTCTTTAATGCCGCCGCCAAGTTCGAAAATAATATCGCGCAGTTTAGTTCCCATAGGAACTTCAACCAGCCCGACATTTTCAATTTTACCGGCAAGAGCAAATACTTTAGTTCCGGGTGACTTTTCAGTACCAATAGAACGGAACCATTCAGCGCCGCCGCGGATAATCGCGGGGACGTTGGCATAAGTTTCAACGTTGTTAACGATAGTAGGTTTGCCCCACAATCCTGAAACTGCCGGGAATGGAGGTTTAAAGGTCGGTTCTCCGCGTTTACCCTCGATAGAATGGATCAATGCGGTTTCTTCACCACAGACAAAAGCTCCGGCGCCATATTTCAGTTCAATTTTAAAGTCAAAACCGCTTCCAAGAATATTTTTGCCCAGCAAACCTTTTTCTTCAGCCTGCTTTATAGCTATTTTCAAACGCTTGATTGCTAACGGATATTCAGCACGAATATAAATAATTCCGGTATCAGCGCCAATTGCATAACCGCCAATCGCCATTGCTTCAAGCACAGCATGCGGGTCGCCTTCAAGCACCGCGCGGTCCATAAACGCACCCGGATCTCCCTCGTCAGCATTACATACCATATATTTTTTTCCTGCCGGCTGACTCGCTGCGAAACTCCATTTTCTGCCAGTAGGAAAACCGCCACCGCCGCGTCCGCGTAAACCAGAGTCGATAATTTCCTTAACAACATCCTCAGGGCTCATTTCCGTCAACACTTTAGCAAGCGCCTGATAACCATCATTTTTCAGATAGTCTTCAAGTCTTTCAGGATCAATCCTGCCGCTGTTACGCAGAACAATACGTGCCTGGATCTGATTATTATCATTTTTTTCTATTTCAGGGTAATACCAGGTTTTATTAACCGTTCTAAGACCGGTAGCAATATCATCGAGGCGGTCAATTATCGCACTTACATCGCGCACTCTTACTCCGCCGTACATCACACTTTTGTTTGTTTCCGTATTGCATATCTCAAGGCTGGGTTCCGCATGGCATTGTCCAATACAGCCGGTTTCAACTATCTCAACGGAATTTTCAAGCTGACGTTCACTTATGAGCCTTTTCACTTCTTCGAGTACCGGAGCTGCTCCGGCAGCGATTCCACAGGTCCCCATGGAAATCAGTATTTTGGTAGCAGCGAAGCTTTCTTCTTTCAAAGCCTCAACCTGCTGATTTAATGTTTCAACATTATCAATCATTATTTTATCTCCAGCTGCTTATTTACATTCACTGATGATCTCAGCAACCATCTTCGTCGTTACTTTACCGTAAACTCTATCGTTGACCATCACCACAGGAGCCAGACTGCATGCGCCAACGCAGCGCAGCCCGCCTAAAGAAAACTTTTCATCAGGACTGGTTTCGCCTTCCTCAAGCACCAAAAGACGTTTGAATTCTTCAAGCACCGCACCAGCGCCCTTTACAAAGCAGGCTGTTCCAGTACATACATTGATCTTGTATTTTCCAACCGGTTTATCAGTGAAATAAGAATAGAAACTTATAACACCATATACTTCGGCAAGATGAAGTTTTAATTTATCCGCGACAAACTGCTGAACAGCACGTGGTAAATATCCGAAAATATCCTGTGCTTTATGAAGGCTTTCGATGAGAAAACCACGGTTTGTATCACGATCATCACCAATTTCCAAAGAATCAATAAAAGCGTTCAGCTCTTTTGTCTTTTCCGGAAATTCCGTTATTAAACTTTTCTTTTGACTAGCTTTACAATCACAGCATGACATAAAGACCGACTCCCTGTTTTTTTATGTTTAAAAACAAAACTAAATTAATATTTTTATATTAATTAAAAATTATTAACCTACTTTTCACTATATTAATCATATATAAGGTTAAGAGTATAGCCCATAAATTTAAAAAATCCACACAAAAACATCTAAAAATGTTTTTTTATTAATATTTTAATATCTAATATTGCTTAAATCTCAAAATCAACCATAAAAATTTGTGTATTTCCAGAAAAAACAAATTGTAAAAACACAGCAAAAAAAGTGTTTCTTTTGTTCCTTTTTTTGATTATAACAACGATAACGATGACAACAGCAAATTTGATTTTTTTTAACATGATATTAATTAGCACCGTATGCAATTTCTTTAAGTCCTCGCAAAGCGGCGGCGTAAATACAAAACGAATAAAAAGTTATTTTGTACAACTATCCCGCGGGGGCTAAGTTGAGTAAAAAAACTTGCACACGGTGCTAATACCGCTTGAAAAGAACTGATGTTCTTGGTATAGTTAGTAAAATTAACGGAGATTTGCTATGTATAATCCTAATAATGAAACTAGAAAGTCCGAGATCCGTCCTTATAATTCCTATACGTACGCCGGGCGCTGGGTAACTGATCCGGTATCAAAAAACAAGTTCCCCGATAGCCCTATGGAATCTCGTGCAGCCTACCAGCTTATTCATGACGAAATGAACCTTGATGGTAATCCCGCCTTGAATCTGGCATCCTTTGTTACCACCTGGATGGAGGACGAAGCCCAGAAAATTATCATGAATTCTCTGAATAAAAACTATATTGATACCGATGAATATCCGCAGACCCAGGTTATTCATGACCGGTTAATGAAAATGATGGGCGACCTGTTTCATTCGCCTGAAGCTATAGGCACAGCGACAGTTGGTTCATCTGAAGCGATAATGCTTGCATTACTTGCTCACAAATGGACCTGGCGCGCGAAACGCAAAGCTGCCGGAAAGGATTTCTCCAAACCAAATATTATTTTCGGCGGTGATGTACATTCCTGCTGGGAGAAGTTTGCACTTTATTTCGATGTTGAGATGCGGGTTATTCCTCTTACTGTAAATAAATATGTAATCAATGCCGATGATATTGCTCCATTAATAGATGAAAACACTATTGCCGTAGGCGCTATTCTAGGCACTACTTTCAGCGGGCAATGCGATGATTTTATTGCTATAAATAACTATCTACTCAAGTTGAAAGCGGAAAGAGGGCTGGATATTCCTATCCATGTAGATGGAGCCAGCGGCGGTTTTGTCGCGGCGTTCGCTTTCCCTGAATTATTATGTGATTTCCGTCTGGAACAGGTTAAATCAATAAATATTTCAAATCACAAATTCGGACTGGTCTATCCAGGAATGGGAACGGTATTATTCCGCGATGCGTCGCAGGTTCCGGAAGAATTAATATTTCATATAAATTATCTTGGCGGGAGTATGCCCAATTACAGTTTAAACTTTTCAAAGCCAAGCGCCATGATCCTTGCACAGTATTACAATTTCTTGCGTCTGGGACGCGAAGGTTATACTAAGATTATCACCAATATAATGAAAATAGCTGAACTGCTTGAGAAAAAACTTGTTGAAACTGGTAAGTTTGATATACTGACCGACGGCGGGAAAAAATATCTTCCGGTTGCGGCTCTGATGCTGAAAGACTCATCGCGTTATGATGTTTTTGACA
Organism: Victivallaceae bacterium; assembly: GCA_963664605.1. GTDB lineage: Bacteria > Verrucomicrobiota > Lentisphaeria > Victivallales > Victivallaceae > JAHOYW01. The sequence continues at coordinate 2,908,599 of OY761536.1, forward strand.
TTTCCAGGGAACTGCGGCGTTTTGGCTGGATAGTCCCGGCGTACACGATGCCTCCGAATGCTGAGGCAATTGCTGTTCTACGGGTCGTTGTGCGTGAAGATTTTTCCATGGACATGGCGGAAAATTTCCTTGAAGACATCAAACAGATTATCGATGAGCTTGAAAAATGTCCGAGAAAAGTAGCAGTTGAACAAGAAGGCACGCATGGGGTGTGCTGAATACGTGTTGCGTGTTGCGTGTTGCGTATTACGTATTACGTACGAAAACACAGTCCTTTTCCCACTTTTTTGCAGCTTTTATTATATCATCAACATAACGTTCACGACTATAAGATCTTTGCGCCGGATGATATACAGAAATATATAAGCGGTCTTCAGTTATGACATATTCACATGTTCCATTCTGGATTTCTTTTTTGTCACGATTAATTCCAGAATCTTTGTACATTTCCCGAAGTATTTCATAATATCCGATAACAATATCAGGTTTAAACGCTTGAATTTGTTTTGCAATAATTTCCTTATTTTGTTTATAATATTCAAGTATTTGCGTATTATCTGATTTCCTTTTACCAGATAATTTGTTGACATTAATAAATGCAATTTTTCTTAAAATCTCTGCCATATCCGTGGAGTTACGAATCCAATCCATTTCATGCCATGTTTTAAAACCATGCAAAATACCATATGACACATAAATAATCGGATGCCATGTAGGTTTGCTGCTAGCATTTACCCACTTCCACACACCCTCTTATAGTGCTCCATTCATCAGGATAGTTCCAATCACCATCATTTTCGTCGTATGCCTCTTTCATTATCCACAGTATTTTAGGCTCTGCATCTAAATATAAATCAACATCAATAATACCATCTCCAATAGTTCGCTTGTTTTTATTGTTGTCATTATATTTTTCATCAATCATTCTCTCAATATCAACTATATCAGCTTCTAATTTTGACCTTTCTAACATAATATATTCTCCTCTTATAACTAAAATTGATGGTTTCCTTCATACCTGCCATTTGGATGATTGCGACATTTTGAACTGGTTAATGCTTGGATAGTATAACTCTTTGTTCCGCAATTTTACAGTAAGAATTAGCCATGTTAATACTCCTAAAAATTAAGTTACTGAGCCACTTTATCTATTAATTAGAATATATTATGTTTTTTCAATTTACAAGTAGTGCTAAAAATATTTGTAAACCGCATCAAGATTTAGTTAATATTAATTCTTTGTAACTGTTTGTCAATCTTCTCATCAAGTCCCGCAAATCAACTGTTCTGTCAGATGAATCCAATTTCTCGTCAATATTTTTCAATTTCACTATCCAACAATTTTTATCCAAAGTATTAGTCTTTGCTAATAAGCCTGCATTAACAAATTTCAGCATTCTTTGCTCAGCAATCTGGCTATTGCCATCATTTGCAATATAAAATACTGGCTTGGCAAAATTCTCAGCTGTTTTTTTAAGCAATTCAAAGAACAGTTCAGCGTCCGTATCACCAGTTGGCAATCCCCATACTTCCTGCGAAATTACAATTCCCTCTGTTAGGTAGTGTTTTATATTATTTTCTACAGTACTTACATCATCATTATATTGTGCCTGCAACATTTTATGTTTTTTCAGTTTAGGCTTGTAATAAACCCGGTAGATAATTACAAACGGTAAAGAAATTAATGAAAACACAGTAAAAAGCGATATGCCAAGCAGGAGGGTAGCTGTTTCATTATTAATTTCACCGCCATTGCAAATATCCATATATGCTCTGTCTAAGCTTGGTAACAATGATATCGTAATTATTATTATTACAACCGCTACGATACGTTTAACAGATGTAAAGTTTTTTGGATACCTCTTATATATCTTCATCATTGCCATATTATTTAACTAATTCAGGTAAATTAATACCGAGTTTGGCAGAAGCCTCTTGAAGAGTACCATTACGTATCTGACTTACTTTATATCCTTTTTCCAATAATTTCGTTATATAAATTTTGTTATATTTTGCCATGAAATAAAACCCGCCAATACATAAGGTAAACGGCGTACATGTTACGACAAATGCAAATAATAATTTTATTTCGCCACGAAGTAACATATAAATTGGCGGATTAAGACATATACCAATACATGCTTCTTTGACTAAACCAGTATTGGGGTTTTCCATAACAAGTGATATTTTGGCCATGATTTCAACTCCTATTTACTATTTAATTTCAAACCCTTTTTATTCTTTTAGTTATAAAATATACATGTATTTTTAAAATGCAAGTATTTATTTGCATTCTTTCCTAATTATTTATACTTTCATGTATAAAACAGGCGGATAAACATGTCTATATATGAAAGAGTAAGGTTAGAGTTGGGAAAAGAATACGAGAATTCCAATCAAAACAAAATTGCACAGAAAGGAAAAGTAAGCCAAGTAACTATCAGTCGTTACTTGACGAATATTGATAATATAAAAGCTATGCGTCTTGATACCTTTTTTTCTTTATTTCCAAATGCTGATATTGTTCTTAATAAATCAAAAGACAAATCTTTAAGTGCAAAATTAAATTCATTTATCAACAATCTTACCGATGCGGACAAAGAAAAAGCCCTACAGGTTTTATCTACAATCTTTCCTGAATACATAAAATAACAATTCCATATGTAATATTCAAAAAATCAACCATAATATTACTGACTTTCCCATAAATCAAGTTATATTATTCTATTATAAGAATTATTGAATTACAAATATGGAAAATAAAGGTAGAATAAATTTTGTTTGAATATCTGGTAAAACGTCTGGGGCTGGCTCTGCTTACCTTGTTTATCATTATGGCGGTGAGCTATTTCCTCCTGCGTATGGCTCCGGGAGACCCTACCCGCAGTTCAATAATGGATAACAATGATGCCGCCAGTGAGCTTTCATCTGAAAAAGGAGCTCTATCCGAAAACACTTCTCTACGCGAAAAACTGCATCTCGACAAACCGATTTACATCGGCTTTTTCTATTGGTTCAAAGGCGTTACCCTGCACGGAGATTTCGGAACTTCCGCCTCAATAGACCCCGGTCGTCCTGTCGTGAATATTATCATGGAACGTCTGCCGGTAACGATAAAACTGAATTTTTTTGCGGTCTGCATAATTTACATACTGGCAATACCGCTTGGGATTTATTCGGCAATTTATCCGGATACGGCTTTTGACCGGAGCACGACTTTTGTATTATTTTTCTTATATTCTCTGCCGGGAATGTGGGTTGCTCTGCTCCTGCAAGCGTATCTCTGCCAGGGCGGTATGTATCCAATATTCCCGCTTTCCGGCTTAACGCCGGAAAACCCCGAAAGCCTTACTTCATGGCAACTGCTGTGGCAGACAGCTAAACATTATGTGTTGCCGGTAGCGTGTTTGAGCTATGCCGGTTTCGCCGGGATTTCACGATTCGCACGTTCCAGTATGCTTGAGGTCGTCAATAAGGAATATATCCGTATGGCACGCGCCAAAGGACTGTCTGAAAACGTGGTTATTTTCAAGCACGCCCTGCGTAACGGTATGATAACTTTGATAACTTTATTTGCCGGCCTGCTCCCGGGCTTGGTAGCAGGAAGTATTATAGTTGAATACGTTTTCAATATATCCGGTATGGGCTCATTATCCCTGCTGTCCCTGAACAGCCGCGATTATCCAGTGCAGATGGCGTTATTTTGTTTCGGAGGAGCCCTGACCTTAGGTGGAATCCTTTTAGCCGACATCCTATATGTAATAGTAGACCCGAGAATAAAATTCTCAAAACAATAACACAACCGAAACGGCGGCAGATAAAATAAAACGTATATACGTTTTGTATCCGGTTGCAATCCTCTACTTTCAGGGGTAGATTACAGACCTGTAAAAAAATAAAAACTTAAAACTTAACCCTAAAACTTAAAACTGGAATTATGACTGAAAGTAAATTATTAACGAATTTGATGAGTCGCGGAAGCGAATTTTTGAACTGCAAATATCCGATTATCTGTGGAGCGATGACCTGGGTCTCAGAACCTAAACTTATCGCGGCAGTAGCCAATAACGGAGCCTTCGGCTGTCTTGCCGGAGGCAATGCCCCTACAGATGTGCTTAAACAACAGGTCGCCGAAGTCAGGAAATTGACCGACAAACCTTTTGGCGTAAACCTGATTACCATTGCCCCTGCTTACAAGGAGCATTTAAAAAGCATTAAGGAATTGAAACTTCCTTATATCGTGTTTGCCGGTAGTTTTCCGCGCTCAGAAGAAATCGCGGCAGCCAAGGAAACCGGTGCTAAGGTGATGTGCTTCGCCTCAACTTTGTCAATCGCCAAACGTATGGAACGTTTCGGCGCGGACGCGATTATTCTCGAAGGCAGCGAAGCGGGCGGACATATCGGCCATGTTTCAGCCACAGTTCTGAAGCAGCAGGTGCTTTTTGAAATCGGCGACAAAATCCCAGTATTTATGGCAGGCGGAATCGCCACCGGAAAAATGATGGCTCATACTTTGCTCATGGGCGCTTCCGGAGTACAGCTCGGAACCCGTTTCGTTATGACTGAAGAATGCTGTGCACATGAGAAATTCAAGAATGTATTCAAACGCGCTAATGCCCGTGATGCCATATCCACTCCTCAATACGATTCAAGCCTGCCGGTTGTGGCAGTACGCGCCCTCCGCAACAAGGGACTTAATAACTTTGGACAGCTTCAATTGAAACTGCTCAAACAGCTTGGCACTGGCGAAATTTCCCGCGAAAAAGCTCAGGAGGAAGTGGAAACATACTGGATGGGTGCTTTACGCAAAGCAGTTGTTGACGGCGATGTGGACTATGGTTCACTGATGGCTGGACAATCCGTCGGCCTGGTCGACAAAATTGTACCGGTTCGCGAATTGATAGCTGAACTTATAAATGACGCTTCCACTACCCTGGAAAGCATAAAGACAAAACTGAACTCAATATAAATATACACGTCCAAGGACAGCCGTGGCTGCATTGCCTCAGGTAAAAGTATGCAGCCGCCCCTGTCACCGGGGCGTAAAACGGAAAGAATACATATGGCGAGAAAGGGCAAACATTTAAGACGTTGGAATTACGGCTTAATTATTTCGGCCCTGCTTATCTTGGTTCTGGCGGCAGGTTTTCAAACCTTACGCCAGGCGTGGTTCAGAGTTACAAACAACTTCTTTTATCCTTATATTTATTTCCCGGCAGAAGCCAAATATGCCGTTGCGGACAGCAGTTCTCATTTATACAGCAAAGAGGAGTTATCAGCAAAAATAACAAAACTTCAAGCTGACAACCGCATTTTTGCGTCCAAAGTAGCAAGACTTGGAGAACTTGTAATAGAAAATGAAAAACTCCGCTCTGCGCTTAAACTTCCCAAACGCTCTGATTATACTTATATCACGGCGGAAATAATCCTCAGAGACCCTTTATTCTGGAAAGAAGGCTTCGTTGTCAACCTGGGTAGTGATAATGGTATTATTGAAGGCACACCGGTTCTATGTTTTAATCCGGCTTATCCCAAAGAAGTTATTCTGGCTGGAGTAGTCAAGGAAGTAGCCAGACACTCAGCCCAGGTAATAACCGTCCTGAACCCGCGTTTCAGGATTTCAGCGTATCTGGCTCAAGCTAAAACCCACGGTATTATCAACGGAGATCCCGGACAAACTGTCAGGCCCGACGAAATAAATATAAGTTTTTTGTCTACACGTAAACAATTTACGCCGGGTGAAAAATGTTTGACCTCTGGTTTTGAACATCAAATACCTGGTTCTCTCTTGATCGGTTCATTACAGAGTATGGACTACAAAAATCATGTTTTCTCCAACAAACTGTATTTATCGGCAAAAATTTCTCCAGCCGCACAGTTGGATGACCTGCACTTTGTAGTTTTAGCGATACCTCAGAAGAAAAGAGCGTTATAATGGTGAATCTTTACATAATGATGATTGTATTGGTGCTGTTCTGGCTGCAATTATTATTCGGCAGCCTGGCCTTGCATGTACCACTTTGCGCCGGAGGTATTTTCTATATCAGCATAGCTTATTCATGGAAACGTGGAATATTCTGGGCGATACTTGCCGGAATTTCTCTTGACCTGTTTTATTATCGCGAAATATTCCTTTCAACCTGGGGATTTCTCGGTGTAGTCATCTTCGCGGAATACTGGCTGCAAAAAAATGACATGCGGCATCTGCGGAACTGTATTCTTCCGGGAGCGCTTATCGCTTTAATGAGCGTTTGCCCGGCATGGGCCTACAAGTTCATTGTTTACAGTAATGATGTTATTACCGTATTTCAAGAAATGCTCCCTGTGACGATTTTTACTTTATGCCTGAATGCTCTTATGCTGCCGTTCCTGGTACTTATTTTTGATGAAATTGCCGAAAAAGTAAAACTGCCTTTATTTACCAATGCCAACAAACGGCTTCTTGAATAACAGGAATATGTAGATGAAACGACTAATATTTAAAAACCGGAATCGTGTTCTGATTATAGGGATTTTTCTGCTTTTTATGTATTTTATTCTGATAGTCAAGCTGTGGCACGAACAAATTAGAAAAGGTTACAAACATCGACATAAGATTTCAAAACAATCAATCCGCCGCATCCGCATTCCGGCAACCAGAGGGAAAATACTGACTTCTGATCTACATATTTTAGCCGATAATTCTCCTTCTTATGACGTGTATTTATATTTTGAGGAAATGCGCCAAAACCGTCGCAGCAAAACTATTAACTATATCGAAAACGCAATTTTCCAGATAAACGAGATTCTTAATAAAACGAATAAAATAACGAAACTGGACATCAGGCGTCACATGAACAGGCGGCCTGGCCTGCCGTTCAAAGTCGCAGCCAATATCACTAAAAAGCAAATGGCTAAGATATTTGAGTTATCATCAAGCGTTAAAGGTCTTGGAATAATACCTAACGGCAAAAGAGTTTATCCAGCTCAGGACATAGCAGCTCACATAATCGGTTACACTCGCCCGGAAGACCCGAAAAAAGCCAGTGACCGCGAAGAGTATTTCTATTATTTGCCGGATCTCAAGGGAGTTCGCGGCGTGGAGGAAGAATTTGACTCACTACCTTTTGCCGACAAAACCATCCGCGGTCTTAAGGGCTATCCCGGATTCAGTCTGGTTCAGGTCGACCATCGCGGTTTCGTATATAAAACTTTAATTGACGAAATCCGGCCTTTAAGCGGCAATAATGTTGTTCTGACTTTAAACTGGCGGGCGCAGAAAATAGCCAGTAATTTGCTCAAAGGGCTGCGCGGGGCTTTTGTCCTTATAAACGCTGATACCGGAGCTGTGCTGGCTATGGTTTCCGCTCCATCCTTTGATCTGTCAAATTTTTCTCCCAGACTTACCAGTAAATCTTATCAGAAATTGATAAATGACCCGGATATGCCTTTATTTGACCGGGTAACTCACGGCGAGTATACGCCGGGATCAATAGTTAAACCGCTGGTCGCCTTTGCTTTACTGAATTACGGAATAAAACCTGAAGAGGAAGTCTATTGCGACGGGAAAAGTATGATTGCCAAAGCCCGTATACGCTGTTCGTCATGGCGTCACGGCGGCCATCATGAAGTGGATATGAAACGGGCTCTTGAAAAATCCTGCAATGATTATTTCATCGAAAAAGGAAAATGTCTAAAAATGGAAGACCTGCGGGATATGTTTAAAAGCGCCGGATTTGGCAGAATAACCAAAATTGGCCTGCCGGAACGCAGGGGAAGGCTCCCGGCCCGGGAAGATAAAAAACGTATTGCGGGATTTCCCTGGAACCAGTATGATACTTCATTATTATGCATAGGCCAGGGATACCTGAACATAACCCCCTTACAAGCAGCTGCATACGCCGCGGCATTGTGTAACGGCGGTTTATTATATAAACCTTACCTGCTTAAAGATATCCGTAATTCAGAAGGAACAGTATTGTATCAGACCAGCCCGCAAATCACTGGGAAACTTGATACTAATCCAGCTGATTTGGAGGTAATTCAAGAAGGTATGTATATGGTCGTTAACAGTCCGGGAGGCAGCGGCAAACGAGCTAAAAATCCAGTTATTGAACTATACGGTAAAACCGGTACTGCCGAATTGAAAGTAAGGGGCAAACGACATCAGAACACCTGGTTTATTTGTTTCGGAAAACACAAAAATACAAATTACGCGGCAGCCATTCTTGTAGAAGACGGGGTTTCCGGGGGACAAACCTGTGCCCCCATAGCAAAAGAATTTTTCACCGCATATTTAAAATAGATTTAAGGCTGGAAAGAACAATTCAAACTTGTAAATTGAACTCCGGCAAGTATCGTAAGTTAACATAAATTGTATATTTGGAAATATTATATGAATTTAAAAACTGAATTTTTTCTGGCGAAACGCTATTTGCGGCCTAAACGAAATGCGGTTTCGGTTATTACCTGTATTTCGGTGATAGGCGTATTGCTGGGTGTTGCGGTACTGATCGTGGTTTTGTCGGTTATGACCGGCTTCACTGACCTGATGCGGGAGAAACTCCTCGCGGTTGGAGCTCATATACAGGTAGACAGCCCCTTTTATACATTTATTAAACCTGAAAAAGCCGTTGCCGCTTTAAAAGAGAAAAACGCTCGTCCGGCAGCTGTAGTCAGTGCCCCTGCCCTGCTGCAATTCAGAAGACAGTTATTGCCGAAACATATAATGGGCGTGTATCCCGACCAGATAGACAAGCAGATGAATATCAAGAAAATGCTTGTTGACGGAACATTTGAATTAAAGAAGAATGAGATAGTTATAAGTGAGTATATTTCACAGCAGCTCGGTCTGCGGGTTGGTCATAAAGTTCTCCTGCATTCGCCTGAAAAACTGCTTAAGCTGGTTGATTTCGAAAAAAACGGGATAACGATGAAAAAGACCGATGAAGTCTATCTTCCGTCAGAGTTCACCGTTGCCGGGATATATTCGCTCGGTAAAAGAGATTTTGACAAATCAGTAATGTTCATTGGCTTGGAGGACGCTGACGATCTGTTTCTCCTTGACTGGGGCATGGCTACTGCTGTTTACGGCTGGATCGATAAACCGGACAATGTTGATAATCTGGCTAAAAAATTAACAGATGAACTGCCGGGGCTCCGGATTCGTACCTGGAAACAGCTTAATGAAAACCTGTTGAATGTTTTGATGGTGGAAAAGAATATGATGTTTTTCCTGCTGGTATTTATCGTGCTGGTCGCGGCATTCAGTATAACTAACACATTAATTACAATGGTTTTTCAAAAGACCCGTGAAATCGGCCTGCTCAAAGCGCTGGGGGCAAGCTCCGCTACAGTAATGCGAATATTTATCCTGCAGGGAATGTTTGTCGGAATCGTAGGCAGTATGCTTGGAACTTTGACTGGAGTAATTGTCGTTTACTGGCGCAACAATATTCTGCATTTCGCATCAAATGTTTTCCACTTGGAATTATTTCCTCCTGAGTTTTATTATTTCGACGGCCTGCCGGCAAAAATAGTTGTCAGTGATGTAGCAATTGTGGTGGTTATTACAATCGTCTTGTGTACAGTTGGCGGAATAATCCCGGCATGGCGCGCCGCAACACTTGATCCGGCAAAAGCCTTGCGCAACGAATAAGGATACGACTATGATTAAAACTGACACATATCTTGATGCTCAACAGGTTTCAAAATCATACTTCATAGGTAAAAAAGAAGTAAAAGTCCTGCAGGATGTAAACTGGCAGGTGAAGCGCGGCTCGTGGACAGCCTTGCTGGGGGCTTCGGGCAGCGGCAAAACAACTCTGTTGAACCTGCTGGGAACTCTGGAAAGGCCGGACAGCGGAACGATTCTCTGTGAAGGAGTTGATTACAGCACCCTCAGCAGACGGCAAGCGGCTAAATACCGCAATATTTCAATTGGCTTTATTTTCCAGTCATACCAAATGCTTCCGGAACTGACTATTCTCGAAAACGTCTATCTTCCGGCAATGATAAATTCAGTTTCAAGTCAGGAATACAAATCCCGGGCAGAGGAACTTTTAATCAAAGTCGGTTTGCAAGACCGCCTCAGACATCGCCCTGACGAACTGTCCGGTGGTGAACAGCAGCGCGTAGCAATAGCCCGCGCCATGATAAATCATCCTTCCCTGATTCTGGCTGACGAACCCACCGGAAACCTCGACTCAAAGACCGGAGCAGGTATTTTGGAACTTTTCCAGCAACTGCATGAGGAAAAATCAGGGTGCACCATAATCATGATAACCCATGACCAGAAAGTCGCCTCTCTGGCAGATTCCATAGCAACATTAGCCGACGGCAATATTTCAGTATAAAAATAATGCAGAAGAATCCCGCATATAAAATATGATTATATGATGGTAAAAACAAACGCACCGGAAAATCCGGTGCGTTGTTCTTTTACATTAAGCTTTATTTTTGCCGGTTATTGATATTCTGATGATATTCCTGCAGCGTGTAAACTTCCAATTGACCGAATTTCTGCTGGTCTTTTATTCCTGCCACCGCGGCAGTCAAACCGGCAATCGTGGTAGTCACCGGAATACCGTTGATTACAGCTTTGGAACGCATCTTAATTTCAGCAACCATCGCCTTAGCGCCATCTTCAGTCGTATTGATGATCCACTGTACGCGGTCTTCATCAATCAAGTCAATCATATTCGGACGTCCGTCCCTGATCCTGTATATAGCATTAGTCCGGATTCCATTATCATAAAGCATAGTCGAAGTACCACAGGTCGCGTAGATATTAAATCCCATATCAACCAGTTCTTTAATCAATTCTATTGCCGGTTCCTTATCTTCATCACGCAAGGATACGCAGACATTACCACTAAGCGGCAAAGAACTTCCGGCAGCCAGCTGTGACTTCAAATAAGCGAGATTATGGTCGTAATCCAGACTCATTACTTCGCCGGTCGATTTCATTTCCGGCGTCAGCATAATATCAACGCCTGGAAATTTAATAAACGGGAAAACCGCTTCTTTAACTACAGTATATGGAATTTCCACTTCTTTAGTGAAATTAAGTTCCTTCAAAGTTTCACCCATCATACAACGGGCAGCCATACGTGCCAGCGGACGGCCGATAGCTTTGCTGACAAACGGCGCTGTCCGGGAAGCCCGTGGATTTACTTCGATGATATAAATTTCATCATCCCTGACGGCAAACTGAATATTCATGAGTCCGATAACATTTAATTCACGCGCTAAGTTGTAAGCGTGTTTATGAATGTCAGCAATCGTTTTTTCGGATAAATTCACAGCCGGGATTATTCCCGCGGAGTCACCGGAATGAATTCCCGCCGGCTCCACATGCTCGATAATCGCACCGACCACCACGTCTTTACCATCTGCAATACAGTCTACATCCAATTCGATAGCGTCAATCAGGAAACGATCAAGCAAAATCGGCTTACCTGGAGAAATAGCTTCAGCTTCTTCAACATATTTACGCAAGTATTTCTCTTTGTAAACAATAACCATACCACGCCCGCCAAGCACAAATGAAGGACGCACCAGCAGAGGATAACCTATCTTTTCCGCAATAGTCAAAGCTTCTTCAACATTGGTTGCAATGCCGTTAGGGGGCTGTTTGATATTCAGTTTTTCCGCCAGTTCCTGGAAGAAATCACGGTCTTCAGCGGCATCAATATCGTCAGGGCTTGTGCCGATTATGTTGGCTCCGGCTTCCTTGAGCTGCTGCGCCAGATTCAACGGTGTCTGTCCTCCGAACTGAACAATAATACCATCACAGTTCTCACGCTCATAAATGTGCATGACATCTTCGAGGGTCAACGGTTCGAAATATAGCTTATCGCTGCTGTCATAGTCGGTAGAAACTGTTTCCGGGTTACTGTTGACCATAATGCATTCATGTCCGCATTCGCGCAGGGCAAAAGCCGCGTGCACACAGCAATAGTCAAATTCAATTCCCTGTCCAATACGGTTAGGGCCACCGCCAAGAACTATAATTGACTTCTTGTCGCCGCGGTCACGGACCGGATCGGTCTGCTCACCGTAAGTGGAATAATAATAGGGTGTTCTGGCTTCAAATTCCCCGGCACAGGTATCAACCAGCGAGAAAATAGGTTGAATGTTAAGTTTTTTACGGGCTTTCCAGATTGAAGTTTCATCGCTTTTCAACAAAAACGCCAGCTGGCGGTCAGAATATCCCAACTCTTTCGCTTGATAAAAAAGAAGCGGATCTTCGCATAAACCGTCTAATGTACCAGTAGAAGTTATTTCTGATTCAAAAGCCGCCAATTCAGCCAGGTGGCGGAGGAAATAGCGGTCTATCTTAGTTAATTCAAATATTCTGTCAACATCATAACCGCGTTTGAAAGCCGCACGTATCACAAAGACCCGTTCGCTGTGAGGACGAATCATTTCCGCTTCAAGCTCTTCATCGCTCATAGTTTCAAATTTCTCGTCCTTGCCGTCAGCGCCAAATCCGGCACGTCCGGTTTCCAGGGAACGCAGAGCTTTCTGGAAGGACTGTTTAAGGTTACGTCCGATAGACATTGCCTCTCCAACGGATTTCATTTGGGTTCCGAGAGTTGAATCAGCCTGAGTGAATTTTTCAAAGGTAAAACGCGGTACTTTAGTGACAACATAGTCCAGAGAAGGCTCAAAACAGCTTGGAGTTTCACCGGTAATGTCATTCAATATTTCGTCAAGAGTATAGCCTATAGCCAGAAGTGTCGCAATTTTAGCAATCGGGAAACCAGTTGCTTTTGAAGCCAGTGCGGATGAACGTGAAACACGCGGATTCATCTCAATAATAATCCGGCGCCCGGTGTCCGGGTCGACCGCCCATTGTACATTTGAGCCGCCGGTCGCGACCCCTATTGCCTCCATAACTTTTAAACTGTCATCACGCATTTCCTGATATTCACGATCAGTCAGGGTTTGGATCGGAGCTATGGTAATTGAATCACCAGTATGTACGCCCATAGGGTCAAGGTTTTCAATAGAACAGACAATAACTGAATTGCCTTTCTTGTCACGCATGACTTCCATTTCGAATTCTTTCCAGCCTAGCAAAGACTCTTCAATCAAAACTTCAGTATTCTGGCTGGCATCCAGCCCGCGCAAAACAATTTCCTTAAATTCTTCCGGGCCGTGCGCAATGCCGCCGCCTGAACCGCCAAGCGTAAATCCCGGACGAATAATTACCGGCCATGAACCGATATCAGCAGCTATTCTTTGAGCTTCTTCAAGCGTATGAGCCGATTCCGAACGCGGCAGGTCAAGATTAATTTCCTGCATAGTTTTCTTGAAAAGGTCTCGGTCTTCGGCTTTTTGTATACTCTTGGCGTCAGCACCAATCAGTTCGATATTATAACGTTCAAGAATTCCGCTTTCCGCCAGCTCCATAGCCAGGTTAAGTGCGGTTTGCCCGCCAAGCGTCGGCAGTAAAGCATTCGGCCGTTCTCGCTTAATGATCTCTTTGAGGATATCCACAGTCAGAGGCTCAATGTATGTGCGGTCGGCAAATTCCGGGTCAGTCATGATAGTCGCCGGGTTGCTGTTTACCAGAACCACTTCGCAACCTTCACTTTTCAATACTTTGCAGGCCTGCACTCCTGAATAATCGAACTCGCACCCCTGCCCTATGACAATTGGCCCGGAACCGATTAACATTATCTTGTGTAAGTCTTTGCGTTTAGGCATATTTATTAGCGCTCCAGAAGTTTTGTAAATTGTTTGAACAAATATTGGGAATCATGCGGTCCCGGGGCGGCTTCAGGATGATACTGCACACTGAACATCGGCGCGCTTTTATGACGTATTCCTTCAACAGTATTATCATTAAGGTTCATATGGGTAATTTCCAGCTCATCAGGAATATCATCCAGGCTCAAAGCAAAGTTATGGTTCTGGGAAGTAATCTCAACTTCACCGGTTTCCAGACGCTTAACCGGATGGTTGCAGCCGTGATGCCCGAATTTTAAACGTCCGCATTTCACTCCACAGGCCAGCCCCAATAGCTGATGCCCAAGGCAGATCCCCATCAACGGGACTTTGCCGAGCAGTTCCTGTGCGCATTTGATTGCGTACTTCACCGCTGACGGATCAGCCGGGCCGTTCGACAGAAAAACGCCGTCCGGCTTCATCGCCATTATTTCCGCGGCGGTTGTTTTAGCCGGAACCACGGTTACCTGCATATCGTTTTCAGCAAGCATACGGAGAATATTATATTTAACCCCGTAATCAATGGCAATTATTTTATACTTGCCGTTTTCGTTCCAGACATAAGACTTTTCACAGCTTACTTTCGAAGCATAATCCTGATTATCCAGCCCGCACCATTCCTGAGCCCTTTTCACGGCCTCATCCTCGGAGATTTTTTCGTTTGAACAATGCATATAGGCTTTCTGAGTTCCAAGCGAGCGCAAAAGTATTGTCATCCGGCGGGTATCTATCCCGGCAATTCCCGGAACATTGTTTTTCTTCAGCATTTCATCAAGGGCTATTTCCGAACGAAAATTTGACGGTTGGTTAAGCTCGTGGATTACCAAACCATTCAAAAACAATCCCCGGGATTCCATATCCGCTTCGTTACAGCCGTAATTTCCAATCTCCGGTGAAGTCAAGGTAACGAATTGTCCGGCGTAGGAAGGATCACTTATAATCTCCTGATAACCGGTCATACCGGTATTAAACACCAGCTCGCCCACCTGATCAACCGGAGCACCAAAACTCCACCCTCTGAATATCTCACCGTTTGCCAGTGCGATAAAAGCTGGGCGTTCACGTTGGATTTTCCAATTATACATTGTTTGAACCTGCCTCATTAAATATGTTATATCTATTAAAATTTAATTAATCTATATATTAAGAGTCGACAACTTTTTTTAGTTATCGACCCGTTAAAACATCCGTTATATTGTGTCAAATCAGACACGGCTACTTTAATAGACACCATTTTACGGAATAAACAAATCAAAACTTTAGAAAAATCATAAATTTAAAAGTCCATACCAGAGTAGTCTTTTATATCGTTATATTTTTTAATATTTCGCGTGAGATTTAAAAATTCGTTACGGACTATAGGTAAATCGTGGTAATATTTTCGCTGAAAGACTTGAAATGATGCAGTAATAATAATAGTTTAAACGTAAACCAAATAAGGAAAGGAGAATTATGAAAACTTTATTTAATATTTTCGTAATTGCCGCAGCCGTATTGTCATTTAATTTGAACGCAGACGTCGCTAAACCTAAAAGCACTGGCTCAACCCCGCTCCCCGCAATCTGGAATTCAAGCAGCGCCCAGGAACGCTTGAAAGCCGTCAGGGTTGCCCAGCTTGACGCTTACCGTGCTTTGCTCGAAAGGGTTTATGGCTTTCAGATATCTTCAGGCACAACAATCTATGACTGTGCTCTAAAGTCAGACCAGATATACACCCGGTTGAACCTGCTTTTGAAAGGCGCAACGGAAATGGAAAAACCGGAATTTGACGACAAAGGCATGGTCATGGTCGTATACGGCTTAAAACTGAGCAAGATCATTGATATCCTGAAAGAAGATAAAACTTTTAACACCACTACTATTAGCAAAGGGATAAAGAATAAAACTATTGAAGCTCTCGGCTGCGGCGCCCTGCCCGGTACAATGGGCATGAAAATGCTCCGCGCTAAACGTGCCGCTGAACTTGATGCTTATCGTCTTATGGCTGAACGCATAAGCGGAGTCAAATTAAACAGCGAGACTTCCGTCGCTAATATGTGTCTGGCAAATGACAAAGTTCAGGCGTCACTTGTCGCTTTCCTGAAAGGCCTGAAACCCACTGCAATCAATTATAAACCGGACGGCGCCTGTTCGATAACCATGCAGTTGAAGATACGGGAAGTAGTAAAGACTGTTGAAACATTGGTACGGATTTACAACTCAGAAAATAAAGATAAAATAGAAAATGTAAAAATAGCCACTAATGACAAAATATTTACTGTAACCGGACATGGAGCTCCGCGTGACAATGTGGTTGTCAGCCCGCCTGATGACATTTACCGTACAGAATTAAATATTCTGCGTACAGTAATTAAAAGAAATATCGTTATTGAATAACAGTCACCCGGGGAGATGTTCATGACTAAGTTTTTTAAAATCCTGAGCTTAACTCTGCTACTGTACCCAATAATGATTTATGCCGACATAAATGTCACCGCAACAGGACAGGCAGCAGGAAACGGGCGTATCGCCAGACAACAGGCTCTTGCCGACGCCTTGCGTGAGGCAGTCAGGAAAGGCGCAGGAATCAATATCATATCAAGAACAAAAGTCAGAGATTATGTGCTTAGTTTTGACAGTATTTTCTCCCGCGCCTTCGGTTATGTCAAAAAATTTAAAATACTTTACAGCGGATACGATTCCGGAATTTACAAGGTTAAAATCTCCGCTGTAGTCAGCAAAACCTCACCGGACATGAACGATTATCTGGCTATGCGCCAAATAATTGCTTTAAAAGGCTCACCAAAATTATTAATAAAAGTTTCAGGCAGAATCAAGGATGTCGGTAACGCTCCTGAACTCATTGAAGGACAACTCCGGGAAATCGCTTTAAAATGCGGTTTCCAGACGGTAAGCCTGTCACAATTCAATGAAGCTGAAGGCAGACGTATTAAACGAGACAGGTTTGTCGGCAACGCCTCATCTGCAGCATATCGTGAGTCAGGTGTCCGCCGCAATTATGATTTTATTATAACAGCGGACGTTTCCGGCGCCTACAACGGAAAATCTGAACTCTATGGTATAACTACTCAACGCTTTTCTCTTGGAGCTGATCTTAGCGCAACTTACCCCAACGGCAATTCCATTGCACAACTTACTATTCCCAGCAGGGAAACGGACATTGCCCAGCTTGCGGATAAAAACCAGGCGGCCCGTTCCGCTTTATTGATGACGCTTGGCGGAGATAAAGGCAGAAACTTCAGAGCCCTCCTCCTGCGGATACTGGCTTCGTGGCTGTCAGAATTGGATACAGGGAGCAAGTTCACGATTGAACTTCCTAATATAAAAAGCGATTTATTCGAGGAAATTATTGACGGTTTGAAAAAAGCCAAGGGCGTCAACGCAGTAAATGTGCGTGTATTCGATGAAAAACTCAGGTCAATAATTGAAGTTGAAAGCAACCTGAAATCCTACGATCTCGGACAGTTAATAAGCTTACTGGCCGATGAACGGCTCAAAGTTGAACGTGCGACTAATGATTATATCCAAATGGGAAAAGGCAACACGTACAATACCATGGATACTGCGGTTGCGGTTACAGGAGGAATAGTTGCTCTGATCCTGCTGATAATGCTAGCAAGCGCGATAAGAAGCAATAAAGCAAAATTGCACGCTGATCCTGCGAAATAAATTCAGGCTGCCGATAATATTCTCCTGTTGTTTTTATAAATCAACAGCCTGAAAAACTCCACACATTGTGGATTTACTTACATTCAGAGGCTTCAATACGCAACATTAACATAGGTTTCTTATGGAGAATTTCGCGCCATGAAGCATCCGAATCGTTGTACAGCTGACTATTGCATTCGATCAAGTTTTTGATTATCACCTTGTTGCTGTCATCTGAAATGGATTTTGCATTTTCATCTATTCTGGCAGCTCCTAACAAAAGCAGTGAACACAAGGTCAACGATGCGAACAGTAATAATCTACCTTTAGATTTTAACATTTTCATAATTACCATGCCCTCCTTTTTGTTAGTTTTTTATTTCATCAGATAAAAGGTCTGCCGCCATTTCATGCATACCTTTTTCCCTTACGTGTCCATTAATCTTTTCTATTTCTTCGTTCCAGCGGTCAGTATTCCATATTTCAACCCCGATTTCGACACCGACTACACTAACATCGGCGCCCGGCTGCAGATCAGCGTAAGTTCGATATGCCGGAGGTATAGTCAAACGTCCTTGCCGGGAAATCTTGTCCGATTTACTCATTGCGCCGAAACGACGCATTGATCTGCGAAATACTAAACTTGATGCCGCGCGCGCTGCTGGAGCCTCTTCGTGGCGGCGCATCTCCAGATAAATATCTTCAGGATAGATGGCAATTCCGCCTTCCGGCAAACAATGCATGACAACATCCCCGCGGCACTTTTCATCAAAATCCTTGAGCACCCTGGGGCTGAATTTTATGCGGCCGTTGCTGTCGATAGAACAGCAGTCATGTCCACAAAATGCCAGCATAGCTTAACCTCAATCTAAAAAATATATTCCATTATTATCCAATATAAACCATTTTATTCCATTTTGCAAGAAAAACAGTCCATTTTTTCAAAAAAAGTCCAAAAATAATTTTCAGGATAAAATAAGCAAGGGTAAAAATGCGTTCACCTGTGTTAACAGCGTTAGCCTTCTTTCTTGAAGATGCTATTGTATAAAAAAACTAAACGAGGAGATTAAAATGTTTTTTAACAACAAACTCCAAGCCTCTTCACAAAATCTGTACCATATAATAATAATCAGCTGTTTTTAAGCTCAAATATAACACTTCTAAAATATAATGAATTTACCAAAATTTATTTTAGAAATTACGTCCGTTGGCGAAGAATTCCGCAAGACAAGCAACTGGATGTCAAGCTGAATCGCACTTTGCACAGGCTGAGCCTGAGCGGAGCGAAAGGCAATAAATAGGCGTAGCGGTTATGCCGAATCCGGGCTTGACAGAAAGGCGGTAGGCTTATAAGCTTTTGGTACATATTTTTGTGCCGCATATCAAAAATATGCCGTAGACGGCAACAAAAACCCGCCCCAAAAACAGTAAAAATATATTTTTAACCGACAGTCAGGTTCATCAAGTCTTCGAAGGTGCTTTTACGACGAACGGTCTTAAAACTGTTTTTATCCAGTATAACTTCTGCACAGGATGGGAAACTCAAAAAATTCTGTATCCCCATTGACCAGCCGTAAGCCCCGGCATCATGAAGTACTATAATATCACCAGGTGAAATATCCCCGGGTACATCTGCTGTTGAAATAACATCATAGGGAGTGCAGGTTTGTCCGCAAATCTCCGCTGTTTCCAAATCTGCTGACTCGGAATTCAATACGGATATCCGATGTTTTGCCTGAGTCATCACATAACGCATGAAATGATTTATTCCACCGTCAAGAGTTATGAATTTCTCGCCCCTTGAAACTTTGACGTCGACAACTTTTGCAAGGTAGCGTCCGGCATTACCGATGATATAACGCCCCAATTCAAAACGAGTTGTTATTTTATCCTGTAAACCATATTCTATTCTCAGTTTTTTGAATTGCTCAGCCAAAAATTCAGGGTTTATTGTCGCGTCATCGTCCTTATAGGGAATCCCGAAGCCGCCGCCGAAAACATAATCAAGTTTTCTGCCGGTATAAAATTTTTCATAATGTCCGGAAATAATATCCAGCCCTGCCCTGTAGTTGGCAATAATCTGTTCGTCTGAAAGTATCTGGCTCCCGAGATATAAATGAATTCCATTTATTTTAAAATCGTTTCTTGCCGCCTTTTCAAGGCTGCCCGGGAGCTCCTCAATGTCAATTCCAAAACGGCTTGGCTTGCCGGTCATTTTTTCAGCAGCATTGCTGCCTTCCAACGGATTTATTCTGAAACACAAAGTTAAATCATCCGTATTCCCCTTCCTGATTTCCTTGAGCCTTTCAAGTTCGCTCATAGCTTCAATATTAAATCTCCTCAATCCAAGATCCAGGTTTTCAGAAATATTCTCCTTCGTCTTGCCGGGGCCGTCATACAATACCCCAGCCGGGTCAAATCCGGCGCCAACCGCGATTTTAGCCTCAAAGGGTGAAGCTATTTCCGCCTCGATTCCAGCTTCAGAAATAACTTTGCATACGCTGGGACAGGGATTTGATTTCAAAGAATAATGGATTGTAGTTTCTTTAAAGGCGTTTTTTATTTTCCGGATATTTTCTTTTATCTGACAGGCATCATAAACGTAAAATGGAGTACCTATTTCATCAACTATTGAATTCAATATATCTTTATCCGACATCCTGGTTTCTCCGATAGATCTTTATTTCCGAATGACATCTGAAAATGTAGAAAGGATAGGGCTCGGAAATAACAACATCGATGTCAAATAAATCACAATAAGCCCTTCCCAAGCCAGACCCGGTTTCAGAAACCATCATTATTTTCGTGTTGTTTTCTTTGGCTATTTTAATCAATTCAGGCAGAGAACCGTTACTGACAGTCATTCCGGTAATAACCGCAAGGTCGGATTCAGCAACCATCCTTTCAGTATGCAAAGCCCCATCAGCAATTTCAACTCCTGAAAGTTCTTTGCCAATGATATGTTCATCCAGGTCAGTTGCGCTGACAACCATATCTTTATTATTAAGTTTTTCGATAATACATCCGATAGCTCCGACATTAACGACTTTAGGGCGCTCCGGAATAAGCTTTTGCCGGGTCATATTCAGGACTTCATTACAAACGATATCCGCCCTTTCAGCGGCTTTATTGTCACCGGAAATCATAAATTTCTCATCTGGCTCCGGCGATAATGACGAATACATAGCATCAAGAAGAGCAATGTTTACCGGACAATATTTATCCATAAGCATTTCGCGGGCATCCCTGCCAACCATAGCGTCAAGTTCAGATTTATGAATTCCGTCACGCGCGCTGTATGCCGCTCCCATAGCTTTTATCTGAACCAGAGCCACATCATACTGAAATAATCTTTCGCCGACAAACGGCTGGTAGTTCAAATGCAGGAGCCAGGAACCTTCAATTCTCATATCTTCAGCGGGCATATCCGCAGTAGCCTTCAAAATCCAGTCAGTAAGAGTGTTGAGCATGAAACAAGTATCCTTTTTTATATTACCCTAAATATAAACAATAACTCATTATCATGAAAACACAAGCTCAATGTATATTAAAATGGTCAACAATAATCCGTCCGGCAATCTGTTTTCCACGGTCATTTCCATGAATTACATCCCGGTAAAAATATTCGTATTTTTTCCCCGAAGCTGCCAGATATTCAAGCCAGCCGATGCGTGTGTCAATAAATTCTATATTCATATCATGCGCGAGCTGTTTCTCCATTTTACAAAATCTATTGTCTTCAATTATTACGTTTTCATTCCCGAATGCCCCGGAAGCAAGAGCTATCTCACATCCAAGCTGGTTTCGCGCCATATCAATAACTTTTCCAATTGCGCCAATATCGCCTTTATGGGATATTCCCCCGATAATCAGCAGGTCGGGTTTAAAATCAACAACATATTTTTGAAAATTCTCCTGTTCCTGATAGAACCAGCAGCTTGTACTTCCACGCACAGAACATATCCATTTGAAATTTGATTCTGGATAATTACGCTGTATCAATGCCTGGAAATTTGAGTTAAACGTATCATTGATAATACTGTCCCCGAGCATCACAACGCGCCATTCGTTTCCACAGCGGAGAGCCTCCGCGGTATTCGGCAGCAACTGCATCCTTTGCGGAGCCGGAGAATAATCAAGTTTTGGAAGCGTTCCGTATAAGTCGTCACACCACTCCGCCGCCGCTTCGCTGGAAATCCTTTCTATTATCAGGTTTGAGATTTCAACCCCGCTGACAGACTGGAAAATGGGTTGGAGCGCTGCTGCTCCCTCACGTCCATAAACCACTACTTTATAATTTTTCCGATCACTATATATAGAGGAATAGACATCAGAAACAATCAGTTCTTCATCAGCATCGAAGAATGTTACAGCCCAATAACAGTCGTCCTGGCATTCCGCGTCAAAGCTCATACTGTAATATTCGAACTCCTCTACTCCTTTAATCACGGGCCCTGTAAGCCTGCCGCCTTTATCAACATAATAGCCTTCCGCCGGATTATAAGTCATTCCGCCTTTGTTCTCTGAAGGTATAAATTTCCATCCCGGGCATGTCTGGTCTATTCTCCCCGGATGGTTGTATAATGTTATATTTCGCATAAAATATTCTCTTTTTACTTAGATTCTGTCTTATAATAACTGCTGTAAGACAAAAAACAACTCTTAAGCGCAGACATATTGTAATAACTATAATTTTATGATATATTTTTATAACAAATCATAAATAAAGCAAAATATAAATGACTATACTCAACAAAAAAACACTTGGAAATACCGGACTGGAATTATCTATTCTTGGCATGGGCGGATTCCATCAATGCGAAGTCGACTCAGGAATCGTAGCGGAAGTCGCTGATGAGTTCATATCGCTTGGCGGCAACTATATTGAAACCGCCAGAAGCTATGGCAGCGGCGGCAGCGAATCTAAAATCGGGAGAGCGATTGCTGGAAGGCGGGAAAAATTGATCTTGGGTTCTAAAACCGTACAGCGTACCAGGGAAGGAGCCTGGCGTGAACTGAATGAAAGTCTTGAAGAACTGCAGACAGATTATCTTGACCTGTATTTCATGCACAACGTGTTTACTTTCGAAGACATTAAAGCAATTACGGTATCCGGCGGTGCGCTGGAAGCGTTTTTGCAAGCAAAAGATGAAGGACTAATCAAACACCTTGCGATAAGCACCCATTGGCCATTGCTCTTGCTTGACGCTATCAAAGTCATCCCCTTTGAAGCTGTTTTGATATGGATCAACTATCTGGATTTCTGTAATTATCCGGAAATTCCTAACATTATTCTTCCAGCTCTGCAAAAACGCGGAACCGGCATTTTAGGAATGAAACCTCTGGCAGATGGATTCCTGCATAATTCTGTGGATAACGCTTTCCGCTACGCCTTGAGATACGATCCATCCTGTATCGTCAGCGGCTTTAACAGTATAAAAATGCTTCATGATGACGTTAAAGCCGTTTGCCGTGGAGCTCTTGATGATACTGCAAACACAAAACTGATGGAGAATGCGCCGGAGTTGGATAATTATGTCTGTCGTCAATGTAAAGAATGTTCTGTTATGAAAAGCAATCTGCTGAAAAAGTTGTTCGAACTGGAAGGGAAGTTTGACCGGCAAATGGATGACTTATGTCCTGTGGATGCCGGAACCTATGCTTTACGCCAACGGCTCGGCAAATGGTTTGGAAACGCTGAACGAGCTAAAAAACAGTTTGCTCAAAATCCTGATTTTCTTAATATAGATATCACAAGCCTTTCACCCTGCCGCTATACCATAGACATCCCGCGCAAACTGAAAATCGCACATACAAAGTTGAGCAGCGGAAAACTGGCTGGAATTTAGATATTTTCAGATATTGAACATATCAGGCATATCATGCATATCAAGAAAAGCCTGAGCCGTATCAGTAGATATTTTTTTCAACAGCGGAAATATTGCCCGCCTGCTTTCAGGAGCAATCGTGGTATGAGTGCAGCATTTCACAGCTGTATTTGTATGAACAGCTCGATTTGAGCTATAGTCCTGGAGAAATGTGTCAATCATTGCTGAATCAGGACTGACAATATCTCCTGAAAAATTTTCAAAGCCCTGTGCAATTTCAGAAAACACCGGAATAGAATAAGCAAAATGCGTACATAATAAACTTATACCAAAAGCTTGTCCTTTCGCCTTTAACGCTCCTGGCTCCATAATACTTACTATCATACTTTTTACTTTATCCGATTCGGGGCCTTTGACTATTTCAGACGGCAGCCCGAAACAATTCTGATAATGCAAACGTCCTGAAGCTATCCCCTTAGTGATTAAAGTGTTTTTGTGCACTTCTGAACTAACTGTAGCCGGAGTCCCGACCATAATCATCTGCATTTCATTTTTGTTACTCATCAAGTTAAAAATAACCTCAACCCCGGATTCAATAATTCCAACAACCGGCACGGGTGAAATTCTGGAAAACTCAGTCATTTTATAGATAGCTGAAAGGGTATTGCAGGCAATCATTATCACATCAGGAAGAAATTTCTCATACATCGCCTTAAGCGCCCGCGAAAATACCAATGCCCGGGCTTCATTATTTTCAAGAGGATCATAACCATAATCATCAGAAGGACGACAGTTAAAAAAAATAATTTCCGCCTCATCAAAATGTTTTTTAATCTTGATTTTCTCAACCAACTCAGCGGCAACAGACAAGCCGCCCAGCCCTGAATCAGTTGTAAGGATTCTTATTTTCTTAGTCATAAATATAGTTTTTTCCTGTAATTTTGCCGTATTCATTTAAAATAAATCATGTTTGCATTTATACAAGTGTTACAGAGGTTGAATCTAAGGAGAGCATATAGTTTTAAATACAAAAATCATTAACGAACCGCTTGCTGCGATTGCTTTTCTCAACCTGCTCTGTCCAGACGGTGACTATATTGCGGCCGTTACTTTTTGAGAAGTATAGAGCGCCATCCGCTCGTGCGGATACGTCTTCGAAAGTATCTCCGTCGGAAGGGAATATTGATATTCCAGCTGAAAGACTTACATTAATCCGGGTGTTTTCATAAGTAATGGAACTTGAACAAAGCATTTTGCGAATATCTTCGACAACCCCCAAAGCCCTCGCGGTGTCACAGTCAAACAATACCAACAGGAATTCATCACCACCGTAGCGACAGAGCAAATCCGTCCTGCGTATTCCTTCATGGAGAAGTTTTGCCAATGCTGTTATTACCGCGTCCCCGGCAAGGTGCCCATAAGTATCATTGATCCCCTTAAAATGATCAATATCAATCATGACAACACTCAAGGACTGTTTATTCCTCCTGGACATCTCGAAATCCTTATCTATACGTTCTAATAAAAACCTTCGATTATGGAGATTCGAAAGCGGGTCACGAATAGCCTGCTCTTTGAGCTGTTTTTGCAGAGCCATAATCGTATCAACCTTAACTTTAAGTTGTTTGTTGACTTTCTTAAGCTCAAATTCCATTTGTTTGCGTTTGGTAATATCATTCTTCACGCCAATATAATTAAGGATTTTGCCATCCTCATTTTTTACGGACGATATTATCGCAAGCTCCCAGTATAATTCTCCATTTTTCTTTTTATTCAGAAATTCCCCACGCCAGGTTTTGCCCGCCTTGATCGTTTCCCATAATACTTTGTATTTTTCAGGTGGGGCATTATCAGATCTCAAAACTCTGGGGTTTTTTCCGATTATCTCATCACATGTGTATCCGGTAAGTTCATGGAAATAAGGGTTGACATATATAATATTACCATCCAGATCGGTAATAATAACTGACACAGGGCTTTGGTCTATTGCCTGCGTCAACTGGAGCATCTTAAGATTCTGGTCGCGCAGCTGTTTTTCCAAAACTACACACCGTTTGATTTCTGAACGCAACTGGGCGTTAACGTCAAGCATCAAAGGGTATTGCTCCATTGCTTCACGGATCAAAGACTTATATTCAATTCCTGCATCCTCAAGCCCAAGCCATGGCTTGGGCGGAATAGGT
This sequence comes from Victivallaceae bacterium, assembly GCA_963664605.1. Classification (GTDB taxonomy): domain Bacteria; phylum Verrucomicrobiota; class Lentisphaeria; order Victivallales; family Victivallaceae; genus JAHOYW01. Next base: position 2,933,974 of record OY761536.1, read on the forward strand.
GGGCTGCTCCAAACTATATCGAATTGCGCCGCCGAACCGGCACGACCGACATATGCCTTATGCTTTATATGATGGTTCCTCTGTATCTCAATCTCTCCTTCCGGGCTGTGATAGATTGCTCCTGTACTGTTAGCTATCACTACTTGCGGATCAGTTGACTTCACTCTCTCAACAATTTCCCGCCATAGCATAATTTGCGTATATGCTGCAAGCATTGGAGCCGAAAGCGGCGTGTCACGTATACCATCCTTGTAAAGTTCCTTTTTGAAAGTTTTGTTTTCTTTCGTATTCAATCCTCCAAAATAATTCCAGCATGCATAATGCCCCCTGCCCTCATCCGGCACATGTGACAGCTCTATCTCTGAAAAACTGAACGACATCACCGGCAAGGTTTCTGGACTAAATCCACACTTGGCATACTCCTTGAAAAAGGCGCAATTACCGTTTCCATTGATCGTATTAAAAATCATATCCGCGTCAGTTGAATGCAGCGCATGGCCGATACTACTGAAATCATACGACTCAAGAGGTATATATTCCTCGGCGGCAATGGAACCATTACGGTCATTAACCAAACATTTTATCAGACTATTGGCGGTTCTGGGGTACATATAATCAGAACCAAGAAGAAAAAAACGCCTGAATCCCTGAGAGAAAGCCCAGTCAACGGCGGGACAAATCTGTTGATTGAGACAGCTGCCCGTATAAATTATGTTCGGACTTTCTGCCAGCCCTTCATATTGTATGGGATACCATAACAGGGAATTATATTTTTCCACTACAGACATAACAGCCCTGCGGGAAGAAGATGTCCAGCAGCCGAAAATAGCCGCGACTTGATCTTTGTTAATCAGTTTTGCCGCTTTTTTTGCAAATATTTCCGGCGTCGATTGCCCATCCTCAACAATCGTTTCGATATGACGTCCAAGAATACCACCGCTTCTATTGATTCTGTTTACCGCCAACTGCGCCATAGACACCAATGGCATCTCTGAAGCAGCCATAGGGCCACTCAACGAGTGCAATATCCCGATTTTGACAAACGCCTCTTTCAATGTGACTCCTCTTATCTTTATCGTAAACTTTATATAATAATAGTTGATAAACCACTTAAAAGCAAGAAAAATATCTCCACAACTTGATAAACGGCAAAATAAAAACATTTCATACTAAAAAAGTATAATTAATCAACTTCAACAAAAAATAATTTTAATAATTTTTCATTTTACAATTTGACTTTTTAAACCTTCAAGTTTATAATACACCCATAACAAACAAAAATAACAATATTTTTTATTTAAAAATATTTCATACTAAAAAAATATGAATTAGCAAAAAAAAGGAATAATCATGACTAAAAATGAAATAAAGAAAGCTCAGGCTCTCCTGGCGGGAAAAAGTGCAGAAAAAATTTTATCTTTTGTAAATGAAAAATTCAACGGCGATGCAGTATTCGCGTCGTCACTCGGCGCAGAAGACCAAGTTATATTTGATATGATCGATAAACTGAAGCTGGATATTCCGGTTTTCACTCTTGATACCGGCAGGCTTTTTCAGGAAACATACGACCTGATAGCTAAAACGGGGAAAAAATACAATAAAGAAATAGAAATTTTCTTTCCCAATAATCAAGACGTTGAAAAAATGGTTAAACAAGATGGAATCAATTTATTCTATAAGAGCTCTGAGCTCAGAAAAAGATGTTGTCATGTGCGAAAACTTGAGCCGCTGTCGCGAGCCCTGAAGCCCTACAAGGCCTGGATATGCGGTTTGCGCCGGGAACAAGCTGTTAGCCGTTCAGGCCTAAAGGCAATTGACTTTGATACTAATGGAAGAATAAAAATAAATCCGCTCATTGACTGGACTGAAAAAGATGTATGGAATTACATAAAAAAATATAATGTTCCATATAATAAGCTCCATGACAAAGGATTTCTAAGTATAGGCTGCGCCAGTTGTACTAGAGCAGTCTTACCCGGAGAACACATCCGAAGCGGACGCTGGTGGTGGGAAGCTCCGGAACAAAAAGAATGCGGACTGCACGTAGTAAACGGTAAACTTACAAGGATTAAAAGAGAGATCACAATAAAATAATTATATCAAATAGAGGATGATAAAAATGAATGAATACAAACTAAGCCAGTTAAAACAGCTGGAAGCGGAAAGTATCCGCATATTTCGTGATGCCGTGAGCCAGTTTGAAAACCCGATATTGCTTTATTCTATCGGCAAAGATTCATCCGTGCTGGTCAGGCTGGCGCAAAAAGCTTTTTATCCGGGAAAAATCCCGTTTAAACTTCTTCATATAGATTCGACCTGGAAATTCAGGGAAATGATTCAGTTCCGGGATGACTTTTGTGCTCGAGAAGGCCTGGACTTGATTGTGCATCACAATAAAGAAGGCAAAGAAGAAGGCGTAAATCCCTTCGACCACGGAAGCCGAAAATATACAGACATAATGAAAACCCAGGCTTTACTGCAGGCGCTCAGCGCCGGGAAATATGATGTCGCTTTCGGAGGAGCCAGACGGGATGAGGAAAAATCCCGGGCAAAAGAAAGGATATATTCTTTCCGCGACCGCCACCACCAATGGGACCCGAAGAATCAGCGTCCAGAGCTCTGGTCTTTGTATAACGGCAGAATAAATACTGGTGAAAGCGTCAGGGTGTTTCCACTTTCAAACTGGACAGAAGCCGACATCTGGCAATACATCCGACTGGAAAAAATAGATCTAGTCCCATTGTATTTTGCCAAAGAACGCCCAGTCGTTGAACGGGATGGAACCCTTATAATGGTTGACGACGAACGCATGCGCCTGGAACCAGGAGAAAAACCTGAAATAAAATCCGTCCGCTTCAGGACCCTGGGCTGCTACCCTTTGACTGGAGCAGTTGAATCAACCGCGACAACGATTGAGGAAATCGTAGGTGAAACCCTCCAGACCAAAGTCAGTGAAAGATCAACAAGGGTAATTGACAGCGACAGCGATTCTTCAATGGAACAAAAGAAACGCGAAGGCTATTTCTAAAAAATATTTCTACAAGGAAAATACATAATGGATATTGATAAATTTTTAAATCAGAACGAAAATAAAGACCTGCTCCGCTTCATAACCTGCGGAGCGGTCGATGACGGCAAGTCCACCCTTATCGGGCGTCTGCTGTATGACAGTAAGCTGATTTTTGAAGATCAGCTTAAAAATTTGCAAAATGACAGCGAAAAAGTCGGAACCACCCAGGGAACCGGGGAAGTGGATTACGCTCTGCTGCTTGACGGTTTGAAAGCCGAACGTGAACAGGGAATAACTATTGATGTCGCCTACCGTTATTTTTCAACACCGAAACGCAAGTTTATTATCGCCGATACTCCGGGACACGAGGAATACACCCGCAATATGGCAACAGGCGCTTCAACTGCCAATCTGGCGGTAATCCTGATAGATGCCCGAAGCGGTGTTATAACCCAGACTAAACGACATGCTTTTATCGTATCGCTGTTAGGCATCAAGCACATTGTCGTAGCGGTAAATAAAATGGACTTAATGGATTATTCGGAAGAGATTTTCAACAACATCAAGCAGGAGTTTTCCGACTTCATGCAGAAACTGGATGTACCGGATATAAAGTTCATACCTTTATCAGCATTAAAAGGCGATAATGTCGTTGACAAATCAGATAAAACTCCATGGTATAAAGGAGCTCCATTACTGGAAACCATTGAAACTGTAGATATCCTGCATGACAGGAATTTATCTGATTTCCGTTTCCCGGTGCAGTATGTGATCCGCCCCCACCTTGATTTCCGCGGCTTCGCTGGAACCGTGGTATCCGGTGCAGCCACTGTCGGCGACAAAATAAAAGTACTGCCTTCGCGTAAAGAATCTAAAATAAAAAACATTGTAACCGCTGACGGCAAACTGACGGAAGCTTTCAATCAGCAGGCTGTAGTTATAGAGCTGGAAGATGAGATCGACATTAGCAGCGGCGACATAATCGTCCACTCCAACAATCAACCTAAAAGCTCAAAGAACTTCGAGGCTGTGGTTATCTGGATGAACGAAAGACCATTTGACGCGTCCCGAGAGTACATAATCAGGCACAACGGAAGAAATATAAAAAGCCGTCTGGACTCCATTCTTTATAATATTGATGTCAACTCGCTGCAAAAACAAAACACGGAAACACTGCAGATGAATGAGATCGGCAGAGTGGCATTATCAACTACTCAAGCCATACACTTTGACGCTTATTCAAAGAATCATGAAACTGGAAGCCTGATTATTATTGACCCGCTTACAAATGTAACTGTCGGCGCCGGAATGATTACCGAAAATCAGGCCTTCGACCGCAAGGCCTTAAAAAAGGATAACCTTCAGGATCATGTCGACCGCCGTGAGTTTTCATGGGAAACCGGATTAATAGACAGTCGCGAACGGATGCTTAGGAACCGGCATAAGGGCAAAACTGTTCTCATAACCGGAAGCCGGGATTCATCGATCCAGGAACTTGCCAAGAAACTTGAACAACAATTGTTCAGGTTGAATATGAATTCATACTTTCTTGGGCTGTCTAATCTGGTCAGCGGGCTTGATTCTGATATCAACAATGATTTCTGGGACCGCGACGAACACATAAGGAGAATCGGTGAGCTTGCCAGAATAATGACTGATGCCGGCTTAATATTCATAAGCACGATAAGCGATGCGGATGATTATGATACGCATAAATTGAAACTGCTTAATTATCCCAATGAATTGCTGGTCGTCAATCTTGGAGACAAACAGTTGAAGGACAATGAAGCGGATATCAATCTTGAACGCAATCCAGATATAGAAAAAAGCCTGCAGCAGATTATGCAGCTTTTATCTTCGAAAAGCATTATTCCTGAATATTGCATATAATCTAAAGCAGTATATATTAGGCTAAACGCAAAAGGATTATGAGATGCAAGATAAATTAAAAGCTGAACATTTAGCACTGGGCCAGGAAATCAACAAATTCCTGAATGGGGAAATATCCGCCGCAGAATTAAAACATTCAACCGCTCCTTTCGGCATATATCAGCAGCGGGACGGGCTTTTTATGACCAGAATCCGGATTACCGGCGGACATATTACAAATTCTGAGATGCGAATAATAGCAGAAACTATTGAGAAGAATAATATCGGCTATGCCCACCTGACCACCAGACAGGATATTCAACTGCATGGTGTTCCGGCTGAAAATATCTACTCAACCGTCAGGAACTGCACCGAGAATGGTTTGTTGTTCAAGGGCGGCGGCGGAAATACTTTCAGGAACATAGCGGTATCGCCCGACAGCGGTATCGCGCCCGACAGTGTTTTCGATGTTATTCCACATGCCAAAAGCCTGGCGGATATTATCTTTAAATGGGATAAAGCTTTTGAACTCCCGCGAAAATTGAAAATCGGTTTCGCATCTTCGCAAAAAGATGAATTTATGGCGGCAGTTCAGGATCTTGGCTTTGTTGCCAAAGTCAAAGACGGCGTACAGGGCTTTAAGGTCTATGGCGGAGGAGGCATGGGAAAAGAAAGCGCATTGGGCATAAAACTTTTCGACTTCATCCCGTCTAAAGAGGTTCCGAAATGCACTTTGGCAATGACTGAGCTCTTTTACGATCACGGTAATCGCGAAAACCGCAACAAAGCCAGAATAAGGTTTATAGTCAAACGTCTGGGCAATGAAAAATTTGCTGAGTTGTTCAATGAATATTTCGAAAAAACAATCCTTGATGAAAAAGGTTTCCCTGAATGGGAGCTCAAACTCAAACCGGAAACCCAAAAAACTCAAGCGCAAGACATAAATCAAGACTGGCTGAAATACGCTGTATCTCCTACCCGCTTCGAAGATGATATCGTTTCAGTACGGATATTTGTTCCATACGGCAACTTAAATTCCGGACAGTTGAGAAAGCTGGCTGAAGCATCTGAATTATATGGCTGTCCATTCGTTCGTTTAACTCAAGGACAGGATATTATTCTGCCGCTGGTGCATAAATCGAATTTACCGGAGCTTTATACCTTTTTAAGAACGGAATTAAGTGATATTGATTTGACTTTGGAATCATTCGACGGTCATATCACTTCCTGTGTAGGGGTGACTGTCTGTAAAATCGGCGTTCTTGATTCACCATCTTTAGGAAAAGCTATTGCGCTGAAACTTGACAAAGCGGGATTTACACCTGAAACCTATCCGGATATTCTGGATATGATAAAAATATCAGGCTGTCCGAATTCATGCGCCGGGCATCCGGCAGCCTCTATCGGAATGCAGGGGCAAAAGAAAAGAATCGACGATAAATTAGAAGATGTCTACAAAATATTTACCAGAACCGGCAAGACTGCACTTGCGCTTGCGGAAACCGATGACTGCCCTATTAGACAAGACGATGTTCCTGATAAAATATTGGAGCTGTTAAAAGAAAAATTTAAGGATATTCCAGTTTAACCATGAAGATATCAACACGGACAAGATATGGGCTAAGGCTCCTCGTTTACCTGGCTGGGGAAAACCCGGATAAACTTTTACAGGTAAAAGAGATAGCTAAACATGAAAGCATCCCGGTCAAATACCTTGAACAAATTATCAGGCCTCTTAAAAAAGCTGGAATGCTGAAAGTTGTACGCGGAGCTAAAGGTGGATATTTCATAGGGCGCCGTCCCGAAAATATAAGCGTCAAAGAAGTGTTTGACGTCCTGGAGAATAATAGCAGTCTACTTGATTGTCTGCAAAATAAAAATACCTGTGAACGCAAAAATATCTGTTCAACTTTTGATTTCTGGAATAATTTCAATAATGCCGTCAACGAATATCTTGAAAACGTCAGTATAGCCGACATTGTAAAGATGCAGCGGGAAAAGTGCCAGAAACTTATGTTTTATATTTAGTACGTTTTTCTATTTTCTGCGTAATATCAGATTATTTACAAAAAATATCAATAAATACTTGATATCTCAACATAAATTAACTATAATTTAATTAGGAAGGTATGAGCTTATGCTCCCGGGAGCCAATTTCTCCTCTTAATTACACTTCATACTAGATCCCGGGAGTACTAATTCCCGTGAAATTACAATTTTATTTTGTGTTTCTTGAAAACTTCGTTCATGAAATTTTCCGCCATAAATTCCATTCCTTTGGCATCAGGATGCAGTTCATCAGGAAGATTATCTATCAATTCCGGTCCGAATATCTTCATGCCATCAACATAATAAATGTTTTTATCTCCGCGCTTCTGGAAGGATTCAACCGCTTTTTTCACCGCTTCACGCATATTTTTAAGGGTATTGCCAACTATATTTGGCTCATCTTCCCGCGGCGGGCTGTATATCGGGGAACAAACAACTAACGGAATATCTTTATGTCTTTCCCTGATAATAGCAATTGTGCCAATTACCGCGGCAGGAAATGTCCGAGACGACAAATCCCCGCCATGAACATTTATGCCGAGCTTTAAGGAGATAAAATCGGCATCCATATCGCGGATCATTCTAGCAATCATAGGATCCACTTTACATTGTCCGCCATATCCCAGGGAAGTCAGATTAAGATTCATGTCCCTGGCGACAATTGCAGGCCAAATCATAGCCGGGGAAGCTGCGCGGACACTATGGGTTATCGAACTGCCATAAGTGATCCACTTCAAACGTTTATCTTCAATTTTTTCAAGGGAAGCATTATCATCAAGCTCAAGACTGTGGATAATCATAGGATAACTGGGAGATAGCCAAAGCTCAACAATATTTGTTCCAGCAGGTAAGTCTTTAAAAAGTATTTCATTATTTTCATCAAATATTTTTGTCTCAATAATTTTACCTTCTATACATAAATCAACCTGACATCCCGGAGGCGCGACATCATGCCCTTCGCCAATCGGATCGCCGCTGATTTTAAGACTGCTTGAATCAGTTTTTATCAGGAAACGGACACCGGAACATTTGGCTGCCTGGGCATGAAGGCCCTCATTCGGGAAAAGGTCCTTATCCTCATGCGGTATACGCCAAGGCATAACTGAACCATCATTCTTCTTTTCAAGCGAAATAATACCTTCCCATAAAATCCGGGGGTCATCGGCCTTAATAAACATAATTTTTTCACCTTATTTTTATTTTATGCACAACAGATGTAATATCTGATTATTATATAAATTGAAGAAGCAAACAAACTTAAAAATGTTACCGGCAAACCGTAACGTAAAAACTCATTGAAAGTTATTTTATGTCCGCTTTTCTCAGCAATTCCCGCAGTTACAAGATTGGCAGCGGCACCCACTAAAGTACCGTTCCCGCCAAGACAAACAGCCAGAGCCAGCCCCCACCACATTAATTCCTTGGCGGCGGGAGCAGCAAATGCCGGATTAGTCGCCAGGAAAGCAGCTATAACCGAAACTATTGCCGCGGTATATGACACATTGTTCATTACCGCTGCGCATATTCCGCTGATCCACATTACAACCAGTACTGTGACCAGAATATTCCAATCCTGCGTAAAGGATAACAATGAACCGAATTTCGCCATCAACCCGCCTTCCGCCGCACCACTGACCAATGCGAACAGGCCGAGGAAAAAGAATAAAGTGCTCCATTCAATTTTTTCCAGGCAATGGTCAACATCGACTTTACAGACCGCCAGGCAGAGAGCGGAACCGGCAATAGCTATAACACAAGGCTGAATCCCCATAGCTCCGTGCAGCAGAAAGCCGATGATAGTTATAATCATCACCAGCCCGCCGCGTTTCATATTCACCGGGTCAGTAATCGCCGCCTTTTCATTAAGTTCCATTATCCTGGCACGTTTTTCAACTGTTACCTGCATGCGTTTTGAATAATATAACTTCAAGCATATACAATAGATAACCAGAATACCCAGGATAAACGGAGCCAGGTTAACCATAAACGCCGCAAAATTAAGACGGGCTACAGAACCAATAATCAAGTTCGGCGGATCACCGATCAAGGTAGCTGTCCCGCCGATATTCGAAGCCATCGTTTCCGCCATCAGGAACGGCATTGCAGGAACTCCCAGTTCCGTTGCCACCAATAGAGTCACCGGAGCAATAAGCAGGACTGTGGTCACATTGTCAAGAAAAGCTGAAAGCACCGCCGTTGCGAAAACCAGCAGAATCATCGTTCGAACCGGGGAACCTTTGGCAATTTTAGCACTTTTGATTGCAATATACTGAAAAATACCAGTACCGCTTAAAACGTTAACCAGAAGCATCATACCCGCCAGAGTAAAAATCACATCAAAATTAACGTAACGCGCGAAAACATCAAGTTCTTCATATTTTTGCGCGCTTTCAAGCAGTTCATTATCAACACCGGGATGTGCAAGGCTTTGCTCGACAACATGACTGGGAGTTTCCCCGCTTTGTCCTTCCGGCCCGCTATGAGACGGTCCATGCAGGACAACTAAAAACATTAAGGAAGCCCCTACCAGCGCGGCAGTTGTCTTATGTACTTTTTCAGAGGCGATTACTATGTATGTACCAACAAAAACTATGGTCGCGAACCAGAAAATAAACATTAAAATCAGCCTCTCAAAATCTTATGGATAATATCGTCAATTGAAATCACACCGCAAAGTTTATTGTCTGAATCAACAACAAAAATTGTTTCGGCTTCCCGTTTTGCCAAAGTAACAGTGAACTGTATAAGCGGAGTTTCAGGCGGGATCATAGCTCCGGCGTCCAACATGAAATCCTTTACGAAGCGGACTCCCTCCTCCTTAAAAAACTTATCGAACATCTCAAAAGATGAAACAAACTTCAAATTATCCATCATCAACAAATATTCAGGGACAAAACCCTTCAAAACCTCAGTAGCGTCAACTTTACCGACAAGTTTGTTATCGACATCAACCACCGGGAGAATGCTTTTTCCCGATTTTTCCATAATGTCTAAAGCTTTACTTAGGTAATCATCAACATTGACAGCCAGGAAATCCTTGTCCATTATATCTTCAGCCATAATATGCTCTTTGATTTTCACGCCTTCCAGCAGAGAGAAGAGGTCATCAGGAGACTTTACCGTATCACATTTCTTAAGATTCTCCGGTTTGGAGAAAAAACGCGCGAAAGCAGCAAGGGTCTTCAAATATATATCTGAAGTTTCATTAGAAATCAGGGACATCACTATCAGCTTTGTCGGAGCAAAATCATCCGGCTTAAGCTTTACAGGCTCATTTAAAATTCCCACAAGCACAAACAGGTCGTTAAGTTCAGGGTTTCTAAGGTGCGGCAGCGCTATACCTTCGTATGGAACCCCCATATTGTCCTCACGTTCAATAATCCCGGCAAGCAATTGTTCAGCAGTCAATGAACTGTCAATATGAACCAGTGCTTTTTTCAGGATTGAACCGTAAATTTCTTCACGTGTACTTCCCTGCACTTCACAAAAAATAAAATCTTCGTTGAGTATTGAGTTAAGTTTCATTGTCTGAACTCCATTTAATTATAAATTAAAGCTCTTGCGAAATACAAATTTCGCAAGAATATATTATAAATTATTTCCTCAGCCCATGTTCGCGACAACAATGTCGGCAAACCCTGAACACGAAACTTCTGTCGCGTTATCCATCAAACGGGCAAAATCGTAAGTAACAGTTTTATCAGAAATAGCTTTTTCGATTGCTGAAATAATCATATCAGCAGCCTCAGTCCAACCAATATGACGCAAAAGCATTTCCCCTGACAGTGCCAATGAACTTGGATTGACCTTATCCATTCCGGCATACTTCGGAGCTGTTCCGTGAGTTGCTTCGAATAAAGCGTGTCCACTTTGGTAATTGATGTTAGCGCCGGGCGCAATACCAATACCACCAACACAAGCGGCTAAAGCGTCTGAAACATAATCGCCATTCAGGTTCATAGTGGCGATAACGTCATATTCCGCCGGACGAGTCAATATCTGCTGGAGGAAAGCATCGCAAATACAGTCCTTGACCAGAATCTTTCCTTCGGGAGCCTGCCAGTCGCAGTCAGGAGCGGCGACGGCAACATCCGAATATTCATTCCTGATCACATCGTAACCCCAGTTTTTGAAGGCGCCCTCCGTAAATTTCATAATATTGCCTTTATGAACCAAAGTCAGGTTGCGGCGTTTATTGGCTATAGTAAAATCCATTGCGGCACGAACCAGACGTTCAGTTCCTTCCTTGGAAATAGGTTTCACGCCAATACTGGAGGATTCAGGGAAACGGATTTGCTCAACCCCCATTTCCTCACGGAAAAACTTAATAACTTTTTCAGCTTCGGGCGTTCCAGCCATCCATTCTATTCCGGCATAAATATCTTCGGCATTTTCACGAAAAATGACCATATCAGTTTTTTCCGGTGATTTAACCGGAGAAGGAACACCTTTGAAATATTTTACCGGACGCAGGCAAACATAAAGGTCAAGCAGTTGGCGTAAAGCCACGTTCAAAGAACGTATACCACCGCCAACGGGAGTGGTAAGAGGGCCTTTTATAGCGATATGGTATTCACGAATAGCATCAACCGTTTCTGCCGGGAGCCATTCATCTTTACCATAGACTTTAGTAGCTTTTTCGCCGGCAAAGATTTCCATCCATGAAATCTTGCGTTTCCCGCCGTAAGCTTTTTCGACAGCGCTGTTCCAGATATGCATACTGGCTTTGGTAATATCCTCACCAATGCCGTCACCTTCGATAAAAGCGACAATAGGATTATCCGGCACAGTTAATTTACCATCTGCGGCCACTTGAATTTTTTCACCTGCGGGGACTTCGATATTCTTGTAACTTGACATTATTTTTCCTTTTCTGTTAATATTTTTATAATTGTTTAAATTTTATTAAAGAATTCAGGATTCAGGATTCTGAATTCAGAATATTCTGAGAATAAGACTCTAAAAGCTTACTAACTTCCGTTAAAAGTTGATTTGCTTCAGACTCATCGCAATATCCAAGATCTTTGCTAAGTATCAAATAATATCGACATTCCTCCAAAGATCCACGGGAAATATTATAGAAACGAAGCTTATCCGCATTTCCTTTTTTCCTAAATCCTTCCGCAATGTTTGCCGCAATAGAAACTGCTGCACGTCTGAATTGTGATGTCAAACCATAAATTTCAGAACTCGGAAAAATTTGTGTCATGCGATAGACTAAAAGTACAAATTGATGTGCTTTTTGCCAAACAATTAAATCTTTAAACGTTCTTGCAGGCTCTTTTATTCTGAATCCTGAATTCTGCATTCTGAATCCTGTTTTATTTATTTTTGTATTTTCATTTGCGGAAACAATATTACGTCACGGATTGATTCAGCGCCAGTAAGCATCATCACCAGACGGTCGATACCGATTCCCATGCCGCCAGCCGGAGGCATACCGTGTTCAAGAGCGGTCAGGAAATCCTGATCAACTTTCTCATTAACATCATCGCCTTCCTCTTTGGTGCGTTCAAACTGCTCCATGAAACGGCGGCGCTGTTCAATCGGGTCGTTAAGTTCGGAATATCCGGGAGCAATCTCCTGTCCATTGATCTCCAGTTCGAAAACGTCCACTTTGCCCGGGTCATCGCTGCAAGCTTTAGCCAACGGCACAAGCTGTGCAGGAAGACGAGTTACAAAGGTCGGCTGTATCAAAGTTTTTTCAATCAATTTTTCATAAACTTCATTGGTAATCTCAAAATCAGGCCAGGAGTCTTCAACGAATAATTCCATATCCTTAGCGCGTTTTACGCGTTCCTCATGAGAAATTTCAAACCAGTCTTCGCCGGCCTTTTCTTTGACCAGTTCATCGTAAGGAGCCCGTCGCCATGGACGAGTCAGATCAATGACTGTACCGTTGGCATGTTCAATCTTCAGGGTTCCGAAAACGTTCTGAGCAATCGTAGTCACGAGTTCCTCAACCAGTTCCATCATAGTCCGGCAATCGCCGTAAGCCTGATATATTTCCATCATGGTGAATTCCGGATTATGGCGACGGGACATACCTTCATTACGGAAATTGCGGTTAAGCTCATAAACTTTCTCAAATCCGCCGACAAGCAGACGTTTCAGGTAAAGTTCAGGAGCTATACGCATAAACATTTCTGAGCTCAAGGCTTCGTAATAAGTTTTAAAAGGATTAGCTGATGCTCCGCCAGCCATAGGCTGAAGCATCGGGGTCTCAACTTCAAGGAAGCCCTTTGTTTCAAGAAACTTGCGGATTTCACGAATAATCTTAAAACGCTGCAGAAAAACATCGCGGCTTTCGTCACTCATAATCAGGTCAAGATAACGCTGGCGGTAACGTTGTTCAACATTAGTCAGGCCATGAAACTTTTCAGGAAGTGAATGTAAAGACTTGCTCAAAAGAGTCAGCTTGCTGGCTTTAACGGAAAGCTCACCGGTTTTTGTAACAAATAATTCTCCGTCAACTCCAAGTATATCTCCAATATCAAAAAGTTTTTTAAACATTTTGAATTCGTCAGCGCCGATTATTTTCTTACTGATAAAAAGCTGTATGCGTCCTGAACTGTCTTTCAGGTCGGCAAAAATAGCGTTACCCATTATACGTCGGCCCATCAGACGGCCGGCGATTCTGACTTTCTGTTCTTCTTCGCAATCTTCCTTATAAGATGCGCGCGCGTCAGCTATTTTACCCGCATTGTCAAAACGTTCCCCGAAAGGCAGAATATTTGCTTCACGGAGCTCTTCCGCTTTAGCCGCTCTTTGGGAAAAAATATTTTCAGGAGATTCCTGCACTTGATTATCCTGCTGATTACTCATTTAATTAATTCCATGTTTTATTTATAGTTTTGCTATATATTCATTTGTTTTTTAATAAATCAAATAGAAAACATAATGTAACATATAAAATCAATCTTGCAATTTCAAAAAATGAAACTATCTTATGGATTCTTAAATATTCTTATTCTCGTAACACACAATAATTAACAAAAGGGTTCGAAAAATTATGAGAAACTCACTAATACTTTCGGGTATTGCAATGTTAACAGGTGCTTTTAGTGCTGCTGCTCAGGCTCCGGCCAAAGTAGTCAAAGCAGTAACAGCAGCCCCGCCAACTATCCCTTCGGGATGCCCAATGCCGAATGAAGTTGTTGAAACCATTCCGACAGAATGGTATTCAGCTCCTCTAGGAGCAATTCTGGCATTATTGATCGCAGTCATTTTCTACAAGAAGATGATGGCGTCAAGTGAAGGCAACGACACAATGAAAGAGATCGCCCAGCACGTACGTGAAGGTGCAATGGCTTATCTTTTCCGCCAATACAAAGTGGTAGTAGTTGTTTTTGCTATCTTATTTGTAATTTTCGCAGTACTGGCATTTGTCGGTCTCCAGAACCCGTTTGTTCCTGTAGCATTCCTGACTGGAGGTTTTTTCTCCGGCCTTTGCGGTTATATTGGAATGAAAACAGCCACCAACGCTTCCGCACGTACAGCACAGGCTGCCAGCGAAGGTTTGAATCGCGGACTGCGCGTTTCTTTTTCTTCAGGCGCGGTCATGGGGCTGGTTGTAGTAGGGCTTGGTTTGCTTGACATCTGTATCTGGTACTATCTGCTGGATAAAGTATTTTTCACTGAAGCAAATATGGCATCCGGTTTAAATTTCCTGGGTCTCCATTTAGTTGAAAAAGGCTGTACTATCGGTGACAAATTTGTTCATATCACCACTACCATGATTACTTTCGGCATGGGTGCTTCAACTCAGGCATTATTTGCCCGTGTCGGCGGCGGTATCTACACTAAAGCTGCTGACGTCGGCGCTGACCTGGTCGGTAAAGTCGAAGCGGGTATTCCTGAAGACGATCCGCGCAACCCTGCTACTATCGCCGATAACGTTGGTGACAATGTTGGTGATGTTGCCGGTATGGGCGCTGACCTTTACGAATCATACTGCGGTTCAATCCTCGCGACTGCCGCCCTTGGCGCAGCTGTAGGAGTAAAAGGTATCGTCGCAAGCAAACCCGAAACTATTGAAAATGTAGTAAAACTTATCACTGCACCGATGATCGTTGCCGGTATTGGTATCGTTCTCTCTGTTGTTGGTATGTATATGGTAAAAACTAAAGAAGGCGCCAGCCAGAAAGACTTACTTAAGAGTCTCCTCGTTGGTACTCTTGGAAGTTCTATTCTGATCCTTGCCGCTTTGGTCGGTCTGAAATATATGGGTTTCATCACTTGGGGCATTTACGGTTCTGTTGTAGCTGGACTGCTCGCTGGTGTTATCATCGGACAAGCTACTGAATACTACACTTCTGCTGAATATACTCCGACTCAAGGTATTGCCGATCAAGCAAATATGGGACCGGCAACAGCTATCATCGACGGTCTGGCTACCGGCATGTACTCCGCTGGTATCCCGATTATAACAATCGTTATCGGTATTCTCGCCGCTTTCGGCTTCGCCGGCGGTTTCACTGATTTCAGCATGGGGCTTTACGGTATCGGTTTTGCCGCTGTAGGTATGCTCTCAACTCTGGGTATCACTTTGGCAACTGACGCATATGGCCCGATTGCCGACAATGCCGGCGGTAACGCTGAAATGTCAAAACTTCCTAAAGAAGTCCGTGAACGTACTGACGCTCTGGATTCTCTCGGCAACACTACTGCCGCCACAGGTAAAGGTTTTGCTATTGGTTCTGCTGCTCTTACAGCAATGGCTCTCCTTGCCGCTTATATCGAAGAAGTTAAACTCTGGTCCGCTAAACTTGCCAATGGTTCAGGCGGTCAGGAATTTTCTAACTTGATTGGAAAAGCTGAAGTCCTGATCAAAGGCGGAAGAGCTGATATCCTCGCATATATTGACGTATTTGAAGTGCATTTAATGAACCCTCTGCTGCTTTGCGGTATGTTTATCGGCGGTATGATGGCATTTGTTTTCTGTGCTATGACTATGAAAGCTGTCGGTCGTGCTGCCGGCGCTATGGTTGATGAAGTCCGCCGTCAGTTCAAAGAAATCCCGGGCATCATGGAAGGTACAGGAAAACCTGATTTCGCACGTTGCGTTGATATCTCAACTGCCGGCGCTCAACGTGAAATGATCGTTCCTTCTCTGCTCGCTATCACAGTTCCTGTTATCACAGGCTGTATCCTTGGCGTAGCCGGTGTTATCGGACTGCTCGCGGGCGGACTGGTTTGCGGTTTCCTCCTCGCCACTATGCTGAATAACGCGGGTGGTGCATGGGACAACGCTAAAAAACACATCGAACAAGGCGCACACGGCGGAAAAGGTACTGAAGCACATGCAGCAAGTGTTATCGGCGATACAGTCGGTGACCCTTGTAAAGATACCTCTGGCCCTTCGTTGAACATCCTGATCAAACTCATGAGTATGGTCAGTATCGTGTTCACACCGCTGGTAATCAAAGTAGCTCCAATTGTCCAAGAATTCCTCGGAATCAAATTCTAAGGATAATTCTAGAAGAATACAAATCCCGCATTCTCACGAGTGCGGGATTTTTTTTATGCAAGAAACCTGCAAATATCGCCGCAGGATTTTTTCCGGCAGGATTCTTTGCAAAGCCTGACTATCAAGGCATGATATTCTTTGTAGAGCTGAACATCAGGAGGCAAATTATCCATGAATATTTTCTGGAGATGGTCATAAGAAACTTTGACATCAAGAGCAAGATGCCGTGCCGCCATACGCCGGGTGTAGGCATCAATAACAAAGAGCGGCTGGCCGAAAGCATAAAGCAATATTGAATCCGCCGTTTCACGTCCAACTCCTTTGACAGTAAGAAGCCGATTGCGTCGTATTTGCAGTTCGTCAGTAGAACACGGAGTAAGGAATTCCGTTTCGTTTTCAATAAAGAATTTTGCGGTTTCACACAGGTAAATGCTTTTCTGATTGAAAAAACCAGCGGGACGTATTGCCTCACACAATACTGATATATCCGCATTTATAATTTTCTCAGGGCTGTTAAGCTCAGATGCATCCAGTTGTTCCAAAGCCTTTTCAACATTTTTCCAAGCACAGTTCTGGGTCAATACCGCCCCGGCAACAATCTCCCAGCGAGTTCCCGATTTACTCGGCCACCAGTACTGTTCTCCATAAATCTCGAAAAGTTTGTGATATGCTGTTTCAATCATTATTAGATTCTATTACTGAATAATGACTTTTAAGAAGCTGTCTCAGTAATTCTTCATCACGGTTTTTAATAGCTTCTATCATTGCCAAATGCTTTTCTTTTTCTGATAACCGGTATTTTTCAGGATTTTGATAATACTGCTGGTTCGGATTGCTCATTTTTTCAAAATAATCTATTATAAATGGTTCCAGGCAGTTCAAAAAACGGTTATTGGCTATAGCTAGAAGTTTACGGTGAAATTTCAAGTCAAGATTGCAGATTTTCTGTAGATCGGCATTCTCTATGGCATTCGCTATATCATTAAGTTCGAGCAAATCTTTTTTAGTTGCGTTTTTTATCAACAGGCAAGTCATTCCCAAATCGACAATAATTCGCATCTCGCAAATTGCGGTGCGGTCGGCATCATGCCGGCAAAACGGTAAGTACGGCCCGAAGAGGTTGTTCGGCAAAAAACTTTTTATAGTCATCCCCTTCCGCGGGCGTGATTCTATTATTCCAAGGGTGCGAAAATACTGCAAGGCTTCACGAATCATGCCGCGGCTGACCGAGAAAAGTTCACAGAACTCGGCTTCCGTAGGCAGACTATCGCCAGGCTTCAAGTCATTTTTCAGAATATAATCCTGTAAAGCCTGCACCGCATTTGCCGTTACTGTTTTATCCGAGTCAAAGTTCATAGCAGCATCCTAAAATAAAGATTTCACTATTTTAATTTAGTGCGGATATTGACTTTTTCCAGCCGGGATGTATAATAATTATTATATTTGTTAAACAAATCAAACAATTACCAAAAAAGAGTACAAAATGAAAGCTTTAACACGAGAAAACATTACCGGGGTCTGGTCAGCCACCCCCACTCCTTTTACTAGCGAATTACAACTGGACACCGACGCCCTGCCCCGTTTAGTGGAACATCACCTGCGTTTAGGAGTGAAAGGCTTGTTTTTAGGCGGAACCAGCGGTGAAGGTCCATGGATGAGTGACTCCATGCGGATCGAACTGGCAAAAGAAATAGCTAAAAGCAACAAAGACCGCATGCTGCTGGCTATGCAGGTAACAGACAATTCAGCTATGCGCATCATTGATAATATCAAACGTATTGAAGACAGCGGCATCGACATAGCCGTAATCGCCCCGCCCTTCTTTCAGATGAATCAAACTCAGGAATATTTAAAAGATTTATACTTGGAGGTAATCGAAAGCAGTTCCCTGCCAGTTGGCGTTTACCATCGCGGAAAGCATTCTTCCGTCATGATCGAAACTGATACGCTCGAAAAAATCATTGAGCATCCCAAAGTAATTCTGGTGAAAGACAGTTCAAGCGATCCAGCCGCCAGAGAAATGATTTGCAAAGCTGCCGCAAAGCGCAAAGATACATTATTCGCATTGAATGGAGATGAATTTAACAGTGTCCCCTATGCGGAAGCCGGTTATGACGGTTTTCTGTTTGGCGGAGCGTGTTTTAATGGTATGATGGCTAATAAGATATTCCAACTTGCTAAAGCCGGGGATATTGCAGGAGCGCAGGCAATGCAGAATTATATGAATGATGTGATGACAAAAGTTTTCGGCGGCAAGGGTCTTCCCTGCTGGCTGGCGGGGCAGAAACAGATGATGGTTGAACTCGGAATTTTCAACACCCGCAAAACTATTATTAATTATCAGATCACCGACGAATGCATTAATACAATAAAAAGCGTTGTTGAACAGGAAAAGGCATATTTACTGCCGTAATCAGGAGTTTAATCTATGCGTTATCAGGAAACCGGCGAACTTCATAAAGATTTTCATGGCGCGACACTTATGTCAGCTAATTATATCGTCAGGAATTACGGTATAGAAGCCCTCCGTGAAATAATGTTCCATACTGGAACCGAAGTATACCGTGAGATAAATCAGCGTTTAAAAAACGGAGACACCAGCGAACTTATTGATTTCAAAGAATATTTTCTAAAACGCGAAGGCGGAAAATTCACTATAAATAAACATGAAAATGGTTTGTTTGAATTGGTAGTTACCGAATGTCCAATGGAAAAACATTTAAAAAGTCTTGGCATGGAGATCAATGAGAACTTTTATCTGCTTAATAAATTCCTCAATGACGCGCTTTGCCAAGACACGCCTTATGAACTAAGCTACGAACAGCTCGGCAATGGCGTGAGCCGTGAATGCCTGACCTTTAGAAAAGGAGAAAATACCCATGCTGCCAAGTGACCATTTTGTCAGATTCTATAATGAAGTGTTCAAATACCTTGAGGCGCAGGGGCCGGGACACCTTGAAAAATACTGGCTGGAAATCAGCCGCCATCAGGAAAGGCACTGTCTGAACCTTTTTCAGGAAAAAGGCTTAAAGGGAATGTACGATTACTGGGAACATATCCGCATCGAAGAAAACTGCGATATGACTTTATTTCTTAAAGACGATTGCTTGTACCTCAAAATGAATAAATGTCCCAGTTTAAGCAAAGTTATTGATAATGATGCAACTCCCTCACTACGCTATTGTGCTCATTGCGCCGGATGGATCGGGCCAGTGCTCCGTAAAGCCGGATATTATTATGTATATGCGGCAGACAGACCCGATGTGCCGCAATGTGAATGCTGGATATATTCAGACAAAGCCAAAGCTCTTGCCAAAGCACAGGAGTTGAAAGATAAAAATATCAAATTCGCAAGTTATACCGGCTAATATATGTGCCAGGTCTAGTTTGGGGATTATCTCGCTCTATATGTGTACCTGCCCCACTATTATCAGCATCAATTCCTGCAAAAAACTTGATTTTGAAGCTAAGTGTACTAATATTACTTTTCCATCTAGTATCACATAAAATCAAGGATATAAAATATGAGTTCAGACAAAGTCTTGAAAAGGCATGAAGTGCCGGAAGAAATGACATGGAATCTTGAAGTGATGTATGACAGCCCGGAAACCTGGGAAAAAGATTTTGCGGCGATATCCCCACTAGTTAATAAATTCATGACTTTCAAGGGTAAACTCTCGGATTCTGCTAAAACCCTGCGTGAAGCAATCGAAACCGAAGACGAGATGGAAAGACTGGCTGAAAAAGTCTATGTCTACGCGCATCTGCGTTCCGATCAGGATACCGGAAACTCAGAAAACCGTTCTCGGGTTGACCGGGCACAAAGCCTCTTTGCTGAGATATCGGGCAAAACCTCCTGGTTCGACCCAGAGATAATGGCAATCCCTGAAAGGAAAATGAATAAACTGCTTTCATCTTCTGAATTGAGTTTCTATAAACGCAGTCTCAAAGAGTTACTTCGTGCGCGTCCGCATACCCTCTCTGAAAAGGAAGAGCGTATTATGGGATTATCTTCTGATGTCATGGGAACCGCTTCAAAAACTTTCAGTATCCTGAATAACGCGGATATGCGTTTTTCTAAAATTACAGATGAAAACGGCAAGCGGGTTGAACTGACTCACGGAAATTATATTAAATTCCTCGAATCACCTAAACGAAAAGTCCGCAGAAGAGCTTTTCAGGCAATGTACAAAACTTACGGCAAGCTGCGCAACACCTTTGCGACTACCCTTGACGGAACAGTGAAACGACATGTTTTATCTGCGAAACTGCGTAACTATCCGTCCGCTTTGAATGCCGCCTTGTTCTCCGACAATATACCTGAAAAAGTCTATATGGAACTTATTGAGGCTGTGCATGACAAACTCCCTGCCCTGCACAAATACATGCAGCTCAGATGCGATGTGCTGGAATTGGAACAAATTGATATGTTCGATGTGTTCACCCCGCTGGTTCCAGAGTGTAAACTCGAAGTTCCATGGGAAAAAGCAAAAAGCCTGGTCCAGGATTCTTTTAAACCGCTGGGTAAAGAGTATTGCACAACCCTAAACAAAGCGTTTGAACAACGCTGGATAGACGTACTCGAAAACCGTGGAAAACGTTCCGGCGCCTATTCGAGCGGATGTTATGATTCCTACCCTTATCTGCTGTTGAATTTCCACGGCACGCTGAATGATGTTTTCACTCTGGCTCATGAACTTGGGCATTCAATGCATTCATACTATTCGCATAAGGAGCAGGAATATCATTATGCAGACTACCAGATTTTTGTCGCGGAAGTAGCCTCCACCACCAATGAACTGCTGCTCCATGACCATTTAGTCAGGAACTGTTATGACAACAATGTAAAAGCTTATCTCTTATGCCACTTGCTCGATCAATTGCGCGGAACTATTTACCGCCAGACGCAGTTTGCTGAATTCGAATTATGGATGCATCAGCAATCGGAAAAATCTATTCCATTGAATGCCGATATGCTGAGCGAAAAATATTTTGAACTCAATGCCCAATATTACGGTAAAAGTGTAAACCCGGGCCGGCTTATTGAAATGGAATGGGCAAGAATACCGCATTTTTATTATAATTTTTATGTCTACAAATATGCCACCGGAATATCAGCGGCAGTAGAATTATCCCGCAATATCCTCAGCGGTGACCCGAAAAAGATTGAAGCTTATTTCGGATTCCTGAAAGCTGGTGATTCAAAAGAAGTTTTAGATATAATGAAAGACGCCGGGGTCGATTTATCCACGCCGGAACCAGTACACACCGCGCTTGATCTTTTTAATGACACAGTGGATGAATTAAGGAATTTGCTTTCAAAAAGTTCGTAATTTATCAAAAACGGTGCAATATTATTACAGAGCCGGACGTTTATTGTGATAACAGTTTAAGGAGTATTATAGTAATGAAATTTAAAATATTCTTAATAAGTTTTTTCGCTTTGAGCATGGCAATACTCAACGCTGGAACCATCATATATAAAACCAGTAAAGACAGCGAAAAAAATGTTCTAGCCGAAGTAAAGATAGTTTCCATTTCCAAAGGAACCATCACCCTGAAACATGGAAAAGGCGTACGTACAATACCTTTGAGCTATCTTTCAGCCTATTATGATACTGATATTGATTCCGGAGGTTTTGCTGATAACACTTGTGACTATACAGTTTCAATCAGAAACATAGAAAAGCCGGAAACTGGATATACATACAAAAAACTAAAAAATTCGAAAAAGAAAACTAAAAAAGTTTCAAACTTTGAAATTGAATTTGCCATCCAGAAAAAACTGGAAAAAGGAAAGTCAAAATCAATAAGAATGCCGTATTTTTATCTTTACGTATTAACTACAGGAACAAAATCCTACGGCAAACGCCCGATTTTCTCTTTCTACTACCCGGATGAAGCAAAAGTAAAGTCAAAAACTTATGACGAAGCAAAGATCATTGAGGCAGTAACCTCAATGGACCGTCCGCGTATTTATAATGGAGAAAGAAGCAGTTTCAGCGGAAAGATCGGTAAATTAACTTCCGCAAGCGGTTACCGTCCGGCAATCATTCCTATGAAAGGAATCAAAAACCAGAGAATCATAGCATATCACCTCGAGATATGGGGCAAAGATAAAATGATAGTCCAAAAAGACTGGAAAGAAAGCACCAGATATTCAGTCGGCAAAAACTGGTGGAAAAGATACTAAGTGACTCCCCGAAATTTTGATAATCTAACACCGGATATAATGATTGACTCTGTCGAACAGGCTTTAGGCTGTCCGATGTTGGGCCTTGCGGCTCCGCTGCCAAGTTATATCAACCGTGTTTACGAATTTGAAACTGCTGGCAAACAACGCGTTATCGCTAAATTCTATCGTCCCGGACGCTGGAAGCTTAATGCTATTGAAGCCGAGCACCGCTTTGTCGCTGACTGTGCCGCGGATGATATCCCGGTAATCTCTCCATTGGTTCTGCCGTCTGGAAAAACTTTAGCGAAAACAGACGACGGTATTATTTTTACGGTATTTCCCAAACGCTTCGGGCGTGAAGTCGAAATCAATGATGATGACGCCTGGCACCGGATCGGCATGGTTATAGCTAGAATGCATTTAGCCGGTTCCCGTGCCGAAGCCCCGGAACGCATGCTGCTTGATCCCCGCGCCACCACAGCTAACCAAATGCGTTATTTACTGGACGGCAACCATATAACTCCAATGTTCCATGATGATTTCGAGCGCATAGTTTCTGAAATACTGGAAATTATCGATCCTTTTTTTGAGGATATCGAATACATCCGGATTCACGCCGACCTCCACCGTGCGAATATACTCGAACGCCCCGACGAAGGTTTGATGATAATTGACTTTGACGATATGATGGAAGGCCCCCCGGTTCAGGATTTATGGCTCCTGCTCCCTCAGCACATCCACGAATCACAGCGCGAACTCGACCTGATTCTTGAAGGTTATACACAATTACGGGATTTCGAATTTGAAACTATCCGGCTGATTGAACCCTTACGCGCCATGCGGATCATTTATTTTTTAAGCTGGTGTTCCACCCAGGTAAATGACTACAAATTCCAGCACAATTTCCCGGACTGGGGCAGCGACGCCTTCTGGAGACGCGAAATAAGCGACCTTCAGCATCAACTTGAATTGATAAAAAAGGGTTAAGTTTTAACTCGTAAATTTTCTATATAAGTACACATCTCCCAATTAATCTTAAAACTCTTTTGCGAAATATAGATTCCGTAAAATTGTATTTTGCCTAGTCTGCTGTATGTTTATATTTTGGCGAATAAAATGCTCAAAACAAGATGATATATGACTAAAAAAACAAAACAAATACCGGAACTGCTCGCGCCTGCCGGAAATCTGCTGGCTGGTATAACCGCGTTTGACGCCGGGGCTGACGCGGTATATGCCGGACTAAGCAAATTCAATGCCCGCGAACGCAGCGAAAACTTCTCATATAATGACATGTCCTGTTTGATTGCCCATGCGCATAAAAACAAACGGAAAGTGTATATAACTTTAAATACTTTAATCAAAGAACGGGAACTGCCGGAAATAGTAGAAATACTTGCCGAGCTCGGGCGTATGCGCCCGGACGGCGTAATTGTTCAGGATTTAGGCGTACTGCGCATAATCCGGGAATATTTCCCGGATCTGGAAATCCATGCTTCAACCCAAATGGGCATCCACAATTCCGCCGGATTAAAGCTTGCTGAAGAAATGGGCGTAAAAAGAGTCATTCTCGAACGCCAAGTCACGCTTGAAGAACTTAAGGCGATGCAAAAAATCTCTCCGCTTGAACTTGAGGTTTTCGTGCATGGGGCTCTATGCTGCAGTTTGTCGGGACAATGTTTGTTCTCGTCCTGGCTTGGCGGCTGGAGTGGAAACCGCGGAAAATGCAAACAACCCTGCCGCCGCCGTTTTTACAGTTCAAAAGGTAACGGGTTTTTCTTTTCAACTCAAGATTTAAGTACTTTAGATCTGGTTCATGACTTCAAACAGCTTGGTATTGCTTCATTAAAAATAGAAGGCCGTCTGCGCAAACCCGACTATATTCAGAACGCGGTTGCTGCATACAGGCTGCTATTGGATTCTAAAGAAAAACCTGATCGTAAGTTACTTGGGGAAGCCCGTAAAATTCTCAGCGGAACTTATGGACGTAAATGGTCACATGGATTTTATTCAGAAAAATCCTTTAAGACTTTGGTAAAACATGATACTCCAGGCGCAGCCGGACTGCTTTGCGGTAAAGTGGAACATATCGAAGACAAAGGCTTTAGATTCAGAACTTCAAATCGTCTGTATCTCGGTGACCGGCTGCGTATCCAGCCTTCAACTGGTGACGAAGGCCCATCGGTGACCTTGACCCGGATGTCGGTAAACGGACGGCAGAGCATGAAGGCAACTGCCGGACAGGAGTGTTTTATTTTCTGCGATAAAGAAATTCCAATGAACGGTTTAGTATATAAGATCGGTGAAAATTACGACGATATGCAAAACAAACTGGCTAACCTTCCCGAACTGCGTTCAGCTCTGGATCTGGAAATAGAGATCAGCGCAAACGAAGTGCGGGTCGAGGTACTTAATGCTGACTGCCCGGTATGGAAACATCCTTTGCGTTCTCAACCGGCAAAAAACTATGCTTTGGTTCCGGTAACTGTTGTCAAAGAATTTACCGCCAGTTGTTCCGATGACATCAGCGCAGGCAATATCCGTGCGGAAATCGACGGCGAGTACTTTGTTCCCGCAAGCGAACTGAAAACCATAAGACGGGAATTTTGGGACTGGGCCCTGGCTAATATTGATACGAACAGCATTTTCAATAATAATGTAAATGCTTTAGGTAAATTTCAAAGAGATTACCAGAAAATAAAGAAAAGCAAAATAAATGCCGCTGAACTGCCGGAAACTATTGTTATGGGTGTTAACACAAAACTCCCGGGTAAGCGGAGAGCGATTAAAGCTTATCCTGTTTCCAGCATGAACCGTATGACGGATGAGGTAATCCTGCCGTCTTTCTGTCCGGAAAAGCACCTTGACGGACTGCGCCGGATGATAAAAGACGCTTATGAGCGTAAAATCAGACGTTTCAGGGTTACCGGGCTGTATGCTTTTGAGCTTTTAAAAGAATATACTGATATAAAAATCTGTACCGGCTTTCCTCTGCCTGTCTGCAATTCAATGGCAATCCAGGAACTAGCTGACCATGGCGCAATAAAAATTCAAGGCTGGATAGAGCTCGAGCGCGAAGCTCTGACAGATATTATCGCAAAGTCCGTCCTGCCGGTCGAAATCTACCGTTACGGACGTCCTCAACTGCTTGCTACCCGGGCTTATATAGCAACGCAGGGGGAAATAAAAGATGCCCGCAACAATGCCTTTGTCGTCAGGGAAGACAAGCGCACCCATATTGCGAGTATTTACCCCAAAAACGTATTTTCAATACCCCGCATTCCGGATACTGCGGATTATTATGATCTATCCAACGCAAATTGGAACGCAAAAGATATTGAAAATTTCAATTTTGATAATACTTTAATATAAAATCATAATTTTAAGGAGACCATGATAGTGCAGGAAATATTTGATAAATTAAAAAAATATAAGCAGGAACATGTATTAAAATTCATCGATGAGTTAAATCTTGGACAGCGCTATCAACTCCTGCATCAACTCGAACAAATAGATTTTGACGAACTTGATAACTTGATAGAGGAATATGTTAAAAAACAGCCGGAAATAAAAATTCCGGAAGATTTAGCTCCGGCGCCGTTTTTTCCGCTTGCTCCCAAAGACGAGCACCATAAAAAGCTATATGCTAAAGCCATAGCCAAAGGTGAATCTTTACTTAAAGAAGGTAAAGTAGCGGCTTTAACCGTCGCGGGAGGACAAGGAACCCGTTTAGGCTTTGACGCCCCCAAAGGGACTTATCCAATAACTCCGGTGAAAAATAAAAGTTTGTTCCAGTATTTTGCCGAATCCATACTGCGTGCCGGAGTCAAATATGACCACAAAATCCCCTGGTACATAATGACCAGCCAGCTGAATAATGAAGCAACTCAGATGTTTTTTGAAAAAAATAATTATTTTGGTCTGAACGCTGAAGATGTGATATTCTTTGTTCAGGGAACTATGCCGGCAATCGACTATAACGGTAAATTAATGCTTGCGGATAAAGATTCATTAGCTCTCGCGCCAGACGGACATGGCGGAACCCTGCTTGCTTTACGACGTTCGGGATGCCTTGATAAAATGAAACATGGTAAAATCGAATACATATCATATTTTCAAGTGGATAATCCGCTGGTATCAGTTGTTGACCCGCTTTTTATCGGCTTGCACGCTCTTGAAGAATCAGACATGAGCGCCATCATGCTGGCTAAGACCGGACCGTTTGAAAAACTCGGTAATTTCTGTGTCAGCGACGACAAATTAATGATTATCGAGTACAGTGATCTGCCTGATGAACTGGCGGAAGCCAGAAACGCCGACGGCAGTTTGAAGTTTATCGCCGGAAGTCCCGCTATTCACGTTATAAGCTGCGAATTTGTCGATGAATTAACAAAACACGGACGCTTGGAACTTCCATGGCACCGTGCCGACAAAAAAATAAAATTCATTGATAACGAAGGTAGAATAATTTCGCCGGAAACTCCCAATGGCGTCAAGCTGGAATCATTTATTTTTGACGCTCTGCAGCTCGCCGGAAAAACTATAATCCTGGAAGCGGCACGCGAAGAGGAATTCGCGCCAACAAAAAATAAAACCGGGGTGGATTCCGTCGAAAGCTGTCGCGAAATGCTGATCGAACGCGATGCCAAACGCCTGGAGCGGGCCGGTGTAGAAGTTCCGCGCGACGAAAACGGCAAAGCCGCCGTCAAAATAGAGATTTCACCTTTGGCGATAATCGACGACGAGGATGCCTGCAGTTACTGCCAGACCAAAAATATTGAGAAAATCGATAACAACCGGGAAAGCATCTATTTGACATGATAAAGATTATTGAATTCAATATCAATGAGATTCTTTTGGAGGAAAAAGCATGCTCCGATTTAATTAGAAGAGCTTGTTTAAAGACACTTGTCACTCCACTTCATGTCACCGGAATGTGCTCCAGCATCGATAAAGTTTTTGTTATTCTGGAGCAATGCAATGAAAATATTACTTTACCGGAATATCGTTTTGCCCCTCTTAGTTCTTTGGACGAAAAAGAGATCGGCCCTGAAATATCTTCGCGTTATTACGCCGGATTTACTACCATAGGCTCTTTCGTCGTCGATGATAAATTATGGGCTTTATTCGCAACCCCTAAAGACCGAAACAACAAAGACAATATTTAACAAAAGCTCAATGCAAAACATACATATACCAGAACAGTTATATGAACAGTATGGACAAAGCCCAGCTGAAAAATCTTTTATGTATGCCTGTGGAATGCTGATCGTCGTTACTTTCATTCTGCTTTTCGGCTTGACTATGCTTTATTCGACTTCATACGATCCGACATTTTACGGAGTCGAATACTTTAAAAAGCAGTTGCAATGGACCATTATCGGTCTATTTGCGGGTATTGCCGCCTTTGTTATCGGGCACAAGAAACTATCTGACGCAAGTACCATTTTTATGCTTCTGGCAATGATTATGCTCATTATCGCAGACTTTTGTTTTCCTGCCGTAAAAGGAGCTCATCGCTGGATCAAACTGAAAAGCATTATCGGTATCTCCGCAAACATACAGCCGTCCGAACTGGCAAAAATAGCTTTTGCCCTCTACCTGTCAAAATTCTGTTCATCGGAAATGCGCTATATCAATGAAATATTCAGGCCCAGAGCAATATTGTTTTTCCTCATGTGCGGCGCGGTCATCGGACTGGTATTAGTGGGAAAAGATCTGGGAACTACTTTGCTTCTGGTAACTGTTATGGTCATTGTTCTTTTTGTTACCGGTATGCGTTTGCGCTGGATCGTCCCTCCGGCAGTAATATTCATTACCCTGCTTAGCATATATATAAAATATTTTGATCCTGAACGCCTTTCCCGCCTGACCTCGTTTATGGACCCTGAATCCTGCCGGACAAAAGCCGGTTACCAGTTATGGAACTCCCTGCTTGCTTTCGGTTCCGGCAACTGGGTAGGAATCGGCTTCGGTGAAAGCCGGTTAAAGGCTAAATATCTGCCTGAGGCACATACTGATTTTATCCTGTCAATAGTCGGAGAAGAGCTTGGGCTGGTAGCCCTGACGCTGGTGATCCTGGCCTATCTGGCTTTTGCGTGGTTTGCATTAAAAATAAGCTTGAATTCAAGAACCAGACAAGGAACTTTGCTTGGGATAGCACTTACCAGTATTATCATACTCCAGGCAATCATCAATATCGGCGTTGTCAGCGGAGCATTCCCGACCAAAGGAATGCCGGCGCCTTTTATAAGTTACGGAGGCAGCAACCTGGTAATGGTTTTGACCGCGGTTGGCCTGCTCATGAGCATTGCCGCTGAAACTACGTCCCGCGGTTTTCATGAAGAGCTGCTGCAATCCCTGAAAACGACATTGGTATTCTGGAAAAAGAAAAAATAAGGATCTATGGACAGAAGAATTACAAAATTGAAGAACCTAGCCATCACCTGCGGTGGAACCGGAGGACACTTTCTTCCCGGCTTGAGTATTGCTCGTGAATTTCTTGGCGGTTACAACAAAGTTCTCATGATCCTCGGTGGTAAAAATACTGAAAGCCAGGCGGAAACGGCCGAAGGCTTCTCACTAAATGTCTTAAAGCTGAAACCTATGCCGGGACCACATGGAATAATCTCTTTCTTTCGTTTTATTTATGGAACAATCCGTGGAACAGTGACTTCAATCAAAGCAATGCGTGAATTCAGACCGGACGCCCTGCTTGCAATGGGAAGTTTTGCCTCGCTTCCTCCAGTTTTGGCGGCAGCCTTATTGGGTGTTCCGATTTTTCTCCATGACGGCAACGCCAGAATCGGCAGGGCTAATCGTTTTTTCAGTAAGTGGGCTCGGCTCATGGGAATGGCTTATCCTCCTGTAAACGCCTCGAAAGTACAATGTCCATATGAATATATCGGCATGCCTATACGTCCGGAACTTGACTATCAGCCAATAGAAAAAGCTAAGGCTATAGATAAATTAAATACTCTTTTCGATGTTGATTTCAAGCCCGAATTAGCAACTCTTTTAATTTTCGGAGGCAGTCAGGGGGCACAGACTTTCAATGAAACTTTCCCGCAAATGATGCTGCAGTCTGGGCGTACTGACTTTCAGATACTGCATTTAACCGGGGAAGGTAAATTCGAAAGCGTCAAAACAACTTACAAAGCTGCAAAGTTTCCGGTTCTGTGCCTGCCAAAGACTTCCGGAATGCATTGGTTTTACCAGGCCGCTGACGCCGTAATATGCCGTTCTGGAGGCAGTACAATTGCAGAGCTATGTATATTTGGTAAATTCGCATTCCTTATTCCCTATCCTTATGCTGCGGAAAAACATCAGGATGACAACGCACGCTTCATGGTCGAAACCGGGGCGGCGGAAATGATTGACAACAACGAATGTTCAATCGAAAAGACAAATGAACTTTTAAACCGCTGGCTTGCAAATCCCGGCGCTTTTACTGAACGCGGAAAACTAGCTATAGAATATGCTAAACCAAACGCCGCTGCTGACATGCTCTGGCTGATTGAACGGATGATATAATCAGAATTCAGGATTCAGGATTCAGGATTCAGAATTAAGGAAAAAAATATACAATAAGGAAAATCTATGAATAAGCTTAAATTCGGAACTCGGAGCGGACTTGAAGTAAACCCGGTAAGCATCGGAGCCATGCGCCTGCCTGAAGACGTAATAGATTCCGTAGAAGTCATCCGGCACGCAATTGATAACGGACTGATATATATTGACACCTGCAGGTGCTACGGTGAGTCTGAGTTTAAACTGGCAAGGGCTCTGAAAGACGGTTACCGCGAAAAAGTTATCTTATCAACTAAATCATCTCCCTGGATCAGAAAGCTACAGGATTCAGATGATGGCTCAGCAGATTCAATAGTAAGACGGATTGAAGAGTCATTAGTAAGGCTTGATGTCGATTACCTCGACTTCTACCAAATATGGAGTTTACAAAACGAAGAATGCTGGGAAACAGCCACACGTAAAGGCGGCATGCTTGATGGAATAAAAAAAGCCAGAGAAATGGGACTGGTAAAACATGTCGGAATCACCACCCATGAAAAACCTGAAGATATTATCAGACATCTACCCCAAGCAGACTGGATGGAATCCATCCTGTTGACCTACAATATTATGAACCGAGCCTACGAACCGGTCATAGCCAAAGCCCATGAACTTGGCATCGGTACTATTGTCATGAACCCCTGCGGCGGCGGAAAGTTTGCTGAAAACAGCGAGATTCTGATGAAAATAGCAGAAGCCGTCGGTGCTGTAAGTGTCGCTGACCTGGCAATTCGCTATGTTAATTCCAACCCTAATATCGACACAATGCTTTGCGGTATAAGCAAAAAACAGGATGTAAATGATACTATTGCGTCAGTTGAACGCAAACAATTCACTTTGGAGCAAATAGAGTTTATAAATAAATCTTTCGAGTCTCTCTCAAAAGAAAAATTCTGCACCGGATGCAAATACTGCATGCCATGTCCGGCTGGAATAGATATTCCGCAAATCCTTAATCTGGTTTACGAAGACCGGGTTTTAGGATTCACGGAAAATGCAAGAAAACGTTATTCCGGGAAAGCCTCCGACTGCACAAAATGTGGTCAATGCGAAACAAAATGTACACAGAATATAAAAATAATCGAAGAACTGCAGAAAGCACACGAAAAATATAAACCAGCAAATCTTACTTAATCCAACTCTTTAATAAAGTCCAGAATATCGGCAAAAGCTTCTTTCTGACAACGCCGGGTAAGGTCATAAAAAAAACCGTGCTCGGCGTTTTCGTAGACTTTAATTTTATACTTTCTGTCAAGTAATTGAAGTTCTTCTACCGCCTTTTCTGTATAGCGAATCGGGAACATGTGTTCGTCAGAGGCGTTCAGGAAAAACAACGGCTGAGTTTCGGTGGAAAGATATTCCATTGGCGCAAGTCTTTTATATACTTCAGGGTGTTCATCCCATGATACCTCTGCAACTCTTTGGAAGCATTCCCAGCTTGGCGGAAAAATATCCTCCCATGGTTCGAAAAGCATCGGCACTGCCTGAAACATACTGCCAAGCGGCCTTACCCAGTCATTTTTTATGCTCATACCGTTAAATTCCAACTCCTCACCACACTGACCGGGACAAGCAAGCGACATCAAGGCATTGAGGTGCGCTCCTGCCGAACTTCCGTAAGTGACTATCTTCAAAGGTCGTTTCTGTTCTTCGAGGAATGAAATAAAATAATCATAAGCATGACGCAAGTCGGTCAATTGAGCGAAACCGTCAACATTCAGCCGGTAATCGAATGAAGCACAAACAAATCCTTTATCACAAAAGCCTTCCATAATTTTATGCATATTCTGGCGCATTCCGGCTCTCCAGCCGCCGCCGTGAACAAATACCATGGAAATATCCTGAGTAACATTTTCAGGGACAAATATATCCAAAGCTCTATCTTTAATTATCGGCTTATCCAAATAAACAGATCTATATTCAAAAATCATCGTAATTCCCTTTTGGGGAAACTAATCTAAACGCTATTTTTAATAATACAAACTCTAAGTATACATCGTCAAAAATATTTTATCGATATTTTAAAATGTACCTGTTATTAAATTTTATAAAATACTTGTTGCAATGAAAAACCAGGCAAATTCTTATAATTCAACCACAAAATAATAGCAAACTCAAATCAGCAGTCAACGCTTTTTATAATAAAATTAAACATTTAATTCATAAGATCACCTTTTAAAGTTAACTGTCACAAAAAGTGGTTGATCAAATGTAAGCTCCTCAATATTCAATGTTACTTTATTGTCTTCGCAGGCAATATTCATGAAAGGCATCCATTCTCCATTTTGGGTCAAATAAAATGCATTTTTAATTTCTTTATCAGCAATATACATTTTTGCGGAAATACCTATCAGGTTATCATGCGATAAGTTAAAAAACATTGCGACTAAATAATTTTCAAAATCACAACGCAGCGGTAAAACCTCGCGTTCACCTTCCATGAATAATGGAATCTCATCATTAGAGATCCAGTTCAAAATTTGATACAGCATTTTTTTACGGGTTGGATCGAGAAATCCATTAACCAGTTTAGACACTTCAAAAGGATAAATCGCAATTCTACCACCCAGTTCATTTTCATAAAGATATGCACCACCAAATATTCGCATTATGTCAGGATCAACAATTTCGGTAATCTCAATTACATCAATATCATGTTCGATTTCAATAAAAAGTGGTAAGCTTTTTTGAATCGCCAATGAGAAATAATGGTTTTTCTTCCCCCCGAAGTCACTATTATAAAAATGTTCTCCCGCTAATGGCAACTCTTGGCCTAGCTTTAACTCACTTTTCAACTTCCCACCCAAATATTTACTGTACCCCATAGAACTTAAAGTTTTAAAGGCAGTTGCATCGAGTAAAAGCCCTTCGCTTAACATTTTTTTTATTTCTGCATCGGATGCAGCTCTAATATCTTGTCCTGCCAATACGGTGACATAGGCATCATCATAAGTAATAGAAACTCCTGAGTTTTGAATAAAAGCTGACCATGCCATAACACAACTTTCAAGACTTATGTCGCCTGTTTCATTATCCAATTCACAAACTAATCCAGTTTTTGAATTAAAGTAAAGTTGAATGCCTTTGTAATTGCCTCGCGGAACCATCTGCTTTTTGATACCAGTTAAGAAAGGCTTCATATCTCGTAAAGCTTCTACTGTATCACGATTAACTGCCATCGGGGTTCCGCAATGATCGAACAGGTTCAAAGTAAGAGCATCACACCCTGCGGCCATTGCAGCAATATTTTGCAGTCGAAGATAGACATTAGATTTATTATAAGTGGAATAAGGATAACTTTCAATTTCTCCTTCATCTATAGTTGGAGCACCCAAAGCATGTCGGGTAAGACGAGGGACATCGAACCCGCTTTGTAATGATGTTAGGTCAAATTCTCGATAATTACCTGCAGGAGGACGACTGAGCATCAGATTATTATTTTCTGCTAATATATGATGTAATTCTTTCCAGTCTCGGCCTTCGGCAGTATGTCTGTGAGGTCCACTGGACATTAGACCAACAAAGGTTTCAGGCGATACAGCGTGAACTGTTTCTTTAGCCAACGCGACCATTTCGCACGTAATAATGTTAAGTAATTTCAGCCATTGCCGACGAGTTTCTGTAGGTTTACCCTTAGCAAAGGTTGCTTTATAAATTTCTGTTCTGGTTAGATTTTTATTATAATATTCATTGAAACGACGAATGTGTTCATCACAAAAACACCCTGTTGAGACTGGACCATGTCCAAAGGTTCTGAGATCATCCTCAATCCATATCGTGGCAGGTTTGGTTTCCGCGTAAATTGTCCATTGTTTTTTGATATATTCCCGCCAACCGACAGAAGCGTTACAAGCGCAATCTAAACATTTAATCCCATTGTAATCAGTAATCATATTCCAATCAGGATGCTGTTTCCAAATATTTCTGCCACGGTCACCGTGCCCCTGAGTGATATTGGGATTCAATGAATACTCAACTCCTATAGCGTTTAGTTCCTTTTTGATAGTCATAAGAATTTTCTGGTAATTTTCAAGCCACTCGAAATCAGGGAAATAATGAGTAAACGTTCCAGTATCAATTTTTACACAAACTTCATCAATTTTATATTTCTGACAATATTCTACCAGTTCGTCGAGGTTTTCGCGCCAACACCACGGTGGTAAAGTACGTCTTAAAATATAAAGATATTCGCTTCTTTCAGTTAGTTTTGAATAATTCATAATCCTATTTTTTAAAATTTCCTATATAGTCATTATTAACGTTAAAATCCTTAAAAGTATCTCGCCTTCAATATTTTACCAGGTCACTATTGCTTATTTAAATTAAACTTCTGTGAGTTAAATATTTATCATATTTTTTAAATTTAGCCACCTGTTTACCTTGGCAGACATGAATTTATTATCAATACCCGATTAATTTTACTTCATCCACAGTGGCTTCGCCTTTAACCGCTACAACAAAAGTAAACGAACGAACCCCTTTATAACAGAATTTAATTGTTCCTTCATATTTTTGCCATTTTTCGGTAAGCGTAAATGTTTTGGGTGTAATAATATAATCATTATATTTATTGGGCTTTTTATCACCATAAGTATAACCGCCCACAGAAATTGCTCCTACACCTTTTGCATAAAAGCTAAACCTATTTGGTTTATGTAACTGCAAGGTTGGTTCTTTAAGATTGAGTGTTTCCACAACTTTCACCGGCTTTCCGGAAATCGTCGCCCGAGTATTGCTTGCAAGACGAACTGCACGTTTACCGGTAAAGACTTCTTTGCCTGGTTTTCCCTCAATACATTTAAATGCGCATGCTTTCCCTTTTTGCCAGCCATCGTATTTATTCAAGCTCCACCCAGTGGGCATAGGAACCAAAGGACCAGCAGATATATTAACCCCACGTTTAAACAATACTGGATACATTTTTTCCACATTCATAATAGTGATGTTTTCAAAGCCAGGGTTTTTTAAAACATTCATGCCGGATACAAACTTAAAGGGAACTTCTTCAAGCCCTACTCCCGGTCCGCTTATGAATATAATTGAGTTAACATCTCCACATTCAGAAGCTTTTTGCCAAACCGAACGGGCAATTGGTCCAGGAATATTTCCCAGAGCCGTGAAGACCGCTATTTCTGGTGCTTTTACAAAGTAAGCATAACAATTTTTTATGTATTTACTATTCATGCCAAAGTATCCACCATGAGCAAATATAATGCTATCCTGAAACATATTATAAATTGGGCAAGCCCCCCCTTCTTCTCCTCCAAATCGCGGGTCTGATATAATCAACTTTCCGTAATTGTCAAACCATCTTAAATTATCACCTTTTTCCCATATTTTTTCAACCTTGGAAATACTATTTTTCAGCGTTTTCCCTTTCTTACTTCTGGGAACACACGATATCGATTCCGCAAACATAACACCGCCGTGGTTTTCAATATTAGCCCTATCGTTAATCAAAAAGTTACCACTTAACCATAGATTGGAAAAGTATGCAAAGGCAGCATTAGTTACTATAGTACTGTAAATATTGCTATTTTTTAATTGAATTATAGTGTTATTTTTATCTCCATTTTTATCAGAAAGACATGTGATGGCTTCTTCATAACAATCAAAAAAGTCACAATTATAAATCAATACTTTACTATTCTGTGACGATTTAGTATTTAATTCAAGCCCTTTACTGAATTCTTTAAATCCGATATTTTTAATTATAATATTACGGCACTCTTCAGAAGAAAGGGCAGGAAATGAACCATCGCCGCGAAGGAAGGCACAGCCAGTACCAATTAGCTTTGTATCTGGTGATAAATAGATAGTTTTTGTAAGCTTAATTATCTGTCCAGGAAGGATTACAGCACTTTGTGGAAGTTTAGATGCCGCATCAACTGCCTGCTGTAATGCATCGGAATCATCGTTTATACCATCAGCTTTTAATCCGTAACATGAAGCAAAAACCATATTTTTTATTTGTGGAGAACTCTCTACGGCTAACTTTTTAAGATTAGCAAATCCAAGCTTTTTAAGTATTTTTTGTGGGATATCGGAGCGAATATAAGCTTTCGCTGTTTTTGGTAATTGGGGATTGATATTGCTACTGTTGTTAGCAATGCAAAAATTAAACTGGGTAGCTATATCTATGTGCTTAAAATATCGTTGTTCATAAAAACCTTCAGTACTTGGCGATATTTTCCAGGCAACCGCTTTAACTGCCTTTCCTGAAAGCTCAATATTACCTGTGAAATATAAAGTATTTGGAATTGCTTCTAAGCTTATGATGCCACCTTCAGCACATCCTGCACTATTTAATTTACATCCATTAATTATCAATCCAGTAGAGATATAACCAGGCTTCCGAATTTGCTTAACAAGACACATAGGAGATGCCGATTCAAATATCGAATTTCGGCAAGCTAATGCAGAAGAATTTGCTTCAATCCAAAATTGTACTTGTTTACTCGCAGGAGCGTAACATTTTATGTTACGAATCTCTGTTTTATTATTACATTTTATTACAGCACCCACAGTAAATGGATTAGCAATAATTTTACAGTTTTCAAATACTGTGCCATCACAAGACACATCAAATACCCGTATGCAATTATTAAATTCACTGTCTGAAATAACCATCAATGTTGAATTAGCCCACCTTGATAATGTTGTTATATCAATTTTATCTACCAATTTAATAAAACCGTTTGAATTAACTTCAACTTTATATGGAGCAATTGGTTTTGTCCACCTAAATTTTTCGCCTTTTAACCGTTTTTTGGTATAAGACCAACAACGAACAGCTTCTGAACCGGAATTTTTAAATTGACAATTTGAAATAATAATTTTAGCCCCATCCATGTTGGCTGTCCATATATGTACTTGAACACTCCCCCCGTCAAATGTTAGGTTTTCTATAGTCGACCGGAAAGAACCGTGTTGATAATAAATATCTTTAGTTGAATCAAATTGTTTAATTACCGCATTGCCTATACCCTTTAAATACATTTCTCGATAACCCACCAATGTGTTGGTAATTTTATACGTTCCAGACGGGAAAATAACCATCGGATAAGCAGCGTCGACACTTCCTCCGTACCACCCCTTCATCGTGTTAACGCGAATGCTTTTTCTTTGCTTAAACGCAAAATTAAGAGCATTTTGAATCGCTATAGTATCATCATTAATCCCATCACCAACTGCACCATAATCTTTAACGTTTATTGTGCCAGCCGCCGATTTCAAATATACTTGATTTTCTATGATTTTAGGTACTGGCTTGACATTAAAATGTTCCCTTTCTGCTCCATTCGCCATAATGCTAAGTATTGCGAAGTTTATTGCTATTAATATTTTCAACATTGATTTCATTTAAAAGCTATCCTTTAAGTTTATATTAGTATTGGTTGAAACTTATTCCAGTAAATTCTTCTAATTCTGACATTGTTAAAATACGATTCCATATGGCAACTTCATCAATAATTCCATCGAAAAAATATCTGGGTCCAGCAGAATAGTTTTCCGCGCCGATAAAGACTGGTAAATTTGTATATGAAGTCCCTTTTGAGTCTGTATCACCATATACAGTTTGTTCAATACCATTAACAAACAGTCTCGTTCCTAGTTTGTTCCATTTTTTCTGCCAAACAACCTGATATGCTTCACCATCTTCAAGTAATTGATCTGAATATAAGAAATGAGTTCCGACAGGAGCATAATTTGAATAAAACGAAAAATACAGCCTGTTTTGGTAAACATAAATATTAAAATGTCCTTCATTATTGTTTGGATGACGGCGTGAAATAATGACCTGTTTATTATGGTAGCTATCAGCTTTTATAGATGCGCTGATGGTCATCTGGCCAATTTCCCCAGAGGAGAAATCTGAACTCGATGGAATTGCAATATATCCAGTTGTTCCGTTAAATTCAAGTCCACCATTAATTAAACCGTCAGCCAGCCAGCTAACTCCACCATTTAAAGTCCCATCATGATTGTCTGTGCTATCTTCCCCAGGATTGACAGAATTATCAAAAGGCCAATAGGCAATCAGAGAATCTGGCATTTGATCAATTGAAAACTCTTCTCCATACTCAAATGCCCCGATGTCATTACGAGAAGGACCAATTAAGTCCCGGCATGGACTGTCAGCTTGCAAATGAAACATTTCACTGCCTGATGTTGCTTTAAATAGTGGATCCGTAATCGCTAAATTCCATGTGTTATATGAGTCATTTATGGTTGATGAAGATGACCAGTTCTTTGCAACGCCTCCATATGCTATACAGAATTGAATTGTATCGTTTCCGAAAAATCTAAAGTTATATGTTCCATTGTTATAAGATGTATTAAATTGATGAAGCCCATCATCGCACGCATTGTCATCAAACCCACATGCACGGTTATTAAAGGCAATGCATTCATATGTTCTATTACTTAAACTTCCAGGACCACCAAGCTTGAACCCATTACCATCACCACCTGCTCCACGTCCACTGCCTGATGCTATACAGCGATATAGGTAAACATTTGAACTCGACCATAAATCATATCCATCATCAGAATTATCATAAGCGGCACAATATATTAATGTTGTATTATCACTACCATTGGCAATACAAAATCCATCAGCGTTTTCTCCATCAGCAAGAGCATCATAGTTATTCCAAGCTTTACAGTGACTAAAAACGGCATTGTCTACACCGGATATAGCAAATCCGGACATGTAATTATTATATGAATTTGTCCAATACAACTTAATATTGTGAGTATCACCGTTTGCAATAAAGCCAAAATTAGGACTGTTTCGCAAATTTAAATGAGATATATGCCAATATGAAACTCCTGTTATTCCCATAATTTCATCAGCATATGGCGGTTGCAGATAAGTACCATCAAAATATACATCCCCCTCATAAGTGTCCATATATATGTTAGCACTTTCTGTTCCACTTTGGACACCTCTCCAAGATTTTATCAATAACGAATATGTCAAATAGTATATTCCTCCTTTTATAAGAATCCTATCACCAGCGACGGCACTGTCAACAGCC
The DNA here is from genome assembly GCA_963664605.1 of Victivallaceae bacterium. GTDB lineage: Bacteria > Verrucomicrobiota > Lentisphaeria > Victivallales > Victivallaceae > JAHOYW01. Next base: position 2,973,159 of record OY761536.1, read on the forward strand.
TTTTGAGGCCACCTGAAAGGAGTTTCATAAGTTCCATCCCATGAATCATTCCCCGTTGTCGATACATACCAGTTTCTTGCAAAAACAACACTATTAATCATTATAAAAGAAAAAATAAACAATACTATAACTGTAATTTTTTTTGAAATAATCATGTTATTTATCCTGTTTTAAAGTTCCAATGCGCAAAACTTTTACCTGCATATGTAAGTTGTTCCATTTTTGATGATACCACATATCGCGATTAAAGTATCCTCCCCACGCCATCCACAAATAGTCTATCTGGAATAGGTGACCAAAATGGAGTTCTGCCAGCGTTTACATAATAGGGGAAGTATCCAACTTTAGATGTAAGGATAGTACTTACTTGTTTTTGGGAAACATTACCTGCAACATATAAGGCATTCATTCTTCTATTATGTCTATATTGCCATAGATCTGCATTGGATTGTGTAAAATAAATATTTCCTTCAAGAGTCTCTAGAGTAAGACATAACTCCGACGGTCTTTTTATTCTTGTTATTCTTACGTTTGAACCGGGAGTTAATCCGACAGCGTTTTGATTAACTCCATACGACATGTAATTTGGAGCTCTTATTGTAAAATTCAAGAAGTCACTAAAATATGAACGAGCAGTAAGCCCCGTTACCAGAGATGGGCAATGAAAAATTTCAGCATCCTTGTTAAGTGTTTTATAAATAGCACAAGGCCAGTTAGTAAGATTATTACCAGCATAAGGTGATTTAACTGTTGGCATGAAATCATCATAATCATTATTGTATTGCATAAAAGCCGAACCAAGTTGTTTCAGGTTTGATGTACACTTAATCCCTTTTGCTTTCTCCCGCGCTTTACTAAGTGCCGGAAGCAACATTGAGGCGAGTATTGCTATGATAGCTATCACAACAAGGAGTTCTATTAGAGTGAATTTTTTAATCTTTTTCATTTTTCTGTCCTTTTTTATGGGTTAACTTCTAAACTTTATTCATTAAATTTTATGTTCTGCTTGATTCTCCTATGATTAATTTAGGTTCTACTTCTACAAATGCCTTATTATTTGTTTTATTTTTTATTTCATTAATAACGCTTTCGCACAGATGCTCTCCAATAATAAAATGTGGTACTTCGACATGCGTAACACTCGGAATCATATTCTCCACAATACGAGCACTGCATTTCGCAATTAAATCAATATCATTTCCCGGAATAAGCCGAAGTTTAAACAATTGACGATATATTAATGAAATCGCATGCGTATTAAAACATATAATTATTTCAAAATCTCTACAGAATTTTTCAGTAATAGTTTCTTCCAAAACTTTCGGTAGTAAACCACTATATTCTCTAGCTGTTGGAATATTAAAAATGCAATCATCACCTATATCCGTATAGTCGAATAAATTTTCCCGCAACAATTTTATTTTATCCAACTCAACATCAGAACAGGCAAGATTGCTTGATCCTGTAACAACAGCTATTTTTTTATAATTCCGACTTTTTAAATAATCGGCTATTTCTTTCGCTCCTGCTTTATCAGATATATGAATCAAATGCTCCAGTTCCGAAGGAACTGTACTTACTGATGGCAAGCGCCCTACTGGAAAATTATCAGCAAACAGTTTTAACCGTAGATCTTTCAATTCATTACCAATAAATACAGCTCCGTCAAATTCCCTGACCAACTCAAACTGACGTTGTAGCTCCAAGGCGTTATCAGTTTCTTTAAAATGTTGAAATAGAACCTGAGCATTATTTTTCCCGGCATAGGAAAACATTCCTTGGAACACTGTCATGCAAACGGAAAAATTCTCAGCATCCATTATATCACGGGAAATCATCGGTTCAGGAAAAGGCATAATCAGGCGAATATTGGAGATAGTCCGGTGCACATCTTCACTAACAAATGTTCCTCTCCCAGGCAGACGTTCAACATACTTGCCCTGTTCCAAAAGTTTCAATGCTTCAATAACAGAACCACGACCCCAACCATTTTTCTTTGCAAGAGCGCGATCCCCAGGTAAACGGTCACCCGGCTGGAGTTTACCGGAATAAATATCCGAAAGGATATGGTCTTTTATCAACTCGGGTAACAATTCCCGATTATTCTGTCCTGTTAATACCTGCATGGCTTTCCTTAACTTAATTGTTGGTCATAACCGGTTCGAACCAGTATATATTTATAATACATTATATTTTCAATTTTGTCAACAGTAGATTGTAGAAAAGTTTCTTCAATCTTTATTTTTGAGGTAAATATCAAAATAAAAAAATAGTGGTATTAAATACCTTCGCCGTTTACTTCTTCACCGAAACGGCGTTTTGTCAATATGAAGACAACATCATTTTTCCGGACTTTTTCCGGACATGGAACAGAAACAACATCGCCTTTGGGAACAGAATAAACATTTTCTCCAGCTAAACGGATTTCACTTATGTCAAACCATACTGCGCCAGTAGTGGGTCCAGTTACCAGAAGTTTTTGTCCTACAGCCAAGTCCTCAGCTTCGATGCTAAGTTCTGCGACTTTTATTTTATTGAAATATTTATTGACACGTCCTATTTGGACTTTATGAAGTTTCGCCTGACTGCCGCCGGTTCCACACCATTCGCCAAGCGGTTCACCCAAATAATAACCACCACGCCAGAAGCCACGGTTAAAAACAGTTTTTAAACGCTCATACCAACCGGAAATCTTATCGACCGTATATGCTCCAGCAATCCAGGCGTCAGCAGCCTGTCGATAGACTTCAGTAACAGTTTGAACATAATCCGCCGAACGCCCCCTGCCCTCAAGTTTCAAAATCTCCACACCACTTTCCAGTATCCGGTCCAAAAACTCGATTGTGCAAATATCTTTTGGAGACATGACGTATTTATTGTCAATAAGCAGTTCCTCGCCAGTTTCTTCATCAATGACCCGATAACGGCGACGGCAGTTTTGAAAACACGCGCCACGATTAGCGGATGAATTATAAGTGCCCAAACTCATATAGCACTTACCGGAAACTGAAACACACAATGCACCATGAGCAAAAATTTCAATGCGAACCAGCTTCCCGCCTGGACCGGTAATTTTTTCCTCTTTGATAGAATTGATTATCTTTTCTATTTGAGTTAAAGTCAATTCCCGGGCAAGAACAATTACATCGGCGAATTTTGCAAAAAAACGAACGCTTTGGATATTACTGACGTTAGCTTGTACTGAAATATGTATTGGCAAAGCAATACTTTCTGCATAACTTATTACCGCAATATCAGAAGCAATAATAGCGTCAATACCGGCAGTTTTAGCAGCATCACATATTTCCCTGACATAATCCAGTTCTTCGTCATAAACAACGATATTCAATGTCAGATAAGTCTTGACATTCGATTTTTTGCATAAACGAACAATTTTCTGCAGGTCGCTTATTTGGAAATTCACTGTAGCGCGGGAGCGCATATTTAGCTTTCCCACCCCGAAATAAACAGAATCAGCTCCTGCTCTGATAGCCGCCGCCAAAGATTCAAATGAACCTGCAGGAGCCATGATTTCGATTTTTTTCATCTTATAGCTGTTAGAATAGATTATTGATGGTTTTCTTAATGTCTTTAGTAAGGTTTTTACCAACTTCTTCCGCTGCATTCGGCAGATCCTTAGTAAGTACATCAAGGTTTAAACCTTCAATTTTCGCGGAGGCAACTGTCTTAACTACCGCTTCAATTATTTCATTAAAGACTTCCGAAACAACTTGGGCCGTATCGCTTTCTTTTCCAATATCATTCAGTTCCATCCGCGCAAGCGGTAATGCAACACTGGTTTTTAACATACTGGAAGAAACACTGATTTCACCTTTGTTAATAATAAATGATTTTATGATGACTTTTTTAGCTTCTTTCCCGGTGTCATGTTCCTCAACTTCCGGTTCAGGCTCAACTTCTTCCGGCGCAGCACTTTTACCGCCTTGAGCAAATTTCATAATATTATTCTTGATATCAGTAAGGTTACTGCCGCCTTTAATAGTAGGTTCAAAATTAATTTTAACATTAGCTATTTCTATCTTATTGACAATAATAGTATCAGTAAATAAAGAATTGACATCCAGATCAACACTAACCAAATCAAAACTGAATGCCTGGAGCGATTGATAACCAGAAGGATTATCTATAGAGAGTTTATTTACCGCAAGGTCACCGGCAAGCAATGAAATATTTACCGACTCAACCGCAACTTTTGTCCCAGTCGCAGCTGTACCAAATGTACGTGTAGCTTCAGCAATAATTGTTCCCAGATACATCAGTACCACTACCACGGCAATTATAATAAAAATCAATAAACCGGCAAATATTTTCCAGATTTTCTTTTTCCATTTCATGATTTTACTCCTCATTAAGATTTTGGTTTAAATATTACCTAAGTATATATTAATATCCCGCAATCAAATTTGCAAACAAAAAACCCTGATTCAATCAAACATATTATTGTTTGCATGAATCAGGGATAAAGAATCTAAATAAAATCTTACCAGCTTGGGTTTTCAGGGAGAGCTTTGTCAAACTCATCCAGCAGAGAATCCTGATAAGCACCGGCATATGTGCCGTTAAAGAAACGATCAAGTCCTTCTGAATTCAATTTTGCCCATGACTCTTCTTCACGGCCTGGAACAATTGGACAAAATAATACATTATTAGCTTTAGCTGCTTTAAGATCTCCTGGAGCGTCACCAATCATCAATACTTTATCAGAATCATATTTCCCAGCAGTAGTATATTTCAGATGTTCAGTTTTAGTTCCGTGTTCCTGTCCGCAAATCATACCGAGATAATGATCTATCTTGTTTTCCTTCCATTCACGGGTCAAAGCCTCAAGAGGAGTTTGGGAAACAACTATCTGGTCAGCTTTGCCTTCAGCTTTTGCCAAAATCTCTTTTACTCCCGGAAACGGCGGAATGCCAAAAACCATATCCGCGATAGCGGCATTGACTTCATGTGACCATTTCAAAATAGCTGTAAGTTCAGCATCACCTTCAGTGGCAACTTTAGCTTCCAAAGCTGGATTACCCAACTTAGTTTCTTCCTCGATCCAGGCATTTAAAGAGTTGTAATCACCAATCTTGATACCGCGTTTCGCAAATTCCGGATGCTTGCGCATAAAGGCTAAAGCATGCTGAACCGCCAGAAAACGGTTACAGCCGCGGGTCTTACTGTAAAGATTGACAAAAATCCAGACTTCGCGAGCATATTTGCTGGCGGCCTGTAAGCCAAAATGCTTGATAAAATTAGGACAGAAACATTCTTTCTGTTTGATTTCCATTGTGTCAAAAATACAGCCGTCACTATCATAACCAATAAAAAAATCATGATTTTTCGGCAGATTCTTCATTTCTGCTACATAATCCATAAGTAAAATCCCTTAGTTTTATTTTATCATCGAACCCATTTCGAATACTTTGTTAAATGATTAAACTAACTCCATTTTTATTTTTCGCAAGCGATAAAATGAAAAAATAAAAAGAAAAAGCCCAGGCATCCAGGATACCTGAGCTTCAACTAATATATGACTATATTTACTTCATTGGGGGAGCTAATTTTTTCGGCAGTGGTTTGGTGCAGAAGAACCAATCGTAGCACTTCACACCTTTACCAGATTTCTCAACCCTGTCTTTGGCTGTACCACAGGAGCCAGGAGGCGGAATGATGACATCATCACCCGGCTGCCAGTCAGCAGGAGTAGCAACTCCGTTTGCATCTGTAGTCTGCAAAGCCATTAACAACCGCTTGATTTCCTTGAAGTTCCTGCCGTTTGAGAGTGGATAATAAAGCAAAGCACGAATCTTGCCTTTAGGGTCAATAAAGAACACCGCCCTGACCGCCTGAGTATTGCTGGCTGAAGGCTGAAGCATTCCATACTTTCTGGCTACGTCCATTTTAATATCTTCAATTAAAGGGAAAGTGACTTCAACATTCTTCATTCCTTTGAAATCAAGTTTTTCCTTGATTGTCCGCAACCAGGCAATATGGCTGTAAAGACTGTCTATTGATAAACCAAGCAGTTTGCAGTTAAGCTTTTCAAACTCCGGCATCATTGTCGCGAAGGTCATAAACTCCGTAGTACATACAGGCGTGAAATCCGCGGGATGACTGAATAAAATAACCCAATGGCCTTTGTAATCTTTAGGAAAATTAATCGTTCCCTGAGTGGTTACAGCTTTGAAGGCAGGCGCGTCTTCACCAATCAAAGGAATTCTAATGCTTTTCTCCTTATAAGGCTTACATGGTTTGGCTTTAGTTGAGCGGCGGCACATGGAACATGAGGTACACATCATAATGCACAGTGCCAGAGAAGATACTACTACTGCGGTTTTCATTTTCATCCTGATTTCTCCTTTTTTAGTTTTTTAGATAAAAAAACGGTATAAATAAAGATAAAGCAGATAAATACTATTTTCAAGCATTGACATACAAAAATATAAGTAATTCAAGATATTAAAATCACATTCCGCGGAATTCATTTGGCGAAACTTTCTGAAATTTTCGGAATATTTTGCAGAAATAACTGACATCCTCAAAACCGCAGCGCTGCGAAATTTCTTTAACGCTGAGTTGTTCTGTCTGAAGCAGCCGGACAGCCATACGAATTCTGAGCTCGTTCATAAAATGCTGAGGCCCCTTACCGGTATACTCTTTAAATAAGCGTGCAAAATGATAACGGCTGTATCCGGCACACTTCGCCATATCTCCCACGCTTACCGGTTTATCAATGTTTTTAAAACAATAGTCACTGACCCGGCTGATAAATTCAGGAGGCGCACTTTCCCCTTGTTCTGCGGGCTTTATATATTCGACCAGCGACATTAGAAAATCATAAGTCAACGCGGAAGCCGCATATTGATTATTAATTTCATTTCTCTCACTTTTCTGACAAATAGAAAAAGCCTTTTTCACTGGCATAGAATCCATATCGAATTTAGCGATGACTCCGGCTTGTTTTTGTAGCTGACAGAAAATACGCATCGTTTCACGTCCATACATGGTAATGAACATAAATTCCCATAAATCTGAATCTTCAGGAAAATAGTAGCAATGGTCTTCAGGCACGGTCAACAGCATGGCTTCGCCGGGATTAACGGAATAGGTTTCCCCTTTGAATCTTAACTCACCGCGTCCTTTAAGTGTATACTGCCAAAAACAGAACTCTTTATCCCCGCGTTTAAGTCCATCCCAGCGATAACTACGACTGTTTATTAATTCATGGCCGCACCCTAGAAGCATCGTGGAAAGATGTAAAGGACGATTCGGAAAAAAAATGTTGGCTTTAAAAGTCATAAAAAAACTCCAAATAGCACAAAATTACCTTAAAAAGCATATTCATTTTATTTACAAACTTGTTTATATGCTATATAATAGCACTATTGTCTTATTTTTCATTAAAATTTTAATAAAAACTGGAATTAAATTATGCCAAAAATTACTTTCATGGGTGCAGGAAGTACTATCTTCGCCAAAAATGTTCTCGGTGACTGTATGCATCAAAAATCACTGCATCACGCAGAAATAGCTCTTTATGATATAGATGCACAGCGTTTGAAAGAATCACAGACAATGCTGGAAATCATCAATAAAAATATTAATAAAAGCCGTGCGCAAATAAGCTCATATCTTGGTGTTGAAAATCGTAAAAAAGCTCTTAGCGGGGCAAGCTATGTAGTTAACGCTATTCAAGTCGGAGGATATGAGCCTTCTACTGTTATTGACTTTGAAATCCCTAAAAAATACGGTTTGCGTCAAACCATCGCTGACACGCTGGGCATTGGCGGCATTTTTCGAGGGCTCAGAACCATTCCGGTAATGCTTGACTTCGCCCGTGATATGGAAGAAGTCTGCCCGAACGCATGGCTATTAAACTATACCAACCCGATGAGTATCCTTACCGGAGCAATGCTTCAGGGAAGCTCAATAAAAACTGTCGGGCTCTGCCATTCCGTCCAGGTGGTAGCCAAACATTTTCTCGAGCCGCTCGGTGTATGGAGCGAAGAAAGAGAAAAGAATATCCGTACCAAAGTTGCCGGTATAAATCACATGGGATGGCTTCTGGAAATAACCGAAAACGGCAAGGATATCTATCCTGAATTAAAAAAGCTTTCAGCTAAAAAACTTGCCGAATGGCGGGCGGCGAAAACTAAAGAAGGCAAGAGCGGAGACATGGTTCGTAACGCTATGATGCAGAATTTTGGTTATTATATAACTGAGTCATCTGAGCATAGCGCTGAATACTCGCCATATTGGATAAAAGATAAATATCCACAATTGATTGAAGAATTCAATATTCCACTGGATGAATATCCGCGCAGATGCGTAAATCAAATAGAAAAATGGGCAGAGCAAAGTAAAAAATTAATTGATGACCCATGCCTGACTCACGAAAAATCGCATGAATATGGTTCAGGAATCATGAATGCTATTGAAACCAACACACCATATATGATTGGTGGCAATGTAATGAACAACGGCCTCATTAGTAATTTGCCGGAAAATTCAATCGTGGAAGTTCCTTGCCTCGTCGATGCGAATGGAGTTCAAGGATGTTATGTAGGTAAGCTTCCCGAACAATGTGCTGCTCTCAACCGTACACATATTAATGTTCATCTACTGACCATTGAAGCAGCCCTCACTAAAAGCAAAGATAAAATATATCAGGCGGCAATGCTTGACCCGCATACTGCCGGTGAACTAAGTCTTGATGATATCCGCAGCATGTGTGATGACCTGATTAAGACACATGGCAATATGCTGCCAAAATATAAATAAAAAACAAGGATGAAAGATGGCTACTGAAAAAACAGCGGGACATGAAGCCCACATGAAAAAGGCTGAAAACCTCGGGATTGTAAATGAAGTTAACAGGCCAATTAAAATCGTTTTCATGGGCTCAGGAAGCGCGTTCTTCAAGAATCTTTTCTGTGACGTAATGAGTATTCCAGGAGCAGATAAAGGAGAAATGGCACTAGTTGACATTGACTTGGAACGTTTGGAATTATCCCGTCAACTCGGAGAAAAGATCCTCGAACAAAAACAAATGAAAGGATGGAAAGTTACAGCGACAAATAACCGTCTGGAAGCTTTACCCGGAGCAGATTATATTATCAACTGTATTGAAGTAAGCGGTACGGAATGCGTGCGCTTTGACAATGATATCCCGCTGGAATACGGTGTTGACCAATGTATCGGCGACACCATAGGCCCGGGAGGTTTATTCAAAGCATTGCGTACAGTACCGGTATTTCTCGAAGTGCTTAAGGATATTGAAAAACTCTGTCCCGATGCATGGGTGTTGAACTACACTAATCCTATGAGTATTATGTGTCTGGCGGCAAACCGCGCGTCTTCAGCTAAAGTAATCGGTCTCTGTCACAGCGTTCAGGGATCATCGCACAATCTTGCTGATTATGCCGGTGTCCCCTATCAGGAAATGAAATGGCGCTGTGCCGGAATCAACCACCTTGCATGGTTTACTGAACTTACTCATAATGGTAAAGACTTATATCCGGTTCTGAAGAAAAAACTTGAGGATGATCCGGAACTTTTAGCCAAAGATCCGGTTCGTCTTGACCTGATGAAATATTTTGACTGTTTCGTTACCGAATCTAGCGGACATTTCAGCGAATACCTGCCGTATTATCGTAAACGCAAAGAGTTAATCGACAAGCATTGTGGCGAGAAATATAAAGGCCAAAGCGGTTTTTATGCTGATGAATGGCCGGGATGGCGTATCGATAATGATGAAAGACGTAAGAAATTCATCAGCGGTGAAGAAAAAATTGACCTTGACCGCACCTGGGAGTATGCCAGTTATATCATTCAGGCAATGGAAACTAATAATCCATTCAAAATCTACGGAACCGTAGCTAATACTGGTTTAATCACCAACTTACCGCAAAAAAATGTTGTTGAAGTTGCCTGTACTGTTGACAGTGAAGGTATCATACCGAATTATTTCGGGGAATTGCCTTCACATCTCGCGGCACTTTGTTCGGCGCACCAATATATGTACGATATGGCTGCTGAAGCATGCATACATAAATCCAAGGATCTGGCAGTCAAGGCGTTAATGCTCGACCCGCTGACCGCGGCAGTTTGCAGCCTTGAGGAAATCAGGGAAATGGCGGAACGGCTTTTTGAAGCGGAAAAAAAGTTCCTGCCGGGATTTAAATAAAAGACCTCATCTTCCGCCCCGGTTTTAGCCGGGGCTTTTTTTTGGCTGTTGCCGCATCCCCATCGCACGGCTAGGGACAGCCGTGGCTACATAGTGGAGAATATACGATAAAGGTGTTGTCCCCAGGGGCGTAAATGTGGAATGATTATTACAATGTATCGACAAAAAAAGAGGGGCTTTAAGAGTGATGCATTTCTCTTAAAGCCCCAATAAAAATAATCCCGGCACCGTGCTACTCTCCCACAGTCAAATATGCAGTACCATCGCCGCTGGCAGCCTTAACGAACGTGTTCGGGAAGGGAACGTGTGTTTCACTGCCGCAATAAGCGCCGGAAAAAAAATTAAAGAAAATTAAATTGTTAAATCGACCGCTTTTTATACAAGCGTCTTAAATTGAGATATTTTTTCTTAACCGTCCGGAATCCCGGACAGCTTAGAAAAAAGGTGGTTAAGCCTCACGGCTGATTAGTATTGGTAAGCTGAACACATTGCTGTGCTTACACCTCCAACCTATCGAGGTCGTAGTCTTCGACCGGCCTTCAGTTCACTAATGTGAAAGGGATATCTAGTCTTCAGGTGGGCTTGGCGCTTAGATGCTTTCAGCGCTTATCCGTTCCCAAGTTAGCTACCCAACAGTGCCGCTGACGCGACAATTGGAACACCAGAGCTTAGTCATTCCCGGTCCTCTCGTACTAGGGAATGTTCCTGTCAAATATCCTGCGCCCGCAGAGGATAAGGACCGAACTGTCTTACGACGTTCTGAACCCAGCTCGCGTACCACTTTAATCGGCGAACAGCCGAACCCTTGGGACCTTCTTCAGCCCCAGGATGTGATGAGCCGACATCGAGGTGCCAAACAGCGCCGTCGCTATGAACGCTTGGGCGCTATCAGCCTGTTATCCCCAGAGTACCTTTTATCCGATGAGCAACGACGATTCCACATTCCATCGCTGGATCACTAGGCCCTGCTTTCGCAACTGCTCGACCCGTCGGTCTTACAGTAAAGCACACTTCTACCCTTACGCTCTACACACGATTGCCAACCGTGTTGAGTGTACCTTCGGGCTCCTCCGTTACAATTTGGGAGGAAACCGCCCCAGTCAAACTGACCCTCTGACACTGTCCTCTGCCCGGATTCACGGGATCAAAGTTAGATATTCAACCATTCAAGGGTGGTATTTCACCTGTGGCTCCACCGGGACTGGCGTCGCGGTTTCACAGCCTCCCACCTATGCTACACATGAGTGACCAAATACCAATATCAGATTACAGTAAAGGTTCATGGGGTCTTTCCGTCCTTCTGCGGGTATCCGGCATTTTCACCGGAATTACAACTTCGCCGAGATCCACGTTGAGACAGTGCTGGCATCGTTACACGATTCGTGCAGGTCGGAACTTACCCGACAAGGAATTTCGCTACCTTAGGACCGTTATAGTTACGGCCGACATTCACCAGGGCTTCAGTTCACTGCTTCGCCGAAGCTAACAGATTCCCTTGACCTTTTGGCATTGGTCACGTGTCACTCCCTATACATCCTCTTGCGAGTTAGCAGAGAGCTGTGTTTTTGTTAAACAGTCGCACCAGCCTCTTTGTTGCAACCGTCGCAGGCTCCAGAAGCAAGTTCTTTCACCATGACGGCACCCCTTCTCCCGAAGTTACGGGGCTAATTTGCCGAGTTCCTTAACGTGGGTTCTCTCGCGCACCTTAGGCTTCTCGCCTCGCCTACCTGTGTCGGTTTACGGTACGGATACCTTATTATCAACGTTTAGAAGCTTTTCTCGTCAGCGTAGCATCAACGAATTCGATTCCGAAGAATCTATCTTACGACTCTCAGGCTTAATGTGAAGCGGATTTGCCTGCTTCACGCCCTACGGCCTTCGACCGGGTAATTCAACACCCGGCTCGCCTAGCATACTGCGTCCCTCCATCACTCAAATAAGGTAGTACAGGAATATTAACCTGTTATCCATCGACTACGCCTTTCGGCCTCGCCTTAGGACCCGACTAACCCTGGGCGGACGAACCTTCCCCAGGAAACCTTGGGCTTTCGGTGACCAGGATTCTCACCTGGTTTTTCGCTACTCATGCCTGCATGGTCACTTGTATGCAGTCCACCTCCGATTCCTCATCGGCTTCAACCCGCATACAACGCTCTTCTACCACCGTAATAAATTACGATCCGCGATTTCGGTTTTAAGCTTTAGTCCCGATCATCTTCGGCGCGGAACCACTCGACCAGTGAGCTATTACGCACTCTTTAAATGGTGGCTGCCTCTAAGCCAACATCCTGGCTGTCTATGCAGCTCCACATCCTTCAATCCACTTAGCTTAAATTAGGGACCTTAATCGGCGGTCTGGGCTGTTTCCCTCTCGACTATGAAGCTTATCCCCCATAGTCTGACTCCTGCAGTAAGGCAGCACGGTATTCGGAGTTTGATAGTTGTTGGTATCCCGGTAAGGACCCGCGAACAGTCAGTGCTCTACCCCCGTGTGCTATGGTGCAAGGCTAGCCCTCAAGCTATTTCGAAGAGAACCAGCTATCACTGAGTTTGATTGGTCTTTCGCCCCTAACCACAGCTCATCCAAGCGGTTTTCAGCCCGCAATGGTTGGGCCCTCCACTCCGTGTTACCGGAGATTCAGCCTGGCCATGGTTAGATCACTCAGCTTCGGGTCTACTCCACGCGACTAGACGCGCTATTAACACTCGCTTTCGCTTCGGCTCCGTTCAAAACTTAACCTCGCCACGTAGAGTAAGTCGCAGGCTCATTATGCAAAAGGCATGCAGTCACCCCGAAGGGCTCCTACACTTTGTAGGCACATGATTTCAGGTACTTTTCACTCCCCTAACAGGGGTACTTTTTCACCGTTCCCTCACGGTACTATGCGCTATCGGTCACCAACTAGTATTTAGCCTTGGAGGGTGGGCCCCCCGGATTCAGACAGAGTTTCACGTGTTCCGTCCTACTTGGGATACTTCTAGGCCGTCAACTGTTTTCGAATACGGGGCTGTCACCCGCTGTGGCTGCTCTTTCCAAAGCATTCTTCTAACAATTAAACGTACCATATTGAAGTCCCGCAACACCGGAATGTAAACACTCCGGTTTAGGCTCCTCCGCGTTCGCTCGCCACTACTTGCGGAATCTCGGTTGATTTCTTTTCCTCCGGTTACTGAGATGTTTCACTTCACCGGGTCTCGCTTCCTTAACCTATGTATTCAGTTAAAGATGACTGAACATTACTCCAGCCGGGTTTCCCCATTCGGAAATCTGCGGGTCAAAGCTTTATTGCAGCTCACCGCAGCTTATCGCAGCTTAACACGTCCTTCATCGCCTGTTGGTACCAAGGCATCCATCATGTGCCCTTAGTAGCTTAACCACCAAGAAACATTTGTATGTCTTGTTCTCAGCATAAGTTGCTTGCAATTTAATGCAATCTCTTATTCTAATTTAATCTTCTTGATTTTCAAACAACATGCGGTCAAATGACCGCTTATATGAAACAGCACAATGGCTGAAACAATCCTAATCAGGGATGGTGCATATCCGCACGTCCATACTTCTCCCGAGCTTTTACGACGCCCAGCGAAGCGAAGGCGCGGCTCTAACGAAACCGACGTATCGGGATGGTGCATATCCGCACGTCCATCTTATCCCGAGCTTTTACGACGCCCAGCGAAGCGAAGGCGCGGCTCTAACGAAACCGACGTATCGGGATGGTGGGCGTACCTGGACTTGAACCGGGGACCTCGTCCTTATCAGGGACGCGCTCTAACCAACTGAGCTATACGCCCATTCAAAAAATGGTGGAGCTACAGGGACTCGAACCCTGGACATCCAGCTTGCAAAGCTGGCGCTCTACCAACTGAGCTACAGCCCCAATTACCAGAGAATTGAGGAGAAAGAAGCAGGAATCCAGAAGAATTCACAGCTCTATACCCATAACTCTCATTTTATTTTGTAAAACAACTCCGCATCTTAATGATGCATGTTTAAATATTGAATAGTGCGATGCAACCTTGACAGCATTACTGCTGCCCACAGCCGGCCGAAACCGGCGTTTAGCCTGATCTCAAGCACAAATTAATGTGCGAGATCTGCTCCTTAAAAAGGAGGTGATCCAGCCGCAGGTTCCCCTACGGCTACCTTGTTACGACTTCATCCCAGTTACCGACCACACCTTAGGCGTCTCCCTCCTCGTAAAAGGTTGGGTCAACGACTTCGGGTGCAGCCAACTTCCATGATGTGACGGGCGGTGTGTACAAGGCCCGGGAACGTATTCAAGGCGTCGTAGCTGATACGCCTTTACTAGCGATTCCAACTTCATGGAGTCGAGTTGCAGACTCCAATCCGAACTAGGGCCGGTTTTGGGGATTTGCTCCACCTCGCAGTATCGCTTCCTATTATACCGGCCATTGTAGCACGTGTGCAGCCCTGGACATAAGGGCCATACTGACTTGACGTCATCCGCGCCTTCCTCCCGCTTAACACGGGCAGTCTCGCTAGAGTCCTCAGCATAACCTGTTAGTAACTAACGACGCGGGTTGCGCTCGTTGCCGGACTTAACCGAACACCTCACGGCACGAGCTGACGACAGCCATGCAGCACCTGTATACCCGCTCCGAAGAGAAACCATGTTTCCATGGCGGTCAGGAATATGTCAAGTCCAGGTAAGGTTCTTCGCGTTGCCTCGAATTAAGCCACATGCTCCACCGCTTGTGCGGGCCCCCGTCAATTCCTTTGAGTTTTAGCCTTGCGGCCGTAGTCCCCAGGCGGTGAACTTAAAGCGTTAGCTGCGTCACAGAAGGGGCTAAATCCCCCCACAACAAGTTCACAACGTTTACGGCGTAGACTACCAGGGTATCTAATCCTGTTCGCTACCTACGCTTTCGTCCCTGAGGGTCAGTGATCGTCCAGTAAATTGCCTTCGCTCTCGGTGTTCTTCCTGATATCTACGCATTCCACCGCTACACCAGGAATTCCATTTACCTCTCCGATACTCTAGTTCACCAGTTTCCAATGCAGTTCCAAGGTTGAGCCTTGGGATTTCACATCAGACTTAGCAAACCCCCTGCGGACCCTTTACGCCCAATAAATCCGAACAACGCTCGCCACCTACGTATTACCGCGGCTGCTGGCACGTAGTTAGCCGTGGCTTCCTCTCATGGTACCGTCAAAATTCGTCCCATGTGACAGGTGTTTACAACCCTAAGGCCTTCATCCACCACGCGGCATTGCTCCGTCACGCTTTCGCGCATTGCGGAAGATTCTCGACTGCAGCCTCCCGTAGGAGTCTGGGCAGTGTCTCAGTCCCAGTGTGGGTGACCGATCTCTCAATCCACCTAACCATCGTCGCCTTGGTGTGCCGTTACCACACCAACAAGCTAATGGTACGCGAGCCCATCCTCAAGCAATAAATTTTTAGATAAATTCCCATGCGAAAAAATATCCACATCCGGTATTAGCCCTCGTTTCCAAAGGTTATCCCAAACTTGAGGGCAGGTTACTCACGCGTTACTCACCCTTTCGCCACTCGTCCACAGGAGCAAGCTCCTGCTTTTCGTTCGACTTGCATGCCTAATCCATGCCGCCAGCGTTCGTCCTGAGCCAGGATCAAACTCTCCAAAAATAAATCTATGATTTATCTCCTGAGAGATTAATTTGTTCCAGAAAATATTGAAACTACTTTCCAAAGAATTGTGCATATATAAATATGCAGTTTTTTTTAACTCGGGTACATCGCACTATTCAATTTTCAAACAACAGCTCCGTTTCAAGCACGGACTTTTAAATTAATACAAGTTTGATTTTTTACAAACCAAATTGAAATAAATTTTAAACTTTTTTTTCGACTGATAAATCAACATCGTCAAGCTTCAAGTCCAGGAAGCAAAAACAGCCCCTAAAATACAGACAAATAAAAGTTTTACAAATGACAATCAAAAAAAAAAGCAAAAATTCTTTAATCACTTCAATCAACCTCAGTTTTACGCTCGCAATCCAGCGAGCAAAAACAAGCCCCTAAAATACAGACAAATAAAAGTTTTGCAAACCGAAATCGCAAAAAAAAAGCAAAGTTTCTACTCAAACAAAAACAAAAAACACACTAAGTGGCAACAAGACAAAGACTTTAGAGAAATATTACTTTTTCTGATTTTCTGCTCTTTAAAGCGGCTTCGGTTATTTTCGCCGCCTGAAAACCGTCATTAACTTTTGCTCCGGCAAAGTCTCTTTTGCTTATAATCGCTTCAGCAAAATCTTCAACAGCCTCGCGCCAGCCTTTATTAATAAAGTAATTTCTAAGCGGCATTTTTTCTTCAAAATATTTTAATTTCCGGTATTCAGCCGTACCAGTTTCGCCTTTTTCCTCAAGTTCTTTTATTTTTTCCAGCGCGCGCCAGCTTACTCTTCTGACCGCCTTCATACCTTCCGCACCTAGTTCCTCGACCAGATATTCATGAATCTGATCATGCATCGGATGGCTGTGCCCGGCAAAAGTTTTCGAGTCCGGTTCATTTTCATCCAGGGAATACTGACATACTTCTGCAAAATCATCAACTATCAAACCTCCTGTAGCGGCAATCGCTTCAAAGTGTTCTTTAGGCATTTCGCTGTTAACATACCCACTGCTCGTTATAGTAGCAATCACACCGGATTCAAATTGCAGAGTAATGACCTCATCATCAGGACGGGATGCCACACAGTAAACAGATTTCACTTCGGAATCGGCAAAAAAACGTAAAATATCAAATACATGACACACTTCATGTACAAGCCTCTGCCCTTCCCCAAATGCTTTACCCCAGCTAAGACTGTATGAATCCGCAATCCGATAGAACATATTTTTAGCTCCGCCCTTATTTGCAAGAAGCCTTTTAGCATATTGATATGCGGGCGCCATACGCCTGTTCATTCCAATAGCAACAATCTTTCCAGCTTTTTTTTGCGCTTCTACTACTTTAACGCATTCGTCAGCCGTTTCCGCGAGCGGCTTTTCGACATAAACATGTTTGCCAGCAGCCAGCGCTTCAAGCGTAAGGGGGACATGTGAATCTTCACGAGTTACAATCAACACCCCGTCTATTTCAGGGTCCATAAAAACTTTTTTAGAATCAAGCTCACGTCTTTCTATTCCATAATAATCTCCTACTTTATCCAGATTATCCTGAAACATATCGCAGATCACGACCAGTTCCGCATTATCCATTTTAAATAAATTCGGCAGGTGCTGACTCTGTGCCAAACCACCACAGCCGATTACAGCCAGTTTTGCTTTTTTAGACATATTGTACCTCATATTTTTTGACTTTTTATAAAAATACATTATATTTATATCAATTTGAATGAGATAAAACATTATTTTTTATAAAAATGAATTATTTTAAACTAATAAAAGCTGATTTGCTATTATTCGGTCATGATTTCAAAAACAAAGCGGACCGCGACCGTTTACACAGCCATTCCTGCTGGCAACTGGAGTTTCCACACCGCGGAAAAATGCAAGCAATATTCGACCATGAAGTTTTAAAGGTATCCAGCGGGGAACTGCTGATAATCCCGCCCGGCTTCAGACATGCGTTCGAATATAACTCACAACCTTTCAGCACCTGGTCGTTAAAATTTAAACTAAATGGCCTGAGCGGGAACTTTCCGGTACGTCTGCTTCCTCCTGAGCCTATGCTTCGGCAATCGCGCTATTTTATCGAAAGCGCCTTTAAAGGAATGGATTCCCAAGAACCTCAGGTTCCACCTCTGAATTTCAAACAGCTTGTATTTGTCGAGTCAATTCTCAGCGCACTAGTTTCTTACGCCTATCAAAACAATAAACAGGAAAGTTTCCCCCTTGCAAATAAAGTCCGTTCCATTATAAAAGCGCGTAACGGCAGAATATTGACGGTAGCGGAAGCTGCGAAAAAACTGGGTTATTCTCGAAGCCACTTATCTTTGCTGTTCAAACAAAAATACGGAATACCGTTAAAAACGTTTATTGACCAGGAGCGTGTCGAAACAGCAAAAAGCCTGCTGGCATATACTGAAATGAATATCTCTGAAACAGCACAGGCAATGGGCTTTAATGACGTGTATTATTTCTCCAACTTCTTCAAACGCATGACCGGGAAATCCCCGCTTAATTACTTGAAGGAAAATCAATCATTATCGCCATGATGAATATATTTGCTCGAACGCGGTTCAAGTTCCTCGCGCGATCTCCATTCAAGGCTCCATAACCTGTGCCAGAGGCGGCGGAAGTCGCTTAATATCATTAACTGGCAAGGCATCAAAACCAAAGTAATCACGGTGGCGAACATTACCCCGAAAGCAATTGAGATAGCCATAGGAATCAGGAATTGAGCTTGAAAGCTTCTTTCCATTATCAGCGGCATCAGCCCGAATGATGTAGTCAGAGTAGTTAAAAGTATAGCCCTGAAACGTCTTTTGCCGCCCATTCTGACCGCTACCCGCAAAGGTATCCCCTCCGCCATCAGCTCATTTACCGCCTCAATCAAAACGATTGCATCATTAACCACAATCCCCGCCAAGGCTACAAGCCCGAACATACTGAGCAGCGATAAGGGCTTACCCATAATAATATGTCCGATTATCCCGCCTACCAGTCCAAACGGAATTGTAGTCATTATAACCAGCGGTTGAATGTAGGAACGGAACATTGAAGCGATAATAAAATATATTCCGAGAAGCGCCAGCGGGAACCCGACATATAGCCCGCCCATTGCCTCCTGACGTTCTTTTTCCTGTCCTTCGATATCACATATAACGGAATATTTACTTTCTATATCCTTAAAAACATTTTCTTTAAGGTCCTTTGTTATTTCCACAATATTACCCTTTTCGTTCAAATCAGCGGTAACATCAATAACACGTTTGCGGTCATACCGGATAGTGGAATTAACCCCTTCCTGAAGTTTCATATCAACCACACTGGTAAGCGGGATCCGCAAGCCTTGCGGAGTCTTTATGTATAAACTTTTAAAATATTCTATCGAATTACGTCCGGCTTTTTCAGGATACCGTATTCTCACATCAATATCATCACGCCCGCTTTGAACCTCGAGAGCTTTCTCGCCATAGAAGCCTCCTCTGACCTGCTTACTTATATCCTCCAGGCTCAAGCCGTGATGATAAGCGCTGGGCTTCATAGTCAAGACAAATTCACGTTTGCCCGGTTCATGGCCTACTTTTTCGTCAAAAATTCCGGGATAAGTAGCTATTTTTCCTTTCAGTGCATGAGCGGCGCTAAGTATATTTTTATAATTATCACCTTTAACCCTGACAGCGATAGGATCTCCGCCCGGGCCTCCCATCCTGGAGGCAAAAGTTGTTTTAAGAGCTCCGGCAATCGGGCCTACAGCTTTCTTCCATGCGGTTATCAGATCCCCTGAAATAATATCCCTGTATTCAGAGTCGACCAAATCAACATTTATCTCAAGCTGCGAAGTCTTAGTCGCGCCTCCTCCATGTCTGGTTGTAGCGCCGATCAAGGTAAAAACACCAAGTGAAAGCTTTTTGCCGTCACTTACTTTGTCTGCGTATTTTTTCTCGGTTTTCTGCCATCCAACCAGTATTTTATCGGCAACATTTTCAGTTTCTTCAATCGTTGTTCCAGGCATCATTTCCACCTGCGCCATAATAAAATTACTGTCATCCCTCGGGAAAAAGATAATCTTAACAATTCCGCTCTTGACCAATCCAGCAATAATAATCAGAACGCTAACAGCTACAGATAAAGCAAAGTAGCGCCACCTCACAGCTTTTTTCAGGAAAGGCATATATAAATTATTTATGAAGTGCTCGAGTTTCTCAGAAACTTTCAGCCTGAATCTACCTATATAATTAAAATCCCTCGGCGGATGTGTTTTGTCCATTCTGGGCAGATGCCGCAAATGCACCGGTAAAATTATCAGACTTTCGACTAATGACATCATCAGCGCGGCTATAACCGGTATTGGAATCTGACTAATGAATTTTCCCATAACCCCGCTTACAATAAAAAGCGGCAGAAAAGCAATTACTGTAGTCAGCACTGCCGCTACAACCGGCAGCGCCACCACGCTTGTTCCATTAACAACAGCATCATAACTGTTGCTCCCCCTGGCACGTTCATCGTACACAGATTCACCGATTACGATAGCATCATCAACTATTAGCCCAAGCACCATAATAAATCCGAACAGGGAAAGCATATTAATGGAGCATCCCGTTGCATACATTATCACCATAGCGCCGGCTAATGAGATAGGAATCCCCAAAGTAACCCAGAAACTTAGCCTTATGTCAAGAAATGTCCACAGGCATAAAAATACCAGAATCAATCCCACCAAACCATTATGGACCAGCATATCAAGCCGTCCTCTTATAAGGTCGGCACGGTCACGGGTTATGGTAAAATTTATTGATGGCGGCAACTCTTTTTTCTTGCGTTCCAAAAATTCCTTAACTTTATCTGAAATATAAATAGTATCTTCCTGGTCAGTCTTGAAGACATCCAGCGAAACCGCCGGTTTGCCGTTAAACCTTGAAATCATTTTAGAATCTTCAAAAGTATCCCGGATCTCAGCAATGTTGCCAAGGGTTATAACCGTCCCGTCCGGATTCGAAATAATCGGGATTTTTTCATAATCTCTAGCCTGGTACTTACGTCCGATAGCTCGAATGCGGTATTCCTCGTCGCGGGCACGTATTGTTCCCATCGAATAATTATAGGAATTTCGGCGAATCGCATCCCCGACCTGCGCGAAACTCAACTTATATTTACGCAATTTATCCTCAGAAATCTCAACGGATATTTCGTAATCCCGAATTCCGCTGACAGAAGCCTGGCTTATGCCTTTTATGGTCAGCAGTTCATCTTTAAGCAGACGTGCAGTTTCTTTCAATTGCCGTTCCGGTAAGTCACCCCAAAGAATTATTGATAAAACTCCACCCGGGAACTTTGCTTTTTTCACAATCGGACGGTCAGCGCCTTCCGGAAAAGAGGAAACAGCATCTATAGCCGACTTTATTTCTTCATAAGCATCATTAAGGTCGTATCCATCTTCAATCTTGACAGTCGCGGTTCCAACTCCTTCATTGGCGGTAGTTTGAATCTCCTTCACACCCTCAATCCCGTCAATAGCCTCCTCCAGTTTCAAGCATATGGACTCCTCTATCTCGGCAGGATCGGTCCCACTGTAAGTAACGCTTACAGAAACTACATCCAGATCAAATTTTGGAAACATTTCCCTGGACATTGAAAAAGCCCCGACTATGCCGCTGGCAAGTACCATAAACATAATCATGTTGACGAAAACAGGATTTTTCAATAGAAGTCTGATAAGTGATTTCATATTTTATTTATCCGCGGGAGGCTTTTGATCTTTTTTCTGATTATCTGCTTCAATTTTATACGCTAATCCGGTTTTAGGGTTGATCGCGCGGACTTTCATACCGTTAATCAAACCGCGCGGCAGCCGTTGAACCACCAGAAAATCACCATTTCTCAGGCCTTCATAAATAATAGCCTGTTCGCTTTTTGTCGGAAAAACTTTTATTTTGCGTTGTTCCAGGCGACCTTCCTTGTTAATCACATAGGCATTTCCATCAAGCTGCACCGCCAGCCAGGTGGCTGTTGCCGCGTTTTTCAATGTAATACCACTAAAAAAAACTTTGCAGAACATTCCGGACAGTAACGGGAAATAACCACTTGACCCTTTCAGGAATTTTATCGGACGAACGATAAAAGTCACGGTTCTGGTTTCAGCGCAAAAGTCTTTGACCCTTTCAATACGCCCTTCCCATATACACAGGTCACTTCCCTCGGTCCATTGGATCCTAACCTTTCGATTTTCCGGTTTTCTGAACCAGTTTGAATAATGTTTTTTGGACTCATGCTTAATCATTCCCATAGCATAGGCAACTTCACTGGCATCTAGAGAAACAGGGATTTCCAGTTTTGTATCATCCGCAATGTCAAACAATTTTGTTCCCGGCGTCGCGAGCTCACCATGATCAATATATAAAGTTTTCAGTCTACCGTCAAAGGGGCTGCGTATAACACTTCGCTTGAGATTTATAGAGGCCTGTTCTTCCTGAGATATCGCCGATTTTAAACTTGCCTGCAAAATAGCAACTTGAAGACTTTTCTGGTTGATATTACTTTGAGTGTTGATAAGCGCTTTACGCTGGGTAACTACGATACGCTGAGCTGCTTCAACTGCCTTTTTAGCGGTAGCGCCTCTGAGCTGGAGTTTCAACTGCCGATGATAATCGCTTACGCATAAAGCAAGAATATTCTTCTCTTTTTCGAGCTCTTCTTTCCAATCCTTGATATACTGCTTGAGCTGAATTAATTCAGAACGGAGGCGGGAAACTTCAGCAGAAGCCTTCTGCAAAGCTATTTCATAATCAATCGCATCTATCTTAGCTAAAATCTGTCCTTTCTTGACCAGTTCCCCTTCTTTCAAATCAATAGACTTCATTGTTATCCTGCCCTTTAGCTCGGAACTTAAAGTCACTTCCTGAATAGGTTCAACTGTACCATATCCGGTAAGCTTTAATTCCACATCACCAAGTTTCACCGGCACAGCTTTCAGGACTTTTACCAGTTCTTCACTTGAACGGCGCTTGGGAGAAGGTGAAAACAACATGAAAACCACAACCAGCAAAGCCGCGAAAGCGAGAACACCAATGCACATTGCTGTACGAATAGCTATTATTTCCGCTCTCTTATCCTTCAAGCTTCCTTCCACAATGCTGTGGATAGTTGTAATAACAGAATTTTTATCCTTCAAATTGTCGTGTAGAACTTTATGGATCTTTTTTAATGTAGACCTTTTATTTATTTGATTTTCACTCATGTTTCTACCATAATTTTAGTTAACTACAGTCTTACTAAAAAAACTGAATGTTACAATATAAATTTATCACCGGCTTTCGCAGTCTGATACCATTGCTGAAATTCTTTTGCGCCAACTTCGCCTTCCGCAGGCGTACCCGGCAGCCAGTCTTCCTCAACCGGAGGCTCATAAGGCCCGTGTTTTACTTCCATGACAATAGAACCGCTTTGCAGAGAAGCAAAAGCGTGCCATAAATTTGCAGGGATCTCTATTGTACAGTTATCGCCGCCGGCAGTCATCTCAATACGCTGAAGCACAGTCCCGTCATCCGCAAATATAAAAACTACTATTTTACCGCGCAGAATGGTAAACAGTTCCCATTTGTTGCAAGCAAAATGGCGGTGCGGGCGTATGTAAGTGCCGGGTTCAGCACCCATGCATAAACGATGAATATCTTCATCAAGTGATTTATGGAGGTTGAAATGAGCCCTTTTACGTTCACTGGCCTTAGCCTTTTCGCTGAGCTCATCCATGAATTTTTTATTAACTATCTGCATATTTTCCAGTCCTGTATAAATTAAATACCTAAGCTTTAATCTACTTCAATATCAGGCAAACTGCAATTGTTATTCTTAAATTACTTGAAAAAGCATCTTACATCTATATATATTAATGTAACTTTTAAGTGTTTAATTGCGACTATAAATCCAGGAAATAATAAATGGAGCACTTAAAAGCAACATGAACATGATTAATACAATTGCAACTCCCCTGACAAGGAAAGTGGAAATGCCGGAACAGAATATTGACTTCAAAGTTATCAACAGCGTTCTGGACGGCAATATTGACGATTTCACTGTACTGCTTAATAAATACCGGACAAGGGTTTTCACGCTGGTTGCCAAACGTATTCCAACTAATGACATTGAAGATGTGGCTCAGGAAGTTTTTGTCCGGACATTTAAGAACCTCGGCACTTTCTCACAGAAAAAACCTTTTGAAAACTGGTTAAGTATTATTACCCTGAGGACCTGCTGCGATTACTGGAGAAAAAACGCCAGGCGAAAAGAATTAACTATACAATCAGACGATTCTGAACATATAAAATGGCTGGAAGGTATCGCGTCCAGCCTTTCTTCTGAAAAACATGCACGCAGCGTAAAAAATAAAGACATCAGGGAATTGTTGAACTGGACATTGGGAAAGCTTTCTATCGAAGACCGCACGTTAATCGAAATGATATATTTTGAAGGACGCAGCCTAAAGGAAGCAGCAGAAGTACTGGAATGGGGAAGTTCTAAAACCAAAGTCAGAGCTATGCGTGCACGTTCAAAAATGCGGAAAATATTAAGCGAGCTGTGAGTCGAAACTTCTTAAAACAGGAAAAGTCAAAATGAATAATCTAAAACAAGTTGAAAAGGCGCTAAAAGATAATTTCAATATAAAACCAGAAATCACCGTAAGTTCAGGCTGGCAGGCTGATCTGCTTAAACGCCTTCACCAGATAAAACCATTACAAGCCATACAAACTAAATTTGAAAGTAATATCTGGCGTTTCACCTGGATAACATTCGCAGTCAGCGCAACCGCGGCAATTATACTGGGAGTTTATCTTTACAGCAGTTACCCTGACAATTATCCTGATTATGAATTAGATAATAATATTTATACCGACCTGGCAATGATTGATTAAAGGAGAACATTTACATGAAAAAAGAAAAGTTTATTTTTACTATCGTATTCACATTGTTAAGTGGAATGATTATTGGTTCTATTCTCACTTACCTCCTGGTAACACCAAGCCGTAAAAGATTAAATTTCGCTAAACATCACGCCGCTAAAGTAGCAAAAGTGATAAAAAAACTGGATCTGAATGAAGAACAGAAAAAACAATATTATAAGATACATGTAAAACATCTGATCCGCCTGTGTTCAGCAATGAAAAAAAATCAGCCTGCTATAATAAAGGTAATTAATGAAGAAACCGCGGAAATAAACTCCATCCTAACTCCTGAACAACAAGAAAAATTCAAAGAGATGAGAATAAAAATGCTGAATAAGTTCAAAGCGAAATTCGCGAATGCTGAACTCTTAAAGAAAGAATTACCAAAATAAAAATATGATATATAAAGCTACGGAAACGCGTCATCACACACTGCGTGACAAGCGTATTATTGCCTATATTGAATATGGAACCCCGGACGGTTATCCGGTTTTTTACGCTCATGGCGGGCCGAGTTCCAGACTGGAATGCGCTATTTTCCATGAAAAAGCCGCGGAGTACGGTTTCCGGATGATTGCAACCGATCGGCCGGGCATGGGAGAATCCACCTACCTCCCCAAGCGCAAACTGCTGGATTATCCCAAAGATATTGTTGAAATAGCCGATGCTCTGGGCATTGATAAATTCGGGGTAATGGGCTGGTCTGGGGGCGGAGCACACACCACCGTCTGCGGTTACGCGATACCAGAACGCCTGAAATTCAATATTTCATTAGCCGGATATACCAGTTTCCACGAACTGCCTGGCGCTGTTGACTTATTGAAAAACAAGCTCGACCGGAAAGCCATCGCGCTTTCCGCCAAACACCCGCGCCTCTTTACAATGTTCTTCGGCTTAATGCGCCTGAGCGCAAAATATTTCCCGAAATCCTACTGCAACGCGCTCTTCAAGGAACTTTGCCCGGCGGACAGGGAAATCGCCTATGCCCCGCACTTCAACGATGTTTTCATCAAGGATCAGCTTGAGGCATTCAAACAGGGAAATAAAGGCGTTGCCACCGATGCCATGGTTCATTATGTTGACTGGGGATTCCATCTCAAGGATATTCCCTGCAAACTACACGTTTTTCACGGGGACGCTGATTATCTGGTTCCGCTCGAATACGGACAGAATATCGCCAATAAAGTTCCAGATTGCGAACTGCATATTCTCAAAAATGAAGGACACCTCTTCCCTGTAAAATACCAAGAACTGATCTTCGACACAGCCCGTTCCGAACTGGAGGAAAGAAAAGAATAATATTTATGTCATATGCGACTTTTTATCGCGCTTGCCCTGTTCAAATACCGCCGCATTACACATTTTCTGTAGGGAGAGCGTCCTCTCAGTATTATTTGCCAACATAAACATAAATGCTTGTTTATAAAATCTTTACAACTTCCCTGCAAGCAAAAGCCTTTAATCGAGCTTTTATCAACGTTACGCTCAAATATGCATGGTTTCATATTGTTTTGAAACATCAATGGCAAATATTGGCAAATAAAATTTATCACCAAATCCCTGCCTGTTCAAGGCGTAAATTAACAAAAATTCCATAATGCGAATATTTGTGTTATCGTCCTCATCATAAAAAGTTTTTCCCTTTCTTTTTCGGCAATCAGAATTATGATGCCGAAAAACTAAAAAATAAAGAGGAAAGCGATATGTCAAAAACGAAAGATTCCCGCCGTGCCAATGGTTCCGGACGCGTCTATAAAGCTAATGGAGTTTATTATCTGCAATATCGTCTGGACGGTAAACGCAAAAGTGTCACGTTGAAAACTCAAGACGGTAATAAGATAAGCAAGCTTCGCGAAGCGGAAAAAGCCGCAAAAAAATATTTGGAACCGTTGCAAACCATTAAGGAAATCGAAACAAGGGAAGAATATCTTGAACAGAAAGCGGATCTTCGGAAATTAAAAGCGAAAACGATAATCACCCTGGAATCCGCGATCGAACTTGCAATTGAAAAAAATATCGGCAAATTCATTTCCCGGGAATGGACAGAAAGGCTGCGCTCATACTGGAATGATTTCGTAAAATTTATTCATAATAATTATGAACTATCCCGGCTTGACGAAGTAGAATATTTTCACGCCGAAGCCTATATCGCCGATCTTTGCAAAAACGGACGGATTATCAAAAATAAAGTAGCCGCGTTGAGCAACAAAACAATCAATCACCACCTGAGTACATGTAAAAGCGTATTTTCACGCCTGGAAAAGGATTTGGGGTATACATTCAATGATAATCCTTTTAAAGACATAAAGCCGCTTCCCAAAAAGGAAATTCCACGGGAGATTTTTACAGAGGAAGAATTACGTTTGATATTTGCCGCTCCGCCGCCGTTGATGAAAGCGATGTTTACCATTGGTATTTGCACGGGGCTGCGTGAAGGCGATGTGGCAACTCTAAAATGGTCCGAGATCAGTAATTGGCATGAAGGTAAAACAACAATGCAAGATTTCCTGCACGAGGAAATCATCCGCGTTACCCGTAAGACCGGAGCTAAAGTAATTATCCCAATAGAAATGGAGCTGGCGGAGTGTCTGGCTGAACAGGCGGCAAAACGTATTCCCGGTTCGCCATATTCGGAATATGTTATTCCTGAAGCGGCGGAAATATATTTGCAGGAGGCCCGCAATCTGTCAAAACAAATCATTCAATATTTATCATCCCTCGGAATTGTTACCAAGGTCAAACGTCCGGGATATTGCCGCAAACAAAGCGTCAAAGATTTCCATAGTCTCCGGCATTGCTTCTGTTATTACGCCGGGATCAAGGGGGTACCGCTGCCAGTAGTACAGAGTATCGTCGGGCATATTTCCGCCGATATGACTAAACATTATCAGAACCACGCCAACCGGGAAGCGAGAATAAAAGGTATCGCCATGATGCGCGGACTTGTTTCCGGTGAAAATTCCGCCTGTAAAAACAGCGTGCAGGGCATGATGCGGAAGCGCCTGCATGAATTGATCGATACTGCTTCGGATTCATTGATTGTCCAACTGAATCTAACAGTGGACAAACTGTTGGAACAGGAAAAAATAGCGAACATCAGCTTACCTAAATTCTTGGGAAACTAAAACAGGCACGCAAGAAAGTGTTAAAATAATGTTATTTACCACACTACAAATAGTTTTTTTCTTGATTTTTAATGTAGTACAGGCAGGTTTCATCCCTTAATTAAATACAGGAAAAACTATAAATGAATGAACTATATGATAAATTATTGGAAATTAGGAAAAGCCCCACAGGTCTCCTTGGCCTCAGCGAGACAAAACTATTTCAGCTCGATCAACGACAAAATCTTACATTTCAGGAACGCTTGGAGCCGGTCTGTTGTCGCCTGGCTGATCGCTATCGACTCGAAGTGTTGAATTTCAATGACGAGCAATTGATTTGTAATTATCAAAGTGCGGTATTGCGGGCAGTAGTGAAAGCTTTCGAGCGTTTGAGATTTGAATCCTGTAAATCCATTGATATTTTTGCTCTCTGCAATCTAACCACAATCGCGGCAGTTAAAGCAATTCCAAGTCCCAGCCAAGAGACTTCTGGAAAACTTAGAGAGATTTATTCTCTGATTCAAACGATTTTGAAAATCGGCAAACTGCCTGAAGCTACCGGCATGATTCGTTTTCATGAATTGGTAATGAATAAAATCATCCAACAGGCAGAAAAAAATCCTGGATATCCAGTTGTCGAATGCGCGTTAAAGCATCTGCGACTGCATAGAGAACGTCACCGGTCGATGAATACAAAAAGCATTCTTTGGGGCAAAGAATTTGATGGATATTTGCAAAAGTATCTGAAACAAAAGTTCCGGGAGAAAACAGCAAAGACTTATGCCCGGCGGGATTTTATTTCCGCACATCCTTTACCAAAAACCCCGGACGAAATCCTTGATTGCGGTATATTACCCGGACACAGTACGGCGGCCTTGCGACGTTACCACAGAGCCTACCTTGACTCTATCAAAAAATAGGAAAATAACGACATCTTTTCGTTCCTGATTGTCGCACTGAAAGTGTTAAAATAATGTTCCCTTAACACCTTTGACTTTAAATATCCTTGTTACAGATGGTATTGCATAGTATAATGAAATTCTTAACCATTAACAAGGAAACATTATGCTAAAAGAAGAAACAGTCAAAACATTAGTAAAATTCGCTGCTCCACTGGTCGAATGCGGCGTTATTTCAGACGAAGAACTCAACTATCTTAAGAACATCAATCAGCAAATACGACAAACTGTCGATATTCCGGCCTTGCTGACCTTGCAGGAAACAGCAAGAATCCTTAAAGTTACGGTAAAATCGGTCTATGACCATATTAACAAGGGAGAACTGGAACTGGTCAAACTCGGGCATCGGACTTCAAGGATTACGGTGCAGAGCCTCAATGATTTTATTCAGGCCGGCAGACGACACTCAAACTAGCTATAAACGTGCTTATGTTTTTGTATCTTTTATTGTTTCTCCTATAAAAATATTTATTTTTAGTAAAAAATAATTGATAATCATAAAAAATACGATATTGTATAACATCTAATTTAAACAATAAGAATACAATGAAAAAAGCAAGATACTGGTCTGAATTATTATATATTGCGCGGAAGCAAACGCTTGTATTGCATCACCGGCAGGCATTTTGCCTTTTTCCGGATGAGGAAGATATTTCTTTGTTCATCAGGCTCGCTACTGCCGGACGCAATTTCATTACTTATCAGGTCCAGCTTATCGTAGAATCATATTATTCGCCTGAAATGAATCTGCCGAAAGATATTGCCGCTTATCTTAAAAATTTTGCAGATTTGCTCAGAAAAGGAGAGAATCCACGGCTATTCCTTGTGAATAACACTGTGCTTTCGCAAGCAGAAGCAAAAAAAGTCCTTGAAGTAATAAAACAGCTTCCTGAAGCGCCGGATACACTTTCCGAAAAAATACGCATTGTGCATGCGATGACTCTCCGGCTTCTCAAGCTTCTGGATTACTCTGATGAACAAGCGACAATACAACTGTATTGTATCGCTGCGAGCTGGATGAAACTTCTCGAATCAACTAAATTACAGCTTTTCAATGTTCAAAAACCTTTTGAATACGCTGGAATGCATTTAAAACAACATCGCCGCAGAGTTGACCGGCATACAGATCGAAGCATCAAATGGGGACGTGAATATGATTCATATTACCGTAAATACTTGTCTGCTGGATTGTGCGACCAGACAGCGCGTTCCAAGGCTCGTAAAGACTTTAGCGAAGCTCATCCGGCGCCGGTAACTGATGAGGAATTACTGTGTGCTTATGCGACACCAGGAATATCAAGGCAATCCCTGCACAAATATCATCAGACATTTCTTCAATTTCAGGCAAAAAATAACAAGACAAACTGGAGCTCAGCATGAAAAAATTTATAAGACCAATAAAAAATATGAAAGACTTGTTACTTTGGGAAGAGATGGTAAAAGAGATAGCTCCGCTTCCGGTGTACGCTTTTTTTGTAGTGGGTCTGGATACTGGAGTCAGTCCGCTGTTTCTTTTGAACCTGAAATGGACAGATGTCAAACAGCAGAAAATAGGCTCGGAAATAAAAAAAGTCGAGCCTTATTTTGAACTTGACTGTGAGTTAGCCGGAGAAACCCGCAAGATATTTTTCAGTGACAAAAGTCTGAAAATTCTAAACCAGCTTCGGGAAGAATATCCGGAAGATGTTTATGTATTTCAAAGTCACGCTGTCAATATCAAGAAAAAGGTTCAACCGGTTAATATGTACTCTATCGGGAATATATTCAAAGATGCGGCCAGAAAAGCAAAGATTAAAGGAGCTGATGATGTTTCCGCCGTTACTTTGCGTAAGACTTTCGGTTATAATCATCTTATAAATGACTCATGGTCAATTCATCAATTAACCAGGTATTTCGATCATAAATATACCGGAATTACCAAGCGATACCTTGATTTGACAGACGAAAAAATAAACACGAAACAACTGCCGCGAAGACGAAAAAATAAGCGTCAGGAAAAATGATTTTACTGAATTTTTATCATTTCAAAAACGTGTTTTTACCGCGAGCTTTCAGCCGGTCGGCATACAAAATCTGAACTCAAAATATTCCAAAAAGTCAGGATCAAGGAGCGAATAGTTAGTAGGAAAGTTAGTTCTTAAATTAGATATTTATTGCAATACTTGATATAATTTTGTGTAGGAAAAATCAAAATATTTATGATTTACCTCTTGATTTTTATATTAAGGATATTATATTGTCTTTAGTTTGATTTAAATAACAATAAAGGATAATATATGAACAATGATATTAACGTGTATTTGCCTTCAGAGTTAAAGCTTGAAGTAGCTGAAAGAGCAAAAACATTGAGGCTGCAGAAAAAATTAAAAAGAACGACCTTGGCAGAAATGTCCGGCGTTTCGGCATCCAGTATAAAAAGGTTTGAAACGACAGGGCAGGTTTCTTTTACAAGCCTTTTGCAAATAGCCAATGCATTAGGTGTGCTTGACGACTTCAGTTCTTTATTTAAAATAGAAAAACCGATGACTTTAGCTGAACTTGAAAAACTTGAAAATACTCCAACTCCACTGCGTGGTAGAATATGAGAAAGCTTAATGTATACCTGAAATATATTCCGACTGAACCAATCATGGTTGGAACCTTAGTTGAAACAAATGATAAAAAATTTCTCTTTGAGTATGATAGTAAATACCTTGAGTCAGGATATAATATATCGCCTTTTAAATTGAGTTTCACAGGAGGTTTGCAGGAAAATAAGGATAACTATCCCCGAGAGAGTTTTGGTGTCTTTAGTGACTCACTTCCTGATGGCTGGGGCGTACTGTTGATGGATAGATTTTTCAGAAAAACCAACCGTAATCTTCGAAATATCTCAATTATTGACCGTCTTGCCTATATTGGCAACCGTGGAATGGGAGCTTTGGCGTATGAGCCTGCTGAAAATATTAGTCATTCAGATAGTGATTTACTTGGTCTGCATGAATTATCTGAGAATTCTATGGAGATTCTTCAGGGGAAGCCTTGTGAAGTCTTACCTGCCATGGCTGGTGCCGGAGGTTCTCCCGGTGGAGCACGTCCTAAAATCCTAGCTGGTTTTGACGGAAAAACGTTAATCTCGGGAGAATGTGAATTACCGGATAACTTTGATCATTGGATTATTAAATTCAGGTCGGAAAATGATTTCAAAGATGCGGGAAAGATAGAGTATGCTTATGCTCAAATGGCGAAAGATGCCGGTCTTAATATTTCAGACTTCCGTTTGTTTGAAGATAGTCATGGAAACTCATATTTCGGCACAAAAAGATTTGATCGAATCAATGGGAAAAACAAACGTCTTCATGCTCACACACTCAGCAACTTGATTCATGCTGACTTCAGAATTCCTTCGCTGGATTATGAAATTCTATTAAAGGTGTGTTCCAGATTGACCGGGAATTATTCTGACGTCAAAATGTGCTTCAAGCTGATGATTTTTAATATCCTCGCTCACAATCGGGATGATCATGGAAAAAACTTCTCATTTCTGATGGACAACACAGGGAGCTGGTCTTTTGCTCCTGTTTATGATTTAATATTTTCTTATGGCCCTGGAGGCGAACATTCATGTACAATCGCAGGAGAAGGTAAAAATCCGACAATAAAAGATATAATGAAACTAGCTAAATTAGCAGATATTTCCCAAAAAGACGTGGACGATATTGTCAATGATGTTCAATGTTCTTTAGGCAATTGGGAAAGCTTAGCTTCAAGCTTAAATATTCGTAAAGCGGATATAGCGCAGATAAGCAAATCTCTAAATCCGTGCTAAATCTTTCTTTTTAATTCATTTATCGTGAGAATTGATGTCACTCTGACCATAATAGGCATTTTTACCATGTTTACGTTCATAATGTTTAAGAATCAAGGAATCTTTCAGGCGTGTAGTATTTTGATTTATTTGTTCAGTAATAAATGCAATTCTTGATAGCTCTTCTAGGATTTTTGCATTGTAAACTGCTTTGGTAGTTGTTTCGCCCCATGTAAAAGGTCCATGTCCTGCAACCAATGCCATTTGGACTTCTGCTGGATTCATATTCTCTTTTTCAAAGTGACTAACAATCTGAAGACCAGTTTCAGTTTCATAATCATTTTTAATCCGCTCTTCTGCCATTATGTCAGTACAGGGGATATCACATGCCAGGTGGTCAGCATGGGTAGTCCCATAAATTGGCACATCACGTTGAGCCTGTGCCCAAGCCGTTGCATAAGTCGAATGAGTATGAACAATTCCTGCTGCTTTTGTGAAATTACGGTAAAGTACAGCATGAGTGTTGGTATCGCTTGACGGGCGAAATTTCCCATCAACTACATGACCATCAAAATCGACAATCACTGAATCATTCCAATTTAATGTCTCGTAATCTATCCCGGATGGTTTGATTGCAAATACTCCTCGTTTTCGATCAACACAACTAACATTGCCAAAGGTATAAATTACCAAGCCAAGTTTCGGCAATTCTAAGTTTGCTTCAAAACATTGTTTTTTAAGTTCATTATAACTCATTGTAGCTCCTTGAAAAGTTTTCGCACATTTGTATTACATATTTTTTCTAAAGTTTTTGTTGGCAAATCAACACCAAAGGTAGTCAAAGGACTGCTAGTTCTATTAACTGGAGGCTTAGAAATGATACTTTCAGTAGTAAGAAATTCTAAATTATAATCAAAGAAAGCACTTGAAGTTTCTAGGTATTGATCCACTGCTGATTTTCTTTCAGGCAATGGAACTTCATAAGGTTGAAATAGGCATTGAGCCTGCATGCCAGTAGGCAAATTAGTATCATCGTAAATCATATCAGTACCAAAAAGAATGCGATCCTGAAACTCCAATAAAAATTCCCTGGCGTGACGAGCACGACGCTGACTTTTTCCCATAATTGGAATTCTGGCAGAAATATCATAGAAAAGATTCGGATAATATTCAAGTGTTTCTGCAGCTCTATCAAGATCGTTTGAACGGCTTCCGAGATGTGGTGCGATAAAATTTGTATCAGGAAACTTTGCAATCACTTCATCGCGTTCTGCAAGAAGTTCTTCAGGAGAAGGCATGTTTTTTCGATAGTAACTCCACCAGGCGTATTCGCTATGCAATACACCGTTCCAGAAGTTGGCATCATTTAATGGTTCCCAAAAATAACCTGGGTCTGCCGTATGAATCAAAATCGGAATTTTCAGTTTTCCCGCGATTTCCCAAATTGGATCAAATTCAGGATCATTAATATGCCATAAATCTCCATTGTCTTTACGATATTCGAGCCCCAGTGATTTAAATATCTTAATCCCGGATATATCCCCTGCGTCTCTTTCAATTTGTTTTGCGGCATTTTTCCCGAAATTTGGTTCATTAATCCGGCTCCAGTCAATGTTCCCGAACAGTAAAAAGCGTCCTGGATAAGGCGCAACCGCTTCAACATATTTTTCCAGTCCAGCTCCAAAGCCATCATGCCAGCAAAGCAATCCTGCACATTCGATATTGCAGCGATTCATTTGTTCAATTGCCAAAGGAACATATTGTGGCAATATGTGGGTATGTATGTCAATGACTTTCATTAGTAATCCAAATTTTCGTAAAACTCAATTTTGATTTGTTCAAAAAATGGTAATTGAAGAGGAATCAATGCTTCGTGTTCGGCATCATCAGCAAAGAAATCCAGAGCCTTTTTTGCGGCATTTAGATCTGGAAACTCACATTGCCAGACCAAAGTATTTATTGGTTCTGATGCAGCAATCGGTTTCATGCGTTTTGCTTTAGGATAGTCAGGTCTACGCTTTTCCAGTTCAACAAACTTTTTTTCTAAATCTAAAAAACTGTCAGTGTTTTTTACATCAAAACGCTGTAGAATCCGCATTGTAATACTCATTTTAATAAATCCTTTATTTCCGGCAGTAAATTCGTTTGTTTTTTTGAGAATTCTGATAATGAATCCGCGTTAATTCCTTCATGCAGCGTATCTTCAACTGTAACTGATAATGAGCTTATTAATGCAGCCAGCTGATTTGCCTGATGTAATGACAATCCTGTCGTTATCCCAGAGAGTAAACCGGCAAAATGGGCATCTCCCGCTCCTGCTGTATTAAGTCGTTCTGCTTCAAAAACTTTTTGATACTCTAAAGTGTTGGTGTCGAAAGTAAAACTGCCATATTGTCCGGCAGTAATCGCTAGTTGTAATTGTGGATAATCTGCAGATAGTTGCTTAACAGCAGAGCATGCGACCTCTGCAGGGTTTCCATCTGCTGAAGTTCCAGCCAGATGAGCAGCTTCATCAAGGTTAACTGCCAGAAGATCGACCTTTGACAGCAGATTATCACATTTAACTTGTTCCATTTCTCCAGACAAAAAAGATGCAGTGCGAAACGCACCATATTCCGTACCTAATCCCAGCAGAGCTATTCGTGTTTCTAACGGCACTTCAGGTGCTGCCATTACTATCGGATGATTTGCTTTACTTAAAGTATCTTCCAATTTATTGATTTTCCCGGGAGTAACATGAGCACAAGCTGAATCATTTACTGTCAAATTTCCTCCAGAACCGTTTGGGTAGAGAAAACAAAAAGCAAACATTGTCGCCATATCCGGAATTATTTCAATATGCTCTGTAGTTAATCCGGCAATACGCATGGATTCAAGCAATTCTTTGCCAAGAGCATCATTGCCAACTGCGGCAACTAATTTGACTGGAAATTGCTCACCTAATAAAACCTGAACATAATGACTGATAATATGCCCCTTGCACGCATCACGGCGTTTCAAAAAATGACCGCTGCGGCTTTCCTCTCGACCCAGTATATGATTGCCCTCAAGTGCAAAAAAGCTACCACCACCGATACCGCCAGTTGAAATCATTAGATCATATTTAAAATTTCTAATGTTTAAAGAGCGCATGGTTTAGATAATTTCCCATTCTGGATGCAGGCTGATTGGATGTTCAGCAGTCTCACGAGTTGCAGTAATCAATGCATCAGGATGCTCTTGAAGCAATGTAATTGGATATTCCACAGTAGGCTCAGAAAAAAGTCCGACCCTTAGAGCAGTTTGCTTCCAGGCTCCTGTGTCGCTGAACAAACGTATTTTTTTAGCAGACAGGCATTCTTTGATGCCAAGCGTGACTGACATTGGCGGCACAAACTGATAGGCTGTTCCAAAAGTACGTTGTGCTAACGCCATTATGGTATCAAGATTATTATTCTGGATTCGAATAGAACAGTTTTTCAATTCTTCAAGAGTAAGTTTGCTGTAAGCTTCACGTCTGGTTTGGTTATATGCAATGTGTCCGTCCTGTCCCCAGCCACCGTATGTAATATCAATCGGAGCTGAATTAATAGCCGTCGCCACATCAGATATATTATCAGGCCCGATCCAGTAGCGGTTTTTTTCAGGAACACTCAATTCAGGAAGTATTGGTGAATAAAAATATTCTTCCATAAATCCCCGGAAGCTATATGGGTGTTTGCGTGATAATTCTTTTCCTTCCCAATCCAGACATTCATCCATGTGAAACACAATAAAATTTTGCAAACTAACTTTTTCCGCATTGACCAATTCAGTAAACGGCTTATACCAGCAAGCTGGACCACAAGGGATAATTGCGCGATAAACACGATTTTCAGCGTTTGCTTTTATGATCTCGTCGATCAGCTCGCGTGCCATTATATTTCCCATATCCGCCGAATTTTCGCACATTCTAAATTTGGTTTTAAGCGCAGAGTTATTTTCCAGTTTTTTAGCTGGAATCTTGCAAAAATCGTACAATTCTTTTTTGCTTATTTGATGGCTCATATTTAAACTATTCCTTTTGTTTTTTAATCTTATTGCTTAGCATTTTGCTTCAGGATATTCATTGCAGAGATAATACTTTCTGGGCTCGTCTTCTTCGATAACAGGAAATCTTTCCATCGGACCGAGGAAACAGTTGTCGTTCCAGTCATCACACACGCTGCTGACTTCACCGCTGACGGTATATTTTACCCCATCAACTTCAACACCAGTACCTTCTTCGCCGTAAAAGCTATGGATTATGTAAGGAGCCAGGCAAACGCTTTGTCCGGGTTCGAGTCTCACGATCGAACCGGGCGTTAATTCGCGAGTTTCACCATCGACTTGAACTGTGAAATCTTCATCAGAACATTTCCCGTCAGGAGTTCCTTTGTATAATTTGATTAGTATATTTCCTCCGGCACGATTGATAATATCCTCCATTTTGCTGTAATGAAAATGCAGAGGTGCGTGTTGGTTAGGTGGATCAAGAATAAACTTCTCTGCGTACACCTTAGTAAAATTACCATCTTCCTGCCTGTATGCGTTGCGCAGGGTAAACAGTGTACGCCCGATCAGTTCAAAATTATTTTGACCAAAGTCAGTAACATCCCAGCCAATACCAGCTTTGCGGATTTCATCCACTTCTTTACCTTTTTTATCCCATTCTTCAGCTGTCCAGAAAGCAAATGGCGGTAAATTTAGACCAAGCTTGTTAAAAACTTTCATAGCTGTTTCAATCGAATTGTTTATCTCACTTCTTTTCATTTAATATGACCTTTTTATATTGTTTTTTGATTGCTAAAATTTATATTCCTTTGCTATTTCCACCATAGCAAAAATATTATCATAAGGTGTATCCCGCCCACATTGATCTCCGGTTGAAAGTATGAAATCTCTTGGGCCACCGGCTTCAATTGCTGCTCTAGAAGCCTTGCGAACATCCTCTACACTACCTTTAAGCATTACATCGGTCGTGTGAAGATTGCCTTTTAATATCAGGCGCCTATTACACATTTCCTTTATTTCCGCTAAATCACAGTCGCCCATAGGGGCTAATTCAAGAGGGTCAATTATTGTCAGCATTGTTTCTTCCAATGCCATTTTGACGAGTTCTTTTGCTGGACCGCAGCAATGAACATGACTAGGTATTCCCATGTCATAGGCAATTTCTGAGCAGCATTTTAGAACAGGCAGAACTATTTCCCGGAACATATCAGGAGTCTGAAGGACAAGAGAGCCGGAACCACCGCAAAAAACAAAGTCTGGTTTGAGTTCTTCGGGCAGTGCGTCTATCCATTCCATTCTCTTTTTCATTTTCTGCATCATATTATGGCTTTTTTCTTTCCAAATCGATGGGTCATCAAAATATGAATAGACATTTTCTTCATTTCTCAACATACAGGTTGTCATGTCGGAAGATAGTCCTAAGATACCGTGGTCTCCCATTTCTTTCCGAACAAGTTTCCATAACTCCAAGCCCTTAGGCCATTGTTTAACTCCAGTTAGTGGTTCACTATCGTGTTCTCCATTTTCAGGGAGTCCAAATTTATCTGGAGAAACTTCGGTCGCAGGAGGATTATCTGCTGTATAATAAACAGTACTCGAAGCCCATTGACTTGTTTCATGGTTATACTTCCTAGTGACAAATGAACCGTCATCAAGCTTTTTTACAATTCGCTCTTCTTGATTTTTACCAGACTCATATACAAAAGGCATATAACGGAAGCTTTCAAATCCACCGTCAATACCAAAGTGTTTTACTGCATCGCTGTATGCTTTCCATATCGGCGGATTCTGGAAGGCATATATATCCCAGAAGGGCTTGCCTGTCAGTTTAGCTGGAACCATGTTTGATATATCAGGGCAACATGGAACTCTGTCTGGTAATTCACCAGCTAAAAGCAGCTTTAATCTTTCTCTCGAAGTCATTTTTTACAACCTTTTTGTTATTTTTAT
This sequence comes from Victivallaceae bacterium, assembly GCA_963664605.1. Classification (GTDB taxonomy): domain Bacteria; phylum Verrucomicrobiota; class Lentisphaeria; order Victivallales; family Victivallaceae; genus JAHOYW01. The sequence goes on from OY761536.1 coordinate 3,011,716, forward strand.
TTAATAAGCAGAACCCGACATGTTTATAGCGGGTTCTGCATAATATTATTTAGGGATCTGGCGGGAGAGCCAGGTCGAAATACACTAATGTCTGAGCACTGCCGCTATCCATTTTAATTTTAATTTCATTTATACCTTCGTTAAGTATGGATTGAGGCACGCTAAAACAGCTGTAGCGATCCGAATCAGTCATTGCAGTGTATGAATAGGGATGATCTATCGGTTCACTGTCAAAAGTCGCACTAGTTAATGATTGACCATTTATCTTTACGCTCCATGTAGAAGCGCTGCAGTCATCATCAGTCATGAGTCTGAAAAGCCCATTGCCTGTTGCTGGATTTTCCGACAATGCCATATCAAGTGTAAACTTATAACTTATTCCAGCTGTATAGTTTTTCGGTAAATGTGGAAAATTCCAGCTGTTGCTCTGGAAATACCATTGTTGCGAAAGGCTTGCAAGAGATTCCGAATCAGCAATATCTTCTAACAAGTCATATGGAATGTTTATTCCGAACTGGTCAAAATAATCAAAATTAAACCACTCAATACCATCAACACCACGTTTATACATGAGATTTGCTGTGGTATATAATTGTTCATCCGGTGTAGGTATCCTCGTGCCGTCACTGTCAGACCAAGTGAAGAATTCTAGTTCATAGAGTAGACATTTATTTGGAATCAATCGTCTTATTTTTGCAATATCTGTAGCCTGTTGTGTATTATGGAAATAAGGGGAAATATTAAATATATCCACACCATTATCTGCCATTGAAACCAGATCCAACCCTAATTCATCATATAGCGAAAGGAAACATGGGACTCTAACAGAAAGCCATCTATATTCTCCTGTCGCGGCAGTATCATCTAGAATAGTACGTACATCTTTGATGAATTTGTTCATAATTATCAGGCGTTCTTCAGATGTAGTCTCTTCTAAGTCAAAATATGAATTAAAACGCAGGAAATCAAGTTCCAAACCTTCAATGTCATAATTTTCACAAATTTCTTCTATTAATGCCAGCTTATGAGCGGGAACAGTTGAAACTGCCCAATTGAAACCTGATCTTGTATCCTGCGAGTCAACCAAATTATCAATATTATCCCAGCAGAACTCACTAATCCATTCAGTATAAACATGGTCATCATTTTGTGTATCAAGGTAGTCCATGACATGTGTATCATTCAAACGAATAGAAACAAATGGAGTTTGACTTGTGGCTTTGCAACAATCAATAAATTCTTGTAAAATATCACCGCCGGCCTTCATATAATCACCCCAGGCGCTACAGGTATTTCCTGTTGCGGTTTCCCAGTCTTCATAATGATCTTTCGCATTATAAACTGTACTATCCCAAAAAGGAACCCATGCCATTCCCGGACTTAACAAATGGACATCCACTTTACCTGCAACAGAATTAAAATTGGCATGTAATACTGTATTGGTGATTGCCGCAGAAGGACGCATCCAGGTGCCTGAGGAAACATTTACAAGGTCATTGTTATAAAATGTTTTGAATGCCGCAAATGGGCGTGGAGTCAATACGCTATTATAAATTTGTACTTCATCAATCAAGCCATTGAACATTCGGTTACTATTTTTGTCTTTTCCTATATAAAAGGTTTGAGTATCTGAGCCTAAGCCGTTGAAAGCAGTTTCTTTTTTCAATACTCCATCAATATATATTTTTAATTTGCTTTCGGAGCTATCATAGACTCCGACTGCATATACCCAGCGGTCTTTTATATCCACGTCGGATAAAACACTGGTTCCATTAGCTATAAATCTTAATTTTTCGTCGCTGGTAATAGCAAATCCATAACCTCCTGAATCGCTGGCAGGGTTACCCCGGCTGAGAGGAACATTATATACGCTGCCGCTATTTGCATAGCCTTTTGAATATATCCAGGCGGAAACAGAAAAGCTTCCATTCGGCAACAAGCTTGAATCACTGCCGCAACTTACATAATCATTAGTGCCGTCAAACTCCAGGGCATTGCCCAGTCTGCTGCTTTTCCGGCAGTCGCTTGCCATATTCGTCAAAGTCCCGTCATTACTGTTAAGAGAGGAGTCAACAGCAGTTGTTCCTGAATCTTCATCAAAGCTCCAGCTTGCAACAATACTTCCTTTAGAATAACTTTGATAAATATCTCCTAAGTCAAGAGGAGCGCTATATATTTTGAGTTCATCAATTAATCCTTTAAAATATCTTGTGGAAGTCCCGTCTTTTCCTATATAAAAACTTTGTGTATCTGAACTTAAACCGTTAAACGAAGTTGATGCTTTGAGCTCGCCGTCAATGTATATTTTTAATTTACTGTTAATATTATCATAGACTCCTACAGCATGTACCCAGCGGTCTTTTATATCTACACCAGACAGAACACTAGTTCCGGCAGCCATGAATCTCAATTTTTCGTCACTGGTGACTGCAAAACCATATCCTCCTGAATCACTTGCTGGATTTCCCCGGCTGACAGGAATATTATACACGCTTCCATTATTGACATAACCTTTTGAATATATCCACGCGGAGACCGCAAAACCATCTAACATTTTGAAATTTTCACTACTGCCGCAGTCAACGTAATCATTTGAACCATCGAATTCTAAAGCATTAGCGACTTTACCCGCAACTCTCGAATTGACCGCATCCATATTATTCATGGTGCCGTCATTAGAGTTCTCCGATGAATCAGTCACTGTAGTTCCTGTACCTTCAAAACGCCAATACCCGGAAAGAATAGCCTCGTTATAAAGCTGTTTTACTGAATCTTCAGAAAGAGCAATATCCTGAAGTAATACTTCATCAATTATCCCTCCAGATATTCTACTAGAAGTCCTGTCTTTTCCTATATAGAAAGTCTGAGTGCCAGTTCCTAAACCGCTAAAATCAGTTTCTCCTTTAAGCCCACCGTCAATATATATTTTCAACTTGCTTTCAGAGCTGTCATAAACACCAACGGCATGTATCCAGCGGTCTTTTATATCCACACCTGAGGTCGCACTGCTACCATCAGCTGTAAACCGTAATTTATCATCAGTTCCTATGGTAAAACCATAACCGCTTGAGTCATTGAAAGGATCGCCCCGACCAACAATAACATTAAATATACTTCCGTTGCTTATGTAACCATCAGAATATATCCAGGCGGACAAGGTGAAACTGCCGCCTGGCAGTAAACTTGAATCGTTTCCGCAATCAACATAATCATTTGAACCATCAAAATCCAGAGCATTTCCAGTTTTACCTGTTACCCTGCATGTAGTGGTATCCATATTGTACATGGTACCATCATTAGAGTTCTCCGATGAATCAGTCACTGTAGTTCCTGTACCTTCAAAACGCCAATACCCGGAAAGAATAGCCTCGTTATAAAGCTGTTTTACTGAATCTTCAGAAAGAGCAATATCCTGAAGTAATACTTCATCAATTATCCCTCCAGATATTCTACTAGAAGTCCTGTCTTTTCCTATATAGAAAGTCTGAGTGCCAGTTCCTAAACCGCTAAAATCAGTTTCTCCTTTAAGCCCACCGTCAATATATATTTTCAACTTGCTTTCAGAGCTGTCATAAACACCAACGGCATGTATCCAGCGGTCTTTTATATCCACACCTGAGGTCGCACTGCTACCATCAGCTGTAAACCGTAATTTATCATCAGTTCCTATGGTAAAACCATAACCGCTTGAGTCATTGAAAGGATCGCCCCGACCAACAATAACATTAAATATACTTCCGTTGCTTATGTAACCATCAGAATATATCCAGGCGGACAAGGTGAAACTGCCGCCTGGCAGTAAACTTGAATCGTTTCCGCAATCAACATAATCATTTGAACCATCAAAATCCAGAGCATTTCCAGTTTTACCTGTTACCCTGCATGTAGTGGTATCCATATTGTACATGGTACCATCATTGGAGTTAGAAGACGAGTCAGTAACAGTTGTGCCCGATGTCTCTTCAAAGCTCCAATTGCCAAGAACTGCAGCATTTGAGTGAGTGAGTATTAAAAAGCAAGCAAGAATTAATCCATATTTTTTTAGTATTTCCAACATATACATAAAAACCCCTTTGTTGATTTTTTGAAAACGAATTTTTTCTATTAAAACTAAAAGTTCTTACTAGCTGGATGATTCTAAATTATTATTTAGAATCCATATTAGGTTTTGCTTGCCGGCAACCTCCTATCGTTTTTATGATTACAACAGCACTCCTCTAGCTTTTAAGGTATTCTGAAGTTTTTTGGTATCTAGAGTTCTTGGAGTTGAATTTTCTTTGATACATAATGCGGCAGCAGTTCCGGCAGCTTCGCCAATGATCATACATTGGACTGTCGGACGGATACATCCAAAAGCCTCATGGGTCGCAGAAACACAGCGTCCAGCAATTAAGAGGTTTTCTTTATTTTTTGCTATCATGCAACTATAAGGAATCTTAAAAGACCAGCGAGGCGGATAAGCTGTTTCCGGATCATCAAGCCATTCGGGACGAGGACGGGTGTCAATCGGGTGACTTCCCAGCCCAATGCTGTCTTCAAATTCTCTTCCTTCATAAATATCCATCAAATTCAAGACATAATCGCATTGAATGTGGCGAGTTTCACGGACACCCATTTCAGGACAATCCAAGAGGAAGGATTTCTCAAAACCAGGAAGTTTTTTAATATTTTGAATCCAGCGCCCAAGCATTTCCGCCATAATAACTTCTGCGCGCGTTAATTGTTCGGCATCACAACCGTCAATATCTTTGATCTGAGGACAACATAAAGTTACAACGCCTTCATCTGGTTGATTATAAATCTGGAAACACTGAGAAGCTTTATCGTTTCTAACCATTATTGTAGACATTTCACCTTTTTCAAAACGCTCTTTGGCTTCTTCCAGTGAAAATCTGGCGAAAGGCTGCATTTTGAAATGTTCAGGGGCCTTAGTCAACCATTCATATGTAGCTTTTAAATCAACATTACCCATTTTAAACATCACGCCAACATTCTGCATTTCACCAATTTTTGATGCTTTAGCACAAACATCATCTTCCGTAACGCCAACTGTGTATGGAACTCCAGAACGCGCGGCTAAATCTCCATCACCAGTTGCGTCAATAAATTGCTTTGCCGGAATAAACTGCCGCCCGGATTTAGATTCGATTACAACACCTTTTATAGTATCCTTTTCTTGAATTACATCCACAGCCCAAGTATGAAGACGTAATTTTACCTTTGCTTCTTTCATCATTTGTAAAAGCATACGTTTAAAATTTTCAGAGGAAGTAAAAACATAGCTGCCGAAAGTACCTGAACTACCTAGTCCAATATTATTCTCGATTAGCTGTTCGGTTATTTCCCGGACAATTCCACCCGCAATCTGCACATCACGCGGATTCGTCGCCAGAGCTTTTTGATCCTTGTTATGTTCATCAGGATTTCCTGAAAATTTTGTATACATAGTCAGTCCGGCATTTCCAGCGGTAATCATACCGCCTAAATAGCCGTAACGTTCTATCAGCATAACATTCGCGCCGCCGCGTGCCGTCGCGATTGCAGCGACAACTCCAGCTGTTCCACCGCCTGCGATAACAACATCGACTTCTGGTAATACTTCTATTTCAATTTCCTGCTTAATTGTTTTTTTGCATGAATCCATTTAATTTCTCGTGCCTGTTGGTGATTTATATTTTTGTTATTATGATTTTATCAATTTCAACATTGCCATCAAGGAAATCAATTTTGATCTCTGCTTTGCCTTTTTCGATATTGAATTGATAAATATCTATTTCTTTTAAATCGCTTTTAGGAATAGTAAAGATTCCCAGTTTGCTACTATTTATTTTTAAACTGAGCTTCGCATTTGACTTTTTGGAAGACAACAAAGCTGTAATTTTATATTTACCTTTTTCTGTAAAAAATACTGTATATTTCAGCCACTCTCCAGGTTTAGTATTATAAACACAATACTGCATATCTGCTGTTTTCTTTATATCTACTCCGTCATAACGGAAAGTATCACCGTCATTGACATTGTCGCTGTCTTTAAATGACTTGCCCTTTCCGCCTTTGTCATACCATTCCGCTTCAAGCGTTCCCGGCATGAGATGCGGTCTGCCGTCCCAGAATGCATCTGTCAAGGAATATTTTTTCTCATAATATGCTTTCGGGCGCTGATATGCACGTACATAATCTATTTCAAAAATATTAGGCAGTTTGCTTTGCGTATTTTTAAGATCAGGAGCTATTTTTCTGCCATCAAGTCTATTTTCAAGGTAAATATTGACAAAATCATGAGCAACCGCATCATTATTTTTTACCCGTAGAGTTTCTTTCCCGTCAATGAAGAGAATAATTTCTTCTGGAGTCAGTTCTGCAGCATAAGTATGGTAATCTCCATAAATACCTTTTGCTTTTTTCTTGATATTCTTGGTTGATTTACCTTTTCCCCAATGAACAGTCTGGCATAAACTGGGATTCCTGTATCCCCAATTCTCTATAATATCTACCTCTGATCCGGGAGCCCCTTTGTATTTTGCGCCTTCCGGCCACAGCCAGAAAGCCGGCCACATATTTGGATGATGATTCATCTTACATCTTATTTCAAAATATCCGTACCTTTGGCTGTATCCACCCATTCTTGTTGTCAACATTGAACTTACAAAATGCCGGTTTTTGCCAGCATAAAATACTGGTTTATCTTTATATTCTGTGATAATCTGCAAAATACCATTTTTGAAAACTAGTTGCCTTTCATCAAAAGCTGTAATTATATGTTTATTCTTATAATCTTTATTTCTTCCGTAATAATGCATTTTATATGGAGCTTTAGAGTATATAAAATCCCTTTTCAGGAAATCAGTAAACCATTTTGTTTTATCCAGAGATTTTCCATCAAATTCATCATGAAATGCTAAATTCCAGTCATCTTTTTTAAGCCCTTCATACTTCTTGTTTAACTTATCATAATCAGATTTTGTGATTTTATCAGGTATTCTAAATCCTGGCAGGAGTTTTCTTACACCATACTTCATTACATGATTCGGAACATTTGGATAATCCCTTGTATTAAAACTTGGATTGTATTTATAGTCTTTATCTGTTTTTATTATGTTCTCACCCGCTTTGATACATATTGATAAGCTGAAAAGGCACAGAACGGTTAAAGTGTTTTTTAACAACATATTGTTTCCTTATGTAAAAGATTTTTTAGATTTAAAGAACTTACTCTACAGTTCCGTTTGAGTCATTACGGCGAGTCCACATTCTGCTAACTTCAGGGTTACTGGTAGTAAAGTAAAAATTAACTTTAAAATTTTCTGCATGTCCATCTATAAAGTTAAAATTAGCCGAAGCATTATGAACAGGATTAGGGCGCGAGGTCTCATTAGTAGTAAAATAAATACCTGGAGAAGTATTCGAAGTTAATGTCTTGGTCCATACATCAGCCATAACAAGTGTATCAGAAGCTACTCGTGCAATCTTGGCATGTCCGCCACGACTGTTAGAACGTTCTCCCATACCAGCTTTCCATGGATTAGTTACCCCATCTGCAGCATTTGATATAGTTCCTGAATAATTCCATCCATATTCACAAATTGAATCAGGGTTGCTTGTATCAATCAATCGAGCTGTGATACTTCCAGAAGTAATCGGTTCTGCAAGCGCGGATGGGCAATCATAAACTTTCAGGCTTTCGATATAAGGATACAAAGCACGATGCCAGGAATTGCTGGAATATACACATGCATAACCGTCATAATTGTCTGCATATACATGCAGAGAGAGTCCTAGCTGTTTCAAATTACTTATACATTTTATTGATTTTGCTGTTTCCCTTGCTTTGTTAAGTGCCGGAAGCAGCATTGAAGCAAGGATTGCTATGATGGCGATCACAACGAGGAGTTCGATGAGTGTAAAAATCTTTAAATTCGTACTACTTAAATTTCCTTTGTTAAACCTTTTCATTGGTCAAGTCCCCTTGATTTATTAATTATTATTAACTTAAACGTTATTTATATATTAATATTATAGCTAAAATAATACCATAAAGCAACTGTAAAAAAAAACTATAAACTATAAAAAAACAATATATTTATTCTAAGCTTTATCTTCTTTAAGTTCTTTCATTACTTCTGGTTTATCTTTTTCTAAGTCTTCATCAACTAAACTATGATGACCAACAACACGACCGTCATCATGTTCATTGACTACAGTTTCTTTCAATATCTTAAACATGTTTCTCATATCAAAAAGTCCACCTATTAGAAACCAAATTGTTCCTATCGTTCCAAGGATAACAAAATAAACGATTGTAACTCTCCAATAAACGCTCCAGAAAGCATCGCTTGTTCCCCAGGTAAAATGATATATAGTAACTATAATAAAAACTAATTTCCAAAAGATAGTTAAGCTAGTTAAACTCCAATATATAATCTTATCTGAACGGGGAAACTCTTTGGATGGCAATATTGCCCGCCAGCCGGTAGGGGGCTTAATAATTTCCTTTTCGTGCTCTCCTTTGATGGCATATTTTCCGCGATGCAGCATACGATCCATATTGAACGCTGGACTTTTTAACACCAGCCAGCTCCAAAGGGAAATTGAAATATATGTCGATACTGCAATTAATGCGGAGAAAAAGCTTATATACATTCCATTATAGGGAAATTTTTGAGGGTTGTTTAGCAGAAAACTGCTTTCAGGAAACCATTGCTGAAGGATTGGCACTATATCCGGCCACAAACTCCGTGTCAGTAAGCCTCCTACAGCAAGACCGCTACCAATAATCATAGCGCTCCAGGCAGCCCCAGCAGTACCGCGTTTCCAGTACAAACCACCTACAATTACAGCTCCGGCTCCACCAAGATAGATTGCTCCGGTTACTTGCATAAACATAAGGATATAATCATTTTGTTTGTACAACAAGCTGAAACAAAAGATAAATAACGCAACGAATAGAATTGAAAAACGCAGGAGCCAGATATGCTGCTTCGGAGTAAAAGGTTTTTTGCGAAACGGCAGTATAACATCCTGAATAAAAATACAGCCCCAGGAATGCAGATAGGTGTCATCAGTGCTGATTGCCGCGGCAAGTTGTGAAGCGATAAATAATCCCAGAAGCCCAACTGGTAAAATCTTTGTCAAAGTAAGCGGTACCAGCATTTGCTTCTGGAGAGTTACATCGCCTATAGCGCTTAATGTCTGATTAACATCCTGTGCATGTGCTGCATATTGAACATGATGCATAAGGACGAAAGCGCAAACACCAATAATAACTGGAAGACAATTCTGAATCATTCCGCGTAATCCTCCCATGATTCCGGCCATTTTTGCCTCATGCGCATTTTTTGCCGCCGCGTTATAACCCTGATTGCCCTGCCATGCATGTCTTCGATATATCATCCAAAATGCGAACATCATAAAAAAAGCAAGATCGAATCCATCGGCTTTTGCGGTATCGAAAGGATTGATTAGTGACGCTCCTGCTGGAGCTGTTTGCACAGCTTCCATAATAATATCCCAAGGAAAATAAAAGAGCATAAAAAACAGTATTATAAGAAATGTTACATTGCAGAATATCCCCTGTAAAAAATCTGTAATCATTACAACAAGCATGCCGCCAAGGAAAGTGAATGCCAAAGCAATAACAAGTTCTATAACCATTATTGTCATAAAAGTTGAACACTCAATTCCGAGCAAAGAATAAGAAGCAGGCAGGTTGCAGAGATAAATAAACAGTCTAGCTGTAACTGCGGGAAATATACCCATGTTGATTATCCCTGACACCCACGCCAAAATGCCGGTAAATACGCGAAACTTTTTACTGTACCTGATCTCAAAAAATTGCGCCATCGTCATAGCACGAGTTTCTCGATAGCGATAAATAATCCATCCGGATAAGGTAAACCACATGCTAATGAGACCAATTAAACCGGCTCCTCCCCACCACAGGGCACAAAAACCCGAGTTATAATATTTTTCGCCAAGAGCTACAAAGGTGATTGCGCCCATCATGGATATCCCTTGCGAAATACTAAGGAGATACCTACCAGCACAACGGTTAGCTGCAAGAAAGCCTGCAACCCCTTTGTTAAAACGCTTCACATATATAGCCATTCCTAAAAGACCTACCATAAACAATGCCACAATAATCCAGTCAATATAATGCATCAAAAAATACCTTTTTTAGTTTTTTAAATTATTTTATTACTATTTAATATAGTAAAGCTAATCCATAGACGCAACTATAAAAAAAAACTATAAACTTGACAAAAAAGATATTATATATATATTTATTCTATTGCAATCAACAAGGCAAATATATGGAATTAGATTTTTCAACAATCAATGGCTTCCTTAAAAAGCTGAATAAATTTCGGGAAACTGCAAATATTGCAGATTTCTTTTTTCTTCCTCATATTGTTCATATTTCTAAATTGATTGCAAAAGATTCGAACATAAAACATACGCATCCAACTTTTGAAATATCATTGATATTAAGTGGTAAAATTTGCTATCAAATAGGGGAAAGTAATTTCTTATTAAATCTGGGAGATGTTGTCATAATTCCACCAGATATAAAACATTACTGGGAAGTTACAGATGAAGACGTGGAAATATTCAGTTTTATGGTCAATATTTCTACACACGGCGATGGTGCCAGAAGAAAGCTAAACCAGCTCAACGCTTCGATAGAAAAATATCATTTCCATGTCAAAAACTTTACTGCATTTGAAGCAATTATTAAGCAAATTATCACGGAAATAAACGATCAAAAGACCGCGTGTCAAGAAAAAACATTATTCCTGACAAGACTCATTTTTGTTGAGTTGATACGCTTATTATTGCCTCATAATTCTAATATTAAAAAGACTTCTCCACGTAATTCCCCTCCCTCAAGAGGAGAAAGTAAAAATGATATCATTGAAACAATAGACTTCTATATTCAAGATAATATCAATCGTCAAATAAGTCTTCTCGAAATAAGCAATCATGTTGGTTTGAGTATAGGATATTTGAATTCCCTGGTAAAAAAAGAAACGGGAACTACAATTAATCAATTAATCATCATTAAAAGAATGGCGAAAGCCTGCCGTTATTTAAAGCAGACCGACAGACAGGTGAAAGACATTGCGGCATTACTTGGATATAATGACGCAAATTATTTTCATCTTCAATTCAAAAAAGTATACGGAACAACTCCAGCAAAGTATCGCAGCACTAATAGCTAACCTAAAATATAAATACCACCAAAATCGCATCGCTAAAAAAAACATGCAAAAAATAGGTGGTAAAAGCGTTAGTTTTTTATCGAATCAACCTCAATCATCGCGAGCTTTCAGCCCGCCATAGACTTTTTGAGGGGAAGCTTTTATCAAAATATCAACTGCCTATATACTGAGAGTTTTTGTCATTAAAAATGCTTAAGCCATTATTCATATTAAATTTTAAAACGACATCAAAATCAAGAAAAGCCAGTAGTTTGCTCCGCCTCAAGAAACATCGGGGGAGCTCCTATGAGAAGGCATTTGTCAAGGGACTAAACAATTTAATGTTTAAAATATTCCACTTTTTTGTCTTGCTCCTATTCGCGTTCTTGTATAATTGGACTGCCAAGTCCGACGCATGATGTTGTCCGTCCGGGGCGCCGCTATCTGAAAGTCGAAGTCTTTTTATGGTTGGCAACCTGCTTCAAGCTCCCTCGCTCGCGGTCGCCGGACTGGACATAAAGTGAATTATTTATTTTTCAAATTGTTTCATCTCTTTTCAATACCTCTCTATTTACTTGTCATTATTATAAAATTATATTTATTGTTGATTATGCAGCAACCCTAGCTGCTTTTTTCTTCTGCATCTGATGTTCTTTGTAAAACGGATCATACTCTGCTTCATCAATCCATAATCGCCACATCGTTATCGCCAGCTTACGTGCAATCGCAACTTTGGCTTTACGTCTTGCGATTTTTCCGCCTTTAGCAGCGATTCGTTCTCCATAACGTCGAAGTTCACAATCAATACCAAACGGTCCCATGATATAATTCGCTGCTTTGACAAGATGGCTTCGAAGCATACCATTTCCGGACTTGGTTATTCCGAGCTGTTTGTCCACTTTACCCGACTGGTCACGTTTTGGTGCTAAACCCAGGTACGACCCAACTTTCCCTGCGCTACTGAAACGTCGTGGATCAGCTATTATCAAGGCAAAAGCAATTGCGGTAACTGGCCCTACACCATTTAGCTGTTGAAGTATTTTTGTTTCCTTGTGCTTTTTACAAAGTTCAGTTAGTTTCTTGTCATACTCTTTAATTTCCATCCTTACTTCTTTCAATTGTTTAACTATTCCTCTGAGAGCTGGACGCAGCTCCTTAGGAACCAAGGGCATTAATTTGCTATGCATGCTTGTGGTAGGGATTTCTGAAGTACTTATTCCGAATGAACGCAAAGTTCCCCTCAAGTGATTTATTAACATTGTGGAATTTTTTACAAGCACATCACGAGCCTTAATAACAGCTTGTTCCGCTCTGACCTTTTGAGAAACATGTTTGATCGGATGTAATAGTTTCGGATCCATTCTGGCTATTCTAGCAAGCATTTCAGCATCTCGTTGGTCACATTTTTTGTCATCACCCCAGATCGCACGCAGTTTTCTGGCATGACCTACGAAAACTTTGCAACCGTGTTCTTCCAGCATTTTGCTTAACCAGGGCGAATGAGTTCCGGTTTCAAGAGCTACAGTTAGTTTGGAAGTATTTTTTAAAGCAGCAAGAAAAGCTTTTACTTTTGCAGGATTATTTACAAGCTTAGCCTTACTTTCTGTTTTGTTATCTGCAGATAGTGCAAATAATTCGATACTTTTTTCCGACACATCCATTCCAAGATACATTTTTGTGCTATTGTCATTCATTATTTGTCCTCCGGCATTTCTGTGACGCATAGCGGTCACGGTTAATATTATGTGCGGCATAGACCACGATATAAATAATATACACCGCGGTGGACAAACCGCCTTCTCATAATATCTGAAAGCTCGTGCTGTTTGAACTTAAATCAGTAAAATACAAACGAAAATATTAAACATAGATGGATTGTTTACGCACTTGATGCGTAATAATCCTTGTTGGACTAAGCTTGACGTGTATATGGATATTGCTTTATCGGGCTTTGGAATGCGCAACTGGATTTATGCCTAAAAACGACATCTTTATTTGTGAAAACATACATGAATATGTCATGACTGAAGCTCTTCTGGGAAAAATATTTGACTTATTATCAACTCTTCCTCTGGAAAAACTGTTTATGCCCATTATTTTTGTAATCAAGGCGTAAAGATATTGTACGATGTGGGCACATCGCAAAATTACATACCTGTATTGAGTTAATTTTCTCATAATATCAAAGCGTCCTTTGGTGGGGCTCTCAGACGAGGGCCCGCCATCTTTAATTCTGCGGAGCACTTCTTGCATTTATAGGCATTTATCGCGAACTTTTCTCGCTTCTTCAGTCGTCTTGCCCACCTGATTTCGAGTAGTTCTCTTATGGATTTGAGTATTTTCTTGCTTGCGTTTGCCATTAAACCATAACGACGGGTTTTCATGAAGCCGGACGGTAAAACATGTTGCAAGTAAAGGAAAATGAATTTCAAGGCATGAACAGTGCGCTTTTTCTTTTGTCCAGTATTTGAATCAATGTATGAATAGGTCACGTTTTCACCATCGTATTCAATCCGTTTGCCACTGTAAACCTCCGACGAGCCCACATCGGGGATGAAGCGTTGGGGTAGATAAATTTGAGTTTTACTTTTGAATGAGGTTGCTGGCCCAGTTGTGAGGCAACAGTTCGTAGAGCTTGGAATGCGGATGAGTGTTTATTTTCGGCAGAATATCATTGAAGTATTCATAAGGATTTATGTTGTTGGCCTTGCAACTGCAGACCAGTGAATAAATGATCGCGGCGGTTTTTCCGGCGCATTCGCTGCCTAAAAACATATAGTTACGTTTTCCCAAGCAGATACCTCGAAGTATATTCTCCGCGATATTGTTATCTGGGGAAAAACGAAGTTCATTGACATAGTTCCGGAGTTCCTTTTCCTGGTTGCGCGAGTAGGTTAGAGCCTTGCCAAGAGCGGATTTCGGAAGAAGCGTGGCTGCTTTGACTTTTGCAAAAAATCTGTCCATGATACGGTTCGCGCGTTTTTTGCGAAGCCGCAACAGGTATTCATCTGAAAAGCCTTTTGCCTTAAGAGCCTCGATCCGGTGTTCTATACGGTAGAGGATATTGATAAGCATAAGATAATATTCAGCTTCTTTAACCCCGATTTTGACCGCTTCAAAATAGCGACGGCGAGCATGACTCCAACAGCCAAGACCGGTAATATCCACAAACTGTGCACAGGCTTTCTTAAACCCGGCATAAGCGTCCGACTGGAGATGCCCTTTGTAGTTTTTCAGCACTCGCAGAGGGTGTTCTTCTTTCCAGTTTTCGGTAAATTCGAAAAAGACGGATTTGTATTCTTTGCAGTTCCCGGTTTCATCAGGCGGGCCTTTTATTCGGCCAAGATAAGCCCACATATGACCTTTTCCAGCACCATCGGAATTCTTGATTTTCAGACGGCCTTTCTTCTTATTCTTTTTGCCGCCTTTTTTGTTCCTGACAAAGAGTATAGGCGTATCATCAGCGTTAAGGTAATCGCAACTCAAAACCGTGTTTCTGTGAAGGTCATAAAGCGGCTCAAGGTTACTGCCGAGGGATTTGATCCAGCCGCCCATTGAACTTTCCGCCAGCTCGATTCCGTGCCGGGCAAACATTTGTCGTTGACGGTGCAGCGGTAGGTGGTCGCAGAATTTGCTGATCAAAATGTGTGTAAGTAAACTGACGTCCGCCTTACAGCGGTCAATTGGGGCTTCCGGCAATGGCGCGGTTTTTACGCCGACGCTGTTACCGTTGCGACGGTCCGGGCTGGCATATTTGGGGCGGATATAACGGATGGCGTAAATCCGTCCGGGTTCATAAGCGAGTTGTTCTGAGATTTCTTCACCGATCTTAATCATCGGAAGCCCGGTCACCGGGCAGATTTTTTCCGCGTCGGTCAGGTCGATGATTCTTTCTTCCCGTTCAAGATGATCCGGGATTTTGACCCGGCCGTTACGCTTGTCGTTTTTCTTGCGGCGAGAGTATTCTATTTTTTCGGTTTCGGGATCATCCTGCGGGGAATCATCGTTGAGCGAATCGCATTCAGCGAGCAGATCATCAAACTGCCCCTGGTCGGCATTGAGCTTTTCCGAACTGCGTCCGAACATCCGGTAACGCATCATGTTTATTGTTTGCAGAGCCAGATTCAGTTCCTGCTCCAGGCGTTGGTTGTTAGTTTGCAGGCAGGAGTTTTCCTGCTCCAGTGAGCTCTTCTCCGTCTTCAGTTGTACGCATTCACAACACATACTAAATTATAGCATAAAAGACTAATAATTCAATTGTTGTGAAGAGAATATCTCTTCATTTTTACAACTTTTAATCCCTCCAGAAGCATTGCCAGCGTACCGGGATCAATTAGTTGCTTTTTGCCATCACCAGGAGGAAGTGGAAATGAACCCGCTTCGAGCCGTTGCATCCAGATACAATAGCCCCCTGGCACATAATATAAAATCTTTACCCGATTGCGGGGACGGTTCAAAAAGACGAACAGTGCGCCGGATGTTGGTTCTTCTCCCAATTCATTTTCCGCCATGGCTGCCAAAGTGTCGTAACTTCGTCGCATGTCAGTCGGCAGTCGGTAAAGAAAAATCCTGGCGTTTGCGATTCCCGGAAACATCAGACTACCTCCTTGACGACCTGTAGTGCATGCCGGAAAACTTCAACTGAGAATTCATCAGTCAGTTCAAAATCAACTTCCCGGAAGCGTACTTTCAGGAAAGTTGGTATTGAAGGTTTTACCTCCGGGATCAGTTCCACAAACAGATTTTCAGAATTCTTCTCAGGCTTTGAGCCCTGCTGCTCGGCTTCACGAAGCTTATTCTTGAACCAGTCAAGATTAAGTTTTCGCGACTTGCAAAAGGCCACATCGTCCAAATCACTATTCAAAAACTCATCTTCAATCATTTGCCATCTTTTTAAATCAACTTTGTTCATCATACCTCCAGGTTAAAAATTAAAACTTAGAGATAGAATAGCACTTTTTAAGCTTCGCGTAAACGTGGGCTCGTCGGAGGTTTACTTGCCACTGATGAATATTTTCTGCGTATAAGCACTCAGATATTTTATAGCGGCTTGACCGTTGCCGACGCTTTGGCAATGCACTATCCAGTCTTTGCGCCAAGCCTTGGGATCTATTGAGTTATAAAATTCCATATTCCGCAGTTCTTCGATGAATTTTGCTTTAAATACTTTTTGGAGTATTTGCATTGCCATCAGGTAATCGGGATTTTTAGGGAAACGCAAAGTTTCTTTGTTGGCTTCAGTGCTATTCCAGGCACAATATAATGGATATGAACATGATAAGAACCATCACGCGCCCAAGTCTGCAAAGTACCCATCATGCCGATATTACCATTGAGTATATTATCGTAGCCAGCGACCTGTTTCAGGGCCTCAGAAGAACTCTTAAAAAAGACATTGAACATCTCTTTGGGATTGACTTTGCATTGATAATTAAATTCGTGCGGCAAGGTGAAAGTAAGCATGTAATAATTGACCGGCAGCATTTCATCCTGACGTTTTTCCAGCCATTGAGCGACTTTGTTGCAACCGCATTGCGGGCAGTTGCGATTGCCGCAACTATGCCATGCAAAATGTTTTTGTCCGCAATCCGGGCAGAAATATAGACTGCCGTGTTCCATCGCCGGAGTACGGCATTTGCAAATCGCATTGGTAGCCTGGCGTTGTTCTCGACTCAAAGGTCGCTCGTAGTGCGGTAGCCAGTCACGAAAGACTTTGGCGATAATAGACAAAATTCGATCTTAAATATCGCTCATGAGCTGGTCAATAGACCGGCATTGCTTGCGTGCAAGTTTTTTTGTCAAATGCGTGTAGATCAGCGTGCTTGAAATATTGGAATGCCCCAAGTATTCTTTAACGGCATAAATATCCACGCCTTCTTCAAGCAAATGTGTAGCATACGAATGTCGGAGCGAATGAACATTGGCGCCTTTGCGGCACCCCGAATCCTTCAAGGCTTTTTTCCAGAACTGGTAAAGGGTAACCTTAGTAAATGGCCGGTCCTTAGTACCATGATATATGCGTGAGCGTATACCTTTATAGGCGGGAAAAAGTAAGACCGGGTGTCGATGAGTCTGCCATAATTGACGCAATAAAATTAAAGTATTGCTTGGTAACGGGATTGAGCGTGACTTCCCGCCTTTGCCGTAAACATACAACAATGACTGTTCAGCATCAATATCATTGACTGTCAATGCTAATGCTTCATGAAGTCGTAATCCACACGAATAAATCACTTTTAAACAAGTCTGATAACGAATATCTTCTACTAAAGCTAAAGCTTTTCTGACTTCATTTTGGGACAGCACTACCGGTAGAGTTTTCTTCGGACGCTTACGGAATATTCGCAAAAAAGGCATATCCTGCGGGAAAGTGTGTTGATAAAGAAAAGTTAAAGCTGCATGTAGAATTCCAAGAGTTTCCTGTGAATACCCACGATTTTCCAGGTAAATAAAATATTCACGTACTTCCTCATTGCTGATTTGAGCCGGACTTAAATTGGTGTGCAGGACCATTCTCAATACAGATTCAAGATAGCAGCCGATAGTTCTTTCTGAAAATTTGTGTAAACGCATATCTTCAAGATACCTTTCGCGCAGAGGTGAACTTGAATGTCTTAAACGCTTAGATCGTTTGCGTTCACTGGAAGAAATTTTAACACGATTAGCGACTTTTTTGTTTTTTGAGCTCATGATAGAGCCTCCTCAAGTTAGTTGATATTTCCCGGCATAAACCGGCCTTGAGGATAAGATAAGGGATAAGAAGATAATTTGCGTGAAAAACTCAATTCCTGCCGCGAATGCGGCTTAGTTCAACTATAATTTGTGGGTGTTTTTCTGTGATACTCTTTAATAAAAAAAGGCTTCAAGCATGTTTTTTACAGTGCCATTATATCTTGCTTCGGCTAGGAATTCGGCTCCCTTTTGATTGCCCCAACTATAATACATAATTGTTTTTCCTTGAAATTCACAGAATTCATGGTCGCTTGAATTTATGTTTACAGCATCTAATGTTCTGGTGATTTGTTCTTTACTTAGATTGCTATTAATTATTTTTTTATCTGCTTTAGTTGGAGCCATAAATGGATTTAGCGGACTAGCTTCCCAGTTAATTAAATCTTTTGTCCTAGTAATGTAAGTTTCATAAAGTGGCCCTGGAAGAGCCTCAAGATAAGTCAAATAATAGTAATCTGATTCGAATGTAAGGAAGTGACCGCCAGTATAAAAATCTTTGCCGAACATGTATTCAAGCGGCAATAGATGCCAATTTCGCAGGTCATTTGATTCCAGAAAGCGTGCGGTAAAAGGAATTCCTATTTCTTCAACGGGTTTCCCCAGTTCAATAAGCATAATATATTTGCCATCACTATTTTTGCACACTGAGTTATTATAGATGGCAAAACCTTTTAATGAAATATCTCCGCAAGAATTCCAATTTATCAGATCTTTTGAACAAAAGACTTTCATGTTTTCTCCACCCCATTCATCAACTCCGAAAACATAAACCGTATCATTCTCAACCAGTGCACTACCCAAATGATAGCCTTTAGCGAATGATACTGTGATTTTGTCGCTTTCAATATCACAAAAACGGAAATAAGAATTTCCTGTGGTATTTGCATAGTAACGTTCACGGATATATTCAAAGCGGTATAAGCGCCCATTGAATACTATTGGTGTAGTTTCTACAATATCACAATCAATGGTTCCAAGTCTTTTGATCTCTGGTTTTTTCATTATACTATTCCAATTTATTTGTTAAATTTCAGAAAACTGTTTTATTGAATTGACAATTTTAGAGCAATAAGCATCCATTGTCGGATACCATGAACAATTCATGAATCCCAATAGTTTATCTTTACTGATTTTTTTCTTACAATATTCAACTGTTAGAGCAAAGTTTTTATCATTATTCCAGTTACTGTCAGCGCCATTTTCATTTGTCCGAAAAACGCTGAACTAAAATGTCCATGAATTTTCTTCTGAATCTTCTTGTTTTGGCGTGTAAACGCCTTTTTTTACTTTTTCTTCAATAAACTTCATTAAAAATCATTATTTATTTCAGGGCGGAAAATTTCAATTTTATCGTTCCTGGCTCGTTAAAAGTCAATGTCTAGATTTTGCTTCTTAACGAAGTATCAACTCCGATTGGTATATTCCTATTTTAAGTGGGACAAAGGGTCAAACCCATCAGACCGATAACCGATTCGTTGGTGATCGCCTCTAGAGAGAGCGACTCAATGACTCCAGTCTCTGGCAAGGGAATACTGTAAATTGTAGCGTAAAGGTGTTCCCCGAGCTTTACTGCCGGTTTTACCAAATTAAGTGGTCCGTAGCGGTTTGGATAATGGGTAACACACCAACTTAGGTTGTCTGGATTGAACAGCTCTAGCGTCTGTTTCTGTCCTCCAGCCATGTTCAGCACAACTCTGCCGTTGGCGAGACCGCTTTGCATTGGGTTGGTGACCGAGGCCATTAACAGATAGGCGTGTCCGGCAGCCTGTCCCACCGGGATTTTAATCTGCGTTGGGAAATTGTCCCACTGAGAGACAAAGACGATATTTTTGTCTTTAACGTCTGTTCGGAATGGTATGCCCGGATCGGTCATTAACAGGCCGTCGTTGCCTGTTAATGCTTTCTCAAGATTCGACATATCCAACTTACCGCACTCTTCAGTCCAATACGAGCTCCATTCACGGAACAGGTCTGAAGGAATCTGTAATGCTACATACGGGGTACGGGGCGTAAGATATTCATGTGTGTGAACCAATGCCAAATTGTCGTTAAAGTGTACGCTTATATCCACCGCTTTAAAATTGAATTGAATTTTGCGCTGTGGAGTGCGACTCAATAGATCCCAGCATTCCACTTGAGTTTCGGCAACAACCTTGTCTTCGACCATGAGAATGACGCGATTAAGGCCTGGAACCAAGCTACTGGTATCATTCAAAGGCAGTGAAATTATCTGAGATTGTTTACTCGCTTGAATATCCAGATTGACGGGAATTGTCTCTCCAGCAAAGCTAATTTTGCCTTCAATATGGCGCATCTGTCCTCCGTTATTGCGTAGCGACAACTGGAGCACCTGTGTATCGTCGGATAGCTTTGCGTCGATAATATCGATAGCCTCGCGAACCTCAACATCAACTGGTTGCCAGAATTCAACATTTTTACCCTTCATACGGAGAAAAGCTGTATGATGCCCCAGAGAACCTGAAACATTGGCGGTAAAATTGTCAGCATTGATTTTAGCGTCACTGAAAATTCCTTGAGGATCATTCAATTCAACGATGGTTCCGCCATGACAGATTGCCTCAAAAGACACTCCACGTCCAGTTGCTGGTGCGTGTGTAAGTGAGGGTAACGGTTCGGAAGCGTGAGTCACGGTGAATTCGACCGAGTTATCTTTGGTAGACTCGACTTCGACAAAAGGATGGCATATAGCTGGCACAACTCGGGGTTCTGCCACGGTATTTCCATTTACTTTAACTAAGGCTCCATCACCGCGCAACACTAAGCGCAAACGCTTTACCGTTGGATTAGAGGTGCTAATTGAGTATATGTCAATATTTCCCTGACGTTTAAATGTATATTCAATATCACGTAGTTCGATTTTGGCATGGTTCCAATCGGAAGGGAAACCGGGTTGGATTTCAACAAAATTATCTGCCATATTAGGATGAATACCAAAAATCCCCTCGGCCAAACAGGCTAAAGATGGCCCTATGGTATCGCAATGGTCAATGTCCCGGTTGCCCCACGATTTTGCAGGAATCTCTGTGTTTTGGTCGCGAATGACCAGCCCACCGGTAGCGGTCATGTTGACCATGCACCGCAATACCGCCTTGACTAATGGAAACGCGCGATCAACCAGCCCGAGCTTATAGTATGCCAAGGCTGTATCCATCTGCTCGCCGGGAGTGGACTCGCTCACCGTTAATACCATTGGTTTCCAGTTACTGCTTTTTACTTCTCGAGCCTTCATAGCTTGAGGGAAAGCATAGGTAGATCCTTCTGAGTAGTATTCATCAAATACCTGTTGTCCATTTTCCTCAATGATGTTGTTAGGTAGCCCCCACTCGGTAAAACGAAGCATTTGGTAAGTTTGGAACTCATCGCTAACCCCGCAGTTGATTGGCAGGTGAATAGCACCCAATTCAGGATCGGGGTGGAGTAATTTTTCACCGAGGGTATCTTTCCATTCGGCAAATACTCCCTTCTCCTTGAGCCATAAGGTGTTGTTCATAGCCTTATGGATATTTTCCGCCTCGTTCAGATATGGTTCGGAGGACTCTCCCACCAGATCTGCAGCTTTGGCGGCAAGTAGATTGCCGAGATAGGTATAGGCTGATGCTTGCGTGCAGTTGCCACCGGCATGCCAGTGACCATCACTATTGTAGTAGTTGGCATAGTTCTGATAAAGGCTGTCGCCATCCATGTCAAGAACTCGCTTCTGAAAAGCCACCGCATCTCGAATCGCTGGCCACATGGAGCAGAGAAACTCCCGATCGCCTGTCCACTGATAATGGTGATTGATAAAGTGCAACCACATTTCTGTCATATTATAATTGTCCCAGTTCACTATACCGCCCTCGCTGAAGTAAATACTGTCAAGGGCCTGTTTGCTCAGCAAGGTTTTGGGATCGGCTTGGGGGGATCTATCCAGGCCTCCTTTGTTGCTCTGTTCACCATAGTATTTAATATGAGAAGCTGTTCGGTCATAGTTTCCGCAGACATCTGCACCATAGCCCATGCGCCACCCCATCAATCCGGTAAAGGCCCAGCGTACAGGGCCGTGCATAAATACCGGCGCACTCCATAAGCCGTCCATCGATACCGAAAGCGATCGAGCACCGAGGTCTACTAGAGTATCCGGCGTTTGCAGGTTAATGCGCCGTGAAATAGTGTTTACCCGCTCCTTACTGCGATCGAAGACCCCAGCAATATCTTTGGACAGTTCGCGCAGTTCATCCTCAAAATTATCTTGTGTTGGAGTGGCAATTATGAAATTTACTGACTGTCCCGGCTCCAGATCTATACGGTGCACTTGAACTGAAGATTTTCCCGGCTCCTGACGAAGCAGTTCGTCCAACGCAATCCCGGTTTGTGTTTCATGAAGGGATGTTAGAGTCGGACAATCCGAGATTAAAGCTGATTTCAACCCCTGTCCAAGAGCTTTTCCATTGGCATTATGAATGTTCTCGACGCTTGCTAATGAAACACCATCCATCGGCGTTGAATAGCATATATTATGATAAAGTTTGCTTTCAATTCCGCCAGGAGCATCGCTGTTGCCCTGATAGTTATCTCCAATATCGTGTAAGAAGCCTCCGAAAGCAACGGCAAGTTCAACCGCATCCGTGGTAGTGATGCGCACTACATAACCATCTCCAGGCGTCAGCGGAACAAGTTTCATTTGCAGCACCCCATCTATAGTTGGGTCTTTAATAACAAAGCGCATCATACCTGGGTCATAGCTTGCAGTAAGCTCCTCAGCCTGATAAAGCCATCTGGTGCCTTTTTTGGAAATAATCCCGGGCAGAAATTGACCACAGCGCACAAAGACTTCCGCATCGGGATTACCTTCATAGAGATCTCTTGTAGGGATATGCTTGAGAAACGCAGCATGGGGCAGTTCCCCTGTGGCGACAAAAGACCTTCGGTTCACTCCGTAGAGAGGTCGACTCCAGAAACGTTCCCCATATTTTGTATGAAAACCTTTAGAACTGATTGTCCGAACCATTGGTGTTTTTTTATTAGATGATCGAGTAGACAAAATATACTTCTCCTTAACTTATGTAATTTTCGGTAATATTTTAGTGTTTAAACGTTGATTTTCTTGGGGAAAAATTTTTTTGCAAGCCAATCATTTTGTTTCATAATTATGTCCTGCTGTAAAAAACTTATCTCATTTGCAACTATCTTTTATTTCAGGAAATAAAATTTAGTTTCATCATAACTTGCCGGGCAAATAAATTCTTTTACGTTTTTAGCGATGACGGTTTTGCTATCCAAATCGATAAGAGTCTTTGCTTCCGGTAGTTTTATTTTGACATTTTGAGTTTTATTCGGGTTATAAACACACAGTAAATTGTTGTTTGTATATATGCGGACGTTTTTATCAGAATAAATATGGACCTTAAAATATTTGGCTATATTTCGGATGATTTCTTTGCTGAAATATGGCACGCCAATATAGATTGAATGCCAATTTTTCATGGGTTTGTAGGCAAACAGACCTTGTTCAATATTCGATTTACTTACATTTACATCAGGGTCATTGAAAACTGCAAATTCCCAAATGGTCGGATTGTTTTTTGATTTCAAGATGTAAAGTCTTACTTTTGAGCCTGTCACTGGTTCAAATATATCTGTTTGTATCTCATCAGGGTCAATGCCTGTATAAGCTGTTTTCCAAACACCGTCGGAAAAATACTGAATTTGATACTCTATTAAATTGTCAAATGATTTTTCATTTATCACGGTTTTATTGAAGGTCATGTTTTGACCAAAATCCACTTCCAGCCACCACGGCCCTTTATCTTCGGATGTTGTCGCCCATCTCGTGTTTACAACATCTCCGTCAACGGCTTTTGGACCATCGTAGAGGGGATGAAAAACACTGCTTGTTTGCGCGTTTTTTTTAAAGACAAGATTTTTTCCAGCCGGCGCCTTCTCGCTGTCAAGCGAACCAAGAACAACAGCTTTTTTGTCGGCAGAATAAAACAATGGCTTAATCTGCTCTTGTAAACTATTTCGTCTTTTAAGGTTGCCGTAATCTTTAGACTTCTCAGCCAAGTTGTGTACAAGTGGATGCATAGAGGACGGCTTAAACTTCATGAGTGGCAGTTTTGACGAGTTGTATTCAGCCATTTTGATGCCGATTAAACTGGAAATGTTGTCCAAACTGGCGATGCCGTTGTTAAGATAACCGTTGCCATAGAACCAGATTAATACCTTACCATCTTTTTTAAGATTATTATTAATGTATTTTCTTGTCGCGTTAGACATATCAAACGCAGTTAAGAATACATACATTTTGCAATCCGGCACTTTGCCTGCTGTCAGGTCAGAAAGGAGATACTGCCCGGTTTGCATACCCATCAAATCAATCCCTTCGCGTGATAATGACATGAGATTATAGTAAATTGCACTATGGGAGGATAATGAGTAGCTGCTTTTATCATCCACAATAAAGGCAATATCAGGTTTGTATGCACACGATTTTGCTTCTTTAAGCCAATAATCATAAATATCTTTTAGCTTAGCCATTTCTTGCATTAATGTTTCATCGGCCCACCACCCATTTCCTGGCAGATCCATCCACCATAAACCATTTCCGTGTGAAATGATACTGGCAAATGTTCTCCTAACGGTACGAATAGTGCTGGCTAGATCTTTGTTGCGATTATAGCCGTTGGAGGAGGCAGAAATTGAGGTGCGCGTATCATCTTCGGTAATCCACAGTTTATTATTTATTGAATAACTATCAACTGGAGTCATAGCTAATGAACTGCCCCCTTCTCCTCGGTTATAATATGAGCGCGGAGCGGCAAAAATATCGATATATTTGCTTTTAATTGCTTTTGAAATGGCCATGTGTCCGGAGTTTTGGACTCCATGAGTTGCAAAATTAACCGGTAGTTCATTAATATATCCGTAAAAAGCTATGGACAGACAACGATTATCGGTTTCTTCTTTGACTATTTTCCCCATATAGTCCAGCATATCGGCGGTAGTTTCATTTAGGCACTGCAAAAAATCAAAAACCTGACTGCTCTGATTTCCTACGAGGAAGGTTGAGTTCTTGGCGGCGGTTCTTTGTGCATAACTGGGGATTCTAATATCGTCAAATATCATCTTTTTGCCCCAGGCTTTGCTGAGGGCAATGGGGGTTTTGTAACGATCTATCACAAACTCACGAAATTTCTTCTGCATTGGTATCCCGTAGTCAGCCAGTCCATTTGCAGGATGATAAAAATTTTCACCACCCGCTAAATAGGTAAAATGATAACCGATGATATTGTTAGCAAAAGGAGATTTATTGACAAGCTGAATCATCCCTCTCAAGCTGTCCCCGGCAATCTTTTGCCAATATTCAGACGCATAACTGAACGCGATATTATGCAGATTGGCGGGATGGCGATGACCTTTTATTACCTCACCCTTGGCATATAATATTTCCTCTTCCGGTTTCTTCTTGCTGTACCATAGTAGTGGCCCCAAATTGCATCTGACTATTATTTTGGCATTGGGATCATACTTTAGAACTTCGTTAACATTGGGGACCAAGCCTTCGATATCATAAAACCTGCGCTTCGGGGAGTCTTCTCTCAGTTGCCATGCCAGATTTGATTCAACCTCATACAAATGAAGCTCATTCTTAGCTAATAACTTATATTGCTTATTATATAATGGCAACCTATCTTTCTTCCAACCCTTATATAAATCATTCTTGCTTGCATTTTTAAGGAGAGCCTGAAGAGTATTGGCAAAGAAAAAAGTCGGGGAAACCGGCTTGCCGTCAATATGTAATACCGAAAGGCCTTTATAGTTTTTTATCTCGGCCTTGACTAAACCTTTTTGTGAAACTTTTGGTTTTATAACAAGTTCACTCTTAATATTTAAGTTAACTTTAGCTAACTTTTGTGGAGAAATTTTTGCATCAGGGTGATTGTAAACTGCAAATTCCCAAATGGTCGGGTTGTTTTTTGATTTCAAGATGTAAAGTCTTACTTTTGAGCCTGTCACTGGTTCAAATATATCTGTTTGTATCTCATCAGGGTCAATGCCTGTATAAGCTGTTTTCCAAACACCGTCGGAAAAATACTGAATTTGATACTCTATTAAATTGTCAAATGATTTTTCATTTATCACGGTTTTATTGAAGGTCATGTTTTGACCAAAATCCACTTCCAGCCACCACGGCCCTTTATCTTCGGATGTTGTCGCCCATCTCGTGTTTACAACATCTCCGTCAACGGCTTTTGGACCATCGTAGAGGGGATGAAAAACACTGCTTGTTTTCGCTGGTTTTTTAAAGGCAAGATTTTTGCTGTTGTCAGCAAGAGCGTTTACGACCAAACAGCAACAACATACGAGTATTAGTAATTGATTTAAAAACATTATATTACCTTGTGAGCCAATTTCAAAACTGTTGGCTTCCTTTTGTTAAAAATTATATTTTTCACGTATCAAAAATAATTTTGACGCGTTCGATGAGTTTTTTATAAAACTCCACCAAAAACCTGATTGTGTGTATGTTGCCCCCCTATCTCTAGTTTTATTGGTTTCTGATTTTTAAAGTCAATTTTATTAAACACTTTTAAAATTAGCTCATTCTCCTAGATTGAAAAGTTTATTCCGTAACAATTTGTTTCATTTTATCCATCGCTGTTTTTAAGCAGTCAGTCTGACTAACTATAAAGAGTATTGTTAGTTAAATCATAAACATCTGATATCTTGCTGATTCCGCCGTTATTTTCAACAAACAATGCAACGTGTTTCTTTTATTGTTCCTATTATACTTGACTTAAGTTCTTTTGTCAATACCCCCTTATATTTTTTTAGGAAAAATTAACAAGGGAAGAAAGCAAGGGTGTTTCTAATACTCTTGTTAAAGACACGTTACGCCGATTGAATATTGTTGCTTAATTTTCATAAAGGAATAAAAATACTTGAGTGGAAAAAAGATTATTTTTGTTTTTTTTATCGCTGATTTTTGATTTATGGTATTGACAAACAAAAGAAAATAGAGTATAATAGGAACAATAAAAGAAACACGTTGCATAATAATATTAGGGATTGTATAAAATGTTAATGGAAAAAAAAAGTTGTAATATCCGGGAACTGGCGAATTACCTAAAGGTTTCGCCGAGCACTGTTTCCCGTGTAATGAACAATTCCAAGGGTGCTATAAGTCCAATGACGCGCAAGAGAGTTTTGGACGCGGCGAAGATGTTAAATTATTCCCCTAACATTAACGCGCAAAGGTTTTTTTCCAAACGTACTAATGTGGTTGGTCTGGTTATTCCATCAAACGATAAGGATGGCGATTATATTTTAGAAGATCCACATCTCATGCGTGTCATAAGCAGCCTGGGAACTGAGCTGAGAAAATATAGTATTCATATGCTGTTGCTATTTGCCGATGAAGCGTTTATCGCCGAGAAACAGTATCTTGACCATTTCAGAGGAAAGCATATCGACTCGTTGCTGATTTGGGGATGTCAGCTTGATGAAACATATCACGAAGATTTGCGTGCGCATGGTTTTCCGTATTTGTTTGTCGGAAACGTGCCGAAAAATAAAGATGGGGTTAATTATGTTGCTTGTGATTATCTAAGTTCTTCCATTAAAATTACCCGTTTACTTATAGAAGGAGGTGCACAAAAACTATTATTTTTAGAAGGTTGCCACAATATAAGCGCAAGTGATACCCAGAAGCAAGGGGTACTGTCTGCTATGAAGGAAACAGGATTATCAGAAGATTCTCTGTCGATAATGTATGGTGACTTTAAGAAAGAAAGCGGACGCAAAACGGCACTTAGTTTGCTCAAAGATAAAACTAAGTTGCCCGATGCAATACTGACTGGGAATAATACTATGGCGATAGGCATTCTCGAAATATTCAAGGAGCAAGCACCGGAGCTGATAGATAAAATTAAAATTGCGAGTTTGGATACGGATACGGAAAATTTACAGGGAACTGCGCTTTCAGCCAAAACAGACGATGTTAAACTCGGAGAATTGGCAGTTGAAACAATCATTGAACTTACGAAAAATAAAGGAATTAAAGTAGTAAAACTCGTGGAAAACAAAATTATAAAAGGTTTATAATTTAATTAAAATCAATAATAAAATAGGAGCAAGCAATACTGGTTAAAGTTGTATTTTAGTCGATTTCTCAAACTTTAAGATTGAAAAATAATAATTTAATAAAATCAGAAAACCATTAGGAGAGCATAATGAAAAAGCAAAGTAAAAATTTCACACTCATTGAATTACTCGTCGTGATCGCTATCATAGCAATCCTCGCCTCAATGTTGTTGCCGGCACTGAATAAAGCACGCGATAAAGCTAAAGATATTTCATGTACCAACAACATGAAACAGCTTGGTACTGCGGGAAATATGTACACCGGAGACTATGATGGTTTCTTTATGCATAATGAACCTGTAACTTTTACCAAAAAGGCGACATGGGATAGGAAACTGCTTGACTATGTCACTAAACCTATAGCTAATTACGGCCTTCAAATTGGAGGAGGTGATTACACTACCTTGATGAGCCAATCAGCAACATTTCGTTGTCCTATGGATAATATTAAACGCACTTGGGACTCAACAATTCCAATTTCATATGCAGCAAACGGCAAATATGACCTTGATCCTTTGAATTACAACGGGGTTGTTAATTATGATTGGAGTGCTAATGTTTCTAAACCAGCAAAAATAAACCAAATCAAAGCTACTTCAACCTCAATTTTTCTTGCTGAATTGCAAGCTCCCGCAAATGTCTTAAACTACCCCACCTTAGCCAATCCCCAAGCGTATAGTATTTATTTCGGAATTCCAAGTTCTGATTTAACAAAGTTTCCACATAAAAAGGCATATGTAAAAGTAACTATGGTTGATGGACATGTGGAAACAAGTCACAGAGATGTCCTCGAAGGCAACCCAAACCGCCCCGGAGATGGTTCCGGATATGGAACCATGTGGGACGCAAAAAATCCTCACGGGGCACATTAAGCAAAAAACATAGTGAGATATTCCACATTATATTTTAAGTGGGTATCTGCCCGTGCAAATATTAAAGCTAATCTTCGAATAATAACATTACAATAATAAGTTTTTGAGATTGAAAGACTTTTGAAAGTTGTGAATACAAGGATAATTACAATTATGATTTATCGACCACCTGAATCAGAACCTATGTGGGATACTTGGCTTTACCAGAATGGTGAAATTTACCATCTTTTCTTTCTTGCTCTTGCAGAAGGAAGAATCGGTCGGGCAAGCTCAAAAAACTTAATTGATTGGGATTATTTACCTCCTATTGAAAATATCGCTAAAAAAGGCGGTTGGAATGAAACAGGTATGAATTACACTGGTTGTACCGTAAAGCATAAAGATAAATACTATATGTCTTTTGGATCTGGAGAAGAATCTCCCATTGGAATGCTGGTATCTTCAGATCTCATGCAATGGAAACAACACCCGGAAAATCCTATACTTCCATCAAAGATTCCATACAAAATTGGTGGTTGCTGGCGCGACTTGAGTGCCTACTATGACGCAAACGAAGAATGCTGGCATGGATATTTATACGCCACACATCAATCAGGAGTTCCTTCTATTGCTCATCTCACGACCAGTGATTATGAGCATTGGAATTACCAAGAACCTGTGTTTTTATGCGACGA
The DNA here is from genome assembly GCA_963664605.1 of Victivallaceae bacterium. Classification (GTDB taxonomy): domain Bacteria; phylum Verrucomicrobiota; class Lentisphaeria; order Victivallales; family Victivallaceae; genus JAHOYW01. Next base: position 3,041,335 of record OY761536.1, read on the forward strand.
ATTCGTTCACATGGAGGTTCCTGATTATTTTGAGATGAGAGGGAAGCATTATCTGCTCTTCTCCAGTGTTCGTTCGCGCAAAGACACTTCTGGAAGAAAAGATGCCGCGGGAACCAGTTATGTCGTATCTGATCATCGCGACGGTCCTTATCATTTGCCGGATGCTCCTTTATTGCTGGGATCTGGACGGGGGCGACATGACCACTATGTAGGGCGAACTATAAAATATAATGGGAAACGTTTATTATATCATCACACCTGGGGAGCTACTGTTATTACTTGGGCAACTCCTAAAGTTGTTCATCAGGACGAGAATGGCAACCTAATGCTTAAATATTGGTCTGATTTAGATACGCTCGAAACCCGTACTTTACTACAACAGGATTGCATTAGTTGCGAAGCACAAGAAGGACGACAGGCGGTAAAGCTATTGGATGTCAAAGCAGCTGATGCGATGATTTCTTTTAATATTGATATCAGTGGTGCTTGGTGCGCAGGATTTTTTTGGCGAAATAAAGAAGTTATTCAAAAGGAATTAGGGAAAATCGAATCGGCTGTCGGTTTAATGTTTAATAAAGAAGCTGATACCGTTTCTGTAGTCAATGTAAAACGCACGAAGCTCTTTAACGCATCGACGATTCTTTGTTCCCTCAAAGATGATTATCAACAAGCTGGATTAATGGAGAAGGCGCTACATGTACGTATTCTAGTTCGTGCTCATATGGCTGAAATTTATATCAACGAACAGTGGATATTCTGTCTTGATATCTCTGATGCTCCAAAGAATGGTAATATGGGAGTTTTAGTAGAATCAGGTAAAGTAATTATCTCTAACTTGCGTATTGCTAAACTCAAGCCATTAAAAATCGAAAAAAATGTGATATGTTAGTGGATCAATTAGCTTTGATTTATTAATGCTCCCAGTTCCCCTGACAGTCACGAAATATTTTGGGTGATATTCCCACGTTCTTCTTGAACACATTGGAAAAGTGAAAGCAGTCGCAAAAGCCGAGCGCATCGGCAATATGCGCGATTTTATAAAAGAAAGGTAATATAATGATTTTTAAGCAATTATTAGTACTCGTATGTTGTTGCTTTTTGGCCACAAGTACTCTAGCTGGAAAGGGCAAGGGCGTTGCTAAACTCAACACCGATATTTTTCCCTACAACTTCAATATTAACGGGAAAGCGACTCTTCCGCAGATATTTTTTTTTAATACAGATAAAGGAAATTACAAATATCTACAACCTCAGGTAGAGAAGGCATCCAAAGCAGGTGTGCATATATATTCCCTTGGTATCTGGACTCCACTTAAGCCGGGGGCGGACGAATTAAATTTTACGCGTTCAGATGGACTGCTTGATAAATTCATTGCCATCGATCCTAAAGCTAAGTTTCTGATTCGCTTGGGAATTGGTCCTAACAGTGACTGGCCGGCTTTCAGAACAAAAAACAAGTCTAACATTGGCGAGTATTTTAAGTACGCAGATGGAACAAGCTCACATATTGTTTCTTTTGCCTCTGATGCATTCCAGGAACCGACCAGTATTCAGTTACGCAAAATTGTTAAACACTTTGAAAATAAATATCCTGAGCGCATACTTGTATATCAGGTATCTCCCCTCTTTAGTGAGATGTTCGACATGGCTTACCGCCAGAAGGGCGCTGACTACAGCATGGCTGCTACCAGCGCTTTTAGAAAATATCTTAAAAATCATTACCAAACAATTGCCGCATTGCGCAAGGCCTGGGGCGACAGCAAGGTAGATTTTAGCAATGCGCAAGTCCCGAGACCTAAAAAAGGGCGTTGGCCTATGCGGCATCGGCTTGACGAACGCATTAACGCATTTTACCATCCAGTGAAGGAGCGCGCGTGGATTGATTATTCAGAGTTCTACAGTAAACTCTTAGGCGATCATGTTATCCGCTGGTGTAAAGTCGTTAAAGAAGAGACCAATGGCAATAAGATGACTGCGGCTTTTTATGGTTATCTTGTTTCACTTCCGGGATCTTTCGCGGGACATTTTAATCTTGCCGAGGTGCTGAACAGTGAATATGTGGACATTCTTTGTTCGCCTATATCCTATAGCGACAGAGCAACCGGAGGTCCCGGCAGTTTCATGTCTCCAGTGGATTCAGTTATTCTGAATAAAAAATTGTGGATAAACGAAGACGATACCAGAACGCATGCTATCGATGTTAAAGCTCATGGATTCAAGCCTGGGTTTTCCGCTACGTCTAATATCAGTGAAACAATCGGAGTAATTGACCGTAATATTTCTAATATACTGACCCATGGCGCTGGAATATGGTGGATGGATTTGCATGCATCAGGCATGTTCAATTCTCAGGAAGTGTGGAATCTGATTAAAAAGAGACAATCCTTTTTCCGCAACTCAGAAGAGCCTAAAAAAAGTTACTCAGCCGATGTTCAGTTAATAGTTGATGAAAAGAGCAAGATGTACTTTGCCGATGACTACAGTTTTGACAGAACTGTATTGCACCGTAATATAACTTCCCTGAGTAAATCCTCTGCCACTGTAGAAACATATCTGTTTTCAGACTATGTAGCAGGAAAAACTCCGAAAGCTAAAATTGTTGTGTTTGCCACTACCTATAAAATGTCCAAAGCGCAGATGTCAGCTGTTAAAAAGCGCCTGGCGAAGGATAAAAGCCACCGGGTATGGTGTTTTCTGCCGGGCTATATAGATGGTAAAGGAAAATACAACACTGCCAATATAGAAAAACTCACTGGTTTCAATGTTAAGCTTGTTCCCGGGAAAGTTGCCTCAACTGGTAGTTACGGCAATTTCACAAAGCTTAAATTTCTTGAATGGTATGACAATCTTGACCTTGAAGAAAGGCCGGTTGTCAGCGCTAAAGGCTGTCAAATTATCGCTAAGTACGACTCGGACGGCAAGCCTTCCGCGGCGATGAAGATATCCAAAGGGATATACTCATTCTATCTTGGTAACCCCGGAGCGAATGTCGGCATTTTCCGCAGTATCTTTAAAACCGCTAAAGTCCACATGTGGGCGGATAAGCCTGCCTTGGTAAACAAGAACAACAAATACATCTTTGTTTACACCGGGAAAAAGGGAAAAATAACTCTCAATGTTCCTAGAGGTATTAAGCTTAAAACCATAGATGGTAAAGCTGTCATTCAGCGATACAAAAAAGTGTCACTGGACTTGGATAAAACCGGCGTTAAATGGTTCGAATACACGAAGTGATAATCTGATTTGTTATTAAACTTTCTCCGATTCTTCCGTTTTTGATGCGGCTGTTTCGGAGAAATAGCCCTAACTGAATAACAGACCAAACAAAGAAAACTATAAACATAAGTCGTTAAAAATAAACAACTAAATGGATTTGTAGGATCCACAAAATAATTAACACTAAAGGAGGTGTGATAGCGGGTATGGGTATGATGCAAACTGAAATTTAACTTAGGGAGACGAACATGAAAAGAATAGTGAAATACTTAATGATGAAGTTTTTTTCAATCATAGTTATGTGCGGTTTCTCCGCATCGGTCTATTCACAGGTATCGTTCAATAACGGTGACTTTGAAGCAGGCAATACGGCCGGATGGAATGTCTTTAATCCCCACGGCAATAGTGTTAACTGGGCTGTCACGTCTGATTCTGAAGACGTCCATGGCGGAACATATGCTGGGCGTCTCAGCCAAAACAGCGGTGCTGATGAGATGGTGATCATTTTTCAATCCGTCGACGTTTCCAGTTTCGCGGCTGGTACGCTTTTGCGTGTTGCCTGGTACATCAAGACCGATAATCTCGTTTTCACAACACCGTCCAACAGCGCCGGGACGGTGTTGCGCTGTTCAAATAGTTCATGGGAACCATTGGTATATTCTTACGCTTCGGGCTTACACGCGGGAACTACTGAGTACACGTTGGTCGAGCATCTTGTGGAGCTTCCAGCCGGTACTGCGGTTTTGGAATGCATGATGAACATCCCGGAAATAGCAAGCGGTAGCCTTTGTTTTGATGATCTGACGGTAGAGGTCTTTGATGCTACCATGTCTTACGATCCCTCGGTTTTTCCCGATTGCGAGGTCTATCAGGATATTTCCGGTTCGCCACGGCTATCTATTAACGGTTATGATGAACCGCCCACCATGTTTTTCGGGAACACCGGCGGACACGTGATTTACGACGAGATTGAAAAAGCGGGCGCTGCCGATGTAAACCTGATTCAGCTGGGCGTCGAACTTCCCTGGAATGGGTTTAGCACGGGACAGATGGCACTGGCACTTGAACGTAATCCAAATGCGATGTTTTTGTTGCGCGTTAACATGTCTCCGCCCGCCAGTTGGCTAGCGGCAAACCCTCTGCCCAAAATCGTTGCTGATGACGGCACCTTAATGAGTATATGCACCCTTGCTTCCGATGATTTGGCAGAAGAATGGAATCACCAACTAAATATAATGGTGCGCTTCCTGGCCCAGGGGCCTTTTAGCGACCGGATTATCAGCATCCACCCGACCTATCTTGAGGCCGGCGAATGGTTTTATCCGGAGATTAATCTTCACTATTACGATTACAGCGAAGTCAACCGGGCTCGATTTGCCGATTGGGCTGCACAGCGTTACAATCAAAATCTGGGCGAATTAAATGCAGCCTGGCTGAAATCCTTGAGCGCTTTTTCGGAAATTCAGATCCCCCCTAGATCGGAATGGTTATCAGGCGATCAAGGGTGGTTTCGCGATCCGGCCCAACGCCGCTGGATGACCGATTATCAATTGTACCACAATGACTTGGTTGCTGATCGAATCATTAGCATGGCTACGCAGCTCAAAAACCTTACCGCCGGCCGCATGCTGTATACCTGTTTTGGCGGCTATCAGATGGAACTACTGCTCAATTCTTTTAGGCAAGGTGTCGGCAACTCGGGGCACATGTCGTTGCGCCGTGTGTTGGAGTCGCCCGATGTCGATATCATCGCCAGCCCGACCTCTTATATGGATCGTGGCGACGGCGGTCCCTCCAACCTTATGGGACCAGTTGATTCGATTGCTCTGGCCGGCAAGCTCCAACTTCAAGAGGAGGATTCTCGCACATGGCTTTGGACGCCTTGGCCTGAGCCTGGAAACGACGGGGTTTTTTACCCGACAGAGTGGGATACCCTCCAGTGTCTGCGACGCAATTTTGGGAATGTCCTGACTCATAATCTGGCGACTTGGTGGATGGATCTCAACGCCAATGGTGCTTTTAACGCGAACTCTATCTGGACCAATAACTCCACGTTAATTTCGATGTATGTGGACAGCATCCAACGCAAGCTTCCGGCAGCGCCGCAGGTGGCGTGGATCTACGACGAAGATACTCCTTTCTGGCTCAAGGGGGATTCCATAGACCTTACTATCCCCAATGGCTATACTCAGCGTAGCATCTTTCAGTCGCTGGGTGCGCAGGTGGGGTACTATCACATTCAGGATCTAGACAAACTGCCCAACACCGTGCGCTTGATCGTTTTCATCAATACCTTCCGGATGGACGACAACGAACGGCTGTTGGTAGAAGCTGTGAAATCGCACGGACGCACGTTGCTGTGGCTCTATGCGCCGGGATATGTGACCGAAACTTCGCTGTCGATCCCTGCCATGTCCACACTGACTGGAATTCCGCTGGAACTGGCCTCATCTTCTATGTCCACAGAGATGAGCGTGGTCGATATTTTTGCCCCCTTGACAAGTGGGCTGAGTGGGCACTCGTTCGGAGCCGGTACGGGAGCCATGCAGCCGGTCTTTAAAGCCGTTGCGGGAACTCCCGGGGTTCGCGCTTTGGGAACGTATACCCAAGGGGGCGGTGTGGGACTGGCGCTCAAAGAGTCGACCGCTTGGAATTCGATTTTCTGCGGAGCACCAGTACTCTCCCAGAAAACGTTGCGCGCCATTGCCCGTTATTCGGGGGTGAACTTGCAGGTGGATGGCGACAAGATTGACAACCAGACGGATGCGCTCCAGACCAACGGTCGTTATATGTATGTCTATGCAAGAGGTCAAGCGGGCCGGCGCAGTTTCCGATTGCCCTGCGAGCGCGTCCCTAACGGGGGGTTTGATCGTGAGACGGGCGCTTTGCCGACGAGCGGATTTGGACAATGGATCAGCCCAGATTCCGGATCTTTGACTGCATCCGTAGTGGATGGAGCGGGATATGGCGGAAGTAATGGGTTGAAGGTCGGTCCCTTCGCCCAGCAAGCCAACCAATTCAGCGTGCCGTTTTCGATTTCCCTGCCTGCAGAGGAAGGTCGTACCTATGATTATTCATGCCGGGTGCGTTTGAGCGGCTTGGACGCCTCGCAGGTTTCTGGAGGCAACTATATTTTCTTGCAAATGACTGCCGCAGGTCTCTCTGCAAACTCGGTAACCATCCCGCTTGCCCAGGGACAAAACGTTGTTCAACAAAATCAATGGCTCTACTTCAGTGGTCGCTACACGCATCAGAGTACATCGGTCGATCAGCCGCAAATGAAAATATCTTTGTGGATGTATGGCGCATATGCCGGTACGGAAATAGTCATTGACGACGTTTCGGTTTGCGAAGTCGAGCTTGTCCCCAACGGGGGGGTTGAGCTTTATACAGGTGCTTTGCCGACGAGCGGATTTGGACAATGGATCAGCCCAGATTCCGGATCTTTGACTGCATCCGTAGTGGATGGAGCGGGATATGGCGGAAGTAATGGGTTGAAGGTCGGTCCCTTCGCCCAGCAAGCCAACCAATTCAGCGTGCCGTTTTCGATTTCCCTGCCTGCAGAGGAAGGTCGTACCTATGATTATTCATGCCGGGTGCGTTTGAGCGGCTTGGACGCCTCGCAGGTTTCTGGAGGCAACTATATTTTCTTGCAAATGACTGCCGCAGGTCTCTCTGCAAACTCGGTAACCATCCCGCTTGCCCAGGGACAAAACGTTGTTCAACAAAATCAATGGCTCTACTTCAGTGGTCGCTACACGCATCAGAGTACATCGGTCGATCAGCCGCAAATGAAAATATCTTTGTGGATGTATGGCGCATATGCCGGTACGGAAATAGTCATTGACGACGTTTCGATTCGCAAAGTCGGCGTGCGTGCCAATGTGCAGGATGCAGTGACCGGTCTGCCCGTCGCAACGGATACGACGCACTGGGTCGATGATTTTCAGGAAAATGAGCAGAAGGTCTATCGAATTGATTCTGATTATATGTATTAGTTACAATGAGATCTGACCTTTCCATCTGAAAAGTGTTTACCCCCCTGTTTGAGCCAGCTTGCTGTGGCTAGATCAAACAGGGGGTACTTAGCTAAGGTTTGTCCTTAAGCCAAGTACAATAGGAACAATTAAAGAAACAAGTTGCATTAGTTATTAAAAAAAACGTAAAATCAGGTAAAAATTTAGTCTCATAAAGTTGAGTAGGAAATCAATAGTGATTTAAAGCACTGAAATAACCGGAAAAATCCGGAAAAGAAAAAAAACGAAAAAAAGTTTCATAATAATGGAAGTGAAAATTATGGCAGAAAGACAACAAAATAATAATCACGGGACAGGATATCCTGCCGGAATCAAAATTATGATTTCGGAATCAAGGAATACTTTCTGTTACCATATGTATTTTTGTCATGGTGCTTCCGCCATTTCGGGGCGTAAAAAACGTTTCAAGAGTGTAGAGGATGCATTATTGTTCATTATCTCCATCATTACTTTGATCGGATTTAAGCCTCTGAGCCTTGCCGTTCGTATAATGGTCATGATGATTGAAACATTGCGCTTGCCGCGTTCAGTCATGTTTCCAAAGGATATTTTTCTGAACAAGACTGCGTTCCTGATACCTTGCTCCGCCGCATTGTTAGTCGGGGGCACAGCAGGGTATTCGAGGAAAGTAAAGAGTTCGTCCTTAAATTTTATCAAGCGTTTGCGTATGTTGTCGCTTTCGTGGTGTTCGAGCTCAGAATGCTTGCGCAGTTTTCTGAATCTTTTTAGAATTTTCTTTTTAGCCGAACGGTATTCAGTATTAGAAAGAGCGGGGTGCACATTATGAAGAAATATAGCATCCTTAAACAAATCTTTGGTCTCTGTAAGGAAGTTTTTTGCTTCCGTGACAAGGGATTCATCTTTGAACAAATCTCTGATGTCACGCAGCAGATGGACAAGACATTTCTGTTTGCCGAAGGCTTCGACCAGACTAAGATAGGCGCTCCAAAAATCGCTTATAATGATACCGTTGTAGTATTCGCCGAGGTGGTCAATAACGACTTTAGAACCACGGCTTTTATCAATATGAAAGAAAGCGATATTCGGGTTGGTAAATATCCAGAGCCAGTCACGCTTCCAGCCGGTTTCGTCGATATGCATAAACGGAAATTTGGACAAAGATTGCTTCAAACTTTCGTATGCCGGAGTAGCCTTTTCAGCAAGCTTATGGTCAAATCTGACCAACGATCCCGGTACTATTTTCAATCCGCACAAGTATTCCAATATCTGCAACGTGCTGTTATAGGAAGCTTTGGCTTCATAACGGACATAAGCTGCTTTAGCTCTGGCATCCGGCCCGATAAAAGCGTTGGGAATTTCGTTATTACCCCAACCGTGGACGACGTTTTTACAATTACAACACCAGTAGTAACAGTGAACAAAGCAAGTGGAAGTAAGTTTGCCGTCTTCAAAGTCTTCCTGGATATGTTCAGTAGTATGGTTGCACGGCGAAATGTTTTCACCGCCGCACAATGGGCAAGCATCAAGATAAACATCAATAGTTTTATCAACCTGCTCAGGTTTAGCTCGAAACCAGCCGGGATGTCCCACCGGAGCGCCACGCTTCTTGGGGTTCTCAGGAGCTTCTTTCTTTTTATGTTTTTTAAAGGGAGCCTGAAGTGCTTCGGAAAGATCCTTTTCAAGTTTGGATTTATCATCTTCAAGTTCCTTGACGCGTGCCTGAAGTTTTACAGTCTGCCAGTTGGCGATATCCATGGAAAATTCAAGTTCATCAACACGGTTTCTCAGGTAGTCGCGATCGGCAAGAATCGATTCAGGAGCTTCGCCATTAAGAAAAATACAAAAGTTCTTGAAGGGACAGTAGGGGCCTTGGCTTTTCCCGGAATGGAAAGCTGCTTTGCCATATCCCATGGAGTTCCCTCCGAATCAGTTAATTACGAACCTGTTATAAATAGTTTAGCAGAAATTGCGACAAATGTCAATAATTTCTTTAAAGTAAATTGCATTTTGCACAAAAAATGATAAAACAACAAAGGAGACAATCGAAAAATGAATCAAGTAAGTAAAAGGTCTGAAAAAAGTTCAACTTTTTTCGGAGGAAGTAACTTTATGAAACTAAATAATTACAAAATCAGCAAGATATCAAAAATTAAGAAACTTGCTTTATAAAATAAGGAAACTCATGTCTGTAAAAATTATAAATAAAAATAATGTTCCAGTACTGAATATTGACGGCAAAGATACTCCCTTAGTGTCTTTTTTTGGAAATTATTCAGATGTTGATGATAAGGGTAAAAAAAATACCTGTGACCAAATCAAAATGTCTGCTGAAACAGCCAGCATTCATATTCATTCGGTCATTATACGTCTACCATGGAATCAAGCTGAGGACAGTCAGGATTACCGTGAAGTCGATGAAATTATCAACAGACTGGTCAAGGCTGACAAACAGACTAAACTGATTGTTCGTTTTCACTCCTGTCAGGTAGAAACGTTTGAAGCTGGCGGTCATGACGGAACAGACCCCAAAAAGAATTTTGGAGACAGGTATAAGGATGAATTAATCAAATCCAATAGAGAGACTATCGATCATATCTCCTTTGCATCGGAAATATGGGAAAAAGATTTATTGATAAATATTGATAAGCTGATTAGGCATTTTCAGTCACAAGCTTACAGAGACTCGATATTAGCGATACATCCGGATAATTGTGAATGGTTCTATCCTATTACATTTGACTGTGTGGGTGATTTTTCTAAACCAATGTTGTCCAAGTGGCGCGAATTTACAAAAAAAAAATATCAGAGTAGTGAAAGCTTATCTGATAGCTGGGGAAAAGACTTTAGCTTAGATAATATAGAGATACCTACGCTAGAAGAGAGATGCTCTGAAGAGGGTTCATCTTTTCTTGACCTCGAAAAATCCAGAAGAATATATGATTTTAATCAATTTTATAATGAGTTGGTAGCTGACTTGATAATCAGGATCGGTAAAACCATAAAAGAATCGTCAAACAACAAGTATCTGTCACTGACTTTTTATGGGTATCTGTTTGAGATCTCAAATAATTACAAATATGGGACTCAGCAGTCCGGGCACTGTGCTTTACATAAGGTTCTTGAAAGTGAGTATATCGACATGTTGGCCGGACCGATTTCCTACTTTGAGAGATGGGACGCGGGCGAAACCGGCGGAGGATATTTCATGTGTCCTGTTGACTCTATTACAAAACATGGAAAGATCTGGATACAGGAGGATGACGCCAGAACTTATTTAAAACAAGGCGGTAAAGAGTGTAGAGCCGCGAGCAATTTGAAAGACACCATTAACATTGCTAAAAAGAATATGGCAAATACTATAATCCATAATAGCGGCACATGGTTTATGGACTTGAACGGAGAAGGCTGGTTAAAAGATGAAAAAATATGGCAAGAGATAAATAGTATTAATAATATTTATCAAGCACTGTTTGAACAAAGCAAGGTCGAACAATTTAATTCTGAAGTCGCGGTGATTGTCGATGAAAAAAGCATCTATGCCATGGACGCTAATCATGAATTAATGCAGTCGTTAGTATATAAAAATAGATATTTTCTATCGAGAATGGGTGTATCCTGTGGTTATTACCTGCTGTCTGATCTGCTAAAGGGAAAAGTACCAAAGGCAAAATTATATATTTTTCTCAATGCCGTAGATGTAAGCACGGATGAAAGAAAATATATCGACAACTCTCTAAAAAAACAGGACAGTACTTTATTATGGATTTATGCACCTGGTTTTATTGATAAAGATAAGTCCAGCTGTAAAAATATCGAATCACTTACAGGTTTTGAAGTCGGTCAATTTGATAATCTGGAAATACCGGAAATTAGAATGCTTGCAAACGAAAAATTTGCCAACATGGAAGCTAAAATCATAACTTATAACTTAGATGCATTTATTCCCGGACAATTTCCTGTAACACCGGAGATATCCCCTTTGTTTTATATTAAGAATGATTGTGAAGTTCTGGGAACATACACAGCTAGCAACAAAGGCGCAATCGGTTTTAAAAAGACAGGCACAGCCAATTCGTTCTTTTACGGCAGCCCTTTGCTGTCCACGGAGTTTCTAATTGATCTTTGCCGCTTCGCAAAAGTTCATTTATACGATGATACTGGAAGTGGTTTTGTCTTTAATAATAAACATTTTCTAGCGATTTCGTCTGAAACGGCGGGAGAAAAAACTATTAAACTGCCGCAGATGTCAGATGTTTATGATTTAACTAACAATACTCTTTTAACCAGTCAGACCGACTGTTTCAAAATAGTGATGGATAAAAATGAAACAAATTATTACGGAATAAATTTTTCAATCTAATAAAACACAAGGAAATTAGCAATGTTAGACAAAAAAATATACAAAGAAAAAGTAAGAAATTGCTTTTTAGGAAAAATTATAGCCGGTGGTATTGGCGCTCCCTATGAAGGACATCCATATCCTCTGAATTTAAAGACCGAAGACGCAATTATCGATATGAGCCCTAACGATGATTTGGAATTGCAGTTGGTATGGTTGGTTTGGATGGAAAAATATAAGATGTCTCTCACCTGCGAAAAATTATCAGAAGCCTGGCTTTCAGTAATCAAATACGGCATGGATGAATATGGTGTTGCTATCAGGAACCTGAAACGTGGAATAAAACCGCCTTTTACAGGTGCAATTGATAATTATTATACTGATCAAATGGGCGCGGCAATCCGTTCGGAAATATGGGCATGTCTTTTCCCTGGACAGCCTGATATCGCTGGATATTTTGCTGAACAGGACTCCTCTGTTGATCATTGTAACGAAGGTGTCTGGGCGGAAATTTTTATAGCTAGACTCGAAAGCGAGGCTTTCGTCAATAACGATTTAATGCATGTAATTGATAAGGCTTTGGAAGCAATTCCTGAATCCAGTAAAGTTACTACGGTAATAAAATTTGTTTTGGATTTACATAAAAATAACACGCCGCTACCTGAAATCAGACAAATAATAATGGATAATTTCGGGAGTCACAGTTTCACTGATGTTATTATGAATATGGCTTTTATGTTTACCGCACTACTTTATGGCAAAGGCGATTTTATTAAAACAATCTTAATTGCCGTCAATTTCGGAATGGATACTGACTGTACCGCAGCGACCTGCGGGTCAATTTTTACCCTGATTCATGGTATAGATAGAATTCCTGAGAAATTTATCAAACAAGTCAATACAGAAATCAACGTAAACGAGTTCTTTAAGAAAATAGATATACCTAAAAATGTAAATGAGTTAATCGATCGGGTTGTCGCTCTTCAGGCTGAACTAGCTGAACAATTGAAGGGAAAAGCATATTCCTTCCCTGCTTACGAACCTTGCGTAGTACCTGAAGGCATGAATAAAATAAACAACGAATGGTTACTGGTTAAAGGTGAAGATTTAGCAGAGCTGAAAGAGATCGAAGATGCTCTAAAGTCCAATAAACCAATCCTGAAAAAGGATAATATTTTTAAACTTAAAACTGGCAATCTTAACCTAGATCTTTCAGATTACTGCGACTCAAGCGAATCGATTTTTATGTACACAAAACTTTCCACGGATCAAGATATTAAAGGACAATTAATGGCTTGTTCAAATACCGGATTAACTGCTTGGTTGGATGATGAGCAGATAATAAATTGCCACAGCAGACGGAAGCAGATTCCATCATTTCACCGCACTGAAGGCGGTGCGACCATTCCGATGACATTCAAGAGCGGTAAGGAATATTTATTGAAGGTAAAATTATATCATTGCGTTAAAGGTGTTGAAATGTCAACTGCTTTTGGTGATATGAACAATCAGTTTATCGATATTGATTTTAAAATATAAGAAGAGCTTAATTAATGATAAATTTAGAAAATAGAATAAGCTCATTAATAAATTTAATGAGTATTGAAGAAAAAGTCCTTCAGTTAACAATGAAAGACTTAAGTCGTCTTGAAATCAGTGAAGACGGCGAAATAACTCAAAGCTCACTTGAAGAACTTTTTGGTGGAAAAAGTTGTGGTACTTTACAATGTCCACTTTTTAATTCCAACCCAAAAGATGTCGCTCTACGTGTTGCTGCTGCACAAAAATATTTGAAACACAAAACTGCGCATGGTATCCCAGGAATACCTCTAACTGAAGGTCTTCACGGCTTATTGATTGCTGGCAGCACAATTTTTCCTCAATCAATTGCGCTAGGGTCTTCGTGGAATCCTGCTCTTGTTCATGATATGGCTGAAGTTATTGCCAAAGAAGCTAGTGCTTGTGGTGTAAAGCAACTGTTATCACCAGTGTTTGATGTTATACGCGATCATCGCTGGGGACGCGTCGAGGAATGTTACAGTGAAGATCCTTATTTGACTTCTGAGTTTGGGGCTGCATTTGTTTCTGGCGCACAAGGTCCGACCAGTCAAACTCGCAACGGACTTGATGATGATCACGTTGCTTGTACCGCAAAACATTTTATTGGTTACAGTATGCCTTTGAGTGGCATAAATCTTGGTCCAACTTTATTTGGTGAACGTGAAATACGTTCAACATTTCTTGAACCATTTGAAAAGGCAATCAAAGAAGCCAATATTTATTCGGTGATGCCATCATATTCAGAAATTGACGGCGAGCCGGTGCATGCTAGTGCATTTTTATTGCGCGATATTCTGCGTGGTGAACTTGGTTTTAAAGGTTATACCATTTCCGATTATCTTGGTCTAAACATGTTGATTGACTTTCAGAAAGTAGCTGTCGATAAAAAAAATGCCGCTTTACAAGCACTGACTGCAGGCGTTGACCTTGAAGCTCCTGATTTCGATACTTATAAATTTATTCCTGAACTGCTAGAATCTGGCAAATTATCAATTGAAATCATTGATGAAGCGCTTGCGAACATTCTGCGGACAAAGTTTAAATGTGGACTTTTTGATCGGGATTTCATAGGTTTTAAAGAAAATATTATTCGTGCAGAGGAACATGTTGATCTATCTAGAAAGCTAGCTGAGGAATCTATTGTTCTGTTGAAAAATTCCAATTCAATTTTACCTTTAGCTGAAAATAAGTTTAAAAGACTTGCCGTCATTGGTCCCAATGCCGACCGGGTTCAATTCGGCGATTACTGTTGGACCAATAACAAAAAATTCGGAATTACTGTTTATGAAGGTCTAAAATCTGCTTATTCTAAAAATGCCGAAATAGTGACTGTACCCGGTTGCGATATTTGGCGCACGATAAACGGAAATATTGGAGAAGCTGCTGAAATTGCGGTGGACTCTGATGCTGTTGTGTTGGTTCTTGGCGGTTCCAGTTTGCCACTAGGAGGCGTTGGATGGGAAAGCGATGACCCCGACAATACTCCATTATGTGGAGAAGGATATGACCGGGATAATCTTACACCGCCTGGATGCCAGATGGAATTATTTGACGCAATTTACGCTACAGGCAAACCAATAATTGTAGTATTATTACACGGTCGTCCGTGGGCTATCCCTGAAATAGCCGAAAAAGCCGATGCGATCATTGAAGCATGGTACCCCGGAGAACAAGGAGGAAACGCGATTGCTGATATTATCTCAGGGAAAATCAATCCTTCAGGCAGGCTGGCAGTCTCAATTCCGCGCAGTGTTGGACAAATGCCGCTCTACTACAACCGCAAACCTTCTGGTAGCGGATATTATCAAGAGCCGGGTACTAAAGACAAACCAGGACGCGACTATGTTTTTGAAACCCCAGCTCCATTGTATCCCTTCGGTTACGGCTTGAGCTATACTGATTTTAAATACAGTGAGATGAAGCTTTCCGCAAATAAAATATCTGCAAATAGTGAGCTCGAAGTAAAAGTCTCTGTTAAAAATATTGGTTCTCGCGTAGGATATGAAACCGTGCAGCTTTATATAAATGACTTGATTAGTTCGGTAACGACACCAGTTAAAGTTTTGCGTGGATTCAAGAAAGTCAAACTTGCTCCCGGAGAAACTACTGAAGTAAAATTCAAACTTGGTTTTGAAGATTTCGCTTTATGGAATCGACAAATGCAAAAAATAGTGGAACCTGGTCAATTTGAAATTATAATCGGTCGTTCCGCGGAAGATATTGTCCGCAAAAAGATTGTTGAATCTTAGTTTAAGTTTTCGCGATTAACTAAAAGGATTATCAATGAAAAGCATTAATTTATGGCCGGAAAGTTTTTCCACCGGAAAATCGAAAGGTGGAGAATTTGTTCCAAAACTGGATATTTATACGCTTGAAAAATCAAAAACGGCAGGAGCTGTTGTAATTTGTCCTGGAGGCGCTTATGAAGGTCGGGTTGCTTATGAAGGTAAAGATGTAGCCTTGCATTTTAATAAACTTGGTTTTCATGCTTTCGTGCTTCAATATCGCGTCTCACCAAATCGTTTCCCGGCTCCTCAAGAGGATATTTTCCGAGCGATAAAAATAGTGCGTTCTAGAGCGGACGCGTGGAATGTTAAAAGTGATAAAATTGCTGTTTGCGGCTTTTCAGCAGGGGGACATCTTGCTGCGAGTTCAGGAATTTTATTTGATGAAGTAGAAGCTAACGCGAGCGACGAAGTGGATAAATATTCACAAACCCCAAATGCGTTAATTCTATGTTATCCGGTAATTTTAGCAGGTAAATATTCTCATATTGGCTCGTTTGACAGTCTACTTGGCAAGGAGGCAGAGCAGGAATTGCGGGAAAAATATTCTTTAGAAAAACGTATTACAATGAAAACTCCACCAACTTTTCTGTGGCATACTGCCGAAGATGAAGCTGTTCCCGTAGAAAACAGTTTGTTTTTTGCTTTGGAACTGCGCAAATATAAAATACCGTTTGAGTTGCATATATTCCCAGAAGGTAGGCATGGGCTGGGTCTCGGTATGGATTCTGAAATTTCGGAAGTGCAAGTATGGTCAAAGCTTTGTGGAATATGGTTAAAAAAAATGAATTGGTAATTTGTAAAAAAGGTGATTTGATGTTTTTAGGTATCCCTAATGATGTGCTTCGTAGCTGTGACACATTTTATTACTTGGTTATTTTATTGATATCGGATATTCTGGGACGATTAACCTTGAGCCATTTTACAAAGCGGTTAAACTTTGCCACGGTGCTGGGCGAAGGCTCTCCACGTACTATCCTATACTTCCTGAAAACGTCTGACAGCGGGAATGGCTCAAGGCTATCAACTTCAATTCCCAATATTTCACGACGTTGTCTTTCAGCGCGCTCTCTTTTAAGCATCGCGTGTAATTCATCGTGAAAGATTTTCGCTTCTTTCTTTGATCTTGTTCTGGTGGACACCCATTTTCGACGATTACCGCCATTATAAAGAACGGCGTACCAATAAGGAGAATTTTTCTGTTTTGTAAGCATGTTACAGTTCCTTAGTTTAATTTTTTTATATTGAATATTATTTTGTCGACCAGTCGATGGGAACTTTCCTGCCGCCGGTGCTTGAGCGATGCTTGCTGACAGCCATATTCCTATTACTGGGGAAATTGACTTCTGCTCGTAAATTGAATTTTGTAAATAAATTGCAAACGCTCATATAGAACAGTCAAAAAATAGATGGCTTGAGTTTAATTTTCATCATTTATAAAATTTTTGCACTTGCACAATTTCCCATCTTCAGTTATTAATTTAATGAGCCTGTCATCAATTTCCTTATCCAAAGCAGCATAGGATATTATTGGTTCAAGTTCGCATTTATCATTGTATTCTTCTGGATTGTCTTGAAGTTTAGCGCAACTGTAGCAATTGTGTGCCAGCCAGTCCATAAACTTTGCTTCATCGGGAAAAATTTCATTTAATATCATCTTTATGTGTTTCCTTTTTTAATGGAGTGATTTACTTATATATCAATGGGTACTTTCCTGCCGCCGGCGCTTTTGAATAAACGATGAGCTATGCTTGCCGCCAGCCATGTTCCTATTGCCGGAAAAAGAGACTTTTGCTCGTAAATGGAGTTCTGTAAATAAATTGCAAGCGCCAATGAAAATCCTAGATAGAGCCAGCTTATCACGGTTAGCGGAACCCGGTTGATGATTTTGTATTTATACCGGTGTTTCTTCCTGATTGCATACCAGAAGATCTCCATCAGAATAGCAAGTGAAGCCCAGAAAGTGTCAAGCATGAATCCCGCGAACCATATAAGAATGGTAGCCAGTGTAACGATTCCAATTTTGGGAATAGCTAAGAAAAAATAATCTTGTTCGGAATAAACAAGGTATACCCCGGCTGTTACAAGCGTGGAACAAAATACAAAAACGGTGAATGTCAGCCAGTCATAGCAATAGAGACAAAAGGCCCCGCCTGTATCTTTATTGCCGATTTTTGGAACTGCAGGGCAACGCCGCACCAGACGTGCGCCGCAGACCCGGCGGCATTGTTGTTCAATTGATCCCCGGACAAAAACATCTCCGTTTTTGAGTACGCGTCCGGACTGCCAGTAAATATAACCGACCCGGCATTGTCCCCTTGGTCCTCCGGTTTGTAGTGTGGTGAATTGAACGATATCAACTTTATAATCTTTCTGCTCAGACCAGCCCTCGGAATAATTGTCAGATCTGTTGTAATCGCCTTTCATGCCACCGGATTTGCTGTCTCCGATGTTCTGACTGCGACGCCTAATGACTTCCTGCCCTATACTGTCGGCAGCCCATTTATTAGTGGTATGATCTCCGTTCTGGCAAAAAATCTTTGTTCCGAGATTTCCTAAAAGCGAGTTTGCTTTCTCCTTGCCGTAGCCATCATAGAGATTATCCAAGTTCTGCGTCGCATAAACCGTAAGGGTTCGGGATGAACGGGCGGTAGTCTGGAATTTCTGGTCATATTCTAAAGCGAAAAACTGGCATTCATCACCCCACAGGAACACGGGAAGCGCATTGGGATTGGAAATATCCTCACGCCGTTCAATCATTTTTTCAAAACAAAGTTTGATGATCGCGGCGCTCATCTGACCGACCAGACCGTGCCGTTTAACATCCTGATCGACAATCAGGATTTTCCCTTTACGATAGAGGTCTTCTATCGCCAGCGAACTTTCTTTTGCACCGAAGCATCGTAGAAATTCACCGCGCAGCATGGAGTCGGCAAGCACGGTGAATGATGAAATAGTATTGCTCCGGGTACGCTCGTCCAATTGAGGAAACTCAACCAGAAAATAATTGTACCCGAGTTCATAGTCCGGTCCGTGATTTTCTCCGTTAAAAATGCTTTTTAAGAGCAGCGAACTGCAAAACTGTTTTGCGCAATCAATAACATTTTGATTGAATTTATTGCCATGTTCCTGATGATGACGTTCAAAGTCGGCTACAACCTGAACAAAATCGCTTTTAGATTTGTGAAATTCGCGAATTTCCGGATCTTGACAATAGTTTTGAAATTTCTTAAGATATTCTTGCAGTTCCTCTGCGGCCTCATTGGAACGAAGCGTTGTGTCAATCACCGCTTTGATATTGGGAAGCGTAACTGCTTCATGAGCCAGCACAAGAAGCGAAATAGTATTTCGCAGGAACTGTTTTATCGCATTCTGCCAGTATTCATCTGAAGTGCCGCCGTTACGCTTGTCTTTGGTAATCCTGACTACTTCCAGAAAAATACCGACAACATTTTCAATCTGACCGCCGCCGGCTTCCTGTGGACGGGATAATTCGTAATCAAGAAAACAGAAAGTCTGCTCGCTAAGTTTAATCAGATCTTTTTCCCGGCCTTTTTCACGGGCGTAAGCTTCCCAGGTTTCGCACTCATCAGGTTTGGCGCAAAAAACAATACCGCCATAACCCAGTTCAAGGAATCTCATGGCAATACTCCGAAGCGGACCGGAGCTTTTTCCGGAACCGGTCATCCCGAAGCAGATCAGCCCGGTTGAGGCGTCACGGGTCGTCCAGGAATTTCCTTCAAAATTCATAATCTCCGTATCAAGAACCGACATTTAATCACCATATAATGAGAGTGTAAAGATAAAAGACGCCGATTCCAGCCAATAAGGAAATCAGCAACATGGCCGAAAATACGAGACTCCGGGTCAGAAAACGTTCACGATGCAGTGCAATCAGCCGCCGGAACTGCGAACGGAAAATCAACTGCTGTTCAGCCACCATCTCCATCATCATATGATTTCGCTCTTTATAAGCCGCGATCAAATTATCACCTATTACCTTGTGTTGTTCCTGAACCTTAATGTAGCTCTGTTCTATAGCACGATGAAGCAGTTCCATTTCCAGCAGAATAGCATAAATGATGTCATTAGGGTGTTCCGTATCAGAATACAATGACAGATGTTCGACAACTTTATCACAGGACATGGACGTGTCATGCTCTGTTAAAGACTTAAGGACAACTTCACGCAAAGTCCCATTAGATTTTTTTTCTTTATTCATAAATCACCTCTTGTAAAAATCCTGTCCGCAAGGGATCATCCTCACGGACAGGAGCTGTTATTATCTGGACATACCAGTATTTTTACGGGTTTGACTTTTCCCGCGTTCTTTAGCGGGGGCGGGTTGCTCCTTCTTTGGAGCTTCCTTTTCCCGGCTTTCTTTCAAAAGACGGGAGAAATCGCCTTGAGTGAGTTTAGCTTTTTCTTTCGATGTCAATGCTGGAAGCAGGTTGTTGGCAATCTTTTTTTCGATAATTGCCAACTGCTGAGGCGCGATTGGCTCTCCGGCCAAAGCATCATTAATCATTTGGCTGGCAGCGGTTCGCGTTACATTTTCCGGAATTTCCTGGATTTTTCCCTGTTCGCGAAGATCATTAAGCACTTTCATCTGGGAATCGGAAGCCGGATAATCGAGTTCCTTGAACTCCGGCATGTCCGTTTTAGGACGTTTACCGTTGGCAATATCAATCAGAAGCGATGCGGTTCCACGTGTCATCTGATCCAGTTCCGGTTTGGGAATCCGCTCCAGTTTTTCCTCATGAACAAGGCGTACCACCATATCCTTTTGAGCACGGGAAGCAGGCGCCGCTTCCAAAGCTTTCCCCGCATCGGTAAAAGATATGTTTTCTATCACCTCCGGTGTGAGTTCTGCAGGAAGCTCCTTACGTTCGGCAAGATGAAGAAGAGCTTCTTTCTGTTTTTCCGTCGCCGGGCTGTCGGGATCACGTTCAGCAGGACCGTCTTTGTAGGCTTTATCAAGGATCGCGCTTGCCACGGAAGCAGAAAGATTGTAATCTTCCAGAGGCTCAATACGCTTTTCCTCAACCAGTTTTTTCACCGCGTCAATCTGTCTTTCTGAAGCTGGCAGCGAACCGATCAGGCGACTGGCTTGAAGCTGGTTGAGTTTATCAATATCCGCCTCGGTAACTGTGGGAGAATTAAAAATCTGCCCAATCGCTTCCTGCGGAAAGCTATTTTCTTCCAGTGCCTGCTGGATGAAATCCTTTTGGCGGTCGCTTGCCGGACGGCGGGCATAAGCACGGTCTATTTTATCGCGCCCTTCCTCTTCTGAAAGATTTTTCCAACGAGGCCACGGCATACGTGGAACATCTCCGTTATCCATAAGGTTTTTAAGTTCACGCCGCGTTGTGTCGGTGATAGGGTTTTCCGGTTCCTCAAAAGTCATGGCCTGTTGAGGAGCATTGTCTATAATGAAGTTCGCCTCCAGCTTGGATAGTGAAACGAGATCATCCTCTGTGATTTCAATTCGTTCCTCGTCACCCATTGACAAGAGAAGCGTTTTCTGTTTTTCAGTCGCCGTGTCATCGAAGCCGCGCACATAATCGCGGGCATTTTCGAGGTCAAGATTTTTGAATTCATCTCCAGTGAGGCGTTCCATTCTGCCTGATGAAGTCAGGCGTCCAATCATTTTTTTGTAGTCATTGAGTGTGATTTCCTGCATTTTTCTGATTCCTTTTATTTTGTTTTTGGTTTCCTTCGATTTTGAAAAAGAAGAACTAATCAATTCTTCATCGAAGTCGATTCCCGCTTCACTGAAGCGGTTTTCAAGTTGCACCATCTCCAGCGCGGTCGCTGGAGGCGGCTGTTTGAAAAAATCCAGCCATTCACCAGGATGGTCATGTTCCGGCAACAGTGGGATTTTTGCGGCAAAATCTTCTGCTTTAGCAAGGTCAAGCCTCAGCCAGTCGTTTTTCGGCATTTGCATCACGATGCCAGCATTGACGAGCTTAGAGAATAAGACCTTGTAAAAAGAGAGCATAGCTTCACTTCGGTTAAGCGCAGTATCCGCTTCAAATCCGAGTTCAAGCTTGCCGCGTTTCAGGGAGATTCCCCAGGTTTTGAAAGCATTGCGCAAAGCGGATGTGGAGCCGCCCGGCAATGCTTCGGACTTATCCTGACGGAAGTAATCCAGCCAGGCATAGCCACCTGTGATTTCTTCACGGCGATGAATGATCCGCTCTTCCAAATCTTCATTCGCCATGAGAAATTTGTCTTCCTGAAGATGGAGCGTATGCGCCCCGGCACGGACATTAGGACCACGCAAAGCGCTATCCTCGGAAGCCTTGTTGAAAGAAGACTCTCCGAAACGCGATTTCCGCAACTCGTCATCGCTTACGCTTTCGTCAAATCCCGAACTGGGGAAATCCATCTCGGGAAATCCTCGCTTAGAGACACGAAATTCCGCGAGGTTAACGAAACGCTTCCGTTCGAGATCATCATCTCCCTGCCAGATGATCTCCGATTCAGTAAGCGCCGGAAGCGAATGAATTATCTCATCCGCCTGCTGAATGGAAACGCGCTCAATATCCAAAGGCTCAACCACTCCCATCCGCACCAGACGGGAAAGGAGATCGCCCTGATCCTTGCGGAGCATCTCCTGTGCCTGTTCCTCGTTGAGGCTGGTGTTACTGCAGAAAGCATTTTGTACTTGTTCAACTTCCAGCGACATTCCCCAGCGCTGAAAAAGCTTGAGAAGCATTTTCTTATCCACCGAATCGAAATCGCGCTGCAAATAGCCTTTCCATGCTTCCGGGGTATATTCCGCCGCGGTATGACGCTCAGGTAATGACTGAAGCCGACGTTTTGTCAATTCGTCCAGCACTTGACGGTTTAAGCCTTCCGGCGTCAAATCGAAACAAGCAATCTCCAGTTCACCTGCCTGTGCGTCCTTAACTGTATAGCGGCATTCATACATGGTCGGCAACCCCGCCACAATCTCTTGTGTTTTGTCATGGTTGACCAAGTCAAGATTCATGGGAGCAATTGCCCCCATGCGGATCAGGCGGGCCGCCAGATCACGATCAGATATGCCATTAATGAATGTACTTTCCGGCATCATTTATCTTTCACCTGACTTTCCAAAGCGGGAGGCTGATCCTTGCTAAAAACCGGCTTAAAAGCTTCGGAGGCTTCATTATAATATACGCGAAAGCGATGTTCATCCATGAAACCGAATCGCCTCTCATCATCAATAATGGTTCGCCTAGTCGCTACCTGTCCAAAGGTCGTTTGGTACTGATGCAGCAAGGCCTGATATTGAGTGCCGAAATCGGGAAGCTTGACTGAGCAAACCGTCATATCAACCATTTTGAGAATGTCTTCGACTTCATCCTGGAAAAATACGAAGTCCTTCCCGTCTACCTCATTTTTGACAATAACGAACTTTAGAAGTTGCGCCATATCGTCCTTAACGTAGCTGTGAATCCACGGCAGTAAGGTCCTGCAACTGTCAATTTCTGCCGTTATCACTCCGACAATGTAGGTTTCAATTCCAATATCCTTAATTTCCTGGAACGGAAACGACCTAAGCCAAAGCATCGTGTCTGCTGAAGTTCCGGCTTTCATATCCAAAAGAAAAGCATTGTCTCCTGGATAATGTTCTTTGTCACGTTTAATCCGGACAATTTCATTAACCACCTCGTCGAGCGGAAAAACCTTTCTGCCCTTTTTAGTCATTTCAACCTGGATGGAAATGACTTCCTGGTTGTTCTCCGGGTACGCATTGGAAAGCGTACGGTTTTCATCGTCACAGTCGAATAATACCGGCCGGAACTTATTGTCGAAGGCCATATCGGCAAGCAATGTTGCGATTAGTGATTTCCCGATACCACCTTTGGTACCGGCCATAATGAATAGTTTTGACATAATTAGCTCCTAATTGTTTTGTAAGGCGTTGTTTTCTCCTTCCTCGATCAGCTTTTCGGCTGCTTTATAGGAAAGATTTTTTATTTCACTAAGAGCTTTATGCTTAAGAAAGCCCTTTGCTATAAGTGTTTTGATTCTCCTGTACTGCGCGTTGCTAAGATCCGCTTCGGTATTTTTATTTGAACTTTGAAACATCCAGCATAATCTTTCGGCTGCAGCAAATGCTATGAAACGCAAAAGTTCTTCTTGCATTACCAGTTTATTGCTTCTAATCTGTTCCAGTAAAAAGTTTTTTACAATTTCCTCCGCAGGCTGGTAAGTTTGCTCAGGTGTAGCTTTTGCTTTATGAATCAAACTGTCTCCATCCTCTTTGGAAAGCATAGTCCAGTTATCAATTTTACCCCCGTCTAACTGGCCGTTACGGTACAGAATGTCGAGTTGATTGAGTTGTTTCTGCGAGATGTGTCTCATGATGTATTCCTTTACTTTAATGTTTTTTATTGTGATCCGGGGATATGTTCAGTCCCCCTGACCGGACGGCATGCACCTCAAGGCATGGCGTCCATTTTCAGTCCCTCCTTTCCGGCTTCTGCCGGTTTTTTGTTTTTAGCAAACGACGATACGAGCATTTGCAGCATCGCCGTATTCACCGCAAGTATTTCTGCCTGTTTCAGCAGTATGGCTTCCTGCCGCGCTTGTTTTTCGCGCAACTCATCGCAGCGGACGGCAAGGACTTTTCCGAAAACAACAAGGACGATTAAGGCGATAATCGCTATGACGGGGAAAATGATTTTTTTCATGGCTTATTTACCTTTCCTGCGAAAACGCAGTTTCAACAGTTCGGTTTCCTTCTGGACTTTTTTTAGCTTGCCTTCAATTTTGTTGATGTACTCCGAGGCACGGACAAGATTATTTGAAACAACGCCGTAACGCTTTTTCAAATCATCGATCAACTTGACAAGTTCTCCAGATTTTGCTTCCCGGGAAACCTGACTTTCCATTATCTCGCGCAGCATATTACGAGTTTTGCGCATGTCATGGGAAGCAAGACTAAGCTGTCCGGCAAGCGCATTGGCGTAGCGTTCCTGTTTTTGCTTCTGTGCCATCATGACCGGATCGGCATCCGGCTGGGGAATCAGGTTCCAGCGGGGAGACTGCTCTTCACGGTAAACAGTATGCTGTTCGTGCATGACCTTACGGCGTTTCGGATCAATATAGCGGCCAATGGCATAGGCCCGCATAACGGACGATGAACGAATTTTATTCTGATCGTCAGCTGGAATAGTTTGCGCGGCAACGTAAACGGGAACATTGACGAATTGTCGCGGCGGCGGGATTGCCTTGCTTTTGCAACCAACGCCGGTTAACAATGTAATGATTCCAATGCTTATTGTAAAAATTAATGTTTTTTGCATAATGATAGACTCCTTAAAATTAATGTTTTCCGGAAAAGGCATTGAGAATGTTCCGTGCGGATTTTTGCTGTTGACCGCCCTGAATCTTTTCCTTTTCAAGTTTGTTCAAAAGGGTGTCGGCGACTTTCGCCTCATCGAGATTGATGACCTGCTGGACGAAAAGATAGAACTCTGTTCCCGCCGCAACCCGAATGTAATAAGATTCCCTGCTGATCTGCCTGGACAGGTCTTGAAGCATGATCTGGGCAAGCGTTTCGGCGCCGCGCGACAAAGCGTTCTTAGTAGTTCCTTCCTGGGTGGAAACCATGCCGCCTGAGTTCATGGATACTTCAGTAGTCTGGAAGCCTTGCGCCATTCCCTGACCAAAGGCGAGTGTGTAGCTCAGAAATTTTGCGAGATTTTCATTACTCATAACCTGTCCGGGAATACCTGCCGCCATGTCGCTGATGGTGGCAAGGCTCTTCGAGCCTGGGGAATTGGATTTTTCAAGTGCGATTCCATGCAGTTGCAGTTCAAATCCTACCATGTTACTGGTGGCCTGCCAGACGAGAATGAAACTATTTCCGGTGGTAAGGCGGTTACGCAACGGTTTTGCGCCTTTCACTGTACCGTGTACTTCAGTTCCGGCGGGAATGATGAGTTTCTTTTCACCTTTGCTGTTGATCCACCAGAGGTCTTCCGTCACAAAAGCGATCAGCGGCGTTTCCGTATCGCCGGATTCGACCGTGTTAACCATTTTGCAAGCAATCAAACGGCCATAAGGCGCGTATCGCTCCGAAACAAATTCCTTTTTCCGCGACTTGGCATTTTCACCGTCGATAATGGTAATCATGCTTTTACGGGAAGTAACATTGCCTGGAGTCCTGCCGGTAAAACGACTACCTGTATTCTTCCCAAAGCCGGAAACTGCCTTTTTCCTATCGGGCGGAAGCGGCGGTTGCGGAGCTCTAACTGGTTTTGCCGAATCCGGCGGAGAAGTTTTTTTTCGCGTTTCTTTTTTTGAACGCGGATGTTTGGGCGGAACTTTAACCGCTTTGATATTGCTTAAAATATCATAAGTTCCTTCGCCGTCGCCTTTGCGGTTGATTTCAAGTTTTCCGGCATCATCACGCAGCAATAAGGGCAGACAGAGCAGAACCAGCAGCAAAATTGCGCCCAGGAAAAGAAATGTAGTTCCCATCGGGCTTTTAAGCTTTTTATAGAATTCACGTAAATTCATAGCTACTCCTTATTCCGCTTCACATTTTGTAACTGGATTTGTCTCTTTTGGTTTTGAAGCAAGACGGTATTCGTTTTCCATATATTTTGCAGTTACACCAATCATAAAATCATTATCCGGAGCGAGATTATTGCGTGCACCGTCCGGCGTTCCGGTAATCGAGAAAAAGGCCCAGCTGGCCGATTTCGGCGGCATGATGCCGCTTGCGTCAGCGGCGCTCATATAATAGGTCTTACCGTTAAGCTGAACAGAAAAGCTAAACTTGTCATAGGCAATTTCCTCAGCTTTATCATTATGCAGCAGCAGTTTAAATACAATCGTATCCTCACGATTGAAACGAATAACCTCCCGCAGTTCAATCCTAAATTTTCCAAAATCGAAAAAGCGCTGATTTGCCGCGAGAATACTGTCCCGCAGGTCAGTAGGATAACGCTTTTTGAGGACATGATAAGCTTTAGCCATGTCGATAAGCGAAAGCAGCCGGGCGGGCGTTACGCTGCCTGATTTTCCGTATAACGCCGAACCGCCGCTTGCTCCGGCCGCGAAATTGACCGCCGCGAAAGCTTTTTTGTCATCCTGCCTGAGATAGAGGATATAAGTCCGGCGATTGTAAATCACCGTCAGCGTCCCGCTTGCGCCTTTCTTCAGCGCAACGAGATTGAAATAATATGATCCCGGCTTAGCCGCGATCAGAAAATCCCCGCTGCCGTCCGTTGCCACATTGACTCCGGCGATTTTAGAAATTGCCGACGGAAACGTAACGGTAGTTACACCGTCACCAAATTTGACGTATAGTTCGTAAATTTCACCCTGCGCAAGATGAAATTCCTGAAAGCGGTTGGTATCGCTAATTGATTTGGGAAGTTCCCTTGCCTGAGCAGCGAACAGGCTTCCGCAGATCAATGCTAAAAATAATAGTTTGCTTGTCTTCATAATAAACAGTTCCTTTAATTTTGTTTTTTATAAGTGAAGTCGGAAACAATGAATGGATATAGAGCGTTTTTACCGAGATCAAAATTGACGCTCAAACTCATGCTGAGCTTGAATTTGACCACCGAACTCTCCCGTTGGCCGCCAACTAGGCTGGAACGCAGAAGCTGGCCTTCAATCTCCACAAAGGATTTCCTGCTGTCCGCTTCCAATACTTTGATTCGGAGAATTTCGACTTTCTGGTGAATATCCCTGCTGCCGAAATCAGCCATGTCATCTTTCAGAATATCTAAAGCTTTGTCACGTGCTTTGCCCACATACATTTCATCAAACAGCGCCGGACGGTCAAGGCCGTTCGGGTTTCTCATCCAAAGCGCGTCCGTCGCCAATTTCGCGGTGTATTCATAAAGCTGGATCAGCCGCTCCCTACCGGCGTATTTGCTGATATGATACGAATTGCGCCCGTCAATAACAATCAGGCGGTTATTGTCCCGGAGGTGATACATCAAAAGCGGTGATAAAAACGACAAAGGCAGATATAGGATCACCAGAGCGGAAAGCAGCCGGTTCTTATTACGATAGGAAGGATTGTTCATTTCTGTTCCTCCTCCCAGTAACGCATTCCGGCAATTTTGAAAGGCAGTTCGGTATCAGTATTACTTCGTTCCAAGCGCATCATCAAGGCAAAATCGCGCCGGTGAAGATAAGAATGACCGAAATAGACGCCGCTTCGGAGCAGAACGCCTTTGACCAGTGCATGATACTGTCCTTTGACCAGTCCGAATTCGACCTTAGCCGATTCGATTTCCTGATAGACGGAGCGTTTTTCAAACATTTCCTGCGTATCGTTGAGATAGCCTTTGGCTTGTCCCTGTCCGCGTTTTGTGAATACAAAGGCTAGTGCCTGTTCATTCCTGACGTCATAACGCCGTGAAAGCAATGCGTATGCTACACGGAAAGCCACATCCTCAATTACCCGCCTGGACTCCACCGGAGCTGAATTACCGAGATAAATGCTTGAGTCACGTGCCAGTACGATCACCCGGTCCGGCATAGTCATATACTGCTGGATGAAAAAAAGTCCGGTCAACAGAAAAGTGACGCAAAACAGATGAAAAACAATCCAGGCACTCATCATTCGACGTTCCCGCCGTACCAGTTCGTACATGTTTATTTTTTTTCTAACAGTCATAGATAAACTCCTTTTTTAGTCTTCCCGTCGACCGGGCGAACGGGAAGACCCGTTTATAACCCTTAACCGGAGAACAGAAATGAAAAACACTTCTCTCATCGCCATTACGTCCGCAATCCTGATAATCGCACTTGCCGGGTGCGGCAAATCGAAAGAATCCAGAAGAAACCTCAAAGTCATCGCCCGTGAAGCCGAAGCGAGACGCATTGCCCGCAAGCAGGCTGAACTCGAACACCAGCGGAAGATCGAAGAAGCCCGCAAATGGCATCGTATCCAGATGGAAGCTTACGAAAAATCGATGACGCCAAAGAAAAAATAAAATTTCTGTCATTTTGTATTAGCTCCTTTATTTTTGTCCGCAGCGCGGGATATGCTATCAGAAACAGATTTGCCAAAATTTTTCCCCATGCCTTGTCCGGCTTTGGATACTGACATGATATTTGACGCTGTATTGAGTGTCATCGCCATGGCGTTGCCGATTCCGCTTCCACGGAAAAGTGCAATACATGCCCACGGAATCCCGACATACATCACGATGCAAAGCAGAACAAAGACACAGACAAACGAAAACAGTGCTCCGGCAGCTCCGGCGACAACCACGATCGCAGCCGGAGTCGAAGCCGCGAGAACCGACAAAGCACCTGTTGTCGCGCCGGATGCGCCGATTGCGGATGCCGCAGCCGCGGCCATTCCGGTGTGCTCCCACAACTGGCATATGGTCCACAACATGGTCAAATCACCGAACACCATGCAAAGCGGCAGCATTACGAAACCGAAGGTCATGGTCAGGAAATTCACGCCGATTGATTTGGTTTCCGGGATCGTCAGCATGGCGATGAAGATTGGCGACAAGGTCTTGAGAATCAGGAAAAACCCGCAGCAAACAAGGATCATAGCGTCCCGGATGAACTTTCCAACCCAGATGCCGCCGCGATACAGCAAATTAGACAAACTGACCACCACCGCCTCATACCATGATCCCTCTATTTCCACCGCGAGCATGACTTTCACCGCTTCCTCAACCCGGCGCCCGGCATCGATTCCCCAGGTCAGCATGCCCTTAAAAAGGCGGTCTCCCATCGCCGGAAACAGCGCGATCAGTACCACTGCCAGCAGCACGCCAGCCAGATATTTTAGCCCGAGGTATTCTCCGAACTGCTGATAATTCCGGAAAACCGAAATAAAGATCAGCAGCAGCGCGAAACAGATACAGACATTGTGCATCTGCTCAAGCGTGTCGAGAATCACTTGATTGACATTTTGAAAAGTTACATTACCGCTCATAGATCACCTGTTGATGAAATCTTTGATGAAGTTATTGCCTATTGAACCTTTCGATTCCAATGCGGAAACGCCGCTTTCATTGATCTGCCGGGCATCGTAAATGCTTTTCGCTTTTTTCAAGTCAGCCTCGTCAAGCCGCAGGTTATCTGAATACATCTGCTGTGCAACCATTGCGGAATGCATGGTCTGCGTCGCCAGCAGTTGCCCGAGCGTATTGGATTGCCAGATACCGTTTTTATAAGCGGCATGCTGGAGCTCGGTCATATTTGAATTACGTCCGTTAAATTTCTGATCTTCCCGGTTCAGGCTTTGGAGCTGAAGCAGCGCTTTCGGCCCCCACTCGGACATGAATTTGTGAACAGCCAGTGCGCCTTTCTGGGTTTTCGCCAAGTTTTCGGAGCGTTGCACTTCAGCATCCGCCAGTGAATAATCCACCTGCCGGAGCATGTATTCGATATTTCCGGTATTAGCTACTTTGGAATCAGCCATATCCAAGGCCTCACGGGTAATGTTCATTGCCGCTGTGATCTCATGTTCATGCCAGAATTCGCTGTTCATGTAGGAAATAAGTTTTTGCGGGTCGCCGATATATTTCGATATATGCATGGCGGTATCGTACATATCCTTGCAGGTGGAATAAGTATCATTAGCGATTTTGAGCGTGTCGATGCCAGTTTTCAGAATTTGTCCGGTCTTACCCAACTGGCTTATCTGGTAATCAATATCCATCTGTTGATACAGTTCGTCCTGTATCGCTTTGACGGTATCATGGATATACAACACACTGTCATGCACGGCATAAGTTGCCCATGTTGCCGGCGCTAAGAAAAACGCCAAAAATAATAGAAAAAATTTATATTTTCGCATAAGTCGCCCCCTTATTCCGTTACCGAAAGTGAAATCGAGGATGGAACATATTTCACGCCGTTATTTGGATATTGAACTGGAAGCTCGTAAATCCGGCTTCGAGTTATTTCGCCTTCTTCAGCTTTATGAAGTTTCTGGTAGAGCCAGTAAAGTTCCTTGGCGGAATTAGACCGCCCGAGATCGTAGCCCGCTTTGTACTCTTTGGCTTTTTCTTCTTTAAAGCCGTTTTCAATAAACTGCCCAAGCAGGAACGCTCCCGCCGCGGCCGCGCCGGTCGCCGCAAGCCGGGTACCGTCATCCTCGTTTTTAGTCATATAGGAGCCGGCGAGCGCTCCGCCCAGCCCCAGTGCTGGAGCAAGGAGCTGGGAAGCTTGCGTTTTCGCGATCTGCGTGGATGAACAAGCGCAAAACAACATCCCGACAGCAGCCGTGGTAAATATTGTGAAAATCAATCGTTTCATAATAAAATCCTTTTTATTTAGTTGAGATTGGAGTCAAGGGCGGCGTCTGGACTGACACGCATATCACGGGTATCAGCCGGAACTTCCTTAACTTGTGAACCTGGAAGTGAGTAAGAAGCTCCGCTTCCGCCAGTAGCGGCCCGTTGCTGATATGCAAGATTGTTAATGGTCGAACGCAGGTTCTCAAACTGAGTGTCGGTCTCAAATTTCAGTTTGTCGAGTTTATCCGCAGTGCTTTTATCCAGATTGCCGACTAATTCCTTGTGAGAAGCATCCATCGTTACCAGAAGTGTTTTAAGTTCAGAATCTCCACTTTCCCGTTCATCTCTAAGAGTTTCAACGAAAGCCAGCACCTGATTTTTCAGTTCGTCAAGCTGTTTTTGGACGGCCGCAGTTTGATTGGACGCATCGCTTTTCGCCTCTTCCAGCAATTTGAGATACTTTTCTTCTGTAGAGAGCAAATCATCCTTAAGCTGTTTAATCTGCAGATCTGTGGATGAACGAAGCTCCGAGAGTTCCGTTTTCAGCAATGCTATTTCTTTTTCGTGTTCGGCGAATTCCGATTCGTCATGCCGGATCGTGATAGCAAATTCAATATCAGTCAGTTCATTCCTGAGCTTCAAAAGTTCCGTCAGAAGACGAGTTCTGGTCGTTTCCTTTGCGGAAGTATCCAGTCCGGCATTTGCCATATTCTGGATTTCCAAGTCAAGATCGGCTATCTCTTTTTCCTTAGCCTGGATTTGCGCTTCAAAATCTTTCTTCAAAGCTTCCAGTTTTTCATCGGAATAGACCGCGTATCTGATCCGGTTTTCGAGATTTGTCAGCCGTTCGGTCACAGATTTATCTATTTCCGTAATCTGAAGCTGCAAATTGTCGATAGATTTTTGCGTCGCGGTCTGATGGGCGGCAAGCTGTTCTTTGACGGAAGAAAGTTCGATATAGATATTTTTGACTTCGTCATCGAGTTTATCAACTGTAAAATCAATCTGCCCTTGAAGCGTGTTAACATCTTCTTTATGTTTATCTTCCAGTGCGGAAACGTCTTCCTTAACAGAAGCAATTTTTACATTTATAGCCGCGCATTCAGCTTTGTATTTAGCGTCAAAGTCAGCGATTTCCTTTTCAATAGCTTCCTTGTCTTTTTCATGCGTAACTTTCAGAATCTCTATTCGAGCATAGTAATCCGCCTGTTTTTCCCGAAGCTCGGAAATTTTTTCATATAGGTCACGGTCAGTTTCGGAAAGCTTGAAAATTTCGTTTTCAAGTTTAGTATTGATATCTGAAAGCTGGTCTTTCAGATCGGCAGTTGCGTCTTTATACTTGTTGTCAAGAGCCAGCATATCCTGACGGATATCGGCAACTTCCAGATTGATTTTTTCATCCAGGGACGCACGGACCGCAGCCAACTCCTTTTGGAGCGTGGTCACATCCTGCGCATGGCTTTCCTTGAGATTATTCAGCGTATTCTGCTGTGTCAACTGTTGGAGGCGGAGCGTGTCAATCTGTTCTTTGAGTTCCTTATCGCCGTCACTGTAATCACGCGCTAACTGCATCAGGCCGAAACTGATTGAGTCAAGTTCATTATTGATTTGTGAAACTTTATCCGCATAAGTCGAATTCAGGTTATTTATCTGCTGAGTTAAAGCACTTACATCCGAATCATGTTTAGTTTGAAGCTGTTCATATCTTGCTGTTGATTCAGCGCGAAGTGCCGCCACATCCTTATTATGTTCGGACTCTAGAAGCGCCAAGGCATTTTTTTGTGCTGTTTGCTGCTGGGTAAGCAAGTCGATTTTACCCTGCAATATACTGTCCGCGTCATTAGAATCCCGTACAGCCTGAGTAAGCTGAATATTGGTCTGATTTAAAGCGGCAGTTAACGAATC
The DNA here is from genome assembly GCA_963664605.1 of Victivallaceae bacterium. Classification (GTDB taxonomy): domain Bacteria; phylum Verrucomicrobiota; class Lentisphaeria; order Victivallales; family Victivallaceae; genus JAHOYW01. The sequence continues at coordinate 3,073,874 of OY761536.1, forward strand.
CACTAAGAGCCGATAGCGGGAATCAAGATCGGAAATACTCTGCTCAAACAGTTTTACATCCGCGTTGTGTTGGGCTAGAAGCTGACTGTCCGCCGTTTCAATTTTATTTTCGAGTTCCGCAATATCACGATTGTGTCCGCTAGTCAACGTGAAAAGTTCACTTTGAAGCGAAGTCTGTCCGCTAGTCAGCTTGTCAACTTTAGACTGCAAAGCGCTGTCAGCTGATGTATAATCGCTAATTGCCGCAGCCAGCTCGTTATTGGTTTTGATTAACTCCGTATTAAGTCTGGTGGCTTCGGTTTCATATTTCGTATCGACATTGTCTATTGAATTTTCAAGCCGTTCGACGTCCGCCGTGTGTTCCGTGCGGATCAGTTCAGTTTTGGCGTCAATCTGGTCTTGAAGAGCAGTCAGCTCGCTATTATGTTTCTGTTCGGCAAGATTTAACTGCTGCTGAAGTGAATCCTGCTGGTTTTCCAGAGAAACAATCAACGTTTTCAACTGTTGGTCAGCGGCGAGGAACTTGGCGTCCATCTCCTCTAGACTGCTGGTAATTGCCGCCACATCACTTTTGATGTTCGCCACTTCCGTCGCATATTTGGAATCCAGATTGCTGATCTTAAGATTTAGCATTTCAATATCTTTCTCATAGGCGATTCTGAGCACCTCAAGCTGGGCAAGATATTCCGCCTGCTGCCGCTCCAGGCGGGCGACATTGTACTGCAGTTCCGCAACCAGAGAATGAATTTCATCTTTAAAATCCTGAATCTGCTTCAGTAGCGCCGCCTGATCGCTATCATGCTTTATTATCAGGTCGTTGAGTTGCGTCTGGAGCGTACCGATCTGACCTTCAAGTTCGGCTGTGCGGGTATTCAATTCTCCGTTTAAATCATTTCGCAATGCGTTTAAATCCGTGTTCAACTGGGTTTGCAGTGCGGTGAGATCTTCTCCGGGGGCATCCCAGATTATACACAGGAAACTCATAATCTTCTTTTGGTCATAGGTGTTTTCCAGCCGGAAAGAATAAGTACCCGCCTGAGAAATTGTTTCCGTATATAGAAAAGGGAACATATCCGTCGCGGAGCTGTCGCCTGCTGTTATATAGTGAGAAGGAGTATTCATCAAGGCTCTTCCATCGGGATGATACAAAGTCATGGAAAAGCCCATGTTCGATCCCCCTTGATGACCATAACCGGTAGCGATAAAGCTTGCAGTCATACCGACATATTCAGCGGGAATAGAAATATCAGCAGACTGGGAAGCCGGATTGCCGTAAATAATTTTCGCGGCAAAACTGTTGAAGCCGGCTATCATTAAGAAAGCCGTTATAAAAATAAATAATTTTCCTTGCATATTTTTGATATCCTTTAATTGTATTGTTGTTTGAAAAGTTTGTGGAACTCGATTTTAGCTTCCACGATCAGCGGAGAAGCCCGTTCCCCGGCCATCCGTTCAATCCGGTTCAGCAACCGGAAGAGATTGTTATCCTCGTTCAAAAGTTCAGTTGCCTGTAAAAGCTGTCCGGCAAAACTTTTTTCCGGATATTTTGCGGCGATTTCTTTCAGGAGCCGTGCCAGGCGGCTGTGTAAATCACCGCTAGTAGCCGCCGCTGAAAGAATTGCTGGACTCGCGTAGTTACGTCCGACTCCGACTATCGGCCAGCCCGCGCGTTGAGCGTAAAGCAAAAAGCTGGAATACTTCTTTCCCGGCGGAAGATGTTCCGGCGCCGGAAACTCCATGATATTGCGTTTCGCCTCATCCGAAAGTGCGATATAGTTGCCGATCAGCTTTAATTCGGCAGCGTCCGTATTTTTGAGGAACAGGAACATTTTTGATTGCGTCATAATGATCTGCCCGACACCTGATTGCGCCATCTGGGCGATGGATTGCGTAATCGTCACCGCGCAGCAGGAGAATTTCCGGAACTGGGCGTAACTCTGCTTCATGATCTCGGCTGCCCCCGGAATCATCAGGAAACGTGAAGCCTCTTCAAAAAGGTAAAGCTTTTTTGCCGAGCGCGGCATATTCACAATCTGATTTTTAACCAAGTTATTGATCGCGATACCAACCAGATTTTTCAATGCGTCTCCGGATTGAGCTATCTTGCCAAGTTCAATGTGAATCCATCGTTTCGTCAGGTCGATAGTCGTTTCGCCGTCAAAAAGACAGCCCTTGCCGCTTTCAATCGAATACACCGCCAGCCTGGCCGCGATCCGACTGGTTTCAGATTTTTCCAGATTGGCTAATGAAGTCTCGCGAACTGCCTCAACAATCTGGCTGTGGTAGGGCATGTCGCTTTTATCCATAAAAGCATAAGCGATATTGCGCAGGATTTCCGGGTCGTCTATGATACAGTTATTGATTTCCTGAACCGTCCATGAGTGGTAATGCTCCATGACTTCATGTTCAAAGCCTTCAAGCTCATCGGCATTTTTTGTAAGAATATCCCGGAGCTCGAAATAAGCGTCCTGTACGGTATTCTGATCCAGCGGAAGTTTTGGGATTATCGCATCAATGCTTAAGCTCATCCGGGCGGCAAGTTCCAGTTTTTCCCGGTGCTTATTCCGCCATTCCTTGTAAGCGTCGGTATAGACCGCTGTAACATAAGGGCTTATAATAGCTGCACGGTCCTGAATTTTTTCCAGGTCGGAACTCTCCCCGCACATCGCCACCAGAAATGTGGTGACGAATTCAATCTGTGCCGGAGAAAGCGGCAAGCCGCCCGTGTCGAAATAATTTAAAGTAAGATTAGCGCCGGGGTCAATTACGATATACTGTGCCTCTTCTTCGTAAAGTCGCGTCAGGTTGAAATAACTGCCGCCTTCCTCAATAATCACCACCTTGGCGAATTCATGAAAACTTTGCGACAAAATCGAAACGAAATTGACCGATTTGCCGGAACCTGTCTGCCCGAGACACAGCGTATGCTGCGGCGTCGAGCCGTCAAAAAATGAAAAAGTCATCAGGTTGCCATGATCGCCTTCAAAGAGGATGTTGCCGTCTTTACCTTTTCCCACAAAAGAACTCGAAAAAGGCAGGATTGCCGCAAGCGGGCGGTGCATACAGTCGAGCACAGCATCACGCCGGGAATAAAAAAGATAACCCGGCAAAGTCTTCATAAAATTATGGAGGCTCTGCAAGCCGAGATCATAGGAGTCGAGGCTGGTGAACATGGAAGTCGCCGCCTGCTTCAGTATCGTCGAATCGCTCTGGAGCTCCGCAAGGTCGCTGTTCCAGCTGTGAATGATGTATTCAATCTTCAGCGGGAAATCCTCGCCTTTACCAAGACGGTAGATATGTTTGGTCAATTCGTCCAACCCGGCGCTTGCCGCCACCTCGCTTTCCTCTTCCAGCAAATCGGCGCGGACACGCTTCCAGTGCTTCTGTTTTTCTTCAATCGTTTTTTCGACGTCCTGCGCTTCGATATTAACAACTATTGTCAGATTCCGAATGTTGTTTTCCAGGAACTTGGAGCCGTAAAAGGGAAACAGGTCGGTTTTAGGAAAGTCATGAAGCGTGAAAATATTATGGTAATAACCGTCCGACTTGAAACTGGCGTGGCCGGGCTCTTCGGAAGTAATGCCGGAATATTCGCAAGCGTATATATCCGCGAGGCGACACTCATACATTGCTTCATAGTCTATGTCAAGGTCAAGCGCCGACTTGTTGACGGCCCGGTAAAATTCACGAAAAAGCGTGATATTGTCCAATGGCTTGACCGGTAATGCCAGAAAAGCCCCCAAATCGGACATATCACTAGCAAATGCCGCGGAGATTTCCCTTTCAAATGCGATACGTTCATCATTGGATTCGGGAATGGAACCGTTTTTGAGGAAAGAATCTAATTTTCTACAAAAATATATATCGACATATTCACGTCTTAAAGCACGTTTTGTGATCTTACGGTTTATTCCATCGAAAATATCATCACGGACATGTCTGCTCCAGACATCAACTGAATTTCCAGTATCGTTCCGGTAGGAATTCAAAATATCCCGGTAATCGGCGTCCCGTGTATAACGTATCTGGATTCGTTTGTCCAGCGTCTGGGATGCCAGCCATCCGGCCAGGCGCAGAAAAAGATCGTTTTTGAGTCCGTTTCCGGCATTACCCAGATTAGGTATTTCAAGCCGGTATCCTTTTGCTGCAAAGCCTTTAGGAGACAGTTCGCCATATACAATAAAACCGCTTTCTGCGATATAACCATCAGGAAGCTGCTGCATATTTCCCTCCCTGCCGTCTTGGCTTGCGCAGGAAAATTCCCTGAAGCTTCTCGTCTAAATAAAACCAGAAAAAACAACGCGGTTTTTCCGCAACGAAACGCCTGATGAAAAATACGGAAAGCACCGGAGGCACAAGCAGCATAAGTCCCGCTAACAAAATATGAATCGGATATGCCGCCATCGCGCACAACACTCCAGCAACCAGACCGGAAAAAAATACATAGACCGTATTGCCTCGTACACGAAAACCAAAAAGTTTTACGACCGATGCTACTGTCTGGGATGGATTACGACTAATAGTTATAAGGGAAGTATCATTCATATTTGTCTGCCGTCAGAGTGTGGATTGAAAATCAATATCAATTTTCAAGACATTTTTGAAGATGTAATACACCACCGCCAGGAATACCGGAATCAGCACTCCCGCCGCTACAGTCATTTTCCCTTTGCCTGAATCCTGGCTCATCTGGTAGCCGCCAACCCCGATTAAAATCAGCGATGTCAGCATAATCATTCCGACAATGAAATATCCGACATAACCAAGCCCCGCCTCAAGTGTCACCTGCTGGACCGCCGCATGCGCCCGTCCGGGTAAACTGAACAGCGCCAACAGCCCCAACAACCATTTGTTGTTTCTCATGAATTTGCCTGCATTCACTTTTCATTCTCCTTTTTGTTTGTTTTTACTTTGTATAAAGCTTATATATTTCAAATAATAAAATTTATCTTTTTATAATTCGCATACTTGAATTATATCTTTTTATGGAATATATTGATTTTTATACAAGGTGCTATAATGACTATTTTACACTAAATTAATAATTTTAAAAAAGCAAGTAAAAATTTCAAAAAAAATTAAAATTTCTTAAAAAGGAGCTCAAAATGGAAGACAAAAAACAAAAGATACCGGGAGTTTTTTCCGATTCTGTCAAACGTGCCGAAGGATTGGCGGAATATCTCAAAAAGCAAGTTATCGGACAGGAAAGCATTTTAAAACCTTTAAGCGATGCGTTAAAATACGGCTGGTGTCACTTGAGTACGCCGGGACGTCCGCGCGGAACCCTCTTTCTGCTGGGGCCGACCGGCGTAGGCAAAACCGAATCCATTCGCGCCGCTGTGGAGTATATGTATGGAGACGCTGGAAGAAATTTCCTCAGGCTCGATATGTCTGAGTTTTCACGGCAAGCTGGAGAAGAAGCCTTGACGAACCTGATCGGCACTCCCGGCGGTAAAAGCATAGGACGATTAGGAAATTTCCTGGAAAAATATTCTGAGGGAATAATTTTGTATGACGAAATTGAAAAGTCGCATCCGGCAATCTTCACCATCATGCTCCAGCAACTTGACGCGGCGAGAATCACGCTCAGTAACAATAAAACCTACGACTTGAGTAATTTTTTCCTCGTAGCGACCTCTAATATCGGAGCGCAGGTATTCCAGAATATCAGGCACCTGTCGGAAAGGCGGCTTCAGCAAAGCCTTGAAATGCAGCTTAAAGAACGTTTCAGCCCGGAATTTGTAGCCCGTTTCGGAAAATTCGGGCATGAGATTCTGATTTTCCGTCCCTTAAAACCTGAACACTTAAGGGAAATTGCCCGGAAGTTTTATTCCCTGCTCCTGCCGCAATATAAAGAATCCCACGAAATTGATATTTTCGGATTTACGCCGGAAGTTATTGAAGAAACGCTCCGCTCCATTGACAACACACGCAACGGCGCCCGCGAACTGCGCAGCAATATCGAACGGAAAATCCGGGAAGTCATTTACGATGTATTGATGAAGTCTTCTGCTCCGCTGCGCGGCTGGCTCGATGTCAACTGTCGGAATCCAAGTCAACTGCAAATCAACCCCAGCCCGGCTGGAAAGGAGATTATCCTATGTCAATCCTGAACGAAATTATGAGCCGCTATGCCATGCCGGATAATATCACAAACTTTCTTGATTCAATGCGGGAAAAAATTGCTAGGCAACAAGGAGAAACGCAAGGCTGTAATTCAGTGAACTTCGATGAACTTTACGGAATTTTACCGGTCACCAGCGCAATCAGGCATGATCGTGAAACCAGGGATGAAAATCTGCGTGCTGTTATAAGCCAATGGAACTTGAGTGAAATCCTGATATTGCAGAATCATTGGGACAATATGAAGGTCACATTGTGGAAACAGGACGGATGCTACTATTGTATGAAGCTGAAACTTTTTCAGAAAGAATGGACTGTTTCAGTTACCCCCGATGTCAATCTCCAGGAAGCGGAAGAACTTTTCCCGATTGTTTCCCGGCGTTTAAAACTGCTCGCGTCCGCTTTCGGTAACACTCCTCTGCGGCAGCTTGGAATCCGTCAATATATCCATGAGCTTATGAAACAGGCCGGAAGCGAATTGAAACAAAATTTTTATTTAGAATTATTCCTGACTATCTTTCACCTGAAACTGACGGCGGAGGAACTGGCTAATCAGGACATTTTCCTGAAAAGAGCTGTACTTCACTGCAAAAGCATCATCGCTATGCGCGCCCGTTGCGGAGTAAAAACGGAAGCGGCAAAAATGGCAGGAATGGCGGCTGCACGCGGAAGCGGAGCGCTTCTTGATGAACTTTTTGTTCCAATAAACATGACATGGGGATTTCTGGCTAACCACAAAGCGCTGGAAAATCTTTCTATTCCTGACAAGGGTAAATTCTGTTTCCACGAATATTACGACACAAAAGGAAATATTGAACTGGGTGAAATCTTTCCGGCGTCCAAGCAGGAAAAATCCCTTTTAAAAATACAGCACAAACGAGATTGCTATATACAGGTTTTTCCCGATTATCAAAGCGCGCTGACATTCCGCAATATTGCCTTTAAACTAATTCAATCTTCAAATTCAGGGAGGAAAATATGAGCCGCCTTAAAAAAATATTCAAACAACTCGAACATCAAAGCGCCTTTCAAGCCGAACATGACGGTTTTCCGTCCGAAGAGTTCAGGCGGAAGCTGCTGGAAAAACTCAAACGAATAAAGCTGGGGTCACAGCCGCTTGGGGATTACTGGAATACCCGGCACAGTAACGAAGAAAAGCTAAAAATCGAATATTTTATGAAAGTCGGAAAAACCGGTGCGATTCAGGCCAGAAAATATATCGCTGATAAAATCCTGCTGCCGCCGGATGATTTTCTCCGTGCGGTCATTAGTGCCGGAACAGAAAGCCTTGGACGTGAAATTGCCAGCTCTTACGCTTCGGAAATTTACCCGGAACTCCGGCGTATGCAACTGCTGGGGGAAACCGATATTGATTTTCCGCAAGTTGAACAGGATAAAGAGCTGTCCTATGAATTTAGTGTTGAAACTGACCGGAATATTTTTGATCTGAGTCCAATAGAAGCATCTTCAGCCACGCCGGGAAGCGATATTTATTACGACGATATTGGCGAACGGCATATCGAAACATTTGTTTTTGCCTCCATCGAAGATGCTGACATAGCTCACTGGGACTGGCAGAGATTTATCAAAAAACAAACAGCCCGTCCACCGGTAAAATATGCAGTGATGATTGAAACCGATTCACTGGAGCAAGTTAAAGTCGGTTCCGTTATTCATGCTGACTTGTTTGAAAAAACTCGTTCTGAAATTGCCGGAGACGGTTCTCTAGTGGAATGGAATATTTGTACTTCCCTTGCCGAAGCGGAAAAACTCAGGCTGAAAAATCTTGATGAAGCTCAGGGAAAAATACCCGGCATGGCTCCTGATCCCACAGCACACAGTAAAGAGAAAATTACTCAAAAACCGGAAATTCCACCTCCGTACCAGGGAATTTTCACTGTGTCTAAAAAACAAGTTAAGAATAAAAAATTTTCACTTTCAAAATAGGAGTTTTACTATGAGAAAAAATATTGATGTCGTATCTATTTTATTGGGAACCCTGACGCTGAATCTAATGATAATTACCGGAATTATCATTTTTCAAGATTACCAAAGCCCCAAAAACGTCCTCATTAAGCATCCGGGAGGGATTTTACTGGTTATAATTATTCTTGTACTGCTGCTTCAGATCCTTATCCTGTTCCGCAGAAAACGCGAACGCAGCGGTTCTATGATCTTCGCTGATCTCGATATGAACGGAATCCCGGAAAAGATTTTTGAAGTTTCGGAACAGGATGTCGTCCGTTTTTGCAAAGCTAAGTTTTTCATGAGTTTCAGGATCGAATACTGGCCGAGTTTTCGGAAAGATTTGCTGAAAGAACGGAAGAATAACAGCCCGGAAGGCCGGATAGCCTCCCGACTTTACCGTGAAGGCTGCGCTATGACTGAAAATTTCGTCGCGCTCCTGGAATATACTGACAAACAGGGCAAACACGCATTGCTTTATCCTCTTTCCATAATGCCGACCGCCGCGGACGGAGCATTTGAACTAATCCGGAGTACTTTTCTGAAAACATGGGTATTCCGTAACTCAAAGGAACTCGCCATGTGGGAATTTGAAATGCCTGAAAATAAAAGGCCGCGATTCCGAATACAAGTGCATAAATTTCTCAGGCAAAAGGCAAAAGAAATAGCTTGATTTCAAGCGCCTTTAAAATAGCGGCGTTTCACGCCTGAAATACTTCTTTTTTAGAATTCCCCGGCTCCATTAAGTGAAGCGGGGAATTTTTCATTTATACTCTTTGAGAGCGAAAACTTAACCAAGGAAACACCATGACCAGACAGGAACTCTACAAAGCGATGGAAGGTGAAAAAATCATCATGTATGATGAATTCGTCAGTCATCTGAACAGTACGTCCTTTTTCGAACTCGCGGCCCGATGGGCCGGAGTTTTGGAGCTCGCAAAAGAACACGAAATAGCAAAGAACCGCGCCGACTGGCTCGCCATGTTCATGTGGAATTCAACCGCCTTTACTATAGGCGAAAAAATATTGGCGAAAAGAAAAGAAGCATACCATCGGGAAGCGGCCCGAAAGGCTGAAGCGGAGCGTGAACAGCGTAAAACTGAAATCCATAAAAAACTTTTCCGGCGAAAGCTTGTATTCTGGAAACATTGTTCAGAATATGATCGCCGGCAACTGGTGAAAAACTATCTGCCGAATACCGATGATTTTTATCAGGAATATGTCCGCAAAAACTACCTCGACAATCTCAATGATATGTCGGATAACATGGCGCTTCTGTGGTTCTGGAACGCTTTACCGCCTTTTTCACTGGAATCCCTGCAATTTGAAACGCCGGATGCAAAAGCCGCATGAGGATGTTTAAGTTTGAAAGAATTTTAGTTTATTGCCGGAGCGTCAGATAAAGTGAACGCTCCGACAGAAAATAAATAACCCAATGGAGGGACGAAATGAATGAAGCAGTCTATCAGATGACCGCCATGGGCGGAAGCGCACGAATAGTCGTACAAAAGAAAGCGGACGGCAATTTTATCCTCGGAATCAGTAATGGAAAAGATAATCCGCTGATTTGCCAGGGGACGCCTGAAGCAATCAACAAGGATTTCGCGGACAAACTACCCGCTTATCTGGGAAAAATCAAGAACGCGGCTATTGAAGCAAAACTCAATGCCGCCACCGAAAGCCAGCCGCTTCCAGAGTCAAAAACAGAACCGGAAGCATCAAGTACACCTGCGCCAGCGGCAACAATCGAAACAAATGAAAATGAACAACCCGAACTCGACTTCGGATTTTAACCCTAACAAAAAGGAATCTCATCATGAACAACGCAAACACAGTTCCCCCTAAACGCTCATTCAATTACAACGGTATGCAGTTGGAAGACCCTGATCCAGCTATGCCGCCGGAAAAAGTCATTGAATTCCATGCGCTTCTCCACGCCGAATTGACTAATGCCACGGTCAAAGGCCCAAGCACCGGAGGCGACGGCACTCAAAACTATCAGGTCGAAGTACAAATCGGAGATTTTAATTGAAAAAATCTAAGCTCAGTTCAAAATGGGAAAAACGGTTTTGCCCGAAAACAAAGGGGAAACGACTGAGTTTGGAGGATTTCAAGGAAGAAAATCAGGAATGTTCAGAACGCTTATTCAGGAGCCTGGAGCAAAGTCGGCCAGCGACCATACCCGGAAATATGCTGCCCCCGCTTATTTAAAGCTTCCAAGCTTGCAAACGGTACAGGAAAAGTTCGAGCAAGGCTCAAATGACAAGGAAATTGTCCGGCTTATTGCAGGGATGGACTCAATCTACCCTTTAGACACGCTTTATCGAGACGGCATAGCGCCGGACGCTTTCCTTGTCGAAGCCATGAGCGAATGGATACATAGTATTTTCTCGCCGAAACTTTGTGAAAAACTGGATATTTCAATTAAGCTTGAAGAACTCCGCTATAATTATTGGGATTCAGCTATAGAAGCTCCAGAGCATTCCATCGCTTTTATCTTCAGTTTTGCAGATTTTCTCAATGATTATTTTCCGCTTGGTGAAATCCTGGAAGCATATGAAAAACAGTCTCCGGGATTGGGACGGCATATATTGAGTATGCTGAGCTTTTGCCCCATGAATATCGGAACGCCGGAAAATATCTACGAGTTAAATTCTTATTCCTACTGGTATGGTGAAGACAGTGAGAAAACGGTTTTTAACGAGCGCTATGAGGAATATTTTGAAAGCGGAGAAGACGAGGAAACAAGTCGTGATTACGCCAATGAATGCGTGGCATTTACTTTCGGGCAGTTTGAAGCTTGCCTGCCGGACTGGACTTTCAAACGCGAGCTGCGCAATGTCAAATATAAAGGGCAAATACCGGACGAGCTGTGCCGGCTGGAAGAAAGTTTTCAGGATTATGTGGCATTAAAAGAATGCCGTTATGAATTTCCGAATCTCAATCTTCCGGGATGTATCGTTGCCTGGGATCGGGAGTCCTATGATTTTTTATGTGATGTTTTTAATCATGCCGGTAATGACATGGCTCAATATGGTGAGGATTATTATTTTTCAGGATTGCGCTGGGTTCTGGATTCAAGGCGCTTTTCAGAATTGCGTAAAACCCTGGCGGAAATCCAATGTATGCTGCGCTTTTTCTCTGCCTGTATGGAATTTCTGCTGCAACATCATAAGGAGTATTCTAATGCTTGATATCCAACACGAAAGTCACGATAACGCTTTTTGCCTGACACACGCGCTGCTCTTCTATAAAAATCAATCCCGTCAAACGCTGGCGACTTTGCACAAAGTAAGAAACAAAGAGCTTTTGCAGGGCAAAGCGGTAGATGTAGCGGAACTGGATGATCTATTTCATTCCCCCGGGCAGCGCAGCCGGATGACTTTTATGCCGCCGCAGGTCATTGCCATTTCGAGAACGGAAGTCCTCTGGTTTGAACGTTCCCTTATACGGCCGATTTATTTCAACGTACCGGAAAGTGAACCTAAACGGCAATTCCTGAACCGGATTTCAGGGCATGAGGTAATTTGGCCTAACCTGCTTTTTAAAATCTCACGGGAAACAGTATACTGCTGGGCTCTTAAAAATTCCACCAGGCCGAAGATAAATACGAAACTTTATCGGACTCCGTTTACCAATATTTTCACTGATGACAAGGTCTGTTTGCCAAACGGCATCCCAAATAAGCCGGAAGACGATATTATCGCTTATGCCAGAAAAGCTGTTGATGTTATTTTCCGGGGACATTTTTCGCATCTGTATGGCGAACAGATTAAACGAATCGGGTATTACCATGGACTCGACCGTTTCTGGCAAAATATGGCAAAAAAGACAGCCAAAGGAAAAATCAAGACATTCCCCGCAAAACAGCTCATTCCAACTGATTTAGACATAAGGAGCATTCTTTCATGAAGCATTTAACTCCACCGGAATTTCATACGCATCCGGTATATATCGAACTGGTTGGCGCCGGGGCGACCGGCTCGCTAATTATGTCCGGGCTGGTACGGCTGCATCTTGCTATGCTCGAACTCGGGCATCCATACGGGCTCAGAGTGCGTTGCTGGGATTTCGATACGGTTTCGCATAGCAATATCGGGCGACAATTATTCACAAATGAGGAAATCAACCGGAATAAAGCCGTGTGTTTAATATCCCGTTATAATTATCATTACGGACTGGAATGGCTCGCCGAACCACGCCGTTTCGCTGACAATTCACATTACCGTCAAGGATGTACAGTTATAATTTCCGCGGTTGACAGCAGAAAATCGCGTTCAGAGATTAACGATTGTTTACACAATTACCATAGCGCCTATTTAATCGACTGCGGTTGCGGCCGTGATTTCGGTCAGTTATGTTGTGGGGATGGCTCGCCGGAACTCCCGTATCCCTGGCAGAAACACCCAGAAATGATTGATACCGCAAAAGACGGCGTCCGGCGTTCAAGCTGTTCTATGGCGGATTCATTGCAGCGTCAAGGGCTCTTTATAAACCAGTGGATTGCTACCGGGGTTCTCGAAATGCTCTGGCAGTTATTCAGGAAAGGCGGACTGAATTATTCAGAACTTTATTTCAACCTTGCAAATGGCAATATGAGGCCGATTGTAGTTTCGGATCACAGTCCGAAAAATGAGAAAAACTGATGTTGCTTATGTTATTTTTTGAGCAGTTTTTTGACTTCACGTTTCAAGGTTGGCAAACCTTCTGTAATTGTATCCCAGACGATACTGTCGAGAATAGTATCATAACCATGGACGATCCGGTTTCGCATACCGATAATTTCCCGGGTTTGAGATATATTGACTGCCGGGTCAAGTTTCAAGATATGGTTCATCGCTTCACCGATAATCAGGAATCGCAGATTTACCGAGTCTTGAATAGTTAGATCGGAAGAATAATCCTCATATGTCATCCCTTTAGTCCGCTCTTCGATAATCTCAATCGCCTGTTTGATATCCTCAAGGTATTTATCTACTTCATGCTTCATATAATAAAACCTTGTGCTGATTGACGGATTCAATGAAATAAGGATTCTTCAATGAATCCTCTGTAACCAGATCGACATGTTTGTTAAAAGCCTTTTCCAATTCGCCATTAAGGTGGAAATAAGTCTTGGAAATGCCCTTGAAGTATTTTGAATCAAATTTTACCAAAAGGTCAATATCACTGTTTCCGGTAAACTGATCATCGCTTACCGCTGAACCAAAAAGATACAAAGATTTGACCCTATGCTGTCTGCATAGATCTCTGATTTTATCCATATTTTCTGATATGATCCGGTTCATAGTCCACCTTTGCCTTGTATCTCTATTCATAATATACATCAATAGGTTTTAATAGTCAAATTCGATATTATGCTTAATATATGAGAATTGATTATTGATTATCATACTATCCTGGTTACATCATTTCATCACAAAAAAGATTCGTTTTATTTATGATAGACGGGTGTTTTTACAGAAAAATATTATTTTCCTTTTAATTTGACGGCGCGGCGGTCGGAAGCGACCGCGCCGGCTGAGAGGAATCATTCATAGAATTCCGGTTGAGCGTGGAAGAAAAACCCTATACAGGAGGCAATATTATGCCTATTAGAACAGAAGACCCGCAGGCTCGTGAAAAACTGGAAACAAAGCTTAAGAAGCTCACCGAATACCAGGAAATGATGAAAAACATCAATGTCATCCTCCGTAATTCCCGTAGTTCGATAGAAGAAAAGATCAAACTTGTCAGCGAAAAATACCAACTCAAGGCAGAAACCGTCCGGAAACTGATGAACCCGCCATACAGCTATATGAAAGTTGGCTTTCAAAGCTATGAACTCAGCAATAATTTGGCGAATATTAATAGAATAAAGAAACGAATAAAACAAGTTATACGCTATCAGGCGGAAATAGAACAAGTCGAAGAGGCGGGTGAATTGCCGGAAATCGAATTTGACGGCGGTAAGATTGTAGACAACATACCCTGTAACAGGATTCAAATATTCTTTGATGAAAAACCTGATGCCGATATCCGGAGAAAACTCAAACGCAACGGTTTCCGCTGGGCGCCAAGTAACAGCGCCTGGCAGAGTTACCGGAATCGGCATACTCTCGACTGGGCAAAACAGGAATTTAATGTGGAGGAAACCGTATGACTATCAAATTGCACTGGGGATTGAACCCGGTACCGGAAAATGCCTGCACAGCCTGGGGAGCCCGGGCTATTTTACAAAACCAGATTCTGGAGCTGCTGGCGGATCGTCAGGATTTCGCGGCTCCTGAAATGCCGGAACACGAAAAAAGGGTATTCGTCAACTGGATCAACGAAAGTGCTCTGCCGAAACTGCGGAAACATATCGTCGAACAGTCCTGGAGTAATGACTCAGAAGAAGTGTTTGAATTTAATGAAGGAAATTTTCATGCGCTTGCTTCCTGTAAAAAATCCTACGGATACTGTTACATTTTATGCTGGCAGGAAAAATAAACATTGAACAAGGGAGAAAACCATGCACAAACAAACATTAAAAAATCTGCTCCATTACCATACAAATATTACTTTTGAAGAGTTCCACCAGGAAATTTTTCCTGACTTTAAACTGTCGGGTTCAGTCAATTACCTGCACAACAAATTCCGCATCTTCCATGACTGCCTTTTTCTTTTCCTGGCAGAGCTTGATGAATGTCGTCTTGAGTACCTCGCTGACGCTATTTTGAAACGATACGGCAGCGATGATCCTGAGTATTGTGATATTATCGAAAAAGCGGAAAAAATCCTGGCACGCAGCAAAGTCAAGAATACTTCAGAAAAAGTCCGGGATGAAATCATGCAGACAGCCATTGACCTGCTGGCTGATGAATTATATCCCTTCAAATCAAAGCTGGACTCTGAAGGACGGGAAATGGAGTTTGCGGTCATTCACGATCTGATTGACCAGTTGGAATCAGTAAGTGAGGGGAAATTCTGATGATTATATTTTCCGGCTAATCTTTTTTAATTCAAGAAGTTCGTCGCATATCTTTTCCGTTTTCCGGAACTATCGAGTTCCTTTATAAAACCGGCTTTGATAAAAAGTCCTATATTGCGGTGAATTGTAGATTTCGCGTGAACGGCATCTTGTTTACGCGCTTCCCGAAAAAGCTCAGCTATGGAATATTCCCCATCCATAGAATGAATTGTATTTAACAGATTTTCCCGTTCTATTGTGTAGACATGCCCAAACTCTCTTAAGTGATGCCGCATGCTTTTCATATTAACTTCTGACTGCATCGTTTTCCTCATTTGTAATTCAATATCAGTACATTAGCAGTATTTGTGCTTTTTTGCAAGGAAAATTGCTACTGGAATTATATCTGCCCGTAATCGAAAAAATCCAAAATCAAAACAAAGGAATTGAGCATACCTATGAATGATAAAATTAAACAAGCAGTTTATAAAATTCTCGAAGCTGAATGCAGCAAAGATAAAGATGGACTATTTTATACCGAAATTCATGCTTATTACCGGGACGGACTGGATGACAAAAGCATTTTGAAAATCTGCCAGGCCGATAAACCGCGCGAAATGTTTTATGAACAAATCACAGAAAGTTATGAAAGCTGTGAATGGGAATATGAAAACGAAATTCTAAAGAAAATCATGGACAGCGAAATAATCGCAAATGCCATTCAAAACGAGGAAACTACAGAAGATGAAATCACGGAGTTATTTCAATAACATCATTATATAAGTCTTCCTTATGAACATTTCCTAAGTCAGAATGTGTGTGTGGATATTCTGGTAAATGCCGGTGATCTTAATTTTGATTATACACTCAACGCGCCCTTTGCAAGCTGGGACGGAAAAGATGCTAAACGCATTGACGAGGATTCAGCTATCCTGTGGCTGGCACGTCAACAGGGATATACTAAAACCGCATTGACTAAAGCACTTCGTGACCGCAAAATCGCCAATGATACTTTTCTGAAATCAGTTTTATCCGAAGTTGAAAACGTTACGTCCGCAATGAACGTCCTGACATTTCTAACGGAAATGACCTTTGAGGAATGGTTCAAACTTGATAACGCAATCAGCAAAGAAAAGCCGCTTAACGATCGTTATTTTCCCCTCAAAAGCAAAGGCCGCGGTTATATCATTCTGGATAAAAGCACAACTTGCGGCTTATATAATCCTTGGAACGGCTCCGGTTCATGCCTGGAAATCGAACTCGAAAAAGATGTCCGGCTGCCAATCCGCATGATTGACTCAGCCACCCCGGATGGTGACCGCGGCTACAGTATTTCAGAAATCTGGGGCTTGTGCGGTTCCGCCTGGACGGATAATGCTGTCAAGGAGATTCATGAACAAAAAAAAGTCGCCTAAATGGAAATCACCAGCAAAAATAAATTTAATTGCCCCAGCACTAAAAATTAAAACTGCTCATTTTATTCGTTTCGCCGGACATGCCGGGAATGCCGCTGAAGCGCGACATCGGCATGTCATCATCATAAAACGAAGCGAATAAAAGGAAATATTTCTATGGAAACAGCAATTCAACTTGATCTTTTCGATTTTGAAGACACAGCGCCGGCAATGGAACTGCCGACGCTTGAAAGCCTGCAAAAGCCGCAAAAGAAAGTGCAAATCATTCAACAAGCGCCTGAAAAGTTTTTGCGCAATAACTACCGGATAAGCCCGGATGATGTATTGGTTCCGACCGGCGCCAAGCACAAAATTGCCGCGAATATTGAAGCGATACATCTGCTGAAAGAACTGGAGGAATCCAACAAATCTGCCTCAAACGAAGAACTCCAGAAACTGATTCGTTATTCCGGCTGGGGCGGTATTCCACAGGTTTTTGACCCGGGAAAAGCAGCTTTTTCCAAAGAATACGCTGAACTCAAAGCCATTCTTTCAAATGAAGAATACACTTCCGCGAGAGCCTCGACGCTGAACAGCCATTACACACCGAAATTCCTGATCGAATTCATGTGGGAAATAGCCGAAAAGACCGGAATTACAAAAGGTGAATTTGGCGAATTCGGCGCAGGTATCGGGCATTTTATCGGCATGATGCCGGAAGCTTTCCAAGGGCGCTTTACCGCTGTTGAAATCGACGATATTTCCGGACGGATCATGCAACAGCTCTATCCACGGGAAAATGTTATTATCAACAACTTGCAGCAGACCTTTATTAAACGAAATTCGCTGGACCTCGTGATCGGCAATGTTCCGTTTGACCAGGTGGGTGTGCATGATTCGGATTATGTAGGATATAATCTGCACAATTACTTTATCGGGCGGGCACTGGACGCACTCAAACCGGGCGGTTTTGCTATTCTGCTGACTTCGGCCTCGACAATGGATTCCAAGTCGCCAAATGCGAGATCGAATTTCGCTTCACGGGCGGCGCTGACGGCGGCGATCCGGCTGCCGAATAGCGCGTTCGCGGAAATCGGAACGGAAGTTGTCGCGGATATACTTGTTTTCCAGAAAGGAGCGGTCGCAAACGAAAAATTCCTGGAGCTGCAAAACGTTGAAACCGGCGATCATAGCGGTGAAATGAGGATTAACGAGTATTTTGCCAATCATCCGGAAATGATTCTGGGAACGCTGTCCAATACTGGTAAAATGTATGGGCATGTCGGAAGCGCCACCGTATTGCCGCTTGAGACGCCGCTCGCGGAATCCTTAACTGTGCCGGAATTAACGATTCAAGAGGTTGCGCAGCCGGAAAGGGATATGTTCGGTGTATGCGACAATCAGCCCGAAGAAATTGAACTTGACGAAACGCTTCGGGAATACACATTGTTCCAGCGTGACGGCCGTATCTGGCAGTACCGCAACCATAAAGGGGTATTGTTCACGGATAAAAACGGGCGGGAGTTTTCCGGCAAGGAACGCCGTAAAATCGAACATTTTATTGATTTCAAGGAATCTTTGAATCTGCTTTTACAATACCAGCTTGATCTGGACGCATCTGATGAGCTTATTGAAAAACAGCGGACAAAATTGAACCACAGCTATGATTTTCATATCAGGAATTTTGGCAATCTCAATAAAAAGATTATGCATCGCAATATGCAGGAAGACCCGGATTATCTCAAGCTCGCGGCAACTGAAAATATCTGCAAAAAAGTTGAAACTTCACTTGCCGGCATTAAAACCCACCGCCTGGTCTATGAAAAAGGCGATATTTACTTTAAACGGACGCAGCATCCCTGGCGGGAACCGGATCATGCTGATGACATTGTACAAGCGGGAATGATCTCATACGGCTACCGGCACCAGATTGATATTGATTACGTGGCGACAATGATGAAGCTCTCGAAAGATGACGCTTTAGCGCAATTGCTTGGTTCAGGTGAGTTCTTTGAAAATCCGGTAAATGGAAAAATCGAACTTAAAAGCGAATACCTTTCAGGGAACGTGGTCCGCAAGCTGGAAATCGCCCGTGAAACAGCGCCGCAAAACGTTAAAGCCCTGGAAGCAGTCCAGCCACCGCCATTGCGGATTGAGGACATTGATTTTCAGCTCGGCAGTTTCTGGATTCCGCCGGAAATTGTACAAAGCTGGCTGGAAAAGACTTTCAGCATCGAATGCCAGGTGTCCTATCCACAAGCGGAAGATAAATGGTATGTTACAGCCGATTATTCCGTTCGCTACAGCATGACCGAATACCAGGTGGCGGACTGGGACTTGTTCAAACTGGTCGAGTGTGCTCTGAATCTCAAGGAACCGATTGTCAACCGCAAAGAATGGGATGCCAAACTCGGTGAAGAAAAACTGGTTGTCGACCAGGAAGCTACGCTGACCGCGAGGCAGTATAAGAACGAACTTCAGGACAAGTTCAGAAATTATGTCATGGATACGCCTGACACGGTTGAGGAACTGGAAAATATCTACAATTCGATTTTTAACAGCCACGTTACCCGGCAATATGAACTTCCGGCTTTCGATATTTATCCCGGAGCGGTCGGCCTTATTGACGGAAAGAAATTTGTATTGAGAACACATCAGAAGCGGGCGGTCAGCCGCTGCATTGAGGGGAATACGCTTCTGGCGCATTGCGTGGGAGCTGGAAAAACCGCCGTCATGATAACTGCGGCTATGGAACTGAAACGACTTCGTCTGGCAACGAAAACGCTGATTGTCGTACAGAACGCAACCTTGCGCCAGTTCGCCGAATTTGCGCCAAAGCTCTATCCGCATGCCATGATTTTGATTGCCGACAAAAAAGACCTGGTAAAAAAGAAACGCAAACGCTTCATGTCCCGGATCGCGGTCGGCGACTGGGATATTGTCATTATGGCGCAAAGCAGTTTTGATATGGTCAAAGACGATCCTGACCTGGTAATGCGCCATTATGAAAGCCAGCTTGACGAACTGGAACAATTGATTGCCGAAAGCGATAACCACAGCACCATCAAGGATGCTGAACGTCAGAAAAAACAGCTTATGAAGATGCTTGACAGACTCAATGATAAAAAACTTGAGGAAGACATTATATACTTTTCCGATCTCGGTATCGACGCGCTGATTATCGATGAAGCCCATGCATACAAACGGAACTTTTTCCCGACCAAGATGCAGCGGGTCAAAGGCCTGGATCGCGGCTCTAGCCAGCGGGCCTTTTCGCTCAGTTTAAAAATTCGATATATTATGGAAAAGACCGGCGGTCGCAACATTTATTTCGCAACCGGGACACCGGTAACCAATACAATCGCTGAATTGTGGAATATGGTGCGTTACATTTCTCCGACAACGCTGGAAGAATTCGGAATTGAGACTTTCGACCGTTTTGCCTCAGTGTTCACCGGAACCGAAACCGCTTTGGAACTGGATGCCGCTGGACGCTTCAAAATGGTGCAGCGCTTCTGTAAATACAGTAATGTTATTGAATTGTCAAAAATGTTCCGTACCATAGCCGATGTGATTCTTTCAGACGACCTTGAGGAAGTGGAACGGCCGCCAATCAAAGGCGGACACCCGGAACAGGTCCGTATCCGGCGCAGTGAAGTAATCTCGCAATTCATGAACTATCTCTGCGCTTTATATGAATGGTACGAAAACAGTTCGGATAAACGGGAATTGTCACATATTCCGCTTCTGATCTACGGCATGAGCCGCAAAGTAACGATTGATCCGCGCCTGATAGATCACCGTTTCGAGGATGATCCGGGTTCGAAGCTGAACATCTGCACTCACCGTATTCTCGAAAAGTACCATGAATACACCTCAATCAAGGGAAGTCAGATTGTCTTTTGCGATCTTTACCGCAACAGTTGTGACGGCAGGGAGCTGTTCAACGCCTGGGAAGAACTAAAACGCAAACTTATCACTGGTGGAATCCCGGCAGATGAAGTTGCCATTATTGGTGATTACAATACCGACAAACAGAAATCCGATCTTTACGAAAAAGTGAATTCCGGGGAAGTCCGTGTAGTAATAGGTTCCACCGCGAAACTCGGAACTGGGGTCAATATCCAGGAAAGGCTGGCCGTTGCTCATCACCTCGATTGTCCGTTCCGTCCAAGTGATGTGGAACAACGTGACGGACGAATAATCCGGCAGGGCAACATCCTCGAAGAAGTGGAAATCATTCGCTACGGCATAGAACAAACGCTGGACGCAGGAATGTACGCGATCCTGGAACGCAAACAGAAATTCATCAACGACGCAATGAAAGGCAACTGCGCCAGAACTCTGCGGGAGATCAGCGATGACTGCGCATTGGATTATGCAAGTTTCTCTGCTGCGATTTCCGGTAATCCGAAACTTAAACGCAAAGTGGTTATTGAAACCCGTCTGAAAGAGCTTGTCGCATTGGAACGCCAGCACCGCCGCAATATCCGCCGCCGAAAGGATCAGGAAGCGAATCTGCTCCAACGGATTCCAGCTATGCGTGAAGAAATTCCGGAACTGGAAAAATTCATTGCGGTATATCCGAATCTCGAAATCGGTTCACTTCCTATCTGTTACGGAAACCGGGAACTTTCCGGCACGCTCCGGGAAAAATGTGATGTATTGAACCGTGTAATCCATAATGCTTATCTTGCGGCAATCAAAGACTGTAGTTTCCTGAAACAGTCCGGCAGCTACATTATGGATGATTTAAGTATAGGCACGCTTGAAATAGCTCTAATTGCCAATGGAAAAATCACCTCTTACGGCAAACTTGATGAATTTGAATCATCTATTCATTATCAGGTAAAAGGCTGGAATATGCCGCACCTCCAAACCAAGCTTCATGGCGATATTGACGATGCGGAAAAACTACTGCACGCAATCCGCAGGCTCGTTCAGGAAAAAACAAACGAACTGGCGAAAAACCGGAAAGAGCTGGAAGCGAAAAGCGCTCGCCTGGGAAAACTCCAGGAAACACCGGCTGATGAATTCAGCGCCGCCGCAGAAAGAAGTTCGCTTTCAGTTGAACTTGAACAGATTATTTTTGAACTCAACAAAAGCAGTGAGGGGCTGCACTGCCGGTACGAATCGAAAGAAGAACCTAAGCTCGCTGATTATTTCCCGCAGTTAATCAAAAGTACAACATTCGGAATTATGGAAATCCTTGACGGCAGCGAAGAAGTCGAAGCAAAACCAGCACTTTGCGCATGATCCGTAAAGTTAAATCGTAATTGAACAGGAGCTAATGCTCCTGGAACTTAACAATTAAAATTTTCCGGCGGCTTAAAGTAAGCCGGAAAATTCTCAAAGAAAAACCAATTTAACAAAAGGAATTTAGCATGAACACGCAAATCCCATTATCCCGAATCAAAAGTGAAGCAGACCGCACCTGTAACAAAGCTGATGACATGCACCTTTTGGCAAGTGTCAAAAGCAGAATCGATAAAGGCTTGAAACCTTTATTACAGTCGATTGCACTGAAGAAACTCGAAGATGATCCGAATTTTGACTATGTGGTGGAAGACGGGCGCCGCCGTTTCAAAACTCTTGTCGCCGCTGGTGTCAGTGAACTTAGACTGGGACAGGAAGCTATTATCATTGATGGGGATTCCGAAGTCAACGCCTATGTGGCGAATCAGCACACTAATCTTTCCCTGTCTGAAGAAATCACTAAGCTTTATTCGATGCGTGAAAAGTTCCAGACCCTTGACGCGCTGGCGGCGGAAATCGGGCATTCCACAACCTGGGTAGCAAGACGCTTAAATTTGCTGAACCTTTCCGATCTTTGGAAAAAAGCCATGAAGGAAAAAGTGTTTGGTTATATGAGCGTTTCACATTACGAAACGATTGCGACGTTCCCGCCGGAAATTCAAGATGACATTTTTGATTTTATCCGCAGTGTCGAAGGACGTGATATGAAGACTGCCTCCGTCCGCAAATTTTCAGAAAAGCTTTATGAAAAGTTCGCCACGCTGCTTTCGAGTCTGGCCTGGGAGGAAGAAGGCTGCGGTGAATGTCCGGCGTGCAAGGAACGCAAAGAATCCGGCTTCCTGTTTGCCAATCTTATTCCTGAACCGCGCTGTATGAACCGTGAATATCTGGAAAAGAAACGGCAGGAATATGTGGCGAGCCTCGCCGCTCAAAAACCGGAAACCGTACTCGTTACGCAAAATTATCACAGCGAAAAGCAGGAAGACGAAAACGACCCGCTTGCGGAAAGTACCGTACTCGGCCCAGGCGATTGGAAAACCGCGGAGAAAAATGAAGAAGGCGTTCCGGCAATTATCGCGGACGGGCCGCAGGCAGGCGCCCGGATCACAATCCAGCGGCCAAAAGCTTCAGCGGAAGCCGCGCCCAAAAAGACCAAAACACTCGCGGAACGAAAAGCGGCCAAAACTAAACAACGCCAGCGAAAAGCAATCACCAAGCTGATCGACGCGATGAAGGCTAGTGAAACAACTACTCCCGACCGGACGAGTATTTATCGGATGATCGCCTGCAAAGGAGTCAATGCCGTATGCGGCTCCCATTTCGATTTTAACAAGAAAGAACGTTCCAATCCGACAAAACTGCCGGATAAGATAATGAGCTATTCTACGCTTGATAGCGGCGAAGCGCTCGACAAGCTGATGTGGGCACGGGTGTGCGAAAACATCGTTCAGGAATTGGGATATGGTCAGAGCGGTTCTGACGAAGCCTGCTGGGATGAAGCTTCATTGATCGCAGAGCTGGTTAAATTCGATCTTGCCAAAGCCTTTGAAGAAGCGACAAAGGAACTGCCTGACCCGAAAGCATGGGAAGCTCTCGCCAAAACGGAACAGAAAAAACTTGAAGCAGAACAGGAAAATATCGAAAAGGAGGCAGCGTAACAATATGAATTGTCATATCATTATTCACCGAAAAAAATCGAATATTTCAATCCGGGGTAGTTTCGAGGATATTAAAAAGTTTCTGCCCCTGAAATCCGGTTCAAACGAGCTTCCTGAACGATTTACGCTTCGGGATAACACTGACCGGCGGCTCGAAGTTTCACTAACACCGGATACGCCGCTCGACGCCAAAATCAGTATCGATCTTGCCAGGCAGTATCTTGCCGATCTTTCCAAGCAGGAGCCCGGCGAAATCATTCATATTGAGCGGCAGGAATTGACTAAACTTATCCGCAAACTGCATAATGCCGAAAAATCTATATAAAACCAACCAGGAGGCATAAAATGGCTAAAGATATCAATGAAATGACTATGCAGGAAGTCCGCGACCGGGCTCTGGAACTTGGTTTCAAACTTCATGGAAGCAAAAATCAATTGAGCTTTTATCACTGGAATTTTTCGCAGGAATGTAAAGCTTATGAATTCGTAAAGAAATTCGATCCGGAACTAATCGAAAATGAAGGATTCGAGGATTATCCGGACGACGTGGCGTGAGGTGGATTAATGCGTGACATATATCAGGAAATAACCAATCGTATTATCGCGGAACTGAAAGACGGCAATATCCCGTGGCATTGCTCATGGCGTCCAGCCGAATGGCGCTGCCGCAATATGGTCAGCGGCAGGGAATATCGCGGCATTAACGCTATTTTGCTCAGTACTATGCCTTATGAATCCCCGTTCTGGCTGACACTGCGGCAGCTCAGGAAACTCGGTGGCGAACTCAAGCCGAATGTTTCAGCTACTGAAGTGGTATTCTGGATGCTTTTCGAGAAAGACGAAACTACCCGGATTCCATTGCTGCGTTTCTACCAAATCTATAATCTGGAACAGACATGCGGTATTCCCGAAAAATATATTCCTTATATCCCTCCGAAACATAAACTGGAGTTCAACCCTATTGAAACGGCAGAGGAAATCATCGCCGGATATGTTGATGGTCCATTAATAGTACACGATGACAATGCCTCTTACAACCCCTTGCTGGACAGGATAAGAATGCCGAAACGCTCAAGATTCGCAAATGAAGAGGAATATTATTCCACCTTGTTTCACGAGCAAACGCATTCAACCGGGCACAAATCCCGTCTTAACCGTAAAGGCATGACCTGCGTTGAATTCGGCAGCGATACCTACTCGAAGGAGGAACTGATTGCCGAAATGGGAGCCGCTTTTCTCTGTGCTCACAGCGGAATCGAAAACACTACGCTTAAAAATTCCAGTGCGTATATCCGCAGTTGGCTGGAAAGACTCCGCAGTGATAAAAAACTTGTTGTTCAAGCCGCACAAAAAGCCCAGAAAGCAGTCGATTATATTTTGAAAGTTGAAAAAAGTAAAATCGAAGGCGACGTATCGCCTCGGTGATCCAGCGGCCGAAAGCGCTGGTCGCTCGTCTCCAACGAGCGAAAGTTGGCGTGATTTATCGCGCCTGTAAAGTACCGCTCTCGATTAGCGAGGCTTTTCAAAAGAGCTTGCGATTTTTTGAAAAGATGCGAGCGTTCGAGGGAAAACATTGCAAAAATGTAGGCTTGGTGATCAACGTTCACAGCTATGGACAGCGCGAAAGTATCGCGCTGAAATTTTTACCTTCTTATGTTTTGTCCCTGCTGAGGGCAAAGGACAAAACAGGAGGTCGTCATGAATAATGAAAGCAAACAAGAAAAAATCTTGTATCGGGTCAAAGGCAATCAGATTCTCTTTATAATCCGCAATACCTGGAATACCATTTGCTTTATCATTGGAACTATATTTAGTATCGGTTTGGGTACTTTGATGTCCGGGGGAGTTTACGGAGCGATTTTCAACAATGGAAAAATGAATTTGACTGCTGTAAACTGCGGAATAATCCTGACTATTCTGATTATCATAATCCGGATTCTGTATATTATCCTGATGCGCAAAAATCAATTCTATATTATTAGCGCCATTGGCGTCACTAGCGAAGGCGGTGTCCTTACCCGCTTCAATCAGACGCTTCGCCTCAATGAAATTCAGAGCGTCAGCTACACCCAAACACTAATTCAGCAAATTTTAGGATGCGGCAATATCGTCATCAGTTCCGCCTCAACTTATCGTGCCGGAATAGTTTTGCGGGACATTGATCAGGTCAAAGAAATTTATCATATAATCAACAATAATCGCTAAAAAAAGGAAATCACTATGAGCAAAATTAACGAAATGACTATGTCGGAAATCCTAGAAGAAGCCCAGAAACGCGGATTTGATCTAAACTCCAGAAAAGGGAGCTGGTATTCGTGGAACAATGGAGTCGAAATAGCCGCAATTGAATATATTGAGGCTCATGCTCCCGATCTCTATGAAGAAGATAGCGAATAATCCAGCTTCAAAGATAATTGTTAAATAATCATCCCCAGCCCGGATATTGCTGAACGTTTCCCACGCAAGCAATCAGTAATCAAAGGATACAGTAATTCCTCTGCAGTATTTATTGATTTGACAAGAAAAAAATATTTTACAATTGACATCTTCCATTTTTTCGATTAGGTTTATCCATAATATATACTGAATCAGGTCATTGTTATAAGGGAAAGGATATGCCGCGAAAAAATGCGATAAAAGTTTTTGAGGACCGCAAGGTTCGTACTCTATGGGATGATGATAAAGAAGAATGGTATTTTTCTATAGTTGATGTTGTAGCGATTCTAACTGACAGCCCGAATCCGCGCAAATACTGGAGCGTGCTCAAAACACGCCTTAAGAAAGAAGGAAGCGAGTTGACTACAAATTGTAGTCAACTGAAAATGCAGGCCCAGGACGGCAAGTTCTATAAAACTGATTGCGCGACTACCGAAGCGCTGTTCCGACTGATTCAGTCGATTCCATCTCCTAAGGCGGAGCCGTTTAAATTGTGGATGGCGCAGGTTGCCGCTGAACGCCTCGATCAGCTTCAAGACCCCGAATTGTCAATTCAACAGGCAATGCATGATTATAAGCAACTGGGATATTCTGAAAACTGGATCAATCAGCGTCTTAAAAGTATCGAAATCCGTAAAGAGCTGACCGATGAATGGAAAAAGCACGGTCTTAAAGAAGGTATGCATTTTGCGACTCTGACTGATGTCATCTACCAGGCATGGTCAGATAAAACAGCTAGAGAATACAAAAAATTCAAAGGCTTGAAGAAGGAAAACCTCCGTGACAACATGACCAATAAGGAATTGGTGCTGAATATGCTGGCAGAGTTATCAACTAAAGAAATTTCCGAAGCCGATAATCCTGAAAACTTTCCAGAGCATATTGATGTTGCCAAGCGCGGCGGCAATGTAGCCAGGGAAGCAAGGCTAAAGCTTGAGGAGGAAACTGGCAAAAAAGTAGTTTCTCCGCTCAATGCCAGAAATCTTCATACCCTTGATATTGAAAAAAAGAAAATTAAATAACCCGGCCTTTATTCCGGGGGGATTATTTTGCAGTTCAGCTTGCGACCATCAAGCATGCGCAGATTTTCCATCTGCAGCGCTTCAAAAAGCTCCGCTAGAGATTCCGAAGAGGTAATTTTAACATGTCCAAATTCACATTGGAACGTAATCGACAGGTAATCCACTCCAGCACGGATATTGCTGAGCGTTTCCCATGCAAGCAATAAATTTTCTGTTTCCAGTTTTAATTCGAATTTTGGCAGATGCCCTTTGATACAGTAAAATGTTTTGTTTTCCATAATATACCTTTCCTTTTGAAATTATAAATCCATGCCGCGACTGGGCGTTTTCTTTTTGGCCTGGGCGGCCCGCAGTTCAGCGTCTTTACGTAAGCGTTCCTCGGCGGCTTTGCGTTCGGCTTCCAGACGGACTGCTTCAGCGGCTTCACGTTCAGCTTGTTCACGGGCGGCGGTTTCTCGTGCAAGTTTTTCCTGTTCGGCACGTTCCTCGGCAGCTTTACGTTCCGCCTCTTTATGTTCTTGAGCACGTATTTTAAATTCTTTCATTTTCTGCAACGCCTCCTCATATGGGGACATTTGCGGTTTTTCTTGAGCCTTCATTCTCTCAAGAGATTCAAGACCGCGATGCTGTTTTCCTGTGAAAGGAACGGGCGTATCCGAAACAGGTTTTGAAACACTTGATTCTCTCGGTTTGGGATTCGGAATCGGATATACAATATCTTCCTTAACAGGCTTCTTTTTAACTGGGGTTGAATTCCGTTTTTCCATTTCCGCTATTTTCTTCATGGCTTCCTGATAGGGACTAAGTTCGGGAGCCGACGCCTCTCTGAAACGGGCAAGCCGTTCCTCCTGACGACCTTGTTCCTCAATAACTTCCAATGCGTTCTGATGTTCGATTTCCAGTCGCGTTTCTTCTGTTACAATTCCAAAACCGTATTTGCGGTTCCGGGCGCGGCGGGCGGAAATCTTCCGTTTGACATTAACTAAATTGCCAGCTAAACGTTTGATCTTTTTCATAAGTTTGCGGGCGCGTTCCGCAATGCTTTTATAAGTCATGTCCGGCAAAGTTTTCGCTTTTCGTGAACGTGCGTCTTTTGACAGGGGCAAGAGATTGTCCGATGCGATATGTCCTTCTTCAGCAAGGTCGTGCACGCTTAAACGGTCGCCATCACGGAAACTCAGTTGCTGTTTTAAAAATTCTTTTTCCGGGCAATGCAGCGCTACGCATTTGCGCCCCCGGCTCAAGGCCACGTAAAAGGCTTTGCGGTCCAATGCCTGCGCCGCAACGACTACCGTTTCAGCGGTGCGTCCCTGGGCTTTATGCGAAGTCGTAACCCAGCCGTATTTGAATGTTGCGTAATCCAGCGGCAAGTCGATCAGCTCGCGCGCTTTGCCGTCTGTGTGTAACAGCATAACTTTTCCTGGTGTATCCGTAATTCGTGCGATATTGCCATTGTAAATTTTGCGGTCGCGCAGATTTACATTGAACTGTATCAGGTCGCCTTTGCAAAGCTCAATCTCACGCAACTCTCCAGCTTCGATAAAATCGGATGCCGCTTTTGCGTAGATACATTTTCCATTGTCAAGATAAAGCATTCCGTATTCATTGCGTTCAACCGTCGCCGTTTCTCCGGCTTTACCAATATCCTTCATGTTGCGGATGAACGCGACCACAGTTCCGGGAGCATAATTCGTCGAATCCTTCAGCCATGATTTCGGTTTGCTCCACGAGCGGAAGATTTCCGTTGTTTTACCCTCTGAAGCGACAGAGCCTGACGTTTTGAGTTTATCCCGGACAGCTTCGGTCAGTTTATCGCCTTCCTCGTGAGTTGGCGCCACCAGTAACGAACGCTCGATAAATTCTCCGTTTTCGGTATATTCCATGTAACTTTCCGCCGCTTCCTCAAGGTATTTTGTTTTGCCCTCACGGATGAATCCGTTCCGGTCAAAACGTTCAAATGCCGCTTCAAACTTGCCAAGCGCGCACTCTGAAATACCGCGCCGGTATTCCTCGTTCTGCTGACGGTAGATGTCGCTTAATGAAAATCTTTCTATCTTGGAATGATCTTCCAACAGGCGGAAGAAATCGCCCGATTCCACCGCTGTATGCTGTCGTGCGTCCCCCACAAAGAGAACCCGGTAATTATTCGCACGCGCTGTTTTAATCATCTCCACACCTTCGCGCAATGAATTTAAGCCTGATTCGTCAATAATCACATAGCTTCCGGCAGGAGGCTTTTTCGAGCTCAGGAGAAAAGCTGCCACTGTTTTTGACTGCTCAAAGCCTTCCTGTTTCAATACGTCCGCCGCTGAATTTGTCGGAGCAATCACATAAATGCTTTCAAGTCCGCCTGATTGCAGTCCCCGGCACAGTTCCTGAAGCGTTGAAGTTTTACCAGCCCCGGCTACGCCGCGAAACAAATTGAAACGATCCTTTGAATTTAAAATACCGTGGATCAATTCAGCCTGTTTTGCTCTTGTTCCTTCTCCCGGGAAAGCCTCAAAGTCAGGTGCAATCTCTTTAAAAACATCTTTCTGTTCCTCTACCGCTTCTACTGCGTAAATCTCCTTTTCGATTACATCCTCCGGTGATACCCAGGGATTGATTTTTAAACCACCGAGATTACGTAATTTCGGCATACGAGCTGCCACCTTTTTCAAGGTCTCCAGATTCACCATGCCCAGATTTTGATTTAATGCTTCTGCCAGCACTTTATCCAATTTTACCACACTTTCACGCTCATAGACCAGCGACAAAGCCTGACGCAGTGATTCTTCCGCAATCACAGAGCTATGAAAAATGATCCAGTTGTTCCGACGCGCCATCCGCAACACTTTTTCCAAAGCCGCCTGCTGTTCTTCGTTCAACTGCCCCATCTGGTATTCCCGCACTTTTTCTTTAGTTGAACTCTTCATTTTCACGCTCCGAGTTGACACTGAAAGATAATTATTCTCCGTCAGCGTCGGCTTCCGACCGTGCTCCTCAATGAATTTAGCTTCCTCCTTCTCAATATGATGTCGCCGTTTTGAAAATATCTCCATGACCTCTTCCGGTACGCCTTCAATATCCTTCCAGACAATATTACCTTTTTCATCCCGATGATCCCTTAATTTGTAGCCAAGTGTCCGGCATTCCTGCGCCAGACGATTGTGATAAACCTTACCCGCAAAACGAATTGCTCGACACATTTCCAAACTCTCCAGCGCCTTGTATTTCCCTTCCGCATCCTTTGTTACATTCACCACCACATTATGCGTATGTAACTGTGGATCAAGCGCCCGACTAGCGTCATGAGTAAAACTCGCATACACAATTTTACCAGTTATATCAAGATTATTCGTCCGCACATTATCACCCTTGCGAACCCTCACCGCCGCCAATTCTTCCAATTCCGTCATCGCCTCCGCAACCGCAGTTTTATGCGCCTCTATCAATCGCTTGTCCCATAAAGACATTACAGATACAGATTTCGGAGCAGCACACTGAAAATCAAAAAAACGCACCCCAGTCATTACAGTTCTCTGAGTAAGTTTTTTATTCCTTAGCGGATCTATATTACGCTGAAACAAACTGAATGTTTCTGTATCAACTTCTTTGTTCATCAAAAGAAATTCATAGGCCATTTTCCCTTTCCAGGTTCCAACTACTTTTTCATTCTCTGAATAATAATCATTCGCCGCCAAATGATTAGCATAGAAAGCTTTTCCAGCTCCGTTGACCGCTTTAATTTTCGTCATATTAAACACTTTTCTGCACCTTTAAAAAGAACTAAAATTTGTATTTCAAAATCAATTTAAAGAGCCCAAAAAACATTTACAACAGAAAAAAAATCGCAAAGTAGCCAGACAACATTATCACAACACTTTTGACAATTAGTAAAACGCAATACCCCTTACGCCGTCAGGCTTTTCCAGGGAGTAGCAAAAAGCGGTAAATTGCGGTAAAAGTTTTGCTTCTTTTGGCCGCTTTTTGCGTGGCGGATGTTTTTAATGGGGGCAAGCGGTAAAATGCTGCAAAATGAGGCAAAAAGCGACAAATAAAGCCGTCCACTAACGTTACGTTACCGCCTTGAGGTTTGCCTTGTCAAAAGTGAAGTTTTATCGTATCTGTGAACCAAAACCAAAGGAGTTTTTCATGTCATCAACACCACCATATCAAAGCAAACTGATCCCGCATCAAAAGGAAATTTTCCACATGTGGTACAATGAATGCGCCACACTCAAAACAATCCAGGCATACCTCAACAAAAATTCCGTGAGCATTTCATTATCAGCGCTCTCCCGCTTTATAAAACGCCGCCAGCTCCGAAACGACCCGCATGCCGCTCCCAAAACAAAACCCAAACAATCAGCACATAACAACTGGAATCAAGCATTAACAGAACTCGAAAAATTAATGCGCAAAAATCTAGCATGACAAGATTTTCATATTTGAATGCATCCTGATTTACCTGTTCCGAAGTTAGCCTGTCCATATCCCCCCGTTACAACCGCAAAATAACGAAAGCGCATTGCTCCAGTGGAATTTTACGCCGTGATTTTTCATGATGAAGAAAAATTATTCGAGGCGAGAAAAATTTATTTTTGATTTTTTATCTCTGTTTTTTGTGCATATGTATTGACAACTCTTTGAATACAATATACATTCTTAAAAAATCAATTATAAAAAAATAAAATACAATATAAACACAATATGTCAAAACAAATAGGACAATTATACAAAGAATTTTATAAACAGGCTTTCATTCCTATAATGGTTAATGATGGTTTGGATGCTAAGCTGCAGATAAGGGCTTGTGTACAAGCTGGATTTAAAGTTATAGAATATACTCAGCGCCGTGAGGATTTGCATGAAATACTTCCATGGATACAGGAAAACTATCCGGATATGTATATATTGATCGGCAGCACTATGGATAATGATGACATTGTAAAATCTCAAAAAAGACATTTTCCACAACTCTTGAGTCTCAAAGAATTAAGCATGCTGAATGTCGATGGATTTATATCCATGCTGAAATATTCAAGTTCCACCATAAAAGAGTATCGTGGTACGCACTTAATGATTCCCTGCGCTTCGACATCAAATGAAGCTTACGATTTTATCTCGGACGGGGCTCATTTTGTCAAAGTCACCGGACCTGACCTCTCACTTGTTAAACGTATTAATTCTGCTCCTTTATTTAATTTTTGTCCTTTATTTGTTACCGGAGGAATGGATTTGGAACGGATTCCACTTGCAGTTGAAGCAGGGGCTGTAGTTATAGCATCTGGTTTTGATCTGCTGCTCAAAAATCAGGATAATATTACTGTTGATTCTATTTGTGAGATATTAAAGAAATACCAGAAAGTAGTAGTTGACGCCAGAACTAAATTTTATCCTGAAATGATGAATGCATTGCACAATGGAACAACAGAAGAATGGCTTAAGCTAGTTCCGAATTGTATTCCAAACGAGGTAAATAATGAATAAGAAATGGAAAGTTTTAAATGCATATAATGAAGCACATTTACTTGCTCCAGTGAGTTGTCTTGATGATGTAGCGCAAGTTGATTCTATTAGTTTGGATGCAAAAAAACTGTCCCAAATACTCCCCTTTTATGACGCGTATATTTCGACTTTGAAAGTAAAATTGAGCAAAAAACTTTTGGATAATTGTCCGAATTTGAAAGTCATAGCAACTCCTTCGACAGGGACGGATCATCTGCCGATGTCATATTTGAAACAAAAAGGGATAAAAGTTATTACGTTGAGGCAACATCCTGAAGTAATCAAGAAAATTACTTCTACAGCTGAACTGACCTGGGCTCTTTTGTTATCTTTTATACGCCGTATTCCTAACAGTTCTGAATCTGTAAAAGCAGGAGAGTGGCGTAGAGACTATTTTATCGGACATCAGCTTTCAGGCAAGACTCTCGGCATTTTAGGATACGGGCGTCTTGGACGCATAGTTGCCAACTACGGACTGGCTTTCGGCATGAAAGTAATTGTCTGCGATTTGAAGAAACCGGTCAAACTTAAAGCCGGAATCATTTCTGTTGACCTGGATAAACTTTTGAAAAAATCAGATGTAATTTCTCTTCATATTCATTTGGATGAACATAATATAGGTTTTATAGGTGCTGAAGAAATAGATAAGATGAAAAAAGATGCAGTCATCATCAATACCAGCCGTGGAGCGATAATTGACGAAGCCACATTACTTGAAAGACTTAAATCCAGACGACTTGGAGGAGCAGCAGTAGATGTGATTGATGGCGAATGGGGTGATATAAACAAACATCCCATGGTGGAATACGCGCGCAGGCATGATAATCTGCTTATAACTCCTCATATAGGCGGGGTTTCCTATGAAGCACAGCAGCTTGCTATAAAACATACAGCTTTACAATTAAGAAAAACAATAATGGAAGCATCTTTAGAATATGCTTTTTAAAAATAATATGTGGAAATAATAATGCTCAAATACCAAAAAGCAAAACAGGAAGTTTTAGAAAAGGTTTATAAGCTTAAGGCTGGTCAGGCACTTCCCCCGGTCAGGACATTGATAAAAGAGTTAGGCTACAGCCAGGTAACTTTGAAAAGAGCTTTTGATGAACTGGAAGCTGAAGGAGTCCTGAAACGCGAGGTCGGCGCTGGTATATTTGTAGCCGAATCAGATGCTAACGACAGTTGTGTCGGCGTACTTATGCCTTATCTGATTCCCAAGATGTACAGTCAATTGCTTGCTGGAATACAGGATGAATTGAATAAAAATGAGCTTGATTTACTGTTGCTGCCGATTGAACATAATGATTATGATATACTTTATGAAAAAATAAAAAACAACAGGCTGCTTAACCTGATTATCAACTCCTCGTCTGTTGATTTGTCAAATACAGATTTTATAGATTTTACCCACAAGCTTTCTGAAAACGGTATAAATATAGTTATTATAGACATACCGGTTCCCGGTTTGCAGGCAGATTATATCGGGCTTGAAAACACATCGGCTTTTGCTCAGCTTACAGAAAAAATATTAGAACAGGGGGCAAAAAAAATTACTGTCGTAGGCAAATTTGACAGCAAGGTATATTTTTCACGTCTCAAAGGAATCCGTGATATTGTTAACGGAAGCAATACAAAGTTGCGTCAAATAGATATCAGTGATAGTTCAATACAGGAAACAGCTTTAGAAATCGCTGAGATTAAGCCGGATGCGCTTATATTATGTGATCCTGGAAGTAGTATTGATATTGTGTATGAATTAAGGATTATTTTAGGACCTGAAATAGATAAAATAAAAATAGGAGGAATTGTCGAACAAAATGAACGTTTACCGTTGAAAAATGCTGTAACTCTTGAAAAACAGAGTATTGAAATGGGTAAGGAAGCGGTAAAGATGTTACTCTGCAAAAATAGCAAAGCGAAAGTTAAGATGCTTCCCATAAAAACAATCAACTAACAAAAAGGAAGGAAAGATGAAAAAGAAAAGTTTTACACTCATTGAACTCCTCGTCGTGATCGCTATCATAGCAATCCTCGCCGCAATGTTATTGCCGGCTCTCAGCAAAGCCAGAGAGAAAGCACACGCTATAGCATGCACTAATAAAACCAAACAAATTTCAACTGCCTTAATGCTGTATACTCAGGATTATGATGATTTTCTTCTCCCTGAAAGACAGGCTAACCCGTCAGGCGGCTACATATATTGGTTTACAGGAAATCCGGGGGAAGGATATTTTGCTAATACTTATCTGGGGATGCCGGGTTCCATTGCTCCAAAAGGAATTATGTCTGCAGGCAACCTGCTGGATTGTCCATCAAACCACAATCCGCCGGAGATAGCTGGTTCTTATAAACTTGGATATGGAATAAATTACGAAATGAACCGTAACGCCAAGCTGAAAAAGATCACACAGGTAAAAAAACCGAGTGTACATCCGTCTTTTTCCGATGCAAAAGATTATATGTTTAAAGCTTATGGCGACCATGTCTGGAACGACTATGTTTATACTGTTCATAACGGCAGAGCTAACATGACATTTCTGGATGGTCATGCCGAGCCGCGCAAACTAGGTGAGCTCAATATAAACATTATATATATAAACCCTTAATAGTTGGTAGAGATGAAAAAAGACAATCAGGTTTCGTTGATTGAAAAGGCTGAAATTATTAATAAATTTGTTGAGAAGCATTTATATGCCCCCAACGGATTGTTCTACTCTTTTCTGGATATTGATACTTTGAAGCCAATTTCTCCCGAATTAGCGAAATTTTACCCTGTAAAAGATTTCCCCGGTAAACCGGATAATTCAATTTGGCTTGAGAATGAAAATTCAGGCATGGCGGCGGGAGCTTATTTATCCGCGCTTTGCGACAGAGCGCATCTTGAATACAATCCAGCTGTTGAAGCTATGATTAGCAAGGTCTTTGATTCTATCGAAAAAAATTATCAGTTATGCGCAGGGAATGATGAAGGTTTTTTTTGTAAACCCTGGGGCGGAAAAGCCAGCGATGAAATATCGATAGACCAGTGTTGCGCAGTGGTCACTGGATTAAGAGATCTGTTTTTGCTTAAAAATCATAAATATAGCTCTAAAGCAGGTAAACTGGCTGTCTCTATTTGTGATTGGTGGGTTCGTAATGATTATACAATTGAATATTGGGGAAAAAAAGGGAAAGTCATCGAAAACCTACCCTGGTCTTTTTCATGCCTTGCTTTGGTCAGGATTGCTTATGAAATAAGCGAAAAAGAGATATATGCAAAGGAAGCCAAAAGAATAATTGGCGAGTATAATTGTGAAAATGTACATCCCAGGTCTTTGAGTATAATCCGTGATTATTTTCCGGGGAAACCTTATTTGGGAATCCGAAAACTCAGTGCCTTTCATCATACAATCATTGATAATCTTGGGGTGCTCTGTGAAAGTTTACCCTCAAAAAAAGATAAATGGAATGAATTGCTCAAAGATTTCTGGGGAAAAGATATAAATATGGGAATAGATTCAGACGGCCTAGCTTATGCCTGTTATAAATTTGACGAACGCGATAACAGTTGGGAAACTATTGAGCCGGGCTTTATTTATCCGCCGGCAGTGCCGGAGGAGGAATGCAGACCGCGGCATCATTATTGGTTTGGTGCTATGAAGTCAGGAGTAATATCGTGCATGACGGCTTCATCGGCTGCAACTATAGGGAAATATGTTGGAGACCTGCGCGAAGAATGCGGCAAAGTAGCCTTGAATATTCTCAAAGGAGTTGAGATCAAGGATATGACTATGATAATTGATAAAGATGGTGGGGGGGAATGCACAGAATTCGGAGGAGTACGCAAAAAAATGTTGGATTGCCGTTGTTTTGGACATTGGCTAAGAGCCTATTGGACCGGCCGTAAACTGGGCTGGTTTTAATATATGTAAAATTAATAATAAAAAATGGAGTCACAATGAGAAAAACGATAATTTATTTAATGATTGTTTGCGGTTTTGCTTTTGTAGTTATAAACAGCCACGCCGGGACTTATGTAAAAAAAACAAATAAATCTATACTGGAAAATCCAGAAATCATAAGTTTTGAAGAAAACAGCATCGAACTGCACGGAAAACCTTCTCAAATACGTATTGTTGAACACGCAGACGCATCAAACGGGAAGGTGGTATGGTATGCAAAAGAACAGTCAGGATGGTTTTTTCAGTGGGCATGGAAAAATACGGACTTTTTTAAAGGAATAAAATATAATATTTACCTGAAGGTAAAGAAAGCGACAAAAACTCCTGCAGTATTTAGCATTATGGGCGGAGTTTACGGACGCGTGACTATGAATAAGGGTGAAACTTTATTCGGGTTTGATTATGATGTGGCAAAGCAAATAAGCGATGAATGGGTTTATGTTCTAGCTGGTAAAGATATTGATATGAATAAAACCTACGGCTATGTGTATTTGAAAACGAACCGTACGGCGGTTTTGATTGATGCAGTATATGTTGTGCCTCAAATAAATGATGCAAATCGTGAGTCATATAAAAAGCAGAAAGAAGCCAGAAACAGTTTAAACTCAGCTCAACTGAAAGAGATGCAGAAAATCAAAGCCGGACTGAAAGATTTTCCTGAATTGAAAAAGAAGTTTCTTTACGGAACAGTAATGGCAAAAGAGGCTGTCAGGTGGATTGCAAAAGTTACCGGCGTACCCTGGGAATGGGAATACCGTCAATCTTTACATGATTTAAAGCGTAATTACTGCAATTTTAATTATCAGTTGTCATTGGATGCTGTGCATCCGGAAATGTATCCCAGCGCAAAAATGATGGAAGAGGAAAAAGTTTATTCTGTCAATGGTGATGTGAAAATTATCCCGTCAATATTCAGCGTGAAGGATAAAGTAAAACCGGCAGTCCTGAAAAAGTTCTTTAATGCGAATGCTCCAAAATATGATAAATTCAATTATTTTCTGGCATGGTCACTTGCGGATGAACCGCTGCCCGGGAAACTTTATGACTATATCGTAGGGAAAGGAATAATAGAAAAAATAGACAAAAAGCGTCCGGCTGTCCCAATCTTAAATACAAGAGAGGTTATTGCATTATACGGACTCTACCAGCAGGTCATAGTCAGCGATCCTTATACTTTAAAACGAAATAATCCTGATCCCTGGGCTGTCGGGGACCGGGCTGCGTTTTGCCAGAAAGTCGGAGATTATAAAAAGCCTGTATGGATACTTTACGGTACCTATTCAAGCGTTGGAGTCAGGATGTCAACTCCACCCGAGTTAAGAATAATGGTTTATCAGGCGCTTCTTAATAATGTAACCGGGCTTTCCAATTATTTGTTCAACTATATTTCATATATTGGAGAAGCTGCACAGGTACATACTGATCTGGCTACATCTATACTGAGGTATGCATCTCCGAGTTGGAAAGAAATTGGTTTGATCGGCAAAAAACTTATCCCTGTCGGAACACTCATGGCTCAGGCAAAATTCATGAGACAAAAAGACTTGCAACTGAAAAGCGGGACTATTGTCGCTGCGGGGAAAAAACGCCCGGCGCTTCGAGGCGCAGTCTGGCAGCTGCCTGACGCACGGCTTTTACTACTGGTGAACAATGATATTACAAAAGCACGCAAAGTGCCTGTGTCTTTGGATAAAATGGAATCAGGTGATAAGATTTTAAATCTTTATTCCCTTAAAGAGATCAAAAAAGGTGAAACAATAAAGCTCATTCAGGGAGACGGATGTTGGTTTGCCATAGGAAATAAAAATGCATTAAACAAGATAAAAGATAAAATTTATCAGGCCAGGCTTCAACAGGAAAAAGCTGTACTGGAATTGGATATCGCATTATTGAAAAAATATAAGGTTGATACCAGCAGTTTTGAAGCTGAATTGAAAAAACTTAAAGCAGGCGCTAATCAATCTGCTGAGATAGAGAAATTACGCAGCAGTATCTACGGAGAACTTGAAAAAGCTGGAAAGTTTATCTCAAATAAAAAAGCTCTTGCTGATTTAAGCAGGCTTTTGAACGAAATAGAAAATATTCTGGAAAAGGCGAAGTGGAATAAGAAAAAAGTAATAGATCTGCCGGAAACAAAAGAATTCTTTGCTCTTCTTAAGCGTTTCGGAAAACTGAGATACTGTATATATGAAAACAAAGCTTTTAATCCTGATGAATTGAAACTTATCAGTAATGCCGCAATTAAACTAAAAAGTAAAGTTGAAAAGGCTTTCCCTTAATGAATTCAAGAAATTTGATACAAGAAGTATTTCTTGGTAATAAACCAGGTAAGGTTCCTGTCTCTATACGGTTTGATTTATGGCTTAATGACTTACGCCATGCAGGACAGGAACCGGATATTCTACGTGAGCTTAGCTACCCGGAAGCTGAAGATATTCTGGGCTTCCAACGTTCCGCAAGATTCCGTTCTATGCCGGAATTATTTTTTGAAGGTGCTGAATACAAAAAAGTAACAGAGGACGGACGATATATTGAGGAATATGAATGTGAAGGAAAGGTGCTTCGCAGAATTACCGCGGTGAATAATTCGGGCATGAAAGGGCATATCACGGAATATCCTTTAAAAAGCGAGGATGACTGCCGGATCTTCATAAAAATGCTTGAGAACGCGTCAATATCTGTTAATAACAGGGGGCTGACAGAGCTAATTGAAGATACGGGCCAAAAGGGATGGGCGATGTATATTATAAATTCATGTCCGGCACATAAAATAATGCTTGACTGGATAGGATATGAAAATTTTTTCCTCTTAAATTTTGATTGTCCGGAAACCATAAAAGAAATAATACAAACATTAGAGCAGGTGTTCAAACGCGATTTATGGCCTGTTGCGAAAAATATCCCGGCATCTTTAATTATGCATGGTAATCATTTTTCTTCGGCAATGACACCAAAGCCTCTTTTTATGGAATATTTTCTTCATTACTTTGCAGAGTTCAATTCAATGATGCATTCTGTTGATAAGAAAGTCGTTTTTCATTCTGATGATGAATTAGGCGATTTAATGCCTTTAATTCCTGAGTGTGGATTCGACGGCGCTGACTGTCTGGCGACAAGCCCTTTAGTTAAAGCGACAATGTCAGATTATCTCGAGTGCTGGGATGAAAAACTTGTTTGCTGGGGCGGAATACCGAGTATTGTTTTTGATCCTGCCTATCCTTTGGGAAAATTTAAAAAACATATCCTGAATTTACAGGAACTTTCTCAAAATCACTCAAATATTATCATTGGAGCCAGTGATAATGTTATGCCCGGTGCGGAATGGAAAAGGTTGGAATATATATCGGAAATATTTAATTGCAGAAATAAAAAATGAATAAATTCGTAAAGACTTATGAAATAAAAAAAGAACTTGATTTGCTTGCTGAAGCAGATGTCGTCGTCGTAGGTGGAGGTCCGGGTGGAATTGGGGCGGCTGTAGCTGCCGCTAAAAACGGTGCTGAGACAATCCTTATTGAACGCTTCGGTTGTCCCGGAGGCATGGCTTCTGTTGGAGAGGTCGGACCTTTTTGTCCAAACCGCAGCCATAATAGAAATCTCGATCAGCCCGTGTTCAGGGAATGGAATGACGCTCTGCATCATTACTGGTTCGAAAATAATTACGCTTATGACCCTGAACTGGGCAACATCAGCTCGCTTTTATTTAACAAGGAAATGGCCTTGCTTGGTGCTGAGGATGTTTTAATTAAAGCAGGGGTTAAACTGATTTATCATCATACCCTTTTTGATGTAATAATGGATGGAAGAAATATTTCCGCAGGAGTATTTCATTCAAAGTCAGGATTAAATATTGTCAAAGCGAAAATCTGGATAGATAGCACTGGAGATGGAGACCTGGCAGCCTTTTGCGGTTGTGATTTTGAGTATGGCAACAAAGATGGTAATTGCCAACCAATGACACTGTGTTTCAAGTTGTCTCATGTAGATAAATCCAAGATGCTTTCACGGGATAAAATGAATAAAATATATAAAAAAGCTAAGGCGGATGGTGTTTTTGATTGTCCGCGCGAAGATCTGCTTTGGTTTGATACCCCGGATGATCAGGTTATTCACTTCAATACAACACGAGTTGTAAAGAAAAATGCCCTTGAAGGTTTGGAACTTTCACAAGCAGAAATTGAAGCGCGGCGGCAGCTCAGACAGATTATTGATTTTCTGCGTTCGCAAATGCCTGGATTTAAAAATGCTCAACTTCACTCTGTCGCTAATCATATTGGCATCAGGGAAAGCCGCAGAATAATAGGGATCGAATATCTTGATGAAAGAACCTTTGATGAACAAAAAAAATATCCCGATGCTGTTGCAAGGCTTAGCTATCCAATAGATATCCACAATCCGGACGGCAGCGGTACTGAATTACGTTTCCTGCCTGGAAATTGCTGGTATGAACTCCCCTATGGTTGCATCGTGCCAAAGGATGTGGATAATTTATTAATGGGCTGCCGGGCAATATCTGTAGATCATACTCTGCATAGCAGTATCAGGGTAATGCCGCAGGTCT
Organism: Victivallaceae bacterium; assembly: GCA_963664605.1. GTDB lineage: Bacteria > Verrucomicrobiota > Lentisphaeria > Victivallales > Victivallaceae > JAHOYW01. The sequence goes on from OY761536.1 coordinate 3,114,651, forward strand.
GCTCTATAGGACAGGCTGCCGGTACCGCTGCCGCCATAGCTTCAAAAAAAAATATTAAGCCGCCTAAGATCGACGGATGCGATTTGAGACAAAAACTCATCAAGATGGGCGCCTTGCTTGGAGAATTAGAAAATGAACAGTACTAAGAAAACAATCCACCTAGTTCCAAGCACCCATTGGGATCGGGAATGGTATCAACCTCTACTCGCGTTTAAGCTTGCTTTTGCAAACGTTATTGAGCAAGTCATTTCAAAACTTGAAAATAGTGAACTTGAATTTTTCCACTTAGACGGACAATCCTGCTTACTTGAGGATTTACACGATTTAAGGCCTGATCTTTACAAACGATTAACGGCTCTGACACAGACTGGCAAGGTAGAAACAGGACCTCTGTATATTCAGAGTGATATGTTTATACCAAGCGGTGAATCTTTTTTTAGAAATATTGAAATCGGTTCAGCTATTGCCCGTGAATCTGGAAACTGTTCATCAGTAATATATGCGGCTGATGCTTTCGGGCACAGCAGTGATCTGCCTGCAATATTGAATTCGGCTGGATTCAATAATTATTTTTTCAGCAGAGGACTTGGAGAACATCTTGAACCTTTAAAAACAGAATTTATTTGGGAATCTGAAAATTCTCTTTATAAATTATTTACGGTTGCAGCAATTATTGACCTCTTTGATCCTCCTGGCGATGTCAATGGAAAATGGCTTGGCGGCTCTTATGCTTTGGCTATGGATTTACCTTTGGAGCAGGAGTATTTAAAAAAGTTTTTCACTGCCATGCTTGAAGATTATAAAAAATACAGCCAATGTGAAAACTTATTGGCAATGAACGGCGGAGATCATCATTTGCCGCAGAATCGTTTGCCGGACGTACTGGATATTTGCAGGAAAAGCTTTAAGCAACTGGACTTTTGTCAAAACTCCTTGACTAATTACTTTAAATCTGTTCGTGAGGAATATGAGGGTGAACAGCTTCTTTCAGTTTCAGGAGAACTCACTGATGGCCGTATTTTATGGATTTTGAGCGCAACCGCTTCTTCCAGGATTTATTTGAAACAGTTGAATAAACGGGCTCAGGATACACTTGAAGGTCTGATAGAACCCTGGTTTGCGGTTTCTCCGCCGGAGTTACAAGCTGAGTTCGCAAATGTTTTACATGAAAGCTGGAAGATGTTATTACAGAATCAGGCTCATGACAGCATCTGCGGATGTTCTGTGGATGCGGTACATCGGGAAATGCTTGTACGCTATGACCGGATTGAGCAATTTGTCGCTTGTTTCAAAAAAAGGATTTTAAGATATCTTGCCGGTAATCAAAAGCATGAATATAAACTCCCTCCTGATAATGCAGATGAATTTTCAGCGTGTTTATATTCAAGTGCATGCGGCGGGACAAACGGCCTTTGCATTGTTGAATTATCAATCCCTGTAAACATATCTTTGGGTGACTATATAATTTCCGTGAATGATGAATTATATAACTTTATTGTTATAGATGAAGGGCTCCCTGGCACAGCGAATGGCCCGTTTGTCAATTATGGACCAGAGTTCAAAATAATGCATGAAGTAAGAATTGTTATAGACAGATTAAAACTGGCTGAAATGTCATCTAAATCACTTGAATTTATCCGTAAGGATTTAGTGAAAATCCCGGAGATACTTAATGCGGAGCCTGTATTGAAGCTTGTTGATGGACAGCTGCATTTTCAGCATAATAAAACTGATTTGAAAAACTTAATTTACTTTGAAGATGAAGTTGATTGTGGAGATACATATTTCTTTAAAGCCGAAGATAAAGTAAACAGAAAATACAGTACGGAATATAGATTACTGAAATCTGAATTATGTGGGAATATACAGATAATGGAACTCGAAACAGATATTCAACTGCAAAAGTCTATGAATAATAAAGAAATTCTCCTGATACCTTTAAAATTATATTTAGTTGCAGATTGTTCTTCAGGTAGAATAGATGTTAAAGTTTATTTCAATAATATTTCCTGTGATCATCGTTTGCGTGTTTGCATAAATATTGGAGAATCAGGAGAAAAATATTGGAAGGGGAATCAATTCGGCGCATCTCAACAGGAATTTTCAGACGACTTGGACAGCTCAAATTGGAAGGAACCGCGTCCAGCGACAAAGCGTAACTATTCATGGATATCTGCCGGGAAACTGACAGTTGCTCCTTCCGGCTTGCATGAATATGAGATTGAAAGTCAATATCTGAAATTAACTTTACTTAGGTCAGTAGGAATGTTAAGCCGTTACGGTGCCGGTCCGGAAATTGCTACTCCGGAAGCACAATGTCAAGGACAAAGTTATGGAGAATTTTCTATTTATCCGGAAATCTATAATACTGAAAATAATCATATAGAGCGTATCGCCAGAAGTTGTTACAGGAGGCATTACGGAATAGTGATTTATGGGAAAAATAAATCATCATCTTTTGGAAATAAGAATATTTTGAATTTCAAATCAGATACGTTGGTTATTTCAGCATTTTACCGGGAAACATACAGCAACAAGACTTTGATAAGGATATTCAATCCATGTCAGATATCAGGAACAGGCAGCATATTAAGCAGCCGAATTGCACCAATTGCTAAAAAAGTTGTTTACAAGCATGGCAAACCGGAAGAAAAAAATGATATTGGACTGAATAATTTACAGTTGAAGCCTGGAGAAATAATTACAATTTCTGTTAAACTAATATCAGAAAGATAAGGGAAGGCTATATGATTATTACAAATAAGGACGTCGTTTTAAGGAGCCTAGCTGAAAAATCGCCTCTATCGCCGCGCTACCGATAAACAAAGAAAAGATTTGACTCCGGATCAATCGTAATGACTTGAAGAAAACTCGCTCTCTGGTGTGGATAAATGAAATCTGCTGGAACAAACTGAATGTCAATAACTAATTGACTTTGCATTGTTAAAGCGAGCTGACGCGAACGGTTGAAAACCAGATGCGGAAATAGATATTTGTCTGCTGACATAGTCTTTGAACCGGTGTTTTATATTGATCATCAATGATTCGTGGCATTACGCATGATGAAGATACTATAGGCAATATTTCATTACACGGCTACAAAGAATAAAGCAATATTGGAATTATAAAATTTTACATGGTGTCATAAGGTGTTATAAAGCTGCCTGAATACATTAATGGCAAATATTGGCAAATATTTTTTGAAGAAATCAAAGAGATTCATGCTCAAAATTCAAGAAAATTTAACAATGATGCGAGAGGCGAGCGTCCCCACGAGCCAAAACACTTTCAACATTTACGGCTCGACAGAGTGGCGGCACAAATGCCTTTCGATAACGATGGCGATAGCGACTCTTGCTACTATATTTTGTAAATAAACCTTGATTTTTTTGTTCTCAAGATGTATCTTACCTTATAGTAAGGAATAAAAGTAAGGAATTCGTATTATGTTAGCGACATTGACAAGCAAAGGACAATTGACCCTGCCGGTTTCGATCAGGCGAAAGTTACATTTAAAACCGGGAGACAAGATTGAATTATTCAGCAGAAATGACGGGCATATTGAGGGTGTTCCTGTAAAGCAAGGCATCAATACATTAAAAGGAATTCTGCCCAAACCCGAACAGGCTGTTTCGCTGGATGATATGGAAAAAGCCATAAGCGAAGGTGCAAACAATGATTGGGATTGATACCAATGTCTTAGTTCGCTACCTCGTTCAGGATGATAAAAGACAGGCTGCAGCGGCAAATAAAATCCTCGATAAGGTATCTGACATAAATCCGGCATTCATTAATAATATTGTTATGTGTGAAACGGTTTGGGTACTGTTACGAGCTTATAAATATGAAAAAAAGATAATTATCAAGGCTATGGAACAGATATTATCCACCAGCGGCATCGAATTCGAAAATGCGGAAGGAATCAGAAAAGCCCTGCGCCACTATACAAATGGCAATGCCGATTTTTCGGATTATCTCATTGCGGAAACAAATAAAAAAAACGGGGCAAAGACCACCTATACTTTCGACCGCAAAGCCGCCAGGAATTCCTTATTCACCCTCATTCCCTGATCTTAATATTAAATTTCAAGCTTAATTACTGCGTAAGGATACCGCTGCCGCAAAAAAAGAGTCCGGCGACGGCTCCGGTCATCAATGTGGTCAAGGTTGCTGCGATAAGGGCTTTAAAGCCGAGTTTTGCGAGGAGCGGCATACGTTCTGGAGCAAGCGCTCCGATACCGCCGGCAAAAATCGCCACAGAAGCTATATGAGCAAAACCGCAAAGCGAATAGCTGGCAATCAGAACGGTACGAGGGTCAGCGTGTTTAGCGAATTCAGCCAGTTTTAGATAAGCCGGGATTTCGGTTAAAATAATCCTTATTCCCAGCATTTGCGATACCGCCGGAATATCTGAACTTTTTACTCCCATCAGCCAGGTGAAAGGATAAAATATGTAGCCTAAGAATTGTTCAACACTCATTGAACCGTCCGTCATATAGGCAAACACCACCCGGATGACCCCTAATATGCCGACAAAAGCAATCAGGGTGATTGCCACCCCCATTGCAAGTTTAGCGCCATTGTTGGCTCCGTTTATTACCGCTTCGGTCATAGATGAGGCTTGCGCATCATGGTGCATTTTGCATTTTTCCCAGTCCCCGGTTTCGGGTATTGCCGTTTCTGGTTCCATAAGCTTGCAGACAACAATCGCCGCTGGAACCGATAATATTGAGGCGCTCAGCAAATGTCCGGCAATTGATGGAAATACATTACTGAGGAAAGATACATATACTGCCATTACGCTTGAGGCAACTGTCGCCATACCGACAGTCAAAATCAGAAATAATTCAGAACGGGTCATTTTAAGTATATAAGGCCGTATAGTGGTAACTGATTCGATACCGACAAAAATATTCGATGCGGCGCAAAGTGATTCGGCACCGCTGGTTCCCATAAAGGTAAAAATAAATTTAGCCAGCCCTCTGATAATAAGAGGGATAATTTTGAGATAATACAAAATCGCCATGAATGCCGAAAACACAATAATAAAAGGCAGAACCTGAAATGCCAGAATCATTCCCATTGAGCAATCGCCTGCTCCAAGCTTGCCGAAAACAAAAGTCAAGCCTTCACGTGAGGACTCTATGACCGCATTTATAAATTTACTAAGATAAACAAATACGCTTTTGCTTCCCGGAGCCAGAAACACCATCGCCGCAAAAAGCATCTGCAAAGCTAATCCGATCAAAATCGGGCGCCAATTTACTTTTTTGGGGTTTGAGCTGAGAAGCCATGCTATTAAACAAAAAACGATTATCCCGATAAAACTTATAAAATTCTGCATACTGCCCCGTTATTGTTAAAATTAATAATGACGTCCCGGTCTCCAGCGATGCCCGCAGTTCAGGCAGACGATATAGGTATCTCTCCCCAAGAGTCCTAAAAGCAGCCCCCACCAGCCGAAAAATAGCGCGCCAAGGCAGCCGCATCCAGGATTAAAGACCTCCTGTTCCACGGTGTATTCCCGGGAATTACACACCGGACATCTGACTTCACTCATAGAAAAACCTTTTTTGACTGTAATATAAGCTTAAAGATGAAAGATGAAAGCTTAAAAAGTGAAAAATAAAAATAAAAAGGGCGGATGCAACGCCTCGCCGATCCAACAGGCGAAACTGTTGGTTGCCATCTCCAATGGCGAAAGCTAGCGCAATTCATTGCGCCTCAATAGTACCGCTCTCGATAAGCGAGTCTTTACAAAAATGAGCGAAGCAAATTTTTGTAAAGATGTGAGCGTTCGAGCCTCCACCTAAATCTTTCTATTTGCTACCTTGACATTGAATTTGCGTACGCTATATTTGCTATCATGAAAAATTCACTGGAACATTTGCCGGAACACAAGAAAGAGGAACTTGCACAAGCGGTTTCAACCATCCGCGAAATGTGTAACGACGTCGAAATGATTATTCTTTTCGGTTCCCATGCCCGCGGCAACTATAAGGATGAGGAGGACTTAGCTCCCGACCGCAAGTCCGGCGCGGTTTCCGATTATGATATTCTCGTGGTCTGCCGCCTTAACGCAACCGCTATTCATTACAGCCTTTGGCGAAGTATTTCCAACCACTGTAACGGCCTCAGTACGCTTATGCCTTTCCGCATTATTGTTCATGATATAAAGTTCATTAAAAGACGGCTCAAGGAAGCGCATTTCTTCTACAGCGATATTGTTAAAGAGGGCTGTATGCTCTACGATTCCGGCAAATACCAACTAAATATCAGCAAAGAACTTACCCCTGAACAAAAAATCGAAATAGCCAAAGAGCATTTCGAGCACTGGTTTGAAAGCGCAAAAGGTTTTTATCGTTTTTTTGAATTAGGATTAAAAGAAAATAACCTAAAAGGTGCAGCATTCCAGCTTCATCAAGCGGCTGAATCCGCTTACAATGCTCTTGAGCTGGTTTTGACTAATTATGTTCCGAAGGGACATTTTCTAGGTTCATCGGATAGGCGTATCCGTGAAGTTTACCCTGAAATGGAAGTTATTTTCCCGTGCGAAACCGAAGCCGAACAGGAACGTTTTGATTTATTCGAATACGCCTACATCGGCGCGCGTTACGACAAGGATTTCAAGATTTCAAAGAAGGACTTGGAATATTTTGCAGACCGCGTGAAACTGCTACTCGAAATAACCGAGAAAACCTGCAAAGAAAAAATAGAAAAATAAAAAAGGGTGAATGCAACGCCTCCGTAGCCCAGCGGCGGAAAACGCTGGTCGCCATCTCCAATGGTGAAATTTTTAGTCCTCAATAGCTTTAACGGCAGAGGGCGCCTCAAAATTTTATATTGGTTTAACTACAAAACCATCATATAATCAATCGCTCACATCTTTACAAAAATTTGCTCCGCTCATTTTTGAAAAGCCTCGCTTTTTGAAAAAGGTACTGTTGAGGCGCAATGAATTGCGCACAAATTTCGAGCATTGGAGATGCTCAACCAACAGTTTCGCCTGTTGGATCGGCGAGGCGTTGCATCCGCCTTTTTTAATTTTGTTTTTTTTAATATGTCCGTTTTACTTTTTTCTCTTTCGTGCTATCTTAGATGTCTAAATTTGTATTTTACTCTATTATAAGAGTGGGGGGAACTTATCCCGCTCGCAAACTTTAACAACGGGAGTCAAAAAACTGTGAGTTACACTGTACTTGTGTTTGTCAAGCAGGTTCCGGATACCCAGAACATCACCGGTGACGCAATGAAACCGGATGGAACTGTGAACCGTGCTGCTCTTCCGGCAATCTTCAATCCAGAAGATTTGAATGCATTAGAACTGGCGTTACAGCTTAAAGACCGCTTCGGCGCGAAAGTTGTAGTGGGCACAATGGGCCCGCCAAACGCAACCGCTGTTCTGCGTGCTTCATTGTACCGGGGTGCCGACGAATGTATCCTCTTAACAGATCGTGCCTTCGCTGGCGCTGATACGCTGGCAACCAGCTACGCTTTAAGCTGCTGTGCCAAGAAATATGGAAAATTTGACTTGATCCTCTGCGGACGCCAGGCAATTGACGGCGATACTGCACAGGTAGGTCCTCAGTTGGCTGAAAAACTGGACATTCCTCAACTTGCTTACGTTGAAGACGTAATCGACCTGGGCAAAGATAAGGTTTCTGTCAAACGTACTATCGAAGGCGGCTATGAAGTATTGGAAGCCACTCTCCCGGTATTGATGACGGTAATCGAAGGCAATGAGCCGCGCCCGATGAATGCCCGCAGAATTATGAAATATAAAAGCGCACGCACTCGTTCAGAGCTGGCTAAAGACCATGCGGACGCTAATTATACCGATGCAGAATTCCTTTCTGAAGAAGCCGATAACCTCATTGCTAGAAATCTTCTGATCCATGAATGGACAGCGGAAGACGTCAATGCTGACAAAGAACGTGTCGGCCTGGCAGGTTCCCCCACCAAGGTCAAACAGATTCAGAGCGTTATCCTCACAGGCGGCGACGCGAAGACCATTGAGCCTACGGACAAGGGAATAAGCGACCTTATTCACGAACTTATTGAAGATCATACATTAGGATAATATCATGACGAAAAAAATCGGAAATGTCTGGGTTTTTATCGAGCAGGAAGGCGGCAAAATCGCCGACGTCAGCCTTGAATTGGTCTGCAAAGGCCGTGAGTTAGCTGACAGGCTCGGAGTAAAAACAGAAGCCGTCCTGCTTGGCGACAAGCTCGAAGGCTGTGTTGATACACTTTATTCCTACGGATGCGATACAGTATTCCTGGCGGAAGACAAACGTCTTGAGCCTTTCACTGTACTGCCGTTCGCAAAAGTTATCATGTCTCTTATTAAAGCGCACAAACCAAATATTCTTATGTTCGGCGCGACCTACAAAGGCCGCGAGCTGGCTCCGCGCGTAGCTTCTGAAAAGCTTGCCGGCCTGACGGCTGACTGTACCGAACTCAAGATTGATGACTTTGACGACAAAGTCAATAAAAAGTCATATACTGATAAATTGATGCAGATCCGTCCGGCTTTTGGCGGAAATATCATTGCCACCATCGTCAACACCTGGGACGACCCGCAAATGGTTACTGTCCGCGAAGGCGTGATGAAAATGGATGAGCCTGATACCTCACGCAAAGGTAAACTGGTCAAGGTTGATGTTGAACTCGACCCCGCCGATACCATAATCAAGGTTATCGAGCGTGTCCGTCAGGACAGGTCAATAAACCTCGGCGCTGCCCAGATAATTGTTGCCGGCGGTTATGGAGTCGGCTCAAAAGAGAACTTCAAACTGATCTATGATCTGGCTGAAACCCTCGGCGGTGAAGTCGGCGCATCACGCGCGGCTGTTGATGCCGGTTGGATCGACCATGACCATCAGGTTGGACAAACCGGGGTCACAGTTCGTCCAAAATTGTATATCGCCTGCGGTATCAGCGGTTCAGTCCAGCATTGTGCCGGGATGGATGACTCCAAGAAAATTATTGCGATCAACACCGATCCGGATGCACCGATTCTTTCTGTTGCCCATTACGGTATCGTCGGTGATTTGAATGAAGTTATTCCTAAAATGATCGCTGCATTCAAAGCAAAAGCCTAAAGGAGGTATTTTTACTATGGCTAACTTTTTTACAGAAAATAAAGACCTCCAGTTTACACTGGCTAATCTTGATTTAGAAGAAGCAACCACGTTGCGTGAGCATGATTTCGAATATGCCAAAGAATTCGATGTTGCCCCGAAAGACTACGCGGACGCTCAGGATAACTATAAACGGGTTCTCGAAGTAGTCGGTGAAGTCTGTGCTGAAAAAATCGCACCGCGTGCAGAAGAAGTCGATGAAAACGGCCCGCATTTTGCAGACGGCGTGGTAACTTACTACCCGCTGACTGTACAGAATATCAAAGACCTTAACGATGCCGGCGTTTCAGGCGCTATGCTCGGTCACAAATACGGCGGACTGAACTTCCCTTGTTCAGTATACACTATGATGACTGAAATGGTTTCACGTGCCGATGCTTCACTTCAAAACCTTTTCGGACTCCAGGATATTGCTGAAACTATCAGTGAATTCGGAAGCGATGAGCAGAAAGATAAATATCTGCCGCTTTTCGCCAGCGGTGAAGTTGACGGTTCAATGGACCTTACCGAACCGGATTCCGGTTCCGACCTCCAGTCCGTACGTCTTCGCGCCCATCAGGATGAAACCGGCCAATGGTACTTGAACGGTATGAAACGCTTCATCACCAACGGCTGCGCGAAAGTACATCTCGTTCTGGCACGTTCCGAAGAAGGCACTGTTGACGGACGCGGGCTTTCAATGTTCATCTGTGAAGCCTGCCCGGAACTGGTTGTCCGCCGTATCGAAAACAAACTCGGTATCCACGGCGTAGCTACTGCTGAACTGCAGTACAACAATGTTCCCGCACAACTTTGCGGACAACGTCGTCGCGGGCTGACAAAATATGTTATGAGCCTGATGAACGGCGCCCGTGTCGCAATCAGCGCACAGGCTCTCGGTATCGCCGAAGCCGCTTTCTTTGAAGCTCGTAAATATGCTGAAGAACGTAAACAGTTCAAGAAGTCTATTGACAAATTCCCGGCTGTTTACGATATGCTCACCAGCATGAAAATAAAAATCCTCGCGACTCGTGCTCTTCTGTACGAAACAACTCGCGCGGTTGACCTGCGCGGTTCATATACCCACAAGGTGGAAAGTGATCCGAACGTAAGCGCTGAAGATCGCCAGAAGGCTAAATACTGGACCCGCGTGGCGGCAGTATTGACACCGATGTGTAAAGCTCAGGCTACTGAAGTTGCCAACCAGGTCGCCTACGACGCTATCCAAATTCACGGTGGAACCGGCTTCATGAAAGATTTCCCGGCTGAACGTTTTTATCGTGATGCACGTATCACAAACATCTACGAAGGTACTACCCAATTGCAGGTGGTTGCCGCTATCGGCGGTGTTATGCTGCGCGTCAACGATGAGCGTATAGCTGAACTCATGAAACTGCCTTATGAGGGCACTCTTGCCCGCCTGAAAGACAAAGTCGCGGCTCTTCATGCGAAACAACTCGAAGCAGTCAAATACGTATCTGATAAAAAAGACGCGGAATATCAAAGCCTCGTCGCACAATGCCTCGTCGATATGGAAACTTTTGTTTTCGTCGGCATGCTGATGCTGCGTGACGCTCTGAAAGATTCTGATCGTGAAATGTTTGCTGAACGCTATATTCTCGATGCTGAGTCTAAGTTCACTGAACGTTACATGCGCGTAATGAGCGGCGATCTGACTGTAATTGATAAACATCGTGAAATTATCGATTATTAATTGAAATTTTCATCAAAGGGTGTAGATTACCCCCTTTGATGAAAAACTTAGTCAAGGAGACTTAACGTGAACAATATATATCTTGAACGCGCAAGGAAAGTTATAACAGATCCTAAGATTCTTTCTATTGTTGCGGGCAAAAGAGCCAGACAGCTTGCTTGGGGCGCGCGTCCAATGCTAAAATGCGACACTGCGAATCACCTTGATATTGCACTCCTGGAAATCGCCGAAGGTAAATTATATTTTACCCAGGGCGATGAAAACGCTGAAGTCGATATTTTTGCGGAGATCGCAGAAGCCGCTGAAGATACACCCGAAGCGGAAGTGACAAAAGACGAAGAGTAAACTTTACTTTACGTTGATATAAAGCTGGTTTACTTAATTGAAAGCCAGCTTTCTTTTTAGTTGACTACTGAAAAATAGTGAAAACTTTTTGCGAATGATTTTGCAAATCAATATTGGAGGAATTATGGGGCAAAAACCTGCAGTAGCTATCCTGATGGGAAGTCAGAGTGACCTGCCAGTTGTTGAAAGTTCTTTTAAAATATTTAAAGAATTTGGAATTGGATTTGAAGCTCATGTAATGTCCGCTCACCGTACCCCGGCAGATGCCTGTAAGTTCGCTGAGGAAGCGGAAACTAAAGGCTTCAAGGTAATTATCTGTGTTGCCGGAATGGCGGCTCACCTTGGCGGTGTAGTCGCGGCTCATACGATCTTACCAGTTATCGGCTTACCGATGGCTTCAGAACCTTTCAATGGCATAGATGCTTTGCTGGCAACAGTTCAAATGCCCCCGGGCATCCCTGTAGCAGCCGTTACCTCAGGAAAAGCAGGTGGAAAAAATGCAGCGCTTTATGCCGTGTCTATCCTTGCCCTCAGCGATGTTGAAATCGCGAAAAAGCTCAAACAATTCAGAGTTGAGCAAACCGCCAAAGTCAAAAGCGCTGATGCGGATCTGCAGAAGTATTTAAAAGAGAATTATTAATTTAAAAATTTTGGAGAATTTTTTTGGTATGTACGAAGAAGTTATTATAGCATGCCCGGAATGTGAAGCTCAGTTCATCATTCCCAGAGAATATTGCGGAGGAGTAGTTGACTGCAGCGAATGCGGCACGACTTTTGAAATCGAAGCGCTTCCTGAAGATGTTGAAGCAAATTTTAAAAAAGCCCGTTCTCAACAAAATAAATCTAAAAAAACTGAAGACACTAATACAGTAGCAATATCCAGAAATAATCTTGGAATGATTCCAAATCTTGATGATGTTCGTATAGGATAATCTTTAATGCATTTTTTTTCAGCAGTCATTGCAGTTTTAATGCTTTTCCCGCTTTCGCTGAACGCGGAGGCGGTAAATAATGACTTGGCGGAAATAAATAACGAAACAGCAATTAAAGAAAATGTTGACACAGAACGCAAAGTTCAACAGGCTCCCAAGCTGCTTAATGATATTCTTCCCGATCTTACACAAGTACTCTCACTGGTTGAAGAAGAGCGGTTCAGCAATAAAAAATTAACCATACAGCAAAAGTTTGACATTCTGCGTAAATTGGTTATAAGCCTTAATCCTTATATGGATTTGAAAATGGCAAAACCTTTTCCTGCCGCCAAGAAAAAAATAAAAAGCTTTCCTGTAAAGAAGTTAAATAAGGACAAAATACTTTGTTTCAGGATTGATTCTTTCGCCTCTGAAAATATCAAAGCTTTCATTAATGCAACGCATGAAATCAGTAAAAAACAAAAATTACCTGACGGGATTATCATCGACCTGCGAAACTGTTCCGGATTCAACAACGAAAATATGCTTAAAGTTTCCCGTCTATGCAAGTCATTGAAGCTTACGACACTCGTCTGCCTCGTCGGTAAAAACACAAGCGGAGACGCTGAACTGCTGGCACAAACAGCCGCTACTTTGCCCAAAGGCATAATCATGGGAACCGCAACAGCCGGAAAACCTTTTGACTATAAGGTTATTGAGCTAAAATCAGGGTTCGTTTTAATGATTCCCCAAATCCCTGCATTCCTTAAAAAACTGCCAGAAAGGACAGTAAAACCAAACATTATCTGCAACAACGACAATTCCTGCATGAATGCCGCCATAGATCTGCTCAGCGTAGTCAAGATCCATTAATTTTTTATCTCCTGGAACGGTGGTGATGATATAATTACCGCGTTTCTTACAACTCGAAAGTTTAAATTCGCAGCTTTGCAGAAAAAATAAATTGCCTGATAAAGATCCCTTTTCCGTAAAAATAAATTAACTACTCGTTTTTTTTCATTCTTATCTACATTATGGCTAAAAATAATGTTTATTCCATGTTCCCTTGCTGATTCTTGGAAAAAATTGACAGCCGTTTCGACTGTTATATCATCAAAATCAATGGTGTTAATAATAATTTCCTTGAGCTTTCTTTCTGTTGAAGCTGCATAATATGCTCTTCGTTGAGCAGACTCTTTAGTTTCATTTTGAGGAACCGGGGATAGTGATATGATTACCGCATTCTCTTCAATATAGTAATTATATCCCGTAGATTCGCAAAGCAAATAAATTATATCCTGAAGATTAAGCCCTCTGCCTCCAAGACTCAGAGTAACCTCAGGTAATTTTTGCGCATTTTTTTTATTAAACCCGGCGATTATAGCAACTCCAGCATTATCCGGGTCATAACGTCTGCTAAGACGGTTGAGTAAGCGAATGACGGAAAAAATATCGGCATTATCAAATTCGATTACCGGAATATAGATATTTCTCAGTTTATTTATAAGCTGTTCGCACTTGCCGTTTAGTTCCCTGGCTTCGGTCAAAAAAGCACCGGTTCCCAATATAGAAACCATTACAACACATACAATAGTTTTTATAATTCTTTCCGGTCTATAGGCTGAAAAAAACATTCTATTTTTTGGTTTTCCAGGCTGTTTCCATAACTTCGCGGGAATACTGTTCAGGGATTACCCCCTCAGACGCATAAAGGTACAGGGCTCCGCGATAGATTTTTTCCGCCACGCTGACGACATACATAAAAGCAATTATCAGTATCAGCCAGGCAACAGAAACAGTAATTGCCAGAGTCCCACCGATCTGGCCTTTTATTACCGTCATCGCAAAGATATCGAATCCCAGCATAACGATAAAGGAACAAATAAAAACCAGTCCGTTCAGTGAGCCGAAGCCAACATATCCAACCAGAGATTCACCCCAGGTTTTGACAATTATTGATGAAGATTTTTTCAGATAACTAAAGGGGTTTCGGTTAGTCAATTCCTCTGTAACAATCACGGGAATCACGAATAAAGCCGCAATACTCCAGGCTATACCGATTATTTTCATTATTATCTGACCGAGTATATCAAGTCTTTCCTCTATTAGTTTGATAATAATACCAACGCTTCCAGCTAGGCATGCCCAGAAAAATATTTGAAGTATCTTGCTGTTTGCCGTTTTAAACCCGTTTGCAATATCAACGCTCCCTCCCCTGACGGCATTCAATATCTCAGTATAGAAGGCAACATTCAGATAGGTTGCAACAAATACGGAAAAGATATACAGAGACACCCAGACAGCCCAGTCTGTCGGCGTCATCTCAAAATCCTCTTCTTCGCCGTTTAGTTTGACTTCAGCTTGAGTTGAATATCCGTCAGTGCCGCTTACTGCCGCGGCTGCTTTTCCATCGCCTGCACCATCTTCATATTTATCGTAAAAATAATAACCTGCCGGAAGAATAAATAATGAACAGATAAAAAGTACGATAATAAAATTGATTATCGGAAAAAATAATAATGTTTTATTGTTACCAAGAATAACGAATGAACTTTTTAAAATCGACCAGCTTCTTTGTAAACGCCCCATAATACGCCTCCCATAACTAATTTTAATAAGTAATCACGATATTTTACTATATTATATAATAAAAGCAAAAACAAGTCAAAATTTACGTTATTTCACTTATTAAATTTTGATTTTTATACTAATAATGCTATACTTATCTGCATAGAAATGTGGAATAAATATTAGACTGGGGCTTATTTTCATGGAAAACAGAGAGCTAACCAAAACCAGAGTTCGAAACATAATGAACGACCTTCCTAAGGAGTTAAAGCACCGCCGGATGGCTAAAGTTCGCAACACGATGAAAAGAACATTTTCCGGGATGAATACACTCCTCGGTCAGCTGGCGCAAAGCAAAACCGATAAAATCCGTGCCGCTAAAAAACGTAAAAGAAATATTATGATAACAATTGCCGCTATTGTCGTAGTAATAGCCGTTATCGTGTGGATTATTGCACTCCGCTAATCAACTGTTTTGAGCACCGCATAAACAGCGTTTTGGAATAAAGGTTCTGTCTTAATTCCAAAACGCTTTTTAATTCCTTGTATCTCATCTTTTCTGCATACTATCCAGCTGTCTTGAGGCAGATAAGACATCCTGCGATAAGGTTTATCAAAAATCCAGTTAAGCGAATTAATCCCAGCCATTCTGCTGTAAAGTGTAATTACGCAAGGTTCTGCGTTAAAACTTATAAATACAGGAACCTCATTATCTTTTGAAAGTTCTTTTACTTTCTGAATAAGAGCCCAAGGCTTATGCTCCGGCGCCATATAATAAGGACTGAAATAATCATCTAAATGCTGTTCTCCATGAAACGTCCTCGCCAGCATCTCTTTATAATTGCGGCAAAGTAGCCCCCAGACGACAACCGATGCCAGCAAAAGCATTGATATAAACAAATGATTTTTACGTTTCCGGGAAATCGCGACAAAATGCCGCAGTCCAGCACAAAGCAATAGCATCCACACCGGCCACAAAGTAACAAAAACCCTCGGGAAAGGCGCCGGATCACGTATAAAGATAACAGCTAAAGGTATCAAAAAAGCCAACAAAGGCCATAAAAACTTCCGTTTTCCAGCCCGGTGAATGTAAAACACGGAGCCAATTACCGCCACGATAACCAATGGGAAGAATGCCGCCATAAAACTGGAATAAACAACCCGGGCAACAGCAAAGCCACTATTCCATCCTTCATGCAGTTTAAGAATCCCGGCAACTTGCCGGCTTATCGGCAGGTAGAATAAAGCCGTTGCCGCCAGCGGGGTCACAGCCAGATAAATGAATTTCCATTTGAAAACATTTTTGAATCCAAAATAAGGAAAAAAGAAAATGACGATTCCCCCCAAAGCCAAAAGGTTTGACGGGATAGTTCCGACCGCCAGCAGGGAGAATATAAAATACCCGGCTCCAGCGCGCCAGTCGGCTCTAAAAGTCCAATAACGGGCAAACTCCACACATAAAACAATCCACAACATACTCAACATATAACCGCGTACCGCAGTTGAATAAATTTCAAAAGGCAGTGAATAACAAAAAGCGAAAAGCACCAGAACAAGCGTAATAGTTCCATAACGTTTGCGCCAGCGCTCGAACATCACAGCAACAGTAATCGCCGCCGTCAAAACGCTGAATAGACGCCAATAAAAATCAACGGAAACGCCGGGAATATAAAGTTCGTTCCATAATTTCAGGCATATAGTGTAGATTATATGGTTATTGGGAATGACATAATTATGGTAGATGGCGGCAATATCCGGAAGGAACATAAAGTCCCCGACCGTCAAGGCTTCATCAAACCACAGTTCACGAAACGAGGCGTCACGGATACCAAGAATAAAACCGCAAACGATCACAAATATAGCAATCAAATAAATTCTGCTGCGGTCTTTCAAGCGGTTATCCATTGATTATTTCCTTTTAGTCATTCTTGGAGCAGCTTGCTCCGGCACATAACTTATATTTCATTCCGTCATACAGGAATCATGGAAGGCGAAATTCTCTTGAGCCGAATAAGGTTAATTTTGACGGCTCGACAGAGTCTCGCCCTCCAAATAACATATTAATCTAATCCCAGGAGGATTTTCATTAAGTCATCGCCTTTCATAAAACCTAAACCGCCTTTAGGAGCTTCAGTCTCGCTGAAAACTTTGATGCCGTCACATTTGACACCAGGACCGCAAACCGCTACCGGAACCGGGGTTACGGTATGCTCGCGTAATTCAATCGGCACCGGGTGGTCCGGCAATACCGCGAAAATAATATCTTCACCTTTGAGAGCCTCCATAACAGGCGCAACAATCTTTGCGTCAAAATCAGCAATAGCCCGCATTTTCAATTCAAGATTCCCTTCGTGCGAACATTCGTCTATCGCCTCAACATGAAGATAAACAAAGTCATGCGTCTTGACCGCTTCTATCGCAGCCTCCGCTTTTCCGGCATAGTTGGTATCAATATAACCAGTAGCCCCGGGAACAATTATAACGTCCATATCCGTACATTTACCGATACCGCGAATAACATCAACCGCACTGATGACTGCTCCAGTCTTGCCATGGAAACGCTTAGAAAAACTTTCCAGACTGGGGCGTCTGCCGGGACTCCACGGCCAAATATGATTTGCCGGAGATTTTTTACCGGCATTCAAGGGATGTTTCGTCAGAAACTCAGCTGTTTCGGCAAATAAGTCATTGAGAAAGTCAACAGTATGCTCAGCTTCCTCGCTGTCATCAAGAGCGGTCCAGTGCAAATCATCAATATTAATCCCGTGCGAAGAGTCCGGTTTATAATAACCGACATTCGCGGAAAACTCAGAACCATGCAAAACCAGCAGGTTCCGATAACTCACTCCGGGATAAAAAGTTAACTGTTCATTACCAAATTCCTTCTGCAGATCATCTATCAACTGCCGGGAAACTTTATCATCAATATGCCCAGCGGAGTAATCAGCCATCTCACCGCCAGGAGAAATTGTTACCAGATTACAGCGCCAGGCAACATCATTTTCACTAAGCTCGATTCCCTGACTGAGCGCTTCAATCGGGCCGCGTCCGGGATAATTCAACTCGGGGTAAAACCCAAGAACAGACATATTAGCGACATCCGAAGAAGTCGGCAGCCCATCCGGTAGAGTCAAAAATGTTCCGCTGCTGCCTTTGGCGGCAATAGAGTCCATCGCTGGAGTATCGACTGCTTCCAGCGGAGTTTTACCACCAAGTTCCTTCAAGGGCAGATCAGCCATGCCGTCCGCTAAAAAAATCAGAGCTTTTGCCATAAATATATTCCTGTTAATAAGTATTTTGATATAGCTTATTCTAATATAATGAAATTGATATTCAACTTGTTTTCTAAAAAAACTGCTTAATTATTCATCTTTTGTTTTTATTATTTCAGTATCCGGCTGTACAGGTACGGCAGACGGCGGTATTTTATAGCGTTTCTTAAAACAATTTGAAAAATAGAATTGACTGTTCCAGCCAGTTAATTCCGTAATGTCCTTCACCGTATAGCGTCCTGTAGATAAAAGTTTTTCAGCATGCTTCAAGCGAGTTTCAATCAAATATTGACGCACCGTACCGAGTGATTCTTTTTTGAATAAATTAGCCAGATGCCCGGCTGTAATTCCCAAATGACCGGCTACTTTTTCCACAGTCAAATCACCATGATGATATTGTCGCTCAATATAATCACAGGCCTGCTCTATTAACGAAAAAATGTATTTATCCTTAACTCCAGGCACTCTTTTGAAAGCAATTTCCACTCCTGTCAGGAGTGAGTTGATCAAGTTATTTACAAGTTCTTCCAGAAGACTTTTTTCAAAATCACCAGCCAGTAAATCCTGTATTTTATCCAGAATACCATTAACTCCCCCCGGGCATAGATCATCCATAAGTGAAAATAAACAAAGACGTTCTCCAGATTTCATTTGCAGGCTGCTGCGAGGCTGCATAAAACCCAGGACAAAATTATATTCTTCCGTAAACATACCTTGAGTGGAGTCATGAATAACGTTCGGCGGAACCAACATTATAACAGGACGCAAATTAGTTTCGTTACCCTCCGGAAAAACCTTAACTTCCCAGTAACTATGAACATGCTGATTGGAAGTCAGGCACGGCGAATATTTTCCTTTTGAAACCAAAATATGAATATTCTCCAGTGGAAAAAAACAGTTTTTGAAAAGCTCTCTCATAAAATCCCATAAAATTATATATGTATCAAAGATTATTATATAACAAAACGGAATATTTTCAAGCAATTAAACTTATATTTATATATAAGGTTTAAGATTTAATATTATGAGATTTAAGATTATGAGTTTAGTTAAAAATCATGACAAAATACGTTTAGGCATGATCGGCATGACCGAAGGTAACGGGCATCCGTATTCATGGAGTGCGATATTCAATGGCTACAATAAAGTCAAAATGACCGCGGAGTGCCCATTTGCGGGAATTCCTGAATATCTGAATAAGGAACCGGAAAACACTTTGCGGATAAATGGAGCAACGGTTACTCATATTTATTGTGATAACCGCAAAGATGCAGAACATGTCGCCAAGTGCTCACTTATCGCAAATGTTGTTGACAAGCCTGAAGATATGATCAGGGATATTGACGCCGTTATCATAGGTACGGATATTGGCAGCCAGCATGTAAAACGCGCCAGGCCTTTCGTGAAAGCTGGAATCCCGATTTTCATAGACAAACCACTTTGCGACAATATCGACGATCTGGATACATTCAGGAAATGGATAAAAGTTGACAGGCATCCTATTTTATCCTCCAGCGCTATGCGTTACCAGAAAGAATTATTGCCTTATCGCATTTCCACTCATGAACTTGGCGAACTGCGTCTTATAACCGCTCCAATGGCAAAAAAATGGGAAACATACGGAATACACGCACTCGAAGCTGTTTATCCGATCGTCGGGCCAGGTTTTCTTTCCATACAGAATACCGGCACTAAAGACCGCAACATAGTTCATATGACCCATAAAAACGGCATAGATATTATCATCGGCTGCGTTAACGGCATGGCATACGGCGGCCCAATATGCCTGAATGGAACGCTCGGCAGCGTCGCAATAAAAGGCGGCGACACCTTTTATTCTTTCAAATCCCAGCTCCAGGCGTTCATAGACTACCTTCGCGGCGGAAATCCGCCCTTCCCTTTCGAAGAAACCGAAGAATTAATGAAGCTGGTTATCGGAGGCATAGAAAGCAGAAATAATAACAATAAGAAAATATTGATAAAGGATTTATAAAATGAATGTATTGGAAAGTTTTTCTCTCAAGGGTAAAGTCGCATTATTAACCGGCGGAGCAGGCCTGTACGGACGGCAGATAGTCGCGGCTCTGGCAGAAGCCGCAGCTAAGGTGTATATTGCTTCACGCAGTATCGAAACCCTTAAAAAAGTCGCAGAAGAAGAACAAGAAAGAGGCTTTGATGTTACAGCCCTGAAACTTGATCTTGGCAGCAACGAATCCATTGAAGCCATGCATAATGAAATCATGTCTGAAAATGAACAATTTGATATTCTGATCAACAACGCGGTGACCCGCTGTGCCTGCTCCGGATGGGACAAAGACATGGAATATTACGATGAAAGCCTGCATGTAAATGCTTCCGCGCTATTCAAATTGACTTATTTGTTTGCTGAAGATATGAAAAAACAGCAAAGCGGTTCCATAATCAATATAGGCTCAATAATGGGCATGACCGGAGTAGAAATGGCAAATTACGCGGGAACCGGTATGGGAAAAGATCAAAGTCCCATATATTTCTACGAAAAAGGCGGAATAATTAATTTTTCACGTTGGGCAGCAAGTATGCTTGGAGAATATAATATCAGGGTAAACTGTTTATCTCCAGGCGGTTTTAACACACCTGACCAGCCTGAAGAATTCGTCAGGCAATACAGCGCACGAACCCAGCTCGGACGTATGGCAAATGCAACTGACTTGAAAGGAATAATTGTTTTTCTGGCTTCTGACGCTTCAGCGTACATTACCGGAACCAATATCCCGGTTGACGGAGGATATACGGCAAAATGATTAATTTTTCTAAAATCATGCTGGGCACAGTTCAATTTGGACTGAATTACGGAATTGCTAATACCAACGGCAAACCATCGTATGAAAGATCCCGTGAAATTGTCGCAGACGCTTACAAAAACGGCATAACAAGTTTTGACACCGCGGCCGCTTATGGCGACAGCGAGATGGTACTCGGTCGTATTTTTGATGAGTTAAGGATTAAGGATAAAGTTAAAGTAATCAGTAAGGTCGCTCCGCTGAAAGATCAAAAGTTATCAAAATATGAAGTCGAAAAAAGAATCAATGAAAGCGTTGAAACGTCTTTGGAACGTCTAGGCATCAAACAGCTGGCAGTTTGTCTTTTTCATAGTGAAAAAGATTTTGAATACATTGATATTATGCGTAAACTTGAAACACAAGGTTTGATTGCCGGTTCCGGCGTATCTCTGGATTCAACGGACTACTGCGAACAGGTTATTGAAAAAAATATTAAATTTCTTCAGGTTCCATATAACATTCTGGATAAGCGATTCGATTCTTTTTGGCCCAAAGCTGAGACAGAAGGCATTACGATATTTACTCGAAGCGTTTATCTGCAAGGGCTTCTCCTAATGCCGGAGTCAAGCATAATCCCTTATTTGCAAAGCGTAATCCCGGTCAGACGAAAACTGGAAAAACTCGCCGCTGATTTTAATATGAATATGATTGAGTTATGCATGCGTTATGTGCTTTGTAATTCCGCTGTCACCAGCGTTTTAACCGGAGTGGATTCAACAGAGCAACTTAAACAGAATGTCGAACTGTTCAGCAAAGGCCCTCTGTCTTGTGAAATATTAAGCGAAGCTAACAGGATGGTTCCGCTCTTACCGGAAAAAATCATCAGGCCAATTCTCTGGCCTGAATAAAATATTTGTATTCATGATATTTTTTAGCTTTTAAGCTATAAAATCAACAAAATTGGTTTATATTTGTAGTCATGAGTATAAAAAATAATGTTTGTGAAGCAGATAAACGCTTATTACTGGAAATAAGTTTTGACGGCCAAAGCTATGGAGGCTGGCAGATTCAGCCGGATAATTTGACAGTTCAGGAACTTATTCAGGATACTTTAATCAAATTATACGACAGCAAGCCGATCAAGCTGGTCGGCAGCAGCCGCACCGACGCTGGCGTCCACGCCTTGGGATTTGCCGCCAGCTTCATTGCCCCGGCAAAACCATGCATTCCGCTTGACAAACTGAAAACTGCACTCAACGGTTTACTTCCAAGCTCCATTTCCATTCGCAATATCAAAGAAGTTAAAATGGATTTCCATGTGCGTTTTGACTCAGTTGGCAAAGCTTATACCTATGTGATAAATATTGGTACGGAAAGTCCTTTTTCGGCTCATTATTCCTGGCTGGCGCGTTGGGAACTTGATATTGAAAAAATGAGTAAGGCTTCCAAATGTTTCATCGGCACTCATGATTTTTCTTCATTCGTAGTCAATCGTGATAATATTGATAATGCGGTACGAACAATTTATGATATTGATTTCCAATTATTCGGGCAATATTTATGCATTACTTTTGTCGGTAACGGTTTTCTTTATAAAATGATCCGCTGTCTGGTCGGAGCTCTCGAAGCGGTCGCGTCAGGCGCGATTTCGACGGAAGAGTTAAATGATATTCTCGAATTCAAAGACCGGACAAAAGCACCTCAAACCTGTCCTCCTCACGGTTTGTTCCTGATGAAAGTTTTTTACGATGAAGCGGAATTAAAAAAATTTAACCTGCAGGACGTACCGTTCTTTCAAGGATCAAAATGTTAAATTACATAATAAAACGTTTTTTTTATGCTGTTCTGATTATAGTCGGAGTCGTTCTTTTGACTTTTGGCTTGTTTCGGGTTGCCGCCGGCGATCCGGCAGCAGCAGTACTGGGAAAGAACCCTTCTCCCCGCGAAGTCGAAGATCTGCGTTCTGATCTCGGTGCTGATCTGCCGCTTGTTTACGGTTCCTGGCGCAAGACCGAAGCTTTCAGTTCCATTGATTTTTCCAACAAGAATAAATACCTGGGCGTAAAAATCCCACCTGATGCCAGTATTAAAGAAGGCTGTCTATATTTAAACAACGGTGTCGTTGAATTCAAACGCAATTTCGATATAAATGCCCCCCTGCAATGCCATGTAACATGCCGTGGAAATTGTGGAGGACGGAAAACTCGTGTAATAAATGTTCCTCCACATTTGGAAATATTGCGGCTTAACAGTCCAAGCAATTGTAGAATCACCTCAGTCGATTTTTTTCGTAAACAAAAATCCCCTTTTAACTCGCAGTTGATACGTTCGGTTAAGGAAATAATCTCTTTCAGTGCAACTTTTCCTTATGTTACTTTTTTAAATTTCGGGCGAACAATAGTTACACGGGAACCAATCCGCCATATTTTATGGCGCGGAGTCGGTCCGTCCCTCTGCCTGATGGTCCCGATTTTTATCGGGGAAATCTTTATAGGTATCTGTCTGGCTCTGCTGGCGGCGGCTTACAAAGGGCGCTGGCCTGACCGGATTCTAATGCTGCTGGCAATTTCAACCATGAGCATCAGTTATCTGGTATTCATCATTCTCGGGCAATGGTTTCTGGCATATTCGCTAAACTGGTTCCCGGTCTGGGGATGGGGCTCTCTGATAAATTTAGCTTTGCCATTGATAATCGGCATTGCCAGCGGCATCGGAGGCAGCGTGCGCTTTTACCGGACAGTTTTTGTCAATGAATTGAACCGCGAATACCTGCGCACCGCGGCAGCTAAAGGCTGTTCGACTTTCTCCATCTATACCAGACATTTGCTGCGTAACGCGATGATTCCGATAATCACCCACGCTACTGCCGCCCTGCCCTTCCTGTTTACCGGAAGCCTGCTGCTGGAAACTTTTTTCGGCATTCCAGGGCTCGGCTACCTCGGCGTTGAGGCATTGAATAATTCAGATTTACAGCTGCTTAAAGCACTGGTGATAATAAGCGCGATATTATTCGTAACCATGAATACTGTCGCCGATATAGCTTATGCCTGGGCAGACCCAAGAATTAGACTCAAATAAGTTTGCAATAAATATAAAACAGTTTATTGTTATCAAACTGCATTTTAAAACTCAAAGGAAAAGATATGACTTTTTTAGACAAACTTAATAATATCTGGAAGAAAAATAATTCAATGGTATGCGTCGGGCTCGATCCTGACTTGAAAAATCTTCCAGAATGCCTGAAATCCCTTGAATTCCCGATTTTTGAGTTCAACAAGCAAATTATTGACGCTACTCACGATCTTGTTTGCGCCTACAAACCACAGTCCGCATACTATGCAGGACAAAATGCTGACGACCAGCTTAAGATGACTATTGACTACATCCGCGGGAATTATCCGGAAATCCCGGTGATACTTGATGTTAAGCGCGGCGACATAGGCTCCACCGCAGAAATGTACGCTTTAGAAGCTTTCGAGCGTTATCAGGCAGATTCTGTCACCCTTAACCCATATATGGGCGTTGATACTTTAAAACCGTTTCTGGATCATTCAGACCGCGGCGTAATCATCCTCTGCCGCACCTCAAATCCAAGTTCATGTGAATTACAGGAACTTGTCTGCGACGGTAAAACTATTTTCGAACATGTCGCTTTACTAGCCCGTAACAAATGGAATTACAACAATAATGTGCTTCTGGTAATCGGCGCGACTTTCCCCGAGGAACTCGGGGCCATACGCAAACTTTGCCCGGAAATGCCGTTCCTGGTTCCAGGAGTCGGAGCACAAGGCGGAGATGTTAAAAAAGTTCTCGAAAACGGCACAACATCCGATGGTTTCGGACTGGTAATAAATTCATCAAGGGGAATCATTTACGCTGACAGTACAGAAAACTTCGCCGCTGCTTCCCGCGAAGCGGCTCTGAAGCTGCGCAATACCATAAATGAAAATAAATCATAGTTATTTATGTAATCCGCCAATATTTCGCCCCATGCGAACGAGGTTTTCCGGAGTATGTTTGAGCGCTTCTTCTAAACTACAGGGGAAAGAGGTCGTACTGAACATAGCGGCAAATAAATCAGCCAGTTTACTCAAGTCGCCAAGCAAGGCTCCTGAAACCAGGACGGCTGGTACTTTTGCGGCTTTAGCAGCTTGAGCTATCACGGCGCAAAGCTTGCCGTGAGCGGTTTGAGAATCCGTGCAGCCTTCGCCGGTAATCAAGAGATCGGCGCCGGCAAGTTTTTCTTTCAAACCGACGATTTCTATAATTAATTCAGCGCCGGATACCATTTGCCCTCCTAAAAGTGTCCTGAGACCAAATCCCAGCCCGCCCGCGGCGCCGTCGCCGGGGTGTTCACAGTCATCCGCTAACCCGCTCTTTTGCAAAACGGCTGCATAATTGGTAAGATTAGCTTCAAGTTTTTCCCTCATTTCATAGTCAGCCCCTTTCTGAGCGCTGTAAACCATTGTCGCTCCTTCATCACCCAAAAGCGGGTTATTTACATCACAAGCAACCCTGATCCGGCAATCTTTAAGTTCAGGCATTACATTTTCCACGTTAACTTCACAAATATCGCCAATGCCGCCGCCGCTGCATCCACAGACCTGATTATCGCCATTGCTTGTTATGAATTGATACCCGAGAGCTTGTGCCATGCCAGCGCCGCCGTCATTTGTAGCGCTGCCGCCAATACCAATAATAATATCACGAATGCCGGATTTTAGGATTGCATGGATTATTTCCCCGGTTCCGTAGGTAGTAGTCAGCCATGGATTCAAATCTTTCTTGTCAAGCAATTCAATCCCGCTGGCGGAAGCCATTTCCATTATAGCAGTCTTAGCGTTTCCGAGTATCCCGTAATGCGCTTCAACTTTCTTTCCCTGCGGATTATGGACATCAAGTGATACTAATTTCCCTTTAGTGGCGTTTACAACTGAGTCAACGCTCCCCTCCCCGCCGTCTGCCATAGGCAATTTTATTATTTCAGCTTTTGGGCATACTTGTTTTATTCCTTCTGACAAATATTCACAAACTTCAATACTTCTCAAACATCCTTTATATGAATCCGGCGCTATAATAATTTTCATTTCTATCTCATATTTAATATTTTATATAGACTGGAAACTATACTATATTTTGTTTAAATTTACCAGTTCTAAAAAAAAATAATTTTTTTTCACTTTTCAGCTTGTATAATCCTGTTTTTCGTGTTTATTAAGAGCTCACGAATGCGTTATGCATAAGTGGCACATCCCAATGTGGCGGGATAGCTCAGTCGGTAGAGCAGGGGACTGAAAATCCCTGTGTCGCCAGTTCGATTCTGGCTCCTGCCACCATTTTTTTTGCCTTCTTTCGGAAGGTGCGCACAATCCTACTTCGCTATATCCCATTGTACCAAAGACATTTGCAAAACCTGGCTTTCTCCAGAGAAACGACTAACAGGCACATTCAATGGGTATAATATCCCGATTCTTTCTCTGTTTCTCCGTTACAGTGTGACCTCGGCACATTGATAAATTTAAATATTACCAGTTTATTATCAAACAGTTAACTCTGTGTGACCTCGGTGAATTTTTCTGCTAGAATTGAATAACGCTAAAAAAATGGACTGCTAAAAACAAGCAGGAATCGAACTAAAACGACACAGTTTTTACTCATTCTATGCTCAACTCCGTTTAATAAAAACAGGTGTGCCTTCGGAAATTAATTATTAGAATTTCCTGTTCCATACTCAAATTTTCCATGAATAGCATTGACAATGAGTCTTATTTTTTGTTAATTGACGATTAATCTTATGAGCTATCAATCGAATGTTTCAGCGCCTTTGAAAAATTCCGCCATGACAATCCCTTTTTCATTCGTCTTTTCGCGGTAGGGATATGGTATTAAGGGATTAAGTTACTTTTAGTGAAATGTACCCTCGGTACCCCCATCAGAGACAATCCAGAGAACAGAAACAAAATCCGGTTGCAATCTGGTTGCAGATCAGTTCTCTGCGGTTTAATTCGTTAGCCTGGAAAATCTGCAAAAGCCTTTGATACAAGGGGGATATGCAAAGAGAAGAATATTACAAAAATAGTTCTTGATTAAGGGAATACAAAGAAAGATGGCGGAGAGGGAGGAACCTTACCTCTGCCAAATATATGCTCAAAAATTGTTTAGATGTAACTTTGTAAGCTTAAAAATATCTAATTTGTCATATTACTATTACTAAAAATAAGCTTCAGAGAATGATACTTTTGGGTACTTTTAAGTCTTGAAACGGTACTCAATGGCACCTCTATAAAACTTTCTTTTTAGACCATCTTCCATAATTAAATATATTCTCCTACAAGCTGAAAATTAAGTATAAATTGAAAAAAGATGAGAATTACGCATTTTACAATTTTTTGAATTTAATTTAAAAAAAACAAAGAAAAATACAAAATCTTATGACTAAAATAACTCAAAAGATAGCCAGTTTTTTTGAGAAGTGGAAAGTTTATAGTTCAACAATAAAAATTAGGATAAATGTTATGCTTGTCACACATATTGTTCTTGACAAATAAACTAGTTTATTGTATAGTTAAATAAACTAGTTTATCAATGTAAGAATATATAAAGAAGTTGGACAATATGAAAAAGACTGTAACATTAGCTGATGTAGCCACGGCTGCCGGCGTTTCTAAAACTGCAGCTTCAATGGCGCTTTTTGGCGGTGCTAAGACTATCAAAGTCAGCCATAACACCATTAACAGGATTCGTAAAGCTGCACAGGAATTGAATTATATTCCAAATCGTGCCGCGCGTACTCTCGGTTCTGGGAAAACGCACTCAATCGGTATTATGTTTGGCGGTATTTATGATTTGTTTCATATGGAGCTGGCGATGAATATTCAGCAAAGACTGCTGAGATATGGGTATGTCGGAATTTCTGTGGCATGGAACAACGAAAAGGAATTTTCTACATGTTTGAATTCAATTTTGAATCATGGGGTGGATGGGATCATCACAGCGCATCCTCCGGAAAATTTTTCCGTAGATATTCCTCTTGTGCTTTTCAAAGGGGAACATCAGTATCATGATTATGTAAAGCTGAACAAACAGGACAGGATTAGGCGTTCGGTGGCTTATCTGGCTTCGCTGGGGCACAAGGAAATAGGATATGTAAGTGAATCTCAACAATCATTTTTCGAGACGATGGAAGATATGTCGCTTCCCGCAAACAATGACTGGATTATATCCAGTGACGGTTATTTTGATTCAGGCGTAGAGGCTGCGCATCATTTTCTGCAACTGTCCCAAAAGCCGACTGCAATCATTGCCCGTAATGATATGGTTGCCATAGCTATGATTTCCGCATTTCAAAAGCAAGGGATAATGGTGCCGGGAGACATTTCTGTTATCGGGTACAATAATATCGCGATGACACGATATATTTTTCCAAGGCTGACAACTTTTGACGCCCAACTGCAACTTTCAGCCGATTTGCTGGTGGAAGTAATGCTGGATAGATTGAAAAATCCGGAAACTCCGCAAATTAGACGGGAAATTGACCTCAAGCTGATTACAGGAGATTCCTGTGCTCCTTTAAATGATTAGATTTCGATAAAACTTTAATATCAGCGGTAAGTAGGTATATTTAATAATATTTACCATGCTCCTGTTTCAGCAGTTTCAAGAGGAGAAAAGCAAGGAGTGCAAGATATTTTTTCAGGTTTTAAATATATAAGGAATTTAAATTTTTACTATTTTTTATAAAAACGCTTGACAAATAAACCGATTTATCTTATAATGTATTTAGATAATCACAACTTATTAAAGGAGAACCGTAAAATGAGCAAAAAGAAGAAATGTGGTAAAGTCATCTTCACTCTTATAGAATTGCTCGTCGTGATAGCTATCATTGCTATCCTGGCTTCAATGCTGCTGCCGGCCTTGTCCAAAGCAAGGGCAAGAGCAAAGGCGATAAAATGCGCCGGCAACCTGAAGCAGGTAGGGTTGGCACTTGGTCTTTATGTTGATGATAATGATACCTATGCGCCGGCAAGACATGACAGTAAATACTGGAGCGAATACTTGCAGCAAGACGGAT
This sequence comes from Victivallaceae bacterium, assembly GCA_963664605.1. Classification (GTDB taxonomy): domain Bacteria; phylum Verrucomicrobiota; class Lentisphaeria; order Victivallales; family Victivallaceae; genus JAHOYW01. Next base: position 3,143,422 of record OY761536.1, read on the forward strand.
ATGCCGGTAAAGGTATAATTTTTCATTGCCCCAGCTATCCCCCTTATGACAAGCGCTTCTCAGTTAGCGAGACATATGGGGTGTTTGATGTAATATATCTTATTTCCGGTAAGATGTATTACGGGGATCCCTATCCGTTTTATAAAATAAGAAGTTCTTCAACACAGCAATTGATTGGAGATTCAGCTGTTGCATCAACTTCTGTAGATCCTAGTGGTGCAATTGTACATCAAGCATGGAATATGACCGGACGTTTTAACAACCGAACCGACCTTGCACATATCCACGCCAGACACGCTAACAAAGCCAATTTATTGTTTGGAGACTTGCATGTAAATAGTGTTGGCCGTGAGCTAAATAGTGCATATGGTGTCGTAAAGGCCTCATATTTCAAAGAAAATGGCATGTATATGCCGTATTAAAAGATAAAAGATGGAATACATTTCAGAGAGCGCGAAAAAGACCCCGGTTATCCATAATGCTGATATTTGTGTGATAGGCGGCAGTTGTACCGGGGTTTTTGCGGCGGTGAGAGCCGCCCGTTTAGGCTGCCGGGTTGCCATTGTTGAGAATAATGGTTTTTTCGGCGGAGTTGCAACAGCCGGTTTAGTAACAATTTGGCATTCTAATTATGATATGTCCAGGGAAAAACAAATTGCCGCAGGCTTATCATTGGAAGTTATAGAGCGTTTGAGGAAGCGCGGTGCAGTCAAAGAGGAACATCCTCATCTTCAATACAGGGCTTATGTTTTTAATCCTGAAGAGTTGAAAATTGAATTGGATGAGCTTATTACGGAAAACAATATACGCCCGTTCCTGCACACAAAATTTGTTGAACCAATATATGATGAAGGGAAAATTACTGCCGCCGTAATTGAAGATAAAACCGGGCGGAGGGCGATTAAGGCCAAGTATTTCATTGATGCCAGCGGAGATGGAGACATGGCGGTTAGAATGGGATTGGATTTTGATAAATATGATAATATACAACCCCCGACATCAGTTGCTGTATTTGATCATTATGCAGAGATAAGACGTCAAAACCCCTCTTTCAGTATTTACGATGAAGTTCATAACCCCAAATATGCCAATGCCTTAAAACAAGGGTATTTATGGGGAAATTATGTTGTGGGCAGAGAAGAATCCTATATGCTTGCAGGAAGCAGAGCGCACCATGCCGACTGTTCCGATGCGGATCAGTTGACTCAAGCGGAAATAACATGCAGATCACAGATCAGGCAAATAGAAGACATCTTAAGGGAAAATATAAAAGGCGCGGAGAAACTCACTCTTGCGAACCTGGCAAGTTATATTGGCGTCAGGGAGACGAATCATATTAAATGTCAATATACTCTTTCCGAAAAAGATATTCTCACTGGAGCAGAATTTGATGATGCCATCGCTTACGGGACTTACGGGGTGGATATTCATCATAGTGAACGTTCCGGTATTACCATGAAGACACTTAACGGTATTCAGCGCTATATGGAGCCGGGCAAAAAAGCAGTAGAAAGCAGGTGGCGTTCTGCGGCAGAGGGTATTACCCCGTTTTACCAGATACCATATCGTTCACTGGTTCCGGCACGAGGAGAAAATATACTTGTGGCAGGGCGTTTAATAGGGGCTGACAAAGGGGCTTATGGCGCGATCCGGGTTATGATGAACTGCAACCAGACCGGAGAGGCGGCTGGAGTTGCCTGCGCTATTGCTTTGAAAAATCAACTGAAGGTAAAAGACGTACCAATTGATATTTTGCAGGAAACACTGCGAGAAGGCGGTTCAATTATTATCTGACAAAAAATCTTCAGGTAACCGTTTAACCTGTTTTAATATTCCAGCAGAAACAACAAGAACTATATAAAACTATAAGGAGAATTACGGGAAAAAGTAGTTTTTTAGTCAATTTATGGCGAAAAAACTCAAATAACTGTCATGAAAACATTTTCATGAGTAAACACAAACCTATTAACAAGGAAGAATCAAAACTTTTATGATTGGTTCTCAGAAAATAATTTATGAAAAAAACATTATTTAAAAGCATAAAAATTTGTTTGGTTTTCATTTTTGCAGTATCTTTACAAGCAAATAATATGTTATGGGATGGATTTAAAAGCGGGAAGATAGAAAATTATTTTCCCGGTACGAATTCAATTCAATTGCTTAAAGCAGGCAATGATGAATTTTCCTTGAAATTCCCAGTCGGCAAACGCAGGATACAGGTCACAACGCTTAAAACACCTGTAAAAGAAGGGGAACATTATAAGTTCTCATTCGTTTGCAAGGTTGATGGTCCGTATACGTTTGAAAAGAATCCGCAACTTGAAAATCTTTTAATTATGAGTAACCGGGACCGGAAACAGATCGCCCATGTCCAAGGGTTGCCGGGTTGGCGTCTGTATTTTAAGGATCGCAACGGGAAAAATATCAGAAGAGGCTTTACTCAATTTTTTACCTGTATGTTATCTGGCCATAACAAAAAATATATTGAAGAGTTTATTGTACCCTTAAAAGCTGAAACTATGTCAATAGGCTTTAGCAACGGAAATGCAGACACTTCCCTTATTATCAGCGACTTAAGGCTTGAGAAAATCAATAATCCAGAAAGTTTGAACGTTAATTATAATTTTGCCTTGGGAAGATTAAACTACTCGGGATGGAACCAGAATCTCCGGTTTGCATGCAAAATACGCGAGAACCCCAAAAAGCCGGGTGTGTTTCAGTATGATACACGTAAAGGGCAAGCCAAAACTGATCCTATTGACGTAAAGCCTGAAACGAAATATAATATTCATTATCGGTTCAGCAGCAAATCCAGAAGCAGAGTAAGGGTATATTTTCAGGGTAAAAACAGGAAGGAAAAGCTTTTGAGGTCATTTATTGATGTGGCCGGCGTATCTAAAGGACGGGGAATTGAGGGAATTACAACCATAGTCACCCCGCCAAAAACGAAATACATCTCAATTACGATTAATAACGGCATATATGATTATGTCAAAATTACTGAGTTCAATAAAAATGACAAGATTACTCGAAAATATTTTAAGGGAGAATAGTATGCGCGCAATTATAATCACTTTTATCTGCTTATGTTCCTTTAATTTAAAGGCTGCTATATTGTCGTTGACCATTGACGGCAAGCCAAATACAGAAATCATCATTAAATCTGATACTTCCCCGATAGTAAAGTTTAGTGCGCAGGAACTGCAAAAAACTATTAGTGAAATCAGCGGAGCAAAACTTCCGATTGTCTCCAATGCCTCTAACGCTGATCTTAGAATTTATCTTGGCCGTGAATTTGCCGAAAATAAATTCGCGGATGACATAAAATTTCTTAAGGATACAGACGGCTTCGCAGTTCGTTCCGAAGGCAAAAATATTTATATATTCGGAGCCGTTCCTGAAGGAACCCGTAACGGTGTTTATGATTTCCTTGAACGAAACACGGATATTATCTGGGCCAGGCCTCTGGAATTCGGCACTATATTTTCAAAAACACCAACTATTCAGTTGACGAAAATAAATTTCAGGGAAAAACCGTTTAACATCTGGCGCGGCTGGCAAATTACCAGTGCAGGCGGTAAAGATAAAAAAACAACTAATGACTGGCTTATACGTAATCGCTGTAACTGGTCTGATTATGGTTTAAAAAAATCTATTGGAGGCGGGCATAACATAAAAAAGATTCTTAAAAAACAGATGGTAGATGGAAACCCGTTTGTTGGCATGACTAAAGGTAAGCGGTTGGTTAAAGGTTCTCCCCAGGTCTGTTTCAGCAACAGAAAGATGTGGGAAGTGTTCGCTGATAACTATTTAAAATATATTGAGAAATATCCGGGAGCAAAAATATTTGAAATAAATATTGATGATACCAATCGTACCTGCGAATGCCCGCAGTGTGCTAAACCTTTTGTCTTGCCTGACGGCAGCATTCTTAAACCGGGGGATCCGGCATTTCGTTCCACCCAGTTTTATATGTTTTTGAATTATGTGGCGCGCAAAGTGAAGAAAAGATACCCTGAAGTAAAAATTAATTCTTATGCTTATGTTTTTACTATAATTCCTCCTAAAGTAAAGCTGGCAGATAATATATCTATTGAATTCGCTCCCCTGACACGGGATTATAAGGACTCCCTTTTAGAACCGGTGAACAAAAAGCAGTATAATTATATTCAACAATACAGTAAACTCTGCAATGATATTATTATATATGAATATTATGGTTGGAGTGAATTCCCGCGGCCAATCTCCGATACGGCATCTAAAGATCTGCTGCTTTTTAATAAACTGGGGATAAAGAAAATACACTCGGAACTTAATGCTGATATTGATAAAGGACCATGGAATAATAAAAAATATATGTTGAGCCAGGTTTGGGATGCCGGAGCCATGGAATACTGGATTATCAGCAAGCTCTATTGGAATCCATTTCAAAATATAGAGAAGTTACGCGATACATTTATCAACCGTACCTTCCGTAAGGCGGCTACGGCAATGAAGCGCTACTATGATATAATTCGGAAAAGCTGGCATTCAACTAAAGGGAAAACCAACTATCGTGGTTATGCTGTCAGCTTAATGGCAAAATATGTTATAAGCCAGGGCAATGAACAGAAGTGCCGAAGAGCATTGCGTGAAGCAAGCGCCAAAGCCGTAGATCCCCGGGTAAAAGAAATGGTGAAGAGAGCCAGTGATTTATTTGAAAAATATGTAGAAAAAGCTAAAGCTACATTACCCCCTGAGGCTACTGTTCCATATGTAAAAAACGCTTCCGGTTTCACTTTGGATTTCAACTCACCCTTATGGGAGAAATCCGGGACGGTTTCAGAATTCTACGTAATGGGTACAAATAAAAAGTGTATCTTTAACACTATTGTCCGCCTTATGCATGACAATAATAATCTTTATATCGGCTATGACTGTAAGCAATCTGTGCCGGAAGCTGTTAAAAAAAGATCTGATACTACAAAGGAAAGCTGGACCTGGGGTGATCATCTTGAGATTTTTATTGGCGACGGAAAACGTTCATATTACCAGCTTAACACAGATTACAAAGGTAATAAATATGATGCGCATGGCTTCAATAAAAGTTGGAACGGCAATTGGACAGTGAAAACAAAAATTACAGAGGACGGCTGGAAAGCTGTTGCTGTCATTCCATTTTCAATGCTTAAAATTGATTCCTCAAAAAGCAACAGAATAAAAGCGCTCTTTTATCGGCAATACAATAAAGCCGGTAAAAAGACAGAATGCTCATGGAGAGGCGGTGAAGTACATCACCCGCGTGAGTTCGGAATAATAAATATAGAAGCTAAAAATGAAAAATAGTGCATGGTAATAATGATCTTTATGAAAAAAATATTTATTATGAATATTAATTTATTGTTTCTTTCAGCAATATCACTATACGCCGGAAATGAAAAGGCGATATCCATTGATGCTGACGTTTGTGTTTATTGTGCGACACCTGCCGGAATAATGGCGGCAATAGCGGTAAAAAAAGCAGGTAAATCAGTAGTAATCATAGAACCGGGCCGCTGGGTCGGAGGAATTCTGGGCGCCGGGCTTAAACCTAAGCAGGATTGTCCTGATATTGAGGCGACTGGAGGCATGACCAGGGCTTATATAAACAAGCTGGGCGGAGCTCCCGAAAGCACTCGCAGAAAATTTCTTGACTTATTGAAAAAATATTCTGTAAAGGTAATCTATGAACATCGACTGAGCCGTTGTAAATTAGAGAAAAATAAAATAGTTGAAGCATTTTTTGATCTTGCTCCATTTGATGAATTCGGTTGTCCGCCGGAAACTGCGAAGATAGCGGAAAACTGTTGCGTAAAAGCCAAAATGTTTATCGATGCAAGTTATGAGGGGGATCTTATCTATTATGCCAAGGTATCTTTCCGGACAGGTCGCGAATCTTCAGCTGAATTTGATGAAAAACTTGCCGGGGTACAAAAAATGACCCAGTTGACACCGGTTGATCCTTTTGTCAAACCCGGTCATCCGGAAAGTGGTTTATTGAAGTATGTTGATAATGATCATGTTAAAGCTTTGGGGTCAGCCGATAAATACACCCAAGCCTATAATTACAGATTTTATGTTACAGCCGATCCCGAAAAAAAAGCACCGTTTGGAATTCCTGACAATTATAATCCCAAAGATTATGAGCTTGTCGGACGGGTAGTAGAAAATATGGTTGCAAAATATGGGCTGTCCAAAAGACGGGAAAAAAACTTATTTCATCATTTGAGCTGGATTTTTCCCGGCTGGAAAAACTCTGGTGAGTATAATTACCAGCGGCGTTTACTTACTTCAATTGCCCCGGTTGGCATCAGTTACCGTTATGCTGCAACCAGCGACTGGAAAATCAAAGCAAAAATCTGGAAAGAACACAAAGAGTATCTTCAGGGCTTGCATCATTTTATGAGCACCGATCCGCGCGTGCCGGAAAAGTTCCGCAAAATAACTGCCGCACTCGGGCTTGAAAAGTACCATCACCCGGATACCCACGGATGGCCGCATCAACTCTACATAAGGGTCTCTCGCCGTTTGAGAGGCAGGTATACTATCACATCTCACGATGTCTACAATGAAACAAAAATTGATGATCCTGTCTGCCTGGCGCAATATGGTATTGATGTATATCCTGTAAGACGAACATGGGTGAAAAAAGATGGGAAATATTATACTTCTCTGGAAGGTAAAATGTGGATCGGCGGCACAAAGGGGCCAACGAATAATCCATATCCCATTTCGTATCGTGCAATTACTCCATTAAAAAAAGAGTGCACCAATCTGCTTGTACCGGTATGTTTTTCCGCAACGCATTTGGGGTATGCTTCAGCACGAATGGAGCCTGTATTTATGATGTGTGGCGAATCTGCCGGTATTGCCGTTGTTCAGGCTTTGAATGAGAATGTTGCTGTTCAGGATATTAATATGGAGCAATACACTAAAGCATTAAAAAAAGCAGGGCAACTACTAATTTGGAAAAAATCCACAACATAACAATAAGGAGTATAGAAACATTATGAATGTAAATGTCAAAAAACACAGTATGAAAACCCTTTTATTATTATTAGGAATTACTGTATCTTTTAATATGCTCTCTGTTACCGCAGCAGAAAAAAAGCTGAGTAACCCGGTATATCTAATCAAAAACGGTTCAGCCAACGGGCATATTTTTCGCCCGCAGTTCAGCGGCAGGGCGACGCAATTTGCGGCTCGGGAATTACAAGAGCATTTACGCAAGATGACCGGTGTAACCATGCCGTATGCCTGGTATACTGACAGGAGGAATAATTTACCGGGGATATTTCTGAAAATCCGTCCGAAAAGCGAATGGATAGGTAAAGAGTCTTCGCAGGCATTTACCATAACTCAAGACAAGCGTAAACCGCGAATACTTATCGAAGGCAATACAAATCTGGCTGTTTTATACGGCGTCTACCAATATTTGAGCAATCTTGGGGTACGTTGGTTTACTCCGGGAGAGCTTGGCACAAATATTCCCAGGCAGGATATAGTATTAAGACCCGGAAAAAAAAGTTACTCTCCATCATTCAGAGCGCGTAGCATATGGTTGGATTTCATCGCCGGGAAATATCATTTCGGACCGGGGGCAATAGGCGAAAAGAGAATGAAAGAATTCGGCTTATGGCAAGTTCGCAACCGTACCCCAGGAAGCAATGGATATGAGTTTGGTCAAATAGACTCCAGCGGACATGCGCTTATGCGCCGCGCTCTTGCGGATACCAGTTTCAAAAAAGAACCGGAGCGTTATCCTTACCTGATGCGCAATGGAAAGTTTCAAAGAGTCAGATGGCCGCAAATATGTTTTTCCAATGAAAAAAATGTTCAATGCGCTATCAAAGATTGTATCAGGATCCTGAAAGAGCGTGAAAATAATCCTGAACGTGTTAAGGATATGGATTCTGATGTCAATAATATTGTTAGTATGGCCCTCGCTGATGGTGCATCAGGGCTTTGCCAGTGCCCGGAATGCAGGAAAACAGCCGGCAATGAACCGAATTCAACCGATCGTCTGGTTTGGGACTTTATGAACAAGGTTGCCCGTGGTGTAAATAAAGCGATGCCTGGAAAAAAAATCGCGGTCTATGCACCATACCCTCCGCTTTCACAACCACCTGCTGATATAAAGATAGAACCTAATATTATAGCTTTTGGCTGTCGGCGTTTTCCGCAGATCAATACTCCTCAGGATAAAGTCTGTTATCCGTTCGTTAAAGATTTCATTGATGATGTTAAAGCTACTATCAAGGCTGGGGCTGAATTTGCTCCTCGAGATTATGGCTTACTGGATCACACGCCTCAAGCAAGCAATATACTTGATGCTATCAAAGCCTACTATAAAATGGGGGTTAAATATTATACTGTGGAAATGATGCAGGTCAATGAGCAGAACTGGCCGATTTGGTGGGCGATGAATCAGTTAACTTGGAATGTAAACCAGGATCCGCAGAAACTTCTGAAACAGTTCTGCAACGAATATTTCGGGAAAGATGCCGGCGAGGCCGCCTATGAATTGCAACAGGCCATTGACAAAAACACAAGAAAAGTTCGTTACATGGGGTATGGTTCTCTTGGAAACACTTCTGATATTCTGACGGATAAATTTATAAAAGAGTTTCGCGGCAGATTAAAGCAGGTTTGGAACAAGATACGTCATGTCCCGGGTAAAGAGACATTACGCTTTCGGCGTTATTTGGATTCTATGGAGATGCAGTTCCAGATGGCGGAGACTTACCGGGCATACTGTAAGGCTCTCAACTTACGAAGCGACAAGGCGATACAAGCCTTTCGCAAAAAAGCTCATAAATTTGATGAATTATGGCGGCTGAAAAACCTGACATATATTTGTACCCCCGATGCCCGGAGACGCGGCGGGGTGCGCGGATATTTTCAGAAGATGGCGCTGGTCGACTTCAAAAATCTGAAACCCAGAGCAATGAAGAAGCTTGATGTTCCGGAATTGAAGAATATCTCCAGGCTTGATCTCAACTATTTGTCTCCGGAAAATATAAAGAAATCAGAAGCTAAAACAAAATGGTTTAAAGAGCTGTTTGCTTCAAGCAGATATGATGCCCCCATTAAAAAGATACCGCCCAATTTATTTGCATTACCTGAGGTCTGTAAGTTTTGGATCGACTGTAATAATGCCGGGTTGCAAAGTGGTTGGGAAAAACCGGACTTTGATGACAGCAAATGGAATAAGCTTTCCAGTTGGAATTATATTGAGAGCCAGGGACTTCTATATGTCGATGGCTACTATTGGTATCGCAATAAGTTCAAAGCGCCGGAATTCCCTGAAGGGAAAAAGATTTTTTTGCGTATAGGTTCAATTGATGATTCCGGAGAAATTTACCTGAACGGAATAAAAGTCGGCGAACAGCCAAGTGCCCACGACTGGGCGAAATCCGTTGAATTTGATGTGACCAAAGTAATCAGGCCGGGAAAAGACAATGTTCTGGTAATTCGTGGATATGATTGTCTTTCCGGAGCCGGGGTTTGGCGGCCGAGTGCGCTTTACACTAATTAACTTGCGCTCGTTTAAGGTTACCATTTATGAAAAATAATTTAGAAATATTAGAAAGTGATTCATTGTCTATATTAATAGACAGTACATTTCCAAGAATCATAAAGTATAAGCACAAAAAAACAAAGGAGACTTTAAATGCTCAATCATCCCGTGTGAATCAAATAAAGCTTAATAATGTGAATACCGAATACGACCTGAGCTGCAAAAAGATGGGGAGAGATGTTGCTGTATACAAATTATTTTTTCCTGAACAAAGAATAGAAGTTGACATTGAATTCATTGTAGCAGAGGATTTTATTGAAATACGGATGAAGGATGTTAAAGAGTCCGGAAGTTTTAAGTTAATGAATATTGTATTTCCGGAAAATACTTTATTGTCAATTAATGACTCAGTTTATAATGCCGCACTTGCCGCTACATATTTTACCAGCAGGAGATTGCCGGATGGAACGGTCGATGAACGGGATACAATCGGGGAAATAAAATATCTTGATTTAAAGGAAGATACTGCAAATTACTTTTTTATTTCAAGTGGGAAGCTAGCTGCCGGCATTGCCAGCAATCATATTGTTGACTGTGAACGTGTCAGCTTTAGTATTAGAGAGGAAGACGGTATTAAAACATGCCGGGCATGGATGCCTGTATGGCAGTATAGAGAAATTGAGTCTGAAACTCTTGAACTTCCATTTGTCAAGGTTTTTATAACCCCCGATATAAATGGAGATAACGATGCCAGTTGGCAGGATGCGGCATTGGTTTACAGAAAAAATATGCCCGCCCCTTTGGGCGGAGAACTTATCCGCAATACGGTGGGACACAATATTGCTATGAATTTTGCGAGTTGCTCACAACAACCGTTTCTGCGTATACTTGATAATATAAAACGTATATATCTGGCCACTGACGGGCTTGGGAATCAAGTTCTGATCAAAGGGTATACAGCAGAAGGACATGACAGTGCAAATTCGGATTGCTTTGGAAATTACAATGAACGCGCCGGAGGACTAAAAGATCTTACTTTTCTGCTTCAACAAGCAGAAAAGTATAATAGTAAAATTGGTGTTCATATAAATGTGACAGACATAAGTCCGGAAGCACATCGTTATAATCCTGATTTAATTAAATACAATGAAACTGGAGAGCCTGAACATGGATGGAACTGGCTGGATCAGTATTATTCGGTTGATAAACGGAAAGATATTCTCGAGGGTAGCCTTTTGGCCTCATTGGAAAAGATGCGAGAAGAAATGCCGTTGTTAGACTTTTTGTACGTTGACACATATTGTGACAATGGGTGGGTTGCATGGGAACTGGCAAATAAAATAAAATATTTACAACTTCCTCTGTTTACAGAAATGGCGCGTGCCTTTGATCCGTGGAGTGTATGGGGGCATAGAAGATTTGAAAATGATATTGCACATTTTATATGGTATTCGGAAAGAGATATATTTTTAAATACTCCAATTTTACGTGGTGGAAGAAGTGATGGCTTCATGGGGTGGAACAACCAGTTTGATTTCAATCTCTTTCTTAATGATACATTCACAATCCATTTGCCTGCCAAATATTTACAGCATTTTGATCTGCTTCGTTGGAAAAGAGACAGAGAAGCAGTTTTTTCAGAAGAAGTAAAAGTATCTAAAAAAAATAATAATGTCGTTGTTACTAAAAAAGGCATTGAAATAATGCGCTGGAAAAATAAAGGCGAAGCATGTCAACTATTTATTCCGTGGCCTCCTGAAAATGAAAATAAAATATATGTATGGAATGAAGTTAATAAAAGAAAAAGCTGGCACTTGCCTGATTCATGGAAACAATATAATGAAGTATATCTATACCAATTAACAGATCAAGGCAAAAGAGAAGAGAAGAAATTAGAAGTCAGTAAAGGTGAAATAACCCTTGAAATAGACAAATCAACTCCATATGTAATCTATCCGGTACAAAATACCAAAACCATTGAGTTGGATTGGGGAGAGGGATCTTATATTCAAGACCCTGGATTTAATTGTCATGACTTTAAATACTGGAAACCAAAATCATCATCAGATAATTTAAAGCATATTCGATTAGAAAATGATAAAAATGGTAATTCCCGCCTCCTCATATCCGGGAATAAAGGAGCTGACGCTGAAGTTTCGCAACTCATTTACGATTTGCCTTCTGGTAATACATATTCAGCTTCTGTCTGGGTACAGGTGAAAGGAGTAAGAAAAGCTTCTATCAATATCGCATTTGTAAAAGATGGAAAACAGCAGTGCTTTTCTAACTATGTTTTGAAAACTGATGTGAAACACGGTTTACCGAATGACCCGAGAACAGGGACTAACTTCCAACGTATTAAAGTGTTATTTGACATTCCACAAGAATGTTCGGAGCTTTTATTGACACTTAAGGCTGAACGTGGGCTCCCTGAAACTGAAGTGGAGTTTGCTGACTTGCGTTTGGTTAAAACCTTTCGCTCTCCCAAGGCAGACAAACACTGGTTTTTCGAAGATTTTGAAAATACAGATATGGGGTATGGCCCATTCAGTTGCTGTTTTAATGAATATACGCATCTTTCAGAAACCAATCACCCTTATACAAACGATACAATTAATGGACGTTATTCTTTGAAAATAAATAATGATAACAAGGAACCAGAGTTGCCGGTTCTTCGTACACTGCCCTCTGCTATTCGCTTTAGACCGCTTACAAGATATCAACTGTCTTGTGAGACTTTGACTTGTGATGGCGTTAAAGCTGAAATGCAGGTAATTAGCGGCGGTAAAATTATTGCTGAACAGAAATTTCCTGATGGCAGAGGGCAAATTAAATTAAACTTTATGACAAACGATGATCCTGACACTTATATCGCACTTTTCAAATCAGAAGGCGAGTGGATAGTTATTGATGATATTGCCATAGATGAACTTTGAGAATTTTAAACAGAAAACAAAAATGGAAAATATTTATGCTCATTTCAAAAACCCAGTATCCCCCGTCCGGCTGGAACAGCTATGATTGTTACGGAGTTTTTATTAACGAAGAGCAGGCCATGGCTAATCTGGACTGTTTTATCAGGCGGCTCAAGCCATTTGGATACGAATATTTTGTTCTGGATGCCGGTTGGTATATGGATCACAAGTTTTCGGTTGGCTACAATGAAGAAAATCATATACCTAATATTGATACGTTCGGGCGTTTTACTGCTTCGCCAGTCAATTTCCCGAATGGGCTGAAATATCTCGCTGAAGCCGCGCATGTCGGAGGAGTCAAGTTCGGGGTTCATCTCATGCGGGGCATTCCACGTCTCGCCTGTGAGCGAAATACCCCGATTATGGGGACAAAATATCACGCGAATGACATTGTCGATAAAAATTCTATCTGTACCTGGGGACCATTGGGGTACGGAGTGGATGCGACTAAACCCGGAGCTCAGGAATATTATGACAGTGTCGTTTCGTATCTCTTTGAAAATGGTATAGATTTTATAAAAGCTGATGATATTGTTGAATTTCCTGCGGAAATCACACTTCTGGGAAAAGCCATAGACAAAGTTGAACGCCCGATTATTCTAAGTCTTTCCCCTGGTAATGAAACTTTTGCCGGGAATTGGAATACTATAAAAAAATACGGCAATATGGTACGTATAACCCGGGATATCTGGGATTTACCAGCCCACTGCAATTTAGTTTTTGACCCCTGGGAAAAATGGGAAAGTTATGGAGACAACGAGTGCTGGCTGGATCTTGATATGATACCCTTTGGCGGTATTCAGGCCCACGTTCCGGAAGATACCCCGGAAAAGGACTGCCCGGTACTCGGAGCCCGGCGTCAAAGCTCGTTAACAATTGCCCAAAAGAAAACGTTTATAACTCAGCGGGCGCTGGCAGCCTCGCCGCTAATTTTCGGCGGAGACCTGCCGACAACTCCTGAGTCAGATTTTGCTCTTATTACCAATCCCGAGATTTTGGCTTGTAACCGCAATGGTATTGTCGGAAAGAAAATATTTGGACAAAGACACATTGATATTAGAACGGTAAGTGAAAAAAACAATGCGGGACATGGATGGATTGGAATATTTAACTGTCAGCCCATCGCCAGGGCTATTGATCTTACCGCTCAGGAAATAGGCTTTGAAAACGGCTTCCCGGCGAAAATGCTGGATATCTGGAATAAAACTGAAATTAAAACAAAGGCACATATTTTACATACACGTTTAGAAGTAAACGATGTGTTATTTATACGTTATTAGAAAGTGGTGAGAAAAATGAAATGTGAAGTTAAAGCTTATCTTAATGTAAGGGTGAAAATGCGTGACGGAATTGAATTGGCCACGCACATATTTTTACCATCAAAGGGAAGAAATTTTCCCGTAATGTTGATGCGTAATCCATATAATGCGCTCAGACAGAATGATATGCTTGAATGGGGTGAGCGCGGGTATGCTTATGTTCTGCAGGATACGCGAGGACGCTTTGCCAGCGATGGTGATTTTTATCCATTTTTCAATGAAGAAAGCGATGCTGAAGATACACTGTCGTGGATTGCGGAGCAGTCCTGGTGTAACGGGGATATTATAATGTACGGCGGATCATATAAATCGGCGACTCAGATTGCAGCGGCAAAAACAGGTCATCCTGCTTTAAAATGTTTTTCCCCAAGTTGTATGGCGTCAGAATTTTATCACTGTTTTTACTGGGGAGGAGCTTTACGCTTATCATGGCAGACTAACTGGACATTAAATCCAAAAGATAATAAAGAGTATGATGAGATTAGAAAATTTCTTCCTCTTAAAAAAGCGGATGTGTTTGCAGGAGGAGAGGTTGTTCCTTTCTGGAGAGATATGTTAGAGCATCCTCAATATGACTGCTATTGGCAGAAAACAGCAATGAAAGGGCGTTTTAATAAGATAAAAGCTCCTGCCTTCATACGATCCGGATGGTTTGATTTATTTTTATGCGATATCTTTGACCTTTACAATGGGATTAAAAAACACAGCGGCACTGCTGAAGCGAGGAAGTATACCAGGATTATTGTCGGGCCATGGGGACACAGTATCGGCCAGCGGAAAACAGGCGAAGCTGATTTCGGGCCGGCAGCGACAATAGACAATTTATACGAACAGGAACTTGCATTTTTTGCTAATTTTACAGAAAATCCGAATAAATCACTTGCAGATATACCACCTGTAAAAATATTTGTAATGGGCATAAATAAATGGCGCAATGAATATGAATGGCCATTAGACAGAACCGTTTGGACCGAAAAATTCCTGTCAAGCAATGGTAATGCAAACAGTTCTTCCGGTGACGGAACACTTGCTTCGAAACCATCGGGAGCCTGTGATTCATTCGAGTATAATCCGGCCGCCCCCGTTCCGACAAAAGGCGGAGCATGGGATTTCGACAATAATGGGCCCCGGGATCAAAGCAAGATTGAAAATCGTTCAGATGTTTTGACTTATACCACGGAAGAATTACCGGATAATTTTGAAGTAACCGGCCCTGTTGAACTCAGGTTGTTTGCTTCTTCCAGTGCTGTTGATACTGATTTTACTGTAAAATTGGTGGATGTCGAGCCTGATGGCAGGGCAATGAGTGTAACCGACGGCATTGTGAGCGCACATCATATGCATTCAGATGGCGATGGTGTGCCGCTGGTTCCAGGTAAGGTTTATGAATTTATTATTAAATGTAATCCTACTTCATATGTATTTCTGAAAGATCATAAATTACGCATTGAGATTTCAAGCAGTAACTTTCCAGCCTTTGCGCGTAATTTGAATACCGGCAAAGCTATTGCGTCCGGAACTGAATGCTATACTGCACTGCAAACTGTTTACCATTCCGATAAATATCCATCGCGAATAATTCTGCCGGTAATCCCCCAAGAAACAGGTAACAAATAAATTATGAAAAAAGAAAATATCAGTAATAATCTTCCCGGCTTTGTTTATAGTGACAGCCCAGAATTGATTCGCTTGAATAAAGCTTCCTTTCAGATAGCAATTGAAAACATCAAGGAATTGCCTGGAGAAAATCCACGTCCGATTATGACTTGCATGCCGGGAGTAGACATTATCTGGCAGTGGGACTCCTGCTTTATGGCTTTGTTTTCTAAATATTCTAATAACGTTCTTAATGGACTTAACAATCTGGACTGTCTATATAACTTTCAGAGAGATGATGGTTACATAAGTATGGCATATGATATTGAAAGTGGAGAAGAAGCATATGGAGAACGTGTAAACCCGCCTCTTTTTGCCTGGGTTGAATGGGAGAATTACTTATTCAACAATGATAAATTAAGATTGTTCAGAATATATCCAATCTTAAAGAAATATTTCTACTGGATAAAAAATAACAGACGGCATCCTGACGGGCTTTACTGGTTTAAAGACAGTGGCTCAAGCGGGATGGATAATGCTCCGCGCGGCGGGCGTATTGAGTCGGAAACACCAAGTGACCTTGCTCATGTCGATTTGGCTTCCCAGCAGGTACTAAGCGCAAATTACATGGTGAAAATCGCGCAGGAGCTGAAATTGTATTCAGATGCTGAACTGTGGCTGGAAGAAGCACAAACATTGTCGAATTTAATCAACAAACATCACTGGTGTGAAAAACACGGTTTCTACTATGATGTTTTTGCAAGAAAAAAGGATAGTGACAAACATAACTTCACCGGAATTAAAACTATTGCCGGTTTCTGGCCTGTCATCAGTAATATTGCTGACCCTGAAAAAATAAAACGCCTTGTTCAACATCTTGTTGACCCTTCTGAATTTTGGACTTCACATCCCGTTCCGTCATTATCTGCCGGTGATCCCAATTATGACCCCAAGGGGGATTACTGGTGCGGCGGCGTGTGGGCTCCCACTAATTATATGCTGGTCCGCGGACTGCAGTTAAATGGCTGTCGTTCAATTGCGAAAGAAATAACCACCAAACATTTGAATGCCATGGCTAAAGTAATGGATAATCCGGAATGGGGTGGAATTTGGGAATGTTACGCGCCCGAATCATTTCGTCCTTCGACAAAAGGAGGTGGTATTGTAAGAGATAATTTTGTCGGCTGGAGCGGCATTGGCCCGATAGCTATGCTTATTGAAAATGTGATCGGCTTAGAATTTGATGCCCCCGAAAATACTGTAAACTGGCATTTGTCAGCGCCTTGTAAACACGGTATTGAAAACTTACAATTTAATGGCGGGGAGCTTTCTTTGACAATTGATGGAATAAAAGAAAACGAAGGACGAAGAATTATTAAATTGAAAAATACAAAAGAGGTGAAGCTGGTGGTTTATAGCATGGGAAATACATATCCTGAATTATCTGAAATATTCAGTCCCGGCAAGCATGAATTAGAGTTGACTGGCTTGTAGTAGAGAAAGAGCAATAGACCGCAATGGGTATTGGAATTGCTCGATTTTACAAAAGCTACTATAATTAAATAAATGAAAAGAGAGTGAAATGAAAATAAGTTGTAAAGATTTTCCTGAAATAGTTATAGGGGAAAGCGAAAATGAAGTCTTGCGTTTCGCGCATAATGAGTTGCTCAAATATGCTGAAATCATGTTTGAAGGAGAGTTGTGTTTTAATGAAAAAACTTCTTTTATCATAGACGTTGACTCCAATGATGAAAAAATCGGAATCGAAGGTTACCGGATAAAAATAAAGAGTAATTATATTTGTATAAGCGGCGGCTCATCGGCTGGAGCACTTTATGGTATCTATTGTTTCCTTAAAGATTTCTGCGGTTGCTGCTTTGCCGCGCCTGGAATTGATGGTGAATTTATTCCGAAGCTGAACGAGCTGAATTTACCGGAAACTGAACTGATTAAAAGACCGTTATTGCCCTATCGCGGCATGCAGTGCATTCACCGTTTTCAATGGAAGGAGATGATAGATGTTTTCGATTGGATGGTTAAAAACGGTTTTAATTATGTTATGTACATGCCGGTTGCGGAAGAGGTCAGAAATAATTTAAAAACTGTTGATCCGGAAACCGGAGCAATCAGAGACAATGGTTTAAACCGATATACTAATGATGAATTTCGCCGCTTTTTACTGCCGGAAATCCGGAAACGAGATTTGAAACTGGATATGAATCACCATAATATGCGGGCAGTTTGGCTTCCTCCCTCAAAATATTTTTCCCGCCACCCGGAATGGTATTCCCTTATTGGCAATAAGCGGGAAGCAAATACACCCCAATTAGGTATATGTACAAGCAATCAGGATGCTGTTAATGAAATAATCAAAAATATAAAAAAATTTCTCAGGGAAAATCCGGAAACTAAAATGATAGGAATAATTCCTGAAGACGGTTACGGCGGTGGCTGTGAGTGTGAAAATTGTAAAAAGCTTGATTATCCTGGAGAAGCTGTTCCTGAAACCTTCAATCATCGTATTGCAGAGGGTGAAAATAAACCTCTGATTCACCGCTATTCTTTACTGCTTAATCAAGTAGCGGAACAAATAAGCGCAGAGTTTCCGGGAATTAGAATAGGGGCTTTATATTATGTTGATCTGCAATGGCCGCCACGGCATGTTAAGCTGCATAAAAATATTCTGCCAATGGTGGCGGTATATTGGAGATGCGGCGCGCACAAAATTGAAAATAGCGATAAATGCCAGATCAATGATTTCTTTTACGAATTGCTTAATCAATGGAGCAAAGCAAAACCCGATGACTTTATATTGTATGAATATTATATGGGAATGAATGCTCAGGCTGCTTTGCCTTACCCAATAGGAAAAGTTATTATTGAAGAGTGGGCTGGCCTGCTTAAACTTGGAATTCAGGGAGCAAGTATACAAGCCAACCCGCTTAACTACTGTATCTATGGCATTAATTACCTGTCGTTTGCCAGTATCGCATGGAACGAAAGAGCCCATTACAACGCAGTCCTGGACTACTGGTTGAAAGGGATGTTTGGAGCAGCGGCTTCATTCATTCGTCCCATATATGAGGCGCTTGACCAGGCTATGGCTAAAATAGCCGCAGGAACTGAACATGAATGTCTTCAGTATGTTACGCCAGTTGTCGGTCATATTCTCCCGGATGCCAATAATATCGTGTATTTCATAGATGAATTAACCACAGATTTCATCGATGAATGTGTGAATAAAGCCAGAAAAGAGGCTATTAGCAGGCGGGAGAAAAGACAAGTTGAAAGATTTGCCTCTGCAACGGAATATTGGAAGTTAGCGGCGGAGTATTTTCGGATAAAACATAAAATGCTTTCGGCGGATTTTATCGGTTTCACGGATATTGAATTGAGAAATTTTAAAGATATCTTTGAACAAATGGAGAATCATCGGTTGAAAATAGAGGGAACAGGCTGGGCAAAAATGTCTCGTCCCCTCGTATTTCCAGCTAATATAAAAAGATTATAAAATAAGAGAGATTGACATGAAAAAAATTAAAATGATGATTATTGGAGCTGGCGGCCGTGGTAATAAATATGCTGCTTTAGCCGCAAAAATTCCGGAAAAAATTGAAATTGTTGCCGTTGCCGAGCCCCGCAGATTTCATCGTGAAAAGCTGGCTCGCGAAAACAATATCCCCGCTGAGTATGTATTTAAATGCTGGAAGGATGCGGCTGCCCATGAAAAAATTGCTGATGCTGTCGCAATTTGCACACAAGACAAAATGCATGTGGAACCGATGCAGGCATTTGCCCAAAAAGGTTATCATATACTTCTTGAAAAACCAATGGCTCCTGACGCGGGAGGATGCCAAACTATTATTCAGACAGCTCGTGATAATAATATAACCCTTGCGGTTTGCCATGTCATGCGTTATACAAAATATACGCAAACTATAAAAGAAATTATCGATTCCGGTAAAATCGGCGATATTGTCAGTATCCAGCATCTGGAACCCATCGGATACTGGCACTATGCTCATTCCTACGTCCGTGGAAACTGGCGGAAAGAATCAGAATCATCTTCCGCATTGTTGGCTAAATCATGTCATGATCTGGACTGGATCCGTTATATTATGAATTGTTCCTGTGAAAAAATTTCGTCGTTCGGTTCGCTGAAATTTTTCCGCAAGGAAAATAAACCCGACGGGGCCGGAAACCGCTGTATAAATTGCGGTGTTGAATCATCCTGTCCATATTCAGCCAAAAGGTTCTATATGGATCGATTAGAAACAAAACAGCTCGGCTGGCCGCTGGATGTAATAAGCCCGGAAATGACGCTTAAAAGTGTAACAGAAGCTTTACGGGAAGGTCCGTATGGCCGTTGTGTTTTTGCCTGCGATAATGATGTAGTGGACAATCAGGTAGTCAATATGGAATTTACGGGTAAACGTACCGCATCATTTTCAATGATAGCCTGTTCTCGCTATGGGGGGCGGCGCACCACCATTTTTGGTACTTTGGGAGAATTGGTTGGAGATGGTTCTAAAGTCAATATTTTTGAGTTCCTTGACAATAAAACCAGTGAGATTGACACTAATGCCGGTGATACTGGATTTGCAGGCGGGCATGGCGGTGGTGATTCGAATGTCTTAACTCATTTTGTTGATGCTCTTAGAACGGGTAACACGGATCATATTTTAACAGGCCCGGAAGTCAGTCTGGAATCGCATTTAATGGTTTTCGCCGCTGAGAAAGCCCGCAAAGAAAATATAGTGGTTAATATGCGTGACTTTATCGAAATATAATTAATAAAATAAAACAGGAGCAGAAATAACAAACCCATGTGAACATAAAAAAACGGCAGATTTTAATCTCATAATCCAGCTTGATGTATAAATAACTATAAATCTTTAATAAAAACAACTTAAGTTCTTAGTAACCCAAAAACATAGGAGATAAAAATGAAAATCGGCAACATTTTTTCAGGAATAGTTTTAATGTTTACTGCTACAACATTAATTGCAGCTGAAAGCTATAAAGAGGCTTTGGAAAAAGGCATGGCAGAATATAAAGCTAAAAAATATCAGGACGCGGCAGTTATGCTCAATGAAGCCGCAAAGCTGGCAAAAACCCCAGACGAAAAATATAATTCAATGTATTATCAGGGATATTCTTTAGGTAAAATGCGGAAATATACTGAAGCTGCAAAGATTTTTGCTGAACTTAAAGAAGTTGAAGAACTTTCTGCTGGTCAGAGAAATAATGCATTCAAAAATTATCTGCGTAATATTTATAACGACAAAAGATATACGGATGTTATTGATGTTGCGGAAAAAACTATAGCGGATGATAAAGCCTCTAAGAACATGAAAACCACCTCTGCTTATATGGCTTGCCTGGCTTCAAACAGAACCCAAAAATATGATGATAAAACAAAGTGGGCAAAAAAGCTGCAGGAAATCAATCCTAAAGGTATTTGGCATAGTCGAGGTCTGATTTATCAGGCACAAGCATTGCGTGCACAGAAGAAATACAAAGAAGCCGAAGAAATTTTGAATAAAGATGTTATCGCGAAAATGCACCCGTATCGTCAGGGCGATGCATATTTTGAACTCGTAAATATAAAAAATGCAGAAAAAAAATATGAAGAAGCTATCAGTGAATATATTACGGTTTATAATCTCCCCAAGGGGCATAAAAACCACAAAGAACGTGCAATAGTTCTTATAATTGAAGAATTAAATTCTATAGGAAAGCCGGAGGAAGCAAAGGTTTGGCTTGAACGAATTGACCTTATTAAAAATAAATACTGGAAAACGAGAGGGTTAAAATGTTATGCTGACAACTTACAAAAACAGAACAAACTAAAAGAAGCAAAGATAAAATGGGAAGAATGTAAGAAATCCGGTAAATGGTGGCAGAAAGAAGCTGATAAACAAATTGCCGCAATTGACAAAAAGCTTGGAACTAACAATTAAACAGTAATTTCCAAGCTGGTGTCTGTAATTCAGGTATGTAATACCGCCATTAAAAAATTGGGTGCATGACAAGCAGATTAACGCTACTAGTAATGTAACAAATTGGAGGGGAAATATTTATGTAGAAGCAGTTAATTAAAAAAATTCAAAAAAACGGATCATATGTCCCCGGATGGGGATGAATGGTAAGTAATTTGGTCTTTTCGGGACGGAGTTCGTGAGTTAATCACGGCAGGCCGTCAAGTTGGACGCATTCGCAAAGCGATGTTTAACATCGTTTTGCGGGTGCGTCTTTTTTTTTGAATTTGAGGGGATGGGAAAGAATTAATGTCCAGATCGCAGAACTTGCTTAAGGCACTGTTGTGGGGAGTGCCGCGCAACCATCAAAAATTAAATCCAAAGGTATACCGCCTTTATGAGCTTGAAAGCGGAATTTTAAAAATTTGCACAGCTATAGAATTACTGCAAAAAACTTTTTGCAAAGAAGAACTCAATGTTGTGCGTCAGGAGCTCTTAAGCACGGTGCAAAATTCTCCTCCGGTAGATAATTATGCTTGAATGCTTCAATATACTTAATATCCTAATAGCTTCTAACGTCCTTCTGGAGTTGATTTAAGAAAGCCACGGCAGAGGGCGTAATAGTTTTGGCTGGTCTCTACGGGCTTGTAAACGGTCATCATCATAAATAAATACCGCATGATTATTTGTTCTGGCACTTTACAACGATAATAGAATCTACCATCACGTTCCATCAAATTGCTGATTCTCGTTCTCATGAATGACTCCAGTCATAAAAATTAATTTATAAAGCGTCACACAATGCGTCACAGCATGCGAAAACTAAAGTGTCGGAGAGGTAAAAATAAACCTGTCAAAAGGGTTTTCTTGAGGAGAAATCACGTCTAAAAAAAGGATGGCGGAGAGAGAGGGATTCGAACCCTCGGTAGAGTTGCCCCTACACAGCATTTCCAATGCTGCGCCTTCGTCCACTCGGCCATCTCTCCGCATAAAGAAATGAGAATTCTAAATGTAACTCAAAAAATCACTTTCGCAAGTCGTTAAGCACACTTTCTAAGGAGAAAGTAGCTTTGCAGCCTCCTTATCACCGTTTTTAGCAGCCATTTCCATCCATTTTATCCCCTCTTTCTCATCTTGCTTTGTTCCTATTCCACGAAAATAACATAAAGCAAGGCGGCGCTGAGCACGAGGATCATTTTGCAGCGCGGCTTGCTTGAACCAAAAAAATGCCGCGCGTAAATTCTTTTCGATTACTTTTCCTTCCTCAAAATAAGTTCCCATGTTAAACTGTGCATGGGGATTGCCCATCTGAGCAGATTCCAAAAAATATTTTATGGCTTTACGTTCATCTTTCTTGACACCGACCCCCTCGGCATAAAATACTCCAAGCCTGAAAATAGCAAAGCTGTTGTTTTGAGCGGCAGCCAGACGATACCACTGTATTGCTGCCGGAATATCCCGTTTGGTATATCCCCCCGTAAAACAGTATTCCCCCATCTTCACCTGCGCCATTGACAGGCCGAGCCTGGCAGCACGCTGAAACAAATCAAAGGCTTTCTGCTTATCCACGGCTACCCCCTGCCCGTATTGGTAACAATAGCCAAGTTTCCCCATGGCTTCAACATTCTCTGCCTCAACCGCCTTATTCAAATAATGGAGCATTTGCTTTTTGTCTTTTTTGCAGCCTATCCCGAAATAGAAACAATCGGCAAGTTTACACACGGCAATAGAATCATTTTTGGATGCCGCAAGTTTAAATAACCTGAATGCCAGTTTCTTGTCTTTTTCGTCAGGCACACCAAGAGGGTTATTTAATATCATAATGGCAACCTGCCTAACCGCCGGAACATACATTTTAGTAGCCAGAGATGTCATCATTTTTCTGGCTTTACGATAATCGGGAGGAATTTCCGGAGATTTAACCAAGCCCTTAGTTACCGCCGGGATACCTGACAGATAATACATCGCAAGATAATATTTTGCGGGCTTAGAACCGTTGTCAGCAGCCTTCTTGTACCATTCAAAAGCATGGTATGGATTTTTTTTAACGCCAAACCCATAACGTATGCAAGTCGCAAGGTTATATTGAGCGTCAGCATTATTCAGTTTTGCCGCTTTACGATACCAATGAACCGCTATAGTATAATTTTTCTTACGCTTATCTCCATAAAAATACTGATTAGCAAGCTTAAGTTGTGCTTCCGGATCATTATTTTTAGCTTTCAAACGCAACGGGTCTGTTTCTTCGGTTTCCGCTTCAGCAAAAGAATTTAAAACGGAAACGAAAAATACAATAAATATCACGAAGCATAAACTCAAAGATTTTTTCATGTTTCTAATTCTATTTTTCTCCCTCATCAAAATACGAAACCGGACAACTCTGAGCTCTCCGTGCCGGAGCAAGACCGCTCCCGGCACTTAGATATTTCACAACCGAAGCGGTTGTGAACTATTTACTTTTCAGTTGCTGTACTTCTTTCTTGAGCTCTTCAAATTTTGCGACAAGACGCTTCATCTTGTTCGGCAGAGCAAAGCGGTACATAAAGTCTTTCTGGTATTCAGCCGGAGTTCCGAGAACCGTTTCGCCAGCGGGTACGCTTTTAGAAACGTTTGACGTCGCCGCCACCTTAACGCCGTCACCAAGGGTTATATGTCCGTTAAGGCCGACTTTTGCGGCAAGCATAACGCCGCGCCCGACTTTCGCGCTTCCGGCAATACCCACCTGCGCCACGACAACCGTTGATTCTCCGATTTCCACATTGTGAGCGATCATAACCTGATTATCAATCTTGACATTGCTCTTGATCCAGGTCTTATCAAAACGGGCACGGTCGATAGTGGTATTGGCACCGATTTCAACATCATTGTCAATTTGAACAATTCCAGTTTGAGCAACCTTAATCAAGCCTTCCGGTCCGGGGACAAAACCAAAGCCGTCAGCACCAATAACAACACCGGAATGAATAATATTCTTATGTCCGATTATGCAACGGTGCATGATTGTAACATTAGGAGCTATCTGATTTGCCTGTCCAATCTTTACCTCCTGACCGATAAAAGCGCCGGCGCCAATAACGGTGTTATCGCCGATTTCAGAATTCGCTTCTATCACGGCGTTGGCACCGATATAAACATTTTGTCCGATCTTAGCGCTCGGGTCAATTGCCGCCGTAGGGTGAATTTCAGGAGCATAGGTAATAGGTTCAGGAGCGAATACCGGCAGTATCTGTGAAAAAGCGACATCAACATTTTCGCAAACAATAAGATTATAGTCACCGGAAATCTGTTTTTGCAGCTCTTCAGTAATTAAGATAAGACCGACTTCTGAGCCTTCAAGTTGAGAGATGTATCTTTTATCTCCAAGAAAAGAAACCTGGTTCTGTTTAGCGTTTTGGAGCGATGATGCGCCGGTTATAACAATATCAGGATCGCCAATTAATTTTCCGCCGACTTTTTCCACGATCTGTTGAGCTGTAAGCTGTTTCATGAATTTTCCTTTTTTATTTTTCTGTTTTATAAAAGATGCTTATTTTTTATCTAACGCAGGCTGGAGCCTTTATCTCTTTGAGAGTCAACATCCGGCTGGCCGCGGTTAAGTTTATCCAGTATTTCAGCAGTTATATCATGCTGCTGACTGCTGTAAATAATTACCGGTATCGTGTTGAGGGTTTTTCCCGATTTATCAAAGACAAAATCATATCCTTTAAGTACCGCATATTGCCTTATTTCTGAATAAATCTCCTCAAGCAGCTCTTTGTGTCTTTTGGATACAAGTTCTTTGTATTCCCGGGTCTTCTGCTGAACATATTGTTCAAGCTCAGTTTCTTTTTTCTTTAATTCCTGATATTTTTCTTCAGCCGCTTTGCGTTTTTTTTCACGTTCGATTCCGGCAAGCGCAATATTTTGCGCGGCATCCCGCAATACAGTAAATTCTTTCTCAAGTCTTAAGCGCGCTTCGTTTAATTTTTTTGTCCACGCCTGATATATACCTTGTTTTTGTTTAAGAACAGCATCAGTTTCCTTGGTTTTATAATATTCCAGGAATAAACGGTCCATATCGACTACAACTATTTTTAACCGTGCCGTTTTTGTTTTTCTAGCCGCGCCAGTATTACCTGCAAGGATAATCAGACAAACAGCCGCCAGGAGTATTTTCTTAAGCATAATTCAAACTCAATCGTTATTTTTACTGTCATGAACCTGCTTGCGTGCAAGCTCAACAATATGCAGAAGTTGCTCTTCCTGTATCTCTTTAGGAAGCGCGCAAAACGCATCCAGAAGTATCTTTTGATCGCTGCATAGTTCAGCGTATCCGCATTCTTTCATTTTCTTTACGTCAGCAACAGCGCCCGATTCATTTTTAGATAGATAAGGATGAATGAGGGGATAGAGCTTTTTCCATGTATCATCATGTATTGATTTTGTTTTACGGGTCAGATACTGGCTCACAGTTTCAATATTAACATTCGCCCGTTGCGAGAATTCAGAAATAGAACCAACTCCGTCAATACAATTCTGGAGTGCTTTTATAATGTCGTCTGTAATTTTCATTTATGTCTCCGTTTTTCAGCTATATAAAAGGTTCTCCGGAAATCAATGCTGTTTCGCGCGAGCCTATTGTCAGCTTAAAAAAAATAATATAACTCATTTCAAAAATATAGCAACTAATAAAAGCATTTTAACTTTGAACAAAGAATCAGTTATCAAGCATAGCCATCATCGCTTCAAGGCTTTTACTTATATCATCTTTATCCATCGTTTTTATCAAGTCCTCCGGGGTACAGGCATCGACGATATCCTCCGGCAGATACTTAAGAAATTCCGACGGGAATTGATTCCGTTCCACGCCTTTATCCATCCTTGATGCTGAATAACTTATAACCAACTGTTCCCTGGCGCGCGTCAGCGAAACATAGAACAACCGTAGTTCCTCATCAACCGAGCCTTCCATTACGGATCGTTGATGGGGGAAGATATTAGTTTCCATCGCTATTTGAATGATATACGGATATTCAAGCCCTTTTGCGGCGTGGATAGTAGTCAAAGTAACCCCGCTGTTATTCTCAGTTTGTTCTTCGACTTTATCGTTTTCCTCCATCAGCGCATAGCTTTCGAGATAGTCCTGCAGGCTCACAGGAGCCTCCGCTTTCTTTTCAAATTCAGCGATGGCGTTGATAAACTCGTAGATATTTTCCCGCCGCTTTAGAGATTCCGTGTAATCTTTATATATTTTCTGCAGGCCATCCAGATAACCAGCCTCTGAGAGAAAATCCTTTACTTTAAAAGCAATATCTCCGGGTTCCTGAAATACCGTCCGGTACTTTTCAATACAACCGTGAAAACTCCTGGCTGACGCAACGGCCTTAGTGCTAAAATTCTTCAGGCACGCATCCTCACCTATCAATTTTGAGAAAGGCTGAAAACTTGCCGCTTTATATTCTTTGAGAGTATCCACCACCTTTTTCCCCAGACCGCGCGGCGGCAGGTTAAGCACCCTCAGCAAACTCTGATCGTCTTTGGGATTGGCAAGAACTTTTAAATAAGCCACCGCATCCTTAATCTCTTTGCGTTGAAAAAACTCCTGTCCGCCAACCATACGGTACGGGATAGACGCCCTGCGCAAAGCCAGTTCTATTTGTCGAGACAGGTGATTTGAACGATAGAGTATAGCAAAGTCATTATAACTGCGCCCCGGTTGATCGCCAACGACTTGAGCGATATAATCCGCGACAAAATCCGCCTCGACTTCAGCATCAGGCGTTTGAACCAGAATCAGGTTTTCGCCCTCCCCCTGTCCTGACCAGAGCTCCTTGCTGTGACGTTTGGAGTTCTTTCCGATCACGCCATTGGCGGCTTTGAGGATTTTTGATGTCGAACGGTAATTCTGTTCAAGTTTTATTTTCTTCGTGTCCGGGAATTTTTCATCAAATTCAAGAATATTGCTTATATTGGCGCCGCGCCAACCGTAAATACTCTGGTCATCATCTCCAACCACACATAAATTATGGTGCTCTCTGGTCAATTGTTCAATAATCGCGAATTGAACATCATTGGTATCCTGGTATTCGTCAACCAGCAAATACTTATAAGTGTCCTGATACTTTTTCAGGACTTCAGGGAATTTCTCGAATATTTCATAAACCAGCAACAGCATATCATCAAAATCAACCATATTCTGGACTTCAAGCAGATTCTGGTATTCCGCGTAAACCCGGGCGAAGCGCAGCTTGTCGTGATTTTCATCATGGTCGGCTAATTTTTTCGCCTGCTTAGGGAAACAGAGCTTGTTTTTCATATCACTGATATAGTTTTTGACCAGCGGTACAGGCACTTCATTTTTGGCATAGCCGAGCTCCGCGGCCGCCTGCCGGATCAAACCGTTCTGGTCGGAATCATCGATTATGCTGAAATTAGGAAGGTAATGAAGCCGCTTGATCTCTTTGCGTAAGACCTTACCGCAAAAAGAATGGAAAGTTCCAATAGTGACTTTCCGTGCTTTATCAGGATCGACAAGAGAAGTAAGGCGCTCTTTCATTTCGCGGGCGGCTTTGTTGGTGAAAGTCATACCGAGAATATTTTTCGGGTCGATGCCTTCATCAATCATGTGCGCAATACGGTAAGTTATCACCCGGGTCTTGCCGGTTCCCGCTCCGGCGAGCACCAGCACCGGCCCGTTAATGGTTTTTACCGCCTCCCCCTGTTCAGGGTTCAATGCTTTCGCAATCTCAGCATCTGTCATCTATACGGTTTCCGTGGCGATATCAAAAGAGCTGCCATTGGCAAGTACCGCCGCAGAAGTAACCGGCAGTTCGAAATCGGCGAAAACACCTTTTTTAATTATATAAGTGCAAGCTTCGCTGACAGTAATGACATCAAAAAGCGCGTCATGATTTTCATCCTGAGGCGTGTCTTTTTCATAGGTGGAAACATAATAGGCATCACCCGGTTTCAAATCAAACGAACGAACTATCACCGCGTCTTTGCGGACAATGCCGAGCCATGCCTCGCCTGAATTCTGTTTAACCACGGCAACAATACGCGGAGTGTTATAATCATCTTTTTCATAATCCATTGCCGTCAGAACCGTAGCCAAAGCGTCACGCGGCGGCAGACCCATAGCAATTTTTTCAGCAATCGGATCGGTTTGCGAACCATTGCTGACAACGCCGTACTCACCCGCCAGGCGGACACAGTTATATGCGATATATGGGCTTTTCTTCAGGTCGTCCTCGAAGCCTTCACGCGGCATTATCGAAACAACATCACCTTTTTGTCTTGCCTCACGGTTAGGGAATGAACGTGAAGATACACGATACATTGCGACGGCTTTGCCTTCCGGGGTCATACCGATTGCCACTATTCTGCCAAGATACATTCTTATGTCTCCGTTTTTTTACAGTTATCAATTATCCGTTACCGGTTATCAGCCGTAAGATTTACATAAACCAATGAGCTGCTATTTTTTCAAATCTTAAACTATTACAAAAACGGCTTAATTCAAGTAGAATATTTTAAAACATTTCCACATTAACCACAAAAAAAAAGCAACCCACTGGGGGTTGCGAAAGGGCATTCCACGGAATGTTGCCTGCAATTCTGATGTATTTACCAGAACTTGTAAAGTTTAATAATACGGTATACGTTAAAATACATAAGTCAAACTTATTATTAATTTTGTTGGAGGATTTTATGAGTAATACTATTTTGGGACTGGATATTGGAACGAATTCTTTAGGGTGGGCGCTATTAAAGCAGAATAAGGCGGGTCATATCGTTGGAATAACCGCTATCGGCTCACGGATATTTGAGGCCGGCATGGATGGAGATATTGCTTCAGGGCATGCTGAATCAAAAGCGAAAAACAGAACTGAAAAACGTGCAATCCGGCGTTCTCTAGCCCGCAAAAGGCGCAGGATGGAGAAATTAAAATCCGCTTTACAGCGTAATGATTTTCTTCCTCCGGAAAACGATTTTCATAAAAACCTGGAAGAATTTGACAAACAGTTAATCAAACAATACTTATCAGCGAAAGGAGGGGAATTACCATCCCCAGGTGCTTTGCCGCATATTTTACCTTTTTACATCCGGGCAAGGGCTCTTGACAAAAAGCTCAGTCCGCATGAATTTGGACGTGCAATTTACCATTTAGCGCAACGTCGCGGCTTCCAGAGCAACCGCAAGGAAATTTCTAAGGAAGATGAAGGAGTAGTAAAACAGGGGATCTCTGAATTACTGGAGAAAATCAAGCATTCCGGAGCCAGGACATTAGGTGAATACTTTGCTTATATTGATCCTATGAAAGAAAGAATCAGGGGCTTATGGACATCAAGAGATATGTATATTGATGAATTTAACAAAATTTGTGACGCTCAATCAGATTTGCTCTCTCCTGAATTACGCAAATATTTATACAATTCTATATTTTTTCAAAGAAAGCTGAGAAGTCAAAAACACCTTATTGGCAGATGCGCTCTTGAAAAAGGCCAAAAACGTTGCCCGTGGTATAGAATAGAAGCCCAAACTTTCAGGATACTTCAAACAATTAATAATTTACGGGTAAAAAACTCTGATGAACCGGAACGTGAATTATCAACACAGGAATGGTCTCTGCTCCGCAAGATTCTTGAAGGTTCCTCTGGAGAACTAGACAGAAGCGGAAATATTACCTTCGCAAAAGTAAAAAAACTTTTGTGCCTGCCTCGCAGCAGTAAGTTTTCTATTGAAGAAGGAGGAGAAAAAAGTATAAAGGGAAATGTTATTAATGCCAAGCTATACAACATATTTGGAGAACGCTGGAACGATTTTTCCGACATGGAGCGAGAGAACGCTTTAATGGATATTCATAGTTTTGAAAAAGACAATGCCCTTATTAGAAGAGCCCAGGGGTATTGGAAGCTATCAAAGGAAAAAGCCAAAGAGCTCGCCGCAATAAAACTGCCAGATGATTATTGTAATTTATCCTTAAAAGCCATCTATAAATTATTGCCTGACATGGAAGAGGGGATAAGTTACTCTGAAGCTGTAAAAAAACATTATCCTGAGCAGTTTGCCGCGAATGATAAAATATTGGATTCATTGCCGCAAGTGTCTGAATTCAATGACGAATTGAGGAACCCGGCTGTTCATCGCTGCCTTTCTGAAACCAGGAAAATAGTTAATTCCATCATTGCGGAATATGGTAAGCCTGATGTGATTCGTATTGAACTTGCCAGAGCTTTAAAAAAATCTAATAAGGAAAAGAAAAGAATTATACAGAAAAACCGGGATAACGAAAAACTGCGAGAAGAAGCAAAACGTAAAATTTTTGACGAATTAAAAATAGAAAATCCGTCTAGAGATGATATTCTCAAAATTTTGCTTGCCGAAGAGTCCGGCTGGAAGTGTCCATATACTCAAAAATCAATATCCATTAACTCTCTTATAGTTGAGCCCCAATTTGATATTGAGCATATTATCCCGTTCAGCCGGTCCCTTGATAACTCTTTTGTCAATAAAACATTATGTTACCACGAGGAAAATAGAAATATAAAACGAAACATGACTCCTTATGAAGCATATTGCGGTGATTCTGATAAATATAACCTGATATTATCTTCTGTAAAAAGATTTACAGGAGGTTTGGCTGATGAAAAACTCAGACGGTTTAAATTAGCAGATATTTCCGAATTCGAAGATTTTTCAAGCCGGCACTTGAACGACACCAGATTTGCCTCAAAATCAGTAATGAAATTCCTTGGGGCCCTTTATGGCGGAATTTACGACACAAAAGGGAAAAGGCGTGTTCAGGCTTTATCTGGCGGCATTACCGCCCTTATCCGTTCGGTTTTAGGCCTCAATGATATTCTTGGAAACGGGATAAAAAACCGTAACGACCACAGGCATCATGCCGTTGATGCAATCGCCATAGCTGTAACTTCACCTAAAATAGTACAAAAATTGACTAATATCCTCAAGAATATGGAGAAAAAACAGTCCGACAGGTTCAGGTTGGAGCTCAAGGACTCACTAACTTTTAATAACTGGCCGGATTTTAGACAAGATGCTTTCAAGGCTGTCAATGATATTATAATTTCGCATTATGTTTCTAAAAAAGCCAGAGGCCCGTTCCATGAAGAAACTATTTACAGCAAATCGCACAAAGAAAAAGATAAAAATAATAAATATGCGGAGTTTAAATACGTCAGGAAGCAACTCGCTGATCTGGCTCTGAAAAATGTTGATGAGATTGTTGATCACGCGGTCAGAAAAGCTGTGTCTAGTAAACTTGAGGAATTGGGAGAAAAAAATCTCAAGAAAGCTTTTTCAAAACCGGAAAATCTTCCTGTTTTGAAGAACGGGCATATCGTTAAACGGGTTAAAATCCGTAAAAAGCAGGAAACTATAACTGTCGGCAAAAAAGACCGTGCGAGAAATGTCGTTTTAGGAAATAATCACCATATGGAAATTGTCGCTATTCTTGACAACAAGGGCAATGAAATAAAATGGGAAGGGCATGTCGTTTCATTATTTGAAGCCAGGCAAAGGATAAAAAACAAAAAGCCAATTGTCAATAAAGACTTTGGAACGGGAAAAGTCTTTAAATTTTCTTTGACCCGTGGAGATATTGTTAAACTTACTGAAAATGACGGTTCAGAAGTATTTAGAATCATAAGAGATGTTCCACAATCAAAACAACTTAGTTTTGTTGCCTTGAACGACGCCAGAAAAAAGAAAGATATAATAGAAGCAAAAGAATGGTATACCGGATATCCTAACTCCTTAATGAAAAAATCATGCAAAAAATACTCTATTACACCGCTTGGTACTTTGAGGAGAGCAAATGATTGATACTGTCATAGATATATCTGAAAGTCAGGCTTATCTCAAGGTGGAAAACAAACTTCTGGTCATTGACTGCCGGGACAAGGGCAAATCTACTATTCCTCTTAAGGAAATAGGTGTATTGGTAATTTCAAACAAGGCGGTTACTGTTACCCATGCCGTATTATCCGGGATAGCTGAAGCCGGCGGTATCGTAGTAGTATCAAATGATAAACATCAACCCTCCGGCATGCTGCTTCCTTTGCAGGGGCATCATTTACAGGCTGAACGTTTTATTTCTCAAGCTTCCGTATCATTACCAGGCAAAAAGAATGTATGGAAGAAAATCATAGCCGCCAAAATAAAAAATCAAGCGGCTCTTTTGAAATATATAAAAGGCAAAGATTACGGACTGTCTTCATTGGTATCAAAAGTGAGATCCGGAGATCCGCAGAACATAGAAGCTCTAAGTGCAAAAAAATACTGGAAAGAACTTCAATTAATTACAAAACGGGACAGATTCGCCCTTGATGATAATATCTTTCTTAATTACGGTTATACCGTGCTTCATGCGGCAACAGCGAGAGCAATATGTTCAGCCGGGCTTCACCCCGCAATTGGAATTCATCACCATAATCGTTATAATCCATTTTGCCTCGCAAGTGATCTTATGGAACCATTTAGGCCATTAATTGATGCGGCAGTCATTCAAATCGCAGAAAAAAACATCGAAGAACTGAATAAAACTTCAAAGGCGATGCTCATTAAAGCAATTACAAACGGTAGAGTTTATGTTTCAGGAGAACAGCAAACCGTGTTTAGAGCCCTAACAAGGACTGCGGCAACACTTGCCAGTGCATACCAAAACTCAAATTACGATATCATTCTCCCTGAATTAATTTTTTATCAAAATCAATAAAAACATTCATGAATATAGACATTTACCGTCAGTAATGTATTCAAAAAGGTAATATCAACAATGGTTAAATTGTCAAAATTTGAAAATATGTGGATTTTTGCAATGTTCGACCTGCCTGTTACTGATAATGAGAAAAAGCGGGAATATTTAAGATTTAGAAAATTTTTGCTTTCTCAGGGATTTATGATGATGCAGTATTCTGTTTATGCAAAGTTCTGCGCGTCAAGAGAAAATGCGGCAACTTATCAAAAACATATTAAGATGGCTCTACCGCCAGAAGGACAGGTCAGAGTCGTTATGATTACCGATAAGCAATTTGATGATATGGCTGTATTTTATGGAATCACTCAGAAAAGAGCTGAATCCCCTCCTGAACAACTTCTCTTATTTTAGTAAAAAAGGTAAAAAATACTTAAAAAAAATGCCTGATTATAAAATACTCTTATACAATCAAGCACAGTTTTTTTGTGCAAAATTTATCAGATATATTTATAGAGAAGCACTTTATAAATATATCCAATATATCAAATTCAAAAAACTTTACAAGCCCCAGCGGTTCTGATAAATCAATCGCAAGTTCAATGAATATATCAAATTCAAAAAACTTTACAAGCCCCAGCAGATACAATGAGCTGAACGAAAAAGTAGCAAATATATCAAATTCAAAAAACTTTACAAGCCCCAGCAAACAAATGCATCAATAAAACTTGTAATGCAATATATCAAATTCAAAAAACTTTACAAGCCCCAGCTTACGAAGGTTCCTTGAGGTGTCATTATCGAATATATCAAATTCAAAAAACTTTACAAGCCCCAGCTAACCCGTGAAACTGCTCATGATATTGCTCAATATATCAAATTCAAAAAACTTTACAAGCCCCAGCTAATTCCATTATGGTATCAAGTTCCAATAAAATATATCAAATTCAAAAAACTTTACAAGCCCCAGCACCCTACTGAACCTATGACGGATATTATAAAATATATCAAATTCAAAAAACTTTACAAGCCCCAGCATGGATTAAGGGTGATAATTTCAATATGACAATATATCAAATTCAAAAAACTTTACAAGCCCCAGCGAATGGGTTAAGACCTCGGCTAAAAAAGAAAATATATCAAATTCAAAAAACTTTACAAGCCCCAGCATAATTGCACTAGCGCAGATTGTGTTAAGTAATATATCAAATTCAAAAAACTTTACAAGCCCCAGCATAGCGCACAAAGTGGCGGTATAAACAATGAATATATCAAATTCAAAAAACTTTACAAGCCCCAGCAGCCTATCATAAACACCTGTAATCTTTGAAAATATATCAAATTCAAAAAACTTTACAAGCCCCAGCAAATTCTTCGGTATTACCTACGCCGGGAACAATATATCAAATTCAAAAAACTTTACAAGCCCCAGCCAATCAACGGAGCTATTGTTGACACTCTCGAATATATCAAATTCAAAAAACTTTACAAGCCCCAGCCCAATGCCAAATTGCCGTTACTGCACTCGCAATATATCAAATTCAAAAAACTTTACAAGCCCCAGCAGGGTTCAACCTGTGACCATGCAATATTGGAATATATCAAATTCAAAAAACTTTACAAGCCCCAGCGGAGCCAAAAGGTTAAATCAAGGCAGCGGGAATATATCAAATTCAAAAAACTTTACAAGCCCCAGCAAAAAGGAATAGGTTCTGTATATAAATCAGAATATATCAAATTCAAAAAACTTTACAAGCCCCAGCAATAAATCAACTATTACAGAAGCGGTGAAAATATATCAAATTCAAAAAACTTTACAAGCCCCAGCTAAAGCAACTACAAGCTGAACAAGCGGCAGAATATATCAAATTCAAAAAACTTTACAAGCCCCAGCTTAAAAAACGAACAGCTCCTTGAATTAAAAAATATATCAAATTCAAAAAACTTTACAAGCCCCAGCTCAAGGCTGTCGAACGCAACGGAGACGCTCAATATATCAAATTCAAAAAACTTTACAAGCCCCAGCAGTGGTTAAAACTCACCCACATAATAATCAAATATATCAAATTCAAAAAACTTTACAAGCCCCAGCTATTGAAGGTATACCAATTAAAACCCTTTTAATATATCAAATTCAAAAAACTTTACAAGCCCCAGCTTAGAATTTCAAGGTGTAGTATTAAGAAAGAATATATCAAATTCAAAAAACTTTACAAGCCCCAGCATTTATGCTGCTTGGGGTGTTGCTGTTGACAATATATCAAATTCAAAAAACTTTACAAGCCCCAGCGTTTATGCTGATACTGGCATGGAATGGCATAATATATCAAATTCAAAAAACTTTACAAGCCCCAGCCGAATCCGTGATAATCCGCAATGTCATCAAAATATATCAAATTCAAAAAACTTTACAAGCCCCAGCATATTGAAGTTTGGGGCGATGACGACAACAAATATATCAAATTCAAAAAACTTTACAAGCCCCAGCAAAACGCTGATTATATGGAACGCTTAAATAAATATATCAAATTCAAAAAACTTTACAAGCCCCAGCTGATAAACGTGTGTGATATATGCCGTCTTAAATATATCAAATTCAAAAAACTTTACAAGCCCCAGCGTGCATTAGTCGATAGCGTAGCAAAACGAAATATATCAAATTCAAAAAACTTTACAAGCCCCAGCAAAGCCAGCCGCGATAACGGGAAGCTCGGCAATATATCAAATTCAAAAAACTTTACAAGCCCCAGCCATACCCAAACAGCATGGTTAAAACAATAAAATATATCAAATTCAAAAAACTTTACAAGCCCCAGCGGATCAATAAACCAAAGGTAAAGGCGAAGGAATATATCAAATTCAAAAAACTTTACAAGCCCCAGCGTTATTGGCGCGAAAATGAATGTCGCGGCTAATATATCAAATTCAAAAAACTTTACAAGCCCCAGCCTACAACTGCAACTCCTACCACATCGGTTCAATATATCAAATTCAAAAAACTTTACAAGCCCCAGCGTGAACAGTCATCCCCAGACTAACCAAACAAATATATCAAATTCAAAAAACTTTACAAGCCCCAGCATTTTGCCCAGTAAGGATAAAAGCTCGCTAAAAGCTTCCCTATGCGCCGCCTGAAGGCGGAACTACAAACATGGTGAAAATATAATCCAGCTGATTGCTGATTACTTTTTTTAGATAAACATAATTTAAAATCTTGTTTTTGACATATCCCATTTTATATTATAGCAAGGCACAAAGCCGGAACAATTAAAACGAGGGTATAAAAATGTCAAAAGATAAAATAAAAGAAAGCAAAGGCAAAAAATCCGCATTGACTCCTAAAGAAAAGAAAGCCGCGAAGCTTGCCAAAAAAAAGAAATAGAGTTATGAAGTATTTAAACTGGAAGCTTGCCCTGGCTATAACGCTACTTGTATTATCCACAGGTTTTTATTTCCTGCATTATTTAATATTCAAAGACGCTCACCATATTTTTGTTTACCTCATTGGTGATATCGCCTTTGTCTTCATTGAGGTACTGCTCGTAACCTTGATTATTCACAGCGTACTTGAAAGACGGGAAAAAATGGCACGGCTGGAAAAACTGAACATGATTATCGGAGCTTTTTTCAGCGAAGTCGGAACAAGGCTTCTGAATATACTTTCTGAATGGGACCCTCAAATCGAAAGTATCCAGAAAGAGTTATTTACCGGTAAAGACGCCGAAAAAAAGAAATTTAAAGTAATCTGCAAGTATTTGAGAAGCCACAGTTATAAAATAGAATCAGAAAACCCGGACTGGGAAACTCTAAGGACCTTTCTGGTTTCAAAAAGAAATTTTCTCCTGAGGCTGCTGGTGAATCAAAGCATACTTGAACACGAATCTTTCACTCTGGTATTGTGGGCAGTATTCCATCTGACAGAAGAGCTTGAGGCACGCGAAACATTTAAAAACATGGAAAGCGAAGACACCAGGCACTTGATAATCGATATAAGCAGAGTGTACGGGCAGCTTGCTCAGCAATGGCTCAGTTATATGGAACACCTCAACAGCAACTATCCGTTCCTGTTTTCATTATCCCTGAGAAAAAACCCATTCAACGAAAACGCCAGCCCGGTAATAGAGTAAAAAAGTTCCTGGGAGCGCCGGTCTTCAGACCGGCAAATCATACTTATGACTCACGGCTCATAAACCAGCCTTTGGTTCTCAGGCAGATCTTCACCAGCATCAACATAAGCGGCACTTCGATAAGCACACCTACCACGGTCGCTAAAGCCGCGCCGCTGGAAAGCCCGAAAAGCATTACCGCCGTGGCGATGGCGACTTCAAAATGATTGGACGCGCCGATCATAGCAGCCGGAGCGGCATCTTCATATTTCAGTTTGAGCAGTTTCGCTAAACCGTAGCCCAAAGCAAAGATCATGACTGTCTGAATAAAAAGCGGAACGGCTATCCAAAGAATTGTCAAAGGGTTACTGAGAATAGTTTCGCCCTTGAAAGAGAAAAGCAGTACAAGCGTAGCCAAAAGCGCCGTTATTGTTATCGGGGTCAGTACATGCAGGAAGGATTCTTTAAACCATGTTTCACCTTTGACCGCAATGATCCATCGGCGCGAAATATATCCCGCCACCAACGGCAGAGCTACATAAACACCTATGGAAAGCAGTAAAGCCTGCCACGGAACCGGAAGCCTTCCAACCCCCAGCAGAAAACCGCCTAGAACCCCGTAAAGCACCAGCATGGTAAGTGAATTTATGGCAACCATCACCAAAGTGAGCCCGTCATTCCCGCGCGCCAGGAATCCCCAGACCAGCACCATTGCCGTACAAGGTGCGATACCCAGCAGGATACAACCGGCAAGATAGCTCCGCCAAAGCGGTATCTGAAGCATTTTCACCCCCTCGTGCATAACGACGGTTCCCGCTCCATGTGTTGCCCCGACCGCCAAGTCCAACCCAAATGGCATTTTGACAATATCAACAGCATCAGTACCGATTAAACTTCTGAAGAGAATACCAAGAAACAAGAAAGCAATAGCATACATGGTAAACGGCTTTACGCACCAGTTGACAAACAAAGTCAAAAAAACAGGTTTTCCGCTTTTGCCCGCCTTGATAACCGAGCCGAAATCAATTTTTACCATAATCGGATACATCATGAGAAACAGGCATACGGCAATAGGAATGGAAACTACTGGGGCGCCATTAACAAAAATTGACATTCCGTCAAGTTTCCGGGCTGCTTCCGGCATGAATTTACCCAGCAGGATTCCTCCAACAATGCACAATCCCACCCATACTGTGAGGTATCGCTCAAAAACACTCTTCATTCTTCTTTCATCTGACATTTTATTATTCTCTGTTAAATACTCTATTTTGATTTATTACCGCAAAAGCTTTCCAAATCACACGAGCTGATTTTTTTCAAGCTGTCCAGACAATCTCTAATCTCCTCTGACTTTGAAAATTCATTCTTTATCCAATTCATAACTGGTTTAAAGTTTTTGTCATCAGACTTAAGGCGGTAAAGAACCCAGCGTCCATTCTTCCGCCTGTCCACCAGCCCGGAAGATATAAGGATATCAAGATGCCTTGAGGTTGTCGCCCCGGTCACCTGTAAAAGTTCTGATATCTGACATGCGCACAATTCAGTATGCGCAGTCAAAGCCGCCACAACTTTCAACCGGTTTTGATCTGAAAGCGCCCTGAATACTGAAAGCATTTTATTCATTTGCAACTCCATATTTTTTACATACTTAGCTAACTAACTAAACATTATAACAAAAAAATCTTCTTTGTCAAGCAATTTATTGATATTTTCATCTACAAAACAACAACGTGGGGCGTCAGCATGATCTTGAGGATGTTTTTATCATCTTTTCTCAGGTAAGTCATTTTATTGGACATTTTACAGGTCAGAAATATCCCAATGCCGCCAACCTGTCGGTGCTTGATGTCTGTATCCATATCCGGATGCTCAGCCGTAAGCGGATTGAATTCATGACCATCGTCGATAATAGTCAAAGTTATAATTTCGTTGGCTATCTCCAGACGCACCTCTATTTCATGCCCGGCATTATCATCATAGCCGTATTTGACAATATTTGTCAGCATTTCCTCCAAACAGACATTCAGGCAATAAATAAGCTGATCTGAGAATTTATTGTCCTGTGCCAGTTTGTTAACTTCGGCACAAATCTGCTCTATCTCAGGGAAAGTATTATGTATCTTAAATGTGTGATAGTTTGCCATGAATAACCAGGATTTATCCTTGTGACTGCAAAAAATTGAGAGCATCAGGCTGATCCTTGACTATCGGCATAATCGTCGTCAGACCTGCTGTGTTTAAAGCTGTTTCCACTAAAGGGGGGACGGAATGCAGAACCAGCTTATTACCTTCAGCATCAAGTCGTTTAGCAGTACTGAGAAGCATCCTCATGCCAAGTGAAGCGATAAAGGTAACGCCGGAAAAATCCAGCACCACAGTTTTCTCCCCTGAAGTCAAGCGGGAAAAGTCCATTTCAATATCCCGCACTCCTTTTATATCTAAAGATCCTGACAACAGAAGATGCGTTATTTTGTCATTTGATTCAAGCTGCGTTATTTTCATCCAGTCCCTCCTTCAAGTTTTTTTAATCAATCTGCGCTATAAACGGCAGGTTTCGTTCTAATTCATCATTATCCAGGCCGTAGCCGTAAACAAAAACATCTGGAATCTTAAAGCCGGTCCATTTGGCATAGACTTCCACTTTACGCTTTGGAACCTGCTTATCCAGCAAAACACAAATATTTACTGATGCCGCGTTTTTTTCTTTCAGCCAGCTCTTTACTCCATTTAGAGTAAATCCTGTATCTAAAATATCATCCAGAAGCAAAATATGCCGTCCGGAAACATTTAATTTGGGTTCTGCCCGGAAATTCAATTTTTCCGAGCTCTCACGGCCATCATAAGAATCAACCGCCAAAATATCCAGGCACAGAGGACATTTGATCTGACGAATCATATCAGCCGCAAAAACCAATGCCCCGTTAGCTAAAATCAAAATCGTTACCGCTTCGTCTTTATAGTATTCTGTAATAGCGGCGCCAAGCTCAACAATCCTTTTGCTGATATCCTCCGGGCGCAATAAAATACGATGACTCGCTTGTTTATTCAATTTATTTCTATTTTTTATCTGATGTTTTATTTTTTTCTATTTCTTTAATATTCTTCTTAATAGTCAAGACCATATCGTTGGCACATTTGCTCATCGCTTCCACGAAATATTGCGGGCCCTGTTTCTTGAATTTATGGCTGAAAGTCGTTGAATTCTGGAAAAGGAGTTTTTCAGTATCGCATACAGAACTTTTAATAGAGTAACTTACTCCAAGTGAAACCGTATTTTTCTGTAGATCTATCCTGAACATAAAAATATTGCCGGAAATAATCAATTCACAGCTTTCCGAAGTAATACCAGATTGTTTAAACGCTCCCTGCAGATAGCGGGTAAGCATTAAAGGCGGAGGCTGTATCCATTTATTATAGTCATCTATGACGATCTGACAGTCAGCATTACGGTAAACCATTTTGTAATTAGCGGGTTCCGTTGATTCAAATGGAATGAACTTAACCTGCATCTTGTCCAATGTAATCTGTGGAGGAATAGCCAGATCATAATATTTAACCGCGGTATAAGGCTGCTGATTCAGTCCCCAAAAGCATCCACCGGCAGCAAACAGCAGTATTCCGGAAGCTGACACGACATATAAGAGTTGTAATAATTTATTTCTCATATAAATCTCCATTTTACACCATTCCAATTATGGTATTTTAACTACAATATATATTACAATACTTTAAAAAGCTGCAAATGTAAAGCCCGATACTTATTTTACAGTCTTGGTATTTTTAAAACCTGCCCCGGACGCAAAGCTTTTTCTGATGTAATTATTCCCCGGTTAGCCTCAAAAATAAGTTTATAATACTTTGATGAACCATAGAACTTACGGGAAATACTGCTCAGGGAATCCCCTCTTTCCACAGTATAAGTACGTTCTTCCGCATCAGCCTTTGTTTCAGGCTTCTCATTTTTTATTTCCGGTATTTCGGTTTCAAGCTCAGGCTTATCTGCTTTTTTTAAAGAAAACGGCGGCGCTTCCGGCACGGCTTTAGGAATAACCGGCAAAGATTTGCTCACTTGCTTTTCTTGCCTTTTTTCCTTTTTCTCTTCCGGTTTTACAACTTTTTCCTGCGCTTTTACTGTTTTCTTTTCTTCCTTCTTTTCAGACTGCCCGTTTTCCTTTTTTTCTTCCGCCGTTTTCGCAGGGACAGTTTTCTCCTCTTTCTTTTTTACATCTTTTTCTTCCTGCTTTGCATCTTCCTTATTCTTATTTGCTTCTTGCTCAGATTTTTCCTTGATTTCTTCGCGCAGCTTTTTCATCTCCTCAAGGGTTTGTTTATGAGCCGCCTGTAAACTGTCTAGCCTGGCTTTCAAAATATTTTCACTATCCCGTTTTTCACGAGCGTATTGAATAAGCTTTTTCTGAATGAGTTTCACCTTTTTCAGCTCCAACTTATTTTTTTTGAGCTCCTGCTCTGTCAGGTACAAAGTGTTTTGCAGCACACCGACGTCTTCCGGGTCATTGAATTTACGACGAGCCTTGAAATAATATTTCCTCAATGCCGCATCCCGCCATTTTTTAACATTTCCAGCTTCAGGAGAGTTGGGCGCAAACTCCAGGAAGCGTTCATAATGATAAACTGCGCGAAGCGGCTTATCGAAATTTTCGTCATAGATTGAAGCCAGGCGCAGATGGGTTACGGATGAGTCAGGCCTCAATGCAAGATAACGATTAAAATATTTTATCGCCAGATCCAGTTCATTGGAACTCTGGGCTTTTACAGCCCGCTTAAATAATGGATGCGAAGCTTCGTCCTTGCTTTTCAAACCGCAGCCGGTCAATACTGTAAACAAAACCGCGATAGTGAATATGTATATCAATGATTTCAAGAGCTTATATCCCTATTTAAAAAATTAAGCAGAGTGACACCGCAAACGGCAGCGGTCTCAACACGCATAATATAAGGCCCTATATTCAAAGGAGCAACTCCGCCGGACAACATTTCCCGTTCCTCCTCCTCAGAAAACCCTCCTTCCGGCCCGACCAGCCACGCCAAAACAGGACTTAAAGCATGCGGTAGTTCCTTCTCCCCCGTGCTGACGGCTCCGTAAAAAGCTGACATTTTCATATTTTTTATCTTATCCAGAGCTTCAACAAGGGTACTGATTGGATAAATTCGCGGAACAAACATATTACCTGCCTGTTTGCAGGCCTCCTGGAGCAGAATATGCCAGCGTTCACTGATCTTTTCCGGGACGGCAACGGAATATTTAGTTATAACCGGGTGAATCGCCCATACTCCGGCTTCAGTGCATTGCCGGAGAAGCTGATCCATTTTCTGACGTTTTGGAACAGCGACAAATAAATGAATCTTAGTATCAGGTTCAGGATAATTTTTAATGCTCCTGATAATTATTTGCCTGGAATCAATTATTTCGGCTTCAGCGCATGAGCCATGCCCGTCAAGTAAACCGATAACATCGCCTTCAACCGCCCGCAGGGTTTTAAACAAATGCTTTGCCTCACTCGCAGGCAACAAGATTTCATCACCTATCCCGCCAAGTTTATCAATATAAAAATTATGCATAAACACCTGAAGTAAATTACTAAACTTAAAAAGCAATTTATCACAAATAACTTCCGATTCAATCAAAAAATAAAAATCATACAAGTTTTGTTTGTAAATTGTCTATTGAACAATTATCATAAAAATTAAAAACATAATTAATCGGGCAATAGATGAAGAAAGAAAAATTCATATTATTTTTCGG
This sequence comes from Victivallaceae bacterium, assembly GCA_963664605.1. Lineage (GTDB taxonomy): Bacteria > Verrucomicrobiota > Lentisphaeria > Victivallales > Victivallaceae > JAHOYW01. The sequence goes on from OY761536.1 coordinate 3,186,399, forward strand.
GCTGGCTTTTTTAGCGAATCTGGTCAGCACCCCGGTGTTTCTTCTGGTTAACCGGATGATGATTTATCATTGGAATGATATTTTACAAGGCGAACCGCTGCCGTATTTTACACATTATGTTTTGCTTTTCGGCTATATCTGGCCCTGCGTTTTTCTGCTCCTGCACCTGACGAGTTTCATACTGGCATTCAAAGTTACCAAACACCGGCTGATGAACTATACGCTGGCGGCTTATGTGCTTGAAATCATAATAATAGCTATTACTATGCTGGGATATGTAATGCCAATGTTCAGAACTATCTGCCGTATAGGATAGTAATTAACTGCTAACTGGCTTTCACGCGTATTTCGCGACAACTTCCTTGCACATTTGCGCCCAGTCATAGATACGGTTTTCACGTCCGAACAGGGATTGCAGTTCCCGCAGAACTACCTGATAACGCCGTCCTTCAAGGAGTTTTGCGCCGTATTCAGTATCTTCACGCACTTTATCCAGCTTATCCAGACAAGTCACGTCTGAAGCCGAATGCCGCCACATAATGCAATGTTTATCATTACTGGTACGCTCAACTATTTCAGCCAGATCACTCCAGGCGCTGGAAACGAATACTCTAAGATTCGGAACGGTCAGCACCTGTCCTATTTTTTGTGTCAAGTTTTCACAACACCCATATGATACTGCGCCAAAACGCTCAAATATCCTGTTCTGGTAATCAATAAGGAATTCCTGTGTCATCTCCGGATTCACCTGGTCGAACTCCTGGGAGTTACCCGCACACCAGCAATCCTTAAGAGTATATTTACCTCCTTCAGCTTCAGGACGAAGAGGGTCACTCAGGAACATTGGTTCATCAATATTTGGAAAAATCATTCCTGATTCTTCAATGGCGTCAAGATAATTCATCACCCCCTCAGTAATAACTTGCATCATACGGTGCATGAGATGCGGCTCAAGAATCATATCCATCATCATCTTTTCCATCCCGCGCAAATTAGCAGCTTGCGTACAAACTGTAGCAACATTGAAATATCCGTTTACCGCGCTTGGCTTGACTTCCATGATACCGTCAAGTAAATCACAATAGCGTTCAAGTAATTCAGCGGTCTTCCGGGGGTTGAATTTATATTGCGGAACAACCAGACGATCAAAATCAGACGCTGTCTGCAAAGCAGATTCATAACCCCATGCTGAACCTTCCTCATCCAGGGAATGCCGCTTGTATTCGAAGCCGTACGGCGGATCAGGAGTTACGTCAATGACCGCATTGACCTTAAAGTATTTATAGACCGGATGATCGTCATCAATGTCGCGACGCAAGAGCGTTTGCCGGAAATAATATTCCATTTCCCGCAAAAAAGGGTCTTTGCAAACCAGAGTTTCCTTAGGCAGCATCTCGGCCCAGCATCCAGCCGGACGACACCATACCGGCGCACGGTCGGGCATACGCCCCGAATTCACATCGCGCCAGCGTTTGAGAATCGGCTCCATACGTGCCTCTCCAGCTATTTCAGTACATATTGCGGCAAGTTCCCTCACATAAGAACGCTCGTCTCTGGCTTTTTTTACCTTGGCGGCACATGCGGCAGCCTTATTTTTAAATTTATTCATTATAGATTTTCCGTTTGCTTTATTATTATCAATATATTATATTATACAATACAAATAAACATTCATCAATTGCATAAAATGATAAAATAATTGGATATAACGAAACAATGAATGCGATAACAAAAGTTCTTAAAAAAGATTTTTTCAAACCTTATAATAATTCAGTACATGAACACGGAAAGCTTCTATCTCACCTGAGTATTGAAGTTCTTTCAGCAAATTATTATCAGTGCAGCAAAGCATGGGTGCTGAAACCTCGCCGGATCAATGACAGTTACTGGACATGGATAACCCGAGGCCATGGCAAGCTGCGCCTGGGAGATGAAAATATTGAATATACTGTTAAAAAAGGTGACTTTATTTTGTTTCCGCAATACTGCCTGCATTCTTTACAACCCGAATCCGGCAGTTTGATGTCAATGATCAATGTCCATTTTCACGCACGGCTTTACGGCAATATTGATATGGTTTCATATTATGGTTTAGGCGGAATTCATAAAGACAACAAAAATTCATTTTTTGAGTTTAGTTCACACGAAGCCGCACGTGAATACTGTCTTAAGCCTGAAGCATGGCAGCACAGTTTAAACGCCCGGGTTGAGCTGGTTCTTATAGAACTTGCAAGAAGCCGGATTTCCTTACCCGTGCCGGATATACAAATATCAAAGTTGTCAGCCCTGCAGCCCGTACTGGAAATGATTGAAACAAAACTGGATGACCCTAATTTATCTGTCAGGGATATGGCTGAAAAAATGGACATAAGCGAGGTATACCTGCGGATTATTTTTCGCCGTCAGCTCGGCATCAGCCCAGTAAAACACCTCCGTCGTCAACGCATTGACAGAGCCTGTTCGTTACTTCGCGAAAGCTCTCTGCCTATACGTTTGATAGCAGAGAAATGCGGTTTTCGTGAAGTCCAGTTTTTTCACAGGGTTTTCCGGAATGTTACTGGGACCACTCCCGCTAATTACCGTAAAAATCCGGTTTTCTGAACTTATGCCGTATTATACTTGCTATAAGGCAGTTCCGGTATTATAATAGCAGTATAAACCATAATTCGAGGAGGGATGATGGAAGAGCGGGAAAATATGGTGAAATTCCAGATCGAAAAACGCGGAATCAAGAATCAGGCAGTACTTAATGCATTACGTAAAGTTCCACGTCACAAACTTCTTCCTGTTGACTGCATTGACGAAGCATATGGTGATTTTCCTTTACCTATAGGTCATGGACAAACTATTTCCCAACCTTATATTGTCGCTTTGATGACGGAATTGATTCAGCCGCATCCGGAACACCGGATACTTGAAATCGGAACCGGTTCCGGTTATCAAGCCGCGGTACTCGCTGAAATAGTCAAGGAAGTATATACTATCGAAATAATAGAGGATTTACTTGAAAAAGCTGAACGCAAACTTTGCGTCATCGGTTACAGGAACATTCATTTTCATTTTGGCGATGGCGCCCTGGGATGGAAAAGCAAAGCGCCGTTTGACAGCATTATAGTAACCGCTGCCGCAAGGAAGATTCCCAGGAACCTTGTTGCCCAATTAAAGCTCGGAGGCAGAATGGTAATTCCTATCGGCGGAGCTGATGAGATCCAAACCCTTTATGTCCTGGAAAAAACCAGGAAAGGAATGGAAGCAAAACCTGGTATTTCAGTCCGCTTTGTTCCATTGACCGGCAAATCACAGAATAAGTGATACTGAAGGAGACAGTTATGGAAGTTCTGCTCGACAAATTACATAAAGTACAGGATCAATTTGGTTATTTGCCTGAAAATGAAATCATCCGTATTGCGGATGAACAGGGAATTCCCAAGGCTGAACTGTTTGGAATCATTACTTTTTATTCCCGTTTTTACCTGCATCCGGTGGAAAAATTTATTATCAGGATATGCAAATCGGTATCCTGCGGAATCAACCGCGCGGCGGATGTCAGGAAAAAAGTTGAAGAGTATCTGGAAATTGAAGACGGGCATTCAAAAGACGGATTATTCAAGCTGGAAACTGTGGAATGCCTTGGGCATTGCGCCGAAGGCCCGGTAATGACAGTCAACGATAAAGTATATAACAAGCTCAACCCCGAAAAGGCCGTTGAAATTATCAGCTTATATCAACATAAGGGGTGAACAGGATGCGAGAATATAAATACCTTAAAAAATTTATTGAAGACGGGCCTGACGATGATTTTCCGCATTTGCGCAAGGCTTTAAAATACGGGCGCGACAAATGCCTGGCGGAACTGGAAAGATCCGGGCTGGTTGGACGCGGCGGAGCTGGCTTTTCCACCGCCGCGAAATGGAAATTCGCCTGGAACAGCCCTGATGTCGTTTTAATATGCAACTGTGATGAGGGTGAACCCGGTTCGTTCAAAGACCGTTACATAGTGGAAAACGGGCCATTTTTACTGCTTGAAGGCATCCTGATATCGGCGTTTATGCTCAATTCCTCTGAAGTTTATATTTATGTCCGCGATGAATATAAAGACGCTCTGGAATCACTTCATAAATGCATTGACGATAATCTGGATTTAATTGTCTGGTATTGCGAACAGATAGATCCTGAATTTGAACTAAAGGTCGTTTCCGGCGGCGGCGCCTACGTTTGCGGCGATGAAACTTCTCTGATAAACTCTCTTGAGGGTAAGCGCCCGCATTCGCGGATAAAGCCGCCCTTCCCCGCGGAAAAAGGTCTACGGGGACTGCCGACTATCGTCAACAACGTTGAAACCCTGAGCAATCTGCCGCTGATAATCCGTGACGGCGGAAAGAAGTTCGCCAACATCGGCGTCGAAGGCAGCCGTGGAAGTAAATTGATCTGCCTGAGCGGAAATGTTAATAGACCTGGATTATATGAAATCGAACTAGGTAAAATCACCCTTGAAGAAATTGTCAACAGCCTTGGCGGAGGTTGTTCCGGTGGAAAAGTAAAATTCGTCATTCCAGGCGGAACATCTACTGCGGCATTAACTGCGGGCGAATTAAAGGTCAATGTTGACTATGACAGTCTGCGACGTGCCGGAAGTTCTCTGGGAACAGGAGCGGTGATTGTCGCGAATGAAAATATCAACGCCTTGGACACGGTCTGTAATGCCTCCGATTTCTTCATGGCTGAGACCTGCGGAATATGCTTCCCATGCAAGGAGGGAAACCGCCAGATATATCATTTACTGCATTTGATCCGCGACGGCAAAGGACAGGAACGTTACCTTGGCCTCATTCGGGAAGTAGCAGCAACAGCAACCTGTGCCGCCAGGTGTGGATTGGGGCAGAGCTGCGGAAACCTGGTCAGCAGTTTGATAAAAAAATTCAAAGCTGATTTTCCGGAGGCAATAAATGATTAAACTGAAAATTAACGGCAAAACAGTAAAAGCGGCTGAAGGAACTTCTATTATGGAAGCCGCGGAATCAATAGGATGCAAAATCCCGGCATTATGCTACCACAGCAAATTGAGTGTCTATGGAGGATGCCGTCTATGTATTGTTAAAATCAAGGGAAGAAACGGTTATCCGATATCATGCGGCACGCCTATCGAGGAAGGAATGGAGGTTTTTACACATACTCCTGAAATATGCAGACTAAGAAAAAATATTTTTGACCTGATACTGGCGTATTATCCTTTTGATTGCCAATTGAACTGTTACAACTGTATTAGAAATAATACCTGCGAACTCAGAGAACTTGCGGAAGAGCTGGATGTCAAGGAACTGAAGTTTGAACCTGTTCCGCGGCAGGGGAGAATGGATGACAGTTCACTCGCCGTCAAATTTGACAACAGCCGCTGCATAAACTGCGGGCGCTGCGTCAGGGTCTGCCGCGAAATGCAGCATGCCGGGATATTAACTCCAAGCAGACGGGGACCGGCAACTCAGGTTACAACTTTTATGGACAGAGGTATGGGAAATGTCGATTGCACCGGCTGCGGGCAATGCCTGCTGGTTTGTCCGGTCGGCGCGCTTCAGGAGGCGCTTAATGTAGATCAGGTATGGGCGGCAATAGCCGATCCTGAAAAACATGTGGTGGTTCAGGTGGCTCCGTCAGTACGTTTCACAATAGGCGAGGAATTCGGCTGCAAGCCTGGAACTAATTTAGAAAGACAAATAGTTACAGCATTGCGGAAACTTGATTTTGACCAGATTTTCGATACGGTCTTCACCGCTGACCTGACAATTATGGAGGAAGGTTCGGAGTTTATAAAACGCTTCACTGAAGGCGGCAAATTACCGCTTATAACTTCCTGTTGTCCGGGCTGGATACGTTTTGTAGAGGAACAAATGCCGGAATTGAAAGATAATTTATCCACCTGCAAATCTCCTCAGCAAATGTTCGGGGCTTTAGTTAAAAGCTATTATGCAAAGAAGAAAGGGCTTGATCCGGAAAAAATTGTCTGCGTTTCGGTTATGCCCTGCACCGCAAAAAAAGCGGAATGCATGCGCCCGGAAATGATGGAGAACGGCTTGCATGATGTGGATTATTCCATAACAACCCGGGAACTGGCAGGAATGATAAAAAGCCGCGGTATGAGCCTGCCGGATCTGCCGGAAAGCAATTATGACGCGCCTTTCGGCATCACCACCGGAGCCGGAGTTATTTTCGGAGTTACCGGAGGCGTGTTGGAAGCCGCGTTACGCACAGCCTATGAACTCATTACCAAAGAAGAATTGCCCAAAATAGATTTTAAGGGCGTGCGCGGCTTGAAAGGAATCAGGACAGCAGAGGTAAATATAAAAGATAAAAAGGTAAAAGTTGCTGTAGCTAACGGACTTGAAAATGCCTGGCAGCTACTGAAAAAGGCTGACGATTATCATTTTATCGAAATCATGGCTTGTACCGGAGGCTGTATCGGTGGAGGCGGACAGCCGATATCAAAGGACCCTGATGTCCTGAAAAAACGCAAAAACGGAGTTTATTCCGATGACAAACACATGAAACTGAGAAAGTCTCATGAAAACCCCGCGATACAACAGCTATACAAGGAATTCCTCGGACATCCGCTCAGCAAAAAATCACATCACTATCTTCATACAAAGCATTGAAAAGAATTTACTTTTCTTACCGATGTTTTTTATCATTAAGGCCTTCCATATACTTCTTAAAACCCCATACTGTTTTGTGTGAAATTATAAATATATCAGAATGTTAAAAATTTATTAAAAAATTTTAAAAACATGGCTTGATATTTAATTTATGGAAGTTACTTTAACTCTTGCAAACATACTACATGTTGTGGTTTTCACGCCGCAAAACCACTACATATATTGCATCATGCGGATTATCAACTATTTACATTTATTAACGGAACGCTTGCACCGGGAAGTGGAAAAAGCATCAAAAAAAGAGAGGTAAAACATAATGACCGATACTGGCAGTACTTACAACATAGCAGAAGATATATGGAACCGGAAATATCGTTTTGCCGGTGCTGACGGAGTGCCCGGTGACCAAACCATGGAAGACACCATGCGGCGTGTGGCAAAAGCTTGTGCGACAAAAGAGAAAGACAGCGAAAAATGGCAGAAAGAATTTGAAGACATCCTCTTGAATTTTGAATTTATTCCAGGCGGGCGCATAATCGCCAACCTCGGGACTTCCCGCGAAGCGGTAACTATGTTCAATTGTTACGTAATGAATAAGATTGATGACTCCATTGAGGGTATTTTTGATACAGTAAAAGAATCCGCCATGACCCAGAAACAGGGCGGCGGAGTCGGTTTTGATTTTTCCACTATTCGTCCCGCTGGTTCGCATATTCAGGGTTGCGGCGCGCAGTCGTCCGGCCCGATAAGCTTCATGCAGGTATTGGATTCCACCTGCCGTACCATCATGAGCGCAGGACAGCGCCGGGGAGCCCAGATGGGCGTGATGCGCTGTGACCATCCGGATATTGAAGAATTTATTAGCGCCAAACGTGAAAATGCTCAGCTCCAGATGTTCAACCTTTCAGTCGGGATCACTAAAGAGTTCATGGAAGCGGTGAAAAACGACACCGACTGGGAACTGAAATTTAACGGCGAAGTACATAAAACTGTAAAGGCTTCCGAACTGTGGCGTGCTATCATGCGTTCAACTTATGATTACGCTGAACCAGGTTTCCTCCTGATTGATAAGATCAACGAAATGAATAACTTGAGTTATTGCGAGGAAATCACCGCTACCAATCCATGTGGAGAACAACCGCTGCCGCCTTACGGGGCGTGTCTGCTGGGCTCCGCCAACCTGACTCGTTTTGTCGATAAACCGTTTACTGATAAAGCTGAATTCAACTACAAACGTCTTGAAGAAGTAATCACCACCGCGGTAAGACTCCTGGATAATATCATAGAACTAAGCAACTACCCGCTTGAAGCCCAGCGCATGGAAGCAGAATCCAAGCGCCGCATGGGTATCGGTATAACCGGACTGGCGGATGCTTTCATCTTCCTCGGCATCAAATATGGCTCAACAGAGTCCGCCAAGGTGGCTGAAAAAATTATGCAGACTATTTCACAGGCGGCTTACCGTTCCAGTGTTCAACTGGCAAAGGAAAAAGGCGTGTTCAAGATGTTTGACGCGGATAAATACTGCCGGAGCAAGTTTGTGAAAAACATGCCGCAGGATATTCAGGATGGAATAAAGAAATACGGCATCCGTAATTCACATCTGACTTCAATTGCGCCTACCGGGACCATCAGTCTTCTTGCGGGCAACGTTTCCAGCGGACTGGAGCCGGTATTTGCCTTCCATTACACCAGAACCATCCGGAACACCCATGAAAATGATGTTACCAAGGTAAATGTATCAGATTACGCGTATAATCTTTACTGTAAATCCCAGAATGCAGAATTTATCGATGATGAGAATCTTCCTGACTACTTTGTATCAGCCAATGATATCAAACCGATTGAACACCTGAAGATCCAGGCTGTTTTGCAGAAACATGTAGACAGCTCAATATCTAAAACTATTAACATCCCCGCGGATTACCCTTTCGAGGATTTCGAGAATATTTACATGAAAGCCTATGAAAAGGGCTTGAAAGGATGTACCACCTTCCGGCCTTCAGAGTATATCTCAGGCGTTTTGGTAAAAGAAGACAAAAAGAAAGAACCGGAATTCAAAGTCAAGCAAAGCGGTTATCAAATTCCCGTACGCCCTGACCAACTCGAAGGAACCACATATAAACTGAAGACTTCGCTTTCTCCGGACGCATTCTATGTGACTATCAATGACTTGATTGAAGACGGCGTGCGCCGTCCGTACGAATTGTTTATCAATACCAAAAATCTCCAACATTTCAGTTGGATAGTAGCTATCACCCGTTTGATCTCTGCGGTATTCAGACACGATTCAACCCCGACTTTCCTCGTCGACGAACTCAAAAGCATCTACGACCCTAACGGCGGATATTTCAAGAAAGGTAAATATATGCCGTCTCTGGCTGCTGAAATCGGTTATGTTGTTGAAAAGCATCTGGAAAAAATCGGAATTACTTCCGGAACCAACAAAATAAAATCAACAGCGGATGTATCGGAGGTCAAGAATTCCAGTAAAATGATTTGTCCGCAATGCAATGAGCGCGAATTGATAAATCAGGAAAATTGTCTCAAATGTCTTGCCTGCTCCTACAGCAAGTGCAGTTAAGATAAGTTGCAGTTATATGCCGGCCTTCGGGCCGGCTTTATTTTTTGATATTTCATCTTTTATCTTTAAGCTTCTATTCCTCTTGATTTTTTCTTTTTTGCGGTTATGTTAACCTTGAATAAGAAAAATAATAAAAGTATTTGTGCTTATGCAGAAATTTGATTACATTCGCAGCTTCAGCATAATTACTATTGCCATCGGCATTAGTAAGGGGTCTTTTGCGCACTAGTGCGGAAGATCCCGCCCCAAACGGAGAAAAGTCCAGCCTCTCTGGTCAACATCTCCACAAGACCTTTACTTATTCAACCTAAATATTTTTATACAGCAAGACGGAGAATATATTATAATGAAAAAAACATACAGGCACAGTACGTACGTAGAGATAATGGATACCACTCTGCGTGACGGCGAACAAACTCCCGGCGTGGCTTATACCCCGGTGGAAAAACTGCAAATAGCGCAGGTTTTGTTAAGCAAGCTCCGGGTCGACCGTTTGGAAGTAGGCTCGGCACGAGTTTCAGAAGGAGAACAGAAAGCTGTATCAAGTATAGCTAAATGGGCGGCAAAAAACGGCATGGACCACCGTCTCGAAATACTTGGTTTCGTAGATGGCGGCAAATCTGTTGACTGGATCAAAGGAACCGGCTGCAAGGTCATCAACCTGCTGGTCAAAGGTTCAGAAAAACATTGCCGGGTTCAACTGCGAAAAACTCCGGAAGAACATTTCAAACAGGTCGGAGAAAACATCCTGTACGCAGATAAACAGGGGCTGGACGTAAACGTCTATCTTGAAGACTGGTCGAACGGAATGCGTGACAGCTTTCAATATATACACGCCTTCATGACCTTTCTGCAGGATTTTCCAGTCAAACGCATAATGCTGCCGGATACTCTCGGCATACTGAGCCCGTCAGACACAAGCCGTTATCTCGACTGGATGTATTCAGCTTTTCCGAATGCAAGAATGGATTTCCACGCGCATAACGATTACGGCTTGGCGACAGCTAACTCTCTCGCCGCCGTCGAATCCGGCATAAATGGAATACATACCACAGTCAATGGACTCGGTGAACGTGCCGGGAACCAGAATTTAGCTGAGATAGCCGCGGTCATCCACGATATGACCAAGCGTAAAACACACCTGGCGGAAAAACAACTGCATTACGCTTCGACCTTGATGCAGACTATATCCGGCAAACGCAACAGTTCAAATTCACCGATCATCGGCACAGATGTATTCACGCAAACTTGCGGAGTCCATGCGGACGGCGATAAAAAGGGCAACCTTTACGCCAACAAACTGCTCCCGGAACGTTTCAGGCGCAAAAGGGTTTACGCGCTGGGCAAGCTCAGCGGAAAAGCTTCTCTGGAAAAGAATCTCGAGGAAATGGGATTGGAACTCGATACCGCCCTGCACTCGCAAGTATTGCGCGAAATAGTTCGTCTCGGCGACAAAAAGAAAAGCGTTACGCCAGCGGATCTGCCTTTTATCATCTCCGACGTCCTGCGCACGCCATTGATGGACGAGGTTAAATTCATAGATTATCAAATACTCTCCAGCAGCGATAAAACTCCGTGCGCTTCAGTAACAATATCCTATAATGGTGAAACTATAAAAAGCGAATCGAACGGCGACGGCGGATATGACGCATTCGTAAAAGCAGTTCGTAAATGCATGAAGAAATTCGGAGTAACTATACCGCGCCTGGAAGATTACGAGGTGCGCATACCACCCGGCGGCAAAACCGATGCCCTCGTGGAAACAACCATAAGCTGGGAAGGCGAAAACGCCCCGCTGCGGACAATCGGGATAGATTCCGATCAGATAGCGGCAGCCATCGAGGCTACTTTAAAAATGCTGAATCTCGTTGTTCCCAAACAGAAAAACGGAGAATAGATTTTGCCCTCCAATAGTATTTTTATTGGAGGGCACTCTGTCGAACTGAAAAAATGTAAAGGAGTCCGGTCATGCAACTGAACAATCTGGTTTCGTGCGATTTCAAACGCGTAGTAGCAGTTGAAACAAATGAAGATGAAACCACTTTGTTTTTTCGTGATAAAACCGGTAAATGCGAGAGCAGGATTCAAGCTTTTTCTCCATTCCTGCTATTGACCAGACCTGAGCTCCTTGATGATTTTCACAAAGAGTTCGAGGCCGTTAAACTGAAAGGCGACGCCCCTATTGCATACAGGGTCAATTTTAAAAATCTGACAGATTACCTTGAGGCTGTAAAATTCCTGAAAAACAAAAATTCTCAAGGCATGTCATATCGCCTTGTTTCAGATTTTATCCAACAGGCTATGATGGGACAGAAAATCCGCCTGTTCCGTGATATGCACTTCAATGAACTGCGCCGTATGCAGTTTGATATTGAAACGCTGACCAGCGAAGGCTTCGAATTCCCCAACGCCAACCGGCGTGAAGATAAAATCATCATTATAACCATGTCCGACAATACCGGATGGGAAAAAGTTATTTCACTTGACGATATGGATGAAAAGGAACTGCTTGAAGAATTCGTAAAAACTGTCACGGAACGTGATCCTGATGTACTTGAAGGGCATAATATTTTCCGTTTTGACCTGCCGTATATCGAAACCCGTGCTAAACTAAACAAAGTGAAACTGACATTGGGGCGCGAAGGACGGCTTTTTTCAAAACGCAATTCCCGTTTCAACGCCGCCGAACGCACCATCAACTATACCCGCTACGACCTTTATGGGCGACATGTTGTCGATACCTTTCATCTCTGCATTTTTTATGATATTGTCCATCGGAACTTGGAAAGCTACGGGCTCAAATATGTCGCAAGGCACTTCGGGGTAGCGGCCGAAAACCGCACCTACGTCGATGGCGCGAAAATCAGCCAAGCTTGGTTCAACGACCGGAAAACCCTGCTCAAATACGCTATGGATGATGTCAGGGAAACCCGCTCGATCAGCGGAATACTGTCTCCAAGTTATTTCTATCAGACCCAATTGATACCGTTGAAATATCAGGACTGCATAGTCCGCGGCAACGCCACACGAATTGATGCAATGCTAATCAGCGAATACCTCAATGCCGGGCAGAGTCTGCCCTACCCTGAAATGCAGCAGGCTTACAGCGGAGCGTTGACTCAGGCTTTTGAAACCGGCGTTCATAAAAACGTCTGGCATTGCGATATCCGTTCACTTTATCCTTCAATCATTATTGCTGAAAACTGGTGTCCTGAAAAAGATATTCTCAAAGTCTTCCCGAAAATGCTTAAGGAGCTGCGTCTATTCCGTCTTGAAGCAAAAGATTCTGAAAGAAAAGCAAAAGATCAGTCGGAAAAAGATTTGTATAACGCCCTGCAAACGACTTTCAAGATCCTGATTAACTCGTTTTATGGTTATCTCGGGTTTTCACAAGGAACTTTCAATGATTATGCCATGGCGGGAAAAGTAACTTCGCGCGGACGGGAAATCCTGACTATGATGCTGGATTTTCTCAAGGGTTCAGGCGCGAAAGTCATAGAAATGGATACCGACGGTATTTATTTTGTGCCGCCTGAAAACATAAAATCCCCGGAAACCATGGAACAGAAAGTGCAGGATATTCTCCCTGAAGGCATCGAAGTAGAACTTGACTCAACTTATCCCGCGATGTTCTGTTATAAAAGCAAAAACTACGCACTGCTCGAGGAAAACGGCGAAGTCATCATCACCGGGGCGGCGCTGAAATCACGTGGCCTCGAACCTTTCCAGCGTGACTGTATGGAAAAACTTTTGACTATGCTGCTGAAAGAGGAATACGACAAGATCGAGAACATGTTCGATGATTTCCAACATGCCATAGAAACGCGTTCAATACCTTTGAGTGAACTTGCTAAAACCGAAACGCTCAATATTTCTTTGCGCAATTATCAGGATAAACAGGCGAGTGGCAAAAGCCGCCGCAGCGCCGCTTACGAGCTGGGAATAGCTTCCGACCGCGATTATCAGCGCGGCGACCAAGTCACATATTACATAACCGGCAACAAGAAAAAAGTTCCTGTAGTGGACAATTCCAGACTTTTTGCTGACGCTCCCGAACAGCGTGATGAAAACACTTTATACTACCTCGATAAACTCAACGAGCTTCGCAAAAAATTTCAAGAATTTATCCCCGACACCAAACAGCCTGACCTGTTCTGAGTTGTGAGAAAAAAATAAAAATAGCGGATGCAACGCTTTCGCCCGTTGGATCACTGACCGCGGTCAAGCGGTTTTATCTTTTTTTATTTTATGCCAAACAGCAAAGGATTACGGGTACGAGCATTTCGCAGAGTTCTTCGCATGCGCCGAGCGTATCCCCGGTAGCACCATTGATTTGTTTATAAGTATAGAATGACCATAGAAACGCGAAAACAACTATTGCCCCGGCAACAATAAGCCCTTTTATCGTGAAAAGCCAATAGCCGCTTCCGAATATAAATAATAATATCCATATCAGGCAAACCGGAGATTTGTAACGAAAAGTTATTTTGCCGAGCCCCTCTTTTCTGGCGTATTTTGAAGTAAAAACATGCAACGCCATACCACAGCGCCCGGCTATAGCGGTGAATAATACTGCATCGGGAATTTCAATCATTTCAAGTGAAAAAATCCCTCCGGCTTTCAATCCCAATACTGCAATAAGAGCGAATACTCCCATCGACCCGATACGGCTGTCGTGCATTATCTCCATCATCCGTTCCCGCGAACGGCTGCTGAAAAAACCGTCGGCAGTATCCGCAAGTCCGTCTAGATGAAAGCCCTTTGAAGCACCGGCAAGCAGTATTACCATTATTCCAGCGACTATTGCGGGCGGTGCAAAAATAATTAAAAGTTTCGCGAGTCCGTAAGCAATAAAGCCAACCACCAGCCCTACCAGCGGGAAAAAAGCCTTGCCATCCGCGATATCCTCTTCTTCCGGTTTGAATCCTGGAACCGGAATTATCGTCAACAAGGTCAATGCCGCAAAGAATCTTTTAAATGGTGTTTTTATAAAATCAATCACTTTATTCCAACCTCGGTAACTCCGGCTTTACTGAAAGTCGCCATGTTGTTCATAACTTCCACCGCGGCGTCAACAATATTCATTGCCAGAGCCGCTCCGGTTCCTTCGCCCAAACGTAAATCAAGATCAAGCAAAGGTTTTTTACCAAGCAATTCCAGCATAGGGCGATGCCCTTTTTCCATACTGCCATGCGCTGCTATCATATATTCTTTTGCTTCGGGACACAAGGACGCGGCGATAAGCGCTCCTGCTGTAGAAATAAAACCGTCAACCAGCACCGGTTTTTTTAGTGCCGCCGCGCCGAGGATAAGTCCGGCGATACCCCCGATCTCAAAACCTCCGACTTTTGCAAGTACGTCAATCCCATCGTTCGGGTCGGGATTGTTTATCTCAATACCTTTTCTAATCGCCTCCGCTTTGCGCGGCAGTTTAGCTGCCGGGAGCCCTGCCCCGCGGTCAACAACTTCAGAAACTTCATTTATCCCGGTCAGGACAGCTATTATTGCCGAGCTCGGAGAAGTATTGCAAATGCCCATTTCACCGGTTCCAAAAACATCTGTGCATGGACTTAAGTCATAAGCCACTTCGATTCCAGCTTCAATTGAAGCAACAGCCTGTTCACGTGTCATAGCAGGGACTTTCGCAAAATTCTTTGTTCCATGCGCTATTTTTTTATCTATGATCTTTCCGGCATCAACCAGATCCTGCACGGAATTATTGATCCCCATATCGACAACCGTCACATTAGCACCGGCATTAGAGGCAAGAACATTTATTCCCGCGCCGCGCCCGATAAAATTATATACCATCTGCAGCGTGACTTCCTGCGGCTGTTCAGAAACCCCCTCCTCAATAATTCCGTGATCTCCAGCCATTAGAACAATATTTTTCTGTTTAACCGCAGGCGACATCGAACGGGTCATGCCAACCAGATCGACCGCCAGATCAAGTACCCTGCCGAGCGCCCAGCGCGGCATAGTCAAATCAAGAATATGTTCTTCCGCCATTTTGCGGTATTCCCGCGACTGCGGTTCAATCGCCGCTACAGTCTGTTCAAGTAATTTCATTTTTAATATTCCTTATTTTCTAACTGTATTTCATCTTTTAATATCAGCGGTATCCCACAGGAAACCAGCACTACCTTATTAGCAAATTTAGCTATGTTCTGCGAACAACGCCCGGAAAGGTCACGAAAAGCTCTCGCAAGCGGATTCTCGGGCACAATGCCCATGCCAACCTCGTTAATGACAAAAATAATATTTCCGTCAAATTCGGCGCAGACTTTTTTGAGCCGCGCGCATTTCGCGCTCATATCGTCTTCACTTATCCGCTTGTTTCTATACAGCAGATTATTGATCCATAAAGTCAGGCAGTCAACCAAAATCGTATCATAAGCGGCAGCCTTTTGAATCGCCCCGAACAAGTCGATCTCTTCTTCAATCGTATCCCAGCCGTCATTTTTGCGCTGTTGCTGATGCCGGGCCACACGTTTTGCCATTTCTTCATCAAAGACCGGCGCTGTGGCAATATACGCCCGCGGCCCGGGAAAACTTCCAGCCAGACTTTCAGCATAAGCGCTTTTACCCCCCCGTGCTCCTCCGGTTACCAATATTATATTAGCCATGATCTTTCTCCCGGTTTTATATTTATGCCAGTCAATATTCCATAACCGTTATCGAAAAGATCAAAGGTGGTGATTGCTCCCCGCCTGGTTTTAAAAGCTAACATTTTTTCTTTATCCAAACCTAAAATGCTGCAAGTTAAAGATAAAATAACTCCGCCATGCGTGAAAACCATAATAGTTGAACCTTCCGAATTCACTAATGTATCTTTAAATTGCTCTATCCCGTTATGAAAATCTTTATAAGTGCTGCCGTTAGGGAAACCAAAGTCATTTAAGGTTTTGATCCAGTCATTAACCTGTTCGGGATACAGCTCATTAATCTCCTCAATGGTTTTCCCCTCCCAGTCACCGAAATTTATTTCCTTGATATTGTCAAAATACTTAACATTTTTTATTTTTTCAGGAGGAAGAGCAGTTTCAAGAGTCTGTCTCACCCGCAGCATTGGACTGGCAAAAATATGATCGCAGTCAATATCAGCAATATATTCCTTTATCGCCAACGAATCCTTTAAACCTTTTTCAGAAAGCGGTACATCAGTAGAACCAACATAACATTCCTTGTATCTATCTTCTATTGAGCCGTGCCGAATAATAATAATTTTTTTCATATAAATATCCCCAAAAGCATTATAAAACTAAAGATAAGCGCTGTTGACACAGCTAGTTTTTCAGACTTTTTAATATGTTCTATTTTAAGTTCTTCGTATTTTATGCCCCAGCTTGGATATTGTTTCCATATCCCTTCATAGCAGGTAGGGCCGCCAAGCTGAACTCCAAGCGCCCCGGCAAATGCCGCCATCCCCCAAGTGGAATTAGGACTGGGATGCTTTTTACGGTCGTTCCAGGCGCACCTCGCGGCATTATCAGCATATAAACCGCATAACAGAGCACCGATATATATCGCTGCAAGCGTCAGTCTTGCCGGAATATAATTCAAGACATCATCCATCCTTGCCGGAAAAGTCCCGAACTCCCTGTAACGGCTGTTTTTATAGCCGAAAGTAGCATCAAGAGTGTTGGCGGCACGATAAAATACCGCTGCTGCCGCTGCTCCTTCCAGTCCCCCGAAGTACCAGCCCAAAGCGGCATAGAATATCGCGGAAGTAACCCCGTCAATAATATTTTCGCCGATACTTTCGATACACGAACGGATAATGCCGTTTTCGTCCAGCGTGACAGTATCGCGGCTAGTAATCATTCCGACTTCATGCCGCGCTTTGCCGATAAAGCCATTCTTTAGAGGTTTTTCCACCGCCCGGGCGTGAGTCAAAAGGCTTTTCAAAGCAATGGATATGAAAACACAGAAAATCGCGGCGAAAATTCCCAAAAATGAAGTCAATATATAAGCCGCAGCAGCAAAAAACAAAGTAACGATCAACGTACAGAACATTCCGGCGGTAAAATCATTCTTGACGCTCCTCCTGACAATGCCCTCCAGCTTAAGCGCAGATTTACCGATCAGGGCAACGGGATGAAAAGAAACTTTCGGGTCCCCTACTATCCAGTCCAGCAAAAGTGCTCCAAATATTATATAAAATAATTCCATAAATTATTTTAACCCCATTATTTTATAAATGCTTTCCATATCAACATTATTTCTCACGTGGTCAGCAAGGCGGTTCATAGCATCGTCAATATCATATGCCGCCTGTATTTTTCCAAGCGCTTTCATGCCGCGTTCAATCCGGATCATATCTATAAATTTACGCCGGAAACTATCTTCGTCAAATACTCCGTGCAAATAAGTCAGCCAGACTTTAGCCGCGGCAAAGCCGACCGCTTCACCGGATTCCGAGTACATACTTACCAGATTTTCAGAATTATAAGATGTTTTACCGTGGTGGATCTCATACCCGCAGACTTTATCTCCGGAAGCGCAGAGCGTTGCGCTGGTCTGGCTCAAACATTTACCAGATTCCAGCACGGTCGTCAAGGGCAGCAGGTTCAAGCCGTCGATTGACGGCTGGCTGGATTCCAGCCCTAACGGGTCTTCAATCTTTGCCCCGGCCATTTGCAATCCGCCGCAAATCCCGACGAACCACGCACCGCCTTTGACCTTTTCGAGAACCGCGTCCGCCACGCCGCGCTCCTTCAATGAAATCAAATCGCCGATAACGTTTTTACTGCCGGGCATGATTATCACGTCCGGGCTGCCCAAATCACGGGCATGGCGCACTTTCCTGATATTGATATCCGGTTCGATTTCAAAAGGATTGAAATCGGTAAAATTTGAAATATGCTGAAGTTCTATCAAAACCACATCCAAAGTTTCAGTAAACTTTTTACAGGAACGCGTCAGGGCAAAGGACACCGAATCCTCTTCCGGTATCCCCATGTCCGGAAGATAGGGTATAACTCCAAGTACCGGCTTACCGGTGAAATCCTGAACATAATCATGAGCATCTTTCAATAAGCTTGCGTCACCGCGGAATTTGTTTACCAGAAAACCTTTCAACAGCTCCCGTTCCCACGGCAGGAAAGTCTCAAGGGTCCCGATAAATGAGGCGTAAGTTCCGCCCCGGTCAATATCCCCGGCAAGCAGTACCGGACTTTGAGCATAACGTGCCATATTCATATTTACAATGTCATGTTTTTTTAAATTCATCTCACCGGGGCTTCCAGCTCCCTCAAGAATAATAGCATCATAATCGGAGGAAAGTGAATCATAAGCTTTCTGTACTTCCGGGAACAGGCTTTTCTTGTGGGAAAAATATTCTTTTGCCTCCAGGTGCGCTACTGGTTTGCCCATAAGAATAACCTGACAACCGGTATCGGTGGATGGTTTCAGCAAAACCGGATTCATCCTTACATCCGGAGCTAAACGGCATGCCTGCGCTTGAACAGCCTGTGCCCGCCCGATTTCACAGCCGTTCGCGGTCACATAAGAATTCAGCGCCATGTTCTGAGATTTAAAAGGAGCGACATTGTAGCCGTCTTGGAGCAAAATCCGGCAAAAAGCGGATGTCAGGACACTTTTTCCGGCATTGGAACAAGTTCCCTGTATCATAAGTGACGGCGCTTTCATTGGGTTTTTGAAGTAAGATGACACCTTCTGTTTTTTTGTATTCAAAACCTGTTTCAAAGAATTTACCAGATAATCATTTTCAGGTTTATTTTTTACTGCAACCCTGATAAACTGTGAAGTCAACCCTTTAAAATTGGAACAATCGCGAACCGCTATATGATATTCCATCAGCATTCTTTCGCATATGGATTCACTTTGTTCGGGCAGCTTTAGCAGCAGATAGTTAGCCATACCGGGAAAAACCTTTAAACCAAGTTTTTCAAGCTTTCCAGCCAATTCTTTTTTAAGCTGATTAATTGATACAATGCTTTCTTTAGCATACTCTCCTGAGTCTGTCATTATTTTTTTACCAACTTCCTGAGCTATTGAGTTGACCGACCATAGCGGTATTTGCTTGTTTATAAGCGCAATATTATATTCCGCCGCGAACGCCAGCCCGATCCGCAAACCGGGAATGGAAAAAAATTTAGTCAGGGAACGCAGTATAACCGCATTTGGAGGAATATCCGGCAGGAACGAAAAAGCTTCTTCACAAAAATCAGCAAACGCCTCGTCAATGACAAATACCGCCTCCGGGTGCTTCTTCATCATTTTAAGTAACTGCCCTTTATCGCCTGCCGTCCCGGATGGATTAGCGGGATGTCCGATGAATACCAGCGAGTCTTTTTCTATCAAGGCTGACATTTGTTCAAAATCCGGCGTAAAATTATCCGCTTCATCCATATATGCATAACTGATTTCAAGCCCCGCAAGTCTGCAGCTTTCCTCATAATCAATATATGACGGAACCGTAATCAAAGCCTTTTTCACTTTAAACGCCTGTGGCAAAGCATAAATTATCTGTTCAGAGCCGTTGGCGGCAATAATCGACGTTTCAGGAACCCCATTTTTTTTCGCAGCAAATGCAATAAATTCTTCGGCTCCAGGTTCAGGGTAATCAACTATATTTTCCAGCGACCTGCTGACGGTAGAACGCAGAAATTCAGGCGGCCCAAACGGATTTATACTGGAACTGAAATCAAGGATCTGTTCCGCCCGGCATCCGGCTTTTGCCGCTAATTTTTTCAGGTTTCCCCCATGTTCGTTGTTCATATATTTATCCTTGTTGATAAAAATTCAATAACCGCATCCGCTACGGTTTCAATCTCTTTTTCAGTATGTGCCGCGGACACAAAATTCAGCTCAAACTGGGATGGTGACATATATATTCTCTTTTCCAGCATAAATCTATAATATTGCGCGAAAATTTCCGTATCGCATTTTTTTACATCTTCGAGATTTTTTATTTCACCCTCAGTAAAAAATACAGTAAAAGCCCCGCCATAATTCCGGCATTGAACAGCCAGTTTATTTTCCCGGGAATATTTATTTATCTTATCAGTCAACAAGTCCGCTAATTCAGCTAAAACGGGATAAGGATTAGTTTTTTCCAGGCATTTTAAAGTTGCTATCCCCGCTGCCGCCGCAAGCGGATTACCGCTCAAAGTACCAGCCTGGTACACCTCTCCCAAGGGCGCTAACTGTTCCATAATCTTCTTCCCGGCGGCTATCGCGCCAATCGGCATTCCACCGCCGATAATCTTACCGAAAGTACTTATGTCCGGCGTTATCCCAAGCTGTTCCGAATATGCTCCGCAATTGAAACGGAATCCGGCAATAGTTTCGTCAAAAACCAGGCAGGCTCCATACTGCGTGCAAATTTCCCGCAGTCCCTCCAGAAAGCCTTTTTCCGGCATAACCAGCCCCATATTTCCGGCAACCGGTTCAACAATGACCGCCGCGATTTCATCCCCCTGCTTTGCAAAAATATTTTTTACCTTTTGAAGATCATTATAAGGGGTGGAAATAACCTCAGAAACAGCTTTATTTGTAACGCCTTTTGAAGAGGAAATAGAATTAGTCAGCAGGCCGCTTCCAGCGGAAACCAGCAGGCAGTCGCTGTGCCCGTGATAACAACCGTCAAACTTCACAATCTTCGATCTGCCGACAACTCCTCTGGCAAGCCTTAAGGCGGTCATAACAGCTTCCGTACCGGAGTTTACCAGCCTGACCATATCAACATGAGGAACCAGCTTGCAGAACAATTCAGCAAATTCAACTTCCAGCAGATTACAAGTGCCAAAGCTAAGTCCTTTGACGGCAGTATCCTGAACCGCCTCAACAACTTCAGGATGGCTGTGTCCTAAAATCAACGACCCCCATGAACCGCAGAAGTCAATATATTCATCACCATCAGCGCTGACGATCCGGCTGCCTTTGCCGCTGTCAATATAAACCGGAGTAGCCCCAACCGAAGCAAATGCCCTGACAGGGCTGTTAACCCCGCCTGGAATATGTTTACAGGCTCGTTCAAAAAGTTTTTCCGAAACAGTCATTTTATTTTAATCCTTCAACAGCTTATCATATTGATTTGCCCAATATGAAATAATTATATCGCTTCCTGCACGTGAAATAGCAAAAACCGATTCACGCACCATAGATTTTAAATCACCCATCCCCCGGTCAGCCGCAGCTATGAGCATGGAATATTCCCCGCTGACATTATACGCCGCCAGCGGCAGCATACTTTTCTCGCGAATCTCTTTGATTATATCAAGATAGAAGAGCGCCGGCTTAACCATTAAAATATCCGCACCTTCCGCTTCGTCCTCAATAGACTCCCGGACCGCATCACGCTGATTGCGGTAATCCGCCTGATAGCTTTTACGGTCGCCGCAGGCAGGCGCAGAATCGGCAGCCTCACGGAAAGGGCCGTACATACTTGAAGCAAATTTAGAGGAATAGCTCATTAAAATAGTATTTTCAAATTTAGCGCAATCCAGAGAAGAGCGTATTGCCTGTATCTGGCCGTCAAGCATTGCGCTGGGAGCGACGCCGTCGGCTCCGGCTTCAGCGTGGCTGACTGCCATTTTCTGTAAAAGTTCAAGGCTTTCATCATTGACCAGAGCACCGTTTTCATCAAGAATCCCACAGTGCCCGTGCGAGGTATATTCACAAACACATACGTCCGTAAATACTAATAGATCGGGATATTTATTTTTCATTTCTGAAACCGCTTTCTGTACCAGTCCGTCCTGCTTCCAGGCGTATTCAGCTGTTTTACTTTTTCTCTTATCATCAACAACCCCGAATACAATAACTGATTTAACACCCATAGCCATTACTTTTCCTACCGCCACAAGTAAAGCGTCTATCGAATAACGGAACTGCCCCGGCATGGTTGCAATAGCTTGTTCAACGCCCCTGCCCTCAACGACAAATACCGGCCAAATAAACTTTTCAGGTCCGGGCATCGGAGCGGCAAGCATATTTCTTAGCGTTTCACTACCGCGCATCCGGCGCAATCTGGTATCAGGAAATCCCATTACAACTCCTTGACGTTAGAATATCATTTACTATATTTCCAGCTAAAGCGAATAACATATCATGAATGCCCGCATTTTCACTCTTTATCACATCATATCCGGCTAAAGCTTTTTCCGTCGGTTCTCCAATAACACATATTTTTTTGTTTTTCAGCCTTTCCACCGGAAAAGCTTTTACAGTTGACGGGCTGGTGAAAAGCACCGCGTCAAATTCCGGAAATTCCTCATAAGAAAGTGGAATATTCCGGTAAAAAACCATATCTTCCGTATCAGGAGCAATCCTCTTAAGCATTTCGGTCAGCTCCGCTTTCGAATTATCTGAACACAGACGAATGATTTTATCTGTGGTTCTTATTTTGTTTTTCAATGCTTCAAACAATCCTTTAGTTCCAAAATCCTGCTCAGGACACAGTTCAGGATAAATATTGTGCCTTTTAAAAACCTCCTCTGTTCCTTTGCCGCAAACCGCTATTTTCGGCAGTTTGCGTAAATCCATACTGGAATTCAAAAGCAATTCAGCCGCAGACGGTGAATTGACTATAAGCCAGTCAGCGAAATTGATTTTTTCTATATTACAGGCGACTCGCTCCAGTTTTATCATCGGCATAACTATCGGTATTCCGCCAAAATCGCGAATAATCCTGACTGCTTTACAACACAGGGTTTCACTGCCCGTAAAAAGAATCCGCGCAGCGCTCAACGCTCCATGTTCTTTATACAGAAAACGACTGTCGGCAACATCCCCGGCAATAATAATTCCGGGCATGGAACTTTCCGGCACTTCCCCGGCAATATCACCAACTGCAGCACTAATAATTTTACAGTCGGGATATCCGGCATTGAAAACCACAGAAACTGGCATTTCCCGCGAATAACCGTCAGCGATAAGCTTATTTGCAATTGCCTCAAGTTCACTTGCCCCCATGAAAAACACCTGTGGAAATGATTTCCTTTCTTCGTCTGAAAACCATTTGATTTCTGACTCTCCGGCTTTTCGGGGAGTTGCTACTGTAAAACCGCGCGACATTCCGCGCCTGGTTAAAAGTAGTCCAGTAGAACTCGTCGCCGCGGCAAGACTGCTTACTCCAGGCAATATCCGATAAGGCAATTCAAAAGCATCAAGTGTAGCGGTTTCTTCAGCAAGCCGTCCGAAAACGCCGGGATCTCCACCTTTGAGACGAACGACACTTTTGCCTTTTTTGATAGAATCAGTCAGTAATTCACAAATTTCATCCTGAGAATGCGAATGTTCGCCTTTGCGTTTTCCGACATATACTCTTTCAGCTCCGGCAGAGAGTTCTTCAAGCAATTCCTGTGGGCACAGAGCATCGTAAAAACATACATCGCAGTTACGAACAGCTTCAAGCGCCCCCAGAGTGACATTATCTTTCATTCCGACTCCGGCTCCGGCAAAAATCAGCGTTTTGACAAAAAGTTTACGTAATGTATTAAAAGTCCCGCTGCCTTCTTTGAAAACCACCGCAAGCTGTCCTTGAGCAGGAGGCGGAGTAAGTTCTTCAAGCGGAATATATTCAGATACACGGTCACTGAGGCCAAGCCTGTTCAGTCCTGCGGCAGCCATAATCAAAACATCGTATTTCCCTGCATCAAGCTGCGCTATACGGTCATCAATATTTCCCCTGATATTTAAAATTTGACCATCATGAAAACGCCTTGCGGCATATTTTTCACGGCGTCCGCTGCTGACGCCAATGCGTGGACAAGAAACCGCCTCTTTTCCCGCGGGATAAACCAAAGCATCCCTCGGGTCCTCCCGCCACGGGAGATAGAAAAAATCAAGCCCGACACGGAGTTTTTCCGGCAAGTCTTTCGCACTATGCACCGCACAGTCTATTTGTTCATTTAAAACCGCTTCATCAAGGTCTCTTGAAAAAAAGTCCGCTTCAGAAAAACGCAGATCAGTTTCACGATCCCGATCTCCGGGAGAAGACATCCATACAGGCTCAAAATTAAGCGCTGGCACAAATTGCCCGAGCTTCTCAATGACCTGCAAAGTCTGGATTCTAGACAGTTTACTGTCCCTGGCGCCCGTTAATAAAGCTTTTCTTGAATTTTTCATAAATTTCCTTGTGTTCATCAATAATGCGGTCGGCCTTCTCAAACACCACAGCCATATCACAATTATTTTTTCTGTGCCAGTGTTTCAAATCCTCCATATCAACAAGACCTGTCAGTCCGTGGGCGATATTCCTGGGTGAACCGAGGTCGATAAGCCCGACACCGGGTTTGAGCACACGCGCCATATCCATAGATATAACAGGCTTTTCCGAAGACATCGCGGAGATGATTATATCCGCTTCCGGGAGCTTTTCAATCATCATATCCAGGCTTGCAATACCGACTTGTCCATCACTGCACGCAGGCTTATGCGAATGATAAAGCCAGTCAACAATGCAGCCTTCCTTTATTAAAATATCTTTCAGCGCTCGACCGACAACGCCAGTTCCGGCAAGCAAAACGCGACTGCCTTTCAAACTTTTCATCCGGCTTTTCAAAAATGCCATAACAAGCTCCTCGATCTCAAACACTTTAAGCATCGGGATAATGTCGGTACGGATATGTTTGGCTGCATGCAGCACGCTATCGTTCAAAGCTTTCAGCAAACTGCCGGCCCACTTTTTTTTGCGCGCATAGTTAAAGCTTTCCTTGAACTGTGAAGTAATATGATTTTCTCCGGGTGTCTGGGAAAGCAGGCCTGACGCAAGCAGGCACATATGCCTGAAAGCTTCAAAGTCAGATTTCACATAATACTCTTCCGGCTCAAGTTTCTCCAGTTTCAGAATCATCTTTATCATTTCGCCAAGCGTTTCATCATTATGTCCGGCAATAACTGCCTCAATCCGGTTGCAGGTATTCAGCAGCATAAAATCCTGAACTCCCCATAGAGCCATAATCCGTTTCCCGGCTTTATCCATACGTTCGCCACAGAGATGAATATCCTGCCGGCGTTCAAGCCCAGCAAAATTATGGTCCGTACCAATTACCATCAGCCCGGTATTTTCAATTGAATCAATATGACGGGCTAAATTGTCTTTAATAAGCCTGGTCTTGCGACAGGCCGCCCCCTGGCTTGAAACGGCAATGGTAATATTATTGTGGTTGACACTCGCCGGGGTAATAAACGCCCCCCTGCTCCAATTAGCGTCAACACTGCATATCAGAATATTCCTGTTTTCCGCCATCTTAATAATGCTGAGGTTCAAATCCCGGTCATTGGTAGCGGCATAAACTAATGAAACGCCGTCAAGATCAGTTTCAACAAACTTACGTTCATAAAGCGCAATTGATCCTTTTTCAGCAGCGAGTTTTATTTTTGCCGCCGGGACGGGGTCAACAACAGTCACTAACGCGCCGGATTTCAACAAGGCTGGCAGTTTGCGTGCCGCGACTTTGCCGCCGCCGACTATAAGGCAGCGTTTATTTTTCAATAATAAATTGACCGGATATGTCTTCATAACTCCACAGCTTCTTTCAAATGGTCTACAAAAATCGCCGCCATGTTATCATCTTCTCCAATCCCTTTCATGACCGGCACACATTCAATGCCGGCATTTTCAAGCATTGTTTTCCATGAATACTCCTTACTTCCAGCCATATCGTTTATAGCATGGCCTCCGGCGGCGGTCATCATCGGGATCAGGTAAGCTTTTTTCACTCCTGATTTTTTCAATAAACTATGCACTTCCCCGAAAGCCGGCTTACCAGATATAGTACCAACGAATATCTTATTATCCTTTTTGTTAAGTTCAGCGCCTGCAATGGCAAACATCTCATATCCTTTTTCCATGCGGCTGCCATGTCCAACCAGAATAACTGCATCATCTTTTAGCCTTCCGTCAGGGATCATTGTTTCCAATGCTTTACTGAATTTTTCCAAATCATTTGCTGAAGCCAGCAACGGCGCGCCAATACGAATCTTCTCAAAATCGTTCTTAAAGGGGGCTACTGCTTTGATAATTTCTTCATATACACTGCCTCTGACAACATGCAAAGACTGCAAGACCAGTTCTCTTACTCCATTTTGCTTCATCCTGCCTAAAGCTTCGCTGATTGAATTTGTTTGAACCCCCTGCCCGGCAAGTTTACGCCTGACGAATTCTGAGGTGTAAGCCCAGTATACTGGAATATCCTTGAATTCTCTTTTGACTATACGGTCAATATTTCCATATGATCTTTTTGCTCCCGGGGCGGTGCTTC
The DNA here is from genome assembly GCA_963664605.1 of Victivallaceae bacterium. Lineage (GTDB taxonomy): Bacteria > Verrucomicrobiota > Lentisphaeria > Victivallales > Victivallaceae > JAHOYW01. The sequence continues at coordinate 3,212,864 of OY761536.1, forward strand.
CGTGAGCTGTCAGTAAAATATTTTTTTTAAGCATATAAATATATTTCCTTTACTTAGTGTGAGACGCACTAAATACTAAAGATACAACCGTTTCGCGTCAATAAAAAGATTGAGTTTATTCAAGTGTCTGACTTAAGGGAAAACCTCATACAGTTGCGGCACAGTTCCTGATTTTCACAGGATTCCTTAGAGATAAACTACTGTAACTTTAAGCGCAAAACATCTTCATGTCAATATGAATCAGGAATATTTTTTGTCGTTTATTATCATTGTACTGCTCTATATTGAAAAAATCACGAATATTAAAAAAATAATGCTCAAAAACGTTGCTTTTTCAGAAAAAGGTTATATAATGGTTTTCAGGATTTAGTGCAATGAATCCCGTGTGAATCGGGAACTGTCGCGCAACTGTGAATCAGTAATATTACTGTAAGTCAGAGCTTGCACTGGATTGTCTAAAAAGTATTGCGGAATACTTTTAGTGCGCGTAACACAAAACAAGGAAGCTAAAAATGCTTAACAAAAAGCGCAACTCGTCCGATTACAGTAGATCTGTAATTCCCTCTCAAGACAGAAATTTCACACTCATCGAACTCCTCGTCGTGATCGCGATCATCGCAATCCTCGCGGGAATGCTGCTCCCGGCGTTAGCTCAGGCAAGAGAAAAAGCTAAGGCAATAAGCTGCATATCCAATTTAAAACAGTGGGGGCTGGCTGGTCAAATGTATAGTAGCGATTGGAAATATTTCCCTCCAATATATAATACTTCAAATGGCTCTACTGATGACACCGTTTACTGGATGGGAAAACGGTATTATAATGGAGGAGATACGTATTATGTACAATCAGAAGGTATCCTGGGAAGCTATGCCGGGAAGGGTGTTGAAAGATGCCCATCGTTTGCAGATTATAACATAGAAGCCCACGATTCGGGCGCAGGCGGATATGGTTTGGCTGGCTGTGGAAGTATCGGAGAATTCTCCAATGACAGCATATCCTACTTACCTATACCAGCAAAAACTTCTCAAGTCAAACATCCCTCAAGCGCAGCAATGATTGGAGATACTGCAATAACGACAGACGCTGGCTATGCTCCATCTAGCAGTGTTAGAGAATATCCAACTTTATGTATTCCAATATGGGCTAATTACGCTGCTTACGGATTAAGCGCTGCTACACCCAGTACTCATTTTCGCCACAATAAACGGGCAAATATAGTATTTGCGGACGGACATGCTAAAGACTTGCCGGCTTATACTTATAAAAAATATTCAGGAGGTTCCAGTGTTGACGACTTTGTTTTTAATGGAGCTGATTATACTTCAAATATGACAGGTTTTATTGACCCTGAATTATATTATATACGCAATTTCTAGATTATGAAAAAAATTCTTTCAATATTACTTTTAATCGCATCGATTTTATGTTTTGGAAAAACTGAGGGAAAAAATATTAGGATTGTTTCCCTCAGTCCAAACATGACTGAAACAATTTTCGCATTAGGCAAAGAGGATTGCCTGGTAGGACGGTCAAATGTCTGCAATTATCCTGAAGCGGCTAAGCAAATACCGATAGCCGGACATTTCGGCAAACCGAATATTGAGCGCGTACTCGCTTTAAGGCCGGATTATATTATCAGTTCAGCTTTACAGGATAAAGATATGGTAAAAAGATTCAAACAATTTAATATTAAAGTTCTTTTTTTGCCGGCAACATCCTTTGATGATTATTATAAAACCCTGAGAACGCTGGGAAAAATCTTAAGCTGTCAGGAAAAAGCTGAACTTATCAGCAGACAGACTAAGGATGAGTTGGAAAATTTCAAATCCATAGCGGACAAAATTCCCGATAACAAGAAAAAGAAAGTTTTATTTGTAATATGGGATATGCCGTTAATGACAATCGGTAAAGATTCATTTATCACAGATATGATTACTCTTGCCGGCGGCGTAAGCGTTACCGCTAAACACCGCAAAGCTTACTTCACCTGCTCCTTGGAATGGATATTGGCAAATCCTCCTGACATACTGGTATTTCCCAAAATCCCGGCGCAAAGGGTGAAAGAACTCATTACCCGTCATGGCTGGAAAACCCTCAAAGCAGTTAAGGAAAACAAGTTATTTTATAATATCAATCCTGATTTGCTCTGCCGCATGGGGCCGCGAACAATCGAAGGCATCAAACAGTTACATAAAATCTTTTACCCGGTAAAAATAAAATGAAATTATCAGCCAGAGAAAAAATTGGATTTTTGATGCTGCCGATATTATTTATCGTGGTAATCCTTTTCTCTTTGTGCTCCGGCTCATTCTGGATAAGCCCTTTCAGCCTTTTAGCGCAAGACGGTCTCGCATCAAGCCTGATCGACCTGCGCCTGATTCGCTGCGCCACCGCATTTATCATCGGCGGCGGCTTAGCTGTATCAGGAGCCGCCTATCAGGCGGTATTGAAGAATCCGCTTGCAGAGCCTTATATTCTCGGAATCAGCGGCGGCGCCAGCCTGGGAGTGGCACTCGCGGTTATGTTGGGAATGGCAGCGGTAAGCAGTTTGGCAATTCCGCTTTTCGCTTTTATTTTCGCTTTGCTGGCTCTGCTGATAGTATTGTCAATCAGCCGCGGCGGTTTCGGCGGAACATATTCTGAAAATATCCTTCTGAGCGGAATTATAATCGGAACAATCTGCTCGAGCTGTTTGATGTTTATTATCAGCGGGCTCGGGCATGATGATTTGAGCAGTATCACCTGGTGGATGCTTGGTAATCTACAGGCTGCCGATATGAATCTATTATTAACCACCTGGATAATAACTGTCTGCGGAGCGCTTTTCCTGGCTGCTTACGGACGACACGCTAATGTAATCTCCCTGGGAGATGAGATGGCGTACAATATAGGTATATCTCCTTTAAAAACTGCTCTTATTCTTTTGGGAACAGCTTCATTGATAACCGCAGTCGCGGTTTCGCTTTCCGGCGTAATCGGTTTTGTGGGACTGATTGTTCCGCATATCATGCGTCAAATATTCGGAGCCGACCATCGCAAGCTCTTTATCCTGAATCTGCTTTACGGCGGAATATTTCTGGTTTTCTGTGACACTCTGGCACGTTCAATCCTGGTCGTGCAGGAAATTCCGGTGGGCGTGGTGACCGCGTTTATCGGCGGCCCGTTTTTTATCTGGCTGCTTAACAGAAGGAGCCGCATCAATGCATGATATAATAATCCAGGCAGTCGAGCTTAGATTCGCCTATCATCCGGATAAGCTTATCCTCAACAACTTGAATTTGAACGTCAAGCAGGGGGATTTCCTCGGTTTAATCGGCCCAAATGGATCGGGAAAAACCACTATTCTAAAACTGCTTAGCGGTTTTTTGCGTCCGTCATGTGGAAAAATTCTGCTGAAAGGACGTGAAATCCTGAATCTGAACAGCCGGCAACGAGCCAGTATCCTGGCAGTCGTACCGCAGATTGTAACGACCCCTATGCCCTACTCTGTCCGCCAAATCATAGAAATGGGCAGAACAACACGCTTAGCTCTCTTTTCACCGTTATCACATAAAGATCACGAGATTGTGGAACAAGTCATAGAAGATATGGACTTGCAGGCCTTACGAAACAGCCGTTTCAACGAACTCAGCGGCGGCGAACGACAACGGACAATTATCGCTGCGGCACTAGCTCAGGAGCCGGAATTGCTCCTGTTAGATGAACCAACGGCCGCGCTTGACCTGGGCCACAAAATAAAACTTATGAGGATTCTGAAAAAACTACAGGAACGCGGCATTGCGATAATGACGATTTCCCATGATATTGAACTTATGGCGCAGTACTGTGATCGACTGACTCTGCTGCATAAAGGTAAAGTCCTGGCAAGCGGCACGGCGCATGATGTCATTGAACCCGGCTTGATCAAGCAGGCTTACGACTGCGATGTCAAGGTCGGCAGAAGCCCTGATGACATACCCCAGATAATGCCGGTTCTATAAAAGAGGATTATATAATGATTGAAAAAACAGAAAGAGATAAACGCCGCGGTTTACTTATAAATATTACCGGAAATGGAAAAGGCAAAACAACAAGCGCTCTCGGGACTTCGCTTCGCGCGCTCGGATGGGGTTGGAAAGTCAGTGTCTTGCAATTTGTTAAAAACGCCGGAAAAACCGGGGAAAAACAGTTCGCGGATAATTCAGGCCTGCAATTCGAGATAATTTCACTCGGCGCGGGTTTTTCATGGCGCAAAGATGCTGATAAAAACAAAGACAAAAAATGCGCCGAAGCCGCGTGGAAACTGGCAAAAGAATATATCGATAAAGCGGAAGTTGACCTGCTCGTACTTGATGAATTGAATATCGCTTTGAAGTTGGGTTGGCTGAATATAGATGAAGTAATTGCCGGACTTAAGCAAAAGCCCGCGTGGATGCATATAATTCTAACCGGACGGGAAGCTCTGCCCCAGATAATAAAAGTTTCCGACCTGGTATCTGAGATTCAGGAAATAAAACATCCTTTCAAACAAGGCATAAAAGCCCAGAAAGGCATTGAATTCTAAGAAATATCCTGACAGATTGTCCCCATAATCTCCTCTGCAAGTAGGGTTTTGCTCTCATCGAGGAATGCTTTAAGATAATCCTGATTCATATGGAAATCCAAAGCATCCTGATCTTTCCATTTTTCATAAATGACAAATTTGCACGGCTCATTTTCGACTTGATGAAGCCGGTAACATATATTCCCGGGTTCCTGATTGGTCATAACAGTCAAGCCGAGCAGTTTTTCCCTTACTTTTTCTTTGAACTCCGGCTTGGCGTTAACCGGTACAATAATAGTGATTTCATCCATATCCAACTGTCCTTTTGATATAAGTTATTCTAATGCCGAGTCGCGGCTCAATATGAATATGTCATTGGAATAGAAAAAAATCAAATTCCTTTCAAACATATCAACTATATTATCGTCCTCAAAAAAAAATCTCCAATTTGTGACATTTAAAATGTAAAAATAATACTCCCCAAAGTCCAACAACATAACATAACAAGTTATAAAAACTTGCCATTTTATACTTTAAAAATATTTTTCTCAGCCCAAACAACAATTCTTTATTGTTTTTATAAGAAAATCAATAAAATAATAAAATAGAGCAATAAGCAATTAACATATAGCAGGAATATGTTTTTATTAAGTGTATCTTTGTTATCAATAATTCTATTTATTACGGGCTTGTCCCTCCTAAATCTTAAAAATTAAAAACAGAGGGTATGGTTATTATGTGTAAACAGTCAATCGTCGAGAAAGTTCAATGCGGCAAAGTTCTGGTTTCTGATGGAGCCTGGGGAACCTTTTTACAGCAAAAGGGAATGCAGCCGGGAGAGTGTCCGGAATTGTGGTGCGTGGATCATCGCCAGGCGGTGCTCGAAATCGCTGACAGCTACATTGACGCCGGCGCGGATATGATTGAAACCGATAGTTTTGGCGGAACCTCTTTCAAACTTGAACATTACGGTCTCCAGGACCGTGTATTTGAACTAAACCGGGCAGCGGCATCTATTTCACGCGACGCCGCCGGGCCTGATAAATATGTCATTGCCTCAATAGGCCCCACAGGAAAAATGCTGGTTATGGGCGATGTCACCAAGGAAGAACTTTATAATGCTTTTAAAGAACAAGCTCTTGGCCTCGCAAGAGGCGGAGCCGATGCCGTATGCATAGAAACAATGTCAGACATTGACGAAGCCGTATGTGCAGTAAAAGCTGTCAAAGAAAATACTGACCTTGAAATCATCTGTACATTTTCTTTCGAAAGAACCGTAAGCGGCGAATACCGCACAATGATGGGCGTTTCTCCCGCGGACATGGTCACGGCTCTGGTTCCAGCCGGAGCTGATATCGTCGGCACAAACTGTGGAAACGGGATGGAGCGCATGATTGAGATAGTAAAAGAGATTAGAACGGCTGACGCTGACATTCCGATCCTCGTGCACGCTAATGCCGGAATGCCGCAAAATGTAAATGGTCAGGATATTTTCCCGGACACACCGGAGGATATGGCGAAAATGACCCCTGCCCTCGTTGCTGCCGGAGCAAACATCATCGGCGGATGCTGTGGAACAACTCCTGCTCATATAAAAGCAATAAAGAAAGTTGTAAATTGCTAGTGTTAAGTCAAACGTAAAATGTCAGCTACATCATTTTTCTTTTACCTGCATTCCACTATGTAGCCACGGCTGTCCCCAGCCGTGCCACAGGTCGACTAATAATTGACTTGGCACTAGTTGTAAGTTGTGAACAGAAATCTTAAATCTTAATATTTTAAAAATACCTCGGGAGAATTTAAAAAATGACTGAAGGTAAATTTTTAGGAACAGAGATCGGCAATATGTCTTAGGCGCCCTCCTGAAATGTACTAAAGTATCAAACTCCCTCTTGATTGTCCGATATGACCCCAGCCAGCATTGGCAATCAACGAAAAATACTCCAAAAGGCATTTATACCATGAAATGCCGCTGTCAGATTCAGAAATTCAGGCAACAATATTATTTGCTTTATTGATGAACCTATTTTCTCAGCTTTCGGGCTTTTTGAGATCACCCTTATATATCATCGTGGCAATGACGAATTTCCAGCCAACGCCGAAGCATTGACTGCTTTTTAAATAAACTCTTTTTTCAGTAATTCTAATTCTGAAAATCTGGAAATTATTGTAAATATAATTGTTTATGGAATAAATAAATATATAGTAAAAAATATTATGAAAAAATATCTCAACGAAGGAGAACTTACTTATGGTTAAATGTCCTGGTCAAGATACCCTATATTGGACTTCCGAAGATATTTTTGATGTCAAATGCCCATTCTGCGACAAAAAACTAGAATTTTTCAAAGATGAACCTTTCAGGCTATGCCCGGAATGCGAAACTGAAGTCAGAAATCCTAAAATTGACCTCGGCTGTGCCAAATGGTGCAAATACGCTAAAGAATGTCTAGGCAAAATCACACCGCATGACGACGGGGAATTATCCATGTGTGAACGTCTCATAGCTGAAATGCGCAAAGTGTTTGGAAATGACCGCAAACGTATCAGCCATGCGTTGAAAGTTCTAAGTTTCGCCGAGGAGATTCTCAAACATGAACAAGGTGATCCATTAACCGTAAGGGCGGCGGCTATACTTCACGATATCGGCATTCATGAAGCTGAACGCAAATACAATTCACCAGCTGGAAATTATCAGGAAATTGAAGGTCCGCCGATTGCCGAAAAAATAATGAAAAAACTCAATATCCATGACGAAATTATTGAACATGTATGCAGGATAATCGGCTCACATCACAGCGCCAAAGATATTGACACCCCGGAATTCCGCATAATATGGGATGCTGACTGGATCGTCAATATCCCTGATGAATATGACTTGAAAAAAAATAATATTTCAGCATTGATAGAACGCATATTCAAAACTGCCTGCGGAAAGGAGATAGCTGTTAAGAAATATATTGATTAATATAGAATAAAAAATAGATAACATATGGTAAGATATTCAGAAAACAGTGCTATATTATATATTTTAAAATAACAAGATCAGGATTAAAACAATGAATGGACAAACTGTTACTATTGCCGCCGGAGCAGCCGCTGCTTCCATAGCTTTTTTTCATACTCTCACAGGACCGGACCATTATTTGCCGTTTATAATGATTGGCCGCGCCAAAAACTGGTCGGCTTTTAAAACATCCATGTTGACTTTGCTATGCGGTTTCGGACATGTTTTCAGTTCAATTCTGCTCGCGGTCATCGCAATTTTTTTCGGAAGCCTTCTTACTCAAGTGGAATGGGTAGAAGAATCACGTGGAGCATTGGCTGCATGGCTCCTGATTGCTTTCGGATTCTTTTATATGGCATGGGGTATAAAACACGCATACAAAAACCGCGAACACAAACATGTCCATGACCACGGCGACGGCAATATCCATGAGCACAAACACAGTCATCATGACAGCCATTCTCATTTTCATATCGAAGATGATAAAAAAATCACCCCGTGGATATTATTCATAATTTTTGTTCTCGGGCCGTGTGAGCCTATGATTCCTCTACTGATAGCCCCTGCCAGCACGGGTAATATCGCCGGAACCATTTGGGTAGCGGTTGTGTTTACGGCAGTTACCCTGGCAACGATGCTCGGGCTTGTACTGAGCAGTTTATACGGACTCAAGCAGATATCATTTAAACCAGTGGAAAAATATGCCCATGCCATCGCCGGGGGATCGATTTTCTGCTGCGGGCTGGCAATGGTCTTCCTCGGTCTTTAATCTATTTGTTATTCACATAATAGATCATACACAAAATCGTATTCAGAATAAGCAGAGTTCCGATCAAGGCTATTCCTTTCGATACGCCTGTCCAGCTAATCAGATAAAATGATGTAAACAAAGTTCCAATAATGCTGCCAGCGGTAGACGATGAATATACATTTCCCGCCGCGGAACCGGCTTTATTGATTTTTACAGCCAGTATTCCGGTAATAACCGGCAGCAATGAACCAACAAATACCGAAGGGATAAAGAAAAGCAGCAATGACAGGAGAAGCGCCCCCCGTCTTAGATCCAGATCTAAAACATAAATCATGTTGCAGAATCCATAAGCGTATAATGGAAACAGGGCAATAAGCAGCCCAGGGACTAAAACCAGAATCGCAAGGATTTTACCATTGGCACGATAATCGGAGATTCTTCCCCCGATAGCGTATCCGAAACTCAATCCGGCAAGAAAAACAGAAATTGCCGCCCCCCAGACATAAACCGAACTACCGTAAAACGGCGCCAGTACCCTGACTCCCAGGATTTCATATCCCATCATAACAAATCCACTGATAAAAGCAATTGCGTATAATAAAAAATTCATTAGAAAAACATCCTATTTCATGATTTCTACAGGTGCGTAATCATCAGTCAGAACAATCGCGTTTTCAGTCATTTTATCTATTTCCGTTTTCTTCATCTTAGTTTCTATAATATCCTTCATTTTATAAGGCAACTGCAAACCGGAATCAATTTTTTCAGCTTCTCTATTTTGAAAATCCTCCTTGATTTCCCGTCCAACCGAAGCAAATGGAATATAATTACTTTTATTCGGACATACATAAATATCCAAATGCGGAAAAACAGATTTGATGGTTTTTATCTCACTGGCGATAAATTGTTTTTTACCGAGATTTGCGACATTTACGCAGATAATGCCATGCGTTTTAAGCGCCTCACGAACTTTGCGGTAGAACTCCCGCGTCGTTAACTGAAAAGGGATACTGTGCGAATTATAAGCGTCAATAAAAACCAGATCATATTTATGCTTATTCCGATTGATAAAATCACGCCCATCCCTGATTACGATGTTGGTTCTTTCAGTTTTCGGATAAGCAAAATATTTACTGGCAATTTCCGGAATATCCGGATCAATCTCTACTATATCCATAATTGCATCAGGAAAATGTTTCCCGATAAAACGCGGAACTATCCCAACTCCCATTCCAATAAAAAGCACCCTTTCCGGCGGATGATCGATCATAGGCAGAAATAAAGTCATATATTGGCAGTAGTTAGAAATAATTTCGTCCGGCTTCTTCGGGTTCCATATTCCCTGTGAGCCTTTGGCTGGATTGAAAACCAGATGCCGAAAGCCTCTACTATCCTCTTCAACAGTAACCATAAAATAACGAGTTTGTTTGCGCAGTAGGATTTTTCTTTTTTCCGCGTGAGGGAGGAAAAAATCAGCAATTTTTTCCCAGAATCCGGCTTCTTTTTGCTCTGCTTCTATCTTACTTTCAGCAGCATAAAGCATTGCCGCAGATAATAGAAACAGCATAAAACTTATATATGATATTATTTTATTTTTATTCATTCGATGTTGGATTTTCGATGTTTGACGTTCGATGCTCAGTCTTCTCCTCCTGTATTAACTGCCATAGTTTTTTATCACGCTGCAGAATTTTTATCAGCTTTGAAGTGCTGATCTCAAGATTTTGAGCCGACAGGCTTATGACAAACTCATTGCCATTTAAAATGTCCAGAATATGTGCCGCAAACAAAGGATATTCAGCATTTGATAAGCTTACGTCCAAACGTTCCGGCGGTCTGCCGGGAACAATCCTGACCTGCAAGGCGATTTGATAACGCAGTTTTTTTAAAGCGGCTGCGCGGTTCTGGTGTTGGCTGCGTCCTGAACAATCGCTTACTGCGATACCGCTCGGCTCATGGGTGAAACGCACGGCGTTGGAAGTCTTGTTGCGCTTCTGTCCTCCCCGTCCGGAAGCTTTGAAGAAATCCAGGCGGCATGACTTTTCCAGTTCCGCATCGCTTGCGTTCAGCCAGTTGTCCCGTTCCTGATTAAAAATGAATGGGGTTTTCATAAGACAAAACCGTGATAATTTTATTTTTTTCTTTGTGCTTTTTAATATAGATGTTATAATATAACAGGTTTAAATAAAATAGAAATATACAGGGTTGATTTTTAATGAAAATATTAGTTGTTGGTAACGGCGGACGAGAACATACTTTGTGCTGGAAACTGGCTCAAAGCGCCCAAGCGGATAAAATCTACTGCGCACCCGGAAACGCCGGAATCGCGTCGGTGGCTGAATGTGTTGACATCGGGGTTTCTGAAATGGATAAACTGGCTGACTTTGCGGAGCGTGAAAGCATCGGTTTCACGGTTGTCGGCCCTGAAGCTCCGCTTTGCGCCGGATTGGTGGATGTTTTTCAGAAACGCGGCTTGAAAGTATTCGGTCCGGACAAAGAAGCCGCCCAACTCGAAGGCAGTAAGGATTATGCCAAAAATTTTATGTTTAAATACCATATCCCGACCGGGAAAGCGGAATGTTTTGAAGATCCGGTACTGGCAATGGGTTATGTGAGCCGGGAATTCGCCGAAGGCGCGAAAGGCATTGTCATTAAAGCCGACGGCCTCGCCGCAGGCAAAGGCGTTTGCGTGGCTTCCACAGAAAATGAAGCTCTTGATTTTGTCAAATCATGTTTCGACGGGGCGTTCGGCGGCGCCGGAAACAAAGTCCTGGTTGAAGAATGTCTTTTCGGCGAAGAAGCCTCAATCCTGGCATTCACCGACGGCAAAACTATCGTTCCGCTGGTAAGTTCACAGGACCACAAACGCGCTTATGACGGTGACAAAGGACCAAACACCGGCGGAATGGGCTCATATTCCCCTGCCCCGGTAATCGACGATGCGATGATGGCACAAGTCAAAACTGAAATACTCGATAACTTCCTCAAAGGTATTCAAGAGGAAGGGCTCAATTTTCATGGTCTGGTTTTCATCGGCATAATGGTTACTGACGCGGGGCCTAAAGTCCTTGAGTTCAATGTCCGTTTCGGCGACCCTGAAGTCCAGTCGGTGATGTGCCGTTTTGAAGGCGATTTGCTCGACACTATGATAAAGACCGTTGATGAATGCTTGAATGAAGCTGAATTGATCTGGTCAAAAGATCCGGCAGTTTGCATTGTCATGGCTTCCGGCGGCTATCCAATGTCTTACGAAAAAGGCTATGAGATTTCAGGACTGGACGAAGCAGAGGCGGAAGGAGCAATAGTCTTCCACGCCGGGACTTCTGAAAAAGACGGCAAAATAGTTAATACCGGCGGGCGTGTGCTTGGAGTTACGGCACGCGGGGCCACGGTGAAAGAAGCGGTCGATAAAGCTTATAAAGCTGTTGAAAAAATTTCGTGGCAGGACTGTTTCTGCCGTAAAGATATAGCACACCGCGCTCTGGCGCGAGAAAAATAAAACAAGGGGTTTTATCTATGAAAAAAAGAATGTTAATTATGCTCGCCGCGCTTGTTATGGGATTTGTTATAACTGGATGCACCAGCCTTGAAACGTCAAAAAATTTTAATGGCCTGGGATTAACCGCAAATCGTTCAAAACCTATAGCTCATGTAAATGCAAGGGTTTTCGGAGTATTTCTCTTTGACGCTTTCCCGTTATTCTGCGGAAGCGTGAATAATACGGATAAAGTCGCAGCCTTTACAAATACAGTCAGTTTGGAAAATGCAATGGGCTTAGCCACAAGGCGCGCACGCGGCATTGGCGCAACTAAATTTGTAAACGTCAATTCATATTATTACAGTCATTGGCTCTGGTACACGCTAATTCTCTGGGAACGCCAGATGCAGGTATCAGGAACAGCTATTAAGTAAGATGAAAAAAGGCTCAGTAGTTTGTCGTTTACCGGATAGTAAACAATGGGGGATTTTCACTGCCCCCGTCAAACTCCTCAGCTGTACCAAGCTCAAGAATGTAAAAAACACCCTGAATGAACTTGAAAAAGCTTTAGAACAGGGTTTTTATGCCGCCGGTTTTATATCCTATGAAGCCGGCGCCGCTTTTGATGCGGCTTTTCCGGCACGCCCTTTAAATGACTTTCCTTTAGTATGGTTCGGGATCTATGACAAAGCCCCGGAAATATTCGAACCTGAAAATGAAGAAATATTCGCTGCATGCGTAGATTTACAGCCGGAACTCTCAGAAGATGAATATCACACCGCAATTGATGAAATACTCAACGATATTAAAGCCGGAAATATTTACCAGACTAATTTCACATTCCGGCTTTGCGGAGAACAAATAAATGACCCGTGGAGTTTATTCAAAGCGCTTTTTGTCAGGCATCCTATGCCATATGCCGCTTTTATCAATACCGGTGACTCGCAAATAGTATCGCTTTCTCCTGAGATGTTCCTGGAAAGGAGAGGAACCAGCCTCTTTAACAGCCCCATGAAAGGCACTATAAAGCGCAGTTGCGATCCGTTCAAGGACAGCAATAATGCCGGATTTTTGAAAACCGACCCCAAAAACACCGCTGAAAACCTGATGATAGTAGATATGGTACGTAATGACCTGGGACGTATTTGTACTCCAGGCTCAATATACGTCGATCCTTTGTTCCATGTCGACAGCTACGCCACGCTCCACCAAATGATAAGCACAGTTCACGGCGAAATAAATCAGGATACTGGATTCAGCAGGATAGTTGAAGCTGTATTCCCCGCCGCTTCAATAACCGGCGCCCCGAAAATCGCCGCAATGCACAGAATACATAAACTTGAAAAAAGCCCGCGCAAAATATATACCGGCTCAATAGCTTGTATTTATCCTAATCAGGACTTCTGTATGAATGTCGCAATCAGGACATTAGTCTGCTCTAAAAATTTTACTGAACTTGGAATCGGCGGCGGTATTGTTTATGACTCAGGCAAGAATGCCGAACTTGAAGAAGCGTTATTAAAAAGCAAATTTATCCATGCGGCTGAACCCGATTTCCAAATTCTGGAAACCATGCTGTTTGAAAACGGCATAGATGATTTTGATGAACATTTAAACAGGATGGCAAAAAGCGCGGAGTTTTTTAACTTCAGGTTTAATAAAAAAACAGCTGAAAAATTTGTAATCAAACGGATTGCCAGCCTGAAAACAAGCGCTCCTGTGAAAAGTCGCCTCAGGCTTTTGTTGAACTTTAAAGGAGAACTTGAACTACAAATTTTTCCATTGCAAACAAACGGCTGGGGAAAAGATTCGGCGAAGATAAAATTATCTAAAAAACATTGTTCCAGCAAAGATTTATTTTTGCAGCACAAAACAACCCGGCGCGAATTTTATAATGAACATTTCCATGAAGCTGTTGATGAAGGTTACGACGAAATAATTTTCACCAACGAACGCGGGGAACTCACCGAAGGGGCTATTTCCAATATTTTCGTTCAGACACAGGATGGTTCATGGTATACGCCGCCGCTAAGCAGCGGCCTGCTCCCGGGGATATGGCGCTCTGGAGCAATTACAAAACTGAATGCCCGGGAAAAACTTTTGTACATCGCAGACTTGAAAAACGCCAAACGAATAATTATCGGCAACTCCGTAAGAAAAGAAATTACAGTATCAACTGTAACCTGAACCACTCAGGTATCGACTACTTAAGATAATATCCAGCTTGTTTTTATAATCACTTAAGATATATTAAACCTGAATTACAGGAACGTTTCATTATGAAAAAAAAGAAAAAAATATTAATTTCAACAGCCTCAATCATCGTCGTGCTTTCAGTTGCCGCTGCTGTAGCGTGGAAATTCTACGGCAGGACTTATGAAGGAGCTAACGAGGTTCAAAGATTCAAAAATTATATCGAAATAAACTATCAGACTGCCGCGGGGAGAAAAAAAGCTATTGAAGAAAGAGCCGCAAATGGCGATTCCGTAGCTCAATATTATTTGGGTCTTTGCCATACGCAAGGCGGACTGGGAATTTCAAAAGACTATGGAAAAGCAATAGAATGGTGGAAAAAAGCAGCAAAAAACGGTAATACTTATGCTCAAATGAAATTATACGACTGCTACAGGCGAGGATTGTTCGGGCTCAAGAAAGATAAAGATGAAGCTGATAAATGGAATAAGAAAGCAGGCATATCCTATAAAAAGGCGGCAGAAGCAGGAAATATCGAAGCTCAATATCAGTTGGCTAATTTATACGCAAGAGGATATGCAGGCATTCCCAAAAATAACGAAGAAGCTTTTAAATGGTATAAAAAAGCAGCGGAAAACGGTAATTCCAAGGCTCAACTAAGGTTGGGATTCTGCTATGACACCGGCATGTTAAAGACACCAAAAAGCAGAAGTGAAGCGGAAAAATGGTATAAAAAAGCAATAGCACAGGGCAATGTCGGCGCAATGCAGTTATTGGGAGGTTTATACGCAAAATCAGGCGACTATGAAAAAGCTATTAAGCAATGGGAAAAAACTTTGACCAAAAGGAGCGTTTGGGGAGAATTTTGCCTGATGCGCTGTTATGAACTTGGCTTAGGCGTTCCTCAAAATGATAAAAAAGCGGCAGAATATCTGAATAACATCAAAAAAAGACTGAGAAGGCGGGCTCCGGCATTTTTAGGCTATGCGTATTATTATGGACAGTACGGATTGCCCCATGACAAAGCGAAAGGCAAAATATATCTTAAAGAAGCAGCTAAAAATGGTAATAAGCGGGCTGCCGAAATACTGCTAAAAATGTAAGCCCGTAAAATCCTGAACTGGTTTTATCTCATCAATATTGCAATAATTCATTCATGCCATTTCAAAAATTATAAATTTTTAATATTTTTTTCATTTTGAACTTGATGCTTTGCAAGATTGCGCTATACTATATCTCCCACAAACAGTCGGAGAGGTGACTGAGTGGCCGAAAGTACAGGTTTGCTAAACCTGCGTACGGGTAACCGTACCGAGGGTTCGAATCCCTCCCTCTCCGCCATCTTTGTATTTTACATCTCCTAATACGCCTCAATTTTTTAGATTTATCGAGCTTAGCGATTTGATTAATATAAACAAAGGCAGGGCGAATTGGCCCTGCCTTATGTTTGAATGAGTTAAATCTATGTGCGAGGTAACCCGCACATAGACTTTTTTACTATTTGGCTGCTGGAGTAGTAGTTTTTTCTTTTACTTCAGTTACCGCAGAAGCCTTAACAGCTTTAGCTTTTTTAGCAGCTTCGTCAGCTTTGCGCTTGGCCATAGCAGCTTTATACTCCGCCATTTGTTTTTTACGGATTTCGGCTATTTTTGCACGATAGGCCTTAGGATCTTTTTTACGCAGTTCCTGCAGAGCTTTGTATTCGTTGTATTTTTTCATTCTGGCAGCATAAAGAGTGGGATTGGTTTTCTTGAGTTTTTCCATCTCTTCCTTGAAGGCAGCTTCGCGCCTTTCCTTTTGCTTCTTACGGAATTCTATCATTTTTTTCTGATAGGCTTTAGGATCTTTTTCGCGTAGTTCCTGTAAGGCTTTATATTCCTTGTAATTTGCCATTTCAGCAGCATAACGTTTAGGATCAGTTTTCTTGATTTTCTCCATTTGTTTCATGAAAGCCGCTTCCTGTTCAGCCATACGTTCTTTACGAATCTCAGCCAGCTTTGCCTGATAAGCTTTCGGGTCTTTCTCACGCAAATTTTCCAGTTCTTTATATTCGTTATACCTTTTCATTTCAGCGGCATAGCGTTTAGGATCTGTTTTTTTGATTTTCTCCATGCGTTTCATGAATGCCGCTTCCTGTTCCACTTTTTGTTTTTTACGTATTTCAGCCATTTTGGCTTTGTAAGCTTTGGGATCTTTTTTACGCAATTCCTGAAGAGCTTTGTATTCATTATGGCGTTTCATTTCGGCAGCATAACGTTTAGGATCAGTCTTTTTCAGTTTTTCCATTCGCTTCATAAAAGCAGCTTCACGTCTTGCCGCTCTTGCTTTGCGGCTAGTTGTTCTTTTGGCAGCTTTGGCTTTCTGACCTGCTTCTTTCTTTATTGCGGCTTTACATCTTGAACATAGAATGGGCTTTGCTTTTTCAGGCTTTTCAGCTTTCTTTTTTGTTCCAAAGATTTCACAGGCGCTAAAGAGAACGACAACAGCTAAACTCATTACAAAAATTTTCAGAATCTTCATGATTTTTCCTTTGGGTTGCTCTTGCTGAATCCTTATTCTGCAAGATAGTTTTAAGTTTTAGGGTTAAGTTTTAAGCTTTTGTTTATTCTTTTTTCCTCCTTGTTTTTGTTAGTAAAATGTAAATTGGTGATATTGAAAAGTTGCCTTGGCACTTGGAATATATTGAAATGAACAAATCAAGGTTGTTCCGGGATTTGATTTGCTGTATGTATTGATGACCAAAGTATAAAAACCTGATTCCATAGTACTGAAATATGTTGTGAGTTTGGTTTTTAAGCCTGGTTCCAGGGATTCTGCTAACGGGGTGTTGTCTGTTTTCCATTTTTTCATGGCTTCGGTAACCTGTTCCATTTCCCTGTCGGTCAATTTGCATTTGCTTTTGATTAGTTCCGGCGGAGAAGCAAAAAGATTGGGACGGCCTCTGGTATTATTCATTTTTTCCGGCGGGATTAATCTAAACATAGGAATCCTGCCGTATTTATCAATAGTAAAATATTCATCAAATCCGGGAACATACATTATTTCCTGCGCAAACTGCAGTTTGTTATTGCGCGGAAGATTATAAAGCTCTTGCTGCTGATAGCCGCCTTTTTCCATGCCGTTAACGCTCAAAAGGTCGTTGCGGTCAGCATAATCATGCAGTCTTGCGCAGAACATCACAAATTCCGGGTCAGCTGGCTGAGTAACATCCTGTTTAAACAAACCATTAAGGCTGGAATCCGGAGACGAACCTGAAATATCAATTCCAGACATCATATCCTCTATTTGAAAGCTTATCGGGCGTTCGTAATAATTCAGATTGTGAATTACATTGTCAGCAAGATAACGTTCACTATCATCAAGCTCTTCTGAAATTGAATCAAGGTTGCGGTTGGTATATTTGCGGCGGTCTGCCATTAAGAGCCAGCGTATTCGTGCCGCGGCTCCTTCCGCTACATAAAATGAACGGGTAAAACCGGTAAAAGTCGAAGACTCGAAAGCCGCGTACTGCGACATGGCTACCGCAGAAGCGGCCAGTATCGACACGACCAATATCATGCACAATACCGCTATTAACGCTATGCCTGATTCTTTGTTGTTATGCTTCTTTGTCTTCATTTCACTACTGTTTCTCTTTTTCCGTATTCTGTCTCAAAACTGCTCCCGGCGGTTCTTCGCAGCCAGGAAACTTTTCTACCGTTTTTAAATTTTATCGTCATCTGTATCCCCAACGGGATATTTTTTTCTATTTCCTCGTTCCAATCAGAACTCCAGATGATACCGTTTTCTTCCCGGTCAGCGTAAAGAAATGAAATGCTTTCCACATCATGTGCAATCACTTCCTTCTGGCAGGTTGACGCCAAGTCTTCATTCAACCAGTACAAAATCGGAGTGTGCCGATAGTAGGCGACTAAATCATCGTTTTCCTGAACCAGTTTTATGAAGCGGATTCCGCCTTTTTTGATATTGGTCGCCCGGTGCAAATACCCCAGGGTAACTTGATTGGAATCCCCCTTGAAAACCAAACTGTCTTTTAAATTCTTATCCTGCCATTTAAATGGAACCGCATTTCGGAAAGCATAATCAACCACCCGGTCAATAGTTTGATATGCTTTGAGGCTTTTTGTATGTTTTTTGATCCGGCTCCATGAACGTTGCATAGTAAACAAAGTCGTCGCTATCAACAAAGATACGACCGCAAATATCCCCAGCGCAATAACGACTTCAACAAGAGTAAAAGATGCTTTCGTTCTTTTCATTTATCCAGATCTCCAATTATACGTTCGACAGTCACGGAGTCAAGGATTTTATCATTTTTATCTTTTATAACTATCCGCATAGCAACCAGGGTTTGACCATCGGCGGATTCTTCAACACCTTCAGGCAGCCCCTGAGGAGAATCGAAAGAACATTCGACTTTGTATTCACCGACCGGGAAAAAACGTTCATCAATATTAGCAGCAGAGCCAGCCTTATTCAGCATATAATATTCCACCGCCTGAGTGAGCAGATGAGTATTTTCCCACCGTTGAGCAGCTTTGTTTGCCCGTTTGGAAGCAGAGCCCATGAGCAGTAGAAATGTCACCACGGACATACTTAAGATGCTTAGTGCAATTATAACTTCTATGAGGGTGAATTTTTTAGTTTTACAATTCATTTCTTCTGGCTCAACTCCTCTGTCACGACACTACCGGAAAGCGGCGAAATACTTATTTGAAATTTATGTTTTTTCAATTCAAGGCATACGTTGTTGCCGCCGCCAGTACCGTCCGGATAAAACTTAAACAGAAGAGTGTTTTCACCTTCCGTTTCTACTTCTTCGTTATTCAATGAAAGTTTTATTTCCTCAGGAACAGACATTTCTATCGAGGATGATTTTTGTTCATCACCGCTTTCCTGCGGCATAAAAATGCGATGATTTTCAGAGTCAAAAACAACCGTGGTATTAATCCCCTGGCAGGCAGCGTTGTTACGTGCCTGCGCGAGGATTTTACTGAACTCATTGACCTTACTTTCCAGAGAAATAAAAGCCGGCAGTTTCCCGACCCGCATAATAACAACCGTACTAAGCATACCGGCAATAACAATCACCGCGACAAGTTCAATGATAGTGTAGTTGTTGCTTTTCAAATAAATAATTCCTTCGAATGTGTTATGTTAAGATAAAAGCCTACTCTGTTATTGTGCCATGATTGCTTATGTCCGCAGCGTCGCCTTCCCCGCCGGGTTGTTTATCGCTGCCATAGCTGATTAGGTCATAATCCCCCTGTTCACCCGGAACCGTATAAACATAATCAGCCCCCCACGGGTCTTTAGGTACACTTTGTTTGAGATAAGGGCCGTCCCATTTATCATCGTTTGCGACGTTTTCCTCAAGTTCACGCAGACCATGTTCAGCATCCGGGAGTCTTTTCAAGTCAAGTTGGAAATCAAATATCGCCTGTTCCAGCAACCTTATCTGGGTCTTAGCTGTATTTACTCTGGCGCGTTTCATATGCCTGAGATATAAAGGGGTTGCCATTGCAGCCAAAAGACCAATAATAACAATCACTATTACCATTTCCATCATGGTGTAATTTCTACGGCGTTTACTTTTCACTTTCTAATCCTCCTTATTGTTTTTTTTGTTAAAAGGTTCTTTTTATAATTATTTTAGAAGTTGCTTTACATTTGGGGCAAACAAATTCAGAACAACAAGTAAAAGGTTTTGTCGGGAAACCTGATCCTGTTGTCTGAGTGGATACAAAACCACATGATCCACATTTCTTCCTGTAATAAAAATATTTTTCATTATATTTAACTATAACAGCATTATTTACTGAAACACCTTTAATAGCAACTCCGGTTTCTTTCCGGGGCGGGACAGGAGTTGAACATCCGCTAATACTCAAAAGGACAATAATGCTTTGCAATACAGTGATTGTTTTCATGCTATTTCCTTTTTATTTTACTGACGACTGTTTAGAGATTGCTCATTTCCATAATTGGCAGGAATATTGAGAGCACCACCATTAAAACTATTGCTGCAAGCACCAAAATAATCGCCGGTTCCATAGCAGCTAAAACTCTTTTTATCTGAACCCTTATCACGCTTTCACACTCGTCGGCGATTTGCGTAAGCATCTCGCCGGTTTCGCCCGATTCCTCGGCAATTCGAAGCATGGGGATACTTCCTTGAGGCATGAATGAACTTTGTCCGAGAGTTTCGGAAAGTTTCATACCGCCGCGCAGTTCATCGCCTACACTTGCAAAACTGTTTGCAATTTCGCCATTGCTAATTACTTTTGTCGAAATTTTTATCGCCGGCAGGATTTGCACATGGTTTTTCATCATTATCGCCAAAGTACGTATGAACTGCCCTATCTGAATGCGCTGAACCAGATCTCCGACCAAGGGAGTTTTCAGGATAAACCTATCCCACCATTCTTTCGCCATTCCCCCCTGTTTTATTCTCTTGTTTAAAAACACCGCCCCGACAATCAAAAGCGGCCATATCCACCATAACGCAACAAAAACATTACCCGTTTCAAGCATAATTTTGGTTACCAAAGGCAATTCTTTGCCCATATCCTCAAAAATCGTCGCAAAACGCGGAATAACCAGAGTAAAAAGAAATATCACAACAATAAAAGTCACACCAAGCACAATACAAGGGTAAATTGAACTGGTTATTATAAATTCCTTCAAACTTTTATTTTCATTCATAAAACGCCGCAACTCCTGAGCGACCTCCGGCAAACACCCGGTAGTCTCCCCGGTTTCTATCAGATTCGCGTACATGCCAGGAAAATACTGCTCCTGCGCCCGTATCAGGGATGAAAAGGTCTTACCTTCATGCAGCCCCCGCCGCATTGAACGAATCACTTCCCGGTTTATGCCTTCTTCAGCGCCTTCTTCCATAATTGCCAGGCTTTTTTCCAGCTGAATGTTGGCTTTCAAGAGCGGCACAAGCCGGTCCGTGAACTGGTACACGTTAAATTTATTACGAGCCAGCTTAAAAACTGATCCGCCGTCAACATTGCTCACTATTCCAAGGTTTTTTATCGGCATCATGCCGCGCCGTTGCAGGATAGCAACCGCATTCGCCTCGGAATCAGCTTCGATTATAATCTCAACTGGAGCTTTTCCCGGTTCAACCGCTTTATATTTATAATGTGCCAACTCTCACCACCCCAAACTATTAACTATTAATTCCCTATAAGTCGTTTGCTGAGCGTTTCACCTCAGATTCCAGGGTCACTCCTTCGGCAACTTTGTTCAAGCCGTCCTGTATTAGAGGAACCATACCGTTTTTCACTGCTATATCTTTAATCGCTGAACTTGAGCTGTTTTTGATGATTGCCTCCCGGACTTCTTCATCAACAACAAGTAGTTCATAAATCCCGGTTCTGCCCTTAAAGCCGCTGTCGCCACAGCTTTTACAGCGTTTTTTAGTGTTTATATCACCATGACAATCCGGACATATTTTACGGATCAAACGCTGCGAAAGGACACCGAAAAGCGCTGACGACACTAAAAAACTTTCAACTCCCATGTCCAGTAACCGCGTAACCGCACCAGCCGCGTCGTTTGTATGCAAGGTACTTAAAACCAGATGTCCGGTCAAAGCGGCATTAATCGCAATATCAGCAGTTTCTTTGTCACGAATTTCCCCAACCAGAATAACATCCGGGTCCTGTCGAACAATGTGCCTTAATCCCGAAGCAAATGACAAACCGATTTTATGATTGACCTGCATCTGTGAAAGTCCCGGAAGCTGGTATTCCACCGGGTCCTCAATAGTTATAATCTTTCTGGCGTTATCATTCAACTGCTGCATAACGCTGTACAAAGTAGTGGTTTTACCGCTGCCGGTGGGACCCACAACTAGGATTATGCCGTGAGGGATTGATATCAGTTTATTGAAGCGGGTACGGCAGGCTGACGACATTCCAAGTTTCCCCAGGTCAAAAGCCATAACATCCTTACGCAGAATACGCATAACGATACTTTCACCATTCATTACCGGAATGGTGCTTATTCGAATATCCATTTCAAAACGCCCGATCTGGAAATTCGTTCTCCCGTCCTGCGGCAGACGGCTTTCCGCGATATTCAATCCGCCGATAAGTTTAATACGTGAAGCAATAGCCGGATAGTCTGACAACGGGCAGCTTATGTATTCGCGCAGTATCCCATCTATACGAAAACGCGCTACAACTCGTTCTTCCTCCGGCTCAATGTGGATATCACTGGCGTTCTGTTCTATCGCCTGCGAAAGCATCTCATTGATTAAACGGACTATTTTAGCTTCGCTAGCCAGGTTTCTAAGGGCATCCTCATCGCCTTCAAGCAACTGCAACGAGTCTTGGTCTGACTGCTTTGCGGATATATAAACTTTATTTATCAGACGTTCGACAATACTTCGACGGACAAAATAAAATTTCAGATCCAAGTTCAAAAAGCGCTTAAAAACATAAGCGTGATGTTCCAGTTGATAAGGATCACAGCAAAGCAATATCATTTCTTTATCGTCCCAGGAATAAGGGATACAATTATTGGCAGTCAAATACTCCACATGAATATCTTCGCTTTTTGCGGGCTCAATAATATCCGTTTCATCAATCGGCTCAACATCCATAGCCTTGGTATAAATATTAAGCAGGTCAGTTTCTGAAAGCAAACCCTTTTCGCATAATATCCAGTCAGCATTGGCACGAAGCGGATGCGACTGGCTCCATTTAGCGTAGTCAGGGAAACGGCTTGAAAGCTCATTTTCTATTTTATCAAGACTTTTTCGAACTGTTGTTTTTCCTAAATCCATAAATCCCAGAATCCGCTTGCTTTTTTCTTTTTATAAGTCTTATCATGAAATTCCTTCAGATGCTCAACCGTGTTTTTATAGCGTTTCAAGAGGTCCTGCAGACGAGTGTTTTCATTAATAACCGTACCGGTGATAAGCATCAAAAGTTCCGTACGTTTCAGCGTAAGGTCATTATCCCCAATCAGCCTGCCGAGAATCGGGATCTTTCCGACAAAAGGAACCGTATCAAGGTTGTCAACCATTTGTTCCTTAATCAACCCGCCGATTATAATAGTCTGACCGTCCCGGATTGACATTGAGGTTTCAAGAAGGCGTTCACTTATTTCAGGAGAATCAATTGATGAAGTCGTATTATTGACCGCCTCAGAAACGGTTTGCGACACATCAAGGGTTATCCGTCCGCCGCGGCTCACATGCGGAGTCACTTCCAAAATTATCCCGGTTTCGAAATACTGAATATTACGAACCAGACTGGTTGACGTATCGTTGGCAGTAGTTACAACCGACTGACTGTTACTTATCTCAGACTGGACCAGAGGCACTCTTGAACCAACTGAAATTTTCGCTTTTGTGTGGCTGATAGCCAGTACCTGCGGGCTGGAAACCACCTTCACATTTGAGTTCCCCGCCAAAGCCTGTACGTATCCGAATTTTTCACTTGGATTATTCGGGTTGAATATCCATACTTTACCACCATATTGCGCATCCTGTCCACTTGCCGGAACCAGATTTTTATAGTTCGTTCCGAAAATTGATTCCAGAGAATCCCCGGCGCCCTGATCTGAAAATTCCAAACCGAACTTGGTGTTTTTATGGAGAGTGATCTCAACTACAAGCATCTGAAGCAAAACCTGCGTCGGAACCGTATCCAAACGTTCAATTACCGCTTTCATCATGGCATAGGCTCGCGGAGTAGTCCTGATAACCAAACGGTTATGCACCGCATCCGCGAATATTTTTACCGGTATTTCAAAAACACTACCGGGGCCATCCGGGCTGCTGCTGCTGCTTTTCACCTTACTTGATGACGTTCCTTTAAAAGTTCCAGAAGAAGCTGTTTTTTTAGTATTTTCGGCAGCAAGGCTAGCCCCTTCGACCGGGAATACGACCGACAATGCCTGGGATAATTCATCCGCTTTGCCATTCACTACAGAATAAATAAACACCCTTTCCTGTTCACCAACATCAGTTTTATCCAAAAGTCCGACCCAGCGTTTCAACTCATCGAGCGCCTCTTCCGTAGCCGCGGAAGCAATGATGACCTGCAAACGTTCGAGATAGCCCAGTTGTATAGCTCCCGGCACGGGTTTGTCTGTATCAAGAGAAACCTGAAAGCCAAGAACCGGCAAGAGCTCGCTCAACTCTTTTACTATTTTTCCGGACGAAACATTGTGACACGGAATCACCACTTTATGCCAGTTGTATTTATCTTTTTTGTCCATTGCCTTTATCAGTCGGTACATCTTTGGAATATTCGCCGGGGAATCTACCAGCATTATAGCATTCTGCCTCTCCAAAGCAATAAAGGTACCGCCTTTATGAGTAAAAGGCTTTAACTGCTCAACAAGTTTTTTGGCATCGGCATATTTCAAAGGGTAGAATAAAAGCTCAACATTAGCCTGTGACACCAAATCCTTTCCTACGCCAATCTGCTGCTGCATTGACATTTTTGACTGCGGCAAAATCCTGATAAGTTCTCCCGAAGAAGAACAATAAGTGCCGCACATCCACAGCATCTGCTCGAAAATCTTCCATAATTCCACAGGAGTCAATTTCTCGTCTATAGCCATCGTAACAGTCCCCCTGCATTCAGGGTCTATACTGTAATTGAATTTAAGTATCTGTGCAAAAGCCGGAACCACATCCGACAGCGAAGCCCCATTAAAATTAATCGTAACCTTGGTTCCGTCCTTATCAGCTTTGCCGCTTTTCTTGATAAACTTCATATAAAAAGGCTGTATCTCTTTGTCAATCTCCTTCTCGGGCTTTTTGACCTTGAGCGTAAAAGGGTTTTCCGGCCTGGAATATTTGTAGCCCTTTATCATTTCTTTTTGCATTGGAGGATGTACTGTTTTCACAGGTTTAAGATGACCGAAATTATACTCTTCCTCTTTCTTCTTCTTTTTCTTGTCTTTTTTAGTACCAGTGAGAGTTTCACAACCAGCAATAAATAAACTGCCGATAAGCAAAATGCCCAGTAAGTTCATCATATAATTTTTTTTCATCTTTGTTCCTCCCTGTTATGGTTAAATTATCTGCGTCTACTGCTTCTTCGTCTGGTAGTAGTTCTTCTAGAAGTTGTCCTCCTGGGAGCCCGGGTAATTCTTGACCTTTGAGCTGCATTGGACCTTGGAGAAGGATTACTTTTAACTTTTTCCAGCTCAAGGGTTATTTTTCTGCTTCCACTTTTCAAAACTACCGTTTTTTCCTCAACCTCGTAAAGTTTATAGCCATCGCCAACGTCCTCACCTATAGTAAAATAATTCTTACCTGATGAAGCTTTTGAAGCGCTGGTAATAATCGCACTTTTCAACTTCCCGAAATGACATATTCCCATCAGTTTAAAACTAGTGTTATTGCGCGGCGCCTGTTTTTTTTCCGGAGGAGCATCTTCCTCTCCCCGGTTGGCTTCGAACAAATTGCTGTTATTGAGCATGGCAATAAGATTCTCATCTGGAATAACAAATTCTTTCCTGGTCTTTTTCCTGATTTTACGAACTTTCCTTTTGGGATTCTGCTTCTTTTTATCCGGGGCTGAAGACACTGGCTTTACACTGCTTGCATAAGCGTCAAGCAGAAATACGATTGCCGCAATAAAAATTATATTTAAAAGCAGATAAACCTTTCTCATTTCTTCGCCTTTTTCTTTTTATCCTCAAACAGCTTGCCATCCGTACTTATCATGCGCAGTACGCCATTCAAATTTATCACACTCTCCTTATTCCTCCCGCCAGCAGGGCGCATATAACAGTTCACCCAGTAAAGGCCCACATTTTTTTTGTTAAGTTCCTGAAGAAAGATGATTATTTTCTCAAACCCTCCTTCAACATTTATGCTCAACTCAAGCGAAACGGTATCTCCTTTTATAGTCTTTTTACGAACACTGCTCATTGACTTCAAAATCAAATTCGAAAACTTCGCGGCATGCTCTATTCGCTGACGCATGTATATGTCTGCCTTGACCTTGTCATCTTCCGTATAAAACAACTTTATTTTGCTGGCAGCTGAATTTTCTGATTTTAAAAATTCTTCATGGAGCTTCTCCGCATCTGTCAATTTTGTCTTTAAGCGGCGGTAATCGCGCTTCTGATTGTATAAAATCTCTTCCGTCGGCCAAATAACTTCAAGATTTTCTGATATGACGGTAATGCTTAAAATTATAAAAATAACCAAAGCTGTCAGCATTAAAAATATTATTTTTTTACTCTTTATATTCTTAGTAAGGAAATTCACTTGCTGCTAACCTCCAACTGGAGACGCAAGCACCAGATACAAATAATAAGTTCCGTCATGACGTCTTGATTTACGTACGTTTTCAATGTTATAGAGCCTGCCGTTCCGCAACGTTGTCATGAGGTTGCCGGGATCCTTACTGCTACTCAAGCTCAAATGGATTTTATCTGAACTCATATTGTAACTGCGAATCCAAATATATTTCGGCAGCTTCTGCGCCAGAAATGCCATGATTCGCAAAGGATTCAAATTCACCGGAACGGCATCCTCTATTTTTTTGTAAAGTTTTTCGTTTCTTTTACTTTCAGCGTTTTGTTTCTGAACATTTCTAATATTGGTTTCTATCAAACTTATAGCGTTTCTCTGTTCCACGTAAACGCAATAAACTTTCTCGCGCGCCTGATACAGGAGAAGCCCAAGACAAATCAACGCGGCAATCCCGTTCACAACAGTAAACCATTTCAATAATTTATTCCGCTGCGGAATAACCCCCTGAGGCAGCGGCAATGTAAGTTTCCTTTCATACTGGTCATATTCACCGCACATCACATACCTAGCGACCAGCATACAAATAAAATAATCGCCTTTTTCAGAAATTTCTTCATCCCAAACAAAATCTTCTAGAATCTGCTCTTGTTGTTCAGAGTTCTGTTTAACATCTTTCGTGAAACACATTTTTCTCAAGCCGTCCACACTGCTCAGGAAAATATGTTCGTCATCAATCATCGGCAAAGCAACATCCTGCCCGGCGCCAAACGGCTCAACAGCCATAAAAGGGTTGATAAAGCTGTCAATATGAAGCTGCCGTATCTGAAGTTCAGAAATAAATTTCGTCCAGTTGTCCCGCGGCATAAAAACCACCCGTACACGATTCAGGTTATTTTCCGGGTTTTCATCTTCATCAGAAACAATCCGGGCGCTCCAGACAATATCCTCCAATGGCAGAGGGATGTATTTTACTAATTCATGTTCAACGGCATGATGCAGGTCTTCAGGATTAAGCTTAGGCATCTGAAGCTCAAAAATACCGCTTCGTTCAATCTGAGCAGTTATAACGATACGGTTACAGTTCCGGGCATTCAAATTGTCCAATGCCAAAGATAAAGCCTCGCCGGGACCGTCATTATCTGAATAAGGCCCGGTAAAGCATTTCTCAACAAAACATTTCCCGTTACCTTTCGCTTTCACACGAAGCCCGATAACCCGGGAATCATTCTGAACACTTACTACGACACAATTTTTTAACATGGTATCCCACAATAGTCGTTAACAAAAAACAATAATTTTTGAATTAGCACATAAGAGCCTTGAAGCTAAAAATTTATATTTCATCACACCAAAATTTTCAGCTAAAATACCAAACCTAAATTATTGCCTGTTTAAGGCTAGTTAATGTAGCATTTTTTACTCAAAATTCCAATTTTATTTAATTTTATTCCTGGATAGTGTCTTTTTCTCTTTTAAAGTTTGGCTTTTATTTATATTTTTATTATTCTGCATCCTGCATTTTAAATGATAATTAAGGGAAAAATAATGATTAATTCAAACTTAATCCCCCAAGTGAATTATATATGCTTGAAAAAGATGTAATGTCAAAGTCAAATATAGAAGATTTTTTGATAAAAGTCAATATACCCGGTGCAATCTCTCTCACCATTTTCCGTTATTTTCATTTTCTTTATTCGGCTAACTTGACTTATAAGGCTTTAAGTAATATCGTATAAAAAAACAAGGAGAAAATCCATGAAAAAATCAATATCACTCATTGCCTTGCTCGCACTTTTATCAGTTCTCACAGGATGCGGCACTACAACAAAGTTTGTCTATCCTTCAAATATGCGAAATCTGAAACAAGTCAAAGAATCTAAATTCACCAATAAGACCGTAGCCGTACTTCCGTTTGACGACATGCGCGGCAATAAAAATAACTCCGCCGCACGATACCTTACATTGATTCCACTCTACCCATACGGCTGGGTAACTTATGATCGCCCGGAAGCCGCTCAAAACTTCCTTACTGTGGAAAAATTTGATTTCAACGCAAGCGAAGACCTGGCTAAGGCAGCGGCGTTGAGCCTGCGCCGTTCCCTGATGTTCAAGGATGCCTGGTTTACTTTCGGCGGCGATAAATACAGGGCGGATTATGTCTTCAAAGGCGAGGTCTTCTCGACAAAATACGATGCGCTGATATACAGTTATGGAACCAGCTTTGTCTGCTTTTATGTATGGCTCCTGGGTACCCCGGCCGGAACTTCCGAAAACCACCTTGCCATTAAATTTTCATTGCAGGATAAAAACAATAAGACTCTCTGGAGTTATTCTTTCGACAATAAGGAAAAGATACTGCAAGGCTTGTATTACCGCTCCGGCGATGATCTCAGCATGTATGTAAATTTGATGGAAAAAGCCATGAATGAAGCAATTGCAGACATGAACAAGAAACTGAAAAAATAGCTTTCTCTCAGAGTCGCTCATTATTTGTAATTTTCAATTATGATGATATTATTTATTCAGATATAAATCATTAATCTTCGTAAAGGGAAAAAATAATGAGAAAAGTAATCAAAGCTTTTGCCGTATGTCTCATCGCCTCCTCAATCACGTCATCTGTATTCGCCGCTCAAAAAGCGTTTCAGGCAAGCTTGACTCCAGATGTCGCCATTCTTGATAAGACTGAAAGGATCGAAGGACTTACTCTTAGTATCTGGGGTTGCAATCCTCAAACCTCAATAGCTCTGGGGCTCATTAACGGAACCTCCGGCGACAGCAAAGGCGTCAGCATAGGTTTTGCCAACTACGGACAAATGTACAGAGGTATACAACTGGGCTTCGCCAATGCCGATGACGAACTCAAAGGCCTTCAGCTTGGTGTCATCAACTCCACTAAAAAAACCAGTTCTGGAATCCAGTTGGGCCTTCTTAATTTTATCAAAGAAAACAGATGGTTCAGCAATTTTCCAAATGAACTCGCACCGTTTATGCTTTTTGTAAACTGGCGGATTCAAGACTGATATATTTATTGCTTACATCATCCTGGCCCCCATAAAAAACATGGAGCAGGATGATTTTATTTTACCATAAAAAACGCACATAAAAACCAATGAAAATATTAGAAAAACTATTTAAAATCAACGAAAAAGGAAGCAGTATCAGTACCGAAGTTATCTCCGGACTTACAACTTTCGCCGCAATGGCTTATATTATATTCCTACAGCCGGCAATACTGTCAGGAAGTCTGGGACAAATAAAAACCGGAATGCCGGAAGATGCTTTATTCACCGCCACCTGCCTGGTTGCGGCCTTCGGCTCTCTGGTAATGGGCTTTCTTGCGAATTACCCGGCGGCGCTGGCTCCGGGAATGGGAGAAAACTTCTTTTTTGTCACTATTGTAACCGTTTCATTGGTAAAGATAACCGGATTAGCTCCCGGTTCTCCCGAACTATGGCAGTCCGGGCTGGCAATTGTCTTTGTATCCGGGTGTATATTTGCTATATTGTCATTTTTAAATATCCGGCAGTTTTTAGTGCAGGCGGTAAGCCCTTCCATGAGGAACGCTATCCTTGTCGGAATAGGTTTATTTATAGCCGAACTTGGACTGATTAACGGCGAGATTGTAAAAGTCGCTTACGGCTATTTCGATCTGTCAAAAGATATAGTTTCGCCGGGGCCGCTGGTATTTACAGTCGGGCTGGTCACAGCCTCAGTTCTAATATTCCGCAAAGTAAAAGGAGCTTTACTTATTGGAATAGCTTGCGGATTAATAGTTGCGCTCCTGACCGAAAAAACCGAATTTGCCGGTATATATTCCGCTCCCCCAAGTGCCTTGCCGATTTTTTGCAAATTCAACTTTTCGCTGCTGTGGACTCATTTCTTTAAAGTCCTGCCTTTGATAATCATTTTTGTTTATATGGATGTCTTTGACACTCTTGGATGCCTGCTGGGATTATCCGAACAAGCGGAAATGAATGATAAAAACGGTAATCCGCCCAATCTCAAACGTGCTTTCGCTTCGGACGCGCTCAGTACGATGGGCGGTTCAATGTTCGGTAACAGTACTGTAACGGTCTATCTTGAGAGTTCGGCGGGGATAAGATCCGGCGGGAAAACCGGACTTACCGCGATTGTGACTGGAATATGTTTTCTGTTTGCTATGTTTTTCTCTCCAATAGTAAAAACCGCTGCCGGATTCGCGCCGATAACAGCGCCGGCATTAGTACTTGTCGGAGTAATGATGATGACTGGCGTCAGAAAAATAGACTGGGACGACATGAGCGAAGCCTTACCTGCATTTTTAATTATCGTCGGGATACCGTTCACCAGCAGTATTGCTGACGGAATGATGCTCGGATTTATCGTCTATCCTTTCGTAAAACTTTTCTGCGGCAAAGGCAAAGAAATCAGCGTTCTTTCATATTTCCTCTCAGTGCTCATGCTCCTATATCTGATATTCGTGAGAATATAAAAATATCCGTAGCTCCGGTTTTCAGAAGGGATAAAAAGATTTTGCCGGCCTGAAGACCAGCGCTCCCAGGTTTTAAAATTCGATGTTCGATGTTAAATCTTTTTTAACCTATTGCCACATTGAGGCAGAATGAGCGGAGCGCAAGTTCTTCATTTACATTGAAACGCAATTCATAGAGCAATTTATCTACCGCCTGGAGAGCTTTATATGCCTCTTCCTCATTTATTTTTTGAGGTATTTCAAGATTTTCGAATATCTCCGGGTTGGCAGTATCCTCCGGTTTCGTACCGCAACTCAACAAATAAGTCTGGGCAAACCAGGTGTGTAAAGCGGAAATCAGGTAGTTTCTTTCACTAATATATTCGCCGGAAGCCGCGGCTTCAAACTGCGCCATGATGCGTTTGCGCATCGGCGGCTCGAGTTCCTGCGCAAATTGGAGTTTTTCCTCCCACTCGGCTTCGACGCGATCGGCGGCAGAATCCTTGAGGTTACTGGCTATCGCGATTATTTCAGAAGCGCACTGTTCGGTGCTGACCATATCATTTTTTGATTTGAACTGGAGTTTCGCCAATGCGGCAAATAATTCTCCGCTATTCTCAAAATCGAAATCACAACGGTTTTCCAGCAAGATAAGAGCCTGGCAACGGGAACGAGTAGTCGGCAGTAACGCCGACGGATTGCCAGTCGCCAGAATAAACAATGAATCACGCGGCGGCTCTTCCAAAGTCTTCAGAAAAGCGTTTTGCGATTGAGTATTCATCCGGTCACAATCGTAAATAACACCGATTTTCTTATTTGCCGCCGCCACGCTGGTAAGATAAAACTGCTCCTCAAACCAGCGGACAGTATTGGGCTCTGGATTTTTACTGTCTCCAATTCTGATCTCCCATCTTTTCCCGACCGGGGACAAGGTGTAAAGTTCAGCATAAGTCTGTTCGCTCAACTGACGGCAGGTCTTGCATTCCGAACACGGAGCGCCCTCCGCGTCTTTGTTGGGGCAAATAACTATCTGGGCGATGACCGAAGCAAACTCTTTGCGTATTTCCGGGCTGTCGCCGTGGAGTAAATAGGCATGCGCAAGCTTATTTGTCTTGTTAGCGTTTATCAGGCTTTCAATTATCAGCGGAAATTTTTCCGCGTATTTTTTAAATAACATTTTTTATAAACTCCACTATTCTCTTATGTATTTCTTCAGGAGTTCCCATAGCGCTGACAATCTTCACCCGTTCAGGTTCATTTTCAGCTATTTCTAAAAAGCCGTTGCGTACGGCACGGTGAAAATCAAGGTTTTCCAGCTCGAAACGATCATGTACATTTTGAGTTTCCTCACGTACGGCAGTACGTTCAAAACCTTCCTCCGGCGACAAATCCAGCAAAATAGTCAAGTCTGGCTTACAGCCGCCGACAGCAAACTCATTCAGCAGCTTGAGCGTTCCCAGGTCCATACCACGCGCATATCCTTGATAAGCAGTAGTGGAATCATAAAAACGATCGCACAAAACAACATCGCCGCGCTTAACTGCAGGCTCGATTAAATAGTGGACATGCTGGGAACGGGCGGCTTCTATGAGGAAGACTTCACTTTCATCAAATATCGGTTCTTCGCTGTTGTGGTGCTTTATGACTTCACGAAGCTGTTCGGCAACAGGAGTTCCGCCGGGTTCCCGGGTTATCAGGCACTCCCTGCCCTGTTGGTTGATATATTCTTTTAATAGGCGCAGTTGAGTACTTTTTCCCGCGCCCTCTGGTCCTTCAAATGTTATAAAACAGCCTTTCATCTTCCGCCGCTATGTTAATTTATAAATTTCATCTATATTTATAAATAGCTCCATTTGCGAATTTCGCAAAGTGCAGTAAGTTTTAATAACAAATATTTTTTAATTTTTAACCAAAATGGAGCATCTTAATGTCATCAAAAGAACTTAACCGCAGCACCTATTTGTCAAAGAATGTTGGAAACTTCGCTGAAACTATCAAAATCGGTGATCGCGAATATATAAAAGTCGAAGACTTGCGTTACGGTACCAACCCGCACCAGCCGGCAGCTTTTTACAAGCCCGTCAGCCAAACCAATGTCATCGGTGATATGGAAATCCTGAAAACCGGTAAAAGCGGACTTTCACAGACAAACCTTGAAGATATTTCCTATGCTTTGAATATAGTCAAGTTCTTTGACACTCCTGCCTGTGCAGTAATGAAACACGTCAACCCGAGCGGTGCAGCGGTTCAAGTCGGCGATGAAACTTTGAAACAGATTTATTGCAAAGCCCGTGACGCCGACGCCCGCGCGGCATTCGGCAGCGCAGTAGCCTTTAATGTTGAAGTAGATGTCGAAACCGCTAAAGAAATCATGGGAACCTTTGTCGAATGTGTAGTCGCTCCGGCTTTTGCGGACGGCGTACTTGACGTTTTCAACGACCAGGAAAACTATAAGCTTAATAAAAGTATCCGCATCATTAAGTGCGGCGACCCGAAGACTCTGCCGAAATACACTGGTGATGACGCTGAAGTCTGTAATACCGTTAAAGTTTTAGCTGACGGCTCTTTGGTTGTCGCAGCTCCGCTGACCACTTCGCTGCGCTGCGTCGAAGATATGAAAACCGCTGAAAGCGAAAATAAACGCGCCGGACATCAGAAATCGGAAATATCCGCTTCGGAACAGCAGTTAAAAGATTTATTGTTCGCCTGGTATGTGAATCTTAACGTCCGTTCAAACGGCGTGGTAATCGTTTCCAACGGGCAAACTTTGGCGGTAGGCACAGGAGAACAAGACCGCGTCGGAGCAGTTGAACAAGCCATAATCAAATGCCGGGAAAAATATGAGGGTAAAGAAACTTTGGAGGGAGCAGTCATGGCAAGTGACGGATTTTTTCCGTTCGCTGACGGCGTAGAAACCGCTGCCGCGGCAGGCGTAAAAGCGATCATTGCTCCGGCTGGTTCGCTCCGTGACGCTGACGTAATCAAACGCGGCAACGAATTAGGCGTAGCATTATATCACGCCCCGGAAAGAATATTCTCGCATCATTAAAGAACACGGAAAAATACGGATGAACACGGGTGAACACGGACAAGGTGGTAAAGGCGGTTTAGCCGCCCATACTCTGCGTGGTGAAGTCAGCCGTGTAATTTTTGAAAACGACGAAGGGCATTTTTCCATTATCCGTATGGTTGACGCACAGGGGGCCGAACACACGGTCGTAGGTAATTTTTCGGGTATTTTTGAGGGGCAGAGCCTTGAAGTCACCGGAAAATTTGAGACTCATAAAGAATTCGGCAACCAGTTGCGCGCCGAACATTTTCGTTTCCTCCTGCCCAGTACCCGCGAAGGCATCATCAAATACTTGTCTTCCGGTATGATCGAAGGCATAGGGCCAAAGAACGCTGAAAATATCGTAAATCATTTCGGCGATAAGACCCTTGAAATACTTGATCATTATTCAGCACGTTTAAAAGAAGTGCCGGGTATCGGGAAAAAACGCGCCGCGCAAATCAGCGAAGCATGGAAAGCACAGTCTTCACGAAGGGAAATCTTTATATTCCTTCAAGGACTGGGCATCTCAAGTCTATATTGCCAGAAATTATATAAAGAATACGGCGATAAAGCAGCAGAGGTCGTCAAGGAAAATCCTTTCCGTTTAGCCGATGAAATAGACGGCATCGGATTTCTGATGGCAGACAATATAGCCTCATCGCTGGGAATAGAAAAAGTTGACCGTCAGCGACTCGCGGCTGGAACGCTCTATACATTAAATCAGTTGACCGTTTCAGGCCATTGCTGTTATCCCATCAAAGAATTTACAACCAAATGTGCAGAAACCCTGCGTATTGAACCGGAAATAGCCGACCGCGGCGTCGAGGAAGCGATAAAGCAGGGCTTTATCCGCATTGAAAACGGCATGGCATATTCCGTTAATCTACTCCGTGCTGAAACGGAACTGCCGAAATATATTTATGGGCTGGGAAGATGTATCGAACATCCCGGTTTGAAAATGGCAAAAATAGCTCCAGCAAAAAACTTGCAGTTAAGTGAAGAGCAACAGCATGCAATCGAACGAATAGGGAAATATCCTCTTAATATCATCACCGGCGGCCCCGGTGTGGGGAAAACCACCGTCATCCATGAGATTGTCCGCCGAGCTCTTGCGGCTAAGCTGAAAGTTTATCAGGCTGCTCCTACCGGACGCGCTGCCAAACGCATGTCGGAAACAACTAATTTTCCGGCAAAAACCATTCATCGCATGCTGAAATGGGAACCGGACAAACGTAAATTCGCTTATAACGCCGACCATAAGCTTCCTTGTGATTTGCTGATAGTGGATGAAATATCAATGCTGGATATAACCTTAGCTTTATGTTTATTCAGGGCGGTAAATTTTGGTACTTCCGTGGTACTGGTGGGCGATGCCGATCAACTGCCCTCGGTTGGCCCGGGGAAAGTACTGCATAGTTTCCTGCGTTCGGGAATGTTCGCAGTCACCCAACTGACAAAAATATTCCGTCAAGGCGCTGGAAGCCGGATTATTTCCAACGCTCACCGTGTAAACCACGGAGAGATGCCGGAAAAATTCAATGATACAAAGCAGTTATCAGACTTTTACTGGATTGAGCAGGATGATCCAGATAAAGTCCTGGAGCTGATTATCCGCTTGCAGACAGAGCGCATTCCAAAGCGTTTCGGTTTTGATCCTATACGCGATATTCAGATATTAACGCCGATGAACCGCGGAAGCTGCGGGACACGTTCGATAAACGACTGTCTGCAACATATTTTAAATGACGGACATAAGCCGCAATTCAAAGTCGGTGACCGAATATTTAAAGCCGGTGACCGGGTAATGCAGATATCGAATAACTACGACAAGAATATTTTCAACGGCGACATGGGACGAATCGGGAATATTGACAACAAAGATAAAGTTTTTTCCGTTTACTATGGAGGCTCACAAGTGGTCAATTATGAATTTACGGAAATCGACCAGTTAAGTTTAGCTTATGCCGTCACCATCCATAAATCCCAGGGCAGTGAATTCCCAGCGGTAATCATGCCGATGCTTAATCAACATTATATGATGCTGCAACGCAATTTGCTGTACACCGGCATAACCCGCGCAAAGAAACTGCTGATTTTGATCGGCAGCGCTAAAGCCATATCCATGGCAGTACGCAACGCCCGGCTTGAACCACGCTTCACCCAGCTTACTGAAAGATTAATTGCAATGCGAAAAGGGGAGAAATTCAATGTTATGTGACGAACCAAAATTACGGACTGAGATAAAACTAAATTCAAAAGATTTCCCCAAATTCAACAAAAATTCCATATGGTGCGGAATAGGTTCATGCTTTTCTGAAAATTTATTATCATTACTGGAACAATGCGGATTTGAAGTAATCCAGAATCCAAGCGGAATTAT
The DNA here is from genome assembly GCA_963664605.1 of Victivallaceae bacterium. GTDB lineage: Bacteria > Verrucomicrobiota > Lentisphaeria > Victivallales > Victivallaceae > JAHOYW01. The sequence goes on from OY761536.1 coordinate 3,248,944, forward strand.
TTATAACTCATACTCAATATCCCAGATCGTCGCACGAGCGGCTGGTGAACGTTATTATTCGGAAAACGACTTTTTTGAACACAACGGGCTCCGGCATTCATGGGAACACCACGGGCGGTTTTCAAATGCCGACCTGAAAACAGCAGTCGGAAACGCCAATCTGACATTAAAGAAATTCAGGGAAAGACTGAATGTCGCTGACGCTATCGTTCTGACACCATCATCATCAGTAGTTTATTGTTATAAGGGCAATATTGTGGCGAATTGCCACAAGGTAAATAATAACAGTTTTGAACGAAAAATTCTAAGTACGAAAGAAAACCGGGACTACCTGACCCAAACGGTGGAAAACATTAGAGAATTAAACAAAAATATCAAGATTATTTTTACTCTGTCACCTGTGCGCCATTATCCGGGAGACCTGATATTAAACGCCAGAAGCAAGGCTAATCTGCTTAGCGCCTTACATGAAATACCTGACAGCATATATTTTCCGTCCTATGAAATCCTGCACGATGAACTGCGGGACTACCGTTTTTACAAAACGGACATGCTGCATCCGTCGGAACAAACAGTTGAATTGATCTGCGCCCGTTTTATTAAGACTTTTTTCAATCAGGAAGCTATAGAATTCATTGAAAAAAAGCTGGCTGAAGCTAAGCTGCACAACCATAGAATGAATTAACGGCAGTAATTAATTCTTTTTGGCGAATCTTACTACCAGATAGATTTTTGATTCGCTCTGAGAAAGATTTTTTATTGAGTGGTTGACGTCACATTGATAAATAAGGACATCGCCTTTCTTCAGAATTGTTGAGTTTTTTCCAGCAGTAACCTCGATTTCTCCATCCAAAACAGTCAAAAATTCTTCGGTGTCAGGATAATGAGCTGATGACGTCAGGATACTTCCCGGTTGAAAAGTCAATATATAAAGCTCCAAATCCTCAGCCATAGTGATAGGCGAAAGCACATTGATATGCACACCTTCCTCATCAGCATCCAAAGTAGTCAGATCTTCGCGGCGATTGATCTCGAATTTGCGGACTTTGTCACCCTTCCCTTTCAAAAGCAAATTAAAATCGACTTTCAGGGCATGAGCTATTTTCCACATAGTCGCAATGGTCGGATTGACTTTGGCGGACTCGATCTGTGAAAGCATTGCCTTGGACACGCCGCTGGCTTCCGCAAGCATATCAAGAGACATTTTCTGCTCCAAACGCTGACGTTTTACATTTTCTCCAATCGCCGGCGGCTTCGGAATATTGTCACTATTCTTGTTCATTATAATAAAAACCTGTTAAATATATTGAATCTTTTACAAAACAGCCCTTGACTTAAACATTAAAAGATAATATAATAAACATTGTTTACTATATCAAACACAAAAGCAAAAAAAGAGAGAAAAATATGAAAGCTCTGGTAAAAACTCAAGCGGCGGAAGGTCTGGAGCTGCGTGATATTCCAGTTCCTGAGTACGGCGTAAATGATGTTTTGATTAAAATTCAGAAAACATCCATCTGCGGTACTGACGTCCATATATGGAACTGGGATGAATGGGCGCAGAAGACTATTCCCGTGCCAATGACGGTCGGTCATGAATTTGTCGGGGTGGTCGAAGCCTTCGGCAGCAACGTCCATGACGTCCGGATCGGCGACCTGGTATCCGGTGAAGGACATATTGTTTGCGGCCGATGCCGCAACTGTCTTGCCGGACGCCGGCATTTATGCATGAGCACCAGCGGCGTGGGAGTAAACCGTCCCGGCGCTTTCGCCGAATACCTTGTCATCCCGGTAACCAATGTCTGGCACTGCAACCCTGAAATACCGACGGATGTTTTGAGTTGTTTCGATCCGCTCGGCAATGCCACACATACCGCGCTGTCTTTTCCCATGCTCGGCGAAGATGTACTGATTACTGGAGCCGGTCCAATTGGAATCATGGCGGCAGCGATCGCCAGACATTGCGGCGCGCGCTATGTGGTAATTACCGACGTTAACCCCTACCGTCTGGCCCTGGCTGAAAAAATGGGGGTAACCCGCGCGGTGAATATCACTAAACAATCCATTGAAGATATCCAGAACGAATTGAATATGAAAGAGGGCTTTGACGTCGGACTGGAAATGTCAGGCAATGCCAGCGCTTTGAACAGCATGATTGACAATATGTGTCATGGCGGAAAAATCGCTCTGCTGGGGATTCAGGGGCCGAAAACGCTTATCGACTGGAACAAAGTCGTATTCAACGGTCTGACTTTCAAAGGAATTTACGGACGGGAAATGTACGAAACATGGTACAAAATGTCCAGCATGATCGAATCAGGACTTGACATCGCCCCGGTAATCACGCATAAATATCATTATAGCGATTTCCGTAAAGGATTTGATGTAATGCGTTCAGGAAATTCCGGCAAAGTAATACTTGAATGGAATTAAGAATTTTAAGGAGAAACTATGTATACAAAATATAAGGATTTTTTAGTAGAAACGCTCGAAGAATTGAAAGCTGATGGTTTGTATAAATCAGAACGGATAATCGTCAGTCCGCAATGCGCAAATATCGCGATAAACACCGGACAGAAAGTTTTGAATATGTGCGCCAATAATTATCTCGGGCTTGCCGACCACCCGGAAGTAGTCAAAGCGGCACAGGAAGGGCTGGAAAAACGTGGTTACGGCCTGTCTTCGGTGCGTTTCATCTGCGGTACGCAGGATATTCATAAGGAACTGGAGTCCAGACTTTCATCTTTCCTGGGTACAGACGACACGATTTTGTACAGTTCATGTTTCGATGCCAACGGCGGTCTGTTCGAAACGCTGCTTTCCGCCGAAGACGCAATCATCAGTGACGAACTCAATCACGCCAGCATCATTGATGGAGTGCGCTTATGCAAAGCCCAGCGACTCCGCTACAAAAACTCCGATATGGAGGATTTGGAAGCTCAGCTCAAAGCGGCATCAGGCGCGCGTTTTAAAATTATAGCCACGGACGGCGTGTTCTCAATGGACGGCTATATAGCTAAACTCAACGAAATCTGTGATCTTGCGGAAAAATATGACGCAATGGTAATGGTGGACGATTCGCACGCGGTAGGCTTTATTGGCAAGCACGGAAAAGGCACGCCCGAATACTGCAAGGTTATGGGCAGAATAGACATAATAACCGGAACGCTCGGTAAAGCCCTTGGCGGAGCCAGCGGCGGTTACACCAGCGGGCGCAAGGAAATCATCGAAATTCTCCGGCAGCGTTCACGGCCTTATCTGTTCAGCAACAGCGTTTCACCAGCAGTCGTCGCCGCTTCGCTGAAAGCCCTGGAACTGGTTGAGGAATCCCCTGCCCTGCTTGAAAAGCTACGTGCCAACACCAGTTACTTCCGTAAAGCCATGACGGAGGCCGGTTTTGATATTCTTCCCGGCACGCATCCAATAGTACCGATAATGCTTGGCGACGCAGTTTTGGCTCAGACCATGGCGGCGAAGATGCTGGAAAAGGGCATTTACGTAATCGGGTTCTGTTTCCCCGTGGTTCCCAGGGGTAAAGCCAGAATCAGAACGCAAATATCCGCTGCTCATTCGCAAGAAGACTTGGAACATGCGGTGAAAGCCTTTATCGAAGTCAAACAGGAATTAGGTATATAGCGAGGAAGCACGGCTAGGAACAGCCGTGGCTACATCGTGGAAAATAAACGCCCCTGTTCCTAGAGGCGTAAACTTTATTTAGCCTTCTCTTTCCATGCTTTGCATCTGGTTGCAACGTTTTCGGCTATATTGCCATAGAAAAAATCGTAATCATAACCGTGATAAACTTCAGGCCCCATTCCCATTTTTAGTTTACTCATAACGGACGGAGTCGGGATGACTAAAGTACCACGCTTATCTATTTTAGCGGAAGTAAAATGTGGTATTTTAAGGAATTTGCCGTTTTCCAGCAAGATTCTGGCGTAAACATTTTCTGACTTCGGCTGTTCCACATGAGAATCTGTCCAACTGAGCGGATTAACACATAAAGCCCCTGATTCAACCACCGGGGATTTGCCGTTTTTACCTACCGTATTCCAAACGATAACTCCGCCAGTTTGATCCGCTTTCACCGCAAGGGCTAAGCCCATTTTTCTCAGGTCGCCAGCGGTTATCGTATATCCGACCGCGTAAACAGCTACAAGTTTTTTTTCGTCAATCAAGGATCTGTATTTCAGCAGAAAATCACGAATAACCTGTGAGCCCTGACTATGGCTGGCTAAAATAAAAGGACGCCCCTTATTGTAATTCTGAAGATAATAATTGAACGCATCACATACATCCCTCAAACCAACACTTAAATATTTATCCCGCTCTTTTTCGTTCAAGGACAGAACTTTTATTGAAGCCTGACGATAACGCGGCGCATAGATATTACACGTTTCTTTGAAAGCTGTCGCCTGCCGTTGATATGCCGCCTCCGCTCCTTTATTGGCTTCCTTATTATCCAGACTTGCGTTCATTCCGTCTTTGTCATTCATATAGCTTGTCGGATGAACGTAAAAAACGTCAAAAGCTTTTTGAGGTTTTTTATCCAGCCGCAGCCAACAAGCGTCCTGTGAATAATCCGGTTTTTGGGCTGAACAAAAAATACTGACAGAAAGAATAACAAGAGCAAAAATGTTTTTCATGTACTGATCCTTAGTTTAAAAAATTATTAAATAACAATATAGGCTGTTAAATGTATATTATCAAAAGTCTTTTGTTTTTTTGTAAATAAATAATTTTGCGCTAGATTAGCTCTAGAATTTATTTTAAAAGGGTCAAATGACAAAAGTTCGTGCTAAAGCATCCACCTTACGGGATTTCTTCAGACGCATAGCAAAGGATAAAACCGCCGTATGCTGCCTGCTGGTCGTCATTATCTATGTTTTTATCGCGATAGCGGTCGATATTTACGCATGGAACTGTCGTATCAATCAAACAGACCCAATATACAATCAGGAAAACATGGCTTTACGCTATCAACCGCCTTCCATGAAACATATCGCCGGAACGGACTTCATGGGGCGGGATGTATTCTTCAGGGCAACCGCGGCAATATCCACCGCAATAAAAGTCGGGTTTTCCGCATCCCTGATATCCTCGATCATCGGAGTGATGCTTGGAGCTTTTGCCGGATACTATGGCGGAAAACTCGATGATTTTGTTGTCTGGATATACAGCACCTTTGCCTCAATGCCGACTCTGCTGTTTATTTTAGCCTTTGCCCTGCTGGTATCCAAAGGCTTCCTCTGCCCGCCGCTGGCAAAGGCTTTTGCCGCTGTCGCGCATGTTTCAAATACGGATTCAGGTATGCTGGCGCTTTATCTGGCAATCGGGGTAACAGGCTGGGTCACGCTTTGCCGGGTGGTCCGGGCGGAAACCATGAAACTACGCGAAGCCCCTTACATACAAGCAGCCAAAGTCGCGGGACAGAATTCATTTAAAATTATTTTCAGACACATATTCCCCAACCTAATACATTTGGTAATCATTTATTTCACCATACGTTTCGCTTACGCGATCATGACCGAGGTAATCGTCAGTTATTTAGGCCTTGGCGTACAACTGGCTCCCAGTTGGGGTGTAATGATTGCGGACGGCCAGAGTGGTTTATGGCGCGGTATCTGGTGGGAAATCGTCACCGCAACCGGATTCATGTTCTTCCTGGTATTATCCCTGCATGTCCTGGGCGACAGCTTAAGGGATTTGCTCGACCCGCGATTGAAACAGTAAAGGCTAAATCGCTATTGTAAAACCTTTTGTATCGCCGCCCTACGGGGCTAATAAAACATAAATGTTCAATGCTCAATTTTCAGAGCGGCATTCTTTGATGAGTTTCTCGAAAGCACGGCCGTACTTTATGTAGGTTTCGTATTTGCGGAGCGCTGTCAAGTCCGCATTTTCCTTATCGTCGTCTTCGTGGAAAACTGTCGCGACGTGCGGCTCGATTGAAAAACCTCCATCGTAACCGTCATTAAGAAGCTCCGTCACAATTTGACGCACAAACCCGCTGCCTTCACCGGCAAAGGTAAATCTGGTTTCAGGGCGTTCATAGCCTTCCTTCATCTTAGTCGCAACTCCATCCTTGATATGGACATAATAAATATGTTCACGGACATTTTTATAAAATTCATAGGCATTCTGCAAAGCATAAGGTTCAGAGCCTGTACGACGAAAAGTAAAGACCGGATTACCGGTATCGAAAATCAGTTTTAAATTATCTGAGCTGACATTTTCCAGCAAGCGCAAAGTATGAATATGAGATTGCCCGGCATAATTCATGCAGTTTTCATGACCATAGATAATTCCCGCGTCTTCACACATCTTGGCTAGAAAATCAACTTTCTTGAAAATTATTTTTTCCAGCTCAGGACTATCGAAACGTTCGTCATCAAGTATTTTGAAGCTCATGCCGCGAACTATCTTTGTTCCAAGTTTCTGCATGCGCGGAATGGAATCTTTTAGCTCTTTCACACTGGCTTCGAAATCCTCTTCGCTGCGCGGGCTTTTTCCCCAATTGGCAATGGTACTGCCAAAACAGTTTATTTTGACTCCGGCGGTTTCAAGTTTTTCATGGATAGCCTCAAATTCAGCGTCCGTAACAGTCGCCAGATTTTTTTCACCAATAGCGCGAAGTTCGATATTTTCCCAGCCCAATTCGAGCGTGGCCTTTATCTGGGTATCAATATCTTTTCCTGCTTCGTCTGCAAATCCTGTTAAATACATGTTTAAATCCAGTTTTAAGAGTTAAGTTTTAAGGGTTGAGTGCCAGCACTCCCGGGATAAAGTTTTTAAAAAGATGTACTGAAATCCTCTTCTCCGACTTTCATTTCCGGAGTTTCCTTTTTGAATGTTGAACTGTCTATAAGCTTCTGCAGTTCACCCGCGAATTCAGCTGAATCCATCGGCATTTCAATGGTCTTATTCTTGAGCGCTGAAAGCAGCATGGCATTGCCTATTTCCAAAGCGTTTATACCTTCATGCCCCGGAGCCATAACCTGCGTATCATTGATTATCGCGTTGGCAAAATCCTCTATTACATCACGATGCTGAAATGAATTAGTGGAAGCAGCCGGTATCTCAATATTCCAACAAGGGGGAGTCCCGAAACGCTGATCAGTAGTCGCTGAAAACTTTGAAACTTCTATTTCATTGCGCTTGAATTCGATTTTTCCATTCTCATAAACCAGACGACCGCCTTCAGCAGTAATTTCCAAACGGTTAGTTCCGGGAGCTTCCCCGGTGGAGGCAACAAACACTCCGGTGGCGCCGTTCGAATATTCCAGAAAAGCCGTCACTTCATCCTCTACTTCTATCTTATGCGATTTACCAAATGAAGCGTTCGCCCTGATACTGACCGGCACACCGAAAAACCATTGAAGCAAGTCAAGCTGATGCGGGCATTGATTCAAGAGTACGCCGCCGCCCTCGCCTTTCCAGGTAGCGCGCCAATCTCCAGAAGCGTAATATATTTCAGTCCTGAACCAGTCAGTTATTATCCAGTTTATACGAATAATTTCACCTAATTCGCCGTCATCAATCAACTGCTTTATCTTGCGGTGAGCTGGAATCGTCCGCTGATTGAACATCGCGGCAAACTTCAATTCAGGATGTTTAGCGGCAGCGGCAATCATGCTTTCGGCATCAGCCTTGTGTACAGCGATTGGCTTTTCGGTCAATACGTGCTTGCCATATTTAAAAGCCTCTTCCGCCAAAGTATTATGAAAATAATGCGGTGTAGCGATAATTACTGCTTCAATATCTGCTTCTTTAAAGAATTTATCGCTGTCAACAAAAGCCGGGATTTCATTTTCAGCCCTGAATTTCTTGATTTTTCCGGCATCAATGTCGCACACAGCTGAAACATAACAGTTTTTCAATGAAGCGATACTGTTTATATGAGCGCTGCCCATGCCGCCGATACCGATAATTCCGATTTTTACCTGTCGCATGATATTATTTCCATATTTTTTTGTTAGCAGAATCCAATTCCAGTTATTAGTATAAACTTTGAGATTTTGCTTTTCAATGGCTTTATATTTATTTTTCATAAAAAACTTATATCCTTATATCTAATATATAACATATTAAAAACTTAATAAATTAAAAAAATAAGCTTAAATAAAGATAATTTTTATATTCAACTACTTGTATTCTTGTGTTTTTTAAAGTATTATATATAAAGATTATAATCCAGTCAAAAAAAATAGGGAACTATGCTAAGCAAAGTTGAAATAATCAAAACCAAGCTGGTTACGGATATCAAATGTGGAATTTTCCGGGTCGGAGAAAAAATAACTTCCCGTAACAAGTTGTGCCGTAAATATAATTTTTCAAGAACCACTATTGACCGCGCTATACGGGAGCTGACCGCGGCAGGTTATCTGGCTTCACGGCAAGGCAGCAGCACTTATGTAATATCCGACAAAGTTATTGACAGCCCGCAGCATTTATTTGTAATATCCGGATTTTCCGGTCAAAATAACGATCATGCCGTACGCGAACTGTTTTTCCCAGAAGTTGAGATAAACATCCCGGTAAGCGGAATGCCAGAGCAGGAAGTAGCCGGCAACCTCAACCGCCTATGCCAGCCGGGAACAGCAATTATCTGGAACATTCCAGGTATGGAATCAATACATCTGATGGATTATATCGACAAAGCCGGGATACCGCAAATCCTGGTCAATCGCAAATATAATGATTATGACTATGTATCGACCGACGCTAAAAACAGTATTAAAGAGGGACTGTCGTGGTTAATGATCGAAGCCGGGCGTGATATTGTTTTCGTATCCCCCAAGGCAACGACAAACAAACCCTATCTGCACGAACGCATCATCTCGTTTTACGAATCCTGTGTCGAGCTTGGGGCACATTTGAATCCGGACTCAATATTTTCCCGGGATTTTAAAGATGTTCCATCGGAAATAGCCGAAGTCGGGCGGGCGTTATTCGCCAATAAAAAGCCGCCGAAGGGAATTTTTGTTATGCATCAAAACTTGACATTACCCTTGGTAATCGTTGCTCAAACCTACGGTTTCATCCCGGGCATAGACTATAAATTGCTGACCTTTGACCACGTAGATGGATTAGAAAACTATACCGGAATCGGCATGATGGAACAGCAATTCAAACAACTTTATCACGAAGCCGCCGGCTGGCTCTTAAAAAATCCCTCCACCCAAAATCAACCTTTCAAAAAAGAGATTAAAACAAAATTAGTTTTATTTTAAAAAATTAAAAATGGCGGACACAACGCCTCCGCTGTTTTTTTATTTATTTTTTCAGGCTTTCGATTTTGGCTTTGCAGTTTTTTTCTACGAGGTCGCGGAGCTTTTCTACTCGGCTGGATAAATAGGTTAACTCATCTTTGGTGATATGATAGTCTTTATTGTAACGAGCATCAACATAGGCGTTTTTCAATAACAGAAAAAGACGGTTTTCGTCTTCAGTTTTTCGTGGAAAGATTTTTATAAATTCGGGACAATAACGGGCGGTCATTTTACCAAGCCGTTCTATATTGTGGATTTTAGGACGGTCACCAGCACAAACTAGCATTGCCGTACCATAAAAACGTTCTGTTGCCTGATGCAAATGAAATGCGGCTATCTTATATTTTTGGTCTTTAATATCATAGTTAAAGCTACGAATAAAATCATTTGCGCTTTCAAACCATTGTTCAAAGTCATCAATAGCTATTTGCAGTTTCCGGGCAGGGTTTATTTTGCGTTTTCTTTCGAGTTTATGATTGCCGGAATTATAGAGTTCTATTCCTTCTCTTTTTATTTCGGAATAGAAATAATGTCCCTCTTTGAGTTTGGTATTTACTTCATAGATATAATGTGGAATAATATCAATCGGTGTGCGGTTTTGGCGCCCCTGATAATATTCCTGTTCAATTCCTGACCAGATTTCTGCTTTATTTGGGGATTTCTTATCCCCGGTAATTACCAGAATATCAAAATCGCTCCGGTATGAGTAAGTAATATAATTTTCCACGTATTCGTCATCGACCCAATTACCGCGCGCATAGCTCCCGAAAAGAATTATAAATTCCGTTTGCGGCACAGTCGCTAGGATAATCGACTTGAGCCTTTTGAGCTCCTGCTTCTTTTCAAGAGGAAGATGCGCCAACGATTTTTTCATAAAAACCCGTATAAATTTAAAGGTCAATTCCCAACGATTTCATAATATAGTCTGCTCACCTTCAATTTCAAGGACGGCACTGGAAAGAATTAAGAGTTGTGAGTTGGAGATGGCGAAAGTCCCCTTGAACCGCGGGGAGGCTCGAACACTCAGCATCCGCCTTTTTTATTTTAAATTTTTCTTTAGGAATTCTATTGTGTCTTTTATCAGGCATTCGGGGGCGGATGCCCCGGCGGTCAGGCCGATATTGCCGTTTCCCGGAAGGTCTTGCAGGTTTATATCATCAGGGGAATCTATTAATATGGTTTTTACACCGCAATTTCTGGCGGTATCGCATAAACGGTTTGAATTGGAACTTTTCTTTGAACCTATGACGATGATTAATTCACATTTTTGCGCCAGCTCCCTGACCGCTTCCTGACGATGCGTCGTAGCGTAGCAAATATCACCGTTACCCTCAAGTTCAGGATATTTTTTCTGCAGAGCTTCGATAACCGGGGCAATATCCTCATGACTCAAAGTCGTTTGCGTCAGGTACGCCGCCTGCTGTCCGGGCATCAATTCAGGCAGGAGCTTTACATCATCTAAAGATTCAACCACAAGTGCCCTGCCCCGGCTTTGCCCGAGCGTTCCGACAATTTCCGGATGGTCTTTATGCCCGATCAAAATAATTAATTTTTTCTGCTTCAGATATTTCTTGACCTTGGTATGGATTTTTTTAACAAGCGGACAAGTCGCGTCAATGACCTTGAGATTTTTATTCCCGGCATCACTTTCAACTTTGGGAGAAACCCCATGCGCACTGAAAATAACCACCTGCCCGTCAGGAACATCGTCAAGCGAATCAACAAATATCACGCCGCGTTTTTTTAATCCATCTATAACAAAAGTATTGTGGACTATATCATGATAGATATATACCGGCGGCGGATATTCTGCCAGTACCTGGTCAACACTCTGGAGAGCGCGGGTAACCCCGGCGCAAAAACCTCGTGGTGATGCCAGTAATATCTTAGGCACAGGCACCCCTCGAATTAGATAATTCCACAGCGTTTCAAGCTGGCAGAAAGCTTCGCGCGGGTGGCATCAGCCATCTCACACAGAGGCAAACGGAATTCCTCATTAACAATTCCAGCCATAGCTAAAGCCGTTTTGATCGGAATCGGGTTGGTTTCGATAAACTGATCCCGGAAAAGACAATAGTATTTCATATGCAGCTCAAGAGCCTTCTGGATATTTCCAGCCGCGAAAGCATCGACCATCGCTTTCATTTCAGCAGGGATAATGTTTGAAGCTACACTGATAATGCCTTTAGCGCCGACCGCCATCATCGGCAGGGTCAGGGCATCGTCACCGCTAAGGACAGTAATATCACACAGATCAAGTATCTGCGAAACGCGTTCCGCGCTTCCGGCAGCTTCTTTAACAGCTACAATATTTGCGTTTTTACTCAAACGCGCAACTGTATCAGCCGCAATCGGCACACCTGAGCGTCCCGGCACATTGTACAGGACAATCGGCAGGCCGGTTTCATCGGCTACTGTGGAAAAATGGCGGTAAAGGCCTTCCTGAGTCGGTTTATTATAATAGGGAGTAACCTGTAAACTCGCGTCCGCTCCGGCAGCTTTGGCGTGTTTAGTCAGCTCTATAGCTTCAGCAGTTGAATTAGCGCCGGTCCCGGCGATAATAGTACAGCGTTTATCCGCGGTTTTTATGACTTCATCAATAAGTTTCTGATGTTCATCAAATGTAAGTGTAGGGGATTCCCCGGTAGTTCCAACCGGAACGATACCGTCAACTCCGCCAGCAATTTGAAGTTCTACGAGTTCACGTAATTTGGCATAATCAATTTCCCCATTCGTAAACGGAGTGACTAATGCCGTGTAGACACCTTGCAGTTGCATATATAGCTCCCAGTATTAAAATTCTTTTATATAGCCTATCCCTGTAAGTTCAAATACAGGTTCTTTTACTATAAATGGAAATATAATAATTGCAAATTTGATTGATTTATTTCTGTAGCTGCTGTATGTTTTACTAACAATTAAGAACGAAGGAGTTTACCAGTGATAAATGTTACTGTTAAAAAAGTTGGCTCTCCAATCAGCATGGAGCCTCTGACCTGCAGCCGCCAGCTGCATCAGATACCCGTTGCCGGAGTAAGTATCGCCACTCACCTGAAAAATCTATTCAAACACGACAAATACGCAGACTTAGTAATACAAGCGGATTTCTGGCCCTCAAAAGCAATCACAAAAAAAATACTCAACAGCAATGAAAATCTAATTGTCCTGCGCAAAGACGGTTCCGAAGCGGCAAAACTTTGCTGTTCCGATTCCGGCAAATACAAGGAAATAAGCGTCGATGACGATTCTTTGGATCTTATATATCCCTGGGATATCCTCGCCTTGAACGAAAAAATTGTCGCGAATATCTCTGAAAATAAAATAACCGGAGAAGTTTCAAACACAGCCAATATTGATGGAGTGCTCCATGTCGGCAAAGATACTGTCGTATTGCCCGGCGTTTATATTGAAGGCAGGGTCATCATTGGAGAAAATTGCAAAATAGGCCCTAACTGCTACATCCGCGGCAATACCTATATCGGCGACAACTGCCATATCGGACAGGCGGTTGAAATCAAAAACAGCCTCATTATGGACAAAGTTTCCGCCGGGCATCTCAGCTATATCGGCGACTCGGTGATCTGTCCCGGCACAAACCTTGGAGCGGGGACCATCTCCGCCAATCTCCGGCATGACGGGAAAAATCACAAATCCATGGTCAACAATCAGCTAATAGATACCGGACGCCGCAAGATGGGCGTTATTATCGGCGACAATGTCCACACCGGAATTCATTGCAGTATTTATCCAGGGCGTAAGCTCTGGCCCGATGTCTGCACCACTCCCGGCGAAATAGTAAAACATGACAAAAAAGTTTTATTTGATATATAAAAGAATAATTTTAAGTGTTAATTGATTTGCAATTTCGTTTTTACAGTCTTATCATAACTAATAGACTAACTTGAGAGAGATTTTATCAATGAAAATAACACAGAATGAAAAAGACGGTATTTTAGAATTGAGTATTTCCGGCAGGCTTGATGCTGTATCAGCGGTCGAAGCGGATAAAACTTTCAGCAGCATCATTGATGGCGAAAACAGCAATTTGCTGATAGACCTGGCTGAACTTGATTATATAAGCAGTGCCGGTCTGCGGGTATTGCTGGTGGTTGCGAAACGCATTCAGCAAAATCGCGGCAAAGTTGCCTTGTGCTCTCTTAATGCAAATGTTAAAGAGATTTTCGAGATAAGCGGTTTTTCATCCATCTTCAATATATTCGACACCAAAGAAGAAGCTGCAAAATCAATGATTTAAGCTGCTGTAATCTTTAGATATTTTTTCAATTTGTTTCGCTTCAAAGTCATGAGCTCTTCTATTCTCCTCTTCCGGGTTGCAAATACTTCTCAAGCATTTCTCCAGCTCATTTACTTTATCAGGACGTTTCTCTGTTAAATTAGTTAATTCATGCGGATCATCAGCCAGGTTAAACAGTTGATTTTCAAGTCAAAAGAATACAATTAATACTTCTGAGTTGTTTAACGAACGTATGAAAAAAATAGTTCCGCTTAACTTGGAACGGTTGAGGTTAAAGGGATACTTTTGGGATCTATCTGTACAGTTTTCGTAAATAAGTAACACAAGCAGGAATATGGTCTATTGGTACAAAGACATCTCTGAATACATATTTTCAAGAGGGGGACCTTTCGGGGGACCTTTTGAGTTGTATTTTAGTGTATTTGGGTGTGTAATAGAGTATATCGGAACTTTAAAAAGACATAAAAAAAAGTGTTTTAAGCCTTGTCTTGAGCTTAAAACACCTGGAATTCAAAATGGTGGTGGGAGATGGATTCGAACCATCGAAGCATTCCGCAGCAGATTTACAGTCTGCCCCCTTTGGCCGCTCGGGAATCCCACCACTGGAGCGAGTAAGGGGAGTCGAACCCCTGTAACCAGCTTGGAAGGCTGGTGCACAGCCGTTATGCCATACTCGCAACACTCATACTAATTGCATGAGATATTGAAGATACCGCTTATTTATGAAATATCAAGTTCATTTTACGAAAAAACAGGAAAAATATAAAAAATCAAAAAACTAAGCTTTCCAGCTTTAAAATCTTATTTTAGCTTTTATATTAATTATTCACAAACATGCGCCCGTAGCTCAGCTGGATAGAGCGTCTGCCTCCGGAGCAGAAGGCCTTGGGTTCGAATCCCGACGGGCGTACCAGTACTTATTTTTGACCTAAAACAAAGCATTTCTTTTACTTTTCTATCAGTAAGTTTATCCTTTGCAGATTTTTTGCATTCAGGCAAAAGAATCAAAGTAAAATTAAACACAATGCCGCTTATTAAAGCGGCATTGTGAAAATGACTACAATCAGGATGATTCGTAAACAACAATATTACTAAACTCACTTTCAGCGTCTGGGCTTACGCCTCCCTCCTCGTTAGCAAAGAATATATACTGCATAGAACCTGTATAATAGGAACCGATCGGTATTTCATAGTGACGCCAACCGGGTATCCCAAAATGATAATCAAAGTAGTCATCAATGCCATAGCTGCTAATACCGTCAAGCTGGAATGTTTTGCCGCTTTCTGCGGTATTGTCGTTATCCATTCCAATCGCATGTATATCTCCCTGCGATGTGGTGCGATAATCAAACGAAAGCATAGTATCAGCGGTAACAGTATAGGCATAAGGGATTTTAACCCAGCCATTACCGGTAATCTGTATTGTTGCCCCTTTGTCCTCAGTACTGACTGTGGCACTACTGCCGGGCCCGTAGGGAGAAGTCGAGATTCGGGCAAAGTTAGGAGATGAAACATCCAGAACCGGATAGGTATCAGATGCAGGGACTACAAACCCGGCGCTGCTATTATAAAGAGAAGCGATTTCTCCGGAATTTAGCGCCCTGTTCCAAATATTAAGTTCGTCAACTTGAGCTTCCGGATAAACATAGTTGCCATAATAATTATCTCCCAGTTGGACAGTACGTGTACTCATGTCACTCATAGTCCCCAGTAATGCACTTGATGCAGTATATTCCACTCCGTTGATATAAATACGTGCTTTACGGTCGCCGGTATCGGAATAAGTACAAACTACATGATACCAGGTATCAGCTGTTATTACTGTTGGGGAAACCACTAAAGTCATCTGTTGCGATCCATATACTATCAAACCTAATTTCTTATAGCTGTAGTACCTTACGTTTAGTTTACCAGCAAAGATATCTGAACTGTAAGTCGTTCCTGTATCTTTAAACCAAAATGCCATAGTAAACTCGGTAGGGTTCCAGTTATCAAGTTTACCAAAAGAAATACGCCCGCTTTCGTCCTCATCTAAATCAATGGCTCCATCCAGTTTACCGGCGGCAATTGGAGCAACGCCGCCAACAGGAGCGCCATGATAGTTATTTCCTGAGGCGTCCACAATTGAGGCTTCATCGGCAACAAAAGATATTTCATCGAAATGACAAGACAGCAAAAGACCGTTACTCAATGTACTGGAACCGGTTCCAGCTGCTTCAAAAGGCCCAATATCCACACCTTGTCCGCTATGGCGCCATGTGCCGTTATAATCTTTGACTACATCGTATAACTGGCTGGCAGCTATAACCTTGGGGTGGACTCCAGCATCAAGGCAAGGAGATCCTGACTGCAACCCTAAGTCCGCTGCCGCACTTGGCGGAGTACTGACAAATAATGGATCTGTGAACATTGAGGCTTTTTCCAAACCTGTACTTTGCACACTCGCAAGCGTATAATAAGTGTTGCCATCAATTATCCATCGAGGTGTTCCGTTGCTCCAACCACAGAAGCAGTTATTAAAGGAACTAACCTGATCTGAATTCTCATAGCATATGTATTCAAAATTGGATGGTGCATCATTTGCGGCATGGATGATATTGTTAAACACATAGGTATGGACATTGTATGATGGTTCCCTGTACCAGCAAGTAATGCCGGCAAAATAATTAAGACCATAAAAAACATTATTATAAATGTAATTCGTTGAATCGCCTTGCGGCCAGATAAGAACACCGCGAGTATTATATGCCGGGTCTGCAATAAGAATATTATCATGTATTCGTACATTAGTTCCATGAGGGGCTCCCATACCACCTGTATTACGAAAGAAATTATAGCGGACAGTAACATTGTCAGCAAAATACCAGTCCATAGCTTCCCGGTCATTGTCGTGGATATAATTATGCTCAATTACCAGTTTATCAACATGAGCAATACCGATTGTGGCTTCTCCGCTCACTTCATAGCCGAGAATGTTAGATGTGCGATATGATATATCATTACCGCTGACCAGACAGTTTGTGTAAGGCCCATTATCATTTATAAAATATATGGCATCGTTCCCTGTTCTGGTAATAGTATTATTGAGCACAGAGATATCTGAACTTTGATTTACTATATTTATGCCGATATTGAGAGAATCCTGACAATTAAGATTTCTTAAGGTAATAAAGTCCGCCCATGATGCTTTGCAGAATCCCGCCGCTTCGCGCAAATCAAGGTCTTCAACAATTATGTGAGAACTGCCATGATTTATTTCTACAGTAGTGTAAAAAAGCTTAATTTCTCCAGTATCAGAGCCGTAAACAGGTGATTGTCCATCAGCGGTACGGATAAAAATTCTGCCAGGATATCCTCCCACGGGGCCACAAACATCGTCTGTTAAAGTGACGGAAGGATAATTATTGTCCCACCAGCTTTGATAAAAACGGTCCAGAAAAGCATCAATGCCAGATGTATCATAAATATCATCTGTAAGTCCGGTAACAGGATTTCTTGCGCTGAGACGAGTAATCCAATCTGTGCCGGAATAGGATTTTTCAATATACCCTTTGTAACCGATGTCTGCATAGTAGCAGTCACTATGCCCGGTCACTCCCAGATCGCTGACCGGATGCCAGTCAAAATTGCGGCTGTCACCATATATAACAGGTTTATTGCCAGTACCATAGGCGCCGACAATAATTGGTTCCTGCAATGTTCCATCGGTGTAATGAAGCTGCAATCTCCCCACAAAAGTATCTCCACGTTTAAGGAGTATTTTGTCACCCGGACTAAATACTGGTGAGTTATAGCATTTTTTAATTACCATTTCCAAACTTTTCCAGGCTTGATTCGGATCTGTGCCGCTGTTGGTATCATCTCCGTCAGTTGATGAAATGTAATAGGTTGCAGCCCAAATATTTGAGCTTAACAAAAATCCGACACAAAAAAAATATAGCCTTTTTATATTATATTTCAGTATAGTCATCATATTACCTTTTTTTATGATTTATGTTATATTTTTCATATTAGCTTATTTGATAAATATTCTTCGGGTAATAAGCTGAAACAGATGCTTCCATTGTATACCGTTTATGGCGGTCGAAAACACTTTTTGGAAAGTTGCTTATTTATCAATAAAGCTAAGCTCAAAATTTTTCTCCTGAAAGTTATCTAAAATGAAATGGCACTGAAATAAACTCCTATAATAATTAGCGGTTACGACCTATTGTTCTTTTAATGCATATATTTTTAAACTTGATTGAAAAAATTACATATTAGCTGTAATGCACCGTTTTGATTAAAAATCACAGTCTTCAAACAGCCATTAAAGTTTATGTCAATCGTCAGTTTAATTTCTTTAAGTCATCTTCAATATCCAGGTAATGTGCCAACGCCCAATCCTGATCGTTTGCATAGGGATCGTAATATTTACCCGGCTCTCCGTTAATGAGCATTGGATAAACATACGCACATGATCCCATCCCATCCTTGGAAAACAGACAAAGATTGTTCAATAATATTGTTCTTGCGCGTTTTAGATAGTCAGCGTCTTCTGATGCCTGCCAGTAACGATGAAAAACATTAGCGGTAATGGTGCTCCAATAGTGTGGGAAAGTATCTCCCCAATGCGGCCGTTTCCCGAACCACCAGCCGTCCCAGTGGCGTATAGCTATTTCATTCAGGTGAAAATCTGGTTGTTTACCGTTAAATGCCTCAAGACATTTCAGGTGAGGCTTGACTTCATTCAGATACATTTCATCGCCTGTAACCAGATAGAGTTCAAGTAAAAGTTGTGCCGCTGGACCAACAATAGACTGCTCGTAAACAACTTCATGAGAAGGATAATTGAGTCCGCGTTTGCTAATATATGCCGCCTGTTTTTTGAAATGTCCAAGCAATATTTTTCTTTCGTGCTCCATTCCGGCTGCCAACAACTCAGAACAAATACTCATTACCGGGATATTGATGGCGTAAAATTCATGACCTTTTTTGTAAAAAGCGACAAGCGTATTAAATGCGTCGATCAGAAATTCTTTGTTTTTAAAGGTCTTATACATTTCAAGATGGAACCAGGCCGCCCACGGATAATTGTATGGCCGGCAATGTTCATCATTAACCCCGTTTAATACGGTTCCGTCCGGCTTCTGAATCTTGAAACGAATGAATTGATGGTATTTGTGAAGTGCTGACACATATTTTTCATTTGGAACTTTCCGCTGAAGTTGAGCCAGCATCACTCCCATCCCGATACGTTCCCGAGCTTCGTTATAGTCACCTTTACCGCAGTAGACCTTTTCCATTTCATTATCGTATACCAGAAAGGCTCCGTCAAGTTCACTGTCAGGATCATTGACCTGCTGGCGCTCAACAATGAAATCAGCCCGTTTTCGGATGAGCTCAAACGGATCAATAATTGTTTGAAATTTCAGAAAAGTGCTTTTGCCGTCCGCTTCCAGTTTAACCGTATGCTCTCCATGTCCAGTCGCTTTCCAACCACCTTTCAACTTACTGCCGTCAATATAGATTTCTGGAGATGATACTTTTGCTTCATCAAGAACGGAAAGCTGCAAGGGTTCATTCGGGCATAGCGTATAGTTTGCAGCTTCCAGAACAGGGAACAAGAATATTTTTCTGGCTTTAGACATAAAATCATCCTCGCCTGAATGCGGAAACAAATGCCATTCGCTAACATACTCTGCTCCCGCCGTTATTTCCCGGACATCCGCAAGTAAACCTATTGTGCCGCGAACATTGGAACTGCTGCCAATAAGCCGCCTTTCTGCAATCTCATAACTGGAAAAACTTCCTTCTCTAAGCGCCATTCCTAAATGCGGAGGTTCATTGCCCATTCGCAATGCATTTACCCACGCAATATTCCCACCGCACCAGACATGAGCGTTACAGCGTTTTTTTACACATACACTCGCATCGGGATAATTATCATTGAAAGGAGTGTAAAATACCAGATTATCCAGATAAACTGTTTTGGCTGTTGGATTTTCTACAATACATTTTTCTTTGTAATTTCCATCCGGCAAAAACGATCTTTCCCATTTAATAAAAAGCGGTCCCACCTGATAAAGGACATGGCAGGAGTCGTTTTCTATAGATATTTCCAGCGCTTCCTCCCATCGAATCAATCCACTATAGTCTTTATTACGGAGTGAAAAACAGGCATACCCCAATCCCCAATTAAATGAGCTGGAATGCCATGGGTTTTCATTCGCTTCAAGAATCCAGTTCATCTGTTCCTGGTCATTATTAAGAATTATCTGTCTAAGCGCTCCGCTGCGCTGGTCTATAGATATTGTAAAAATGTCATTTTTCATAAAGGATCCTGTACTATTTTGAATAAAGTTTTATAGTTTGATTTATTACTTCACGAGTGTTTGTCAGCCAATCTGCTTCTTGTGGATAAATTTTCATTGTCAATGGATTTTCCAATTTATTCTCAATGAGCTTGATAACTTCCTCCCGTGAACTGAAGCTTTCCAAAAGTTTCAAAGCCCTCAAGTCCTGAAAAGCTTCGAAAAGCACTTCGTGACGGATGGAATCCCGCGGGCCGTTTTCTCCCGGATACACCAGGAAAGCATCCCCGGCAGCGAATTCCCTGCCCGCATCCGTCACCTTATAAGGGTCAATGACTTCTTTGGAATATCTTGAATACCAGAAGTTATATCCCCAATGTAAGAAGCCATCCAAGTCGTATTTGTAGAGCAAAAATCCCAGTATACGGTTCCTCGGTGAAGGAAAATTTAAAAAACGGTTTGGCACTTTATCCTGTTCGAACCCGCAATAGTAACACCAGCGCTCCTGAATTGGAAGCTGCATAAATAGATCCAGCACAACTACTGAAGGCACGGGAATCTGACACATGCCCTTTTTGTAAAATTCTGTATTGGAAAGCGCGTCTATATGTTGGAATTCCTGAAGAATATCCTTTATCAGCGACTTTGCTTTTGAATAATTTTCCAGATCTTTCAAATGCGGTTCATCTGAAACATGGAAATAACATTGTTCAGGAGAAAGCATATTATTTAAAAAATCGCGCAACTCAGGAAGCAAAGAGCTCATAAAATCCCTGTATTCAATAGAGTCAGCTTTTACTTCCCAGCCAAAAAGTTTGATTTCTTCCCCTCTGTCCCTGGCTATTATTTTAGGGGTGAATTCAGCTCCCCATTGAGTAAAAAAATGAGAAAATTCAAAGTATTTGAATCCGCATTCCATGGCAAGTGCCAGCCACTTTTTCAAGCGTGAAAAATCGAATAAAAAATGTTTTCCCTGCCTTTCAATATCAATTAGTTGAACCGTTGGACGCTCTCCGCCGACAGCGGTATCCAATGGCGGGGTAAACAGTGGCGTCAACAACATATTGATCCCGTGACCAACCGCGTTTTTGAAATATTTCCCCAAAAGTTCCCAATGTTTATCACTCCAGACATCCACTCCATGCAGACTTGCAATACAATCCGTATGAAACCATTCAGTTCGCTTTATTTCCTGTTCAGGAAGTTCAGCATTTATTATCTCAAGGTCAAAAGAGAGCTGTTCACTAATTCCTTTACTCTCACTTGCAATATCAAAAACAATTTGGTGTTTTCCGGACAAAAACTCAGAATTTGTCTTTACCGTCACCCATAGGGAATGCCATTGTTCAGGCAGGGACTTTAGTTTTTCATCAGCAATCTCATACAATGGATCAGGAAATAACCCCGCTGTCCGGCGTAGAATATTATCATCTCTCAAAAAACCAATGAATTCAGCGGGAACCAACCCGACTTGACGAACTTTAATTTTGTCTTTAAAAACAGAGTTTATTTCCCAGCTCAGATCATTTATATATTCATCTGAACGATAAACTATTTGAAAAGAAAAAACTTCATTTTTCAAGACACTGCCGGAAGGCAAAATATGGAAATCAGTTTCCCTGCTGTCAGGAAAAACTTTGTCAAGGGAACTGATTATAAAAGTTTTCAGCGTCATATTTATTTTTAAAACCCGGTATAAAATTCTTTGAGAACATAATAAGCCAGTTTGGGCCTTCTGAAACGATCTAAAACCCCTTTGTTATTGAAACATCCGGGGCGGTTTTCCATATTTCTTGTCTGTGTCCGTATATCGCAGAACTGCCAGATAAAAATACCAGCGACATCATCAGACGAAAGAGCAAAAGAAAGTGTCTTTTTCAGGATATCAGCCTGAGTGTTCTCACTCCATTTTCGGGATTCAAGACCGCGGTCGCCATAAATAGCCCCTGCCCCTGTTTCAGTAATTAAAATCGGCAGTTTTTGAAGTTTCTCTTTCTTGAGTTTGCTTTTCAATCTGGAAATCAGTTCCGGCCACTCCAGAGAGTTTCCTTTGCTGTACCAGCCGGGATAGCTGTTGACGCCGATCAAGTCTACATGCTTATACCCCAAATCGTCGAGCGGATGTTTTGTAGCGTAAGTAACGAACCTTGTTGAATCGAGCTCCCGGGCTTTGTTTGTCAGCCTTTTGGCGGTATATTCTCCATCAGGGATATTACTGTCACATTCGTTCATAACACTCCAGGCAAAAACAGATGGATGCGCCTGGTCCCGTGTAATCATTTCCTCCAATGCCTGTTCCGCAAGTTTTAAGTATCTTTTTTGCGCGACCACATGCGCCCATCTCCCCCAGAGAGGGATTTCCGACCAGACCAACAGCCCTAGTTCATCACAAATATCCATTGCGTAACTGTCTACCGGGTAATGCCCTCTTACCGCATTGCAGCCCATATCCCGGATAATCTCAAAATCACGAAGCGTTATTTCCGGCGGAACGGTGAAACCATTGTCGCCGTATTCGTGATGTCTGTTTATTCCAAGCAGTTTCAGAGCTTTTCCATTGATAAAAAATTTACCATCTTTTATTTTTATGCTTCTGAATCCGGTTCTTGTTTGCAGGTCATCTCCAGCATAACTAAGCTTTATGCAATGAAGTTTTGGAGAATCAGGGGACCACAACGGCAAATCAAAATTCCCGAGTTTATAAGTCAGCTGTTTCTCCTCTCCCGGCTTAAGGATAAGTTCAAATTCCGCGATTTTTTTATTATTTATTTCAAATATAATTTTATCTTTCAGAGAAGTATTTGTAAGGTTTTTGATCGTTGCCAGGGGGGATAGAGATACTCCGCCTTTTGATATCCGGTAGTCTATTTTAAGCTCTTTTATCCAAACCTTATCCAGCAAAGATAATTCCACCGGTCTGAAAATTCCACCGTAAAGATGCCAGTCTGAATAATCAGGCATAACTTTTCCCGGGTACGCGTAATTATCAACCTTGACAATTAATTCATGTGAACCCGCGGGAACTGATCTTTTAAAAAAAGAAAAGGGAGTATATGAACCATTGTGTTTGCCCAGCTTAACCCCGTCAAGAAAAACTTCCGCGATACCGCTCACCGCTTCAAAAGTCAAAAGAATATTTTTCTTTTCCCGCATAAAAAATTTTCTGCGGTACCACCCTTTGCCATTATAATCAAAATGCTGCGGTTTGGTATCCCAGCAGCCTGGAACCGTCATAAGCTCTGTATTTTCAGGAAAGGATTTGTGCCATTTCTGTTCAGTCCCGACATCCTGCTCGTCCTTTATAAAATCCCAAAAGCCGTCAAAATTTTTGATTTCACGCAAAATATGCTTTTCAAAAAGTCTTTTCATTTAATTACTCCAGTTACAGTTTATAACCACTCCCCTGCCGGTTTTCCAGTTTTTCAAGCGCTCTCTGTTTATTTATTTCCCCGTAACGCAACGCGCCAGGCGTCAAATAACCATTAATATATTTTTTATTTTTCGACAGGATATTATCAATTCTGTCCTCTGTTTCTATAACACTGTGAAAATCATAATTTTTTTCATACGAACGGGATAGATACCCCAGTTCAAGATAGTACAGCCATGTTTTATAGCGTTTTGCATTCGAATTATCCGGACATGCTTTCAAAAGCCGCCTGATTTCTTTTATATCTTTGCTTATATCAGTTTCGTTAAGCAAATGTGAAGAAAGTTCTTTCAATTGCAAAAACATAAGCATGCCGTTTTCTCCAAGCAAAGCGTAATAATACTCTTTTGCGCTCTTTTTAGGAGTGTTTTCCGTACTCCAAAGCATTGCGGCAAGACTGTATTCATGATACAAATCCGGCCATCCCCGGTAATATCCACATAAATAATATAATGACACTCCTTTCGCAATATACCAGCGTAATTCCTGATAAAGAATATCAGAAGATGGATGATAAAAATATCTTGTGCGGTCAGTTCGCCTGGTTTCATCATAAAAAGTCGCACCATATTCAAAAATAGCGAGTTCGGAATCATGACCGTGACAAAAATCCTCCCATTGTTTAAATAAATATCCATATTCACGGTCATCCAGTGGATTTATCCGGTCTGACGCAGGATAGCAGTTACCGGTTTGCAACGTTGGGCCTCCAGTATCATAGATATGATGCTTATAATGCCTAAGATACGGACAGAGCATGGTGAATATACGATTATTCGCAGGCAGGGCATTAAACGGAATATTCAACAAGTTGGAATAAGCAATAAGTTCAATCGGAATTCGCTCCGGAATTTTTGGAATAAGCTGCATTGCCAGATGGTACATATGCTCATAAGGGGTTCTTTTCAGGCAGTCCTCACACTGGCACCAGTTGTTCACGCCATCATGCGGCCATAAGCCGAACATGCTAAGCTCAGGATACTTTTTAACGTGTTCCGCCATATTGTCTGTGATAAATTCCACCAGTTCCGGATTTGAATAGCAAGGCTGGACAGGAAGTTCAGCATTTAGATGTGGAACTTCGGGCATTTCAACATGAGCTTTACGGCTTCTCTTTCCATCTCTCATGCCAAACCAGTCCGGATGCTTTTTAAATTCGTCTTCAGGAAGCCAGCGGTTCATGGCATGGTCGCCAAGAGTCAGCTGTATGCATCTGCTCCTTAAACTTGCGTTGAACTGTCTGCGCATATCGTCTGAATAATCAATCCAGGCGTTACTGTTGCGCCTCCACATATTATACCGGTTCCGTCCGAGCCATTTCAGGAATGACGGCATATCAGAAGGGCCCTCGCCGTCGCGCGCCCTGAAAGCAATATCTGGAGAATGAATTTTGGAGCTTAATTTCCCGGTTTTTGCGAAAATAATGTCATCGTCATTTACCCCGGCCCAGATAGCGCCGGTTAGTTTATGCAGTGTTTCGAGGAAAGCGTAATAAGCGCCGCTGTCTCCCCGCCCAATACAATATATCTTATTCCCAACAGCTAAAGTTTGAAAACTCTGGCATTGGATTTCCCAGTCACAAATATCTTTGTACCCTGTTGGCCGTTCAAGCTCAAGCGGTTCCAGGTTTCCTGGAGTTTCATCCATAACTCCAGGCTGCTGAAGCGATATAACGTTCAAGGATATTGCAGGCAGCTCAATATTGTGCCGGGCCGCAGCCTTGTTCAAATCAATAATATCTTCCTCCAAAGCATTGACAATGCAGGATGGAAGATTGGTAAAACTAATATGCATTTTTATGGAGCCTTTATTTTTTAAAATATTTCTTTATGCTGTTAAACTGCCAGTAAACAACATCTTCTATTCTGGCTTTTTTTAATTTATCCTTATACACCTTTCCAGTTTCCTCACACAATAATTCCATTTCCTCCAAAATTTCAGGGATATCAAATTTCCCAGTCAATATTGCTATTGATACGGAAGCCCGGTTTATCAGGTTTTTAGCCTGTAATATCCATAGTTCCAGTAGAGAATGATCCGTGTCTTGTCTGAGAGCCTCCAATTTGTTCAAAGCATTACGATATTCAGGCAACCGCGAACGGCAATTTTCCAGCTCCATAGCACAGTCAATCTTCTCAAGGTATTTTTTCACGTGGTCATCAGGGACCTTCCGGTGATAGGAGTTAAAGCCCAAGGTTGAAGTATGTGAGAACAAGCAGTTTTTATCAAGCAGTTCAATCGCGTCAAAAAACTCTGTATTTTCAATACCGAATATTTTTTTGCAAAATATCAGTTTAAAATCCTCTAAAGATGCTTGTGGATTATTTTTCATAAAACCTGGAAGCATAATTTCCGGCAGTTGCATTTCATAAGGGAAGAGATGAACCGTCCAACTGGTAAGCATGAATCCATTATTTATTCCTGATAAATATTTATTCATCCAGCCGGCTGTATTCTTTAAGTGCAGCTCCGTTCTTGGAGCAAAAACGTTATCTTTAGACGAACTCGAAGCCGCACAACCTATCACCTTGAAGCCTTTATCCCGCAGATAATCGCTGGTGTAAAAAGTATCCGGCAGATATTTAGCGTATTTTCGCTTCAGGTTTTCCGGAATATCTCCGGGAGCGGTCAATCCTTCCGGTTCTTCCCAGATCCAAACCTTATCTACGTCCCGCCGCAATTCATACTGCCAGTCAAATAATATAATATCACGTGTAAGGAGTTCGATAGCCTCTCCATGCTTAAGCAACATATCCGCCCATACCCCGGGTGTGATTCCGGCTTTCAACAAAGGCTCACACAAAGCAACGAGATGTTGAATATACAACTCTGATTTTGAATGAGTTTTCATATATTCAGGGCAATCTCCATCACAATATTTGCCGCCAAGCGCCCAGGCTTCATCTCCTCCCAAATGGAAATATTCACTTCCTTCAAAAACTTCAAGGTATTCCGCTATCCAGCGCATTAAAAAATCCTTTACTTCCGGATTTAGCGGGCAATAAAGTTCTGCAAACTCAGGATGCTCGGATAAATGATAATATTCCTTATGGCGCAGGACATATTCACAATGAGAAAAGCTTTGCAATAAGGGAATTGACTTTAGGCCAAGGCTTTCAGCATAGTCGAGAATTTTCCTGAATTCACTTTTGCTGAAAGCATCTGCCGAGGCAGATTCCGGGCAGGTGTTCCAGCGGACAGCATCCTCCACTTCCCACAATATCGTATCGTAGGAATTATCGGCAAGAATTTTAAGCCACTTTCTTAAATACTCTTCTGTATAGTGTCCAAAGGTCATATTGATTTGAAACGCGATCACAAAAAATCTCCTGGTAATTATTATTTACAAAACTTGTTCTATCAATCTTCTAAAGTATCCAGCAGTCCATCAGGAATCTCAGTGACATATACTTGCGCTATACCCGTTTTGGTAGAGTTATATACAATATATTTATTGTCCCCAGTCATATATGGATGGGGATGAGCATATTGTGGACGGCCTATTGTTGTCTGCGGGTCACAAACGGCATAATGCTTACCATTCTTGATGCTGCCTATAAAAATATGCCCGCTCCGAAAATCATCCGCCACAAAAAAACGGCCATCTGCAGAACATGAAATATGGTTAAACGCAAAGCCCCTTGCAATTGGAATTACCTCTTTTGAGGCTAAAGAAGCTCTGTAAATATTTCCACCAAGGGCTTTGTTATGAGCAGTATACACATCTACGGAAGTAAACAGAATATCCGTAGAATTGCTGATCCAGCATTCATGTCCTGTCAGATGTGACGTATGTGGTTTGCCGACTGGCAGGGAAATTTGTTTCCCGCTTTTAAAATCAAGGGCATATACAGTTGCCCCCATATCTCCTGTCATTCGTGTAATATTACCATTGATATCAAATTCACAACCGCGATTTTGCTGAATTAGTAAATACTCCCCCTTTGCAGGCTCAAATTGCACATGAGGATTACAAATGTCAATTTGTTCATGAAATATATCAGCAGTCCCCTTTTTTAGATCTATACAGGACAGGCCAAAAACAGAGTCTTTTATATGAACAGGCCCGTTAACATAATACCGCCCGTCCCTTGAAATAGTACAGTTCCTTGAAGGTAAATTATTTTCAAAATCAAAAACCTGCTGGATTGTAAAGTCAAGCATATTTAATTTCATTAATATATTTTCAGAGGGAGAAACAGCTTCTATATAATAGAGATCATCGCTGAATATATTTGAAGTTATCCCATATTTTACTTTTTCAGAAATTAATGCGGTCTTATGAGTACTCAGGTCACAAACCCATAATTGTTGAAGAGATGACGGGTCCGGCGACAGACTTCGCAATATACCAATAGTTTTTCCGTTAACAGATGTCATGCGCTCCTCACAGTAAATATTATTGCTGATAAGACCAGCGCTGGTCAGTTGCCAGCTGCGCATTCCAAAGTGACAATCAACTCCATTAAAGAGCGATTCACTAACCCAGTGTATATCAATATTCATTTTAGTAAGCATTTATTAAAATTATTAATATTGGATTATTTTTCAAGTTTATCTATCCTTGATTCAATATATTTTTTCAAGCCCGCATCGCATTTTTCATGTTTAAGAGCCTGTTTATAAAGTTCAAGCGCCTTATCATTATCACCACTTATTATTAAGCTGCGTGCCGCCTGGACAAGACTGTTGGGAACCCTTCTGCCATGAGCATTAGCACACTTAGCGCCTTCGAGGTATGCCTCTACTGCTTCAGCATATTTTTTCTGAGAATCATATGCCTTGCCGATTGAATTATACATATCACATTTGGCGTTATCGTCCAAACCGGGCAAAGCTAAAGCTTCCTTATATTTTTCAATTGCTTTATCGAATTCTTTTTTTCTTAGCAATGCATTACCAGTTTGCCTGATGAAGTTTATCTTCCAATACGTTTTTGAAGTTAACGCCATTCCCTGTTCGTAATTTTTCAATGCTTCATCATAGTTTCTACCGTATAAGTTGGCATTCCCTACTTCCCAGTAATACTGTACTTTCGCATTATCCGGCCAATCTTTGGTATCTTCCTGTTTTAATGCAGTCAGAGCTTCCTCATATTTATGTTGACGCATCAGACACTGGATCTGCAAGATAGATCCGCGCCATGCGTATTTTGGCATTTTTTGTGCTTCAGCAGCCATTTTTATTGCCTCATCATATTTCTTCAAACGCATATAGCTGTTGTAACGATAAAAGAAAGTTTCCCATTTATCCCTTTCACTGCCCGCTTCCTGAAAAGCCTCTTCGCATTTGGCGATGCATTCGTCAAGCTTTTTCTCTTTGTATAACTTACGATATTCCTGCTCAAGCGCTTTAAAATCCGCCATAAGTAAATTTGCCGCGGAAAAAAGAACGAATAATGCAATTAGTTTTTTAAACATTTTCTACACCTATTTTTTGTTTAATATCTTTTTCAGCTTCAATATTTCCATCGCCACTGCCCGGCGGTTCTTGATAATATCTTTGAACGGCGGACAATACCTGAGCTTGTTGGGATAAGTATTTTTCCAAATATTATCCAGCACTTTTTCCGACTCTTCGGCAGCCTTTTTCTTTCCGGCTTTCCGGGCTTCTGCAATCAAAACGCGTAATTTGTTGACATACCATGCGTCTTCCATGCCGTCGCGGATAGTTTCCCAGCGGATACTGTCTATCATGCCGCGGTCTTTCCAGCCGCGGTTTTTTCCGTTTCTTACATAAAAAGCCTTTTTGACCGGATGTTCCGGATAAATCACGCTGTTCCAATGGCTGTAATAGTTGCGCCAGAGCGCTTCATTACCGTCATAATAACTCCAGCATTGTATTCCCCACCAGCAAACAATATCCAAATCATATTTTGATGCCTGCCATAAGTAGCTGCGCCATTCTGATGCCGGAGCTCCTACCGCCGTAGTCGGCGGAGGGCCGCAGTTGTAGAAGCTTATCAGTTTTCCCGCTTTGCGGAATTTTTTCATGATCTTATCGTCGTAGCTGCCGTAGATAGGCATCCATACATCGGACATTTTCGCGGTCGCGTCCGACATATCGCTGCTGCCGTGCGCAGTGAAGAACTGTAATCCGGAACCGACAACTGCCTGACATAATTCATTGTACCATTTATGCATATTGCCCGGTTCGTCGCTGACTTTAACGTAAATATCTTTCAACCATCCGCGTTTTTCCAGATGTTTGCGCAGTAAGGTCAGCATTTCTTCGGTATAACGGCTGTTGATAATCGGATGCCCCGGACGTTTTTTGTAACGTTTGGGGAAGACCTGCCGGAATTTACCTGAATCAAAGTAAAGAGTATGGTAAAGGTAAACCATGTAAATAAGTTTGAACGGTTTGCCTATACGGTCACAACGCTCTTTTACTTCATCAAAATAACTGGCGTCAAGCATTAATTTGCCGTCTTTGCTGACTTCCTGCCACGGAAGTTTCAAGTCTTTAAACTTACCTTCCTTACTGAAACGCCATTGAAACATTTTCAACGCAGTGAGGTTGATAAAACGCATGCCGTGTTCAACCATATCCCTGACATATATATCAAGTTCATGATCGCGCAGTATCTTGCCGCGTTGAGCAAGAGTCTGCATATGAGCATATGCTCTACCCATAAGCCCTTTGCGCGGAATTTTAAAATCCCAGATATTGACTTCAATCGGAATCTTTTTGGTTCCGCCGCTGGCTTTGCAAGTCAAAGTCGCACGATATTTCCCTGCGTCCGCAGTTTCCGGCATGATAAATGTCAGCCAGATCCCCTGCGATTCTCCAGCCGGAACCATACTTACACTACGTTCAAAAAGCGGATCAGGGAATATTTTCTGTCCTGGCTTTGGTTCGAATGGGAAGTTACCTACCCAACGCACTTTTACCGGGCCATTCTTTTTACGCCAGTAAGTAATAAACTTCTTACTCAGTTTTTTCCCGGTCTTAACGTTTACCAGGTCTGAAACCGTTACATGTATATTTTTTTGTGTGCTGAGGGCTGTAAGCATCAACTGTGCTGACTCATATTCGCCTTTGGCACATTCAATGACTATTTTTTTCCCGGCTTCAGTTCCGGGACGTGAATATGGATAAATTTTGAAGTTAACCGGTTCCACGGAAAGCGTGTACCCCTGTGGAGTTTTCACATCTTCAAGCTGCTGGCCCTTGAATTTATCCAGAGCTCTCAGAGTACCTTTGACATCACTTCCGGCTACAATCACGGCAGCAGCATTGCTTATTCCCAGTTTCTGGAAATAACGCAAAGCCCCCTGCCCTTTTCCCGGCCACTTGTCATTAACGCTGTTGTTCATAAGGCCGATATTTTGAACCAAGTTGTCGTCTTCAGCCGCGCCTATTGCCAGGATTTTTCCGTCGGGTTTGGTGCTGGCTAAACCAACGCCAAGAAGAATAGCGATTTCAGATGCGGCTTTCTTTACGTCACGACGGTTATTGGGTCCGCAGTAAACGGTGAAATCACGTTTTTTCAAAAATTCCGCGATCTTCGAACGATCAGGATTGTAAACTTTACCCCAAAACCATGGTTTTTCCGGAATAATATATTTTATTTCATCCGGACTAAGTTTGCAAGCCCCGTTTTCAAAACTTCCAAGCAGTTTACCCTTTGTATCAAATGCCTTAAGGTTCTTTACCGCTGTCGAATTAATTTTAATCATCTTTGCCGGATCGGCGGGATATTTTTTCCCGTTGATCTCACAATTTCCTTTAAAAAGCGGGACTATTCCGTTTTTGCCGCATGAAACAAAAAGGGCATTAATATTCGATACTTTCATTCCTTTAGGAACGGCAAAGACCCCTACCCTGGCTGAAGTCTGCCATTTTTCGCCCGGCTGAAGGCCAACAGCCTCAACAACCATTTCTAAAGTCTGGCGCGGGTCATTGTAATAACCGATAAGAGTTTTTGGATCGCCAATAAATAATATACCATTTCCATTGTTACGATTGACTTCACAAGTCCAGTAGCCTTTGGCAAAAGGAGTCTTCAGCTTGCGCCGAACCCACCAGCGCAATGGTTCTTTACCGTTATCCCAGCGGCGCTGAAAAAACTTGGTATCTCCATGAATTTCTTTGTATTTTGAACTGTGAAGATTCTGGTCAAGTTCCAAAACTCCTTTTTCTGTGGGCATGAAAACAGATGTGCTTTTGAGAGTGGTTCCAGTCAATGCTCCCGGAAAACATGCGGTAAAAAAACGGAAGGCTCCGCCCACTGCCTTACCGGAAATATTCTCCAGCTCCCAGCTAATATTGAGCACGGAATAATCCCGCCGCATAACCACGGTACGGCGCAATCTGTATTTTTTCTTGCTCTCCTGAATTATTCCCACAGCTGAACCATCATTAGATGCTCCGCGTGCCACCGGAGCATAGATATCCCCATGAGAAAAGGGCATCCCGGCGGGAAGCTGTTTAAAGGCAATACTGTCCCAATGTTCTCCAAGTATATTTTTTAAAGCCCGGTTCCGGTCAATCATATCCTGTCCGGTAGATAGAAATTTCCAGGATGTAATGCCTTGACGACTGCCTATTTTCCCGGAAAGGTCCAGTTCAACCAGTGAATTTTTAAGCTTCATTGCTTCTCCTTCACCGGGAGTTATCGAGCATATATCGGCTTTGTCCGCCAATAACATGAGGCCTGAACAGATTATTGATGCCGCTAGTATTACTTTTTTAAACATAGTTGCTTTCCTTATTTTTTATATTTGATTGCCAATTGATATAATTTATAACGGGCTTCGGCCCATTTCTCCGGATCCATGGAATAGCTGTATTTATAAGGTACTATCTCAGACATTATGGCGTCGAATTTCTTTTTTAATTCGGCAGCTTGTGTCTTCGGCAGCTTCGCTATACGATCTTTAACCATGTATGCCAACCGGCAGTCATGCAGGCCGTCGGACTCTATTTCGCGCCTGGCGGTATCGATCACTTCCTCATCAGGCGTTACCAGCACACGGAAATTATGACCGTTACTGTAACGATAAGGAAAACTGAAGGCATTGCTCACTGCCAAAGCGCCATAATTATCGACTCCGGCAAAATTCCATTTTGCGGTCAGCCAATATATCGGCATAATATTAACTAACGGGCCGGTAATCCACATACCGGGCCCGCCTCCAGCACAGGTGTACCACCATACCGGGCGTTTGCCTTTCTGTATTTCTTTAAGCAGGTGTTCAGCATGAACATTATGTACGTAAACCGGACACCAGGCGTCAGTTACTTCATCCATCTCCTTCTTGCCGCTGGTTGTCCATACTTTCATTCCGCCTTTTTTATAAGGACGTGCGTATTTCAGCCATTTTGGCATATTGCCGGGTTCATCCCCCACTTTCAGCCATGTGCGTTCCCAGCAACCGTATTTTTTCATGGCAGAGGCTAGCTGTCTTGAATAATTCTCGCGAAGCGAGTCAAGCATTTTATTTTTGTCACGCTGATAAATAATAGTAGACTGATGCTGCAAATTAGGAGCCGGGAAGTAAAGATCAGGAACTTTTCCACCCTTTTCCTTAAACAACTTATCGGCTGTCTTGATCTGTTTCAGGAGGAAATCAAAATTAAAGACAACTTTTCCATTTACCAGTTTGTAATCACCAAAATCAAGCACCTTTATTTTGTTTACGCCATGCTCTATCTGATTGATGGTCAGCTTTCTGAACATACGCCAGAATCCCGGACTGTCAGGTTCAAACCAGTATGGAACGCCGTAATAGTCATACGAGCTGATTCTGCCGTCTGGAATAGTCAAAGGCAGAATATTCACTTCCAGCGGTATTACTTTTTTGCAATCGCCGGAACTGAAAGTCAATTTTCCACGGTATTTACCCGGAGGGGTGTTTTTATCAGTATCGACAGTTATCCATACGCAGGAAGCTGTATTTGCCGCAATTGGCAATACCGGCTGGTCAAGAAGCATGTCCGGCTGTCTGACATCACCGAAGAAAAATGCCCATTCATAATATCCTGTATAACGGATTCTAGGAGCCGGAACACTTTTTCCGGAATCACTTTTCAGCTCACTGCAGACAACTTTAAAATCATCTGTTTTTCGGTCAAAAGTAACTCCAGCCTTGACTGAACGGCGGTCATTGCGTCCTAGTTCCAAGCTGAGTTCACGAACTCTCGGGGCGGTTGTATGCAGCTGCCACGGGAAGACTCTTTCAAGCAAAGGCACCTTAAACAAAGTAAAGTCTTCTTTGGCTTTATAAGGTTTTACTTTTTCTAAAACCCTTTTCAAAGCGGCAATCGTCGCTTCCGGAGTATCGCCACAAATAAAGGCAAACGCGGAACCCGGTTCCAGTGAAGTTGGCTCCGGCATAGCAAAGCCTTCATGGGAGTTAAGAAACTTTTTATCACGCCATACAAGTAGGCGGGAAACCAGTGAACGGCAATAACGGTTGATTAAAGGAGTTCCAACTGCCAGTACAGGTTTTTTCTGATCGCGGTTATTGAATTCCACATCGTCTGAGATCAAATAACAGCCGGCTTTTTCCGCTAACTCTTTTGCCGCTTCATATTCGGCTTTAGTTCCATTTTTAGAAAAGGCAATTGCCGGACGGTATTTTTCAATATATGCAGCCAGGGCAGCCGGTTCATCATTAATAAAACTGGGCTCATCAAGGCTGTATTTTTCCGTTTTTCCTCCAGCGCTGCTGAAGCTGACTGTACATTTGCCTAATTGGGCGCTTGCCTTACCCAGCACTTCACGGGAATCAATTATTGCCGCTAGCTGATAATTTTTTGCCCCCGCGGGTATTTTAATCTTTTTACCGCTGAACCATCCGGTCCACTTGCCGTTGCATTTAAACCTTGCCACATAATAACCCGACGCTTTACCGCTTAACTGCAATCCCCGGAACTGCATGCCGTCAGCACCATGTTTGTCATTGCCGCCTTTCAAGCTGCTGCCTATAAAATTGAGCAGATGCAGCCCGTTACCGAGTTCAGGGATAAAGACCTTGCTCTTAGCGTTGTTTTCATTTTCTATCCGGCCCTTGGTTTTGCCGTCCAACTGCCAGTCAACCGCGCCGTTGTGAATAAAATTAAGCGTAAGCTTGCTTCCGCCATATATCCCCAGCGAAAAGTCAAGTTTGCTAAGTTTGAAGTATTTATCCTTGCGCCACGGGTCATACCATTGGCGACGGTAATATGAGAACCAGTTTCCGGGATACTCGACTTTCATATTGACCGGTTTAGAGTCGTATGCCATAAGCATTGTTTCTTTCCCCGCCGGAACTGTCGAAGACGACAGGATTTTAACACTGCGCATAGCATAATCAGACGATGCTATTTTGATATCGCGAATACCATCTTCTCTGGCCATGCGCCGGTAAATTGTAAACTGCATAGCGGCGACATCGTCACAAGGGGTAAAATCAATAACCGCTTTTTCCTTGGGATAATAACGTCCGGCATATATCAGTAGACCCATGCGCTGGAACTGACGCAGCTTTTTACCGTTTTTATCCAGCAGGGTTATTGTATATTCCAAAGCGTATTCGGCATTTACTTTGATCTGCCTGAGTGAAGCGGTATTTTTCAAAGGGACGATCAAAGTTGCGGGAAGTTTTTCCGGGACCCATGCGGTGTCATTAGAATTGTCAAAAGCTTTACTAATACTTTTATTTCCTTTTTCATTGGAACTTACGGCATTAACGTCAAGAACGGCATTTTCCTTTACAGCCGTGAAAAAACCTTTAGCCTCTTTTACTTTTGGATTATCTTTTACAGTTGTTGCCAAGCTTAATTCCGGGGCTTTTTTGAATACCAGGCGTTCCGGCAGGAAACGAGGAGCGGCACTTTGGGGAAGCTTTTTTGAACCGGTTAAAAGTTCATAAAGCCATTTTGCCTGAGCAGCTTCTTTGTTGTCTATACCACATTCTGCCGCGTTTTTAAGGTATTTCACGGCAAGTTCGCGGTTCTTCTGCATAATGCCGGTTCCGGCGGTAAAGAAGAATTCCACTTCAAAATCTCTTATTTTATGCTGTTTGACAATTTCAGCCATAACCACAAACATAGGAGTCTTGACCACATCCGGCAAAGTGCGTTTAAGACGATGCCGGAGAAAATTCATTTTTTGCGCAACGTCCGCGTCAGCTAATTTGAATGAGTTAAAATATTTTTTCACCAGTTTTATATTGCGTCCAGCCAGTTCAGGGGTCGCGTAATAAGCCGGATCTGCAAATTTATTCAGGAAATTATTGTTTATCCCGCGCGGATGAGTGGTGTCAATAGCTAAATCAAGCAATTCCTGTAATTTTTCCGGCGGACATTTCTTGAGCTGTGAACTGATCCGGCTCCAGCCGTTTATGGTTAGCTGACGGGGATATTTCTTTTCCCTGAGAACGCTTAACTCCTTAACCGCAGCAGAATAATCACCTGTTTTCATTGCGTCAAAGGCTTTATTGAATAAAATTTTTAATTCTTTTATTTCAATTTTTTCTTTTTTACGCAACTCCTTAAGCTTTGCCTTGGCTTCTGCATTTCCCGCAGAAGCTTCGTAGCTCAACAACGTAGAATACACTTGCGGGTAAAGCAATGAATCTTTATCAAAAGAGCCTAAATATTCTTTACACACTTTGATTTTCTGCTGTAAATCAGACAATCCGGCAATATATTTTGATGCGAAAAACCAGCAGACTCCGGATGGATCATTACCGTTTTCAGAAACTTTAGTAAGTTTCAGTATGAGCTCATATTTTTGTTTGGCATCTAAATCTTTGCGAGCGCTGATCCAATTGCGCAGTCCGGCACAGTTTCCTCCCAGACCTCGGCAATTATCAAGAAGTACATTAAAGGCTTTTGACCGGACATCAGCCGGAACTTTTTTATCCCGCACTATACGAGCCAAGAGGACTTTGAAATTCAAACATAATGAATCATATTTTTCATAGTCTTTAAGAAAAGCGGATATTTCCTTTACTGCAGACGCATATTTTTTGCGTTTAAATTCAGAATTTATAATTAATTTCGCAGCATCAGCCGCAACATCAAGGTCAGGAAACTGTTGAATCAATTTCCGGTAAGCGGCAATTCTCGCGTCAACATCTTTGCGGTAGCGCTTACTGGCACCAATATTATACATTTTAGATTCCGTTTCAGGAAAAACCGCTATTTTTTCCTCGATGTCAGCAGTTGCCAGCATTCCGCTTGACACGGCAACAGCAAATAAAGTCCATTTTCTAAGCTTCATAAAAAACCTGTAGATTTATATGTTTGATGTTAAGTTAACTGCATTTTACAAATATCCCGCCTAATATATAAGCGGGACAGTTCATTAATTAAATTATTGGCTTTTATCGCCAAAATCCTGAAGTTGGAGTATCTTCATCATAATAATAACGAAGCGGATAGACATTACCGGCGCTCTGGTCATAACGGACGCTGCGGAGATAATATTTCTCAAAGTCCTCCTTGTGTGATGATTCAACATGACCGTCAACCAAAGCTACATTCGAAACAAAGTTATGCGCTTTAACCAATGCGTGTCCGGGGCTACCCGGGTTCCATGGATCATTACATCCATAATAAAGACCAAATTTTGAGGATGAAGTTGTTACACTTTCCCCTAGCAATATCTGAATGCTGGGCTGATCAATTTTTCCCAGGCGTATTTTGGTAAGATATACTCCTCCTTTCCAATTTCCGAAACCCGTTTTTATTCCGACATATCTCGTCAGAGTATAACTTCTATTCATTGTATTCATGATAGAGGCAACAGTACCAGAACTGGCGGCATTGGTTCCATACGGGTATATAGAAGGACAAAACATTGTCGCTGGAGCATGAAATTTAGGCATGGGGAGGTATTTTCCCAAAATCAACGCACCTGACCATGCTCTGTCATCCCATCCGGAATTATGAGTTATTTCCAGCATTGTACCGTCATAGTCCGTAGAATACATCAACAGAGCTGTGACACATTGTTTCATATTGCTGACACATGTAATGGTTTTAGCGCGATTTCGTGCTTTAGTCAAGGCCGGTAATACCATGCTGGCCAGGATCGCTATGATGGCGATCACAACGAGGAGTTCGATAAGTGTGAATGCTTTTACTTGACGGTTACTTTTCATGGTAACGTCTCCTTATTTTATTGGTTTATATCTTTAACCGATTTTCTTTCAATAAGTTTTGCCTGCAGAAAATATTTTTCATAAGACCTGCATTTACCGGCAAGAATATCTTCCAGCAACTGCACCGCTTTATAGCCCATCTGACGCTTAGATTGTGAAATTGTCGTCAACGGCACTTCCATCCCGGCAGTACCTTCATCATTGTCAAGCCCTATCAAAGACACATCTTCAGGAACCCTTATTCCACGTTTTGCGAATTCATTTGAAAGCCTTATAGCTAAACCGTCACAGTACGTAAACACCGCGGTTGGACTCTCAACACCTTCTGAGAAAAGATTCCAGAAATCTGCGCGTTCCTTCTCGTAGTCACAGTTACCGGCAACAGGTTCCAGACAGTAAGTAGCCGGTTCCAGATCATGCATACGCATTGTCCGTTCATAACCTTTTTTACGTCCAATAGTGGAAGAATTAATATCTCCTGTTAAATGAACAATTTTACGATGTCCCTTATTTATTAAGTATTCTGTAGCTTGTATCGCAGCGTCTTCATTATCGGATGTCACAGAAAAACATGGGCGGTGCAGTGGATAGGTATCAAGAAAAACGATGGGATATGACTGCTCGAGTAGATGGTCTACTACTTTTGTCACCTCTTCGTCATGATGTGAAATGAGAATAATTCCATTTTGCCGTTCCGCAACATCGCGTAAAACAGTTTCTTCCTTGAATTTCGGAATCCATACATGATGGGTTTCAAGAGAATAATGTTCTGAATCGATACCCTCCATCACCCCAACTGTAATATCTTTCATAAACGCGTCATTTTGCCAAAACGGGGTAATGAACGCGATTTTGCTTCTGCCGTTCTTCTTTGGAAAAATTTTTGTTGAAATCTCAAAACCTGAATCAACTTTTACGAAAGTCCCTTTCCCCTGGGTTTTATAAAGAATATCCTGTTCGACCAATCCATTAACGGCTTTATTTATAGTCATGGGGCTTACTTCGAGTATTTTTGCAAATTCAGCAATAGTCGGCAGCAGATCCCCCTGGCGCATACCATTTCCGATCATATTTAAAATATAATCCTGCACCGATTTCTGTTTAGGGGATATTTTCATATCTAAAATCTTCCATTTGCGTTTACTTATCAATACTATATATCATAATGCAAAAAACATATTTTGTCAACAGCAAAATGTATATTTTTATCTATTTTATATGAATTCATCTAAAAAATACAATATGTCCCCTGATCTTACCATGAGATGCTTGCAAATAACGCCGTGTACAAGTTCTTCTGGTATTTAACAACTAAATGGAAGGCGAGGTTTCGGCTTAAATGGACTCTCGCCCTCACAAAATGGGCAATTGCCAATCAATGTTTAAGTAAGCATAATAAAAAACTTGGAAATATGATATTTATGAAGAACGGGGATTTTTCATGCCACTGTCAGGCGGACGTATTTTCCGCGAAAAATTTACCGCCGCATCCGGATCATCTTCAACATACTGGTTAATATGGCGGCGCTTTCTCAGTTCTTTAAACGGAAATCCTCCGGTTATAAGAACGTTTTTGTCATAAAGCAGTTCGTCGGAATAACCATTCATTAGAAAGCGGTAATCAAAATGATACTGCCTCCCCTGCGCCTCTCGCAAATCCGCCAGCAGGGTCGTCAGGCAGTTCTGCTTTAAGGTGTTGTAGAAACGCGGATGCTGGTGCAAGTCATCCGCCTGCTTTACGATTTTAAGAAAAATCTTCCGCAATGCTTCTTTATCGATTTTCACCCGGTACAAATAAACCTGCTCTTTGCGGAAGTTGCTCCGCAGCCGCAGAACGTCACGCTCATCAGCTAGAATATATATTATCTCATACTGGTTGAATATACCGCTTAACAATGATTGCTCCTGATTCTTTGCCACTCTGGTTTCCACCGATACCGCCAGATAATCGCCGTTTTTGAAGCCGAAGGAAAAAATTATATGGGCAATAGCTTTGTTACCGTCCCAGTATGAAAGCACATAATCCAGAGATCTTATCTCATCCAGTTTGAAATCCTTCGTATAATAGCGCGGCGTGAAATCTGTTTCACTGCGATAGTCAAAGTTGCGAATATTGGATATTCTCACATCATTACCTTTAACCGATACTTGTGGAATCCTCGCCACGGAAGTCTTCCAAGCCCGGTTGTTAGTCGGTGGAATAGACTGCTGCCAGATCGTTATAGCCACAGTCACCGCAGCAATAACAAAAAAAGTCCGGCGGCGCGGCTTGACCAGAATCAATGCTGCGGGCGCGCCAACTGCAAAAAGAATACTGCCGCTGATCTTTAGCCATGTCCACGGTAAATTGAAATACAGGGACGGTATCGACCAGAAATAAAGCAGCAGCGTAACAACTGCCATGCTGAAAAATATTATTTTAATTAATAATCTCTCGCTGTAAAGTCCAAGTATCTTCAAGATACCAGCTTTTTTGCGAACAGGCTCCGGCCCGGAAATATCGTCTGTTTTATTCATATATAAACCCTTCAATGTAACATAGTATAATTGATAAATTTGATAATATCAAATATAAAGCCATACTGAAAAATATTTTATTTAAGAACTGGCGGTTTTTTACTTGGAAGTGTATAGTGAATTATTCCCGGAGATGGATAATATGTCAAAAGCTGTAATAATATTTCTAAGCATATTCCTGACAGCCTGCTGCTGTCCGGCGGTCAATACCAATACCGACTTTAAGAAATATGGCTTCTGCGAAGGCAGAAATATGCTAATAGAAAGAGCTATCTGGGGATACCGCCTGCGCTATTCAACAAAAAAAGCTAACTCCTACGCTTATGTTCTGGCGAAAATATTGCAATCCCCGGATTCCAGCCATGAAACAGAAAAAATCACGTTCCGCTTCAAAGCCCGCCTTTACCCGGTCGCGCCCAATACTCAAGACATGTTCCGCGTAATAAAAGCTTATGTCAAGACGTCATTGGGAAACACTAAAGCCCACAAACATAAAAACGGGATAATATCCTCTCCCTCCTTTGTTGTTTCCACAAAAGACAGTATAAATAAAAGATCGATTCACCGCAGTTTTCCCGTGCAGTACATTAAGCTCTCCGATGAGCTTCCCGAACAAAACGCAAGAGGCAAAGATGTTACTCTTTTGTTCAGAGACAGCAGGCTTTTGCCGCTAAACCTTTTCAGCAATCAGGATATAGAACTTACTTTTGACTACGCAAATAAAATTGTCTGTTTCAACTGCAATGGAAATAAAATCATAATTGAAGATAAGCTCATGCCGGTTTGGAACTACTACGGACTGGCAACTTTATTTTCCCCTCTGGGAGTCAACAGGACTACAGTAATCGCCCTGGAATACGAGTTTAACAGTATCAAAACTGGCAGGAACATAGCGCGTATAGACGGCAGGGAAATGCAAAGCGTTTTCCCGAGATATGAATGCAGCCGCTATCAGGATTTGATCGATAAGGAAAAGGATGTTGACGCCATGTACTGTCTTGCGATGAATTATTACGAAGGCCGAAGCGGGGCGGATAAAGATTATTACAAAGCGTTCGAATGGTTCAAAAAAGCCGCTATAAAAGAACATGTTTTCGCGCAATATAGACTCGGATTATGTTATTTATACGGACTTGGAACAGAAAAAAATAATTTATTCGCCTGGAAATGGCTTTTACGTTCGTCTAAATATTTTTATGATAAAGCCGAGGTCGCGGCAGCGCAATGCATTATCGACAAAGTAAAAATAACAAACGAACTCAACCGTGCCGTCTTATTGCAGAGCGTGCTGGGCCCGGCATTTTTCCAGGGCAACGCCAATGCCTGTTTCCTGCAAAGCTATTGCGCACATTATGATGTCACAAAAACCGGAATCAAGTATCTTGATGGCTTTAAAGACGCCGCCAGGCGCGGACATCCGAAAGCTTATTATTATCTGGGCATGCATTTTGAAAAAAATAAACGCACCCTGAAAACGGCGTTCAGGTGTTATGAAGAAGCCGCCAAACGCGGTTTTATCCCGGCATTCATCAAACTAGGCAACAGCTACCGCACAGGCAGCGGTACGGAAATAAATTTTGATAAAGCATTCAAATGCTTGAAAAAAGCTTCAGACGCAAATAACCCTGAAGGTATTTTCAACCTGGCATGCTGTTACCTGCTGGGGCAAGGAGTGGAAGCAAACCGGGAACGGGCGCTTAAATTGTTCAACACAGCCGCCTTGAAATCCTCGCCGCGCGCCCTGATAGCCCTATTATTTCTGCAGGAAAACGACTCGCAAAGCGCATTCTTCAAGGGCAATGACAAATCAGCTAACGACGAATCCAAAAACCGGAAAAACAGCAGTTACTCCAGCCGCCGGGGGATTTGTCTGAAATACGGCATTGGAACGCCTGAGTCAAAACAGAAAGCTCTCAAGTTTTTACAGCGGAGTTCGAAATATAACCATTGGATGGCTTTTGAACTGGCTGACACCTATGAGAGCAGTCTTAATAAATCAAGATATTTACTTAATGCGATAAACCTGTACAAAAGCGCTGCCGTTAAAGGAGATTACCGGGCGGCGCACAGGCTGGCAAAACTCTATCAAAAACTCGGCAATAAGCTTGAATCAACCTTGTATTACGAACAAGCGGTAAAAACTGGAAGTTCCCAGGCGGCTTTCGAGCTGGCTGAATTAACGCTCAAGAAAGCGATTTTGAGCAAAAAACAAAAACAGGCAAAAGCTTTTACGCTTTTTGAGAAAGCCGCCGGAAACGGTAATATCAGGGCATGGTATAAATTAGGGGAATTTTATTATAAAGGGCAAGGAGTAAAAAAAGACACAAGACGCGCCGCCGAATGCTGGAAAAGATATGAAGCATCTTTTATAAAAGAACAGAATAATTCACTCCACGGCATATACTGGAATAATCTGCCATATCAGGTTCCGATAAAATACGATAAAAATGGTTTACCGTTAAAATATCACAGCGACTTACGGGACAAATCGGAGATACTTAAGTATTATCAACGATACTGATATCATGATATTATGCTTGAGCTCAAACCCGAAAATAAAAAAAATCCGAAATATTTCTCAAGAAGCGTTTGCCTTTACGCATATTTTGTGTAAAGTATATCTGCTTCACAAAGCAAAACGTGGATCCGTAGCTCAGTTGGTTAGAGCGGGTGACTCATAATCTCTAGGTCGCAGGTTCGAGTCCTGCCGGATCCACCATTTTTATTTTCCATGCCCAAATTTCCCCTTTGCATTTACAAAGAGTTGCTCTTTTGGGAAATTTTATTTTTACTCTGCAAAGACGCTGTTTAGTTTTAGCAGAATGAGAATCGGAAAAAATATAAACTTGCTTCTGCAATAAAAGTATAGTGTTTATTTGCCCCCACGGGCTCACATGCAAGCATAGCGATTCATTCGAAACTCCGCCAAGTGATAAAGGATTTTATGCTGGAGTTAGTTCAAAGCTTACCCGGCGATTGACGGCACGGGCGGCTTTTTCAATGCTTTGCAGGGTTATTGACGGATTATCAGGATTTAAAAGACGGTCAACCCCAGCACGGCTGGTGTGCATTCTCCGGGCTAATTCCGCTTTGCTTATATTGGCTTCCTGCATCGCTTCCTCAATCTGCCATGCTAAAACTTTTTTGATTGCGGCGGCTTCGCATTGGTCGAGCATCTTGTTTTCATTTAAGAAGTCGTCAAAGCTACTGCCGATATGTTTATTTTGTTTTTTCATAATTATTCGCTCCTGTACTGTTGAAGGCGTTTTTTCGCTGTTTTAAGCTCATTATCAGGCGTTTTCTGTGATTTCTTTATAAATCCGTGTAATAATACCATTAAGCCCTCGTCAACGGTAAACAAAACCCGGGCAATACCTGCCGGAATATTTATCCTGACTTCCCATAAATCGCTTGCCATTTTCCTAACTACTGGCATTCCGAGAGGCCAGCCGTATTGCACTACTTTTATTTCCGTACCAATAGCTTTTTTCTGTGCTTCCGGCAACGAAAGCAACCATTCCCGGACTGGCTCTTTACCGTTCAGGGTTTTGAAAAACACCACCTGTAAAATTATTTCATTATCTTTCATAGTATATGATAGTATCATTTTTGATACATGTCAAATTAAAAATATTTTTTTATTCTGGAAAGGTGCTGTTTAGTTTTAGCAAAATGAGAATTGGGGAAAGTACAAACTTGCTTCTGTAATCAAAGCATAGTGTTTATTTGCACCCACGGGCGCACATGCAAGCATGGCGAGTCGTTCGCGGTTCAGACAGAAACGATACCATTCTTTTCTCGATGTTTAAAAACTATTATTGATGATTGAATTAGTCAAGTGGAAAAACTTATAAAGAGCCAAGCGGTTTATGCAATTTTGGAGTTTTACTAAATCAAGGTTCCGGATATAGAAAACATCCAGTTTGCAGAAACGTATCTCAAGGGAATATCTCTTTTTGCTTATTTACAGCACA
Organism: Victivallaceae bacterium; assembly: GCA_963664605.1. Classification (GTDB taxonomy): domain Bacteria; phylum Verrucomicrobiota; class Lentisphaeria; order Victivallales; family Victivallaceae; genus JAHOYW01. The sequence goes on from OY761536.1 coordinate 3,292,784, forward strand.
AACCGTCGAAGAACCATTTTCTTATTGTCAAATTAAAAAAATCATACTGCAAAGACGATTTCAAGAATTTGGCTAGAAGATTTTGTCTGCCCATATAACATCCAGTTGCCCTTACCGGGCTTGATTTGAACAGCAGATGCGCCTTTGACCTCGACAGGTTCTTGTGAAAATGTTAAAGCGAACTCACCTGAAAAAGCGAATTTTATATGCATAACATTGTCTTTTAGCGACAATGATTCAACTTTTAAATCAGCATCCAGAAGCTGCGGTAAATCATTATTGCTGTTTATTGCCAGCAAAATGCTGGAGTGCGGTTTTAAACTGATATTGAAATTGTCCGCTTTTATTGATGAGTCTTTCCAGATGTCGGTAATCAAATAAGTTCCAGGATCTAAGCCTAAAGATTCAAAATCTAACTTGAATTCTTTTTCACTTTCACTCAAATTAAATATGGCTGCTGTACGAAGCGGCATATTCTGATTATCCACGCATAAGCTGAAATGAGGAGATTTAAAATACCATATTTCCGGCGGCGCGTCATTTTTGCGATAATCATAACCGGCAAAATATATATCCTGTCCATTATTGGGACAACATACGGCTTTCTTTAAAACCTTAAACCGCGGATGTTCTTTTTCTTTATAAAGCCAGCCGGCGAGTTCCACCATAGAGCGGGAAATAAGACAGAAATTAACGCATAAAAACGCTTCTTCATCAGTCAAGCCGGGAAAAATCCCGACAGCATCACTGTTTGCTACAAACAGATCACCAATTTGCAGGGCAAAACAAGCCGCACCCCATTGGAAAGTTGTTTTTATATAGTCCCAGTTGCCGCCTCCGATATCAATCCCGTAACGGTAATTTGTGAAGTATTGGCTGAGAAAGGGATTTGCCATCACAATATCACACCCCGTTTGCAGATAACCGTTTGCAGGCAGGTGCTTACGAATCTCCCCGAGCCACCAGGAACGCCATTCATAACCTGATTTTTGCTTGTTTTCCAGCAAGTCATGGCTGTCTTCAAAAGCATAACTCCAAAAATCCAGTTTCATACCTTCGAACCCTGATTCCTCGAAAAAGAAATCCAAGGCTTTTTTCATATATTTGCGAACTTCCGGCTTGCTGACATCCAGCACAGTTCTGCTTGTAATACGAAATGAATAATCAACTCCCCAATCCGGGTGCTCCTTTACCAGTTTCGCGGTATTAGGTATATGTCCTCCCATCCATACAGCCGGACGCAAGCCAGTTTCTTTAATTTTACTGGTAAAAGAATCCAATCCCTCAGGAAATTTCTTTTTTGCAACCCCTCCCCTCCCCTCATACGGCATTCCAAGTCCATGCGCGACAGTCATATCATCACTGTGCTGGGCATAACCATCATCTATTTGTATCCACTCGACTGTAGGAAAATTTTCAGCAATAAATTCGGCATTTTTCAGCAACCTTTCCTGATCTACGTCGCGGAAAATACCATCATTCCACGACCCCCACACCAGCGAGCGCCGGTTTATATCCGTCACCCCGTATGCAGGAGGAAGATATTTCTTTAAAACCTTAATATAACCGTCAAAAATACAATCAAGCATATCCGCCTGTTCAGTAAGCCCCAGATACCAGATGTCATCTAAAGCCCGCCCAGGTTCGAGTTCACAATATTTTACTGCTTTGAAAGAAGCGAAAACTTCGCAAGACAAACAGCCGTTTTGATGTTCGACATTGTAATTATGAAAAAATGATTTTTGCGAAAGAGAACCGTGCACAATGCCTTTGCCTGTTTCATAATTTGACAACAGGATTGCGGGGAAAGGCTGATACGGTGAAGCGCCTATCCGACTGCTGACAACCCCAGGATCAGCCCAGCGGTTAGCTGCTGTAGTGTCATACTCTCCTTCTTTAGCCTTCAGCGAAGAGTTACCGTGTTCGACCGGAATAGTCATCTTACTGAATATACGTGGATTTTCAAGGTGATAATAATAATCGTTTTTTAAGTCTCCGCCAAAGTCTATATTTTCCAGTGACACCCCAGTTTCAGTTAATTTAATCAATCCGCCTCCGACATTAACAGTACGTCGTTTACATACAACATGGGCAGAGGCAAAATCAATAAAGATACTCTCTTTCAAACCGCATTCATAATCCAAAGTGATATGAGCATTAGCTTTTTTGTGATTTACCTTTGTTTTAACAAGCGCCGGAAATATTCTTTGCTCATTAACAATGACAAAGAATTTTATATTAACCCTGTCAAGCTTAACTACATTATTTAACAACAGGTCTATTTGATTCATTTTTTTATCCATTTCATTCAATTCTTTCATAACTTAGCATGTTTTATAATAATTTTGTAATATTTCCAATATTTCCGGCCTGCTGAATTCAGGTTTGATGCTTCCATCTTCCTTGAGCTTGTTTCTCAGTTCCGTACCGCTTATCATACATCGGCTTGAATCCGGGTGACGGCAGGTTTTCAGGGAAGCCATCTCATTGCACTCATAACACCAGAAAGTCCAATCCATGTTCAAAGGCTTTATCCCAAGAGCTCCCGGCTTCAAAGCCGTAAAAATATTCTGAGCGTCAAATGGCCCGTAATAACCGCCGACTCCGGCATGGTCACGGCCGATAATAATATGACTGCAGCCAAAATTCTGGCGGATAACCGCATGAAGCAAAGCTTCTTTGGGACCGGCGTAGCGCATTTCCATAGGGTAGACGTTAAAAACAATATTGTCTTTCATAAGATATTTATCTAGAATCACTTTGTAGCAATCCATTCTGACTTCTGCAGGAATATCTCCGGGCTTTAAATTTCCGACAATCGGGTGAATAAATACTCCGTCGCTCACTTCCATTGCTATTTTTATTAGATATTCATGAGAACGGTGTATTGGGTTCCGGGTTTGAAAAGCGGTTATTTTCGACCAGCCCTTTTTCTTAAATGCCGCCCGGGTTTCTGCAGGCAAGGCAAAATCCGGATATTTTCCGGGGTATTCTCCCAGGCTGAAAGCTTTTACAGGGCCGCCAATATAGACTTCTTTCTGGCTGTAAAGCTGTTTTACGCCGGGATGCGCCTCTTCGTTTGTTTTAAATATACTCAGGCACTCAATCTCCTTATTATAAAGATACTTTCCCTGCACCGTCATAGTTCCCATAAGTTCGCGGCTTTGCCCGTCTAAAAGAGCCACTTCCTGACCATATTCTATTTCATCAGCTTCTTTTTCCGACACTGCCAGAGTAACGGGAATCGGCCAAAACAGCCCGTTTTCAAGTTCCATTTGGTTTAAGACGCCGTGATAATCATTTTCAGTCATGAAGCCCTCCAGAGGGCTGAAAGCGCCGGAAGCCAACATGATAAAGTCTGAATTCTCCCTGGAATTCATAAATACTTTAGTCATGCCTCCGGCTTTTTCCCGTTCGGAAGCCAATTCGCTGTCCTTGACTAACAGGGGGGTAAGCCTGCCTCCATGCGGCGGTATTATTCCGTTCATTTCACGGCTTCTCCATCGTATAAATGCCTGCTTTTGATCCTCTCGATTCCCTTCCAGAATTTTTCGTAGGCTTCGTTCTCAATATCAGTCCGCACTCTTTCCTCATAGCTTATACTCAGCGCTTTTTTCTCCAGGACTTCAAGGCTCGCATTTTCTTCAAAGTCTCTACTATATCCTAAAAAAATCATTTCTTCTTTACATAATGCTTCTATATACCGGATTTCCGATTCTGAAAGCTTATCTTTATATAAATTAAAATTATCTTTTTTTACCGGTTCCTGAAGATCACGCCAGCTCACCATTTTATTTGAGTTCTGACTCGTCAAAGTTTTTTTATGGAATTCCAGCATTTCTCCAGAATAAGGTATTTGTAGAAAGTCACAGACTTTTTGTACCGTATCTTCTGTGTCTGTCAGCAGATCCTCGAACTTAAGTGATAATATTTTACCAAGCGGTTTCAAACAAGCATAAAGCTTCATCGTTTCATGCTGGTCTTCTTTCCAGACTCGTGCGCCTGTAACAGCACCGCCGTTAGACGCCAGCTCCTTCCATGTCAAAGCCATATCCCTGGGGTCCCGTGCAAGCCAGATAAATTTTGCATCCGGAAAATGAGATAAAATAAACGAAGCCCAACGATATGTATGATTTTCTTTTATAAAGACAGAAGTTTTACCATGAACCTTTGCTTCCGTTTCATAAACATATCTGACAATCGCTCCTAAGTTCCTTTCTTCTACATTGTCCTTGAGCATTTCCGCGGTCACTTCACTCTGCCACTCAGAAAACTTGTTTTGCAGGTAAAAAGCCGTATCCTCAAGCAGAATTCCCCAGTTCTCATCTGTACTCAGATCACCATACCTGTAAAGATTTGAACTGATAAAATTAATCATGTGAGATGGGAAAGGCGCGCAGACATCCGGGTGCGCGTCAATTATTTTCGAAATCAGGTTGCTTCCTGACCTTTCCGAACAAATTAAAAAATTAAATTGCATAATAATACCTTTTATTTAATGGTCCTTAAGTTTTTGATTAGTAGTTCAGGAGAATAGTTCAGTATCCAATTCAAGCAAATACTGCACCAGTTCTTCATGAATATTCTTATAAGGAAGGGTATATTTCCATAATGGAACGGTTCTTGCCGCATAGCTTTCCTTGTCTTCCGACGTAACCTTATCTATGGCATATCCCTGATCATCATTACAGGCGCTCATCACCAATGGAACCGGAGCTGACGCCTTTGCCGTTACATCATTTTTTATAGCTTGAAAAACTTCAAACGGTGTGGCAAACAGAACTAACGGACCTATTCTGATACCCTGGATCACGGTTTTATTTTCAAACGATTCTCCATTCTCAAGTTTTTGAATGACATAACGCAAAGCCCGTACCTTCAAAAGCGTTTCATGCAAAATGGGAGCCAAAGTAGAAGGTTCATTTACAACAGCCTCCAACTCGGACAGTTTCGTTCGTAATGTATTAATATCAACTTCCCTTCGGGAAAAAGTCACCTGTTTGCGGACAAATTTCAAAACATTCTGTTTCTCCAAAGTTACCAGAGGAGTTCCTGCCGCAATTCCAAGGCGGATGGAATTTAAATACCTGTCTGACATGATATCAAGTGCTTCCAGCACCTTGTCGTTCCCCATGCAGCAGCAAGCGGCGTTGACATCTCCCTGAGCTCCTGTCAGAAATAAACCGGTTGAACCGGTAAATTCTTTTTCGAGGCGGTTAGTGGCAATCCCTGTAAAATCACCGTGTATATAGGTACTGCCTGAACCTCCGACAACATTATGACATCCGAAATAAGATAGAAAACCTAGTATTTCATCTTCCGCGCTTACGGTTAAAACATGTGCGAATGTATCCGTAAGCTCCGGTTTTTCCGGACGAAAATCCGGTTTCAAGCCTTCTTCACGGTAATTGAATTTTTCATATACCCGGTTTACTCCGATGCCTTCACATGGAACTTTCGCATAGCTTAATTCCGCCTCCCGCATATTTTTGACCGCTTCAATGCCAGCTTTCGCAATCTTCTGCGGAAGGACTTTTACGTATGACTCATCATAAGTATTCCTGTTGTTTGTGGGTATACATGGGCCACTGTGTGTATGTGTGGCCTGAACCAAAATGCCGTTTTCACCGACGCCTGTTTCCTTTTCTACCAGGCGACAAACTTCACGAGTGATTACAGCAGGAGCCAGAGCCAGTTCACAACTAACAATAACAGCTGTTTTTTCCCCATCACTGACCGCCATGCCGCGCGCCCATAATTTATCCCTGACTGCAGTAGCATACCGTTTCATCTGACCGGGATAGCCTGCAAGTTCAATTCCCAAACGCGGAGTAATATCTTGTTTTGCAAATCCAAATTTCATAATTATCTTTTTATCTTCAGGGTTTTAACCAAATTGACAGGCCTTTACATTTTTTCCTTGCCTGCTGTCCCGGTTTCAATTTTTGCCCGGGTTCAATAAATTTACAGGTAAAACCGGCATTTCCACCGGTGTTGCTCAAGCGTATCATTATAAGGTTACGCTTTTCAGGCAAAGTCACGACCGTGCCGACCGGCCCTTTTTTGCCTTCCGGCTTTTTGCCGTTGATCCATATTTCAGCATCTCCGGCAGCAGCAAACGCCAATTCAACTTTCTGACCGATTCTGCCTTTAAGGAAAAAAGCAATCACTCCAGTCTGGTTCCTTCCTATATCCAGGCTGTAATCATTTATCCATGGTTGAGTATAACAGACAGTACGCCATGGTCCCAGCCCCGTCGATAACGAACGATTAGCTTTGGGGTTTATCAAATAGAGATATTTATCTGAAGCTCTTCGCGCCGGATTATCACTTACGAATTTGCTTTTGACTGGATTCCAATCAAGAGCGGACGGATTTTTACCTGTATTGGCTGCTAATTCAGCAATTTTTTTGTTTGTTTCATCACTTGTCGGATACGGTCCCGAAAACAGGAATACGTTAGAAGTAAAAGAGCTCAGTTGATACGGCCCCTCCTGCTTTGCGGGAGCTTTTAACCATTTTTTCCTGAGTTCGTAGAATTGCTTTAAAGGCAAACTGCTCGCCCATTTATAATTATTAAGCGGAACTTTTGGAGAACGACTCCGGGAAACAAACTGTTTTCTATCTGCCTCATGCTGTTTTTCCAGCTCCATCAAAGCCTGTTCCGCCTTTTTCGGATCACCAAGATAAAACAGCCGGGTTTCACCCCACTTTAACGGAATCGTAAAGCTTTTGACTCCAGATGCTACAGTCTTACCGCTGAAAACATCATATACATCAGCTTTCCCCGGAAGTTTTATTGTCTTATTACCAGTTTTGGCTGCATGAACAGAAACAAAGTTTTTATTTCCTAAACATATATCATTAGTGTCAAGATAGATATGACAGCCTGCCAATTTGGCCAGATCACGGATAATTTCCGGCAATACTAAACAAGTAGCGGCATAAACTGATGTCCAGTTCTCAAATTTCCGAATTGCAAAACGACATTTGCCGCTCTGGTCTTTTCCCAATGGAACCGCTTCCGGGTCAATAGATGCAATCGGAGCAATAACATTTCCCACCCGCAACCCGGTAGCGGTATCAGATATTGATACTTCCTTCAACAATTTAGTTTTTCGAGTACCATCAGACGTTTTTTCAGCTATGTATTTAGGAAATTTACGTTTTGCGATTTCTGACTGGTAGTTTTTGGCAAGGATAGCCACCTTTCCATTCGGATTGACTTTATACTTCAATTTTATCCCGGTCAGCTTAAATAGGCCCTGATCGATATTGGCGTCTTTACGACTTAAATTCACCACTCCGGGGTCATGCATCCACAAAACAATACGCTTATCCGATTTAATTTTGTCAATTTCCCGGCGCTCTGGATCTGAAAGCGCACGAATATTGAGGAAAATAACAAATTTATATTTCTTATAGATTTCGTCTTTGAGGAAATCACGCAATTCATAAAACTCATAATCACAGCCAATATTCTCTAAAGAATGACGGCGCATACGGTTGGGGTTGGCAAACCAGTTTGCATAAAGCTGACTTTCCTGGTCACTGACAACCGCGATTTCACAATTCCGTTCCATTCCGGCGGAATTCATAAACTTCCCGATCCGGTTGAGTTTCCCGATTTCCCGGATCAGATCTCTATCATAAAACCAGCTCCAGTTAAAATCCATCAGATAAGTGGGATAATTTTTTATCATGGAACGGACAAATTCTCTTCTTAACATCTGAATGCTCTGCTCTACACTAAGCGTTGGGCTTCCAGCTCTGCCAGACCTTGTGCCATAAGCATTATGCGTCCGGTAATCCCCTTCGTTAAACCAAATCATATTATGGGCATCCAGAGATGCAGATGCATTTCTGTATAGTGGCGAACGCCCAAGCTCACGGCCGCTGTAACTGGAAGGGCCTCCTAAAAAATCTATGTCAGGACAATCCATAAGTTGAGAAATAAATACCGTGCCGTTAGTTGGGAAACATTGAAGTCCCGCATTGATCTCCATTCCAGCCAGAGAATTCCCCGAAGTCGCTTTTTTAATTATCTTCGCAAAATATTTAGCGGCATTAGTCACTGGCAAATTAAGGGTCTGCAAATAATCAGAAACTTTTGAGCAAGGTATTATCGGGCGTTTATTACGCTCCTTCAAAGTGGGCAAAACAAATATATCAGAATCTTTCGCCGGAAGCTTATTCTTATATTTTACCGTTAACAAGTGTTTAAATGCCTGTTTTCTGCCGGGGCTGTAATCCCATCCGGGATCTCCTTTGCCCTTATAATACCACCACTCCCCGCTATTCAGGGCGCCAATATAAAAACCAACAACATGCCCGGCGTATTTGGATTTGCCAACATCATGGATAAATTTATAAAGCGCTTCACCGCAATAACGCCGCCATTCATTCAAGGCATTCGGACGGGATTTTATTTTAGTATAATACCGGCTGCCCCAATTTGTTTCTCCGTCCGGACCAGTCAACAGGGCTTTCGGGTATTTTTTCACAAAATCCCGGGAAACATTTATCATCCATATCCTGACTATAAACTTTGCATCGGGAACTGCGCTCAGGAGTCTATCCGCTCGCGTTTTAAACAATTTAAACGCATGATGAGGATTTTTATCTAAAGGAGCATTAATATCTGTATTGACCTGGAAAAATGTGATGCCTTCTTCCCGCAGTTGACGTTCAAGCGGCGCTCCTTTAAGGGTTGTAGCTCCGACATCCCGGCAGATAAAGTCCAGAGGCTTTCCATCACAAACCATGCTCAGAACCCCATTGACCTTTTTAATTCTGCTTTTCAAAAAAGGATAGGGTTTTTCCGGCGGGACAAGCCAACGTTCATCAAGTTGTCTTTCACTTGCCGGGCTGAAATCTATAGTCTGCTTCAGGAATACATTTTCATCAGCCGGGTAGTCCGCTGCCAAAACTGATAAAAAAGTCGATAATAATAAAACGCTTAAAAGTATCTGAGAAAAATATTTCATTATCAAACCTATTTATCAAAAAGCCAGAGATTTTCAGGAGTCAAGGTATATTCCCATTTTTTCCACTCAACATGACCATCTACAAACGACCAGTTGTTGCCCAGGGAATGGTAGCCTTTCTTTCCTTCATCTTCCGGGCTTACTTTTCCTTTTGCAGTATATTCATAAGTATAATACTGATTGTAACAGTTCATCAGTTTACTGGTTCCAACCATTCCGTTATAAGAATGATGATTTTCCGCAAGCATAATTGTCGCCGATGATTTTTTTACCAGGGCAAGTTTGCGTCCACCCTTAGAACCATCAACATTACAATCCAGAGTGTCAGCATCCATAACTTCCAGATTACAGGAATAACTGATCTTTCCCAACCGGTTTTTGCTTATTAACAGTTCATGTGCCGGCGTAGCATCAGCGGGGCATATAAAAGGCCCAAGCTTTTCTGGCATCCAGCCACCCGTGGGCAGGTTAAGCCCCATGTAAGCAGCCGCTTTCATTGTCCATTCTTTTCCTTTTACCTGACTGCCGCTTATTTCCATAGCTGCCGGCAAATGACCATCATAATCATCCGCATACATTAACACTCCTGAACTCATACTTTTCATATTGTTTGCGCAACTGATAGATTTGGCTCTGCCCCTGGCCTGATTTAATGCCGGCAACAACATGCTGGCAAGAATCGCTATGATAGCTATCACCACAAGGAGCTCTATAAGTGTAAAAATATTTTTTTTGACCCGCTGTTGTTTACTGACTTGTATAAACATCTTTCTTTCCTCCATTTTTTTACAGTTATTTTTTTTATATTTTATGAAACCTAATCGCTATAACTTTGTTTTATGACCTCCTTAATATGTAATTTTACTATTTAAAAAAAATGTGTTAATTGCTGTTTATCATTTAGCAAGTTAGTTTTAACTCCTGACTTTTTTTTTGCTGCTTCCCGATAAAATAAACTATACAATTGCTCGGTTCTGAACTGTATACTTTCGACCGCCTGCTTAAAAGTCAAACCGTCGTTGAAATATTCCATCAAAGTCGGGTTTATAATCCTTTCCTGGAAACCTGATTTTAAAAAGATATTTTCGTAGAAACTTTCAGCACAGCTTAATTCTTTTTGTATATCAGCGAGCTCAAACTGGAAAACAGAACAGAAAAGTTCGGTTCCCTGACGTCCATCGTAGTAAGGGATTCCAAATCCCTGTTGCGCTATGAGCTTTTGACCTTCACTTGAAGCAAGGAATTGACTGAATTCCAATATTTCATAGTACTTTTCCATGTCATGTCCCATAATCAGGCAGCGCGGCAGCACTTGTGTCATTCCTGCCGGCATAATTGTATTAGCTGCGGCTTTTATTTTGCTTTGTTTCTGTATGTTATGAATAAGATGCAGGAACATTTCGATTGAAACCATTTTCTGGTCAACAAACGCCTTATTCAGATTCAAAAGGCTTTTCCCACTAAAAGAGTCTAATTTTATATCCCGCCACAAGCCTTTGACAAAATGCAGAAATTCTTTGATACCGTCACAGCTCAGGTCAACACAATTCCTGGAAACCACATCTTTATTAACCCTGCAAATATGGTTGAGTGGAGAATGAATATAAGGATTGGTTGGAACGAGGCCATCAACAGAATTAACGGTATTCAGCCATTTTTCAGCTTCCCGCCAATCTGCGCGAGACGGCAACATCGGCAGATTATTCTTTTCAAGAAGATCGGCATTAACCACCTGAACAGGAAAAGTCAGGAGCATCGGAACAGCTTCGAAACCATTTTCCACTTTATTATAATTATTAATGCGTTCGATGAGCCCTTCAGATAGGAAACTATCTATTTTATGGGCAGAAAACCAAGTATCAGGAAACAACATTCCAGTGCTGGCAGTATTCTTCGCATGCATATCCATCGGCCTTATCAGGGCACAATCATAATTACATGAATTAGGTGTTATCCGTGTATTCTGCAAGTGCCTGACAGTAATGCCCGGGTGTTTCTTTGAAAACTCATTTAAGATATGCTTCCAGCCCTTCATCTGTTCCGGCAGAACGTCACCAGTATAAAAATTAATCACCGTATCCGGCCGGGATACAAATATATTGCCGGTCGGAGAAAAAACTGATTCATGATGTTCGGCGGCGTCCTTTTCAACATCTGCTTTTATTTTCTTTTTCAAGTAAGTGCCGCTATTCGGGCGTTGTTCGAGCAGACCTTCCTCACAGAGTTTTTTGATCGCGCGCCGGACTGTAAGCCGCTGAACATTCATTTTCCCGGCTAAAACACGCTCCGCATCCAGCTTGTCACCAACATTCAATTTATCCTTGATGATTAAGTTGCGGATCGCGTCGCATATTTGACCGCGTTTGGCTCTCTGATGTTTCTTATGCAAAATCAATACCCTCTTTATTTATTCACGACTAAAGAACAACCTTTACACTGACTTTATCTCCCGGAGAGAAAAGCGGTAAAATATTTCCATAGATTGCTGTCCCATCGACACTTATATTCTGTACGCCGGTATTATTATTAACTATTTCTATATTATAAACGCATTTTCTAAAAACACGAGTAATTTTAAATTTTTTCCATTCTTCCGGCACAACTGGTTTTATCTGAAGCCCTGTAAGAGTCGGCCTGATTCCCAGAATATGCTGAGTAGCTACAATGTACATCCAGTTCACACAACCTGTCAACCAGCTTAAATTCCCCATTCCCCGCCGGGAATCCGGCTCTGCGGCGATATGAGAACAAAACATATATGGTTCATTTTTATAAATATCAGCTCCCACTCTGTCGGAAATGACCGCGGGCAGAAGTTTGTGATAATACTCATAAGCGTAATTGCCACGTCCGATGGCAGTTTCCCCCATTATCGCCCAGCAGTTAGCCTGTACAAAAACGCCTCCATTCTCTCCCAGCCCGGGGCCATTTGAGATCAACGGATCTCCAGGTTCCGGAATGCCGGTATATGGGGGAGTCAGGAACTTGATACCTTCATCAGTATTTAAGAATTCCCGCATTTTATCCATACATAATACAGCACGGCCAGCGGGAGCCGTGCCTGAAATACAAGCCCATGCCTGAGTATTTATATAAATCTTATTCTCCATCCGCTCCTTACTTCCGAGCGCAGGCCTGAGGTCAGGGAAAATTACCTGCCGATACCATTCTCCATCCCAGGCAATACCATTTAAGGCAACTGAGTATGATTCAATTCTTTCTTTCAGCCACTCCGCATCTTTACTCTCTCTCTTTAATTCGCAGATTTCTTTCATAAGTCCGGCTGAATAACACCAGTTCTGTGCAGTCATCACTGATTCAGCATCGGGAGATTTAAACACGCAAAGATGATCGTCCCAGTCTCTTCCTTTAAGAAGCGGTAAAGAGTTTTTTCCCGAATCCCTGGAGATTTGACGTAAACCATTCATCAGATGATTATAGATGGTGTCGCTGCCTTCATCATAATAGGGAAGTTCCCGGTCAAGAAAAGAGAAGTCCCCGGTTTCGGACAAATACGAATAAACCGTAATAGGCGACCAGACTGAATTATCGCAACGTACATCTTCTCCACCGGTTTTCACTTTTGACCCCGGCAGGAATGAGTCAAGAGCGCTGCCGTCAGCCAGTTGATGCCGCAAAAGAAGCTCTATTCTGTTTCCAGCTATTTCAGGTTCAAGGTGACATATAGTCATGCAGTTCTGCATTGCATCCCTGAAACGTATACCGCTTGCCAGTCCGGGAAGTTCACTGGATATATCACGATCACGATAAAATACAGCGCGGCTTCCATAAGGGTTCCAAATATTGACCATCCTTTCCATTTCCGGGTCTGGTAGCTCTGTTTGGAAAACCGACAACAGGGTATCCCATTTTTTATTCAGCAAGGAAAACGCTTCATCCACCGCGGAGGTATTTTTATACTTCCGGGCCAGTAAATCAGCTTTCTTCCAGTTTTCAGCCGCTCCTGCGCTCCAGACTATCCTGTGAGATTCTCCGCTTTCCAGAGAGATATCATGGCCGATTGAGGCTATTCCCATACCACCGCCCGGCAGTTCAGAATTACTCATACGACCGTTCTCCAGCGCTTGCGGATTAGCGGTCGATCGTCCCCGCCCGATAAATTTTTCCCTGTCACAATCAAAACCGCAGGGAGTACCGGTACTTGTCAAAAAAACAGGATTTGTCTGTTCAGCTTCATAAGCAAAATATTCATATTTTATTGTATTTAAAGCATCATCATATTTAAATCTGATCTGATTGCGGAGAACTATCCAGCCAAGTATTTCTTTGTAATATTCAAACAGACTGAATTCTAAATAATTGCTGATAAACAGCTTTTCAGAACTATTCCCGCAGTTTGAAACCGAAAGATCCCATATCAGGACATCATCTTCAGGACAAACAAAAAATTTTAGTTCAGCAGCAATATTTCCATGACGCGCGAGAAAACGGGTATATCCCATTCCATGCCTGCATCCCCAGGAATCCAACGGGGTCTGACAAGGCTGAAATGAGGGGTTCCAGTAAGTGCCTCTGGAATCACGGATATAAACATATAGACCGGGACGGTCTTCCGGCAGCCCCATAAAGTCATAACGTGAAATCCTACCGGTCACAGGCTGTTTGAACCATGCCAGCCCGCCAGCGCCCTGACTGATAAATGCTTCCATGTTTCCATTAGAAAGGTAATTTATCCAGGGACGCGGCGGCAAAGGATCATTGATTGCATATTCACGTCTGGCGTTATCGAAATATCCGTATTTTTTCATATATTCATTCTACTGATTACATTGTTTACATACACTTACCGGGAAACCCGCATATTCGTATACCAATTATAGTATACCACAAAAACGCTTATATGTCAAGATTACTTTTATTCTTTTTTGCTTATTTATTAAGACACTACCAGCTCGCAGAACCTTAATTCCATCTCGAAAAATCAAATATTGAAAACCTAGAGCAATATCTAAACTTCAATATTGGTATACATAAACAAAATCTCTCAACAAAACATTCCTTTATTCAAGTTATTTCCACATGGATTATTGCGTCAGGTCTTCCGTAAGCGAAGAAAACACATCACTCAAATAACCAGATATAACAAGCCCATCATCAGTTCCATATATCATATTATGATCCAACAGATGGTTTGCCTCGCTTGCCGCAGTATTAGCAAGGGTTATCCCGGCATTACTTTCATTGGGGTCAACTCCTGAAAATATATTATTCCCGATAATACAATCCTCCCCAAACACCAACACGCCTGAATTAGTATTTTCGTGGCAAACATTAGCTGCGACTATCATACTGGAAGCATGGTTTATATAAACACCATGATAAAGCCCTGCGGATGATGAAATGTTTTTTGACACCACACCATACGACGGACACAAAGTATTAGGCTGTCCGCTAATAGTCGGATCAACCGTAATTCCTCCATAAGCATTTTCCAGAGCTATATTTTTTGAAATCACAAAATATGTGTTATAGGGATAATATGAGGCGCCGCCGCCAGCTGTTATCCCCCAGGCTCCATTATTATTTACCGTATTATTCACCACTTTCCATCCTGTAGCGTAACACAACACAATTCCATGATTATCATTTTCATAAACAGTACAGGAATCAACCACATAGTTTTTTCCAAGCTGAAAATTGATTCCGCATTCACCGCAGTCATAAATCTCCGTGCCTGAAATCACAACACCTGTTCCCCGCTGAACAATAATCCCCTGACGAGCGCAGTCATGAATTTTACAATCTTCAATCCTGACCTCGAACGGGACCGAAAAATCCTCGGAGGTATGAAACCCCCTTATTCCATGCGAGGAACCGTTTTTTATTTCACAGCTTTTAATCCTCACTCCTTCAACAGCGGCAGCACCATTAAAAGATGTATCAGAATGAAGATATATACCTATTCCAACAGTATCTCCGCCGCCACTTAGATTATTCAAATCAATAACCAGATTCCTAAAGACAACATTACTGGCATTTGAATTAAAACAGTTGAACAGATTAAACGCCGACTCCCCGGTAGCTTGTATTATCGAACTGCCGCCAGGACCACTATTTCCTTCAAAACTCAGGTTTTTCTTAACATATATCGCCTGATGCACCTGATATGTCCCCGGAGGAAAATATATCACCCCGCCATCATTGGCATCAGCCGCGGCAATCGCCCTGGCAATCGCCTCAGCATAGGAAGTATCCCCCCCCTGATAATAATCCGTCACATCATAAACGCCGCAATAAACCGTCATTGCGAGCAGGCAAAAAAAACAGCATAAACAAAATCTAAAAACAGCATTCATTTTTTCATCCCCTTGCTTTGATTATTGAGTTAAATCCTCTGTCAAGGTTGAATTCACGCTTTCCACCCCTGAGGTGATATAAACATCGTTTGTATTGTCGCAAAAACTGTTCTGGTTAACTTCGTGATACCCCAAAGGATCCTCATTAAAACTTGACGTAGTATAAAAATATACGCCATAACTGTTCCCAGAAATTATATTATTGTTTACCACACAATGTCTTCCAAAAATATAAATCCCTGATGAACTAGTATTATCCTTGCAAACATTACCACTGATAACCAAATTATTTACCAGACGGGCTTCAATCCCCTTCTTTCCGGTATACCCGGAACAAACATTATCCGCAATAACCCCATGAACATCATAAACCGTAACACTATCCGATGACGGGGCCACTTTTATATTGCCGTTTTCATTTGCATCCAGAATATTGTTCGAAATAATGAAATTTTTAACCCGCAGAAGCGCAGCAATACCTAACCCCGCGTTGCCTTTTATTGTATTGTCTATTATTTTCCAGTTGTTAATACGCTGCATCTCTATGGCATTATTATTAGTCCCATCGCCATTATCGTGAATACTACAGGATTTAATTATCTGATTCGTACCGTAATTCATTATAATACCGCCATCATCACATCCATAAATCTCTGTTCCTGAAATTATGACATTTGTTCCCAATTGTGTCATAATCCCCCGGCGCAGACAATCATGAATCTTGCAGTTTTTAATTCTGATTTCGAATGGAATAGAATAATCCCAGGAGGTATGATACCCCCTTATGCCATGAGAAGAACCATTTTTTATCTCGCAATCCTCAATCCTTACCCCTGTAACTGAATCAGCCCCATTAAAACCGGTATCAGAATGAATATATATCCCTATACCTACAGTATCCCCGCCGCTGGACAGATCATTGAGGTCGATAACAAGATTTTTAAAGACCACATTACTCGCATTAGAGTTAAAACAACAAAACAGATTAAACGCGGATTGTCCGGTAGCCTGAATAATCGAACTGCCGCCAGGTCCACTGTTACCTTCAAAAGTCAAATTCTTTTTAGCATATATCGTCTGATGAACCTGATAAGTTCCAGGCGGAAAATATATAACACCGCCACTATTATTATCCGCAGCTGTTATCGCTCTGCCAATCGCTTCCGCATACGAAGTATCTCCAACCTGATAATAATCCGTGACATCATAAATATCCCCGTACGTAAAAATCGCAAATAAAAAAAAGACGCCACACAAACAAAACTTATAAATATTTTTCATCTTTTCGCTCTCTCTCTTTAGATTTGAGTTTCATTCTTCTCTATTCCCGTCGATTCAAAAATGCCGTCTAGAGATTACACATCACCTCCTTTTTTTTGTTAATATATCCAAAAACTTTTTTAGACCTAATACTGACAGACAGCTAATCATCGATTTGATCACAAACAAACCCTCTATCCTTATACCACACCATCCTACCGAGCGGCGGATACTTTAATTCAGAATCTATCATTCTCTGGAGCATAGCCTCCTTTAAGCGCGAAGCAATCTCCACAGCTTCCTTTTCTCCCGCACGGTTATGTCTTTCCCAGGGGTCCTCCATTGTATTATAAAGTTCCATGTAGCCATTAGCATAATAAATAAGCTTCCATTCTTTATCCCTGATTGACTTGATGCGCCCATAAGCTTTAAAAGAATTATCCTCACCACCCTTTTCCCACTTCCACTCCTTTAAGCGCGTATCCCCTTCGAAATTCCATTCCGCAAAAGCGTATTTACGGTGAGCTTCTGTCTTTCCTTTCAAAATATCGTTAAAACTATTACCGTTACAGTATTCAGGAACCTCCAAACCTGCAAGCTCCGCCAGCGTTGGATACAAATCCACCATTTCAAGCAAAGCATTACAGCCATCCCCTGACAAAACACCATCACCCCACATAATAAGCGGAATGTGCGTCAAAGCATCGTAAAGAGCAGCATTTTTCTCGAGCATCCCATGCTCACCCATGTAATCCCCATGATCTGATGTAAACAAAAACACAACAGGACCGCTCAAAGCTTTTGCAGCTTCAATCAAATGCTTCATATAATCATCGATCTCGCTGAGCATACCGTAATACACCGCCAGAAGCTCTCTTTTTTGTCTTTCTGAAAGGTCCGCCATCCCCGAAGCCTTACTCCAAAGAAAATGTCGCGGTTCTTTATTTTCAAGAATATCGTCGTTCCATGAGGGCGGCAGACTGATCTTATCCGGATCATACATTTTATCATAAGGCGCCGGAACTGTGTACGGAGTATGAGGTTTCGGATACGAAACAATCATAAACAGCGGTTCCTTCCCTTGATGCCCATTAATATATTCACAAGCCGATTCCGTTACTTTTCTAGTTGAAAACTCCTCGTTGTCACGTCCACAAAAAGTAAACCCCTTTTCAGGATAAATATGAGCATAATCAACAGAAAGAAAGTCATCAAAACCACAACCCCCTGTATCAGCATCATTACAAAAATGATTTTTCCCGACCAAAGCAGTTCTATACCCTGCCCCCCGCAAGCGTCCGGCAATATTGTCATCACCGGGATTTATCGGATGATTATTGTTTCTCACGTGCCGATTATGAGAATAAACCCCGGTTAGAAGATCACCTCGGGAAGGCACACATAACGGACAATTGGCATAAAAACGATTAAACACCATCCCCGCCTTGGCACATTTATCCAGAACCGGAGTTTTAGCGTCTACATTACCATAAACAGACAAAGCACTTGCTTTTAACTGGTCACAAATAACCAAAATAATATTAGGTTTTAAATCAGACATTCATTCCCTTCCCTGCTAACCATTTTTACAGATAACACAATTGGTATTCCAATATAGTATACCACTAAAAAACCAATCTGTCAATACCTTAACATAAAAAAAGCTTTTTATATAAAAAAATATGCTTAAAAAAATATTTTTAAAGTAAAAACAACAATAACAATCTTGACTTTTATGAAAACACAAGGTATACTAAATTGGTATACATAAAACAAACAAAAAAAAGGATTAATACAAACATGATACCAAACGAGATAAAAGCAGTCATTCCGTCACGTTTGTCTGTAAATGAGAAATTTTCAATCAAAATCAAGTTAACCGGAGAACTGCTGGATATTCCAAACGCCGGCAACTGGCGGGATAAAAAGCCGTCACTCCTTAGCCCTTTCAATCTTAATTACTGCCGGAAAATCCAATATATGGATAACTGCTTACCAGTCTGGACCGGAAAATTACAGATTATAAATGGTGAAGAGTTGAGCGGAACTGATGAAAACCCCTTGATTTTTGACGGCGTCAACCAAGGAGTTTTCCGAGGCGACACCAGACCTATTAAAGAATTTTCCGGCTACGCCTTCAAAACCCCGGGGTTTCATTTTATCAGGATAAAAGACCATGAATCAGGCGTGGAAACACTATCCAACCCAGTTTACGTAACTGAATCAGAACCGGAAAACCGTATTTTCTGGGGAGATCCGCACTGGCAAACTTTTTTCAGCGACGGCATTCGCTGCCCGGAAGAACTCTATGCATTTGCGCGTGATGAGGCATTTCTTGATTTTGGAGCTATCAGCGACCACATGGAGGCCATAACCGAACGACAGTGGGACTATTTTATGATGGTTACCAATGATTATAATCAGCCCGGGCGTTTTGCCACTTTAGTGGGGCAGGAATGGACATCTATGAAATACGGACACCGCAATGTATATATTGACGGTGATTACATGGAAGCGGTTCGAAGTGACGATCCCAGGTTTGACACGCTGGAAAAACTCTGGAATCACTTAAACGGGACCGGTGCAGTGCTGATACCACATCATACAGCCAGTGAAAAAATGGGCTGTGACTGGTCTTACGGCTGGAATCCCGAACTTGAAACTTCTGTGGAAATATATTCAGGCTGGGGCAGTTCTGAAACCGGGAAAGACAATGGCAACCTGTATCCGATAAAAAACTTCAAAGGCGAACTTGCCGGGCAACATGTAATTGACGCATTGGATCGAGGATTTCGCTTGGGGTTTATAGGCGGCGGGGATATCCATGACGGCAGGCCGGGAGAGAAGTTAAAACATCTGAAGTATCCCGGTTCATACAAAGGAGGCATAAGCGCCTGCATAGCTCCTTCCCTGAACCGTAAAAATATCTTTAAATCAATTAAAGAACGCCAAACTTATGCAACAACCCAAAGCCGGATTTATCTGGACAGTCAAATCTCATTCGAAAATAAATGCATAAACTTTGATGTAAAAACAGCATCCGAAGAAGGCATAGCCGGAGCGGATCTTATCATAAATGGAAAAACTATTCAGACCATAAAAGCGGATAAAAATATTCAAGAAGGCCGGGTTTTAGAATTTAAAACTGAAATCAAGGCTGAGAATACAGCCTATGCATATGTTCGAATATTAACCGAAGACAATAATACAGCATGGGCAAGCCCGGCTTTTAAGGTATAATTTAATGAATATGGAAATCAAAGCTGTTCAGTTGGACCTGGCACGTCAACCGGAAAACCTTGAATTTATAAAAGATTTCTGCGCCTTTATCGCAAACAACGGTTTTAACACCATGCTGTTATATCTTGAAGGCCGTATACGCACTAAATCATTCCCGTATCCATCAGAGGCAGAAAGCTACTCGGTTGATGATATGAAGGAAATTGTTGCTTACGCAGGCAGATACGGTATTGATATTATCCCGGTAGTATCCACCCTAGGTCATGCGGAATCGTTTTTAAAATACAAGGAGATGGATCATCTTGGTGAATTACGTAATGGCGTCAAAGGACGTTTTAACGGCAAACATGGCAAACTTACATTTTGCCCTTCTTTAGCTGAAACTTATGGTTTCCTTGAGAGTTATTTGGGAGAAATCGCATCTATTTTTCCATCAAGTTTTTTTCACGCCGGCTGTGATGAATCATGGGATATCGCCTGTTGCGATTTATGTAAACAGCGCTTGCATGCAGGAGAAACCCAGGCAGACTTATTTGCCGCTCATATAATCAAAACACATGATATTATCAGCAAAAAACTGGGAAAGAGAGTGATTATATGGGATGATATGTTCGAACAATATCCTGAAGCCCTTAAACAAATCCCGAAAGATATTGTTATGTGCACATGGAATTACTCTAACTCTCAAGAGCTGCCCATAGGACATTTCAACAATTCAGGAAAACAGAATCAGTTTGATTATTACAGCAAAAACGGCTTTGACTATATCTTTGCCACATCAGCCACAATACCCAATATAAAAATATTTACCCGTTATGCCAAAAATTTCTCTCCACTCGGCGGTATCGTGACTACATGGGAACTGCAAAATGCTTTTATATTCCGCATGTATCCCGCAATTGCTTTTGCAGGAGAATTATGGAAAACAGAATACAAAGCGAAATTTGCCGATATAGTCAGAAATATTTTTAAAATCACAGACCCGGAATTTGTTAATGCACTTGAGATCGCATGTTCAGGCAAAGTCGAGTATCCGGGACTTGATTTCAAATTAAAAGGGACAAGCGTCGATGACTTCCTTTCCTGTTCTGAATCTGATGAAAACTATACTGCCAGAATGACACCGTCTTTACTTCTGAGCATATTATGCAAATATGCCAAACAGATAAAAACCAAAACTGGTAAAAATATCCTTGAAGATATCAATACATCTCTTAAGCATGCAGTTATCCAATATAAACTTGAAGCTATCGTTCCTGGAATCATCTTAAAACAAACAGAAGATGAGAACACTCTTGACCAATTACTTTCTCTTAACACAAAAATTGATAAGCTAGCCGCAAAGCGTATTGAGCAATGGAACCGCTGGCGCAACAGAATAATTCCATGCAACATCGAAAATCATTTTCATCAGATCAAAGAAAATATCAAAAAAATTAAAAATGAAGATATTTCTAATGGTTTCTTACAGGTATATTTCTGTCAACCCGATCAATATGGAGCCCAGACTTGCAGGTTTTCAATAAAATACAAGGAATGTTCCGATTTTGAAATAATTGCTTCAGGAATATATAAATCTTCCAACTTTCAGTCCCCTTACTATTCTAACAAATTCAAAATACCAACGCACAGAATCCCTGAAGCTGTAAAGATAGAAACATGGGGATATGGAGGTCAAGGATTCACTTATTTAAAAATCAAAAATATGACCGGGATTTTCATACCTGATTCCAATATTGTTTTTTTCGGGAAAGTGTCAAACTATGAACATATGCTTGATTACGACCAGAAATGGTGTTTCACGGGAAGCCAGAATATCCATAAAGCAGTTGTAAATCCTGAAATTGCTAATCAAAAACATGGTTTTATTTTGAGTTTAAAGAA
This sequence comes from Victivallaceae bacterium, assembly GCA_963664605.1. Lineage (GTDB taxonomy): Bacteria > Verrucomicrobiota > Lentisphaeria > Victivallales > Victivallaceae > JAHOYW01. The sequence continues at coordinate 3,314,472 of OY761536.1, forward strand.
ATCAAAATAACCAAAATCCAAGCGATTTTCTACCCAATTATTGATAATCTGACAGCATTTTTCTGATGTTCATAGTTTACTTTCTATTTATTTTTCACCAAGTAAACCGGACTGCTCCATGCCATATGTCCATCCTGCTGTACCATCTTTATAAATACCGGATTATCACCATCCTTTAATTCATCCAGCATAAAACTGAATTCAAAGTCGCAAACCGGTTCATACGGCAGACGGTAAATCTCTATTTTTTTCATTATTCCTCCGGCTTCATAAACCAGAGGTTCCAAAGAAATTGCCGCCGTTTTCACATCACAGCTTAGTTGCTTTGTGCTTATCTGCAATATTCCAGACTCAGAATCTTCAAGTTCAATTATCAAACCGCTGGCTCCGCCAGTTGTTATGGATTTCCAGGATATATCATGCGGGGAAAGCAGTTCCGGTTGTGAATCAGGGTTCCAGAAATTAACCGGCTTAAAAGATTTTATTTTATTGCCATTGATTTTTAGGCAGCCATCCCAACTGCTTATCCGGTCACGCCCTTTTACCTCCGCTCCGGACCAAGTTATTTTTATCCTGCTGCCAATTCCAGGTTTACCACAAGGCCTTATAGTTTTAATTATTCCATTTCCATTATGAATCTCCACATAATCTATCGGAGCAGTGGCATTCAGCTTTACCTTTAATTCTGCTGAGTCCGCCTTAATCACATCTCCCATTACAGCTATTCCATTTGTAGTGATGACTTCAATATCCACTAATGGGCGATTGCCGGTAGTGGCATAAAAATGCCTGGCTTTCATTGCCGCAAAAACACTGTCGCGGTCGAGTTTTTCTGCCAGTACACAAGTCAGCCCGCCATACGAACCGAACTTGTTTGCTCCCGGATAACTGGCGCCCGGACGACATTTATGGCCGTCAGAATTGGCGCAGATACCTATGCGATGTCCGCGTTTCAAAGCATCGTAAACCAGCCATTCGAAAGTGCCCCAGGCAGAGTGTATTTCCATAGCTGTTTCAATATCGTCCGTATGCATGGAAACATCAGCATAGCGGCCGCCGACATGGGCAAAAGCAAAAGTTTCAGATGAGGGCAAACGTTTGAACAAGTCAGCGGCAGTTGGAGCTAGCGGATATTTGGAATATTCTTCAGGCAGCAGGTCATTGCAGCTGCGGTAAATAGCGTTACCTTCTTTATTATAATAAATATTGCGGTCACCGCCGAGCGGGGTATTGCCGCTCCATTCGTAACCGGGAAAAGTTACAAGTCTGCCCGGATCATAATATTTTTCGGCAGTTCTATTAATTTTTTCCCAGAACTCATCCGTGACTTGAAAGTCATTGCCCTGATGAGCAACTATATCAAGGACAGCACAGTTCCGTGCGTAAGCAAAGTAATCTTCAATAGAATTGGAGCCTATTGTCTCCTCGCTTTGACCATGGAAGTCAGCCCACCAATTGGAAAGTTCCTGATTTTCCCCGATAACTTTAATCGGATTTGATATTGCCTTTAATCCTGACTTTTCATCCTGACATTCAATTCGCAAAACTCCACAGTTTTTCAAAGCAGCGTGTTTGCTGGCTTTAGCCTCTGAAACAGCATTTCCCCAGCGGTCTTCCAGCCGGAGATATGTAGTAAATGCAGCTCCTTTTTTAACTTGACTTGGAGCCACACAAACTGCCTTACTTACTTTGCCGGGAATAATTTTTACTGCCGGGGACTCCGGGAGTTCTTTGAACTGATATGTGGCAAATGGATCAGCCAGGGTTTTAAACTCGAAAGAATCCTCGCAAAAAGTCTGCATGCGCCAGCCGGGAGAGCCTTTGGACCTATCGCCAAAAACAACCTTTATCTTATCACCCGTATTTACAAATCCAGCCATTATTTTCAAGTAAAGAGCCTTGCCCCATGGACGGGTATGCCCCTTCGGGTCCCAACGGGGTCCTATCCGGCAGTCAGCATTCGTGGAAACAGAACAGAAATCCGCCTCTTGCGGCTTGTCAAACTGAGGCGTCCCGAAATCCCCGGCAAAGCGGAAAACTATTTTAATATATCCGGTATCGTCAATAGGATGTCCGGCTTCAAAAGTATAAACGATTTCTTGAAATGATCCAGCCTCAACAGCAGCGCATGGTTCAATATATGCTTTACCAATATTCATGTCCCTGTCCTTGTCATATTCTAATTTCGCCTGAGGGATATTGAAATCCGTCAGGATGGTTTACTTCAAAATTCGTCCACGGCATTGCTTTTTCGAATTTCATAAATGCCTCGTTTATTGTATTACCTTCAGCAGCTTCCGGCATAACCGGCTTCAATGGCAGCATATGCCCATTGCCTTCAAGTAATTGCAGCGTGAGCGGCCCCTCAATATGATAAGGTTTTATGTTAACCCGGTTAGCGATCCCTGCCTTGACTTTATCGTAAATCAATTCGCAAGCTTTGGCAGGAATAAGAGATTTTGCCTGATAGGTTCCCAACGCAGTTTTTACGGCAACTGTTTCTATATTCGGAATTTTTTCCCGGACCTCATCTGTAAGTTTATCGTCACCACTGACAAAAACCGCCGGAACTCCGAAATCCCCTGCAATAGCGGCAGCCATAGAAGCTTCGCTCATACGAATTTCTCCATTGTTAACTTCCCATTTAGAATGCGGTGAAATCGCCTTTTCCGTTCCTTCCATGGCATGCATACCAATGAGCACAAGCGCGTCAAATGAGGAATCCAATAACGGCAGCCAATGCGGGCCGCTGCAATTACGTCCATGGATTATCTCACACCTTGGATCAAGTTCTTCAAAAATAATATTATATCCACTACCGTGACTGTCATTTACAACAACCTCTTCCGCCCCCGAGTCAAACGCACCTTTTACAGCAGCGTTGACTTCACGGGTAAGGAGTCGGCACATTCTGTAGTAATGCCGGTTGGCTTCCGGGGATTTATCCTGAAAATCCTGATAAAAACAGAAGCCGGCACAACCTTCCAAATCAGTCTGTATATATATTTTCATAATATTCTTTTATCGGCAATTTTTTTTATCACTTTCAATGGGCAGCGGCTCCCCGGTACTGTAAGATAACTCCTGTGGCCAGTAGCCGTCGTCCAACCTGGGTCTGTATCCCCCTCCCCATTCGAAGTCCTCTTTGTAGTTCCATACACGGTTTTCCCAGGCAAATCCGCGGAAAGGATCACGCCGTTCGTTCATCCAATCCATCAGCCTGGCATGCATTTGATTCCGGATATCAGCATGTTCAGAACTATCGATCAGGTTTTCAAGTTCATCAGGATCATTTTTCAGGTCATATAGCTCATCACTGCTGAACAGGTTGATAACCAGTTTGAAATTATTGCAAACCAGACAACGGATAGGCTGCAGTCCGCCGCAGGAATCATGCCCGATCTCGAAGCGGTTGAATTCGACTACAGCTTCCCGCCCCGCTTGCTCATTGCCGTCTATCAAAGTCGAAATATCATGCCCGTCTAAAATCGGCGGTGGGGTTATCCCTGAAATGTTCATCATAGTTGGAAGCAAATCAGCATGGCTCACCGGAGAGCTTATCACTTGGGATCTACGCTGTTCAGCCGGAGGACGAATAATCAGTGGAATCCGGGCGGCGCCATCATACATACAGGGGCCTTTCGACAATAAGTGATGGGCTCCCATCAGGTCGCCATGGTCTGAAGTAAATATAATCCAGGTATTTTCCAGGTCAAGCTGTTCTACTTCATCTATCACCCGGCCAATTTCATAGTCAACAAAGGAATTACAGCCAAAATACAACGGCAGGAAGTATTTATCATCCCGTAAAGGATGTTTGGCTGACAGATTTTTCTTTATTGTTTCAGCCCAGACACGTTGAATATGAGGCTTGTTCTCCAAAGAATCATTCCCAGCCGGGCCTGTTGGATATTTATAATCAAGGAAAGGTTCTACAAATTCCCGGGGACAAGCATAGGGCTGATGCGGTTCATCATAAGAAAGAACCAAAACAAAAGGTTTATCGCTTTGTCTGTTAAGAAAGCTGATACCGCGATCGGAAACGCGGTGCCCCCAGGTAAATTCAGGCGTGATTCTTTCATCCGGGAGCTGGTCTATTTCAGCGCCTGCACGACGCCATAGTTTTTTTTCTTCAGGAGATAAATCATCTAAATAATTTTTTCCGTCATACCAATATTCAGAATTCCAGCCGTCCGGACATATTCCAGTATCAAAATAATCGTGTCCACTCAGATGCCATTTACCGCTGTAAGCGCATTCATAGCCTTTGCGGCTGAAATACTGTCCCATAGTCAAAGTATTTTCTCCAAGCGGAATGCTATTGGCCCAGGCTCCGCTGTTATGGGAATAAACTCCGGTGAAAAGCCCGGCGCGGGCGGGAGAACAAACCGGACTCGTAGTATAAGCACGATCAAAACGCACGCCTTCATCCGCCAGCCTGTCTATATTTGGAGTCCGAAGCTCAGGATGACCGTAACAGCCGATAATATTCGCTCCCTGAGTATCTGTAATAAATATAATGAAGTTTGGTTCAGGTTTCATGATTGTTTTACTAAGGATTTTTCAACTTTTTAATATTTTCTATACTGATGCGGGCACATTCAAGCGGTGAGCAAGGACAGGAATCCTGCTCATAAATAAGCCATTCGGCAACGCTGTCGCGAGCAATATCAATTACACCGGACACATCAATCAACCCGGTACCGACTGCGGCAAAATCGCCGCTTGTTTTGTCCATGTCCTTTATGTGGATAAGCGGCAACCGCGAAGCATATTTCTTCAGGTAGCCAAGAGGATGTTCGCCGCCTTTCTTGATCCAATAGGTATCAAGTTCCGCCTTGACCAGATCAGCCGGAGTCTGTTCATAGAATACGTCCAAAGCACACCGGTCATTGATTTTCTTAAATTCCTGAGCATGGTTGTGATAAACAAAGCACAAGCCTTTTTCCGCAGCTGTTCGTCCGGCTTTAATACAATCCTCTACAACCTTGTCGAATTCATCAATAAAAATTCCAGCCAGGCTGGTAACCAGATATTTACAGCCAAGAGCTTTAGCATAAAGATAGGCATCATTATCTTTATCCATAATTGCCGCTACCGGCAGATGCATAGCACAAACCGCCAGTCCAAGAGCTTTCAATTCATCTGCCAGCTCTTCAGGAGCCCGTCCGCCATACACTCCAGCAAACTCCACACCTTCATAGCCCATTGCCGCCAATTCTTTCAAACAGCCATGGAAATCTTCTTTCAACTGCTCACGCAGCGTATACAATTGAATACCAGTTTTAAAACCCTGCATATTTTACCTCTTTATTATATATTATTTTGAAATTTTACGAAATTAATTTTTCAGCAAAATCACGGACTTCATTGTCAGTCATTTCATATGGAGCGTGTATATTGATTGAGCGAGAAAGAATTTCGAGTGTTTTAGTACACATATCTTTTGTATATTCGATTTTTCTCTGCGTCCAGTTAAACGGGTTCATTTTCGGATTAAACGCCCTCTGCTCCAGCAACGGTTCCCAGTTTGTATAAACATGTCTTCCAGAGTCAATCAATAAACCTAACTGGTGCTTCTCCTTAAATTCCAGAGCAGCTTTCGGGGAATCAAAGGTTATTACCAATCCAATCGCATCGTCCGGAGAATTGTGCCTTGCAATCTGGAATTGTTCAGTTTTTGCAAACACTTCAGCTATTATCTCCCGTTGATTTTTCAATTTTGCAATAATTCCATCAAGACGCTTCAGTTGTTCTCCCAGTATCGCACCCTGAATTTCAGAAACACGATAATTGACACCAGGAAAAAATGGTTCCTGTACGTCCGAAGCATAGTTGCGGGTAAATGATCCGGCATCATGATACATCAAAGCCCTAACATAAGTCTTATCGTCATCTGTAACTAATGCCCCGCCTTCACCACAGGTTATATTCTTATACATATTGAAACTGTATGCACCGACATGCCCGAGAGTTCCCAGGCGCTTACCTTTGTAAGCAGTCCCCACTGCCTGGCAGCTGTCTTCAACAACCAGTAGTTTATGCTTTTCACTAAGCTGCATAATTGTATCCATGTTGCATGGCAGGTTAATCATGTGGACTGGAATTATTGCTCTGGTATATGGAGTTATTTTTCGTTCAATATCATAAGGGTCAATAGTCAAGGTATCATCGATATCCGCCATTACCGGAACCGCTCCAACAGCCAATGGAGCAAGTGCGCTGGCCACCCAGGTATAAGCTGGAACAATTACTTCATCTCCAGGGCCAACCCCCAGCGCGGCAAGAGCGCAAATCAACGCGCTGGTTCCGCTGTTAACGGCCAATCCGTGTTTAACATTAAATTTATTGCACAAGTCTTTTTCAAAAGTTTCAGTAAAACCGTTTTCACCACCGCGATAACGCATAAACTTTCCACTTGAAATTACTTTCGCAACCGCTTCCGTTTCTTTTTGTCCAATTTCATACATTTTCTATTTCTCTCGTATTTTATTAATTAAAACTTGATTATTGTTTTACTATAGATTATACTTTGAATAGTACTGTCGGTCAATTGCCATTTCTTGCTATTATTTAACATTTCTTGCTATAATAAAACATAAAAACAAATAATGAAAAATGCTTATTTCGATGATAATGACCTGAATATAATGCTATCCGGAAAACACCTGAAAATAGTTTCTTCTGCCAAATCTGATGTTCCAGCGTCCAAGCCAGGCGGAGAATATCTTGATTGGCTTAACAAAAATTGCGACTGGCATGATTACCGTGAAGCGATGCTGGTACTATCCGGAAACAGTTATTTCAGTCTGAACGGTATCACTTATCCATGCCTGCCTGGTACTTTCTTTCTGATAGACTCCAAAGAAAAACATGATTCTTTTTATCCGCCGTTTTACGATAATTTCCAACACCTATGGTTTAGGATCATTGGTAGAACAATTTTTGCCAACATTATCTATTCCAAAATAAACGGGATAGTGAAAAACAAAAATTTCAATTGCATCTTTAATGAATATAATCACGCCGGACAATTATTTATAAACGCATGGGACAGATTAACTTCCGAAACAACTACAGACCGGGCTTTTGACTGGATATACTTGAAGAATGCAGTTACTGGAATTTTATTTGAAGCATGCCGGGTTGATAATGATGTTTTATCTGGAAAAAATGCAGCGCCAACAGAACTCCATCATAAAACAGTAATTAATGCTGTAACTAAGCACATCAAAGAAACGGGAGGAAGAAATCTTAATATTGATAAACTGGCATATCTTGCAGGATACAGTAAATTCCATTTTGCCCGACTATTCAAGGAATTCACTGGACTTTCCGTTCTGAAATTCATAAATTCAGCAAAAATGGACAAATATAAAGAGCTTTCTAAAAAAGGGTTGAATAAAAAACAAATAGCGTATAAACTCGGTTTTTCTTCACCTTCTGCTTTTTCCAGATGGCTTAACGACAACCTTACAAGATAATAAGCCATAGACAAATAGATGTCACAACAAAAGAATATCATTATAAATTTATTATTTACTGTTATTAGACGGGTTACCGCCAGCCGCGTTGGCCTGCTAGATTACGAGAAGTACCTGGAATATATTTCTTATCCGGTTCCCCGATGAGTAAGCCATCTTTCAACCATTTCATGTCGCTTCCGTAAAGTTCATCTGCCAATATCTTTTTTATATCTTCGAGATTTTCTGTATCTGTCTTGGATATATCATTCATTTCGTCAGGATCTTTTCGCAGGTTAAAAAGCTGAAAGATATTGCCGACAGGATACCATATTAGCTTGTAATCGCCTTTTCTGATCATTCGAGTTGCCAAATCGCACTCATAATGCTCACTATAAATATAATCCCTGCATCCTTCCCCGATCATTGAGATACCTTCTACTGATTCGGGTATTTTTATATCACACAGGTCCAGCAAAGTCGGCATTATGTCCTCCTGAACTACAAATCGTTCATCCACATTGTGATGCGGACATCTATCATATGCCGAAGCCTGTGGTACCAGGATCATTGGAATCTTCGAAGACCATTCATACATCGGCGGCTTGCTCCATAAATTATGATTACCAAGCATGTCGCCATGGTCGGAAGTAAACATAATTATCGTATTGTCAAGCAGCCCTTCTTCATCAAGAGTTCCAATCAGCAATCTGATTTGATGGTCAATATAAGTACACTGTGCGTAAAAACCCATTCTTGCCAGGCGGGTTTCTTCGGCAGTATAAGTTTGAAACTTATCATATCTGCTCTTTAGAGCATAGGGCAATTGATCAAAGTCTTTAGCCCAATCTCCACAAAAAGGCTTATCCACTCCGCAGTTCCGATACATATCCAGATACTCTGTAATTGGAGTTATGGGAGGATGGGGTGCAATATATGAACAAAACCAGAAAGCCGGTTTCTGACGGTCCCGGCGCTGGATCATACGACACATTTGCTTTGTTGTCCAGTTCGTCGGATGACAATCTTCCGGCAAATGCCAGGGGCGGACGGTATAATGATTATTTCCCATAGCATGGGTAAGTTCCTGCCCCGCAAAGCCCCGGTCTTTAAGATACAGTTCAAAATCATCGAGCCCACCGCCCAGATGGTGACGGCCTTCTTCACACGAAATCACATCGTCAAATCCGATACGGTTCCGTTGAGGGTAAACATGAAGCTTGCCGACAGCAAAAGCCTGATAGCCGTTATCCCTGAAAACCTGCGGCATAGTAATAAGATTTTTCGGCATTTTCTCATGTTCCTTGAAAATCCGGTCGCCATGGGTCTCAGGGCTTGTCCCGGTCATTATCGAACGCCGCGCAGGAATACAGGTTGGGCAGGTTGAATAGGCCTGATTAAACAATGTTCCGTTAGCCGCCAGTTGATTTAAAGTTGGCGTCAGAATGTGCTGGTGTTCATTACAGCCAAGCATTTTCCCGGACCAGTGGTCGGTACAGATAAGTAATACATTCGGTTTCATAAATTAATTTCTATTTTGTTATTCTAAATGAGATTCGTAACGGGATTGTTCTTTGTTATCGTCCCATGTCGGTTCATCCCATGCCGCACGGTATTCATGAATATATTTTTTGATCCGCAGTTTGGTCTGGATGCTCGCTTTAGTGGCTCTGGCTATAAAAGTCCGCTGCCGGCTGCTTTGCACATATTCTTCATATAAATTCTCTGGATTGCAGACTTGCCTCAATTCTTTTTCCAATTCCTTGAGCAAAGCGGAATATTCCGGATTTTCAGCCAGATTCTCTTTTTCGTCCGGGTCTTTTGCCAAATCAAACAGTTCAGGATCTTCGCCAAGATAATAATTAAATTTTAAATCATCTTTTTTCAGCATGAACATTGGCCTTCTCGCATACTGCCCGAAGTATTCTGAAAGGACTGTGTTGTGCCATTTAGGAGTTTTTTCATTCAGAAGCGGCAGGAGGCTGTGTCCGTCAATTTTAAACTCAAACGCTTCCGCCTGAGCTAATTCCGCAAAAGTAGGGAATAGATCCAGCAATGAAACATTCTCTTTGCGCAAACTACCGCTGAGTTCCGTTTTTCTCATGGCAGGCGGCATTGAAACAATCAACGGCACTTTTACGACATTGTCATAAAAAGACACTTTCCCCCAGTAGCCGAAACGCCCGGCGTCATCGCCATGGTCGCTGGTTAAAACAATGACGGTATTATCCCGCAACCCCTCTTTTTCAAGTGTTTCAATGAGTTCACCGACCTGGCGGTCGAAATATGTGACACGGCTGTAATATTCCGCAAGATAACGGCGTTTTTCCTCTTTTGACTGGGCAAATGCTTTTTCTTTGCCTTTGGCTATCAGACGTTTTGTATGCGGATGCAGGCTGTTGAAATCTTCTTCCGTCAGCTCATCAACCTCGAGGCCCATGTCCAGATATTCATGGAAGATTTCGAGATATTCCTTCCTGCGTCTAACCGAAGGATGCGGTGCCAGAAACGACGCCGTCAGCATAAAGGGACGTTTTCCCCACTGCCCGGATTTTAGGTATTCTATATTTTTCTCCAGAACCCAGTCGTCATGTCCCGCCCTGATGGAATGGTTAAACGGATAATCTTCATCATATTCAGTCGGGCGCTCCCCAGCAAAGACTGGCTGTTCAGGTTTGTCGCCCCAAAGCGGTTCCGCCGGATAATCAATCGGGTTGTTGTGTTCGGTCGCCAGTCTTTTTTCAAAGCCGTGATACTGGTCGATGCCGTTGAAATGCATTCTCGAACATATTACTGTTTCATAACCAGCCAGGGTCAGGACATGGGCAAAAGTCGGTATTTCGGATGAAAGCGCGCTGCCGTTGTCCCAGCCCCGGTGATTGTGAACATGAAGTCCAGTCATCAGCGACCAGCGGGCGGGGCCGCAGATCGGTGACGGCGTATGGCAGTTTGAAAAACTGACTCCTTCAGACGCCAGTTTGTCCATGTTCGGGGTTTTGACTGTAGAGTTTCCGAAAGCACCCACCGCATTGGCGCTGAGCTGGTCGGTCATAATAAATAGAATGTTAGGTTTAGTTGTATTCATTTGTAATTTTATTGTCCTCTAAAAATTTTTATCCAGTCCCAATGGCGTTTGTCATAATAGAGCGGGCTATGCGCTTCAAAAAGGACAACTCCACCGATAGAATTATCTTCAACAGCTTTTAAAACCCTCAGCCCGATTTCCTTGCGCTCGTCAAAGTTCCTGGTGCCAAGCCAGAACCAACCCATTCGCTGTTCCGGTTTTGTACAGGCAGTTTCCGGATAAAGTTCCGGAAACGCCGTCTGGGAGTCCACTTTGTAATGGGCTTCGTCGATAATTCTGTTCGTCAGATAGCTTTCCCAGTCAAAAAAGTTTTCCGGGAAGAAATTAAGTCCACTCAAGCTAGCTGTGTGTTCTTCGTCACGGTCAGTAAAGCGCAGGCCAAATCCCAGAACTCCGCCTTTCTTATCAACTTCATAACGCACTTTTTTGAGAAAATTTTCGAAATACTTTCCGCGGAAACGCCACCAGTCCATATCGTCAGGAGATGCCTCTTTGCCGTATTGCTTCAGGTAGGCATCAACCGCAGGTTTATCGAAACCGAATTGATGGATCGCGGTTCTTATTGCATTTGGCAGTAAACTGGGATTCTTCTGATTGAACTCACGCATATTGCTTTCCGGATTTTCTTCCAGATAGTTTTTTGCCTGCAGGTTATATTCAGGAGGACGGGAATGGGTACGATTGCTCAAGTAAATACCATTGGCATCATAATCCAGAAGCTCCCGGATTTGTTTCATGCGAAATTCAACGGATTCCTGCCACGCATATGATAAAATACCCGGCAAGCAGCCTTTACCGTCGTAAGCTTTCCAGCATTTTTCTGGATTGGAACGCACGAAACTGCTTGTCCCTGTTCCCAATGGACCGTGATCGTCAAACAGAGTCAGCCATGGAACAATCCGTAAACCGTGTTTGCGCGCACTCCGGCAGGCCGCCTCCAAAGGATCAAAGCTTTCCATGATAGTATTCAGTTTTTCAGTCAGGGCTTTCCGTCCTGAGTGCGCGTTCGGCGCTTCGATATTGGAAATATCTTTGCGATAACGGTCCGGGGTACTGCTGTGATAGAGCAGGTCTCCCAAGGCCGATACCCGCCATTGCAGTTCATCAACACCTTTTTCGGCACATTGAGCGACAAAATTATCTATTTTTGCTTCGTCAAACAACTCTTCAGAATGCCAGACAAGATCAAGATAATCAACCGCCATGGTTATTTTTACAGTCATGAATTATTTGCCCTTTGTATTACGTGTAGTCAGTCCGCAAATAATGATTGGTGCGTCCGGATTATTATTTACAACTTCAAATGCGGTAACCGCTTTTTCAGGATGAGGGTTCACCCATTCGATTTGCAGAAGAGCTTCGCTCTGGTCATTTTTCAAAGGATAAAGGCAGCGCCCCTCTTTGACATAACGGCAAGCCGGGTCGGCGGCATTTTTAAATAGAGCGATGTTACGCCCTAACAGAATGTCATGAGAAGCCTTTGTTCCATCCTTATAATGCAGCACGTATTGACCGATTTTCAGCCCGTAGGGATTTCCCGAGTTATTTTTGAACTCTTTCTGAAGTTTTTTTACAACTTTTTTATCTTTAACCGCGACGCAATCAAGTATGTACAAACTTGATATCTTTTCCGGCTTCTTGAATTCGACTTTCAACAGTTTTCCGGAAAGTACTTCGACGGCATTCAGCTTCATCGGGATATCGCCGATAACGTCTTCTTGCTTCAAATTGACAGCTACCTTGCTTTTACCTTTAAGCTCAACAGGACTTAACTTGTTTCCAGCCATCGGGTTTGGTGCGGTGGAATATGTTCCCATCAGATTCGGCATATAACGCATGGTCCATTCAGGCATGGGCAGGGCAGGTTTTTCCTCACCATTCCAGGCATAGTTAGCAGCCTGGAGTTCTGTATGAAAACAATAATGCAGCCAGCGCGCTAAATTTGAATGATTAAATAATGAGTCTATGCTTAAGTATCTTAATGTTCCAAACCTTTTATTGCCTTTAAAAGGCTTACGAAAATCGGCGGTAAAACCATTTCCCACATAACCTGTTTCCTTAAAACCAAGCTTGCTGAAATATTCATTTGAAGGTCCCCAGGAATCTATGATAATATCACGGGGCAATTCCTTTGCGACTTTGGATAAATTCCATGGAGGTCGGCCGTTGTGTTGCGGATGAATCATATCACTCAACATAACCATTCGTACATTGTTTTTCTTAAGTATTTTATATTCTGTTAAAAGAAAATCACGAAGTAATTCCTGCCGGTTTTTGCCTTTGTAAACAAAGTTTTGCATATTTCGTAATTGAGATTTATGCCACCATTCATCATTACATGTGTGAAAATATTTTGTCTTCGGTCCGGACATTTTTAACAAGTCATTGAAAATATCGTTCATTAGTTCATAAACTTTCGGATTTGTGACGTCCATCTGTTTTTTACCAAACTTTTTCTCAATTATCTCCGGGTAATGTTTAGTCCAGCTTGTAGAATGCCCTCCCATCATGGCTCCAGGAAAAACATCAATAAAATGTTCACGTGCGAAAGAGAATATTTCACTTACTTCTTCCGGTGAAAAATTATTGGGGTGATGCAGCTGCGGCTGGGAAGGATAGTTGACCTGATCCGCCCATATAAAAGGTAGTGAATTGAATTTATTTCCGGCAACCATCTTCAATATCCACTCTTTTATACGTTTGATACGGTATCCTTTACTGCCGTTAACCGATTTTTTGCAATGGAACTGCTGATATACCTGATCAATCCTTGTTTTATATGTCGGACAATCTTTAATGCTTGCTGCTTTCAAGGGAGTGTTCGGCTGTTTGGAAGCGTTAAGCATTTGCCCCAAGGTTACAACCCCGTAATAAAGTCCGGCTTCTCCAGCTCCGATTATTTCTATTCCCTCCGGAGTAATGTCAAGGAGGTATGCCTCACGCCAATCTGTACCTGTTTCCTGTTTCACTTTCTCTTTATTAATAGAGAGTTTTATCGCTCCCTGCCCGCCGCGAACAACGGCTGGCTTTAATCCGAAATGTCCATAAAGTTTATCAATCAGAAAACGCGCGGTTTTTTCTGTTCTCGGGGAAGCCCCTGTTGCAATAGATATTTTGCTTTGGGCATTCGGGACATATTTCCCTTTTCCCCATTTCAGCTTTTTGGGGATCGGGTTAAGGAATACATCAGCAAATTTAACGTCCGAGGGCATAACCTGATTGAAATGATAATCGACACAAGAAGAAGCCAGGACTGGAGAGGCTGGAACTGCTTTTAAGACAAGTTTATGAGAACCGTTGACGCAGTTACCAACATCAAGTTTCCAGGAAAAATCACATTGTTTATTGTTTGATTTTATTGTCTTTACAAATTCTTTTGCGGGGGCACTGGGAGGGAAATACCATGCCTTGAGAACAAGTTCGCCGATTGCTTTGTCTGCGGTAATTGTACCATCCAGATTAAGCTCATTTTTACTAATCCTGAACAAAGATATATCATCAATATTTACCGGCTGTCCCGTTGAGGCACTCAAGTCCAATGAGCCAAGCGTATCCATAGCCTTTATCCTGGCAGGGCTCCACATTGATATTTCCCTTTTTTTACCGGAATAATCAGCACGCTGTGCTTGAAATTGCAGGATATCTGGTGGAGAGTCTACTTTAAGAGTTTTCCACGGCACAATTATTTCCACCGTCCAGTGGTCATCATATTTACGGGTTTTAGCCTGCCAGTTACCGTTCCAATCTTTATAAAACTGTCTTATACGGTCATCAATCGGGTCGAAAATATTAGCCAGATCCGCACGGGTTCCGGCTGGATTAACTATTAATTGATAATATTGGCGTTTGTCGTAACCCGGGAAAACAAAAAACTCAATATCATCTCCGCTCCAAAGCCCTGCGTCAAATTCCTTGATTCCGTCTTTTAATTGGGATCCTTTGGGAAAATCAAATCTGCCGGCAAGATAAAGGTTCTTATCGTCAAATGCCGCTTTTACCCAGCCTTTATTTGACGGAACAGTTGTTTCTGGATGAGATTTATAAGTAGATTTGTGTTTCAGTTGCAGTTCCCTAGCTTGAGTCCATATTTTATCGTTAAGCTCACCGTCAAGGACTGGAGCTTGCTGGGCTTTTTTTATACTGTCGTTATTTCCAATAGCTTGTTGTGTTAATTCGGCTCCAGGCATTTTCCATGACAATGAACCAAAACCAACAGTAGCGCTCTTTCTGCCCAATGGATAGAGACTGAAATGAAACCCAGTGGTTTTATCAGGGAAAAACTTAAGTTTTTTACTCCGGTCCCCCAAATTAACAACTTTCGGAACATTTAGCCGTTTCCATCCCTTATGGTTCATCTTTATAAAAGCGGTAAATTTGCCTTTGGTATTTTTTTGTTTGAAACAGAGCCGAAGCCAGTTCTGCTTTCCATCGTTCCAGAAGTAGCCAATCAAGCCGTTAAATTCCTTCGGCCATTTCTTTACCTGTTTTCTCAAAACATTTTTTTTCAGGCTGATGCTTGCCATTTTTTTACCGGCAAATGCCACCTTTACAGCTGCTTTGCCGCTTGGAGCTTTAACATAGCTTAATTTTGCTTTACAATTTTTACTTCTAAAGGTGTTTACCTGCCAGACATTTTCTTGAACCGCAAGCTTTGCACTTCCGGCAATTACCGAAATAACAGAAATCATCAGTAATACAACGATAAATAACAACTTTTTCATTCTTTTCATTCTTATCTCTTTACTAACTTTTAGTTAAAGTATTTAATAGTACCATCCTGGTAGTAAAATGGTTTTACTGCTTTTGTATCTTGATACCAGATTATTTTTTCTCCCATCATACTAATCCCGGGTCTTGTCCCATCTACGCTGCCGTCTTTTCTTAAAAAGTTCATTTGATCTTTGTGCCTCCAGGCAAATTTTGTTTTTGCGGCTGTAGTTAAGTATTGGTCATTAGAGCTTTTCCCAAAAACAGTATGCTCCTCATAAGTATCTGGTCGCCAATATTCAATAAGTACCATTTGCTGAGCAACAACTTTACCGCTGTCCATCCTTAGGTTTTCTTTGCCATGACTGAAATCTTTAGCTCCAACATAATAATTCATTGAATATCCCCGTGATTTTGCCGGTTCGGAAGAATAACCTCCATAGGTTGTAGGAGTAAGAACACCTGCCGGACAATGAAAAACAGCTGGTCCATTAGGATATTTATAGCCTAGATAGTCGGCAATTTGAGCATCCCAGCATTTTCCATAAACCTTAACTTCCAGAACTTGGGGGAACCAACTGTCATGGTCATTAACATATTGGGCGAACCCAAGTCCTAACTGTTTCATATTTCCACGGCACTTAATTGATTTCGCAGTCTCTCTTGCGCTGTTCAAAGCCGGAAGCAACATTGAAGCAAGGATCGCTATGATGGCAATCACGACGAGGAGTTCGATGAGTGTGAAATTTTTCTTTTTCATAGTTAATTTCTCCTTATTAATTAATATTTTGTTTATTTTATTATTATAAACCGCCAAAGTATAAAAATGACGGTTTATAATTACTTTTATAGAACCTTTTTATGGAACATCATATATTTTCAGGTTAAATTCAAAGTCGGCACTGGTAACCGCCGTACTTGTTGATATTTCCACACGCCATGCCCCAACTTCAGTAGGAGTATATTCTGTCGGAGTGTAATTAGTACCATTCACCATGAATTCGTAACCAGTTCCGCCAATTTTAGTTATTACGGCTCCAGTTGGAGCGACAAGCTCAATTTTTACCCCGCCACCGTTGGAGTTCTCTATTTTTACCCATTGTCCGTTCGGATCGACTTCCGGTTCAAGTTCGCTATGAAAAAGTATTCTCGGGGTCAGTGTCTTGTTTAAAACAATGTGGTCCTTTACATTGAGTGTTGGTTGATTATTGTTGTTCTGGTCTTCATAAACCATTGTTACTTCGCGGGTGTATGTATCCAATTTATCGGAACTGTAAGCCAGACTGGCATCACCTTTCATATAGCATTGAGTTGAAGTTTGTGAAAAACTGGTTATTCCGTCAATTTGGAATTTGCTATAATTCAAAATATCATCCAGATCATAGGGATCGACCCCGACAGGTGTGGTCAGATAAGCCGCGAACTTTTGTCCGCCGTCATTTGCGACTTCATTATAACTGCTGTCCCAATAGAAGTGCTCGGATGCATCATAAACAACCATAGAGTTGTGAGCTATAGTACGCGAATAGTAATTTTTGTAGTGAGTACTCCCAAAACCATCATAACTGCCGGAGTCAATCAGCAGAGGTCCTTTATAATGGAGGGAAATAGAATTTTGATCCTTGTGGTGGTGGGCTCTGCTGTAGAATGAAGAACACTTGAAGACAAGTTGTGTGGTTTCCGTATCATTCCATTTGTCTTTTGCAATTACAAAACCGGAGTTACCGAATTCCCTCGCTTTATCCAAAGTACTTATTTCGTCATAATCTATCTCCGTATCATGGCTGTTCATATATATTATTCGCCAGATATATTCCGAACCAATACTGCCAAGCCCCTCCATATCAACGAAATTAGCAGCATAAGAATTTCCCAAAGCAGCGCTAATCAGGCAAACTGCGGAAGAGTCATTGGCGTATCCAGTAATACCTGCATCTGAAATCGGCGGGAATGTTCCGTCCCCTCTTATCCCATATATCCAGAAATAAGCACCTGCTTCCCGCCAGGATTCTCCCCATGTTTCATCTGCAGCTGATTCCCAGAATAAATAGGGATTGACATCACGGTAAGCCGCTCCGTAACTCCATCCCATTTGAGAACCGCCCTCGGCAGATACCCATGCCTGGAATGGGTTGAAGCCATCCTCCCAATTGGATACAACTGAGGCAAGCGCGCTTGTGCAATATGTTTCATAAGTACCATATTCTCCATGCATCGCTAAAAGCGCTCCTAAGAATGTGGTATTGCCGTAACGACCATGTCCCCCAGTATAGAGCGTTGGAGACAAATATGCCCCTAAATATTGGATATGAGCAACCATTGAGGCCCGTAAAGTTTCTTTTTCTGAGGATGATAGTTCGTCATTAAGCCAGTCATATACAAAAGCCATGCTTAATATTCGTTCCCTCTGCTCACCATCACCTTCGGGTATAGAAGGATCTTTATCAGCTATAGCCAAGGCATAATCTATTGCCAAATCTATAAACCGCTCCTCTCGGCTTATCATTCCTACAAAAGCCATACTTCTTACTTGTTCAACAATAGATGCCGAACTGGTTACTTCCGTTACTGAAGGATTTGGGGTTCCGTCATTTTCCAACTGCGACGCATACTCATAGAGAGGGCCTAAGTGAATACGCGGACAATTGTCGTCAACATTATTTGCAGGCTTAAAACTTACATTGTCTATATAAAACTCTGCATCTCCGCCTATTGCACGAAACAAAAGGGTTAATTGTGCATCACTCGGAACAAAAGTTCCGGTAAACGTTTGCCACTGCCCACTGGTGGAAGTTGCGAAAAATGTTAAAGCGTTGCCATATTGATAAAGTCTGCCTGAACAAGTTCCATTCACTACATAAACATCAGCGCTGTATTCATATGTCACCCCGGGCTTAAAATATACTATTTGCCTGGCTCCAGTACCGCTTGATCCTGATATATGTAGACGTCGGTCATTACCCAATACAGCTTTTTCTTTCAGTGTTGGACTTCCTTCATCCTGCCATGAGTAACAGTCCGGATTAATCATAGTGCCGTCATTAATCCTTTCATGAGTTGGCTTCAAAGAGACATTATCTATATAGAATTCAGCTCCTGAAGCAAGAGAACGGAATCTTAATAATAGAGGGGCCTTATTTGTTGCAAACGTCCCTGTAAATGTTTGCCATTGGCCGCTGGTAGAGGTCGAAAAGATGGTCAAGGCATTATCATATTGATAAAATTGTCCGGAACAACTTCCGACGACAACATAAACGTCTACACTGTATTCATATTCGATTCCCGGTTTAGATATTAAAGACTGTTTCGCACCGGTTCCCGAGTCTCCAACAATGTGAAGTCGTTTACTGCCGTCAAAATCATATTTTTCCTTTGTTGTAGGGCTTCCTTCGTCCTGCCATTCTGAGCAATCCACAGACTCCATATCTTTATCAGCTACTCTTTCATATGTAGGCTTAAAAGAAACATTGTCTATATAGAATTCTCCATTTGTTACTATTGCGCGAAACATTATGCATAATGGATTTGTCCCCGTTGCTACAAAAGTTCCAGTAAATGTTTGCCATTGAGCCGTAGTCGATACAAATATCGTTTTAGCACTTCCCGCACTTTGATAAAGCTTTCCTGAACAAGTACCGCTTGTTACATAAACATCAACGCTATATTCATATTCCACTCCCGGTTCAAAATAAAAATACTGCCTTGCTCCACTACCGCTTGGAGCTGAAACGTGTAGGCGTTGATCTCCATCAAATGTGATTTTTTCTTTTAATGTTGGAGTTAATTGGTCTTCCCAATAAGTACAATCTACATCCTCCATATTACCATCAATGATATGCTCATTACGGATGCGGAAAACATCTTCAGGAGTAACCAGGAGGCGCGGGTGTTCAGAACTTATAGTGTAGGCATTTAGCACGTTACTGAAAATCATGCAAGTCAACGCCAATATGCAAGTAACGATAGAAGTCAATCCTTTTCTGCTTTCCACTGCGGCAACACTCATTCTGATACCTCCTGATTATATTTTTAGTTAATACGATATAAAGCCCGAATAACTCAATAGAATCATTCAGTGATTTATATTATTCTGAGTATTTTTTATTCTTTTCTGAACTACAAAAAATTACTTTTACTTTATGTTTCTATATGTCTCCCTTTCAATGTATTCCATAGACAACTTCTCTAATACCGGCTCATTGTGTTTTTTACTTGATTTGCACAAGGCATCAACAGCACGTCGCCCTAATTCAAACGCGTCTCCGTCAAAAGTAGTAATCTCCGGCAGATCATTAGGTGGCATGGCAACTCCGAGGCAGCCGATAACTTTCACTTGCCCAGGCACGGAAATTCCCAATTCAGTAAGCTTCTCAATTATTCTGAAAGCCACCCAGTCCGTAACGCCTATGAAAACGTCGGGCATATCGTTATTGTCTATTATTTCTTGAACACTCTTATATATCAGATCATCATCTGTTATTGACGAATCAATATCAGCATAATGAACAATTTTTACAGAAACGTCTTTACTCTGTTTGTCCAGAAATTTTGATAAAAGTTCAAAATCATTATTTACAAATAAGTCTTTTCTGGAGAAAATAGTTATTTTTTTGTTACCTTCATTTATCAGTTTATTACAAAAACTGCTGTAATAATCAAAAATATTAAACGCTACTCCGCTCACGTCAGGTAAAGCCGGGATCCTTCCAGCCATTACCACCGGAATATCCAACTTGGCGATTTCCTTCGCTTCATTGTCTGTAAAATTACGCGGAATAATCACTCCATCAGCATTTTGCCTGCTTATAATGGCAGGCAGCATGTCACGTTCATCATTGCTTATAACTCTGAGTTTGCAGTCGAGATTTTTTTCCCGCAGCCTTTTCTCAATTCCCCAGAATATCTCAAGTCCGAAGTTATTGTAATCCTGCAGTTCAAGTCTTTGGGTATCCGGCAGTATCACTGAAACAGTTTTGAGTTCCTTCGATTTTTTATCATCCCTGACATAAATACCTTTACCTGGTTTCCTGACAATAATTCCGCGGTTTTCCAATTCATTAAAAGCATAATGTACACTCGTGCGCGACATCGAATACTTTCTACCTAACTCATTTTGAGAAGGAATCTTCTGCCCGGGAAGGAAAATCCGGTTTCTTATTTTGTCGCTGAGGATATCTGCCAGTTGTATATGTTTTTCTTTACTTGCAATCATTTTCTCAAAGACCCTTTTTTACATGATTATTTAACATGTTCATTATTAAATATAGTATCTGTTTTATCATTTGTCAACCCTGCAACGGGAAATAATTTATAACTAAATTTCTTTCAACGATTTATGCATTGGCTACCCTGGGCATGTGAAGCGACTCTTTGGCCATTTCTGCATGTATGTATTTAAGCAGCAGTTCGCTCTTTAATTCCCGGGATTCCGGCGCGTTCCAGAGATTTCTTGTCTCATGTGGGTCGGACTCCAGGTCAAAAAGTTCGCCATAATCCTTGTTCATATAAACGCTTAGTTTGTAACGCTTATCAAGATATGTCCGTACATTGATGATGTCCGGCTGATGATTATTCTCAACGATAACGTCTTTCCGTACGTTTTCAGTTGCTCCTGTGAAAACCGCTTTCTGGTCAATCCCTGTCATATGTCCGGGAACTTCTATGCCGCAGTAACTCAGGAAGGTCGGAGCTAAATCCACGAGGGATAATAAGGAATCCGTTTTTATATTTGCCGGAATATTCTTTGGCAGGGAAGCTATGAAAGGCACTCTAAGCATGTCTTCGTAATGAAATGGCCCTTTGGCGACAAGGCCGTGATGTCCATAAAAATGTCCATGATCTGAGGTAAAAACAACCAGAGTATCCTCATGCAACCCAAGCTCTTCCAGCTTGTCCAGAACCTTGCCGATGTATTTATCCATCAGGGAAATCATTCCATAATATACGGCTATTTTTTTAGCCAGTTCCGTACGATCATGCAAATGAGTACCCCATAAACCATGACAATCAAATCCACACTCTCCCAGGTATTCAGAACAATCAGGATCCTCTTCCTGGGTTTTCTGGTGATGCGGCGGCATTTCGGAAAAATCTTCTTCCGCAAGCATGGCTGGAACAGTGATTTTTTCCGGATCATACATTGTTGCCCATGGTTCAGGAACCAGATATGGAGGGTGCGGATCTGGGAAACTCGCCCATAGGAAGAAATGGTCTCCATTTTCCGCATATTCCTCAAGCATAGCGTTGGTGCGTTCGGCTATCCAGGCGTCATAGTGGAATTCCTCAGGAAGATTCCATTTCAAGTATTGTCGTTCTCCTCCCGGCTTCTCTTGAAAATAGTCCCGCCAGTTGGAAAGGCCTTTTCTCTCCAGCCAAATGCCATAATGTTGTCCTGCATGGAATTCATCAGTATGGTTGCGTGCCAGCTCTACATGGTCAAAACCATAAAAAGGTCCATGAAAATCCCGCCAGAAATCCAGATTGCCCTGCAATGGATTGGATTCTATTGAACGGTACATCGGATGATCGTAGAGCTGCTGAAAATGAGCTTTGCCAATCAAGGCACAGCGATAGCCGTTCTGATGAAAATCGTCTCCAACTGTATGAACACCCTCAGGTACCTTAGTCCCGAGACTATATCCGCCATGTTGGCTGGGATATAATCCTGTGATTATTGAGGCGCGGCTCGGGGTGCAAGTCGGGTTCGGGCAGTAGGCACGGTTAAAAGCCATTCCGGATTCGGCGAGACGGTCCAGGTTTGGGGTTTTTATCTCTGGGTTATTATATCCCAAGGTCATCCAGTGCTGCTGGTCACTGGTTATCAATAAAACGTTCGGCTTCTTCTTCATAATAATGCTCACTTGTTAATTCAATTTATCAATGATGACTGAGCGGTAACCTGCTCCTATTCATGTGATTTTCAGTTTGAAATACGTTTTTTTATCAAAATACTTAAAAAATCTTAATGTATCCAGTCTCAAGTAATTTAATATTCATTATAAATGTGCTATTATCGCTAAAAGCAATCATATTTAACATGTTTGTTTTACATGTTTATTATTAATAATATACTTCCTTAGGTTATTTGTCAACCAATATTGATTAAAAAATATAAAATGTCGTTGAACTTAAAATTATATCTCCCCAAAAACTACGCTAAAAATGTAGTTAGAAGAAAAATTAGTATGATGCAGCTTCAAGTTAAAAGAGTAATAATACTAACGAAAAAACTTACTACAATTTGGATGTTTTTTTGTTACTAATATTTTTCGTGTTTTACAATTTCTAAAAATCTTGATATGCTTGTTATGAAGTTGGTTGGTTGTTATTCTTCGTTACAATCGCTGTTAAAATTGAAAGCGCAGTACACTGGTAGATGAGGATTTGCCATTTTATTTTTATGAATATATGAAAAATATTTGAGGAGTGGAAAATAATTTTTTGATTTTTTGTCGCTGTTTTTTGGTTGCAGGTATTGACAAATCTTTAATTATCGGCTATATTCATCTACATAAATGATAATTTTTATTCACCTATTCTGAATTTTTAAGGATTAACCTAGAATGCCCGCAAAAAAATATGTACAGTCAGTATTGAGAAGTCTCGATATTTTACGTATGCTCTCCGAGGCAGATGAAGGGCTTGGGGTAAATGATGTTGCGGCAGCATTAGAGGTAGCAAATCCTACCGCTCACAGCTTATTGCAGACATTGGCTTTACGGAAGTTTGCCAAACAGCATGGAACCCGATATTTTCTAGGCGGTGAAGTTGTTAGTTTGTTTGAGAACTATATAACGAGAAATCCGATAATTCGCGTTAAAAAAGGAATGCAGGAACTAGCAAAGGAATTTCCAGAAGCAATTATTGGATTTTCTGAACTTCAGTCAGATGAAATTGCCACCAGATTCAGGATAACCCCGGACTGGCCGGGAATTATTCAAACTCCGATTAAAGCCCGTTATTCCTTATATTTTAATTTAAGCGCAATGGTTATGCTCGCTTTCCTACCTAAAAGCATCTGTCATAAATTGCGGCAGACACAATCTTTTGATGAGTTTGGAAAAGCTTATTGGAAAAGCCGTGACGAATTCGAAACCTGTCTTGAAAAAATCCGCAAGAACGGTTATCTGAAAATATCCGGTTCAGATAATCTGGCATTACGAATCGCCGCGCCGGTATGGAATCACAAACATAATCTTGCCGGGGTACTGGCAATAAGTGTTCTATGGAATGAAGACTTCCAGAAACCGTCGAAGGAAAAACAAAAACAACTTCTAAAATCTCTATGTGCCAAAGCGCAAGAATTATCCTGTTAAAATAAACTTAATAAGAACATAAGGAGGGATTACTGGAAAATATAATTTTATAAAATATCAGATATTAAGCTGAAATATCAAAAACGCACTATATGGAGGTATTAAATGTTTAGTGTATCAGGAAAATTAAAAATAAGTAAAAACTTCACACTTATTGAACTGCTTGTTGTTATTGCTATTATAGCAATACTCGCTGCAATGTTGTTGCCAGCTTTGGGTAAAGCCAGGGAGAAAGCTAAATCTATAAAATGTGTCAGCAATTTGAAACAACTCTCTAATGGCTGTGTTATGTATTCCCTTGATTATGATTCATATCTACCTCCACAGCCAGTGGAATCAGCTTACCTGACATGTTGGGATGCAAAAATAGCCACTTATGTGGGTTATAAAATGCCTAGTGGCGGCGGATATAGTGGTTGGGGACCGCCAATTTTTCATTGTCCGAGCGGAAAGGTCCCAGTCGGCTTTAGTGCTGGTTCAAGTCGTGGCTACGGAATGAATTACTATGTTGCGGCAGATAATACAAATGTTACAAATAGAAAGATTCCACGAATGTATAATAAACTAACAATGTTAACAGAAATATGCAATGAAGCTGCCAGTGAAGGCGGAAACCCTGAACGAAGTGTTGGAGCAACAAGAAAACAAAGTGAATACGTAACTTACACAAAAGACATGGGATGGCGACATTTAGCATCTATGAATATAGCCGTACTAGACGGTAGCGTTGATAATACACGAATGGGTGTATCAGGGCGTGGTGAAAAAATAATTTGGTTTACCCGCCAGAATTATCCCACCGGAGAAAGAAGATCATATCATTGTGACGGACAATATATTGTATATTAAAGGAGAAGATATTTTGCCTGGTAAAATCACTATTAATTTTAGTGGAGATATATGTCCATTAAATGGTTACAGCAGAATTTTTCAGAATAGTCTAGTTGATTCATTCTTTGTTGACGTTATTAAGATCATTGAGAAATCAGATTTTCACGTTACTAACTTGGAAGTTCCGTTAAGTGTTAGAGGAGAACCTATTGCTAAATCAGGTCCAAATCTCAGAGCTGCACCTTCTGTAATCAATGGCTTAAAACAACTTAAAGTGACACATGCCTGCCTGGCAAATAACCATATAATGGATTTCGGAAGCGTTGCTGCACTTGATACGCTCAGGCATTTGCAGGAAAACGATATAGTCCCGGCAGGGTTAGTGGAGCATCCGGATCAAGGTCCCCTGCCTGTTGTTTTGATAGAAAAAAATGGTGTCAAAGTACGGTTAATAAATGCAGCTGAAGGGGAATTTTCAGTTCCTGAAAATGATAAGCCAGGAGCAGTATTTTTAAGAGAAAGTGATATTCTTAAATTGCTTTATGAAACGCGTGAAGACCCTTATCACAATGTGCTTTTTCTGCACGGAGGCCGTGAGTATAAATATTTGCCTCCGACTTTCCTGCGGAAAATGTATCGTAGTTTCATTGATGCGGGTGCGGCAACTGTAATCGGACACCATCCGCATGTGCCGCAGGGAATTGAGGAATATAAGGGACATCCGATTTATTATAGCCTGGGAAATTTTGTTTTTGACATCAGTGGAATGAAATCAAAAAGTGGAACATACTGTTTTTATATGGTACAAATGGAATTCTCTGGAAACAAAATAATAAAACATAAATTAATTCCGTTGGAGAAAAAGCATGACTTGTGCGTTATCCCTATGAAAGGAAAGCGCCGCCAACAATTTTTAGACTTCATGAATTCTATTTCTTTGCCTTTGCATGATGAAAAGCTGGCTGTACGGATATGGAAACAGTATTTGCGGGAAGATGCGGAAATTTATTTAAAACATCTGCGGAAAGCATTAAACACATGGAATTCTGAGATATTTGATAAACGGGAACATCTAACTTACTTACAAAATGTACTCGCCACGTGTAGGACACATCAAGAAAATGTTGCTGAAATAATGAAAATGCTGAACAGAGATGAAATGACAGCAGATCAAAATATGATAAAAATTATCGACTCATGGCAACGGTGTATTGATAAACTTATAGAATAAATAACTGGGATTTTTAGAGGACAATAAAATTACAAATGAATACAACTAAACCTAACATTCTATTTATTATGACCGACCAGCTCAGCGCCAATGCGGTGGGTGCTTTCGGAAACTCGACGGTCAAAACCCCGAACATGGACAAACTGGCGTCTGAAGGAGTCAGTTTTTCAAACTGCCATACGCCGTCACCGATCTGCGGCCCCGCCCGCTGGTCGTTGATGACTGGACTTCATGTCCACAATCACCGGGGCTGGGACAACGGCAGCGCGCTTTCATCCGAAATACCGACTTTTGCCCATGTCCTGACCCTGGCTGGTTATGAAACCGTAATATGCTCAAGAATGCATTTCAACGGCATCGACCAGTATCACGGCTTTGAAAAAAGACTGGCGACCGAACACAACAACCCGATTGATTATCCGGCGGAACCGCTTTGGGGCGACAAACCTGAACAGCCAGTCTTTGCTGGGGTGCGCCCGACTGAATATGATGAAGATTATCCGTTTAACCATTCCATCAGGGCGGGACATGACGACTGGGTTCTGGAGAAAAATATAGAATACCTAAAATCCGGGCAGTGGGGAAAACGTCCCTTTATGCTGACGGCGTCGTTTCTGGCGCCGCATCCTTCGGTTAGACGCAGGAAGGAATATCTCGAAATCTTCCATGAATATCTGGACATGGGCCTCGAGGTTGATGAGCTGACGGAAGAAGATTTCAACAGCCTGCATCCGCATACAAAACGTCTGGTAGCCAAAGGCAAAGAAAAAGCATTTGCCCAGTCAAAAGAGGAAAAACGCCGTTATCTTGCGGAATATTACAGCCGTGTCACATATTTCGACCGCCAGGTCGGCGAACTCATTGAAACACTTGAAAAAGAGGGGTTGCGGGATAATACCGTCATTGCTTTCACCAGCGACCATGGCGATGATTCCGGGCGTTTCGGCTACTGGGGGAAAGTGTCTTTTTATGACAATGTCGTAAAAGTGCCGTTGATTATTTCATTGCCGCCCGCCATGAGAAAAACGGAGCTCTCCGGCAGCTTACGCAAAGAAAATGTTTCATTGCTGGATATATTCCCTACTTTTGCGGAGTTAGCTCAGGCGGAAGCGTTTGAGTTTAAAATTGACGGACACAGCCTCTTACCGCTTCTGAATGAAAAAGCACCTCAATGGCACAACACAGTCCTTTCAGAATACTTCGGGCAGTATGCGAGAAGGCCAATGTTCATGCTGAAAAAAGATGATTTAAAATTTAATTATTATCTTGGCGAAGATCCTGAACTGTTTGATTTGGCAAAAGACCCGGACGAAAAAGAAAACCTGGCCGGAAATCCGGAATATTCCGCTTTGCTCAAGGAATTGGAAAAAGAATTGAGGCAAGTCTGCAATCCAGAGAATTTATATGAAGAATATGTGCAAAGCAGCCGGCAGCGGACTTTTATAGCCAGAGCCACTAAAGCGAGCATTCAGACCAAACAGCGGATCAAAAAATATATTCGCGAATACCGTGCGGCATGGGATGAACCCACCTGGGACGATAACAAAGAACAATCCCGTTACGAATCACATTTAGAATAACAAAAAAACAAAGGAATATTCATATGTATCAAATCTTCAAGATATTTTTAACAGTTTATATTTTGGCTGCTTTAAATTTTACAGGATCAGCTTTACCTCCGGAAATAATAAACAATATTAGTTCTCCAAACTGGAAAACAAAACCGCTGACTCCCGGTAAAACAAGCTTGTATGGGCAGGGAAAATATATTATCATATCTTCATCTCCTATTTTAAAAAGAGGACTGATCCTGCATGATGATTATAATAATAAAAAAGCGCCTTTCTTACTTGAATTTGACGCTGCTGAAAATATAACCGTATATGTTTTTATGTATTCCAACAAAAGTAAATGGAGCTCTTGGCCAAAGAGTAGAGCGTTTATAAAATGGGAATATACAAAGAAAAACATAAAAAAAGTATCCAAATATTTTATGCGCTATAAAAGATTTCCTAAAGGCAAAGTTACTTTGGAATATAATCCAGCCCCGGAAGCGGGAACCAGACCATTTTTTATCATAGTGCCTGAATCAATTACTCAGAAAAATATCACAGAGCCAAAGGAACATCCCGGAGGGAAAATGAACAAGCAAATTGGTGACTCAGGATACACTAAAGAAGCTCCTTATAAAAATTTCATGTTATGGCCGCGTCCCAAATTCATAAAGAGAATAAATGGTAGCATCCGCCTTGATAATTTGCAGTTAATTGATCTGGCAAAAGCTCCAAATACTACAAGTTTTTTAAAGGAGGAACTGAGGAAAAAATACAATTTTTCTTTTAAAAAGAAAAGCAATAATTCGTTAATTATCAGCCTGTTAAAAGATTCTCAAACCGAGAAAATCCTAAAAAATCATCAGCTAAATGGCAAACTTACGGGAAAATACCCGGATGCTTTTATAATTGTGATAACTGATACTGGAATACTGATAACCGGAAATAATAACCGGGGGCTATATTACGGTATCCGGGCATTTCTCAATATAATCGATTATTCAACACCAACCGGGGAAAAGCCAATCGCGGCTTGTATGAATGTTGCTGACTGGCCCGATCAGAAGATGCGAATACTTTTCTGGCGCATGGATACAATGAGAAACACAAAGCCGGATTTAGTAATGATAAAAAGATATATCAGAGATGCGATTGCCGGTTCCCGTTATAACGCGATTGTTTTTATGATGCGTGGCGGATTGCGTTACAAATCTCATCCTGAAATAGCCAGAAAAACTGCGTTCAGCACTGATGAATTTAAAGATTTAGTTGCTTTTGCTGAAAAACATTATCTGGAGCCGATTCCCGGCATAAACGTTCCGGGACATGCGCAATGGATACTGAAAAGGCATAAAGAATTAGGTGAATTAAATAACGGGGTTATTTGCACAAAAAATCCGGAAACTTTGAAATTTGTTTTCGATATTGCCCGGGAAATGATAGAACTCTGCGGCGGTAGAAAAGTAAGATATTTTCATACCGGCGGCGATGAAGTACGCTGGGAACGTTTTGATCGCAAGTATAAAAGAATACGGGAAAAATGTGAAAGATGCCAGGGGATTCCCAGAAAAAAACTGTTGCTTGATTTTATAAAGCAAATGCATACGTTTTTCAGCAAACGTGGTATCAGGATGATAATGTGGTCCGATATGTTTGATGAAAACCGCAATGGAGCACACTATAAAACCAGTGAAATACTTGATGGCCTTCCACGGGATATAATACTTTCTCCTTGGAGTGCTTTGGGATATCCTAAGCTAAAGAAATACAAAAAAATGGGTTTTGAAGTTATAAAAGGTGCAACAGGATACAAAGTTATATCTGTTTTTGATGATATTTCTCTAGGACATATGCTAGCTTATTTTTCCAGTAATATGTGGATGACTTTTAATACGGTAAAAATGTCCTCACATAATTATTATAATCATTTATCTACATACTTATATGGTTCAAATGCCTGGAATAACGATAAGACACTGAAACCACGAGATAAAGATGAATGGAATAATATAAAAGCGACAGTGCAAAAACGCGGAGAAAAGAAAAAACTAGATTTTCTTATGAAATACGGTAATGCGTTAACTTACTATCAAAATAAAAAACGTTTCCCGGCGGAAACCAATAAGTTTACGACAATAAATCTTTCAGAATACTGCAATAAAGAACGTGCGAACTGTTTCAATGCCGGAAAAATGTTTGATTTGAGCGGCCTGAAAAACGGCAGACAGGACATTGCCGGGATTCCTACGGAAATCGGCGAGAAAGTCATTGTTCTTCCAAAAGGAAATGTAAAAAATATAAAAATCGCGCAAAAAGCGTCTTCTGTAATTTTTCTTTATGCCGCCTATTTAGATACTGCAAAAGAAAAAGAATTCATTAAACGAATAAGATATAATCCTGAATTTCAAATTTCCAGTAAACGCAATCCGATAGCTTACTATACTATAAATTATGCTGATGGCAGTACAGAAAAAGTAACGATGAACTATGGTTTCAATGTCGGTGCTCTGCGTCCACCATTACACTCAAGATATACTTATGATATCCGGCATGTACACAGAGCTACAGCCGAAAATCAGTATTGGCCTGAAGTTAAAGATTGCAGAGATTGCAGCCCAGGGGCTCCAGCAGTATATCAGTGGGAATGGGTTAACCCCTATCCAAAGAAAGAAATAGTTTCAATAGACTTTATCTCCATGAATACGGAAGTTGTTCCAGCATTGGTTGCAATTACAGTTAGAAAAATAAAAGGTTGATATGAATGTAAAAGAATTATATGTCGAAGACCGCCTGGCTATCGCTGTAACTTCGATGAGAAGAATTCACCGGAAAATCTATCTCGGTTTGACTGGCGGCGCCAATGTTTTGGCTGTATATGACATAGATAAAGAAACTATTGAAGTTAAAAATCATATCTTCCCGTGGATAAAGGAACGCGGCTATTGCACCAAAGTCCATAATTCCATGGGAATATTGCCGGACGGTTCGATAGTTATGGGAGAAGGCAACCATTTCACCTGGGATGGAATCCCGGTGACGGTCAATTATTTTAACAAAGAACTGCCAGAATCAATGCTCAAACGCAAACAGGCGCAGGGCTGCCCGGATGTAAAATATACTGATTTCTGTTTGAAAAACCTGAAGGGCTGGGACAGGGCAAAATCCGATCCCGGCGGGCGGATCGTCCGTTATTATCCCGGCAGCGGTAAAACTGATATCGTTGGAAAGCTTCCGCAGTACCTTTATTCACAGTCAATGATTGTCGATACTGAACGGCAGCGGGGCTTCGGGCACACCATACCGGATAATAATTTTTTCTATGTGGATTTCAAAAGTAATGAAATTAAGAATTTCGGGCATATCAGTGATTATGCTCATCACAATATGGTGATAACCCCTGACGGAATCTGTTACGGCGGCTGGATAGACCGCGCCGACGGTTCATTGAAACTGCTTAAGTTTGATCCTGAAAAACAGAAATTAGAATACCTTGATAAAATTATTCTGAGCGATCCCGGATCAAAAGTCGCGGGCAACCAGGGTATAGACGAATGGATCGTCACTAAGGACGGCAGAATATTCATGGGAACAGTCGCCAACTCCCTGTTGTTTGAATTCCATTGGAAAGAAGAAGGTTTTGAGTTGCTTGCCCAGCTCGCTAAAGGCGGCAGGGTAACTTCGATGGACGAAGACGAAAACGGCATTGTCTGGATAGGTGCGGATTATCCGCACATGCGCCTGATCAGCTTCAATCCGGCAGATAATGGGATCAGGGATCACGGACGGGTAAACACAAGTTATCCGCGTTGTTATTTTCACGCTTCATGCTGTTTTGAAAATAAACTTTACCTGGGGGAAACCGACGGTTTTTCTCCTTCACTGCATATAATAGATTTAACGTCACTTTAGAAAAGGCTTAAGCTATGTACAACAAATTTTTATCGACTCCCAAAATGATGAACATGGGATTTCATTATACAGAACAATATAGCCGCCGCAACCGGATAAATGTCCTGGGGCTGGTGGATCACTCGACGCCTGAATGGTCGGAATGGTATCAGCAAACCCATGAAGCTGAATCTTTACAAAAAATGGCGGATGCCGGATATAATTTGATTGAAATACATTTTCTCTATGGTTTTGGTTTGAAAAGCGAAGCGGAAGAAATCGAGCTCACTAAAAAAATGGTACAAAATGCTCACGCGGCAGGGATAAAAGTCCTGGGGTATTTTCAGTTCCACTCTGTTCAAGAGGAACTTTTTTATATAGAAAATCCCTGGGCAAAGGATTGCGAACAAATACAGGCGGACGGCGCTAGAAAAGAATATCGCTATGACCGGCCGGCTTTGTGTTTTTCCCATGAAAAAGTCAAACAGTATTACTTGGATGGTGTCGAATACGGCCTGAAACACTGTAATCTTGACGGAATAAGACTGGACAATGATTATTTCAAAGGTTGCTATTGCACAAAATGCAAACAACTGTTCCATGAATACTTGAGGGATAATTTTCCCCCGGAAAAAGCAAAGGAGGTATTTGGTTTTTCTGACTTAAGCAATATTACCATGCCGCCGGCACAGCGTGGTTTTGATCCGGCATGGCTGGAAATGATAAAATTCCGGCAGCAGCAGCGTCAGGAAATGATGAAGTTGATCCATGACAAAATAGCATCTATAAAGCCGGACGCGATATTAGGAGGAAACCCGGCGGTCACACGTAAGTTTGATAGCGATAGCGCAAATTGTTTTTACCCGCCGGATCTGGGAAAAACCAACCACCTGGTATGTGGAGAGAACTCATTATCCCCTGAATTTCTCGGGGACGCTATTCGAACACAAGCGGTAATTTATAAGTTCGGAGAATGTTCCGGCTTTAAAGTTTTTCCCTCCCATCACAAATATACGGTCGACAATAGAGTTCGCTGGCCGGGAAGCTCTGAAGAATGCGCCAGGACTTTGTGCGAAGCCCTTTGTTTTGGCGGCCATATACCATGTACGACCTGGGGTATCAGGATGGACGGAAATATAAACAGCGCTCTTTATGAACGCCCTGAATTTTTAAAAGCAACAAAATCCATAAGCGATTTTATCAAAAAAAACTCTGATATTTATAAAAATGCCGAGTGTTCAGCCGAGGCCGGTATTTATATAAATCGTGAAAATCGTATTAGTAATGCCCGCAGCGCTTTTGCATCTCTTCACGGGCTAATTCAAATTTTATTAAAATTACGGATACCGTTCAGATTCATAGCTGAAGACAAAGCGGAATTATTAAATGGCCTTAAACTGTTAATTATTCCGGACGTCCAGCCAGTCAGCGATAAACAGTTGGAGAACTTTGTTGAATTCTCCAGGCGCGGTAATGTTTTGTTAACAGGATCAGCTTGCAAATACAATGAATATTTCTTAAAGCGCCAATCCCTTTGGGAAAATATTTTCCCGGACATGACTAAGGTAAAAACTGTAAATGGAGTTCCAGAAGCAGTAAATCTGGACAAAGTGAAATTTTTTGACAATTTTGTAAAAGATATACCAATGCCTGACAGCTATGAAATATTTGCAAAGCAATTATTGAGCCTTTATCAACCGGAAATTAAAATCAAAAACGGAGCAGCAATAGCGGTTGATACTTATAAGAATGATAAGAATGAGCATTTTATTCATCTGCTGAATTACGACAATGGCAATCCAGCAGATATCATTGTCGAATTACCGTCCGCGTGCCGTTCAATAGAATTGTTTCAACCTGAATTATTCGGCTCAGAAAGTATAAATATTAATAACAATTCTGTAGAAATCAATAAATTCCACACTTATGCAGTCATAAAATACCAGTTAAACAAGTAATACGTTCCAATAAGCTATTATATATAAATTTTTAAGGAATACTGCTTATGATAATGATATAAAAGTGCCGCCTGAAATATTTTTAATGACAGTTGGAATTGAACATTTTTTCATTAAAAACAATTCCAGAAAAATATGGGAGATTGAGTTATGTTAGAACTTTATGCGCAAACCCGTCAACTATGTTCTTTTCATTTGGTACAATATTTGAAAAACATGAATAAGCGGCCTGGGATCAAAATATTTTTTTTAATAATATTTTTTTTAAATATCTTCTATACATCAGCTGCGGATTATTATGTAAGTTCATCTACTGGCAGTCTTACCGGAACTGGAACAGAATCAGACCCATGGATGACTATCGGACAAGTAAATGATTATGCGGTAAGTCCTCGCTTTGCTGATGGCGATACTATAAAGTTCAAGTGCGGAGATACTTTTGATGACGAAACCTTAGGCTCTCCAATGGCTGATAATATTACCTACGAAAGTTATGGAACCGGAGATAAACCACTTTTTGATGGAGATGTAATTCAACCTGTTTTTATCAGTGATGCAGATATTAAAAATCTTACCATAAAAAATATCGATATTAGCGGTCAGGATTTTTGTGATCCCAAATCATCTAATATTTATATCAGTTCTGTAAGAGGGATCAGTATCGATGGAGTAATCGGCAATGGGCATCGTAACGGCAATAACACAGCCCAGGCTGGTAACACCGCAATTATATTAAGCGGTTGTTATGGAATGATTGAAATAAAAAACTGTAATCTATATAACTGGGGTCCTGATACATTACCATCTTTGGGAGCAGATTGTATGGGGATTGCTCTTACCAACACAATATCCGGCACATATAATATACATGATAACACTGTATATAACGTAAATGCTGATGCTTACTATTTCGGCGCTAATACCGCTCCCGGCAAACTGTATGACAACACAGGATATAACTGTGGAGAAAATTGTGTTGATATAAAATCATCTTCAAATTTACAAATATATAATAATGATTTTTATAGAGAAAGTGGATACGGCAGCGGCGGAACCAGTGGCGCTGGTTATCATATTATAATGCATTGCGTGTTAATGGAAGACGGACTTGTCAGGCCTTGTTATAATAACATTATCAGCAATAACACATTTGGGTATAATTACCCTTTGGGTGGGATTCGACTTGACAATAGTACTTCTTTACCCGATTATATTATTTCCGGTACAATAATAGAAAATAATACCTTCAGTGATAGCGAAGGTGTTGCTATTCGCGTAGCACATAAAGTGAGCGATACCGTTATAAATAGCAATTGGATAAATAGTTATGGAGGCGGAGTCACAATTTCAGATGGAGTAATGGATACTTTAATAGTAAATAATGTAATTATGATTTTAGATACGGAAGCTGATGGAACTGCCGCGATTTATGAGAATAATTTAAGTTCAGGGACCAGTATTTATAATAATACCATATATTGTTCATCAGGTACTTATGATAAACTTATTTATCTTGCCTGCTGTAATCATACTGAAGTTAAAAACAACCTGCTCTATATGGACGACAGCAATAGTAGTACATATCCTTTATATATAGGATCCAGTGCAAGCTCTGCTGTAATCGATCATAATCTTTTTTATAACCCCTCAAGCTCAAACCGTGTTTATTGGGATAGTACCTCATATACTTCCACAGAGGAGGCGGCCTGGCAGAGTGCTGGACATTCCGGAAGTCTGTTTGGTGCGCCGGATTTTCTGGATTCTGACAATGACGATTTGCGTCTCGTAAACGGTTCATTAGGGATAGATGCCGGAACAAATGTTTCACGAGAATATGATTACGATGGTATTCATGTTCCTCAAAATGGTATTCCTGATATTGGCGCATATGAAATGCGGCATTATCCGGTACATTCTACCTGCACCTGGATTGAGGCGGAAAAATACTCATATAAAGTCGGTGGCTTTGTAAGTGTGGATGATACAAATGCTTCCGGCGGGCAATACATGCATACTCCCAATGGGACTGGTTCAGATACTGATGGTGATGGTGACCCTGAAATTTTCATGCGCTATAATCTACAGGCAACCGCAGGCGGTACTTATTATATTTGGATTCGTACATATGGAACCGGTTCAGGCAGCAATAGTTTTTATGTAGGAGTCGATAACGAAACCGGGCCTTTTTCATATCTAACTGCAACTATTGGTGAATGGCAGTGGAAAAAATTATCATCCAGTTATACATTCTCTCAGAACACCAGCCATACTCTGGATATACGTGTGCGGGAAGACGGGGCATGTGTTGACCAGATACTGTTGACTACCGACAGTAGTTATTCGCCTTCTGGGACAGGAGAAAGTACAATATATTTATATTCTAGCACCTGGGTAGAGGCAGAAGAATATTCATACAAAGTTGGTGGCTTTGTAAGTGTGGATGATACAAATGTTTCCGGCGGGCAATACATGCATACTCCCAATGGGACTGGTTCAGATACTGATGGTGATGGTGATCCTGAAATTTTCATGCGCTATAATCTACAGGCAACCGCAGGCGGTACTTATTATATTTGGATTCGTACATGTGGAACCGGTTCAGGCAGCGATAGTTTTTATGTAGGAGTCGATAACGAAACCGGGCCTTTTTCATATCTAACTGCAACTATTGGGGAATGGCAGTGGAAAAAATTATCATCCAGTTATACATTCTCTCAGAACACCAGCCATACTCTGGATATACGTGTGCGGGAAGACGGGGCATGTGTTGACCAGATACTGTTGACTACAGACAGCAGTTATTCGCCAGTTGAAAAAGATTCAGACATATTCCCACTATGTAAATACAGTTGGATTGAAGCGGAAGATGCTTCTATTATAAAAGGGGCTTTTGTAAGCGGTGAAAGTTCTGATGCATTTCGCGGGCAATATATGACAACACCGGATGACACAGGTTCTGATACTATAGGAAGCGGATTGGCTGAAACAAATTATTTGAAATTTAAATTACATGCATCAATTGGCGGTACTTATTATGTTTGGTTACGTCTTACTGGCGTAAATTCCGATAGTAACAGCGTTTTTATAAGTATGGATGGTGGAACCAAAACTACAGTAGATGCCGATTTGAATGCTTTTGAATGGGTCGAGCTATCATCCACTTATACCTTTACTCAGGGGTCAGAACATGATTTTGTGGTTCATCTCCGGGAAGATGGAACCCAAATAGATCAAATCATTTTTACTACTGATGACATATATGAACCTGAATAAATTATATTCCATCTAAAAACTTTTGAGATTTGCTTGCTATGGAGGGAATTGAATAATTAGTTATTTGGTTTTTTTGCATTACACAACTATGCTGGATATAAAGGGAGCTTAAAGCTCCCGCAGACTGTTGACAAAGTCCTTTCAAGGTTCACTTCTTGAGAGGACTTTGTCAACAGTCTGAAATCCGTTCCAATAAGAACGGATTTCTTTTTGTTAATATTAAAACATAATTATGGGCTTGGTGTAAAAACATGGCCATTTATTTCCAGTTTTGGTCTTTGCTCAAGATGAGTCGCAACAGGAGCTGACCTTCCAACTATCCTGAACTTATATGCGATTGTTCCGTCTCTGGAGAATAATATTACGCCATAATTAGTATTAGGATTATCCAACCAATCCTGCACCAGTTCCGGGCCCAGGTCAAACCATACCGTATCTCCCGCATGAACACTTGTAGTCAGATCGACACTTGACATTAATACAGATGAACGATCTGCGGGAATCTGACCATTAGCGACAGTTCCCATCCCGCCGCCAGCAGCCCAATTGCTGCCTAATCCATCGACATTCCATGTCAACAGAGCGTTATTCCATGATTTAAGCATTTCGCTTAATTCAACCGTCATCGGGTATTGCACTGTTTCGTATGCGGTTAAACCGATACGTGCTGAATCAACCACAAAATCAGTGGGTATATAATCATCTATATCAGCAAACTTAAATAAAGCGGTACATTCAATGCTTGGTGTGGTTCTGCCGTCTGAACGTACGTCAAGCGGCCAGTAATTTGCTCCTTTAGGAGTATCTGGAGTAGCCTGATTAGTCATTGCATCTTGAGTTCCGGCATATGTTTCATTTCCAATATCTTGTCCATTCTGAAACTCAATACTTACTGCGGGTGTAACAGCTCCAGTTATTTCCAGCTTTGGTCTTTGGGGAGTATAATCTCCTGCACCTGTTCTGCCGACAATCCTGAATTTACGGGCAGTTGTTCCGTCACGAGAAAAGAATATTACACCGTAATTCGTACCCGGATTATCTATCCAGCTTTGCACCAGTTCCGAGTCTATATCAAACCATACGGTATCTCCCGCTTGAACGCTTGTAGTCAGATCGACACTTGACATTGATACAGATGAACGATCCGCGGGAATCTGCCCGTTGGCGACCGCTCCCATTCCACCGCCAGCGGCCCAATTGCTGCCTAATCCATCGACATTCCATGTCAACAGAGCATTGTTCCACGTTTTAAGCATTTCGCTCACCTGCACAGTCATCGGATACTGCACTGTTTCGTATGCAGTTAAACCTATACGGGCAGTCTTTACAACAAAACCTGTTGGCAAATGATCGTCTATATCAGCAAACTTAAACAAAGCAGTGCATTCAATACTGGGAGTAGCTCTGCCGTCTGTCCGTACATCAAGCGGCCAGTAATTTGCTCCTTTGGGAGTATCAGGGGTAGCTTGATTAGTCATAGCGTCCTGAGTCCCCATGTAAGTTACACCATTGATATCAGTACCGTTTTGGAAAACGATAGTCTCTGTTACGGGTGCACTAAGCTTATATACATGGCGTTCATATGGACCAAATGCGTCATTCAGATTATCATTGTCAGCAGTTATCGAACGATCTTCGAATAGAACGCTTACGTTTTTACCGATTATACATAAACCCGTAAATACAGCCTGTATAGTATCCAGACTGCTGTTGACTGCTATGACGTAAGTATCACCATCATGTTCTTTTACAGTATAATGTATTGATGTGTCATTAACTTCCATATCCGGTGGAGTAGTGGTATCATACAGTATATCATTAAGGTATTCCACTTCCGTCCCAGCCTTACACATATCCTCCCATAGAACATCGCTGCACGGGATTCCAACGTAATACTTTATCCCTCTTACGCCGTAAATAAGGTTCAGGTAAAGCATACAGGTATTTTCAAGGGGCGTCGGGTTGCGATCGAGCCACGCAAAGCCTCCAGTTCCCTGAAGCCATGCCCATGCCGGTTTACCAGCAGATGCAACCGCGTCAACCATAACCTTTGCAGCCAGCCCGTTGCGAAGAGGACAGCTCCAAGGTATTACGTAGTCATCAATACTGGCAATATCTCCGGGCAGGTTTCCACTATTGTATTTCCCTTTTATATAGTTTACATAGGCGGGATGAGATGAGTCTGCG
This sequence comes from Victivallaceae bacterium, assembly GCA_963664605.1. Classification (GTDB taxonomy): domain Bacteria; phylum Verrucomicrobiota; class Lentisphaeria; order Victivallales; family Victivallaceae; genus JAHOYW01. Next base: position 3,352,963 of record OY761536.1, read on the forward strand.
GTATGAGCGGCATTTATACGAGCCTGAACAGACGGGTCTGAAGGATCACTGGGTTCGTCCAATACATTCCATGCCAAAACAGCAGGATGGGTTTTTAAACTGTTTATCCAAGTGGTCATCAGCGAATCACTAACTGTAGCATGAAAACGCAATATAGTGTAAAGCCCCTCTGACGCACATTTATCGCAAAAATCGGTAATTTCGGAGGCGGTTAAAGTCGACAGTAATTTTAAACAGATAGTATTAAAACCGGATTCTGCGATAAGTTCAATTGTATCATCAGTTGGAATAGCCGTAGTACCGTAAGCATAAGGGATAAACGGTTGTCCGTTTACGAGAAAACGCCCGCTCGCATCTATAGATATATTGGTCGAGGTGATTGCCGGTTTTGAAGATACTGTTATGGCTTCTCTTGTCGGCAATGAATCTGGCGTCAGGCTTGTCGCTTCTTCAGCTGTTCCGTAATCACTGTCAAATGGCAGGTAAGTCGTAGCAGATGTGTTGTTTTCCAGTTGAACCGCGTCAATATAAACAACAGCATTGTCAGTCAATAATTTTATTCTGGGCACAACTCGTTCTGTCCAGTTTGGCGAACCTGATATTGAGTAACGGTTCCAGCCGGTTCCAACAGTAACGGTACTACTGCATTCTCCCATAGTCATTTCAATAGAAGCTGTTCCTGAAACGCTTTTCATATAAGCTGAAAAAGTATGCGTCATACTCGCATCCGTTGGACTAATCCATACCCCCGCAAGCTGCACAGCCGGATAATCATCACTTATTGTACCGTTTTCAAGCCTCATGCAATAACTGCCGTTATATGAATCAGCATCCGTTCTGAGCCAATAGTCATGCCAGGTATCCATATCTTCCGTCCACTTGCCGGTTCCCGTTCCTCCCATTCCGAAAGTACCGTTGCCCCAGCCGTCAGGAATATTCCCCGTAGAGGCATATTCAAAAGAGCTGTTCTGGACAAGGTTTCCAACCTCAGAAAAACTGTCTCGATGAAAATCGACAAGTTTAATCAATATATCAGGTGATTCAGGGAAATCATCATCCGGCCATACAACAACGCGAAAACAGGAAATACTGTCCCAGCCGGTTGGACTGTCACTTTCCCTGAAAATACTTTTAGGTAAAATTACCCTTTTCCAGCCCGCGGTCTTACGTTGTTCTCCATGAACTTCCATATTGACAACGTACCATCCAGGACCACTCCTGAATTGAAAACCAAGAACTCCAACCATGCCATGCTCACTAATATGCATCATGAAACTTATTACATCAGTACCGCTTAAATCCCAATCAACATTTCTTGTACAGCCACCGTAAGAGTCCAATACTGAAACAGCTAAATAATTACCAAAGACCGGGTCGGTGCCGATATTGATATAACTGTCATCCTCCTGCGTACTGTCCCAGGCACTACGGGCATCATTTACGGTAGTGAACGAAAACACGTCAGAATACGAACCTGCGAAAACAGGCGAAAAAACGCAAAACAAATATAGGACCGCCAATAACAATTTTTCCCTGCTCTTTTTCATTAATGTATCTCCCGTTTTGATTGAGTATAAAGTTGGTAAACAATGGAATTTCTAAATGAATCTTCTATAGGCCTACCTCCATAAATATTATTTAAATAATATAAAATGCTTTAATTTCTAAAAATTCTATATATGTAAATGTTTTATGATTCTTTCAGCAAAATGTCATATTTAGCAATTTTTTTGACTTTAGATATTTATACTGTAAACAATTCCGTTATTTACACAGAGTTCAAGGACTACTCCCATGTATTGTAATGCTTCAAGATTTTTTCCTTTCCATGCAAGCTTATGTTTTATGGAGTTTCCTTTTAACTCTATAGAATCGCAATATTCATAACCGGGAATAGCTTTTCCAGAAACAGTTGATAACTGAGCGCCTAATGTCCCTTCTATATTGGCATTGATAATAATTTCCGTTTTTGAGATAATAAGAGGTTCAGTTCTTATAAAAGCTTCTCTATTAGACTCCAGTCCGGCAAATCTGTCTTTTTCAAAAGTTGCCGCCATGATTGCCGAATGAACCGGTTTCCCCTGAAGAAAGGCGTTATGGGCACAGTTATAACCAGTATAGTAGAAAATGCTTTCATCGTCTTTGTTCATCAGATTTGCGGCTGAATATATTGCCATGCTGTCAGCTTCTATTTCTTCTCCCCTCGGAATCCAGGCTGTTCTGAAAGGCCTCGACCATTTACGACCGTCCCTGCTCATGCATAACTCAACATCCATTGTCTGGTCATAACAGCGGTAGTGTCCGAGAAAACCGATTCGCCAGTTTTCAAGATATTCACATGCCATGTAATAAAACTGTAGGTCATCCGGATCATTATTGTCAGGGACGACAACTAATTCAGGATCACTCCAGTTAAGCCCGTCCGAGCTGATTCTCCGGTGAATAACCCTCAATATGCCGGGAGCGTTATCATGGGCAACATAACTTTTCCCTCCCTTCGGGTTATCAAGTAGCCATACGGAAAACATCTCAAAAATACTTTCCCTTGAATTATAATAAACGGTCGTCGCGTCATTACTCAGGAGTTTTTTAATTTTAGATGTTTCAGGATTGGTTTTGGAACCTGCTTTTGAACTCTCACCAAGTTCATAATTCACAAGATGTTGTATCCCGCTGCCGTTCTTCTCTCCCAAACAGGCACGTACTTCTTCATCATTTGGGTGATAAAGACAAGGTGTATCAAGATTAATTATCTTCCAGTCAATACCATTTGAACTTTCCGCGCATACAAAACGGATTTTTCCGCCGTGGAGCCAGAAATACATTCGCCATGTACCGCCGGGAAGCACAAGAACGTTCGGCTGAATAATCATGGCATTGTCCGGCAAGCCATTTACTTTTGTATAGTTCTTTTCCTGACTCCACTTATAACCGTCATCAGAATGGGCTATGCCGATTTTCATTAAAGGTTCTTTCAATGAATGAGCGGAATAATACATTCGGTATCCGCCTTCCGGCAGACTTATTACAGAAGAAGGAAAAATCGTTATTATACAATCGGGCAGTTCAGGCGCATCATTAAATAAAACCCCGTTCTTAGTGACCGGTACGGATATTAAATTTGTACCATTATTAATAATTTGATTATCAAAAGCGTATATTTTCATATTACTTATCCCGCTGAAACCACAACTCACTACTGATGCCCTGCTCGGCCTGCTGTCTGGTATGATAACTGGCATGACCGTCTGCCCACAAGAAATTTCCGCCGTTATTATGCCGTGTCGCCCTTACTATGCTCAAAGTATTGTGAGTTTCATATATGGCAAAAACCGCGGTGGCAACACTCTGGTCATCGGAGCTGTCTCCGGCCATTATTGTCAGGGAAGGCTTGGACAACTCAACTGTTTTAACCCGCCATCTATAACTTGAAGTACTTTCATCCATATAGCCGAGATAGGCATAATTCCAGCCATAGCCGCCATAATATCCTCCGTCACCGTAGGAAGTGTTACCACAGGACGGTATTGTCTGGGCCGGACATTGAAATATACCATGTTCCATTAGATATTCTCTGTCAGCTTTAACTACAGGATCCTGTATGCCCAAATACGGAAGTATTTGGGCTTTCCATAATTTATTCGGGTAAGTCCATGTGCCCGGTTTGAATGCCATGCCGCAGTTCGGCAGATAATCATCATAGCTGTCAGCATACCCCATACACCCCAGTCCAATTTGTTTCATATTGTTGAGGCATGCTGCTTTTTTGGCTACTGCCCGTGCCTTACCCAAAGCAGGAAGCAACATACTTGCGAGAATCGCTATGATAGCGATCACAACGAGGAGCTCTATGAGTGTGAAATTTGTAATTTTTTCCGATTTTTTTTGCGCCAGTTTAAACATTTTTTACCTCCTTGATTTTTTATTGTTATTGTTTTGTATATTTCTCTATTTCTTTGTGCCATAATACGAAACAGCCATCATCGTATTTGTCCGCCAGGCAAATCATTTCCGATACCAAAGTGGACCTTGTATCAAAATATTTTTCATTGTAAAACAGATTATTTAATTCGCCGGGATCATCTCCAAGATTATACATCTCACAGCGGTCCGACAAATTATAAACCAGCTTCCATTTCCCATCAGTTATCATACGGGATGAATAATGTCCGTAATCATCACCATGATATTCAGCATAATGAAATTTCTTTTCCCAGGATATCTCATCTCCGAGTGCTCTTATAAAAGAATCTCCGTCAATGCTTTGATTTCCCAGTTTATTTTGCGGAGAACCGGAAATTATATGCATAATACTGGCTGTTACATCCATAAGGTTTACACACATGTCTGTATGCTTGCCGATATCAGAACCGGCAGGCTTGAAAATTAATGGTATCCTGTAGGTTTCGTTATACATGTAAGCGCCTTTGCAGGTATGCTCATGCGAACCAGACATTGAACCATGATCTGCAGTAAAAATAATAGTAGTATTTTCGTACTGTCCAGTTTTCTTCAAGGTATCAATTACCCGACCGACCATAATGTCAACTAATTCTATGTATGAATATTCGTAAGCCAGTGCCAGCTTTAATCGCTTGTCGCGTTCTTCCTTTGTTTTTCCTGTTGGATTCAAATGGTCAATTCCGGCAAGTTTACCAGAATAGAAAGACTTATTTTCCGGGTCAATCTCATAGCGATTTTCAGGGAGAGGAACGTTTTCTGAAGAATAACGCAGACCGAATTCCTCAGGCAGCATCCATGGCGGATGAGGCCCCGGAAAAGCGCAGTAAAGCAGAAATGGACAATCCTTTTTACGTTCAAGCAAATATAATTCCGTCATTTCCGCGGTCTGCACATCAGGGAAAGATGACATTGGGGCATCCAGCAAACCGGCAAAATTATCCACGCTCTCACCTTTCAGTTCCCCCAGCCATGTACCAGGGTGAAATGTACTGTTCCTTGGATGATCGTAAACGCCCTTGTGATCGAACCTTGAATTCATCAATTCGTCATCAAAACCAATATGCCATTTCCCAAAATAAGCGGTATCATAACTGCTGTTTTCCTTTACCCAGTCTTGAAGCATGGTCATTTCAGGTTTCAAGCGGGAACAGTATGACCACTTTGGTTTGCCTGTATTGACCAGTACCTTGTGCTTATGGGGATAAACCCCGGTAAAGAAACTTGCCCGCGCGGGAGAACAGAGAGCTGTAGGAGTATAGGCGTTGTCAAAAACAATTGCCTCTCCTGCTATTTTGTCCAGATTTGGGGTGCGGACAAATTTATTCCCATAACACCCCAACATATCTGCCCTTAATTCATCTACAAAAAATACCAGTATATTGTTCATTAAAATTATTTCCCTGTTTCTATGCGATAGCAAATTCTTTCAAGCGGACGAAATCTGACATTTATAATACCCTGTTTATTATTAACATCTTTATTATTAAGATAATCCATAACTTTACAGTTTTCCCCTATTTTTAGAGATGAAATATCAAAAGACGCCTCACGAGACTGGTAATAGGGGTTAACCGCTATAATATAAAAACTTCCATCAAGCTCTTTACAAACATAACTTATTTTCTGGTTGCTGCATGAAATTCGTCGTATATCCTGACTTAAAAATAACGGTTTCAAGCGTTTTATTTCTTCTCCGAGGCTTATTGTACGTTTCCAGGTTTTTTCAGGATATGGAAGTCCTGAAAACCATATTATGCCGGTAATCCCCTTTATCAAAGCTTCATATGCCTGGGCTGTCAATTCATCCGGAGTAACACTTTTCTGTACCCAGAGCCAATTGCCCATTGACTGTAGAAACATCCATGCCGGAATCTTGCGTGATTCGGCAAGCTTTACCGCTTTTTGCGCAGTAATGCCGACATCATTTATAGTTGAACCGTCAAAGCCTACTGGATAACGGTCGACACAAATAATATCCCCAGGAAGTCCGCCGATCTTCATGCCTAGTCCTTGCGGTGTTACATTTATGAATACTGGTTTAGATGGAGCAAGTGTTCTTGCATTTTTTACAATCTTTTTAACCATATCAGGATTTACATGCGGCTCATCAAGCACTATCCAGGCGATAATATTCCTGTGATCTTTCAGGCCACTCATTATTTCCCGGCAAACGGCGATATTCTCTTCGGTAGGCTGTCCTTGTTTATGAACCCGTATAACGACCTTTATATTATATGTTTCCGCGAGATCAACCATCTTTTTGATGTCGGCAAAACTGTAGAATTTATTTTTGATCGAAGTATCCCTGACTACAAGCTCAAGCATGTTCATATTGGCTTCGCGCATTGCGGCAAAGGCATTTTTTCCCGGAAGTCTAGTGCTGCCCCAGTCAATACCGAATGCCAGAAACGGTTTGCCGTTAACTTCTAATGCATAAGGTTTGGGAACATAATTTTTTACGGTTCCGGCAGTATCCTTATCCCAGTTTTTCGTTATTTCTTTAGGGAAAGCCTTGAGTATTCCGAAATGTTCTTTGCTGTGAAATCCGCTTTCATAGGTAGGCGACCATGCTGAAAATTCCTGCGCCTTCTTGTTTTCACGGCAAAGGTTGATCCGCCAATCGCCACTGTCAAAAGCGGACAGCCCCATGATTTCAAATGGTATACGGATTTCACATTCCCAGCGGTCCTTGAACTTTTTAGTTTTCGCCTGCCAGTCACCATTCCATGCAGGATTATTTTTCAAACCGTCATATTGAGCGCCAGATACGCTTACTCCGAGATGATAATAATTTTCCCGAGCGGACGGATTGATAAAAAGTTCCACGCTGTCATCCAGCCAGACAAAGCCGTCACGTTTAAGTATATTGCCTTTCACTTTGTTCATTTGTGAATCATAGCATTTAAAGCCTATATAAAGATTGTTACTGTCATACATTAAATAACATTCCGTTTTGTTATCCGGCGTATCGCCGTTCCTCAAGGGCAGCATCACTTTAGTTGCCCCGTTCCAGGGCTTATCGTTCAAAGAACCATCGAGCGTTACCTTGCCATCCGCAGGCGAAGCTTTTACTTCTGGAAGTTTCAGAAAAACCTTACCGGACTCTTTATCATTTGAAGCCTGGTAAGCGCTTGCCTGTTCGCCTTTTTCCAGTTGCACCGCGTCGACCCAGAAAACCCCTTTCGTTTTTTTGTCCGCGGCAACAAAGCCGAAGAAAACTTTACCTTTCTCGACAGGCGGCATAGAAAAAACATAACGTTTCCATTCCTGCGTCAGTTTCACCTGTTTCTTCCAATTTTTACCCCGCCAGTTATTAACAATAATATTCACCGGCATATTATCCTCGTTACTTCTCAAATAGGCTGATAAAGTATACTGTTCGCCAGTTTTTAAATTAAGCATTGTTGAATAAAGCCGTGGAACCGCATCAATACGCATGCATTGTCTACCGTGAAACGGATTGTCAGTATCCAAACGCCAACGCTTATATAATTCATCACGATGCGCTAACCAATACTCATCCCTGAGGCCTACGTCACAGGTTCCCCAGTAATCCGGAATACCAGAAGCCGCCTTAGTTTCAAAACTGTTATTTAGTAAGATGTTTTGAGTAACAGACTTTTTAGCGTCCACAGTATTAGCGACAAGCTTTACTTCTGCGAAAGCGCCTTTAAGCTTATAGGCTCTCAAACAAATTGGTCCTTTGCCGGAAACAGGAGAAATAACAGATATTTCCCTGTTGTCAACAAAAATCGTTATCCGGTTTGAATTGTATACTAGCTTCAATGAGTGCCATTGCCCTTTTCCAGAGTTGAGTTTTCTGGCACGCAGATTTTTAAAATTAAGCCACAAGATATTTTTTTCATCACTTCCCGTAAAAATATAAGCCCCGCCGATTATAACTCCAAGCTGCCCGCTTTGACCAGGAATACTTTCAAGCACCTTCATTTTGCAGCTGAAAGTATAATTTTTCCATTTTTCGCTACCCGCAAGACACAGCTTAACCGATTTTGCTAAGTTGGGGTTAAGAGTCAGTATATTGTTTTCCACAAGAGCAGTACTTTTACGTGCGCCCCAGTTTTTCACGCTTCTCTGTGGATGCGAAAAATCATCTTCAAACAGCAGGTTGACATTTTTTGCAAAAATTGCAATAGAAAAGGCTAACAGTAATAATACAAGTATAGTTTTTGAGCGCATTTTTATCCCTTTAATTTATGTGTTTTTATCTATATCCGCTTTATGTCCGGATTCTTATTTAAGAAATATCTTTGACACTTTCCCGCTCAAGTAAAAGTGGTTTTACTATCAACGAAGAAGGTTCATTCCTTTGTATAGAAAACAGATTGAACAAAGATTGTACCGAGAGCCTGCCGATTTCCTCATACGGTTGAGTTATCGCGGTTATCGCTGGAGTTGTAATATTAAAAGCAGCCATGTCGCCAAGAGTTATCAATGAAATATCGTCAGGTATTTTTATGCCGGCTTTCTTCATTGAAAGATATGCTTCCACCGCAGTATTTTCACCAGTTGACAAAATAGCGGTCATATCCGGGTTTTTCTCAAGCAGTTCCATTACAGTGCCCTGTGGATTGGTAAAAGGACTTGGATTTAACCGAGGATAATCCAATACTATCTTAGGCATATCATTCAGGCAAAGTCCATAATCATTAAGCTTATGTTCCATGCCGTTATAAAGGTCATTGAAGGACGGAACATCAATTTTGTATCCAAGTATCCCTATTTTTTTATGCCCGCGTTCAACAAGATGACTTATCGCGATCTGACCCATTTTGAAATAATCAACACTGATATTGCTGAAAACTTCACGGTCAAATGCAGTATTTATAAGCACAAAGGGAATTTTCCTTTTTTTCAGTTCGGTTAAATTGCTCGTAAATGACCTAAGCGGAGGAGGATAAATTATAGCGCCGGCAATGGTGCCCTTATCAAGCTTATCTACGAGTTTTATCTCCTCACTAAAGTCGTTCCGCGCCGACTCGAGAAGCAGCCCGGTGTTGTATTTATCAAGCTCGGCTTTAATGCCGCGTAGTATATAGGTAATATGCTCTGAACAAATATCCGGAAGCACCACAGCAACATTATTGAAACCATTCAGCGGCTGAGCAACAAAAACCCCTTTCCCTTGATGTTGCCGGAGATAACCATCATTGGCAAGTTCGGAAATAACCTTGCGGACAACCCCAATACTTATACCGGTATCAGATTCAAGCACCCGTATACTGGGGAGCTTGGTACCGGGAGGCCATTCACCGCTTTTTATCTTAGACAGCATGGATTCCCGAAGCTGGGTCCCGAGATTCCTGTCTGTCTTGCGTTGTATTTTTAATGAGTTCATGTTACTATGATATCACAGTTAAGTAATTTTGTCAAGCATAAAAACAAAATAAATCATAAAAAACTTGACATTCAACAAACAAATACTATAATAACTGTGATATCACTATTAAAAAGGAAACGTACAATGAATACAGACATTAAGGACTTTGTCGGAATCTCAACAAATGTAATGCCCGGAGTTGATATATGGGAGGCTGCTGAATTAACCCGGAAATATGACCTGGCTTGCATGGAAATACATTTTGGTGACTTCGAAGCAGCTGTAGGGAATCCGTGGATGATCACGCATGCTGGAATATGGCCGCGTAATTTCTCAAAAGAAAACCGGAAACGCTTAAAGGATGAACTTGGTCATATAAAAAATCTGGTAATTCACGGAACACCTACTGATTTAAATATAGCTGCCTTAAACCCGGGGATACGCGATGAATCCAGGCGTCAACAAGTTGAAATGCTTGAACTCGGAATGGATTTAGGCGCCCGATGGGTGACATATCATGAAGGACGACAGTCCAACTCGGTTGTCCCACCTTCCTTTGTCCGGGATAAAAATATTGAATTTATAGAATCCATATTAGCAGAAGCTAAAAGCGCGGGGGTGAAACTGGCATATGAAACTTTTGACGTTGAATTACTGACAAAAATTCCAGACAGGACATTTGGTTTCCTTCTGGATATTGGACATGCGGCAATGATACGTAACAAGTTTGCACCGGAAGGACGCGGTGATACAAAAACAATTCTGGACTGGATAGATTTCCTTGATGAACGCTTGATTGAAATGCACATCCACAATGTAATAAACTGGGCTGAAATGCCGATATACGGCATGGCACACCGTTCATTTGAGTATGGGCTTTGCCTTGATTTAGAACAGATTATCAAGAAATTAAAAACTAAAAATATTATGGTTCCTTTAATTTCAGAAATATATGAACCTACAGCAGAAAAGGCCGTTGAAACACTGGCAAGAACCCGTGATAAAATATGCGAATACTGGAATAAAGTTGTAGACTAATGAATAATAATTATCACGAAAAAATAATGGGCTGCTGGCTCGGTAAGGCTGTAGGCGGAACCCTTGGACAACCTTATGAGGGAGTGTTGGGGCCGCTTGACCTGGATTTTTACAGTCCTGTACCTGATGACATGATTCCCAATGATGATCTTGACTTGCAGGTATTATGGGCCTGTGTGCTTGATAAAATGGAAGAACCGGCCGTAGACCGGCAGATTATAGGCAAAGCCTGGCTGGAACACGTAAATTTTCCATGGGACGAATACGGCGTGGCTATCAGAAATATGCGCAACGGAATAATGCCGCCGTTTTCAGGCAGCCATGATAACTATTTCGTTAACGGCCTTGGCGCGGCAATACGCAGTGAATTGTGGGCATGCCTGGCTCCAGGCAATTCTGAACTGGCGGCAAAATACGCCTATGAGGACGCGTGTACTGACCATGACGGCAATGGCGTTTATGCTGAAATGTTCCTCTCCGCAATGGAAAGTCAGGCTTTTGCGTCTGATTCGATTGATGAGTGTATTGATGCCGGGCTTAAGGTAATTCCTGAAGACTCGCTTTTGCGTAACGCTCTTGAGGACACGCTCAAGTGGTGCGATGAAACATCTGACTGGATAGATGCACGTGAAAAAATTCTTGATAAATATGAAAGTGATAATTTTACCGATGTGGTTATGAATATGCCGTTCATCCTGGTGGCTTTGATGTTTGGTAAAGGCGATTTTAGTAAATCCATCTGTATTTCGGTAAACTGCGGCCGTGACGCGGACTGCACGACAGCTACAGTCGGCGCTTTTTTGGGAATACTTAAACCTGATTCAATTGAAGAAAAATGGTTGAAACCAATCGGCAGGAAACTGGTAATCAATCCGGAAATCACCGGAATCTCTCATCCCGATACTCTCAATGATTTTACTGAAATGGTAATCTCTCTGAAAAACCGTCTTAAGGAAAAATCTCCGCCGGAAGTATCTGTTAACTCATTTGAAAATCCGATAAAATTTCACGCAAAAACAGCTATTGCCAACAGAAAATATCTTGATAACAACATGCAGTTTTCCACTCCGCCGGAAGCTGAATATAATGATGTAATTTCTTTTACAAGTTATATGTCGGAACTTCCATCTGCTACAATCGGAAACGATCAGGTATTGTTGTTGAGTTTTGCCTTTGAGTTCGAAGAAGCAATTGAAACTATGGTTATGTTCAACACTCCTGAAAACTGCTGGGTATGGATTGATGATGAATTTATGTTTGCCCGCGAATGCGGACGCATGGCTCCGTCCTTCCATCGCGCCCCGGTAAACCAGCGGCAAAAAATCAAGCTGGATGCCGGAAAGCACACCATGACTGTCGGCCTTATGACAGTTTCAGACAACGATATGATACGCTGGGTTATGGGGCTCGGCAACGCCGCAAACGGACAATGGATACTCAACCCTTTCATCTAAAGGAAATAGTCTTCTTTTAAATTTCACTACAATTATGAATTCCGGGAGCTTCTTGAAGCATAAGTCAAATATACCAATATATAAGCTTGATGTTTATATACGCCTTGTCTCCAAGTTTACTATCCGTACTTTTGTAGCTGATTTAATTTAAGACACTAGACGCTTGAATCTGGTATGGGCCTCGGGCCCTTTCAGGGATTGTTCCAGTATATTATTGTCAAGCATGCCTTTCAATTTCGCAAACACCCTGTATACCGCAATGGAATATTTTTCCACCAGCTCATCAGTATGCGCCAAAGTTGGATAAAAAGCGGAACCAGCCAGAAATCCCTTATCCAACATCAACTGAGTAAACAGCATCCGCATAATATTGGATTTTCATTTTGGAAAACCAGCCGTGATATCCGGAAACTGTTACTTTAGAACGTCCAGTAGTCGCACGGGCAATACGTACGGCAACCGCCATTGATTTGCCGCCTGAACGAGTGAATCTGGCCTGCCCTGCCCACGGGTGAATCTCAATAAGTTTTTCAGCCAGTTCCACTTCTTCAGGCGGATTGAGGCTGGACATTGTTCCTTCATCTATTACTTTTTTAACTGCGGCATTGACCGCCGGGGATGATTTTTTTAGCTTTGTTATAGAGTTCTTGAGTTTTATTCATCGTTACTTTTTCCTTTAAGATTGTTTATCAGTAGTTCCGCATTCTCCCAGAAAAGTTTATTTACTGCGGCTGTTGAAAGCCCCAGTATATCCGCTGCGCGTTTCTGCTGGAGAAGTTGTTCATAAACCACCAGCGTCGCCCTGCCGTCACAGTGTTCAAGCTGCCCGGCTCCAGTGTAAAATTGCCAGGCTCGCGCATAAGTAATATATTTGCCCCTGTCACAGCCTATCGCAACATTATCTGAACCGAACATTATCCGGTTGATGTCTTCATGTTTTAAGAGCAGATAATGAGTATACAGATCATTGACCGCTGAAGTGTCATAGTAGATATTCGGCAGGTGTTTTAAAACATGTATTGATTTCTCAAGGAAAATCGAATTAAACGCTCTGGCACAATGCGCTAAGATCCATTTGATTTTGGGATATTTTTTAGTCAGATATTTTAAATCGGACATATTCTGTGGAGAATCAGCCCCATCTGGCATTGATAAGTGTAAAGTAACAGCTTTACCGTACGCATTGATTATTTCCAGCAATGGTTCAGGCAGGAAGTCGACAATCCTCGCGCATCTTGGATCAGGGGCAAAAAGACGGTAAGGCTTTACCGCATGAAATCTATGTTTTACAAATCCCTCATTTAATTCATCCATGGTAGTTTGCGGAGTAACTATCATTCCGGCAATGGACTTATTATCAGCGGCGATTTCATTTGACAGCCATTTATTTTGATTTACCGCTACCGCACCGGCAACCGGGGTACCCAGAGCAAGGAAATGGCACTCGCGTCCAGGGAAAATCTGCGCAGTCCAGGTCAGCAGCCCGGAAAAGTCAACCTCGGTACGCAAAATACTGTCAGGCGGCGGTAACTGTTCCTGTCCTGTTTCCGTCCACAAATGTACATGCATATCATAGATCTTTTGAGGGACAAAGTCTTCGAGTTCCCGTTCCCAGAATCTCCGGTCAAAGTCATTATAAGTCAATGTTTTATCCATAATGATTGTTTAATTATTTATTGTTTTGATATAATTATATCTTCAATAAATTAATATCTATGGAGTTTTTATATACAATTTTATCATTAAAGCATATAATTTTATGGGATATCAATTGATCTTATTTTAAATTTTCCCCTTTATTTGCATTGCATATCCTGACATTGTGTCATTTTACAAACTATTCTGCTGACCGAATATTTAATTTTGTTGTCCTGCTCATATTATTTAAGATTTTACTAACTTCATGATAAGCTAATTTAGGGCGGCGGTATTCGTCCATAATACCTTTATTATTGAATGCTCTTGGCCTAAACAACGCTCTGCCGCTACTGTAAGTACGACAATCAGCAAAATGCCAGATGGCAAGACCTGAAATACGATCATCATTGATGACCTTGTTACATACTTCTGACAAATAATCAGATTGATATTCTTCCGACCAATGAGCAGCAAGCTGATCACGCCATCCATAAATGGCTCCAGCGCCGATCTCACTTAGTATAAAAGGTTTATCCGCAAATTCCTGATCAGCTAAATGCTTCTCGACCTTTTCTATCATCATACTTATTTCATCCAGAGGCCTGTATTTTTCCTTGTCATGCGCATACCAGCCGGGATAGATATTGACACTGATTACATCAACATATTTCCAATAGAGGTCAGAAAGAGGATGGTTGGACGCATAGGTAACCAGGCGGGTGGAATCCTCTTTTCGGATCAAGCCGCATAAATCCTTATACATCTCAGTTGTTGTATCCTCCGAGTTTCCTTCATTAAGAAATCCCCATAAAATAATAGAGGGATGATTTATACTGTTATTTATCATTTTTTCCGTTTGCGACAATTGCAACTGATAAAAGTCTTTGTCTTGATATTGCTCACTGTTATTATTCCAGCCCAGCGCCTCTTCCCATACCAGAAAACCCAACTGGTCGCATAAGTCAAGAAAACGCTGATCCATAGGATAATGCACTCCTCGGATAAAATTCATTCCCATAGTTTTTAAGTGTTGCAGATCATTAATCATTAGAGGCAAAGGCTGCACAGGGCCGAACTCAGGATGAGCTTCATGACGGCAGACCCCCAAAAGCTTTACGCTCTCTCCATTTACGACAATATTACCCTTTTCCGCGATGACGGTTCTGATACCAAAACGTTCCGTAATGTCGTCATCTTCAATGCCGACTGTTACTGTATGTAAATTTGGTGTTTCCGGAAACCATATTTTGAAATTGGGAACATTAAGTTCTATAATTGCCTGCATGTTCTTCACTTCCAATGAGTATATTTCCGGGGTTCCTTCATCAAAAGCAATAGATAATTCCTGCACAGCAGTTGCTTTGCCGGTAAATTTTATCACTAGTTTGACCAGGCCTGTGTTAATATCCACCGTCTGGACTTGCACACGTTCAATGCTGCATTCGGGAAGTTGCTGTAACTCTATACTTCTGTAAATGCCGCCATATCCATAAAAATCATAATACTGATGAAAAAGCGGACTTAGTTTTTCATTAAAACAGTTGTTGACTACAATAGTTAATATCCGTTTTGTTTTTTTGCTTTTAGGCAGTTCAACGGTAACGCCGGAGTAAGGCAGTCTAACCGTATCTACCGCGACATTATCGACAAAAATCTTAGCCCAAAATCCCAGCCCTTCTATTTTGAGCAAAGCTATGGTATCAGGAGCTGTTTCGATAGAGGTTTGATAAATACCTGTCCCGCGTTTTCCGGCATAGCGTGGAGTCGCATCAAAGGCACCTGGTACAGCCATGCAGTCATCATATTTTAACAAATTGAGATTTAATGTTTCCGGATTCTTGTCTTCCGGCAAAAAACAAAAGTCCCAAATGCCGTCCAATTTTTTACAGTTACGTGTTTTATGTTTTGGGTAAAAACTCATTATCGCCTCTTTTACTGGTTATATATATTCAATTAATGGATTTTGTTTTGAATAATGAAATACTGTAATTTATCTATGTCCCGAAGTCAAGCCTGATTATAATAAGTACCTGAGCACTAATTTTTTTAAAAGTGCTCAGGCTCAAGTTTTGACTCTATATATACTGTTTCTCTATTTTACTTTTCGTTATCAGTCCAGGCTTTCTATTTGGAAATCATCAAATATAACTTCATTATTATATACATTCAGGAAAATTCCTCCGCATCCTTTGCCTGATTCTGTTGGAGACTCATATTGTGCCAGTTCCGAAGTATCATCATAAGAAGTAACCGTCCCGGTAGAGCTGGTATCCGGCATATGCACACCTCCTGACACAGTATCCTTTTTGATGCTGAAAGTAATTTCTCCGCTGTCCGCATCGGCGCTGACAATCATCCAATACCATGTATTCAGATCCAATGTACTGTAATTCAAAGAATGAGTCTTTGAACCTCCAGTGAATGTAGTTACCTCAACGCCTTCGTCATCATACAGGGTTCCCACGTACTGCAATGTTGTACTGCCTCTTGTAACTATGGCCCTAAGATAATTGTCTGTCAGATTATAACTGCTGAACTCGCTGTAGTATGAACCTTTGGGAACGGTGAGATATTTCAGATAGAAGTTATTGTCATTCGGTCCGGATTCGGCAGTTGTCCACATAAAACGGAAACTAGTCTCAAAATTTCTCCATCTGTTTGCCAATGGATTATCCAAACCGGCTGACCAGGCTATACCGGACAACGCATAATCGCCGTTATCCTCCACAATTTCTCCATGCCACGGGGCTCGGGTATACGCAGTACCGGATGCTGATAAACCTATCATACCGGAGGTCATTCCCTGGAAATTCTCTGAGAACAAAATTCCGCTTCCGGGAGGAGTTATCTCATCAAGATAATCATTGTATAAAGACTTCCATTTATTAAAAAGCATCGTATCCCTGGCAACGCGTTTTACATTGTCTGTACTGCCTGAAGCCGCAGCCGTTGCCGCCGCGCTTAAATAACCATCGATCTCTGAAATATTCGCACTATCAAGAAAAGAAACATGATGATTTCTCTTACCAAGGGAGGAAGCGCATATATCATGTTTTTTCCATGCCTTTTCCAACGCTTCATGATACAGTTTCATATTAGCTGCCGCCGGGCCGTAAAACTTTGTGAAGAAATCATCCTTGACCGCCTCAACATCAGCGTCAATATTCCACATAAGCTTTGCCGCTACATAATATGTCAGCTTATTGGCATATTGGTCATGGGCCATAAGCTCATAAGCCTGATCTGCATTAACATAATCACCAACATTGTTAACGCCATAGAAGGGATACCAGTAAGGAGGCATGTCAGGACATAACTCACTTGTCCAGCCGGCTCCGTTATTTCGTTTTAGGAATTGCAGCTCATCAGAAACGAGATAAGAAATGTCATGCGGATAGCCGGGAGACATATTCCCGTAATAGGAATAGTTTACGACCGGAGCCAGTTTACCCCATCCTTTTATCCTTGCCTGATCAAGTTTTAGTTTAGGACAGGACAATGCAAAATTTTCAAAATTTTGCGATGATGAATCCGGCGAATACCTGGCGACTACAATATCATCATAATAGATATTTGAAGTTGTTCCGGCAATGAGGTTAAGTCCTCCATTCGTCATTGGAGTATCTAGTTCGTATGACGGGGAACTATTGTCTGGAAGATTTGGAGCGAGCCTTATTATTTTGCCGTCTTCATCTATAATTTCAAAAGTCATGTCACTTGCCGGGCTGGCAACATCTTTATCAAATGTGACGCACAGCCTGTACCAGCTATCATCATACAAATTGATTTTAGTCGCACTTTCACTGTCATAATAATATTTAATTACGTAAGGAAGGTTATTTTCCGGGAAAAGGTAGCCAGAGTAATTAAACTGGATATAATTGGGATAGATCTGAGCCCTCAAATAACCATTGCTGTCGTCTTCAAGGAATCTTAAATAGAAAAAACTACTGCCATCTAAGAATTTAAAACGGAAATCAATATTGAAACGAGTCAAATTATGCACCTGGGAATCGCTGCTTCCAACTGAATAGTTAGAGTAAGCAGCACCGGTTGTGCTTAGTACCATATTTCCGTCGGTATCAGCTATAACAGTCCCGTTCAGTCCGCTGCATGCCGCTCCGGTCTCAAAATCTTCATCAAGAGATCCATATTCATGGCATGTGCAGCGGCCGTAGTTACAGTAAATAACTGTGATGTCGTCATCCAGTGATTCAAGTACCGCAGGCTCAAGTGTGCCCTGATACGCGTAAGTAGCTAATTTGATATTTGGATAAGTCTGGCGCAATATATTACCGACATTTTTCAGGAATTTATGCCAGCGCGTTGACACTCTTAAATTTTGAGTATTGGAAACCATATTGTCTTCACTTGAGTCATCCATTGCGATACAGTTATCGCACTGACACCATTTTACTAAATCAGACTGGCCAATCATGACTGGTTCATTTACCGCATCCGGATTTGCAGATAGATAGCTCAAAATATTATTCGCCACTATTGTGGCAACATTTGGGTTGGATACGCACGGCTGTTCCCTCACCCTTACTCCTGTCGCATTTACGTCACCATCTTTCCACAATGTAAAATATTCGTCAGGAATTATATAATTATCATTTTCGTCTTTAGCGTTTCTTGGGAACCAGGTTCCCATCGTTGCATCAAAAAGCATGCATCTGAAACCGCGTTTCCTTAAATCATCCTCATAATCTCCGCCACGCCTCAAATTTAACCGGTTGCGTGCCATCCAGTCATTATCCATAGCAAGAGAACAAATAGGATTAAACCCCCTATACGCTAAACTGGGCTTGCGTACATGATCTGTTGCAGTTATATCTACAGTCACTGTTGTATTGACCGGTACATACTCTCCGGGATCATCGCTGAAATTGGTTAAATTAGTAGCTACTATATCTCCATTCGCATCGGTTACGCGATAATACTTTCCAGCAGTGCTGGGAAAAAACCAGCGCACACCGAGATATTCTTCAAGAAACTCGTATACTGCATACAAGGCGCCCGGAGACTCCGCTCCGGCAAGGATAATCCTGCCGGTTCCAACTGGTTTAATAATAGTTCCTTCACGGCCCAGCGAATGGGAAGCGATATCAATAGAGCCGGGATCCAAAGCGTCTATCTCACTATTTGTGCTGCACGTTCCAATCAATATCCTGACCAAACCTGGAGCAGATACTCCCACCTCTATAATAGGTAAAGTTACACCTGAAATTTTTTCAATATATGCTTGAAGCTCTATTGCTGCGTGTTCTTCTATTTCATCAGAGCCCGGAACAATAACCGCTGTTGCCGTGCTGTTGTCTACCAAAGTAATCTGTGTTGCCTGTGCAAAAAAGGCAAATAACATTATGCAGGTAAAAACCGCCGCCCTTATGAATATTAACAATCTCATCATTACAGATCTTTTCATTTTCCGGTCTCCATAATTTGTTCTTTTAACGGTTAACACAAAAAAACGATTAACTTTATTTTATTTCAATTACCTCCTGTTGCTTAAGTTGTTTACACTTTATCATACGGAATTTCTATTTCGCACGACTTTTCTATCTATGGACTCCTTGTAAGCTTCCCTTCTTCAAGCATTAAAAAAATCTTTTCTATCATCTCTGTATGTGTGGGACAAGTAAATAGATTTTTACTTCTGTACGCATAATCTTTATTGTTGATATCATTCATATTCCGGGAAAAATCACTCAACACCTGCCGATATTCCGTTTCCCATCTAAAACGCACATTTTTTTCCCACTCTTCATAAAACTTCAAATTATCTACTATATTTTCTGAAAGTATATTGAACTTTTCTGTAAATTTATCAAATTCATCCTTGTTCAGCATGGATACCATTGTATACTTACGTAATTTATATGGAATTATTTCCACTTCATTAATGGTGTGTTTTGAAATATTCAGCTTCACCAAATAGCCGAGATCAGTATTTTTATATGCGGAAACGTATGGACTGTCAAAAACCAGATTGCCCAGACTATAGGCAATCAAAGCATTTTTATATTTTTCAGTTCCTTGTATGACATGGGGATGATGAGCTATTACAGCATCTGCGCCGGCATCCACGAAAGCACGGCATGCTTTTCTTATTCTCGGGGAAGGAGTCGAAATAAATTCGTGTCCGGCGTGAAGATATATTACCAGGAAGTCAAAGCGTTCCTTCATATTTTCAACTGCCGGAAAATTTCTTTCCGGACAGAACCAGGATGAACCGGCAGAGCTTTCAGAGGCAACATTGAGTTCCTTTTCCGCCAGCGCCCATATCCCGATTTTTAAACCATTTCTATTTTGTTCAAAAATATTCTCAGCATCTGTCAGGTTTTCACCAGCGCCAGTATGTAACAGCCCTGCCCTCTCAAGATTCCTGATTGTCTGTATAATTCCTTTATCACCAAAATCCCTTGTGTGATTATTCGCAAACCCCGCAACATTAATTCCCAAGCCATTCAGATAATCAGCAATTTCAGGCTTGCCTCTCAGACCAACCCCAGACGGCGCAGCAGCTTTCAGGTTTTCATCACACAGCGGGGCTTCCAGGTTTATCATTGAAAAGCTCTCTTTGAAAAGTTTTTTCAAATCAGCATCAAAGATTTCATCTTTTGCCAAAATCTTTTCCGCATATTTGCCAATTGGACAAAAATCTCCACCAAAAAGCATTGATACTCCTTGGGAGTTTTCGCTGGAATTTGAGAAAGCTGATAATTTTAATTTCATTTACAATTTCTCCTGGAATATTTGACCAGCCAGTCAAATACAAGATTTGAATTTTTCTCCGCACTTCCGGGCGTTTCACTTTTTAGCAATAAACTATGAAACTGTTCTTTTAGCCTATTCAATATTAATGTCGTTTCAGGCGTTATCTGATTTTTTAATATTTGTTTTCCCGCCTTTATAATACACAACTGCATCCACAAAGCCTTAAACCAATAGTCCAGAATATCAAATCCAAGTTTTGCTTCCAACATAAAATCCATCAACATGGATAATGACTGTAAAATTCCTTTTTCAGCTTTATATAATTGCTCCTGTTGAAAAGCGAATCTGGAGCCATCATCTTCCTCTTTCCATCTCTTTAATAATGATTCAAGATAATCATTTGGAGGCGGCAAAGAGTCTTTTAAGCTGTTCCATTGTATTGCAAGAGAACCTGCACAGATAAATGGCGGCATGTAATCACTTGCTGTATTGACCGCATCAAAAAAGGCAGTTGAACTAACCCCGAACATCCTTTTACTGACAATACGTTCTACTTGTTTCTGCGACAAGCAAGGCGCGGTTAAAACTTCAGGAGCAAACGGCAGCATCGTTTCCTGAGCCTCATAAGCATTTAAGCGGATAGCCCAACTTGTAACGCAGTTTCCCAGCAAATCAAGCTGTGTACAAACTCTGGCTGCGCCAACCACATTTTGGGAACGAAAACGTGCTTTGGGAAAAAACACGCTGTCCCCGGCCGCCCTGACTGCGCTGCAAAGAATTATATCATAGCCCATACGCTTTAATGCATGAGTTGTGTAAAACGGCCTGATTTTCTGACTTTCAGGGTCAATAATTTCCGGAAATAAATGTTTTGTTTCCTCTGTTACATCTTCTGCTTTTACAGAGCTATTCCCCCAAATATGGGCAAATTCAGGCGCATTATCGGAATCCGTATAGTTCCAATCCCATATAATATAATCTTTGGGAATAGCTTTCATCTCCTGAGGATGATGTAAAATCATATCGCCCCAGATTCCGGGTCTTGCTCCGGCGGAAAAGATAGATTTTGATAATGCGGCAATGTGCTCCATATATAAAGCATTTTTGCCTATGCGCCCGGCTTTTTCTTTACATTCAGGACAAGTAGCGAAAACGTATGCCTCATCACCTCCAAGGTGAAAATATCTTATTTTTCCAAATAATTCCAGATATTCATCAATTATATTTTTCAAAAACTCTCTGACTTCCGGATTTTCTGTGCAGTAACAATCATGATGGTTCTCTTCGTTGGACTCCCGCAAATGCCGGTACTCCTCATGCATCAAAATATATTCTGCATGTCCAACAGTCTGTAGTAATGGAATCGGCTCTAAGCCAAGTTCTCTCGAGTAATCCAGTATGTTCCTGAATTGTTCTTTAGTATACGCTTCCGGATATACACATCTGGAACAAGTTTCCAATTGGACTTTATCTTCAATTTCCCAAAGGACGGCATTATAACCGGCATCGGAAATCTTCTTCAGCCATTTACATAAATAGTCCTCTCGTAAACAGGAATAGTTAAAATCAAGATGAAAAATACAGAGTTTTTTGTTATATTTGAATTCCATAATTTTAATTTACCTTCTTTTTAAATCAAACATCATAATATCTCAAGATGCCATTCCAAAAGATTTTTGCTCCAGGCTATACCAAGTGCGGCACTATGGCCAATATGCTCATCGTCACCATGAAAAAACATTATCCAATAACCTGTATCCTGACGCATATCAATAACTGCCGGAGCAGTCGGACCATTTTTTGCCCAGCGTAATGCAGGAAAATCTAAATACTTAAAATCTTTCCATTCAATTAAATTGTCTGAATAGGCAACCCCAATTCCGCGTCCTTGACGGCACGGAGAAAAAAATAACACAAATCTGTTATTATCATCTCTGATTATACAAGGGTTTTCAATAGCGCAATGATCCGGTATATCATCATGAGAAATTACAGGACGGTCAGGGCTCACTTCTTCCCAGTTTTTCATATCGGGAGATTTAATCAAGCCAAGTTTATTTTGAGCCTTATAGAAGCAATAATACTCATTCTTATACTGTACCAGATAAGGATCAATCTGGCGGGAGCTTGTAACCCATTTACAAGTACAGCCGCTTTGTACCATGACTTCAGGCTCAGACCAATTCTCCAGATCAGAACTGAACATCAGCCACAGCCGGGAATCATCATTTCCCCACATCTCTCCATGATTTATGGGATAACTCTGTACGCACATGCACCATTGCCTGCCAACCCGAATTATGTTGCCAGGACTTGAAAAGTTTAAAGATGAGGTCGTCAGACGTTTTGTCTGCCAGTCAATCAGATTTTCACTTGTACTCATTTCAAGATACAAACACCTGTTTTCATTATTCTCCTCAACGCTAGTGTGAAAACACCTGAATATCCCATCTCGATAAATAATTGCCGGATCCCTCAGAAATACATCAGGGCGTCTGTCCAAAACAGGATTTTTTATTTTTGTAAAATCAAATTTCATATGCATCCAGACTATTTAATCTTATTTCAATTTCATCCATTCCCGGCAAATTCAGATAAACATCGCGTTTTTCATAGTTGATATTAACTACTTTGCATGCAGTTATTCTTCCTTTTTTCATAGCAGCTGAGGCCTTGAGCCCATCGGGAGTTGTAAGATTTTCAAAAGACAAGTCAGTCCAATTATCCGGCAAGTTCATAAGTACGGATAAGCGTTTGCCTTTACGACTCATCAGCAGAGAATTAACCGCCCAGATATAACATGCATGAGAAGTCATGAATGGACGTTTAAGTAATTCCCCATCATAAAAAACCCGTTCAGGTATTGAACCAAAGCGATCGGTGAATTTAGCACATTTCTTCAACCTGTTCCAACCTTCAGGGTTCCCCGTCATCCCGTAAATAGCGGCAATCCAGTATTCGGTCCAGGTAAAAACCCTGCCCCGGTATCCGGGAACGCCGTGAGAAGCATAGGTATCAAGCTCTTCATCATAAAAAGAGAGAACATCAATAGTCTTCTCCAGAGCTGGATTATCAGGATATAGATTAAAGATCAATGATCCCCAGTGAGGCCGTCTTCCCCCATCAAAAGACTGCAGCACGCCGTTATCGTCAACATTGCTGTTTACGGCATCAAACAGCATCGCAGCAACTTCATCCAAGGTATCCTTAAAAGGCTTTCTTTTGAGTGAGCGGCAAGCTTCAAGGTACAAAGTCAATGCTTTTACATAGACGGAAGCTGTCCAGGTGTCAGTGCCCTTTAAATCATGGTGTGCCTCGTCTATCCCGACACACTCCGTTAGCAATGCTTTGCCATTTTCAATTTTGACTAGCCTTTCTGTTAAGAAAACTAAAGATTGTTCAACCAAATCAAATATATCATTAAGAAACTCTATATCTCCTGTTGCCTCATAAACTTGCAGGCTCTGCAAGGCGATTACAGCGTTATTGTGAAATTGAAGTACACTTTCTGGATTCAACTCGAAATGAGCACGGTTCGTTGTCCACGCATAGCGGGCTCCGTTACAATTCAATTTTTCAGCAACAGTTAATGCTTCTTCCAGTTTGTTTTTGTAAAAATATGATATTTTTTTTGCCGCTTCAATTCTGTTGGATCCCAGCCAGGCCATTGACGCAAACCAGCAATCCCAGAACATGGCATTGTGCCAATTACAGGGAAGAATTCCCATTGGCATAAAACCGCTGTCGCTATCTTGAGTTGCGTCCAATACATAGTTTGAATAGTCATAAATATATTCAAGGTCCTTTTCTGGAAGTGTTACAGAAGAAACATTTGTATACTTTCCGGCATATTTTATATGTTCTTCAAATATAACATCATACCCTTCATGTATCGTTTTTTTAAACAGGCGTTTGATTTCCGCCCGGTAATCCCGCGAATCATAGCTGTCGATGACAGCAGTATAGCGGGTAATACTTTTACCTTCTGGAATTACAGGGGAAAAAGCTGTATTAAGATGCCCCAGCTCTTCTTCAAATTCACATCCCGGACAATCCACCCAGGCTGCAGCCATTCCATCATAAACTTCAGGAGAGTGATATTTATAAGAAAAAGAAAGTCCATTTTCCATTTTTTCATATTCTATTTTTTCAGGATGGACACAGAGTTCGTGCAGGTCGCTGGAATGCGGAGTATCCAGTCGGAATCCCAGCCTGAAGCCGCTTTCGGGTTCACGCAAAACTTCATAGTGCTCCACCAGCAGATGCTCATGTGTTATAAAGCTGGTCACTTTAAGCTCTGCCGGAATGTTCCCGCGTGATTCATTGATTGAGTATGATGAAGTCAAAATTCTTTTTTCAGGGTCGAAAAACTGCTTAGGGCTGCGAATACCTAGATTCCGGTCTTTGCCAATAGTCGGCATAGTAGTCACACCTGCCAGAGCAGGCGAAGTTCCGTAAGTGGAAGGGCCGTAATGCCTGTGAGCGTATTCATAATCCTTACGGGCAGTTTTGTACCAGCCCGGATTTATTCTAAAAGGCAAAGGCATGGAATAACACATCCAGTCAGGATCATCAGGGAAACCGCCAAGAGTTAGTAAGACAGCATCCGTGCCATTACTGCTTAACAAAGGATAATAAGGTCTTTCCGGGAAACAAGCCCCGGATTCATCTTTCTCCAGTTTTCCTTCTTCATATTTAATCATTATTATTCCAGCTCAAGTTGTCCTGATTCTATCATATATTCTATACATTCCGCATAAATGTCCTCTGTTGTATATCGCGGGCGGTAACCAAGCAGACGTTCCGCTTTTTCGCAGGAAGCCACTACCGATTCCTCAATATGCCCTTTTATACAATTATAAGAAGGATGCTCCTTAAAGTCCTCGAGCGAACAATAGCTGAGCCTGGGTTCCATCCCGAATATTCCGGCTACGGCATTGCAGCAGCCTTTCATAGTCATAGCGTAAGGCCCGACAGCGCTGAACACCTGTCCAATAGAGTCTGCCGGTCTTTTAAGAGCCAACTCAAACACCTGCGCGACATCATCTGCGTGTACGTGGTGCATGGAAACAGCCCCCCTTTCAGGAAGCCTGACTTCCCCGCCAGTTGCCAGTTTTCGATATATTTCTGTCCCGTCAAGCGCACCTTGAGGATCAATCGGAAGCCAGCGTTTACCGCTGATATGCCCGGGATGAATGACTGTAGCCGGAAAATTTTCACTACGGTGTAAAGCCATCAGATCTTTTTCAATAGCGGTTTTATTTTTTCCGTATTCACTTAAAGGCTGGCGCGGATAATATTCCAGGTGAGGAACCCGCAAAGATGGCCCGTATGCCCATATCGAGCCGCAGTTGATAAAATGGCTGATTCTGCCCTTGAAAGCCTGAACTATAATATTATTCTGTTCAGGGGTGTATGAAATAAGGTCAATAACTGCGTCAACATCAATCCCCGCGAGGCGTTCAGCCCAGGCGCCGCTGTTTTCCTCTTCACGCTTATTGCACAATAACCAGTTGACTTTATCCCACCCCATTTCCGGCAGTACATATTTCGGCTTATCTGAACGCGCGGTAACAGTGATCTCAAAACCACTCCTGACCAATCGCGGAGTAAGGTAACTCCCAATATGCCCGGTTCCTCCAACTACAAGTACTTTCATTAATATTTCCTCTGTTTTTTATATCTTATGAACCTTCATATGTCAGGCTTATTTCTGTAACTGTACCATGATATATCCAAAAATAAGCATAAGCTGCTCGCGCAGGGCGTTTGAATCGATACTCAACATAGCCTTCGTTAGAAATAAACGGACGAGGAAGCGCAACCTGTGAAATTTTCTTCCTGTTTATATCAAGAAAAACTATATGTGGATCTACCCTTTTCTTAAAATATCCTTTACCACGTATTTTGACAAGGTAACTGCCAGCTTTTTTCAGCGGACAGTGTGTTGTCCAGACGGAAAAACCGGTAAATAAAGCATTTTTCCCATCAGGAAGTTTGATTATCCGACCATCAGGGGCATTAAATCCGCTTATCCCTGAATAGTTATATTCTCCAAGTGAAAAAGTCGGATTGATATTTATTATTTTTTCAGAATTTTCCTCCTTTAATGAAACATCTGAAAGCAGGAGCGCCTTTACTTTTTTCCCCATACTGAATGAAAGACTCATTGCTACGGCTTTCGGAGGCGCGTAAAAGACAAATTTATGCTCGTGCGGTTTGCCGAATGGTATAGCAAAGAATGGATTACTGCCCCTTACTTGTCCTATGCGCTTACCCTTTTCATCAAAGAAAAACAGTCGGCAAACCGGGTATAGCTGTCCTCGATATGCGAAGATGATTCCGGCAAGGGTCGGATTTTCCTCAATAGGCTCTGAACCTTCCTGCGAGGCGGTAAAAGTAAGTATGTATCTTGTATCCGGCGTAACCGCAACCTTCTTAAATACAATACTGCTCTGTGCCTTGAGCACATTCCCTTTGCCATCAGCTTTTGCGGTAAAAGCCACTTTCGGTTTGCCGATAAAATATTGCGCGGCATCCTGCCTGGCGAAAGAATCTCCAAATATTTCATCACTTCCATTTGCCGCAAATAAAATGGAGAAGACAGCCAATATTAATATTCCAATTTTGTTCATTATATCAGTCCTTTTCTTTTAAAATGCTATTATACCGTACTTTCTACAGCCTTGAACGTTACCATCGGGCGAGTAGAAAGTCTTGAGTTTGCCGTTATCAAAGTTACGGACAACAAGCAGGCCGGGGAATGTCTTACGGTCAGCAGGGTTTACTCCTATATCCTTTAGCGGAATTGAAACCAGAGCCTGCCAGCCATTTGGAGTCTTCCCGGCTTCAATAACTTTCCAGTTGGAATTCCATGAGCGGTCAGAGTTCAGGGAATCATAAGCATTGCCGTTTCCGTCGAAAGCAAAAGTGATTAACTGGCGTTTTCTTGAAAACTGCAATTCAAGGTTATCGCCAAGCGGCCATTTTTCATCTTCTGACTTGGGCATAATATTGGGAGACGGATTCTCAGCATTCACCCGGACGAAAAGATTGTCACCGTCCGACAAAAGCCGGACATCAGTTTTACATGGAGCAGGTTTCAAATATCCCCAATCGAAACAGCGGGGGATTCTGAAATCATCAATCACAAAGGTAGTGTTGGGCTCCCAGCAGGTTGCGTCAAACTCGGTGAATTTTTCCTCTTTATCCATAATGGGAACAGATCTGTATGCCAGCTTCTTGATAGTCAAAAACCATTGTGCTTTGAGGCGCTTTATCATAGTAAGCGAATTAGGATGCTTCGCCTTTTTTTCAGCTTCATCGAGGGCGGCCGCACACTTTTTCATAAGGCCTGAATTGATTATAATTTTAGTAAAATTAGTTGAACGCTGCTTTTTGCTTTTTGCCACTCCCTCGTCAAAGTATTTATAAAAACGTTTCATAGCTGGCGCGGCTTCACGGAAAGTGCGTTCCAGATAGTAATCCTCAAGCTTTTGAACATCAAGGCCAGGGTTCCACATCAAGCGGGAATAGATCCATGCTCCGACACTGTTGGCATCCCATTCCGACTTCATGGAATGACCGCTGAAAGAATGTTTAGAATCAGGTGTGAGCTCACAGAATACGCCGAGACCGTGTAATCTGTAGAGGTCGCGCAAGTCCTGACTAAACTTAAGCTTGAGCGTACTGTTCCCATGCACCGGCATAAAACCGCTGCCATAAGAGCGGAAATATTCATAAAAGAAAAGGCGGTCCGGAAAACGTTTTGCCCATTCTTCCAGACGGCGGCGCCATATTGGAGCCTGATTCGGGCTGAGAATAGGGGAATACGGATTAAGACCACCGATAGGAGCAAAAGCGACGTTCAACGACGGATCTATTTCACATGCTGGAGGCTCCGCGGCATAGAAATAGCCCATACCGCAAAATGTAGTGTTCGGAAAGGTTTTTTTCAACTCCGCGGCGATTTTGCTTATGAACTTCCAGTACCGGGTGGAATAGAACTTGGGATCCGCCTGTGGGGTGTCGCTCTTGCGGGCAAGCATCTTACCGTCACCGATATCAATTGGTTTCAGGCATTCGTCGCACATGCACATGTTCCATGAATCACGGAATCCTAGTGTGATTATGTCTATTGGCTGATCTTTTAACTCCTTCATGCGTTTCTTCAGATTGGCAACTGCAAGCTTGAGCAGCTCTGGATTAGTAAGGCAAAGCGTCTTTGGCTCACGTTTTCCGCTAAGTTTTGAATATCCATAGAATTCCGGATTAGTCTTAAAATACTTTGAAGGATGCGCCATCCACCAATAGATGTGTCCGCCGGTGGAAACTATAAAATCATATTCATTCCCCATACTCACGGGACATGCCTGGTCAGCCCAATTCCCGCGGTTGCGCAAAACCCATTGCGCGGTCGGAAGATCACGCCGTATAGCAACCACATTCCAACCATGATACCTGAACACCGGGTTTTCAATCACAGAAATATTTTTCAGGTCAAGGTCTTTAGTTTTGGAGAATACCGTACCGTAATCAACATCCGGACGAGCCCAGATTATATCAGTATTGGTTTCCAGAAGATGCGCCACCGCATAGGCACTTGAGCGCGGAAGCCTGCCGAAAAGATAGATATCATCGCCTTTGTTCTGAATGGCAAAGCCGTCAAACTTCAGCCTAGCTAATACTTTTCCCCATATATTTTCGGCGCTTTTACGTCCAATAATAATATCAGGCTTTCCTTTTACCGGCGTATTTACTATCGGGAGCTTGGCGCCGGTTATCTCTTTTATCCAATGCTGTAAATCCGCAGCGGAAAATTTTTCCGCACTGTCAGCATCCTTTGCGACAACTATCTGCGCAAGCGGCTTCCCGTCCTTAACTATTTCAACTGCTGAAATTGAACAGAAAGCAGTGAATACACATAAAATTACAGTAATTAGTTTTGTCATAAAACACCTTTGTTTTTAAGGTTAAAATACAATTTTCATTTTGTATAGAGCGCGCTTGGACGCCATACTCCCATACCGCCGCCGGCATCATAGCCGTGGACAGCCAGTATATTTTCCTGTCCTTGCTTAAGAACTTTTGTTACATCCATCTCGAAAGATTTATCCCAGAGTTTCGGGTCAGGTTGGGAACCCACTTTTAGCCCATTGAGATAAACATCTCCTGAATCATCAAGCGAGCCGATCCTAAGGAATATTTTCTTACCGGATGGAAATTCCGGGGCCTTGAATTTCAAACGGTAATAGAAATATCCATCGACTTTTTTATATCCCTGCGCTTCAATAACTGACCAGCTTGAAACAGGATTCCAGCCGCCTTTGCTGTCGTCATAATCCGCCTTGGCCCATTCAAGCCCTTTGGCATCCAGGTTAAGACAAAATTTCCATATTTCCGGTAATGGAAACAGATTGTTTACTTTGCCGGGATTATTATCACCGGCAAATAATTCCTGCCGCCATATTTTATCTTTTGGGCCTTTCCCTGTTAATGTTTTACGCGTAACTGGTTTCAGCTTGGAAAAATCAGTTTTAAGAAACTGATTAACAGCAATTAATGGAGTCCGGGAAGTTGAATTTATCAATTCAATATTATTGTTATTCCAAAAATTTTTCAGATTTTCCGCCAGTTTTTTAAACTTCTTTATTGATTCATCGCTACGCAAATTAAGCGCGGCAACATAAGCTCGATAAACCTGGGCAAGCTGAAACTGCGTTTCCATAGCAAGTGAAAACAAGCGCAGGCGTTCCTGTTCTTTGGCTTGAGTATTGCGGATTGCGTTACGCAAAATCCCCCTCGCCTTCTGAATAGATTTATCAGGAAGCATATAAGCAGTATCTGCCGGGGAACCAAAAATTATTCGTTCCATAGTCATGGCGTTACGGGTCATATCCTCAAATATCCCGAGAATATCGTTTCCATATTTTTCTCCATAATAATCAAGGCAGAATTCTTTCAGGTATTCCCGCGGAGTTTTTTTCGTACTCCAAGTGTATTGAGCCAATACCCAGACAATGGGCCAGGTATATTCAGTACGCTGCATCGCCTCCAGATGATAATGTTTATAACCAAGCTCGGCATATCCTTTGGCAGCATCTAGTATCAACAGGGGAGTCGGGCTCCAGGGGAAGTTCAAATAATTATAACAACCAAGTGTAGCGCCAGCTTTTCTGGTATTCTTTATCCTGCGCAGGAAAGCTTTTGGGAAAGGATATGAATCCTTATTTTCTGAAGACTTTTCCCAACTGTATACCAGCGGGGTTACGACCATTATATTAGGCTCGATTTTGATGTCTTCCGGCGGCTGGTCCAAATCCATATAAGGCGAATGGACCGCCATTATTCTTCCCGGCATTTTCTCGTTAAGCCCTCTGGCTATACGATTCCAGAAAGTCCATACAAGCCGATCCTTGCTGAATGGTTCTTTTCCCGCTACTTTTTTGCAATTTTCACATTCACATATACCATAGGTATCAGATAATCCCATTGGTACGGTAAAATCTTCATCAAGGTCAGCGCTCCGTGAGTTCTTTGTCTTTTCCAGCTTTTGGAAATAAGCAATACAGTTTTCTATTGCCGTGTTTATGTTCTTTTCATTCGTAAAACATACCTGTCCATGTTCATAACGGCGTTTCTGTACGAAGTTCCCGTCAGTTACCAAAGCAAAGCGTTCAGGCTCTTTCTTCATTAAGCCATTCTTAACTTTTGTTTTTGTCAGTCCAGTCATAGGCTTTACTGAATGTCCGCTTGCTGTTCCGCACTTGTTAAAATCAAAACCTTTAGTTGTAATATTTCTTCCAAATTGTGTCCGGTTACGCATAAGAAATAGTTGATATTCATAAATGCGAGCCTGACGATCATGAGCATTGCCGCCAAAATGATTTGAAGCAGTTGAAGAAAGGGCCAGAGTGCGTGAAAGAAAAGACGGGGCAAAATGCCGCTTTCCTTCCCTGATTGGAATATTTGCCACTCGTGGAATATCGGTTCCGATTTCTCCCGGACTTAACCATTTTACTCCGAGGTCAGCAAGATACTGATATACTCCATACAATACCGCGAGGTTTGTATTACCGGTAATAGTTACTAGCGGATATGGTTTTGCGCGTTCTTCAATGGTAAAGGCCTGACTGGACTCCTTACCTTTCCATTCTTTTTCCGACCTGATCTTAAAAACAAATCCGCTATCTCTGGGACCTTTACCGCACCAGGCTGTTTGTATATCAGCTCCGGTCATTTTTCTGATGTGCAACTGCAGTTCTTCTGCCGCAAACTGAGTCGCTTTTTCATAAACAGAAGGCATATATATTTTGCCTATAGCTTCCCCGTCTTTTATTATACAGATATTGCTTATTTTATTCTTTGCCTGAACTACGCCAGCCTGTACCAAGAACATTAATGCAAACACTAAAAAATATTTTGTTTTCATATTTTTTCCCTTTCCTATACTTATTTCCATCTTACAGCTGTATTATAAAAGTTAATTTGTTTATCAGTGCCATTTACGAGGTAATAGTTTACATGGCCATCAAAAAATAAGATATTGCCGTTACCGCTGTGGGCAGCTTGATATGGAGTTCCACTCGGCGGTACAATATGTTGTGGATCTTTTGTTCCTCTACCATAGTCTCCGCCTATAGGATATTCCGATGGTTTTCCTATTTGAGCTGACTTGGTTTTATCCGGAGAGTACACCGTTTTTCCAAGATGTTTAAGATTCACACATGGAATGAGAGGAGAATAAGGATGCCAATACCCAAGAATGTAACGGTCCTGCCATCTTGAGCTGTATCCAAAAGTAAATGAATAAGATGTTTGTATTTCATCATTCCAGCGCATCCCCGGAGCCCTTATTCCTGCGTCATCCTCACACGACTTATCCCATCCGGGACATACAAACATTCCCAGTCCGGAGGTGGTTTTGTAATTAACAACTTCACGCCCGATCATAGTGCCTAATATTTGAGAATAACTCAATATTGAACCATTTTGCCAGTTAATTAATGGACCATAGCTGTCATATGTATCGGCATAATTAAAAAAAGCAATTCCTATCTGCTTCATATTGCTCATACACGCGCCCTTCTTGGCAGTTTCCCTGGCTTTACTGAGAGCTGGCAGCAACATCGAAGCAAGGATTGCTATGATAGCTATCACGACAAGGAGCTCAATGAGAGTAAAAATTCTTAATCTTTGCTGATTCATTATCGAACGACTTTCATTTTGACATTTACAGAGTTCCATTTTTTGCCTCCTTTATTAGACTGTTATTATTTATCACCTTATGTAACTTTAATTTTTCACAACTGTACACATTCTTTTGTCCTGAATTCCATTTTATGACTCTGAAAAGTTTTTTAATATTATGCTTCCTCCTTTCTGGTTCCTTAAGATTTTAAATGACGCTCTTATATGATTTTAAATTCTAACGGCTTTAGTTTTATATATGTTTTATTTCCGTTTAGATGCAGAAAAAATTCATGTGTTCTACTGAAATCAATATTCATCATATAAACCTTCCTGTTGGATGGAAAATATGAATACGTTATATATTTGCACTGTTCCCCGGGAGCCGCTCCATCATCACTGATAAATGCTGTTCCTTTATTATCTATAGCGATCTTTTTGTATACTTCTTCAATTATATTATTTGAATCTATTTCCGCTCCAGGCCCGCTATGGGCGCCCAAAGCGCCGGGATATTCCCAGGTATTCAGGAAATAAACTTTCCCTTTTCCATATTGGTTGCGGATCAACACAGGCATATACGTTTCATCATGTACAGCGATTATTTCAGCTTTACCGCTAATTTCAATATCGCCTATGTGAGTAAGAGCAGGCCCGAAATGCTTATGCCGGGGTAAATTTAAAACATTATTTTCGGCTGCCAGTATCCAGTATATCTGCTTCCCCCGTTTTTTTACTTTAACTCCACAAAGTTCGCTGAAATCTCCATTGTTAATCAACTCATCCTTTTGATAAGTTATATAATTCCTGGTTTTATTTTTAGAAAGATGCGGTATACTGACAAAAAGCGTACCACCTCTATAAACGTATTCTTTAATTGTTTTGTACTGACTGTCAGAAGCACTGTTCCAACCGGTAAAAAGCAAAGCTTTATAATTTTCAATTAGAAACTCAGGCGTTAATCGTCCAGCAAAGCTCACTATATCCACCATGCCGTAAGGCGTTCCGGAGAAAAACGCGTTAACGTATTTCCCTAAAGTGTTATTCAGAGGGAAGAAAATATTTCTGAACATTTCCCATGATCTTTCCGGCATACCTTCATACCAGAACGGATTTTTTTCAGCGATTTTATAAGCCCCGGCAATCGCCATATTCGGTTGAAAACTCTGTGAACATAGATCCAGATCCCCTTTGATTGCCGCAATGTTTATTTCGGGCTGCCCTTCCGGAGTGCCTTCCTTTTTAACAAAGTCGTAAAAATCTGAAAGAGATTTTCTGTACTGACGGCAGATTTTCGAATTATAGTTCAGCTTACGATAATGTTTTCTGGCTGACTTTACCAAATGCGCATAAGACGAAGGACAATTATTATGGAGGGAACCAAGATCGATTTTCGGGGTTTCGTGCATAGGAGTATCATCAACATGGTCAGTTTGCTGCCACCAGTTTCCACTTTCCAATACTGTAATTTTTGAACCACTCATATAGCTTAGCAGAAATGCGGCATCAAGCATTTTAAATTTGTACTTAGATTTATAAGGTAAAAATGAGTAATGTTCATGAGCCAGATAATTACCCCACAAAGGCAGCTTAAACTGTTTATAGATACCTCTGCATAACGCGGAACCGAAATTGATATTATTGAAGGCAAAACTTTCCACATGAGGAATGACATTGCAGCCTGCGGAAGCTATTTCAAAGTCAAGATGAAATGAAGCGGAAGTTATGAAAAACTGCTTCCAGCCTTTTGATTCTTTTCCTTTGATAAATGTCCTGACGGATTCTTTGAAATTTTCAGCTACATCTTCAAGGCTGTAATTATCTTTTATTTCTATTTTCTTTTCTCTAAGTTCAGACTCTTCAACCCCATCTATATCAAAAGAAAATTTTTCCCCCATGTTATAACCTAAAAAGTTATCCATGCCGGATATTTTCTCAACCCACTGAGGTTCTGCTTCAGAATATATCGAATACGAATAAAGCCCATACTCCCGGGCTTGGTTGACAAACTTATAAAAACCAGCTCCAAAGCGCTCTTTATGTTTTTCTATTACCGGCCAGTCTTCAGGCGTTAAATACTTTTTCCCTTCCCAGTCAGGTTCAGGAACTTTAAAGCCTAATTCTTCAATATCCATCCAGGCTGCCCTTGCCTTCAGGCATATCCCGGTGATACCGCCGTCCCAGATGACAGCCAAATTCCCTTGGTTGTCATCTAATACCTTCTTTAAGTACCATTCTACTGAATGATCTTCCGAAACCCAGCTCGTATAGAACATCCCGGTATGCTGGAATATATAATCAGCTCTGTCTAAATAGATGGGCGAACCAATAAACATGCCGCATTTGGGAAGAGAAATATTTTCCGTTCTGGTATCCGGATATTTTGAATGCCCTTTATTCATTTTAAATTGAGTCCCTTATCAAAAGTTTTGGTTCAATTGAAACCTTACGGGGAGCTGCTTTTACATTTTTGATTCGTCTGAAAAGCAGTTCCACCAATCTGTCAACAGCTTCATCAACAGACACCTTGAACGTTGTCAATGAAGGATATGAGAATTTAGCTTCGTCTGTTCCGTCGAAACCGACAAATTTCATATCTTCCGGCACTTTCACTCCGCTTCTGATTGCTTCTGCCATAGCGCTTATTGCCATCATATCATTATTACATAATATTACGTCAGGCCGTTTTTTGAGCAGCAGAAGTTCCTGCATTGCTTCGTGTGCCATTTTACGCGAAGATGCAATCTTAATATATTCCGGGCATAAGCTTATGCCTTCGTCTCTTAAAATCTCCAATATCCTAACAGTCCTGCCCCGTTCCAGAGTTGGCGTCAGAATAGAGAATTTTTCACAACCTTTTTCCTGCAATATATTAACAAGCCGTCGATAACCATTTGTAACGCTGTCAGTATTACATACGGAATCGAATTCTTTTGGGGCGTTTTGCCAAAAGACAACCGGAACAGGACAATCCTTGAAATGAACCCCTTCAAGTTCTCCGGTTATTATCCCGTCCACTCCATGCGCGATGAATGTCTTAAGCGCTTTATTGATACCTTTAACATCATCAATATCACTCCAAAAAACGAAAAAAGCAGTACATCCCCTGTCTGTTAAACGCTTTTGGATCCTTAAAGCAATATTACCATGAAAACTATTTCCAGGGTCTGGAAGCATTACACCTATTATATTAGTTTTTCTGCTCCGCAAGGCCTTAGCGGAACGATTAGGGACATAACCAAGCTTTTTGACGGCAACGTCTATCTGCTTCCTGGTTTCTGGAGATACCCGGAACGCCCTGCTTTCATTCAATGCGTCGCCTACTGTCGTTTTCGATATCCCGCATTCTTTAGCTATTTCAACAATTGTGACTCTTTTTCTTAAATCCATCTGACATAACATCCTGATTTTAACACATATAATTATCGGAACGTTCCGAATCTATTGATAATCCATCGTCTTTTCTATACGAGGGGTATAATCTATTATAATTCGGAACGTTCCGATAGTCAAGCCCCAAATATAAAAAAATAATCAAAAAAGCCAGTATAAGCATAAAATTATCAGATTAACGCCGTGTGCAAGTTTTTTATTAATTTTTAATGAGTTTGGCTGAAAATTTAATGGATGCACTATCGTTTGACCGTCAAATATATTAATATGCCGATAAAAAACATCTTTGTCTTTGCTTTTACGGCTATTTCTCTTGATAATCACAGAGCCGGGTAATACATTAGAGGTATATGAATATGTTATTTTATGAGGGTTGAATGTCTAAAAAAATAAGCATAAAAGCCAAAATATTAGTTGTAATGCTGCTGTTGACAGTCATTACTTTCGGACTGGCTGCTATTTTCACTCTGGATAATATCTCACGCCTGGGAAAATTTACGCTGAAATCATGTGATGAGCTTGGAGATAAAACCCTGGATAACAGCAGAACTGCCTTGCTGAACCATGCCCGGGAGGAATTGCTGTCTCTGGTAGTCGGGCAGGCTGCTATAGCGAATGTTCAATTAGACCGTCTGGAAGATGAATTAAACATGCTGGCAAGCTTATCAGGACGTTATTTACTCGAAGACGAAAAATCCTTTAAAGAAAGTAATGAACAGCGTTTCCTGACAACAGAAAAGCCATCCGTACTGCTGAGTAAATCACGGGTTATCAACTATCCCGGAAATTATAAAAAAAGCCCTCTGGATATGAAACGCATGGGCCGGCTCCATCCGCTATTGAAATTTATATACGGCAACCAGCGCAATCTTGACCTTGTATATGTCTGTACTTCCAACGGATATTATATCAGCTATCCGTGGACAGAACAGAAAGAAAAATATTCTCCCTATAAACGGCAATGGTACAAGGCGGCAGTTAAAGAACCGGACAAAACAGTATGGACCGGGCCTTACATCTCCGCTAATGATAATAAAATAATTATAACCTGCTCAAAGGCGGTCAGAAACTCCGAAGGTGAAATTATTGCGGTTTGCGGTTCAGATATAACTATTAAGCATATCATAAACAGCTTTATAAGCATGAAATCCATTCTTAAAGCGCGGGCATTTTTGATTGACCAGAACGGAAATGTCCTGGCACGGCACAAAATGCAGCGCGGCGGAATGCAATGGTATGAAAACCTTAAAAAAGAAAATCTGCTTAAAAATAAAAATAAAAGTTTCCAGAGAATGGCCGCTAAAATGGTTACAGGGGGAGAAGGGGTCGAAAAAATAAATCTTCCCGGGGAACCTGAATTGTATGTGGCATATGCTCCTATCTTCAGAACTGGCTGGAGTATCGGAGTGGCCGTAAAATCAGAAATATTAACTTCCCCGGTAAGGAAAGTGGAAAGGGTGATGGAACGCAGAATCCAGGTTCACAGATCCCATATAAGGAACTACTTCAATAAGAATCTGAACTTTTATCTGATTACCGGTCTGCTTGTCTCAGGACTGGTTATAGCATGGAGCTTTTTCTTTTCCCAAAAAATTACCGAGCCGATATTAATGCTGCAGGAAAAAGCTTTCAATATCATGGGAGGCAATTTTAACAGCGGCATCCATTTGAATACCGGTGACGAACTTGAACGTCTTGACAAAACTTTTGACAAAATGTCCACAGAAATATCCAGTCATATACAGCATGTCAGCAACACAGTAAGGGAACGTGAAAAAATAGAACAGGAATTTAAGATTGCCTCAAATATCCAGAAATTAATGCTGCCGTCAAAGTTCAACTCGCTGCCGGAAGTCGCGATAGAGTCTTATTTGAAACCGGCACATGAGGTAAGCGGCGATTTCTATAATTATTTTATGCTCAATGATAGAAAATTGTTTTTCTGTATAGGCAAAGTTACAGGCAAAGGGGTTCCGGCAGCAATGTTAATGTCACAGGCAATGACCCTGCTAAGCCACCTTGGTTCTATGGAAATCGCACCCGAGGAATTACTGCTGATCGTAAATAATGCACTAGTCATAAACAATAAAACAGATATGTCTGTCACCGCATTTTGTGCTTATCTGGATATAAAAAGCGGAAAACTGATATTCAGCAACGCTGAAGAAGTTCCGGCAGCCTGCATTCATGAAGGCAATGTTCTCAGTACCGAAACGGAAAAATCCCTGGCCCTGGGTATTCATCCAATAAAAAAAGGCGTATTTAAACAAAAGAGCTTCAAACTGAACAGCGGCGACATCCTGCTTTTTACAACAAACGGTATTGATAAAGCGGAAAATGAACGTGGCGAGATATTCGGAGAAAAATATCTACTAAGCACTTTAAAGGACTTCAATTCTGAAAAATCTACCATAATCTCATTCACTTTGGAACAGTTGAAAGAATTTTACGGGACTAAGATATCGCAGAGAGATGTTGCCTTGTTGTCAATAGAATACAAAGGCGGTGAGTCATGAAAAAAATATCTTTAAAAAACAGGATATTATTATATTTTCTTATCGTACCTCTCGCTACTTTTGTAACGGCTGGAATTCTCACTATTATTGATATGTATGAACTGGAACGTTTCGCTGAAAGAACTGGTTCTAATATCACAAATGAAGCAAACCGGGAAGGAAGTTACGCCTTACAGCGAGCGGTTCGTAATGAATTAAAAATGCTTGCGGAAGGACAGGCTAAGATCTGTGAAATGCAATTAAAAAGAGCTCTTGTCGTGGTTAATGACATGGTTAGCCTGTACAAAAATATTTATGCCGGCGATTATACGGTTGAAGACAAAGGATTCCTGTCTAACTGGAAACACAACGGAAATATAAATGACAGTTCCATTCACTTCAAATATACGGATAATATCAGTAAAAATCAAATAGAACGTGATTTAGCAAAAATAACTATGATGCGCAATGCTTTTGAATATTCATGCGCCTATGATGATTACTATATCGGAATGGGAATCGCTTTGCCCAACGGTTTATTTTTCAAGCATGACTGGTTCCCAACTCCACTAAACTACGATGTAAGAAAAACTAAATGGTTTAAAAACGCAATCGCGGCGAAAGGGAAACTTACATGGCTTGACCCGGCTGTATCCGAAACCAGCAATAAACTGATTTTGACTTTTTCCCGCGCAATAGTTAT
The DNA here is from genome assembly GCA_963664605.1 of Victivallaceae bacterium. GTDB lineage: Bacteria > Verrucomicrobiota > Lentisphaeria > Victivallales > Victivallaceae > JAHOYW01. The sequence goes on from OY761536.1 coordinate 3,391,894, forward strand.
AAATGGTAAAGTCGAAGCAGTTATCGTGATAGACTCACTTCCACAAACTATCTCCAACGCCTTTGTTATAACCCGCGGCACCAATAGTTTTTCCTTTTTAGTCGCTCCATCGGCTAAAGTCGTCGCCAAAGAGGATATCTTTACTAAAAAACTCATCTGGCGCTTATCACCTGCTGAAAAAGCAGAGTTTCAAAATACGGTTATGAAAAAAATTAAGACCGGCAGAAAAACAGCTTTTACAACTACATTTTTCGGTAAACGCCTGAATGTGGCATTTTGTCCTGTGTTGCCAGGAGGCTGGGGCGTTGGCGTAGCCACTTTCAAGAAAAACATTTACGCATCCATCAATAAAGCTATCGGAGGGACCAGAGAACAAAACCAAGACTATATTTTATCCATACAGGAACACATCAATAAACGGATATTTATATATCTTATCCTAAATCTGGCGGCTCTGATGGCTGTTATGCTCCTTGCGGTGTTCACTGCCAGACACCTTGGGAAACCGATCATCAAGCTGGAAGCCGGAGTTGAAGAACTCGGAAAAAGAAGACTAAATGAAAAAATTAATATCAACAGCAACGACGAATTTCAGGAATTGGCCGAAACATTTAATGCCATGGGCTCAGAGTTGAGCAACCAGATCAATAATCTCAGAGAAAATATAACTCATCAGGAACGGGCAAAAAATGAATTATTTATTGCTGCGGACATCCAACAGGCAATGCTGCCGGACGTATCCATGCCGTTCCCTGAACATGATGAGTTTGAAATATATGCCGAAATGCATCCGGCAAAAGAGGTGGGCGGAGATTTCTACGACTTCTTCTTTGTTGATGAAAAACATTTATTCTTTACTATAGGAGATATTTCGGGCAAAGGGCTTTCCGCAGCCCTGTTCATGATGCGTTCATTAACTTTGTTACGACATGAAGCCAAAGATGGACTACCGCCAAATGAAATCTTATTGAACGCAGGCAACGAACTGGAACACAATAACGAGCCATGCATGTTCTTTACCGGGACCTGCGGCCTGTTAAATATAAGTACCGGAGAAGTAGTGTTAAGCAACGGCGGGCATCCCCCGCCATATCTCCGTCATGAAGATAATTTCAAAGCTGTTGAAACCAAAAACGGCATGATAGTCGGAGCCTTGACGCTTTCTGAAAAAGATTTCGGCATTACCAGGCTGAAACTGGAAAAAGATGATGTACTGTTTTTCTATACCGACGGCGTAACCGAAGCATTCAATGCAAAAGGCGAAGAATATACGTCAAAGCGCCTGCAGGCAGCATTGAAGAAGCTTAATGAAGCCAGCCCCCGAGAAATACTCCAGGGGATATCTGAATCCATAAATGACTTTACAGGTGACGCGCCGCAGTCTGACGATATAACCATGATGACAATTAAATATTATGGATAACAAAAAAGTTGTATTTCTAGAACTGAACTCCTCTTATTCACACTCTATGCCGGGGTACTGCCTCATACGCGCCCTGACAGAAAAAGAATCTCCTGAATGGAACTGGGGACACGTAGAAGCAACAATTAAAACTCCGCTGAATGAAATTATTTGCGATATTGAAAAAGCTAATCCTGATGTTTTACTTGCCACCGCTTACATCTTTAACCTGGAAATGCTGCTGAAAGTATGCACTGAATTGAAAAAGCGCAGCCACAAACTGCGAATATACCTTGGCGGCCCGAGTTTTCTCGGAGATAACGAAGAATTATTAAGTGAAAATCCATGTATCAACGGGGTCATCCGGGGAGATGAGTCATCTGTCCCTGAGTTACTCAATGGCAATAAAGCCGATGGCCTATGCCATATTGACAAAGATAAACTATATCATGATTATGGACTAGCGGACTACCAATACGAACTTGACACTCTCCCCTCCCCTTATCAACAAGGTATGATCCATCACGGCAAAGCCTTTTACCAGCTTGAAACCAGCCGCGGCTGCGGCGGTGCGTGTTCGTTCTGCACCAGCTCTAAAAGCAAAGGCGTTAAATATCATTCGCTGGCACGGGTAAAAATTGATTTACAGGCACTTTACAAACTCAATTATCGTGACATACGCCTTATCGACCGCACTTTTAACGAAGATTCTGAACGCGCTGTATCAATGCTCAAAATATTTTGCGAAGATTTTCCTGACATGCGCTTTCATCTGGAAATCCACCCCGGCAGGTTAAAACCGGAAGTACTTACGCAATTAGCTGAAGCCCCGAAAGGCAGTCTGCATCTGGAAGCCGGTATCCAGAGTTTTGACCCGATGGTACTGAAAAATATCCGTCGTCCGGCATCTGCTGAAAGAACTCAAAAAGGCTTGAAAGCTTTACTCGGATTGGACAATTTGGAAGTCCACGCCGACCTGATTGCCGGGCTGCCGGGGCAGACCCTGACTTCTCTATTGAATGATATAAATAAAATGCTGAAACTGGGGCCTGACGAAATTCAGCTTGAAAATCTAAAAGTTTTACCTGGCACAGAACTAAGCGAAACACCCCCAAATGGCATGCGGTATAATTCCAATCCGCCGTGGCAGGTAACACAAACAAAAGAAATGAACCAGGATGATTTACTCAAAGCTGCTTTATATTCATACATACTGGATTCATGGTATAATCCCCCTACCCTGATAAATGTATTCCGTTTTTGCAGTAATCACATAAATAATTTCTTTATAAAGTTCTGCGAATTTGTTGAACCTCTCTGCGATTTAAACAAAGGTAAAATGCCATTGGAAAAGCGCTTTGACCTGCTTGAGGATTTTCTCGGCAAACATGATAAAAAGTCGCTGGAGCTTTGCTGTTTCGCTAAAATCGCCAGCGGCTTCCGTTGCAGAAAAGCAAACACAAAAAAATGCACCATTTCTGATAAAGAAATGGTGATCTGGCACAAACCGGGACTTGATAAAAATATAGCAATAAAACGTTGTATAATTATAAAGTGCAGTTTCAATGCCGCAGATTTCTGGCTCAATCCCAAAGCAAAATTAATCAATAAGCAAATTACTTATATTTTTAAATTGCATTACGGCCGTAATGTAGCCGAAATAACAGAAACATAATTATTAATTAATCCAATGCCGCTTTGGTCATAGCAAAATAATTTTCATCCGGAGTATAGTACGGCACGCTGTTTCCTGTTCCTAAGGCGTATGATCCGCTTTCAGCAGAACGCTCAAGCATTTTTTTAGAGCGTTGATAAATTTCATCCGGTGAATGCCGGCAGACAAAATCAAGGTCAATCCCACCAAGCAAGGCAATTCTGGAATGGTATTTTTCGTAAGCTTCCTCAATCGGCATTATTTTATCTTCGTATGAATGTTTGCCGTCATAACCGATATCGTCAATAACCGCATCCATAACTTTTTCCAGTTGCCCGCATGAATGAAGTATTACCGGTTTTCCCGCTTTATGACAGGCTGCGGCAATTTTCCGATGCCACGGAAAAAGGTATTTTTCGAAATCTTCAGGCGAAAGCATGGTCTGTGAATTGAATCCCCAGTCATCGTTGGAAATAAGCGCGCCTACAGTGTCAAACTGCGAAGATATTTCATAATGACGAACTAAGATGGAACCTACCTTGGCAAATATATCACTCAAAAGTTCCGGATCAGTAACTGTCATGATACACATATCGTCATAACCTGTCAGGGATATTACATTTTCCAATACACCGCCCGGCCCGCAGACAATTGCTTTCATCCCGTCCGGAAGATGTGAATTTAGACGGTCGTATATTGAGTAATCGCATTTATCAGGATCGGGCCATGCATAGTTTTCAAAGCTTTCGCGATCCGTAATACTTTTGTAATCATTAAGGGAAATTGTAGCTTCAGCATCATGTTCATTGGTTTTAAAATATACGCCCACCGGCGGGTGTATAGTCGCATAGTCATATCCGGCAGCATAAAAAGCCTTTATCAGCCAGCGGTTTATTTCCACCACCGCTTCCGGCATAGCCTCATCAGCAAGTAGCTCATAAAGCGGTTGATTCAAAAAAAACTCAAACAAAGTCGGCCGCTTCGGTTTTGAGCGGTCTAAAATCCTTATGATATTATCAAATTCAGGCTGACGCATATTAATTACCTCAAAAAGTTGATTTTTATTAAAAACGATTATATCTTATATAATAATAGCATCAATTCAAGTATAAATATTTATCATAATTGATTATTATTTAACAAAAACAATTTTTATCTATGCAAAAAAAAGAAAAAATCCCCGGTTTCAGGGAATCTGAACCAGTCAACGCTGAAAATAGTTGGATGCTGAGTAATTTCAGTCCATATCTGCGCCAAAGCGGTAATCAATGGCGTCCACGCTGGAGTATAGGCGCCCGCAAACTTTTAGATTACCTTCTGGTGTTCATCGCGTCGGGTGAAGGCGTTTTCACTCTCAACGGCAAAACTTTTCCAGTTGCAGCCGGCGAAGCGGTTTTAATTCCACCAGACACCAGCCATTCCATGAGCGGGACTTCCGAAAAAATGCACTGTATTTACCTGCATTTTGATATGATATACGACCCTGAAAGAAGTTTATGGGATGCGTGTATACCTGCCGGCACACAGGATCTGTCGCCTTTTAAAAAATTTATGCACCCTGCAATAAGCAACCCGTTCTGGAGAGAGCTCGAAGGCAAACTCCAGCTTACCAACCCCAATATACTCAAAGCCTTAATGATCAGAATATGCTCTCTGCACAACAATTGCAAGGCTGCCAACACATTGCGGACTTCCGGAATACTGCTTGAGCTTCTGGCGGAAATACAGGATCAGGTGCTTGAACACAAGCAAAAGACTGTTCTCAATCATGAAAAGCTAACCGCAGCCGCTAACTACATCAGCGAACACCCTGAAATAGCCGTGAACATAAAAAAGCTGGCAAAAAAATCAGGATTAAGCGAATCTCATTTCAGAAAATTATTTCATAAATTGTATGGCGTTTCTCCAAAAACAATGCATATGCAGGTACGAATAAGAAAATCCTGCGAACTGCTGACTTATTGGAATATGAATGTATCAGAAACAGCGGAACAGCTTAATTTTTCTTCCATATATTCTTTCTCACGAACATTCAAAAACATTCTAGGCATTTCTCCAAGTCAATATCTGAAAATCCGCTCTTAAATCAGACTGTAACCGGAGTGATTCCGTATTTACGGTAGATTTCGTTGAGCCGCTCTTCTTCGCCTTCCCTGATTGTACCGACAAACTGGATCAGCTCTGGTTTATCAATCTGCGTCAAAACTTTTTCAATGACAGAAACCTCAGGAACAAAGACCTGCATAAGACGGTCGGCAGCGGCCACTTTTTGATATACTTCCGGCCAGTTTGAACAATCCGGAGCCCCTGCTCCGGGAACCCATTGAATTCCAACAAGCTCCGGTATAGACAATAGCTGTTCGAGATGCCCGATCTGTCCGGTTCCGTCTAAATGATAAAAAGGACGTTCCATACGTTTACATGAAGCGGCAAGCTCCGACAGAACAAATTCTCCAAACTGCTCAGGAGAAATCATATAAGCAAAATCACATTGCAGCATATAGGTCATTTTTTGCGAAAGCAGTCCAGCCCATGCTGAATATCCATGATTGTTTTCCGGCAATAAGGAATTAAAATAATTGAATGCCTCAAACCACGCTTCATGGATTTCCCATGTCAGCCTCTTTACTTCATCAGGGCTGTCATACATATCATATATAAGCATTTCACCTGGGCGCAAAGCACTCAAAACATCAAGCGTTCCGCCAATATCAGTCTGCCCGATATGAACTTCTCCGTTAAGATGTTTTGCCGCAGCAATAAAAAGTTCTTCAATTCGCAGGAACCATTTACTCTTACGATCCAGCTTTATTGAAATATCACTTATGTTACAGTCGGAAAACTTTCCCGGTTCAAACCAAACGGTATTGGTATCTTCCGTGCAATGCCCTTCCCCTCCAACAAGGGCTGTCAGGACTCCGGCTCCGAAATTCATCCAGAAAACAGGATATGACAACTCGTCAGAAAAGTATTCCTGCTCTTTTTGTTTTTTTATCTTTTTCACAATATCCTCAGCGGGTATATTGAAATCATACATTACCAGGAAATGACGAACGCGGTCTGATATTTTAGTTGCTTTCACATCGGCAGGAGTTGTAATTTTAAAAATCGGACGTCCCAGTTCTTTATTCCACCATTTTTCCCAGATATCTATTCTTTGGTTCCAGTTAAAGTTTTTTAAGTCCATAATTTTTTATTCCTTTTGCTGTTGAATTACATTTATATACTATTATATTAGATATTATTACTAATTTCATATACAAGCAAACACTAAAAATATACTATCGTATAAAATGATTTGGAGTTCATACGGCAAAATATCACATGTTATGAAACCGCATAAGCATGATATGCATGAGTTTTTCGTACCTTTTAATGAATACGGCATTCAGCATATAGAAGGACAAAGCTGTAATTTCCAGCGCGGCATAGCCTTTATGCTTTACAGCGGCTGCCAGCATCATATTGAATTTGAATCTATTCCCGGCGAATTCATATTTGTCTGCTTTGATAAAAATCATCTGGCAAAATCAGGCTATCTCAAAGTTCAGGAACAGCTTGAAAACAGACAGAAGCAAAACTGTTATTTTTCAGGCAGTGAAACAGACTACCGCGAATTCAACGTAAAAACAATCTCTCTCCTTCATAAAGAAATATCCTCTCAAAACCTGCTTCGAAATGAGCTTATAGATGCCCTGCTGGTTCAACTCCTGGTTGAATTTTTCAGAAATACAAGTCTGGTACCAGACTCCGCCAATCTGGAAATGAACGAAAAACGCACCAGGGTAGCCCGTTTATGTCAACGAACCGCAATAGATTCTTCTCTGGAAATGACTCTGGCTCAAGCTGCCCGGAAAACCGCTATGTGCCGTTCGACCTTTGCTGCGCTGGTGAAGGAAGTAAGCGGTTTAACCTGGCGCGAATATATTCTTGATTGTCGCTTAAAAAAATCTATAGACCTGCTGGCGGCAACGGATTTGCAAATTATAGAAGTAGCTAACGAGTGCAGCTTTAATAATATGGCTTATTTTCACCGGGCGTTTCTCAAAAAATACGGACAAACGCCGGGAAAAATGCGCAAGACATTACAACAGAACCGCTTCCCTCACCTATTGAATGAGTATAAGTAAATCCAGTTTTATTTCTTAATTCTGTATACGGTGCACTTACGGTGTCCGAGATCTCCTTCGGCAACTACCTCAAGATGCCGTAAGACATTTGGTTTGACAGCTTTAGTTTTGCTGGATTTGAAAACTATTAAAGAGCCCGTTGGCAATTTCAATAATTCCTCATTATTATCCAAAGCAACAAAGTTCGGAGTATAAATATTTTTGACATTTATAAGATATTTTAAATCTTCGCCATCATAAATTCCACAGAAAGTCACCTTGCTGTCAACAGGGCGTATATTCTCTATTTTACTAACCAGCTTATACGATGATTCTCCGTACGTTTCAAGCGGCTCAATAATCATTATCTTTATAACAAAAAAAGTCATAGCGGTCAAAGCCACCATAAACATCACCCTGTCCGCCTCCTTTATTTTGCGGGTCCCGCCAATCATTGCAAATCCAAGAACCAGAAACATTACAGCCGGTAAAAACATGGGAACAGGAATATCTATCTTTAATATTTTTAGCACTACGGCTCCAATAATTACGATTATCAAAGCGGCAAACGGAACAAAACGGCAGATTTTCAGAAAAATATCACGCAGTTTCTTAAATATTTTAAGCTTATCAGGATTCTCGAAAATAAATGCAGCCAGTAAAGCCGCCGCCGGAAGCGCAGAAACAACATAACGCAGATGCTTAGTACCGGGGATGCTCATCCCAAGGACAATAACCAAAAACCAGGCAGTAAGTCCTTGGCGCAGGGAGGCGTAAGTCCCGGATGAAACTTTTCCGAAATAATTTTTACGCTCGATCCATGCATAGCTTATCATTACGAAAAAACCCAACGGATAAGCTATCGCATAAGAGCCCATAGCATTAGTGAAATAAAACCATATAGGCTTGCCGCTGGACATACGGCTTCCAATTTGTGCTTTCTGGAAAGTCTTGACCAGCTCCCGCCCGCCTTCATTATGGATAAGTATAATAAGCAGCATCAAACAGCAAGCCAGCACCAATGTTCCCAGAACACCGCCGGCGATTGCTGTTTTCCAGTTCCGGTTAGCAAGGTAGTAAGTGCAAACCACACCTATCGGGATAACGGCTCCTATAGGGCCTCGCATCGCAAATCCAAGCACAAACAACAGAGGAAGAAGGAACAGGCGCACAGCTTTTTTATCAAGTTCAGCCGTATACATCAAGTAAAAAGAAAACACCGTCGCGAAAGCTACAAACATATCCGGTGACGGAGCGCGGGCAATACACAAAAACTCATAACTTGCCGCCAGCAGGATCACAGCGAACAAACCAAATTTATTGGACTTGCGCGCACCTATCAGGTAAGTCAAGCTCATTACTCCGCCGGCAGCCAGAGCACTCGGCAAGGTTGCTGTAAGCATATTAATTCCACCCAGAAACGATGCCAGGTACATCAAATAAGTATGAATAGACAGGTAATCGCAATAGGGCTCACCATACAGAAACGGGAATACCCCTACAGTGCCGCTTGCTGCCATTTCACGGATAAAAAGTCCGAAACGACAATTTATCCTGACAAACTCGACACTTTGCAGTCCAGCCAGAAATAAAGCGGTGCTGGCTAAAAATATATAAATCGCAATTGTCTTTCTACTCATAATCTTCCTTTGTTTTGCTCACAAATCGCATTACGTCCTAATCTGTCCGGTTCCGTAAACGACATATTTATAGCTGGTTAACTCAACCAACCCCATCGGGCCGCGGGCATGCAGTTTATCAGTGCTGATACCGATTTCCGCCCCCATTCCGAATTCAAATCCATCGGTGAAACGCGTTGAAGCGTTATGATAGACTGTTGACGAATCAACTCCGCGGAGAAAAGCCGCCGCATTTTCCGGGTTGTCAGTAATTATCGCATCACTATGGTGAGAACCGTAATGATTGATATGGTTGATCGCCGCGTTTAAATCCGGAACTATCTTCACTGAAAAAATCAAATCAATATATTCTGTATAAAAATCCTCCTCCGTAGCGAACTTAGCGCTCGGAACCAATTTGCAGAATGCCTCATCGCCGCGCAGTTCAACATTATTTCGATTCATGCTCTCGACAAAAGGCGGAATAAATTTTTCAGCGGCTTTCTCATCAATCAGCAGGGTTTCCAACGCATTACAAACCCCCGGACGCTGACATTTGCCGTTTTCAGTAATCTGCACCGCCATGTCAATATCCGCGTCAGCATCAACATAAAGATGACACACGCCCTTGTAATGTTTGATTACCGGGATTGTAGACTGTTCAACCACCGCACGAATCAAACCTTCGCCGCCGCGAGGGATAACCAAGTCTATGTACTGATCCATTTTTACCATCATTCCAACCGCCCGGCGGTCGGTTATTGGAATCAGCTGCACAGCGCCGTCCGGCAGTCCGGCGATAACTCCGGCACGGTTCAGGCAATGCGCCAATACCAGATTGGAGTTGATAGCCTCAGAGCCGCCGCGCAGAACTACCGCGTTACCGGCTTTCAAACAAAGTCCGGCGGCATCAACTGTCACATTCGGACGGGATTCAAAGATAATCCCGATAACGCCGATCGGAACTGAAACTTTATCTATCTTGATACCATTGGGACGAACCGTGGAGGAAAGAACTTTACCGACCGGATCATCAAGGGTGGCAACCGTACGCAGTCCCTCAGCCATTGCTTTGATACGTGCGTCCGTTAATTCCAGCCGGTCCAGCATCGCGTTTGAAAGCCCTTTTTCCTTGCCTGCTTTCAAATCTTTCTTATTGGCTTCCTTGATTTCCTTAGCAGAACTCTCGATTGCGTCCGCCATTTGCAACAAACATTTATTTTTGGCGTCTGGACTCAGGAGCGCCAGCGCACGCGAGGCGTTCAAAGCCTTTTCGCCCATTTGGTTCAGGATATTCTGGATTTCTTCAGCAGTCATCTCTTTAGCCATAGTTCCTCCCTCTAGAGATTAAAAAATTTCTTCGGTCCGTTGTAAGACATTTCGACTGCCAGCTTCGTCAATAATTCAAGTGGAGCCTGTTCCATCTCGGCCATTTCTCCCAAAACGTCTGCCAGAACCCGGCGGAACATCTCAAAACGTGAACCGTATGATAAAAGTTTGCGGGAATCGGAAACCATTCCGGCAAAGCTGTATAAGACATCAACTGAACCGATATACTCAAGCTGGCGACGCATACCAATAGGATTATCACATAGCCACCAGGCAGATCCCAGACGAACTTTTTCTCCAAAGGCCCGGGACAAGGTTGCCAGCAGGGGCTGGTGTGTCGGATCAAGGCAGTACAAAATAACTTTCAATCTATCTTCAAACTTGTTCAAAAATCCTTGCAGCGGAGTTAAATGATCCTGATAATGGTTACAGATATCACCGCCGGTATCCGGGCCCAAAGTTTCAAAAAGGTAATCGCGAACATCACGAACCGCGCCCATATGTATCTGGAAAACCCAATCCTTCTCTGCGTTCATCTCAGCAGCCTGTCCGAAAATATAACTCATAAAACAAGCCACCTCTGAATCGCTCAAGCATTCTCTCTGCATCGCCTTGCGGAACACCGCATCAGCTTCAGCCGGATCAGCATCTCCGCTGAACGGAACTTCCACACCATGGTCGCTGGCGACACAGCCGAATTCCGCGAAATAATCATGGGAAATCTGCAAAGCCTTTACCAGATCATCCACAGAATTAAGCTTCATATCAAAGCGTTCCGCAACTTTATCCATATATTCGCGCCATCCAGGATTCGCGATTTTCATAGCTTTGTCCGGGCGCCAGGTAGGACGGATAAGTTTTTTGCCGACGCGTTCCTCTATTGCTTTATGATGTTCCAACGAATCTATTGGATCATCAGTTGAACACATGGTTTCCACACCAATATCAGCAAGCAGTTGTAAAGGCCTTTTATTTTCCTGTGCCAGAACAGCATTGGCTTTTTCCCATATTTCATCCGCGGTATCAGGGCCGATCAAAGTATCAATACCTAAATAACGTTTCAGGTCAAGATGCACCCATTCATAAACCGGATTGCCGACAATTTCAGGGAAAGTCGCAGCCATTTTCAGCCATTTTTCTTTTGGGGTCTTGCTTCCGGTAAGGAATTCCTCTGACACGCCGCGTTTACGCAGCACTTCCCAAACGTAGTGGTCGGTAGCCGCAAACAACTGCCATATATTGGAATAATTATCATTCAGCGCGACTTCCTCGACATTAGCGTGGTTATGCGGGTCAATTATCGGCAAATCCTTTATCGCCTCGTAAATTTTTAATCCGGCCTCTGTTTTAATCAGATACTTTTTACCTAAAAAGCTCATACTGCACAATCCTTTTATTTGTAATTAGTAATTTTCAGTTCTCAATGTTCTGTCCGCCACCTGGCCTGTACCCCTGCAAATCGAGCAGAACTTTTTTAAATCCTATTTCAGACAATTTTTCAACTATGAGTTCAGCATTTTCCGCCGCTGAAACATAATCCGAAGCCTGTAATTCAAGCCTGGCGCCATCATCAAGACAGCGCACCCGGCAGCCATGATAACCAAGCTGACGCAGAAATTCCTCTCCCTTATCCACCATTTTCAAGCGGTCTGAAGTCAATTTCATCCCATACGGCAGCCGTGAAGCAAGGCATGCGGATGGGGGGGTGTTCCAGTTAGGAAGCTTCCAGCGGTCAGCCAGTATCCTGATTTCCGCTTTATTCAGGCCGGCTTCGAGCAACGGATGGCGAACGCCTCTTTCGTCAGCAGCCTTCATGCCGGGACGGTAATCCCCGAGGTCATCACTGTTAGTACCGTCCAATACATATTCCAGACCATGTTTTTGACTTTCCGCAAACACCAGATCCATTATGGCTTTCTTGCAGTAATAACAACGCCGCAAATCATTGCGGACAACATCTTTGTTTGCCAGCGGGTCGGCTTCAATAATTTTTAACGGAAATTTATTTGTTTCTGTCCACTCCTTGACAAAAGCTGTTTCAACACGCGGAATCAGTTCTGATGAGATATGAACAAGCAGGTATTTGTCAGCTTCCAGGGCTTTACTTGCAGCCATAGATAAAAAAGTACTGTCGGTTCCGCCTGAAAAACAAATCGCGGCACTACCCATTTCTTTCAGGGTAGTCATCAGTTTTTCCAATTTCTTATCAAGCATATATAACTCTATTTTAAATGTTCCAGATATTCTTCCTCGAGAATATCAGCCATTTTGTGCCAGTTGAATTTTTCGGCAACCATCTTTTTGCCGTTTTCGCCCATTTTCCGTGCCAGGTCAGGATTACTCAAAAGGTGTACCGCGCTGGCTATAACGGTTTTTACATCCTTGGCGTTCGCACAGTATCCGGTTTCGCCGTCAATTACAACTTCCGGCGTTCCGTCCAGTTTGAAGCCCAGAGCCGGCTTGCCTGAAGCCAATGCCTGTACGACGCAACGCGGCAGGCCTTCACGCAGGGATAAATGCGCCAGTATATCCATCAGGGCAATATAACGATAGACTTCATCCGGCGGGACCAGTCCCGCAAAATGGAAATGGCTGGTCAATCCAACATCCGCAATCTGTTTTTCCATCCATTCACGCAATGCTCCATCACCGACAATCAGAAAATGTACGTCATGACAAACCGAGTTAACCGCATGCGCAAGCGGCAGAAAATACTCATATCCTTTCAAAGGGAACAATCTCGAAACAGCGCCGATAACTTTAACTCCTTCAGGAATTCCGAGTTTTTCCCGCAGTTCAGGTTCAGGTTTGGAATTCAGAAACTTGTCAATTTCCATTCCGCTGTAGACAACTTTATATTTTTCTCTTGGAGCAACTTTTGCCTTGACGCATTGATCGATCATCGCCTGTGCCACCGCGTAAATCTTATGGCAGCGTTTTGCCGCCCAGCGCTCCGCTGTTATATACAAAAAGTTTTTCCATGCTTTTTCATAAGCGTGGAATGCTTGTCCATGAACAGTATGAGTAACAAACGGCACTTCCGCATTCCATGCCGCTGCCCTGCCCAATATCCCGGCTTTAGAACTATGGGTATGGACAACATCGAATTTCCGTTCCGTGAATATTTTTTTCAATTCTCGATACGCGAGATAATCCTTTACAGGATTCATTTCCCTGATCAGGCTGGGAACTTCTATTATTTCAAATTCCGGGAATTCACTATTTTTTAGCAGCTCACCTTCGGGTCCCGGGGACGGGCCAGTTATCAAAACGACTTCATGCCCTTTCTGAATATGCCCGACTATTGTGAAAAGTGTGTTTTCCTGAGCCCCTCCGACAATCATCCGGGTAATCACATGACATATTTTCATTTTTTTATCGCTCAAAACTATAATTCCTCATTTCAAGTATGGAGCTGTTCAACAATTCATATTCAACCGGCTGACGCCCGTTAAAAACAAATTTGATGATTCTACGACCATTATTATCATTAAAGGCACTTAGTTTAATATGCAGGAGTTTAGACTGATATTCAATCTTAAAATATTGATTTTTGCCAATAATTTTTATTTTACCGGAATTATACTCAAACAATTTGCTGGACGAAGATGAAGCAACGCCAGTTTTAAAGCTCGTTCCCTCTTCAATCAAGGCATTGAGGCTTTTGTTCAAAGACAAACCTCGTCTGTCAGGGATCAACTGCACCACTTTTGCCACCTTTACGCGCTGCATCAAAGTTTTGGTTCCACCGCAAAAATCTTTTTTTGTACCGCTGAAAATCAAAGTGCTGACTTCACGTATCCCGTTCTTTTTAAGACGCGCGGCGACACATCGCGCCGCCTCAAAAGAAGGCATATTAATTACTGTCGCAGTTCCCGAAGACGGTTCAATTATAACAAATGCCGTTTCCTGGCTTCCACCGCCATGCAATACAGTCATTGACGGCGCAATGAAAGCATTCGAGATATGCCAATAGACAATCATTCCACTCACTCCAAGCAAACCGGCAATAATCCCGGCACGCTTACGGGCAAGGAGCAGCAGAAGCAATGCCGCGTAAAATATCAGCAATCCGTAAAATGTCGGCGCGGCAGCATGGGTCGATTCAAAAAGATCAAGCGATATTCCGGCAATGAAATCAATTATTCCGGTCACGATTTCCACCAGCCATGACGTAAAAGGCAACATAAAAGTAAAAACGCTTAAGAGCACTTTGAAAAAAATCAGGCTGAACAGCAGAAGAACAAAGGGTATCAGGAAAAGATTGGCGACAATTGAAAACGGGAAATATATCCCCTGATAATACAGGCAGATCCCGCTGCTTGCCAACCAGGCGACAATACAGCCAAGCAGAGCTGGTAAAAACCTGCTCCGCCATTTTGCCTTCCAGTAACGCAATGTCCCAAGGTATTCAGACGGTATCCAGGCAAACAACTCTCTGAACAATCGTTCCCATTCACGGCTGCCGCGCGATGAGATAATCAGAAAGCCAACTACTGTAAAAGAGAATTGAAAGCCCATATCATTAAGATAAAAAGGATTTTTAAGCAGAAGAAACGCCGCAGTCAAAAACACTATGTTCAAAGCTGGAATGTACAATAATGAAGCCCGGCATACACACCAGATACTAATCATCAGCCATGCCCGCATTGCCGGCGGATGCATTCCAGTTGAAAGCACGTACAAAAATACCAGGCCGGGAACCAGCAAATGCCGGGTGCGGAACGGAACCCAGCGAAAAAGCCAAAACAAAATAAGCGCCAGTATTCCGACATGCAGGCCGCTTACGGTAAAAATATGGATCGTACCGCTTTTGACATAATTAGCCTTATCCGTATAATCCAGCCCCTGGCGGCAGCCAAATAAAAGAGTAGCCAGCAAATCACAATATTTTTTATTTTTAATCCCGGCAACAACGTTTTTCAACAGGAAGTTCCGCAACCCCAGCACCGGGCGGTAAAACCCAGCCGCCTTTGACCTTATACCCGCAAACTCTTTACAGTAGAAGACCCGAAGAATATTACGGGATTTCAAATAATCGCTGAAATGTTTACTGGAAGGGTCATTAAAGATTTGCTCACTTCCAATTACTAACGGCCTTGACTTATCTGACGGAACAATATTTTCCTGAAATAAAAAACGGCTGTTTATATTTCGAAAGCTTCCTTTCAAGTTAACAATATCACCATACTCCAAAAGCGGCGCGGCAGAAGGCAGACGAACCGCAGCCAATCCGTAACTCGTATGCCATCTGGAACTGCCGTTCAATTTGACCTTCAGTATTTGGACAGTCGTCAAAGACGGATTCGGCAACCATGGAATATCGCTGCCGCAACATGAAGTATCAATTACTTTCGCGGTTATTTCAGCGCCGCGGTCACGGTTGCCCAAAAGCGATATATAAGACGCGGCTTCTGTTCTCTGCTGGATATTCAGGCTCAATAATCCAGCGCAAACCGCAAGAAAAATGACCAGCGCCTGTTTGCGCGACAATAACAATGTGCCGATTATCAATATTGGAAAAACACTTAACAGAATCTTCCACCACGCTAAATCCGGGTATAGCACCTGAGGCAGAACAGCATTGATGATTCCAAGCAGAATAAGTAGAGCCGGCATTTTAGCGGCAACCTTTCCGGAACGCAATTCAATTATTGCGTTTTTTGTAAAACTTATGATACGGCTATAAATTTTCACTACAACTTATGGGAATGTCGGACGACGGACTCTGGATACTGTCATCGGTCTGCACGGCGGCGGAGTGGAAATCACCTGAATTCCTTTACCGTAAGCTCTTTTCCAGAAAAACACATACATAGTACCGTCATAATTTGATTTTACGACAGGCTCTCCCATAAGAAATTTCAGTTCTTCATCTGTCGCATCGGGAAGCTTTTCCTGAGCATATTTACGCATCATTTCCACCGATGAATGCGGGTCCTGCATACGTTTAAAATCTTCCTGCATCTGTTTGAAGACTTCATTAGGTTGAATCGGTTTGCGTTCTATCCTGGGAGTACAGCCTATAAAACACATGCCGACAGCAGTCAATATCGCGATTACGGAAAAATTTAATAATTTCATACTTATTAACCTTTATTTTATGTTAATACTAAATTCATTTGAGTTACAACGCAGTTCAGGGGCATAAGCCCCTGTCGCGATTGTCGGCATGGCGATAAACTTACCCGGTGTCACCGCACGCATACGGTACGACATACTGTGTTTTCCCCGTGCTAAACTGCGGATATAAAAGCGCACTTCAGTATTGCGCATTTCCACATATGCCCCTAAATTATTCCGGGTATACCCGCTCAAAACCGTTACCGGTTCAAATCCTGCCGGTTTGCCGTCATTAATAACAATATAGCCGTAATCGTTTTTAGATTCAATAGTAAATTCAATTTCTATCAAATCCCCGCTCAAAATTTCAGATAAATCCGCAAGCGGAACCCGCTTATACTTTTCCACATCCACTTTCAGCGCCTGTCCCCGACTGCCGCGGCTGTTCGCTCGCGCTTTGACTGGAACAAGTTTAAAATATCGCCGTCTTACTTTCAAATCCAGTCCGGCACGTTTGATAAAATCCTCCATCGTAAAATAGGATATATAAGTATTAAAGTAAACCGTTCCTTCACCATGACGCCTGATTTCAACTTTATGTTCACCGGAGGTCAGGTCTTTGCTGGAAAGAGTTATTGAGTTATTGATGTTAAACATGTTCTTTGCGTCTATTTTAACTTTCCTTAAACTTTTTCCGTCAAACAGCACTTCCACTTCCATATCAGGTTTTGCCTCGCCGCTTGCCTGTATAAATTCACAAAGCGCCTCCACGCACAAACCTGTATCGACTACAGAAGTCCAGTAATTTGCGTGTTTGCGGTTTATCAGGATGTACTTAGCCAGCCAGGCGGCACGTTTTCCTTTAGGGTCGACTTTTGACAAGAGCTTTAAATATTCCGCCTGCGTATCAATATCGCGTCCGTACCAGCACCACCACCAGCATCCCGCGGGAATACGCAAGTAAGCGGTCTGGTTTTCCTTGTCCTCGACAATGAACTGTTCTATATTTTTCAACAGCATTTTCAACTTATCAACAGCTCTCAAACGTTGACATGCACTGGCGAGAAGCGTTAAACCGTTTACGCTCAATTCCGCACGATCTTTAAATAGTTTCTCCAGCATGAAATCTGATGTAAAACCGGCCTTTACCAAAGTATCAAAAACCAGTGCGTCAGTATTATTGCTCCTGCTGTTATGTTCCTTGATATACTTTATCCTGTCTTCCTGCCACGCTTTCAGCCAGTTTACGCCACGGCTGAACATATTTTTATCCACGGACACGGCATTATCCGCAACAAGCTGAAGCGCGCGAACAGTCCTGACTGTAGTATAAATGTATGAATGTTCATAAAAACCGCTAAACCAGCCCCAGCCGCCGTCGCTGTTCTGCATTCCAGCAATGGTTTTTAATTCTTTATCAACGATTTTTTTAAGCTTTTCATTACTGAAAACCGGATTATTAGCAAAACGTTTCCATTGAGCGGCACGTTCTTTTTTATCGCCAATTTCAGTTGAATTCAAGTTAGCTTTTGATTTTTCTATCGCCGCTAAATCAATCCCCATTTTTAACAAAGTATTACGGGCAATCACAACCGGAACAAAACGATTGACAGTGGAGAAAATATCCTTGTCGTCAGTATCAATCAAGTACGGCAGGGCATCAACCATCGCCGCGGCAATTGAAGGCGAAAAGTTTATAGTCAGTTTTGCACTTTCCTTTTTACGCTTTGCCGGGATGTCAACGTTCACCGTCGCGCTCTCTCTGGCTTTCATATAACCGCTTGAAGCAACTTGTTTGGTGATTCCTTTAATCTGAACTGGCAGTTGAAGTTCGACTGCATCAGAGTTTTTGCCGCAGAATGATTTTACGGTAATGGAAGCTTTACCGGCTCCAACAGCCCTCACCCGCCAGTCGAAACGCTTTTCACTATTAGCTCCAAGCTCTACCCTCTGCTGAGCGGGATTCAACAGAATCAAGGACTGACCGGAAATCTTTATTGAAGTTTCAGCTTTTCCGGGTTGTTTTCCACGATTCATAACGATAGCCGAAAAAGTAGCCGTATCGCCAGAGGTCAGGAAACGCGGCAGGATCAGGCGCACAAGATAATCCTTGCTGACAATCACTTCAGTTTCCCCCTGCCCGACCGCGCATTTATCAGTCATAGCCCAGGCGCGAATTTTCCATGTAGTCAAATTATCCGGCAGAGGTACTGGAAGTTCAGCCATGCCGTTTTTATCAGTTTTAAGCGCAACTTTCCATAATGCTGAATCAGCAAAATTTTTACGGACAACAACACTTTGCTGTGCGTTCGAAACTGGCGCGGAAGAATCATCTTTAATTTCAAAAGACAGGCTTTTGGTTTTCATCGCTCTACCGACAGCTAACATATTCTCTTTACCTCCCGCGGCTGTCGGAGCTGGTAAATTGCCGAAAATCCCAAGTGGGCGCATCCACAACTCCCCTTTTTTGCGGAGTATATAAAAAGATTTATCCAAGCTTGTACGAAACCTTATGTGCCAGCTTCTGGTCCATTTCCAAAAGAAGGAATTTATTTCCGGGACATTGCTGCCGCCGCTTAAAATATCCAATGCCTTATCATAAACAGTCAGGACAATATCGCCGCTTACCGGCTTGCCGTTCGCATCAGTTATTTTTACTTTCAGAGGACATTTCTCTCCCGGTTTATATTTATTCTCAGCAGTTTTTAAATCAATATTCAATATCTTCTTTTCCGGCGGCACAATTATCTGTTTGGTCACGCTGTACATTCTGCCGTTTCGAACTGTCAAAGCCTCAATAAAAACGTTCGGCATATCTGAACGCCTGATATTAAGTTCACGGATAGCTGAACCGGACGACAGCTTCACCAGTTTGGCATTTTTAGGATTACCTGAACTTGCGGGCCTGACAAAGAGATAAACACTCCTGTTATTTCCTTCACTGTTTATCATTATTGAAGCGGTATCACCCGGCTGATAAGTTTTTTTATCGGTTACTATTTCCAGAGGCATGCTGGTCATTTTCTCGGGTTCGGTAACACCTTTGCCGATAACCCTGATAACCAAATCATTGCTTACTGAATTGTTTTCCTTGTCAGTAAATTTTGTTCTCGCGATATAATGTCCCGGCGCCTTAATACGGAATTTTATTTCAGAATTCTCGCCTGACCAGTTTTTTATTTTATTTTCAACCGGAGATTTTTTGTCGTCATAAACAATCTTGAATAAGTCCATTACATATTTACCGGAGATTTTTTTATTATTCGGGCTTATAGCAGAAACACTGAAATTAATAATATCCCCGCTCTGATAAAATCCCCTGTCAGTTGAACAATAAACATTAAACGGTTTAGCGGCAGCAATGACCGTACCCTGCCCCATTTCCGTATAACGTGAACTGTCGGTAACTTCCGCAGTAACCTTATATTCAGAATCCTCATCGTCAAACAACGCCTTAGCCAAAGCTGTATTAATTGTAAAACTTAACTGACCGTTCACATCGGTTCTGCCGGAATTTGCGGCAACCAGTTCAGTCGGATTAGTTCTGTGCCAGCCTATGTAACGGTAACAACCGCTAAATCCACAGGCATTCCGCCCGTAGAGCCAGTCCCAGTAAAACGGCATATAAAACTTTGCTTTTGAGCTGCGGTAAACCTTGTATTTGACCTGCGCATTAACCACCGGAGCACCGAATAAGTATTCCGCCTTAATCGTTACCGGAATATCTTCACCCAGCATCAGCGGTTTTTCCGGCACCGCTACCCTGACTTCATATTCCGGCTTACGGTATTCCTCGACCCGGAAATTTATATATCCACCCAACCCGTCCAGATAAATCGTATAAGAGCCCAAATCAGCATCTTCGGGCAGTTTAAACGAAGAATTGAAAGAGCCGAAATTATCCAGCCTGAATTCCTTTTCCAGTAGTGTTTTGCGGGGCGAACGAACTATCATTTTAACTTTCCGTCCGGCAAAACTTCCAATAAAGTTGTCACTTTCATAACCGACTTCACGCAGCCAGTAATTAAAGTCAACAGTCTGTCCAGGCTTATAGACCGGACGGTCGGTAATAGCATAAATTCTACGGCGATTCCCCATTTTCTGCGAATGAAAGCGGCGGTCATAAAAACTGGAAAAACCCAAAACCCCGAAGTGTTTTTCAACTCCGGCTTCAACCATAGCCCTTCCAAATTTATTTAACTTGTCAGATTTAACAAAAACTGTTCCATCCGAACCTGTTTGAGTGAAAAATTCATTAAATGTATAAGCGTACTTTTCACCTGCTTTTTGGCGCTGGCTCTTATCCCGGATATATTCTGATTTAAAGCCGAAAAATTTCAGGCGGCAGAAGTCCAGAGGTTTCCCGGTCAAAGCATCGGTTGCGATATAAAGCTTACCCCCATTAGCATCGCGCTCGATTATCGCAGTATTAGTCAGCCAGACAATAATCCTGCTGGTATTACCGTTTTTAGCGCTGACTTCGAGCAAATATACTCCTGCATCTTTTACCGGAAGCTCAAGAGGAACAATCTTATCAAAATGCTGTTCCAGAGGTTTCAAGATTTTGTCCCATTCATAAACTTTCTTACCGAGGTAGCGTTCCCCCTCTTTGTTAAGCAGCCAGTTGCCGACATTTTCCGCATTATATCCGAACTTGAACATTTCTTTGCGCTTTTCGGAATCTTTCAGATATTTTTTCATATCCTCAATAAAAGTCTCAATTTTTACTTCCGTGAGTTTGTATGATATCTCAGCAGTATTCCTGAATTTTAAATTAACAACCGGCTTGATTCCCGCCGGGAAAGTCCTGCTGCCAAGAACTTCCACCCAGTTTCCGGTAATCTGATTGAGTTCCTCAATATATGATTTTTTTGTTCCGGACGATGTAATCCTGATTAACTCCTTAAAAGCATTAACTGCCTTTTCGTATTGACGGCGATTTTTATAAATAGAGGCAAGCATACTTAGTGCCTGCTCAGCGTACTTACTGTCAATCAGTTCCTTATACATCTCAAGATAATTACAATCATCAGGCAGTTGTATTTTACGCACCCCGTTCGCCAGCTTGGCAATGCTTTCATCATCATGCAGAAGATGCAGGGCATACGGCCCGTTTTTGACGGATTGTATTTTTCTGCGCAAATTGTAACTGATTGTTTCTACGCTGAATTGCGACCTGAAAAAATTAGCTATTTTGAATTTTATTCCTGATTTTGAGTACTTGGATACTTTTTTATCATTTATTATCTGCTGCAGGGATTTCCGCCAGCGTTCTCCGTCATTAGCGGCGTCTTCCAGGCTCGCCGGCACATGATAAAAAACCGGTTTGCCATCGGCCTCGACCGGAGCTCCATATGCATTGTATCTATAATGATAACTTTGTTTTTCATAATCAGGCAGTTTACTTAAATCAGTCAAGTATTGGAGTTTCCAAGCCTGGTCATAGCGCCTTCCCCACATTATTATATTGCTTAAGGTTTCATAGAAAACTTCGCCACGGCTGCTTTCCGGGATATTAAAGAGCAGACGCAAAGCCTCAACCCGGTCCCGCTCCATACACGAAACCCGCTGTCCGCCGCCCCGATGATAGCCTCTTACAAATTTTCCGGCAATGATATACCCGTAACCGGGGACCCGCATTTTTGATTTAGCTAACGCAATCGCCATTGAAGGGTCTTTCCCATATTTTTCAGCAAGCGAAGCAAAGAGGCTGTCGAATTTGTTTTCGAGCCGGGCTTTTCTTAAGCTCGCCACCGCGTTTGAATATATTTCAGAAGTGGCTTTATGTTCCAGGAGTATCTTCCTGTATAGAGCAAAAGCATCTTTACAATTATTGTCACGTAATTCGTTATCGGCTTTTTCCACCAGCGCCCGCCAGTTCTCCGCCGCGAAACTTGAAAATAAAATACTCAGGGCAAGCGATAAGACAGCAAACAACTTTTTCATTTTGTATACCTCAATATAAAGATTCATACGTCAATATCATTACACAAAAATCACTTATTTATTAGAACTTTTCTCCATTTATTTATAATTAAAATACACCATTATTATTTAAGACCAAATGTTTTTTGAAAAGATTAACAATTATACTATATTAAGGTACATGAATAAACATAAGGAACTGTAACATTGCCTGAAGAAGCTAAAGCCGCGACAGTAAAAAAAAATAAGCAGAAAAAAAAGAAAAGTCTCTTATTCAGGGTCACCCGCGATTTTATAATTGCCTTGGCCGCTTTGACCGCGATAATTACTTTCAGTAATATTGCCACTTACAACAGTTCTGAAAAATATCTTTATGAAGATGTTGACAAAGTCCCTTACAATGAATACGGCCTGCTCCTGGGTACTTCTAAAACTGTTCACGGCAGGGAAAATTTTTATTTTACTGACCGTATGAACGCCGCGGCGCTGCTTTATCATAAAGGTAAGATAAAATACATCATAGCAAGCGGTGCGTTCCGCAAAAAGCCGCTTTATGACGGCCCTTCCGATATGGTGCGCGCACTTGTCGCCCGCCGGGTTCCAGCCAACAGGATAATAAAAGACAATTGCGGTTACCGCACCCTTGATTCCATTTACCGGGCTCGTGATGTTTTTGACCTGAGCAAATTCACGGTTATTTCGCAATACACCCATATAGCCCGTGCAGTTTACATTGCCCGGCATCACGATATGGATATAATAGGATATGCGGCAGACAACGGCCGAGCTCCATATTTCACTATACGCGACAGACTGCGCGAATATTTCGCTAAGGTAAAAATGATGCTAGACTTATACATTTTGAATACAAAAGCAAGAGTTCCGTTAAAAAGAGAAGCTCAATAGAATATGAATAAATTTAATAAAAACCTTAACCTAAAATCGCTATCGCCATCGTAATCGCTATCGTAATCGAAAAGGGAAATATCATGTTTGGACATGAAAGACTGGATGTTTACAAAATATCATTACAATATGTCAAATGGGTTTATGATATCGAAGAACGTTTGACGGGCAAACATCGTCATGCAAAAGATCAGATGCTGACTAAATTAAGTCAAAAAGGTTATTCCGTACATGAAGACGATATAGATTACGACAACGATTACGATAGCGATGGCGAGGTTATGGAAGCACTATGAATACAGAAGATACAATTTGCGCTATTTGCACGGGAGTAGGCGGCGCTATTTCAATAATTCGCATAGCAGGCCCGTCCGCCCTCAAAACCGGACAGAAAATCTGGCGTGGACAAGCTGAGCTCAATCAGGAAAACTCCCGCAGAATGCTGCTTGGAAAAATAATTCTGCAGGATGGAAAAATCGGGGATTCAGCGCTGGCGGTCTATATGCCCGGCCCCAACAGCTACACCGGAGATGATGTCGTTGAACTGCATTGTCACGGCGGAACGCTGGCCACTCGTCAGGCTTTGGACACAGCCCTGCAAGCCGGGGCTCGCGCTGCAGAAGCTGGAGAGTTTACTTTTCGTGCCTTTGTCAACGGTAAGATGGACCTGACACAAGCGGAAGCGGTCTGCGACTTGATAACCGCGCACAGTGATATGGCATTACATTTAGCGGAACGTCAGATTCAAGGCAGATTATCTGCAACTATCGAAAAACTTCGGGAACAATTAATCGACATTTTAGCGGAATGCGAATCCCGCATGGATTTTGCCGATGAAGACCTCGACTGGACAGATGCATCTGTATTTATCGCACAAGTGGCTGAAATCACCGCAGGAATAGCTAAATTACTGGAAAGCGGACGCGAAGGCATTGTCCTGCGCAACGGCATACGGGTAGTCCTGGCGGGCAAACCTAACAGCGGAAAATCAAGCCTGCTGAATTTGTTACTGGGCTTTGACCGGGCAATAGTTACACAAGTTGCCGGAACCACCCGCGATACCCTTGAGGAAAGCGCGAATCTGCGCGGCATTCCGGTTACTTTGATCGACACCGCCGGAATCCGCGAGGCAACGGATATGATCGAAGGCATCGGCATTGACCGCAGCCATCAATCTATCAAACAAGCGCAGGTGGTATTCTGGCTTCTCGACGCCTCCGCCGCTGACCTGGAAGCTGAAATTAATGAAATGAACGCCCATACGGTTGAAAAAGAAAACCTGATAGCGATCTGGAACAAAGCGGATTTGGCTGTAAATAGAGCGTTGCCGGAACTGCATTGCCCGTCTGTAAAGATTTCAGTCTTGCGGTCTTCCGGCATAGATAAACTGCTGAATTTATTTGAAAAAGCGGTATGGGAATTTCCACACAGCGAAGAACCGGAAATAGCGGTCAATGCCCGGCATGCCGGACTTTTATCTGAAGCTGTCGAGGTACTACCCGACGCGGTAAGGGATCTGGGCCATAATGACTGGGAACTGGCAGCGGTGCATTTGCGTTCAGCGATAAGCTCTCTCGCCTCAATTACCGGTGAAGAAAGTGACCCGGACATTCTGGATAATATTTTCAGCCGTTTCTGCATAGGAAAATAAAATAACAAGATTTAAAGGATTTAAATGAACTTTAAAAGAATTTCCTCTTTTTTCTCTTCTATTTTTTCTAAGAAATCTCCACAAACTATTGTTTTTCTAGGTGACAGTCAAACCACACAGGGAGGGCTGGGTGGAAAATATACCGACCACCTCAAACGATTAATGCCTGATCATTTTATAATAAACAAGGGTATAAGCGGCGACACCCTAGAAGGCGGAAGAAAAAGGTTTGAAAATGACGTACTCAAACTGCATCCGGACATTGTCGTAATACAACTGGGAGCCAACGATTACTGGAAAATGGAAAGACCGGTAGATGAACTGAAAAATGACCTTGAAACCATGGTTAAACAAGCTTCAGATAATAATATAAAAGTTTTAATAGCCAGTTGCTTTGAAAAGGATAAAGACAGAGAAACGCTGGAGAAACGAAGCGGGAAAACAGCTATTGAAAAGCAAAGGGCAAAATACGCATTGGCAATAGGAGAAATGGAAGCAGAGGTCGTCAAAAAATATAATTGTTTTTATATTCCTAATATACAGGAAGATATAAAACCAAACACTCAAAATGAGTTTTGGATAGACAGCAATCATCCCAATACTTTGGGGAATGAAATCGTCGCTAAAAGAATCTTAATAGAACTAAAAAAAATTATCCGGAAACAAATAAAGCTTTTTCCTTTTTTTATAAGCTGGATATTGCAATAGTGATAAATGATATTACTTTACAGTAATAATTTTTAATATTAACTATAAATTCAGAGGAACAAGATGAAACATTTGAACATTCCACCGGTAAACCACGTACCGGTTCTGGGCGGTCAAGGCTGGGTCGGACTTATTGACAATCTCGGCGATGAGACCACTATAGTCAATGCCGCACGCGTTTCTTTCGGGAAAATCAAGGAAGAAATGGATGAACGTGATATAACTCTGCTTGAATACCTGATCGAAAACCGTCACACAAGCCCGCTTGAACATCTGGTTTTCACTTTCAGTATCCACTGTCCTCTGTTTGTGCGCGGTCAATGGCATCGTCACCGCACCTGGAGTTATAATGAAATATCACGCCGCTACACCGAAGTGGATATGGAATTCTATACTCCGACAAAGCTGCGTGCGCAAGCAAAAATAGACCGTCAGGCATCTGTTGACAATGCCGATTTGGATAACGACACATTACGCAAAATGATCTCAGACCATAATCAGGCCTCTTTCAAACTTTTCGAAGAATTATTAGCAAAAGGCGTCTGTCGCGAACAGGCTCGCGGAGTGCTCCCTCAAAATATGATGGTTACGTTCTGGGGAACCGTTAATCTCGGCAATCTTCTGCATTTCCTTGAACTGCGAGACAGCGAACACGCTCAATGGGAAATCCGCGAATACGCTATCGCCATCAAAAAACTAATCAAACCCTACATACCAAACGTCGCAAAATATTTCGAGAAGAAAGGCCAAGCCTGGTAGACGTGAGCCGTTAGCCGTGGAACAAAAGTGCCTGACAACGAGAAGATATTATGAGGAAAATACGTATAGCCTTGACCATGGGCGATCCTGCTGGTATTGGTCCTGAGATTGTGGTAAAAGCTGCCGTTAATGAAGAACTGCGTTCTTTGGCGGATATGATTATATACGGCAGCGAAGATGTGATAAACCAGGCGGTGAAACATTTTGCGCCTCATGCCAGGCTTGATATAGTGGACACATCTGATCTGCAGTTCTGCGAAGTTCCAACCGGAGAAGTTGACGGCGCCTGCGGGCTAGCGGCTCATGACGCGGTAATCATAGCAACCCGTGACGCCCTTATGGGAACTGTCGACGCAATCGTGACCGCACCTATGAATAAAGCTTCTGTTAACTCGGCAGGCATACCTTTTACCGGACATACTGAATTAATCGCCGAACTCTGCAAGTGTCATCATTTCGCAATGATGCAGTCAGCAGATGATCTGCGGGTGGCATTTGTTACCACCCATATTCCGCTCAGTGAAGTTGCTGATGCTGTTACTGAACATCGAATCATAGAAGTAGCTCAACTACTGGAAAAAGCCGTTAAGTCCGAAGGGATAAAACATCCGAAGCTCGCTGCCGCCGCGCTCAACCCACACGCGGGGGAAAACGGCTATATGGGAAGGTGCGACGAAGAAGTCGTCAAACCGGCTCTGGAAAAACTACGTTCCAACGGAATGTTCATTGATGGCCCTTTCCCGCCGGATACGCTTTTTATTGAAAGTACACGCAAACAGTATGACGGTATTTTATCAATGTACCACGACCAGGGGCATATTCCCTTTAAAATGCTGGCTTTTGACCGTGGAGTAAATTCCACTTTGGGATTGCCGATAATCCGCACCAGCGTCGATCATGGAACAGCTTTTGAAATAGCATGGCGGGGGATCGCGGATACCGGCAGTTTATTCGCAGCGATAAAACTGGCAGTAACCCGCGCATCAAACAGGAAAAGATGAAGATACTTAGATTCAAAATCACCTTATTCGCTTTTGTCGGAATATTTCTATATATATCCCACATGATGATTTACCGTCAAATAACAGCAAACAGCGACTTCCCATTCTTCTCTGCACTTTTCTTCCTTTTGTTTTTAGCGCTATGGACCGGTATTGGAATATTGATATCCCCTTTTAAAACAGATAACAGGCCACTATTTTTATTTCCCCTGCTCTGCCTGGCGCCTGCCGGACTGCTGTCACTGATCGTCATCCAACTATTGACAAGCTGCTTCCCTGTAGAGAACTATACTAACTTATCACTTGTCGCCCTTGCCGGGTGCTTCCCGATGGGAATAATGTCCGGAATAATGCTGGTTTCAGCGAAAAATTCTATTTATCCACAAGTGCAAAAGCATGTTTCATTCTTTGGAGCTATAGGGTATTTCGCAGCAGGATTTATCCTGTATCCTCTTGACTTATTCAATGTGCTCACCACCCCGGTTGTTTACACTTTAACATGCAACGCCCTTATACTGATTGTTGCCATAGCGGTTTTTCGTTTCAAACGGGCGTATTCGATCAGGTACTGGTTCATGACCTTCGCGACAATTATAATAGCTTTGAACTTTTCTCTCCTGAAATTGGAATCGTATACGAATAATAAGTTCTTCAGCACTCGTTATCCAGGCTGGAAACTGATTAAGCCATACATGACACATTACGGCAGAATCTCCCTGCTCGGCCAAGGCGGAGGTTACGCATCATCCCGTTTCATGGTGGTAAAAAATACGAAAATACAGCAAGTCATACCCGATGACCGTCAACAATACAAAACAACTGTTATCCCGCTCAGCCTGCAGCCGGATAAAAAAGATTTAACAGTCCTGGCTATCGGATCGCCATTTTCATTTATCCCGGCGATGATAGGCTCACTGCCATACGTAAAAGAAGTTACCATGATTGCTCCTGCAAGAAATACTATGCCTTTGAATATACTTCGTTATTTCTCTCCCCCCCAGTCTTTAAAAGTCAGTTTGATAGATATGGATGTAAACCAATATCTCAAGAAAAATACAAAAAGATTTGACCTGATTGTCTGGCTTTCTCCAAGTCAGGAATATTTGAATTTCAGCAAAATGATAACTCTTTGCAAATCAAGCATGAGCAAAGACGGGGTTTTGGCGGTTCCAGCCAGCCTGCTAGCGGTAAACAACGCACAAAGCAGTTGCCGGAGAATTTTTAAAAATATGGTATCCCTGCCCGGCAAATCTCTAGTATACGCTTTCAGTAATGCACCTTTGACATCAGATCTGCATGTTCTGGAAAAGCGTTTGGAAAAACTTGATACCGGGGAAACAAAACTGTTTCCTCCTGGAACTTTCTCCATTATTTATTCTATACCGCGCAAAATGTCCACGCTCACCTTTCCGTCAAATCAGTATGGTATTGAAAACCGTGTGATAAGTTGCTTCAACTCCCTCAAGTTCAGCCTGAAAAATATATTAGTAATATTCGCGCTGTCCTGTGTTTACTTCATTGGACGCTTTTTTATCCTGCGGCGCAAAAAAATGCACGCGGTTACCGGGCTTTTCGAAAACGGTCTGTGCATAATGCTTCTGATGATGGTTTTAATGACTTCGTATGCCCAGCAGGAAGGCGCATTCTATTATAATTTCGGAACCATTTTGACTATAATAAGCGGTATTCCATTAGGTATTGGTTTGAGTCAATTCAAACTGCAGCGTATGGCTGTGCTTACATCAGTTGTTGTTATTTTTCTGAGCTCGCTGCATTTCTGGGAATATCAGTCATACCTGATTCCCGGTATCGCTTATGTAAACTTTGTCTGCGGCGGTATAATCATCGCTAATATATTCAAACAGGCCCCGGATGCCGGCGTAAAATTATTATCGGTTCACTTTCTATCCTGCGCCTTGGCTGTCGCGTTGATGTTCAGCCTGCTGATTATGCGTTTCAATCTTATGAGCGCTCTTTTTATTGTCGTTTTATTCAGGATTCCATTGATCTTTTCAAAAATGGCTCTTGGCAAACTCGATATTTCAGGTGGGAAAAATGTTTAGAATATTTATTTTTTGTATATTTATCAGCGCGAATATTTATGCTCAGGAACCAGCCCCCTACAAACTTAAAGAACCGGAGGGGCCGCAAGTCGATTCAATCCTGGCATCAGTAAATGGTGAGCCGATAAGCCTGCTGGACGTAATTTACGAAAGTTCATTCAGCGAATCCCGTTTATATGCCGTTTATTCCAGTAAGGAGATTTTCAACGAAATACAGAAGTTACGGAAAAAAATACTTGATGACATCATCGACCGTAAACTTATCCTGCTTGAATACAACGCCACCAGGCCTTTCACAGTACCGCGTCAGTATGTTGAGAACCTTATAGATGAGCTTGCTATGAATTTCGGCTGTACAAACCGCTCCGAATTAATTGAAAAAGCTAAAGAAGCAGGAACCAGTATTGATGAACTGCGAAAAAAAGCCAGGACCAGGGTAATTACACAGATAATGATTTCACAATATATTTATACTGTAGTCAATCTTACTCCCCGTGAAATTTACGAGTACTACCAGAAAAATGAAAAATCTTTTTCATCAGACCCGCAAGTACGCCTGCAGCTTTTATTAATCGGAAAAGAACACAAAGATCAAAAGCGCATAAAAAAGGAACTTTCAGAAGCTTTTAAGAAAGCGGATAAAAAGATTTTCACCGGAATGGTAAGGCTTTACTCCAGCGGTCCCGGAGCAATGCGCGGCGGCGACCTCGGCTGGATAGAATGTTCTGAACTCAGGCCGGAATTCGCTAAAGCGGTTAAAGACAAAAAAACAGGCTCTATCATCGGTCCGATAGAAACCGACGAGGGGACTTATTTTCTCAGGATCAACGAACGTAAAAAAGCGATAAAAGCGGAATTTTCCAAAATGATTCCGGATATAAAAAATAAAATAGAAGCCGAACGTAAAGAAAAAGCCTACAAAGCATATATCGCCAAGCTTCGCAAAAAATCCATCATACGCTACTTCTTTTAAAGGATTATTTGCTTTTTAGCTTTCAACCGCTTATTATAATTACATATTCTGTTTTACTGATAACTGATAACTGGAGAATATTTCCATGATTGAATATATTGTTTTGATTATTGCCGCAATCCTGGCTGTATTATTCATCATCCGCACTGTAATAAAAATAGCAAAAGGCGAAGATCCCTGCATGTTTTGCAAAAGCTGCGGCGATGACAAACAGGGTTCATGCTGTGCGCTTAAGAGCGAAGAAGAACAACAAGAAGAAGCTAAGAAAGACTAAGTTTTACGCCGTTTGCAAGTTTCTTAAATGTATATCAACCTATTCATTTTACCCCGAACAGGGTTGAATTATCCATTCCGCCAAGCCAAATCATTCAACTTGCTTCGGGTTTGGCTTGGCGTTGTTTTTACTTCAAACCACAGGTTTTACCTGAAAGGAGCCGCCAGTTTGACAAGAACCGCCGCGTCTTCAAGGAACTGCTGAGGACTGTCTTTCGCAACAAATTCCATCAGCGCCCAATGTGTACCATTAAGCTGTTCAGCGGTTTTAAAGAATATATTCCAGTCATCAATACCACCAGCCAATGCCAGTTTTTGAAGTTTATCAGTCATTTCCCAATGGAAAACATGGAAGTTGCCTAAAACCGGCAGCAGTACTTTAAGCTCAGGGAGAAGACTCTGTAATTCAGCGCCGACTTCTGGCTGCCAGTAAAACTTAATATCAGTTCCCGCCAGTTCCCCCATAAGCCGTACAGCAGACTCTGTTGTATCAGTCAAGGTTCCGCTATGTTTTTCCAAACCGATTCCAACTTTCAGTTCTGCCGCGATTTCTGCACATTTTATCAAATCATCAACTATTTTTTTACGCTCTGCATCGCTGGCAGCGGCAGAACCAAGCTTTCCAGCCCACACCCTTATCATCGGAGCTTCAAGGGCAACAGCAGTCTCGGCCACTTCCCGGAATGATGGACTTCCATCCTCTCCTGCACGGTAATATGAACCGTATGAACTTATCTCAACACCTGCATCACAACATTTTTTCGCAACTTCCCGCCCGGTTTTTAAATCACCATGGGGTACATGAATATCCCCACCCCATTCAATACCGTCTAAAGATGCTTTCCGCACTAATTTTATAATTTCATCAACGGAAAGATGACGAAAAGTTATTGAGCACAATCCAGTTTTCAATTTCATTATATATATTCCTTTACCATTAATTCGCGATTCCGCGTTTTATTTCCTTAACCCTAAATGCCTCCGGCCGTTCCTTATAAAAATGATCCAGAGGGTAACAGCCCGAGACCATACCATTGCGCGGCGCGTTGGTACAGTCGCCGAAAGTCCGGCAGATATGCCGGCGGTCAAGCTGTTTCCCCGCCAGGGAATCAGCACAAATCTCAGGGTAAGCTAAAACCATACGTCCAATTCCCACAAAATCAACCATATTTTTCTCAATAACGTATTCCCCGACATTCGGCAGCCATTCCTGCAGATATGTATACCCAGAACCGATAAAAAGCACATCGGGACAAAGTTTTTTTATTTCAGCTACAGCATTGATCTGCCTGGCAACACCAGTCAAGGGATCTTCCGGAGGCAAATAACCGTCCGTCACGGGATAATACGCGGGTCGTTGGATATGAGGATTGTAATAGGGACTGCCGACGGTAGTGCAAATCATTTTCACCCCATATTCCCGAGCCATGCGGATAAATGCGGCAGTTTCTGTAAAATCAAAGCCGAAACCGCTTCCGTCGCCGCCAAAGGCATATTTGTATTCCCCCTCCCAGTCCATCGGTTTCCCAATATTCCCCTGCCCTTTTTCATACGGGAAACAGTCAAACAAACTTAAGCGCATGGAAATATCCAATCCGGGAGCTTCCTTCGCGATACCTTCGGCTATTTCCCGGAAAAAACGAGTTCTGTTCTCGAAGCTTCCACCATATATCCCCGGACGGTCAAAGGCACTCAGAAATTCATGTCCCAGATAACCATGAGCGTGCTTGATATCAACAAAATCAAAGCCTGCCTGCTGTGAAAGTTTTGCCGCTTTAATAAAATGAGCGATAATATCTTTTACTTCATCATCACTTACCACACAGTTTGCGTCATTGCCGAATTTCTTATCAAGTAAAGGATGGCTGTAAGCTGTTCTGGATTCAAGTGTCTTGTCATCGTCAGGGTGAGAAAAACGCCCGGAATGCGTTAGCTGGATACCAATATAAAGATCATCCGCCGAACCGAATATGTTTTTATGTTCATCGACCATTTTCTGCCGGAGTTCCGCGATATTATCGACAGTTTCTTCAGTCATCATCATTTGCCGGGTATTGCTCTTGCCGCTTTTCATAACCGCTGCCGCTTCACAGCCGTAAATGAGCTTGGCGCCGCTTTGCCCGAATCTCAACCAACGCCTTTCTGTCAAGTCACTTGGCGAACCGTCCGGCAAGCAGTCCCAGCCTTCCATCGGCAGGATACACCAGCGATTGCCAATAGTATGTCCTTTGTATTCCACACTCTGTCCTAAGGGGGATTCCGTACCTATTCGAGTATGTTCGACAGCATCAAGCTTTATACCAAGCTTTTTTACATGCTTCCTGAAGTCTTCAATCGTTTTCAGGCTCGGCATTTTGCAATAATTACTCATAAATTACTTCCATTTAAAATCTTTTGTTTTTGCGCATATGAACGAGAATAATCTCACAATCCTCCAACGCTTCGTACGTGTGTTCAAGCATAGCGTCAAACTGTATTGATTCCCCTGCCTTTAATTCATGTTTCTCATTAGGCAGATAAAAGACCAGATGTCCTTTAAGCACCCAGCATAGCTCATAATCATCACGATGCAGACGAGGCTTGGAAATTCTTGCTCCGGCAGGGCCGGTTCCATGGATACAGCGCATGTTGCCGTAATTCACGCGTTCAAAAGAAAAACCGTCATTTTTATATTTCTCGGACTTGGCACGGTGCGCGCTGCGGTTTTCCGCCAATGCGATCAAATCCGCCGCGGTCAGTCCGAGCACCCTCGCCAGCCGGAATATAGTTTCCAGCTCCGCAACGCATTGATTGCGTTCAAGTTTGGAGATGACGCTTGCGGAAACTCCAGATTTTTCTGAGAACTCGGCAATATTAAGCCCTTCCCTTTTGCGCAATTCACGCAATATAGAAAAATCGTATATTTTGTTTTCCATACAAGAACCTATTTGTTATATATTTCGTTTTTGTTGAATTCAGCCCAAATTGTTTCAAACCAGCCGTCACACTCCGGCAATTCCCGGCATGGAACCCAGTTATTCTCAACCTTTCCCGCACTGTTTATGCAGGTTTCAAGAACCTTGTTCCGGAATTC
The DNA here is from genome assembly GCA_963664605.1 of Victivallaceae bacterium. Taxonomy (GTDB): domain Bacteria; phylum Verrucomicrobiota; class Lentisphaeria; order Victivallales; family Victivallaceae; genus JAHOYW01. Next base: position 3,425,402 of record OY761536.1, read on the forward strand.
AGTATTTTCAGGCTGGAAATTCCATTCGTTCCCTAGTGACTCATGGCAGGATTGCCCATCAGCGGCAAGCGTCAAAGCTGAACCGCGCGAGCCCACACCGTCCAAGACCTGCTTCAAGGTAGCTTCCAAATATACCGCGTGCGCCAGACAAAGCTGCAAATTACGCAAAGCCTCCGCCGCGTCTTCTGGAGATTTTATTTTTGTTCCATCTTCAAGCATTTTTTTATATTGCCTCCAGGCTTCGCCCACGGCTTTTTCCAAGCTGCCGGTTTCACGGATATGGGCTCCAGCGGCGGACATCCTGGTTTGGAATTCTTCACGCTCAAGCTGCCAGTTCCTTTCTCCGTCTTTGTCCAGCCATCGCTTGATTTCTTTGGCCTTTTGTTCAGCGGCACAATCAAAATCAGCCTGATTCAAACTCGAACCGTTATATTTGGCGGCAATAAACTCAGCGGCACGGAAAGCAGCCACCTGTCCTGAATTCAAAGCGGAACCGCCGGGACGGTATACGCCGTGCGAACCATTAACTTCTCCAATCGGAAAAAGATGTTTCAAGTTCGTTGACTGCCACCATTTATCGGCTGCCAGTCCGCCATTATTATGCTGGGCGCAAACCGCTATTTCCAGCGGTTCGGCGACAATGTCAATACCATGATCCTCATAAAGCGTAATCGCTCCGGGATTCATATGCCGCAGGCGTTCGATAGGCGAACCAAACAAAGCATTTGATTTTTCGAGGTATTCATAAGCTTCGCTATCTAAAGATTCAAAATCAAAGCCTTCACCGTTCGAACGGAAATCAAGGTAAACCCGACGCCCGCGCAAAACGGTTTCTATATAAACCAATATGTCTATAATAGATGAACCTCCGGCAGCTTTGCGGGAGTCGAAAGGCCATTGATAGCCTTTCAGGAAAATCATTGAATTCATTTCGCCATTCGACTTGAAATAAGGCTTAAGAAATTCCTGCTCATCACTGCCGTCCTGATGTGTTGAAATAAATCTAGGCAGCACCTGCATATAAGTACCGGAAACATTCCAACGGAACTTTGTTGAAGCAAGACCGTATTGTGACTCAGGCAGGCTTTGCGCCATAGCCCCTGCTTCCAGCGCCAGCCCGATAGCCCCGGTATGAACCGGCGGATAAACACTGGTTTTATACAAGCCACCCGGACCGCCGACCGCAAAGATCACATTCTCGGCCTGATAAACTTCAAGTTCAGTTTCGGAATTATTTTCCAGATTCACAGCGACTGCGCCACAGGCGCGGCCACCGGTTTTCAGTAATGACACAACAACCCGGTTTTCATTTACCGGAACCTGCAAAGTTTCAATTTCGCTGATAAGCCGACGGCACATTTCACGGGAAGTATAAGGCCCGCAGCTCGTCGCGCGGCGCAAAGGGTCGTGATCGGTTTTGTAGCCGATAAACTGTCCGTACTCATCACGCGGAAAAGGAACGCCCATATTAACCAGACTGCAAAATGCCCGTACAGACAGGGAAGCCTCCACTAAAGCCAGGTCGCCATGCATGGAGCCTCCGGCAAAAAATGTTTCCGCCAGAGCTTCGGGTGAATCATTATCTTTGGCGTATAAACCAAGTTTATAATATGTCTGCTTATCGCTTCCGGTATTTATCGAAGTACCCATCTGCAGGCCTTCACTGACTATCATAATATCCTCAATACCGGCAGCCCGTAACCTTACCGCGGCGCAAAGCCCGGCGGCTCCGCTGCCAATAATCAAAGTATGAACTTTTATTTTTTTACCAATCTTAGCCATAATAATTATTCCTTATAACCGGCTGACTTGCATTCCACCGTCAATATTAATAATTTGCCCGGTTGAATACGCCAAATCGCCGCGCGCCAGCATAACAGCAGCCTTAGCTATGTCTTCGGGATATCCCCAGCGCTGCTGAACAGTCAGGCCTTCTGCAATCAGTTTGTCATATTTTTCCGTAACAGTCGCGGTCATATCAGTTTTAATTATACCGGGACGGATTTCGTAAACCGGAATATCATATTCGCCAAGTCTGGCTGCCCAAAGCTTTGTCGCCATACTCACTCCGGCTTTTGATAAACAATATTCACCGCGACTGACAGACGCGGTATCGGCGGAAATAGAACTGATATTAATAATACATGCTTCAAATCCGGAATCAGCCTTCTTCATTTCAACCATATGCTTTGCCGCGATCTGGGTGAGAAAATACGGACCTTTCAAATTGATGGTCATTACCCGGTCATAACTTTCCTCGCTCATATCAAGAACATCCGCACGAACCTTTGGCGCAACTCCGGCGTTATTGACTAAGACATTTAAAGAACCAAATTTCATGACAATATCTTTCAGCATCGCTTCACGGCCTTTGGCATCGCTCACGTCACATTTGCAGTACAAGCCCTGTACATGATATTTCTTCTCCAACTCCGCAAGTTTAGGTGCAATATCGGCTTCAGGCCAAATATCACAAATTACAATATTAAATCCTTCCGACGCAAGTTTTCCGGTTATTCCAAAACCGATCCCGCGTCCCGCGCCAGTTATTAAAGCTGTTTTAGACATATTAATGATCCTTTCAATATTCGCCTCCGGAAACAGAGGCGGCTTTTTAATTTCTTCAACCTTTTATCATTCTCACCGCAGCATTTATTTTTTCTGCAATCACATCCCATTCTCCGTTATTCATTTCAGCAGTAGTGGCAAGCCATGTACCGCCCGCACCTATAACTTCCGGGATTTCAAGGTAATTCATAATATTTGCCGGTTTGAGTCCGCCCGTCGGCATAAACTGAATACCTAAATGACGATAAGGAGCTATAATCGACTTCAACATTGGAACTCCGCCCGCGGCCTCGGCAGGGAAAAATTTCATTACCTTTACTCCAAGTTCATATGCCTGTTCCACATGCGACGGACAGGATATTCCCGGGAAAAAAGCATATCCGCTTTTGACTGCGGTTTTCACTACTGTCGGATTGAAACCTGGAGCCACGGCAAATTTCGCACCGGCTTCAAAAGCTGAATGCAAATCTTCTACTGTAAGAACAGTTCCGGCTCCAATAAGCATTTCAGGAAACTGTTTTGACGCTTCCCTGATAATTTCTTCCGCGGCGGCAGTCCTGAAAGTTATTTCAGCCGCTTTCAAACCACATTTATCCAACAGTTCACAAATTTTTATTCCATCTCTGACAGATTCGATCGCCAGTACCGGAATTATTTTTACGTCTTGGAGCAATCTCACCACACTTGACACTTCACTTTGATAAAAATCCATATCACAGCCTTTTTTCTTTAAGGATATATTTAATACAATAATATAGCCTAAAAGAATATTTTTCAACTAAAAAATGAAAAAGTTTTTAGATTTGTATTTTAAAACAGTTCAAGTATAATAGATTATATAAATATAGACTCTTGCGAAATATAAATTCCGCAAGAGAGGTTTAAGGGTTAAGTGTTAAGTGTTAAGTTTTTAACTTCAAAAACTGATTACTGCACCCTGAATAATAATTATTTGAGGAGATTATGAAATCAATCAATATATTTATTAAGAATATGGGATATATATTTTATTTCACGATATTGCTGCTTTTAATAATATCAGGTATAAATCCATATGATGATTTCACCTGGCGGCTGGAAGTCTTATGGTTGTTTCCGGCACTTTTAATAATTGCCGTCCTATGGTTTAAAGGCATCCAATTCTCGCGTCTTCTGCAAACAGTAATGTTCATACAGGCCCTCATCTTGATATACGGCGGACATTATACTTACGAACACGTACCGCTCGGGGAATGGATGAAGGAAGCGTTTGGTTTTACCCGCAACCATTACGACCGTATTGGCCATATTGCACAGGGTTTCTTCCCGGCAATCCTCTATCGGGAACTGTTTGTGCGCAATAATGCGGCTAACGGGCGATTCTGGACAGAAACATTTGTTTTCGCTTCATGCATGGCATTCTCGGGTTTGTTTGAAGTTGTTGAATTTTCTGCTGCCCATATTTGGGGAGAAGGAGCCGATGCTTTTCTTGGTACTCAAGGCGATATCTGGGACGCTCAGTATGATATGCTTATGTGCCTGATAGGAACATTTCTCTCAATAATCTTATTAAGCCGCCCGCATTATAAAATACTTGAAAAAATCAAAAAAGAAAAGGGATAAATCATGAAAACATTTGCTGCTTCAGGAATTATTTTGTGTTCTATCGCTGTTCAGGCCCAGTTAACCTACCCGATAGTCGATACGGGGCAGGAACGCTGCTACAACAATTACAAGGAAATATCATATCCCAACCCCGGGCAGGCGTTTTACGGACAGGATGCACAATACCTCGGTAATCAGCCTAAGTACAAAAATAACCACAACGGCACAATAAGCGACCTGGTAACTGGTTTGATGTGGCAGCAGAATCCAGGTGGCAAGGTAAGTTATAAAGACGCGGTAGCCGGAGCAAAAAAGTGCCGCACCGGCGGTTACCGGGACTGGCGGCTGCCGACAATAAAGGAACTCTATTCGTTGATCGACTTCAGCGGAGTTGATATAATGCCGACAAGCAGAACCGCCAAACATCCTTTTATAAATACAAAGTACTTTAAATTTAACTACGGCAACACCAAAACTGAACGTATTATTGACTCTCAATATGCTACGAGCACCAAATATGTTTCAACAACCATGTTTGGCAACGCTACTATGTTCGGCGTAAATTTTGCTGACGGCAGGATCAAAGGCTATCCTTATACCCGGAAAAAATTCTATGTAATTTATGTGCGCGGAAATAAAGAATACGGCAAAAACAAATTTAAAAACAATAACAATGGAACAATCTCAGATGAAGCCACAGGGCTCATGTGGATGCAGACAGACTCAGGGAAAGGCCTCAACTGGCAACAGGCCCTAAAGTACGCGGAAGATTTCAAATTCGCCGGTTATTCAGACTGGAGGCTGCCCAATGCCAAGGAGCTTCAGAGTATTATCGATTACAGGCGTTCCCCCAATACCACCGGTTCTCCAGCTATCGATCCGATATTCAGGCTGTCATCAATACTTAATAAAGCCGGCTGGGTTGATTTTCCGTGTTACTGGACAAGCACTACACATAAAAATCAAATCAATAACTCCACGGCAAATTATATAGCATTCGGACGTGCTCTCGGCTGGATGAAGAACTTCCGGGGAATATATACTTTGCTGGATGTCCACGGAGCCGGAGCTCAGCGCAGTGAATTCAAGTCCGGGAAGTCTTCAAGCTACCCCTACGGACATGGCCCGCAGGGAGATGTTGTCCGTATTTATAATTATGTTCTTCTGGTACGTGGCGGAAAAGCCGATATAAACACCAAAGGGCCGAAGGTCATTAAAAGTACATATCCCGGAATTTATAGTCGCCCGGTACAGAGATTCAGAAAAGACAGATAAGCAAATATCCAACTTTTGCATCAGTTTTTCGCCATCAAGTACCAGCAAAAAATACTGTAAAATTGTTTCCCTAAATCTTCATTAACAGCTATTATCGTTGATTTTTCACGGCTTCAATTTGACTTAGAAAGAATAAAAGGTAATTTAAACCGTGATTTGTTCTCTAAATGCATAAAAACAGGAAATATATGAATAATAGCATTACCTCGTTCAAAGGATTTTTTTCAAAATGGAACATTATCATTTTAACCCTTATTCTATGCATTTCCATATGGATGAACTTTAGAGGTATAAGCAACGGCCTTCCGTCAGAGGAACGTTTTAAGCTTTCAATCGGTGATAAAAAAAATGTCGAAAAAATTATTCCGGAAATAACAGCTTTCCGCAACAAAAAAAATATTCGCCGTTCTGAGTTTCTGGATAAAAGTGACCGCAGTAATTTTATACAACTTGCCCGTTTTTCGCCATACTTTGACTTGCTGCGCAGTATTAATTCTGATGAATTTTATATTTTTAAAACTCTCTCCGGAATGGTCGAGAAACGCAATATAAACCCCGGAAGTTATATATATGGGCCATTCTTTATTTATCAGATAGGAGCATCTTTGGGTGCTGCAAAAGTAAGCGGTTACCTGCCTAAAGGCAATTTAAATTATTTTCTTTTAAATCCTGAGAAATTTGCTCCTTTCTATATGAGCGGCAGAATCCTTTGCGCCATATACGGCTGCCTGGCAGTCTTCATTACTTTTCTCATCGGTTACCGCATCGGCAAAACTCCTCTCGCAGCTTTTGCCGCCGCCTTTCTCGCGTTTATACCGCTGGTAGTGCTGGCGTCAAAATTTGTAAAGGCAGACACTCCTACTTTATTCTGGAGTTCATTGGTCTTATTGTTTTCACTTCCAATACTTGAAAGAGCGAAATTCAGGGATTATCTACTGACCGGAGTTTGTATTGGCCTGGCTGCCGGATGCAAATACCCGGCGGCATTTACCGCTGCGTATCCTGTGATGTTCCACCTGCTGCGCAAAAGCAAGTTCTTCAAAAAAGCTGATTTCTCTCTGAAAAACTTCTGCACAAAGGAAGAACTGCTGCTTGCAGGCGCCGGTGTTATATCATTTACAAGTTTTCTAATCGTTTGTCCATCATTCATTCTCGACCATACGACCTTCATGAAAGATTTCAGCTGGATTCTCAGTGTTTCCCGCGGCGGTTCAGTTCTATACAATATGTTTTCAACTTTTGTCTGCCTCTGCTATGACAGTATTTTTTATACTCTTGGACTTCCTGGCTTCATAGCTATTGCAGCCGGAATAATATTCGCCATTATAAAACCGGAAAAGGTATGGATTGGAATGCTGCCGGTGATTATTTTGTTTTTATTCCTGGCTAGTAAAGGCACTCCTAATTCCGACGCATACTTAATGCCGGCATTTGTTCCAATGGTTTTGCTATCCGGCCGAGCCGTTTTAAGCGTTAAAAAAATCTGGCTGCAGTCAATTCTAGCAGCAATAGTATTGATTAGCTCATTCAGCTATGCACACGCATGGAATAATTCAATGGCAGCTGAGAATTCTCGAATAAGCGCTTTGCGCTGGATCAACGCAAATATAAAACCCGGAAGTTCAATTGCTACTTTGCGTTACCCGGTGCTGTACCGGGTTCCAGTACCGAATCCAGTCAAGTACAAACTTGTCAGTGAACAGATTGAAGGGCCGGATGCCTTGAATGCCGATTATTACATTAATTCATCATACCAATGGTCAACTCCTCCCCTTATGGATTATATTTCAGGGAAAAGTATTAACGACTCTCCTGCCGGTTTTGAAAAAATAATTGAGATAGAAAATCCGCCGCGGGCGTACTTTGGACTTTTTGAGTTCAAACGTTCCAACAGGATCAATCCATATTTTGAAGTGGTAGCGCCTAGAATAATCATATATAAAAAAATAAAGGGTTCAAAATGATAAAATACGTTTTTTTTGAGGAGTTGAGAGAAAAAATAAGAGTTCTCAAAGATTCTATTACCCAAAAGCGGGAAAAATGGATATCTTCAAACAGCTATTATTATAAACAGTTTCTCAACTCGGTAAAATATATCATCCCGGAAAACTCATCTGTCCTTAATATCGGTTGCAGTACCGGTTATATCCTCAGTCATTTGAAAACCTCCCGCGGCGTTGGAATTGAAAGTTCATCCGAACAAATCAAATATGCCAGCGAAAAATATCCTGACCTGGAATTTTTCGATATGGAAGTTGAGGATGTAAAGGTCAAAGGTAAGTTTGATTATATTTTAATCTGCAGTATTGAAGATATCGTCGATATAAAATCAGTGCTTGACTCTGTTAAGAAAAACTGTCACCGTCACACCCGTATCATAATAAGCCACTACAGCTACCTGTGGCAGCCTATGGTATCCCTTGCGGAAAAAGCCAGAATAAGGCTGCCTCAAGCTGTACATAACTGGTTTTCCGACAATGACGTTCAGAATATTTTCAAATTATCAGGCTATGAGGTAATACATACGAAAAAACTGATTCTGTTTCCATTCAACATTCCGCTGGTATCGTATATCCTCAACAAATATTTTGCCCGTCTGCCCCTGCTTCGGCATCTGACTATGAGCCGACTTACGATAGCTTATCCAAAACAAAATGACAATAACGAATATTCTGTTTCAGTTGTCATCCCCTGCCGTAACGAATCAGGAAACATCCAGGATGCGGTGGAACGGATTCCCGAACTTGGTTCTCATACCGAAATAATTTTCTGCGATGATAAATCAACAGACAATACTGTCGCTGAAATAAAGGAAATGCAGAAAAAACATCCAAAGAAAGATATAAAACTGGTGAAAGGGCCGGGTATTTGCAAAGCAGAAAATGTCTGGACCGGTTTTGACGCGGCAAGCGGTGATATTTTGATGATACTTGATGCTGATCTTACGGTAATACCTGAGGAACTGCCTTATTTCTACGAAGCTATCGCACGCGGTTACGGTGAATTCATCAACGGCTCCCGTCTGGTATATCCTATGCATGAGGAAGCTATGCGCGGATTTAATATTATAGGCAATAAGTTCTTCTCAATATTTTTCACTTATATCCTGGATTCATCAATAAAAGACACCCTTTGCGGAACCAAGGTAATGTGGGCAAAAGACTTTGAAAAAATCAAGGCGCTGCGCGGAAGCTGGGGTATTCAGGACCGCTGGGGCGATTATGAACTGATTTTCGGCGCGGCTAAAAATCACCTCAAAATAATTGATCTGCCGGTTCACTATATGGAAAGGACTTATGGCGAAACTAAAATGACCAACCGATTCAAAAACGGCTGGATAATGCTTAAAATGAGTTTTGCCTCTCTGTTAAAGATAAAATTTCACTAAGGAGCTGTAAATGAATATTGCTGTTGTTACAGGCTCGGCCGGATTAATTGGCGCCGAGGCGGTTCGTTTTCTGTCGGCTAAAGGTTTTTCCGTGATCGGTATAGACAACAATATGCGTAAAGTCTTTTTCGGCGACGAAGCGTCAACCGAATGGCAGAGAAAACGACTTGAAGACGAAATTCCCGGTTACCGCCACTATACTGCTGACATTCGTGATTATGCTGAAATCAACAGTATATTCGCTGATTACTCAAAAGACATAAAATTAATTGTACATACCGCGGCCCAACCTTCACACGACTGGGCGGCAAAAGACCCGTTCATGGATTTCACGGTAAACGCCAACGGTACTTTGAATATGCTTGAGGCTACCAGAAACAACTGCCCTGAAGCCGTTTTTATTTTTACTTCAACCAATAAAGTTTACGGCGACACCCCCAACCGCCTGCCGCTGGTGGAGCTCGAAAAACGCTGGGAACTGGACAAGAACCATCCTTATGCCGAACATGGAATAGATGAATCAATGAGCATTGACCAGAGCAAGCATTCACTATTCGGTGCGTCAAAAGTCGCTGCTGACGTTATGGTGCAGGAATACGGACGCTACTTCGGGATTAAAAGCGCGGTTTTCAGAGGGGGATGCCTGACCGGACCGGGGCATTCCGGAACCCAGCTGCACGGATTTCTCGCCTATTTGATGCTCTGCGCCATCACCGGCAGGGAATACACGGTTTTCGGTTATAAAGGCAAACAGGTCCGCGATAATATTCACAGCAGTGACCTGGTTAACATGTTTTGGAATTTCTATCAGAATCCGCGTCCCGGCGAAGTATACAACGCCGGCGGCAGCCGTCACAGCAACTGTTCAATGGCTGAAGCTATCGAGCTGTGCGAAAAAATATGCGGCAAAAAGATGAATTATAAATACGCCGAAGCTAACCGCTCCGGCGACCATATATGGTACATCAGCGATGTCCGAAAATTCCAAAAACATTATCCTGAATGGAAATACAAGTACGGCATAGAAGATATTCTAGTTGAAATCCATGATGAACTAAGCAGACGAACCGCAAAATGAGCCAGGACAGATTACAAAATGAAATTGAACACGGTAAACTCCTGAGGGAATCAGGAGCCGGAAAAGTCTGGAACTGGGAATCCCCGGCAGGCAAAGTCCGCTGGCAACGGCGGGTTGAAATGCTTACTTCGCATCTCAAGCCGGACATGAAAATTCTGGAACTCGGATGCGGCACGGGGTATTTTACCAGAGAAGCCGCACGTTCCGGCGCCCAAATAACCGCTATTGATATTTCAGCTGATTTACTGGAACAGGCGCAAAACGAAGTTCCTCTTGAAAATGTGAAGTTCCTCGTCGAAAATGCTTACGAAATGAGTTTCAGCGACAATAGTTTCGATACGGTTATAGGCAGTTCTGTTCTGCACCATCTGGAAATAGACAACGCATTGAAAGAGATATTCAGGGTTTTGCGTCCCGGTGGAACTGTTTGTTTTACAGAACCAAACATGCTCAATCCACAAATCGCGATTCAAAAAAATATACCGTTCATCAAAAGAATGCTTGGTGATTCACCGGATGAAACCGCTTTTTTTTCGTGGTCATTAAAGAAAAAAATGCTAAACCACGGTTTTACGGAGGTAGAGATCAAGCCTTTTGATTTCCTGCATCCGTCCATACCGGCTTTCATGCTTCCGGTAATGCGCCAGTTTTGCTCGGTATTAGAAAAAATCCCTCTGATATCTTCCATCGCCGGATCACTTTATATCCGCGCTTCATCTTCCAATAAATAAAACGTTCTCTATAATAAATGGAAAGTTGAGGTAATCTTTTATTCTTTCGCCGAGTTTCGTTTTTGCCTATGAAACAAAGCCTCCATGATACCACAGGCGGCAAAAGTTGCCAGGAGGTTAACTACAGCGTAATAGTGAAGAGCCAGATATTCCACGAAAAGCGCAACGCTGACGCTGAATATTGTTCCGGTTATCACTCCCCAAAACACGCTGTCCGCTTTGAAACGGCGTGGAAACATTCCAAGAATAATTAATACTAATAATGGGCTGCCGAAACCGTTTATAACCTTATTGAATATTACAAAAATACTATGATGTTTTCCGAAAACAAAGATAAGCAGTTCAGCAAGAGTGATAATCAATATTCCTATAATTATTGAAAAATATACACTGTAACGGATATGATGAGCTTTACTTAACTCCTCTTTGTTGAAAAAACGATGATAAAAATCTTTAGTCCATGACATTGAGCAAGCATTAACCCCGGAATCAATACTCGACATAGTTGCAGCCAGTAAACCGGCGGACAGCAATCCCGCAGCGCCATAAGGCAAAGACCTGATAAGGATCGCCATATACTTGAGCGGTTTCGAAAATTTCCCCATAATATCAGTATGTACCGCATATGAATGCATAGCCATACCGAAAATCACCAGCAAAATAAGAACCGATAAGACACAAATAATATTAAAAGCAAAACTTTTGCGCGCGTCTGATAAAGATTTGGCTGCCAAGTAACGCTGAATGACCATCTGGTCCGCGCCATAACGCGCCAGAAACGCTACAATCGTACCAATAGATCCACTCCAGAAAGTCGTTCTGATAGTCGGGTCAAAAGAGAAAAAAGCAGGATCGTAAGGGACTACCGGTTTAAATACGTTATGCCTGAAAGCATTATGAAATATTCCCGCGAAGCCGCCCTCTGTAGTAAGCGATACTAATACCAAAGCAACAGTTATTCCTCCGACGAGAATAAAAAACTGCGTAACATCAGTCCAGATGACAGCCCGTAAACCGCCTAGCGAAGTATACGCTACGGTTATTATTCCGCATACAAGTATCAACAGCCATAACTGCTGCCCGGTTATAGCCGCGAGTATTCGCGCCGACGCATAAAGCGCCACCGCCATCCACGTAAGCCGCCAGAACATAAATAGAATACTTGCCAGACACCGTGTTTTCAGGTCGAAAACATCTTCCAGAAAAGCATACGCACTGGCTTTATTTTGTTTTTGAAAAAATGGAATGAATATTTTGCTGACAGGAAAAGCAACCACAATAAATATTGGTAAAGCAATCAGGACATAACACCCGTTTTTAAAAATTTCAGTAGGGAAAGCAGCAAAATTAACCGCAGTCAGCATAGTTACCATTATCGAAATACCCAATGGAAACCAGCCAAGCGAACGCCCCGCCAGAAAAAACTCTTTTTCAGAATGCTGTCGGCGGTACTTTGCCAGCCCAACCAACAGGATAACTGCCAAATAAACGTAAAAAACTACAAAATCTATCGTATGCATATTATTCTTTTGTTAATCTACTAAATCCAAACCGCTATCATGACGTAAACTTGAGTACAGATAACTGATTGCTTAAATTTATCACATTCCGCATTATTTTCCAGCGCATAATTACCAGAGTTGCATTTTGTTTACTTTTCCAGTATACTATTACCAATAGTTCATAACAACTGGAGACTTTAAAATGGGCAATATGATAAAAGGTTTTGTATTAATGATGGGCCAGATCCTCAAGAAACTGATAATCCTGATAGTAGTTGTCGGGCTCATTTACGCCGCATACATAGCATGGACCCAGTTTATCCAAAAAACCGGAAAGCACACTAAAGCCGCTGCGGTAAATCGCGCGAAAGCCCAGGGAATTGACGTAAAAAAATAAATGCGAGACCGAAAATAGTTTATCCGCCTCGCATTTCCGAAACAAATTATTTGTTTCTTATAATTCAGCTCATTGCTTTTCCCAAACCGAAGCCGAACCAGGAGTATCGCCTTTAGTCCACCATTTGGCTTTATAATTTGCGCCGTTGTAAAGAACTATGTCGCCACCTAAATAAGCAATATTTACGTTCCATTCCGGAGTGCCGGAACCGCTTAAAATCAGTCTGAAAGCATCCGTCTGGTCAGGAGCTATGCCCCGGGTCCACCACTTAGCTTCATAAATACTGCCATTATATGACACTTTTTCACCTCCCAGATAAACCTCGGAGAAACTGAATGCCTGAATATCTCCGGGAACCGGATCGGGATTCGGTTCCGGGTCAGGCGTCGGCTCAGGTGTCGGGTCAGGGTCAGGTGTCGGATCAGGGTCGGGTTCAGGCGTTACACTGCCATCCAAAGATGTCGGGTTCTGATAATATTCGTTCACTTTACCGGACAACCATCCTCCGTCATCATACGGATAAGTACCAACACTTGTAGTGTCACCGCCGCCCCATAGTATTGCAAATACGTGACTTTCCCTGGCCTTGTCCATACTGTTTATAGTCGACCAGTCTGTACCGTCCTGCAGGAGATAATCCTTAGCGCTTATTCCACCCGGAGCCGGATGCTCAAGTATATATTGTTTTACATTACTCAAGTCTGCTTTTACATTGCTGTCCCCGAGGAAATAGTTCGGGGCTACAGAACCGTGATCTTCACGAGTATCTACACCTCCAATAATCTGAAGATGTCCACCAGGTATCTGCCACAACATAACAGGATAATTTCCGATACCTTCACTTACATATCTGACATAATCCAGATAATTGTTCCAGTCTCTGGCATTGAAAAAATATACGCTTTCAGTAGAAGTCGTATCTCTCTCGTATTTGTCAAATGCAATGAAATCAGGTTTGTATTGACCGCTGTATACTTCAACGCTATTCATAAAGTCGGAAATCGATTTCGCTATAAGGTTTTTGATTTCGCCATTATCGTAATCTTGATGTATCCAGCGTGAACCGTTGCTGCCGTACCATATATTCTGCTGCCACCCAAAAGTAGCGTCCGGCGCGAATCTGCGAATCAGATAATTGTTTGCTTGTATCCAGCCATTGAAATCATCGGCAAATACCGGAGCATCCTCAATCACCTCTTCAGAAGCCATTGTATACTGTTCTTCAGCATATTTTTCCCAGCTTATCTTCACGTCCCAGTCGGACCATGCGTTTTTACGCATTTCAGCAAAAACCTCAATGGGGTTCATATCCTGTCCATTATAATCGACTTTATCATTTACAAAATGAAGCGCTTTATTCAAGGCCAGCTGTACTTCGATTGGCTGCGCATCAATTTCCGGCAGCATATTGTACTGCTGCACCATGCCAAGCAGGTCAGGGTTCAGAACAATTGACCCGGGATACGGGTTATCCGCACTTTTGCTCGCCTGCAGGAACTGGCAGGTATGAATCAAGTTAATGAAATGTTTAGTCAGGTTATCGAAATCATGCAAATCCTCGAAACTCTTTCCGCCGCTCATTTCAGCAGTATAAACGACCATTACAGGAACGACCCGTTTCTGGTATTTGCTGCTCAATGATTCTGTCATTGCGGTTATATTTTTAGTATAGATCGGGAATTTTATCATGCCTCTGTCACCGTTTCCGCCATCTCCTGCATACTTGAATACGGCATCTACCGGACGTCCTTCATGATGCGATTCAATCCCGCGAGTCACTGCTCCCATTGCAATATAAGCGGGCCACCCTTTGACTGTGCCGCTGGAAGTTTCTTCAACTTTTTTAACAGTTACAGTAATAACAGTGGCAGTTGATTCATTGTCATCGTCTGTGGCTTTCGCAGTAATAACATATTCACCAAAATCAGAAGGAGTCCAGGAATAAGACGTTCCCTGATGCTCCGCACCTTCAACAGTTATAGAACTTGCGGTCAAGGTTCCGTCAGTATCACTGGCGCTGATTTCAATTTCTATAGGAGCCAGAACTTTCTGTTCAACCACGGTTCCCGGGGAAACAAAGCTCACAACAGGTTTTTGATTTGTGTCTTCAACCGGGGTAATCGTAACATTCACAGTGCCATCCGTCTTAGCGCCTTTTCCATCACTGACAGTATATTTAAAACTGTCCTGTCCGGCTGCGTCCTCATCAGCTGTATAGATTATCTTACCATTTGCCACGACCGCCGTACCTTTCTCCGGAGAAGTAAGCCCGTCAATAGTAAGAGTGTCATTATCCGCGTCACTGTCATTGGCAAGCACATCCAACCTTACATACTCGCCCGCCTTGACGGTAATAGTATCATTCACCGCTTTCGGAGGAGTGTTAACGCCCTGCCCTTTGTACTTCAAAGATACGCTGTCCATACTAATAGTTGTACCGCTGGCGCCGCCACCGATGGTATATTTATCACCAGCAGCTATAGATGTGTTCCAGGAAGGATAATGAATATTGATAACATCATCTTTCTTAGTCATATCAGCATTCCAGACGCTGTTAACCCCGGAACTGACAAAAGAAATCTCCCATTCATCCAGATTTTTGCCTGATTCATTGTCAATGTCAAGAGAGAAGTTGTGTCCGCTGTCCCAACTTGTAGTAACTTCATAGCGTATCCTGACACCATCAATTACAACTTCCTTGAATCCCTGCCCTTCCGTGGTAGTGTTTCCGCTGCCGGTATCGCTGCCGGTATCGCTGCCGGTTCCTGAATCGTCACCAGTATTATCACCTATTCCCGTGCCCGTATCAGTATCACCAGTTCCAGTATCAGTTCCAGTGCCGGTATCTGTTCCGCCGCCATCGGAAACTGGTTCCAGTCCATCCAGATAAGCGCGATGAGCTTTAGAAAATTTCCAATTATTCTGTTTATCCCAGTTTATCGACCATGTCATAATCCCCTTCAAGTCTTTATGGTTTGTATCAAGAGGATAAGAGGTAAGTTTTTCATTTGTGACCAATTGAGAAAAAGCCTTATGAACATCATTCTCGGAAACATATCCGCCCGAAGGAGCGGCAGCGGCAGTCGCCGGCAGTCCGGGAATCAATTTACCGGGAACAACACCACTGAATATCCATCCGGTATCAGCAACTTCAAAACCTTTTGCCAGCATATCGGTCATAGCCACGATATTAGCGGGAGTGGCATGATAATAGATCGTATCGTCAAGACCGAATAATCCACCGGGGGCATTATAGTATTGCACCTGAAGCCCGGTAAGACGGTCTTTGAAATGCTCGATTATCGGCAGGTAAACTCCCCATGCTCCGCCATAGGTTTTGTAACCGCCCATGACGTTTGCGCTTTCAGGAGCCATGAACAGTTTGAAGTCTCCTCCAAAGTGAGCCAGTATATTATCAAGCGCATCTATCAGCCCCTGAACAGAGGTGCTTAAATCAGCAGGGTTGCTCAGTGCGCTGAGGCCGTGTTCAATATCAATATCAATGCCGTTCACTCCGTATTCTTCAATTAACTTAATAAAAGTATCAGCAAAACGCTTCACTTTTTCCGGAGTATCAAGAATTACTGTGCTATTCGCTCCACCCGCCGAAAAAGTCACTATCCTGCCGGCATTGATTTTTTCCTGTATCCATTCTTTAGTGATGATAGGCATGGAATTACCGCCGTCTTTAAAAGAAACTGTCCCGTCAGCGGCAATATTCACAAAAGCTATATGGATAACGTCATAATCGTCAGGAACCATGCTTAAAGGCAGATAACCGCCGACTGAACTTTCCTCCCAGTTATGAAGATAACCGGCAAGCCAGCGGCTGCGCGGTCCGGAAGGGCTGTCGGTTGAGGAATTGCTGTCCCTCGCTGGAATAGCACGTCCGGAATAAAAAGTATCTTTAAAAACAGTTGTAAGCACATCTCTTTTATCGACGGTCGGCCCGTCAGAGGAAGCCTGCCACATGATGATACCGCCGTAATCGTTGTTTTTCACATAATCCGCGCGGAACTTGGCGGATATTTCATCCTCATAAGTATAAAATTCCCCTTTTGATTTGGAATAAAGATATGGACTTTGAGAAGACGCGTCACGATACTTTGTAAAAGCCGGATCTTTTTCAAGCTCAAGCATGTCATAATAGTTATTATTACCGCCCGGACGCCCACCGTCACGCTTGCCGTTGGCTCCGCCGGAAGCGGAAGCAAAAAGACCGGGGTATTCAGCAATCGGCCCGTCATCCTTTACTCCCTGCCAGCCGCGGGAATAAAGCGGAGCTCCGACTATCAGTTTCTTTCCCGGCACTCCATGATCTTTATAATATTTAACTGCGTAATCTCCGCAAATATTAGCGGCTTCACCTGTATATGGAGCATTAGGAGTCTGATATATAGCGCCATGATGCCCGGTAACGGAGTCCCATGCTCCATGCATGTCATAAGTCATTATATTGAAAAAGTCGAGGTATTCGTTCATGCCGGCAATATCAAGTTTTGCCATATTCGAAGGACCAGCCGGAACCGCAACACTGAGTTCATAATATTTATTTTCCTGCTCTCCGGCAACATCCAATGCTTCGCGTACCTCTTTGAGCAGCAACACGTAATTAGCCCCGTCCGCGGCAGTACCATATGGATGCCCGAGATCATTAGGATTATCCACCTTATCGGGAGCACGGACTGCACCGGGATATTCCCAGTCAATATCTATGAAATCAAAACCGTATTTTTTTACCAGTTCGACGGCATCCGCCGCAAACTTCGCCCGTTTTACCGGGTCAGCCGCAACCACAGGGAAATTTGCGGAACGCGACCAGCCGCCGATACTGAAACCAAAACGTATGTGGGGGTACTGGTTGCGGAGCTTACGAAACTGGCCTATGATTCCCTTGTATTCTGAATCCCATGCCTCGCCGAAAGTCTTTTCGAAAGCCGCGTATGTATCAAGAAACTTCAAGCTTCCATCAGTACCTACATCGATGAACGCGTAATTAATGTGGGTAAGCTTATCAACTGGAAGATCGTCAGGATCAAAATAATCCTGACCGCTGTAATGCACCCAATCCCCGTAGTAAGTTATTATTCGTTTATTTTCAATCCCATCTACCCCGCCATAAGCGGAAGAACCAACAGACAAAGTCAATAATGCAAGAAAAACTAATTTTAACATGTTTTCAATAATTTTAGTCTTCATAGCACGACTCCCTGATTTTGAATTGGTTTAGAACTTACAAAATGGAAAAAAATCCATAGCTTCGAGTTATGGTTCTCCTTTTGGTTGATGGTTCTATCCGGGATATAATGTATATCACGAATCACGAATAACAAAATAAAAATGATTTTTTTTAAATGAGAATAGCCTCTTATGCATAAACAGGTCTAAAACCGCAAAATAAAGTTATCTCCTTTATATTATGGTTGACAAAAAAATAGCTAATCATTTCACAACATACTATCATTTGTTAGTATAAATTAAGCTTTATAATTTGTCAAATAATTTAAAGAAAAAAATCATTCAAATCCAATTTTTATACCGAATTGTGTTCAAAACCACAAAAAAAAGAGCCCGAAGCAAAACTCCGGACTCTATTTTTTGAAAAACCATATTATATGGTTTAAAGACCTTTCCAGTCTCCCGGTTTAATCTCATCACCATATTTAGCTTTGGCAGCTTTGAATTCTGCGATTTTCTTATCCCAATATGCATAAACATCTTGAGAAAGAGTAGGAGCCATATCAGTAAAGAATACTTTAGCGCGTTCGAGTTTTGCAACCCATGCGTCACAGCGGAAACTGAACTGATAAGTGTAATCTTCTAAACTGTAATCTTCATCAAGATGAGTTTTGAAGAGCTCTTTCAGGTCTTCGTATTTAGGAATGAATCCAGTCGGAGTTTCATAGGCTTCGTATTCACCATAAACACGGCCTTCGAACCAATGCAGCCAAACCTTTTTAGCCAGCTTGCTTGTGCAGAACTTACCTTCTTTTGTAAGAAGGAAGTAATTAGTGCTGAAAACTTTCGGGCACTTTTCAGCGAACTGCTTACCGAATTCAATATTGTTTTTGATGTAGTCACCAAGCGGATAAGTGATAAAGTCCAAGTTAGCCATCGGCTGAGGAACACGTACGCCTTCCTGCCCAATAGTGGCGGAAGTAGTTTCAGATTCCAAAGTACAGGCTTTCATGATGATTCCATCTTCCCAGCAGGATGATTCTTCACAAGGAACAGTAGTATCACTGTCACGTCCGCCATAAAGTACGCCGTCAACAACAACACCTTCCTTGTCGTTCCATGCCGGATCAAGGTTTTTCAGATAATCCATACGGATAGTATAACGGGCGTTACCATGAGAGATAGGAGTTCCGCATCCCTCTGTCCATTCGCCAGCGAAGTTCACACCGCTTTTAGGAGTTTCAACTCCCATTCCCTGCCAGTAAGGATTGTTGTCCGAACCGGTAAGAACGTTTGAGAAAATCATTTCCTTTTCTTCCATCAGAGTAGAAAAAATAACCGGATCATCTTCACCATTCACGTCTTTAACGATACCGAAGATACCGCCTTCAACGTTTGCCGCGCGGAATTCACCGTTTATATTTTTGAAGTAAGCGATATCATCACCAATGATCTTTTCACCGGGAACCATTGCAGTAGAAGTTTTACCGCATGCGGAAGGATAAGCGCCAACAAAGTAAGTTGAACGGGCTTTTTCCTCATTCGGGATACTCATGATAAACATGTGTTCACAGAGCCATCCTTCTTTACCGGATTTATTGATTGCTAGACGCATGGAGTGTTTTTTCAAACCAACGGTGTTACCGGCGTACTGAGCGTTCATTGAATATACAATGTTGTTTTCAAGGTCCTGATAGATACGGCGTTTATCCAGATTCTTGCAAACTCCATTTTCCAGTTCCCCGGCACTATGGCAGAAACAGAAGAAATCATCTTTGTTTTCCATATCCATGAAGTGCTGGTAACCGCGGCGATACAGAATATCTTCTGAATGCGCAACATAGCATGAGTCGGTAAACTGTACACATCCGATAGAGAATGGACCATGAGTTGGACATTCACAGAAAAGTTTTGCGATAGCCTGTTTTCCAACCATAATATCTTTCATAATAGGTCTTAATTCAGCCATGGCTTTTTCTGAATCAATGCAATTAAGTTTTCCCATTGAGGACAACTTATCAGCGGGAACCATATATTTTGTATTAGGTTTGTCGCGCGCCTGGTCACCAATACCGTCGTAGTGCATAGTGGTTTTTGAACGGGCAAGTTTTTTCTCTTCGCCTAATTCAAGTGAACGGTTACGGATGTATTCAGCATCCGATTCGCTGTCGTCACAGAAATAGACTGAATCAGGGTTGCATAACTCGATATATTCGCCGAGAAAATTATCAAGTTTTTCATTTTTCAATGCGGCAAGCTTGGGATAAGTATTTCCCAGCTTCTCTTGTAACAATGCATCATATTTGGACATATTGTTTTCCTTTGTGGTTACGGGGTTTAGTTTTTTTATTCAATTATATTTTATCATCAGGATACAGTTATCCTGTAGTTTAATAAGATTGCGGAATGGGAAGTATAACACCAAAAATAAAAATCGCAAGCTAATTAGATATTTTTTTACATATTATTAATAAAATTATGATAATTGGAAATAAATTCAGGCAATCGGCAGCCATTTTAAAACGTCTTGAATTGTATCATCCCAGAAATCCCAGCTGTGAACACCAGGCGATTCCTGATAATGCAAATCATAATCAAGCTCACGTAAATAATCCCGGAACTTCAAGTTGCCATCGTAAAGAAAATCCTCTGTTCCGCAGGCCTGGAACAGCATGGGAATATCTTTACCGGATTCTTTGAGCTCACGGCTTAATTTAAAGAGGTCGTTTTCACTGTCGAGAAACTCATCCGGAGTACCGAAAACCAGGTTCATATCCTTATTAAAGTTTTCATTCCCCTTCCAGAAACCATAAATATCTGTCACTCCGGAAAGACTTGCTCCAGCCGAGAATTTTTCAGGACAGCGTAAAGCCAGCTTCAAAGCCCCGTATCCCCCCATGGATAATCCGGCTACAAAGGTATCTTCACGACGCGTACTGACCGGGAAAAAAGATTTAACGATCCGTGGAAGTTCCTCACTGATAAATTCCCAATACCTGCCGCCGTTTTTCATATCCGTATAAAAACTGCGATGGACATTCGGCATGACAACCGCCAAATCCATTCCGGCAACATAACGTTCAATTGACGTACGACGTCCCCAGATACTATGGTCATCACTACAGCCGTGGAGTAAATATAAAACCGGATATTCGGTTTTGCTTGTCCCGCCATCCATACCGATCTGGGTATTAGACTGCTGCGGCAGAATCACATTCATTGAAGATGCCATACCTAATGCATCCGAATGAAAATTGCATTGAATAAAAGCCATTTTAAAATACCTTTCAGTTTATAATTTTATTTTTCATCAAGTTCTGAAAACGAAACTTCGTCAAACAGAGTCTGTGTATCGCTGCCTTTCTTAGCCTTATAGTTAATTATAACAACAATCCTTACATATCTAGTGCCTGGCCAGAATTGCGTATCTGGAGCCCCATATTTTGCTATCCCTCTAACAACCGCGCTGTATTTTTTCCATCTGGACGGAGCAATCTTGTTTGAAGCAGCGCAATACTGATATCCGCCGCCGGCGTAATGCTGCCTGATTCTTGTTCCTGCGGGATAATCTCTTTTTACCGGGCTCCGTAAAGTCAATTCATATATATTAGCTTTTTTCCTGAGCTTGACAGCCAGGTTCGAAACATTGAAGTTAGGCAAATCAGAATAATCCTCATTTACGCTGAAAGCAACCTGGGTACTTCTTATTTTTCCAACGTTCCATTTAGAGCAGTCTTTTATCTTCAGAACCTTATCCCCGGCTTTAACTGCCGCCGCCAGTTCCGTGATCGTTCCTTTTTCTACAGTTACATAAGGACGTTGTATGGAACGTTTGTTCCCGGTATACATGGCAAGACCGATATAACATGTGGATTTTGCCTTGCCGACGGCTTTTAGCCAGGCGGACAACCGATACTCCTTTGCTGTATCGACTTCGATAAATCCAGGAGAAAACGCCCATATATTTCTTTTCTTTCCATAAAAACATCCTTCCCCGTCAACTTTATCATCATTGTTCCAGCTTAGATTTTTATGCCATTCTTTAATTGAAGCATTATCTTCTGCATCGCCATTTTTGACAAGGTTTTCTCTGTTTCCCGTAATAGTGTTACAGGACGTAATGGATAAAACAGCAATGACCATCATCAATTTATCAGCAAAATATCTCATATCCAACTCTATTTTTTATTTTATAACTTTTTATTAACAACGCCTAATTTACTATATCCTACTATAAACAGTCCATTTATTTGGCATAATTCAGAACATATCTCACATGGAATTCCGGGCACATTTGAAAGCGTCGAGGGCAGCCGGGAATGGCGTCAAAACCCTTTCAATAACTCCTTGAACATAGGAAATACACATCCCGTAATTGGTAACCGGTACCCCGGCTCGTTCCGCCATTTGCAGGCGTTCCAGAGTTTCGCGACGGTTCAACATGCAGCTTCCGCAGTGAACCACTAAACTGTATTCAGACAGATTTTCTGGATAATCACGACCGGAATAAACATCTATTTCAATATCAGAACCGAGATACTGACGGAGCCAGCGCGGAATCTTCACCCGCCCGATGTCATCAGCGGCGGCATGGTGCGAACATGATTCAGCAATCAAAATCTTATCACCATGCTTTATCTGCTCAATGGCGGCAGTGCCGCGCGCCAACAGCTGCATATCGCCTTTCAGACGGGAAAATAAAATAGAGAACGTGGTACAGGGAACATTTTTCGGCGTATCCGCAACCATCTTCATAACCACCTGCGAATCACATACGACAAGATCCGGCGGATTTTTCAGTTGTTCAAGCAAATGGGCATATTCGCGTTCTTTGACAACCAGCGCCGAAGCATCATTGTCAAGCGCGTCGCGGATCGTCTGGACCTGCGGCAGGATCAACCGCCCTTTCGGAGCCTGCAAGTCAATCGGTACGATCAGGACGGCGAGGGCACCGGAACGAAGCATGTCGCCAACCAGCGGAGGAGGCTGGATAAAATCTTCCGGACATACCGATAAAAGTGCCTGTTTGAAAGCGGCCAAGCCGTTTTCACGTTGCGCCGGAACTACGCTGGATACCGCAATTACCGACCGCGAACCTTCAGCTTTAAGTTTTTCGATGAAAGCCGGTTCCGCCGGATTAGCGTCAATTTTGTTGATGACCGCAACCACGGGCAAATCATGTTCAAAAGCCAGCCGCATGATATGTGCTTCCGGTTCTCCCCAGATGCCGTTTTCACAAAGGATAACAACTATCTCAGCGCGACGGAAAGTCCCGGTGGTTTTGCGGAGCCGGGCACTGGCAAGTTCCGTAGTATCATTGAAACCGGCGGTATCAAGAAACACTATAGGGCCGAGCGGCAGAAGTTCCATAGTTTTTTCGACGACATCAGTGGTAGTGCCGGGCAGCGGCGAAGTAATAGCGATATCCTGCCCTGATATCATATTCAGGAAGCTTGATTTACCAACATTAGCGCGTCCGAATAACGCAATATGTAAACGCATGGATTTAGGAGTTTTTTCCATAATATCAAATAATATTTGTTTGCTGTTTTCAACGGTAGCCGAGAGCTACCAGGTTTTGCGGGCGCAGAACGTTTTCCACAAGTTCCGGGTCCAGACGGGTTTTGAGGAAAGCGCGGATATCGGTATCTTCCGAGTTCCTGAATTCCTCAACGAGCTCCAAAGCGCGTTCATACTCCAGACTGGGAATAAACGCGGTAATAACCATCGGGCAGGCATCGAACAATTCATGACAACGTTCGGTGTCAGCGGTCAAATTATCAACACAATCTTTAAACATGACCGTAAGACTGCACAACAAGTCCAAGGCGCTAAGCAGCGAATCCGCCAGCAGAGGCATGAATTCGTTGATCTGCAAGGTCCCGGAAGCGGCACAGTCCTCCACCATCCGGCCACAGGCAAGCACACTCATAGCTCCCTGAATAACGCTTTCCGGGATTACCGGATTGACTTTCCCAGGCATTATCGACGATCCTGCCTGCACAGGCTGCAAACGTATCTCTCCGATCATATGCAGTTGACGCAGGTCACGGGCTATTTTCATAAAGTTTACCGCACAGGCTTTCAAAGTTGCGGACACTTCCACAAAAGCGTCCTGGTTGGCGGTCTGATCCACGCAGTTTTCGCCGCGTGAAAGCCCGAGCCGGGAGAGTTCACGCAACTTCTCAATCACCAGGAATATATAACGTTTCGGGGCAGTCAAACCAGTGCCGACAGCAGTTCCGCCGAGATTCACGGTGCGAATACGTTCTTCGGCTTTGAAAGTACGCCAGCGGTCACGCGCGAAAGCCTCCGCGAAAGCAGAGAATTCAGCGCCCAGGGTCATAGGAACGGCATCCTGCATTTCTGTTCTTCCGATTTTGACTACGTTTCCGAATTCTTTTTCCTTTTCCTGGAAACTCGCCTGCAGAGCGGCAAGCCGTTCGCTGAGTTCACGCAGTTGAAACGCGGCGGCTACTTTCAAGGCTGTTGGATACACATCATTGGTTGACTGGTGCAAATTTATATGATCAAGCGGGCTTATCTTATGGTAATCACCTTTAGCCGCGCCACTGATCTCGAGGGCGCAATTGGCTATTACTTCATTAATATTCATATTAGTGGAAGTTCCGGCTCCCCCCTGCAGGGCATCGGTTATGAACTGTTCAGAAAACTGGACTTCACATATCTCATCACAAGCAACGCTGATAGCAGAAGCAATGTCTTCTTCCAAAAATCCAAGTTCAGCATTAGCCTGACAGCAGGCTTTTTTCACCATAGCAAGAGCCTGTATAAGTTCAGGACGGACACGTCGGCCGCTGAGCGGGAAATTCTCCGCAGCTCGAAGCGTATGTATGCCGTAATAGGCATCTGCCGGAACAGCTTTTTCTCCGAGCATGTCATGTTCAATTCTGTACTGCATATATATACCAGGTTACTGAAATTTTGTTTCAGTCAATATAAATGCCCAATATAGTTTTACAAATCAGGACAAGCTAGAGATTTGAATAAATAAGCTTGCATGCAAGTTTTTTATCGAACTTGCCGAAACCTTGCTTGTTCGAATACCGCCGCATTACACCTCACGTGGCGCAAATTTACAGCCTTTACAGCTAAAAAAGCGAATTAGCGATTACACACACGGCATTAAATTGCTAGTTATTCATTTCAATATCACTTGACAATCCGAGATACACGCTGTAAATTGTATACAATATACAAAACAAGGATATACATATGCAAACTGTAATCAAAGATTTTATAGACGCTTTTTCTCCTGAAAAAAGACTCAGGGTCTTAGCTTTCGGCTCTTCAAATACTGAACGTTACCTGCCGGATTCACATTGGTTTGACTGCTTCGAATTAGCATTAAATAACAAATACGGCAGGGTTCATACCTGTATAGATACAGGAATCGGCGGACATACGACACGCGACCTTTTAGCGCGTTTTGAGGACGATGCAGAGTTCTTTAAACCTCAATTGACATTTATCACCATCGGCGGCAATGACTGCAACCCGGATAAAAATCTTAGTTTAAGTGATTTCAGGAATAATCTCAAAGAACTTTATAATCGTTTTACAAAAATGAATTGCGGAATTGTATTTCAAACCTATTATTCTCCTAATCCTGATGAAATTGAGAGCTCTCGCATTAATAATTTTTATAAATATATGGATATCGTACGGGAAACCGCCTCCGAAACCGGCTCGGCGCTAATAGATCATCTTGAACGCTGGGAAAGGCTCCGAAGTAACTATCCTGAAATATATATCAGTTTGATGCGTGACGGTTTTCATGTCAATCCTGAAGGTAACAAAGTAATGGGAGTTGATATAGCCCGGCACTTCGGAGTTGTTCCGGACAAAACAACATTCCCCTTCTGGACAGAAGCGCTCAAGGTACAAAAACTAATGGATGAATTGGAGAAAAACGCTTAATGGATGAAAAGATCAAACACTTTTCTCTGGCGGAAGAAGTATATCACCGGCTCCTTGACCGGATCATCAAAGGCAAACTGAAGGAAGGAGAAAAACTCTCTGAAGAAAATATCTGCGGCATTTTCGGGGTAAGCCGGACTCCGGCGCGCGAAGCCCTGATGATGCTTTGCCGCGACAAACTGGTGAAACGGATTCCGCGACGAGGATGTTTCGTCAGCAAGTTTGACAGCGAAGAGATCTCCAGCCTTTTTGAATGTCGAGGTATGCTTGAATGCCTTATACTGGAACAAGGCTTTGAAAATATTCATAGAGATGAGTTGCTCGAACTCAAAACTGACCTGGAAAAATCTAAGAATAAGAACAGGAAACAATCCCTCGAAGTCGATGAGAAACTACATGAATTAGTCATAGAATCATCCCCCAATAAGCATTTACAGGAAATTACCCGGCAAATAATCAGGCAAATAAAGCCTTTGCGTTCATGGCGGACTTTCAGTTCTGATGACCTGGAAAAAATCGATAGTGAACGTCTTGATATAATCAATGCTCTGCTGGCAAATGAAAAGAAAAAAGCTGTAAGGCTCCTCCATGAGCATATCATTCAAGGCTCTAATCAATTAAAGCTTAAAACTTAACCTTCAAAACTACCCTTATGAATTTAAAAAAATTATTTCTTCCTGTCGGACTGGTATTGGCAATAGCCGGAGCCTTGGGGTTCCCGGCTGCTGGAATATGGCTGAAACAAAACAATTTCGTACCTTTTTTCGTAGTGGCTATATTCCTTATCAGCGGCTGGAAGTTCAGTCTCCGTAACGCCAAACTGAATCATAAATTCGTTTATTCTATAATTCTGGCTATCATAATTTCTTTATTTACAGCTCCATTTATCGGAGTGGCAACGGTAGAAATATTCCAGTTCGAAGCTATGGCGGCGCTTGGACTTATTGTTACCTGCTGCGTACCGGTAACCCTGTCGTCGGCTACAGTTATAACAGAAGTGGCGCACGGCAACGCAGTATGGGCGCTGTTGATGACTGTAATAATGAATCTGACTGGGATTTTCACCATTCCCCTGATGCTTAAATTATCTGTCGAGGAAGCTGAAGGCATCAATATTTCAGCATGGAATCTTTTAATCAAGCTCATCCTGCTCGTACTTCTGCCTTTCGCCGCCGGAATGGCCGCAAGGAAATTAACTAAACGAAAAACCAAAGCATTTGTAGCGTATATCCCCTCTATATGCGTTATTCTTACAGTTTATGCCGCAGCTGCGGCATCCCGCGACCTGCTTTACAAATGCTCCCTGTCTGAAATTTCGTTATTGACCTCGGCAGTATTTTCAATCCATGCAATACTAATGCTCATTGCCTGGGCTGGCGGAAAATTGATTAAACTCGAAACTCCCGAGCTCAAAGCTCTGATATTTATAAGTTCGCAAAAGACCCTTCCTCTTTCAATAAGCGTATTGGCATTATTATGCAAAAATCCAGGAGCTGCGATCATTCCCTGCCTGTTGTTCCACTTTACGCAATTATTCGTCGATTCGGCAATTGCGGCACGGCTCACCAGCGGCAAATCAGTTACGAATTATATCTTCTCCCGGATTAATGCTTTACTTGGAGGACGAAACTCTGTCGAGCCGTTAACGTTCCCCGTCTGCGGCTCGTGAATACACTCTCCTTCCAGAGAATCACGGGCATAATTTTAAATAAAACTCTCTATTTTGGCTTTGCAAGCTCTTTCAGTAGTGCTTTGAAGTTTTTTGACACAACCGGCAAGATATTCGAGTTCTTGTTTGGTGATTTCATAGGACATGCTGTAACGGGCTTCAACATATGCGCGTTTCAGCAAATCAAACAAGTCCTTTTCCTTCTGCGTTTTCCGCGGAAATATATCTTTTAATCCAGGGCAAAAAGCCTGAACCCTGACGCCCAGTTTTTCCAAATCATGGAGTTTGGGCTTATAGCTGGAAAAAGTCAACAGTAAAGCGGTATAAAAGCGTTCTGTAGCCTGATGAAGTTGAAATGCGGCATTTTTGTATCTTTCTAAGATAAAATTATGCTCAAAATTATCAAAAAATTCATTTGCACTTTGAAACCAGTTATCAAAATCCGTCTGCGCGTAATATTTGCGTTCTTCCAGGCTGAGTTCTTTTATTTCCGGCAAGGGAACACGTTCAGACGAATAGAGCATGATTCCCTCTTTAACGATATCGACGAAGAAATACTTACCTTTGTTTACAGCTTTTTTGAAATCCGCGACACTGTGAAATATCAAACTTAAATCGGTACGCACACCGAGAGTTTTGGCTTTATTGTCGATTTTTCCCGGGGAATCGTTATATTCGTATTTGCGTGGATTCCTGGCGACAATCAATATATCGTAATCGCTTTTGTATTCATAGACATTACCGTCATCTCCGATATTTCTGTCTTCCACCCAATCGCCCCGAGCGTAACTGCCGAACAGAATCACAAAATCGGCATCAACCTTTTCCGTGATGACTTCGGTAAGCGTTTTAAGTTCATCTCTTTTATGTTTCGGCAAATGTGACAGGGATTTTTTCATGCAAACTTTTTCCACATAATTTATAAATTATTCATTTCAAAAATATCATCATTTAAGGATTTCGCAAATCCTTTTCCGAGGAAATATTATCACAGCCTAACGATTCTTATTGTATTTCAATTTGTTTTGTGAGGTTTTTACATTAAAACGGCGATTGTGTCTTTTTATTTGCTTTTCAAGTAATTCCTGTCTATGCCTTTCCAGTAATTCTTTTGATATAAATAAACGGTTATATATTTTAGAAAACTTTCTTGGTTTTCTCAAAGCTTTCATTAGATTTTCTTCTTCTCGTTTTTCCTGATGCTTGGACTTTTTTACTAGATACGTCATAATACAGCCAACTAATACACCTAAATACATATATCCAGCAACAGCTTCTGAAGCACAAATTAATCTCAGTTCGGATATAGGTTTACAGTCTCCATATCCTAAAGTAGTAAAAGTTACTAAACTAAAATATATCGCATCCAGACACCTTAAAACACCAAGATTTTTCATATCATAAAGGTAAAGTTTTCCATCACAATTAAAGCCACAAAGAGCATATATAAGGGCATAGAAGAAAATAACAACAACACAACTGATTCCTAACCAATACAACAGCCACCGAGTTATACCATATCTACGATAGTTATCAAGACCTTCATCAAAATACAAAGTAACCATCATCAGCATACTTAGCACTCCCCAATATGGCTCATTGTGAGATGCTAATAACCACAAAAAAATAAGTGATAAAATGGCTAACACATAACGAGAAAAATTATTTATTATTATTTTTGAAAATTTTTCTTTCTTTAACTTCATTATTCACCTTTTTGATTAATAATCCTCCATAATTTAATTGTTATTAAAATTAACATTATTAATATTCAAAGCAAGAAAGATAATATGATTTTGGGGTAATTTATAGAGTTGGAGCTCAAACGCTCGCATCTTTGAAAAAATTGCTTCGCGCTTTTTTAAAAGCCTCGTTTTTTGAGAAATGTACTTTACAGGCGCAATAAATTGCGCAAAATTTCGCTCGTTGGAAACGAGCGACCAACAGTTTCTCCTGTTGGATCGGCGACCGCGGTCAAGCGGTTTTTTATTTGAACTTCTGTTTGACGAAAGCTATTGCTTGTTCTTTGGTTTTGAGATTATTTTTTAATTGGAGGCCGCTTACTTTATTAAGTATCTTTTTGAACTTTGGACCGGGCTTAAAACCTAATTCAATCAAATCCCTCCCAGTCAATAAAGGCGGCGGGAGTTTAACTTCACCAGACTGTTCCACTATTTTATCCAACAGGAATGTAAAAACATCCATTAAAGCATGGCTGGAAATACAATCCAGGCGGTGAAGCTCCAGTTCCAGAGGAAAATTGTCATCGGCTAAAAGCCGCCTTACTTTGTCCTTACGCATTTGCAGGACAGAAGCAAAACGCATATGATTTTTTACCGCACGCGAAACCCGGTCTATTGCCTGCCTGGAAAAACGCAGACGGGACATGATTTTTTTCGCCAGCTCCGCGCCTTTCTGTTCGTGTCCGAAAAAGCGTATCCGCCCGGTTTCATCGACAAAATAAGTCAAAGGTTTAGCTACGTCATGCAGCAATACGCTCCAGGCTGTCAGTTCATCGGGAAACGCCATCGCTTTGAGCATTAATCTGGTATGCTCGTAAACGTCACCTTCAGGATGGTATTGCGGCGGCTGGGCAACTCCGCGCATAGCTTCGACTTCCGGCAGAAGAACCGCCAATATCCCGGTATCATGGAGCATATCTAAAGCCAGTTCCGGGCTTTCTCCCGTAAATATCATAGTCAATTCCTGCTGAATACGCTCGGCTGAAAGCTTTACAGTTTCCGGAGCGAGTTTTTGAATCGCCTTTAGAGTATCAGCTTCGAGCTCAAAGCCAAGCCGGACAGCAAAACGTACCGCGCGAAGCATCCTCAGAAAATCCTCACCGAAACGGGTTTCCGCATTGCCGATTGTCCGTATAATACCCTTTTCCAGATCCTTGATTCCACCGACATAATCAATGACTTCACCGCTTTCAGGATCACACAACAAACCGTTTATGGTGAAATCACGGCGGCTAACATCTATTTTGGGGTCTTTGCTGTATTTAACATGTTCGGGACGGCGCCCGTCCATGTAGTTGCGTTCCTCACGATAAGTGCTGACTTCAAAACTCACCCCCTGCTCTCTCACCAGCATAACCCCGAACGCCGCGCCGACTTCCATGGTGTCAGGAAATATTTCCGCGGTTTCGACTGGTGTGGCGGAGCTGACAATATCAATGTCTTTGGGCGTTTTGCCGAGAAGCATATCACGCACCGCACCACCTACAAAATACGCCGAATGCCCGGAGGAATGCAGTTTTTTCACTATTCCTGCGGCAATTTCGCAAATACCGCTCTTATTGAAGTTGATTTTCATTTTTCCCGTGAACCGTGAGCCGATTTCCTTAAAACTTAAAACTTATTAGCATTGATTTTTATGTCAAAGCCTTATATACTACTAATAGAGACAAGTTAGAATCTACTTTGTAAAAAGGATAATTACAAATATGCGGATTGCCTTTTTTGGCGGCACTTTTGATCCACCGCACAACGGACATCTTGAATTAGCCCGGCACATTCTTAAGCGGTGTATAACAGACTGCGTCCTATTCGTGCCCGCCTATGACCCTCCGCATAAGCTTGATCAGGAAATCAGCTCATTCGACGACCGTTTAGCGATGCTTGAACTTCTCGTCGCCGGAGAACCAGGCATGCAGGTTTCAGATATCGAACGCCGCGCCGCGCTGAAACCATCCTACAGCATAAAAATTTTGAAATTACTGGAAAAAGAATTTCCTGATGATAAATTACAAATATTGATCGGCGGTGACAGTCTGGAAGCTCTCCATTCCTGGTACAAAGCAAAAGAAATCGCTGCTCAATATGAGATTATCTGTTATCCCCGGAAAGGATATGAAGTCAACCGTGAAAACCTGTTAAAGCACTGGACATCAAAAGAAATCGATATTTTATTGAAATCAGTATTGCAAATGCCGTTTTTTGACATATCTTCCACTTCGGTAAGAAGCAATATCACAGATAAAACGATAAATAAAAATATAAAAGCAAGCATATTGAAATATATAAAAAACAAAGGTCTGTATTTATGACGAAAAAACAAGTTAGCCCTGAAGTACTAGCAAAATTATGCGCTGAAGAAGCGGAAGAAAAAAAAGCGCATGATATAATCTCGCTTAAAGTATCGGAATTGACGACTATAGCAGATTATTTTGTCCTCTGCACCGCACAATCCGAACCTCAGATGAGAGCTTTAGCTAACTGGATACAGAAAGCTGTTTTTGAAAAATTGGCAATAAAACCGGTGAAAGTCAACGGTGAATCCGCCAGCAAATGGATATTAATTGATTTCGGCACAGTCATAATGCACATAATGACCCCGGAAATGCGGGAGCGTTATCAGTTGGAACAACTCTGGGGCGACGCGCCGAAACTTGAAGATTTCCAAAAACTGGAAAAAATAAGTAATACATAGAAAAACACAAGTTGAGCCTGAACAAGACGTTCGGCACTCAAGGAATAAAAATGGATTATTCATCTGACAATCAAAACTGGAACGAATTCCGCTGGGAAAAAGAAATCCGGCAGGATGAAAAACGGATCCGCCAGTATTTCCGGATTCTTCCAAGCTGTCTTGATCTGCCGGATGAAGAGGACAGCATCATCAACAAGCTGATGGCTCAGCCGGACTTAGTGCCAAGCAATGCGGATATGAGCAGCAAAGAACACTCTCTGGATGTGTTTTTTGAGGGTGACGAAGAACATCTGGATATAAGCGATCTCAAGGAACGACGCTACTCCGACGTATATCTGACCCTGCACAAATTGACATTTGAATGGAACATGATATTTGTTCATGACCTGCGTCAGTCCTTGCGTAAAGCTGGTTTAGTCACAAGCTGCACATTAGCCAGGCTGACTGCCCGCAGCATTGATATTATTGAACTTGAAGACACCAGCATGAACCCGCTTAAAATAAGTCTGCTCAAACGCATTCTAAGCGGTATAAATGACCTGCTGGGGCAAATTAATTCTTTCAGCCGTCAGCAGAAAACTCTCAAAAACAGGTTGGATACATTCAGTCACCAGATGCATAATATTCGGGAAAAGATCATTAATATTCTACAGGAAGCAAGGAGTCGGCAATGAAAATAAGTATGTTTTATATTTGTTTCGGCACGGCAATGCTGTTGTTCCTCACGGCGTGTTCCACCTGCAAGCCGGTTCTGTACTCTAATGCGCATTACCAGAAAGTCGGATCTAAACAGGCTGAAAAAGATATACAAGCAGCAATTAATATGGCAAAAAAGGCAGGACTTGACAACTATTCATCTTCAAACCGGACTTTGGCAAAATCCGCCAGCAGAAATGCCGCCAGCGCCGGCGTCAGCGCCGCAGTCGGCTCCACTTCTGTAGCAGGTGCTGCCGGAAGTGGGCTCAGTTTCCTTATAGACTGGATGTTTATAAATAAAGCTCCAAAGCCATTATTCAAGAAACACGTCGAACTCACTTTAAGACAGCAGGGCTATCAGGTCATCGGCTGGAAGTAATCCGCTGTCATTCTTACATTAAGCTCACAAAAAAATGCCGTATGCGCAGACTGCAATACGGCTGTTAATCATTCCCGTTACCGCTTGTAAAAATAAACTCTGCCGTGTATAATCATATCCATGCTGTTTTTAAATGTAAAAAAATAAAAATTTATTGATCTCATACAATAAATTTTGTGCTGAAACGTTCTATTTAGTAAAGTTAAAAGGACTATATAAATTTTGGATAAAGCAGATAATGATTTAATAAAAGCATATTTGCATGGTGACGCTGATGCGTTTACGGTACTCTATGAGCGTTATAAGCGGCAGATCTATTCATTCCTGCTGAAGATGCTTGCGGAAAATAATTCCACCATTGATGATTTGTTTCAGCAGGTATGGCTCAAAACCATGAAAAATCTGCATCGTTACCGAAACCAGGAACGTTTTTTGGCGTGGCTGTTCAGTATCGCCCGTAATACGGCATTGGATCATTTCAGGAAACAAAAGAAGAATTATATATTCAGCGAACTGGATCGCGAAGACAAGCCGGAAACGGAAGATACTTTACAGGAAGAACCGTGGCGAAACATGGATAGAAATGAATTGCTGGAAGCGGTAGAAGCGGCTTTAGTGCTTTTGTCACCGGAACAGCGCGAGGTGTTTGTAATGCGGCAGGATGGTTTAAGTTTTAAGGAAATAGCTAAAATACATGACTGTTCAATCAATACAGCCCTCGCAAGGATGCAGTACGCTATGAAAAATTTACAGAAAGAACTTACTCAATGGAACACAGGAGCTTGATAAAAATGAAAAACAAATGCCAGCAGATACAAAAGGAAATACTCTCCTGCAACGGAAATTTCACCGCTAACGTTGAAGAACACTGCGCCGACTGTAAAATATGCCGTCAGACAAAACAAAACTGGAAATTATTTTCTGAACTTAAAAATAAGCCCAAAATAGCCTTGTTAAATGATTTTGCGGTCATAAGGGCCGCGCAAAAATTTTCAAGAAGCCAGCGGATACAAATTGCAGTAAGACGCGGCCTCGGCTACGCCGCCGCAACCGTGAGTGCCATTGCCGCCGCATACGCTATAATGTTCAATATAGCAATGGCAGACGCTTCCAATAAAGTTTTCAATCAGGCATGGCACTGGGACTCCTTTGAAGAAAAGGTTTTTGTCCTTGACACCGCCGCAGAAATTTCTCGCCAGGATATTACCATCGGCGCTTCAAAGGATGACGCCCTTAATAAATTTATTGAAAAAGAAATTATTATTGAACAGATATAAAAGGAGTCCTTCATGAAATATTTTATATTGGCAGTTACTACCGGATTAATTATTAGCAATCCGGTATTTGCGCAGAACGACGATGGCAGCAACGAAAGACAGGAAGATCAAGAACGGCGGGAAAGAAAAGCAGACCGGGAAAACCGCAAGCCCAATCGAAAACTTTGGGGAATATTAAGAAATATTTCTGATGAAGAACGTGAACGCCTTCGCAAATTACATAAGACTAATCCTGAAGCTTTTAAGGCAGAAATTGCTAAAATAGTAAAACGCATTAAAGCGGAAAGACAGGAGAAGCAAAAGCAGAATCAGCAAATAAAACAACTGGTAAAACAATACAAAAACTCTAAAGACGATAAAACCAGACAAGAAGCTATGGATAAATTACGGGTAATTATCCAAAAAATATTCGTAACAAAGATGCGGGAAAATAAAAAGCGTCTTGAATCCTTGGAAAAGCATGTCAAGAAAGTGCGCGCATCATATGAATTCCGGCAAAAAAACGCCGATAAAATAATTCAAGCCAGACTGGACACCCTCACCCAGGATACAAACTTCAACTGGTAGCTTAGATTAATTTTATATTTTTTTGTTGACTTCTGTTTATTATGGATAATATTAATAGATACATCTTTTTACAATCGTAGATTCTCAATTCATATACAAACAGGAGCAGGATAAATAATGAAAGTTACATTTACAAAATTTATAACTAAAGAATCCATTTTTATTCTGGAAGGCAAAAATAAGTATGAAGTCCTTGAAAGCTTAATTACCGAAGCAGCAAAACAAAGTAAAATTGACCGCGACACTATAGCGCGTCTGACTTGGCACCGTGAAAAAATGATGACTACAGGCGTCGGTTTTTCACTCGCCCTGCCCCATATCAGAATAAATGAAATTCCCGAACCGGTTATACTCGTAGGCGTATGTAAAAATCCTATTGAAGATTATGAAAGTCAGGATGATCAGCCGATAAGGGTTGTCATATTTATAGTTGCCCCGGACCAGAACCAGGAAATGTACCTGCAACTGCTGGGAAGCATTTCGCGCAAACTGCGTCATGCTGACATAATCAATGAATTGGTAGAAAATATTACCAGGCCATCCAAAATCATAAGAATATTAAAAAGACGTCCCGGAACTCAGGACGATGATTAAAGGTTGCATGTCTGCAAATCGCGAATAGCAGCGTTATTTATTCATTTCTTTCAAATGAAAGAGCAGGATTCTCCTGATCTCGCAGATTCCTGCTTGTGTTCCCTGCACGCTATGTCCTGAACGAACAATAAGTTCACTTTGCGCGCCATCCAAATGAGAGCTAGAATAAGGGACAATCCCGTCACTGCCGCCTGGCACTAAAGGTCCGCTTTCACGTCCGATGATGGAATGATAAGGCACAGGCTGCAAGGGGAAAGTCATCAGTTTTGCCAGAACAATATCATCCGGCGCCAGATTATTAACCCCGGTCTTTAAACGAAAAGGATTATTATCTTTCTTCAAGTTAGACCTTATTAACATTTCATTTCCGATATCCGCGCTTACCTTGACCAGCGTAGGAGCCAAAGTTATTATTCTGGTACTCCAGGTAACTATTGAAAAAGTCGCAATTTTTGAGCCCCTGTGCGGAGTGGATGCGAAAACTATCCGCTTAACAAAAGGCAACCGTTTAAACACTAATACCGCCTTGATAAAATCACGCTGTTCCTTATTTAATTTTTTATCCGCGCCTTTTATTTTTTCGTCAAAGGTTTCTGTCAAAACTTTTCCACTGTTTTGGAGCAGTGTCTTTGAAATCAATCCCCCCATACTGTGAGCGACAATTACCATATTATTAAAATTTTTGTTTTTTCCGTCTTTATTATATTTGCGTGCCATCTTCAGCAATTCATCACGTAAAAGATGAGCCGAATAGAGGATTGGATTACCTGTTGCGTAGGCAAAAATAAATATCTGGTATTTTTTTCTTATTTCCGGTATGTTAAACAAGGCATTAATAGTTTGAGTCCAGGTTGCCGGGCTGGACATCAGGCCATGCACAAAGACTAAAGGGATCTTATCCGGGTCATAATCAGAAAGCGCGTACATACCGCTGCGCTCTTTAATACTGTCCGGCCAGACCATATATTTTATTCCGTCAATAAGCCCAGGCTTTGATGCCTGATACGCAATAGGAGTGGAATAATCAAGCTCCAACGCAAGCTCTTTATTATCGATTTTAACTGTTTCATTTTTAAATGTATTATAATATTCAGCCCGTGCTGATATTTTGTTTCCATCCAAATTTTTAAACCTGATAAACATTGTCACCGGAGCCAATGACAGACGTTTATCTTTAAAGCGTTTCTTGACATCACTGTTAGAAACTATCAAAGGTACGCCCAAACCGCTGCGGCTCGACCATGACAACAGGTTCTCCGGCATATAATCATAACAGGATAAAACATCTGTAGGCTTCATATCAATAAGCGGTTGAGGGATTGCAGGCTTTTCAAACCTTATATTGCCAACAAGACAATTAATCTTATAACTGTCATTCTTTATTAATCTGTGTTTCCTCAAGAAATTAAAGAAATCAGACATTGAGTAATTATAATACAACCTTGCCATTGCCAGGCTGTATGAGAAAGGCCCTACCGGCGGGTTAATATTTTTACCGAACATATATTCATAAGCAAAATAACAGCAGCTCAAATAATATTTGCTGGCTTCTTCACCCGAATTCAGACTCTTTCCATAAGCGTAAGTTAATTCCATCAGAGCAAAGAGCAGGTGTCTGTTTCTGGATTTTTTGTAGAGTTCGACAAGTTGATTTAAGACAGAGTAAGGGTTTTTCTCATATTTTTCCAGCAGTCCCTCCTGTGCCAAATAATTGCTGGTATCTGAACTTAATATATCATGATCAATCAAAGCCCCGGTAATACGGCGGCTGATTCTTTCACTACGCTCTACTTTTTTAACCCCGATTGAATTACATCCGCAAAAAGAAATAAAAACAAGAAACAGCAATAATCCACGCATAATTTTAATCATATTTTCTCTCTATTCTATTATAAGTCAGGAATTTGTTTTCTATCTATACATGCCCGCGATTGATTTGTCAAACTATATTTATCCAAATTTTTACCGCCATTTTATTGTTATGCCCCGCTATCTATACTATATTATATATCAAGTAGAAAAATCATAATTCCACGCAAGAGGAAATTTCATGGCAAATAAAGTTAACAATGGAAGTATAACTGTAAGCTCAGATAACTTCAGGTCCAATAATAAGGAACTGCCTGAAAACTGTGTACCTATTTTGACTTTGCAGGGGATGCTGGTGTTCCCCTACACCCTGACTCCAATGGTCATTGATGGAGATGAGAAAGTCAAGATGATTAAGAAAAGTACCGGAGACAACCGGCTTATCGCGATTTTTCCGGAAGTCCCGTCCCAGGAGGAGATCAACAGCGAAGAAGTTGAATTCAAAGCTGAAACGGTCATGCACAGGGATAAAAAGATCACCAGAATGGGCGTAGTCGCAAGAATTGTCAAAATGCTCAACTTTCCCGACGGCACTGTCCGGGTACTGGTGCGCGGTTTAAAACGAGTTGTCTATAATAAAGCCTATAAAGGCTGCGAAGATATTGATTGTGTCATTTATAGTGACTTTAAAAGCAAGCCTGACGAGTCACTTGAATCCGCGGCTATGCTGAAAAACGCAATCAATCAGTTCCAGAAAATAATATCTTTCTCCCCGAATTTTCCTGAAGAACTCAAAATCGCTATACTCAACCTTGACGACAGTGTACGCCTTGTAGATTTGATTGCAGACACTTTGAATATAGATTTTGTTGAAAAATTATCAATTCTGACTCAAACGACTTTACATGAACGCCTGCAGACTTTGATGATCCTGCTCAACCGTGAAGTCGAGGTACTTCACCTCGGGTCTGAAATACAAAGCCAGGTGCATAACGCTCTCAGTAAATCACAGCGTGACTTTTTCCTGCGGGAACAACTCAAGACCATTCGTCATGAACTCGGCGAGGATAACAAATCCCCGGATATACTGGCTATTGAAAAAAAGCTGGAAACTATAACGCTGCCTGAGCTGGTAACTAAAACCGTGGAAAAGGAACTGGAACGCCTAGCTGTAATTCCTCAGGCATCTCCAGAATATCATGTTGCTTTCAACTATATAGACTGGCTGGTTTCCGTCCCGTGGCTGATATATTCAAAAGACCGTCTTGATGTAAATGAAGCATCTAAAATACTGGACCATGACCATTACGGTTTGGAGGATATTAAAGAGCGAATACTTGAATTCATAGCTGTTCTACAGCTTAAAAATGACCGTAAAGCCCCTATTTTGTGCTTTGTCGGGCCTCCGGGAGTGGGTAAAACCTCTTTAGGACAATCTATTTCCAGAGCAATGGAACGTAAATTCGTCCGTATGTCGTTAGGCGGAGTTCGCGATGAAGCTGAGATCCGGGGGCACAGGCGAACTTATGTCGGAGCTTTACCTGGGCGCATCATTCAAGGGCTGAAAAGAGCCGGAACTGCTAATCCTGTATTCATGCTTGATGAAATTGATAAACTTGGTAATGACTACCGGGGCGATCCGTCATCAGCGCTTCTGGAAGTGCTTGATCCGGCTCAGAATAAAGCGTTCAATGACCATTATCTCGAAATTGACTGCGATTTAAGTTCGACATTGTTCATTGCAACCGCAAATATTCTCGACACTATCCCGCCTGCCCTCAGAGACCGTATGGAAATAATCCGCCTGCCCGGATATACAAGCTTTGAGAAAAAACAGATTGCGAAAAAATACCTGGTTCCACGACAATTAAAAGACAATGGGCTGAAAACCAAACAGATACTGTTCAGAATGTCAGCGATTGATGAAATCATTGATTATTACACTCGTGAAGCCGGGGTTCGCGAACTGGAAAGGACAATAGGTAAAGTATGCCGTAAAATAGCAACTGAAATTGTCCGTAATAATATGAATACAGGCAAACGTATTGATGTCAACCCGGCCTTAGTCCGCAAATATCTCGGGCCTCGTATATTCATACTTGATGAGGCTGAAAAATATTCCGGCATCGGTGTTGCTACAGGCATGGCATGGACAAGCGTCGGTGGAACTATTCTTCCGGTTGAGACCACCATAATGCCGGGTAAAGGCAGCCTGAAATTGACCGGTTCACTGGGAAATGTGATGAAAGAAAGCGCGGAAGCCGCATTCAGCTTTATCCGCAGCCACGGTGAAACTTTAAAAATTAAATCATCAATTTTTGAAAAAAATGATTTCCATATCCATGTTCCGGACGGAGCAACTCCCAAAGACGGCCCTTCCGCTGGTATCACAATGACCGTTTCGCTGGTTTCATTACTGACTAATAAAATAGTCAAACCAAGACTGGCAATGACCGGGGAAATAACTTTGCGCGGAAAAGTCACCGCTGTAGGAGGAATTAAAGAAAAAGTAATTGCTGCTTTACGTTCCGGCATCAATACTATTGTTATGCCGGCCGAAAATAAAAAAGATCTTGAGGACATTCCTGAAAAGGTCAAGGATAAATTAAAGTTTCACTTCGTCAATAACGCGGAAGAAGCTTTTAAGTTTGTCTTTGAAAAGAAGAAACGTAAGGTAAAAAAATAATGTTCAGGCTATTACTGATAATCATTTTATGTGCATTTTGCTTCACTACATACGCGGATAAAGAATTATCTGTGGCGGACTTCCTATATAAAGTCCGTCATCCCGCCGGGCGCAAACGCTGGGCTGTTATGGACGGCAAGGTCATTCACCGCAGACGCGGCAGGGAAACTGTAAACGCCTTATTATATCTGGGCATCCTGTTCAATCAGGAACGCACCCTGGCTCAAGTTGTCATTAATAAAAAGCAAGGTTACATGGTTGGCCAGGCTTTTATTAAAGGGAAAGACGGAACCTCTATCATTCCAATGAACAAGGCAACTAAAGAAAAACCTGTTCTTGGCAATTTTGGATTGCGCCCCCAGGATTTGACAATGACCTTTCTATACTGGAATTTCATCAAAGAATTTCCTGAAGAATCCACTAAAATGATTGCCTGCCGGGTTCTGGAACTTGAATCACCAGACAAAAAAGAAACTGCCAAAGTCTGGCTCAGCAAGAAGTATTATTTTCCCATCAAGGTACAATGGACAAGAGCCGGGGAAAAGGAACCCTTCCGGAGTCTTGAGGTGAGTTCATTCAAACAACAAGGGAAATATGGGGTAATCAAACGTCTGGAACTCTACGGCCCCGGCTGGCGCACTAAAATAAATTTCACAAAAACCGAAGTCGGAACTCCGGAAAAGGATAGTGTCCGAGAAGGTTTATTTTTAAAACTGGAAAAAGGAAAATAAAATGTTGGAAAGAAATTTCAGCCCGACTAAAATGTTTTGTGAGTATGCCAAAAAATTTAAACCTCAATACACTTTTACCGGAAATGACAAACATTATTTTGAAAACTGGAAAGCTAGCGCCCTACCCGAAGTGCTCGATACCCTGGGGGATTTTCCGCCTGAAACCGACTTAAATCCGCTTCTGACCGCAGAATGGGAGCATGACGGTTTAATCAAACAACGCTGGATCATTGATGTTGCCGAAAGCATTTCCGCAACCCTCCTGATAAACCGCCCGGCAAACCTGGATATGAGTAAAAAAACTCCCGCTATTTTATGCTGTCATGGACATGGGCAGTTTGGCAAAGAACCAGTTATGGGAAATGATTCCAGCGACCTTCTCCGAGCAGCTATAAAACAGATGAATTATAATTACGGGCACCAGATGGCTAAAGCCGGATTTGTTACCTATGCCATAGACTGGATCGGCTTCGGGGAACGCAACGACAGCCGGAAGCCTAATTTTCATAATGCTGCCGGAAACCGGGACTGGTGCAATCTTTAT
Source organism: Victivallaceae bacterium (assembly GCA_963664605.1). GTDB lineage: Bacteria > Verrucomicrobiota > Lentisphaeria > Victivallales > Victivallaceae > JAHOYW01. Next base: position 3,466,430 of record OY761536.1, read on the forward strand.
TACCTCAACGCTACAATGCTGGGAATGACTTCACTGTCGATCAATGTAGCGCACGGTAAAGCCGCAACTGATTTCGTTTCTTCTCTGGATTATGTCGATCCTGAAAAACTTGGCACTATGGGATTGAGCGGCGGCGGAACTATGACCTTGTGGATGAGCCTTTGCGACAAACGTTTCAAGGCCACGGAAATAATCTGCTACAGCAATCTATGGGAAGATTTCGGTTTCAGAGATTATAATTACTGCGGAATGCAGGTAGCTCCAAAACTTTATAAGCTCGTTAATCTGCCGGAACTCCAGGGGCTTCTCGCCCCGGCCCCGCTGCTTATCGACATCGGCGCTTACGACAGTTGTTTCAAAGTTGACAGCTCAATGGCATGTTATAAGCGGCTCGAAAAAATCTACAAAGCAGCCGGCGCCGCTGAGAACCTTGAACTTGATTTATTCCCCGCTGAACACGCCTGGGGCGGTAACAAATCAACAGGGTTTTTTAATAAACATCTGCACTAACAAGCCAATCAATTCAAACAAAAAAAAGAACGGGCGTTTAAACCCGTTCTTTTAATACATATATCTCTTATACTTAGATATCTTCGCCAACCTGCCAGCGGATGAAACGTTTGATCTCCGCTTTCGGGGCTACTTTTGCAAAACAGCTTTTGTCGTCTTTCAGCCAAGGCTGCTTTGTTACACATATTTCAGTATACCATTTATTGATTTTACCTGTAAGGATTTTTTCAATAATTTCTGCAGGTTTACCATCCAGCTGAGCCGCAGCAATTTCTTTTTCCTTCTCAATAACTTCTGCCGGAACATCTTCAGGAGCAATATACTGAGGATTGAAAGCAGCAATATGCATGCAGAGGTCAGCGAGAATATCATCAGCAATTTCACCAGCGACTTCAACCATAACACCGATGCGTCCGCCCATATGCAGATATGAACCAACTTTATCGCTTGTTGTCCATTTCACGGCACGACGGAGCTGCATATTTTCCCCGATATTGGAAATCATGGATACTACGTTATCTTTTTCAGCCTCTTGAGCTTTTTCAGATACATCACCGTCAGCATCATATTCAACAACGCGTCCAATAATGTCTTGCGCGAATGCGCCGAATTTTTCATTTTTGCTGACAAAATCTGTTTCGCAAAGTACTTCAATCGCAGCAGCTTTACCGTCTTTAACAGAAATAAAAACTTTACCTTCGTTAGTGCTTCGTCCGGCTTTCTTTTCTGCCTTGGCGATACCTGATTTGCGAAGTTCATCATATGCGCCTTCGAAATCTCCATTAGCGTTCATTAAAGCTTTTTTACAGTCCAGCATTCCAGCGCCAGTCTTATCGCGCAGTTTTTTTACCATTTCAGCAGTAATAGCCATATTATATTCTCCCTTAGTGCAATTTTATTTAATTATAAGACAAAAGTTCAACTCTATCAGCCTGTCGTCAAACAACAGACTGATAACTGAACAGCAGTATTCTTTATTTGGATTCTTTTTCTTCAGCTTTTTCAGCTTTAGCTTCAGGAGCATCTTTCTTAGGTGCAGCTTCTTTTTTAGGTGCTTCCTCTTTTTTAGCTTTATCTTCAGGAGCATCTTTCTTAGGTTCTTCTGTTTTTTTAGGTGCTTCCTCTTTTTTAGCTTCTGATTTTTTAGGAGCGTCTTTTTTAGGAGCGTCTTTTTTAGGAGCGTCTTTCTTAACTTTTTTAGCTTTCTCAGCTTTCTGAGCAGCTTCTTTTTCCGCCTTTTCAGCTTCCTTTTCAGCTTTTTCAGCTTCTTTAGCCGCCCGTTCTTCAGCTACTTGTTTCTGGTGAATTTCTTTAGCTACCATAATAGCGCTGACAAGGACATCCGTAATTATTTTGATTGATTTAACAGCATCGTCATTAGCCGCAATAGGATAATCAACCAATTCAGGATTAGCGTTTGTATCGCAGATGCCAACTACGGGAATTTTCAATTTGACAGCTTCACGTACAGCGATATCATCTTTATCAACGTCCACCACGACCATTACCGCAGGAAGTTTTTTCATTCCGGCAACACCGTCAAGATTTCTATGAAGTTTAGTTACTTTACGTGTATAAGAAGCAAGTTCTTTCTTCTTTAAACCGCTGGATTCTTCAGACTCAAGCAACTTATCAATATCATACATTTTAGCAATGCTTTTATTGATTGTCACTCTATTAGTTAAAGTACCGCCCAGCCAGCGTTCTGACACATGGAACATTCCAGTTTGTTCCGCTATATCTCCGATTATCTTTTGAGCCTGGCGTTTAGTTCCGACAAAAAGCACGTCACCGCCGCCAATTACGACTTTCTGCAAAAAATTACAAGCATCGGAAATTTGATGCATGGTTTTAGTCAAGTCAATGATTGAAATACCGTTGCGCACGCCGTAAACATATTTCTTCATGCGTGGATTCCAGCGTTTAGTCTGATGCCCGAAATGACATCCTGCTTCCAAAAGATCTTTAATTGTAATCTTGGCCATAATGGCGCCTCCGTGTTTTTGCGAACCCTTTTCTTTTATTTATGCAAGGCTTCTTTTTGTTAAATTTTAAAACGATTTCCTTTATTTTATATAAAAAGGAGCAGTACATTAACATGCAAGCAGGCTTTGTGCAAGGAAATAAACAATTATTTTCAAGTTTTTTTGGTGTTTATACAAAACAAGCCGGCATCTGAATTACAGATACCGGCTTGAATAGATACTTTTCACTTATTTAGCTTCAAGCTTCTTGTCAATTGCGGCAATTTGCTTATCTGCAATTTTCTTCCACCACGGGCCGGATTTTTTACATTCTTCCCATTTGGCCTTTGCTTCTTTCAATTTACCCTGCTTCTGCAGAATTTCAGCATGGCGCATCAAACCGCGGGTTTTCCAGTATTTGCTCTTGATAGCGTCAATACGTTCAATCCAAACCGCAGCCGCTTCCGGCTTACCAGCAGAATTTAATCTTTCAATTGCGTAAACAACGGCCATATCCTTATGACCGGGGTTTACTTTAGGCAATTCATAAATTGCGGTATATTCAACAACAGCCTCATCATACTTCTTTTGAGCAGCCTTTATAGTTCCGAGTTCAAAACGAGCTTCCCCTTGACGGTGAGGATGCATTTTAGCAATATTTTCTTTACTCAGGAGAGCTTCAGCTTCATCGTATTTTTTCTGCGCCCGCAATGCCTGTGCCTGATAAATAAATCCACGGCTATACCAAATTCCTTTGGGATTGATTTCCTGCAGTTTTTTAGCCCATTTTATTTTTTCATCATATTTTTTTAAACGGTCACAAGATAAACAAGCCAGATAGGCAGCAGTTGTTTTCATGCTGTTAGAGGCTTTATCATCATCCAGCGTTTTTTGCGCGACGGAGAGTACATCATCATATTTCTTGCTATAGTAGATGTTATACAGACGTTGGCTGAAAGCATTGCCTTTCTCTCTGACCGATAGCCCTTCAACTTTCAAAAGATCATCAAAAACCTTTAGGGCTTCAGAATATTTCCGTAAATACCTTAATGAAGCTCCCTTATAATACATTGAATTATATTTTTCGGAAGGAGTTTTTGCCAATTTAGCGGCTTCTTCCAGCGTAACCACCGCGTCCTTATATTTTCTTGTTTTATATTCCTTCATGCCTTTTTCCAAGGCCTCTTTGTAATTCTCTGCGGCTGTTAACACGACAGCAGTAAACATCATAACTGCCATTAAAAGGATATTACGGAATTTCATTTTCTGTCTCCTTGCTTTTTTATTCATTATTATACGAAAGACCTACTATCACACTAAACCTGAATTCAAAAGTTGTCAAACCTTTTTAGTTATATTTCTTAAAACAGGTTGAATAAAGTGTCTTATTTTACATTTTATGTATTCTTCCTTGGACAGTAAAACAATCAAGCCGGCATCTGGATTACAGATACCGGCTTGAATAGATACTTTTCACTTATTTAGCTTCAAGCTTCTTGTCAATTGCGGCAATTTGCTTATCTGCATTTTTCTTCCACCACGGGCCGGATTTTTTACATTCTTCCCATTTGGCCTTTGCTTCTTTCAATTTACCCTGCTTCTGCAGGATTTCAGCATGGCGCATCAAACCGCGGGTTTTCCAGTATTTACTCTTGATAGCATCAATACGTTCAATCCAAACCGCAGCCGCTTCCGGTTTACCTGCAGCATTCAGTCTTTCAATTGCATAGACAACAGCCATGTCCTTATGGTTAGGATGTACTTTGGGCAATTCATAAATTGCGGTATATTCAACAACAGCCTCATCATACTTCTTTTGCGCAGCTTTTATATTTCCGAGTTCAAAATGAGCGTCCCCTTGACGGTGAGGGTGCATTTTAGCAATATTTTCTTTACTCAGGAGAGCTTCAGCTTCATCGTATTTTTTCTGCGCCCGCAATGCCTGTGCCTGATAAATAAATCCACGGCTATACCAAGTTCCTTTGGGATTGATCTCCTGCAGTTTTTTAGCCCATTTTATTTTATCATCATATTTTTTTAAACGGTCACAAGACAAACAAGCCAGATAAACGGCCGTTGTTTTCATGCCGTTAGAAGCTTTATCATCATCCAGCGTTTTTTGCGCGATAGAAAAAACATCATCATATTTTTTGCTATAGTAGATGCTATGCAAATACTGGCTGAAAGCATTGTTTTTCTCTCTGGCCGAGAGCCCTTCAACTTTCAAAAGCTCATCAAAAACTTTTAATGCTTCAGGATATTTCCGTAAACGTCTTAAAGCATATCCCTGATAATACATTGAATTATATTTTTCGGAAGGAGTTTTTGCCAATTTAGCGGCTTCTTCCAGCGTAGCCACCGCATCCTTATATTTTCTTGTTTTATATTCCTTCATGCCTTTTTCCAAGGCTTCTTTGTAAGTCTCTGCGGCTGTTAACACGACAGCAGTAAACATCATAACTGCCATTAAAAGGATATTACGGAATTTCATTTTCTGTCTCCTTGTTTGTTTATTCATTAGTGTACGAAAGATCTACTATCACACTAAACCCGAATTCAAAAATTGTCAAGCTTTTAAGGAAAATTCTAAAGAAACAGGCTTATTTTTCAGGTATTATAATTTTAAATTTAGTACCCTTTTCTGAAGACTCCACACTTATACTGCCATTATGAGCATCAATAATCTGTCTGGCTATTGCCAGTCCCAAGCCAGTACCGCCGCTTTTGCCGAAAGTAGCGAAAGGTGTAAAAATATCTCCAAGAACATTTTCCGGTATTCCCGGCCCGTTATCAGACAACTCTATATTAATATTACCAGCATTACCGGACAATGAAACGCTTACTTCCGGCTTCTGGATATCTTCGTCAGCAAAAGACTCAATAGCATTATTAAGCAAATTCAAAAGCATCCTGTATAACTTACCGTAGTCACCGTCAAAGATAATCTTTTCAGAACGCTTCAAATTCAGACTTATTCCCTTTTCTTCACATGACGGTTGAATTTTTTTCATTACATCATTGAGCAAGTCAGTACTGTTAACAGGGGATTTTTCAATATTTTTATTACTGGCGTAGTCAAGAATATCCTGAGCCAGCAGCATACCGTTTTGAGCAGCGTTCCTTATCATCTCCAAAGACTCAAGAACAGATTTCCTGTCATCGATTCTCCTAACTGCCATATCAATAATAACATCAATCATACCAATAGAGTTTCTCAGGTCATGAACAATCATACTGGTTGCCTCACCCACCGCCGAGAGCTGCTCCTGACGCAAAACCTTCTCTTGTAAACCGACATTCTGGATCGCCAGGACGGCTTGTTCAAGGAAAAGGCGCACCAGATATGTCCTTTCCTGGTTAAGCGGTTTGCCGCCCTTTTCAAATACTGCGATAATACCATATTTATTGAGTTTAAAATAAGCATATTTATCATTTTGGAATATCTCTTCATCAGGAAATTTTGCTATATCATCAAGGTAATAGCCGGCAACTCCGTCATCACATAAATTGCCAATAGCAAGAAGTTTACGGTATTCCCCGCTTTTCATCAAAGCAATCATAGCGGAATGGGTTCCCATCAGGTAGGAAACTTGTTGGAGGATGTTTTCCAGAAGCGGCTGCATCTGCCAATTTTTAGCACGAAGCTGGGAAATAGTTTTTATTAAGTCCTCAAGGTTTCTGGTCTTATTCCATTCGTAAACCGCTTTGGTCGCAATCTGTTCAATCTCTTCAACCGAAAAAGGTTTACAATGATAACTTATGTTCGTTCCTACCGAGGTAACGATTTCTTTAATGCTGTAGTCTGAATAGGCAGTGACAAAAATCACTTCACACCTTTTATCTATTTTTCTGATATGCCCCACTGTTTCCAAGCCGTCCCATCCGGGCATACGCATATCAACAAAAACCGCCGCATACGGACGTTTTTCCTTAATAGCGGCTTTAATCATTTCATACCCCTGCTTGCCATTGGACGCTTCGTTGAATTCAAAGTTGAAAGTTGCGGACGAACGCTTTAGCCCTCCATTTTCAGAGCTGTCAAGCATATCAAAAAGGACACTGCTTGCTTCATTAAGTTTTGAATAGTCCTCGCGTTTTGAATCATGAGTTTGCAAAATTCTGCGAAAACTATCTCTGACATTCTCTTCATCGTCAATAACCAGAATACGGGTATTAAAATCTTGATTCATAACAAACCTTCCTTTTATTTTAAAATGGGAAATATTATTATTGTTTCAGCTCCGGTATTTATACCATTGCTTTTCATATTGATTGTTCCGCCATGAGATTCTATTATCGAACGGCATTCATGCATTCCAATACCGGAACCTCTAAGCTTAGATGTAAATCCTCTGTCAAAAATTTTCTCTCCGATCTCATTTGTAAAACCAATACCATTATCAGCAAGAACGACCTTTATTATTTTTTTATCATTATCCGGAGTAATAGTTATTTCCAGTTTTCGTTCATCCTCTACAGCACCTGTTTCATCAAATGCTTCACAGGTATTTTTTATAACATTCAGAAAAACTCTTATGAGCCGGGTTTGATCTCCGGAGATATTAAAATCTCTGCCTTGAACATCAAGATTGACTTCAATATTTCTCTTCTTCAGGCTTCCGGAAAGCATAACGAGAGTATCGCTGATAATGGTAGCTAAATTAATTTTCGTTGCCAGCGGAGAAGCACTTTCTTTAAGATAATGTCTTTGGAGATCAAGAACAGAGCAGACATGCCCGACTGCTGAGGATATCTTCTCGGAGAATTCTGACTGCTTAGTCTGGCGCGTTTCAAGGGAAGCAATCAGAGCCTTCATGAAATTATTTAAAGCTTGCTGTTTTTCCTTCCCAAAAACATTAATTAATTCATTTTTACTATCTGTAAACAAATCGCGCAGTTGATAAAGTGATTTTATTTCCTGCCATACTTTTTCCATTTGCGGATTCAAAACGTATGTACTGATTCCAGTCATTGCATTGCCAATATCATGAAGCATATTATTTGCCATTTCGATACGTCCCTGCTGCTGAGCATTTTCCTCGGCAATTTTTTGGGCCTCTTTTTCCTCGGTAATGTCCTCAAACATCCAGATAGAACCATCCTGAACATTTTCCGTGTTTAAAGCTTTACCTATAAAACGACACCAGAATAAACTTCCGTCACCACGCTTAAGCTGAAGTGTCGTATCTGAACGCCCGCCGCCGACAAGCTCTGGATATGCCTTCCTGCCCAACTCTTCATAAACTTCCTCGGAAGGATAAATGACACGAGTGGAAGCTCCCTGTATTTTTTCAATTGGAAGCATAAAGAGTTCTCCAACACGGGGATTGACCCACTCAAACATACGATTGCGGACTAAACAAATCCCCAAAGTGCTGTTTTCCAAAATGAGATTTTGTATCGCGCTTATATGACGGATTTTTTCCTCCGCTTCCCTACGCTCAGTAATATCACGAACTGTCGCCTGAATTACAGACTCCCCCTGATATTCCATGCGGCTCAATAATACCTCAGCTGGGAATGTCGTTCCATCCTGCCGTTTATGAATCCATTCAAAGAAATTCGTCCCCTCTCTGAAAGCCTTCTCTATTTGTTCATTGGCCTCAGAAAATGAATCTCTCCCGTCAGGCTGTTCAGGAGGCGAAATCGCCCCCGGATGCACCTTCATAAAATCTTTTTCAGCGGAAAAACCAAAGAGTTCGAGAGTTGCCTTATTACAATCAAAAAAGCCTTCCCTGTCAAAAAGCATAATCGCATCTCCCGAACTTTCAAAAAGTATACGGTATCTTTCCGCCAGTTTCTCTCGTTCGCTGATTTCTTTCGCAAGTTTTTCTTCCGCCTCTTTGCGCTCTGTAATATCACGAACAACGGAAAGCATAACGGTCCGCCCTTGATACTGCATAGGGCTCAACATCACTTCTGTGGGAAGTATTGATCCGTCTTTACGCACACAGGGCCACTCAAAGCAGTCTGTTCCATTCCTGAGCACATTTTCTATATGCACTTTATATGCTTCCGGCGACGCCATCCCGTCGTTTTGTTCAGGAGTGGTAATATCTATTGGGGTTTTTCCAATCAACTCTTTAGATGAATACCCCAACAGTTCAAGGGTTTTATTATTACAATCAAAAAAACCATCCTCATCAAACATCGCAATAGCATCACCCGAAGCCTCAAAAAGTATACGGTATTTTTCTGCCAGAAGTTCGCGTTCCCTGATTTCATCCGCAAGTCTTTTCTCTGCTTCTTTACGTTCGGTAATATCACGAACTATCGAAAGCATAACCATCTTGCCCTGATATTCCATGCGGCTCAACATTACTTCCACAGGAAATGTTGTACCATCTTTACGCTTGCAGATCCATTCAAAACAATCTGTTCCCTCACGCATAGTTTTTTCATTATGCCTTTTAACAGCACTTGCCGAATCCTCCCCATTAGCTTGTTTAGGGGTAGTAATAACCTCAGGATTCATCTTAAGGAATTCTTCCTTTACAGGATACCCAAGAAGATCAAGCGTTGTTTGATTGCAATCCAAAAAACCTTTTTCATTAAACATCACAATCATATCTCCAGACGCCTCAAAGATTATCCGGTATTTTTCTGCCAGCAACTCACGTTCCCTTACTTCATCAGCCAGCCTTTCTTCAGCCTGTCTTTCCTCTGTAATATCCCTGTAGTTTTTTATAACTCCCAATAAAACACCATTGGAATCTCTATATGGAATAATATCGACCTTGTATAAATTCTCAGTCCCATCCGGATGGGCAAACGTTTTTTCCATTGAGAACTTTTTACCACTCTTGAGGACGCGTTTCAGAGGACATCTTTCAGTAAAACATTCCTTTTCCGGAACAACATCATAACACTTTCTCCCGATAATATTTTCCGGATGACTATATAATTCATTAAAAGACTTACTTGTATAGACTATATTAAAATCCTTATCTATAACCCTGACAGCATCACTAGAGGCGTCAAGTATCTGTTCAATATCATTCTCCAGACGCTTGTGCTTTTCCAGCTCAATAGATATCTCTTCAGTTTTACTCTTAACTAATTCCTCCAAATGCTGATGATATTTATCAAGTTCCTTTTCCGCCTGCTTTCTTTCGCTTATATCCTGCCAGGAAACATTAAGCATCTTTTTGCCTTCAACAGTAATTGCAGTAAGCGTAACCTCCACAGGAAAAACTTCACCGTTCATGCGTTTATGATCCCATTCAAAAAAGTAAGCCCCCTGTTTTAACGCAGCAGCAATCATTTCTTCAGCCTTTTCTGAGGATAAGCGTCCATCGAACTGATATTCTGGCGACAACTCCCAGGGATGAGTGTTCAAAACTTCATCCTTACTTTTAGCTTTCAACATTTTTACAGCACTTTCGTTGCAGTCAATGAAGCGGTTTTCATATAAGGTAAGCATTGCCTCTGGAGAAGCGTAAAAGAATGCCTTGTAGGTATTTTCTTTAATAAGCTGTTTATTCGCATCTTCAAGCTTTTGGGACTCATTAAGGAATGAGGCTTCTGAGACCGCCAGTAATTCCTTCAATGCACTAACGGTGGACTCAAGCTGTAATATTTTCTTTTCTGATGCGTTCATATAAACCCGTTTTTGTTATTATTCAGAGAAAACCTTTCCCTCAAACGGCATAATCAACATTTTTACATTAAGCGCCAGGGCTTTGAACAAATTTGCAGTTTCATGATTCACTTTTACTTTTGAGAAAATAATTAAAGTAAAGACATTTCCTGACGGCAGAATACTTCCAAATCCCAATACAGATTTAACACCATACTTCTTAACAAAACCGTCCTGAGCCGGAATGTAGGGACTGTCCACAGCATCTGGTACATGAAATACATTATACGTTTTCTGCGATAAATCCGCCAACAGTTCAGGATCGGGATTTATAACAGTTTTAACATCAAGTCCCATCTGCTTAATTAGATTGCGCATCATAGGAATACGGTTAAGCACTTCTTTACTGGGAAGCGGAATCGCCTGATGACCTGCAGACTTTTTTCTGTCCTTCCAGTTATCTTCAATTCCGTTTGTCGCTAAAAGGGTCAAACATTTATATGATTTTGATTTCGGCTTCTCATGCAGCATATTTTTTGCAAAATCCTGCAATTTTTCAGGCAATTCATCCATACTATGGGTTTTGAACATACGGACCAGGGCACAGGATTTCTCACCTGTCTGCTTATCAGCAAAATTCTCAAAAAAATAATTTACGACTTCATTAGCGGTATCTTCCATGCTTTTTGCATATTTCCCCAATGCTCTGATATCGATACCGCATTTAATTATATCACTCATCTTCAGATCAGAAAAGTCATAAACAATGCACAATTTATCGAATTCATGCATAATCCGTCCTCCTTATAGTACTTTAGTATACTGTCTTACTGGAATAATTGCAAAACCATATCAAGGTAAATTTTATTTTTATACAGCGTTTCCTTGCTCTTTATAAATATATTTTTAATCCAAATACAAACTCGATTTTATCAGTTACTTCTAAAATCTTATATTTAATTACCTCAATTTATGCCTTTATTACTTGAATAGTTCGCCGCTTATCATATAGTAAAGCCTGTGTGTTTTTATTAACAGTATAACTTTAAACATATTAAAATATAAAATATCAGGAGTATTACGAATATGGAAAAACTCTTAAAAACCGTTGCAACAACAATTGACTCTCATGAAAGCGCAGTAGAGGAAAATATAAAATCCTGCGGAAACTGTTTATCATTTTATAAACATTCTATCAATAAAATAGAAGATACTATTATCGCTATGTTCCGGGATCACAAAAGCCGTTTCCTGATGGTTTTCTCCAGCAGCGAAGCTGGTATCATCACAGAGTTTTCAGGGGAACAGATTGGTGACAGCGGAACAATTACCCGTAAATGCCCGCTTGATGAACACAATGCTAAAGTATTGCGCAAACTTTTCCCATGGACGGCTCCAATATCATTACGCGACCGTAAAACCACTATCGGCTGCGGAGACCGTCTGGGGCTCGCGACTGCAGGACACATCGCCGCCGCCAAACAGTTTGAAGTAACTCCAGTCCTCGCACAGCAGTCAATCCGCGAACTTGAATTAACCGGCAAAACCTATCGTCAGGTAGTTGATGATGCCACCTTCATGGTATTCCAGTCAGGATATAAGGAAGGATACGGAGCTGACGGCGACCATCTTAAAACCATTGAAAACATTGATGTCGCCCTGGCGGCAGATATGCTGATGATTACTCTTGACCTTTCAGAAGTAATGAATGCTAATGCCGGAGACTGGCCGCAGGATAAAATTGATACTGTTTATGCTGAACTTCCAGGCTCTGTGAAAGAACGTATTGAATCAACTTATGCCGGAAAAAACTTTACATTTGGTGAAAGTTCAATAGACTTTGACTTGCCTACTGTCCGCCGTTGTGCGGTAATGTACCTTTCGGCACTTGATTTTGCTGATGAAGTCCATCGTCACCTGATAAGTAAGCGCGGCAATAAATTTGACTTGGAAATCTCTATTGATGAAACTACCTCACCTACTCTGCCTTCACATCATTTATTTATAGCCAAAGAACTTATCCACCGCAAAGTAGAGTTCACCTCTCTGGCTCCGCGCTTTATCGGTGAATTCCAGAAAGCTGTTGACTATATCGGCGATCCGGCAGAATTCGACCGTCAATTCAGAGTTCACGCTGACATCGCCAGAGGAAACGGTGATTACAAAGTTTCTATCCATTCCGGGAGCGATAAATTCATGGTTTACCCAACTATCGGTAAAATGACCAACATGCGCCTGCATCTTAAGACTGCCGGAACAAGCTGGCTGGAAGCGGTAAGCGTAATAGCTGAAAATGATCCTGTTCTGTACCGTGTTATGCATAAATGCGCTTTGGATAATTTTGACAGCATGCTGGCGCTCTATCATATCACCGCTGATATCACTAAAATACCGGATGTCGAAAATATGTGTGACGAAGATCTGCCGGGACTGATGGAAATGTCTGAAGCAAGACAGCTCCTCCATATAACTTACGGGCCGATCCTCAATGATAAAGCCATTCGCCCGCTCTTCTTTGAAGCAATGCATAGATTCGAAGATGCGTATCTTGAAAGATTGAAAGCGCACTTTGAGAAACACCTTAGTTTACTCGGTGTACCGCGCAAAAAAGATAAATAATATGGATTTATCGCGACGAATTTCGAATATGATTTGAGATTCGTCGTTTTTGATGTAGATTTCTATTCATTTGTAAATATAAATATTATTTAATAATAAATAAAAAGGTAGAGAATATGTTTAATTTCATTACTATGGCAGTAGCGGAAACCGCACCCAAACAGCAGGCGACTAACGGATTATTAGGTTTTGTCCCGATGATTCTTATTTTTGTCGTCATGTTCTACTTCATGTTCCGTTCCCAGAAAAAGCAGGCTCAGAAAAGACAGGAAATGATAGATTCCATAGTCAAAGGCGCTGAAGTAATAGTTGCCGGCGGAATCCACGGAACCATCACCGCGGTAAAAGATAAAACTTTTTCTGTTGAAATCGCTGATAAAGTCGTTATTGAAGTTACTAAAGCTGGAGTTAACGGCATAATAGGCGGCGAAGAACAATGCAGTAAAAACTCATGCTGTGGATAGTCAGCTAATCCCTAAAACCAAAAGGCGCGTCATGAATAAACGTCCATTACTTTTAAGAACTGTTATTTTTGCGGTTATTATCCTTGTGTTTCTCTTTGAAATACCACCGCTGACACCTCTCGATTTTTATAAGACTTTCAACTCTATACTGAAAGATCCTAAAAACCCGGTCGCGGCAAAACTCGTAGCGGAAGCCAAAGCGGAGGAAGCTAAAAATCCTAACACCTATCCCTCGATCGCTTTGCTCGAAGCAGCCAACAAGTCCGGAGTCGAACTAAAATCACTAGTCGATGCCAAAGGACAAAAACTGGAAGTAAACCGCGATATAATAAGCCTCGTCCGCCAAAAAGCCAGCAGCTCTATCCGTCTCGGGCTGGATTTGAACGGCGGAGTTGAGTTCCTGCTTGAACTCGTACCTGATCAGGACTGGATCAAAGACGTAAGGGAAATATCCAAAAATAAAAAAGACAGCGAAGAAGAAGCCAAGAAACGTTTGGAAGACCGCTTCCAATATTACCGTGACCTGGCTATAGAAACTCTGCGTGCCAGAATGGAAGCGCAGAAAATCTTCGAAGCGGAAATATCTCCAGCCGGCGGACATTACGTATCCCTCAAAGTCCCGGTGGTATCTCATGATGAAAAATTAAAACTTCTTGAACTTATCAAAATGAGCGCTAAACTGCGCTTTTGCCTGGTTCATAAAGATAATGCCAGATTAGTCAGCCAATATCTCACTGACCCTAAATCATTTGTTGCACCAAGCGGCTATAAGCTCATGCAAATGGAAGAATTCCGTAAAGGTAAAGAAGCAAAAGTCAGCAGATATTTTATTAAAAGACGCTGGTCAATGAGCGGTAAAAATGTTACTGACGCTTATCCTACTCTGGATCAATTCGGGCAACGTGAAATAATTCTGCAATTTAATTCTAAAGGCGGAAAAGACTTTGCCGACCTGACAAGGAAAAACGTTGGACGCCAGTTGGCAATCGTCCTGGATAATAAACTTTATTCAGCACCGGTAATCAAAGGCCCCATCCCCGGCGGCAGAGCTACAATAAGCGGCAGTTTCTCTCAAGAGGAATGTAAAGCTATTTCAGACGCTCTGGTAAGCGGCAGTCTGCCTTTTGAAATCAAAGTGGAAGGTATCTTCAATACTGACCCGACCCTTGGTAAAGCCAACGTTTCAAACGGGATTTTTGCGGGTATCATAGCCCTGATTGTCGTTGTTCTGTTTATTTCCATATACTACTTGCGCGCCGGAATTGTTGCTGTATTCGCTCTGGCTGTAAACGTAATTCTGGTATTGGGCGCACTCGCCGCTTTTGATGCGACTCTCACGCTCCCCGGTATCGCCGGTATCATTTTAACTATGGGTATGGCTGTTGACGCCAATGTACTCATTTTCGAACGTATCCGAGAAGAACTCAACAAGGGAAAAAGTTTATCCGTAGCCATAACTCAGGGTTACCAGCACGCTTTTGTTACCATTATTGATGCTAACCTGACAACCTTGTTCACCGCTTTGATTCTGATGAAAGTTGGAACCGGGCCGGTTAAAGGTTTTGCGGTAACTTTAAGTATAGGTATTTTCACCAGCGTATTCACCGCGTTGTTCCTGACTCGTTTGATTTTTGATTATTTCGAACGTTTCTTCAAATTCAAAACTATGACTATGTGCGCCTGGCTTAAAAATCCCACCTTTGATTTCCTGGGCAAACGAAAAATTGCATTTGGAATTTCCGCGGCTTTAATTGTTTTTTCTATCGTATTCTGCTTGAGCAAAGGTAACAATATGCTGGGCATCGACTTTACTGGCGGTACTCAGTTTACTTTCAGTTACCAGGACAGAGTTCCAATTCAGGAAATCCGTGACGTACTCAAAGAGCAGGGTTATGATGCTAAAGTTACTTACAAAACAAATATCGGCGCCCAAGCTGACAATAAAAAACTTGAAGTTCTGATTCGTAAAAACATCGCCATTGAAGAAGGCAGCGATAAAGTAACCAGCCCTAAGGAAAAAATTGCTAAATTATTAAACAGCAAATTTCCTAAAGCTGTATTTGCCGGCGGTCATGAAACATCTCTCGGCGGACTGGTCGGCTGGGAATTCAGTAAATCAGCAATTCTCGCTATTGTCCTGGCTTTCCTGGGAATTATTCTCTATATCTCAATTCGTTTTGAATTCGCCTACGCAATCGCCTCAATCATAGCATTGATGCATGATGTGATTATCGCAACTGGAATCTTCGTGCTTTGCGGTAACGAAGTGTCCCTTCCGGTAGTAGCTGCCCTTCTGACCATTATCGGTTATTCCCTTAACGATACGATCGTGGTATTCGACCGTATCCGTGAAGGTCTGACACTCAATCCTGACATGCGTTACAAAGAAGTTATCAATATGAGTATCAATAATACTCTGAGCCGGACAATTTTGACTTCATTAACAACTTTGCTGGTGCTGATAATACTGTTCTTCTTCGGCGGTATAGCAATCAATGACTTTGTACTGGTTATGCTCCTAGGCGTAATCATCGGTACTTATTCTTCAATCTTTGTAGCCAGCCCGATTGTTGCCTACTGGCATAAGAAAATCGGCATAAAAGCCAAAGACGGGGAAGTAGTCAAAGTAAAACAATAATTACTGCGCTCATCTCAACGGCGGAAACTCTGTTTTCCGCCGTTTTTTTATTTTTTTCTGGTTATGTTCCCAAGGCAAATACTTGTCTGTATTTTCTAGGCGACAAACCGGTGATTTTCTTGAACCTTCTGGAAAAATGATACTGGTCGACATAACCTAAACGTTCCGCTATTTCCGTGATTTTAAAGCGGTTTGACATTAATAACTCACAGGCTTTGTGTATCTTCAAACGGTCAATATAAATTTTGGGCAGCATTCCGGTCTTTTTCAAAAACACCCGCCTGAACTGGTCGTCACTTAAGTTACAAAATTCCGACATTTCACTGACAGTCCACCAACGGTCTATTTGTTCCTTTATTGTATCAATAAGTTTATCAAGAACGGCATCAGATTTTACCACATTCTGCTGTTTGTTTTCATTGTAAATATCAACCAGTAATTTCTGCAGGGCAATGTTGGCGTTTATCTGAGAATCAATCGCCGGATCACTTACAAGTTTTATCAGAGGCAAAAGGCGACGGGCTTCGCCAAACTCAAAAACCCCGTCTTTGATAATCCCGGTTTTGCGCATCATATCCGCAACAGGCCCGGCAAAACGGATTGAATCCTCAGCGTAAGTCTGTCCGTTAGCTCCTCCATAACGGTTCAAGCTTTCAGGACAAATCATTACGCATTGCCCGGCTTTCACAACAAATTCACGGTCTGGATGCAACCATAAGCGCCCTTCCCCGTCGTGCATATGCGAAATAGAATAAAATTCAAAATAACGCCTGCCACAATAATAATAAGAATCTATTTGCGTTTTATGACTGCCACCGCCTATTATCCATAAGCCATAATCCTTATGTACCTGATGAATACCTTTAGGCATTAAATGAACTTCCGGACTAGAATTTGTCGCTTGCCTGATCTTTGGGCTCATAAACGTTCTCCAAGACTGCTAAAAAGTCATTAAAAATGCGGTTTTTATCCATTTTATTTTTTATTTCAACATATATAATATAAGCATAGTACAAATTTTTAACAAATAATGGAACTAGAAAAATGTCAGAAAATAAAAAAACAATCAATGTTGCAGTAATATCAGCCGGAGGCAGAGGGCGCGGCGTAACGAATAACTTACTGCGTGATTCAGATAGAAATGTAAAAATCCTGTCTGTCTTCGACCCCGATAAAAAACAGTGCGAAAATGCTCTTGAACTTTGGAATTCCCCGGATACAGCTATCTGCGAAACTTATCAAGAGGCAATCAATACCCCTGGTGTTGAATGGGTGCTGGTCTTTTCTCCAAACGCTTATCATAAAGAACATATTCTCGCGGGCTTCGCAGCCGGGAAAAATGTTTTCTCTGAAAAACCTCTGGCAACCAAAATTGAGGACTGTCAGGAAATCTTTGAAGCACACCAGAAATCAGGTTTACTTTTCGCAACCGGATTTGTCCTGCGTTATTCCAAACTCTACCGCAAAGCGAAAGAACTCATATCTTCCGGGAAACTCGGGAAAGTCCTCAGTATTGACGCCAATGAAAATATTACCCCGGCACACGGCGGCTATATCATGATGAACTGGCGCCGCCTGTCAGAACTCGCCGGACCGCACATCCTGGAAAAATGCTGTCATGACCTGGACCTCATCAACTGGTTCTGCGACAGCCTGCCTACCAAAATAGCTTCGTTCGGCGGGCTTGATTATTTTATCCCGGAAAACCAGAGTCACATGGAAAAATACGGCAAAGATACTTTTGCCGCATGGCCGGATCCACACCGCGTTGATTCACCTTTCACCGCTGAGAAGGATTTGATGGACAACCAGGTAGGTATTATGCAATACCGCAACGGCATCCGCGTAATGTTCCAGGCAACAATGTCCAACGCGATTCCTGAACGCCGGATGTATTTTTCATGCACGGAAGGGACAATGATCGCCGAGCTGTATTCCAGCACGCTGAAATATAAGCGCATTAAAGATGAAGGCGAAACTGTAATCAATTTCGGAGCCGACGGACACGGCGGCGGCGATTCCTATATAATGAAAGAATTATACGACACCATGTGCTCCGGAGCTGAGCCAAAATGCAGCGGTGATGAAGGTCTCGAAAGTGCGGTTGTAGCACTAGCCCTGGACCAGGCTGCACATACCAATGAAATGATTGACATGGAACCAATCTGGAAAAAATTGGGCAGATAGCCTAATCAGAAAAAAATACCCGGAATCAAAATTCCGGGTATTTTTTTTATTATTCAGAAACCCATTTCACAGCTTCATCGAGGTCTTTGTTTGCAAATATTTTGACCTTTGCGGGAATCAGCAAACCAAAAACTTTTGATGTTCCTCGGATCCAGCTTACATCCGTTACGATTGCTACCTTGCCCCATGAATGCCAGTGCATGAACCCCGTTTTTGCATCATCCCACATCGCACGCGGTTCGAAGCTTTCAAATTCATCCCCGATATGGTACAGGAGATTAAGTTTATCAAACTTTTTAAGTTTATCCTCAATCATGGGAATAAGGACTTTTTCGTAGTCTTCTCCGGTAATCTGAGCTTTAGCATTGAATCCAATAACATTTTCCGGCAAGTTTTTGATTTTTTCAATCATCTCAAATTCCTCCTGTTTGTTTGTGGTTTATATATAATAAGCGACAGACTGGTAAAATGCAAAAGCTTTTTACGATAAAAATAATCGTAAATTTTCTCATCTATGCTATCTTATGGCTTCGTAATAAATAATATCTCAGCATAATAATATCATGAAACTGGATAAAGAATTAATAAAAAAACGTTTCGCACGCAGCCTGAAGACTTACGCGGAACACGCTTTGGTACAGAAGGCAACTGCAGAACGTCTGCTGTTCGAACTTTCCACTATTGCCGGGGATAAATTCGACCGTATATTTGAAATAGGCTGTGGATCAGGTATCATGACACGCCAGATCGTGAAAATGTTCGAATACGAAAAATTCTACCTCAATGACCTGGTCGACGAATGTGCTGAATTATGCGAAAAATCCACAAATACTGAATTCATCGGCGGTGATATTGAAAGCCTTCCCACCCTGCCCCGCGAACTTGACTTAATCATATCCAACGCTACTTTTCAATGGCTCGATCATCTTCCTAAGGTGTTGGATAAATTCGCTGAGCTGCTCAAAACAGACGGAGTTTTAGCTTTTTCTACGTTCGGGCCGAGTAATGCCTGCGAAATAACCGAACTCACCGGAAAAACACTTAAATACCTCCCGGCACCGGAATTGAAAAATACAGTGGAAAAGCATTTTGAAATAAGTTGTTATCATGAAAATATCCGTAAAGTTCACTTTGAACATCCTATGGATGTCCTGCGCCACTTGCAGAAAACCGGCGTAACCGCGGTTTCTAAGCAAATATGGACAAAAACGGATTTACAAAATTTTATCCGGCGTTATATTGAAGATAACAAAACTGAATCCGGCGTATCATTGACTTATCACCCGATAATAATAATCGCTAATTTGAAAAGATAAAATGAATGTATTTTTTATAACAGGAATTGATACCGGCATCGGCAAAAGCATTGTAAGCGGCCTGCTGGCGCGTTTTCTGCGCTCTTTCAAGGTCAATTACATTACTGCCAAACTTGTCCAGACCGGCTGTCAGGATATAGCCGAAGACATTGTAGCCCACCGTAAAATCGAAGGCATTGAACTATTGAAGGAAGATATAGAAAAAGAAACCTGTCCATATGTCTTTAAATTTCCAGCTTCTCCACATCTTGCCGCCGAAATGGAAGGCTGTACACTTGATCCCGAATACATAGCGACGTGCGTAAACAAACTTGCCGGCTCTTATGATTTTATCCTACTCGAAGGTGCTGGCGGCCTCATGGTTCCATTAACCAGAGATTTGTTGACCGCTGACTTTATCGCGGAACAAGGTTATTCGCTGATAGTCGTCAGTTCTTCACGGCTCGGCAGCATCAATCATACTCTCATGACCCTGGAGGCGGCATCAAACCGTAACATTCCCATTGCCGGAGTCATTTATAATGAATATCCGCCGGAGGAACCGGCAATAACTGAGGATTCAAAATCAATCATCTGCGAATGGATGAAAAAACACAAGCTTGACGCACCATTTATCACGGCGCCGGAAATTAAAGATCCTGACAATCCTCCAATCATAGATTTCAGCGGTATTTTCAGATGACTAATGATATTTTAAAATTTGACCGTGAGCATATCTGGCATCCGTATACTTCGATGCTGGGACCACTACCGGTTTATCACATCGAATCAGCTTCAGGAGTGCGTTTAAAACTTGCCGACGGACGCGAACTTGTTGACGGCATGTCTTCATGGTGGGCGGCAATTCACGGATACAAGCATCCGGCATTAAATGAAGCAGCCAAAGCCCAGCTCGAAAAAATGTCGCATGTTATGTTCGGCGGCATAACCCATCAGCCGGCAGTCGACCTTTGCCGCAAGCTCGTTGCAATAACTCCTGAGCCATTGCAAAAAGTTTTTCTCGCCGACTCCGGCTCGGTCAGCGTAGAAGTTGCGATTAAAATGGCGCTGCAGTATCAACAGGCCAAAGGATTAAAAAATAAAAGCCGGTTATTGACCATACGTTCCGGCTATCACGGCGATACTTTCGGAGCAATGGCGCTTTGCGACCCGGTTACCGGAATGCATTCGCTATTCACAGACGTGCTTGCCAAACACTATTTTGTTGAAGCTCCACAATGCCGTTTCGAGGATGAATGGGCTCCCGGCGATATAGCTGAAATGCGTTCGATTCTGGAACAACATGCCGATAAAATAGCTGCTGTAATAATTGAACCAATAGTACAGGGCGCAGGCGGCATGCGCTTTTATTCACCTCAATATCTGATTGAACTGCGTAAACTTTGCGATAAACATAATGTATTGTTGATCTGTGATGAAATTGCTACAGGTTTCGGACGCAGCGGCAAACTTTTTGCCTGTGAACATGCCCAAATAACGCCTGATATAATGTGTATCGGCAAAGCTTTAACCGGCGGTTATATGACGCTGGCGGCGACGCTGGCAACCACAGATGTGGCACATACGATCTCACGTTCTGACCCCGGAGTATTCATGCACGGCCCGACTTTCATGGGCAATCCCCTTGCTTGTGCAGTCGCCAAAGCTTCGCTTGAACTTTTGGAAAAATATGACTGGCAAACAAAAGTCGCCGCAATTGAACAACAATTAAAATCCGAATTGGCTCCCGCGCGTAAAAATCCACGAGTAGAAGACGTCCGGGTTCTCGGCGCCATCGGAGTGGTGAAAATGCGGAAAGCAGTAAATATGGCGGAGATTCAGAAAAAGTTTGTTGATGCCGGAGTATGGATCAGGCCATTTGGTAAATTAATCTACATCATGCCGCCGTATATAATTTCCAGCGAAGACTTGAGCAAGCTGACGAAAGCAATAATTTGTAATTATTAAGGTGCTATTTTGGTCAAGTCACACGGAACCCTTTCGATACGCTTTATGCCGTCGCGACTCAAAATTATCCGGTATTTCTGGTAAAAAGATTCTTTTTTGAAATTTCCATATTTTAGTATCAGGTTCAGATGATAATAACATTTCCCGTTGATTTTTTTCAAATCATTATCGCCGTCGGCGATATAAAGCTCCTTATGTGGATTGTCCATCTTATAAAGGAAATGACGAACATTAAAACGAAAAATGTCAATAACTCCGTCAACCTTAAAGTCTTTCAGCAGTTGTTTACACTCACCTGAATAAATGCGTATATACTTTTTATAACAGATAATCTCTTCAGGAGTATAACCGTTTTCAAGTTCGACAATGTAATCCTTATTACGGATGCGGTTGACCATCTGCGGTATTTTGTCTTCCGTGGTGAAATTGAAAAGCTCACGGCAAATTCCGATTTTTCTTTTAAAACTGGTAAAAAGAATAGTTTTGTAGTCATATACATATTTACGCAGCATTTTTATCATGAGGCCTTTAGTTATTTCCTTTATCCGGTCTTTAAAGATGTAGATCACTGTAAGTATGGCGATCAATGTAACAGTGAATCCCTGAAAAAACTGTTGAGATAAAAAGATAAAGGTCGTAGCAAAAGCCATCGCCAGCCCGGCGGCGAACCCCATACCGATTTGTTCACGCAAACGCCCTTCTATTTTGACATTTGTGTCAAGGAAAAGAATATTTCCCATTATTTTTTTCAAGATGCGGCTGCGGTAAACTATCGTTTCATTTGATCTGCCCTCTTTCGCGATAGATGGATAATTCTGTCTAATACGATAATCTCTTTCCGCAATCGTCAGGGCTAATAAAACGGTATTTATTTCAGAATACTTCGGACTTTTATTTTTCTTTAAAAATGCTAAAAGCCTGAAGATGCGTTTTTCTACTAAAATGCTCATATATTCATCAGCAAACTCAAACAAGCCCATCTGTTTGCGGGTGATATGCGGGGAATGGACCAGAGGTTTGAGTTCACGGAATCTAGCAATGGTTTCTTGAATATCGTTTACAACTTTTTCCGCTGCTGTCTTCTGGTCTTCGGGACTGAGACGATGTTCAATAAACACCTCCTCATCACGAATCGCGCTCTTAAAAATCGAGCAAAACATTTTTAAATGATACTTATAATGGCGGTTTATCTCGCTGTTTTCAGGATCTTTCGGCAAATCTTTAAGTGTTTCACGCAGTCTTTCCAACGGATTATTTTCGCCACTGGTCATTGAATGCAAAGTAAAGACGGGAGTTTTCAAACGGATATATTTCTGTCCGTCGCCATAAAATTGTTCTTTGGAATAATTATTTTCGTTAATTCCAAGATTACTGGGTATAAAGAAAAAATGTTCCACCGTATATTCCGTTGTCGGGACATTACGGTCAAACGGATATATATATTTTATTTCAAGTTGAAACTTGTCATGTATTCTAATATTTTCTTCTATCTTTTTCATTATACCTTGAGCCTCATCTGAGTTTTTCTCAAAACTCCTAATATAATCCTAACAATTCATTTAGCAAATATTTGCTTTTTTATTTTTTTAAAGTATGAAATTTCAGCTTTTTGAGCTATAGTATCTGTTTTGGATAAAGTAGAAATAATTTAAACGGAAAGTAAAAATGAGCATCTATCAGGAATTAAAGGACCGCGGCTTCATCTATCAGGAAACTGATGCTGTCAAAACAAAAAAGTTATTGGAAAATGAGAAAATAACTTTTTATGTGGGCTTCGATCCTACCGGAAACAGCTTACATGTTGGTCATTTACTTCCAATTATGGCAATGCGTCTGCTGCAAAAAGCCGGGCACGTACCGGTAGTTCTGGTCGGCGGTGCGACTGCGCAGGTAGGCGATCCATCCGGCAAACAGACCGCCCGTCCCATCCTTACCAAAGACGAAGTTGCCGCCAACGCTGAGGCTTTGCGCCAACAGCTTTCCCGTTTCATTTCTGTTGAAGCCGGAGAAGCGCATTTTGTCAACAACCTTGACTGGATGAAAGAACTTAATTACATTGACTTTCTGCGAATCATCGGTTCAAAATTCAGCGTCAACCGCATGCTGGCGCAGGAATCCGTCAAGGCTCGCCTGGAAGAAGGCCTGACCTTTCTGGAATTTAATTACTCAATTTTACAGGCTTACGACTTTTATATCCTGAACCGTGATCTAAACTGCCAAATGCAGTTTGGAGGACAGGATCAGTGGGGTAATATGGTCGCCGGGGTCGATTTAACCCGCCGCATGAACAACAATGAAGTATACTGTACAACATTTCCTCTGCTCCTCGACAGCAACGGCCAGAAGTTTGGAAAGACAGCCGGAGGTAACAATGTATGGCTGAGCACTGAACGCACTTCCGTGTTCGATTACTACCAGTTCTGGCGTAATTCCGAAGATGACCAGGTCAAAAAACTCTTATGTTATTTCACCAACCTGCCAGTAGAAGAAATTAATGAATTAAGCAGTCTGGAAGCTCCTGCAATCAACCGTTCTAAAGAAATTCTGGCATATGAAGCAACAAAACAGGCGCATGGAGAAGCCGAAGCCCGTAAAGCTTATCTGACTGCCGGAAGTAAATTCGGTTTTGCCGACCCGGAATGCAAGATCAAGACTTCAAGTAATATAGTCAGCATCAAGACGGAAACAGATACAAGTTTTGCCGACATGCCGACTGTTGAGCTTTCGCCTGCGGATTTTGAAGGCGATGGTATGTGGATAGTCAAATTATTCACCAATGCCGGGCTGTGCCAATCCAATGGCGATGCCCGCCGCCTCATTAAAGGCGGAGGCGCATACATCAATGACGAACGCATAAACAATATGGATATGAACGTGAAAAATGACGCGTTCAAAGACGGCTTTATTATCCTTAAGGCCGGAAAGAAAAATATTAAAAAAGTTACATTAAAACAGGTTTAGGGAAATGATAAGAACAGCGATTATCGGCGTCTCCGGATTCGGCGGGGTCCACTATCAGGATTTAATCCGTTATCAGGAACGCGGCAAACTGGAAATAACATGCGCGACAATCATCAACCAGAATGAAGAAGCTGAAAAATGTTCAAAATTGAAATCTGTAGGCTGTGAAATCTTTAGCGATTACAAAACCATGCTGGAAAAGTTCAAAGATTCTATTGATATCTGTTTCATTCCTACCGGAATCAGCATGCACGTGCCAATGTCTATTGCCGCCATGCGCGCGGGAGCAAATGTTTTTGTAGAAAAACCTGTAACTGCGTTAGTCAGTGAACTTGAAGAACTAAAAAAAGTTGAAAAGGAAACCGGCAAATTTGTTGCTGTCGGATATCAGACTATTTACCAGCCGTCAGTCGCCAAAATAAAAAATGCCATACTTGACGGCAGCCTCGGCGAAGTCAGCACCTTCAAATTTTGCGGAATAAGTATCCGGAACAAAGCTTATTATGCCAGAAACAACTGGGCTGGATGTATAAAAAACGGAAACAACTGGATTCTTGACAGTCCTTATAATAACGCAATGGCCCATCAGGTCAACCTGCTTTGTTTTCTCGCCGGCACAACTTTTGAAAAATCAGCTAACTTAAAAACCGTTCAAGCTGAACTTTTCAAAGCAAACCAAAATATCCAGAACGCTGATAATGCCGCCATCGAGATAATCACCGAAGACAATAAAAAATTACTATATTACGCGACTCATACTGCTAATGAAAATCAGAACCCGGAATTAGTCATCAGCGGCAGCAAAGGAACCATTATCTGGACCTTCCAAAATACAAAATATAACATTGACGGGCAGGAATGCTGCATAGAGAACAATGATGACCGCGACCATGTAATGGATGCCTTGATTAATAAAACAAAAGACAAAACAGTATTCATTTGCGATCTGGAAATAGCCGGAGAGCAAACCCTGGTGGTGAATGCAGCCCACGCTTCCTCAAAAATAATTGAAGTTCCACAGGAATATGTAACTACCCAGGATTTCATAGACAGCACTTCTGAATGCCTGAGAGATATTGATGTTCTTATGCCTTTAGCTTTCGAAGAAGAACGCCTTTTATCAACAAATGACTATCCGTGGATGAAAGCCGGAAAAATCATTGATATAAAAAATGATAATATCGAAAAGCTCTTGAAAGAGAATACAACCGAAACGGTTGCATAAGATTTATTAATAGTAAACACAAGTTGAAAGTTTCAAAAATACCATCTGAAAGATAAGTACGATGCGTTTAACGCAAAGTACTTATCTATTCGATACGATTGATGGTGATTTATCTTTTTCTCAACGCGCAACACACAATCCGCAATTCGTTATCCAAGACTTACATATTGACTCTGGATTTGCGGAGCACGTTCAGCAATATTGGAAAGATGATCACCGATTTTTTCTATTTCAGCCAGCATCTCAATAAAAATCACACCTGTAACCGCATTGCATTTACCATCTTTCAAGCGCTTAATATGATTCTTTTCGTATTTATCAACCAGTTTATTGATCTTCTTTTCATCTCTAAGAGCATAATCGACTTTTTCACTGTCAGTACCATGCAGGGCATTAACAACATTCTGAGCCTGGTCCTTGAGTATTTTCCACAGAGAATTAAATTCCTCCTGACCGTTTTCACTTAAATTATCTTTTGTTTTAGCAAGACGTTTCGTCAGAGTCAATATATTGGCAGTATGGTCAGCGATACGTTCTGCATCATTTGTGCAATGCATCAACAAAGGTACCAGTCCAGCCTGTTCATCAGACAGTTCACGCCGCGTAATCTGGACAAGATACTCGGTTATTTCCTCCTGAAGCTTATCTATTGCGTCTTCACGTATACCAAGTTTGTCAAATTCGTCCTCGTCCGTGTTGATCTTCATAAAATGGTTAGTAATAGCAGTATCAATCATAGCCCATGATTCCTTAACCATATAACGGATGGATTGTACTGCCTGTTCCAGAGCAACAGATGGAGTATTAAGCAAGTGCGGCTCCAAAGGCTGAATCTTGATAGTCTTTTCATCACTGACAGGAATAACCAGAGAACATACTTTAGCTATAAGCCCGATAAAAGGCAGCAGCAGTAAAACATTCAAGACATTGAAGAAAGTATGCGCCATAGCTATATGACGAACAATATTCTGCGGTACCGCTGCGAACACATCTCCGCTGGTTACAGAATTTATGAAATACATGAACACCGGTATATTATCCGGGCCCCACGGCACATAAAATAATATCAACATCACAATGGCGCCACTGAAGTTGAATAAACAATGGGCGCATGCAGCTTGTTTAGCGCGTTTATTAGCGGCAAGCGCGGCAAGTACCGCGGTAATCGTCGTGCCGATGTTAGTACCGATAACCAGCGGAACGGCAGTATAAAAGTTAATTAACCCCCCGCCCGCAAGTGCAAGTATGATACCGGTGGAAGCTGAACTGCTTTGAATAACAACCGTTACCAGGGTTCCTATTCCAATAGCTCCCATTACCGCTCCAATAGGCATTGAACCGTTGACGCTGGTACAATCAAAGGTCTGGAAAAAATTAATAAATGTCGGAAAGCCGCCGAGCATTTTCAATTCATGGCTCATTATCCCCATCCCAAAAAACAGAAGACCAAAGCCGAGCAGGGTTTCACCCCATCCCTTTGCCAAACGGTGCTTAAAAAACATTACCAGCAAACCGACAGTTATCGCCGGCAGCGCCAGGCCTTCAAGTTTGAATGAAATAATCTGCGCCGTAACCGTCGTACCAATATTAGCTCCGAAGATAATCCCTATAGACTGGAACAAGTTCAACAATCCTGCATTCACAAAACCAATAACCATCACAGTTGTCGCACTGGATGATTGAATCACCGCGGTAATAAAGGCTCCAGCACAAACCGCAACAAAACGGTTACTGGTGAAGAAGTGGAGAATCTGTTTCATTTTTTCCCCGGCTACCTTCTGCAAACCATCGCTCATCTGCTTCATGCCGAAGATAAATATTGCCAATCCGCCCAGTACGCTAATAGCCACCGAACAGATATCCAGCCCAAGTTCGCGAATATTGACTCCGCGAACATGATAATTGTTTTTGCTATCCGCAACCTCTACATTAATATTGTACTCCCCGGTCTTAGAACCGACTTTCAAATTGTTTTCCGCAATCCCCTCGTCATTGGTCAGCACACAGCTTTTCTGGAGCTTTGCTTTACTCTTACTGGGAGCAGAGTTTAACTTGAAATAAACCGGTACGCCTTTAGCTGCCTTACCTTGAGCATTCACCACTTTAACAACCAGAGGGTCATGCATCAATTGTCCGGTTGAGCATTCCTGATTTGTTCCACTAATAGAAATACCTGTTATGAAGCGGACCACAGTACTTTTATCTTTAGCTATTATCTTAAGATACTGATCTCCGGTTTTTTTCCCGGCTGTTACTTGAACACTGACACTTCCGCCGGCATCGGATAAAGCGGAAGTTTTGGAAAGCTTCAGGTCAGAACCGTCAACCGGCACAAAAAACACCTGGACCTTTGAAACCGGGGGATGTTGGCCTTTACCTCCGAGAAGACCGGCTTCTTTTTTGCCAAGCAGTTCGACCCGCAGAGTTCTCTCGAATTTTTCGCCAGGCAAAGCACATTGCTCCCCACCTTGCAGAATATGTATTTTATCGACTTTTTTACTTTTTACTGAATCAGTTTTGGAACAGGCTGTTAAAGTCAGAGCGACAACAGCGGATAAAGCTAGAATTTTAAATAATTTTTTCATTAAACAGTCATTTCCTGCTTTGTTAGTTTTTCGTTTAACATTTATCTCCGGCTAATATATCCTAACAAAGCTCTAACACAAACAGAAAACAGCGATTCTAACAAAACTCTAACAAATCATTTTTCCGCATTTGCTCAGTTCAGGTGTTTTGCCAAAGTGAGAAGAGCTGTATCAGGCTGCCTAAGTTTAAATGCAATAGCTATTTGACGATGTTCAAGGTTGGAACGTTTAGCTGTAGCGAAAGCGGCATCTCTACTTATATTTTGTGGGAAGTTAGGTTCAATAGCTTTAAAAAACTCGCCCACCGCAACATTGATAATTCCCAATATTCGGCATTCGGCGGGAGCCATTATCGCCTGATGAAATTCGGCTTCCGCAGCATTATATTCTCGGGTGTTCACCTTGTCTATTCTCATTAAATCATCCATTTTATCTACAGCGGCAAAAATTCTGTCAATATCTTTAGCGGAAGCATTAACGACAGAATCATAAATAGAACCAATCTCTAAAGTCCTGCGCAGTTCAATCAGTTCCGTTAAATGTTTTTTATCAAAATAAGGAACCTGCTTGAGGACACGTTCAAGAGAGGCAACAAAATCCCCCTCTCCTATTTTAAAGCCGCTGCCGCGCCGTGAAGTTATTACGCCAATACCTTTCAGGTAACTGCATGCTTCGCGCAAGCTGACTCGTGAAACATTAAATATTTCACGCATCCTGTCTTCAGTAGGCAGAAAATCCCCCGCTTTCAGCTCATTGGAACGAATATAATCCAGAATATCCTGAATCAGTTTTTGTGTCAAAGTGTTTTTTGTCATAAAAATAATCTACTGCTAAAATCTGCTATAGCAAATATTTATTTCAGTTTTTTGAGAAGTGCGGTGAAGGCAATTTCCAGAAGCTGCACCGTCCATTCAACGTCGGCGGCGGCGCGATGAGCCTGCAAACCGGGACGAGAATCCTGCAGGTTAAAAGCCCGGCGAAGATTTTGTAAACTGTAGCTGGGCAGACCTTCGTAAGCCTGCTTGAAAAGCCGGAGTGAATCCATTGTTTTCCCCCGCCATTGCGGCAGGCCGCAACGCACCAGGCTTTCCTGAAGAAATGACAGATCAAAGCGCGCGTTGTGCGCAACTAATGTACTTTTGTCGACAAATTCTATAAATTCAAAACCAACCTGACGGAAATTCGGGGCATCAGAAACCATTTCGTTAGTTATACGGTGTATGTTTGTCGCTCCGGCGGGTATTGAACATCCAGGATTGACTAAAGATTCATAGCGCGACATGGAACCGTCTTTCTCAATGTGTATCGCGGCAATCTCAACAATACGGTGATTCCGGGCGCTCATGCCGGTCGTTTCCACATCGAAGACCGTAAACGGCCCCAGCTCATACCAGTTATTTACATCATCCATATATATTCACTTATTCAAAAAATTCAACTGTACCTGCTGAAAGTATTTTGTAGGCACCGATGACTTTTATTTTACCTTTTTCCGCCAGATTACGCAGGGGAGCGCTGTCACTCAGAATCTTTTCACAGACCATTCTTACATTTTCGCGGGCAGCCGCGTCAACCAGGTCATCGTCCGCAAGTTTCTCTTTTTCCTTGATCTTACGGACTGCCGGCATGAGTTCATCGACAATATCATTTATACCTTCCGTATGGTTTATTTCGGGATGCTCAGCCAAATGGACAGCAGCATTCACAGCCCCGCAAAATTCATGCCCCATCACCATAATCAAACGACTGGTTGAATACAAAGTGGCATATTCAATACTGCCCAATAGCTTTGAATCAACAACGTTTCCGGCAACACGGACAATAAATAAATCACCAAGGCCGGCATCAAAAATTATTTCAGGAGGAACACGAGAGTCGGAACAGCAGAGAATCGTCGCGAAAGGCCATTGCCCTTTACACAATAATTTTCTGGTATAATGGCAAACTCCCGGATCAGACAGGCGGGTCATGGACACGTAACGCTGATTCCCGTCTTTAAGACGCTGTAAAGCCTCCTGCCAGGGAATACTTTCATTTTGGCGGTCTGCTTTTTCACAAAAAGCCAGGGTAAGATCATCACATTGACAATTAACTTCGTCACCACAAATACAGTCGTTTCTTTTATCCGGCATAGATGTTTCCTTAGTGTTTATTAAAAATAGCACCGGCATTAATAAAATCAAGGACAATATTCATAAATGCCGGGTTCATTTCCGGCGAAGACATTAATGACTGCTTTTTGAGCGATGTCTTTGGAGATTTTTTTCGGATATCTGTTCAATATAGCAATATCCGAGGGCTGGGATATGACTTATGCCGAATATATAATCCTGCTTATATTTTCTTACTCTGAACTGTAATTCTCCTTTTTCAACGGCTTCCCGGAATTCCTTGTAAAAAGCGAATTTTTCAAACAGCAGAGTTTTAGTTTCAGGGTCTGTTTTCGTATCCTCATATTTAAAATTATTTGAAAGGATGATATCTCCATTTTTGTTGATCAGGAATTCCTGCATACCACGTATACTGCTTCTGAATAAATATTTTTGAATATATTCCAAGTCAATATCCATTCCAACTATCCCCAAAGTCCTGCCAGACTTGTCAGAAACACGCCGTAAACAACATACAACAATTTTTTTACAAACAGCACATTTAAAAGGTTTAGACCAGATTATGTCGTCATTTTTCCCCATTGCCTTCCTGTAAGATGGACGTTTAGCCGGATAACATTCTTTAGCATATTTTCTATTTGCCGGATAGGTCAATATGGAACCGTTTAGGAATCCGGAAAAAATACCGATAATAGCTTTATTGCGGGTTGCGGATTTTTGTCCAGCTGTTTTTTCTATCTTATGTTCAATTTGCAAATTACTTGTACCCATCACATGTCTAAGTATTTCAGATAAGATAACCCTTTTCTTATTCACTAAGCTCATAGACTTCAATAAAGTGCTATTCGGCTTTATTTCTGACAAGTAAGCAAGCGCATGAACATAATTACCAGTATCTCCTTCGGCGTTAAGAATATATTTGCTGTGACTGGCTAAATTTGAGAGTTGATCCTCAAAATAGCTGATCGCATTATTCAATCTGTTGGCTCGTTTGGTCACTTCGTATTGAAAGTGTGTCAACAGTACTTCTCTTGTCTTCTGTTTATTTATAAGGATGTTTTGACTGTGCAAACCATAAAGGGCAATAATTGTCAGCGCTAAAAGTATGCTCAAGACCACACTGGCTGTAATCATTGCATGACCGCCTATGACACGCAGACATTTCTTCATGAAACTATCCGGCCTGGCGGAAATTTCTTTATGCATAAGATATTTTCTCAGATCCCCGGCCATATCTTTTGCGCTCCTGTATCTCCTGGAGAGAGACGGACTGGTGGCCTTGGCTATGATTGCCTTCAGGTCATCAGGAAGTTTACTTTTAAGAAAACGATGTCTGAAAGGGGTATAATTACGTTTAAGGATATTTTTGAATACTTCATTTATGGTTGTACCGGGAACAGCTCTTGTCAAGGTCACAATCTCAAAAAGTATCATTCCAAGGGAAAAAATATCCGACTGCGGACTAGTCAAACCGCCCCTGATAAGTTCAGGAGCAATATAGCATGGCGTACCGGCAAGTTCACACCTGAGATGTAAACCGATCTCGGTAAGGTGCTTGCTGTTTGGAAAATCTTCAGGAGCCAACAGGCAAGCCAGTCCCCAATCCATAACATATATTTCCCCGTGGTTGCCGATAATTATATTTTCAGGCTTAAGATCACGATGAATAACTCCTTTGCAATGCGCATAATCAACCGCTTCACATACTCTGATAAGATATTCTATACGGGTGAGCATGGAATCTTTTTCCGCATATTTGCTTACTCCTTCCTGCTGATATAAAATTATTATCCCCTGCAAATAGGCTTTCATCGTTTTCCCGTGAATATGCTTCATTGTCAAATGAAGTTTATTCTTATCATCAGAGAACATTCCGTAAATAGGCGCAATCGCGGGATGGTCAAGCTGCGCCATTATCCTGGCCTCGGAAACAAAGAAATTATTATCTTTTGCTATATTCTCATCCTTCACAGATTTGGCTGTTTTAACTATTATATCACGTTTCAGGGACTTATCGAAGCCAGTCCAAACCACCCCCTGCGTTCCCTCAGCAAGCTTATCTTTCAAGACGTAATTATCATGTATATCCTGCAGTTTTGCATTTTTTTCAAGGGCAGGTATAGAACTTATCATACAGGCGACAGAGTTTGATCTCACATAATCGTCGGGTATCAGTTTTTTGGCAAAAACAAAATTCTTATGAAATAAACCATTAATGCTGCCTGACTTAAACGTTCCGTTGGAAATTGAAACTGACTGAGTGTCGTCATCACCAAACGCCTCTTTATAATCGAAATCGATTTTTTGCGTCATTTCAACATCAATTACAGTATGCTGTGTTTCTGTAACCTCATGATCTTTTTCACTCTGCATAAAGGGCTCGTTTTGATTAATTGGCAATATTATCTCTATATAGATAATACTCTATATGCTGAATAAAATCAAGATTAAGCTTCATAAAACCCCTTGAATATAATAAACAAAGCTATCTATTAAAGAATGAATTCATTTATAATAAACAAACAATATATAAAATTCTGTGCTTACGGCTTCCTGAGAAATCTACGTTTCTTTGATGCCTTTTTCATCCTTTTTCTGCGGCAAAAAGGTCTTAGCTATACTGAAATAGGAATCCTCTACGCCATCAGGGAAATAACCATAAATATCTGCGAGATTCCTTCCGGCATCATTGCCGATACTTACGGAAGAAAAAATTCACTTATGGCTTCATTTATTCTGTATATTGTTTCTTTCGCGATTTTCTATCTGTCAACTGGTTTCTGGTTTTTCTTAACAGCATTTATTTTTTTCGGCATTGGCGATGCTTTCCGTACAGGTACTCATAAAGGCATAATCATGAATTATCTGGCGCAAAATAAATGGAGTGAACAAAAAGTCAATTATTATGGCCATACCCGTTCATGGTCGCAGAGAGGCGCAGCGGTATCATCTCTTTTCGCCGGGCTTATAGTTTTCTATAGCGGAGATTATCGGAATATTTTTCTTTATTCTATAATTCCCTACATATTAAATTTCTTTTTGATCATGTCTTACCCTGACGATCTCAATCATGTAGTGAAGCAGGATAAAACTAAAAAGTATGCCGGAATGGTGGAAATCCTTAAATCTTTCTTCAAAAATATCAGGCAGCCTGATGCTTTAAGAGTTATCAATATGTCCGCGATTCATTCGGCATACCTGAAAGCAGTCAAGGACTACATCCAGCCATTGATGGTAAATGTCGCGGCAATGCTGCCGCTGATGCTGAATATTGACACGGAAAAGAAAAACGGCGCGGTAATCGGCATACTGTATTTCCTTATTTACATAATGACTTCATTCGCCTCAAAATTTGCCTCAAAAGCCGCAGCTAAAAACAAAGTTAATATTTCCTATACAACCTTACTCTGCGGCTTCGCATGCGGAATAATATGCGGTATATTCTATATTTACGAGCTGTGGGTAATCTCCCTTATCGCTTTTATCGGAATATACATAGTGGAAAACCTCAGAAAACCAATTATGACCGGATTTATAGCCGATAATGTGGAAAGTGAAGTTCTCGCCTCTGTTATTTCTGCGGAATCCCTTTTAAAAACAATTATGACAGCAGTAATCGCGCTGTCATTTGGCATTATAGCAGACAGTTACGGAATAGGGGAAGCATTTACATCGCTTACCACATTCCTTTTATTATCTTCAATCGCAATAAACAGCTATAGAGGTAAATATGGAAAAAAGATGTGAATGGGCTGCAAACGATGAACTTTACAGGAAATATCATGATAAGGAATGGGGTATTCCCGTTTATGACGACCATCTCCTGTTCGAAATGCTCATACTTGAAGGCTCACAGGCAGGTTTAAGCTGGCTGACAATCCTGAAACGCCGGGAAAACTATAGAAAAGCTTATGATAATTTCGCCCCTGAGAAAATGGCGGCATGGACGGATAAAAAATTACAAAGCCTGAAAGATGACCCGGGTATTATCCGCAATAAATTAAAAATCGCCGCCGCCCGGCAAAACGCACAGGCATATCTGCAAATTGTGGAGGAATATGGAACTTTCAAGGATTTTATATGGTCGTTTGTCAATAACGAGCCGATAATAAACTCATGGGAAAGCATCTCTGAAATCCCGGCGACTACTAAAGAATCAGACGCTATGAGTAAAGAGCTCAAAAAGAAAGGGTTCAAATTCATCGGCTCAACAATTTGCTATGCCTTTATGCAGGCTGTCGGGATGGTAAACGACCACATAATTACATGTGGCAGATATAAGCAATTAACTAAATAAATACAGTTTGCTCTTATTATCTCAAGCCCACGGCTTTTCTTACTTTGGACATGGTCTTTTCGGCTTCCTCACGGGCTTTTTCGCCGCCCTTTTTGAGAATATCCCAAACATAATCAAGATTGTTTTCCAGTTCCTCGCGACGCTGGCGCATCGGTTCAAAATATTCCCACATCAACTCAAAAAGCTCCTGTTTGGCGTGTCCGTAACCGTAGTTTCCGGCGCGGTAATTGTCTTTCATCGCCTTGAGTTTATCTTCGTCGGCAAACAACTTGAACAAAGCAACTACATTACAACCTTCCGGATCTTTGGGATCTTCCAGTCCCTTGGAATCGGTGATAATGCTCATTATAGTCTTGCGGGTGGCTTTTTTAGCTCCAAATATCGGAATAGTGTTGTTGTAGCTTTTTGACATTTTCTGACCGTCAACACCAGGAACCACCGCGACATTTTCCCTGATGCTCGCTTCGGGTATAGTAAAAATATCACCATACTCGTTATTGAATTTGATTGCCAGGTCACGGGTTATTTCCAAATGCTGTTTCTGGTCTTTTCCCACAGGTACGAGAGTGGACTGATAAATCAATATGTCAGCAGCCATCAGCACCGGATAAATGAATAAACCGCTGTTCGGCACGAAACCCTTGGCGATTTTATCTTTATAACTATGAGCACGTTCAAGCACCCCAACCGTAGTAAGCGAGCTTAAAATCCAGGTTAGTTCAGTAACCTGCGGTACATCCGACTGGCGAAAGAATACCGTTTTTTCAGGATCAAGCCCGCAAGCCAGAAAATCAAGCGCCAGGCCTTCGACCTGCGACCTCAAGGCTTCCGGCTCAGGCTGGGTAGTCAGGGAATGATAATCAGCGATAAATAAAAAAGCTTCCCCTTGTTCCTGCAGTTCAACGGCAGGGCACATCATGCCGAAATAATTACCAATATGCGGTATTCCTGAAGGCTGTATACCTGAAAGTACTCTCATTTATAACTCCGTTATATGTGTGCTACGTGCTAAGTGTTACGATTTTTTTATTTTAATTAAGCATTCAATTTGATTAATTTCACAGTCAACGCCGTTGGTCAAGCCTTTTTGCTCGCTTAATTCCACAGCCAGGACTTCATTGCAGATATAATCTTTAAAATTGACTAAAGCTGCTTTAAAATCATTCTCGATTGAATATTTCACTATTATGCGGTCGGAAACTTCAAAGTCCATATCCTTGCGCAGGTTCTGGACCCGGCTGACAAATTCCCGGGCAAAGCCCTCTTCCTCAAGCTCACGGCTGAGTTTTGTATCAAGCGCGATGGTAACATCACCTTCATTCGCAACAGTCATGCCTTCTTTTTCCTTGCGCTGGATCATCAGGTCATCCGCGCCGATTTCAAGAGTGGAGCCATCACTGAAAGTCAAGGTCATACTTTCTCCTGACTCAAGTTTACTTATATCGGCAGAATTGAGTTTGCCAAGCTGTGCGGCGGCTTCTTTCATAAGGGGCCCCAGCTTTGGACCGAGAACCTTGAAATTAGCTTTAGCGGAACGATGGACGACCTCATCTTCATTAGCGCTGAATTCAATAGCTTTTACATTCAATTCCTCAGCGATAATACTGGAAGTTTCCTCAAGCATATTGCGGACTTTCTCGTCATTAATAACAATCACGGCTTTTGCCAGCGGCTGACGGACTTTCATCTGATGCTGAGCACGCAGGTGACGCCCGAGTGAAACCGCGGTCATAGTGTTTTCCATCTGATTCTCCAGATAAACATCACGACGGTTCATCTCTATTTCCGGATAGTCACAAAGATGCACTGATTCCGGCATATCGTCAGTCCGCAGGTTCCTGTAAATCATTTCAGTAGTAAACGGTATAAACGGCGCCGCAGTCTTGGCAAAAGTCACAAGCACATAATACAAAGTTTCATAAGCCTCGTCTTTGTCCGCATCATTTTCGCTGCGCCAGAAACGGCGGCGGCTGCGGCGAATATACCAGTTGGTAAGATCCTCAACAAACTTCTCAAAACGATTAGCGGCTTTCTGCAGATTATAGTTATCCATCTCGTTCTGAATTTCCTCAACCATCTGAGCCAGTGAACTCAATATCCAGCTGTCAAGCGGATTGCCCGGCTTTTCAGGTCCTTTTGAACCAGGTTTCGGCTCCCACTTATCCACATTGGCGTAGGTCACAAAGAAACTGTAAGCGTTCCACATCGGGATCATCACTCCGCGCAAAACGTCTTTTACGCCGTCTTCGGTGAATTTAAGGTCTTCCGCCCTGACAACCTGCGAACCAAGCATAAACAGGCGTATAGCGTCGGCTCCGTAAGTGTCAACAACATACTTCGGGTCAGGATAATTCTTCTTACGCTTGGACATTTTTTGTCCGTCGTCAGCGAGGATAAGACCGTTTACCACCACGTTTGAGAAAGGCGGTTTATCAAACAACGCCGCCCCAAGAACCACCAGCGTATAAAACCAGCCGCGGGTCTGATCGAGCCCCTCGGCAATAAAGTTAGCCGGAAAATTCTTTTCAAACTGCTCCTTGTTTTCAAAAGGATAATGTTTCTGCGCGTAAGGCATGGAACCACTTTCAAACCAGCAGTCCAAAACTTCTTCCACGCGACGCAGAGGTGATTTTCCGGTCGGAGAAGGGATCTCCAGCTTATCAACAAAGTGCTTATGTATATCATCCACTTTTGTGCCGGTAAGCTTTTCGAGTTCTCCAACAGAACCGACACAGATAACTTCACCTTCGTCATTACGCCATATGGGAAGCGGCGCGCCCCAGTAACGATTACGGCTGATTGCCCAGTCGCGGGCGTTTTCGAGCCATTTGCCGAAACGTCCGTTCTGGAGGTGATCCGGCGTCCAGTTAATTTTCTGATTGGCGGCAATCATCTTTTCCTTGATCTTGTCAACGCTGACAAACCAGGTGGAAATCGCACGGTATATCAGAGGGCTGTCATCACGCCAGCAATGCGGATAACTGTGTTTGATTGAACCGCGATGCACCAGTTTACCCTCATCTTTGAGGCGGCGCATGATGTCTTTGTCGCAATCTTTTACAGAGCGGCCGATATAATCCGGGACTTCAGAAGTAAAGCAGCAATGTTCGTCAATCGGGCAGACTTCCGGCATATTGTAAGCTCTACAGGCAATATGATCCTCTTCACCAAACCCTGGTGCAGTATGGACAATTCCAGTACCGTCGCCAGTGCTGACGTAATCCGCGAGGATTATTTTAAACGCGCCTTCTTCCGCCAGCTCCTTGAAATACGGAAACAAGGGTTCATATTTGCTGTTTTCCAGTTCAGAACCTTTAAATTTGGAGATTATTTCCGGCTGTTCATCGTCTTTATAGTAAGCGCCGAGGCGGGCCTCCGCCATAATCAGGATATCATCTCCGTCCTTGATCTTTACATAATCGATCTCAGAGTTCACAGCAAGGCCAAGGTTTGACGGCAATGTCCACGGCGTGGTTGTCCATGCCAGATAATAAGTGTTTTCTTCTTCAAGCGATTTGAAACGAACAGTGATTGCCGGATCAGTAACGTCAGAATATCCCTGGTTGGCTTCAAAGTTTGAAAGCGGGGTCGCGCAGCGCGCACAGTAAGGAAGTATCTTGTGCCCTTCGTAAACTAAGCCTTTGTCCCATAATTGCTTAAACACCCACCAAATAGACTCCATATAATCCAGATCCATTGTGCGGTATCCGTTTTCAAAGTCAACCCAGCGTCCCATGCGCTTAACAGTTTCCTCCCATTCGGAAGTATAACGTAAAACTATACCGCGGCAGGCTTCATTAAATTTATCTATTCCGTATTCTTCAATCTCTTTTTTATCACGCAGGTCAAGTTCTTTTTCCATCTCATTTTCGACCGGCAGGCCGTGGCAGTCCCAGCCGAAAGCACGTTCAACATATTTGCCGCGCATAGTCTGGTAGCGCGGAACAACATCCTTGATAGTCCCTGCCAGCAGATGTCCGTAGTGCGGCAATCCCGTCGCAAACGGAGGTCCGTCATAAAAAACAAATTCCTCACAGTCTTTGCGGTTATCCAGAGATTTCTCGAAACACTGCTCTTTTTCCCAAAACTCTAAAACCTCCTCTTCCATTCGGGGAAAAGCAGGATGATTATTTACTGGTTCAAACATTAGTAATTCCTGTTATTATATTCTTATTTTTTTATATTTTTTCAAAAGTTTCTATATTATCGTATTTGACACGAATATTTTTTAATTTTCCCTTGACCTCAATCTCAAAACTTGCCATATCACTCTGGATGGTCTTTATCTGGGAAACTTTAAACCGGGTACCATTTTTAGCAACGAGATTGAAAGGTCCGGCTTTCGCTCCGGAACTGTCAACCGAAATCTCCTGAAAATAACGCTGGTTGAAAACCGGGGTTGTTTCTTCAACAAGTTCTTCCATTTCTGCTGGCTCAACAGTTTCAACAGTCACCTGTTTGGCTTCTT
Source organism: Victivallaceae bacterium (assembly GCA_963664605.1). Lineage (GTDB taxonomy): Bacteria > Verrucomicrobiota > Lentisphaeria > Victivallales > Victivallaceae > JAHOYW01. The sequence continues at coordinate 3,505,301 of OY761536.1, forward strand.
CCGCCAGTTCCTGTTCTTCCACAACTTCAACTGCTGTGTCCTCGACAGTTTCCTGTTCTTTCTGAGGTATGACACGTTTTACCCGTTCATCATGCTTAGCTTTCTGTTCTTTCTGTATTTCTTTGAACCTTTCGCTCATGGAGCTTGATAAGCCGGCAAGCGGGTCCACTTCTTCCTCAATCACAAGAAGTTCCTCGACTGTCTTCATGCGCAAAGATATAATCAGGGGATATATATATGGAAGGACCAGACCGAGCAGAAAATGTAATTTCATTTTGTGTCTTCTCGTTTCAGCGATCGTAGCGGAAAGAAAAGCGCTGCCGAAAAGAAAAGCGGCAAGCACAAATATCCTCAGTATAAAGCGCCAGTCAGGAACAACCTCAGCGTAAACCGCTATCATAACGAAATCCAAAAAATCAGACCATGCCTTAAATAAGTCATTCAAAATTTCAGAAACCATAATCAGCTCTCTGTTTTAATATTCAAGTAAAACGATAATATAGCAAAAAAAATAAATTTTTCGAGCAATGAGCCGGAAAAAAGAAAAGAAAAATGCAGTATTTCCTATGGAGCAAGCCTCTTATCCGTGTTTTATACGTATCTGCTGGAAATCACGTCAGTTCCTGCCCTGATGAACTCATCGTCAAACCGGAATGCAAAACCCCCCGCTGCTGCCGGAGAACATCAGCCAGGCGTGAAATATTTTCAGCAACACCTTTAACCATAATCATTTCCGCACATATTTCATGAGATAGGTGTATATGAGTTGAAGCCAGTACCTCCTCGTGATGATGATGCTGAATATCCGTGATTTTTTCGCTCAACTCACGCTGATGATGATTGTAGATCAAAGTAATCGTTCCAAGCACTTCTTCCGATTTGTTCCATTGGTCGCTAACCATACGGTCGCGAATAAGGTCACGGATATACTCCGAACGATTGCTGTAGCCTGATGCCTTTACCATTTTATCCAATTTTTCGCACAAAGGCTTTTCCAGCGACATACTCAATCTTATCAGTTCCGTCATAGTCAAAACTCCTGAAAATATTTTACTTATTCAACTGCCGTTAAACTATACTTCCCTATCCCCGTTAATGCAAAACGTAACGACAGTATTTAATCATTCAGCAAACATTATTTTACATAAAATTAATACAGAGCAAAAAATTGACAATAAACATTAATATAGCGGGTTGAAAAAATCACAAACAAATATATTATATACTAATATTACTTTTTTTAAAATAATAATACCAGCACAAATAGCTAAAGGAAACATTATGCTGACAAGAAAGACTTTTACACTCATAGAACTCCTCGTAGTGATCGCTATTATTGCAATTCTGGCAGGGATGCTGCTCCCGGCGTTGGGACAGGCACGAAGAACAGCACATAGGATCAGCTGCAGCAGCAACCTGCATCAAATGGGGCTCGCAGTACAGATGTACGTCGGAGAATCCAGTTATTTCCCTCGCGCTTACCTGAGTCCGGGATATTGGTTTGAGCAGATTAATCCGTATATTAAAAACTCTTCTTTTTATGTGTGTCCTGAAGATCCTGTAAAAACAGAATGTGCAGGAGCATCCAGTTCAATTCTTTTGAGTTATGGCGTTAATATCTCAAAGTTTTCAGGGGAAAATGCTTATTGTTTCTGGTATCATGTAAAAAGCAACCGGGTAAAATCAGCTTCCGGGACAATTTATATTGCGGACAGCGCACCGGGGGAATATTATTGCGGCAGTAGCGACACTTATCCAGTACCAAATGTAGAATACCGCCATAAAAGCAACTCCTTCAACGCACTGTTTTGTGATGGACATACCTCAGACTTGAGGCTTGAGGATGCCGTTGAACGCTTGTGGGACGCGGCGCAATAATGAATAAGCGGCGAAAATACGTAATATTTTCTCTCCTGCTCATCGCGATTGCAGTCTTCGGTATCTCTCTGCATTATAAAATAAGCAAAAACGCTCCTTCATTAAAAAGCCCACGGACAATAACTGATATGTCCGGGCGTCAGGTCCGCATTCCGGATAGTCCCTCCAGAATCCTCAGCCTGTCCGCCATGGCGGATGATATTATTGTAAAACTCGGCCTATCCGGGAACCTGGCGGCGATTGACCAATACGGGGAAATAATTCCCGGTACTCAAAAAGCGCAAATCGTCGGCAAAGGTTCAGCTTTATCTATCGAAAAAATACTCGAACTTAAAGTGGATATTGCTTTTATATGGTGGTATCAGGATGATGTTGCCGCAATGCTGGACAAATATTCTATTCCGGTTGTCCGTTTGAAGTCATGCCGTCTGAATAATTATTCCCAAACCATTATGTTAATAGGTCAATGCCTGAAAGCCGAAAAAGCCGCAAATGCGGTAATTAGAGATTTTAATAAACAAATGGCAAAGTTGCCAAAAGCCAAAAAACATAATACCAAAAGAATTTATTTGGAACTTTACAGTCCATATAAAACGGCAGGCGCTAATAGTTACGCTAATGATCTCATTGAAGCTGCCGGAGGACATAATATTGCCATCGGTATTTCCGGCGGCGGGCTGATCTCAGTTGAAGAAATAATCTCAAGATCCCCGGAAGTAATTATGTTTATTAATGGTTTTGCCGCAAATAATGAAATTGCTTCACGTCCGGGATTCAAAACCCTAACGGCAGTCAAACAAGGACGGATTCACGGAATAAACCGGAAATGGTTCGTTGCCGGAGTCGATCCAGCAGGGGCTGTAAATAAAATAAGACAGATAATAAATAATAAAAAAAAGGGAAATTAAATGGCTTTTTTTAAAATCACCTATAATGAAAAATATAATTTTGCCACGCTGCATAACTTCGGTTGTACATTCAAATGCCCGTTCTGCAGTTATAAACTGCGAAGCGGCGCCAACGGTACGCCTGGACTGTCTTACCCCAAGCCTGAACGTTTTTTGAGTGTACAGGAAATTAAGGAAGCTTTGCGTTCCGTTTCGCCGGAAAAAGTCTATTTCATGGGAGGCGAACCAACTGTTGCCAAAGAACTTGATGAAATGCTTTATTTTGCGAAAAATGAATTAAACGCTGTCACCAAGCTTGGACATACCAACGGCAGTAAACTGCCACTGGACTGCCTGGACGGAGCCAATGTCGGCTTCAAGGCATGGGATGAAGGCCTTCACCTGCGGTTGACAGGACAGGAAAAAAATCTGATTTACAACAATTTCAAGGCCGCTTTCGATGCCGGGCTGCAAATGGCTGCAAATATGGTTTTTGTCCCCGGACTGGTGGATATTGAACAACTTGAATCGCTCGCCGCATGGCTTAGTGAAATCAGCGCCGAAATCCCTTTACACATTATGGGATATATTCCAGTACCGGGGCTTGATTACCGCAGGCCGGAAGCGGAGGAAATCGCCGAAGCGGAAAGACGCTGCCGGGTTTATCTGAGCAAGGTTAATTCATCATCCCTGAGCTCCGAAGAAGCAAAGGATCTATCCAGCCGCGATGATCGTTTTAACGTAGTCAGGATAGCTTAAAAATAATGAGAATAGAACTTAACAGAATAAAGCCGATAACCTACTTACTGCTCATTATCTTTTTTGTCCTGACTGTAATATGGGCATTAAGTGCCGGAGCTGCAAATATACCACTTGGACGCAGTTTGAAACTGCTGTTCATGCCATGGGCAACAGATAATGGGGACACCGCCGGCACAATTATCCTGCACGCCCGTTTACCCAGAATAATTTTAGCCCTGCTGACTGGTGGAGCTTTATCTTTAGCTGGAGTCGCTTCGCAGGCATTGTTCCGCAATCCATTAGCTTCGCCTTATGTTATCGGAGTGTCTAATGGAGCAGCGCTGGGGGCGGTAGCAGGTATATACTTAACTGGCTTATTAGGATTTTATTCGGTTCCGCTGTTCAGCGTCGCCGCCGGAATTATGGTAATGATATTTATTCTGTATGTTGCGGGGAATAAGGCGGATTTCAGCAATTGCCTGCTTTTAACCGGCATAGCTTTGAATGCTTTTTGTTCAGCATTGACCTCGGCAGTGTTGTTCATGTCACATGAACGCCTCCAGGGAATAGTCTTCTGGCTCATGGGCGGACTTTGGAAAGCCGGCTGGAATGGAGTCTGGATGCTGCTGGCGGTTGTTATCGCCGGATTCTGTATATTATATATTCTGGCGCCGGAATTGAATCTTTTCCTGCTGGGAGAACGCTCCGCCGGGGAGACCGGCGTAAACGTGCTGCGAACCCAGCGGATAGTAGTGATGGTAATTGCGGTAATGTCAGCAATCTGCATCAGCCTCACCGGGGTAATAGGTTTTGTCGGTCTGCTGGTTCCGCATATTTTCAGAATGCTTTTCGGAGCCGACCATCGCAAACTGCTGCCGGCGGCATTTTTAGGTGGTGGAATGTTTATGCTGGTTGCCGACACGCTTGCCAGAACCATAGCGGCTCCACAGGAAATCCCGGTCGGGATTATCACCTCTCTGGCAGGAGCTCCATTTTTCATGTGGCTGCTGCTGAATAAGCAAAGGAGCTGGAAACGATGAAACTTCGAACTGAAAATATATCATTCTCCTATACTGGCGGGAAACCGGTCATCAGGAATATCAACCTGAATCTGGAACCGGGAACTGTAAGCGGCCTGTTCGGGCCTAACGGCTGCGGCAAAACCACCCTGCTCCGCTGTCTCAACGGCACTTTAACGCCACAGCAGGGAAAAGTGATAATTGACGATATTCCGCTTAATGCACTGTCGCGCCGGGAAACAGCTTTGCGTATTGCCACCCTCAGTCAGGATATTCCTGCACAACTTCCATTTTCCGTAAGCGAAGTGGTAATGCTCGGACGATATCCTTCATGGACCATGCTCCGGCATGAAACAAATGAAGACTATGACATTGTTTCAGACTGTATGGAGCAAATGGATATTCTCGAATTCGCAGAGCGCCCGTTTGACACGCTCAGCGGCGGCGAAAAACAGCGGACGCTGCTGGCACGGGCGCTGGCACAGCAAAGCCAGGTATTGCTGCTTGACGAACCCGCCGCGCACCTTGATATCACCAGGCATTTAAACTTTCTGAAATATTTACGCAAAATCGCCGCTTCCGGCAAAAGTATTCTGCTGGTATGTCACGATCTGTTTGCTGCCCCGATGTTCATTGACCGTGCCTTCCTGCTTAAGAACGGTATTATAGCTTCATCCGGCACAGTAAGTGAGGTTTTATCAGAAACTAATCTCAAAGATGTCTTTTCATGTCCGGTAAATATTTCTCACATGACAGATAACAAAATATCAATAGCTTTAAACTAACAGGACTTGACTTAACGGCAATATTGACATATCATTAAGTATAAGTAAAATTCAAGGAGAAAAATAATGTTCAAGAAAATAATAATATTTATCTTCGTATGCTGCTTTGCAGTTCTTTCTTACTGTATAGAACAGAATGATGAGGCTTTCATAAATGACTGGCAGAATACAGGGAAAAAGATAGCTTCAACAATCAGCTCAATAGAAAATGAGTTTTCTGCCAAACAAGCTATTCCTGAATTGCAGAAACTGGTTAAAAAATTTAAAGGGCAGATTTTTGAAATATCCAGCCGCCAGAAGGCAAGCGCCGTGTTCAGGTCAAGATACGCCCCTGAGATCACATATACTATGAGTTACTTGAAAAAGGCATTGACTAAATTTAACGCAAACGATGATATTCCTTTAGAGCTCAGGGAAAAAATATCAGAAATCCTGAATTTTTTGTCTTTAAAAACCAATTAGCAAACGGATACCGATATGCGCCTGAATGGCAGACACTTGAGTTACCCTTGAGGCTATTGTTCCAGTTTCTGGATTCATTTCGCTGCTGCCGTCACCAACAATGTACAGTTTTCCCGGCCCCTGTTTTGCAGTAATATCCTCGCACGGACCAATCCCGGCTACTCCTGAAACCGCAACTACCGGAATATCCGGCATCTGCCTGAGCGCAAAACTTGTCAGCATAGCTTTCGCGGCTGCGCTGTCGAAACACTCAAAAATCAATTCGGTATTTTCAGGGATCAATTCAGGACAGTTTTCAGAACAAAGTTTCGCCTCAATAGCGTTGATTTTTAATTCAGGATTGATTCTCAGCAAATTTTCCTTCAAAGCATTTACCTTCGGCATGCCGATCTGATCTTTGAAATACTGCTGACGGTTGAGATTGGAAGCCTCAACACAGTCAAAATCCACGACTGTAATATCTCCGACTCCGGCACGCACCAGCATAACGCAGACATTTGAACCAAGCCCCCCTGCCCCGGCGACAAATACTTTTTTACTTGTAAGTATTTCAGTCACTCCGGGCGGGTTTGATGAAAAAATATTATCCATTATTACCCGCCGCTGACGAAACAGAATAGTTCCACTTCATCATTTTCGCTGAGAATTTTTCCGGAAAAATTTTCGACTTTAATTATTTCTTTGTTCACCGACGCCAAAACTCTACTTCCATCCAGCTTTTTTTCAGCAATAAGCGCTGACAATGTTTTGCCGTCCGCTATTTCGAGAATTTTTCCGTTAAGTTTTATTTTCATTAGATAACTTTATCCCAATATTTGCTGACAGTTTCAAGTCCCAGCGCTTTCAGGTCTTTTCTTATTTGTTCAGCCGATCTGGTATCATTAAGCATAAACTGCCCGACATCTTTATCCTTGCAGTCCGCATAACCACCAGGGGTGACTTTGGATTCGGCGCTTATATTACCGGCACAGCTCATGACTATCCGGTTGCGGAAATCAGCGCTTTCCCGGGTTGATACCGTCATATCAGCTTCAGGGAAAACGATCCTGAATGCCAGCATCATTTGCTCGAGTTCGTCTTCGCTGACCGGAGCCAAAGCCTGAAAACCGGTTGAAACCGGGGTGATCCTGGGAAAAGAAAACTGTATTTTGCTTTTCCAGAAATGTTTTCTGAGCCATATTGCCTGAGCCGCCATTGAAGCACTTTCCATACGCCAGTCATATAATCCCAATAAAAAACCGGTTCCAAGGGTACGGATTCCGGCTTTGCCGCCGCGCGAGAGCACATCGACCCTTCCCAGATAGTCGCGTTTAGGCCCCGATGGATGCAGTTTTAAGTAAAGTTCCTGATTATAAGTTTCCTGATAGAGAGTCAAACCGTCAACCCCGGCATCAGCCATACGTTTATATCCCTCCGTATCCAGAGGAAATATTTCAATGGACAAATAAGAAAAATATTTTTTCATCTCTCTGGCGACCTGTTCAAGGAATTCAATAGGCATATCTTTCCGGTCTTCTCCGGCAACCAGCAGCAATGAATCTATGCCCAGAGCTTTTATTGCCTTTGCTTCCTCGACAATTTCTTCTAAAGTCAGGGTTTTACGCTCAGATTTATTTTTTATGCTAAAGTCACAGTAGGCACATGAATTAACGCACTTATTGGAAATGTAAAGTGGACTATACAAACGCACAGCCTTACCGTAATGCATTTTCCGGTAAGTCGTTGCAATCGGCCGCATCTGTTCGATTTCTTTTGCCGCGGCTGGTGAAATAAGGTTGAGAAGATCCTGAAAATTACGGTTTGCTTTTCGCAGGGAAGCGTTTACCATATCGGAATCCACGTTTTCAATATATCGGCGGATATCCTCTTCTGTTTTCTTTAAATTCGGATACATATATCAATTCTCAAAAATATCATTAAAAGTATTCTGCGGTGAAGTGGAACAAGCCGTAAGCGAAGCCGCAGCGGGGCCTGATTTAACGCCCATTTCAGCGCTTTCCACCGCCATGGCAAAAGCTTTTGCCATAAGCTCAGGGTCATCAGCGGCGGCTATCGCGGTATTCACCAGCACCGCGTCCGCACCCAGTTCAATAGCCGAAGCGGCGTGGGAAGGCAGGCCGATTCCGGCATCGACGACAACCGGTACCGTTGATTGTTCTATAATAATGCGGAGCATCGCTTCCGTCTGCAACCCCTGGTTGGAGCCGATAGGCGCGCCAAGCGGCATTACCGTATGAACGCCGACATCTTCAAGCCGTTTTGCCAGCACGGGATCAGCGTTTATGTAAGGCAGGACAATAAAACCTTTTTTCACCAAAATCTCAGCAGCCTTAAGGGTTTCAACCGGGTCAGGCAGGAGATATGTCGGATCGGGATGAATTTCCAGTTTTATCCAGTCATTGCCGGCGGCACGTCCGAATTCGGCAATACGGATTGCTTCCTCGGCATCACGTGCCCCTGACGTATTCAACATTATTTTTACTTTCGAAGTATCAATTGCCGAAAGGATATCATCCTCATTGTTATCGAAATCAACCCGGGTCAAAGACACGGTGACAAGTTCTGTTCCCGAAGCGACAACCGCTTTTCTCATTGCCTCTCTGGAAGAAAATTTTCCAGTACCGAGAAAGAGGCGGCTTTTAAATTCGAAACCTGCTATTTTTAGAGCTTTCATGCTGCAGTTAAACCTTTATATTATCTTGTATCCAAACCATTAAAATAGCACTGATTCGTCAATATAAAAATGACTTTCACGCTTTTAAATGACTTTTTGAGAAGGGACTGTAAGAATACTGACGGACACAGACGAACACGGATGCTGTTCTAGATATATCCGAGGTACTCTAAAAACATTTTCCAGCCGATAAGGATTATCGCGGCTCCGCCGAGAAATTCGAGTTTTCTCTCAAACAAATGTCCAAGAAAACGCCCAACATAATACCCGGCGAAACTGATTACAGTGGTAAATATCCCCATAAACAGTATCGGCATTCCTATGCTCTGCTGGTTCACTGCCAGCGAAGCCCCTATGCCCAAAGCGTCAAGGCTAACCGCAATGCCGGAAAGAAGGATATATTTCATGGTCAGTTCTTTGATCTTTTCATCATCTTCATCACCGGAAAAAGCCTCATAGATCATATAGGCCCCAATACCGTTTAATAAGACCAGCATTATATAAGGGCCGATGCTTTTGAGGTAAGCGGCGAAAGGGTACAGAATCCCCCAGCCGGACAAAGGCATCAAAGCCTGAAAACCGCCAAATACCAAAGCTAAAATAAAAGCTGTTTTAAAGGGTTTTTCGTGGTCATTTAAACCGCAGCAGAGCGCAACGGCAAAAGCGTCCATGGAAACACTGAACGCTATTATACATAAATCGAGATATGACAAAGTTTACAGCTCCTTATCGAATAATAAGGCAAGTACAGCCTTTTGAACATGCAGGCGGTTTTCAGCCTGGTCGAAGACTATAGCTTTATCTGAATCCATGACTTCATCGGTAATCTCTTCGCCGCGATGCGCCGGAAGACAATGCAGGATTTTCACATCAGGCGATGCCTTAGCGACCAACTCTGAATTGACCTGATAGCTTTTCAGGGTTTCAAAACGTTCGGCCTTTTCATCTTCAAAGCCCATGCTCACCCAGACATCCGTATAAATATAATCAGCGTTTTCAACCGCTTTCACCGGGTCTTTTTCCCAACTTACATTGGGAAAACGCTGCATCAATTCAGGATTCGGGCCATATTCTTCAGGGGCGGCAATAACCAGCTTCAAACCAGCAAGACCGGCTGCCAGAATAAACGAATTAGCCATATTATTGTCGCCATCACCGACATAGACTAATTTAATGCCCTCGACTTTGCCGCTGTATTCGTAGATGGTGAACAAATCAGTCAATATTTGACAGGGATGAAAATCATCCGTCAGGGCATTGATGATCGGCATCGTTGATTCAGCAGCAAGTTCTTTGACATCAGAATGCGAATAAGTACGAATAACCACTCCATGAAGGTAACGGCTCAACACCCGTGCCGTATCCGCTACTGACTCGCCGCGTCCGACCTGCATCTTACCTTGATCCATATAAAGCGGATAACCGCCAAGTTCTGTAATTCCAACCTCAAAAGATACTCGGGTACGGGTTGAAGCCTTGGCGAATATCATACCAATACTTTTACCAGCCAGAGGCTTATAATCGCTTTGCCCGCGTTCTTTTTTCAACTTCGCGGACAAACTGAATATTTTTTCCAAATCATCTTTGGAAATATCTGCTACACTAAGTAAATCTTTTTTCATAGAACACCTGTTATCAGTTGTTAGTTACCAATTATCAGTAAAATATTTTTCTACTGTTTCTTGATTACTGATTACTTGTTTTAGCGAATTCAGCAAAAACTTTATCCATTATCTGAATCGCACAGTCAGCTTCTTCTTTTGTAACATTCAAAGGCGGCATTAGACGTAAGACATTTTCTCCGGCTGTAAGAGCAACCAGACCTTCTTCCAGCAGCAAGGGAAGCAATACTCCCGCCGGACGGTCGCATACCACTCCGAGCATCAAACCGCGTCCCCGCACTTTTTCGATGAAATCATATTTTTCAGCCAGTTTTTCCAATTCAGCCATCAAATATTCACCCATTTTCGAACAATTGTCCAGGATATTTTCTGAATCAATAGTATCAACAACCGCACTGGCGGCAGCGCAAGCCAGAGGTGTTCCGCCAAAAGTACTGGCGTGTTCTCCGACTACGAGGGTATCCGCCCATTGCCGTTTGACAATAAAAGCGCCGATCGGGAAACCGTTACCAAGGGCTTTTGCCATGGATACAGCGTCAGGTTCCACTCCGTAGCTTTGAAATGCGAAAAACGTACCGGTTCTGCCCATACCGCATTGAACCTCGTCAAAAAGCAGAAGTATTCCCTTTTCATCGCAAACCTTCCGGACTTCCTTTAAATACTCAGGGCATGACGGCATAATTCCGCCCTCACCCTGGACGGGTTCGAGCATAACAGCTGCAGTCTTGTCGCTAATCGCCTCTTTGAGCGCTTCTATATCATTAAAAGGAACCTGCTTAAATCCGGGCATATCCGGCGCGAAACCTTTCCGGTATTTACTTCTGCCGGTAGCCGCGAGAGTTGCCAGGGTCCGTCCGTGAAAAGAATCAACCATGGAAATTATTTCATATTTACCTTTATCACTTCCCCATTTTCTGGCGAATTTTATCATACCTTCGTTAGATTCAGCGCCGCTGTTGGCAAAAAACACCACACCGTCAAAACAATGCTTTATGAGTTTTTCCGCTAAAACCGGCTGATTTTCAGTCATATATAAGTTAGAAACGTGCACCAGCTTTCCGGCCTGCTCCTGAATCGCGGCGGTAACCGCCGGATGACAATGTCCGAGATTACAAACGCTTATCCCGGTAGCAAAGTCCAGATATCGTCGCTGCGCAGAATCCCATACCCAGGCCCCCTGCCCTTTTTCAATGAGCAGTTTCGGAGCATAAGTTGGCATTACATACTTCTTGAATTTATCAAGAACCGACTGATACTTTCCTGTTTCCATTTTGTTAACATCCATTTTACATGGTTTTGAACTAAAATACGTATTATACGTATTGTGAGAAACTTTTAAGATAATGTGCTATTAGAAAAATGCAAATTTATTAAAAAAAAACGTGTTACGTGCTTAGCGCCATATACGACAAAGAAAAAACAACAGAGAGAATGGTAACTCGCAGCAGTTTTTTACTCAGGAGAAGAACCGTATATTTCCAGCATATCGGGACGTTCGGTAAAATAATAATGAACCCAGATATAGACATGATTGAATAAAGCGGCCAGAATCGCAGCCTTAGAGAGAAATAACAGTCCCGGCAGATAGAGCGCCAGCAGCCCATATATATACATCCCGTTATCCGTGTATTTAAATATGCCCTGCTTTACATAAGGCTCATTATAATTTTTGTCGAAATGATCGATTCCATACGCCCTTTTGAAAGTAAAATATTTTTTTACCGAATAAAAAAGATATATCACCAGCAGGGTAATCACCCCGGCTAAAACATAAGCTAGTATGGTATTTATACGCAGGGTTTCCTTGTTACTGCATGCCAGTATAACAATTGAGATCACCCGGCTTATAATCAGTAACGAAAAAAATACCGCATAAATATTAAACGCGCGTTTTAAGCCATAACGTTTTGTAAATGTTCCTTTATAAAGCTCAAGTCGCCAGATTATCCAGACATAGACCTGATGAATAACAGGAATTATTATTGCTATCCAGAACCATGTTCCGGTATTTACGCCCCAAAGTTTTCCCTTTAATATCTCAGGATTATCAGCCAGAAACAATCTTAAAATAAAAATTATGGCTGCCAATGATATTAAATGCCATATCTGGTATTTGAATATTTTTCTGGTTACACTCATATTTTGAAATTACGCCTGTCTGTTTTTGATTTCCCTAGACCCATCCCTAAACAACTAAGATATATCATTTTACAGAAGTTTCAAGTATAAATATCATATCGCACTTTTTTTACATCTTGCTTGAAATAAGCTTAAATCCGGTTAAATTGCTTATTTTACCGACGAACATAATAAGCAGGATTTAAGTATGACAACAGATAATGTACTGGACTTGATCGGCAATACACCTTTGATGGAACTAAAACCGCACCAGATATTTGCTAAAGCAGAGTTCCTCAATCCCGGCGGAAGCATTAAAGACCGCGTCGCCCTTGCTATGATCGAAGGCGCGGAACGTGACGGACGTATCAATAAAGATACCATTCTGGTTGAACCGACTTCCGGCAATACCGGGATAGGGATAGCACTTGTCGGAAAGCTGAAAAATTACAAAGTTATTATCGTCATGCCGGAAAACATGAGTGAAGAACGCAAAAAACTTATCCTCAGCCTAGGCGCGGAACTGGTTTTGACCCCGAAAGAAAAAAGTATTCAGGGGGCAGTTGACAAAGCCGCGGAAATTTTGGCAAACACCCCTGACGCATATACTTTGAATCAGTTCGAAAATCCTGATAACCCCAGGACGCATTTCGAGGGAACCGCCCGGGAATTATGGCGGCAGATGCGTGGCAATATAGATATTTTTGTTGCCGGAGTCGGCAGCGGCGGCACTCTTCAAGGCGTTGCTGAATTCCTGAAGAAGCATAAGCCGGACACAAAAATTGTCGCTGTTGAGCCCAAAAATGTTTCCGCCCTGCTTGGACACGAACCCGGCTTGCATCAGATACAAGGAATAGGCGACGGTTTCATTCCAGCGGTGCTTGATACGGAATTAGTTGACGAAGTTATCGAAGTCACCGACGACGAGGCAATCAATGCCGCCCGTGACCTGAGCTCAAATCATGGTTTAATGGCGGGAATATCCTCCGGCGCCAACGTTTTCGCCGCAATGCAGTTAGCTGAAAAATACCCGGAAGCACGGATAGCAACCGTTCTACCCGACAGAATCGAACGTTATTTCAGCTCGACGATGATGTGAGGAAGATTTAAGGTTTAAGATTTAAGATTTAAGGGTTAAGTTTTAAGTTAAAAAATGAGGAGGAAAGAAATGAGTATCAGAAGAAAAATTAACCGCGCTCTCTATGTTCTTGCTTTTGTCGCGATTGCTGTCGTCGGAATCCAATGCAATTCTGCCCAAAAACAAAAAACTGTAAAAAACGCCGATCATAAAAAGTTCAGAGAACTCTACGAAAGTGCACGTAAACTGACTCCTAAAGAAGCCGCTGACCTTGATAAGCTGGTAGAAAAAGAACCCGACAATCTGGATGCCGTAACTAAATGGCTGATATATAATTGCACCAGTTGGATTCGAGATGCAAAGATAAAAAAGAAGCGGGAAAGAATCATTTGTCACTTAATAGAAAAGCATCCTGAGTATAAAATTTTTTATTATGAACGCCCCTGCCTTTATCAACATCGCAAAGAGGCGGATGCATCTGTAAAAGCCTGGAAAGAACAGTTAAAAAAGCATCCTGAAAATTTAGAAATACTTTCTAATGCCGCTTACCATACATCTTTTTTTAATAAGGCTTTATGCGAAAAGTGCTTAAAGAAAGGCCAGCAACTTGAACCGGACAACCCACGGTGGTCAGAACGACTAGGATATTTTTATAGACTTAATAAAAACTATTCAAAATCTCATACCGAACTTAAAAGGGCGTACAAACAGACTGCTGTTGATAAGCAAAGAACCCTGCTTGTTTTGCTAGGTCAAGTCGCTTATATCTCCGAAAAAAATAAGGAAGCCGCACAATATGCCAACGAGATGCTTAAACGAGGAGAAAAAAGTTCTAATAAGTGGGATAAAGCAGCTTATTTGTATAATGCTAGTACATTACTTGGCCTGCTGGCCCTGAAAGACGGCAAAGTGGAAGAGGCCTGTAAGTACCTTAATAAATCAGGGAAAGTAGTTGAAAAATTCAAAAAAGTTTATGTAGATATGAGCCTTGCCTGCATGCTGACTTTCAAGGGTAAAGAAAAATGTGTCATTGAATTTCTTAATACTGTCGAAAAATATTCCCCTAGAAATAATTATAAAGCATACATAAAAGATTTGAAAGCCGGAGTCATGCCGGAATACAACTGGATGTCCTACTACAATTATTTACCGCTAATAACGAATAAAATCTACACCGCAAGGCGGAAGAAATTCTTGAGCATCGGTAAGACCTTGTCCCCTGAACAAGTTGCTGTACTGGAAAAGGAACTGGCAAAACTCCCCGTCAAAAATACAACAAAAGCTTATGGAACGATAACAAAACTTGTTGCTTATTATTATGTCAATAAGGACAAAGACAAAAGTATTCCTGAGAAAAGGCGCCAGCTTATTTACCGTCTGGTTGAATATTTTCCGCGATACAGCTTGCTGGCATATCCCGAAACCTGGCTGCGTTTCGAAAAGAGCGATAAAAAACTTATTGCGCTATGCGAAGCTAATATCAAGAAATACTCTGCCGGAAAAGCGCGTATTAATACGCGTATTATGAATAATGCCGCCTGCCAGCTTGCCACACATGATAGAAAACTCGCTGAACAAGCCTTAATAAAAAGATTCAAAGTCAAGCCTTCAGACGCGAAATGGAAAAAGACTCTCGATAAATTTTATTCCTGTATAAATGCGAATAAACCATATATGGAATAAACGTGTTGCGTATTAAGTGTTGCGAGTTGCGAGTTGTGAATTATGAAAAATGTTCCAATAAAAATGATCCGTTATGATATGGACGGGATTCCGTTTTATCCGTTGCCGGAAAACTATTCAATCCGGGCTTATGCGCCGGGAGATGAAAACGCCTGGGTGGAACTGCAGAAACGCGCGGATAAATTCAATAAAATAGATTTGGAATTGTTTCATAAGTCATTCGGCTATGATAAGAATATTTTAGTTCAACGCATGCTTTTTCTTCTGAATTCCGGCAAAAAGATAATCGGTACAGCGTCCGCATGGTTCGACAACGATTATGACGGGGGAAAATATGGCAGAATACACTGGTTGGCAATTCATCCGGATTATCAGGGCAAAGGCTTATCCAAGCCGCTACTAAGCGCAACCTGCCAAAAACTAGTGGAGTTGGGGCATGACAAAGCCTATCTCACCACATCATCCGCCAGAATACCTGCAATAAATCTCTACTTGAAATTCGGATTCATCAAAGAGCGTGTCAAGCGTTAAGTGTTACGTGCGACAAAAGAATTAAAAATAATACAAGTTCAAACTGCGCAGAACCTGTAAGCTTTTCCATTCTGCTCGCAGCACTTTTTTCCTATCTTGCTTGAAATAAACCGCAAAATGGCTAAATTGATTGTGCTATACATATACTTACTTAAAGGATTTGAAATATGAGTTCAGAAAAATTTTATGTAACGACGCCGATATATTACGTCAACGACAAGCCGCATATCGGGCATGCTTATACAACAATCGTCGCCGACATTCTGGCGCGCTATCACCGTTCACTCGGCGATACCACGTTCTTTTTGACCGGAACCGACGAACACGGGCAAAAAGTGCAGAAAGCCGCCGAAGCCCACGGCATCACCCCGCAACAGCAATGCGACGACACCGTTGTGCGCTTTCAGGAATTATGGCGTGAGCTGGAAATCAGGAATGATAAATTCATCCGCACAACCGACAAGGAACATAAAGCCGTCGTTCAGGAAATCATGCAGGATCTTTATGACCGTGATTTGATTTACAAGGATGAGTATAAAGGTTTCTACTGCGTTCCATGCGAAAGATTCTTTACAGAGAAAGACCTGGACGAAAAGCTTTGCTGTCCCGAGTGTCAGCGTGAAACCCAGGAAATTATCGAGTCTAATTACTTTTTCCGCATGAGCAACTATCAGGAATGGCTGATCGAATACATTGAAACCCATCCTGAATTCATCCAGCCGGCATTCCGCGCCAATGAAACGCTTGGATTTTTAAAGAAACCGCTCGGCGACCTCTGCGTATCCCGCCCGAAATCACGTTTAGCATGGGGCATAGAACTGCCGTTCGATAAAGATTATGTCTGTTACGTCTGGTTCGACGCGCTCATCAACTATATTTCCGCAATTGGCTACCGCCGCAACGATGAAAGCTTTAATAAATGGTGGCCCGCCTCCTGCCAGCTCATCGGCAAAGATATTTTGACCACGCATACCGTTTACTGGCCGACAATGCTCAAAGCTATGGGCGTTGAAATGCCGCAAACTATTATGGCACACGGCTGGTGGCTAGTCGGACGCAACAAAATGAGCAAATCAGTCGGCAACGTCGTCAATCCAATGGACATGATCCAGAAATACGGGCTCGACGCTTTCCGTTACTTCCTGATGGCTGAAATGACTATGGGGCAAGATGCTTCGTTCACCGAAGACGCATTCGTCACACGCTACAACAGCGATCTCGCCAACGACCTTGGCAACCTTGCCAGCCGCGTAGTGAAAATGACCCTGCGCCACGGCAGCGGAGTTATTCCACAGCCAGGAGAGTTTACCACGGTCGAAGATGAATTAAACGCGGCAGTTGACAACGCCATCGTCGAAATGGAAAAAGCTCTGAAAACAATGCGTATAAATCAGGGGCTTGAACATATAATGAACGCCGTCCGCGCCGGAAATCGTTACATGGAACAGACCGCTCCCTGGACTTTAGCCAAAAAAGGAGAAACTGAACGCCTGAACACAGTATTATACTGCGTTGCTGAAGCATTACGTAAGGTCTCAATCCTGCTTGATCCGGTCATGCCGGACAAGATGACTGCTCTGCGCGACGCTCTCGGCATCAAAAATGCCGATGAGGGACATCTGGATACTCTAACGCAAGATAAAAATATTTTAAGCGGCCTGCAAATGCATGACCTTGACGCGTTGTTTCTGCGTATAAAGCTGGAAGAACCGGAAAAGCAAAAACCGGAAAAGAAGCAGAAAGAGAAAAAACAAAAAGCAGAAAAGAAATCTGAACCGCTTGGTGAAGGTTTAATTACTTTTGATGAATTCTTCAATACGCAGTTAAAGACCGCTAAAGTGCTGGAAGCTGAAAAAGTCGAAGGTACAGATAAGCTTTTAAAATTGCAAATCGAAGTAGGAAACGAAAAACGCCAGTTGATTGCGGGGGTGGCACAGTTCTACACTCCTGAACAGATGATCGGCAAAAACATAGTCATTGTCGCCAATTTGAAACCGGCTAAGATCCGTGGTGTGGAATCACAGGGAATGCTTTTAGCCGCCAAAGACGGCAAAGAATTAAAGCTGGTCACCGTTGACGGCGATATCCAGAGCGGCTCATCGGTGGGGTAGGTTTTCAAGCAGCCCGACCTGTCCGACTGCCTCATATAATGAGGCAAAATGTGGAGGTGGCGGGAGTCGAACCCGCGTGCTGAAAGAGCGAAAAGAGGACTTCTACATGCATAGTTCATCTTTTAAGTTTATCGTCCTCTTGCTAAGCCAATGAACAGGGCCTGCATTTAGACTAGTCTTTATAAAATCTTACCCGGAACCAAAAGACCAGATCCCGAAGCCAGGGCGCTCTATGACGCCTCCACCCTCCTAGCGTCCGTCAGAGGAGAGACGTAGCAGAACTATGCTGCTAATGCGTATTGTTCTTCAGCAATTATTATTGCAATCGATGATTAACGAGGCCAACGATTATCCTCGGCATGCCATCAACTAGTAACTAATCCAGTCGAATCCGGATCACCCCCATGTGAAAAACACAGGAATATTTATCCTTGTTATAATCTACTCTCAAAATAATGTTTTTGCAAACATCTTTGGGAAATAACGGGAAAACAGCATAAACAAGGTATTTCTTATAAAGGCTTTCCTTAACCCTTAAAACTTTTTTTCAGGATTTCAAGAATCTGTCTGGCAATGTTTATTTTGCTGTCTTTTGAAATTTCGATTTTTCTTTCGTTTCGGGATAATAAGGTTACAGCATTGTTGTCTGAGGCGAACCCGCTGTCGGCTTTGCTGATGTCATTGGCTGCGATCCAGTCAAGATTCTTGCGCTGCATTTTATCCTGGGCGTTCTTCAGTAGATTTTCGCTTTCCGCCGCGAAACCGACCAATATCTGCCCTTGCGGTTTGTTTTTGCCTAAGTTCAATAAAATATCTTCGGTCGCTTCAAGCTCTATTGTCAAAGAGCCGGAAGTTTTTTTGATTTTGTGATTACAACTTTGTTTCGGCGTATAATCCGCGACAGCAGCAGCCATAATGACTAAATCGGCATCATGGGCTTCCATGTGAACCGCTTCCGCCATTTCGGCAGCGGACTCAACCTTGACTAGACGAACGTTATCCGGCGGTGTCAAGCTTACCGGGCCGCTGACCAGTACGACATCCCAACCGTATTCAGCGGCGGCGGCAGCCAGGGCATAGCCCATCTTCCCGGTAGAACGGTTGGAAATGAACCTGACAATATCAATTTTCTCACGGGTTGGGCCGGCTGAAATCAATACTTTCATCTAGCATTTCCCTTGTATAAGAGGGTTCTTGTCAGGGAACTGGCTGGGATGGCGCAACAGACGGCAAGCCTGGCACATGAATTTTTCAAGCCCGTAAATAACAGCTTTTTCTTCAGCTTTATGAATTATCACTTCACTTCCTTCGGGAATTTCAATACTGAAAGGATTGTTATCCGCAACCATAACTCCTGGACCGCGAATTATCTTTACCCTGACAACCGCGGTTTCAGGTAAAACCAGATGGTTGACGACTTCAGTGCTGTTGCTGAATGCCAGTCCAAGTCCGGTTTTGAAAATACTGTGCGTAATACTGCGGTAATATGCCGTGCTGCCGTGAATCGTGGACATTCCGACCGCGTCGCCGACAATCTCGTTGGCATAAAGTTCATCATCAATCCAGACCCGGTAACGCATCGCCCTGCCCCGGTTGCAGTTATGAATAAATATATCATTCAGGCCGAATAATTCTTTATCTTCGAAGCTGCTGTATAATTTGGAATTAAGAGTTTTAGCTGTATTACCGGCACAGAAATCATCGAGCTGCTTCTCATATGAGTGTTCGTCACAAAGCGGCGCTGTTTCATGATCGCGAAGCGGCAGTATCGGAGTTCCGGGATATAAGCGTTCGGCATCCAGCAAAGCGCCATCGCCGCCATGCGCGATAATTAGCTCCGGAGTGTTATCCGTCAGTTCAAAATCCCTTGATTCCAGTAAAGGAATTATATCGTCAAGATGTTTCCCAATAAGTTTGACTTTCATGACTGCTTTTTCCTTTTAGCGATTATCGCGTAAAGTACCGCGGCGGCGCAATTGCCGACATTAATAGATTCCTTCTGCCCCAGCATTGGTAAACTTATCACCGCATCACATAATTTCAAGGCTTCTTCATCAACTCCCAGAGCTTCATTACCCATAATTATAGCTAAAGGATACTCGTAGTCATATTCCCAGGCAAAAATACTGTCATCAGTTTTTTCCACCGCAAGCACCTGCTTAACCCCCTGTGCCCTGAGCTGTTTAATTGCCGCAACAGAGTTTTCCATTTGGCGGCAGGCGACCATTTTATCCGCGCCCATAGCAGTTTTTTCAAGTTTAGGGTGTGGCGGCGCCGGGGTATAGCCGCAAGCGATGATCTCCTTCGCGCCGACGCCATCGGCGATACGGAATATGTTGCCTGTGTTATGCGCGCTGCGTAAACGATCCAGTACAATCGTAATTTCGAAATTATTTTTCATTGACTTTACCTTAATTTTCTACTATAAAATACCCATATTTATGGTGTTTTTCAATTAATTCACCTGTAATAAGCGTTTTTTTGGAGTATATTAGCAGGTTATTTTAAAAAATAAGGGAAAAACACTATATGACGATTCACGAAAAAGATACTAAACGCTACAAGCTTCTCGCGAAATCCGAGGGCTGGATATCCGTATCTGTAAATATCCTTTTGTTCGCCTTCAAATTCTGGGTCGGGAGTATATCCGGTTCAGTTGCGATCGTCGCCGACGCGTGGCACAGTTTATCAGATTCATTAACCTCAGTCATCCTGCTTTTCGGTATAAAGATGTCTGAAAAACCGGCTGACAAGGAACATCCGTTCGGTCACGGGCGTTCGGAATTGATCTCCACGCTGGTTATCGCCATACTGCTGGCGGTAGTGGCGTTTGAATTCATCTGCAAATCAATCGCGCGCCTGCATATGCACGAAAGCGCCCAGTACGGAAGTTTAGCGCTATGGGCAATGGTCATTACTATCGTCAGCAAGGAAGCGATGGCGCAATATGCGTTCTGGGCCGGAAAACTGACCGGGATGAATTCCCTCAAAGCCGATGCATGGCATCACCGCAGTGACGCGATAAGCTCAATCATCATTCTGGCGGGTATTATTTTCGGCGGCAGATTCTGGTGGGTTGACGGCGTTATGGGATTGATTGTCGCTTTAATCATCATGTACGCCGCTTACGACGTATTGAAAAGCGCCATCGGCCCGTTACTGGGGCGTTCTCCGGATAAGGAACTTATAAAGCAAGTCACAGATATCTGCAAAAAGCACGGTGGTGAAAAAATCGATGTGCATCATTTTCATATCCACGATTACGGAAATCACACTGAACTGACTTTTCATATTCACCTTGATGGCAATATTCCTTTAGATGACGCACATGCGGTAAGCAAACAGATAGAATTCGAACTGCTGAAAGAAATGGGAATAGAAGCTACTATCCATATGGAACCACAGATAAAGTAATTACGAATTCAAATTACGAATTTTGTTTGGATATTGGCTTTCGCTACGCTCAACCCCAGCCTATGTAAAGTGGATATTCAAAAAGGTTAAAGGAATTTATTCCTCAAGTCCTGCGCCTGTTCCTCGGAAAGCTCTATGCTGTCGGAAGTTAAAGGACCTTGACAGATGAAAGTTGTTTTGGCGGCGTTCTCCAGAACTTCGAGGCGGTCGAATGCCTGCAGTAAAGTCTTACCCAAAGCTATAATACCATGATTACGCATGACAATACAGTCTGAGTTTTCCGCGGCATCGCCGATAATTTTTGCTAATTTTTCCGTTCCCTGACAAGCATAGGGCGCATAGGATATTTCACCAAGAACAACTAAAGCTTCGGCAAGGTATTTAGTGGAAATGCGGCGTTTGGAAGCGGCAAAGGCGCTGGCATACACCGGGTGGGCATGAACTACAGCCTGAATATCCGGGCAGCGTTTATAAATTTCCAGATGCATACGTGATTCAATAGTGGGCTTAAAGTTTTTACCGACAATGCTGCAGTCCATATCCAGCATACCAATCTGGCCCGCTGTCATTCTGCCTTTATCAGTTGAAGAAGGAGTGATCAGTATTTTGTCGCCGCAGCGTGCGGAAATATTGCCGCCAGAAGTAGTTGTCAGGCCGCATTTATACAGGCGACACATGAAATAAGCGATTTCCTCACTTAAAGATTTAATTAGTTTATCCATTTTAAAAATTTCCTTTGATTTATGCCGGTTTTATAATATATTCTATTAGCACTCGCTAAATCTTAATTTGGCAAGTAAGTTTTAAGATTCAAGGGTTAAGTTTTAAGCTTAAAAGAGTTCTAACTAATATATTCTATTACATAATAATAACAAGAGGTAATCATATGAAACTTGGTATTATCGGCGGAAGCGGATTAAATCAAATAGATGAAATTACAAATATTACAACCTGCAAAGTGGAAACTCCTTTCGGCGACCCCTCAGATGAATTTACCTGCGGTACGCTCCATGGCCAGGAAATAGTATTCCTCCCGCGCCATGGGAAAGGGCATCATATAACTCCAGGAGAGCTCAAACACAGGGCGAATATTTTCGCCATGAAAAAACTTGGAATAACACATATTCTAAGTATTTCAGCCGTTGGCAGTTTGAAAGAGGAAATGAAGCCTCGCGACGTCGTTATTGTCGACCAGTATTTCGACCGTACCAAGAATAATACTGAACATACATTTTTCGGTAACGGGATCGTCGCCCATACAGCATTCGCACATCCGGTATGCCCGCAGATGGCGGAACTCGCCGCCAGCGCCGCTGAAGAAGCAATTGCCGCTTCTGACAACACTTCACGTAATGTCCATAAAGGCGGAACTTATGTCAATATGGAAGGCCCGGCATTCTCCACCCGCGCCGAATCAAACTTTTACCGCGCAGCCGGAATGTCAGTAATCGGCATGACTAACATGCCGGAAGCCAAACTTGCTCGCGAAGCTGAAATCTGTTATACAACCGTCGCAATGGTAACAGACTACGACTGCTGGCATCCGGAGCATGATTCTGTTACAGTCGATATGATAATCGCCCATCTCATGGCAAATGTCGACCTCGCAAAAGATATTATTCGTCTGGTTATCGACTCAATGGGAACTCTTGAGACATCATGTACCTGTAATCAGGCTTTAGCAAATGCCATAATCACCAATCCCGATGTGATACCGCCGAAAATAAAAAATGATCTCCAGCCGATTATCGGTAAATATGTAAATTAACGCAAAAAGGCGGCCTTTCCAAGCCGCCTTGTATTATCTATTTGAGAATGAATTATTCTCTTTTTCCTTTGATCTTGCCGCTCACGCCAACGCTTGTGGTATAAGAACCTTTAAACTCATCCTCATTACACATTTTAGCGTTTACCATATAAATAATTTTCCCGGCTTTTTTAGATTTCCCTTGAAGGCTGAGCACCGGACCGACAATCGTACCTTCGACATCCGCTTGGCCTTCAGCATCAATTGAAGCACCGCTAAGCTTACTGCCAGTCTGACTCAGCTCCATAGTGCCGGTGCGGCTGAAATCTTTACCATAGGTATAACTCCACCTGCCACTCAAATTAGGATTCTTGGGTATACTTGAACATCCTGCGAAAGTTGCAGCAAACACGGCCGCAGCTACAAACGTGAGCAACCTTTTCATGACAAATCCTCCATTTAAATTACTTAAAACGAAACGGTTTCCCGTCACTATAAAATATAGAATAATACAATGTTTATTCAAATTCAAGAGGAATCTGTAAAATTTTGGTTTAGCTCTTTGGCGGGAACATAAAGAATGAAATGATGATATAAATTGCATAAATGCAAAGCAGAGCATAGCCTTTCGTCTTTGTTAAGCTGAACCTCCAACGTAACATAATCAGCATTGCCAGTACAACCACGAACATGGCTGGAAACATAAAATAGGCTTGTTTTGAAGTCAATATCAAATTGTTTACAATAGACGAAGCCCCTGCCACCCAGCAAATATTCATGATATTCGCCCCTAATATATTACCAACAGCTATATCACCATGTCCTTTTCGAGCTGCGGTTATGCAGGTTGCAACTTCTGGAACAGATGTTCCAAAGGCAACTATGGTCAATGCAATCACCGCTTCAGGAATATGCAGGTGTATTGCAATAGAAGTTGCTGATAAAACCAGTAATTTTGCGCCCATAAGTATCCCGGCAAGACCAAGGATAAATAAAAGTATCATCTTCATCCAGCTTATGTTATGAAAAGATTCCGGCGCTTCGGTGTCAAGCTCTTCCTTTATTTTCCCTGAACGGTGCTGGCGGTACATATAATACAGGTAAATTCCAAATAACCCCACAAGCACAGCACCTTCTCCGCGGGAAAGAGTGAAGTCAAAACAAACAAAAAAGAATACGAATATCACGAGAAAAAATAAAAAGAAGCCAGAACTCCGTAAAACGTCGGGAATGACTTTTACTGTTCCGGCAGCGAAAATTCCAGCCATCCCTAAAGCTAAACCTCCATTGCAGATTACAGAACCAATCGCATTTCCAAGGGCTATTTCCGGATTGCCTTTCATTGCGGCCATTAACGAAACTGTCAATTCCGGAGCAGTCGTTGCAAATGATACGAGGACCAGCCCGATAACCAGTTTAGGAATCTTCAACCGGTTTGCAAGTTCAACCGCGCTTTCAACAAAAACATCTGCTGATTTCGCAAGTATTATAAAAGATATTGTCAGAACGACCCAGGCAATAATTTGATATGATTCTATATAATGATACATTTACATTTCTCTTTTGTTCTTATTGTTTTTCATTCCATGCGGAATATGCGAATTCCACAGTTAAGAAACAAATATGGAATGAAAAGAAGATCCTCATTGGATCTATCGTTTTTTTATCTAAAAACGTTTTTTTCTCAACGCCACTGGGTAATCGCGTCTATTTTAAATTTTGGTACGTGCAGAACGTCTTCATCATCCAGATAGTATTTCATTGATTCATCTAAATCAATATCCTCATGAACCGGATCCTCATCAGGATAGCCGACAGCCAGCAAATAAAGGATTTCTTCATGTTCAGGCAATTCCAGGATTTTTTCAACATTCTCTTTTTTATAAGCGCCTATCCAGCAGGCTCCAAGCCCAGCATCCACAGCCGCTAATTCCATACTCTGGACAGCTGCTCCGGCGTTGGCTTGTATAACTCCCCCTGTATCCCGCGGGGCAGTAATGGCAATAAAAGTCAAAGGCGCGTTCTTGCCCAACTCCGGGCTGCGTTTCGGTGAAACCAGTCCAGCCCAGGCAGTATTCTCAAAAACATCCTTCACCAGCTGTTTATCCTGAACCACGATGTAACGCAGTTTCTGAACATTACCGCCGCATGAAGCTAATCGCGCAGCTTCAAGTATATACCGTATGTCTTTATCAAAAACCTGGACCTGTTTGAAACGTCTTACTGTCCGTCGTTTTTTCAGCAGTTCACAAAATTCCATAACAGTCCTCCTTGAATTATAATTAAGAATTATACTCTTGTAAGAATTCGTTAATATGTCTGCTTGCGCTATTTTGGGTGATTTGGATTACCCCCATTTCGCGCAAAACACTTTCCGGCGAATCAGAGGCATGCGCGGTGTTGACCATAACGTCACTTCCGAAATCGCGGCGAACCGTTCCGCCCGGAGCTTTAGTCGGATCAGTCGGCCCCAGAACCGTGCGGATTTTCGAGATAGCGTTTTCGCCTTCATAAATCAGAACCAGACATTTTACCAGTCCCGGTTCATTAAGTTCTTCTTCAGGGCAATCTGCCGGACGGCGCCCGGACATAAAGTCGATAATACGGTAGAACTGGTCATCCGCGAAAGCTTTTCCGGCAATTTCAGTTAAACTGTCAACCGAACTGTCTTCCATTTTAAAATTAAGTTCACTTTCCAAAATAGACTTAGCTCTTTGACCAATTGCATAAGATAATTTATTGCGCAGGGCATCCTGTACCGGGCCATAAAATTCCAAGGCTTCAGCAACAGACATGCGGTAAACCTTACAACCGACGATACGCAAACCGGTACGGCTGAGCATATCAATAATATTTCCCGGGCGACTGCTCGGATGACGCCAGTTGTCAGGCTTGATAATTACCAATGTACGTTCATCAGTTTCTTTAACCCCGGCAACATTTTCCACAACATTCGACGTACGGTCGATAAAGTCGGCAAACAGCTTAAGTTTTTTAACTGCGCAGTCAATATCGGGAGGTGTAAGCACAGCCGGTTCAAAATAACGAATAGAACCGGGATTATTTTTGTCTTCAATCAAATCAGAATAGGTATCCCTGATAGTTTCACCGGTAAGGAACGGATCATTGCTGGAATGCGCAGTATCAAGAACACCAACAATAGAACTCAGCTTGGCGCAAGCGTTTTCGCCTTTAAAAAGCAGAAATAAACCACGTTCCTTTTTTCCGTCTTCCCTTACGCAAAAATTTTCCAAAACATAATCCGCCAGCAACTTAGCTCTGTCCGGATTAGTTTTTCCAACAGTATTCAGTAAAGAATCAGAATATTCTTTAGCAAATTTACAGTCAAAGCCCAATATTCTTGCTCCAACTAAATCCAAATCGCTTCGACTTAACAAGCGTGCGATAATTCCTCCGGTCCGGGACTTCTTTAAACTATAAGGAGTCACCAATACATATGAAAGTTCTACAGCCATAGTTCCACCTTTCCAATATTATAATAATTAATTATTGCTCTCAAGTGACAAAAGAAGGATACTATACCTCAAGAGTAAAGCTTTTCAAATCAGGGACTGTCTTTAACCATAAAATTGTTACTTCTGGAAGACCTTTATTATGTTTTTTTCTTCTCCGATGATTGTCAGTTCATCCCCTTCTTCCAACACCATATCAGGATTCCAGATGTTTTCTATCTCTTTGCCGGGCTTCTTGATAAGCAGAAGAGAAATATTGTGTTTCTGGCGCATATCGAGCTCACGGATGCTTTTACCGCTTAATGACGGTGGAACTTTCACCTCGGCAATAGTTGAACCTTTAAAGGTAAACATATCAGAAATATTGCTCATTGACAAACGTTTAGCCAGACGTTCGGCTATAGCCTGCTCCGGCTGAATCACCTCGTCCGCGCCCAGGCGCAGTAAAATGCGCTTCTGCAAGTCGGTATTGGCCTTGGCGATAATCTTTTTAGCTCCTTCCTGCTTCACCAGAGTAAGAGCCAGTATCAAGTCTTCAAAGTGCGAACTCATCCCCAGAATAACCGCATCAAATTTTTGAACATCTATCTCCTTGATTGTATCCGGATTGGTTATATCCGCAATCACCGCTTCCGTCACTCTATCCTTAATATCATTTATAATAGCCTGAGAGCGGTCTATCGCAACAACCGAATGTCCGGCCTGGCTCAATTCTAAAGCCAGTTTAGAACCGAAAGTGCCTAACCCCATTACCGCAAAAGTGTTTTTCATAACGCTGACTCCATATTTATTGAAAAAAATTGTTTAGGAGCTGTTTGAAAATAAACTTGACAAAATATGCGAATTGTCCCAAAATGCTTTTGGGAGAAACGCATAAATATAAAGGTTATTTTTATACAGCTCCTTAACCTAAAATTACTCTTTCTTCCGGATACTCCAAATGAGTTGATTTTTCTTTGCCCAACAGGAACAGGAACATCGTAAACGGCCCTATTCTTCCGACAAACATACAGATTATCAAAATAATTTTACCCGCCTCTGTAGCATTGGAACTGATTCCCAATGACAGCCCGACCGTACCCAAAGCGGAAGCAACCTCGAAGAAAGCAGATTCCAAAGTAGCATTATCAGTTGCCGTCAGCCAGGTTGAAGCCACTATACTTATCGCAATAAAAGTGAACATAATAGTAAAAGCTTTCAGAACATTACTTTGAAGTATTTCCCGCTTGAACAAAAGAACTTTGCTGTTTCCCTTGAAAGTGTTGTAAAGAGAAATAAACACCAGCGCCGCCGTGGTAGTTTTCATTCCGCCTCCGGTTCCGCCCGGTGAAGCTCCGATAAGCATGAAAGCAATTAAAATAATTATACTGCCGGGGTGTAAAGCCGCCTCGCTCATAATAATTGTATTAAAACCTGCCGTACGTGCTGTCACCGACAGAAAATAGGCATCAAGCCAGCTTATCGAACTGCGGTCAGGATGATATTCAAAGACTTTAAAACAAACCATGCCAAAGAGAATAAGGATAAGGGAACTTATCAATACCAGACGAGTATGAATACGCAGAAAATGTTTTTGCGAAAAATGCGAAAGCTCATATATTACGTAAACTCCGAGCCCCCCGAGGATAATCAATAATGATACAACTATCTTGATAAAAGGCGACATACCTATCAAGCTTGTGTCAAAGGTGCTGAATCCCGCATTGCAGAACGCTGAAACGGAATGAAACAAAGCATAATAAACCGCTTCCCCGAAGGTATATTTGCCTTCAAACAGGAACCCGTAAGTCAAAAGAACAAAACCGGCAAATTCAATAACTATCGAATAAGTCAGGATAGTACGCAGCAGCGCGTCAACGCTTTTCAAGGGGAAGCTGTCGCTCAAATTCGACAGGATCATGGTATTGCTGTAATTCATCTTGCGCCCCATCAATACAATTATTGATGCGGTAATGGTCATAATTCCTAACGCCCCGATCTGAATCAGGGCTAAAATGATTAACTGCCCCAAAAGGTTGAATCCTGAAGTCGTCACCGTAACCAGGCCGGTAACGCAGACCGCTGAAGTTGAAATAAACAAAGCGTCAATCCATTCCAGTGGTCCGCTATTATGAGTTACCCAAGGCATCTTGAGCAATAAGGTTCCGATAATTATAGCGCCTAAAAATGAGAATATAAAATAAAGCTGACTCTCTTTTATAAAGCTTAAAGTCATAATTATATTTTGTCCCCGTCTTAATCTACAGTCATCTCATTAAAATTGAATATATCATTTTTTTTGTCATATTCAATCTCACAAAATGCACCATTGCGGGTAATGGACCCGGAACAATGCTCGCCGCGCCCGCGTTCATCAACTTTTTTGTAGGGAAAATGAACATGCCCGCAGAGAGAAAGATCTATTCTGCCGTCAGCAAGCATTTTCACAATATCCTT
Organism: Victivallaceae bacterium; assembly: GCA_963664605.1. Lineage (GTDB taxonomy): Bacteria > Verrucomicrobiota > Lentisphaeria > Victivallales > Victivallaceae > JAHOYW01. Next base: position 3,533,960 of record OY761536.1, read on the forward strand.
CTGACCGAACAGGCGGTGTCTGACCCGCAAGATCGGCTTATCTTCAATCACCGGGTAATGTGAGATTAAAATCCTCGGCTTCTTTTTTTCCTTGGAACAATGTTCAAGCAGAAATTTATTCGTTTCCGGTTTTACAAAGCCCCATGAGCAAAGCAGATTTGAAGGATAGCTGTTATTCACCACCAGAAACTCGCATTCCCCGAAATCAAGCGCGACAGGGAGAGCGTCAAAAGTGTAACGTCCCCGCGTAAACCACGAAACCATTTCATGCATTGCCTTAACACAGTTCGCCCTTTTTACATAATAGTCATGGTTGCCGGGAACATACAATACCGGTATTTTTGAATCCCTCAGCGGTTTTAATATCGGAATAAGCTTCGCAAATTCCCCGGGCTGGCCGGTCGAGGTCAAATCCCCGGTACAAACCGCGACATCGGGTTTAGTATCAAGAATATAGTTAACAGCATGCTGCAGGCGTTCTATATTAAATACAAACTGCCGCCGGAAACAATAATTAAAAACCCCGACCCAGCGTTTATCAAGATAAGCCATCCAGTCTTCAGCAGGGCCGCCGGCGTGAGGATCAGAAAAATGTATAATCTTCATAGATTCAATTAATTTACTTTTTAGTTTAAATTTCCCCGGAAATCAAGTTTGGCGAAGCATCAACTTTTTCCAGCTCCATCATTTTCACCACTTTTTCAAGTGCCTCCGTTATTGTTGCCTGTTCTGTTTCAGCTAACTTGCTGAATTCAGAAGATAGTTTATCCTGGAGTAAAGACGGAGCTTTCTTCACCAGGCTTTTACCCATATCCGTCATATGCAAATAGACCTTACGGCGGTCTTCTGATGAACGCTGCCTTATAAGGCATTTTTTAATTTCCAGACGGTCGACAATTCCATTAACAGTACTTCCGCTTAAATCAACACTTTTCGTCAGTTCCGACAAGGTCATTTTTTCCGCGTCGGCCAGAGTGCAAAGACAAAGAAGCTGAGGAGTTGTCAACCCCAACTGGTTATTCAGTTTTCTGGAATAAATATCTACAGCTCTGATGATACGGCGCAAGGCGCAAAGCAGGCGGTATTCACCATCGGGTAAAATTTTATTATCCATCAAATTATTACCTTAATATATTAGTGTACAATAAAAGACTAATATATCACTAATACAATATATTTACCAATTCGTTTAGTAAAAAGAGTGGCGGCTTTATTGATGCTAAGAAAGGGCTGCGCGGCACGGGATAATTTAAAGCTGTTTATACCAGACATTCATGCTCTCGATCTTTCCCGATATATTCGTATTGTTTATAAGCCTTCCGCCAAATAAATATCCAGTTCTGGCAAAAGTAATATTCATACCAGGGGAAGCCGCCCGCGCAATAGTATATGCCGTCTTAATGCCTTCTGTTTTCACTTGCTTCTCCATACGCTGGAGCAAATGCACGCTGAGGCTGTTTCCACGCCATTCCGGCAAGGTGGCGAAATCTGTCATTTCCGCGTTTAAATCCGTATTGTCTTTTTCCGCGGAGGACAACGCAATAATTTTGTTATCCGTTTCCACACAGAAATAATCAATATTATCCTTCATTGTCTTTAAAATATATTCATCCTCATGGATCGGGAAAGGATATGATGAAAACACTTTTTTATATATTTCGACCATGCGACCAACGTCTTCCGGGGTGCAGGGGCGAATAAGGAAACGTTCAGAATCCATAACCGGGGTTTGCTTTTTGTCAGCATCAAAAGTCAATACAATATTTTTCACATAAAGATCGGCTTTGTCTTCATTAGTCCTTGCCTCATCAAGATAAAAAGCTAAAAATACTCCAGTGTCCGAATTACACAGTTCCGGGACAGACGCTTCAAGCTGATATCCTGCTCCAATAAAGCGATTTGCTTTTTTTAAAGGCAGCTTAGCGAATATTTTGCTGTACTTATTTTTTTTCGCCATTGAGATAAGCATATCCGGCAGGTCATCCGGATAATCCCCGGCAACTTTCATTAAATATATGCGGTCATTATAATGTCCATGCTGGATAACAGAACCGCACGGAAGTTTTTCTATATGGTCAAATTTATTACATTTCAAAACAATTATTTCCTTTTCAAGTTTGATAAAATTTCACGAATACTGCCGGAATCCTGAATCTGTCCGTTTTCCATAAATATTCCGTTTTTCGCCACATTTTCAGCAAAAGGCAAATCGTGAGTTACAATAATAAAACTGGTATCCGCTTTTAATTCACGCAGCCACAGGGCAAATTCCTCTGTAATCTTAACATCAAGCGCGCTGGTTGGCTCATCCAGGAGCATAACCTTAGGTTTAAGCATAAGTCCGCGCGCAATAGCCACACGTTGAGCTTGTCCGCCGCTGACTTGAGCCGGATAATTATCCGCCAGCTCAATGATTTCCAAACGTTCAAGCATATCCGTAGCTTCCTGTTCCGCGTCATGTTGTGAATATCCTTGCAGGCGACAGGGAGCCAAAGTCATGTTTTCCAAAATCGTCATATGGGGAAACAGGTTCAAACGCTGAAAAACCACTCCAAGCAAGTTTCTCAAACGTTTTTCACTCATATCAGAAAGTCTGGTATCATCCCAGAATATTTCCCCTTTCTGAGCTTCTAAAAATCCTGCTATGCAATTGAGTAAAGTGGTTTTTCCTGAACCGGACAATCCCATTATCGCGAAAATATGCTCTTCCGGGAAAGAAACTGTAATGTCTTTGAGAGCCTGGGTCCCGTCCCCGTAAGTGTAGGATAAGTTTTTAATTTTAATCATTATCAAATCCTTTTGCTTTTATCCTTTTTTCCATATTACCCGCTATCTTCATCAAAGGGAAAGTCACCATAAAGAAGAAAAGCGCCGCAATCAGATAATATTTCTGCGGTTCAAAGGTGACGCTGATAATTGATTGCGCTTCCCGTATCAGCTCCGGTATGGAAATCACAGATACCAAAGCAGTATCTTTTATCAAAGCGACCACACTATTCATCAAAGTAGGCAAGGCAATCCTGAATGCCTGAGGCCATATAACAAAACGGAAACGGTCCAAAGCGGACAACCCAAGCGCCCTCGCAGCCAGATTCTGACCGGGGTCAACACTGATCAACCCGGACCTGACTGCTTCAGCCATATAAGCCATGGCGCATACGCCCAAAGTCAAGATCGCCGCCGGGAACGGTTTTAAGCCCAGCCCCAGCCAGACAAAGAGCAGTTGGATCAGAACAGGAGTTCCCCTTATTAAGTCAATAACCCCGCGGACAATAAAACTTGGAACCAGCCATAATCCGTCTTTATGAACAAGCAGCAAACCCGCAGGCACAGCCAGCAAAAAGCCGATTATGATGGAACTGAACGCAATAAGCAAGGTTACTGAAAAGCCCTTTAGCAACTTTCCAAGCTTTATGGCGAATGTCATTTCTCCTGATTTTGTGTTAACAGGATTACTGAGCCCGAAATATTTATCATTTATTTTTTTCAAGGTTCCGTCTGCTTTTAACTCAAGAATAGCCTGATTTATCTGCTTCAGCAGCATAGCTCGGTTTTTACAAACCGGAATCCCTATTTTTTCAGAGTAAAGCATTCCACCGATCGGAACAAACGGGCGGTCAGCTTTCTTGATCTGCCATGCCCCTACCAGACGGTCAGTAACAAAACCTGAAATCCTGTGCTGTTCCAGCATTTCAAATATCTCAACAGACGACTTGAAGGTGACAACTTCGATTCCGGGATAATTCTTTTCCAGAAACTGCTGATATGTTTCCCCGAGAACCACGGCAATACGCTTGCCGGCACATTCATCAATAGAGTAAATCTTGTCCGGATTATCCCGATGTATAAAGAGCTGCGCGCCGGAATTATAATAAGGTATAGAAAAATTAACCTTTTTCTGCCGCGCCGGAGTAATTGCCATGGAACCGATAATCGCGTCATATTTTTTTGCCAGAAGCCCGGCAAGAATACCATCCCATTCCGTAGCTATTATTTTTGAGCGCATGCCTATACGTTTAGCGATCGCGCGCGATACGTCAACGTCAAACCCCGCCAGTTTACCGGAATTGTCATAATAACTGAATGGGGGGAATTTCCCAGTCAGGGCAGTGGTAAATTCTTTTTCAGCAGCCAGCAGTCCCGGCGAAAAAACGTACAAAAGAAATACCACAGCTATTTTATTTATCAAAAGTCGAAACTGCATCAGTTTCTCCTTTCATGGCGCGAATTATTTTCGGGAACCAGAGAAATGGTCTCACTATAATCAGCCAGCAGTTTTTCTATCCCGACGGAACGCCGTTCATCCGCTTCCTCCAGCGGCAAATGCAAGTCGCATTTATCACATTTACGATCGCAGAAATTAGGTTCATAGGAATCAGGTTCCTTATAAGTAGTTATTACCCCCTCGTAATTCCGCAGTACAACCTTGTTTGTCGACCACGAAATAAGATAATTCGGCATAACAGGGATTTTTCCTCCGCCGCCGGGGGCGTCGATTACGTAGGTCGGCACACAGAAACCGCTTGTATGACCGATAAGGCTTTCCAGAATTTCAATACCTTTGCCTACCGGAGTCCTGAAATGGGTCAAACCTTCGGACAAGTCACATTGATACAAATAATACGGCCTTACCCGGTTGGCTACAAGCTTATGAACCAGCGAACGCATTATTCGCGGACAGTCATTCACGCCCGCGAGAAGTACGGACTGATTGCCCAGCGGAATACCCGCGTCCGCGAGTTTCCTTAATGCTCTCTTAGACGAATTAGTTATCTCGCGTGAATGGTTAAAATGCGTATTTATCCACAAAGGGTGATGTTTTTTGAGCATATCTACTAACTCATCGGTAATTCTGTGCGGTAGTACGACCGGGGTCCTTGTGCCGATTCTAATCACCTCTATGTGGTCGATAGACCTCAACTCTGTTAAAATCCAATCCAAATATTCTGTAGAGAGCAGAAAAGGGTCACCACCGCTCAAAAGGACATCTCTTATTTGTGTATTCCGGCGTATATATTCAATCCCTTGCGAGATTTCATCTTTACAGGGAATATTGTCTTTATCCCCGACCCGTCGTTTCCGGGTACAGTGACGGCAATACATCGCACAGGTATTGCTGACTAGAAACAACACCCGGTCAGGATAACGGTGAGTAATTCCGGGAACCGGGCTGTCTTCATCTTCATGCAGCGGATCACTCATATCATCGTCTTGAATATCCAGCTCATTTATTACGGGGAAACATTGTTTGAATATCGGATCATTTTCCAAATTATCAGTATCTATCAATGACAGATAATAGGGAGTTATCGACATCGGGAATTTCTTTGATATTTTTTTGAATGACTCCCGGATTATGAAAGGAAGCTTAATATCCAGAAGCTGTTCAAATGTTTCCAGGTCACGTATACAGTGCTTTACCTGCCAGCGCCAGTTATTCCAGTTGTCTTTGTGGGTTCCGTCTATCTCTTTTAATATTTGTTTTTGTTTTTGGGTAATCATTATCCAGGGTTCTGTTAATTAATCTTATTGAAATAATTCGTTCACTAATTAATCTATCACGAAATAACCATATTTCAAGTAAGACGAATAAAATACCCCCTTTCTCAGAGGATAAACTAAAAAAGAAGACGGATAATTATGCTGCGGCAGCAGCCTGAAAAAAGCTTATTTCAGTAAAAGCTATAAAAAACTTTTACAGTTCTATACAAAAGTGACCAGTACCAGCTCACGGCGGCATGACAGCCTGAAAGGAAGAGTTGAACATCCCATGCCGGCTGAAACGATCATGTGAGTTTTTTTGGTGTTTATGAAGTGTCCATAATCAAATCTGCGCCAGTAACGCGATGAAGTCAGCAAAGCGCCTAGAAACGGCAGCCTGATTTGTCCGCCGTGCGTATGTCCGGATAAAGCCAGACTGCTTTGCTTTAATATTTTATTAGTGCTTATATGAATAAAAGCATCGGGGCTATGCGCCAGGAAAATGACTTCCTTGTCATCTGGTATATCATGCGGCCTCGCCGCACGTCCTTTTCTGAGGTCGTCAGTACCGTAAAAGAAAAATTCATCCAGTTCGATCCCGTCATTAACCAGTAATTCAAATCCGGAATCCTTGAAAAAAGCTCTCCAGTCCTTTGATTTCAGCCAGCGTTTGGAATATTCCCAGTTACCAAGGACTGCGAGTTTTTGAGCTTTTTCAGGTAAGGTCTTTAGAAAGTCACGAACTACAGGTAAAGTTGAAGAGTAGCTTACCACGTCACCGCCATAAACAATATAATCCGGCTGAATCTGCTTGATGAATTCAGAACTCTCCTCCAGGGATTTTTCCTCAACTTCCCAACTGCCGCTGAAATGCAGATCGGAAAACCACAATATTTTTTTGCCTTTGTTAACTGAAAGTTTAGCGGGAACCTCATACTTAACCACATCCACCGCTTCCCCTAGACGAACCAGCTTGCGGTCATTGTATGAGCTTACGCGCCGCCACCCCTTTGCGCGGTGCGTAAACTTTTCCCTGGCAAAATCAACGCCTAAAAAAACAGTGCTCACAAACTAATCCTTAAGTTTTTCAATGATAGAGGCGGGCAGTTTTTCAACTTTGGAAATCGTACATTCCGTTCCATTTGGAAGAGTAATTTTTTCTCCGGCTTTATGGTGCATCATAACCTGCCCCATTCTGGTTTTATAGGAAATAATATTTTCATCGGGATTACCGTCCCAGGCTCCGACGAGAAAATATTGTTCTTCATCACCTGAATCCAGTTTGACAGTTATTGCCGAACCGACAACGGAGTATTCCTCGACTTTGATTCCCCCAAAATCAACAGGCTGAACCAGTAAAATATCGCGTTCCAGTTCATCCCGCCTGCGGTTAAGGTAATTACGGCGTTCCTTGGCGGCATCGTATTCGGCATTCTCACGGAAATCCCCGTGAGCACGCGCGGTTTTCAGGGCTTCGCGGTTTTCAGGAATATGGATCTTAACCAATTCATCAAGCTCCTTCAATAAAGCCTTGTGAGATTTGACGGAAGTGAATAACGGTTCGATTTTCGGAGCGGCATCCTGAGAGGCCTGCTTGCCGAGGGTGCGCTGTCCGGCGCCGTTTTCGAGATGTTCACGTAAAGCGGGAGATAAGCGCGACAATTTAATCAAAAGGCTCTGGCGTTCGCTTCCGCTGCAAAACTTGGCGGTCTGCAAAATCGAAGTAAACACCCATACGTCCTCGCCGACAAGTTCCAGCAGATGTTCCTGGAAATCTTTTTTATCCATCAACTGCGCCTTGAGGTCCCTTTGAGCCCCGGTCCATGCCTTGGGCAGATCGTCATCACTCAAACCTTTAGCCACCTGCTCGATAGAGATCAACTGCAGCAATTCCTTGTCATGCTTTTTCCGGTTGCGCCAGATCCACAGAAGAATATCGCAGCTGCACATATGCAGGCTTTTAATAGCGTCGTACAGCAAGTCGTCATCAATTATCTCGCCAAAAGCATTTAAACAACGCAAAGGCAGGCAGGTAGTGTAGGCGGCCAGGTATTCATCCGTAAACACCAGACTCATGGCATAGGCGATATTAACGATGTGCTTCGCCTGGATAGAACCCCAGATATTCAGGGTTTCGAGATGTATTGTTTCAAGGTCTTCCGGCCAGAACGTGGCTTTGTTTACCAGCGGTTTGAAGATTGCCTTTAACTGCTCATCGTTTCCATGAGGGACAAGCAGGGAAATAGTTTCAGCCATTAATTTTTCGTCGCGAGCCGCGACCGCCGGATTCAGGCGTTCAAAAAAGGCAGTCATTTTTTCAGCGCCGTCATCGTCAAGCTTTATTTCCGCGTCATTTTTTCCCAGGAGCACATGCAGTTCCTGCAGGCTTCGGGCTTCAAAAAACTGACGTCCTTTGGTTTTCTGCTCGCCGTTGTTACTGCTGGTAGCCCACCATGTTTTGAATTCATCACCAGTCATCACGTCAGGAACGGCGGTGGCATAAGCAATCTCTTCTATTTCCGCGTCATCCAGCGGAATAAGCGATTTGTCTTTGGCGAGAGCGCGGTAATCTGCGCCGGAAAGAGCTCCGTTTTTAACGATGCGCGCCAGTTTTCCGGCGGGGGCGCTTGATTCAAATATCTTGCCCTCGCTGAGAGCCTTTGAAAGCGGAACGGCGAAAGCGCCGCCGTTAAGAGAGTTCACCGCGACAGAAGCGGAAACCATATCAATATCATTGACTATACCCCAACGCTTCGTACTTTTGAAAAACACCTGCATATTGTTTTTCAGCTTGAGCATGTTATCGTAACGGAAAGCTATTTCGCTGAGGTTTATATCACGGTCACGCAGCCCGAGGGCGCGCAGGGAACCAAGTTTGTTAAGGTACGGAGGCAGGATTTTTTTGATAGCGTCATTCAACACTTTACGGAATATGGAATGGTCTTTAACGTCAAGCCTTGCCAGTTCCAGGCAGAATAAGGCCTGTTCTTCGGTCATGTCTTCTTCGAGGTTTTCAAAAACGAGTTCAAGTTCGTCGCCAATTTCATTATTACCGGGGTTATCGACCTGTTTCAAAGCCGTAAGCAGTTTTCCAAGGTTTTCAGCGGAAGCGTCTTCCGCGGCGTTCATAAACAAGTCTTCAATAGCAATATCACTCATAAGTATAATCTGTATTTTATTCGGTTTTTAAATAACGTTAACGCCGCTTGAGCCGGCACGATTCTTGTATTAAAACATAAGCCTTTAATATAGAGCGCCTACGCTTTAAATTCAAATTACGGTAAACAGAAAATTCTTATAAGTTTCAATCAACACGCCGCACACAAGTTTTTTAACATTCACAAGCCGTTAAAATTGGTTTAATGGAAATGTGTAACCGCTATCTTAATCGAAAATATTTTGGATTATATTTGCCTGAACAGAATTTTTAAAGTATAATAAAAATAAGCACTTATAAACCAACAGAGGAACGAATCATGAAAACTGTTATATGGATTATTATTCTTGCCGCTATATTTTTCGGGGGATATAAACTCTATCAGTCTATTTCAGCTAAAAACGAAACCAAAACCGCTGCCGCTGAAACAAAAACCCCGGCAACCGAAAGAGCCGTCTTCCCCGAAAGCTACGAAGGAAAACCAAATTCCGAAAAAGGCATTAAAAACTGGCGCGCCGTAAAGAAAGTAACAAATCTAAACGAACAGCACCAAAAAGATTTACAGGATAACTTGTAAGTCACATAATCCCGGGAGCGCCGGTCTTCAGACCGGCAATACTGCATTTTTCCATAACCTTATACCAATTCACAGCCAAAATTGTAATAAGCATTCCATATTTACTCCCCTGGGGACAGGGGCGGCCACACCTTTATCGTATATTTATGTTCCATGATGTAGCCACGGCTGTCTCCAGCCGTGCTGGTTGTAAAGTGATATACAAAAAAACTTTGCTTTTTACCAATCTTTAGATTGCAAATTGGTAAAAATAAAGGTTGGAAGGCGGGTTCCACTCTGTTTATGGAGAGAAGAATTATGTCGGTGTCAGAGGAACCCGCCCTCCAGATTTTATCTCTTTTTAGTTTTTTGCTCTAATCAAGTTTATCCTGTAATCCTGTCTGATTTTAAAAATTGTCCTTTTCCTCAATAGTCATTTTGCCGGGACAAATACGTTTTGCCAGCTTCAATAACAACATTGATAAACGCAGACGAAATCCAATCTTCCAGGGATTTTTAATCGTTATTCTGTATTCAACCTGTTCAAAAACATCTTCGGCATCAACTTCAAAATCATATTTCATAATAGCTCAGATTTAAGGGTTAAGGGTTAAGTTCTTTTTACGTACTGCAATATATATTTTTTTTTGTATCTTCGAATTAAATTCTGTTAACAACTAACGGCTAACGGAATATATATGAAAGCGTTATCGAAATATGACTTCATCCGAGTATTTACGCTCCCGGCGGAGCCGTATAGGAGCGGCATTACGGTTGTACACCTGCGCACCTAGCATACCCGGAAGTACAGACTTCACCCGAGTATTTACGCTCCCGGCGGAGCCGTATAGGAGCGGCATTACGGTTGTACACCTGCGTACCTAGCATACCCGGAAGTACAGGCTTCACCCGAGTATTTACGCTCCCGGCGGAGCCGTATAGGAGCGGCATTCGGTTGTACACCCGCGTACCACCTGCGTACAAAAAAAGGACGCGCCAGTCATACTCAGTCAAGGTAACCGTCAAGTGACCCATCAGAGAATATGAAAGGCGCGCCCACAAAGAATATATAAATACTCAATGCAGACGCGGTTCTTCCAACTTTGTTTCTCTGATTAAAAAATTGACGGTTTTTTTGACTGAAACGCTATTGGAAGCCGCGTGGCTTCATTATTAAAATGTATTGAATATTTATTGGCTTATAAACAAATCTCCTTCATTAATTACATAATATTAAAATAAATCACAAATAATTCAAAGTCAAGAAAAAAAAGAAAAAAACCAGCGTTTCGCCGCTGGACCGCGAGCCGATACGTCGGCTTCGTTATCCTTTTTGAAATTCTCTGCGTAACAATACTTGAGAATTTCAAAGAGTACGCTATTTTTACGATTTGTTTCTCAGACCGAATTTACAAGATTTTTAATTTCTTGTGCAATAATATCTGGATTAGCTTTTATTTCGCTTTCCCAAAAACGAGCTACTATCCAGCCTTCTTGCTTAAGGTAAATATTAACTTCTTTGTCTCTTTCAATATTACGAAGGATTTTCTTTCTCCAAAAATCACTATAACTAGCTAATTCTTCTTCCAGAGAAGATAGCCCCCTTATCTTCCAGTTATGACCGTGCCAAAAATCTCCATCACAAAAAACAGCTATTCGGGCTTTTATAAAAACAAAATCAGGTTTACCTTTTATTTTATAATATTTTCTGTATCTTAACCCCAATTTCCACATAGCACGTCCTAATAAACGTTCAGGGACCGTTCCCTCGGATTTTATAGCAGACATTATTTTATAGGTAATTTCAGGAGATCTACTCATGCATTATTTCTTTTATATAGCTAATGAAAACTTTATTTGTTAATTTAGTTTCTTTTAAAGCACAAGGTAATATTTTTGTTAGCTCTTTGAGCCATTGGTCAAGTCTATCATCAAAAGAAATTAAATTATTAGCTTTTGACTTTGGTAATTGCCAATATTCAGTTAAATCACTAGGAACAACTTCATTTATGCTGTCTTTTATTAGATCAATATATTCAATAAGCCTTCCAAAAACCTTAGGAATATTTTTATATTTAACCGCATCTATAATTAAAGTTACTTTTCCTCCTGCTGAAAATGAATCTCGTAAAGATGAAGATACAATTCCATATTCTTTAATTAGCCAAGCTGCGACTTTATCATATTTTGTTGAGGAAGAGTTTAAAAAAACTTCAGGAAACAGGAACATTGCTTTTGCTATAAGCTTTTTTTTGTCATTTGGTAAAAGATTAGACCACATTTTTATTTCCATAGATACAGCCTTTTCTTCTTCATCATTAATCCACCAAACATTATTTGACTTGGAAGAACTTTTTTTATAATAATCGATGACAGGAGAAATTGGGTTATCAAGTTTTCTAAGAGCATCATATTCTATTGACATTTTAGAAAATATTGATTCTCCACGCTTCAAATTCATATCTATTAAATAACGAGGCGAATGAGTAACCGCCACATCATATAAACAATCTTGATATTTTCTAAATTTAAATTGCACGGGCGCAGCCATCTTGCCAAACATTAGATATATTCGCTCAACACCATCAATACGGGTTGACTCAAGAACACTATTTCCAACAGTAGTCCAATGGTTTTGTTTTGTAGTTTTAACCTCAACTCCATAATATTCATTCGCTATAATATCTGGAAATTTATGTCCTGAAATTAGTTCTATTGTCTTGTCAAAATTTGTGCCTCTGGCACAAATACTCATAGCTTCGAAAACATTTTTTTCAAAAGAAAATGCATCTCCTTTTGAAAAAGATTCTGGCGACCTGCTCAATAATTCTTCCAACTCATATTGAGTATCGGTTAGAAGGCTTTCAAAATCATTATTTTTTGCGTTATTATTACTAGAAATAATCACATTTCCCCTCCCTTTATTTAAATATTTTATCCCACAACAATTCAATTCTTTTAGCAAGATGATAAGCCAAAAGGGGAGGAACAGCATTACCAATAACCTGATATCCTCCCGATGCGCTTATTAAATATTTTCTATTATTTTGTGATTTAATAACAAATTTAAATTCATCAGGAAAAGTTTGAATTCTAGCGCATTCTCTTACAGATAATCTACGTTCCAAGAGTCCATTTTTTAACTCAACATCAATCTTTCCACCATGCTCTTTTGAGAGCCGCCTATATTCTATATTACCATGATGTTCAGCGCGGATTGTTGGGGCACAACTATCTAAATCAACTTCTTTTTGACCTTGACAATGAGTGCCCATATATTTTGCTTGTGAAAACTTCTGCTGGGATAAATCTTTCGATTTCTCTGGTTCAACTAAGCCTTTCAGCGCTTGCCTGACAGTTGTGTATGGTAATAGACCATTTTTGCCTTTTTGAGAATGAGTTTTTAACGGATATGGGTCATAGTCTTCAGGAATTACATCTGAACTCAATGCTTCAAAAGCCTTTGATTGTAAAGAATTTTTATTGAAGCCAATAAATATAATTCTTTCTCTGGTTTGAGGTACTCCATAGTCAGGAGCGTATAGAACTCTAGCTGGAATGACAACATAACCTCCAGCAATATTTCTAAAATCATTTTCAATTATTTCTTTAACATCTTCTAATGACACAAGCCCTTTAACATTTTCTGCAAAAAATACTTTTGGTTTGGTTATTTCTATAACTTCTTTCATCCACATATATAGTTGTCCGCGACTTTCTTTGCTAGGTTCTGAAACTCGAAATTCGCCATTATGGCTTTTGTGTGAATTAAAACCTAATCTTTTACCAGCAACACTAAAATCGTTACATGGAAAGCCTCCTGTAACAATATCTATGTCTTTCGGAAATATATTCACAACTTTAGATTCGTGTAGTTTTACCAAATCAACGATACTCATTACATTGTATGCGTTATTGATAGGTCGTTTTTTGCTAAAATAATATTCCCAAGCAGCTTTAGCGTGTTCTAAAATATCATTAGCAAAAACAGTTTCAAAACAAGTTGGGATAAGGTTTATCCAACCATAATTTTCGGATTCAATCCAATCGGGATGTAATTTATTATTAATCGACTCCTCAATTACCTTAAACCCTCCTTCAAATCCAAGATCCATTCCTCCACACCCTGAGAACAAGGATAATACTTTTTTCTTTGTATTCGTCATAAGCTTACATTTTTAAAATTTATTTTTTATCTTAGAAAATAGCATATAATAAGACTGGCTTCAACTGTAATCTAAAAGGAATTTCCTAGTTTTCATTTCAATTAGTAAATAATTCCAGTTAATCCGGTTGAAAAAAAGAAAACGAGTTGCGGGTTGCGAGTTGCGAGTTGCGGGTTGCGAGTTGCGGGTTGCGGGTTGCGAGTTGCGAGTTGCGAGTTGCGAGTTGCGAGTTGCGAGTTGCGAGTTGCGAGTTGCGAGTTGCGAGTTGCGGGTTGCGAGCTGTGGGGTACGAAGAAAAACACATGGAGGGCGAATGTCCTCATGAGCCGCACACGTTAAACATCGCGGCTCGACAGAGTCTCGCCCTCCAAATGAACCGCTATTATACGTGGTAAAAACTGGCTAACTCTTTGGGATTATCAAACATATTTGTGCTGATAATCCCAAAAGAATAACGAAGCCGACGGATCGGCACGGGGTCCAGCGACGGAACGCTGGGATTGGCGAACTGCGAGTTACGGGTTGCGAGCTGCGGGTTGCGAAGAAAAACACATGGAGGGCGAATGTCCTTATTAGCCGCACACGTTAAACATCGCGGCTCGACAGAGTCTTGCCCTCCACTGGACGACGTGCCGCGGTCAAGCGGTTTTATATTTTTTATGTAAACGAGGCCGACGGATCGGCTTATTTCCTTCCAAATCTTTTTTCGAGTTCTTTTTTGGTGATGTGCACTATTGTCGGGCGGCCGTGCGGACAGGAGAACGGCAATTCGCATTGCGCCATCTGCTGGAACAATGAACGCGCTTCATGAAGAGTTAACTGGTCGTGCGCTTTGACCGCGGCTTTGCATGAAGCCATTGCCAGTGCCTCGACATCCAGTTTATTTGAAGCCCTTCCCTCTTCGAGCAGTTCAGAAAGCATATCCTGCAAAAGCCCTCCGGCGTTTTCCTGTTTCAAAGATGCCGGAACGGAGTTTAACATTACGGTGTTGCTGCTCAGGGATTCCACCTCAAATCCGAGTTTCAAAAATATTTCAGAGTTTTTACTGACATATGCCGCTTCCGCCCGGGAAAGTTCCAGCGTTATCGGCAAAAGAAGCTGCTGGGACGGCACGCCCTGACGAGCGGCATTGAGCAAACGTTCAAACATCACTCTTTCATGCGCCGCATGCTGGTCGATAATAATCAAGCCGTCCGCGCCGACTCCCAGGATATAGGTTTCATCGATAAAACCAACAATTTGCACATTTCCGTTGCCGGGCAGGTTCAAACCATCCTGCCTGCCCGCTGTAACCGCGGAAATTTCCGGTTCAGTCTTTTCCATCTCTTGCGACGTTTCCAGCGGTTCCGCTGATTCGGCAGATTTTGCTGTCCCTATAGGCTCTATTGGTTGAGGAGTAGTTATATCATTAGGTAAAGAATCAAAATCTATGCCCTGCCCTGTCGGGATTTCCTGCGAAGGGAGGCTTTCAAAACTCAAATCAGCCTGTTCGACCTTCGGCGGAGAATAATCGATTTGCGCCCCCTGCAAAAGCGACTTAAGCGGAATCCGGCTGTCCAAAGTCACCGACGGCGCCGGTGACTGCCGCAAAGCAATGCGGATAGCCTCGGTAATTACTCTTGAAACTTTATAGTCCTGTTTAAGCCGTATTTCACGTTTTGCCGGATGGACATTTATATCCATGTTTTGAGGGTCGAGCCGGACAAACAAAATACAGGGCGGAAAACGCCCTTTTTCAAGCAGCCCGCCGAAGCCGTCACGAATACCGCGGTAGGCGGCTGGAGCCTCCACCGGGCGGCCGTTGAAAAAAGTCCGCTGTTCACGTCGGGAACTTCTGGTAAGACCGTGCCTGGCGACAAAACCCTTGACTGAAATATCTTCATCAGAATAATCCACAGCCAGCATGTGGTCGGCATAATTCCTGCCGAAAAATGTTTTTATACGCGGCATCAAGTTATCATGGGCAGGTGAAGAAAAGACCTTTCGTCCATCCATAATCAGTTCGAATGAAATATCCGGGTAAGGCAGACTGAGCATATACAAAATTTCCTGAATATGCCGTTCTTCGGTAGCTTCGGCGCGGAGAAACTTTTTGCGTGCCGGTACATTGAAGAAAATATCACGCACCTCGATTCTGGTTCCCGGAGCACATCCGGCAGGTTCAGCTTCGAGTATTTTGCCGCCCCGGACGCTAACGACAAAACCTTCCATGGAATCATGCAGCCTGGTCGTCAGGGAAAAGCGTGATATTGAGGCAATACTGGGAACGGCTTCCCCGCGGAAACCCAAAGTTATAATATTATCAATATCTTCAGCACATTTGATCTTGCTGGTGGCGTGCGGTTCCAGGCACATCAAAGCATCGTCCTGATCCATGCCGGAACCATTATCGGTAACCGCAATGAGTTTCCGTCCAGCCTTTTCTATCTCCACAATAATGGAAGACGCGCCTGAATCAATAGAGTTTTCAACAAGTTCCTTAACCACGGAAGCCGGGCGTTCAATAACTTCTCCAGCCGCAATACGGTTGCTTATATTTTCAGATAATACCCTTATTTTGCTCATTTCTTCTTTTCTTCTCTCTGCTGCGCGGCTAACTTTCTATACGCCCTTTTCATAATGATCCTGAACCCTTTTTCATCCCGTATACTATCAAGCGCCGGATGATTCACTACATTAATAATACTTGTCCCCATAAGATTGAATGCTTTTTCGAACGCGGTTATCGCTTCATCTTTTTTTCCCTGCTGGGCATAGGCACCCGATAAGTTCAAGGCAATCAAGCCGGATTCCGGGTCAAGTTCCAACGCTTTATTAAACTGCAGGACAGCCCGTGAATATTTTTTTTGTTTCAGCAGAACCTGTCCAAGATTATTATAGGCGCCGGCTGATTTTGCATTGAGCTTGATCTGTTTGGTAAAAATCTTTTCGGCATTCTCATATTCATGCTCCAGATAATATATTCTTCCCAGCAGCGAGAGCGCCTCATTGTTTTCACTCTGGAACATAAGAACGGTTTTCACCTTGTCCTCAGCTGCATCAATTTTTCCTTTATCCAGTTCAGAATAGGCCTGCAAAAGTAAATTCAGTACCTTTTTCTCGTCTATTATACGTTTCTGCCGCCTCCGTAATTCCGGTTCTTTCGCGGTTTCGATATTGCTGAGATAAACAGCATGCTTCTTATTCGATTTTGAATCCAGCATCAACGAATTATGCACCTCAGGCCTGGTACTGACTATAATGGCAGTCAATAAAACAATGCAAAACAGAAACACAATAAGTGGAACCAATGATTTTTTCATAATAAACTGCTCTCTTTTCAATTATCAGTTATCAACCACGCAGAGCGTGGTTGTCATTATAATTTATACCAGCAGCGGCAATAGTGTTCATCACCTATCTTCTGCCATTCCGGTACCTTGGTTTTGCATATCTCCTGCTTATCAGCCGGGAGGGAACTGCAATGCTCACATCTTCCGTAAAAGCGGCATCCCACGGGGTAATTTGCCGGGCTCGGCACATTACCGGGAATCGTCTGCAATTCCTGTCCTTCGCGCCCCGGTTTCGGTACAGCATTAAGCAAGGCACGAGTATAAGGATGGCTGGCTTTCGCAAATATTTTTTCCCCGGGCGCAGCCTCAACCGTATGCCCGGCATACATAACCACCACCCGGTCAGCCATCTGTGAAACAATCCCCAGATTATGAGTCACCAGCAGAATAGTCATTGAACGCTTATCCCTTATTTCTCTCAAAAGCTCAAGTATCTGGGCCTGGATAGTAACATCAAGCGCGGTCGTCGGTTCATCAGCAATCAGCAGTTCCGGTTCGCAGACAAGAGCCATGGCAATCATCACCCGCTGCTGCATACCGCCGCTTAACTCATGCGGATAAGAGTTTATTCTGGTCTCAGGAGCCGGAATACCGACCCGGCGGAGTTGTTCGATAACTTCATTTTTCACATCACTTACTTCAGGACGATGCAGCATAACAGCCTCGGCAATCTGATCTCCGATCCGGTAAACAGGATTCAAGGTCACAGACGGCTCCTGAAATATATAAGCTATGCCGCCGCCGCGGATTTTACGCAGTTGACGGCTGGATATTGTCAGAGGATTGCAGATATCCCCGCGATGCCTGAATTTTACGGAAGTACAACTATAACGCGCAGGCGGGGACGGCAGAAGTCTGGTCAGAGCCATGCAGGTAACGCTTTTCCCGCAGCCACTCTCGCCGACAAGAGCCATTATTTCGCCGCGTTTCATCTCAAAAGAAACATTACTGACAACAGGAATCCACTTATCAGCGTTTTTGAAATCGATTGATAAATCTTCTACATCCAGTAATTTCATTAATTTCATCTATATAACATGTTTAAATAAGTCTTCTCTTTTAATATAATGAGGCAATTGTAAAAGTCCAACTCAAACATAACTTTCCCAGTTCCCCCTGATAAATTATATCATATAACCTGCAACATGCTTACTGTTTCCTGTTCAAATTTAAAAAAAATAAGAAAAAATCGATAATTTTCTCAAAAACAGTTGCTTTTTTACGCTTCTTCCTGTATACTTAAATTTAAGTTACACTTAACTTAATAAGCAAAGGCTTTTAAGTGAGAGCGAGTATGAAGGAGGAGAAACCATTAAGTTTTTATTATTTATCATTTTGAGGAGAATGATAAATAATTCTATGTGAACTTACTTTCATGTAAGTTTAGTTGTCATTCTGCAGGTCACGTTTACTAAGAGCGTCCCTGCAGAACGGCAACTTTTTTATTTTTTACAGAAAGTATAAATAAAAAACGGGCCAAGCAATTGCCGGGCCCGTTTTACATTTTAATGTTTTTATTTGATATCCACTAAATCTTTAACTATAACCGGCATGCCTGTCACCATTGATTTATTGGCGGCAATACCAGTAAGAATAGACATCGCTCCATCAACATAACCGGCCGCATGCCCTAACGGGTCATCAGCAGCTCCTTTAAAAACATGTCCGAGAAGACGGATGTCCCCACCGCCATGGCCGCCTTTGTCGCTCTGTTCATATTCAATGACCTGCGGTTTGCCCCAGTGCGCCTGGAAGATGATTTCAGGAACCATTTCCTTCTTCTCGCCTTCAAGCTCACGCATTCCAGGCTGGTTAAAGTCTTCATGGTCGCCGCTGACATATGATTTCTCAACGACATTAAATTCCAGACGGCCTTTTGTACCGTTGAAACAAACCCGGTAACCTTCCCACGGACTGTGCGCATTCAGCGAATAAGTCATTACTGTTTTATTCGCATATCTGACCATGACACCCATATTATCTTCAATGCTGATGCCATCTCCGAAAACACTCTGGTCGCGGTAATAGTTGTCTTCATGCTCAGCATTATAATACAGGCCAAGCAAACGTTCATCTTTTTCCGTAACTTTTAATGCGAAAGGGTCTTTTTTAGCGACTTCACTGCCGCGTGCACGTGCGTAAAATTCAGTAACCCCACGTTTTTCAGCGTTTTCCTTACCGTAAAACTTCAAGTCACCCATGGCAAAAACGATTTCAGGTTTTGAATCAATCCACCAGTTAATCAAATCAAAATGATGAGTAGCTTTGTGAACCATCAAGCCGCCGCTGTTGCGTTTATCCCGATGCCAGCGCCTGAAGTAATCTGCGCCGTGGTTAGTATCCAGCAGCCATTCAAAATGAACACTTGTAACCTCACCAATCATGCCGTTTTTAATAATTTCCTTGATTTTTGTGTTACGCGGGGAATAACGGTAGTTGAAAGTTACAACCAGGTCGCGTCCAGTTTTATTCTTGGTATCAATAATCTGCTGACATTTTTCAGCATCAACAGTCATTGGTTTTTCAGAAATAACATCACACCCAAGTTCCATAGCGCGGCATATGTATTTGTGATGCGTCCTGTCCATGGTCGTTACGATAACCCGCTGCGGTTTTTCAATTTCAATCATTTTATCGAAATCAGCAGCCTTGTAAGTCTTTACATCAACGCCACCGTTATCCTTGATGTATTTCTTCCAATAATCCATACGGGTCTGGTTAGTGTCACACAAGGCTACAAGTTCGCCGCAATCCTTAAAATCCTCGATCAAACCGTTGATAAACATTGCACAACGGCCGCCGGTTCCGACTAAAACATACTTTTTCTTTGACATGATTTTACCTCAAATCATTTAGTTAAACACTTTCTCGATTTATAAATTTAGTTGAGAAAACAAAATCTTCGCCATCTTTGACGTTTTGTTCTATCAACTCAATTATCTTATTATTAATTTCCTCTATAGGATGAGCAACCGTACTCAAAGCCGGACAAGACTGAATTCCAAAAGGATCATCGTCAAAACCAATAACAGAAATATCCTCCGGTATTTTTATGCCGTTTTTCCAGGCATATTTCAGAAATCCAAGCGCCATACGGTCAGTATCGAAAAAGACCGCGTCCGCTCCGCTTGCCATGAGTTTATCTCCAACCGCAAAACCGTCCTCAAAGTTGGATTTAGCCTCAAGATAAAGAAAATCCATCTTTTTCTTGTTTGGCAGTTCTTTAAAAGCTTTTCTCAGTCCAAGCTCCCTCGTGGCAATATCACCGCAACGCGCAAGTTTTTTCCGGTTGTTTTTTGCTAAATGCAAAATACCATCCTTGATTCCGGTTGAACGATCTATTAAAAGCCGACTGCATACAGCAGTATCAATATTATTGTCAATCAGGATAAAATGCTGGGGCATCTTTTCAAATTCTCTTAATACTTCCGGCTTCAAATACCCCAAAACAATAATGTAATTTACAAATCCCGACCATTCCCGAAACATTTGAGATGCTGTTTCCACATCCTGAGGCCCCATACTCAATAGAGGGAAATAATCATGTTCTTCAAGTTTCTGAACCAAGTCATACATCTTTCTCAGATTTACATTGTTTGTCAAACTTCCGCTTAAAATCCCGACAAAATTACTGCGCTGCAAACGTAGATTGCGGGCTGCTATATTTGGAGTATAACCTAATTTTGAAGCCAGTTTCAGTATTTCAGCACGCTTCTCTTTTCCTATGCCGCTTTGCCCCTTAAGGGCACGATTCACCGAACGGATCGAAGTATTCGCCTTCTCAGCTAATTCTTTTAAAGTTATCGACATAAAGTTTTAAGAGTTAAAAGTTAAGTAAAATATAATAATTATTCAGAAGAATCATTCTGTAATTTTTTCTTATTCTTTATTTTTTCATTAAAATGTTCAATCTTCCAAAAGAGCCAACGTTGGCGTATATTATACATGCCAACGTTGGCGTTGTCAACAGCCATCATATTTTTTTTAGCAAAAAAGTGATATTATTTTTGAGTTAAACTTGAATAGTTGTTGATTTACCTATAATATAAGTTTGTAAATAAGGAGATTTGATAATGTCTTTGAAAAAAATAGAAGCAATAGAAAAAAAGATAGAAGCGACATCCCAGATAGATGCTAAAATAAAGAAAGATTTACTTGATCTGATGCACAGCTTAAAAGTCGAGCTGAAGGAAATCCATCCGGAAACCGCACACAATATAGCTGATAAAACTAATATTTCAGCCGAAAAAATCCTGAGTTCAGGTAACAAAAAAAATGAATTGCAGAAAGACATAGACAATTTACAGGAGACTGTTGGCGAATTTGAAGCTTCACACCCTAAACTTGTTCAAGTAGTAAATCGTTTCTGTATGATGCTGTCTGATATCGGCATCTAACAAAACTTTATTCGCAATCATCAAAAAAGGAGGCTGTCGTGTTTAATTTCCTAAAACGTAATCGTAAGCTTTTCCTTCTCATCATCAGTTTATTAGTGTTGGTTATCTGTGAAACCGTAATGGCGCGCGCCGGCGGAGGTGGCGGCTTCGGTGGCGGTGGCGGTGGCGGTGGCGGTGGCGGAGGTTTCAGCGGCGGAGGCTTTAGCGGAGGCGGCAGTTTCAGCGGCAGCGGCTTCAGAAGTAGCGGCGGCAGTGGAAGCGGTGGTAGTGGAGTTTTGCTTTTCATGCTGATTTTCCGGTATCCCTATATCAGTATTCCAATAATTCTAGTTATTATATTTCTTTCCATGCTTGGCAGTAAAGAAGTTAATTATAAACGTCAGAATTCTCGCATAAGACGCGGTTTAATGCGTCAGAAACCAGGTGCAATGGATAAAGCGATGGAAGGATTGCTCAAAAATGACCCTGACTTCAGTATTGAAGGGTTATGTGAGCGTATCCGCAAGGCTTTTCTTCTTATTCAGGACGCCTGGTCAGATATGGATATGAAAAAAGCCAGAGCTTTTATTTCTGATGGTATTTTTGAGCGTTTCTCCCTACAGTTGAAAATATATGAAGCATCAAAAATCAGAAACATTATGTCAGATATTAAAGTTATGAATAGTGAAATAGTTTCCATATCAAGTAATAAATTCTTTGACTCCGTTGATGTTAGAATTACCGCAAGTGCGGTTGACCGTTTCATAAATACTGATAATGACTCCTGCATCCAAGGCAGTTCAAGCCCTGAAACTTTTGTCGAATACTGGACTTTACTGCGGCGCCCCGGCGCCAAAACTAAAACCGAACCTGGTCTACTGGAGAACTGCTGCCCGAACTGTGGAACCCCACTTGAACTACTGGATAAAACGGAATGTCCATCCTGCAAAGCCATCGTCAATTCCGGTGAATATGACTGGGTTTTGACCGAAATAACTCAGGAATCAGAATATTCTGTCAGGCCGCCTCGTACTATTCCCGGACTAGCAAAAATATCTCAGGCTGATCCCGCGTTCAATGTCAGTCACATCGAAGACCGCGCCTCTGTTATATTCTTCCGTCATATTGCGGCACAATACTTTGGGGATGCCAAATATCTGGTAAAACTGGCTGCCCGGGAATATCTGCACACAAACCGGGATGATTTTATAACGCTTCCCGACGGCAAGCACCGCTTTTTTGCTGATGTCGCAGTTGGATGCGTCGAATTGATCGAAGCCACTTCAGTAGAAAATGCTAATAATGATTTTTTAAGGATTCTAATCCGTTGGTCAGGACACAAAGTAACCGCAAAAGTTCCGGGTTTCCTGGCTCCTGATTTTGACGCATCGCGTTTGTATCAGCATGAAATGATCCTTGAACGTCAAAAAGGTGTGAAATCATCGGATAAAAACATCCTCAGCAGCGTTCACTGCCCGAACTGCGGCGCTCCGGAAGTAAACAGCAGCAAACCCTGTTGTGAATATTGCCAGACTCCGCTAAATGACGGCAGCCGGGACTGGGTTCTGCATGATATCCGTATTTTCTCCGGCTTCCCGGCGATGAATGAAACTGAAGAATCGATTTATGTAAACAATATTGAGTTACCCGGCGGGGCAATCATTCCAGATCCGGACGGAGAACTTCTCATTTCAGGAGCTGTCGCTATGATGCTGGTTGACGGCAACATAGATCCAGCCGAACGCGCATTGCTCACGGAATTCTCAGAAGCCAGAAATATATCCCCGGCACGTCTTGAATTAATTATAAAATCTGTTAGTGACGGCACAATGGTTCCGGAGCTTCCTGATGACCCGCCATTATGTGTTGCATATATCGAAGCTATGGCGACAATGTGTCTTGCAGACGGAAAAATAAGTCCGAAAGAAACAGAACTGCTTTACACCTTAGGTATAAAAATGGGGTTCGAAAAAGCTCAAGTGCGTGACTTTATAAAACAATTGAGGCATAACCTGCTGGAAAAACTGAAAAATAACAGTGAAAAGTAAAAACGTTATTGTATTCCCTTCCGGATTGGAGTTTCCACGTTTTTTCCCGGGGCCGATGGAAGGCATTATGACTCCATTATTTTGCCGGGCATTTCATCAACTGCACTTAACCGATGGCTGGATCACCCCGTACTACCGTATTTCCACTGCTGTTCCCAAAGACTCAAAACTGAAAAAATTTATTCAGCCCTATTTGGAACACAATCTGCCAGTGATAGTCCAGTTAATGGGGATTGATGCCTGCTTACTGACAAAGGCGGCTGAACGCATGGTTTATCTAGGGGCCAAGGGCATTAATCTAAACTTTGCCTGTCCGAGCAAACAGGTCCTCAAAAGCCGTGCCGGCGGCGCACTGTTGAATGATATCCCATTAATGACAAAAATCCTCAAGTCCATTAAAAAAACTCTTCCGGAAACCTCTCTAAGCGTAAAAATACGTTGCGGTTTTGAAGATTGGCGGGAAAGCGAAAATATTATTCCTGCACTTATTGAATCTGCATCTTTGGATTTTATTGGAGTGCATTTCAGGACAGTAAAAGAAGGTTATTCAAACATTCCGGGAGGCACTGAACGCTTAAAAGAGATCGTACTTTTAGCTGATAAAATCCCGGTCATCGGCAGCGGGAATGTATTTTCAAATGAAGATGCAAAAAAGATGCTGAACTTTGGCTGTGCCGGCGCAATGGTTGCACGTGGAATGCTTCGTGATCCATTTTTTATCTATAATCTGCAGCGCGCAACTCAAAATGCATTGTCTCCAGAAAAAGGACGACAGCTTTTTTTTGCAACCTTGCAGGAAATAGCCAGTAAAGATGAAAATTTATACAGCCGGAAAAAATTTATTGAGTATGCAGCAATGATGTGGGGTCCTCACTCCAAGCAGTTTTCCACAATAAAACGACTGCAAGATAAGGATATGCTCAATTTTAAATTATATTGAATATACGATAGATTCTTTTCAAAAAAAATTGAAGTATTTTCAGCTTGCCAATATATTTTTCTAGAAAAAAACAAAAAAAATAATTTTTCTGCTAAAAAAGTATTGCATTTCATTTTTCTTTTTGCTATACTTAGATATAGGTAATAAAAAGGTTATGTTTAAGGATAAATCGGTTTTTAAACATAAAGTCGTAAAAAAAAGATAGTTTTTTAATCTATAATAGGAGAAAAAAAATGAAACGTAAATTCACACTCATCGAGCTCCTCGTCGTGATCGCAATCATCGCTATTCTCGCTGGAATGCTTTTACCGGCATTGAATCAAGCTCGTGAAAAAGCCCGTCGTATTTCCTGTACTTCTAACCTGAAACAGATCGGTCTGTCTATGAAACAGTATTGCATGGACTATGCTGATAATTTCCCGGATGGTGACGCTACTGATACTGGTTTTGAGAAACTGCGTTCCTCTGATTATCTGACCGATTACGGTGTATACAACTGTCCTTCTACTGTTACCACTAAAGGTACAGGCGATGAAGTAATCGTTCTTGATGGCAGTGATGGTGCAGAATGTGATTATGCTATCGCTTACGGTATGATGGAAGGTTCTTCCGACCGTTTCGGTAACGCTGATTCAGCTCTTTCTTGTGACCGTGGTGATGGTGGAAGTGCTGAGCATAACAGCGAAGCTACTAATCATAGTGAGTATGGTAACGTTCTGTTCTTAGACGGACACGTAAAAGGATTCCCAACTGCAGATTGGTTTGCCAACAGTGGTGTTAACCAAACTATGACTCCTGCTCAATAATAATTAAATCTTATGATTTAATGCTTAAAAAAGGAGACTTCGGTCTCCTTTTTTTGTGCTTAAAAATCAGACTAATTCACCAAATAAGGTAGCAGACGTACTGTGATTGATCTTTACTTTGACTAAATCTCCCCGTTTCGTGTCTTGACCCGGGTCAAATACCACAAGCTTGAAAGTTCCCGTCCTGCCAGACCAACGTTTAACATTACGCCGGCTTGGGCCTTCCACCAAGACCTCCTGTACAGAACCGATATAAGTTTTATTATGTGCCGAAGCGTATTTACCGAGTTCCTTTAAGAGTAGCTGATTACGCTCCTCCTTGATATTTTGCGGAACCTGATCTTTCATTTCCGCAGCCGGGGTACCCGAGCGAGGTGAATATTTAAAAATAAAGGCATTGTCATACCCAACTTCCTTCATCATTTTGTAAGTATCTTGGAAATCCTTCTCAGTCTCTCCTGGAAAACCAACAATTATATCTGTTGAAAAAGTTAAATCAGGCATAGATTTTCTCAATTTACCAACTATTTCTAAATACTGCGCAGCAGTGTACTGGCGGTTCATTGCTTTCAAAATACGGTCTGCCCCTGACTGTAAAGGCAAATGTATATTGTGGCAAACTTTCTCCAACGCACCAAGGGTATTTATTAATTTGTCATTGAAATATGACGGATAAGGACTCACAAAACGAATCCGGCAAAGTCCGGATATCTTATTTAATTCCACAAGCAAATCAGCAAAAGGCGATATACCGTCCGGCGGAGGGTTGATATCTCCGTCCAACCCGAAGGCTGCAACATTCTGCCCCAAAAGCATTATTTCTTTGACGCCATTTAATACAAGTTCTTCTGCTTCGGCAACAACATCTTTAATTTCACGGCTGATTTCCCGTCCGCGCACATGGGGAACAATACAATAAGAACAAAAACGATTACATCCTCGCGTGACTGCAATAGAAGCCTGATAAGCAGTTCCCCCGGGCATCTGATAGTGAGTTCCCATTGAAGTCAGAACTTCTTTACCTTCAGTTAACAAAGACAATTGTTTTCGCTCCTCAATTATTGAATTGAGAACTTCAGGTAGCTTATGAAGCTGCCCAGTACCTATAACAAAATCTAAATGAGGGAGCTCCTTAAGCAGTTTATCACCAAGATTCTGTGCCATACATCCCATGGCTCCAATTATCAAATGAGGCCTGCGCCTCTTTTGTTTCTTCACAATACCGATCTTGCCAACAGCCTTGCGTTCAGCTTGTTCACGCACACTACAGGTATTGAAGATCATAATATCAGCATCTTTTTCATCATCGACAATAGAATATCCCTGTCCGGCAAGCATTCCGGCGATAGCTTCGCTGTCACGCTCATTCATCTGGCAGCCATAAGTTTTTATAAATACTTTCACGCAGTTATCTCATTTTTTAAAGCGCTTCCGGACGAACAAGAGTCAAATTGTTGCGGTGAACAACCACTTCATCGCTATCGCGCTGTAGGATTTTTAAAATTTCATTGCTTTGGCTGCCAGCAATCCTTGAAACATCAACACTATCAAAGTTAGACAGCCCACGGGCTATAATTGTACCTTTAGAGTCAATTATTTCCACAGTATCTCCACGTTTAAACTTGCCGTCAACAGCTTTCACCCCGGCAGGAAGCAGACTACTTCCTTTATGGCAAATCGCATTCGCAGCTCCAGCATCAACCGTTAAGTGCCCTTTGGATTTAGCAAAGAAATGCAGCCAGCGTTCACGCGAATGCATTTTTTCTGATTTTGGCAGAAACAGAGTGCCAACGTCTTCTCCTTTTAGAATCTTGTCAATAGTGTCATTTTCACGCCCATCGGCAATCCATAAATATTCTCCAGACAAGTTAACAATCCTTGCCGCATTCAGTTTTGAAGCCATGCCTCCGATAGAAAAATCTGAATTATCAGTACCTTCGGCCGATTTACGCATTTTTGCAGTAATATGTTCTACAATAGAAATACGTTCACCGAGTATGCCGTTATTTTTTTCGCGCAAGCCGCTTTCAGTAGTCAGAATGATTGTCAAGTCGGCATGGGTCATAGTAGCCAGCAAAGCCGCCAAACCATCATTATCGCCAAATTTCAGTTCCTTTATAGATACGGAATCATTCTCATTCACAATTGGCAGAATGTTTTTTGCCAACAAGGAATTGATACAGTTAAGCACATTTAAATGACGCTCCCGGGAATAATGATGATGCAAATCATCAGCGGTTAAAAGTAGCTGCGCGGATTTAAAATTATGTTTACGGCACTGTTCATCATAAATTGACATCAATTTATTCTGACCGATAGCAGCAAGAGCTTGTATCTCGGCGAGTTTGGAGGGGCGTTTTTGAATTCCAAGTTCTTTCATACCTATTCCTACAGCTCCGGAAGATACCAGTATTACTTCACAACCTTTTTCGCGGAATTTATTAATCCCGGAAATAAGTACAGGTATGCGGTGCGTATCAGTTAAAAGCCTGGTTCCCACTTTTATAACAACGCGTTTGCAATTATTTATTATTTTTTTACGTTCAGCAGTCATATAAATATTCATTTTTTATTATTATTCAGATCACAATATATATTAAAGCTTGCTACTTAGCAAATAAGCAATCTGTTTTTCATACTAAATAAGCGTTTTTTTAACTCATATTTAAACTTTATCTACTTGTATTTATACATATTCTGATTAGTTTATTGCATGAAATATTTTTGCGAAAAATGTCAGTCTTATACAGAACGCGATGAGAAAAAATGTTGTTTGGAATGCGAAGCCAACTTAGAAGACGCTTCCATTGCCCCATCCACCATTATCGCCGGTTTTAAAATCATCAAGGAAATTGGACGCGGTTCAAACGGCGTAGTTTATCTTGCAGAACAAACCAGTCTTGACCGCCAGGTGGCATTGAAGATCCTCCCTGATGCCAAAGCCGAAGATCCAAAGTTTGTAAAAGACTTCCTCAAAGAAGCTCGCGCCGTGGCCCGGCTGAACCATAATAATATTATTCAAGTTTATGATGCCGGCGTTACTGCTAACGGCATATATTTCCTCGCAATGGAGTTGGTCAACGGCAAATCCATAGAGGATATTATTCTGTCAAAGGGTGCGCTGAAACCCAAAAATGCAGTTAAAGTCATGCTTGAATTAGCAAGAGCTTTGGAATATTCCTGGCGTAAAGAACAGCTTTTTCATGGCGACATCAAGCCGGATAATGTCATGATCCGTAAAGATGGACAGACCAAGTTGGCGGACTTTGGTTTGGCAAAAACTATTTTTGACGAAAAAAGTGAACAGATAATGGCCACCCCTATGTATGCTCCTCCGGAAGTCATTCGGGCAGAACATAAAAAAATCGGTTTCAAATCTGATATGTATTCATTTGGAGTTACTTTTTATGAAATGCTGTACGGCGCCCCGCCATTTAACGAAGGCGATTGCCAGAAGGTCATGTCGATGCATTTGCAGAAACGTCATACTCCATTGATCGAATTAGTGCCGGAGATTGACAAATCACTGTCTGATTTGATTGATAAACTTTTAAAAAAAGATCCGAAACAGCGTCCGGCAAGCTGGACCGATATTATAAAAAGCCTGGAAGCATTTCAAATCAGAAAATCCGGGACTCAACAGAAATTAAACTGGCTTACCGGAATTTCCATGGCTCTAGTTATTTGTGCCCTGCTTGTCATCGGATATCTATATTATAAAAAGCAATACCCTAAAACTCCGCCTAAGCGAGTAAAAAAATTAGTAATCACCAAGCCGAAGACTGAAACTGAAAAACCACCGGAAATAAAGATTTTTCAAGCTCCTAAAGTTCCCGCCATAAAAAAAGATGATAAAAGTCATGTGGACTTTGAAAATTTATTGAAAGATGTTGAAAACTTAAAAGG
The DNA here is from genome assembly GCA_963664605.1 of Victivallaceae bacterium. Classification (GTDB taxonomy): domain Bacteria; phylum Verrucomicrobiota; class Lentisphaeria; order Victivallales; family Victivallaceae; genus JAHOYW01. The sequence continues at coordinate 3,562,728 of OY761536.1, forward strand.
TGACATTCTGGACGCCTCACGTATCAGGTTCAAAGCTCTTTCCATGCAAAATAATGATTCTTTTTCTAAATCAGAAAAAGACCATTTGCGCCTCCTGCTTGCAACAGTAAATAATTATATATTAAAGAAACAAAAAGAGATAAATGAAAAAGAATTAATTGATTTTAAGTCATCTCTGACGAAAGAAAAGAAAATTGCGGAAAAACAGCTTCATAAAATCAAAATGGAAAGTTCATTAACTGCCAGACAAAATAAAATTTTTAAGCTCACTGCTAAATTCCTTAATCATAAAAAATCCGCCCTGACAGTAAAAACCTTACAAAGCCTGTTGAGCAAATCCAGGAATTTCGATAAAAAATTAAAGGAATATAAAGCACTGGTATTTTTACTGAATATCCTCCCGCGTAAATATAATCGCGAAGGAGCTGTTTTTGAACACCTGGATCAACTTGTCGATAAGAAACTGCCATGGAAAATCAGGGGTAAAGAGTACAGCATAATGGGCGGTTCATGGCAAAGTGTACAGTTAAAAACTCAATTATCTAAAGGAGTTTTCAGCCGCAAAAAAATACGCGCAACCAGTATAAGCGACCAGCATTGGTGTCTGATGGTAGATGAGTTCCTTATTAAAGGGAATATTAAAACAAGCGGCAAGAACATTATGCAGACCGCCAGCTGGCTGTTACTGCATGCCAAAGATAAATTATTTAATGACTTTATTGAGAAATATTATCCTGATGATCTACAGGATTGGTTAAACTGCCGGGAACTGGTAAGCTCAGCACAACAAGAAGTCGAAGCCTACAATTTGTGGCAAAATATTGTTGTTAAAATGAAGGAATTATCTCCTGACGCATATAAAAGTATAGAAGAATTCCAAACGAAATACAGCCAGACCAAACTCTATAAGAATTCTAAAAATGCTTTAGACGGCTATCTGAAAATTGTTTATACAATATATCCGGATGCCTTTGTTAAACAGCTGAAAATAAATTCGTTATCGCTAAAAAGTAGTAGTTCAAGGATTTTTACTATTCAAAACCGCTATCGTTTCTTGTACAGCATATCTACCGCTACACGGCTTTTTCTGCGAAATTTGTTTATTAATAAATTGAATTCACTGGCAGGAAACCAGAAATTTGCCGGAAAGTTCGGAATCTTTAAAGATGTTCCCTGCGGTAAAGTCTATGGATGGATGGTGACAGCCAACAGACCGCCAAGACTTTCCCTGCTGCGCTATGTCCCTGCCCTGATCGATGTTGATAATTGGAATTACATACAACGTATTTTCAAAGACACAGAAAAACTAAAACTTGATTTAGCAGAGCTCAAAGGCAATCCGGAGCAATACCCATTCTCTCTTTATTGTAATGGGCTAGTTGCTTTGCGTTATGGTAAGTGGGAGATCATGGATAAAGTTTTTTCTGATTACAATGAGCTCCTCATCAAGGATGATATAGATTCCACCACCTGCCGCAGTTTATTTGCAGATTTCACATTAAAGACCAGAGGCGACCAATACGCCTGGGAAGTTCTTGATAACTATAAGTTTAAAGAGGTTGTCGAAAGTAACGAAATAGTTATTCCGTTATTAAAAGTACAGGCATTATTAACCCAGAATCCGGTCAATGAACCTAAAATAGCAAAGCTCATTGATGATGTAAAAAAACGTTTTTCTGCAAAGCCTGATTTAAGCGGTGATTTAAAGGCTCTAAATCTCTTGCAGAAATTTATCTGTGCTGAGTTCAAACCGTCAAACAATATTGATATTGATATATTCAAGAAGACCGCATATCCTAATCTGCACGCCAGATTGTGGCTGGAAGCTGCAGCAAGAGACAGGATACTACAACGTAATTCGATAAAAATACCTGATTTAACAAAGGCTTCACGGGCAGTATTGATTTCCTCGGCATTCCGTTCAGATCTATTTCACAAAACAATCTGTCTGGAATTAGGGTATAAAAATTTAACCCCGTCACAGTTGTCTTCACATATAAATAAAATTCTGCTTGAGCTGAAACCAAATTCAAGCAGTTCATATCCGTCTTTACTCATGCTTTTATTTGTTTCCGAGATCTTCAACCATAACATTCCCGCCTCAAAATTAGCACCATTTGCTAAAGCCTATATCGGTAACTGTCCAATATTTTCACCTCTGGAGAAGCAATTTTACAATATTCTGGAAATTTCTGATTCTTCAAAAGTCATAAATTATTGTCAAAAATTCAGCCCGATAACTTTTCAGAAAATATATATCTGGCTATTGGCCGCTGCCAAAGAAAAAAGAACCAGTAACTCAGGTAAATATATAATAGAACTAAAATCTTTCAGAAGAAACCTGAGATGGACCGAGCAGTTACTTTTAAACAGATTCGTTCAATTTATAGAAACCTGTCCATAAACAAAACAATAACGAACAAAAGCTATCTCCAGCCGTATCTGTTATACTTTATTCAGAACTATTATTACAGCATGTTTTCAGGGATGTATTTCTTGCATAACGCTCTAAATATCTCGTTATCTCCTGATTCCAACACCTCTAAAATTTCTTTTATATCTGCTTTTGAACCTTCGATCTTATCTTTTCTGGCAACGCAAATGCGGTCGAAAGGAGTACGGTCCACTAATTCATCAGCAGTCAAAAGTTCTTCATATTCTTTTTCTCCGGGACGCATCCCTGTAAACTCTATTTTTATATCACGATGCGGCATAAAACCAGACAATTTTATTAAACGTTTAGCCATTTCATAAATATTGACTTGTTCTCCCATTTCAAGAATCATTATATCCCGGTCTTTCCCTATGGTTCCCGCCTGCAGGACAAGCTCGACAGCTTCAGGAATGGACATAAAATAACGTATCATTTCTTTTGAGGTAACAGTTACAGGGCCGCCAGCTTCAATCTGCTTTTCAAATAATGGAATAACGCTTCCACGGCTGCCAAGAACATTGCCAAAACGCACAACTACACAATCTGTTCCGTTTTTTTCCCTTTCAAGAATAATTTTTTCAGCAATACGTTTAGTAGCCCCCATTATACTTGTCGGCCTTACCGCCTTGTCGGTGGAAATAACGACAACACGTTTAACACCGTTTTTTTCAGCGCAATCAATAATATTTGAAGTTCCAATAATATTTGTATGAACAGCCATAAACACATTTTTCTCCAGCATCGGAACATGTTTATACGCGGCGGCATGATAAATAATTTCAACAGAGTGTTCTTTTATTGTTTTATCAAGAGATTTCTTAGATCTGATGTCGCCTAAAACCGCTTCGATTTGCTGTTCCGGGAATTGTAGCTTAAGCTTGCGTTCAATTTCATAAAGATTATATTCACAAAATTCAAAAATAACAATTTTTTTCGGATGATATTTGGAAAGTTGGAAGCATAACTCACTACCGATACTTCCACCGCCGCCGGTAATCATAATTGTTTTATTCGAAACCAATCCCGCGACTTCTGAATGGTCGAATCTTACAGGAGGACGCCCCAGCAAATCCTCTATATTCACTTTTCGAATATTATTGGAAAAATCAATCTCCCTTTTAGCCGCATGGCCTATACCAGTAATAATCTTCATGGAACAGTTATAATCAATCTTTTCAAACTGCTTAAGCAGTAAATTTAAAAATCTTTTTCTGGAATAAGGCGGTATTAGGATGATTTCTTCAATACCCTTTTCTTTAGCATAATATGCTATTCTAAATAAATTATCCCTTATTTTGATTCCTCGTATCGTTGAGCCCGCATTTTTTTCAGGACAAAAAACAGCAACTATTTTTCTTCCGGTTTTACGTTTCTGGGTTCCATGGAGGAAACTGTCAACGTCTTCAAGCTTACCGATCACAATAGTCTTTATCAGGGGATTATCACCAATATCATCATTAATCTCACGAATAACCCTGACTCCCCCCCTGACAAACAACACTGCAAAAAAACAAATCAGGAAATCTATAAAGACTACCGAAAGCGGAAAGTTTTCGCATATACAGCTCCGCCAGTTATAGAAAATGAGCATTATAAGCGCAGTAGAGAATAAGTTTGCTTTAAATATGTCTTCAACATCTACAATTGAAATATAACGCCATAAGCCGTGATTCAGCTTAAAAAGATGGTTGAAACTCATCTTAACCAGAACAAATACCGTAGCCGTTTTTATAAAATTATCTATATACAAAGGCGGAATAGAAAACTCAAAACGGATTGCCAGAGAAAGCAGCAAGGAAGCCAGGATAATTAATATATTGAGCATAGGGACAAGCATCCTTCTATACCCATATATGAATAGAATTATTTTATCAGGAATAATTCTTAAAAAACGTGCAAATATTTTAACCATACTTTTATTCAGAGTAATTTGGTTTTTACGGGCTACTTACTACAGGATTTCCACTCCTCTACCACCAAAGTAAAATACACCATTAAAGTTTATTTTTCAATAGCATTTATTTTATTAATGCTATTCTTTTTATTTGCCGCTGCAATCAGTTAACAGATGTCTAATTTTCTGAGTGCAACAAAGAAAAATACCAGAATGCTAAACAACAGCTGTTACTTTTCCCACAGGCTATATCACACCAATAGTTTGTTTGTATACCTTATTAAGACAGAATATTCTTTTTATCTGGGCTTTTATCTTTATATTCTTTGGAGTAATTATAATAAGAATATTTACTGTTGCTGCTGGAAACTTTATTGAGGGCAGTTCCAATGATCTTGTTACGAAGAGCTCCGAATTGTTCCAAAAGATGTTCTAGTTCTTTGATTTTCGTATGGCCTGCTTCAAGGAGCAAAACGATACCGTCAACAGTATTGCCGACAACCATCGCATCCGCCATATTTAAACCAGGAGGGCAGTCTAACAAAACGCAGTCATACTCTTTCTTAAACTGCTCAAGCATATCTTTAAATTGTTTTGAACCTAATAACTCAGTCGGGTTAGGAGGGAGCAGGCTGTTCGGCATAACATCAACTCCAGGGAAAACATCATTATTTATAAATTTTTTAGGGTTAGTGTTTGCCGGACTGATTAAATATTTCACTAAACCATTATCCCTTGGCAATGACAAATTCTTAAATAACTTTGGCTTTCTTAAATCACAGTCTATAAGCAATACTCGCTTTTGTGCCGCCCCCATAGCCCTGGCAAGTAGAACCGAAACTGTCGTCTTACCGGAATTAGGCAGAACGCTGGTAACCGCAATAACTTTCAACGGGTTATTAACCCGGAGAAAATCGATTGTCGTATTTATCACCCGGATTGCCTCTACAATCGAATGCAAGTTCCCGTGCTGTTCAAATTTCTTTGTTTTATATAGACTATCAATCTCTTGAGCCATAGGGATAATTCCTAATGGAAGCAGATTGAACGTTTTTATATCATCAGAAGTCTTTATCGTTATATCAAATAATTCAACACAAAAAGCGATTGCGCCTCCCAGCACTATCCCCACTAATAAGCCAAGCAGTAAAATCATTTCTTTATTCGGCCAGGAAGGTTTTTCCGGAACCGAAGCCGGAGTAATAGTCTGAATATATTTCACATGCATAAGGCGTTCCTGTTCCACGGAAAATGATGTTGTCAAAGCTACCGCCGCCGCTGTCGCCAGACGCGGATCAGGAGAAGTTACATGCACATCCATAATGCATGAATTCATTTTAATTCTGCACTTGAACTTATAGTTGAGAGGTTTCTTGAATTTTTGTTCATATAATTTTTCGGCAGCGGCCTTACTTACCACCGAACTGTTAATGAGTTTTAAAAAAGCGGGAACGAGCCTTTGCGAAACATGCAATGACTGGGATACCAGACTACTGTAACCGATTGTTTCCCTGATTCCATTATTGGAATTATCTACAATCACACTGCTTTTGCCAATATCACGGTTCCAGATCAACAGGGAAATACTTGACGTATACATTGGAGTAGCATATTGGTTGTAAATGAAAGCAGTACCTGTTCCCAACAACACCATTAGTAAAACCAGCATCCAGTATTTCCGCAATAATACCAACAATAATCTTGGGTTTTCCCCGATATCTTTTATTGAGACCATTTATCCTCCCCATCCATATCATAATTAAAACAAACAGCAAAACATGCCTACTATAAACCGCAATTCATAAATAATCAAAAAAATATTTCGCTTTTTATCCTGAAATTTAATATAAGTCAAGTAGAAAATATCATACAAAATAGTATACTTTTTATATAAACAATTATTACTGCAAATAATATACTATATTGATATTAAAGGCCTTCCAGCCAACAGTCTCCCGGGATTTTCCTCAAAAAATATCCTTTCCGATTCTTTCCCGAAATGTTTTGCAATATATTTCCGGGAATAAGCGAGCTGTCCTTTATAACTTCTTACCGAGTGGGCATCAGAGGCAATACAGTGACAAAGTCCGTTTTTCACCAGTTCTTTAGCCATTTTCCGCGCACTTCGTCCATAGTGTCCTTTAAAGCTGCCCGCGTTAAGCTGAAAATAAATTCCGGTTTCCGCCAGTTCCTTGAGCATTGGCAAATCATCTTTGCAAAACAAACGTTCGGGGTGAGCAACAATGATTTGATACCCCCTGCCCTGCTGTTCGAACAAAACATTCCTGCTTATCGGAGTAATATAAGGCAGACAGAAATCAACAAGAACGAAACCGCCTTTATCTCCAAGGGTAATAAGGTTTTTATTTACACTTAAATGAGAAAAATCATACTCACATCCGGAAAACAATTCTATATCAAGTTCTGCCGCCTCCGGACGAAGCTTTTCTATACCTTCATATATCTTTCCAAATATATCTGAAGAAAAATGCGGAGTAAGGATAATAGACTTAACCCCTTCCTTCTTAGCGGCTTTCAGCATTTCAACAGATGCTTCAAAAGACCTCGAACCATCATCAACGTTATAAAGCAAGTGACTGTGAATATCTATCATGTATTTAATTTTCCCGGACCATTAGTAATAAAAATCATGCAGACAATAATACTCGCTTTTAAGCTTGATTACAAACATTTTCAACATACTATGTCGTAAAATCACGGTATTCCGCCGGATTTATCCTGTAAACGCAAAATATTGGAATGACTGTTTTAAGCAACTAAAATAAATTACAGGTTTGATTTTTCCGTTATACTATGGCATATTAAAATCCGGTAGTTAACCGTAAACCACGAAAAAGGAATAATAAAATGAAAAAGACAATTAAAATTCTCATTCTTTGTGTTATCACATCCGTAATGGCTTCAAGCGCGTTCGCAGGCAAGGTATTTCAGGCAAGCCTCGTTCCGGGGATTGCGATTTATGACCGCAACCAGGAAATTGAAGGATTTACCCTGAGCGTATGGGGGGAAAACCCGCAGACTTCATTAGCTCTGGGAATTATCAACGGAACCGCTGATGACAGTGCCGGAGTCTGCCTGGGATTCATCAACTATAGTGATAAATACAAAGGAGTACAATTCGGAGCTGTAAACACCGGACACAAACTTCATGGATTCCAGCTCGGTTTCTTAAACTTCGCGGAAGATACTAAAACCGGATTTCAGTTAGGATTCATAAATATCATAAAAAGCAACGGAGCCTGGTTCAAAAATTTCCCCGATGAAATCGCTCCGGTAATGTTATTTATAAACTGGCGCTTAGCACAATAATCCATAAAATTTTTAATCAATATACAAAAAAAACACCGCTTTTACGGCGGTGTTTTTTTGTATCGTATAATACAATTAATAACGGTAATGTTCCGGTTTGTACGGACCTTCCACCGGTATTCCCAGGTAATCGGCCTGTTCTTCAGTCATCACAGTTAATTTTGCTCCCAGTTGCTCTAAATGCAACGCGGCAACTTCTTCATCAAGTTTTTTATCAAGGCGATAAACATCTACTTCACGGTCTGTGTTTTTAGCTATGTCAATCTGAGCCAGAGTCTGATTGGTGAAGCTGTTGGACATTACAAAACTCGGGTGGCCGGTAGCGCAGCCAAGATTAACCAAACGCCCCTCGGCCAGCATGTAAATACAATGTCCGTCGGGGAAAGTGTAACGGTGCACAGGACACTCACTACCCTTGATTTCCTCTTTTACAACACCTGGAAAAGCTTCAAGTCTGGCAACCTGTATTTCGTTATCAAAATGTCCAATATTGCAGACAATTGCCTGATCTTTCATTTTGCTCATATGCTCAGCTGTGATAATATCTTTATTTCCGGTAGTAGTTACGTAAATATCCGCATACGGGAGAGCGTCTTCGACCGTGCAGACCTTAATACCAGCCATACATGCCTGTAAAGCACAAATCGGATCGATCTCACTAACCATTACTTGAGCTCGTTCATTATTCATAGCTTCGGCACAGCCCTTACCAACATCGCCGTAACCGCAAATCATCGCGGTTTTACCTGAAATCAATACATCCATAGCACGCTTGATTCCATCAGTCAGAGAATGACGGCAGCCATAGACATTGTCAAATTTACTTTTAGTAACAGAGTCATTGACGTTAATAGCCTGAAAAAGCAATTCGCCTTTTTCCTGCATTTGAATCAGGCGGTGCACACCGGTAGTTGTTTCTTCAGAAACGCCTTTCATTCCGGCGACAACTTTGTGCCAATGCTGCGGATCTTCAGCTAGAACTTTTTTCAGCAGTTTATTTATAACCTGCAGTTCAGCATTGTCTGTAGGTTCGTCGAGAATAGAGGCATCGTTTTCAGCTTTATAACCGCGATGAATCAACAAAGTCGCATCGCCGCCGTCGTCAACAATCTGCTCCGGGCCGCTGCCGTCAGGCCAAGTCAAAGCCTTATATGTACAGTCCCAATATTCTTCCAGAGTTTCGCCTTTCCAGGCAAAAACCGGAACTCCAGCCTTGGCAATAGCCGCCGCCGCGTGATCCTGAGTGGAAAAGATATTACATGATGCCCAGCGAACGTCAGCGCCAAGAGCAACTAAAGTCTCAATTAATACTGCGGTTTGAATAGTCATGTGCAAACTGCCCATGATCTTAATTCCTTTAAGCGGCTGTTCCGATCCGTATTTCAGGCGTGTAGCCATCAAGCCGGGCATTTCATGTTCAGCTATGTCCAGTTCTTTACGCCCGAAAGCGGCTAAAGAAATATCTGCTACTTTGTAATCCATATTTATAATCTCCAAAATTACTAATTAGTTTAAAGTTAAACGATGTAGTTTAAGCGTCTATCTTGAGTATGCAGCCGAACCGGCCGCACTGCATCAATAAAAGAAAATAAGCGCTGAAAGAATTAGAAGCCGCCGGCTTTTTCAAGCAGTTTTCCGTGTAGTTCCGTAAACGCTGTCCGCATATCAGATCCTTAATTGCTCTCTAATCTTTTCCCAGTTTTCTTCGGATATTTGTGAACCAATAACTTGAATCACTTCCGAAGCTGTTATCGTGCCGTATTCACCACATTGCAGCAAAGGAGCTCCGTTAAGCCAGCCGTGAAGAAACCCTGCTGCCCACAAATCCCCTGCCGCGGTAGTATCGACTACTTCAACTTTTTGCCCGGGCACAGTATAAACACCGCTTTCATCCTGCAGGCAACAGCCTTCAGAACCAAGTTTTACCGCAACTACTGGACAAAGTTTTGAAAGAACCGCAAGCTGCTCCGCAGGATCATTACTTCCGGCAAAAGCCGCCGCTTCATCTTCATTAGCAAAAACGACATCGACATAATCATTGAGCAGTTGTGCAATCAAATCACGCTTCAAGCGGACAATTTCAAATGTAGCTAAATCAATACTGATTGTACAGCCGCATTCCTGAGCGACCGCAAGGACTTTTTCAGTCACGCCTTCAAGGTAGAGTAAATAACCTTCAACATGGACATGATCGACACCCTCAAAATCAGAATGTTTTATATCATCGACAGTTAAAGAGGCAGCCACCCCCAGATCAGTACGCATTGTACGTTCCGAATCAGGAGTAATCATACTGAGACAGCGCCCAGTAACGCCTCCTTCGATTACACGAAAAGATTCATCGCTGCCGCCAAGGTCAATAAGCTTGCCACGGTAAAAATCACCAGCAGCATCATCTCCAACCTTGCCTAAAAAGGCTGTTGGATTGTGCAGTTTAGCTAAACCAAAGATAGCATTTCCGGCAGAACCGCCAGGAGCAAGCGTTTCATTTCCAGGCGCTCTCGCCAGCAAATCCTCCATTTCCTCAGAGTCTACAAGCACCATCCCGCCTTTTTCTGCTTCAATGTCAACCAGAAACTGGTCATCAACACGAACCAGATAATCAACAATAGGAGAGCCAACTCCCAGGATTTTCTCCGAACAAATCATTTTACGTCCTGTCTGTTGAATTATTTATATTTTCCAGCAACTTTTTGTAAAATTTCTATTTTGTCAGTTTTTTCCCATGGGAAATGTCCGCGTCCAAAATGTCCATAAGCCGCAGTATCCTGATAAGTCCAGCCATTGGCTTGAGGATGTTTGAGCTGTAGTGTTTCAATAATTCCAGCCGGTTTCAGGTCAAATACTTCGCGAACGATTTTTTCGAGATCAGCATCTTTAGATAATTTACCAGTACCATAAGTATCTACATTAATACTGATAGGTTCAGCAACGCCAATAGCGTAAGCAACCTGGATCTCGCATTTTTCAGCAAGCCCGGAGGCAACAATATTTTTGGCGATATAACGGCACATGTAAGCAGCTGAACGGTCAACTTTTGACGGGTCTTTACCGGAAAAAGCGCCGCCGCCGTGGGAACCTACGCCGCCGTAAGTATCAACGATAATCTTACGTCCAGTCAAGCCGGTGTCACCATTAGGCCCGCCGATTTCAAAACGCCCGGTCGGGTTAACAAAATATTTAACATTTCCGTTCATAAGCTCAGCGGGAATGACCTCCGCGGCAATTTCTTTTACCAGAGCTTCGAGTTTTTCAATACGCATATCAGGAGTATGCTGATGTGAAACAACAATAGTTTCAACTTCTACCGGTTTACCTTTATCATAACGGATTGACACCTGGCTTTTTGAGTCAGGACGAAGATAAGAATACTGTTCCGGCATCTCTTTACGACGACGCGCCAGTTCCTGAACGATCTTGTGTGAATAAATGATTGGAGCGGGCATTAATTCCGCAGTTTCGTTTGTCGCGAAACCAAACATCATCCCCTGGTCCCCGGCGCCTTGTTCCTGGAACATGCCTTCGCCCTCAGTAACACCCTGAGAAATATCAGCAGACTGCTTATGCAGACAAATCATTACTTTACATGAATCAGCGGCAAAACCAATATCATGATGGGTATAACCGATTTTAGCAACAGCTTTGCGGGCAACAGCTTCCCAGTTAACATGACTTTTTGTTGTCAACTCACCAGAAATAACAATTAAATCTGTAGTAGTCAAAGTCTCGCAGGCAACACGGCTTTCCGGATCGTCTTTCAAACATGCATCAAGAATAGCGTCTGAAATCTGGTCACAAACTTTATCGGGATGTCCTTCTGATACTGATTCGGAAGTGAATACATGCGGCGCGTTAATCTTACTCATTAAACAAAACTCCTTATTTTTAGGGTATTTGATATTAAAATAAATTATAGTCCGCAACATACATCTGAAAACCTCATATTTCAATTCAAAAAGTTGAAATAATTACTAATTACGAATTACTAATTACGAATTGAGGAGAAGCGGATAAAGAGATGTCAATTTTCAGCTTTGATCCAGCCAACCTTCTGGAATTTCACTTTGAGGACTTCAGCTATTTTGGAAGCGGTGTTTTCCGCTCTGCCCTCAAGGGTCGGGCCGCCGGTCATTTCCTTGATGCCGTTTACCGCCGGAGCAACGATAAGCCCGACAGGATTTTTGGTAAGAATAAACACGGCAACACTCGTCACTCCGCCGCCCGGAGCTTTATCGCCGATCGCCTCAATATTGGCGGAACTTAATTTACACAAGCCTTCAGACGTCATTTGATAACCTTCCAGCAATGTATTCAAAGTGGAAGCTCCGTAGCCCATGCCTATGAAAATACGTTTGGTAGCATTGCCTGATTTAACGCCGTAAAGATAGCCTCGCAATACAATATCGTTTATCTGCGGTTTGGTTGCCGCGTCCGCGGCTTCCGCCTTCAATCCCATTTCATCGATCTTCTTTATGAGCTGGGCAGAAATGCTTTTGCCAAGCTGCACGGCCAACTTTTTCACCTCCGGTTTCTGAGCGGTGACTACTTCGCCTTTTTTATTATCTTCAGCCAGATTTGCCTCCATATCCTTTGTTGCAGGGACGAAATCACAAACCCAGATAGTTTGTGGATAAGGCAGTTTTCTCTCTGACAGTATGTTTCCTTTGGCGATATTCGTTGAGGCACATCCAGCAGAAAATATCATAAGAGGCAGAAATAGGAACAGCATATGTATTTGCTTAAAACATGGTAATTTTTCTAAAATCATTTTTTTCCTCTTGGTTAATAATCTATTTCGAACCTGAAATTTTATCAAAAAACACATAAATAAGAATTATATTTTTTCATCATGGTCGAATCCGGGAAGATTTGGACCTTTGAGGTGGTCTTCATATTGTTTGACTATTCTATAAACTTCTTCCCAGGATTTTGCGCGAGGTTCTTCAATACCCACGTTTGTACTGTTAGCAAAGCAGATTGTGTAAAGATTGTGGTCACGCATCCGTTCAATATTAAACGGGTTGTCTTCAATATAAACATCAGCGCCGACCTGGTCTTTTTCCCGCATAAAACATAGATCCCAATAAGGGATGGCGTGATTATCAAGCCATTCAATAGTCTGTTTTACCGCAGCGGCATGGAAATAATGGATAAACAGGCGGTGAGTTATAATTCTGATACGATAGCCTTCATCAGAGAGTTTACGTAAATATTTACGCGCGCCCGGAATAATTTCAACTGTTTTAAAAAGGTCACGCTGGGTTACAGCGAAACGATGCAGACTGTTGTATTGCTCATGATCCCGGATTCCCCATTCCTCCAGTCCGTATGAAACGTCAGCAGGCAAATCACTGACCTCACATTCAAACCATTCAGCGGCTATTTCGCGCATTTTCCCATAAAAATCGGCGCAAACTCCGTCCAAATCAATTCCCAGTACCATTTTGCCCTCCTCAAAAGTCATAACTATTCTCCTTGACGCTTTCAGGACTGCTTAATTATGTAATTCAGTTCAAATCGCTTATCAGTTGTTCGACCCGTTCAAGTTTCTGCTTCAGCTCTTCGAGATGCCCCCTGGCTGCGCTGACAACTTTTTCGGGAGCGTTGCTAAGGAATTTTTCGTTTGAAAGCTTTGCCACTGAACCTTTGATCCATCCCTCAATCTCTTTTTTCTGTTTATTCAGCTTTTTGAGTTCCTCTTCAACATCAACCAAGCCTTCAAGCGGCAGATAAATGGTTCCTGCGTTAGCGATTTGTGATGGCGCGGCTCCACGAGCCTCTACATCATAATCAACAAGTGAAATTTCAATATTTTCAGCTTTCAAAAGTATTTTAAGAGAAGCAATCTCACTATTCAGGAAATCAGCATTGGACTGATCGACCGCTTTGACAAAATAATTGATCTTTTTACCGTCAGGCAGTCCTGCATTGGCGCGCAGGCTGCGTCCAGCACGAACCAGTTGGAACTTGGCTTCAACCAAATCAAGCAAATCATGATCCTTTTCCATAATAGACGGAATATTCATATCAGCCAAAGGGCTCGGATAACTTTCCTGCATAATTGTCTGATCTTCATTCAGGAAGCCCATCTGATGCGCCAGTTCCTCCGTAATAAAAGGCATAAAAGGATGCAGCAGACGCAAAATTTTAAATAACACAAAATCAAGGACTTGAAGTACCTGCTGTTTTTCTGTTTCACTACCGAAAAGACGTACTTTCGCAGTTTCTATGAACCAGTCGCAAAAAGTGCTCCATACCATTTCATAGATTTCATGCACGGCATAATGGAAACGAAACTCTTCAAGCGATTTATTAGTCGATATAATCGTTTCATTGATCCATGAAATAATCCATTTTTCATCCGGTGTGAGCAAGTCATGATTAACGCCGGACAGATCACGGAAACCGTCGGTAACCGGTCCCTGCATAAGGCGGAAACGACAGGCATTCCACAGTTTATTAGCAAAATTACGTCCTAACTCGCATTTTTCATTGCTGTATCTGATATCCATTCCGACCGGCGCAATATAAATAATTGAAAAACGCAGCGCGTCCGCGCCGTAGGTATCGATAACGTCCAGCGGATCAGGTGAATTACCCAGGGATTTACTGAGTTTACGCCCCTGTTCATCCCGGATAATGCTGGTAAAATAAACATTCTTAAAGGGAATATCCCCCATGAATTCACAACCAGCCATAATCATTCTGGCAACCCAAAAGAAAATAATATCCGGACCGGTGACCAGGTCACATGTGGGATAGAAATATTCTAAAGTATCAGTTTTTTCCGGCCAGCCCATTACTGAAAACGGCCACAACCACGAACTGAACCATGTATCCAGAACATCCTCTTCCTGCCTCCACGAACCGTTGCCGGATGGCTCTTCCATACCGACATAAACCTCATTAGTTTCGTCATTGTACCAGGCTGGAATGCGATGTCCCCACCAAATCTGCCGACTTATGCACCAATCCTGAATATTTTCCATCCAATGGTCATAAGTCTTGCTCCAGCGGTCAGGGTAAAAATTGATTTTACCGCTCTGAACCGCTTCTATCGCAGGCTTGGCGAGTTCTTTCATATTACAGAACCACTGAGCGCTGACCAGCGTTTCAATCGGTACATCCCCGCGTTCAGAATAACCGACCGCGTGTTTGATGTCCTCAATTTCAACCATAAGCCCCTGTTCTTCCAGCATTCTGACACATTTTTTACGGGCTTCAAAACGATCCAGGCCTTCAAATTCTGTTCCACATTTAGAGTTCAAAGTGGCATCATCATTCATAATTGAGATTATATCCAGATTATGACGTTGCCCCACCATAAAGTCGTTCGGGTCATGTCCCGGGGTGATTTTCACACAGCCGGTTCCCTTTTCCGGATCAGCATGTTCGTCAGCAATAACCGGGATTTTACGGTCGGTCAAAGGCAGGTCAACGGTTTTGCCGATAAATTGCTTATAACGTTCGTCGTCGGGATGAACAGCTACAGCAGTATCACCGAACATTGTTTCCGGACGGGTGGTCGCTATCTGTAGAACGCCTGAACCATCAGACAAGGGGTAATTGTAATGATAAAATTTTCCGTCAACATCTTTATATATAACTTCTTCGTCAGAAAGCGCGGTTTTAGCGACCGGACACCAGTTAATCATACGCTGTCCGCGATAAATATAACCTTTATTATAAAGTTCGACAAAAACTTTACGGACAGCATGGCTCAAACCTTCGTCCATAGTAAAACGCTCACGTTCCCAGTCACATGCCGTTCCGAGTTTACGAAGCTGCCGGATAATCGTGCCGCCGTATTCTTCGCGCCATGACCAGACTTTTTCGATAAATTCTTCTCTGCCGAGCTCATCACGTCCGGGTTCTCCCGAATCACGCAGAGTTTTTTCAACTTTACTTTCAGTAGCGATGCCGGCATGATCGGTTCCGGGGAACCAGCTGACTTCATAACCCTGCATTTTGCGCCACCTGATAAGAATGTCCTGCAGAGTATTGTTAAGGACATGCCCTAAATGGAGAATTCCGGTAACGTTAGGGGGCGGAATCACAATTGAATATGGTTTCTTTTCAGGATTCGGTTCACCGTGAAAATAGCCGCGCTGTTCCCAAAGCGGATACCATTTATTTTCTATATCCGCCGGTTCATAAGCTTTTGGCATTTCATTATTTATATTCATATTAAAGAGCTCACATTTATTTAATTCAGCAAAACCATTAAAATAGCACATTATATGAATTTTTGAAATGTTTTTAGAGAAAAAATGCAGAAATTACCAGTCCGGATAAAATAAATTTATTGTAAAGCGCAAAGGAAACAGAGCCATGTATAAATGGAATTAAACACGGCCCTGTTTTATGATAGTTAAAATACGGAATTGGCGACATATGGACTATCCAGATATCCTGCACAGTGATGCCCCGCCTTGAAAAACTCGTCTCCGGTTTCCAGATAATTATCCTCTATTCCCCGGATAATTCGTTTAACCTCATTCATCAGTTCTATGTCTTCGGCGATATGAGCTATCAGGAACATGCGCCGCGGCAGATAAGCTCCACTGGTACGGTGAAATCCGTCATAATCCTCGTCAATACTTTTAATGATACGCCGCGCCATAGCACAAGCTTTCTTCAGCAGACAAGCATAATTCCTGCAAGTCCGCGGATCGGCCCTGAATAAGAATTCACAAATCCCGGCGAAAAGATGCGAACCGTTCCATGCCTGTCCTTTCAAAGCGTTGATCCCCCAGTACGGCCCTACCCCGAAACCGCTGCGCCAAAAATTATCTTTGAATAATGAATGCACTACATCATGAGCAATTTTTTCGGCTTCATCCCAGTAAATCTCATACCCGGTTGCGTCATAAAGAGCCATTATTCCTTCAAGCGGCTCCGTATCCCGCCCCATGTTTTTGCGCGGCTGATTCTGGCGGTTAACCGCGATCCAACGGCTTGCGACCGCCTGGGCGCTTTCCAGATAATAAGGATCTCCCGTTTCCTGCCAGTTTTTCACCATCCCTCCGAAACGCAGATAAATCAGTGAAAATAAATTCCATTCCGGTCCGTCGCCATGATAATGAATATTGAAATAATAATGATCCAATGCCACGTCTGTTATAAATTTGACAGAGTCAAAGGCCAGCTTGTAAAGCTCAGGAGAAGTCCGCATATAAGCGCCGCGATAAAGATAAATACTCTCATTTCCATCCATCGAAAATTCATAACGTCCGGAAATATCCCCATCCAGATAGCGGTATACTCCACCGCGGCAAATTCCATCAGAATGTTTATTCCGCAAAAATACCGGAACAGCAAGTTCCGAAATATCTCTGAGAAGTTTAAAATCATCTCCTTGCACTTCCGGCAGCGCCACTCCGAATTCACCGCATTTTCTGTACCATTCCGGCAAAGCCAGACATCTGACTGGTGCTCCGGCATTATTAAAGCGTGCGGAAAATTCAAAACTGCATCCAAGCCCTTCGACCATTCCCGCCTTGGAATCTTTAACATACTGGGCTTTAACATCACCCGACGAACCAGTAATAAAAACATTATCCAGCCGTTTTCCCAGAAAAACTTCTGTTGAATCAAGCGGTATCCAGCGCCAGGAATTTCCTTCTCTCGTAATATTTTTTTCACCATACTCAACTTCAAACTCAGGTATGGAATCTTCATATGCCAACTCTATAAACGGCAACCCGAAAGCCTGACATCCCATGCCGTATCCCTGAATATTAGCAAAATGCGCGCTAAACTCAAAAAATCCGTCATTATGGATTATCACAAAAGCTTTTGCTCCAATTGTAGCCTCTTTTATAAAATCCAGTTCATCAATTTTATCAGCTTCCGACATGGTCATCGGACGGTCTTCTTTGCCGGCGTAAATATGGCCTCCCACCGTAAACGCTGCGGAGAGCGGGCCACTCCATCCCGGAATGACTTCACACCATTGCCAGTAACGAAGTTCGCCGTTTACATTCATCCCCAGCCGCAGCTTGAGCGAATTATTCAAACTGGACAAGAGTGCAGTATCTTCACGTTTCACGTAATGATAAATTTTCTCGTCGCGATGATGATAAATTTCCCGGCCGGGAATAATTTTTATCGAAACCGGACAGCTTTCTTTTTCAAAGATTTTATCCCCGGGAGTAAATTCAACTTTTACAGGCTCAGAAACCGGCCCGGGAAAACTGGCAGTTACTAAACAACGACGCGGTATCTGTTCCAGTATATTTGGAGTTTTCAAATATTTATCCGGCCACGGCCAGGTCTGCTTTGGATCAAGCAGCGCCCGCTGTCCCCAGTTTCCCAGAGGGACAGTTTGCAGCGTTTCTGCACCGGGAATATTCACGCCCACATTAAACGGCGGCAGAGGCAGTGAACAAACAATTTTGTTTCCAGCCGTTTTTTGAAGTGGAATCAAGTCAACTTGCATTTTTTTATTCCTATTTTAGGCTTAATTATTTCCCCAAAAACTATAATAAAATAATTTCTTTTCACACTGACTTAAAGACTCGTGCGAAATGGTAAGATTTAACTCTCGGAATTGGCGTTTCTTCTTTCAGTATCCAGAATAAAATTAAGACATAATTTCAACATTCAGCTACCGTCTATTAACTTGTGGAGTACAGAGAATATTCCACTCACACCTTTATTCATTCAATTTACTGATAAAATAGAGATATTAGTTTTTTGCTCACTTATTGGAGTAATAAGATAAACAGGTCGCCAAATACCTCCATACGCATCTCCTCCGTCAACCCGCACAGTCAAGATGTTTATTTTGTCAGTGTCTGTATATTTTGACACATCAAATAAAAATGGAATATCCCAACCTGCTGCCGCCAGGTTATGTTCTCCCACAAATTTTCCGTTCAACCATATTCTAGCTTCTTCATCAACGCCAGTAAACAGCAATGCGATTTTTTTTCCTTTTGCCCATTTGGGCACTCGAAAATTAACTTTATACCATGCTACTCCGCTATAATTCTCCCATTTAGAACCTTTACAGTTCCACCATTCCGGAACAACAATATTCTCCCAGTCAAAAACACTAATATTGTTTGAATACCATTTTTTTAATTCTCCAAGTTGTTCGACATCTATTTTGAACATCCATTTCACCGGCAGAGATAGAACTAACCGATATTGTTTCCATAACGGAGTCGTTATAAAACTATCATCCTGTTTTATATACATCCGTGCAGTAGAATATGCAGGTCTATGTTTTGGACTATTACGGATACTGTGTTCTTTACTTGGGCTTAATGTCTTTTTTTTTGCTTTCCTCAACGCCTGAATATATTCTTCAGGACAATGTGTCCCCTGCCACCAGTTAATCTTGTGTGTATATATCCAGACGTAATCCCCATATTTCAATCCCTGCTGAACGGCATATGCGAGCTCGTCCGGAGTATAAAAGTTTTTCTTTAACTCATCTGGCTGTGTATGCCATGCAGAACTGGCATAAGTATCAATAAACAGCCCAAACCCAACATGCATCTTGTTTTTATAAAGCTTTGGCAGACGGCTGAAATAGCTGACATGTTCAATAATATCTCTTGCTGATTTAAAGCTCACGGAATCTTTAAATCCATAAGCCTGTTCATAACCATCAACAATAGTGATGTTTTCACCAGCTCCTTTAAGGAATCCGTCAATAAATGCAGGCAAAAGACTATATCTTTTAAAGATAGCTCCACGTTTATTAGTCCCATACAAGAGCTCATTTCCAAATGTGAACATTATGGTCATTTTCGGGCATTCTTCGCGTATTGCTTTAATAATGTTGAGAGCCTGCTTGTATACCTGATCCTGATATTCTTTATAACTGTATTTATTTTTCAACGGCATATCCTTATATCTCCATATGCACGGTTGCCAATTGGGCCCCTTCCCTTTTGCATAATATTCAATATCAAAAAAAATACCTTTAACGCCACTCAGTCTCACAGCTTTGGCTACAGTCTTCCAATTATTTATTACATTTTTAATCCCATCTTCATCATACCAGTCAACACCTCCAGGGCTTGCATTGAATTGAATAAAACTGTCTTTAAGTGCATTATTTTTTGTCTTTGCAAGCAACTCTATGTCAGAATTCATACGTTTGACAAGTCCTTCTGAACACTTTTCCTTTTGCCATGCCGACCAGGCAAATCCCTTTTCCCCAACTGGAGCTCCCGACCACTTATTACGTCTTCCAAGGTCAATTACCAACCCATCGAACGGCAACTCCTCTAAACGCTTTAAATTTTTTATCAGAAAGGGGATGTCCGGCATATCCCAACCAAATTCAATCAGTTTTCCTGGCTGTTCTTTTGGACTCAAAGCAGAAACATTGATTAATACTAAAATTAAATAAACCCAGATAGCGGAGAAAATCTTTTTCATTGTATAAAATTCCTTAAGATTGATTAAATATTTATAAATATTTTATGTTAAATTTTTATTGCTGCTTACCTGCTTTTATATTAGGTGGAGAATAATTATATAGAGACAACACCTGCTCATCAGAAAACTGATAATTATATATCCTCAAGTCATCAATAAGCCCATTTAGTACATTATTTTTAGTCAATTGCTTGTTCGACAGCAAATTTCCAACAACTAATTTATTTGCGTTTCCAGGCCAGGTTGAATAATATGTTGAACCTATCAGTTCACCATCAAGATATAAGTTACAGCAATTCTCTTTAGCCGAACGAGTATAAGTAATATGATGCCAAGTGTCTGCGTTCCAAATAGCATCGCCCGAAGTACTGAACTGGGTTCTCTTCCAGTTTACCATAACGGCAGCCATTAATTTTGGACCATAATCATATTTAATCAGAATTAACCCATCTTTATTGGCGTAAGAATCACCACTTACAGACAAAAAAAGCATTCGACATTTTGCACGGCTCCCCTTAGGGGTTTTAAACCAAAAAGCAATTGTGGATGCTTTTTTATTGAATAAGTTCGCTATATTATAAATTAATTGAGTATTTCCTCCAACTTTCACTGCATTGCCGAATTTCCCTGAAACTAAACTCGTGTTTTTGACAACAGCTGATACTTTTGCACCGTCTGCAAGAAGAGAACAATCCTCGTCATAGCTGGCGTATAACTTTGGTGGTATTCCCGGAAATGATTTATCTCCTGCAATACAGTACGTCCCAATTATACATATTATGAAAATTATTAATGAATACTTGCTTAAACTATTATTATGCATCCTATTTACCTTTGAATTCACCTTTGTTGAAATCACTATTTATTTGACATTTGCTGTCATTTCATCAAATGTCTCCCACGGGCGCTCCCAACTGCCACTGACAGGGCTCCCGAAATCTCTAGTAGAATACCATTCAACATGACCATCCGAATACAATGTATGTAAGCCTTCGAAACTATGTAGATCCTGAGCTCCACACATCGTACTGTAATTGGAATACCATGGATAACACGAAACGAGTATTTTGTTTTTCAATCTGGATATGAGCTCCGTTGGACGATCAAAAGCACGATTACCAGTTCTTGTATTGTCTTCAAAGCGGTAAGCATAATTGCTTCTTATATCATATCCAGGAGATTCAAAGCTTTTTAATCCGTAATCAGCATTTAACATCCCTCTAACTTTATCATCACCGGTACACTCAGCACACCAAAAAACCGTGCTATTGCCAAAACTGATGTATTTACTTTCGACCAACCGGCCTAAGCCATAAAATTTCCCATATTTCCTGAGAGTCTCAGTGCTCATAAGACCATTGTATGGAACATACCCGCTCCAGTCATTTGTATATAAAGCAATACCAAGACCGATTTGCTTTTGATTATTAATATCTTTGCTTTTTTTAGCACGCGAGCGGGCCTTGTTAAGCGCCGGCAGCAGCATACTGGCGAGGATTGCTATGATAGCGATCACAACAAGGAGTTCAATAAGCGTAAAACTTTTCCTTTTTGAGTTTTTTTCCAGCTCCTTTTTCATTTTTCGGCTCCTTCTTTTACTTGTTAATGTTTATAGGACTCTTTTTTTATTTTTATGCCAACGCCATAATTTGTGTCAGCTTTCCGCCGCTGACTGACGAAGTATTTATTGAATTAAGGTAAAACTTTAATGCGTCAATTGATATCTCCCTGTCTGAGCCCAACAAGTTATATAAACTTTTCCCGCTGATTTTTTTCTCCCAGTCATTACCCAACGGCTCCCAGATTAGGCTTTCCTCGATCTTACTGACCGCATTTCTCCATGCGTCTGGGAAATTACTGTCCCGGCACAGGAATTTATCGTTTTCAATATCTTTGTAGATCGTCCACGGCTTGGAAAATCTATTGTAGCTGGTTCTGCATATTCCGCCGACATCTTTATGCACCCATTCTATATAATGCTGAACATATTTAAGTGCTGCAAGCTGTTCACGTTCGTCAGCACCGGCACGAATAAAATTACCCGCTACATTAGCCAGGCCTGTTTTCCCAAGCTGTGCCAAACTGTAATTAGCGGTTTGACAATGTCCCATAAGAAAACTTGCCAGACTGCCGGAATCAAATACTATTGGAACTTCATTGTCATAAAGTGATAAT
The DNA here is from genome assembly GCA_963664605.1 of Victivallaceae bacterium. Taxonomy (GTDB): domain Bacteria; phylum Verrucomicrobiota; class Lentisphaeria; order Victivallales; family Victivallaceae; genus JAHOYW01. The sequence continues at coordinate 3,584,960 of OY761536.1, forward strand.
ATATTCTCCTCGTAGCCCGTATCATTAACGATTCCAAGTTTTTCCTCAAACATCACTTTGTAAAAATATTCAAGAGCTCCTGTACTGTAGTCATCCTGCCAGTCTACCGGCAAAAGCTGTTGCCCCGGCCTGGTTATCTGCAGGTCAATGGTCACCAAATGCTGAAGCCATATATACATATCCGCCGCCATAGTAAAAATAAGCGGCGCTTTCCCGGTATGACTGCGCAATTGGCGCAAGCATTCAATAAAAGCATCGAGACTGCTGAAACAGTATTCCGGATCAATTTTGGCCTCTTTGAACAGTTTATGATTGTATGTATAACAGGTAATTGTCGCGCTTGTAGGCAGCAAATAAAGCTGTCCATCCAGCTTACACCGTTCAATATAAGCTGGCTTGATCTGGTTTAGATAATCAGTAACCTGTTCTTCTTTCAATGGAGCAATAAGTTTGAATTTCTCATATATCGGCAATTCTGTCTGGGTAATATTATTAGTACTTGGAATTCCATTACGCATCAACTGCTTTATCTGTTCGATAGCAAAATTATCCCCATTTCCTTTTACTTGAACTTCTTTAATATCAATATCCGGGTATTTGCGTTTAAAGGCGACATTCGACTGTTCGCGGATCAGCATACTGTTAATTTTGCTCATATCATTATAATCCCGCACCAGACATGATATGGTAACACCATTCAAATCAATAAATTCATTTAGCAACGGCAATTTCGCCAGAAAGTTTAAATTACTCCCGCGATTCTCGACATAGCCAGATATTTTGAGTTCATTGATCGCACTGTGAATAGTATATATACTGACATCGAATTCTTCCGCCAACTGGCGTAACGGAGGTATACGTTCGCCAACCGCTATCTCCTGCTCTGCAAAGGCTTTCAGCATTTGCATAACAGCATTGTGGACTTTAGGTTTTGCCAGCAGATGTTCGAACATGATTATACAACCTTTGTTTTTTGTTGTTATTTATAATATAACACAAAATAACAATATTGCAACCCATCAGTTTGTTTTTTTGAAAAAAAATGAAAATAAATTTAATTTTCCGCTTTATTATTTATTATTTTATGGTATAAATCAAAGTTAAAAGCAAAAAAGGCAGTTCCAACTATTGATTTTTCACAAAAAGCAAGCATATTTAGCTTCCAGATAAGCCCCGGTAGCTCAGAGGATAGAGCACTTGACTTCTAATCAAGCTGTCACAGGTTCGAATCCTGTCCGGGGTACCATTCTTTCTGCCAATTAAACTCAAAAATATCTTTTTGTGGTTTTCTTTTATATATTTGTTTCCAGCATTATATAAAAATAGTGGTATAGTAGGACATCGTGTAATGTTAAATGACACACAATGGTTCAAATGGTGATTATTTAAATAATCCGTTTATCATATTAAAAGCGGCGGGAAAATTAGTTTTATTAATTTTCCTGAACGTAAAATTCTTTCGATAATTGCGCACTTATGAAGCCTGTAACAGGTAAAACTGATTTCAGAATCAATAGTCACGGGTGTGGAAATCCACTTTAGATGGAACAACTATTTTGATCGCTGTTTTAGATGCCTTATTTTCGATAATATCACACAATAGCTTAGTTCCGTTGTATGCCATTTCAGTCAACGGGAAAGTCATAATCACAGACTCGAGAATCATATTAAAATATTCGTATCCACGGGAGGAAACAATCACTACCTTGGAACACTTTTTCAGACCATACATAGCTAAAAGGGCCGTTTCCAAATCGCGTGCTACACGAGTATCGAAGCAAAAAATAACATCAAAAGGTATTTGGTCAGTAGTTAAATTATTCATAAAATATTTGAAAGCTCCAGTCATTTTCCCCGTGCCATACATTATGAGATCTGGAGATATATGCATGCCATTTTCCTCAAGTGCGACTTTCAGGTATGACAAACAGATTCTTCCGAAATTTTCATCCACTTCATCGTAGTAGGCAATTCTGGAACAGTTTCTGCTTTTAACTGCTTCGACGACTTTATTAATGCCAATACGTAAATCAGCTTCTACCACAAAATTATTTTCCGCGATTTCATTACGGTAATTACCCAGCAGAACAAAAGGAATACCATGTTTTTTCAACAAATCGGTTGTTGGAACACCTAAATCGCCGGAAATAACTATACCATCAACCCGTTTATCGCGTAAAATCATTGGCAGATCAACTACACGCCGCTCGTCGCCTGAAAGCTTTACCAATATCAAATGCAGGTCTTTCTCCTTAACTGCGGCGGCAATTCCATCAATCAATCTGGCATAAGCCGGATCAGCAAAATCAAGTTTCACCATAACAAATGCAATATTACGGGACCTGAGAGAACCACTTTTGCGCACCAAGTCCTGGATGCTCCAATTTAACTGGTAACCAAGTTCTTCGCAGCAATCTAGGATTTTTTTCTTTATTTCTTCAGAAACTCCGCCTTTATTATTCAGAGCCTTGGAAACCGTAGCTTTAGTTACACCAACCTTTTCGGCAATATCTTTCATTGTCACATTCATATGCATTCCTGTTCTGAATATTAAGTTTTTATATTTTAAAAATACATGCCAGTAGAGCAAATGCAAACGTTAAGTAAATATTTAAAGTAACTTGTTATCTTGATCTAAAAAAGTAAAAAGATGGAATCTTTCCAGAAGAAGGTTCCATCTTTTTAAGTCTTTTATAAATATAACTCTTTATCTAAGGTTGAATTGCTCCAAAAGCCTTCCATGTTCCAGGCGTACCGCCGGTAACACATACCCACCCCAGATATCCGCCAGCTATTGGTTGAAGATTATAAATAATATCCCCCTGCTGCCATGTTCCAGTAGTTGGAGCAGCAGATTTTTCACCACGATACTTCATAGCACCACCATAATAACCTCTCGGAAATCCTATTCCGCCATTAGAACTTGACATATCCCTGTCATATCCATTTACCGGAGTTGCTGCTCTGGTATACAATTCCAGGCATACTCCACTAGAAAGATTTGCCCAATCCAGATACCAGCTTCCAGTATCATATTTTAATCTATATGGCCATTGTGGATGATCAGCATCAACTAAACCTAACAATTCGCTTTTACCAATATTTATGGTACCCCCATTTAAGGTTGAACTTATAGAAGGAGTTTTACCGTCGATCAAAAAGTACCCTGTTCCAGTAACTGTGCCAAACAAACCGCCTATAACCATACTTGGAGAGGCGATTTCAGAAGCTGGCTGGCCACCTTCAGCATAACATCCTAAAAATATATTTCGCGCATTGGCGTTATCTGATTTATAAGCGCCAAGCACATTAGATGCTGTATGGCACCCTAAATAGGTGTTACCGAGGAAAGACGAATCATATATTCCCCATCCCCCATTTGCGGATGAGTTAATGCTTTTTCCAACTCCCGCATTAGTATCTCCCCCATCAACATATAGACCATGCCCGCCATTACCTGTTAAGCTTACCGTATCTATAGCCCAGCAATTAGCATTTGTGCGGGAGTTAACATCGGCAACAAGATTTATACCATTTCCCTTAAACCCGGAAATCGAGCAATCCTGTATTTTGACACGGGCTTGTACATCAATTCCATGTGCTGTGGTATCGCTTCCTCCGCCTCCGGACAACATAAGTCCCTCTAAAATAGTTGAGTCACCACCGTTTTGGTTAGGGTTGACATTACCTTTCATGACAACAATGCCTACAGTATCCGCTGGGAATTTAAGAGTTGTTGACCATATCCCTCCTGCTTGCCCGGCCCCACTGCCAATTAAGTGAACAGAACTGTTAAGAACAAGTGTACCGTTAAGAAAATAAGTTCCGGGAGGAACTACAATTATACCACATGTAGGATATACAAATGTTCCCTGTACCGAAAGAGTGGATATAGCTAAATTAAATGCAGGAAGGTCATCAGTCACCCCATCTCCAACAGCTCCATAATCTTTTACTGACGGGAAAACCCCTGCGTTTAACTGAAATATCAAACAAAATATGAAAAACACAGTAAAACAATTTTTTTGAATAATAAGCTTCATAATTCCTCCTGTTTAACTTTCCATTTAATAGTATAATTCCTTCAAATCTTCAAAACCAATACTCTAATGTTCTAGTTCATACGCACCTCCTTTATTTGAGTTTTTAAATGTTTTTGCAATTAAAATCATCACAATACTGGACTCATCTTTATATTGGAATCAGAAACGTCTTGCTACTTGCGATCTAAGTCTTCAGGTATCAACAAATTATCTTTAGCGTTTGCAACAAAAGGTGGAGCGTTAAGTATTTCAAACCTTGATCGCGTTACATGCATAATCTGCCATATTTTACCACCATCTTTACCTACTGGAATAGAGAAATTCCCCTGTTTATAGATCTTTGCTTTATTCCATCCAGGAGCTTTGATTGTCAGAAACAAAGAATTTCTTATTTTTAAATATTTCAATTTTTGGGGGACATAAATATAACCCGGCGTAAAATATTCATTGGAGGTAGAGCTGTTATCGGACTGTTCATAGACATTTTTTAATGCCGGCTCAAAAACGGGATAATACCGATTCTTAGCGTCATCTAGTAATAATTGATATAATCCAGGTTTTAAATTAAGTTTTATCTCTTTCATTTTTCTATCAGGAACAGCATACAACTCGGGGACATAAGAAAAAACTGTATTCCCTTTTGTATCTTTAACAACAGCCTTAAGCCAGTAATTTCCTTTTGCTGAAGAATCTCCAAATGTAATTTTTACCATACCGGCTTTTTCTACATAAAAGTACCATCTGCCTGGACTGCTGAAATAACCTCTGGATTTATTCCTTACAGCTTTTTTATGAGGAAATAACGGCACAAGACAATTTGAATATGTTACTTGTTCTTTTAAAAATTTATCATATTTTTTTAGATCATTATGGAATAGATCATTAAGCTCTTTGGAGCTGTAATCATTATTACCGGACATCCATTCAGCTTTTCCTTTGCGAATTTCACCCGGAACCCATTTTTTCCATACCAAAGTATGAATCTCCTTACCGAAAGTTCCCATTCTAGTCATAAATCCCCAGAATTGCAGCATTTGCCGTTCACGAGTGCGCCAAATAAAATCAAGCATCTTAAATACTGCTTCTTTTACTGCTTTATTTCTTTCCGCCTTTGGTAAGGCTTGTGCTTTTCTGGCCTCATGATATAGCACGACGCTATGTAGATATGCCTGCATATCCTCCATGCGGCGTTTTACTTGAGATGATGATTTTTTTGTTTTAGCTAAAGCCTTTTTAAACATTTCCAACCAACGCGCAATATTAATATCAGTAAGCTTTCCGCCTGTCGTAGTATCCCAGTAATCAAAGAGCTTCCGCATTTCAGGAGCCGCCTCTCCAAAAGCTGTTGAAAAATAATCTGAATAGATTGCTTCAGCATCGGCATTTACATCCCATAAAAGTTTTCTTGCCAGATACATGCTTGGGCCATAACGTCCCCAACTTGCTTGCGATTGGGCGTCAAATGATAGAGCTTTCCATTTTTTCAGAAACAATGGTATTGATTTTCTGATATAATCATAAGTAACATGACCTTGAGCCGGCATACCGTAATCCCACTCGTAAACTCCAAGATAATCATAGATAGATATCTGCTTGGCTCCGGCCTTTAGCCAACCGTTAATCAGCTCCGCATAACTCATGCCTGTTCTGTTAAAAGCCATTGCCATGGAAGGCAGGATGTTAGGTTCAAGTTTGACGTTTTCAGGAGGAAGAATATGAGGAGGATAAATTAGTATACCAACAAGCGCGTCGGGATAAACTTTTCTAATGCCGCGAGCTACATAATTAGCTATATATAAAGCCTGGTCAGAAGCATTTCCAAGCTTCTTGCATTTTTCACAACAACATGCGCGCGCACCATCGTTAGTATCCATAGAAACCAAAATTGCATGAGGATTTTTTTCCCGCATTTTACTTAATAGTGAAATTCTATCCTTGAGACATAATTCAGCCAGTTCCAGATTCGAATAACACCAGTTACGGTTGCTTTTTTTGCCATGCAAGGTATTCAATGCTGGACGTGTCCCGTCTTTTCTCATTCCAGCCCACTCAGGATGTGCCTCAAAAGTTTTTTTATACCTGATAAAAGTACCGTAATAACTATGTCCAAATCCCATTGGCGCGGCTGCTCCCTGTCGAGTGGAACGGAAGAATTTCTTATATGTTTCATTAATCTTTCTTAGTGAGCCATCGGGAGAATGCCCTACTCCAAGTCCGTTAGCATACCAGATCCTGCGCCCGATATAATCAGGCTGCACAAATTTTTTGCCGGAAGTGATTTTGAGCCCTGTCGCCTGCGGAATAACAGTCCATGCTTCAGCCGGTGTCAAAAAGCGGCAACCAAGTCGTTCAAGGAAATCAAACACAGCGTGTTGAACAGCCAGTTCCATATTGCCAACCAGCTTAATAGATTTAATTTCAGGAGCAATAAGGTAGCCCTCTAAATTCATATTCTTTAGTTTTGTTCTATCTGCTTTAGAAATAACAGATGAATCCGCCAACCCCAGATAGATCCCATTATTATTGTATTTTTCATCTGAAACAGACCACTTGCCAGTATCAATTTTATCAAGATAAGTAATCAGTTCTTTTGCTGCCCGCATCAATTTATCATTGTTTTTTGAACCGATAAAAACTTTCCTGTCGCCATTATATAAACAGGTATTGGCGGCATTGGCGGTAAAAACAACTAAGCATAAAGTGATTACTGAAAAAAAATATAGTTTAATGAACACAATATGATTCCTTTATTTTTCTGATTATTCTTTTAATTTTTGCTAAGCTTGTCCCGCTTTACCACATCCTCCGGCAATAGTAAAGTTGCGGGGGTCAATGCCAGATATGGCGGGACTGTCATTAATCCAATGCCACCTGCAATATTTTTTATTTGCCAAAGTTTTCCACCCATTCCTTCAGGAACCGGGATGGATTTGAAACCTTTAAACTTTTTCAATTGCAATAACACTTTGCCGTTGGGCGCAACGATAGAAACACGTGCTAAACTACCGTAAAACCCCAATACTTTTGTACCTTTGGGGACATAGAAATAAACCAGTTTAATGTTCAAGCGTGCCGGGGCGGTTCCTGATGACTTCATGGTCATAGGCAAATCTTCCGCCCATTTAACTCTGGTCATGTCATTACCGTCATTGATGACAATCTTATGCAATCCCGGTTGTTTCGGCTTCAATATTACACTTCTGGTTTTACCGTCAGGCGGCACGCTGGAGTCTTCTTGAATAATCGTTTCACGAGTTCCAGCTTCTGAAACACCACCGATCTGGATCAACTTGATTTTAACATTCCCGCGGTCACGATACCACTTTATCATGCCGCCTGTTACTTCAAGCTTTATTGGTTTAAGTTTTTTTCCGGCCCATGTATAATAAGTCCTGCTTCCGCGCCGTACATTTATTTTACCACCAGGCATTTTCTGCTGATTGATTTTTAACGCCGGAACCAGATCCTCACTGAATTGCAGAGGTTTAAAGTCCAGCAGTTGATTGTCAGCAATGCCTTTTTCTATTAAAGTATCAATTTCCGCAGAGGTATAATGTTTAATGTTTTTCCAGTCCAGTTCCGGGCGGGGTTTAAGTTTCCTGCCGCCGGGGATGACCCGCAACAACTGATCCCGGTAAATTGGTTTGGTGTGAACCATTCTAGTGTATCTGGTTGCCGCGGCAAAATTGCCTAAGGTTTGAAATGCGGCAATCTTTTTTTTACCAGATGAAGCAAGATTAAATGCATGCAACAGTTCACAATATTTAGTGTAAAGCGCCAAATCGTCCAACCGGGAAATAATATTTGCTTGCAAAGCCGCTTCCTGCCTTGCTTTTTTAACAGACGGTACATCCTTCCCAGCAGATCGCTAGATAAAGGCTGCCGCTTACTGCCATCCAGCAATTTATAGAATTTCTTCATCGTTGCCGCGGCGGGGCCAAAACATTTTTGCAGAAAATCCTGTTGTAACATTTCTACATTACTGCTTTCTTTCACACTCCACAACATCTTCTCTGCAAGATAATACCCCAGTCCATTAGGCCCCCAGCCATCCGAAGCTTCCGACGACATGTAACGCGCCCCCTGCTTGTAGAATTCCGGAATAGAGCTTTTTAAATAATTAAGATTTCCCCCGAGAGCCGCACCAGGGGCATCAAGCGACCAGCAATAGACCTCGTAATATTCACGTATCCCCATAACAGCATGCTTTTGCTTCCAGCCAGCCATAATCTGATTTATTGTGAGGCCACCTTTTATAAATGCTGTCGCGGCACTGATTACCACATCTTTATCAACATCAATTGCCGGCGGAGTGGAATGATGGTTATAGGCATACATGCCAATGCGTTTACCTTTAAACTTTTGTCTAACGGCTTTTGCGGTTGTATTAGCCAACAGTACCGCCCGGGTTGAAGGAGAACCTATTTTTTTACATGCCGCGCATTCGCACCATCCACCGCCATCGCTTGGATCAACAGAAAAACTATCAAGGGACGGTTTTTTCTCAAAACTTTTTATTGCAAAATCCGCAACCAGCTTTCGTAATCCCGGATTTGAAATACAGAATTTCGTTGATGTACGCTTACCGTTCAACAGTCCAAAATATTCAGGGTGTTCGTCAAATATTTTTTTATTTAAGCGAATAATATGACGATAAGCATGCCCGGTGTTCAAGGCGTAACCGCCGTTACGGTTAACTTTATCCCATTCTGTGAAACTGTCTTTATATTCTTTCCACATTCCGTAATGCGGCCATATCCTTCTGGAGTAATAATCTGGTGTTTCCCGGATATGCGTAGCAAAAGAAAGAGTTTTTTCTTTGGGAATAATTTCCCATTTTTTCATTGGAAAGTAACGCCTGTACCCTAATCGCTGCAATAAATCAAAGACTGCGTAATTTACCGCCTGCGGAGTAGCGCCAATTATATAAATACCGCCTTTATGAGATTTTATTTCATAGCCCTGCCGCTCTCCCGGATCATCAAGTTTAAAACAAGGCTTAAACTTGATTAATGGAAAATCATTCACAGTTCCAACTGCTATCCCCTTCTTACCATCACCAACTTTAACCGGAAATTGTCCACTACTGATTTTGGCAAGATAAAATGATAAATATTTTGCAGCTTTTTTCACCTCGGGATCAGCCTGTGGAGCAACAACTACGTCCTGTAATGCCCTGCCTTTAGCGGCAATGATGCAACTAGCTGATTTGTTGTTTAAATGTTCTCCTGCGAAGCTTGAAAACGACACAAACACAAAAATGACAAATAATAATGATCTATTCATATTCGCCAAGCCTAGTAAGGATGCCACAGGCAGCCGCCTATGGAACAAGGAGCTGAAGTGTCTGATTGCGTCATTGAATGTCCGGTTCTGGTTCTCCAGGTAAGCGCATTCAGCCATTCGACATGACCATCAATAAATGAAAAATTCAATCCTTTCATTTCATGCCTGCCTTTAAATAGAGTATTATCCTCATAGTGAGTAGCCGAGTAAAAGTCAGATCCACAATCAATTATAGCACAAGTCGTCGATGGTATTTTTGCATTAGATATTTTCATCGCACCCCAACTCCATACTGATCCAAGTGCTCTATTCCAGCCATAACTGCAAGCGCCATATGCCACATAAGCTCCAGCAGTAAGTTCATTGGGTGAACGGCCCGGGCAGCCCTTCCAAGTGATAGATTTACGTGATGCAATAGCATCTGTCGTACTATAATTCTTATATTCATACGGCCCCACAGCGTTAAGCAATGATGTTGTGCTAGTATCTACAAGAAACCCGTCATTATCGTTAGAATACATCATTACCCCGAAAGTATTGACTTGTTTTAAACTGTTTGCACATGAAATCTGCTTGGCTTTCGCTTTGGCTTTACTAAGCGCCGGCAACAACATACTGGCAAGGATTGCTATGATAGCGATCACAACGAGGAGTTCAATGAGTGTGAAAATATTCACCGTGCGGACAATGTCTTTCTTTTTCATAAGCGGACCTCCGTTTTTATTCTTGGTTACAGGTTAACTATATCTGTTAACTAAATTATAATACATCATCTCTCAAAAGTCAAGAGATAAGCCGTTTTATTTTTTAATAATTTGCATATTAAGTTATAAATTATTTACATTCCTAAGCTAATTGTTCCATATGCAACTTTTTCACTTCGTCCCTAAATGGAATCGAACTGCCGGCTCCGGGTTTACTTACAGTAATTGCAGCCGCACAACAAGCTCTCTTTAAGCAAAATTCCAGCGGTTCATTCTTTAAGTAAGCAGCAAGAAAATAACCAATAAAAGTATCCCCGGCACAGGTGGTATCAACTACGTCAACAATAGGAGAGGCCGCATAAAAGCGTGAAGGCCCAAGACCACAAATCGCGCCATTTGACCCCAAGGTGATGAGCACAAGCATATCAGGATATTGCTCAAGCAATTTACTGATAATATCTTCCGGTTCAGAAACGCCTGATATATCTGTTCCTTCCTGCTCATTGAGTATCAATATTTTGACATATTTAAGCGGAAGTTTTTCAGCAGAAACTTTATCAAACGGAGCAAAATTTAAACAGATATTCATTCCCGCAGCATAGGCTTTTTCAATAATTAACTCATTCAAATTAATTTCATTCTGAAGCAACAGAAAATCGCCTTCTTCGGCGGAATTTATCACCGTTTCTATATGTTCTCTGCTTATTTTAAAGTTTGCACCTGGATAAAGAACTATTGAATTTTCCCCTTTTTCATCTACCTGGATCATTGCACACCCGGAAGGCTCATCTATAATTCTGACAAAATCAGTATTTACACCATTGTCACGAAGATTATCCATCAATATTGCGCCATCATTACCGATGCAGCCGGCATGAATCACATCAACCCCGGCTTTAGCCAGGGCAAGCGATTGATTACCGCCTTTGCCTCCACACCCGATATTGTAACCCTTACTCGAAATTGTTTCTCCGGGCCGGACAATATGTTCCACCTGGTAAACTTTATCAATATTAAGTGAACCAAAATTAATTATTTTAGCCATGAGCCTCCTTTCATGATTTAACATATTTTCATTACAGACTCAGATGTTTTACTGCGCTTACAGGCATTTGCAGAAAATAATAATTGCGGAAAACCTTCTATGCCGAATTTTTCCGGCAAATCCTTGAGAATTCCAGTTACAGTACCGGAAAACTGCAATTCAAGGCGGTGCTTTCCTGATTTCATCTCTCCAATATGTATACCGTCCGGAGCCCAGGCACAAGTCCCCTTACATATGCCGTCGAGCCAGACTTCCGCGACACCACTCCTGCCCGGCAACTCCAGTACCGCATTCGGTAAATCTTTCTTCAAATTAATATTTGTCGAAAATTCAAGCATGCCGCTGAAAAACGGATACCCGCAAGCAATACTGTCCAATGCGGCGGCCCGGTTCTTTTTCGGAGATAAAAGCCAGAAGTTATTTTTCCTGAAAGCAGTAAAACAACCAGCAATCAAAACAGTAGCAAAATCAGAATTATCATATTCAATAATCAGTTCATCTGACTGCACCTTCAATTGCAATAGACGATTGCTGTCATCATAAATAAAGCCGGGAACTCCTGTTTTTAAATCCGGTTTAACTCCATTTATATAAAGTGATCCGGCAAGCTTCTCCGCTTCTTCAGCTTCAAAGCATAAATAAAGCTCCTGAACACCTGGTTCCATTTTGAACCTGGCTATATTCTGGTTGATCGGAATATGGTTAAGTTTTGCGGCGCTTACCTGCCAATTTTTGTTAAGGGTAATTTTACGGTCAGCAGTAGTTTTCTTTTGATTAACCGAATCCACCTGTGACATAAAGCTCCCCAAGGCAGGTAAGCTTAAATCCACACCATTACATCTTAAGTGAACAGATTTGTCAAGCATATTGACCAGAAAAAGCAGTTCATCTCCTGAATCATTTTCTCCACGATAAACAAATACATCTTCATTGTCTGTGCCGCTAATATCTACATCCGGCTTTAAAAGTTGTGCGAGATCCTGCAAAGCGCAATCCTTAAATCCGCCTATCCATTCCTGCTGTCCTGAAAACTCCAAAACAACAGGAGCTTTATCAACGGCAAGCAGTTCACCGCCCTGTAACGCATAACAGCTTAGTTTACCGGCACACGCTTTAGTTATATACTGAAGCGAGGGAATTATTATAGTGGAATATTCAGCACAACCGCATTTTAATATACCATTATCGCATACCCAGTCAGTTGCATTATCTTCATCTATAAAATCAAATCCAATATGTGCCCGCATCAGAGTAGTCACAAGCTCAATATACTGCAATTCAACTTGTTCGTAATTACCGGAGCAAGCCCGTATAGAGGTTTGGGGCTTTAATACCGCAACTTTATTTTTCGGTCTGTATTCACGCAGCAAAGCACAGCGGTTTTCAATATATTCAGTCATAATATTCCAATGCTTCCACAATCGCATACCCATAGCCAATGTTAGCCCCGTAGTATATTTGCGTGTGGATTCAAGAGAATACGAAAAACCATGATTGCAAAGCATATTGCACCCGGTAACCATCAGCCAGTCAGTCATATGTTTCGATTGTTCCAGGCTAAAATTTTCATTACAACATGCGCCATACTCCACAAACACTTCGTTTTTTCCTTGCTGAGATGCAACAGATGACGCCATTTTGGTTCCCAAATTAAGCGCCATATTGTTGCGGTCGCCAACCGTTTGAATAATCAAATCCGTTCCGGGAATATCAAAATTTTCCAAAAGCCGCGGGATACTGCCGACGTACATCATCTCTTCGTGCAGACATTCCTCCGGACTGACATGTCCGGTAAGCAAAAGATTATGCTCGCCGCACCACTTTTTCATTGGCACGATGTAGTTTTCACGAAACATGTCCGAGGTGATTTTGTGATAAGCATTTTTTACCGCACTGGACTCCGGAAAACTATCATCAAACAATTTTGGTAATATTTCGGTAAAAGCAGTATCATATTGCTGTTCAAATATTTCCTCCAAGCTATCAGTCCAGGGCATTGGCCAGTATTTAGGCTCATCGGTCATGATGCCGGGAATAACATTCCCAAAGTATTTTTCAAAGCGTTTTGCATAAACTTCATGAGTTTCCTCTAAAAAAAGTTCAATACTTTCAGGATTTAACACATCAAGTCTATTCATGCCCTCGTGAGTGAACATATCCCTTATACAAAAGACATACACCCGCCACTCACCAACTGGAGGCTGCCATTTTAATCTCCAAATATGATCTGAACCGGAATTTCGCCAATGTTCAATCGGCTCTACGTTAGGATAATAACCTTTTTTATGGCGGTATGGAGTACGAGCGCCACTTGCAACCGTTCCCAGACTGCTGCTCAAATCAATTGCCTTATCAAGAACCGGTGTTCCGGCTTTTAGCGGCACAGCACAGACACGCAGAATTTTCATCAATTCAAAATCAAAAGAAACTTCCTGGCCGCCAAAAACGTCAATTTTTTTGCACCATATAGTTTTGAGCTGTAAATCAGGCCGTCGAGCAAGAATCCTGCCGCCGGCAAAACAGCTTGGACACCAGGCTTCGTCATAAAGCCAAGCTTCCATTTCCTGTTTCTTTGCTTCTTCAATAATAAAATCCAAAGCTTGAAGCCATTTCTCGCTCATATATGGTTCTTCACAATCTATCCAGTGCATGAAGAATCCACCAACGCCTTTCTGCTTCATTGCCAGTATTTGAGTACGTAATCTATCTTCCCGCAAGTCACTGTTAAGAAACCAGAGAACTAAAGGTTTTGCCGTTATCTTTTTATTATTCAATATTATTGCCTCTTTTTCTATTGTTTTGCCGCTACTTTTCCATGCAAAATAAATCTCATATCCTGTGCCAAAGCAACAGGTTTGAATTTGCTCCAGTCGTTTTTACCCGCACTTTTTACTGGAAAGCAAATTGTTTTCCCTCCCCAGCCAGCAACACTTGAGCCAGAAATATTGCAAACGGAACTGGACAATAAATACATTTGCTTGACAGTTCCGCCTTTACCTCCGAAACGGGTTGTCAGCAGATAACTTACCCCCTGTTCAAGAATAGCTGTTTTATCAAATTTTAGAGTTTTAACTTTCCGGTCAGCTTCTGTCGGCTCTAAACTTGCAGTACACAATATCGCGCCATCCATTGAACAAAGACTTATAATAAGCGGATCAATCGGCTTGCCTCTTGACAACACCGCAATACTTATACTGTCAATTTCAACTGTCGAACCTGCCGGCACCTCCTTGTCTGTAATAACAAATTGCTGTCCGGAAGCGGCTCCTGCCCCGCCTTGAGTAGTAATACTTCCTATTATTTGCTGAATATAGGGTTGTCCAATATGCTTGATAATTTCATCGCCATCACCTAAAATCAAAAATGGATTAATTTTCTCTGCTGTCCAGCTTTTTCCGACTTGTCTGTACAAAACATTAAATTTATCGTCTAACGCTCTGTCATATGGACGAATAGTATTTTTTGAGCCACTAGCATAAATTAAAACTTTGCCGGTTTTAATTTTTTCAAGCTCAATTACTAAGTGGTAAACTTTACCGGCTTCCATTTTAACCTTTCCAAATACGATCGGCTTTAAAGAATTCTTCACAGGAGGTGTATAACTGCATGATGAAATCCATTTCCCATCCGGATTACCTTCTTCATCCGCCTGCTGTATACCAACTTTCAAAATGGTTTCCGCCGGCACTCCAATCAGACGCTGCCAGGCCCGGTCTACAGTAGTGTCTTCAAATACAGTAAAACGTGCGGAGTAAGAATCACCTTCCTGCTTAAGAGAAGCTCCAACAGCATTAAAATTCCACGTTTCTCCAGAACCGAACACTCCTGTATCACCTGTCTTATATCTAGGCGTTGCATTGATTTCAACTACTGTTAATCCAGTACATAAACACAACATAAAAAATATTTTTTTACTACTTTTCATTTTTTCCATCCTTTTTATAATGTTTCTCTATAATGTTCTAACAACGCAGGGAACTCAAATTTTTCAGATTGTCCGGCATTAATGAACGCATTGAATAATCGAGCAAGACCGCGATATGTCATCGCACAGGCTTTGACTTCTCCGTGTTCAGTACCAGCTGCAAATGAAAATCCCTGTTTTTGATAATATTGTAAAATCAATTCTCCGGCATTAAGAAAATCTTTGTTTCCGGTACGTTCATAGCCAATTGCCATAATCAGTCCGGTCATATGACGCGCGTATGGCAACTCCGTATCTTTCACTTTTTCCCAAAAGGCATCTTTTAATTGAAATAGCAATTCATCCAGCCAATCAGCAAGTTTCTGCTCACACGTCATACGCTGATAACGATCCAGCGCCTCAATCATCGCTGCGTAACCAAAAGCACAGTCAATAATTTGTCGCTCCATGGAACGTCCCGCCTGACCCGCGGATAATTTTATAGCTCCTGAAAATGATTTTCGATCGTAGTTCATAAGAAAATCTACAATTTTTTTCGCTTCATCTCTAAATTCTTCAAAGCCAGCATCAAGTAATGGCACCAAGCTGAGAAGAGCCCATCCTATTTCCCGGTCAAAGCTCCAATTAGCAGAAATCCCGCTATGATTTATTTCTATGATCTTGCGGCCAAGCGCCAAAGCGGTTTCAAGCGCGTCATCATCTCCGGTCATACAATAATATTGCATTAGCCCTTGAGTCCAGAAATGGCTGGTAATAGTTCCTTTTCTATTATGGAAATGTGAGTGAAACGGAGAAGCTTGATGCCGTTTAGGATCATCTGAATAACTAATAAAATCAATTTCGATATTATGTCTGACAGCCAGGCGCAGCATATCAAAATGCCTGGCCTTTCCGGTGCGCATGACCTCGGACGCGATTGTATGAATAATGTCATATTCATTATTGGTCCAAACCGGTTCCAGATATAATATAGAACTGTCCGGGTAAATACCGGATTTAGTACTGAATATTTTGGGCGGGCAATTTTCAGTCGTTGTACGATATTGATTAAGGTGAGCGCCATACCCTCTGGTGTAATGGGCATCAGGAGTGTCTCCGATATTCCATTTGCCGGCAGGAGAATTAATTTCACAAAGTTGATCCAAAATGTGGTTAAAATAAACATTGACATCGGAGGGTAATAAATCACAATCAAAATCTGCTCCAATTGACTCAGAATCGGGTTGAGCTTTACCACTTCTAAATGAATCCCTTGCCGTTTTAACAAGATTGTTGATATCGGTTTCAGTAGAAGAGAAAGATAATACAAGAGACTGTTCTTTGCGTCTGCCTTGAGGCCAATTAAGACTTTCCCCTTCCGGAACGAATTCATACGTCAAAAAATTATTTTCTGACGACAAGGCATTAGGCATGGTCTGAATAAAATCATTGACAATTCCGCACACCGCTCCGAGGTTTCCATGCAGTTGTAACCATTCCGCAGTAGTTCCAATTGAGTCAATGTAATAAAAAGGATATACCGAATCATCCAACAACATAGCATAATCCTTGATATGCGGCTGGAATGATTCTTTGTCAGCACAGATTTTTACCGGTTCCGGATTGTATACGATTCGAGGGACATACTCTGTAGTATATTGTTGCTGTAAAAATACCCTCTGATTATTGCCTCCAAGTTTCCAATCACCAGTCAAGGCAGCATGTTCAACTTTGATTTCCTGAATATTTGGTATCTCATGCGCCAACAACCAATCTACTTGCAATGCGGGATTATCTTTCCATAACTCAAGTCTTATTCGATAATTCATAGAATCGACAAAACTACCGCTTATCTCAACACGGCAGCGAAGAGCCCCATTACGGATTATCTTAATTTCCCGTGGCACACCTGTTTCGACAGGCTGCCTGCCATTGACTGTAATTTCAGGTTTTAATGTACCGCTGCATTTATCCCAGCAAATTTCTACTGGCGGCAGACTTGGATTGCGATTCAGTTTTACTTGAACAAGACCGTTATCAAGCATATCCTCATCTTCAGAGGCAATATAATTTCCATCGGGTTCTCTTCCCGAAAATTCAACTTCAGCTTTGCCGGCCTGCTTAGCGTTGAATGATAATTCCACCCATTTCGGTAAAAGCTTTTTTACTTGAGCTTCAATGACCGTATCATCAGGGAAACGAATTTCGGCAGACTTTCCTTTATTAATACTTTCTAAAGGAAATCCCGTTACAACCAGTCCCGGTTTGTGAACTATTAAAGACATCAGATTCGCCTCATTTATAGTTTTATTTAATTCTTTTCATTTTAATTACAGTTATTTTATGTTTTGGAACTTTGACCGTGAATGGTTTGCTCCACATATTGTCCTTTAAATCAAGTTCTCCAATATCTCTTTCTTCCGTTTCATGCTGGCTTACGTGCCATTTGCGTCCGGTATAAGCTGTTGCCTTTATATCAAACTCCAAATCAGCAGAAGTGTGATTTGCCAGAAAAACATATCTGGAATCACGATAAAACCATACAACCTTAGTGAACCAAAACTGTTTATCAGGCATCCAACGGCAAGCATCGTAAAAATACGGAGTCCCGCTAACATCAAAAAATGCTTTATCATCAGGCAGGTTATCCTGCTTAAGCTTTACATCAACTAATTCATTGAGCATTTCACCTTTTTCGACAATATGATAATATTTATCAATAAACTGCAAAGCTTTAGACAGCGCATCCAAATAAATTCCATCCATATGAATTCCGGCAAACCAGGAAACCTGCTGCATTCCATTAAGCGCTAAAAGTATAGTGGACTGTCTAACACTCCATACCGGTTGTTTCAGAAAGCCAAAATATTCATTTTCAATTGGATAAACAGCAAATATAAGACATGGAGCCGCTTTCTCAACCGGCATTGCTTTAAACAGCATCTGGGAAAAGGGCTGAATTGTTTTAATCGCGCCGGCATTGTCATAATAATAAAGCGATGTACACATCATATCAGCATATTTGGCAATCGCTTTTGTATTGGTTGGAATAGGTTTGTGCCACCAATAGGTACTGAGATCGCCGCCATCAGAAAAAACAACCCATTTCTTATTTGGATCAACTTTTTTAACCTCTTCATTGGCTACACGCATGATCTGCGAACTTTCCCAACCACGAAATCTGATCCATTCAGGATAGTAATTATCTATGATTTTTTTCGGGTCTGTTTCTTTAATACCGCTTATTTTATTAAATTGTTTAATGGTTTCAGGGTCAAGGGACATATCTTCTCTCAATCCCTCAAAATCTGTTCCACATGCCCAGGCTTCTTTCATTGCCGCATCCTTGCGCCAGCCGCCCAGAATTTTCTGATCAAACTCTTTGCCGCGATTATACTGATAATAAGGACGTACAAATCCGCGTTTATCCGGCTTCCCGTCCGCGCCGTATGCCTGAGCATCTTTGTCTGCTTTAATGATATTGCGATCATGTTGATACCAGTTACGCTGGATAATCGCATTGATACCGTGTTTGTTCAGAAACTTTATTTCCGCAGGATTATTTCCGCACCAGTTCGAAGTAACACCAAGATTTTTCAGCATATCAGCAACTTTTTTCTGCGCGGCTGGAGATTTAGGCAATAACCATATTCTGACCCAAGTATTCAAATTGAACGGAGTTTTTCTTTTTCTTGGTTTAATTGCTTCAACTATATTTAGTTTATATTCCTTTACCCAATATTTTTCAGAGTCTCCGGGAAATCCTATCCATGTTTCAAATGGAATGATCTCACCTGGCTTGCCAGGCGCTTCCACCAACACCATTTGTTGGGACTTGCGAAGCAAAAAACCTTCAGGGCGCTTAGTTATTTTAGCCATTTTAACTTCCCATATCCCATTGCCGTTATTAATTATTTTCGCGCCTTTTGTTACTTCCTCAAGCTTTACTTTTACAGGAAGCTTGAAAAACACGCTATAAGGTTTTCCGTAATACTCTTCTATACCAGCTCCGGTACGCACATTTATATAACATGGAGCAAGCTGTCCGGCTGAACAAGTAACCGTATTATCAAGAAAATACGACGGGAAAAGACATACTGTCAGTGGCTCAAGCCCCCATGCGACAGAGCATTTTGTTTTCACCTTTATGCTGATTTTATTATCACTTGAAATTGCGAGTTTATCAAATGCAATCCATGGCAAACGGTTTTTATCCAGGCAAGAGGATAAATTCTTTAATTCGAGTTTATTTTCCCCTGCTTTCAGTATACCGTCCGGGACCTCGATATAAGCTTCAGAACGTCCAGTTAACCCACGTGTGTAGGTACAGTTTTTGAACAAAGAGTTACCTTTGTAGATAATTTTGTCATTAATTATTATGGCGATATTACATTTTTCAACAGCACTGTCATCAACCCCGTTAATTATCAATTGGGCATTCTTCGGCTGACTATTCAGCTCAAAAATAGATGTTGCGTTTGAATGTTTTTCCCCTTTGCCATATATGATATGCATCGTACGCGACTGGTTATATGGTTTCCAAGCTCGTCGCGGTAAAACCATAGTTCCCTTAAAACCATTTTCAGTAAATTCCACAATACTATTGTTATTTTTTGACATTTCTGTCCCCATAGCCTGTACTCCCGGTATAATTGCTGCCAGTAAAACCAAATGCAGTTTTTTAAATTTCATGTTTAATTCCCTTTTATTGTTTAATTTATTGTTTTCCAGAATTTACGACAAAACTCCTTTGTCATATTTTCTATTTCATTGTGATCCGGCGCACTTGTTCCAAGCCAATGGTATATACCGGCCCAGACGACACTCTCAATGGCAAACTTCTCCTGGCTGGGCACAGTCCAGGTAGTATGCAGCGCGGAATCAAGTTTCATCTGTTCCGCATGTGCCAAAAAGTTGCGCATTGCAATTAAGTTGAATGCCGTAACCGGCCATACTTTAAAACCTTTATCTTTAAACATTCCCAAAGAATCATATTTATCCGCAGGGAAATAATGCCAATCCAAAATACTGATTTCCGGTGGAATCAACTCGAGTGACTTCCACACATCATCAGCACTGCCGTTCCCTGTGCATGCTGCGCCAAACTGTTCAGACTGAATAAACATATCACCAAACATCGCACACTCAGTACCTTCCACCTTTGAATACAACCATTGAATATATTCCGCGAATAAGCTATATGCCTGTTTGTCCCGACACAGCGGACAGTTGCCGAATGCTTTGCCATATCCATCAAACTGCGCCTCATCAGCACCTAAGTTTATCAAATCTGGCTCTATTGCCCCGATTAACTCGCAAAATATTTCGCTAATTATTTTTCTGGCACGGGGATTGGATACACATAGTGTTGCTTTTTTATATCCATCCGGATTTGGCTCAAGTAATTCCGGCATGACTTCAGCAATTCCTGTTTCATTTTGATGCCCCGGAGTATTAAACTCAAATCCAACTTCCATTCCATGTGAACGAATGAATTCAGCAAGGGATTTGATTTCACTGATCGGCATAGCCCATTCCGCCGCCAATTCAGGGTGAGAATCAGTAACCACCCCACGATTTAATTCAAGAATAATTCCTGTATAGCCCAAAGGAACAAGCAAATCTCCAATAACTCGCCTTATAATTTCCGGGTCAACCATGTCATATTGTAAACAAAAATGGGACCAGCGACGGTGGAATACAGGATCTCCCTTGAAAAGCTCCATCACACTTGAAGACTTGGAGGAGGACGTTAACTTTCTTTGTTCAGGTATGAATTTATTGATTGATTCCGTTTCAATTGTCAATTCAAAACCACTACAGTATTTTTCTCCGGGGTTTAATGTAAATTTGCGGGAATTAAAACCACGCATAAAAATACGCCCCATAATCATTGCTGTTAAAGCTTCACAATCCCCCGTAGAATCAATTTTAAAATGGAAGTCTTTGTCCAGTCTGCCTAAACGATGACTGGCTGACTGGCATGGAAATGCCTGAACAAAGCGTTGCCCGAAACATTCCGACCTGATAATCTTTGCCTGCGCAAGCTGTTTATCGGGGTACATAACAGAACAGTCCATTTCTCTTTCATCAGGCACAGGAGTACTAAAAACATTATGAAATTCAAGCTGAAGATTTTCAACAGGGTAATCTGAAGTATTCTCAACTTCAGCTGTTATCTTTAAACTCTTACCAATTAATTCAATTTTTTTTATCAGGCGTATTCCGGACGATTCTCTTGAAAAAGTTATTACATGTTTATCCTCTTCCTCTTTCTGGTAAGCGGCAGTATGAAAAGATTCCATGAAGTTTGAAAGAACATCCGTTACCAAATCTTTGACAACTCCGCATTTCAACCAAACGCACATACCATTCTTAGCAAGTATATTTTTATTTCTATTCGCAAAACATGATAATGATTTAATATCCCCACTATCATTCAATTCAATTATAAAGCAATCATTACTCATTCTTTTTATCATATACAACAGCTTCCATTTATTAAAAAACTTATTTACTTAACCTGTTAATCATTATAAGTCATATAATCGTTTTTGTCAAACAAAATTAATAAAAGACAACAAAAAAATAATTTGGAAAAACTATATTCGAATATAATCACTAATTAATTCTGAGGTAATCCTAAGCATTGAAGAATTGTTTACATACTTGACGCGTAATAATCCTCTAATGTTAGTATTCCAGAGATTCAAGGTCAAACCTGTTGAGCTTTAGCTATATAGATCTTTTGAAGGGGAGTAACCGACATCTTAATTCATTTGAATTTTTATATTCTGCCTGTAGTTTGTCTTGTATTTGACTAGCTTGCTTGAATTCTTTTTGGATTTAAGACAATAATTACCAAAGACGATGCATATTGATAGTAATATATTACAACATTAAAAAATAAGCAATATTTCAGTAGACGCAGTAAAAAACTTGCATATAACTTTATTTACGCTTAAATGCAGCTGTGCGATTTTAAAACAAACAATTATTTTAATTTTTTCAGCTTTGCTTTGACTTGTTCGGTTTTTTCTCCGTAATTTCCGGCGGCGATAGCGCGCGAATACCATTCTTTTGCCTGTCCAGGATTTTCCAGCTCAAGTTCAATATCTCCATAAAGGGCGTAAAGACAGAATCTTGAATATCCACGAGTCCTTTTAGAGTTTTTATCGCTGTAGCGGTCAAGAAATTCTTTTGCTTCGGCATACTTTTTTTCACCATAGAGGATTTCCGCACCAAGCAATATGCACTTTTGATAAGCGTGAAATCTTTTGCTGCCGCTCATTTTGATTGCAACTGTCTTGGTAATCTCAAAAGCCAGTTGCGTATTTTTCATTTTCAGTTCTGTTTGGATCAAATCATAATATGCCAGCATTCCAGTTTCTTTATCGGAACCGGTCAAAGATACCGCTTGTTCAAGGTCTTTTTTTGCCAACTCATATTTTTTGCATTTAAAGTATGCGTGCCCGCGATAGTAACATGCGAGATATGTATAGTCATCACCAAGAGCATCAAGATCGCTTTGCGGGAATTTACTTATAATATCCGTGTATTTGCGGCAATAAAACAACACCTCTATTTCAGCAAAAGTACGCAATTGTAACGATGAAATCTGCTGAACTGTTTTCAATGCCTGCTCAAAGTTCTTGCTTTTTTGACAGGCTATAGAACGCCCGGCATAAAGCAGCGCCTTATCCCTGCGAGCGGCTTTTTTTTCTGACCCGGCAATCTTTGCGAATGCCTCAGCCGCCTGGATAAAACGATGTCGAATATAAAGATCTTGTGCCGCTTGAAAATCTGTAACAAAATCTGCTTTGAGTTTAAAAGCTACAGAGAATAAACATAATATCAAAATAATTTCAGTCTTCATTTTTTTCCTTTATTTTATCTGAACCAGATATTGGTCCATTTGTTTAACTTAGCGAAACCCGCGCCGGTTGGACACAGCGCCTGATTGTGGAAAGTATTGTCCCGGCTTATCCATGAACGCCCTATCTGAAGGCCCCACGGATATTTTTTTGAAGGACCGATTTTTCCAAAATCATCGGTCGGAATTGAAACCTCGACCTCCCAGCGGTCATTATATTTCTTTACTTTAGCCCGGGTTCCTGGATTCCACAGCAGGGGAGTTGTATCTCGGTTATTAAGGTAAGCGTCAGTAGTTTCATCCCATATCGCACCATTTGAGTTGACGGCTATTTTAAAGTATCCGCGTTCGGGTGATATAAGGAATATTTCGATATGGTCGTCGTTGAAAATATTATGGTCGTCATTCTTTTTACAAGCGGCTCTTATCCCTTTCATATCAGCAGTATTGCATACGGCCATTATATGCAGATAACGTTTTTTGCCTTCCATGAAGAATCGCCATGCCGTCAGAGTCTTATTCCGCCGGATCACCTCCCCACTGGCAAGGTCAGTCAGAGGCCGCCACGGGGAATATTTGCTTTTATCCAGACTCATAGGCTTTTTACTTAGAAATATTCTGAATAAAGGCCCCGTCCGCACCAGAGATTCATACTGTTTTTTGAGCGGGCTCATTTCTTTTTCGAAAAGCTCGATCCTCTTTCTATATACCGAGCCCGGGGTGGTTTTAGTTTTTGCAGCCTTAAGCAGTTCAAAATATTTATCGTTATAGGCCTTTAGACTGTCAGCGGTACGTTTATATAAAGGGATCTGATTCGGATCGATAAAACGCGCTTCGGAAACCCGAAAAAATTCTTTCATTTCGTTTTCCGCCGGGCCATAGTACAAACGGAAATATTCATTAAAAGCATCCTCCCGGGACATATTCGCGTTCCAGAACAACTGAGCCTGCCACCAGATGAACATATGAGTCAAAGCCGGATAATCCTTCATTCCGGCAGTTTCTATAAAATGTCCAAGCGCTCCGTGTTCAGCCAAAAACTGCATATCCTCCTGCTGGGCCTTGAAGCAGAACGCGGGTGAATAAATTCTTGACGGCCGGTTCCAGTGAAAGAGATAGTGCAGCCAGACTTGATAACGGTTAGGCTTAAGTATTTTAAACCATTTTTCGCGAGCTTCGAGCATCTGCCGTTTCTTTTCCGGATACATCCAAGGTACAAAAAATACGACATTATAAACATGAGTGAGAATTATATTATCGGATACCAATGATATATTGTCGGGAGGATATTGATATGAGGCATACGCCATGCAAGTCAGAAATTTATCAGGCTGTGTTTTTTTCAGTTTGACCGCGGCCGGATGCCAGAAGTCCCAAACATAGTTCGAATATTTATTTCCATAAACGGCATCCTTCCCTTTCTTTTCAAATTTCATACGGTCATGATAATCCGGCCTGAAACCGTCCGGCATTCCCAGCGACATACCGGTAAGTTCAGGAAGACTTTTAAATACGCAATCAAGGTAGGTATTCCCCATTTCCCGGAGTTTTGGACTGGAAAGCTTTGCGGTCAAACGTGCGCCGCCGGAATTAGCAATTTCATTATATTTGTTTCTCGCGAATATCTCCGGGTATTCTTTCAGCATGTCTTTGTTGGCGATATCGTATAAAGTATGATTATTCCAGGTATAGAGTGAGTTTCCGGCACCGTTGCGATGCAGCCATTTCTGAATTTCCGGGACTCTGGCACATGACCACGAATAAAATTCTCGGATCACAAATTTCGGTTTCCTGGTAATATCCTGTTTTTTTAAAGAAATACTGCTCATTTCAGGAATAACCGTTCCTACATCCGTCCACGAATACCAGCGGCATCCGAGTTGACGCAGCAGGTCGCATGCCCCGTACCAGGTTCCAGTGTCGTCACTAAAAAAAAGATCAAGGCCGGGAATCTGTAATTCTTTCCGCAGACGCTTCATTACAGAAGGTACGTTAAAGTTATATCCGGTAAGCTTGCGCCATCTGTCCAGATCGGCTTTAGACAGGGTCCAGCCGCTTATTTTGCTGAGACGGTCGCGCCCGGCGACAATCGCGTAATTATCATTTACCAGCAGGCGGTAGCCGCCGTTTTCAACTGCCTTCAAGTCAAAATTTGCTTCTGGAATGAATTTGCTGATTCCTACATAGATTTTATTCTTATATTCAGATGTCGGTGCTGAAACGATTGGTACTTTCGCGCTGGAGATCAATTTAAAATGCTCCTGAAGTTCTTTTGCAGCTATCCGTTCACTGGGATTAGCATTTTCAGCCAGAACGATTTGTGCCACAGGCTTGCCGTCTTTGACTATATTGAGCGCAAAGCCGGGGATGGCCAAAACAGCCGCCATCATAAGAATAATTTTTTTGAACATTCTTGAGAATCCTATATTTAAAGTTGATTTATTCGTACATGGAACTTGAAGTTATTTTTTCCGGTTTGTAGTTATACCAGAAAGTAGTGGCGGTGCCGCCGACAGCGCCAATACGTATGTTCAGCAGCGCCCGTATGCTTCTTAATGTGCGTGAATCAGCATGAAAGTCGTAATAGAGGACATTTATGCTGTCTTTATGCCGGGCCATCGCGTTATGAAACGCGTCAGGTTTCGCCAGGACACTGCTGCCCGCGGTTATATCCACATCACCAAGCATCATTAAACGCGAAGGATATGCTATCTTTTGCAGCCGGACGGCCTGGCGTGCGCTATTCTGATTCGCGGCACTTCCTCCACTTTCCTGGAGCAGATAATTCAGGTCGTAAGTTACGGAGTCAAGATTACCGATCGGTGTAGAAATATCCACGGCCGCAGGACAGGCAAGCGGCCCGCGTTTGTAATTGTTACTCAAGTAAGGATGAGCTACTGAACTCAACGAATATATCAGCGGTTTTTCCATGCCGCCGGAATAATCCCATAGTTTTTTCTCATAAAAAGAGGTCCATTGGTCCGAATCCGCCAATTCTGTATATTCCGTCGCGCTCCATCCTTTACTGGTTGAAGCCAGGCTGCCGAAACGGAAAGCAATATAACCATAATCATCATGGTAATTTGTCTGCATCAATCCGATCTGTTTGATATTGCTCAGGCATGAAATCCTTTTTGCCATATCCCTGGCCCGGTTCAAAGCTGGCAGCAGCATTGCGGCGAGGATCGCTATGATCGCAATCACTATGAGCAATTCGATGAGTGTGAAATTTTTTTCCATTTTTTTCATCTTTCTATCCTCCATTCAATAATGTTGGTTTTATTCTGACTACCTGCATTTTCAGTGAAGCCAGATTGCGTCTGGTTCCATTCGGCAGGTTTTCTGATTCGTATTCAGTAAACATGATTTTATCCTCAGAAAAAAGAATACTGCCATAACAATAGTTATGAGAATCATCTTCAAGCGGAATGATATTATTCCAGTTTTCCCCGTTGTCAGAGCTGAGAGCAAGGGTCAGCGGAGTCCGCATGCCCCATTTTTCATCTCCCCACGCGCAATCAGATTTGTCGTTGTAAAGGCACAGCAGATATTGTGAACCGGGAATCCGCCGGATTGACTGAGGCGCAAGCGTCGATACAATTCCGGTCGCCGGTTTAAGTTCTGACCAGCTCAGGCCATTGTCCATGGAAAAGGCCTGATACATATAGCCGAGAGGTGTCCGGCAGTAAAGTAGAATTCTTCCGTCCGGGAGTTCTTCGACACCGGGTTCCTGACTCCGGTAGAGCGCTTTCCAGCATTCGTCCGTGAGCCAGTCGCGCTTGAAACCTTCAGTATTATGCCGGTGCGGACGTATGATATTGCGGTCTTCTATTTTCACTAAGGCGGAAAGCTGCCAGCTTTTACCGGAATCGTCTGAATAAAGGCAGGCAAGCTGCGTATAGTGATCAGGAACGGCGTTCGCATCCCCATGCGAAAAATCCGGTTTGCGGTAAAGACCAGCCGGAATAAGTATTCTGCCGCAGGGGAGCTGCCGCATCCTGTCGTTATTGACTGTCCAATAATTCCAGTCCGGAAAATTTTGCGAACAATTGACCGGTTCGCTCCAACTGCCGCCCTCATCTGAAGACCTCGCGAACATGACGCAACTTCTGGAGCCAGTAAGTTTTCGGATGAAAACGATTCCGATGCTTCCGTCTGCCAGACGTTCCAAAGAAATACTCATCTGATTCAGAGCGTCTGGACATTCAAAAATAACATGAGTATCCGTAAGCTTTCCAGTCTTAAGATCAAGATAACAGCAAACTACTTGCGCCCGATCATGATCGTCTTCACCCGAAAAACGACTGTATGCGACTAAAATTCTGCCGTCTTTCAGCAGTACCGTACCAGCTTCACCGTTTCTCGGATATTGCTTTGAATATGGTACAAGAGTTCTTTTTTCAATAATATCCACCACCAAATTATAGTCGTATTGATTTGTTTTACAGTTTGCTTTCATGATATCTAATACTAATTGTCCTGCGTTACTAATTTTTCATGTAAAAGAGATTTACGTAATCCTTTACTAGACTATAAGTAAAACAAGCATAAAAAACAATACTCTATTCGCCTTTTTATTTTCTCTTAACGATTAAAGGCTTAATTTTCTTTTGTATCTTCAGTATCCCCCAGGCTTGAGGAATAGGCTTTAGGTGTCATCCCGGTCAGGCGTTTAAAGATTTTGAAAAAGAATGGTACGGAGCTGTAGCCAACCGCAGATACAATTTCTTCGGTGGAAAGATTGGATTCAGATAAAAGATGTTTGGCAATAGCTATTCTTTGGTTATGGAGAATCGAAATATAACTTTTACCGGTTTCCTTTTTTATAAGGGCACGAAGGTGAGATTCACTTATTCCAAGTGACTGGCTTATTTTTTTTAATGTCAAAGGCGTTGAATATTCATGCGAAATTATTGACATCGCACGTTGGACTATTTCTGACTGGTAGTGTTGAAGGTTTATCACATGGGGAATATCAGGCGATATGGGAACCGTTACCTGGCGAATCATTTTAACAATAAATTCGGTAAGATAACAAGCTGTCAATTCGTATGAATTAGCTATTTGCTGAGCGCTTTCACGCATGATTTTATCCATAATATTATAACCATCCCGAAAAACTTTCAAAGGAGTATCGGATAGCTCCGGGGGTATTTGCCCCTTAAACATTATATTCATAAAATTAAAATGAACTCCGTCTTTCCCCCAAGATGAATGGTCTATGCCTCCACTGATAAATATACATTCCCCAGGCATAAGAGTTAACTTCTTTCTGTCAAGTTCAAGATTAAGCTCTCCATAATCTACAAATATTATTTCATAAACTCCTTTTCTATGACTATGGAAAGGATGCCAGAAATCTTTCTGTTTTCCTTTATGGGTTACATAGAGAATCTTATTTACGATTACCGGATGAAATACATAATCAAGTCTCATTTTGCAGCGTCCTTACATATAAATAATCGTTTAGAGTAACAAAAACAACGCATAGCGAATTGTTTATTTTAGCATGGAGATTTAGAATATCAATATAAAAGCCAATTAAATCTAAAAATTAATAGCGAGCAAGAAATGAATAGCAACACAAAAATTACGATGGTCGGCGGCGGCAGTTATAACTGGTGTCCCCGTTTAATTTGCGATTTAATCCAGGAACCTGAACTTGAGAGCAGTGATGTTTTTCTCCTGGATATAAATCTGAAAGCGGCACAGGAAGTCAAAGCAGCAGCAGACCGTCTGTGCAAAGATAACAGCAAAAACTTTCGTTTTATCGCGACCGATAATGAAGAAGAGGCATTTAAAAATACTGATTTTGTGATTATAACAATTTCCACCGGCGGCCTTGCCATGATGAAACACGACCTGGAAATTCCGGATAAATACGGGATTTATCAGACCGTAGCAGATTCCGTCGGGCCAGGAGGCTGGGCGCGCTTGCTGAGGAATGTGCCAATATTTGTCGATATGGTACAGAAAATTGAAAAACTTTCTCCCAATGCGGTTATCCTTAATTACACAAACCCTATGGCAGGCCTGACCGGGGCAATATGCGAAATCTCTGATTTGAGAACGGTAGGACTTTGTCATGGAATGTTCGGAACCCGTTATTATATAGCGCGTATCCTGGGAGTTGACAAGGAGGATATGGCGATTCGTTACGGCGGCATCAATCATTTTTTCTGGATTTGGGATTTCAGCGTTAACGGCAAGGATGGTTATAAATTACTGGAAGAAAAACTCAATGGCGGCAGTTTAGTAAAATATGACAAGGCAAGCAACGACCCAGTAGGTTTTTCTGATAAAAATCATCTTTTATTTGCAGAGATGTATAAAAATTTTGGATACTTGAACTATGTTGCCGACCGCCATACATGTGAATATTTTCCGGCATATCTGACTGATAAAAATATGATGAAGAAATTCAAACTGGAAAGGACCATGACCAGTGACCGGGAAGAGAAATATAAGAAAGCACGACAGTTCGCGCTTGACCTCGCGAATGGAAAAGAAAAACTCATGCCGGCAAGCTGTGAAACTGCTGTTGACATAATGAAATCTATAGTTACAAACACGCCATTTGTAGATGTAGTGAATTTGCCAAATACCGGACAAATAGAAAATTTGCCGCGTAACGCGGTAGTGGAAACCCTCGGACTGGTTGACGGTAATGGATTTACCCCCCTTGCAATGGGGAAAATGCCGGAAATCATTCGAGGCGTTACCGAAATCCACTGCCATACTCAAATGATGACTCTGGAGGCAGCGCTCAAAGGCAACAAAAAACTTGCCATGGAAGCCTTGATGCTTGACCCGCAGTGTGCTAGATTAGCTCCGTCGGACGTAAAAAAAATGGGGAATGAATTAATTGAGGCCACTAAAGATTATCTTCCTCAGTTTAAATAATTTTTTAATTTTTTTAGTACGCAAAACAGCTACTTACTTTACAGGAGATATATAAATGCAAAAGAAAATCATGGCAATCGGGGCTCACGCGGATGATATTGAGCTTAGAGCCGGCGGAACATTACTTAAATATTTGAAAAAAGGATATGAGATTATCTATATAATGTCCACTAATAATTTCAGCGGATGCTGGAGCAAAAGACAAACGGACGGTTCGATAAAAGTTGAGAAGCCCATACCTGAGATCATAATGAAACAACGCAAGCTGGAAACCGAAAAAGCGGCAGCGGTTTTTGGAACAAGCCCCGTTCATTTAGATCATCCCCAAAGACATTACAATTTACCTGATGGCTCCCAGGCTGAACTGCGTTACGGCAGCCCCCCTGCCCCAATGGTAAAAAGCAATGTTTCCAGTATCCTTACCGCTCCTGAAAATCCGGACAATATTGAAAAATTATCCGAATTTATTAAAAAGCATTCTCCTGAATGTATCGTAACTCACGGCCCTATTCAGGTCAATCCTGAACATTCCGCCACATCTCTTCTTGTAACCCGCGCCTGGAAAAAGGCAAAAGAAGACGGAATTTCCTGCGGCCTGCTTTACTGGGGAGAAGAACATGTAATATTCGGGCAGGTATCCTGTAAATGGGATTCATTTATAAATATATCAGATTATCTGGAAGAAAAGATAAATGCCATAGCAATCCATGAAACACAAATGCCCAGAGCTCTTGAAGCAAATTTCCCACACCGTGTATGGAATAAAATCCGGGGACAAGCCTGCGGTTGTTATGCCAGTGAAACTTTTACCATTAATCATTTGGAAGAAGGCTTTGAACTATCCCGGGAAATTAGCGGCAACCGGGGAGAATATTTTTTGAACGAATATCCGTCATGGGATAATAACGGTAACATCAAGATGGTAAAATTCAATTAATCTTTAAATCAATAGTAAATAAGGAATAAAATTTTGTTTGATATAATCATTTCAAACGGTCGTGTTTTTGATGGGGAAGACTTTCAGGAACAGCAATTTGACCTTGGTATTAGCGAAGGCAAAATAACTGCAATCGGAGATTTATCCCGTGCTGAAGCTAAAGAACGTATTGATGCTTCCGGCCTTATTGTGTCTCCGGGCTTTATTGATATTCATAGTCATAATGATATGTCAATGAAAAGAAATCCCATGGCGGAAAGTTATATCCGGCAGGGAATAACAACAGCAGTTGGAGGAAATTGCGGAGGCGCCCCCCATCCGATATCAGAGCACTTTAAAAAAGTTGAAACTCAGGAACAGCGAATTAATTATGCTTGTCTGGCCGGCGCAAATGAAATTCGCAAAGCCGTATCGAAAGAGAGCACAGCTTTCACTCAGGAACAAATATGTCAAATGAGGGAATACCTTAGAAAAGATTTTGAAGCTGGAGCAATCGGTTTATCTTCCGGCGTAAGGTATATGCCTTTTTTTACAACTGCGGAATTAATAGAATTAGCCAAAGTTGCGGCAGAATATAAAAGTTACTACGCAAGCCATATTCGCAATGAATCTGAAAATCTGCTGGAATCCATAGAGGAATTTATTGAAATCTGTCGGAAAAGCGGATCTCCTGGTCAAATATCCCATATTAAATGTCTCGGCAAGGTTGCCGCCGATAAATCTGGAAGATTAATCGCAATGGTGGATGAAGCACATAAAAACGGACTTGATATTACTGCGGATCTATATCCATACGATGCAAGTTCAAATTCTCTGCTCGGCGCTATGGTCGGACATGACAATCTGATTCTCGCTGAACAGGAAGGCAGCCAGGAAGCATTACTTTATAATAAAAAAATAAGGCAATCGGCGGAAATTTGTTTTAAAGAAAGATACAGGCATTTTGATGACGGAAAATCAATTCTGCTTGGGCCGGTAGCGAGGGAAACGGAGTGGTGCGGTAAATCTTTGACAGAATATCTGGAAAAACATCCCGGAAACCATTATGAAGAAACTGTTAAGCTCTGCTTAAACCAGGATGTCAAAGGTATTTACCGGATAATTCCTGAAAAGGATATAGAGAATTTCCTGAAACAGGACTGGGTAATGGCCTGTACCGACGGTTGGATGGAAAACGAACCCGGAGACTATATGCATCCAAGGAGCTTTGGTTCATTCCCCAGATTTATTTCCAGTTACGTAAAGGATAATAAGTCCCTGACTATGGCAGAGGCATTAAAGAAAATGACATATATGCCGGCTCAGCGTCTTGGTTTTAAACAACGCGGGAAAATAGCTGAAAATATGATTGCAGATATAGTACTTTTTGATTCTCTGAAAATCAAAGACCGGGCAGACTATAAGAATTGCAGGAGATATCCTGAAGGTTTCAAATGGATAATTATTGGAGGAAATATCGCATTAAAAGATGACAAACCAGTAAAAAAAGGCTTTGGGAAATTGATTCGTCGGAATGAATCATAAATTTTTAACGTAAACAAACAGGAAAAACTAATGAAAAAAATCAAAATAGCACAGATAGGATTAGGGCCATTAGGACAGAAAATCGCGCAATTTATTCAGGAAAGGGACAGTCTTGAAATTGTAGCTGCCATAGATAATGACCCGCAGAAACAAGGCAGAGATTTCGGCGATTTATGCGGCATTCCCGGCTTGAATGACATAAATATTCAGGAAAATATTTCACAATGTATCGGAAAAACGCAAATAGATGTTGTTGTTTTGACTACAGTTTCTGATATGGAACGCATAACTCCTCAAATTGAAGAAATTGTAAGTCATGGCATTCCGGTAGTTTCAACCTGTGAAGAACTTTCATTTCCATGGCTCACTTCTCCTGAACTTTCCAGGCAAATTGATAAGGCGGCAAAAGAAAATAACGTGGCAGTTCTGGGCACAGGAGTCAATCCAGGCTTCCTGATGGATTGTCTGCCGACATGCTTAACAGCTGTATGTCAGAAAGTGAAAACAATCAAAGTATCCAGAATCCAGAACGCAAAATTCAGACGTATTCCATTCCAGAAAAAAATAGGAGCCGGACTCTCTTTGGATTCATTTGAGAAAAAAAAACAGGAAGGAACTTTGAGGCATGTGGGCCTTACTGAATCAATGCATATGATTGCTGCAAGAATGGGATGGAATCTTGATAAAACCGAAGATATCCTCACTCCAGTCATAGCAGAAAAAGAAATAATTACCGACGCGATGACAATAAAACCGGGATTTGCCGCAGGCGTACAACAAATAGGCAGAGGGTATGTCGGCAATGAAGAAAAAATAACGCTCTTTTTCAAAGCGTCAGTCGGAGAGCCCGAATCCATGGACAGGGTGAAAATAGAGGGCAGCCCAAACATAGTTTCCGAAATTCCCGGAGGAATTAATGGAGATGTAGCTACATGCGCTATTACAATAAATGCCATAAAACAAATACTCAGGGCAGAACCGGGGCTAAGGACTATGACAGATGTTCCTGTCGTATCATATTTCCCGTAAAAATAATCACAATCATGATTAACATTATTTAAAATTTTGTCAATTAAATTTAAAAGATGCAGCACTCTGGATTCAGGAATGGCTGCATCTTTTTACGTTTTTGAATCCAACCCGGTATAATATGAAATGTCAAAAAAAAAGCCTGAGACTTCAGGCGCATAAATCTTATTTTTAACTTTTTTGTATTATCTAACTTGCTTTTTATGAAATAAGACACTATAATTATATTATTGAATGAACGGTCATTCAAATAAAAAAGGATTCGTTGAAATGCGAGTAACAATGCAAACAATAGCTGATAAAGTCGGCGTATCTAAACAGGCTGTATCTACTGCTTTGACTGGTCGCGGATGTACGCGGGTATCGCCTGAAAAACATAAAAGAATCAAAGAGGTAGCGGAAGAGGTCGGTTACAGGTTCAATATATCAGCCCAGCGTTTGAAATCCAAACAAACGAACGTGATAACTGTTGTTATTAATCCTTTTATGCCCGACGATCTGCTTAAGACTCCGGAATTTATAAGTCCGACCTATGCTTCCATGACAATATACATACTTTCGCACATGATACGTTCTGCCGGCTATGATATAAAACTGGAATATACTGATCCCGGTCAAAATCTCAAACAGATGGCAAGACGCGTTGTTACTCCTGATTTAACTGATGGAATCATATTTATCGGTTATGACGGCATGGATTTTCACGATGAACTTTCAAGAACTAACATCCCTCATATGTTTGTAGGGGATTTTATTGATCCTGAACGTCGCGATGTACCTTTAACGGCTGTTCGCAGGGAACCTGGTTTTGTTGCCGCAGTAGAGTATTTGCTGAATTCGAAACATAAACGGATCGCAT
The DNA here is from genome assembly GCA_963664605.1 of Victivallaceae bacterium. Taxonomy (GTDB): domain Bacteria; phylum Verrucomicrobiota; class Lentisphaeria; order Victivallales; family Victivallaceae; genus JAHOYW01. The sequence goes on from OY761536.1 coordinate 3,619,067, forward strand.
GGGCGACATCCATGGGAGGGTCGGAAAGAACAAACTCTCTCCAAAAGAAGGTTTTCAGCAAATATGGTATTGACGATCCTGCTTTACATTTCAGATTGAGTGATTATTATGCAGTACGAAAATTAGTTGAAGAATATCCCAAACACGGCTTTGATGCGCTTATGTGCGGGAATATCGTAATCGCAAACTGGTGTTTCAGGGAATTGCGATACAGAGGATTTGACATCCCGAAAGATGTTGCGGTAATTGGTATTGACAAGGATAATTCATTCAAAGCAAACAATATTGCCAGTATTGGTATAGATCGTAATGCATTATACCAAAAAGCTCTTGATGCTCTTCTGGATATGATCAAGAAGAAAAACGGAGCTGACTTATCGAAACATTTCGTATTCGATATGGAATTTGAACGTGGACAAACAGCATAACAATAAAAAAGCAAACTAATAAATGGAGGTATTAAGATGTTTATCGTACAAACAAGAAAAAGGCAAAGAAGTATAAGCGGTTTTACCCTTATTGAACTCCTCGTTGTGATAGCTATCATAGCAATCCTCGCTTCAATGCTGCTGCCGGCATTGAATCAGGCCAGGGAAAAAGCAAAATCCATTAGCTGCCTCAGTAATATGAAGCAAATTGGAATGGCCCTCAATTTTTATTACGGAGATTATGAATATTACCGTCCTACAAAACGCTGGTCAGATGCCGGTTTTGCTACAGGTACACATTCAGGACATTATATGTACCACAATTGTTCTTGCGCTCTTGGTGGATACTTGAATGATACTTTAGGGTATGTTACAACATCAACCAGATCAAAATTTGCCTGCCCTTCTGTACCAATCGGAGTGATCGCAGACGGTAAATATTATTATTATACTATAGCTGGAAACGTTTATAATACCGGTTTATATAAAAAAGTAAAATACCCATCTGAACTTGCCTATGCGGGAGAAATTCAATATGATGGCCAACTTCTTAGTAATTCTGCTCAGTTTACTGTGGCACGTACAGCATCCAGGCATAATGGAATGAATAATATTCTGTATTATGACGGTCATTCAAGTGCCAGGAGAGGAACAGAGATACAGTCTCTACCGGTTACAGATAAATTTTGGGTTAATCAATAATAAAATATTTGAAAGAACAGCATAAAACGCTAAAGCTATATTAATAAAGGAATAATTCATGAAGATAATAACTATAATCGCTTTTCTAATATGTGGAATTAGCGTATGTTTTTCTGGAGAAATCATTTTAGGTGTCAACGGCAGAACCAAACATGAAATTGTAATACCTGACAAGTTCAAGAATGAAAGCGCAAAAGAATCAATATCACGCGCCGCAAAACTTATTCAACAAGCTTTTGCCGCAAATCGTATAAAACTTAAGGTTGTCAAGGAAAGCAACAGGACCGGCGGTATGCACGGCATCTATCTCGGCTCGACAAAATTTGCAAAAAATAACGGCGTCGATGTAGACAGTCTAAAAAGATGGCAGCACATCCACAAAGCAATCGGCAAAAACATAATTATAGCTGGAAATGATAGAAATGACCCGGTTTTGAAAAGATTATCCGCCTGGGATAAAACAAAAAGCAAAAAACTTAGTCCGCGCCCTTATTATGTAACGCTTCACAGCGCAGCTGAATTCCTTTACCGCTATGCCGGAGCTCGTTTCTTAAAGCCTGATGAAAGCGGTATAGAATTTATTCCTCTAACGGTCATAAGAGTACCTGACAAGCTTGATAGCGAGTTAGAGCCCTTGAATAGAGAACACAAGTTTTCGAAAAACTGCAATAGTTTATTCTCAATAGCCAACCACTGCGGAATGTTTCAAAGCGTATGGTGGGGAGGCGGTCATCAGCATTGGCAGGCGCTTATTCCTGAAAAACATTTCAAAAAACATCCTGAATATTTTACATTAATAAACGGCTTGCGTACCGTTGCCGGGCGAAGGGGACATCCGTGTCTTTCCAACCCCGAAGTCAGGGAGCTTATTTATAAACATATACTGGCGCAATGTGACATGGGATATGATATTATCCAAGTCGGGCAAAATGATGGTTTTACCCCCTGTCAATGTGAAAAATGTGTCGCTATGTACGGTATCAAGCCGTCTGCAACTCCCCGGGATGGTATAAAATGGTTAAAAGATCCGGCTTGGGGCGAAAAAATCTGGAGGGTGCATCTTGAACTGGCAAAACGCCTGCGAAAAGACCGCCCCGGTAAGAAATTAATGCTGACGGCATATGGCCCGTGCGCTCATCCGCCAACCGGCGTCGAATTTCCGGAGAACGTCATGGTCGAAATAGCATGTGGATTACTGGACAGTTTTCAAAACTGGAAAAATGTAAAGGTTCCCGGCGGTTTTGGAGCGTTGTTTTACATATGGGGCAATTATCAGGTTCCCGGATATACCCCTGTAAGAAATATTTCCTACATACAAAAATTAGGTGAATATGTCACAAAATATAATGTTCACGTTTTTGACCTTGATGGCCGCCCCACTATGGAATATGGTCTGGAAGGTCCGAACATATATGCCTATCTTCGTTTTGGAATGTATCCCCGCTTAAAAAATGTAGATGAATTATTCAATGAATATATTGAATCGGCATTTATGGAATCAAAAATTCCCATGAGACGTTTCTTTATTGAGCTGCAAAAGTCCACAGAACTCTGGAACATCAACAAGAAATACATCTTGAAGATGGGGCGCAACCCAATAAGGACTCTGGGAATCATGTACACCCCTGAAATAATGAATAAACTTGAAAAGGATCTTTCCACGGCAGAAAAAACCGCAACCCGGGAAGATGTTAAAAAGCGCCTTGCCTCAGTCAGGCTTGAGTTTAATTTCCTGAAAGATATCATGGACGTGATTTATAGATGGCACCACTTCCAGCTTGTCGGAAATTCGGAGTCATTTGAAGAGCTTCTCAATGCCGTTGAAAAAAGAAACAACAACCTTAAGGCTGTGAAGCTTGAAAAACTGAAAACTAACGGAAGATATATGGGGATCCCGCCGTTTAACTGGAATGTTGCAGATATGCGTGAACAGGGCTATGCCGCTCTTAAAGATAAAAACACAGTTGCTCTCTTCGCTAAAGCCAAACCGACTTTAGATTCAAAAGTCTGGAATTCAGCAAAAGCAGTAAAACTGGGAGCTGATATCGGGTACAATAAAAAGATTTCAAGCGAAACCACGTTCAAGGTTATGTATGACAAGCAGAATTTGTATATTCGGGTTACCGGAAAACAAAAAGCTAATCTTAAAAAATTCAAATCCCGCGGACGCGACAGTGAAATATGGCTGGCTGAATCCATCACGTTCCAGCTCTCCCCGGATTCGGATAAAAGCAAATACTATTATTTCTCATATGATGATGTCCAAAATTCATTCGCGGATGCTGAGCACGGATTTATTACAGACAACCTTGATCCACGTTATGGCTGGAATGACTGGCACTGGAATGGGAAATGGAGCTATGAAACAAAAATCACTAATAATGTATGGGAATCAATGGCGGTTATACCATTTAAATCAATCAATGCGAAAACACCTGAGCCTTCTGATGTATGGGCATTTAATATAGGGCGTGTACATTTCCTGAAAAATGGTAAACGCGAGTTTTCCGCATGGAATAAAAGAATTAATAAATCTTATATTCCCGGAGATGCATTCATGGGAAGCCTTACATTCAAAAAATGAGGAAAATGATGAAAATTTTATATTTACTGTTAATATCCGTTTTTATCCTTGAGGTTCAAGCTTTGGACAATAAAGGAATAAGAAACGCACGCAACCTGTTAAAAGAAAAACGCTATAATGAAGCAATCGCCATTTACAAGAAGATGGTTGAAAACACGAAAAAAATTAAAGAAAAGCAATATTATACTGAATTGGCAATTCGTGCCGCTTTGAAAAGCAAAGATAAAAAAAAGGCTGAAGAACTGATAGGAATGCTTGATGATCCTATGCGGCAGAATTTTATTTTTATGAAATTTTTTGCCCCGAAAGAAGTCATCGCTAAAGCATCTAAACTTGATTTATCTAAAATGCCCAAGGACGTTATAAGTGATGCCTACGCATTACGCGGAATTGCTTTCCTGAGATTGAAAAACAATGAGCGGGCTTTGGGTGACCTTAAAAAAGCTTTGGATTATTCCGGCGGGAAGCTGAAAGGAATAAGCGCAAAATATATTGGCGACATGTACGTTTCCCAGGGCGATGAAAAAGCCGCAGAAGAGTATTACTCTAAAGCTGTCGCGTCAACATCAGGAGCTTATTCATGGCGTTGCGCCTCAGTTACAGACCTCTCAAAAATATTGATAAAGAAGGGAGAAGCAGAAAAAGCTCTGGCCTTATATTCTGATGCTCTTTTGAAGCGGGCGAATAACAGAAATAAAGCGTTACTTTATGCCGGGAAAGCGGATGTCCTGGAAGCTGCCGATAAAAAATCAGAAGCGTTAAGCGCCCTTGAGTCAGCAGTAAAATATGCTGACGGCAAATACAAAGAGGGTTTAAAAAAACGACTTAACAAACTGGCGGAAGATATGCTTTAAACAACAGTTTCACGACATAAGAAAGGTCTGTTGATTACAAAAAATATATTTAAGCTTTATTAACAATAACTATTGAGCTCTTTGACGTTCTTTTATCAAATAGAGCAGTTCTTTTAACGAATAAAGCCTTGTTATTTTAGCATTTTAATATTATCATTAAACTCTTTAAAATAGTAATTTCCGCAAGCATAATGTTTCCGGATTTGAACCAAGCATATCGTATAGCAAACATATAATAACTTTAATTTTTCAAGATTAATGAATACCAAAAAAGACAAAACGATTGTTGCATTCGGAGCATCAACAACAGCCCCGAGAGGTAATTTAAAAGTATACTCAATGCATCTGGCTGAAAGATTTCCAGAATACACCGTTATTAATTCCGGTGTCCCGGGAAACTCAACCGAACTGGCAAAAGCAAGATTTAAATGTGATGTGCTTTCCCATAAACCAGACCTTGTCATTATCCTGCTGGGGACAAACGATTCTGCAATAGATGTCTGGAAAAACCCTCCGGCTGACAAACCAAGAGTGCCAATTGAAACTTATGAAGAAAACATACGGTATTTCATCAATGAGCTGGAAAAAATTAATTGTCTTACCATCCTTATTGCTCCACAGCCGCTTGTCTGGACGGAAAAACTTAGACAGCTTTACGGCAAAGCTCCTTATAAAACTGACAGCAGGACGGGTTTTAACTTCATGCTTGTTAAATATGCTGCTTCGCTCTGCAAAATAGCAGCTGAAAAAAAACTTCCATTTATCAACCTGACAAAAGTTTTTGATAGATATGCCAGAGAAAATAATATTGCAATTGAAAAATTGTTTCTTGATGGAATGCACCCGAACGATGAAGGACAGAAAATAATTGCGGATGTTTTGATAAAGAAAATGGAAAAATATTTATAATCCACTTACAGAGAAATTTTAATATGGTTCATAATATTGCAAATTACGTAGTACACGAGGAACTGATCGAAGATCATCGGATTGATAAATTAAGGTCAGGAGAAGGCGCTGTCTGTGAACTGCCGGACGGTTCTCTATATTGCGTGTATGGGAAATTCGCCGGGTCCAAAGATGAAGATAAAGCAACTTTGACTGAAATAAGGTCAAAGGACGGTGGACGTTCCTGGACAGATAAAAAAGACTTGTTAAAACCGGACAATGATATATTGAATAACATGTCTGTCAGCCTTTTAAACTTGCAAGACGGCAGAGTTGCAATGATTTATTTGCACAAAGTTTCAACCGTTCTGTGCTATCCGCTTTTTATAACAAGTTCCGATAACGCAAAGACCTGGAGTGCTCCAGTCGATGTCGCGTCTGAAAGAAAAGGCTATTATGTGGTTAACAATGACCGGCTTGTACAGCTGCGGAGTGGACGTATTTTGCTTCCGTACGCATGGCACGGAAGCAAGCCTGACTTTAAGGCAGAAGAACATTTTGTGTACTGCGGCTGCTTTATTTCTGATGATACCGGGCAAAGCTGGCGTTTAAGCAAAGATGAAATTTTTATTAAAAAAGAAAATATTACTATGCCTCGAAAAATTTATGAGGCAAACCCCGCTGCTTATAAACATATTCAGGATGGTTATGTACAGTGTCAGGAACCAGGAATTGTCGAAATTGATAATGGCAGGCTTATGATGTGGTGCAGAACTCCTGGGGGGTATGCTTACCGCACATATTCTGACGATGGCGGCAATACCTGGGGGGACTTTACTGCAATCAAAGAATTCTTAATGGCATGCGGCCCGCAGAGCATTAAAAGGATTCCCGGGACAGACCGTTATATAATGCTGTACAATGACCGCGGTGAACTGCCCTTCGGCCATCCTCAATTTAACTGGAGACGGCCTTTGTCCGTAGCTGTAAGCGATGATGGTTGCAAAACCTGGAAATATCATGGGCTTCTCGAACCGGAAGACATACCGAGTAATTGCTACTACAGTATTTGTTTTAGCGGTGAAAATGTTATTTTTTCATATTATGAAGGAGTTATGAATGTTGATAAAAACGGCGTCTTCAGTCCTAAGAATTTAAGCTCTCTCAAAATAAAAGTAGTCAAACAGGAATACTTCATCCTGTAATTATATAAAAGTACAAACATTGAAATAAAACAGAGAACATATTGTGAATATCAATAGTGATTTTGTAGTGATCGGCGGTGGAGTTGCAGGAGTATGCACAGCAATAACCGCTGCCCGTAACGGTTTAAAAACCGTACTTGCCCATAACCGCCCTTTTCTCGGCGGTCCATCCGGCGCTGAATGCTGTGCTGACAGCGACGGGCGTTTTGTAACCGGAGCATACAATTATGTAAATCGTTCAGCCCGTGAAACCGGACTGCTTGAGGAAATGAAATGCGAAGCTTTTTACCGTTCCGCTAATGGCTGGCAGCAGCATTGGAGTTTGGTTCTTCGGGAGTGGTGTGAGCGTGAAGAAAATTTAACTCTTTTAATGAACACAGAAGCTGTCGAATTAAAAATGCACAGCGGCAGAATATTGGCTGTTAAAGCAATAACTCAGGGCAATGAAAAACAGTATTGGCTTTCGGCTCCGGTCTTTGCGGATTGTTCCGGGGACTCTTTTCTGGGATTTAACGCAGGCGCTGAATTCAGGATAGGGCGCGAAGCTTCATCTGAGTTCAACGAAACGCTCGCACCGGAAAAAGCCGATAAAAAGACAATGGGCTCTTCAATTGCTTTCCGGGCAATCGACACCGGCTCGCCTGTACCGTTTTTTGCTCCTGACTGGATACATAAGATAAACTCAGATGATGACTTACCCTATCGTTTGCATAATAATCCCCGACATGGATATTGGTGGCTTGAATACGGCGGGGAGTGTGACACGATAGGTGATAATGAGGCCATATACAAGAAACTGTTGTCTGTCCTTTACGGAGTTTGGGACCACGTTAAAAACGGCGGGGATCATGGAGCCGCCAATTATGCTATCAATTGGATATCGGCGATACCGGCAAAACGTGAATCCCGTCGGCTTGAAGGCGCGGTAATGCTCACCCAGAACGATATTGTCGAGCATACCGAATATCCAGATGCTGTTGCCTATGGCGGCTGGCCGATAGATATTCATCCGCCGGAAGGCGTTTTCGGGAAAGGTCATCCCGGTTCGGCGCCTCCTTTTATTTTTCCCGGAGTCTACCATATCCCGTTCCGCGCATTGTACTCACGCAACATAACAAACCTGATGATGGCCGGACGCAACATAAGCGTTTCTCACGTAGCTCTTGGCTCAACGCGCGTTATGGCTACTTGCGGGCTTTGCGGACAGGCAGTAGGCACTGCGGCGGCAATTTGTCTTAAATATGGATGTGACCCAGCAGATATAAGTACAAAATATATAGAAGAATTACAAGATATGCTTCACCGTTCCGACGTGCTGCTGCCTTATATTGACACTCCTGAAGAAAGCGTTTTTAACAAAGCTGAAGCTGATAGTCAAGAACTGCTTGAAATCCGGAATGTTACCGGAGAATTAGCGTTAAAAGCTGCCGAAAAAGATCAAAAAATATATGATCCGTGCGATGTTCCTCCTGACGACAGAAGACGTGCTCAGATGTTTCCGCTCGCAACTGGTCAAATATCGCATGTAGACATTGCGTTCAATAACTACAGCAATAATGAAAAGAATATTAAAGCTGAACTTCATGAAGCGTCGAAACCTGGAATTTTTGAAGGAAGGAAACTTGCGGAAAGTGCCGCGGTAATTCCCCCCGGCAAAGAGCAATACGGGCGTTTCGAGTTTAATATCAACACTGGAGGAAAGGCTTGCTTTATTGTTCTTTCTGCTGAAGAAGACCTTTCAGTATGTATTTCCCGCCGTCATCTTCCCGGCCTCTACTGTAAGCCGGACAGCCCCTACTTCACAAACGACAACTTTGTATTCAAGGTATTCCCGGAACAGCGTGTTTTTTCTTCTTCTAATGTCCTCTTTACCCCGGCGCGTCCCGGCTTAAAGTCAAATATATGGATATCAGACAGTTCTGAAGGCTTTCCACAAAAACTGAAGCTTTCAGCTCCTGAACCAGTAAACTGTTCATGCGTCGAGATTGTCTTTGACACTAACCTTGACAAACAACAGGGATATGGAGCCCCGGAGGAATGCGTCCGTGAATATACTCTTGAGCTGCTGACCCAAGATGGCAAGCGCATACTCGCAGGACATGAAAAAGATAACCGGCACAGAATAAAACGTCATACTTTCGCGGAAACAAAAATAACCGGAATCCTGTTGACTGTAATATCAACAAACGGTGATGCTTCTGCAAGAGTTTACAATATAAAAGTACAATAATTAAATAAACGAGGTAAAAAAATGAGTACGAATACAAAAATTACAATGGTCGGTGGCGGCAGCTATAACTGGTGTTCACGTTTGATCTGCGACTTAATCCAAACACCTGAATTCGAAAACAGCGATGTTTTCCTGCTGGATATAAACTTAAAAGCCGCAGAGGAAATCAAGGCAGCCGCGGATCGCTTATGCAAGGATAACAATAAGAAATTCCGTTTTATTGCCACAAGTAATGAAGAAGAAGCCTTTAAAGAAACGGATTTTGTTATTATAACTATCTCCACCGGCGGCTTGAACATGATGCGCCACGATATCGAAATTCCCGAAAAATACGGAATTTACCAGACTGTCGGTGATTCAGTAGGTCCCGGCGGCTGGTCAAGACTTTTAAGGAACGTTCCTGTTTTTACCGATATGGCACAAAAAATAGAAAAACTTTCTCCCAACGCGGTTATTCTCAACTATACCAATCCGATGGCAGGTTTGACTGGAGCTGTTGAAGAGGCTTGTAATCTGCATCATGTCGGTCTTTGTCATGGCGTTTTTGGCACCCGGTTCTATATGTCAAGGATTTTCGATGTGAAGCCTGAAGAAATTTCATTGCGTTACGGAGGAGTCAACCACTTTTTCTGGATACTCGACTTTGCGGTCAAGGGCAGGGACGGCTATGAATTATTACGGGAAAAGCTGGGCAAAGACACCTTGTTGAAGTTTGACAAATCCAGTACAGACCCTGCCGGATTTTCAGATAATAACCATAAGTTGTTTTCCGAGCTATACGAAAATTATGGTTACCTTACTTATTCTGCCGACCGTCATACCAGTGAATTTTTCACTGCTTATTTAACCGATATGGAAATGATGGAAAAATTTAAACTTGTACGCACCAGCATGGATAGCCGGCGCGAAGGTATTGAGAAAAAACGCCAGTTTGCTCTGGATTTGGCTTCAGGCAAAGAAAAAATTCTTGAACAGAGTATGGAAACCGCAATTGATATAATGAAAGCTTTTGTCATCGGCAAGCCATTTGTAGACGTAGTAAACCTGCCGAATGAAGGTCAAATTGACAATTTACCGCGCAAAGCAGTTGTTGAAACACTGGGAGTTGTCGACCAAGGAGGTTTCTCTCCTATATGCGTTGGTTCAATGCCGGAAACTTTAAAACAAATAACTGAAGTCCATTGCAATATCCAGTTAATGAACCTTGAGGCCGCTATAACCGGTAACAAAGAGCTTGCGCTTGAGGCATTGCTCCTTGATCCGTTATGTGCGAAATTGCCGCCTTCAGAAGTCAAGAAGATGGGACTTGAATTATTAGAAGCGACAAAAGAATATTTACCTCAATTTAAATAGAAATAAAAGGGCGTTGATTATGACTAAAAAAACACTTATGGCAATCGGCGCGCATGCCGACGATATTGAATTCAATGTCGCTTCCAGTTTCACGAAATATCATGAGCGTGGTTATGACATAGTTTATGTTATGAGCACAAACAATATGTCCGGGAAATGGAGCCGTATTCTTCCGGACGGAACCCGGGAGTCCCGCACCGTGCCCTGGTATGAACTCATGCCGCAGCGTAAACTTGAGTGCGCGAAAGCCGCGAAAGAGCTTTTTGATACAAAACCAATCCACCTGGACTATCCGCAGCGGCATTACACTGACTCCAACGGGCAAATGATAGATTTGTGTTATGGAGCCCCCTCCCCCGGCTGCGTGCCTCCAGGAACTCCTACAATCATAACCGCTAACGAATACAAACCCGAGGTGGAAAAACTGGCGGCGTTGATTTTAGAAAAAAATCCGGAAGCTATTTTAACCCATGCGCCAATTGACAACAATCCTGAACACAGTTGTACGAACCTGCTGGTCTACAAGGCGTTTCGGGAAGCACAGAAACAGGGTTACAAAGGCAGTCTTTTGTTCTGGCTGGAGGTAGTGTCCACCGGACGCGGTGAAACCTTTAATTTATGGAATACCTTTATCAATACTGATGGTTATTTTGAGCGTAAATTCCAAGCTATCGGAATTCACGCCTGTCAGGTTCCGCGACCGGAAACTTTGGACTTGGAAGACGGCTTGCGCGGGAAAGTATGTGGTTGCGAATCAGCCGAAGTTTTCAACATCTGTCAGATCGGTGATGACAATCAAGGCGAATTTATTCAGGAAATCATAAAAAACACCTGTCATTTTCAATACGGCATTCAGCAAAAATAAATATGGAGTATTTTGTCTACAGGGGCTCATGTCGATGATATCGAAGTGAATAGCCCTCTATTGGCAAGGGTGAAACAAAATATAGAATAATTACAAAATTGGTTCAAGAGTACTCATGATTGATAATATCAAAAACATAGTAAAGGAAATAGAACAGGATATTATTGCTTACAGAAGGGATTTTCATAGATATCCTGAACTTGCGTACAGGGAATTCCGTACTGCATCATTAATTGCGCGTGAATTGAAAAAAATTGGCTGCGAGCTTAAAACAGGCCAGGAAATAATGGATGCCGATAACAGGCGTGCCCTGCCTTCAAATACTATTTTACAGAAAGAATTTGAAAGAGCAATCTCACAAGGTGGAGATAAAGAATTCCTTGAACAAATCAAAGGCGGTTTTCCGGCTGTTGCCGCTGTTATATCAAACGGAAAAGGACCGACTATAGCTCTAAGAGTTGATATTGATGCTTTGCCGATACAGGAAAGTTCCAGCGCAGATCATCCTCCGTATACACATAAATTCAACTCTGTAAATGAAGGCATAATGCACGCATGCGGACACGATGCGCATGCTGCGGCCGGTTTAGGGGTTGCTCAGGTATTGATGCGCCTTAAAGACAAAATCAATGGAACCGTAAAAATTATATTTCAGCCCGCTGAAGAGGTAATTTGCGGAGCATATCCTATAACGCAATCCGGTTTTTTGGATGATGTCGAACAGATATTAACTATACATTATTGCAGTCAGTGGCCTGCACATGAAATTACTTGCGTCAGAGCTCCAGGACATTTGGCGATTGCAAAATATAACGTAATATTCAAAGGCGAATCAGCACATGCAGGGATGCAGCCGGAACTTGGTAGAAATGCCATGGTTGCTGCTGCAAACGCTATACTTAACCTTTATGCAATTCCACGTAACAGCAAAGGCGGCACAAGAGTTAATGTCGGTATGCTCAAGGCTGGAAGCGGGCGCAATGTCATCTGCAGTGAAGCTGTTCTGGAAGTGGAATTTCGAGGACAAACTAACGAACTCCAGGACTACATGGATAAGCATGTTAAACGTATTCTGCAAGCATCCGCAGATATGGCGGAATGTTCATTTGAAATTATTCCAATGGGTAGTGCTCCCGGCGGCGGCAGCGATGATGCTTACGCGGATATGATTATGGATTATGTACAAAAAACAGGCCTGTTAAAGCCAAGGATTGAACAAAGAAGTTACGGCAGCGAAGATTTTTACTGTATGCTCGAAAGAGTGCGTCAAAATGGCGGAACTGGAGCCAATATCAATATCGGCAGCGCTCCCGGCGGGAAAGCTCATTCTCCTGAATTTGACCTGAATGAAGCGGTATTGAAAGACACCGTGACTTTAATTTCAGGATTAATTTTAAATATAACAAAATAAAATAAATTTGGATGAGCTAATAAATATAATAAATTGAAGGAATTAAAAAAATGACAATAGAAAGAAAAAAATACGTTATAGTCGGAGTTGGCGGTAGAGCAAATATGTTTTATCAAGCTTTGGTGAGTGACTTTAAAGATAAAGGTGAATTGTGCGCTTTTTGCGACGTTAACCAGGCAAGGATGAATCATGCCAACGATATTATTGTTGAGGATTTCGGAGAAAAACCTGTCAAGACCTATAAGGCTGAAAATTTTGATAAAATGATCAAAAAGGAAAAGCCGGATGAAGTGATAGTCGCAACGATCGACCGTTTGCATCATAAATATATTATCCGTGCGATGGAGCTTGGTTGTGATGTCATATCTGAAAAACCAATGACAGTTGATGCTGAAAAATGCCAGGATATTCTGGATGCAATAAAAAGAACCGGAAAAAAGCTTCGTGTTACTTTTAATTACCGTTATTCACCATGCAGTACAAAAACCAAAGAAATTCTGATGAGCGGAGCCATTGGCGACATTATTTCTGTTAACCTGGAATGGATGCTGGATAAAAGGCATGGCGCGGATTATTTCAGACGCTGGCATCGTGATAAGCGCAACAGCGGCGGCTTAATGGTGCACAAGTCAACACATCATTTTGACTTAGTAAACTGGTGGATCAACAGTACCCCTGAAACTGTATTTGCCATGGGGGACTTGATGTTTTATGGGCGCGAAAATGCGGAAAAACGTGGTGAACCAAGAAATTATTACCGTTCAACCGGCAATCCTAATGCCAAAGATGATCCCTTTGCAATTGACCTTAGTAGTAAAGTTGGTTTTCGGAAAATGTATCTGGAAGGGGAAAAAGAAGATGGTTATATCAGAGATCAGAACGTATTTGGCGACGGCATAAGTATAGAAGATACCATGGCAGTAATGGTACGCTATAAAAATCGGGTTAAAATGTCATATTCATTAAATGCGTTCCTGCCATGGGAAGGTTATAATCTTTCAATTAACGGCACTAAGGGGCGCCTTGAGTCAACAGTTGCCAGCCAGTCGTATATTAATTCCGGCGGAGCTATTGGTGATGAAGGAGTAAGCAAATTTGAACGGCTTACAGTTCTGCCGATGTTTGATAAACCATATAATATTGAAATTGAACAACTGCCGGGAGGCCATGGAGGTGGTGATCCGCTTATGCTGAAAGATATTTTTGGAATACCTGAAAATGATAAGTTTAACCGCGCAGCATCACATATAGATGGCGCAATGTCAATTTTAACGGGTATTGCCGCGAATAAGTCATTTGCCACAGGCTTACCGGTTAAAGTAGATTCTTTGGTTGATTTCAGTTGAATAAGGATATGAATATGAAAACCAGTTATGAATATCTCAAAGGATTAATCAAAACAAAATCAACACGCCGCTTTAAAGCTGATTCTGTTGCAGAATTTGAGTTATGGCGGAAAGAGTTTATTAACTGGCTGCAAGGACTCTTTGTGGACATGGGGGTTAGTCGTTCAGAACCGGGAATTTTTAATTTAGAGATCACAGATAAAAAAGACTATGATGCTTATAAGCGAATTGATATCCAGTTCCACAATCCTGAGTTCAATTTAACCGTTTCGGGCACAATACTTGAACCTGTTGAAAAAAATGGCGCGGGTATCGTCTGTCAACACGGACATGGGAAATCCGGCAGATTGCCGATAATAGGAGATCTGAGCAACGAAGAAGTGATAGATGAAAAAGAGATACTCCGTCATGGTTTTGGATTGAGATTTGCTCAAGCAGGATTCACGGTTATTGCTATAGATTTATTTAATTTCGGAGAACGCTCAATGCCTCCAACAGGGCGGGAAAAATGCGATATGCTGGGGCATTTCTTAAATTTATTCGGCATAAACCTTGTGGCACTGCAGTTAAGCGATATCCGTCACGCAATATCAGTTCTGTCCTCATGGGATGGAGTTGATCCGGAACGAATTGGTATAGCTGGTTTGAGCCAGGGCGGCAGAATGACAATGTTCACTACGGCTTTTGATGAAAGAATAAAAGTCGCCGTCGCGTCCGGCTGTTGCAACACCTACCGTGATCGTATTGAAAAATTATCTGGAGCCTGCGGCGCACAAATTGTCCCTGGCCTGCTGCCTGATGCTGACACCCCTGAAATATTTTCAGCAATTGCTCCACGCCCACTACAACTGCAGTGGGGAAATAAAGATCAACTTATTATACCTGAACCGGCTAAAAAAGGCATCGGATATATCCAAAAATGTTATTCCGCATCCGGCAATGCTCAAAATTTTAGTGTAGATAAGTTTGAAGGCGGTCATGAATTTGATTTCAAACCAGCTCTGAAATGGTTTGTAAAATATTTATAGGGAATGACAAAAGCAACTAATAAGATGAAAAATATGTTTACAACAGAAAATATACGTTGTTTGAGCTCCTGGGCAGGACTTGACAAGGAAACTACGGATGAAATTATCAAGTTCAGCCAGAGAATCTTAAAAAATGATGAATATCTCCGAATATTTGAACATACTCATCAAGGTTTATATTTCGCCGAAAACTATTCTTTGAAGGAGGATGACGAGTTCGTTTCAATTCAAGCTGAACTTCAAGAAGATGCCGGAAAATATAACCTTCTTCTGGCACTCTCGGGAATTCCTGGAGCACTTGAGATACACCGGCAAAGAAATATCCCGGAAAATATAAGCCGTGATACCTTGAAGGATATTTCCGTCTGGACAAAATTTTTCAGAGGCAAAAACATCATTGGTGTGGCCGCTGAAACACTGAATTGGTGTAAAGGATATTTGACCGGGAAGTTATTTCGTTTGGGCCGGCTTCAATTCAAATATTGTCAGTTTTACGACATTTATGTTTTCCGGAACCGTACAAGCGGAAAAACTATTGCTCTATTACAAGGAAATACTGTCCTTAACAATAAAGGCTTGTATGACGGGACAAATGGTGTTTTTGATGAAAATGCCTGGACCTCAAAACTGGAAATAAATGATAGACTGGCAAACGGATTTCCTATAAAACCAGATGGTTACGCCAGTAAAAAACTAATATCATTATCTCTTGATGAATGGGAAAAAATCCTTATTCCCGGCAACCCAATGCTGGATATACATATTCCCGCCGATGGAAGTATGTCTAATGAAGCCTGTACTGAATCCATTGCTCAAGCTAACCATTTCTTTTCTAAGCATTTCCCGGAACTCCATTTCAAAGGTTTTGTATGCAGGGCCTGGTTTCTTGATCCTCAATTAAATAATATTCTTCCCGCTTCATCCAATATAGTTAAATTTCAGCATTCTTGTTATCTCTTTCCTACAAGCGGAGGTGAAACTAATACTATAACGAGAGTTTTTGGTGGAGAATATATCAATACGCCCAATGCAGAACTTCCAAGGGATACGAGTTTAAGACGGGCGATTGCTGATTTTATGAAAAAAGGCGGCAGGCCGGGTATGGGAGCAGGCTTTTTCCTTAAAGAAGATTTACCCTGGCGCATCAATGCCTATCGGCAGTAAATGTGCCAAATTAACTAATGAAAAAATTAGATAGGAGGAAATAAAAAATCGTTTTACTTATGTACTATTTAAGTTTTATAATGTTATTGAAATTATTACTACTTAAAAAGAACAGCAAAACCGCAAAATTAATTTGCGATTTACAAAAATAACAAAAAGGGGGTGATTGAAAATATTATTTGAGATTTTGTGTTAGTTCATTGGACTGTTTTTACGCTATGAACTGCTTCGCTAAAAGTAACATAACATGAAAATAACAAAGGAGCTGAAAATGGAGAAAATATTAACATGCAAGAGAATAATTTTATCATTTTTATTATTTTACTTGCTTCTTTCGCAATCTGCTTTCGCACAATCATACATTGTTGAACAGGGAACCGGCAGAGCTCAGATAATTATAAAAACAGATCCTCCACGCATGGTGGATTACGCCGCACAGGAACTACAGGAATACATATACAAGATTTCAGGAGTAACTCTACCGATAAATACGACTCCTGACCCGAATATTCCCAATATAATATATATCGGTAAAAGTACATATACAGATAATCTCGGACTTAGTGATACCGGGCTGGATGATGGCGCTTACACTATTGTCTCCGGCACAAACTGGCTCGCTCTTTTAGGCAAAGACAGCGACTTCGCCCCAACTGAACCATGGGCTCATACAAGTTCAGACAGAACGAGAGTGCTGGCAGATTGGGATTTAATAACAGGAAATACATTTGGCAATCCGCTTGGTATGGAAATGTACAGACATTATAATTCCATTTTGGATGCATGGGATCTTGATGAGAGAGGATCGCTCAACGCTGTACATGACTTTCTGCGTTCTCTGGGAGTAAAGTGGTATATGCCCGGAGATTTAGGGGAGATTGTTCCAAGTCAGGCTACTATTACTATTCCTTCAATAAATGATACAAAACATCCAGTATTCGGCTTGCGTAACCTTCGTTTTGCATCCTATTACTCTGTAACTAATGAAGAGCATATAAAATGGTTTTTACGCATGGGTTTAAACCAGCATAGCAAAGAAACCGGTATTATTGATTTTGCGCATGGGACTAAGCGTGTCATCGAAAGAGATGAAATGAAAATTGCCCATCCAGAATATTATGCTTTGATAGGAGGCGTCAGGGCAACCGCAACAGAAAAAAGCTGCTTATCCTCAACAGGACATTTTTCTGAAAACTTGAACTATTTAAGAAAAATGTTTGACCAGTATGATAATCCTATGCATTCTGTTATGCCGGAGGATGGATATACTAATTTTTGCGAATGTCCACTTTGTCAGGGAAAAGACACCCCATCCCGGGGAGATGATGGTTTTATGTCCGATTATGCCTGGGATTACGTAAACAGAATAGCCGCAGAATTATACACTACACATCCATCTAAAAAGATAAATTGCTTTGCATACGGCGGATATCGGCTTCCTCCTCAGAACATAAGTCTTTTAAATTCCAATATTGTAGTAGGTATTACTGAGCATAGAAGGGATTTCAATGATACTGCCACCAAACAGCTTCATTTAAATAACAGAACAGCCTGGCTGTCCAAAATACAGACCGGAAAATTAATAATATGGAATTATTATCCTTTCACGGAAATAGGAGAAAACCAGGAGGGGCTTCCCGCTTATTTCCCGCACGTAATAGCTGAAGATTTAAAATCTTTGGAAAATATTTCATTTGGGGAATATATCGAAGTACCAGCAGTTTCCACACAAGGCAATGCTCTTCATGCTCCGATTTTTAACCATCTGAATGTTTATGTAAGTGCGCATCTTTATTGGGATGTGGATCAGGATGTGGATACGCTGCTTAATCAATATTATCAGGATTTCTATGGCCCCGGCGCTAATGAAATGAAAGCATTTGTAGAATATTGCGAACAAAACTGGCAGAGTGTTACGACTGATATAAATGTTATTACACAAGTTCTTTACCTGTTCGACCAGGCAAAGGCAGCTATTGGTTCAGGCACAGATGTATACGCACAACGAATTCAATTACTTAACGATTATATAAAACATTTGTATCTGATAAAAGAAAATCTCCTTTTTGACAGACAGGATGTTGAAGAAATAGAAGTTTCTAAGCGCAATGTCGCAGACCTTGTTCTTGATGGCAACATTACAGAAAGCTTCTGGTTCTCCGGTATGCATCAATATTTATTAAAAGAATCCGAAACCGGACGTGATGCGGTTTATGAAACAAGCTTTAAAACAGCCTGGCTGGGAGATGCCGTATGTATTGGAATACGCTGTACCGACTGGGATACAAACAATTTTAATATCCCGGGGGCACAAGATGATGACCTGAATATTCTGAATGGAGATGTTGTTGAATTATTACTTGAAGTTCAGGGGCACAGCTATTTTCATATAGCTATTGACCCGGCAGGTCATATTTTGGATATTGACAAAGATGGTGGCGATAATGTGTTATGGTCGTCTGACGCCCAACTTGCAGTCAGCGTTGACGATACAGGATGGGGAATAGAAATATTGATCCCAGCCTGGTCTGGCGGCTCACTTGATTTACCTGATAATATCACGTCCGGGCTGCCCGGATGGAAACCGACTAAATTATACCCATGGTATATAAATGTTTGCAGACAGAGAGTCAGGGGGAACAAAATTGAAAGGACAGCATTCTCCCCTACCGGTTTAACTAATTTTCATATCCCAAAAAGATTTGGAAGGATGGTGGTACAATGGTAAAAAAAATAAGAATTAAAAAAATTGTTAGCTGTTGCATTGCTTTTGGCGCTATCTCTTTATTCGCTCAGGTTGCCCCTGAAGAATATGTAATAGGACGTAAAGACGCGGAAGCTCTGGTATCCCAGGGAGATAAAACGGGAGCGATAACCGCATATTATTCATTATTCACTAACAAAGCGGTCAGCAACAATCAAAAAGCTGATGCTTTAAGGCAGGCAGCATTATTATCCATTGAGCTGGATGATTATGTTTCTGCTCATTCATATGCCGATCAGTCGCCAATATTGGAAGCCAAAAAATATGTTTATATTGCAGTTTATAATGATCAGCAGGATTGGACAGGCCTTATTAATTACTGCGGCAGCGAAGATTTTTCTTTATGGCCGGATCATCTCGCAAAAGATGTATATTTAATGCGGGCCAGAGCCTTTATGGAAACTTCACAACCACAGGCGGCAGTCAATGATTATCTTGGAGCATTGGCATTTCCAATGAATGATAATGATTTAGGGCTTATGTACTGCTATCTCGGTGACGCGTATCTGGCAGGTGGAGATCCGACATCCGCTCTTGCCGCCTATCGGGATACCTACACGACAGCATATAATACCAAGCGTGCCCGTGCGTATAATTCAGTCATTGGTATTCTGCTGGCACAAAATCAGATAAATGATGCCCTAGCTGAATTTGCTTCTTCCGGCATTGATTATAATCTATTAAATGATTATTATAAGATCATTTGCTATATGGCTGAAGGGAGCGTATACAAAGCAGCACAGGACTATGCAAGCGCTGAAGAAAAATACATATCAGCTATATACACCCCGGATATCCTTGCCTCTCATTTGCAAACATGTGAAACCGCCCTGGCGGAGATCGGAGATGCCCGAGGAATATCTTACCTGGCTTCTTTGGCATCAACAAGTAACTGGCAGCGCCTGATGGATGTTTACAAGGATGTGGATTTCACAAATTGGAGCGATGCGGATGCCGGAGAAGGTTTTTACCACAGAGGTAAAGCTTATTATATACTTGACCAATATGCAAATGCGATTGCTGATTTATCATTAGTTGAAAACTATCCCGTTGGCGATAATGACCTTGGATTGGCTTACTGCTATCTTGGCGACGCGTATCTGGCAAGTGGAGATCCGACATCCGCTCTTGCCGCCTATCGGGATACCTATACGACGGCATATAATACCAAGCGTGCCCGTGCGTATAATTCAGTCATTAATATTCTCCTGGATCAAAACCAGATAAATGATGCTTTGGCTGAATTTGCCTATTCCGGCATTGATTATAATCTATTAACTGATTATTATAAGATTATTTGCTATATGGCTGAAGGAAGCGTATATAAAGCAGCACAGGACTATGCAAACGCTGAAGAAAAATACATATCAGCTATATACACCCCGAATATCCTTGCCTCTCATTTGCAGACATGTGAAACCGCTCTGGCGGAGATAGGCAATGCACGGGGAGTGTCTTACCTGTCTTCTTTGGCTTCAACAAGTAACTGGCAGCGCCTGGTGGATGTTTACAAAGGTGTGGATTTCACAAACTGGAGCGATGCGGATGCCGGAGAAGGTTTTTACTGCAGAGGAAAAGCATATTATGTACTAGACCAATATGCAAATGCGATTGCTGATTTATCATTAGTTGAAAACTATCCCGTTGGCGATAATGACCTTGGACTGGCTTACTGCTATCTTGGCGACGCGTATCTGGCAAGTGGAGATCCGACATCCGCTCTTGCCGCCTATCGGGACACCTACACAACAGCATATAATACTAAGCGTGCCCGTGCGTATAATTCAGTCATTAATATTCTCCTGGACCAAAATCAGGTAAATGATGCTGTAGCTGAGTTTGCATCTTCCGGCATTGATTATAATCTATTAACTGATTATTATAAAATTGTTTGTTATATGGCTGAAGGTAAAGCAAACAAGGCTGCCGTGAATTACCCGGTAGCTGCGGCAAAATACAATTCCGCGCTTGCTGTGCCGGGTATTAGCAGCGCTCAACAGCAGGAATGTCAAGATGCATTAACAGAAATGGGGTATTGATAAGAAATAATAGTTTAACATTAATACTATTCTTCCGGGCTGTAGATTTTCTACAGTCCGGAATTTAATTTGATAATAAAGAAATGAACATGATATCTGATAAGAAACGAAAATATGAAATAGCTATGATCCTGATAATTGCGGGATTGTATTTCTTCTCTTTTTTCCAGCGGGTGGCAATTCCTGGAACTATTTTTAACGAACTCCAGGCGCATTATTCCATTTCCGCGGCGGCGGTAACCAAGCTTAGTGCTATTTATCTCCTTGTTTATGCCTTGATGCAGCCGTTCGCTGGATATCTTGCCGACCGTTTCGGAGGGATAAAAGTCATCCTCATAAGTGGGGCATTGCTTTGCGCCGGGTCTTTATGTTTTCCATTTTCAGGAAGCACAATGGAATTATATATGAGCCGGGCATTAGTGGGGCTCGGGGCCAGCACTATGTATTTATGCATGGTAAAAGAAACCGATCATTATTTCAGCAGTAAAAATTTTGCCCCGGTTTTTGGTTTATTGTGTCTGCTGGGATATTCCGGAGGAATGGCTGGAACCAGGCCGTTCAGGACTCTAGTAGAATTTTCAGGCTGGCAAAACGCATGTCTGATTATCGCTGCCGCTACTTTTATTGTCCTTATTCCAGGATTTTTTTTAATGAAGAAAGTGGACCGTGACAGGATCATAAAAAAAGATTCTCATATAATTCAAAGTATTGTGTCCATATTAAAAAATCACAATAATTATCCGTTGCTGCTGACTACGCCGGTCTGCTTTTCATTATATTTCACAATCCAGGCAATAATAGGGCCAAAATTTCTTCAGGATTTTTGCGGAGTATCCTCAATGACCGCATCAAACTACACATTGGCAATGATGCTTGCGGTTATGACTGCTATGATGAGCTCAGGAGTATTAAGCAAACTGCTGGGTAATAAACGGAAATTTTTTGTTTTATTCAACAGTGTTTCAACCATACTAGCTATGATCCTGCTTCTATTAGGAACCCTATATAAAATGCCGTCATTGTTTTTTCTCCCCGCTTATCTGCTTCCAGCTTTCGCTTCCGGCTGTACGCCGGTAAATGTTTCTCTAATGAAAGAACTTAACGATCCGGGTAAACCCGCAGTTTCGATAGGGATAATGAATACGACTACCTACGCAATGGTGGCGGTAATGTCACAGGTCGCCGGAAAAACACTAGATATCTTCAATTCCCAAACAACGCTTATAAAAGGAGTTGTAGTATATCCTGATTCCGCCTATATCACTTTGTTTTCTGTTCTTCTGGCAGTTTCTGTTATTCCTGTGGCTGCGTCTTTTTTCTGTCGCGAGACAAATGGTGAAAATATTTACGCAATATAAGATCTTTCAATGAGCTTTTCAGCTTAAAGGGAAATTTTGCGGGTTTTAGATATTAGCTGTTATTTGCTATTGGCTATTATATCTTTCCATTCTATCAGGGTTTTATAAAGGGAATAGCGATCAGCAGGATATTTCACCTTCCATTCGTCCGCTATTTCCTGCATAAACACCAAAGCGGATCCAAGTTGGTTCTTATCTGGCAAATCATCACTGATTTTCTTTCCATCTCTAAGCAGAAAATAATGAATATGAGCTATACTCAAAGCTAAAAATGCTTTTGCAAAAATCTCCATATCCTCAAATAATTTTCGCAAAAAGTCACGGTTCTCTTCTGCTTCAATATCTTTGCTTATTTCGATAATATCCTGCAACATTGCGGAACTTTCAGCGAGCGCTTCCTCTTTTTCACGAATAATCTTTTCCGGCCCACAACAGATATGTCCTTCTGGAACCGGCCAACCTTTGAAAGCTACCGGATGAACAGAATTGCCAGTTTCCGCAAGCGCTTCAGGAGTCGGGAACAATGTTCCTTCCGGTGAAGTAAGATGCGTATCTATAGCGTAAACGGGGATAAACAAATTACGGCATAACAGGGATTGTCCGTGATAAAGATTCTTATCTATATAGAATATTTTTTTCAGAGTTTTTTCCAGGTCAAGGAAGATGCTGGTCAGTTTTTCCAAGGCAGAATTTTCCACGGCAAGTCCAAGTTCCTTACTCATGCATTCCTTAATGACTTTCTCCTTGTCTGTATCCCGTTCTTTGCATTTAAGGCAGAAATATATAGCGTTAAATGCATTAAGCGTATCTATGCATGAAATCCTTAAATCATCAGGCAGCGTTTTATTATCAGAAAGTCCAGCTAAAGCAGGATAATACTTTTTGCGTACAGGCAATATGTTCATATGCGGATTGCGCATATCATTTTCCGTGGCGACCCGTCCGTTTAAGTATCCGGCCTTTATTTTTCTGGCTTCTTCAATATGGGCCTCATATTGATTTATCGCGCTTGTCGGAACAAAATTCTTGCCCCAGTATTCCCCATTCAGATCAAAATTAACAATTACCGGATTTCTTTTCGCGGCTTCTTTTAAATGTTTGTTAAAAGGCAGATGCAGGTGATAGTCGCCAATGGTGTTATCCGCGCTCATGAATATGTCATTGTGTTTCCTGGCGGCATTCATAAGAGAATGTAAGGTCCCGGTTTCCCCGCCGCTGGTATGCAGGTCAACGTCCAGTTTGCAGTTCCGGGGCTCCAAATGCCTATGTATGGTATTGACTATATTGGCAATTATTTCATCGGTGGATATGCGCTGGTTTTTCAAACGGGAAATCTTGATAACGGCTCTTTCCATTATCCACAACTCAATTCCGGTCAAATTCGGAGCCAGTTCGAATAATTCATCTATCTGCTTTTCTATGAATTCATAAATGAATCCGCTGCTCATATCGACTTCATTGTCCGGGTTTATCAGATCCGGATAAATCTCCCTGAGCGGTTCCAGATCGACATTGACAAGGTGACTGCCGGAATTGAAGCCGATGTCTGGAAACTGGAGAACCTGAAAAACATACCAGAATTCCATATTATTTTTTACTGTCATCTCATAAGCTTTTTGAAAATAATCCCTTATTTTGCATACAGCTTCCTTGAAAGGTTCTTTTATCCGTTGATTCAGTTCAGGATATTCAGGATAAAGAAACGGCGGCGTAAAACCGGAAAACTTATTTCTGCCGGTACAGGAATCTCCCCAGTAAACCAGGCGGTCAACCTGGTGTTCGCAAGCAAATTCGACAAGTCGCCCCCAATGTTCAGGGTTTCCGTAATCAGATGATAAACTTAATTTCATTTTTTATATTACTTACTGCTCTGTTTTTTGTTTTAGCTCATGATAGATATTGATGCAACATTGCAGCCCCAGGCCCGTACCTATGTAAAAATCAGCAACAAACCTTCTTATTGGTCCAATCTCTAAAATAACTATATCCAACAAAGAAGTCAATGCTCTTATCGTTATATTAAATCTTCTATTTGATATTTTATATTAGATGTGTATTTTAGATAAAACTAATAGTCAAACAGGAATCTAAGCAATGAACTTCATATTCAAACCGCTTTTAGTAAAAAAAGTAAGTGAAATAAGTCATAAAGGAAAAGGACAGAACTTCATGCGTCCTTCGCATAAGCATCATCCGAAATGCTTTGAAATGATATATGTAGATTACGGAAATATCACACTGGAAAGCAATGGAAAAACCTTAAATTTAAAACCTGGAGATACCGTATTCATCTCAGGAAAATACGCGCATTCATTTTATGGGCTTGAAGGTGCTCCATTCGACTATCTGAATATTATGTTTCGAGGAGAATTGCCAGAACAAATAGTTAACAAAGTTTTAACAACCAGTCGTACTTGCGCTGAAATTATGGCAGTGCTTAAAGAAGAAAGTATTCATGAACTACCGTATTGCAATGATTTAGTTGCTTGTAAACTCACAGAATTAATTGTTCTTTTTTTCCGCAACTTGACCACTACTATTCCTAATAGGCCTATAGAAGCGGCATACCGGGCTAACTATAATTCCAAAATAATCAATAAAGTTATAAATTTAATTGCCCAGAATTACTCAGAACATCTGACTCTCAAGAAATTAAGCGCAGCAACTATGGTAAGTATTCCTAATTTACGTGTTTTAATAAAAAAAGAAACTGGAGAAAGTTTTACATCCATATTGTTTAAGCACCGGGTCAATGCTGCTAAATACCTGTTAAAAGAAGGAAATATGTCTATCCAGGAAATTGCTAGCACCGTAGGTTATTCATCTACTCCATTCTTTTTCAAAATGTTTAAAAAGATGACGGGAATGACACCGAAAGAATATTCCTTGTCCCTGGGAGATCCTTCTGACATAACATAGAGTATCACTTCCATTATAATTTCTTTGCCAGTAATAATACAATGGCCAAAATCAAGTGCAGATATTTTATCTAAAAGACTATTACTTTTAACGAATAAAGTATTGACTTACCTAGCTCTTTGAATTATAATTTATATATCAGTTAAATAATAATCAAAATGGAGCGTTCTCCCATGAAAGCATATAAGAAAAGAAACAAACTTAACATTAACAGGGAAAATATATTCACACTCATCGAACTCCTCGTTGTGATCGCTATCATAGCAATCCTTGCTTCAATGCTGCTTCCTGCGCTTGGCAAGGCGAGAGAGAAAGCAAAACTCCTCAATTGTATGGCTAATATGAAGCAATGCGGTATGGCTTTGAATATGTATGAAGGAGACTACGGATATTATCCTCAGACCAGGAATACTCGCGAAACATGCAGCGATGTATGGCATTATACCTTGAGCGGATACCATGAATGCGGAATCGGACAATATCTGGGAACAAAAGAGAATCTTGGTTTTATGAAAGACAGTACAAGAACAATGTACACCTGTCCGTCGGCATACTATGAAACCGGTACAACTTATTATTACACCCTTGGCGGAAATTCAGAGATGGATGATTACATTCTGCCAAGCAGTAAAATTCATCACCCGTCCCAACTTATTTTCGGTGGGGAAACCGCAACTGCCGGACATTCTGCCGAAAGCGGATATTACGCACTGAGTTACTTGACCTTATCTTCCCGCCATAATGGAGCCGGAGCCATTTTCTGTTACGATGGTCATGCATTCTCCAGAACCTTAAAAGAATCCAAGGCAATGGGTAATGTAAACCTGGATACAGAAAACAGACGACAATGGGTTAATGTAAAATAAAAGTTTATATTAGACTTACGGAAAAAATAATCCCCAAAGGCAAATATACTGCTGCTAAATAAAAGGTTTTTAATCAATGAAACAAATCCTTCTCCTGCTCGCAATAAGTGTATCGTTCTCTCTCTCCGCCGCGGAAGTTATTCTCGGTGTAAACGGCCGAACCAAACATCAGATTGTCATCCCGGACAGTTTTGCGAATAAAGTCGCGGAGGAATCCGTTATCCGTGCCGCGAAGCTTATGAAAAAAGTTTTTGCCGCGAGCCGGATTTCAATGGATATTGTAAGAGAATCAAAGATTGACCGGAAAAAAAATCAGATTTATCTCGGGGCGACGAAATTCGCGAAACAGCACGGAGTTGACGTTTCAAAATTGGAACACTGGCAGAGCGTTTGGAAAAGCGTTGGTAAACACTTGATCATTGCCGGTAACGACCGCCCCTGTCTGACCGGACGCAAAAAAGCTCCTTACCGGACAACTCTTTTCGGTGTTTGTGAGTTTCTCTACCGTTATGCCGGAACACGTTTCCTGAAACCTGGACCGGAGTGCCTCGGAATAGTTCCTAAAGCGGTTATACGCCTTGAAACTCCATGTAATAAAATAATATTCCCCTGGCTCATTGAACATTCAGGAAGCTATTTCAGCATAAACGAGCTTTACGGCATAGCCAACCATGTAGTACCAATGCAGACAGTTTACGGTTATTACGGTCATACACATTATCTCGCGTTTAAAAATAAAGGATATGAAAAGACGCACCCGGAATATTACGCCCTCATAAATGGAGTAAGGCAAACTTCTGGAACACATTATTGTTTCTCTAATCCGCAAGTGCGGGAGATTATTTATAAATATATGCTGGAATGCTGCAATAAAGGCAGCGTTGTTCAGCTCGGACAGGACGATGCCTTCACTCCCTGTCAATGCGAAAACTGCCGTAAACTTTACGGTTTTTCCCCGTCAACCATACCGAGTGACGGCAGCAGGTGGATTAATGATCCATGCTGGGGTAAACAGATATGGAAGATGCATATTGATATGATGAAACGCCTTCAAAAAGACCGTCCGGGTAAAAAAGTTGAGGTACTGGCTTACTCTAATACACGTTTGCCTCCCTTGGAACTGACTAAAGAACTTCCGGCAAACGCCATTCCGCTCCTTTGTATGTTCGGTGGAGAAGAACAAACTATGGCGGAATGGGAGAAAATGAAGGTCCCCGGCGGTTATGCTAACTATACTTATTATGCTTATGGACTGCCCGGATTGACTCCAATGCGGAATATCAACTATTTCAAAAGTCTCTGGAAGCTTTACAGGAAGTTCAATGTCCGTTATATTGATGAAAATGTTCCGACAAGAACCTGGGGGCTCCGGGGGCCTGCCGATTATGTTCAGCTACGCCTGGGGGTTTCTCCCGATTACAAAACCCCTGATGAACTTTATTCAGAATACCTTGAAGCCGCATTCGTTGAGGCGGAAACCCCAATGAAACGCTTTTTCAATACACTATATAAATGTACTGAATTATGGAATATCAATCAAAACTACCTTTATAAACACGGAAGAGATATAATACGTACTTTTCAGATTATGTACACTCCGGAGATAATTGCCAAAATGGAGAAAGATCTGAAAAGGGCAGAAAAAACTGTTAATGACCCAACAGCGAAGAAACGGTTGAAAACCGTTCGCGGTGAATTTGACTATCTGAAAAATATAGTCAACGTGGTCTATGCTTATCAGGAATACAAACGAGTCAACTCGGCAGAAGCCTTCAAGTCATTGCTGAACGCACTTGAACAACGGGAAAAACAAATTGACAGAATGATAGCGGCAAGCGGCAGCCCGTATAATCCATTGCCGGTTAAAAATAAAAAGTTTTTCCTGGAGAACGGCAACCGCGCTTATCTCGCTGTAGCTCCATTTAACTGGAATATTGCTGAGATGCGCAAAAGCGGCCCGGCTTTTCTGACGGAAAAATCAATGACCGCCGAAAAGACTCATGCTAAAGTGGCACTTAATTCAAATGAATGGGAAAAAGCTGCAGCTCATAGACTTTCCCTTCCGCGCGGTCTGAATGGAAAAACAAAAACCAATACCGCATTCAAGCTTCTTTATGATGATAAAAATATTTATATCAAGGTAATTGCTGATCTAAAACCGGCATTGATGAAACAAATCAAGCCCCGCGCCCATGACGCTGAAATATGGCTTCAGGAAAGCATTGTGCTTAATATCTCGCCAAAAGCTGACAAAAGCCAGTATTACTATCTGACTTATGAGCCTGCCGCTGGTTCTTTTGCTGATGCCGAACACGGCTTCATTACTGATACTGCCGATCCCCGCTATGGCTGGAATGACTGGAACTGGAACGGCAAATGGAGTTATGAAACCCAATATGACGCTAAAAATGGCAAATGGATCTCAATGGCTGTTATCCCGTTTAAAACTTTACGTACAAAAACTCCACAGAAAGGGGATATATGGAATTTTAATATTGGTCGAGTTCATTTTTTTGCTCCAGATCTCAAATCCAAAGGACGGGAGCTGCAGGTATGGACCGGAAAACTAAATCCTTCCAAAGTCAGCGGAGATGCTTCAATGGGTGAACTTGTCTTCGAATAAATTAAATAATTAAGGAATATATCATGACTATGCAAAGAACAACTTTATTTATTGCAATAATGGCGTTTATCTTCACAAGCCTTTCAGCAACTGACTGGAAAGCTTACAGAAAAGCGCGTGAGCTATTCAAAGAAAAACGCTATGAAGAAGCAATCAAAGTATGGCAGCAGGCAAAAGTAAATGCCCAAAATGACAAAGATGATGCTTTTTATATGAAGATGGCAGCCCAAATCGCTCTTAGAAACCTGAAAGACAAAGCACAGGCTGTTAAACTTATTGAATCAATAAAATCCGAAGAACGGCGTAACGTTGAACTTATGAACTATCTGCCTGCTGATGAAATCATCATTAAGTTTAAGGATACTGATTTCTCCAAATACCCTGAAGATATCCAACTTTCAGCAAACTATCGCCTCGCAAACGCTTTCTATAATAAAAAAATGTTTAAGGAAGCTCTGGCTGTATTCGATAAAGCCATTAGGAGTTCAGGAGAAAATCATTCTGAACGTGGAAGCGCTGCCCTCAAAGCCGGAAATATCTGTATGAGCAAGGATTATCTTGATGAAACAAAAGCGGAAAATTATTATCGCAAAAGCCTTGCCGCAAGCAGCGCCGCTTACGCCTGGCGCTGTGAAGCTGTTATCCGGCTAACAAGCCTTCTGCTAAAACAAAATAAGGCTGAGGAGGCTGTCAAAATACAAGACGAAAAATCTATTTCTAAAGCAAATCCATTTTGGAAAGTCCAGCTCTCTTTAAGCTATGCGGATACTCTCGCGGCAGCCGGGCAAAATGCTAAAGCAGTTGAATTGCTGAACAGTGTAGTGAAATATGCCAGTGACAGCCAGAAAAAAATAATACAGCAAAAGATTGATAAAATATCTGAATCAATGCTTTGACCTGATATTTTCAAACTGTTTACTGACATGATATTGAAAAAAAGGACAAAGTTCATGATAATAAAATCAGCTTCTAAAAAAAACTCCGGCACAAATAATCAGGAAGAACTGAAATATAAACACCCCAAATATCCCGATGAGATAAAATTTGCTTATCCACCGTATCTTATGTTTGAAAGTTCAGAGGATTTCTCACGCGGACATGAACCCACCCTGCGCCGGATGCCGGACGGTTCATTATGTTCCACCCTGATAACCGGCAAAAATGTATTTGATGACCGCCTCAAGGAAAATTCCGTTGGAATAATTCACAGCTATGATGACGGAGCCACTTGGACACCGCCCAGAGAGCTGTTCAATCATCCTGCACGGGCAACTTGGGCAACAGAAATTTTTACCGAAGGAGAAAAACCGCTCTTATTTTTCTGCTGCCATAATGAAGAAACCATGTTTACCGAACTTCGTACATTTATGGCGGGATCTACAGATTCCGGCAAAAACTGGACTGAGCCGCACAGTATCAACGGAGTTCCGCACAACATGGTCGTTCGTCAAGGCAGGATTCTTAGTGATGGCTCCTGGCTGTTCCCGGTTTACTGGACTTCTCAACAGGGAGGCTGGGACGCATTCTGGCCGATGCCGGGTGAGCCGATGCCGGGAATGTTAAAATGGACCTCATGTTCAGGAGTTTTGAAAACGTCTGACGGCGCAAAAACTTTCTCTCTGCATGGCGCGATTTACAGAGAAGATGGAGGAGCATCCTGGGAGCCGGAAGTTACTGAGCTTGAAGATGGTCATTTATTGATGTTTATACGCTCAGATATTGAAGACAAGGCGCTTTGGAAAAGTGAAAGTTTCGATTATGGGCTCTCGTGGACTGCGATGGAAAAAACCAATATCAGCAATCCCAGTACCAAAGCCGTAATTTATCGTATAAAAAACAATTATGTAATGTTCAACAACATTTATCCTGAAAAGGTGTTTAAAAATGGTCGACAGCGCCTTGAGATGTGGGTCAGTAATGACCGCTGCGCAAGCTTTGCACGAAAAACAGTTATATCTCAGGTAAACACCCCGGTGTATTCCGACCAGAAAATAAAAAGTGTATGCTATCCGCACGGCTTTGCAGATGATGATAAAAATATTTTTTACCTTTCTCTCTCTTGCGGAGACGCCTTGTTCATGTTAAAAATACCTTATAAGGACATCTTGTTACAATAAACCATCCCCCCTGTTCATATCAGTAATCAAAATTTATTTATACCTGAACCGCTGTATTCCGGAATTCACCAGGTGTCTGTCCTGTATATTTTTTAAAGACCCGGCAGAAATATCCGGTCTCATGATAACCGCAGCTTAAAGCCACTTCATCCAGGGTTTGATTAAAATTGCGGAGTAAATGACATGCCCGTTTTATTCGCAGTTGATTAATGTGGGAATTGAACCCCACGCCGGACTGCGATCTGAACAAATTTGATAAATAATTTGCTGAAATATTAAATAGTCCGGCAACATCATCCCGCGATAAATCAGAAGAATAACATTCTTCCAGATATGAACAGATATTCATATAAGTGGAATACGCCTTCCCGGAATGCGGTACAAGCCGCTTTCTTAATGATTCCAGACAATAAGCTATAACAGTTTCCGTCAAGGGACGCGCCCGCGGATCATCAGGAGAAACACTAAAAACTTTATTCATCAGGCTAAGAAGAAATCCACCTTCGGAATTACTCCAGGCAACCTGCCCGCGATCTCCGGAACGCTGGCTCAGCCCCGGCCCGGAACAATCAACGAAACTATAAGTAATATATTCGCCTGTAAATCCAAAAGTCACTACTTTAACGGGAAGTTGCCAGTCCGGTTTGTTCCAGCATCCAGCCGGCATGAACGTGGCGCTATGACGCCGGGGCAGCAATTGCTTTATCCCGTCCACAGTTGGGATATGCATACGATGGCAACCGTTTAACGGCACTGCCAGGCGGTCATAACGACTGAAATTAGCTCCCTGCGGAACAGCCTGTTCCGGATTAGGGACAATATAGAAAACTTTATCTATTCCACTGTCATTCAATAAGCCGTCAAGCAGCATAATCAGTTCATCAATTCTATTCATAATATTACAATAATACAATAAATCGTACTATTTTAGCCTATATTTATGACAAAATATGTTTATATTAACAATAACATCTTTTATTTTAAATTTCAAGGAGCAAAAAAAATGCCGTCTAAAAAGCCTAATATCATCGTCATGTTTTCCGATCAGCAACGCTGGGATACTCTGGGATGTTATGGACAGAAACTTCCGGTATCGCCAAACCTTGACAAAATGGCTGAGGAAGGCGTAAAATTCGACTTGGCTTTCACTTGCCAGCCCGTATGCGGGC
Organism: Victivallaceae bacterium; assembly: GCA_963664605.1. Taxonomy (GTDB): domain Bacteria; phylum Verrucomicrobiota; class Lentisphaeria; order Victivallales; family Victivallaceae; genus JAHOYW01. The sequence goes on from OY761536.1 coordinate 3,650,980, forward strand.
CAGTAAGAGCATGTCTGCAAACAGGTAAATATGCCACTGAAACAGGCTGTTATACGAATCACAGACATCTTCCTCTTAATGCTGACACCCTGGCAAACCGCATGAAAGAAGCCGGATATAAAACCGGATATATCGGGAAATGGCATTTAGCGTCAGGACCAAATGAATTTGATGGTGACTATAATCCTGAGTACAGGATATTTCCGATACCTGAGAAACATCGCGGCGGTTACGAATACTGGCTGGCGGCAGACTGCCTTGAAAGCACTTCGCACTCTTATGACGGACATATGTTTGATGGTGATAATAATACCCGTAATTTTCCCCTGCATCGCTACCGCGTCGATGCACACACCGACTGGGTACTTGAATATCTTGACCAGCAGTCCGAAGACGAGCCATTTTTCCTTTTTGTGTCTTATATCGAACCGCACCATCAGAACGACCACGAATGCTATGAAGGCCCCAGGGGGTCAAAAAAAGCCTGGGCGAATTATGAAATTCCCGGCGATCTGGCCGGGCTACCGGGAGACTGGGTTGAAAATTTCCCGGACTACCTCGGTTGCTGCAATGCCCTTGATAACGCTGTCGGGCGTGTGAATAAAAAACTCGAAGACCTTGGTTTGAGTGATAATACTTTAGTCATTTACACCAGCGATCACGGCTCTCATTTCAGAACCAGGAACCGGGAATACAAACGTTCCTGTCATGAAGGCTGCCTCCGGGTTCCAATGATTCTGAACGGCCCCGGATTCAAAGGCGGAATAATCAATGAAAATCTAATCAGCCTCATTGACATTCCTAAAACTATTCTTACTGCCGCCCAGACAAAAATACCGGAAGACTGGCAGGGAATCCCCTTGCAGGAAAATATTGGCAAGACTGAACTTCGTGATGCAGTATTTGCTCAAATAAGCGAAGATCATGTCGGACGCGCAGTCAGAACTAAAAAATGGAAATATGAAGTCTGGCTCCCGCTGGATAAGATGCCGAAGCTCTGGAATACATCGAAAAGCCCGGATGATGTATATTATGAAAGATTCCTTTATGACCTGGAAAACGACCCGCATGAAAAAAATAATTTAATATCAAATCCAAATTATACCGAAATCAGGAGCCAGTTAGCGGAAATACTGAAAACAAAAATGGCGGAAGCAAACGAACCAATACCCGAAATTCTTCCTGCTGAATAAATGCTTTTCACAGCCATTTACAACTGTTGCAGTCGGACTGGCATCTTTCGCAGTACTCACGGTAAATATGAAGCAATCCCTGCCGGGCGGCGGCAGAGTTCAATATCTCACTCTTTTGCGCTGAATCCTTGAACCATAAACGCCCGGCTCGTCTAGTAATGGTATTATCCTGAGTCGCAGGCAGGATTTGCCACGATTTTTCTATTTGTTCAGTTATAAATTCCGGATTATCAAAAATATTAAATTCCTTCATCGCGTAAAGTGCCGGCAATATAACGTTCACGGCAACCTCTAAGATAAAACTTTTGCCGCTGATTTTTGCCGGAGAAGCTTTTTTAGTTCTGAAATTGACAAAACTATTCCATAAATCATCAGAAACCTCAAGCTTGTTCATTATGTGTTCAAGCAATTCTTCAGGAGATGATCTTTCCGCGTATCTCCCCAAATCCTTGAGCGGAGTATCACCAAAATGCCGCATCCATTTAACTAATACAGCTAAACGGCGTTCCGGCGAATTTACCGGCCTTCCGCCTGATTTCCATGGAATTGGAGCATTGTCCTGATAACGTATGCGCCACCAGTTATTCCAGCGTTCCCTGGCAAAATCTTTTATTTCAGGATGGATCTTAGAGCTTGCCAAATCCGGGAGTAAGCCGGATTCTCCCCATAAAATATCCTCAAAATTGTTTTTACGGATATCCCCAGAATAAGCTAAAAAACGTTTAAATAGAATCTTGAAAGCCGCGCTGTTTTGTTTGTAACCGGCAGCTTCGAAAAGAAAACGCCAAAAGCTTTGCTCCGTTCCTTCAACAATGATTTGACGTACAAAACGTTTAGATTTTTCTTTAAAACGATAAGCTCCGGCTTTAAGAAAAATTTCGCGGGACTTTTCTATTCCTAAATCGTATAAAGCTTCAGAACACTTGCCTTTCAGTTCTTTAGCGTCATCTTCCGCCTGTTTCAAGACCAGCATCGGCGGCAGTGCTTCACGTTTATCCTGACTAAGATCATTTTCATAAACAACATGGAGGATCACGTTTGAATATGAACTGTCATACTGGTGTTGATGCGCAAACCAATCCGACGCCCGCATGTGAAGTTCAATATCACCCTTGTATTTCCGGTCGCCAAGTTTAATTGCGGCATTCTTGAAATCAGGTCCGCTTTCACGATTCCAGAAACCGGAGGAACGGATAATCAACGGGATGTTGTCTTCCGTATAGAATTTTTGCGAGACATCCATACTGTTCCAATACTTCTGCATAGCAAGCTCGGAACAAAACTCTTTTGATTCTCTCCCCATTGAATCCTCTACATTATTTTGAGCGTCTAAAATACAAAGCGGCGCGTTTGCGCCGCTTAATATATATACCGTACTAAAAACTGCATCAGGCACAACAGCCCACGAGTCTTATATTTTACAGTTTCCACTGTAGGTTATACGGATTTGAGAGCGTTGATTAAAGTCGCTTTGTCCTTAACACCGACAAAAGATTCGACAACTTCGCCATCTTTGAGAATGAACATAGCAGGAATACTGCGTACACCAAATTTCACAGCAAGATCTTGTTCTTCATCAATATTAATTTTGGCAATTACGGCTTCATCACCGATTTCAGCGGCGACTTGATCCAGAACCGGACCCAACATACGGCAGGGACCACACCAAGTTGCCCAGAAATCAATCAATACTAAGCCTTTTGAGGTTGATTCTTCGAAATTCGCACTAGTGAGATGTTTTACGTCGCTCATGATAATTTTCCTTTTTTTTGGTGTTATAATAAAAACATAACAGCTTTAAAAAAGAAGTCAATCAGATTTCAAAATTTTTGCTATTTTTGCCGTCAAATCCGCGGCTTCCGCAATACCCAGCTCAATATCCCTACACTCGTTGATTTTTTTCATTACCGCACTGCCGACAACTATTCCATCAGAAAATTTAGTCAAAGGCCTGGCTTTTTCAGGAGAATCTATACCGAAACCGGCAACAACCGGAACCGGGCTTGCCGCACGTAGTTTGCCCATCCGTTCTTCAAGGTCTTTATCAAAACTCGTACCGCCGCCAGTAACGCCTTTGGAAGTAATGCTGTAAACAAAGCCGTTCGCATTACTGATAATCTTAACGGCACGGTCAATCGGCGTGGTCGGCGCGATAAGCGGAATCAAACTTAAGCCGTGCTTATCCAAAGACGGAAGCAGTTCCTCGCTGTGTTCAAAAGGCACATCAACGACCAGCAAACCGTCAATGCCGGCCGCCGCCGCATCCGACGCAAGCTTTTCGATGCCATAGGACAAAAGCACGTTGTAGTAGGAGAACAAGATCATCGGAGTAGTTTCGCTGTACTTCCGGATTTTTTTCGCTTTTTCCAATACTCCTTTGAGAGTAGTTCCCGACAGAAGCGCCTGACGAGCGGACTCTTGAATTACCGCGCCGTCCGCCATCGGGTCGGAAAAAGGAACTCCAAGCTCAATAATATCCGCTCCAGCATCGATTAGATCCATAACCAGACATTCGCTGGTGTCCAGATCAGGACATCCCATAGTTACATAAATAACCAAGGCATTGCGATCTTCCGCTTTACATTTTGCAAAAATCTTATTAATTCTATTCATCTTATTTTCCCTTTCTTTCACGGCTCACAGTTTCTTTGTATTCCTTCACGCTTTGCATATCTTTGTCGCCGCGTCCCGATAAATTAACGATTATGATGTCGTCTTTGGATAATTTCGGAGCCCGTTTCACCGCTTCCGCGACCGCATGAGATGATTCCAGCGCCGGAATGATTCCTTCTGTACGACATAACAAATCAAAAGCTTCGATAGCCTCAGAGTCGGTTATCACGGTATATTCAGCACGCCCGGAGTCACTGAAATGACAATGTTCCGGCCCGACCCCCGGATAGTCAAGCCCGGCTGAAACGGAATGTGTTAAATCGACTTGTCCATCCTCATCCTGCAATAGATACATCTTACAGCCGTGTAACACTCCGAGCCTTCCGCCGTTGATACTCGCAGCGTGGCGGTCTGTTTCAACACCTTCGCCTCCGGCTTCAACTCCGATTAATTTTACATCTTTATCATTAACAAATCCGGCGAATATTCCCATAGCATTACTTCCGCCGCCAACACAGGCAATCACCTCATTCGGTAGTTTTCCTGTTTTTTCCAGAATCTGGCAGCGTGCTTCTTCTCCAATTACCTTCTGAAATTCCCGTACCATTTCAGGATAAGGATGCGGCCCGGCAACAGTTCCGATCACATAGAAGGTGTCATCAACTGTTTTAACCCAGTTGCGGATAGCTTCATTCATAGCGTCCTTAAGCGTTGCGTCCTCAGGCTGAACCGCGAAAACTTTCGCGCCAAGCGCTTCCATACGCTGAACATTCGGAGACTGGCGGCGAATATCCTCGCTACCCATAAAGACCTCACATTCAAGTCCGAATAAAGCAGCTACAGTCGCGGTAGCGACACCATGCATTCCGGCTCCGGTTTCAGCTATCAGGCGTTTTTTGCCCATGTATTTTGCCAGCAGCGCCTGTCCTATAGTATTGTTAACCTTGTGTGCCCCGGTATGGTTCAAATCCTCACGTTTCAGGTAAATCTGAGCGCCTCCGCAATGTGCGGTCAAGTTTTTTGCGAGATACAAAGCTGATGGACGCCCAACATAATCTCGCAAATATTCCTTTAATTCCGCTTGACAATCAGCATCTTTCATGAATTTTTTAAAAGCCTTTTCCACTTCATGCAAGGCAGGCATTAAGGTTTCGGCTACATATTGTCCGCCGTACATCCCGAAAAATCCTTTCTGTTCCATAAGTTGTTTCCCAATATCTTTTATTTTATTTTTATCTTTTATTCCAGGCGCGCTTTCCACACCGCTGTTCACATCAATAACGACAGGTTTAACCTGACTGACAGCCTTCTTTATATTCGCCGGGGAGATTCCACCCGCCAAAATAACCGGACGCATAGAACTCAATTCAGCGGCGAGGCTCCAGTTGCAGAGTTTTCCAGTTCCGCCACGCTGTTCAGCAGTCATCGCATCCACCAGCACCGCGTCGGCTGGATAATTTTCCGCATAACTCATGTCGTCAGCGTTACGCAGGCTCAAAGCTTTCCAGACTTTCACTCCTTTAAACTGCAAGGCGAATTCCGGGCTTTCATCACCATGCAGCTGAATTATATCCAGAGCACAAAATTCCACAATACGCCGAATATCTTCGAGAGAAGCATTAACGAAAACCCCGACTTTATTTACGCCTCCCGGCAAATCACGGCTTATCTCTTTGACTTGTTCAGGCGTAACACAGCGCGGCGATTTATCATAAAAGATAAATCCCAGGTATTTAGCTCCGGCAGCCACTGCTGTTTCAATGTCTTCACGTCTAGTCAAGCCGCATATTTTAAATTCAGTATTCACAATAGTTCCTTCAATTTCAATCCTGGAGATTCGGCACGCATCAGGGCCTCGCCAATCAAAAAGGCATTTGCGCCCTGCCCTCTCAATTCAACCAGATCTGAATGTTCAAAAATCCCGCTTTCCGCGACTTTAACCTTGTCATCAGGTATTGAATTTAACATTCTTCTGGTCAGTTCCAAATCAGTTTTAAAAGTTTTAAGGTCACGGCTGTTAATACCGATAACTTCAGCATCTGTGTTCAAAACAAATTCCAGTTCCGCCATGGTATGAACTTCCGTCAGGACTTCCAAATCGTATTCAAAGGCAGTATTCAAAAGCATTTTAAAAGTATCCTCAGGCAGAGCCGCCGCTATCAACAAAACCGCGTCCGCGCCGAAAGCCGCTGCTTCCTTAATTTGAAACTTGTCAAAAATAAAATCCTTGCGCAAAAGCGGAATTTTTATTTCTTCCGCAACGGTTTTCAAATATTCCAACGATCCCTTGAAATAGAATTGCTCAGTCAAAACTGATAAAGCTGCCGCTCCGGCTTTCTCCAGTTCTTCAGCCAACGGCAGGGGCAAAAAATCCTCCCTGATAAGCCCTTTTGATGGAGAAGCTTTTTTAAGTTCGGCAATGACATTAAATCCGTCGCGGCCCAAAGCATTGGCAAAGCACTTGTTCCTGACCGCGCGTTTCCGGGCGGGCAAATCATATATTTTGAGAGCTTCACGATTGGTCGCTATTATTTTCTCTAAAATATTCATGAATTGCTTGCCTCTATAAGTTTATTCATCTTTTCCAATGCAGCTCCTGAGTCGATGGATTCCTCCGCCAGCTTTATAGCTTCCTCCATAGTATCGACTTTTTCCCCGGCAACTATCGCGGCGGCGGCATTCAGCACTACTGCCGCCCGCGCGCCGTCATGACGTTCATTTTTGAGGATATCAATTGTAATAGCCGCGTTGGTTTCCGCGTCGCCTCCAGCCAGATCTTCGGCATCAAAAGTCTGGCCAACCAGCATTTCAGGATACAATTCATAGGTTTTGATAATACCGTCGCGCAGTTCCGTAACCCGGGAAGTTTCGGTACAGGTTATTTCATCCAATCCGTCATGCCCGTGAACAATGAAGGCTCTTCTGGTTCCAAGATTCTTGAGAACTTCCGCAAAAAGCTCGGTAAGCGCCGGGGAAAATACCCCGATTACCTGTCCGGAAGCTCCCGCCGGATTAGTTAACGGCCCCAGAATATTAAATATAGTCCGCAACTTCAATTCGCGACGGACAGGCATAACGTGTTTCATCGCCGGGTGCATTTTGGGCGCAAATAAAAATCCGATCCCGTTATTCTGAATACTCTGCTCCATAAGCACCGGGTCAACATCCAGGTTAAATCCCAAAGCCGCCAGCACATCGGCTGAGCCACACATGCTAGAACTGCTGCGATTGCCATGTTTAGCCACTTTCACTCCGGCTCCGGCAACCACAAAAGCGGCAGTCGTCGAAATATTAAAAGTATTAGCGCCGTCGCCGCCGGTTCCGCAGGTATCAACAACAATTCCGGCTCCGGCATCAATAAAGACCGCATTATCCCGCATTGCCTGCGCCGCGCCGGTAACTTCACTAATGCTTTCGCCTTTCATCCGCAAAGCGATCAATATAGCGGCAATCTGCACCTCCGTGGCATCTCCATGCATGATAAAATCCATGACCTGCGACATTTCCTGAGCCGACAAATCAATTTCGTCTACAACTTTTTTCAGCGCTTCATTAAGCATTTTTCACCTCGTTTAAAAAGTTAGCTAATTGTCTTTTCCCAGTCGAAGTCAATACCGATTCAGGATGATACTGTATCCCTTCAATAGCAAATTCTTTATGCCTTACTCCCATAATCTCACCGTCATCAGTGGTTCTCGCGGTGATTTCCAGACAATCCGGCAGACTTGCCTCTTCCAAGGCTAATGAATGGTAACGCACAACTTTTACGTCAGCCGGAAGTTTGTAGAAAACACCTTTACCGTCATGGCTGATCTGCGAAGTTTTGCCGTGCATGATCTTTTTCGCCTGAACAACTTTGCCGCCAAATACCTGGCCTATCGACTGATGCCCGAGGCAGACCCCGAGAACCGGGATCTTTCCTGCTGCGGCCTTAATCAATTCCATAGATATTCCAGCATCCTCAGGGCGTCCCGGGCCCGGTGAAATAACTATAGCTTCGGGCTTCATGTCCAAAGCGTCCTGCACGGTCAACTCATCATTGCGTTTGGTCACAACTTCATAGTTCAAAGCTGAAATATACTGCACCAGATTATAAGTGAACGAATCGTAATTATCTATCATTAATATCATTGTTATTTTCTCCTTTTTACAGTTCCAGGCCGTTAGCGGCGAGTTTAAACGCCCTGAACAGGGCTCGTGCCTTATGGCGGGTTTCATCGTACTCCGTTTCGGGGTCAGAATCAAATACAATACCGGCTCCGGCCTGCACTGAAACCTGCTTGCCGTCAATTTCAAAAGTCCTGATGGTAATTGCCATATCCATATCACCATTATAGGAAAAATATCCTACAGCTCCGCCGTAAGCGTCGCGGGCTTCAGGCTCAAGTTCATCAATAATTTCCATAGCACGAATCTTCGGAGCGCCGCTCAAAGTGCCAGCAGGAAAAGTCGCTTTCAACAAATCGAAGCCATCCAGTTCAGGGCGTATCTGCGCCTCGACTTCTGAAACCAGATGCATGACATGAGAATAACGTTCAATAATCATAAATTGTTTGACCTGCACACTGGAAGTCGCGGCAACACGTCCGAGGTCATTACGTCCTAAATCAACCAGCATCAAATGCTCGGCTCTTTCCTTAACATCCTCAAGCAAGTCATTCGCAAAAGTACGGTCTTCATGTTCGTTTTTGCCGCGCGGACGGGTTCCGGCAATCGGGCGCAAGATAATTCTGGAAGCATCTTTGCTGACCATAGTTTCCGGTGAGGAGCCCAGCAAGACTTTTTCGCCGAATTTTACGAAGAAATTATAAGGCGACGGATTAATCAAACGCAAAGCCCGGTACAGCTGTAGTGGTTCAAGGGTCAAATCCATAGAAAAACGCTGCGACACAACAGTCTGGATAACATCACCTTTAACAATATAGTCCTTAACTTTCTCGACCATTTTCATGTAATCGGCTTTTTCCATGTTAGAAGCAATCGCCTCTTCATCAAAATCGACTTTAACATCTTTATAACGAGGCGAAGATTCCTTCATGCGCTTTTCGATCCGGTCAATGGATTCACAAGCTTCCTTATAGGTATCCTCAAGACTGACGCCTTCTTTTGTACGTGCACAACAGACAATTTTCACAGTATGCAGAACATTGTCAAAAATAATTATACAATCGGTCAGCATCATGCATGCCGTACAATCCGGCAAATCCTTTGTGTCTCCCGGAAGACGCTCAAATTCCCGTACTGTATTGTAGCCAACGTAACCGATAGCGCCGCCGATAAACTTCGGTAATTCCGGAAACTGAAATACTTTTTGTTTAAATACAATGTCCCGTAAAGCCGTCAAAGGCCCGCCTTCGGGAATATCCAAAGTACGGCGTTCTCCGTTCTCTGTGAGATACGGAACTCCTTTTTCCACAGAAAAGCAAGCGTACGGTTCTACTCCTAAAAAGGAATAACGTCCACGACGTTCACCGCCTTCTACACTTTCCAACAGGAAAACATCTTTATCATCTTTAAAACGGTTGAGTACCGAGACAGGGCTGTCCATATCCATCAGGCATTCCTTGTAAACCGGTACCAGATATCCATCTTGAGTTAATTTTTCAAACTCTTTAAAATCAGGTTTAGGCATTTTATCCTCTCTTTTGTTATTTGGTATTAATATATGTTATGTATAAAAAAAAAGCGAATCGAACTTTTCAAGTCCGATCCGCGATAATAAGTAATCTATCTAAACAGCACAAAACGTACTACGGACGAACTCGCCAGCAGCACCACCACCAAAATTTACTGTTTGTATTAAATTTCATTTACATATCCGTTTTAACTTCTATAAAAAGACAGCCTGAAATACAATTTGTCAAGAATAAAAGTAAAAAATATTTATTTTTTTAACTTTTAAGGTAAAAAATAACCCCTTGCGAAAACAAGGGGTTAAAATATTTAATTACATAGAGCTTACATCTTTTACTTGATATAAACTTTTCCTTTGGCGGCATCTGTAATTTTTTTAACAAACGCCATCAAGGCTTTTTCTATTTCCTGCTGCTTAAGAGCCGGCTCAAGTTTGTCTTTAACTTCAGCAAATGTTTTCTTTTTAGCTTTTTGCAGAGCATCACGACGGATAATATGATAACCGAATTTAGTTTCAACAATACCGCTGATCTCACCAGTTTTAAGATTTACAACAGCCTGCTCAAATTCAGGAACCATTTGTCCCTTCTGGAAAGCCCCGAGAGAACCTTTATTTCTTTTTCCACTTGGGCATTCACTTTCTTTTTCAGCTAATTCTTCGAAAAGCTTAGCATCTTTTTTCAACAGTTTAAGAAGCTTTTCCGCTTTAGCTTTAGCCGCAGCTTTAGTTTTGGCATCAGCCTTCTCTTTTACCGCGATCAGGATATGAGACGCTCTCAGGGAACCTTTTGCATCAGCATCTACAGTAAATGCCTTAGGATGAGAATCGTAATATGCTTTAGCGTCCTTTTCAGTAACTTTGCATTTGCTGACTACTTCCTTTTCAAAGAAAGCATTAACAGCCATCTGTTCCTGAAAAGCTTTCTGGGTTTTATTTTTCTTGATAAATTCTTCAAGAGTTGTTCCGCGTTGAGCCAAACCTTTTTTAATCTGCTCAATCTGGAATTTAGGAGCTGTTTTCAAATAATCATTGAAGCCTTTTTCCGCTAATTCCGGGGATGGTTTAAATCCGGCTTTGATTGCAGCATCAAGTACAGCTGTGGATTGTACAAACTGTGTCGCCATTCTTTTGACGATACCTTCCAGCATCTCCTGTTTCAATCCCTGAGGCATTTTGCCGCCGGTCATAGCCATGATCTTCTGGATAATTTCCGCCTTGGTAAGCTTCTTCCCGTTAACTTCCGCAACTACCTTGGGAATAAAGTCAAAGTTAACCGGTTTAGCAACCGGCATTGTCGCTTTGAGTACCTTTGAATCTCCTGCTGCTTTTTTCGGTTTAGCCGTATCCGCGGCAAAACTGATTGATGCTGCCGCAGCCATAGTCAAAATCACGAACGCTTTTTTCATAATTAAATTCCTTTTTTAAATTGTTAAGGATTAATAAGCTTTTAACATCAATTCATAAATTTAACATAAAAAATCATATTTTACAAGCTGTAATCAATCGCAAAGTCCAATAAATGTATTATGTCACTATATTTGCCTTGACAAATGCTTAAAAAGCCTTATTATTAATACTCAGGTTCTTAGCTTTAAATGAATGTAATGCCGTAAATTATGCATAAAATCAAAAACATAATTATTTTTTTAGTCTTGATATTTGCCTTGAACATTTTACAAGGGCAAAACTACTATGGGCGCGCCCGAAGCTATCCATTGCCTAAGACCACAATGGAACGTCTGGGAAAGAGTGCCCTGAAACTGGCTCAGGAAAAATTAGCCAGGGACAAAAAAGACAAGCAAGGGCTTTTATTGCTTAATTTTGCAAATCATTTTATTCCCACTAATCGCGATGTTCTACTGGTTCGCGGTAAATTAAAGTTTAACGTTCCCCTTAAAGCTCCTAAAAAGACAGTTGACGAAAAAGAATTTTTGCTGTTGCTTTCACAAGCCCGCGACCACATAAATGATTCCGACACGGCAATGAACCGGCATATATTAACTATTTTGAATCAATTAATCAGAAGTTTTAATCCCAAAGAAGAAGATGCGATCATCGCATTAATGGAGTTTTCCGACAAAGGAGTTGAGGTAAATATAGATAAATTATTAGAGAAAAAACTCGATTCTATTACTGATACGAAATTTGATCCTAAAGACTCACGTTATGCTATTTCAAACATCAAAAAAAATATTACCGTCCCGGCAAACACCCCGTGGACAGACACCTGGATAAAAGTTATAGCAGGCAAAATGATTACCGTCACGGCCCACGGCACATGGAGTATGGGTGATGAGGTTGATTTTCCGGCATGTGACCCGGCAGGTTATGTTGCTTATGATATTAAAACATTGAAACGCTGGTCAGCTACAGAAAAAAAGAAGCAGGCTTATACCGCTTCCAAAAAAGCAAAGCGCTCAGGAGCTCCAGGTTGTTTGTTAGCTAAAATAGGCAATAAAGAATACTACATTGGCAAGAAAATGACCTTTAAAGCTGAAAGCAGCGGAATCTTATATTTCGGCCCTTACGAATGGGGCGATTATCTTGACAACTACGGAAGCCTGACTGTAAACGTCGAAATATCCGATTAATACTTCAGCACTGCCGCGCCATACATTTTTTGTAAGGCAAGTCCCATGTTTCCAAATTATTTAAACGGGCCGTATTTTACCTTTTTGGGAATCAGGTTCAGGCTGCGGTCCTTCGGGATGCGGTAAAGATTCATGATATGCGGTGTTGACTTCTTGAGCTTTTCAACATCAAAAACGATTTTGGTTTTATTCTTCAGTTGGAATACAATAAAACCTTTTTTAGTACTCTCTACAATGGAGATCAACTCCTTCAAATCTTTGATTTTTTTGCCGTTCACTTTTTCAACAATCATTGCTCCAAGATTCTGGTAACCAACGTTTACCTCAGCCGCAAGGACTCTCGATAAAACAACTATCTGCTGCAGCTCTTTACTTATTTTTCCGTTAATTACTTCATAAACCAAATTTATCGGTCCATTATACCACTCGCGGTATTCGTCAAGATGGTTGATAGAAAGCGGGACAAACAACAGCCCGCCAATAAAATAATAAGTCGGCAATTTACCGAACACTCTTCTTGGCACAAGTTGTTTATAACGATGCAATTTATAATTGACGGTAATTTCTTTTCCACCGCGCAGCACAGCAAACTTACAGTTATCTCCAAGATATTTGCGCCAAATGAGATAACCGAAATAAATCACCTCATCATTGCGAAACTTAACAGTAGCGTCATTATCAAGCTTGACGCCGTCAATAGACATAATAACATCATCAACTTTAAACTCGCCGCTTTCTTTTACTTCCGGCGGCAATGAACGAACAATTATCCCAGTTTGTTTTGAGTTCATACCAGCCCAGGCGCGCAAATCAGGGTTTTCCATTTTTTCCGCGATAAAAGGCACATGCGGAAAACCATCAAATTTTTTATCGTTCACATCTTTGAGAAAATGTTTAATAACCGGCACAGGAATCATATAGCCGATACTCTGGGACTGTGATAATCCCTGAAAAGCAATTCCAACAACTTTTTCATTATGAATGACAGGCCCGCCGCTGTTACCGGGGTTAATAGCCGCGTCAATCTGAACCGCCAGCAAACGGCGTCCGCTGTGAGAATAAACGATAGGTTCAATCCGGGAAATAATGCCTTCGGTAACCGATATATTATCTCCACCGACCGGATACCCCATAACAGTAACAGAAGTTTGCAGTTCGGGCAGATCCCCAAGTCCAAGCGCTTTCAACCCGTTAAAGAATTCCGCGTCTTCCACTTTCAGTATTGCCATATCGCATTCGTTGCCGATAGCTTCCAGTTTGGCAATATACTTTTTCTGCACTCCGGGTTTCCTGACCATCAAAAAAGTCTGATTGGCAACAATATGCGCATTAGTCAGAATACGGTTGCCGGAAATAACAAACCCTGAGCCGGTGGATGAGCGCTGAGGATAATTCTGCCATGGCTGATTGTAATTCGGGCGACTGCGCATCGCAAAAATTTTAACTATAGAATTCTTGAATTTACGGATATTTTTTCTTTTCTCCGTAATGCTTATTTTATTAATAATTTTCGGCGGAGCAACTTTCTTTGGAGCCTGTTGTGGATTGTGAGGTATTTGAGCACAGGCGGTCAGGCAGCCGAGGCTGAAAACAAGCAGTAGATTTTTCACAGTAACTCCTTTTATTTTTTAGTTTTTTCCGCTTTGGCGGGAATAACCTCTTCAACTTCAACAACCGGTAATTTCCATCCGCGGACGAGTTTTCTCGTGCCTGTGACGGTTACGAGTTTATTTTTCCAGACATTTAATGATGCGTTCCGGCAATGCAGATACGCAAGAGGTTTGGCATAGTTGTCATTATTTACACTGACAACCGCATGGGTCACATAAACCGCTCCCTCCTTAAGAGGAATAATTTGTCCCGTGAAGTTCACTTCTTTTTCGGCTCCTCTGATATAAGGCAGGACAAAAGCCGGTTTTTCGTATTTATCTTTGAGAAAACCTGAATATTGCCCGGTATCGGTATCGACCAGAATCAATTTCCGCTTATCAAGGGTCTGCTGCAACTCATCAAGTTTATATTTATCAGTAATGATAAAACGGCTGCTGACCCATGCCTTGAGATCAACAGGAGGCTTAATTTTGAACCAGCCTTTGTGACCTTTGCGTTCAATTATCTCAAGTTCAACACCAGGCGGCTCTGTGCGGTAGATCTGATAATCATCACTCGGGCCAGCACGGAGGTTACTGGGACGGCGGGTGCGGGATTTACTGAGAAGATACCCGGCAACCCAGACGGAACTGTCCAGAGGGGCAGCTATCTCATACCAGTTTCCAACCTTGCGGTAGATCTTCACCCTATCGCCGTTTTTCAAGGTTGCCACGACAAAATACTGTTTACCCGGTTTCACGCGAACATTGAGTTTTCCGCTCTTTATATAAACTGTTCCAGTAATAATTTTTTCCGGTTTAGAAAAAACAGAGCTGGCGGCAAGTACCAGTATTAAAACAAAATATTTAGTCATAATTCATCCTGAAATTTTAAAACAAGTAATTATAACTAATATTAAGCTTCTTCCGTTTTTTTCAAACAGCACAGAGTAAATTTAACAAAATTCTTAATTATCTATTACGCGCCCCAGACCCTGGGCATATGCATTGGTTCTTTTGCCATCTCAGCATGCATAAATTTCAGGAGCAGGTCTTTTTTCAAGTCCTGTGATTCCGGTTCATCCCACAGATTCACGGTTTCATACGGATCTGTTTTCAAATCAAACAGCTCACCGTAATCACGGTTCATATAAACACTTATTTTATAACGTTCATTAACAAATGTCTTCACATTGACAAGTTTGGGCTGGTGGTTGTTTTCAACTATAATATTGTCTCTGGCTCTGTCGGCTTCGCCGGTAAATACCGCTTTCTGGTCAACCCCGGTCATACAGCGCGGAATTTCTATGCCGCAATAACTCAGAAAAGTAGGAGCCAGATCTACTAAGGAAAACAATGAGTCTGTTTTGCTTTTTGCCGGGATATTTCCTGGCAGAGAAGCAATAAAAGGTATTTTTATCATATCTTCGTAATGGAACGGGCCTTTGGCAATCAAACCGTGCTGACCGAAGAAGTGTCCATGATCCGTAGTAAAAACTACCAAAGTATCTTCGCGCAAGCCAAGTTCATCAAGTTTATCCAGAATCTTTCCAATATATTTATCCATCAGAGATACCATACCATAATAAACTGCTATATTTTTCGCCATTTCCTTGCGGTCATGCAGATGACAGCTAAAGCCGTGACAACCAAAACTATTTTCCGGATGATATTCTGAAAAATCAGGATTTTCCTCCTGGGTCTTCTGATGATGCGGCGGCATTTTTGAAAAATCTTCTTCTGGAAGCATACCCGGAACCGTGATTTTTTCAGGGTCATACATCGTATCCCAGGGCTCCGGCACTAAATACGGCGGATGTGGATCAGGAAAACTTGCCCACAGGAAAAAATGGTCTTCATTCTCAGCGTATTCATCCAGCATAGCGTTGGTGCGTTCCGCTATCCAGGTATCATAATGGAATTCCTCAGGAAGATTCCATTTTAAATGCTGAGGCTCGGCAGTTCCGGCTGGTTTCCAAAAACATTCCCGCCAGTCAGTAAACCCTTTTTCCTCCATCCATATGCCGTAATGCTGGCCAACATGAAACTCGTCAGCGTGGTTGCGCGCCAATTCCACATGGTCAAATCCATAAAAAGGGCCGTTAAAGTCACGCCAGAAATCCAAGTTGTTCTGCAAAGGATTTGATTCTATTGATCTGTACTGCGGGTGATCGTAAAGCTGTTGAAAATGCGCTTTGCCTATCAAAGCGCAACGATAGCCGTTCTGATGAAAATCCTCTCCGACAGTATGAACGTCCTCCGGCATTTTCGTGCCGAGTGAATAGCCGCCGTGCTGGCTAGGATACATACCAGTGATGATTGACGCACGCGTCGGGGTGCAAGTCGGATTCGGGCAGTAAGCACGATCAAAAACCATACCTGATTCAGCCAGACGATCCAGATTGGGAGTTTTTACTTCAGGGTTGTTATATCCCATAGCCATCCAGTGATGCTGGTCACTGGTAATTAGTAAAACATTAGGTTTCTTTTTCATATTCAACATCCTTTATTTGCATATTATTGATAGACATATTATAATAATACATCTAACAATGATACTTGTAAATAATATTTTATTGATAATAATAGCATAAAGTTGATATGAAAAATAATTGGACTCCACCATTTTTCCTTTTTGTCGCGGGACGTCAGCAGACTGACAGCAGAAATTATTATAACAATGCGTCCCTGACACCTATGCCGCGCCGACTGTTGATAAAACATACGTTGTCAGGAGAAGGCGTACTCTATGCAAATGATGTTCGCCATGTTTTACGGCCGGATTCTCTTTTTGTCATTGACCGTCCGGGACCGTATAAATACTGCTATGAAGGCAATGGTGAAATCTGGAGATTTGAATACGTAACTATCGGCCTTACCGGTTCAGAAACAGTTTTACCGCAATCATTGTGCAATAATCCGGTAATGTCGCTCAAAGGGCATCCTGAATTGAAATCTCAACTTGGAGAATTGATTAAAATCCGCCTGCAACCGGATTATCAGGCTGAATTACGCCATTCCCTGTTGGCTTACGCCTTTTTGATGAGCTATATTTCTGCTCGTATTGAATATAATACTGCTCCAGCGGCAGTTTCAGATCTACGCGCGGTTTTGGATAAAAATGCCTGTGTATCACTCAGCATCAGCAACTGCTGCCGGGAACTTGGCTATACCCCGGAAGCTTTGATACGTTTATTCAAAAAATTTACCGGAATAACGCCAGGCCGTTACCTGCAGAACCGGCGTTTAATGGAAGTATGCGAATTATTAAGGGACAGCAAACTAAGCGTCAAAGAAATTGCGCAATGCTGCGGCTTCGAGTCGCAAAATTACCTGGGGCGGATATTTAAGCAAAACCTTGGAGTTACTCCGGTTCAATATCGTAATAACCCGAATTTGCTCTTACTGGAATCAATAACCAAAATACCCTCCAGTCAACATTGGTAAGTTATTGCGAGCAGACATTGATAAAACATTAAAACTAATTTATTTCTTATTTTACCAGTATATCGGCATATTCCTTGGTTCTTGATGCCGGATGCGTACTACCTACGTTTGTTTCTTCCTCTTCAGGGAATTCGGGCAGCGATATAAAACCAATCTCCTGTTCGCTAACCAAATGCTGAATGTTTTTTAACAGCATTCCCACTGTTTTATTCTCGCTGAACGGTTCCGGTAACGGAAACGGAGTGGTTAGAATTATTTTTTTGATATTGCTGTTATCACGCGCGGTTTGTACAAGAGCTGCCAGCAGCCGCTGCTGCAATCGCGGTGAAACACCACGGATCATGGGATAGGAAGATGGAATAATAATCAAAACATCTGCTTTAGACTGCCTGATAAGTTTTATTTTCCTGGCACTTTCATTCACTATGTCCGCATCATACGCTTTCATATTCCAATTTTCAAAAATTATTTTCTGTTTCACGGCCCCGGCATTTTCGAGCAGCTCCTCGGAAAATTTTCTTTTACCGCCAAAATCATCAGAAATAAGTAAAGTGGTCTGTTCACCTAAAACCATCGGCAGCGAATTCAGGAGGCTCCAGGAACGTTTATCTTTGAGGGTGGGACGATGCAGAATTGGAATAAGCTTGTTGCCGTTTGAATCAATAAAGTGTCCGTCTTCTGTTTTCAACTCAGAATATTCAGCAAGCTTTTTGAAAATAACTTTCTTCCGGTCAAAATAAAATTTCTTTTTTTCCGGTATTGCGTCAATGCCGGAAGTTTTGATATTAAATTCCAGGAATGTTCCGTTTCTCAACCTTGCTCCTTCAAGCTTAAAATTCTTCTTTACAAAATCATGTTTTCTAAACAACGGTTCGTTACTGGTTTTATTAAAATCATGCGAAAATTTAAAAACTTCAAATATGTCAGAGTTTGATTTTGCCTCAAGAAAAGCTTTTATATCTATCTGCAGTTCTGAATGAAATTCCGCATAAAGTTCAAGTGTTTCATCATCATAAATAAATACCGGAGCGTTGATTTTCACATATAAATCACGCTTCATCAGCTCTCCGGGATTTTTCATATCAACTCTTGGAATTTCAACCTTTAAAGGCTTTGAATCATTAACTTTGCAGGATATATCATACGGCATCCCATTAGCAAAAGTCATAAGTATTTTATTGCCGGCAGCCACTTTTTCCCCGTCTATCAGCCAACTGATATTATCTCCGGGAAAATCAGTTTCAAACCCCAAAAGGAATTGTTTGCCAGCCGGGTTCTGAAAATATCCCATTGTATTATACTTTATAACCGGCAGTTTTTGCCCTTCTTTTGCGGTTAAAGTACGGGGTTCGACCCTGTTGTGATCAATATAATCCTGCTGGGTTATGAATTTATAATCTTTTTCGCCCTCGGCGCGCCAGCCAATCAAAATACTGGTCTTATCTATTGTACTGCGGTAATATGTTTCTATTTCTACAGAGTTATCAGACAAATCAAACAACTTTGTTTCCCACCATTTATCGGTCGAAGCTGTTTTCTTATCAATATTCAAAGCCTTTTTGCCGTTAACATATAATTGCGTCATATCATTGCTTTTTACCGCGAACTGATATTTCCCCAGTTTAGGGACATTCAATTTAGCATTGATATATGCTACATATCTGCCTTTGAGCCGCCAGTGAATATTGCGGGTTATATTGGTATCACGATAATTGCGGCGATATATATACTGCTGCATTTTATACTTGAATATTTTCTTCAAATCGGCAGTATCAGCGGGAAAATCCTTTGACGGAAGGTGACCTATCCGAGGAAGACGTTTACGGCGTTTTGGTTTCCTTCTGGGCTTTCTCTTCACAATTTTTTTCTTAACATTTTTTTTCTTTACAACTTTCTTTACAACTTTTGTTTTAACTGTCTTTTTAACAGTTTCTTTTTTGATTCGTTTTTTCTCAAGTTCATTTTTTGCCTCCGCAAGCGCTTTCTCCATAGCTTTTTCGTCTATAGGTTTTACTTGTGTATTTTTTACCACGGCTTCAAGTTTAGCCAGCTTTCTGGCTTCCGAAAGAGCTTCGGCAATATTTTTCTTTTCAAGTTCTGCCTGAGTCTCCGCGAGAACTTTGTTCATAGCTTTGGACTTTGCAGCAGCCCTGGCCTTTGCAACTGCCAGTCTTTTAGCGATGGCTTTAGCTTTGGCAGCGGCTTTGGCTTCAACTGCGGCTTTTTTTGCGGCAATGGCTTGGGCTCTTTTCTCAGCTTTAGCTTTGGCGATTTGAGCTCTTTTTATAGCTGCCAAATCCGGTTCGTAACTCAATATAGTAATATTAACCGCCTGGCTCGCTGATTGATCGGTCCACCAGTGCCAGTCCCGAATAAAACGGTTAGGGATATAATAACGGCGGTTTTCTCTGATTCTTTCCAAAGACATTCTGCTTGGATAAACATACACTTTTTTATTATCCGTTTCCGGCGCAGCTAAAATCAATTCCTGATTACGGAAATTAAAGAAAAAATGATATTTTTTCCCAGCCTCATCCCATACGGTAAAACCATTTTTCAATTCAAACGGAAAGGCGTAATTACCTACTTTCCAAAACCCCGGCTTACCTTTTTTCGGAAGCGTAAAACTGATACGGTACTCAGCATCCTTATCCGCCCATTTCTCGACAGCAAATACAGCAGGAGCAATTATGCCGGTAAAAAAGATTAATAAAAGTATTTTTTTAAACATCATAATCATTTTTTCTTTATTTTAAGCGCCATATCAATTTTAAATGGCGGCATAATAATTGTATTCCCCTTACCCGCCATTTTTAATTCTGTGCTTTTAACAATATCACCGGATATTGTGTCAAAAAAATCAATCCGGTAAGTTCCTTTTTTCAACGCTTTCATGAACCTCAATTGAGCCCCGTAGAAAGGCATAAGCTCTTCAATTTCTTCATCCGACGGATATAAACGCATATATTTGTCTTTAAACACCCAGACAAATTCCTCGCTGCCGTTTCCAAAGGAAATCGCCCTGATCCTTTCCTTGTCCACTCTCAACAGCAGGCTTTCATCATATTTTTTCAGAAAATCTTTTACTGCCAATGATCTTTGTTCTGTCCCGAAAACATAATAACTCATCAAATCTCTCGTAACATCGCGCTCTTTTCTGGTGCTGACCGAATGCTCGGCAGCAGTAAATTTTTTACCCCGCGGATCATATCCTTTCAAGTATCTTGACAATCCTTTGAAATGATGATAATGCCCGCGAGTATGAATGAATTCATGCCACCAGTTAAACGGAGCTCCGGCAAAGCCAAAGAACAAACTTCCCCATAAAGCGCTGTGCAGATCCGCACGCATCAAAGGTATTTCTTTGTCAGAAACCAAACCGAATTCCGTTATCAGGCGCGGCTTGGCCGGCAAGTCCTTAAGCTGTTTAATATGTTCTTTGAGATAATCAACCATCGGTATACGACGCTTGTATGCGTCGGAAACAATGAAATCTATCTCCGGCAGCCGGAAAAGTTTTTCTATCTTCAGGGTATTTTTAAAAGTACCGCAGGTATGAGTCGTCACCGGCTGTCTTCCCTGCGACCATTTTTTGAAGTACTTGGCGGTTTCATTGTGCCACTTGCCGCTGATGCCGTTATCATAAATAGCAGCGTGATCGGTAACCAAATCCACCTCGCTCCATAGTTCCACTCCGAAAATATTCGGATAAGCGCCCCAGCGCGCGGCTATATAGCGGTTTCGCGCGCGGTTGAATTTGATAGCTTCCGGGTTTGAAAAAAACTCCGTGGTGGAATTAATGCAAGCTCCGTCCGCAACTGCATACGGCTGTCCTTTGAAAAATGGAGAATGCTGCCATTCCTGGTCGCAATGACTTGATAACTTACCATGATTATCAAGGGTCAAATGAATGTATATCTTATTTTTGCGGGCGCTTTTCAACACCGCGTCAAGCTGTGCGGCATGCGCCAGATTGTAACGTCCGAGCCCGTGGTAATTCCTGCTCTTACTGGTCCATTCTATCCCCATAGACCATGATGCCATCCAAATCTCACAGGCATTTAAACCGTTGCGGTTCATCTCCTCAAAATATCTTTCGTATGACGTCGCGCCTAAATCAAAAATCTTGTCGTCTTTCATCCGCTGTTCATAACGTTTATCCTTAGGAGTGTGTATATTCAGCCCAAGCGGGAAAAAGATTTCGCCGTTGGAAAACTCAAAATAGCGTGTATCTTCAGGAGATACCCTGACAAAGCCTTTATTCCTGGATTCAACAACATTCAACTCAATCTCAGGGCTGATAAGTTTTTCCGTTTTTTTGCCTGAACGGTCAAATATCTCAAGTTTCATAAAATACTTACCCGTCTTCCGGGGAGTAAACCTATATGCCCAGTAAGGGCTGCCAACTGGTCTGACACGTTCGCTGTCCCGTTCCAACTTGCGGGTATGAGCAACTGTGTAATATGCTGGAAAAACAGTTTCCTTATTCTCTTTATCGCGCACCCGCACATTGATTTCGATATTATCCGGGTCAAAAGGATTAAAATATTCCCGTGATAAATTAAAGCTGCCTTCCGCGACCTGATAGCGCTTTAGTGTTTCAGGCATCTGCCAGTCAATAATTTGCAGTTTGGGAATATTTTTTTCTTTTTCCACTTCAACAGAAAGCATTTTTAACTTTATTTTTCCTTTGTCACGGGAATAAATATTAAGTCCGTAATCCGTAACCATAATCCGGCTTTGCGCATTCCATGATGCCCGATGCCCAACTGGACGCATCGCCTGGGAAAAACTATCCAGCGGAATATTTATTGTCGTCAAGGTATTGGCTTTGAGGGTATATTCTTTCTGGCTCTGATACCAGTTGCCGTCTTTGTCAGTCACAAAAAAAAGTACTTTCGGACTTACGTTATCACCGGAAGAACTAAGTTTGAATTGAATATTCTTCACCCTGAAATCATCTTTTGAAGGGCGCATCGTCGCTGGTACACGGCGGGTAAATATCTGTTGGCTGCCCGGAAAAATCAACTGTGTTTCTTTCGCTTCAAGTTTTATTTCTTTGCCCGAGGATGAACTTTTCAGCCATAAAGAGTCTGCACGCCCTAAAAAAGCTCCGGCATTCGCGCCGGATAAAATTACAAAAAATAATATAGCGGATAATATCCTCATCAGGGACTCCAGGTCTCCAGTTCCCATTTTGCGGTTGAATAAAAAATATTCCCGTCAAAACCTATATTTATGACTTTTTTGGTTTCATTAGGCATTATCGTGCCGCCGGAATATCTGTCAACATCATCAATATGCCAGAAGCAGCGCACCACCGGGAATTTACTGCTTTCATAAGCGCTTTGATGGTCGTCGTCGCCAAACTTGAGCTGCGCGCGTTTTACTTCGGCCCATGTCGGATCAGCCGGAGCTCCCGGAACCGTCCATTTGTCGCAGAGGACATCGGAAAACTCATAAAAATAACTTACAGGCCCGACATCGGGATTAGGCAAAAAGTGTTTACCTGTATTACCCGGCCTGTCATAAGTTTCATTCCAGTCATTGTCGGGACGGGATTTCCAGTCTTCCCGTGCAGTTCCGGAATCATTACCATCTACCGGGCAGCGGTAAACCCCTTTGGAATTTACATAACTGGAATATAATCTGGAAATCCACGGCACATGTGCATTCCATTCATAATCATCAAGGTACATAATAACCCCTGTGCCAATTTGTTTAAGGTTATTGACGCAGCTTATCTCCTTGGCTCTGGTTCTAGCTTTGCTGAGCGCCGGGAGCAGAAGCCCAGCAAGAACCGCGATGATGCCGATCACAATCAGCAATTCAATGAGTGTGAACTTATTTATTTTAATTTTCATTTGCTTTCTCCTTGTCAATCCCATGTATCGTTTTTTCCCAGTAATATGGTTTATAAAATAACTGTATAAAACCTTTCCAGCCGCCGAAGGAAATCAATATCCAGTAAAACGGCATTAAAAGCGAATATTTCGCCAGCCCCTTAAACCCGCGCCGGTGACAGGCAATATAATGCGTCAGTACAAAAAGAAAATTAGCCGCTAATAATATAACACTTATTATAAAGAACAATATCGACAAACGCGAATAAAACACCGATTGTCCGGCGCCAATGTAGATCATCGGCCAAACCGAAAGCCCGCCCAGTCCGGGAACCGCTATTGATTCGTTAAAAACCGGTGAATGCGGACCGAACAATAATTCCCCGGCTGTGGCTCCCGCCGCCAGACCGTGCGCAAACAAAGCGATATAAACCATGCCTGCCGCCCAGAAAAAAGGATTGAGCAGCAGCATTAACGAACTTGCCCCGACACTTTGATAAAATCCGAAATATCCCCACAAACCAAGATGCTTCAAAGTTATGAACGGGTTTGCTGTATGAACAAAATGAGTTTGGATAAAGCCCTTAACCCAGCGTGAACGCTGTCTTACCCAGTTCCATATCCGGGAATTAGCTTCCTCCCATGTGGTGGAATTTATCATGCTGGTTATGTGCCCACTCTTGTAGATCTTCACCCCGAGATCACAGTCTTCCGTCACGTTGAACGGATCCCAGCCGCCGATTTCCCGCAAGACCTTTGTCCTGAAATGGTTGGATGTCCCGCCCAGCGGAACTGGTACTTTCATTCGCTTCAAACCGGGAAGGAATAGATCAAAAGTCGTACTGTATTCGATGGTAAACAGTTTTGTCAGCAAATTCTGGTCGTGGTTGTAATAATTTAATTTTGCCTGAATACAGGCAAGCTTTTCGTCATTCTGCCTGAATGCCTTTACCACTTTGCGCAGTTGATCCGGTTCCGGGTGATCCTCGGCATCAAAGATAACACAAAACTCGCCTTTAGCGGCGGCAAGTCCGTAATTACAGGCGCGCGGTTTGGTTTTCGGTTCATTATGGGGAACGACGATTATTTCATAATGCCTGGGAAGTTTTTCTTTTTCCAGCACATTTCTTGTCTGAATGTCGTCTTCCTCAAGTAAGAGTTTTATATCAAGCTTATTTTTAGGATAATCCAGATTTCCAAGATTATCTATTAATTTTTTTACAATAGCTTCCTCACGATACAAAGGTAAAAGTATGGTATAAACCGGAAGCTCTTTATTTTTAAGTCCAGCAGCTTCTTTATCTGAAATCCTGATCTCCCCTTTGCCGCTCAAACTCAAAAGCATAGCAACCGTACGGAAAGCAATAGTCCCGCCATAAAAAATACAGGAAAATGCCGTTACTGCACAAAGAAAAATATCCCAGCGGTAAAAAAGCAGAAAAACCGCTCCAGCCAACACCAGGATTATCCAGACATACTGACGTTTAGAAGGCGCTCCTAAAGCACAATCCCGTCCGTGCCGGGTAACATATTCCCGGGTCAAAGAATCAAGTTCAATCATTAAAAATCCAAATATTTTTAATATACGCGCGCGTATAATTAAAATTCAGTTTCATATATTATAATAGTCTAACGCCATTAATGCACTAATATTGCATCGTAAAATAAAAATAAATGGTTTTTTATTATAAGCGCCAGAAAGCGCCATGCCTTTATTCCCTGACTTTTAAATATTACAGAAGACCTGTATCCGTACACCATTGGAGGGATTCGATCAGCCCTTCCTGTGTCGTGCGCGTCGGAGCATAACCGAAAGTTTTTTCAGCTTTGCCGATATCCAGGCACATATGCTGAAGGAGAAACTCCATCCGGAACTTCATGGTTACTTCCGGATAAATATCCTTTAGATTTTCAGCCGGGCAATGTTTTATTTCCGACTTACTTCCGAGAAAATCCATAGCGGTCTGCAGATACTGCCCCAGAGTAATAGCACGTTTACAGGAAATGATAAATATTTCTCCTTTCACCGCTTCAGGATAGTCTATGGCTTTGACAAAAGCACTGGCGAGATCCCAGTTGTAACCTGATTGCACCATAATATGTTCACAGGGAGCGATAGTAATTGTCTCATGGTTTTTAAGTTTGCGGTAAAACTCAATATCACGTGCTCCCCAAAGTTCCAGCGGTACACGCCCCTGCCCGATTATGTTAGTCGGACGAAAAATACTTGCGGGGAATTTTTCTTTTTCCCATAATTCCAATATGCGCGCGTCACGAACACATTGCCGGTAAAAGTTAACCGGAGTTTCCTCGCGCCACGGATGCTTTTCGTCAGCTGGAAAATACTGCAGCGGCACAAAAGTGCCAGTCGAACTGCAAAAGAAAAAATTTTGTACCTGCTTTAGATATTTCGCGTAAAGTTCAACATTGTTAATATTGGGCACGGAATCAATCACAACATCGATATCCAGCTTTGCCAGTACATCCCGGACAAAAGATTCATCACCCTTATCTCCAGCAATCATTTCTACACCATTTGAATCAACCTGCGCGCGACGGTTCACACCGCGGCTCACGCCTTTCACCTGATGTCCGGCTTTAACTGCTAAATTAGCTATTCTGCCGCCGATCTCGCCAGTAGCTCCTAAAACTAATACTTTCTTAGCCATAATTCGCACCTTTTTTATATTTATTTAAAATGGAACACGATCATTCCTGTTGTAAATACTCTCAAACTTAGTAAAGTGAGCTATATTATTCAGCATAAAAACTGAATTGCTTTGTTTGCTGATTCGAATTGTTTAAGACGCAATCCGGATTAACATTTTCTCCTGCCCCGGATTTTAGCGATTCACGGACAAATATTTGTGATTTAAATTCATTATTGAATTCTAACAGCTTATCTTTCTGCAGTAATTCAATAATTTCATGTCCCATTTTGAAAAACGGCACTGCCGCCGCGCTAACAGGTGGATTCAGCCTGCTCAGGCTTTGATTGTCACCAAAACTTATTATTGCTATATCATCGGGAACTTTCTGACCGGAACTTTGCAGGATAAGCAAAGTCTGACGAACCAATGCCGGTGAAGACAAAAGCAAAATATCGAAGTTCTTTGATGCTCCCTGCACCGCATTAAAGAAATCATCAGTATTTCCTGAATAAATCGCCTGTCCGGGATAAAATTTCATTCCCGCTTCATACAATCCCGCCTTGAAACCGGTATTAAGCGGATGGTCCTGAAAATACGCGTCAAAAACATAGCCAATTCGCTTAAAACCATCTGATGCAAGTTTTTTAACCGTATCAGACATTTCTTTGTGAACACAAAAACGTAGTATAGTCCAGTTAGAAAAAAACTTCGGATAGCAATTTTCCGCCGCGGCGTGGAAATCACAAAAAATTACTTTACATCCGCGTTTACGCAAAAAAGAAAAAATTTCCTTGAACCAGAAACCGCCGACAACAACCGTAGTTTCCGAATTAAAATCATCCAGCTCATCCCAGTCTATTTTCTGCGGATTATTTACCCTTGATACCGGTACTGTTTGAATCCGTATATCGCTGAGTTTGGATTTTTCCAGCATCCCGGCCAAAAGCAAACGCAAATCATAGGTACAGTCAAGAAGGAAATAATCAGGACAGGGAAGCAAAAAACGGATTGCCTGTTTGGGCGTATGAGGAGTTTTAACATAAGTTCCACTGCCTTTCACCCGATATAAAAACCCTTCATTGACCAGTTGATTATTAATCTTGTTGGCTGTCATACGGGAAATATTAAATTCCGCACATAAGGAAGACTCCGACAGAAAACGGTCGTCCGATTTAAGTCCGCCAATCCTGGTTCTAAGCTCTTTTAAAATCTGTTTACTGCTCAACTTCATCATTAATGCCCTTGAAATCTGTATATACAACTTAGCGGGGAAAAGTTTATTTTCAAGGTCTTATTTATAAAAAAATATAATAATTCCTGAATCAGTGAAAAAATAAATGCGGCGCAGATGCGAAGCAGTAAGACGAAGCTGTATTAACATACTGCAAATCGTTGTTAACTAAACAGATGTATCGCAATGAATTTTCCAAAAGAGTAAATTGTTATAGAATTCATCATGTCTTCAGGCAATTGACATCACTTGAGTTTGTGTTATTGTATAAAATACTGAATTAACCAAGGATAGTTATTTATGAATATTGTTATATCGTTTTGCGGGCTGTGCCTCCTGCTTCTTACCGGAAAATTGCTGCGCGTAAAAATAAAACTTCTGCAGAAACTTTATCTGCCCTCTTCTGTAATTGCCGGTATACTCGGATTAATTATTTTAACTGCATTCAAAGGCGGTATTCCAACCGAATATACTGCCGGATGGTCAAAACTGCCCGGTTTCTTAATAAATATTGTCTTCGCCGGACTTTTCCTCGGCGTTCAGATTCCCGGACTAAAAAAAGTCTGGAACATTGCCGGGCCGCAGTTGTGTTATGGCCAGATTGTCGCCTGGGGACAGTATTTAGTCGGAATCGGACTGGTCATTCTAGTCCTTGGCCCCTTAATGGGAATACCAGATCAATTCGGCGTAATAATCCCGGTCGGCTTCGAAGGCGGACATGGAACCGCAGGCGGACTCGCCGGAGTATTTACCAATCTTGGCTGGAGTGAAGGTTCAGATCTCGGGCTGGCTTCCGCAACCGCGGGTATGGTTGCCGGTATCGTCATCGGTATGTGGCTGATTAACTGGGCTGTAGCCAAAGGTTATGTCTCAAATATTCGCTCTTTTGATAAACAATCTAAAGAGGAACGCAGCGGCATTTATCCGGCAGAAAAGCAACCCTCCGCCGGACGTCAGACCGTTGCATCTGATTCTATTGATTCACTGGCGCTTCATATAGCATTAATAGGCATAGCGGTACTTTTCGGCTATTTGATGAAACTCGGCTTCAAGGAATTGAACTATTATATGCCGAAAAGCTTACAGGAACTCCAGATATTAGATAGTTTCCCGCTTTTTCCTTTGTGCATGATCGGTGGTTTGCTATTGCAGTTTATTCTTAACAAAATTAAAATCGGACATATTGTCAGCCACGGGCAAATGTCCCGTATCGCCGGAACCGCTCTTGACTTTCTCGTCGTTGCCGCTATTGCCTCAATACGCATTGAAACAATAACTGAAAATTTGGTTCCTTTTATTTCCCTGATATTAGTCGGCATCATCTGGAACGTGTTCTGCGTACTCTGGCTGGCAAAACGCCTGCTGCCGAAAGACAGTTGGTTTGAACAAAGCATCGCTGAAATGGGTCAGTCAATGGGAGTAACCGCAACGGGATTGCTTCTCCTGCGCACCGTCGATCCGGATGATAAAACCATTGCTCCCGCAGCATTCGGTTATAAACAATTACTGCACGAACCTTTTATGGGCGGCGGTCTTTGGACTTCACTTGCGGTCCCGCTGGTAATAAACAGCGGCGGCTCAGTAGTATTATTCATCAGTATAGGGGCTATAGCCTTCTGGCTGATATTCTGGAAATTATTCCTCAGCAAAGGCAGAAAATTCTTAAGGTCAAACTAAAAAAACAGGCACACTAATGCGTACCTGTTAATTCGTAATCTGTAACTTCTAATTCTTAATTGCTAATTCAGCATCACCTGTCCGCCGGTGACGGGGATTGCCTGTCCGGTTTCGTACTGTTGTTCAACTGTGTACATGATTGCCTTGGCAACGTCGGCGGGGAAACATCCGCGGTTCATAGGGATTTTGCTTTCGTAGAATTTCTTAACATCCTCAACTGTATTGGCTCCAGGAACTTTTTTACTTTCGAGATATTGAACAAAAAGTCCTTTTTTCGGATCGCTCCACAATGGACCGTCGAAAAAATTACCCGGGCATACACTATTTACTTTAATATGGTCATCAACCAGTTCAAGTGCGAAACTCTGAGTCAAGCCGATCGTACCAAATTTACTTCCAGCATAAGCGCCGTTGCGGTTACTGCCGACCAGCCCGCTCTTTGAATTGACTTGAACTATGTCCGTCCAGCCATTGCCGTTTTTATTTTGAACAGCCATTACCTGTGCTGCATATTTAGCGCAGAGGAAATATCCGCTGTAGTTAATATCGGTAACAAAATCCCAGTCTTTCTTAGTTAAAGTCTTAACTGAACCGGCACGCAGAACGCCCGCATTAGCAACCAGCAAATCAAGTCCCCCGGTTTTCAGGACAAGGTCACGAAACATCTTTTCAACAGATTCCTCTGATGAAATATTCACTTCAAGAGCAAAAGCCTTATTAGGGCCGAATTCTTTACAAAGTTTTTCCGCGGCTTTAGTCGCGCCGTCAAGGTTCATATCGGCAACAGCCACGACTGCGTCTTCAGCAGCAAGTTCCTGAGCAATCCCAAAACCGAATCCTTGAGCCCCGCCGGTCACAACTGCGACTTTTCCATAAAGCCTGCCCTTTCTGCTAATACATTCTGTGAATTCCGAGCTCAAATAGTTAATTCCGCCGCAGGCCGCACTCAACTGCTCGACTAAAGCTTCAAGCTGAGTAGTTTCCGCAAGCTTAACGGCACCGGCATAATCAGGAGCGGCGCAGAATACAGCTTTGCCGTCCACTGCCAAAACCTGAGTTTTGCATTTTGTACATTTTTCAGGACGCTTCAAACGGGACGTAGCGCTATCCGCGAATACTGATCCGCCAGCAATCTTGAAAGGAGGAAGGCTGACTACAGTCTGTACTTTACCGTCAGATAAAAGCGTCCGCAATCCAGGAGCGGTTTTATAAATATAATCGTCATCTTTTTTACCGGTAATTAATTCTGTTTTGACACCTTTCTTAGAATAAAACTTTTTCAGAATAGAAATAATTTTTTTCTCAATCGCTTCATTTTCCTTTTCAGTATCCCCAGCAATGATCACCCCGTTATTTTTACAGAATATCATTTTCGGAGAAGATTTCTTTGCCTGCTTATAAGCCGCTATTTCCTGAATGAAATTTTCAGATTCCATCCACAGGGCTTCCGGGAAAAGTTCTTTGCAGACCGCCTCCCCGTTTTTACTACATGACAGGCCATTGACCAAAGCGCTCTGGTTATGAACAGGATGCTCATAACAATGAGCTAATTTACTAATAAGATCTAAAGACATTTTCAATGCTCCATTTTGTAGAGTTTTCAGCTCCAGTTAACACGCTTAATCGGCTTCAAACCCCTTTTCAGCCCCGTTCGCGCTATAAGCTTTCTTTAAGACAATCACACTTTCTATAATCATCCATATCTCAAATCCAATAATTATCAGGGAAATAACCAGCAGTAAAATATTGCGGGCTCCATTCCCGTAACCAGCGAATTCCATTACGTTATAATACATAGCCCAACCCGTCATGGCAATCATGAATACCATAGGGATTGCCGTATATAAAGTATTCACTTTCTTGCGTGCCAGATAAACCGTAATTACCAGCAGCGCCAAGCCTCCGAGCAATTGGTTCATCGCCCCGAACAAAGGCCATAGTTTGAACGCGCCTTTGCCTGAACCTTCACAAAAAGCCAGAATAAAAGCACTGCCGACCGCAATACATGTAGCCGGATGTTTATGCGCGAATAGAGGCATCTTGCACATAGTCGCGGTTTCTGCAATAATATAGCGCTGAATGCGGGTTGCCGAATCCAAGGTCGTTGCCGCAAATGAAACTATAAATACGCCCATCAGAGTTTTACCAACTTCCAAAGGCAATCCGAATGAAGTCATCATATTGCTTGAACCGTTGATAAACGCTCCAAGTTTCGCGCCAAGCCCTTTCGCTGCCGCCCATGAGCCATAGTGGGTGGAAAAGGCATCAACGGAAGCATCCGTGCCATAGGCGATTCCCGCCCCGCAAGCAATAATAACAAATACCGCCAGCAGGCTTTCGATAAGCATCGAACCGTAACCGATAAACAGCGAATCATGTTCGTTATGACATTGTTTGGAGGATGTACCCGAAGCCACCAGGGAATGAAATCCGGATATCGCTCCACAGGCGACAAATACAAAAAGCATCGGAAGAACCGGAGGACTTCCTGCTACAGAAAAATTAGTTGCCGGAGCAGCCATTTGCGGATGCGCGACAATAATCCCGAGAGCCAGCAGCCCCATAGCAATAAAAAGTTGATATGAATTAATAAAATCCCGCGGCTGCAGCAAAGTTTTGACCGAGATTGTTGAAGCAATATAAACATAAATAAGCAGCAGTATGACCCATATGGCTTCAGGACTGACAATCATTTTCCATTGTTCCTGCCCTTCAGATGCCATGGTTGCTACTTTGACTCCCGAGATTGTAACCGGGTTATAAGCTCCGAAAATAATAGTCCCGTACATCAAGGCAACAGCTATTAAGCCAAGCATTGTAGGGTTCCAGTTTTTCCTGTAAATCAGTATTCCCAGAACTATGGCAATCGGAATCTGCAGCCAGACCGGCCAGACGGATTCAGGGAACATTTTAAAACATACTCCAATAATCACCGCGAATATCGCTACAACTATCAGCAGAGATAGAAAAATAATCATTAAAAAGAGAAGCTTAACACGTTTGCTGATCAGATCTCCGGCAATATCACCAATCGAACGCCCCTGGTTGCGCAATGAGATAATCAACGCTCCAAAGTCATGCACGGCTCCCATAAAGATTGAGCCTACCACCACCCAGATCAAAGCCGGAAGCCATCCCCAGATAACCGCCAGGGCCGGCCCTACGATCGGACCGGTTCCGGCAATCGAAGCAAAATGGTGTCCGAACAAAACTTCTTTTCTGGAAGGTACAAAATCCACTCCGTCATGCAGTTCAACACTTGGACAGATATTGTCTTTTGTCAGTTTAAATATTTTATTACCAAGAAATCTGCCGTAAGTGTAATAAGCAATCACATACAACACCCCGGCTCCAGCGGCAATTATCAATGAATTCATATTGCGCTTTACCTTTATTTATTTTTTTATAGAATTTACCATAAATCAGGATTCATGCAAGCGCAAATCAACTATTTTACAAACTCATCCCATAAACACCAGCGTTTTTTCTTCTTGTGGATATTTTTACCCAGTATCCAGTACGAGTAAAGTCTATCCAAAACTCCATTGGTTTTCTTTAGATTGAGCCATGTATTCAGATACTTCCCAAATTTAAGATCGTCCTGGGAAATCACATATGCAAGATCCTCTTTTAGAATTCCAGGACGCGGAATAACCACAGAAAAGGCAGGATGCAAGATACACCAGGCAAATCCTTCCTCCGCGGATATCAATAAAGCGTCCGCATGAACTTTATCATTCATAAAGTCAGCCTCTGTTTCAATATCGACAAATACCAGCCCCGGATAATGCCTTTTCATATGATCACGGTAAGAAAGCCCCGGCACACAGGCAACACGTAATTTCCCTTTCCGGCGAATGGCATCAGCCGACTGGAACTCATTCATTTTATAGTCCTTGACAACAAAAGCAAGATTAACTTTCATATAAGGCTGAGTAAAATCCAGATATTTCAGCCGTTCCAGGGTAATTGAAACCCCTGCCATAACAATATCAATAACCCCGTCATTTATCCCCCTGCCTATATTATTATATTCTATAGGTATAAATTCCAGAGTGCAGCCTAAGTCCTTTGCCAGCATATTTGCCATTTCTATATCATAGCCAACGAGCTCGCCACTGGAGTTAAAATAAGTAAAAGGTCGCGTAGCTGGAGCATATCCCACTCTCAAAACGCCGCGTTTTTTTATTAGTTCCAAACGATCTCCGCTCTGTCCGGATGACATTTTTTTTATTTGCTGCGGGGTCGGATAACTTTTGAAAATTTTTGTTTTTACGATTTCATGCACCTGCATTTTTGACAAAATCTCCTTACCGCTGGAATCTTTGTTTATAGTAAAACTCAAGTAAGCCGCACATGCAAAGAGCGTAAGAATCGTAGTAACTAATATAATAGAAATATTCCTGATTATTTTCCGCAGATTTACTTTCAGGAAACCAGTCAGCCAGGCAGTAGACAAGATACAGAAAGCAATCAAATAGATCGAACTGCACAAAGCCCCTATCCGGTCAGTAACGACATTAAAGGCAACAAAGAATTCAATTATGTCACTCGGAATATGGAAGTAATTGAGCAGGAACATCATTGCCGTAACCTCACTTCCGAAAAGTCCCAGTATTCCGGCGATTATCAATTCAGGGTATTTCCATAAACTCAGTCCCATATCATAAAACCAGGCGGCAAAAGGAACAAAAAGCAGCAGCAGGATTCGTCCTCCCAGCGGGAAGTTGAAACTGATAGGAATTATAGTGTCAAGCATCACACGGCGCTCTTCCGTGTCAATATTTTTTTCCTCTATCAACCGCCGGACGCCGCGGGTTATTATAGGTATCAGGACGAATACGTTACCGGTGGCAAAAGCGGTCAGCATCGCATCCTTTGAAACATGCATGATGTCACGGTACGTAAAATCGGTAAAGGCGGAAACCATTAAAGGAATAATGCAAAAACTCACAAGAAAGATCGCGGCGCCGTAAACAACCAGATAAACCTGCATCCTTCCGACTTCATCCAAAGTTATGGTCCCGGTCAGGTTAGCCAGAAGAGCAAAGGTTCCTACAGGGGCAAGTTTCACTACCACATTATTAGCTTTCAGGAGAGCGGCGCAGCAAACCTGGAAATCATTCAGTATTATTTCTTTGTTCTTAACGCTCATTAGAGCGATACCGACAAAAATACAGAATATCGTTATTGCCGGAACAAGGCTGTTAGCCAGAGAATAGAACGGATTAGCGGGAATATAGAGCTCAAGATAATTTATGTCTTTTGTTTTTTCCACAACGTTCTGGCTGAAAAATACGGCGGAGTTCCACTCAGGGAAACACAAGGGCATCAACAACAGATAGAAAGCCAGTACTCCCCAGAAAATCAGAGTCAACGACACGCCTTTGTATGCCATTTCTTTGGATTCGCTGATTCCCAGCCGCCCGATACCATAAAGTATTGAAAGAACGACATAAGGCAAAATGCACATTTGCAGTAAAGCAATATACCCCTGCCCGACCAATGCCAGAGAACTACAGCGTTCACCAAATGTTATCCCGCATATGATTCCAAGTATCATGGAGATGATAACAAGTTTTGCGAAAGTAAATCTGATCTTCCATATCTGAAACATAAAAATATCCCCCTTCTATCAATAATGACATAAGCACATCGTTAAATTTAACCTGCACACGTAATTCTTGCAAATTAATTAGATTTTTTTTAACATCTTTGTTTTGAGCTGTTGTTTTTTCAAAGTTTTATGTGTATAATACACAATGTGTTATTTTTTTAAGCTCAAACAAAGGAGTCAAATTATGGCTAATACCAGCAATATGCAAGTTACCCCCATCGTTAACCGTCTTCAGGGCAGACTGCCCAAAGTAGGAATCCGCCCGACAATCGACGGACGCCGCAAAGGTGTTCGTGAATCCCTTGAAGAACAAACTATGGCTATGGCAAAAGCCGCGGCTGAGTTAATCAGCAGCCAGTTGCGCCATTCCAACGGCATGCCGGTCGAATGCGTTATAGCTGACACCTGTATCGGCGGAGTCGCTGAGGCCGCAAAATGCGCTGATAAATTCGAAGCCGAAGGAGTGGGATTATCTCTGACTGTCACCCCCTGCTGGTGTTACGGCGCTGAAACCATGGATATGAATCCTTCTATCCCGAAAGCGGTCTGGGGGTTCAATGGCACAGAACGCCCCGGAGCGGTTTATCTGGCTGCAGTCCTTGCCGGCCATACGCAAAAAGGCCTCCCGGCATTCGGGATTTACGGGCGCGACGTACAGGACGCCGATGATACTGAGATACCTGAAGATGTTAAAGAAAAGATTTTACGTTTCACCCGCGCCGGAATAGCTATGGCAACTATGCGCGGCAAATCCTACTTGTCAATAGGGAGCTGCTCAATGGGTATCGCCGGTTCTCTGGTTGAACCCGCATTCTTTGAGGATTTCCTCGGCATGCGCTGTGAATCCGTCGATATGACTGAAATCATCCGCCGTGTCAACGAAAATATCTTTGACCCTGAAGAATATGAACGCGCCCTGGCATGGACAAAGGAAAACTGTAAAGAAGGCGAAGACTTCAATTCTCCGGAAATGACTAAATCTAAAGAAGAAAAGGAAGCTATCTGGGAATTCGTTGTAAAAATGACCATCATCTGCCGCGACCTGATGGTCGGCAATCCGAAACTGGCTGAGATGGGATTTGAAGAGGAAGCTCTTGGACACAACGCTATTGCCTCCGGCTTTCAGGGACAGCGTCAATGGACCGACCACATGCCGAACGGCGACTTTATGGAAACCGTTTTGAATTCATCTTTCGACTGGAACGGCATCCGCGAAGCATTCGTCTGCGCAACCGAAAATGACGCTCTCAACGGTGTTGCCATGCTCTTCGGACACCTTCTGACTGGAACATCACAAGGATTCTCTGACGTCCGTACTTTCTGGAGCCCGGAAGCGGTTAAAAGAACCACCGGGCACGAATTGAGCGGTACAGGCGCGAACGGACTTATTCACCTGATAAATTCCGGTTCGACAACTATGGACGCAACCGGTCAGCAAAGCTGTGACGGGAAACCGGTGATGAAACAATTCTGGGACATCACTCCCGAAGAAGCCGGCAAATGCCTTGACGCTACCGAATGGTGCTCAGCTATTACTGAATATTTCCGCGGCGGCGGATTTTCCTCACGTTTCCTGAGCAAAGCAGGCATGCCGATTACCATGTCCCGAGTCAATCTGGTTAAAGGCCTCGGCCCGGTCCTGCAAATTGCCGAAGGCTACACCTTTGAACTGCCTCCGGAAATCCATGACAAACTCGACCTCCGCACCAATCCCAGTTGGCCTACAACCTGGTTCGCACCTAATTTAACCGGCAAAGGTGCTTTCAAAGACGTTTACAGCGTAATGGCTAACTGGGGCGCAAATCATGGCGCTTTCAGTTGCGGGCATATTGGAGCCGATTTGATTACCCTGGCGTCAATGCTACGTATACCGGTATGCATGCACAATGTCAGCGAAGACGATATTTTCCGTCCAAGCACGTGGGCAAGCTTCGGCATGGATAAAGAAGGCAGCGATTACCGCGCCTGTGAGAATCTCGGACCAGTTTATAAATAATAACGTTTTCGCAACTTACAAACAAAACGCAAGGTGGAAATTAAATTTTCCGCCTTGCGTTTTTTATATTCCGATGTTATGCTATTTTTCCTAATCGTATAAAAGAACGCAATAGTCTTGAAAAAAATATATAGTATGGTAAATTTCTTAATTGTTTAATGAAAAAGGAAAACAATTATGAATGGAAGGAAAGGAATTATTCTTGCGGGTGGCAGCGGAACCAGGCTCTATCCGACTACCCAGGTTATTTCAAAACAACTTCTCCCTGTTTTCGATAAACCAATGATTTTTTATCCGCTCACCACTTTGATGGCAGCCGGCATTAAAGATATTTTAATTATTTCAACCCCTGACGACACCCCTAATTTTGAACGTCTTCTAAAAAGCGGTTCTCAATGGGGAATCAATATCCAATATGCAATACAGCCTTCTCCTGACGGTTTGGCTCAGGCATTTATTATCGGTGAAGAGTTTATCGGCAATTCCACCTGTGCAATGGTTCTCGGTGATAATATTTTCTACGGGTCGGATTTTGACCAGACAACTAAAGAAGCGTCAGAGCAGGAAAACGGCGCAACGGTTTTTGCATATCAGGTCGGTGACCCGGAACGCTATGGGGTAGTTGAATTCGACCAGGACTTCAAAGCTCTTTCTCTTGAGGAAAAGCCCCGGAATCCGAAATCAAATTACGCAGTTACGGGGTTATATTTCTATGACAACAATATTGTTGAAATCGCTAAATCGGTCAAACCATCATGGCGGGGAGAACTGGAAATAACCGACGTCAACAAAATTTATCTCGAACAGAACAAGCTAAATGTAAAGGTCTTGGAACGCGGCACAGCATGGCTGGATACCGGAACACATAATTCTCTGCTTGAAGCTTCGCAATATGTCGCAACCATCGAAAAGCGTCAGGGCATAAAAATCGCCTGTCCCGAGGAAATCGCATGGCTTAACAAATGGATAAGCACTGAAAAGTTTCAAGCGCTGGCGAATAATTACGGTAAAAGCTCCTACGCCAATTACCTGCATAAACTGTTGGCTCTACAAAAATAATGCTGTTTTAAGTATTATGTGGAAGACAGCACTTTAAGGTATCTCACTAGTGAATTTTTTAGCCAGCCTTACTGATTCCATGGCGTCCACGGCATAAGCATCGGCTCCGATCTGGTCGGCATAATTTTGATCCACAACCGCGCCGCCGATCATGATTTTAACTTCGGTCAAGCCTTCCGCTTTCGCCAGCTTGACAACTTCTTCCATTTTTATCATGGTTGTAGTCATTAAAGCTGACAGCCCGATTATCTGAGCTTTGTGTTCCTTAGCTGCGCTTACTATTCTTGGAGCGGAAACATCTTTGCCTAGATCAACAACTTCAAAACCGTAATTACGCAGCATCAGGGAAACAATATTCTTGCCTATATCATGAATATCTCCTTCAACTGTCGCCATGATTACCACCGCTTTTTCTGTCTTTTCAAGTTCTGAGCCTTCCGCAAGGTGCGGCTCTAAAACTTCAAAAGCCTTACGCATGGCATCGGCCCCCATTATTAGCTGCGGTAGAAAATATTTTTTTCTGTCGTACAAATCACCGACTTTATTAATCGCCGGAATCAGACAGTCATCAACTAAAGTCTTTGCTTTAATACCTGCTGCCAGCGCCTCGGCAATAGCTTCAGTAATTGTATCCTCGTGTCCTTCAACCACACAATTGAAAACTCGTTTAGCCGGATCAATATTTTCTTTTTTTCCAGCTTGAACCTTTTTCTCTATACCACTGAATTTATCGACATAACGGTGCATTTTATGGTCACGTTCAGACAGCACATCCCCTCCTGAAATCAACGACATCAAGATTTCCGATGACGGATTGGCAATAGCCATATTTAAACCGCGCCCAAGCGCCATGCCGAGGAAAGCAGCATTTATCCACTGGCGTTCAGGCATGCCGAAACTGACATTTGATAAACCACATACCGTACTGACTTTGAACTCACGGCTTGCCCACTCTATCAAGTCAAGTGAAACATTTGCCGCCGACTGATTGGAAGAAACAGTCATAATCAAAGCGTCCAGAACAATATCTTCACGTTCATATCCGTATTTTTGAGCTTCCGCGAAAATTTCCCTGGATAATTTAATTCGCCCATCCACTGTTTCAGGAATACCTCCGTCATTCAAAGGCAGCAGAATAAACATAGCGCCGTATTTAGCCGCGATAGGCAGAGTTTTTTCAAGTCTGTCTTTTTCAGCGGAAATAGAATTAACCAGCGCACGTCCGGGATAAAGCCTGAGAGCAGCTTCAATTACTTCGCTATCTGTTGAATCAATACATAAAGGCAAAGCGGTTCCCTGCGCCAGCAGGCTGACGGCATCAAGCATCATCGTTTTTTCGTCAATACCGGAAAGCCCCATGTTCACATCCAGAATGTCCGCGCCGCCGGCAAGTTGTTCAGCAGCATATTGTCTGACCATTCCAAATTTTCCTTCACGCAATTCTTCTTGCAGTTTTTTCTTACCGGTCGGATTGATGCGTTCACCAATAACCTTGAAGGGCTTATCCTGTCCCAGCAAACAAGCCACATGAGGCGCGGAAACAGCGCTAACTGCCTTAATCTGCGGCATAACAGGCTTTAATCCTCTGGCGGCATCCGCCTGGGCTTTAATGTGTTCAGGAGTGGTTCCGCAACAACCGCCGATGATATTCGCTCCAGCCTCGACCAGTTCATCAACATGTCCGGCAAATTCATCCGCCCCCATATCAAAAATTGTTTCGCCGCAAACTAATTTCGGCATTCCGGCATTGGGTTTGGTCAATAAAGGTATTTTCGCATAGGGTTTGATGTCCCTTATCAACTCAATCATGTCTTCCGGCCCGGTTGAACAGTTACAGCCGAAAGCATCAACACCAAGAGCCTGCAGGGTAATCAAAGCAGACAAAGGATCGTTCCCGGTCAAAGTGCGGGCATTGTCCTCAAAAGTCATGGTGACAATAATAGGAAGATCACAGCTTTCCTTGACCGCCAGCACTGCTGCGCGGGTTTCCTGAATATCCATCATTGTTTCAATAGCAAAACCGTCCACACCGCCGTCAAGCAGAGCCTTCACCTGTTCCTTATAAATATCCACAGCATCTTCAAAAGCCAAATCCCCAAAAGGTTCGACAAACTTTCCGGTAGGCGCTATATCGCCGAATGCCAAAGCCCGGTCACCAATATTTTCTTTAACAGCTTTGGCTAAGGAACTGTTCATTTCATGTACGCGGTCAGCCAGTCCGAATTCTTCGAGTTTTACGCGGTTACCGCCAAAAGTCGGAATATAAACAATATCCGAACCGGCATTTATATAAGCATTATGTATCTCATGAACAGCATCAAGGTTTTCCAGAGCCCAGAGTTCAGGAGATACCCCCTGCGGCATACCACGTTTAATAAATTCAGTTCCAGTAGCACCGTCAACCAGAACGACTTTCTTATTTATCAGATCATTAAATTTTTTTCTGCTCATCTATTCTCTCAATTAATTTTTTTTATTCCGGCTATCGCCGTAACTGTTTTCTCGGGGATCATCAAAAAGTCTTCCGTTAATTTCACTCCAAGTTTTTCAATGCCAAGTAACTTAAACAAAGTTAGCTGGTTTTTCAAATCCAAATCTCCATATCCGGGAGAAAAACGCCGTTTTGTCAAAATTTCCCCACTGCGTTTGAATTGCTGGTTCAAATAATGCTGTACCCATTCCGCGGCGCCATCAGCCATTTCGCTTCCGACAGCATCACAAGTCAAAGCTCCAACCCCATCGCCCTGAGCGGACAACTCAGAAGCTTTTTCAACAATCCCCTCTCCGGCAGTCACCGCAAAAAGCGCAAGTGATTTGCATCCCTTCAAAAGCTCCGCCAACTTGGAACTTGTAAAAGTATCCCCATCCCCGAATTCAACGTACTCAGCAGTCCGCCTGATTATCTCAAAACGTGCCCAGACACCGCGAAGGCGACACATGGAAACCCCTAAAGCAATTGCTGTTTCAAGCTTTTTGTGTTGAGTTTCAGACATTTCGGTCAAATGCCGATTGTGCCCGAGCCGACTGTAAATTTTCCGTTCGGGTACAGGCAAAGGTATATTATTTATAAAATTAAGTTTAGTTTCCATCCCTAAATATAACCCGTATACTAATTATGGCAAGCTAAAGTTCTGGCGTAATCAGACAGTGAATTGTCGCGCGCTCCCATAATCAATACAACGTCATTACTCTGAGCGGCTGTTTGCAAATATTCCGTAAGTTCTGAACGGGATGCGTAACAAAGATATTTTCTATCTCCCTCGCGCTGCCACGACATGACAACCTCCTGGGAGGTCGGTTTGAATGAAGCGGTTCCACCCGCGTAAAAAGGCGGTAGTAAAATGAATTCATCCTTATTGCGCAAAGCTTTTTCCAGTTTATCAAGCATCGCCTCACGCATGAATCCCAAAGGCCCGAAACCGTGCGGCTGGAATACAGCTATCACTTTTCCTGTCCCCAGTTCCTGAGCCGCACGAATACATGAAGCTATCTTTTCAGGGTTATGCGCATAATCGTCGTATACAGCGGCGCCAACCTGGGTTCGTCCGGCATAATCAAAACGCCGCCAGACTCCGTTAAAATTTTCAACAGCGTTTTTTGCTGATTCATCATCATATCCCAACTTAGAAAGTACCGTCATAACTGCCGCCGCGTTAAAAGCATTATGTTTGCCGCAAACCGGCAGCTTTATCAATGTATTTCTGATCTCAACCTGCGCCCTGCCATCGATAATTTTATATTCTTTCACCTCCGGACCAAAAACTATAATATCCAGTGTTTCCGGCAAGCGGTCTTTCAACAGATTGAAAGCTTCCTGTTCTAGAATTACGCCTTTTTTAGCTTTTGCGGCAAAATCGGCAAAAACCTCAATCAACTCCTCTTTCGGGTAATGATCTGTTCCCATATTCAAAATAAGCGCATAATCCGCCTGATAAACCAGTAAGCTTTTATCGCTTTCATCCGCTTCAAAAACAAAATATTTACCTTTGCCGTGCCGATAATTTCCGGCACAGTCAGAGGCACGGAAAGAATTAATCAGCCCGCCATTCAGACAATCCGGGTCTAAACCGAGATTATACAAGGCTTCCGCCAGCCAGGCGGTAACGGTGGTTTTCCCACAGCTTCCAGTCACCGCAATTGAAATTTTATCAGAGTTCATATCAATCGCCGCCGCCAAAGCTGCCGCGCGGTGGATTCGCGGAATATCAGGAGCCGCTAGAAAATCCGGGTTGTCATCTTCAATAGCCGTAGAATAAATCAGGCAATCAGGTTTAATACTTTTTATAAAAGAACCATCCTGAGGGAAAATTGTGATATTCTGTTCTTTTAACGGTGCAATTATCGACTGATTCTCTCTTTGTTCCGCCCCCCTGTCACTGCCGGAAACTTCACATCCATGTGCGGCAAAGAGTTGAGCTAAAGCACTCATCCCGATACCGCCAACACCAATAAAATGAATCTTATCACCCTGTTTGATTTGATATTCAGCAGTCATAATTTCCTTCCATTTAACGTGTTTGTAGTTCCGCCTTCAGGCGGCGCTTTCCAGCACCTTCAGGTGCGATTATGTCATTATGTATATATTATTCAAATAAATATTTCTTAAAATGGTCGCTAAAGCTTCCCGAAACACCGCCTAAAGGCGGAACTACAAACATCTTTCTCTTATGATATATTTTTTTCTAATCTGCATTTTTCTTTTTATATGGAGTGATGCTTATTGTATTTGTTTCTTCTTTTATTCCATCTCCAAAACTTCTTGCATTAAACTTATCAGTTATAACAAAAATAATTTTCCCTTTTTCGAGTTTTTTAAATTTATATGTTATAAATACATGTCGTCCATCAGAAAGAAGACAGGATTTCCCCGGTCTGAGCGTTACAAAATCCACGCGTTTTGTTCCTTGGGCCAGCATCATCAAATTTAATCCATGTCCTGGCTTTGCATCAAACAACGTTATAGATTTATCAGCATTTATTTTAACCTGGACAACACCCAGCAATTTCCCTGTTTTTTTAACATAATTGAGTGTATATTTGTTCTCAACTTTCTTGTCTACGGAAACAATAATTAATAGCAAAACAACTATTGACAACAAAGCAAGAACCGCTAAAACAATTATTTTTTTCATCTTCTATTATTCATCCAAATTATTATTTTAATTGAGCCATGGTTTTCAGTCATCCCAGCCTTTCCCGTAATTAAATACTGGATATTGCATCCATATTCTTAATGCCTGCTCACGTCCCGCTTCTTCCAAAAACTGTTTTGCGCTGGAATAACTCCATTCATCCCATTTTTTAACATACTCGTGTTTCACCGGGTTATTATGAATATAGTTTAAAGTTGCATAATAATGATCGGCATTCCTGATTTTTCTGTCCGCAATTCTATGCCAGCATTTGCGGCCTTGCAAATTATCTTCTTTATTCCAGTCAAAAGAAATTTTTCCATGTAATTTTCCTAATTCTTTTGCTGCGTCTTTCAAATCTTCAATTCTCATCAGCAAATGATAATGATTGGGCAAAACACACCATGCTTTCAATGTACCTAAGGCAGGTAAAAAATCCAGCAATAATTCTGAAAAATTATTTAATCTTTGAATATCTTTTCCAATTATATTTTGATGTTCGTAGTTGGACGCGGATAAATGATAAAGACCACAACCGTCAAAATGCGGCGGGGAATGCCAGGGCAGATTCTCCTGTTTTCTAATCCTTAGAATATCAACCTTTGTTTCATCGTTATATTTGCGCCAGTTATACATTTTAGTCCTTTAAATGGTCGCTAAAGCTTCCCGAAGCACCGCCTGAAGGCGGAACTACAAACATGGTTTTATTTTTTGTCTTTCAGCAATTCCGGATCGGGTTTTACATTTAAATACAGGAGGGCGCGCTGCGCTATGTTTTTGAAGGTGGGAGCGGACACAGTTCCGCCGTAGCTCGCGCCTTGGGGTTCGTCAGCAGTTACTAACAATACAAACTTGGGTTTATAGGCTGGAACAAAACCTATGAAGCTGGCAAAATATTTAGAATGAGAATATTCTCCATTAATAAACTTCTGACTGGTTCCTGTCTTCCCGGCAACTTCGTAGCCGGGAATCGCGGCTTTCGTGGCGGTACCGCCTTGCTTAGTAACTAAAACCATCATATCTATCATGGTTTTCCAGGTTTTAGGGTTATGGAATATTCGTCTCGGTTTATGCGTCCACATTTTGACAGCATAAGATTTTTCGGGATTTTTTATACGGTCGATAAGCCGCAGCCTCGGTATCCTGCCGTGGTTTGCTAAAGCACAATACGCCCTGACCAACTGCAAAGGCGAACAGCTTATGCCCTGCCCGATCGGGAAACGGGTAATAGATAATTTATCCCATTTATTAAGCGGTGTGAAAAGTCCGCGGGTTTCTATTTTCAACTGGATTCCTGTACGGCTGCCGAAACCAAATGCACGCAGGGTCCTGTATAAAAGCTTTTCTCCCATCTGCAAAGCTATTTTTGCGGTTCCAATATTGCTTGACTTCTGAACTATTTCACTAACTGTCAAAATATCCAAAGGGTGCGAATCATGCAGCACTCTTCCTCCATAACGCCAAGCTCCTTTTTCACAATCAAATTTAGTGTAAGGGCTTATAATTCCAGCATCAATTGCTCCCGAAATAGCTATCGGTTTCATCGTCGAACCCGGATCAAAAATATCTTCACTGATCCGGCTGCGCCATGAAGCCGGGTTCATCTTGCTGCGGTCATTCGGATTGAAAGTCGGGCGTTGGGCCACAGCTAGAATATTACCGGTATAGGGATCAGCCATAATAGCATAGGCTGCCCGAGGCCTCCATTTCGAACAAAGTTTCTCAAGTTCCTCTTCCAGTATCGCCTGCAATGGTTCGCTGACAGTCAGGTAAACATCCCAACCGTCACGTGCTTTTTTTCGTTCAGTTTCTCCATAAGCCAGCAGACGCCCGTCACGCGAACGCTCAAAACGTACCTTGCTTTTTGATGAAGATATTTTTTTGTCAAGAAAACGCTCAACGCCAAGAACTGGAACAACTTTGCCATGATCGACATTGGTAAATCCCAGTATATTAGCCAAAAGTTCACCTTTAGGATAATAGCGGTCGTAAGTTTCTTTGAAAAAAATCCCTTTGAATCCGGCATGTTTGCTTTTCTTTTCAGGAAAAATTATTTTTTTTAGTTCTTTTGAGATTTCCAGCGGAACTTTACGCGCGATAACCGCATAACGTATTTCCCGATAAACCTTTTCGCCCTGCTCATTTTTAACCAGGCGGCTCCCGGTACTCAATTTTTTGTAAACCGTATCATAATCCAGTTTAAGGTAATGAGCCAGCAGTTTAGATACCTGCCGGCACTTATTCAAGTCTTTGGATACGATGCTGGGGTCAGCGATAATATCATCACACGGAATATTACCCACCAGTAGATTGGCATTCATATCGAATATCTCACCACGTTTAGTGGTTGTGGTCTTGGTAGCGGTATACTGTTTTTTGGCTTTGGCGTAAAGTTCCTTATGCCGCACGACCTGCACATGGTAAAGCCTTGCCCACAATCCAAAGAAAATCAGGATAAAGATTGTCACAACCAGTTTAGTCCTTATCCTGAGATGATCGTTACCAGTGAGCATTGTCCATTCCTGAGTTTCTTACACGCACAGGTGTTTATTAATTACTTACAACCATTGCGACTTTGCTGTCTGATACATCTGTTTTAC
Organism: Victivallaceae bacterium; assembly: GCA_963664605.1. Classification (GTDB taxonomy): domain Bacteria; phylum Verrucomicrobiota; class Lentisphaeria; order Victivallales; family Victivallaceae; genus JAHOYW01. The sequence continues at coordinate 3,695,854 of OY761536.1, forward strand.
GAGTATCAGTCGGAAGCTCATCAAGATTGACAACCAGCATTTGGGTTTGAGCCGGGCGCGGCAATCTCAGGTCAAGACTGAAAAACGCAATTTTATTTTGGACATGTGACCAACTGCATAAGCTTTCTTTACGAATCCGCAAGGCTTCGATTTCACGATCAAGTTCATGTATTTTCGTACGGTATGCTAAAGTTTGTTTGTCTATTCTGGCTATATTTCTATTAAGCCATGTTCTGTAATTAAGGCAGAAAGCGACTAAGCCAAAGATCAGCAGGAAAGCTCCAACAACATAAAATTTGCCGGCAAAGCCCGTCTTGGCAGCAGCTTGCCGCCGTCGCTTAGTTGACTTCATGTTTATCGCTTGTATGTTCATAATTCCTCCTGCCTTAAGGGGTTTATAGTTTTTCTGCTACTCTGAGCCTGGCTGAAGCTGCTCTCTTATTAAATCCTGTTTCATCCGCCTGTGCTTTCACCGGTTTCTTAGTCAATATTTCGAGTTTTGCCGGATGATCACACACACACAACGGCAGTCCCGGCGGACAAACACATGACGCCGCCTGTTCCCGGAAAAACTCTTTGACGATCCGGTCTTCGAGAGAATGAAAACTGATTACCGCCAGGCGGCCGCCTTTCTTCAGCAAAGGCACAGCTTCTTTCAACGCCGTCTTCAATTCTTCAAGCTCATCGTTCACAGCTATCCGCAAAGCCTGGAAACACTTTGTCGGCGTCGGCAGCTTACCCGGACGGCTTTTACCAAGCACTTTCTCGCAAAACTCCGCGAACTCAAGGGTTCTCTCAAACGGTTTTTCTTCACGCCTTTCCACAATCGCTCTCGCTAAACGCCTGCTCCTGCGCTCCTCACCGTAATAATAAAAAATATCAGCCAGCTCGGTCTCGCTCCGCTTGTTGAGGATACGGCTTGCCGTAAGCTGTGACCGCCTGTCCATCCGCATATCAAGCGGACCGTCCAGCCGAAGCGCAAACCCTCTTTTAGAATCGTCTATTTGAGGAGAGGATACGCCTACATCCAGCAGAACTCCATCAACAAAATCCCAGCCTGCCGCATTTGCAGAACTTGCCAATTGACTGAAATTAGCACGAATCATCTTGATGCGTCCTCCGGCAAATCCGGTATTCTCACCAGCTCGCTCCAGCGCTTCGTCATCCCGGTCGATCCCCAGTACTTCCGCCTGTGGATTCGCCTTTAATATCAAAGAACTATGGCCTCCGCTGCCCAATGTGCCGTCAATTATCCGGCATGGGCCGTCGAAAGTCAAATATTCAAGCACCTCACGGTATAAGACCGGAAGATGTTTAAAACCATCTTTACTTGTCGCGAATAAGTCTTCATTCATCATTTCTTCCCAAGTGTGTTAAGAAGGATTTGAGTCAAATCATCACTCGTTTCGCTGATTTTCTGGAGTTCATCCAGATAAACATCATTGTCAAGATTCTGCTTCTGCCAAGCTTCAGGGGCACAAAGTTTAATATGGCTTACCGCTCCAATAAGCTTGATCTGTTTCTTGATGCCGATAGCCTCAAGCAAAGGACGCTCAACCTTTATGCGGCCTTGTTTATCACAGCGGCAGTCGCGCGCCCGTGAACCAATGCGCGCTAAAGCTTCCTGAGCTTCACGGTTAGCCAAAGCCAAACGGCGGGCCTTAATGAGAAATTCACGAAAAGTCTCAAAAGGAAACAACAGCAAATCATTATCTCTACCGGGGAAAAGAATAAGTCTGGTAACCCCTTCGCGGTGCCGCCAGTCACTGGGAATGGAAAAACGGCATTGACTGTCAAGTGAATATTCAAATTCACCCAAAAAAAACAGTTCATCTTGAAGCATGCTATCCATTTGACTATCCCTTCCTAAATCGTTCCTGCTTTCTCCTAAACAACCCTCTATATCCCTATTTAACCCTAACATAATGCAAAACAACACTTTTTACAACTTTTTTAAAAGTTTTTTTGGAGTTTTTTCAGACTTTCTTTTAAGACATAGATATTTTAGCTCAAAATGAGCTTAAAGATAAACAATAAATTTTGCTTAAAATTCAGAATCAGGTAATTAAAAGTCAGAATTTATGCCGTATGCTGTTAAAGTCCTCGCTGAGAACGATACATGTTAGCCTCAGGCGTGAGCCCGTGGAGGAATTATGACACAAGTTTTTTACCGCGGCACAAGTATAAAACAAACGGAAAGTTATTTTATGCCGCCATCCTGCAAGAGCTAAGTTGAATAAAAAAAACTTGCACACGGCATGAATTTATTTCTGGAGAGAGGACTGGATGTTTTCACTGATCTCTTTTAGCATATTCTCGCTTATTTCTATCAGCTTGCCATCCCTTGAAAAAGCTCTGGACATACGCTCGAAAATATTGTTTCTAGCCTGACGTTTCAAACCTTCAAGATCGCCGATAATAACTATCTCGCGACGGCAGCGCGTATGCGCCACATTGACACGGTTTGGATTGTCGACGAAACCAATACCTTCATTTTTATTGCTGCGGACATAACAGATTATTACAATGTCGCTTTCCGCCCCTTGAAAACTGTCCACTGTAGCGATTTTTGAGTTGACAAAGGCATACCAGCGTCTATCTGATATTTTTTTATCAGGACAAAGTTCCCGTACTTTTTCCAGGGAAATATTGTCACGAATGACTTTGATCTGTCTTCGATAAGGAGCGATGATTGAAATTTCTTCAAGGGGATACTTTTCGACCGCCTGATAGAAAGCATAAAGGCAGAGATATGCCTCCACCGGGTTCGCGATCCCAGGTTTCTGATGTTCAAGCGCCAGATGCTCGCGGCGCTTTTCTTCCGGCAACGAAGAAGTCGAGAGAAAACGCAGCGTTGAAGCCGGATATTTAATTTCACGCTCATGAAATGAAAGTTTAAAATAGTCAGCGGACGAACTGGGTAAAACCTCAGCGTCATAAAACAAAGTAGACGCAAAGCGCAGAAGACGCGGATTCTGACAGCGGTATGAGCGCTGCAGCATGATCACCGGGATATTTCTTATTTTAGCCAGCCATTCAAGCGCACTGAGCTTAATCAGAGCCGCTCTTTCTCTGGATAGAGGGCCAAACTTTTCCGCGGCTTCATCACTGACCGTTTTAGGCAGAGGGAAAGGCGGCAGTTGGAGATGATCGCCGAAAAGCACCACCCGCCTGCCAAGACGCGCGCAAAGCAGAAATTCCTCCATATTGGACATCCCTGCCTCGTCAAAGATCACAACATCATAACAACCGTTTTGCCGGACATCATCACTGATAATATTATCTTTAAGAAGCCCTACCTGAGTTCCCGCATAAATCCCGCCAGTATTAAACTGCTGACGCTTCATGACAAATCGCTTGACATTTTTTTGTTCGCCTATCCAGAACATGGCGGAAATATCAGAAGCAATGCTTTTATTAGTTTTTCCGAAACGCAAAACAGGCAGATTGCTTATTCTACGGCAAATGTTATCAACCGCGGTATTTGAAGGAGCGGTAATAAGTATTCTCAGCCCTTGCGCACATAACTGCCGGACAACCTGCTCCAAACAGAAGGTCTTACCAGTTCCCGGGGGCCCCTGGATCAAAACCACAGGATTTTCAGAAGATATTGCTGAACGCCAGGCGCTTTGCTGGGAAATATCCATACCCGGCGGCGGAGTTCCTGTACTGCCGGGTTTAAAGGTAAACTTTTTTAATCCAAGCAGATATTTGAGCGCGCTTTCGGAATGCTCGTTATTATCGCTTGCGCAAAAAGAATGATACATCTGGGCAAAAGTATTGGTCAAGAATTCGCGCGGACTTCTCTGCAAGCTGATAAACAGCCGCTTCTTTAGCCTTTCGGTTTCCATAGGATAGTCGCAGCGTAAACGCCCCAATATTTTATCATCATCAAAAATATCAACTCTGAAACTTCCGTAAACATCATTTTCTCCACGCAGAAAAACGTTTAAAATATCGTTTTGTCTTATTGGCATATCCTCATTGACAGCAATTTTTAGCGGTACATCAAATTTACCGGTCCTGCCGATTATTTCAGCGTCCTTCAACGGCAGTATAAATTGCCTTTCGTTATCTGTAGCAAGTCGATACGACTGATTTATAAATTCGAGATCAGCTTGAATCTGCCAAGGCGTCCGGTTCGGAATAAGCGCTGGAGCAACCGTAATTTCCAGTTCATCAAGCCTGCTCTCTTCTCCAAATGAATAATCTCCGCCAAGCGGCAGGCTCAACTGCTGGCTTAGTTCATCCGCCGCCCTGTCCGCAGTGGCTTTGCGGGACAAGCTTTTGATGAAAGACGCCGATGAACGCTTCATCAGGTTTATTAGCCCCGGAGGATAGAGATGGGCTATATTGCCCATTAAGTCAATAAAGTCTTTTTTAGTTAAATTCAGTATATCTTTAGTCGATTTGTTCTTGCGCATGTAGGAAATAACTTCCATAACCACTTCAAGTTTTTCGCCCATACTGTATTCGTCATCTTCAGCTAAAATCAGTTCTTCTTCATAGATTTTCGCATTGCCTTCGTCAAAAGCAAGCAGAAAACGTTTTTCCCATTCTTTGGTTTCAACGAGCAGAGCCGGACATTCATCTTCTTCGAGCCAGCTGTAATATGCAGTTTTGCGTCCTTCGTATTCGGGCAAATCAAATCTCACCCCCATCAACTCCACGTCATTATCAACAGTGAAAGGCTGTGGAAAGTGAAGGCTCTCCCACATTTCGTAAAATTCCTTTGTCTGGACATAATCAGGATTGCTCTGCCACAAACGGCGGCCTTCCTTGTAAAAAAACTCTATTTTATCAATCTCATTGTTCACAGGAAAAACTCATTTCTTGGTTGGCACTTCAATTATTTCAGGTTTAGTTGCTGGAGGGGCAACATTCCTTATCACGGGTTTGCGGGGATCCGGCAGATAAGATGCCGGCAATGCTTCCGCTTTAGCTTTTTCCTGCTCCAAAGTCCCTATTTTCCGTTTTAATTCAAAAATCTTTTCTCTTAAATCAAGTATTTTGGACTTTTCCTTGTTTTCCTCAGCTTTTTCTTCAATGCTTTGTTTAATCAATTCATCTATTTTCTTAACCACAGCGCCTTGCTCTTTGCTGAAAATTCCTTTTAATAATTTTGTTGCGCTTGTACGTTGCTCTTCCACCAATTTATTATATTTCCCCATCATCACCGTAAAGGCTTTCTGCTGTTCTTTCAGGTCATCTTTAAGTCCGGTTATTTCCTTGCTGGAACTCTCCCTGTTCTTCTCAAGCATCTTAGTAAGTTTTTGCAATTTAAGGATCTGTTCTTTTTCATGCTGTTTACGCTTGAGAGTTTCACTGATATATAGTTCTCTGCTTTTCTCAAGGGTTTTCTCCAGGTTTTTCTCAACCAGCCTCAAGTCCTCTCTCTGGTGCATCAACATATAGTAAATATTACTGGAAGTCAACACCACTGCAACAACCAGAGTAAGGACCAAAGCTATGACAAGTAGAATACGGCGGGCGCTCTGTCTTGAAACTCTGGTAGTATCAAGCTGGTTCCGGTGTATATTTTCAGTCATGTCATGCAGTTTACTGGTAAGCATACGTTCCGTTTTTTCATTCTGGCGCTTAATAATCGGCAATAAAGACGCAAGTTGAGCTTCGTGGAGATTTTCAGCCATATCATGCAGTTTGCTGGTGAGCATTTGTTCCATCTCATGATTCTGCTGCTTGACAATGGGCATCAATGTTTCCACAAAAGGGTTGTTCTTCATGAGGAAATGTTCATTTGTCAACCCTTTCACTTGTGGTTCAGTATCTTTTATTTTAGGGATATCCACTTCATGTGTGAAATCAGCATTTACGGGGTGTTTATAAGACAGTTCCAGAAGTATTTCGGGAGCGGTTTTGCCTTCCTGACGCATTTCCGCTATTTCTTTCAGCACCTCCAGGGAGCTGTCAAAATAAATTTTGCGCCGTCCTCTGAGTTCAAATTCAATATATTCTTCATAACGCATCAGCCAATCTTTCAGGGTAGTCCGCGGTACATCAAGTTCTTTTACCAGATCAGCGATAATATAAGTTTTGCTGTTTTCCATAAAATCGTTCCCCGCTGTTTATTGCGTATTGTTAATTTCCACTATTTTTTTTACATCTGATTCTATTTGCGTTTTGAGTTCCGCAGGCGAAACAAAACACCGTTCTTCACGCAAATATTCCAATAATTCAATTTCCACTGTCTGTCCATAAATATCTCCTGAAAAATTCAGAAAATGAGCTTCAACTCTCACCTTTTTTTTACCGGGGCGGTTATACGTGGGAGAGATACCGATATTAACCGCCGCGATACGCATTTCACCTTTCAGAAACGACCTCGCCGCATATACGCCGCAAGGCGGCAGCACACCATACTGGATAGACAAGTTAGCGGTAGGATGATTAAAATCTCTGGTAGCAACGTGATATCCCTTTTCAACAATTCCCGCTAAACTGTAGTGACGTCCGAGCATATCCGCGGCTTCAGCAAGTTTGCCGCTTGCAACAGCTCTTCTAATGCTCGTACTGCTTATCACATTGCCGTTCCTGATAAATTCCTCGACCGCGGCAAAATCAAAATTATCTTTCTGCGACATTTCTTCCAGCAATTCCACTTTTCCAGCGCCTTTTGCGCCAAAACGCCAGTCTTTTCCAACGCATAAACCGCAAATTTTTATATCCGGTGAATGCAGACAGTTCTTTATAAATGTTTCAGGGCTTTGCTCTGCGAAACTTTTGGAAAAAGGTAAGGTAACCACTGCCTGCATGCCATAATCATGAAGCAGGCTTATCCTTTTATCAGGGGAAATGAGCAGCGGCGGCGGATTTTGCGGGTTCAATACTGCACGCGGATGCGGATAAAAAGTCATAGCCACAGGAATAGAATTATTTTTTTGAGACATTTTCACAAGTTTTTTCAGCAACAGTTGATGCCCGCGATGAACTCCGTCAAAAACTCCTATTGCAATACTGACCCGGTTGATACCATTCTCTACCAGTTCTCCCAGGGAACTTACATTTAATTGTTTGTTTTTTGTCATCTGTCTACTATGTAATAAGTTTAATGTTTGCAATAGTACGGTATATAAAGTATATTTATGTTATAGAATTTCAACCGTTATTAGCCGTCATTTCAGTTTTTTAGCGGAAAACAATAATTTAGAAGAGAATTTTCAAAGTGAAAAAGATATTATACCCGGGGAGTTTTGATCCTCTGACAAACGGACATCTGGACTTAATAAAACGTGCCAGTAAACTTTTTGACGAAGTTATCGTTGCGGTTGCCATAAACCGCGATAAGAATTATTTTTTAACCCAGCAGGAGAAGGTGGAAGTCATCAAGGAATGCTGTGTTAATATGCCCAATGTAACAGTGCGGCCTTTTGACGGCTTAATAGTTAATGCCCTTAATAGCTGTAAAGCGCAGGCAATATTACGCGGGCTCCGGGCTTTTTCGGATTTTGAATATGAACTCCAGATGGCATTAATGAATCGTAGCCTGGATAGAAAATGCGAAACTATTTTTATGATGCCGACCCCAAGGAACTCTTTTGTCAGTTCAAGTATCGTCAAAGAAGCGGCACAGTTGGGAGCTGATTTTTCGCAGTATGTCCCGGAGCCGGTTTTTAAACTTATCTCCCGGAAGCTTAAGAATTAATTAAATTCAAGTTCTATCGCAAGTGTTTGAATAATACGGAATAACAGCAAGCTATGATACGTTTTTCTATCGACATCTTAAAAAAGCAGGACATATACCTTGAAGGAGAGGAGCCTCCGGCGTTCCTGGATGTGGAAAACTCGGATATGATATCTTTTAAAGAAAATATCCATTACAAACTCCATGCGTCAATGGTTTCCAATGGGATATTGGTAAAAGGCAGCGCTGAAACAAGTTATAACGGTATATGCGGCCGCTGCCTTGAAGAATTTAAGGGCACACTCGCTGATTATGACATTTGCCTGTTTTACGAAGAGCTCTATGGAGCCGAACTGGATGTAAGCGAAGATATCCGCGATGCTCTAGTTCTGGAGATTCCAATTAACTGTATTTGCAACGACGACTGCGCAGGTCTATGCCATATATGCGGAAACAACTTAAATAAAAAGAAGTGCAACTGTAAAGAGCCGGAAAACGAAGACAATCCATGGTCAAAGTTGAATAATCTCAAGTTATAAATGGAGAAAAGTGTGAAAAAGTTTCTTTTTTTACTGATTTCAATTTTTATTCTGAATGCTTATTCTGAGGCAGAAGACAGTTCAGAAAACAAAGATTCCATGGAGCTCGATACCAGTAAAACTCTCAAAAAAGACGATAAAGATAAAAAAGGGCTGACACTTGATACTTCCGAGACTTTTAAAAAAGACGATAAAGATAAAAAAGGGCTGACACTTGATACTTCCGAAACTTTTAAAAAAGACGGAGATAAAAAATTAGAGTTTGACTCCTCAACCACGTTAAAGCGTGATGGTGACAAAAAGCTGGAATTTGATTCTGAAAGCACTTTTAAAGACGCCAATAAACAGTCTACTGCCGATATTGCGAAAAAAATAAAAGAAACTATACAAAAAGATCCTAAAAAAGCGGAGTTATTAACCGCAAAAATAAAAGAAATCCAAAAACTCTTAAAGGAAGCTAAAAAATATAAAGCTACTGGTACAGTAAAAGCCTGTTCAAAAGCCGCTGCCAGCTTAAAAATCTTGGCGGATTTCCATAATGGGAAAAAAGTTTCAGATAAGAAGTTATATGATGCCTATAATAATAGTAAAAACATCGAAAAAGATATTAAAAAAATCAAGCTTCGCATAGAATCAGCCAAACGCAATACTCCACAGGCAATAAAGATAAGGAAATTCCAATTCGCGGCGAAAAACGATCTTGAAGAAGCGGAGAAAGCAAAAAAACGCGGGAAAAAGGCTCTTGCTGAATATTACAAGACATGTGCTGAAATCAAACAAAACGCAGCAAAAAATTATGCCAAAAACCCTAAGATAGAAGAAACCAGCAAACAACAAATTAAAAAAGCAATAGCTAAATATAATTATGACTACTCTCTGGAAACAGCCGCACGCTTTCGACAACGCGCGAAGGAATGCCGCGACATAGGGGATGAGGAAAAAACCAAATATTATGAAAAAGCTGTGGAATTGAAAGAAAAACTGGCAAAAGCCTATGCCAAAGGCGATAAAAGCCTGATAAGATCTATTAAGAAAGAATATCAGGCTCTGCAAAATACAAGATATTAAATAATTGCCGGGACACATTTTTTGCCCCGGGCAATTACAATTAATTATATATCTTTATTTCATTATTTCTACTACTTTTCCGTTCTGAGCACGGCTCTGGCTGGCAGCTTCAAGAAAAGCGATAATCTCCAGACTTTCCTCTAACGGTATATCAGAAACCCCGGTCTGAAAAAATGGAACTATTTTTTTCAACATCAACGCATAATACGGAACTTCCCCGGAAACAAGCGCAAATTTTGTCTCGCCTTCGACGGTAAGCATACAACCGAAACCATTAGCCCCTACCCGATTTCCGCGGAGCGTTCCAATACGTCCGTCAGCCCAGGTTCCGACAATAACATCAATTTTTTCAGTACTGACAGCCTGCACTTTTTCACAGCCGGTCCCCATAAATGAATAAAGCGTTTCGGCAGAATGGATTCCATACCAGAAATAGTCGCGGTAATCATCAAGCAGCGCCATCGGGCCAAAAGCCTCACAAGATTCAACTTTTGAACCGTCACGCAAAACGTCAATGCCTTTACCATAGCGAATGGCGGAAGCAGTCATAATAGGAACATTCTTCTCTTTAGACAGCTCAGCAATTGCTTTAGCGTCTTCAAAGCAGCATGCAAAAGGTTTGTCAATAAAAACCGGCTTGCCGTAATCAGCAAGAATTTTAAATTGTTCAAGATGCTGACGGCCGTCCACGCTTTCGAGAAAGAAGGCATCCATTCCTTCCGCAGCGGCTTCGATCGACTCACAAATCTCAATACCGCGCTCTTTTAAATCACTGGTAAAACCTTCAACACGGTTCATACTGCTGGAGAACAACTCACTGCCGCCCGGAAAAGCCTTAACCACTCTGGCACCGGGGACATGAAATTCATTTTCAGGATTGTTCAAGAGATTTACGAATGCCGGACAATGAGAAGTGTCCAGGCCGATCATTCCGATTTTCAAAGAATTCATCTTCATGCCTTTTGTTTTAATTTATAAGGAATTTTTATTTGTTTACTAAAATTTTCTTTACTAATGATTTTTTTCATCTCCAGCCAGGCTTGGCTGCCCATTTTTTCGCCCTGCTGGATATGCATAGCCACAGGAAAATCAAAATCGCGGGGGGATAACTCAGGGGTTACTGAAGAAACGTGCAGATCGTAGTCCATTCCACATTTCATACCATATTTGCCAGCGATGCATACATAACGTTCGAGATACTCTTCCCCGTCCACATAAACTCCATCAAAACGATGTCCTGATTCAAATAAATCATAAATTTGTTTTTCAAAGTTCTCTTCAGGAAGCAAATAAAACACGCTGACATCATCCCGGGACTTAAACGCCTCATACACGGAAAGGTTAGGCAAGCAAAAATTATAGTCATTAACGCTCAAAATATTTTTGCGTTTCCTTTTAATAAAAACGTCGACCATATCATTCACCAGTTTCCAATGGTCACTGACGACATTTGCGCAGTTCTCCAGTTGACTGCAGTCATAAGATTGATTAAGCATTATTGTCGGAATACCGGTGGCGGCGATTTCTTTAAAATCATCATCAGTAGATTTGCTTTGCAGAACCACCATGCCGTCAATACGCCCCTGGCGAATGAGTTTCAGGTAATTTTTACGTTTATCCTTGAAAGTCATCAATATATTATAATCATCTTTCGCCATACTGCTGGCAAGCCCATACGCCATATGCTGATAAAATTCCAGGAATAAGGCCTCATATTCCGGCTGGAGCAACCCTATCGCAAAACTTTTACCGGTAACCAGAGAGCGCCCGAAGAAATTTGGACGATACCCCATTTCACGCGCAATACGGCAGACTCGTTCTTTGGTTTCCGCATTCATCCTGACTCCCTCGGGGGGATTCAAAGCATGCGTCACGGTCGTAAGACTGACACCAGCCGCCTTAGCTACATCACTGCGCTTTACTGCTTTTATACTCATTTCTTTTCTTTTTATCATTGTTGCGCCAACTTTTATGAGAAGACTTATATAATAGTAAACCTGTGAAATAAAAAATCAACAAAAAAGCAAATAAAAAACCGGTTTTTATTTTTATGCATTTTTTTTGAACTTAAATACCGCAATATACGGTTTTCCTATTTGCTTTTTGGGCCAATCATTGTTATTTTGTTTCAATTAACATTATTTTAAGGAGATTTCAGCATGTTCAAGATTAAAAATTTAATCGTTCTTCCTGTTACAGCGCTAATATTAACTTCAGGTTGCAATATCTTTAATTCTTCCCAAAAAGCTGAACCGCCCAAAGACGCCAAAACAGCTGTTATAAAAAAGGATGCTAAAGCTAAGAAAGATGTTAAAACAGCTGATGTAAAAACTAAGGCTGAGAAGGATACTAAAACAGCCGCGGTAAAAAAAGATGCCAAGGCAAAAAAAGACGTTAAAGCCAAAAAAGATATTAAAACTCCTGTCGCTAAAAAGGATGTCAAAGCTAAGAAAACTGAAAAAGTGGAAAAAGTCAGCAAACCGGAACTTGCACCTGCTAAAAATCAAGCTACCAATTATGCGAGAAAAGATTCAAAATATACTAAAAAAGACATGATTGGACTTGGATTCATCACTCCAATGCAGTTCCCCAGCGAAGCAACTGAAGTCAGTGGCTTCCGCTTTTCCGCTATATACACCTATAACGAAGCGGCAAATGGACTTGACTGCGGTTTTATTTGCGCTTCAGGCACAGGCGGCACGAGAGGTCTGCAGGCTGGCGTTATTATGAATAAAACAGCCGGGTCGGTAAATGGTTTAAGCATAAGCCTTATCAATATTGCTGAAACTGAAATGAATGGGATACAATTGGGAGGTTACAATGAAGCCGGTTCCGTAAGTCAGAATAACGGCGCGGCTAACTATGAAACATCCTGCGGTATCCAGATGGGAGCGGCGAATGTCACTAATTCAATCTTCAAGGGCCTGCAATTGGGGCTTTTCAATATTTCCAACTCAGTTTTTAAAGGATGGCAGGTTGGAGCCTTGAATCTTTACGAGCCGCCAAGCGACGTATTCGATGATTTCCAAACCAAGGAATTCAATGAAGAGAAGAAAAAAAGGTCATGTGTCCAAGTTGGAGTATTGAATTTCAATCCAAATGGCATATTCCCGATAACCCTGCTGGTAAACTGGTAATCAATGGTTCCATATTGAGAGGACGTTTCGCTCCTCAAATTATCTCTGCGTCTTCTGCCAAGTATCCTGCACACCTGTTTTTATTCCGGTAATTTGCCTGTATTTAAAAAACGGGAAATAAAGAGTTTTTCAAAAAAGGATTGCTTTTTCTCTTGACATACCTCGTCTGTCGATGTATAATCAATACATAGGCACACAATGTATAATGATACAGGAGGTACAAAATGGCAGTTAACAGTGATCTAATGCGAGGCGTCGCTGAACCGGTAATTCTTAATCTGCTGAACAATAAAAAAATGTACGGTTATGAAATTATTAAGCTCGTCAACGAAAAAACTAACAATGCTTTTCAATGGAAAGAGGGAACTCTTTATCCGTGCCTGCACCGCCTTGAAGCGGCGAAATTAATTGAGAGCGAGTGGCAGATAGCGGAAAACAATAAACCGAGAAAATATTACACTTTGACAAGAAAGGGCGCCGCCGCCCTGGTTGAAAAGAAAGAGGAATGGGCCGTTTTCGCCAAATCCGTAAACGTACTGCTAAGCGCTACTGCCTAGTCAGGAGGTGGAACAATGGATAAGGCAAAGATAGAAAAACTACTGAATAACCTGACGCTCGGTTTGAAAGCCGATCCTGAAACACGTCTGGATGTAAAAAGCGAACTGCGTTCGCATCTGGACGCAAAAATAGAAGAAGGTATAAAAGCAGGGCTATCGGAAGTAGAAAGCGAGGAACAGGCGTTAAAGTCATTCGGCGACACTATCCAGATAAGCGACGGTATCGCCGACGCCAATAGCTCGAAAATGTCATTTAAAGCCAGACTAAAAGTATTCGCCGGAATCCTTCTAGTCCCCGCGGTAATAATCTGCGCCCTAATCAGCTTTGACCCATCAAGCTTGCAGGTAAGCTTATCTCCTGAACAATTAGTTAATTCTACAACCTGCTTTGACACTAAAAGTAACAATAAAATTTTCTGGTTTTTTGAACGATATACGCCTGATGAAAAACTTATTTTATATGGTGATAAATCAAAAAAATCCAGAACAGGGCGGCAAAAAGCTATTTGGGAACGGTTTCCTGATAATAAAGCATATTTAGCAAATTATATAATCACGTTATTATCCCAAAAAACAGATAAGCCTAAGTGGCGCAAAGAAATGTCCGCAGCGCTGGAAACTGCAAAACAAAAAGATCCCGGTAATGCCCTGTATAATTACCTTGCAGCCGGCTTAATGTTGGAAAAAGCCTGCACATCAAAATCAAAACGTATATATATCAAGTTTCAAAAAGAAAGCGGACAAAGAGAATATAAAACCGAATATTCGATAAAAATAAAAGACCGGAGGCTGATGAATCAGACAATTGAAGAATATCTAAGAGGAACAAAGAAAAAATATTTCAAAACATACATTACGGACATAGTTGATGAACGTTTTGATATTATGGGATTCCCCAAAACTGTTGCTGAAAATATCCGGCAAATAGCCGTATCCGCCGGAATATTACTGCCGCATATAAGTTATTTGAGAAACATTCCGAGATCACTTTGGCTATATGCTGAAATACTGCAGAAAGAAGGCAATTCCAAAGAAGCGTTAAGAATTATTAAGCCTTGGAAAATTTATTTGAAACAAATTACCGAAGATTCTGATTTCTTGATTGGTATACTTGTAGACGCCGCCGTAACAAAACTCGCCAGACAGATAATTCCTCAGATTTACATTAAAGCGGGAAAAATAAAATCAGCAAATATTGCTGAATACGAATTAGCGCAAATTATCGCCCCCAACAATAAATGGCGGGAAGATGCAAGGAAATACAGCATTGATAAAAAACTATTTGAAAAAACCAGTATACTGGCGGGTATGCTGCTTCCTGCACTGGGAAAAATGGATTATACTGAAAGTGATTTTGCCGTAAGCAGAAAAATTGAATATACAGCTTTAGAAAAAAACGGGGTAGCTTTTCTTAATATTCTTTTCCTGCTTGGAATGACCGGAGGGCTGCTGACCACAATTTACTGGAGGATTTTCACCAAACAAAGAGCTTTACTATTGGCTCCCTCTCCGCAATTTCTTGGAAAAATCTTTCTTTCAGGAATTATCCTGCCTTTAACGAGCTATATTTTAATCAGTATATCAGGAATTGCGGGCGGACACGAATATAATATTGCAATTAATTGTATTGCTTTAGGTGCTCAATTTATTATACTTTTAACGTTGATTCCTGCGATAATCTTTATTATGATAAAAAAGCATATACATCAACGCTGCCTAGAACTCAACATAATATGTCCGGAAATAAAACAAAGCAAAATAAGGAGGAAAATTAATATTATAATATTTTTGTTTCTTTTTATTCTTGCGATGTCTCCATTACGTTATTCTCCAATAGCATTATTAATGTCACCTCATACATCTGCGCCAGCATTGCCATTAATAGTGATCGGCATAATCACAACAGTTATTATAAGCATATATATAGTCATACTTGGCGCAGAATATTTCACAACTTTATTCTCTGGACAAAAATACGCTTTATATTACGGAGCGTTCGCTAAAACCCTGACTCCGGTTTTCGCACTGGCAATGATTTTCATTACATTAATTATAATTCCTTATCTCAACTGGAGGGAAGCAGATTTAATAAGCAAAGATAAAGTTATGTACGGACAGTCAAGATCTTTTACTCACCTGGAGGGGCAAATAGTGAGAAAGTTGAAATCTGCTATGCTTGAGGCAATGAAGTAAGGTCTGAAAATTTCACTTATTCTATTGTGATAAGTTCCAGTTTGGGTTTGGCTCCGGCTTTTTTGCAGGCTTTCCTGTAGCGTTTGACAAACTTTTTCTGTTTGGCGAATTCAGGATGTTCCCTGAAACAACGTTCAAACATTTCGACCATAGCCGGATATTCTTTAAGCTCTTTGTAAACATCTAATAATATAAACATTACATCGGTTTTTTCGGAACTAATCTCAAGGAGATTTTCATATGCTTCCCGGGCTTCTCTCAATTTTCCGGCATTATAAAGCGCTGCCGCCAGCAGCCAATATGCATTTTCATCATCGGAATAGTTTTTTACAGCCTGCTCGAAAAATGCCAGAGCTTCATCAATTTTCCCTTGAAATTCCAAAAATTTCCCTTTTACCAGACAATATATCTTACGGTACTCGTCCTTGTCGATTGCCAGCAAAAGTTCTTTAACGGCTTCATCATGCCCAGTACAATGAAGTATCTCAATAGCGCCAATAAGAGTATCAGCGCATGGCTGTGCAACATCCTGGTCGTTGTCATCCTTTATTAAAAAATACTCATCACCATTCTGCAGCGCGCCAATAGCTTTTTCAACGTCATCTTGTATATTCGCGATCATTTCAGGCAAGTCTGTCAGTTTGATATGCAGGCCCACATTACATTTTTTACATTCCTTAATCACATACATATGAGGCCCTTCAGGGAAAATCGGAATAAAATTAACATGGGACCATTTGCGCCCCTTGTAACTTGTCTGTTTTATATATCTATCGCACTGAGCACAATAACCCCAACTGTGGATCTTATTTTTTCTCCCATACATCCGTGAACCATAAACTATCATATTCTTCTCCAAAAATTAAAACTGTTCTTATTTTAATCTTATAAAATAGAAACAAGAACTGTTTTTTCAAGAAAAAATAATTTATTTTTATCCATAAATGACACAAATCTAACATTTTAAAAATATTTCAAGATCCGCGGGTACTCAGACAATTACTCCTTCTTCTTCATATACGATTCAGTTACAGCCTGTTTGCCGGCATAAAAAGCCTCAATATTGAGTTTTATAATGCTTTCCTTTTCGCTGAAACAATCCACAATCGCTTCCTCAAAAGTACGATCAAAGTCTGCCTGGTCAACAGGCGTAAGGAAATTAGAAGTCATTACCGCCGCCAAGGCTCCCAGAATTACTGAATTGGCATATTTTAAACTGCCGATTTTCTTGGCAATATTTGAAGCATCCACCGCGTAGACCTTTTTATCCGGACTGCAGTCAGGTTTTTCTATTGTCGTACTGTCATAAATCAATACGCCGTTCTTTTTAAGCTCCGGAAGGAATTTTTTCATTGACGGCTGATTGAGGACAATTAAAAGGTTACAGTTTTTGTCTATAATCGGCGAGCCAATTTTCTTGCGATGGAGGATCACTGAACAATTCGCGGTACCTCCGCGCATTTCCGGCCCGTATGACGGCAGCCATGAAACATTGAAATTCCGCAGCCTGCCCATCGTCGCGATCATTTTTCCCAGCGACAAAACGCCCTGTCCGCCAAAACCGCCAAGCTTTATTTTGCGCTGTTTCTCAAATATTTCAGATTTATTCCTGAAATCCGGCGAAACGCACTTATCAATGCTGACCGGATACAGCAGTTCTCTTACTTTTTTACTTTTGTAAATCCCTTTGGAACGACGGATGGGATCACGGTCATCAGCGATATCCTTAAATCTTCCAAGAGGAAAATATGACATCATCTGCGTATTGATGAACTCATTCATCTCACTGGCATTCATTTTTAAATTAATCGGACATCCGGAAAGAAATTCAACCATTGAAAAACCTTTACGGTCAATAGTGTTGCGCAAAGCTTTGCGAACCGCTGTCCGGGCTTTCATGATGTTTCTGGTCGTACTTAAAGCAGTGCGTTCCACATAAACGGGGGAATCCAGAGCCGCCACCATTTCTGAAACTTTCAAGGGGTATCCCTCGTTGACGATAGAACGTCCGTAAGGTGAAGTGACAGTTTTCTGTCCGGGCAGAGTCGTAGGAGCCATCTGCCCGCCGGTCATACCGTAAATAGCGTTATTCACAAAAAATACACACATATTTTCACCACGGTTCGCCGCCTGGATAAAATTGTTAAAACCAATCGCGCCCAGATCACCGTCTCCCTGATATGACACGACAATACTATCAGGGTTACTGCGGGCCATTCCGGTCGCCACCGCCGGAGCTCTTCCGTGCGGTACAGAAATACCAAAGCAGTCAAAGTAATAATAGTTGAATACCGAACAGCCAACCGGTGAAATAAGAATAGTTTTATCCTTGATATTCAAATCACTGATAGCTTCAGCAATCAACTTTTGCAGAATACCATGTCCACATCCCGGACAATAATGCATATTTGTTTTTATCGGCCCGGGACGGCGTTCAAACGTATCAAAAAATCCTTTCGGCCTTTCATGTATAACTTTTTCCATCATAATTATTTCCCATCCTTTTTCAATTCATCTACCGCTTTAAAAGTTCTTTCAACCAGTTCATCAATCGTCGGGATATTTCCTCCCATACGGTTAATCAGTTTCACCGGAACTGAACAATCCAGAGCCAGCTTGACATCATCAATCATTTGACCGCTGCTCAATTCAACGCTCAAAAACAATTTTGCGTTTTTCTTCGCTTTATTTAAAGCATCAACCGGGAACGGAAACAGAGTGATCGGACGAACCATCCCGGCTTTAATGCCTTTTTCCCTGAGAACATCAACCGCCGAATGCGCCAGACGCGCGCAAATCCCATAGGCGACAAAAACTATTTCAGCATCTTCCATTAAATATTCTTCAGCACGCTGTTCTTTTTTCCTTATATCTTTATATTTTTTCTGCAAGGCAATATTGACTTCCTCAAGCTTATCGTGCTTCAGGAAGATTGAAGTTATCATATTATTACGGTCTCTTGTCGGGTCCAGGGACCAGTCAGGAAGCTCTCGTTTGGCTTCAACCGGTTCAGGCAGAGTCAATGACTCCATCATCTGTCCAATAACTCCGTCGGCTATCACATAAACCGGAATACGGTATTTATCAGCCAGGTCAAAAGCCAATACTGTCAAATCGCACATTTCCTGCACAGACGCGGGAGCCAGCACAATACAGCGGTAACTGCCGTGTCCTCCTCCCTTCACCACCTGGTTGTAATCAGCTTGTTCCGGCCCGATATTACCCAATCCAGGGCCGCCGCGGGTAATATCAACGATCACCGCGGGTAAATTACTGCCGGCAATATAAGAAACCCCTTCCTGTTTCAAGCTGATTCCCAGTCCTGAAGAGGCTGTCATAGTCCTGCGTCCAGTCGCCGCTGCCCCCAAAACCATATTAATCGCGCCGATCTCAGATTCAGCCTGCAGGAACACCCTGCCCAGACGGGGGAAAAGTAATGCCGCCGTATGCGCAACTTCACTAGCCGGGGTAATCGGATAACCGAAATAAGAATCACAGCCTGCCAGCAGCGCGCCGTAAATAACTGCTTCATTACCTTTTAACAACATTTTGTTGGTATATTTCATCAGGAATCAATCCTCCTCTATCAGTTTTACTATTTTTATAGCGCCGGGTTCGGGACAGTTATAAAAACATGCTCCGCAGCCAATACAGCCGCTGCCTTTATAAACCGCATAAGGAAACCCCATAAAATTAAATTCTTTGCCCATTTTTAAAACCGATTTCGGGCAGGCATTAACACAGCGTTCACAGCCTTTGCATTCTTCAGCGCTGATAATGCATCTGGCTTTTTCAGTCTTTTTAGTCATATATGTGCTCCTTGTATATATAATAAAAATATTATAATACAGGAAGCAATTAGCATGCCAAATATTTTTCTGCTCAAAAGAGATATTAAAAAATAAATACTATACAAAAAATGTATAACACTTGAACATTTCATGAACACAATATATATTAATACAAATAAGGAATTCATAATATGGCACTATGTACAGGTAAAGAACGCGAAATCGCTGAAGCAATAGGGAAACTGGACTTTACCAATCCTTTTATCCCGGAACGAACCGCATTGGAAAAACTGGCTTTAGGGCATGATTACCGCCCGCATACAGCGCAAGGGAATATCAAAGAGGAAAAAAACAGAGTCCGTTTCAATACCAACAAGCTCAAGGAACGTGCAGTCGAACTACTTTCCAAATTCCGCAAGCGCCTGCTGGATAAAAATTTAAAACTAATCGACGGCGACCTGGAAATTTATGAAAACCTGGTAATTTATTATCTATATGAGCTCTACCGGAGCGACATCAAAGCCTGCTTTATGGATAAAAGCGGTAAATACTCACTCGCGGATTCCTACAAACGTTTCTCAAGCGACTGGAAATATTACCTGCAATTGCCGGAACGCCCTTTTGAAGCAGTTTTCACGGCGGTAAAGATATTTGAGATGTTTTTTCAAATACGCCGCGCTTTCCATTATATTTTTGATTTTCTTATCGGACGTTCAGCAGTATCCTCTGAACTGCGTGCTTCAATATGGCAATCCGTTTTCACCCATGACATTATCCGCTATCACCGCCTGCTGTATAACCGTATGCAAAGCATCACTACTTTAATAACCGGGCCGTCTGGAACTGGAAAGGAACTGGTTGCCCGCGCAGTGGCACTGTCACAGCATATTCCTTTTGATGAAAAAAATCTTAATTTCACCGCTGTAAACCAGCAATTATTCTTTCCGCTGCACCTCTCAGCCATGCCGCAAACCCTGATAGAATCGGAACTTTTTGGACATCAAAAAGGTGCTTTTACAGGAGCGGTACAAAACCGGATTGGCTGGATGGAAACCTGCTCTGAATATGGAACTGTATTTCTTGATGAGATCGGCGAAGTAAACGAAGCGGTTCAGGTAAAGCTTTTGCGCATTCTGCAAAGCCGTACATTTCAGCGCCTCGGCGATAATGCTGAACGCTATTATAAAGGGAAACTCCTGGCTGCGACCAACAAAAACCTGCTGGAGGCAATCGAAAAGAATAAATTCCGCGGCGATCTCTATTACCGTCTCTGTTCCGATATTATAGACACTCCGACCCTGCATGAACAACTTGGCGGTTCCGAACAGGAATTAAGCAATTTTGTTCAACATTTAGCTGTAGGGATAGTTGGGCATGAAGAAGCCGAGGCTTTTGCCCTCGAAGCGACCATATGGATAAAGAAGAATTTGGGGCTGGAATATGCCTGGCCCGGCAACGTCCGGGAACTTGAGCAGTGCCTGCGGAACATCATGATTCGCGGCAGTTATTCTATTCCTGCTCCAACTCCGAATCCCAACGGCGAAAACCATCTACTACAAAAACTGAAGGAGTGCCGGCTGACCGCTGATGAACTCTTGAACATCTACTGCCGTAACTGCTACAAAAAAACCGGCAGTTATCTTGCTGCCGCCGAAATACTGGACTTGGACAGGAGAACAGTAAAAAAACGCATAGAGGAAATATAACAAAAAACAAGAGGAGCTTTTACAATGGGATCGCGATATTCATACTTTGCGCCGCGCCGGAGAGTGAAAATCCTTTTTGTATATTCAACATGAAATGTCCTGAATCTATCAGATATACTCCACGAAAACCATCGAATTTATTGAAGTCAATACCATTCGCTGATAATCCGGCAGCTATCTTTTCCTCCATTTGCCGGGGGACTAACAGGATTACCCGCGGGGAAGAAATACGAAGATTATCTTTGGCTTTATCAATGAAGATTTGAAGAGCCGGTTCATCTTCAATTATCCGTGTACGGGGACTGAAGTTTCTACCGATAATATCATTTACTGAAACTTTGCTCAGTATTTTGGAAACAAGATTGATTTCATAAATCTGCTTTTTGGAACTGCCGAGAATGTAAAATCTGGCTCCCCTGGCATGCATTGCGCTGGCGTATCTTTTAAATCCCAGATGTTCACGGTAATTAGCGCTGATTGGCGGTAAAGCTCCCTTCACAACCTTGTCTTTTGAATTTGTTTGTGTTGATGATGACGGAGCTTTACGTGTTTTTACTTTGGGTGTCACGGGTTTGGGCCTGGGAACCGGTTTGGGGACAGATTTGGGTGGAACTTTAATTTCAGGCTTAGGAGGTTCCACTTTCTTTTTTTCAATTACAAGGTCAATACTGACTTCCTTTTTTGCCGGTGCTGACGGAGCCGGCGCAACCGGTACTGTCAAGTTCACCAGCAGAAAAAGTACAATAAACAAGGCTGACACAGATGTTACCAAAATTGTTGCAGTATTGCGTTTCATTATACAGGTTCCTTATAGCAAATCATCAAGAATAGCGCATTGACGTTTGAAAAGCTCCGCGTCACGCCCTTTCACAGAACCTTCTTCAGCCACTAACTGCTGTACAGGCTGTTCCAGTTGCTCAACCTGTTCCAAGCTTTCAATATTATCCGCTTTTGTTTGAGATGCCTGCTTGCTCTCAGATGATGATTTTAAAGACTTCACCTGATCCGGCAGATTTTTTATTGCGGTTTTTGCTCGTTCCACCATCTGCATAGCTTCATTGCGTCCGGGGATTTTTTCGACAACTTTGTTTTTCATTCCCGGCATAAAATAGCTTATTGCCAGTGCGGCAATGACGCCAGTTATAAGCCAGAACATAAATGTTCTTCGTATCATACCCATAATTCACCTCCAAATTTAAAAGTTTTATTCACGGCTCACAAGCCACTACTATTTACTATCTACACCAACGACGACTGATACCCTGTCTATACCGGACTCCTGGCACATCAGGATAATTTTATCCTCCCAGGCGCAAGGGATGTTTTTATCTCTGCGCAAAGCGACCTGCCCTATGCCTTTGAGGTTCTGGAGCCGGTTTTTCAGTTCCGCAGGCAAAATCGCTTGTGAATCCAGGTATAACTTCATTCCGTCATTTTCTTTTTTTATACTGATATTTGTTTTCTTAACTTGCGTCGCGCCAGCCTGCTTCAAACTTGTTTTGGTCAGGTTCATTGCCGGCAAAGTCTTTTCCTGGGATTGCGCCTGTCCCACCTGGATCAGGCTTGAGAGCAAAATAAACACTAAAGTGCATCCGAGAATTACGTCAAGCATTCCCTCGGTTCCATTTGTATCAAATGATTTTACCCCGTGTTTGAGAAAAGACATTTTATTTCTCCTGTGTTGGTTTTTCCTGACGAACATTAATGTAACGGAAGAAATCACAAGTTATCGCGATAACAAAACCTACTGCCGTACTTATCATAGCCTGTCCCACTGCCGGGAGAGCTCCGGTAACAGCCGCGGCGGCTCCTGTATTGAGCTTGCTGCCGATGGCAAGCGTTGCCGCGACTATGCCGATGACTGTGCCCAGCAAACCGACCCGCTGGGCGGTGGTTCCGATATATGAGAGCGTAACATCATTATGTTTTTCAGCCTGTACTGCCGTATAAACTGCCCATATCGCGAGAGGAAGCAGAGCTATGATTGTAATGCCTACTTTATTATAAGCCATAAACAGGAAGCCTTTGAAGTCTATATTGCTTCTTAGTATCAGTATGACACTTGCTCCGATTATGAGCCCGGCTAAACGGGCTCCCCATTTCTGGATCCACATCAGAATACCTCCTTACCTTAAACCGATTTGATAAGTGCCTTTGACGAAGGATTTGCTTTTCAGGTCAATACCTTTGCGTTTGAAGTATTCCAAAACGATTAGCCGTCCGAGATGAAGCGGTTTGTCCAGTTTAGCGTCTTTGTCCTGATTGACCGCTGAAAGCAGACTGCCGGTATTGGTTTCACCAGTCATAGCGCGGTAACGCACTTCGCGAGCAACATATTCAGACAGGACCACTTCGAATTCTTTATCACGTTTCCCTGACATCCACATTTGAACGATCTGCTTTTCAGATGCTCTTTGCTGTTGGCGAATTGAGCTTATCAGGCGTTCCGTATTGCGTCCGGCCTGAACTTCGATGCCGCAGAATGAGAGACTTAAGACTGCAACTATAATCATCATTAATGCTTTCATTTTCCAATCTCCTGTAGTTTAATTATTTAATGCTGCTGTTAAGGTAATCCTGATAATCTTTAGATACGTCCGCCGCTGCTGTTTGACTTGAAACGCCGTCAGCCATTGTCAGGCCGATATCCTGATCCTGACTCATATAGCTTTCAAGTTTGCGCTGACGTTCGAGAGAATCCTGGAAAGCGACTTTACCGATTTTCAAGACACTTTGATCTCCAAGATGCAGGTTGGCGGTTTTACGCAGGATGAATTTTGCGAGGTCACCGATAGTTATCTGTACCAGGGTCTGCTTTTCAGCTTGCAAGCCTTTGCGGGCGACTATGACCTGTGCCAATACCTGCTCATAAAGTTTCTGCTGATTTTCAAGCATCAACTGGATCTTGTTGTGCGCCAGAGAATTGTTGCGCAAAAGTTTATCCTGCAACATAATTGTCTGACGAATCGCACCCCACTGTTGAGCATCGTGATGTTTTGTCGCGAAAACTTCAACCATTCTGGCGAGATTGTGCAAGCTTTTCCGGGCACGCAGTTTTGCGTCTTTAGTGGAAATACCTTTATTGTTTTTCTTGGTCAACACGGCAAGCTTATCCATTTTAAGGATAACGCCGGAAAGGGTTTCCTGAATAACAGCCAACTGCTTATCCTGAAAAACCAGATCGTTTTTGATCGATTCAACAAAATCAGTACCGAGTTCAGAAGTCCTTAAGATTTTACTTTCGATCTTTTTTGCCAGTTCTTTACGCACTTCAGGAGAATCCGCGCCATGATATTTATCAGAAAGTTTTTCCAGGTCTTTTAGCGCCTGTGCTCTTTCCGGTAAGAGGTTTTTAGCGTTAGCGTTTTTCTGAGCCAGGCGTGCTTTTTCGATTTTCGCGACTTTTTCCTGCGCGACATTCAATTCCTGGGTCAGGTCTCCGAGTACTTCCTTGATCTCACGCCCGGTCCTTTCGTCCGCGAATGCAGCTCCGCAGAAAAAAGTATTGACTGCTGTCAAAGCGGCGAGAGCTAATGTGATCTTCTTCTTCATAATAAACTTCTCCTTTAGCTTATGTTAATTTTTAGCGGCGGCTATTTGTTTTTGCAGACTTTCACTTTCGCGCAGCATTGTACGTAAACGCCTGATGTCGTCTGTTTCACTAACGCGATTGTAAATATCCTGTTCTTTTTCGAGTTGATCGAGCAAAGTGCTTGCCTTAACCAGATTACCCGCAAGCCAGTATTCGCGTACCGCCGCCATTTTGCAGTCAATACTGAAGTTACCGCTTCTTGACTTGAAACGTCTGGAGGCGTCAAGATAAATTTCCGCTGATTCTTTGTAACGTCCGGCGCTTGATAAACTGCGTGCCAGCGCGATAACTTCTTTTGCGTCATTGCGGTTCTTGATCCTGAAAATCGGAACTGCGCCCTGGTTAGGAGCAAAAGCGGTTTCCTGCATCTGGGGTTTTTCGGGCTTCTTTGAATCAAACCAGTAACAGCCGCTTAAGCTGATTCCAGTTATGATTGATACTACTGTTAACATTGCGATTCTTTTCATGATAAAACTCCTTTTTTAAGTGTTTTTTGGTTTTGTTTCATACTTTATTACTTGTTTCATTGATACTGTTTTAATTTTTTTGTCCTCCTTTTATTAATTAGTTTTGAACTTATTCTTAGACGATTATACAAAATCTTTATTTATTGTTCGGCGCTGAAAAAACAATCTCACGGCTGTTTGAAAAATTTTTTCTATAATTTTTCACTTGATAAAAGAACAAAATCAAGGTACTGTAAGAATATGGAAAACATTTTAATGCAAAGATTTAGACATGCCGCACTCATAGCTCCAGCCGGCAAAGCTGAAAAAAAAGACGTAGACACCAGCGTTGAACTGCTGGAGAAAGCCGGTCTGCGGGTAACTGTGATGCCACATGTCATTTCCGATTCCGGAGAAAGCTATTTGTCGGCGCCTTTGAAAGAGCGGCTTCAGGATCTTCATGCCTGCTGGCGGGATAAATCAGTGGATCTGATCTTCTGTGTGCGCGGCGGCTTCGGGTCGGCCCATCTGCTGCCGAAAATAAACTGGCATCTGCTGCGAACCAGAAAAATTCCATTTATCGGGTACAGCGATATTACCGCGCTCCATATGGCTATGCTTCAGGAAAAAGCCGGTACTCCCATAACGGCTCCCATGCCGCTTTTTTTCAATAAAGCTTTATTTGAAAATGAAGATAATCAATATACCCGCAACTCCATGCGCCAGGCGTTAACCGGTGAAATTCCGCCGGGAACCGAGATCACTATGCCTGGCGATAAAAGTTTCAATATAATAGAACCGGGATACGCATTATGTAAACCGGTTGCCGCTAATTTGAGTGTCTTAGCAAGTCTATGCGGGACAAAATGGTTCCCGCGGCTCCGTCACAGAGCATTGATTATTGAAGATTTGAACGAACCCTTGTATAAAATCGACCGTTATTTGACCCAACTTCAACAATGCGGAGCTTTCAAAGGCTGTGAAGCCCTGCTTTTCGGACAGTTCAACAACTGCGGAGAGGAAAAGGAAAAACAAAAATTATTCCAGCGCTTCGCACAATACATCAAGGGCCCGGTAATCGCCGACTTTCCTTTCGGTCACGAATTCCCCAGCGTATCCATAAACATGCGCCATCACCTAAGAATAGAAAAAGACGGCAAAATATACATCATCGATACCTAAAATGACTCTTGCGAAATATAAGTTTCGCAAGAGAGTTTTAAGGATTAATATTTAAGTTTTTTAACCTAAAAAATAATTACTTGAATGCAAAGGATTCTTTAAAAAAGGCACCGCTCCCGGGAGCGCTGGTCTTCAGACCGGCAACTCTTAGCAGTTTGAAAAAGATATAAAGCCAGTATCCGTTGCCTTACAAAAAGCATTGGAATTGGCATATCAACGTTACGAGCTTACAGCCCTATAATGCACATCCTCAATCCACACTTGGCTTATTCATTCTGAGTTTTTTGGTGAAACCACGTTTTTTCTTGGATTCAATGCGGCGCTTGACGGAATTGAGAGTCGGTTTGGTCGGACGGCGTTTTTTCGGAGGATGCAGTAAATCCAGGATCATTTTTTTTAAACGTTCAGCAGCGTCAAGGCGGTTTTTTTCACGGTTGCGCGAACGGCGCGCTTCGATTAGCAGTTCCCCGTCGCTCGTCAGGCGCGCCTTATGTCTTTCTATAATACGCTGTTTTAAATCAGACGGCAGAACTTCGGAATTACGCAGATTATAGCGCAGGCGTACCGCCGTGGCAACCTTATTGACATGCTGCCCGCCCGCACCGGAAGACAGGAAAAATTCCTCTTTCAGTTCCTCGTCTGGAATTATTATTTTTTTTGTAATATTTATCATTGATTTTCGCCATCGAAATACAAACCCTCGCGTCCAGCTAGCACACTATTGGATCGGCAAGGCGTTACCGCCATTTTTATTTTTTTGATCTCAGCGCAAAACTCTGCCGTTGTCAGGATCGACAAGCCTGAATTCCTCATGATGCATAGTGCTGTCGCCGCGGAAACTTAAATCTCTGCCATATTCCTTTTCCAGCTTATCAAAAAGTTCAGCATCCTCATTTTTCAAACGTGTCAAGATATCCGGATGCATAAAAATACGAACCGCCATACGTTTATTGCCACGCGATTTGAACATGGAATGCAGACGCCGCTGGATTTCCACACTCATTGACAATGATGATTTAACATGCCCTGATCCATTGCAGTAAGGGCAACGGTCCAGTACCGTGCTTTGCAAACTTTCGTGCTCACGTTGACGCGTCATTTCCATCAGCCCCAAACGGCTGAGCGGTAGGATTTTTGATTTAGCACGGTCGTCCTTGACCAGTTTGCGCATGAGTTTAAATATCTTATCGCGATCCTGAGATGAACGCATATCTATAAAATCAATCACCACCAAGCCGCCGACATTCCGTAAACGCAGTTGACGGGCAACTTCCTCAGCAGCTTCAATATTAGTCTGGACTATGATTTCAGGCTGTTCCCCGACACGCTTTCCTTTGCCGGTGTTAACGTCAATAGCAATCAATGCCTCCGTTTCATCTATGCAGATACACCCGCCGCTGGGCAAAGGCACTTCACGAGTGAATATCTGATTTATCTGGTTTTTAACATTAAAAAACTCAAAAATAGGCTTCGCCTGCTTATAACACTTCACTTTAGCGCTCATCCTGCGGCCGCCGAATTTATTCAATAAATTACGGATCCTGTTGTATGCTTCCGAATTATCGACTTGGATTTCGTCAATATCCTCTGTCATCAGGTCGCGAACGGTGCGCTCAAGCAGATTCGGCTCATGATATACTTCACAAGGGACTTTCGGATGCTCAAGGATTTGTTCAACCTTGTGCCAGTAATCAAGCAGCATATCAAGGTCACGCTTGAAAAATATTCCTTTTCTTCCCTCGCCTACTGTACGGCAGATAACCCCCATTCCTTTTGGTATATCAAGCCCGGAAATAATCTTTTTCAGCCTGGTTCTTTCTGATTTCTTGTCAATTTTGCTGGATAAGCCAATATGACTGGAATACGGCAAAAGTACCAAATAGCGGCCAGGGATCGAAATATTAGTCGTCAGGCGCGCGCCTTTCGTTCCAATCGGCCCTTTAACTACCTGCACCAGCAGTTCCGTTCCGGGAGGGAAAAGGCTGGGAATATCTTTTATCGTATACTGCTGTCCCTGATATTTTTTATTTTTTTCCCGGATTTGTTTGGATTTATTGTCCTTTTTCAGAAAAGAATTTATTTTTTCCGCAAAAGGCGTCTTTTTCTTTTTTACATTCTGTTCCTTCCCTGCTTCCGGTATTTTTTCCTTCATATCATAAGTTGCAGGGAGCATATCCCAGTAATGCAAAAAGGCATTTTTACCTGCGCCAATATCGACAAAGGCGGCATGCAAAGACGGTTCGAGGTTGACAATTTTTCCAAGATACACCGATCCCGCTTTAGCGGCATGGCTTTCACGCTCGATCTCATATTCTTCGAGCCTGTCATTGTTCAGCAAAGCAAAACGTGTTTCAAGCGTTTCGCAACTGAGTATAATTCTTTTTTTTACATTTTCCATCTAAATTATTTTCCTGTTCATAATTAAATTTTCGTTCCCGCAATCAAGCGGTGGCCGTTCAAAAAAGCCGGCCCTGTCATTTCTTTTTTCCCCTGGGGAATCATCCTTAAAATTTCCAAGGCTCCTTCGCCGCAGGCGATAACCAAGCCTTTTTTATCCGCCTGCAAAATTTCCCCGGGCATACCGGATATGTCGCTCAAACAGAGTGCCTCAGTAATATTGAGTTTGATTTGCCCCTTTTTGCCCTGCACAGCAAAATAAGCTCCCGGCCATGGATAATAAGCTCTGACCATTGCTTCTATCCTTCCGGCAGGCAGATTCCAGTCGATTCCACCGTCATTCTTTTTAACTTTACTGGTTAAAGTCGCCTGGCTTTCATCCTGTCCCTGAGCAGTCAATTGTCCATTTTTTATTTGTACCAAAATTTCAGCGATATTGTGCGCCGCCAGATTTCCCAGTTCATTTTCAAGAGAGTCCGCGTATTCATTCCCCTGAAGCGGCATTTTAAAAATTTTATAGACAGCTCCCGTATCGAGGCCTTTATCCATTT
This sequence comes from Victivallaceae bacterium, assembly GCA_963664605.1. Classification (GTDB taxonomy): domain Bacteria; phylum Verrucomicrobiota; class Lentisphaeria; order Victivallales; family Victivallaceae; genus JAHOYW01. The sequence continues at coordinate 3,724,655 of OY761536.1, forward strand.
TCATAAAAGCAACGCCAGTTTCAACGTCACAATTAAGTATCGCAGCGCTTATCGGCGAAGCTCCGCGATATTCCGGCAAAATCGACGCGTGTACGTTCAGACAGCAGCACCCAGGTATATCCAGCAGTTCCTGACGCAAAATCTGTCCAAATGACACAACAACAATAAAATCTAAATCAAGAGAACGCATTTTATCCAGAAAAGCCGGATTTTTTACGGACTCTATCTTATCCGCTTCAAATTTATTTTCCGCGGCAAATTGCCCGACCGGAGTCGGACGAGTTTCTTTTCCCCTGCCGGCACGTTGGTCAAGCTGCGTACCGATTCCCAGCAAGTCAATATTATCTGATTCAGCAAGGGCTTTGGCTACGGGCACCGCTATTTTGCCCGAGCCCATAAAATATATGCGAATTTTATCAATCATTATCTATTTTTTAATTCAAAAGTCTATTATCTGTTGTATACTAAAGAAATATAGCTCCAAATCGGGCTTTTTCGAATAAGGATTGACAATGAAGCCAAAATTAAATAAAATAGCCGTCGCTTTAGGCGGAAATCTTGGAAACAGCAAAGAAATTTTCAGTACCGCGATAAACATGCTGGCTGAAAACGGCGTTAAAAACATAAGATTGTCCTCCCTGGCTCGAAGCAAGCCTGAGAACTGCCCGGCGGGATCTCCGGATTTCACTAATGCCGCCTTGACCGGGCAATGGGCAGCCTCGCCTCAAAAACTTTTGGAGCTATGCCGTCAGATAGAGATTGCCGCCGGACGCCCGGAAAACCATGGTTTCAATACTCCCCGAACTTTAGATCTGGACATAATTTTATTCGGCAACGAAATAATCAACACAGAAGTTTTGCAAATTCCCCACCCACGTGCTTCAAAACGTCTTTTCGTCCTGAAGCCGCTGGCGGAAATCGCTCCCGACTGGATATTTCCGGATTCCGGTAAAACAGTCGAACAAGTCCTGATCTTGCTGCCGGATTAAGCATATTTTATTCTGAATCATTATCTCCATAAGCTTTATTTTCCATTTTATTCAGTTTTTTGGAAATAGCGTTCAGCCTGAATTCGATGGAATTGAGGATCCAGAATTGAAAGTGCTCTATTTTGGTCTGCTTATGAATCATCCAAATGATTTTCACCGAAACCAGCAATACACCGATTTCAAGCGACAGCATTGAAGTTAAATAAGGAATTTTAACGTCCCAGAAATGCCGCAGGAGGTCAACAATAAAAATCGAACAAATAAGAAAAATAAAAATGCCATTTAAAATTCTTTCCCGCATATCATATCCGGCGCCGCCTATAGCTCCGATAATCTGGCGTATCTGCTCTTTTTCCTTACGGTATTCTTCAAGCTCCTCGCGTAAAGATTCGATTTCTCTTTGATGTTTCTCCATAATTCTCCTGTCAATATTATTTTGCCTATTTCTTTTTAGGTGATGCTCCCAGTTTTTCAGCCATACTGTCAATATCCAGTAAATCAATATTCATAGTCGATATAATCATATCATCTAAATTCAGGTTGCGTGCAGCTTCAAGTGCAACAATAGTATCGCCCCCGGCTCCACTCATAGCTTTATTACGCAATTTTTCTCCTTCAGCTTCAGCTTTTTTTATCAGCAACTGTCCTTTTGCATCTTTTTGAGCCGCAAGCAAATCAGCATCTGCATTCTTCCTGGTGGCAAAGCTTTCATAATCCGCTTTAATTTTAGCAATCCGGCGGTTTGCCAAAGCTTCCATTCTAATCAGTTCAGCTTTCTGCTCCTGTTTGATTATTGCCAGCATCTTCGCTGTTTCCGCGACAATCACTTGAGTTTTTCCACTCATTTCTTCAGCTTTTGCCATAGAAATATTAAGCTGCACTTCCTGGTCGGCAAGTTTTTTACGCTGAATCTTTTTTTCATATTCAGGGTCAAACTGAACATTCTTTATCAGGACATCAACAACTTCAACATAGTTATCCGCCAGGGTTTCCTGGAGCTTCTCTTGCACTTGAACCGCCTTTTCACGGCGTTTGGCCGGATCATAGAAGTCTTCTGTCTTCATTTCCCCGAACTGCGCGATACAAGCATCTTTTGCTTCTGTTCGAACGATAGTTTTATACTTCATACCGCTGCCGGTATCCTGATACAACTTATACGCCTTGCCTTTCAATATGCGGTACTTTACGGTGACATCGACAGAAACAGCATAGCCATCCGCAGACTGGACTTCCACGTCATCACGACCTTTACGGTCTCCGTAATTAACGTTTCTAGTCATTTCCAAAGCCTGAACCGTAGAATCAAATAAAGTCCATGAATGTAAAGGTCCAACGTTCCAATGCCAGCCCGGCTTAAAATCTTCTTTAACAACTCCACGTTTGCCCATCACGGCATATTCCTTGGTCATCACTCCGACCTTTCCTACAGGAATAAAAATAACAGTAGTATTTAACAACACCCAAAACCCGATAACGGCAAGGACAATTAGAACTGAGATTATTTTAACTATTTTCATGATTTCTCCTTACTATTTAGCTACTATACCAGCAGCTTTTTCCTGCAGCCGCATGTGTTCAAATTTTCTAACTTCCGGATCGATTGCGTAAGGACGTCCTGAAAACTTAATATTCTTCAATTTCTTCGCATATTCCAGTTTCACCATATTGACACCCCCCTCGCCTTCAAGGGCTTTTTTCATTTCTTCAATACCTTCAGCTTCAGCTTTCTTGGCGGCAAGAATGGCCGTTGCCCCTTTCTGACACCTGTACAAACGTGCCTCAGCTCCAATAGTCACCCGGTCAAAATATGCCTCCGCAGCCTTACGCACCTTTTCCCCTTGAGCTTCAGAAGCAATGATTTTTTCTCTCATTTTACCCTCAAACTGTTCTATAGCAACATTTTTCTTATTAGTTGCCTGAACAACCTCAGTATGCTGACGCTGTTTAGCCGCGTTCGCTTTAGATTTTTCCTCCAACACCGCCTGGTCTGCAAGTTTTTTCTTTTTAATCATTTCTTCATATTCTTTATAAAACCGTGGTTTCTGGGGAACGATACTGTCAATTGAAATACCAAATTTCTTATTCAGTTTGTCATTAATAACTTTCTTCGCGGCCGCTATTTTTCCCTGCCGCTTGGCAGAATCATAAAATTCCTCTGTCGAAAGCTCCCCCAAGTGATTACGGCATATAGACCTGACATAATCCCGCGCCCATTTCTGCTTATATGCGTTTCCCGGGCCGGAAGTATTGATTACATCAATCACCTGATCCGGCTCCATTTTAAACTGAACGATTAACGGTACATAAACATCTGAACCATCAATTGTTTTGATTTTCAACTCGGAATCAGGTATTCCCGGCGTTGCATTCGTCATATCCAGAGTCTGCAATGTTTTATCTATTACATAAAACGAATTAGTTATACCGTTATAGATAGTCACTCCGGTATTGAGAACTGTCATTTCTCCGGTTCTTTTGTTTAGTAATACCCCAACCTGTTCACCGCTGACCCGTCCCAGACGAAATGAGGTCAGGATAAATACTACGACTAAAGCAAACGCAAGCAGTATCCAGATAAAAGAACCTTTAAATGTCTTTTTCAACATATCTGCAGCATCATATGCTTGCGGTTTTAATGTAAAATTTTCTTGTGAATTCATTCTTTCTCCTCTCTTAATAATTTATAAACTTTTTATGTATTCAAGTACATCATCTTTAAATTCAGGACGTTTTAATGCGAATTCTATGGTAGACTTGATGAAATCAAGTTTGTTGCCGATATCATGGCGTTTGCCGTTGAATTTATAACCATACATATTTTGTTCTCCCAGCATCAGGCGCATAGCGTCAGTAAGTTGGATCTCGTTACCTTTACCGCGCGGGGTTCTGACCAGATGATCGAAAATTTCCGGATTGAAAACATAACGGCTGGCAATGACCAGATTTGAAGGAGCCTCCCCGGGGGCGGGTTTCTCGACAAAAGCATCTACTTTGTATAAAGTTTCATCATCTGATTTCCCGTCAATTACCCCGTAGCGTGAAGTTTTTTCCCACGGGACTTCCTCCAGCGCGACGACTGATGACCTTGTTTGTTCGTGCGCATCAAGAAGTTGGGAGATAACCGGTTTATAATCAGAAGACAATACCGTATCGCCCAATAAAATTGCAAAAGGTTCATTTCCGACAAAGTTCCTTGCACACAGAACGGCATCTCCCAAACCTTTTAATTCCTGCTGGTAAACATAATGCAGGTTTGCCAGTTTATTGATATTATGCAGTTCCTCAAGCAATTCAGTTTTGCCGTTAGCCTCAAGCCGTGCTTCAAGTCCCGGTTCCGGGTTGAAATGATCCTGTATCGCCATTTTTCCAGTGCTGACAATTACCAGAATATCCGTAATTCCAGCGGCGGCAGCTTCCTCGATAACATATTGGACCACGGGTTTGTCAACCAGCGGGATCATTTCTTTGGGTACAGCTTTGGTAAACGGCAGAAAACGGGTTCCAAAGCCCGCTGCGGGTATGACAGCTTTCCTTATCATCGGTATTCTCCAGCTTATTGAAAGGCTTCTTCGGATGAAGTAACTATGCGGGGTTTTATAATTTGAATGTCAGAGGCATTCAGCTTTTCCTTCATACACTCAAACATTATTTCATCTTTGTAAGTACCAATGATCGCTCCGCCTGAACCAGTAAATTTTGCCGAGGCTCCGGCCTCCCGCGCCAAATTGACCATTAATTTATTTTTCGGTGAAATCGATGAACAAACTTTTTCCCGCAAATCATAATTGCGGTTAATCAGTTTATGGAGCTTTTCAGGGCTGTTTTCTTTTATTCCGTCCTGAACTTTATCAGTCAGTTCCGCCCATTCCTTCATAGCCGCCAGGACTTTCGGCCTACCGTTTTCATAATCTTCGCGGAGATGTCCGTGAAGTATCTCCGAACCTTCTGAAAGGTCAGTGCGAAAAGCAATGTACAGGTTTAAAAAATCAGGTAATTCAATTTCCTTATAGATACCATAGCCATGTTCATCCATGTGATTGCGGTCAAAATCCATATGAACCGGTACATTGTATGCCTGAGCCACCCGGTCCTGAAGCCCGGCGTCAATACCAAGCTCCTCTCTTTCCACAGACAAAACCAGATTAGCTAAAACCGGTTTATCTATCTTGACGCCATAAAAGCATTTCAAGGCACGGATACAAGCAGTAATTATCGCCGATGACCCTGCCAGCCCAAGACGGTTGGGTATCGTCGTCTGGTAACGAATCGTAAAGTTGCGGTCGTCAAGTTCGATAGCATTATGCTGGCAGTATTCATGAAATTTCTTGATGGTGGCTTTCAGCAGACGGATACCGCCATAATATCCGAACATGCCGACATCTTTTGCCAAATGATCTATACTTTTAAAACTGGAATGATCACGCAATGATGGAAGCAGATCAAGTTCCGGGCTTTCATAAAGCTGAACTTCCGCATTATAGTTACTGAAAACAAAGGCAATCGTTTTGCCAAAATAACCATCTGAAGGATTACCTATCAAGGCCGCGCGTGGAAACGCCTTTGTCCTGATTATCATAAAACAGTCCCATTTTCATCTTGTAAGTACATGAAACATACTAATATTTAAAATACTTACAATAGCATTTCATCAGAATTTTTCAACTGCATAGCAAAAGTTATGCCGGATGAAACTCTTTAATGGTTTTCTGAAGTTCTTTCCCCTCCTTTCGTCGAACACAATCTAATGCGTATTGGGACTGTAGATTCAACCATAAATCAGGACTGGTACCGAAAAACAAGGATAAGCGCAGAGCCGTATCAGCGCTTATTCCGCGCTTCCCCAGAACAATCTCATTTATCCGGCGGGGAGGAACATTGATTTTCACCGCAAGTTTATTCTGGCTTAAATTCATGGGCTCCAGAAAATCATGCATCAATATCTCACCAGGGTGTACCGGTGATAAAGTTTTATTTTTATTCATAATCTCATCTCCTTAATATCAATGATAATCTACTATTTCAACATCAAGCGCATTACCGTTATGCCAACGAAAACATATCCTGAACTGACGGTTTACACGAATGCTATATTGTCCGGCACGATTACCGGTTAAAGCTTCAAGCCGGTTATTTGGCGGTATTCTCAAATCTTTAAGAGAAACCGCCGAACTCAGATATTTCAATTTTCGTAACGCTGTTCTTTGAATGTCTTCCGGTAATTTACGAGAAAACGTCATATTAAATATTTTCTTCGTTTCCCTACACTTAAAACTCAATATCATATATCAACAACTCCCATTTTATCTATTATATAACGCTTTCCGTTATATTGCAAATTGAATATATTATTATTTCCATTTTTAAGGCTTTTTTATCCATTTGACAACCTGCAACTAACGCATTACTATTATTGAGGCGTTAATTTCATGAGGATAGAATATGCTTGACCGCAAAATCAAAAAGAAATGGCTGAGAATGTCCATATATATTTTCATTGGACTTATCCTATTCATTATCATTTCCTGGTTTTTAACGGCTACAATAGGAATAGAAGCTGTAAAAAAAGAGCATGAAGCATTTCTAAAATACCATTATGAACACTGTAAGGAGGCATATAAAAAAGAACCAGACAGGCTAGGAAAAACTTGGACAACTCCTCAAATGGGGGTTACCGCCAGAAGCGCTGCTTTTTGGCGAAATAAACTGTTCAAAGAAAAAAGGTATCCAAGCTTTGACGAATGGGGGAAATTTTACTCAAAAAGAAATAGTGTTTTTTATTCTGTTTTATGTCCGTTTTTGATTGAAGCAAATCATCAAACCTATAATCACCTATGGATGAAAGAATACTATTTCTGGTTTTTCTGGTACACCCAGAAGTATAAACACGATATATTAGTTTTCATAGACTAATAATATTTTCTACCGTAAAAAAGAGAATGCTGGTCACAAGACCGGCGCTCCCAGGTTTTAATTCGATGTTCAATCTTTTATTTGACTGCTTTCACCATCAGATCGGCAACGTTTTTAGCAAATGCCAAAGGATCAGGAATCGGGCTGCCTTCGGTCAGTAGAGCCTGATCGTAAAGCAGGTGAGCATATTTTTTCAATTCAGGGCTCGCTTTATCCGCATCGAACAGCTTCTGCATGCTGGCGACTAATGAATGTTTCGGATTTAATTCCAGAATACGTTTATTTTCAGGAACATCCTGATTCATAGATTTAAACAGGCGTTCCATATGCGCGCTCATGGCATTTTCCTCACCGACCAGGCAGCAGGCACTGTCTGTTAAACGGTTGGTAAAGCGGACTTCCTTGATATTCGCCTCAAGTTCCTTCTGAAGCACCTCCAGGATATCTTTATGTTCCTTTGCCGCCTTGGAAATAATCTTTTCACTGGATTTTTTGCTTTTTTCGTCAAGCTCAATATCGCCTTTTGTAGCTGACTTAAACATGAACTTAGCGAACTGTCCCATGGATGGCATAATCCATTCGTCAATAGGATCAATCATAAATAATACATCAAAGCCCTGACTGCGGAAAAGTTCAAGAGCTGAAGAATTTTCCACCGCTTGACGGCTTTCACCGGTAATATAGTAAATCTCCTTCTGTTCAGGAGGCATAGCATCAACATATTCTTTCAGGCTTATAAGCTTGCCGGCTTCGCTGTTCATGCTTTCGTACATGACCAAGCCCTTGATTTTCTCCTTATTGTCGTAATCCATGTGGATTCCTTCCTTAAGGATCTTACCGAATTCCTGGAAGAATTTAGCATATTTTTCCGGCTCTTTTTCCTGCATTTTCTTAAGCTCGGATATAGTCTTACGGGTAATAGTCTTCTGCATTTTACGAATCTGCGCATTATCCTGAAGGAGTTCGCGAGAAACATTCAACGGCAAATCGCTGGAATCCACAACTCCTTTCAGGAAGCGCAGATAGTCAGGAATAAGGTCCTTGCATTCATCGCTGATGAACACCCGGCGGACATAGAGTTGCAGTCCTTTCTTCTGAAAATCAGGCATAAACATATTGAAAGGAGCGACTTCCGGGATATAGATCAATGCTTTAAATTCAGAAGTTCCCTCTGCGGAAATCTGAATTGATTTTGCCGGCTTGCCGCCGTCATGCGAAAGATGAGCGAAAAAGCTTTCATGTTCATCTTCAGTTATCTCAGAAGCTTTTTTAAGCCAAATAGCTTTTTGCGAATTAAGGGTTCTGATTTCAACGGTCTTAGTTTCTTTAGCGTCTTCACCCTCTCCTTCCTTTTCAACTTTTTCGTAAGGCAGAGTAATAGGGTATTCGATAAAGTCAGAGTATTTTCTAACGATATCGCTGATCTTCCAGTTTTCCAAATAGATTTTTGCGTCCTCTTTCAGGTATACGGTAATATCAGTTCCTTGACCTTCTTTTTCCGCCGCCTCTATCTTATAGCTTGATTTGCCGTCCGAGGACCAGAGCACCGCATTGTCGTCAGTTCCAGCTTTTTTAGTAAGGATCTCAACTTTTTCAGCAACCATGAAGGAAGAATAAAAACCGACTCCAAACTGCCCGATGAGTTCAGGAATATCCGCTTCTGATTTCTTTTTTTCCTCCAATGCTTTCATGAAAGCTTTAGTTCCTGATTTAGCAATGGTTCCGATATTATCGATAACTTCTTTTTCACTCATACCGATACCGTTGTCGGAAATACAAATTATATTCTTGTCTTTATCAACAGTAAGCTTGATAGCCCAGTCGTTGATTATTTTTTTATCAGTAAGAGCGGTGAACCTGGCCTTGTCAATAGCATCAGCGGCATTAGCTATTAATTCGCGCAGAAAAATATCTTTATTTGAATATAATGAGTGAATCATTAAATCCAGTAAATGCTGAACTTCTGTTTTAAATTTCTTGGTACTTGATGCCATATTGCAAACTCCTGTGTTTCTTTATGATTTATTATTTAATTGTTATTTGAGCTCAAAATATAACTTTAATAATTAAAATTTCAAGTATTATATGATATATACTGGAATTATTAAGATTTTACACCTATAATTACTTAAATATAGGAGTAGGTGACAGAAGAATTTGGAGAATGACTATCAAAGGATTATTATTGTTTGTTAATTTTTCTGAGGGGAAAGGTTAATTTTTAAGAACTGATAATTCCAAACGTTTTTCTTGAAACATTTTTTGTTTTACCATTTTTCATTGCTGTTTCGTAGAACTTATTGAACAATAAGAACGGGTGTGGGAAAATGACAGGAGAAAAAGGGGCAGTTGATGTACTCGAGCTGATAACAGAAGCTTGCGGAAAAATCACAAAAAGCCTTCAGGAGAACGAAGAGATACTTCCTAAAGGCCATATCGAAGAACTGAAGAAGCGCATCGCAAAAGAAGTAGAAGCAAAACCACAATCTCTGGAACTGGAAAAACAGTTAGCAGAGTTTGAAGCGCTTTATGAAAAATATACGGCAAAGATGCATTCCCTTTATCAAGCCAGAGACTTGGCAAGATGGGAGCATTACACCTTAAAAATGGACTTGTGCAAGGAGGTTGAAAAGATCAGTAAATGCACAGATAAAGATTTACCGAAGATTGCCAGGGAGCTGAAACTTATCCGCCTGCGCTGGAAAGATATCGGCAGCGTGCCTCACGAAAAAAATGAAGAAATATGGAATGAATTTTCCGGACAATGCAATAAACTGCAAAAGCGCATTAGCGAATATTATGATAAACTTGAGGAGAAAAGGACAAAAATAGCTGTTGAAAAGATCAAGATTTGCGAAGAAGCGGAAAAAATACAATCTTCAACAGACTGGCAGGATGGAACAAAACAATTCAAGGATTTACAAAAACAATGGCGTGAAATCGGGTTCACCGCTCCTGAACAGGAAAAAAAACTGTATATACGTTTCAGAGCCGCATGTGATGTATTTTTCAACGCAAGAAAAGAACATTATCAGCAGAACAAACTCGAACGGGAAGCTATAAGTTCCATAAAATTCCAATTATGCGAGGAAGCAAAAACTATTTTCAACTTGAGTTACAGCGAAGCTCATAAGCTTATTCCAGACCTATGGAAACGCTGGAGGGATGCCGGGTCAGCAGGTAAAAATGACCGGGAACTTTATAAACGTTTCCGCAGTTGTTTCGACAAATATTATGAAAGCCTACGCAACCAGAGGAGTGAAAATCTTAGTATTAAGAATAAAATATGTGATGATCTGGAAATTATGGTACTATCTCTAAAATCAGTGAGCAAACAGTTTGAAGATATAAAAGCAGAATATTCAAACCTGCAAAAACGATGGGATTCAACAGGAGCAATACCACGATCAGAAGAAAAAACTGTTATGGAAAGACACTCTCAATTGCTTGAAACATTGAACTCATTTAATTTAAAGTCAAAAGATGAAAGCAAAGAAATTTTGAAAAGGAGTTTTGAATTAGAAAAAATAGTCAGTTCCGCACTGGATTCCATAGATTCTAAAAAAATAAAAATATGGGAAAAATGTCAATCAGAATGGGAAACTGCAAAAGGCGCGGAAAAAAAATATTTCAGTGACAGCTTTAAGGCGGTAACTGCCGCTTTCGCAGATGGTTCAGCCGAACATTATAAACAATTGATCAATACTTTTAATAGTAACCTGAAAAAGCGCAAAGAGATTTGTGAAGAGCTGGAAAGCATGGGTATAAAACCGGAAGAAGGAGCTTCTGACGCGGACTTAGCGGATGAATTAACTCAGGCTATCGCTAAAAACTTTGGCTCCGAATCAAAACAGGAAGATACCGATATAGATGATGAAAAAATAAATCGAATAGCAATACGCTGGTTAAAAGCAGGAACTGTTCCTTTGAAAGATTTGCCCAAGATTTACAAACGTTTCGAACAAGCTATAGAAAATATTAAAACTTAGAGCAACACCCCCCAATACAACAGTCTGCGGAATCCCCCCGTTCCGCAGGCTGTTCCTTTTTTATTTAAACAGGTTCAACAGTATACGGGGAGTTTTACTGCCGGTCAACAAGGTAAAAATAAAGTATAATCCACAAAACCCACTACCTGTCAGCATTAAAGGCAGCAAATCAGCAGGCAGCCAGGAAATTTGCAGCCGGTTAAGCAGGAACGGATAAAAGGAAAGTAATGAAACTGTCAGGATTCCACTTATAACAATTCCGCGCAATAATTCAGGCAACAGGCTTCTGAGCCTCAAATCATAAAATGTAAATTTTGTATGCAAAACCCGCAAGAGCAGTATATTGTTCAGTAAAGAGGAAATTACCGTAGCTAAAGCTATTCCCCCCTGACGTAACCAGAACATCAAACTCAAACTTAAAATCAGATTGACTATAATACAAAAAACAGATACCTTCAGCGGAGTAGTCATATCTTTACGGGCATAAAACGCCGGAACTATTATTTTTGTCATTGCAAAAAAGGGTATTCCACAACCGTAAAACAACATAGCCCAGGCAGTTTCACGAAGCGAAACTGCCGTAAATGCTCCCCGCATATATAGAAGACGTAAAAGAGGTTCACGAAACAAAACTGTAAAAACCGCAATAGGAATACATAAATATAGGATACTGCGCAAAGCCAGTCGCAGTTGACCAAATAATTCCTCAAAATCATCCTTAGCCGCTGCCCGCGACATATCAGGCAGAAGCACTGAACCAAGGGACAAACCAAAAATAGCAATCGGTAAATAGATGATCCGGTCACTATACGTCAATGCCGGAACAGCGTTAGGGCCGATAAATGCCGCTATCAAACGGTCCGTAAGCAAACTGAACTGCAACGCTGAAGCTCCGATCAGGCCGGGCAAAGTCAAACGTGAAAGCTCTTTGACGACTTTAAAGCTTTTGCTAAATGATTTTATTCCCGACGGCAGCATTTTGTGATGGTTCAAAAGCAGCAACATTAATCCCAACTGCACTGCTCCGGCAAACAATACCGCATAGGATAAAGCTCGTAAAACTGAATAATAATCATCTTTTAGTCCAGGAGCGACAAAAAGCAGACAGGCGATAATGAAAATATTCAAAAGCAGAGCTCCAAGAGCCGGAAGGAAAAAAACTTTTACACTGTTAAGTACCGAGCTGATCACCCCGACAAAGCACATAAAGAAAGCATAAGGCATCAACAAAGGAATCAACTCTAAAGCGAGCCGTCCATAATCAACTTCAACCCACATGCGCAGCAATATGGAAATGCCAGTAATAATTACAATCAAAACCGCCAGAACGACTCCCAGAGAAAGAAAAATAACTCCAAGTTGACGACGGGTTTCGTCCCGCCCTTCTTTTTCCAAAGCATGTGACACCAGCGGGACCATTGCCGTACCTAAAGCCCCCTCCCCCAAAAAACGCCGGAACATATTAGGGACCATAAATGCCAATTGCCAGGCTGAAGCCAAAGCCCCTCCTCCAAGAACGCCAGCTTCAAGAATCACCCGGAACAATCCAAGAATACGGCTGAACAAAGTCGCCAGCGCCACTCCTGAAGAACTTTTTAAAATTCTCTTACCGGATTCTTTCATCAGCAAACCTTTAAAATTTACACTGAAAAACGCACATGTACGACATCTCCGTCCTGCACTATATAATCTTTACCTTCAATCCGTAGTCTACCAGCGGCTTTAGCATTGTTCCAGCCGTCATATTCAAGCATATCTTCGTAACCGACAACCTCCATACGGATAAATCCACGGCACATGTCCGTATGGATTTTACCGGAAGCTTCCGGCGCGGCCGTGCCCTTAATGATTGTCCACGCCCTGGTTTCCATCGGACCGGCGGTAAAGAATGTAATATGGTTAAGCAGGCGGTAACCAGTATGGATAACACGCGTCAGGCCGGTTTCAGTTATGCCCAGGTCTTCCATAAACATCTGTGCGTCTTCAGGGTCAAGCTGCCGCATTTCCTCTTCAAGCTTCGCGCAAACCGGAATTACTTCCATATTGTGTTTTTCCCCGTAGGCTATCAAGTCCCGGGTAACTTCACTTTTGCCGAATTCACGAAAAGTATCTTCATCGACATTCGCACAGATAAAAGCCGGCATGATAGTCAGAAGTCCAAGCCCTTTAGCCATTTTGCTTTCTACCGGGTTATCTTGATTATATTCAGGCCGCTTGCCGTCAGCAAGCTGCTCCTTGAATCTAGCCGCTAATTCCAGTTCTGCTTTAACCTCGACATCACCAGACCGCATGAGTTTTTTGGATTTTTCAAGCTTACGTTCGAGCATTTCCAGATCAGCCAGCATCAGTTCAGTCATAATGACTTCAATGTCATTTACCGGATTGATTTCTCCGTCAACGTGAACCACATCACTATCTGCAAACATCCTAACAACATGGGCTATAGCGTCAACAGAACGCACGTGTCCGAGAAACTGGTTTCCCAGCCCCTGCCCTTCGCTGGCGCCCTTGACCAGCCCGGCAATATCAATAAACTTTAAAGTCGAAGGTACTATTTTAGCTGATTTTTCAAGTTTAGCCAAAACCTGCATACGTTCATCCGGCACAGGAACAATCCCGGTATTAGGTTCTATCGTGCAAAACGGAAAGTTCGCTGCCTCGGCTCCACCGCCGCTTAAGGCGTTAAATAAAGTTGATTTCCCGACATTGGGCAATCCCACAAAACCACATGAAAAACTCATTTTAAATTTCCTGAATTATAAATTTTATTATTTCTTTTCTCGTTTTTTAGTCCACAATTACATGTAAGCAAAAAGAGCCCGTCCAAAGACGGGCCCGAAATCATATTTAAGCCAAAATTAATACTTCTCGTTCAACGAATTATCATCATAGAAGAAATTATAAGCGTTATGTTCCCTGTCAATAACCCAGGCAGGACGCATAATCGGCCCGTATCCCCAGCCAACATCTTCCGGGTCATCAGTACATCCCGGCAAAGGCATATAGAATGTAAGAATATCAGTTGCACCGACGCCCAGACGAGCTACAACCATACCGATTCCCCTGAGAAGACCATAAGTAAGGGCGGCGATATTACCTTTTACCTGAGCTACTTCCAAAGGCTGAATAACGACTTCAAGAGGGCCGAAAGCTATATTCGCAATCCCTCTGCCAAGTTTTTCCAGAGGCCCGCTTTTTTCACCGTATATCGGGTCATCACCCTGAGCAAAGCATTGAGGAGCTATAAACAGAGAAGCAAGGACAAACAGCATAACTAAAGATTTTTTGAAGAATTTCATTAAAGTCACCTTTGTCAAGTATTATCAAAATAATTAAAATGTCAAGCAATTTTCTACAATTTAAACCTTGACCTTTGGAAATATAAGCGGTATTTTAAAAAATTCAAGGAACTTTGAAGCATAATTATTATTGAATAAACTATTTAATAAAAATACTTAAGGATTTTATTATGGATAAGGAGCAAAGATTTTCGGATTTAACATTGCTGAAGGGCTCGGAAAACCAATATCCAAACACCCCGGATGAGGCTAAACTTGAAGCTTTTGACAACATTTATCAGGGTCGGGATTACGTTATAACTTTTGACTGTCCGGAATATACCTCACTTTGTCCAGTGACCAATCAACCTGACTTCGGACATATTGTCATCCGCTACATCCCGGACAAAAAATGTATTGAAAGCAAATCGCTTAAACTTTTTCTTTTTTCATTCAGGAACCACAACACTTTTCATGAAGAATCCGTGAACAGCATTCTTGACGCACTGGTAAAAACCTGTTCTCCACGCAAGGCTGAGGTTACCGGTAAATTCCGTCCGCGCGGCGGTATCGCTATAAACGTCAAAGCTACATACGGAGGCAAAATTGATGAGTCATAATTATTCTTTTATAGAAAACGGTTCTGTTACTTCTCCTGCCGGTTTCAAGGCATCAGGAATTATCGCAGGCTTAAAACGCAGCGGAGCTCCTGATATGGCAATGCTGTTATCAGATACGCCAGCAAACTTTTCGGCAGCGTTCACGTCATGTGTTTTTGCGGCTGCTCCGGTACGTCTCGGCCGCGAAACTGTCCTGCGGCAAGACTCTCTCCGGGCAATATGCGTCAACAGCGGCAACGCCAACGCCTGCACGGGAGCAGCCGGTTTGGAGCGCGCCAGGGAAATGTGTAATTTAACAGCACAGGAATTATCTATTCAGCCGGAAGAGGTTATCGTTTCCTCAACCGGAAGGATCGGGGTTCAACTGCCTATGAATATAATTTCTGAAGGCATCAAAAAAGCGGCAGCAGCGCTGGATTATTCCGGAGGAGCGGAAGCGGCAGCGGCAATAATGACCACCGACACCGTTCCCAAGAAAGCCGCGGTAAAGGTCGAATTAAGCTCCGGCAAAATAACAATCGGCGCAATGACCAAAGGTGCCGGAATGATCGATCCTCAAATGCATCTGCCGCATGCAACTATGCTCTGCTATATTACCACCGACG
This sequence comes from Victivallaceae bacterium, assembly GCA_963664605.1. GTDB lineage: Bacteria > Verrucomicrobiota > Lentisphaeria > Victivallales > Victivallaceae > JAHOYW01. The sequence goes on from OY761536.1 coordinate 3,740,046, forward strand.
CTAAAGTAGAAAATTCCCTGCTTAAAAATTTTCTCAGCCGCGGTGTGGATAATTCTTTCAACCGCATCAATATAGATGGTGATATGAGTACAAACGACACAACCGTCATAATGGCTAACGGGGTTTCCAATGTTGAAATCAAAGCCGGTTCGGAAGATGCTGAAATCTTTTATCAGGCTTTACAGACATTAATGCAGCAACTTGCTTATGAAATGGTTATGGACGGCGAAGGCGCGACTAAATTTGTTACCGTCAACATCGAAAATGCCAAAGATGAAGCTTGCGCAAAAGTACTCGCGGAATCTATCGCTAATTCATTATTATGCAAGACTGCCTGGTTCGGCTCTGATCCCAACTGGGGAAGACTGGTCGCGGCATTAGGTTATTCAGGAGTAGATTTCGATCCTGACCTCGTCAATGTTTACTATAATGACCAGCCGGTAGTCATCAAAGGCGGCGACGCCGGAACCCCGGAAGCAGAACTAGCTAAAATTCTACAGAATCGTGAATTTTCAATCACTGTAGACATGGACGCCGGAACCGCTAAATATTGGGTATGGACCTGCGACATTTCCTACGAATACGTAAAAATAAATGCCGAATACCATACGTAAAAAGTTGAACATCGGATGGAAAACCTGATGACTATAATTAAAGGTGATTTTTAAATATCCTGCTTTTAAAGTTATAATTCTCTCATTTTTTTGCAACACCTGGGCTTTCAAGCTTTTTTTCAAAAAAAGCTTTTCTGTCCTTGACGAAAAGAGATAGCTTTGTATATTAATGGAAAATATCCACTAAATAATAAAAAGCTGTCGTTATCCAAGTTGATAACTGATAACTGTAAAAAAGGAGTTTTAGTATGAGACCGCTTAGTAAAGTCGCGCCGGAATGGTGGGATTACACCACATTGGATCGTGAAATTCTCGATGCAGCCGCCAAAATCACAATTGACACCCTCAAGGATTACGAACGCCCGGGTTTTAAAATCAATATTTATGATACCATTCAGGATTTTTACTGTGCGGAAGCCCTCGAATATATCAAAGTATGGCAACAATCCACTCCTGATAATCCGGTCGGAGTATGCGGCCCCATCGGTCCTACAGAACAGCTTCCGCTGGTTGCCCAAATGGTCAACGCTATGAATCTTGACTTAAAAAACTGTCATTTCTGGGGCATGGATGAATGGATGGTCGACGGCAAAGCCGCTGATATGGATTTTCCGCTGGGATTTGCAAAAGCTGATATGGATCTGTGTTTCAACAAAATCCGTGAAGAACTCAAAATGCCTATGGAAAACATGCATTTCCCGACTGAAGACCCGACTGAATACATTGAATCATGGAGTAAGGCCCGCTGCTTACTGATGCAGGGCGGACAGGGAGAAACCAAACACTGGGCATTTAATGATCCGCTCAAGCGTGAAGGTAAATACAAAGACAATCCGCCGACTCCTGAAGAATACCGTCAGCTTTCAACCCGTCAAGTCGAACTGCACCCTATCACCCTGATGCAGAATGCCCGTACTTCCGGCGGCGGAACTGTCCAGAACGTTCCATCCGCGGCAGTGACCGTAGGCCCGGTTCAAACATGGCAAGCGGAAAAGATTTCAATTTGGCATCCCGGCCATCACGACAATCCGTTCGGAATGCGTTTGACCACCTACATGATCTCTAAGAAAATGGCTGATTCAACTGTTCCGATGTCACTGCTTTCAGATCATCCGAATGTCCAATTCAGCTTCTTCCGCGACGGTTTTGGCGTTTGTGATGTAGAAATGCACTAAGATAATTATTTAAGGAGCAAGATCATGGCTAAAACAGCCTTTGCGATAGCTTGCCATCCTGATGATATTGAATTCATGATGGCAGGTACTTTAATAAAGCTCAAGGAAGCCGGATACGAGATTCATTATATGAATATCGCCAACGGTTCCCTGGGAACCAATCAATACGATTACGAAACTATCGTCAAGATGCGCCGACTGGAAGCTATTGAGGCATGCAAAATCATCGGAGCTAATTTCCATGAAAGCCTTTGCGACGACCTCGAAGTATTTTACTGCCAGGATACGCTCGAAAAACTCGTTCCTGTTGTCAGGGAAGTCGCACCGGAAATCATTTTGACCCATGGTCCGTATGATTATATGGAAGACCATATTAATGCCGGACGCCTGGCGGTTTCCGCCGCTTTCTGCCGCGGCATGACTAACTTCAAATGCAATCCGCCGCAGCCAGCGATTGACGGCAAAGTCACCGTTTACCATTCCATGCCGCACAGCATGACCGATCAGTTGAAGAATCCTGTAATCCCGGATATTCTGGTTGATGTAACAAGCACTATTGAAACTAAAAAAACAATGCTCGCCTGTCACCGCAGCCAGAAAGAATGGCTCGACTCCAGCCAGGGCATGGATTCATATCTGATAGATATGATGAACATCTGTGAAGCTTTCGGCAAAAAAACCAATGACTTCAAATATGCGGAAGGCTGGATACTGCACAACCATATGGGATTCTGCGGCAAAGGCGACGATCCGTTGTCAAACGCGCTCAAAAATGAAGTGCATAAAAACAATTAAATACTGAACATCGAACGTCCAACATCAAACGCTGAATAATTTTAAAGAATTTAAATTATTCGCTCTGCTGGACGTTTGTTTTTTATATTATGCACTGTTTTTCAATGTTGATATTTTTACTCTTTCCTGATCTTTGCGTCAGCGCTTTTGTCTTCTATAACAGAAAACTGCAAGGCTGAAACCAGGATAAGCAGTAAGGCCGCCTGGATAACACAGATAAGCGCTATTTTGAAGCTTCCCCAAAGGATCGGCAATACACTTAATCCAAGCAGCAATGCCAGCAAATGGACCATAAAAACCGCACGTTTACGGCTCATGCCCATTTTGACGAACCGGTGCGAAATGTGATTGTGATCGCCGATATAAATTGGTTTTCCGGCCCGGAGCCGGATTACAACCACTGCAAGAGTATCGAACAGAGGCACCGCCAGAATAAACAGCGGGACAAGGATGGAAAATAATGAATTATTTTCTGCGCTGGAATAAAAAGTTACACTGGCGCTGATAACCGCCGTCAGGTAGCCAAGCAGATGACTGCCGGAATCCCCCATAAAAATAGTCGCCGGGGAATGGTTAAAGAACCAGAAACCGACACCGACTCCGCAGGTCAAAGCACCCAGCGTAGCAACAAAGAACTGTCCGTTTATAATAGCCACCATCGCGAAAAGCCCCATCGCGATAGTAACAGTTCCGACTGCTAACCCATCCATATTATCGAAAAAATTGATGGCATTCATCAACAGCATAAACCAGGCAATGGAAATCGCTGAAACGATTATGGGGTTACTAAAAAACGCGGTAATCCGCACTTCCCCGAAAATCACCACCGATGCAGCTATAACAAACTGTCCGCTGAATTTTATTATCGCACGCATTCCAAAACGGTCGTCAAGCAGCCCCAGTAATGTAGCGCCAAAAGCGCCTGCACAAATAATAAGCAATCGCGTTGATACAAGTTTTATGCCGGCGAGATTACCGGCAATACTCGAAAACATGCCGTCAGTCGACATAGTCTTTACTGCCACCCAGCTCACAATAACCAGCAACATCCAGGAACAGAACATCGCCGCGCCGCCAAGCAATGGAATAGCTTGGCGGTGCCCTTTATGGCTTTCTCCAGCCGGTTTATCCATGAAACCGGTAATTTCAGCAAGTTTTTGAAACAAAGGCGTCAGGCAAAGTGTCGCAATCATACCAGCCGCAAAAACAAATATATAAAGATGATGCCATAAATTCATCCTGAACCTCTATTTTTTTATTAATAAATTATAATGCTATTGACAAATCATTCAAACGCAAGTATTTTACTAAAGCGCTTTAGTGAGTGTTCTTTGTCAAATTTTTTATAAATTAAATATAAATAGTATTATGGATATTTCAAGAATAATTGAACGATATGAGAATGAATTAGTAAGTTCGGTCATCCCTTTCTGGCAGAATAACTGCATTGACAAGGAATACGGCGGCTATTTTACGATGCTTGATCGTGACGGCAGCGTTTACGATACAATGAAATACATGTGGATGCAGTGGCGGATAGTTTACATGTTCGCAACACTTTATGAAACAAGCTACCGCAGAGAGGAATGGCTGGATATTGCTGTCAAAGGTTTTGAGTTTTTGACAAAATACGGTAAAAGCCAAGACGGAAGTTATTATTTCGCGCTGGACCGCCAGGGTAAAGCGGCGATAGCGCCTTACAGTATTTTTTCTGACTGCTTCGCAGCAATGGGCGCGGCGGCTATGTTCAAAGCTACAGGAGAGGAACGCTATAAACATGAGGCAAATTCAGCGATGAATATCTATATCAGCCGTCTGGATAACCCTAAAGGCAAATGGGAAAAAAGCCTGCCGGGACGCGGAAGCCGTTCAGGGTTGGGCAACTACATGATCCTGGCAAATCTGGGCAATGTCATGGCTGACTGTCTCAAAACCACTGACTACGATAAAGACACCGCTGACGCAGTTAATACGGTGATGGATAAATTCTGGAATTCTGAATTGAATGTGATGTTTGAGAATATCAATACTGACGGCAGCTTTGATCTTGATTCGTGCGAAGGCCGTTTTACCAATCCGGGGCACGGGCTCGAATCTATGTGGTTTATTCTGAAATATGCCGAAAAGAACGGCAGAGCCGATTTAATCGAACGTGCCTGTGATTACATCTACGGACTTTATGAATTCGGGCTTGACCGCGAATACGGCGGGATATATTATTTTATGGATGCCTTGAATAAACCTCATATAGAGCTTCAAGCGAATATGAAATTATGGTGGGTACACAATGAAGCTCTGATTGCGGCGTTGTATGCCTGGCGTTTGTCCGGAAAAAACAAATTCAAAAATATGTTTGAAGCTTTGGATGCATGGACATGGAAGCATTTTCCCGATCCTCAATACGGTGAGTGGTTCGGATATTTGAACCGGCGTGGAGAACCTTCCCACATGCTGAAAGGCGGAAAATGGAAAACTTTTTTCCACCTGCCGCGTTTTCTTTTAACCTGTACAGAACAATTAAAGGCGATAAAATGACAAACCGGGTAAAACTTCAAGACATTGCAGAACGGGCAAAAGTCTCATTGACCGCCGCCTCGATGTTTATCAACGGAAAAGCAAAAAAATATCATCTTGCCGACGCCACTTGTGAACGCATAGAAAAGGCTATCAGAGAACTCAATTATGTCCCTAACATTCACGCCCGTGCTATCGCCTCAAAACGCACTCTGCTGCTCGGTATGATTATCAGCAGCGACATCGGTACATCCTTCTGGCTGAATATTCTAAGCGGTATTGAAGAAGTCATCGCCAAGGAACATTACCATATGATCCTGTCTGTTTCGCACGAAGACCCGGCCAAAGAATTAGCCTCTATTGAATTCATGCTCAACAAAGGTATTGACGGCCTGCTGATAAGCACGCTGCCGGGGAAAAATGACAATCATAATTTTCTCCGCAAACTGAATAAACGCATGCCGGTAGTAACCGTCAACCAGAAAGTAAAAGGTATTTCCGGCGCGTTCAATGACAATTATACCGGAGGGGAACTCGCTGCCAAATGCCTTCTGGAAAACGGTCATAAACGTATCGCTTATATCGGAACGACAAATATTCCGCGCGTAATTGCGTTTAATGATTATCTAAGCAAAAATAATGTCGGGTATAGCGAATTTGCAACAGCTAAGGAATTTATCAAAAACCACAAAAAATTTGATGCCGTATTTTGTTTCAGCGACTATGTAGCCCTGGAACTTTACAACCGTGCCGGAGCTGAAAATATAAATATACCACAGGAATTTTCAGTAATAGGCTATGATAATATGGAGTTTGTCCAGTTCACCCGTCCGCGCCTGACTACAATAGAGCAGTGCAAAAAAGAAATCGGCATCAGTGCGGGTAAAATAATAATGAAAGCTTTAAAATCGGACACTTCCCATCCGGAAATCATTCAAAAGGTATTCAAACCAAAATTAATCCCGGCAGAAAGTGTCAAAACGCTTTGAAATATTACCAGTTAAGCTTAGGGTCCCTGAGAATTATTTTCAATCTTTTATTTATTCTCTCATCTTTTTTGGATTTGATTTCCGCAAGCCTTTTCTCCGCCTTTTCCAGTCTTTCTTTCAAAGCGGCTACTCTTTTAGCCTCGGCATTGATTCTGCGTTCATAAGCTTTTGAAACATATTCACTTATCGCTTTAAGTATTTCCGGGTCTTTAGTCTTGCGGTATTCCGTAACCATCTTTCTGAACTTTTCACGTTCTGCTTTGACGTCACTGCGGATTTTTTCACGAAGTTCCTTGCTTTTAGCTTCAAAAGCTTCAGGATCTGTTCTTCTCAGTTTCCTGATTTTATCGAATTCCTTGGAATATTTTTCCCTGACCAGCAAATCCACTCCGTCATTGGGGCGGCGCCTTTTTTTATTATTTTGCTGTTTTTTAGTAGTTTCTTTAGTATTTGTGATAGTTTTATCGCTAGTATCCTCCGCATCAACAACGCCGCAAAGACCAAGAAAACAGACCATACTCAAGCAAAAAAATAATTGATTTTTCATTTCATCTATTCCGTCATTATATAAGCATTATATAAAGTAAACGTACAGGAAATAACGATTATTGCAAGAAAAATATTTTTTTCAGGATTTTTTCAATAGCAATAAGCAAGAAATATCTTTATCACTCCTTTTTAGTATTGACTTATTGTAAGCAAAAAAAAGACGCGGGGTTTAATCCGCGTCTTTTGGAGTGTCTGTTTGAAACAGGTGGCTTACATCATGCCGCCCATTCCACCCATGCCGCCCATGCCGCCACCCATTGGAGGCATTGCAGGAGCTGCTGAACTTTCTTCTTTTATATCTGTAATCATGCACTCTGTAGTTAAGAGCAATCCAGAGATGGAAGAAGCATTCTGCAGAGCAGAACGAGTCACTTTAGTAGGATCAATGATACCGCATTTGAGCATATCAACATATTCGCCAGTAGCGACATCAAAACCTTCGGTGTCTTTCATTTCGCCAACTTTCTGTACGATGATACTTCCTTCGTATCCACCGTTGGAAGCAAGATGACGGATAGGTTCTTCGATAGCACGCAGAACAATGTCAGCGCCAACAGCCTGATCGCCAGTCAATTTGAGTTTGGCAAGAGCTTTTGCAGCGCGGAGCAGTGCAATACCGCCACCAGGGACAATACCTTCGTCAACCGCAGCGCGAGTCGCGTGTAACGCGTCTTCAACACGGTCTTTCTTTTCTTTCATTTCAGTTTCAGTAGCAGCGCCAACGTTGATGACAGCTACGCCGCCAGCGAGTTTAGCGAGGCGTTCCTGAAGTTTTTCGCGATCGTAGTCAGAAGAAGTTTCTTCAATCTCACGACGGATAACGCCAACCCTGCCCATGATGGCAGCTTGAGTACCAGCGCCTTCAACGATAGTAGTGTTTTCTTTATCAACAGTTACACGTTTAGCTTTACCGAGTTGGTCGATAGTAACGTTTTCAAGCTTAAGCCCAAGGTCTTCAGTGATGCAAGTACCGCCAGTAAGAATAGCAATGTCTTCGAGCATAGCTTTACGACGATCTCCAAAACCGGGGGCTTTGACCGCGCAAACGTTCAAAGTACCGCGCATTTTGTTGATAACCAGAGTAGCGAGAGCTTCACCTTCAATATCTTCAGCGATAATGAGGAAAGGTTTGCTTTCTTTAGCAACAGCCTGGAGCAATGGGAGCATGTCGTTAAGGTTACTGATTTTCTTTTCGTGGATGAGGATGTAAGCATCTTCGAGGTTTGCTTCCATGTCTTCAGCGTCAGTAACGAAATAAGGAGAGAGATAACCTTTATCGAACTGCATACCTTCAACGACGTCGAGAGTAGTTTCGATAGTTTTGGCTTCTTCAACAGTGATAGTTCCGTCTTTTCCGACTTTATCCATTGCCTGGGCAATGATGTCACCAATAGTTTCGTCACCATTAGCGGAAATAGTAGCTACTTGAGCAACCTGTTCTGTAGAGTTAACAGCTTTGCTGAGTTTGCAGAGTTCACCAACCATAGCTTCAACAGCTTTGTCAACACCGCGTTTGAGTTCCATAGGGTTCGCACCGGCAGTAACGTTTTTCAGGCCTTGACGGTAGATAGCTTCCGCAAGGACTGTAGCAGTAGTAGTACCATCACCAGCGATGTCAGAAGTCTTGCTTGCAACTTCTTTCACCATCTGAGCGCCCATGTTCTGATAAGGGCATTCCAGTTCGATTTCTTTTGCAACAGTCACACCGTCTTTAGTAACGCTTGGTGAACCGAATTTTTTATCGATAACGACGTTACGGCCTTTAGGGCCGAGAGTAGTTTTTACAGCTTTGCTAAGCTGAGTAACACCTTCAAGTACCTGACGGCGGGCTTCATCACCGAATAGTAATTGTTTTGCCATAATTAAAAATTCCTTCTTTTTCAGTTATAGTTAATTAAACAAGTACCGCTAAGATATCATCAGCGCTAACGAGTTTGTATTCTTTATCTTCAACTTTTACTTCTGTGCCGCCGTATTTGTTAGTCAGAACGAGATCACCGACTTTTACGTCAAAAGCAACTTTTTTGCCCTTGTCATCAGTTTTTCCAGTTCCCAGCGCTACTACTTTGTATTCCTGGGGTTTTTCTTTTGCAGAATCAGGAATTACGATACCGCCTTTTACTTGTTCAGCGACTTCAATGGATTCGAGGAGAACACGGTCTCCAAGAGGTTTTACTTTGACTTGCGCCATAGTTGTACTCCTTTGGTTTTAGGTTAATTGGTTTCTTTTTTATTAAATTTCCGGATAGAGCCGCAGAATGCAATTCTATCCGGATTTGATTACTTATTTGTCGTCATCAATGACTTCGGCGTCAACGATATTATCGTCATCGTCTTTTTTATTGTCAGCATTTTCAGAGCTTTGTTCAGCTTCCTGCTGGGGCTCACTTTGCGCTCCAGCCTGCTGTTGTTGCTGCTGCTGTTCGTAGATTTTTTCTCCGAACTTCATTAAATGCTGTTCAACTTCAGTCATCGTAGCCTTCATGCCTTCAGTATCATCAGCTTCAAGCTGCTGCTTGAGTTTAGCGATACCGTCTTCAACCGGCTTCTTGATGTCGTCAGACATATTTTCTCCATGTTCCTTCAACTGTTTTTCAGTCTGATAGATCATGGAATCGGCTTTGTTCTTAGTTTCGATCTTATCTTTAGCCGCTTTGTCTTCGTCTGCATGGGCTTTTGCCTCGTCAACCATTTGTTCGATTTCTTCATCGCTCAGGCCGGAATTCGCGGTAATTGTGATTTTCTGTTCTTTACCGGTTCCCAAATCCTTAGCGGCAACATGCAGAATACCGTTGGCGTCGATATCGAAAGAAACTTCGATCTGCGGAATACCACGCGGTGCTGGAGCTATACCGTCCAGACGGAAGCGTCCGATACTCTTATTGGCGCTGGCCATCTCGCGTTCACCCTGCAGGACATGAATATCCACTGAAGGCTGATTATCCGCCGCAGTCGAGAATATTTCACTCTTACGGGCAGGAATAGTTGTATTGCGTTCAATCAAACGAGTGAATACGCCGCCCATGGTTTCAATACCCAGTGACAGAGGAGTAACGTCAAGGAGTACAACGTCTTCAACTTCTCCACCGAGGACTCCGCCCTGGATAGCCGCGCCGCAAGCAACGACTTCATCAGGGTTAACCCCTTTGTGAGGATCTTTGCTGAAGATGGAGCTGGCTGTAGACTGTACTTTAGGCATACGAGTCATACCACCGACCATAATTACTTCTTTAACGTCGGAAGTTGAAACTCCAGCGTCTTTCATACAGTTCTGACATGGAGCTTTTGAACGTTCCAGCAAAGGATCGCACCACTGTTCCAGATCTGAACGGCTGATTGTCATATTCATATGGACAGGACCATCCTGATTCATTGTAATGAACGGCAGGTTGATATCAGAGTTCATGCTGGTTGAGAGCTCGCATTTAGCTTTTTCAGCAGCTTCTTTAAGACGCTGTAAAGCCTGCGGGTCTTTACGCAGGTCAACATTGTTATCTTTCTTGAAAGTGTCAGCAAGATGATCGATGAGGACCTGGTCAAAGTCATCACCACCAAGGTGGGTATCGCCGTTAGTTGCTTTCACTTCAAATACGCCATCTCCAATCTCAAGGATGGATATATCAAAAGTTCCACCACCGAGGTCATATACGGCAATTATTTCTTCTTTATCTTTATCAAGGCCATAAGCCAGAGAAGCCGCTGTAGGTTCATTGATAATACGCAGAACTTCGAGTCCGGCGATCTTACCTGCATCTTTAGTAGCCTGACGCTGGCTGTCATTGAAGTAAGCGGGAACTGTGATTACAGCCTGTTTTACTTCTTCGCCAAGGTATGCTTCGGCATCAGTTTTAAGTTTCTGCAATACCATAGCCGCGATTTCCGGAGGAGAATAAGTCTTATCCTCGACTTTAATGTGCGCGTCGCCATTTTTAGCCTTTACCACTTCGTAAGGCACGAGATGTCTTTCATCGCCGACTTCATCAAATTTACGTCCCATGAAGCGTTTTACAGAAAACACTGTGTGCTTAGGATTGGTGACCGCCTGACGTTTCGCGGTTTGTCCAACCAGTCTTTCTCCGTTTTTTGTGAAAGCTACGATTGATGGTGTTGTGCGATTCCCTTCCGTATTCGGAATAACTTTCGCTTCACCATGTTCCATCACAGCCATACAGCTGTTAGTAGTACCAAGGTCAATTCCAAGTATTTTACCCATATTAAAGGTCTCCTTTTGTAACAGAGCACCAGCTCTGTTTTTTAGCTTTTTATATTTTTTGTAAAATTTTATTATTACGAGATATTATATGTAGCAATACCCGTGCCAATTTTAATCTTTTAATAAAAAAGGCGGATGTAACGCCTTCGTGGTCAAGCGGTGGAAAACGCTTGTCGCTAATTCTCCAATGAGCGAAACTTAAGCAACGAAGGAGCGCATTAGACCCAATCCTTACTCGGATAGCAAGGCTTTTTTGAAAGAGCAGAGCGGTTAAAAAAAAAGATGCGAGCGGTCGAACGGTCACGCACAACTGTGCCAAACCACTGTGCCATGGCACACTACTGCGACAAAATGGCACACATTAAAATATTTGACAATACTTACATAGTCTAATATATTCAGAATGAAGATTGCATGACACAATATATTTTTATTTTTGACAATTCTTTACGCACTAGTATGAAGGTATTTTTTAAATTTACGCTCCTCTGTCGCTTGCTGTTAGTCGGTTTCGATTACTTTTTTATTTTTTCCACAGCTTTCTTGAAGCCCGGCCCGGCTTTCTCGATGACGTTTTTATCCACGCAGAAAGTCAGACGGAAATATCCGGGGTAGCCGAAGCCCCTGCCGGGAACCGCTAAAATATTTTCTTTGAGTAATGCATTTACGAATTCAACATCATCCTCAATTGGAGATTTGGCAAAGAAATAAAAAGCCCCTTTCGGCAGAGTGTATTCGATCCCGGCGTTATCCAAAGCTTTCGCCATCGCGTTACGGCGCTGACGGTAAATATCGACATCCACCTCTGAGTTAACACATAAAGTAAGAATTTTCTGCGCAACAGCCGGGGCATTGACATATCCAAGTATACGATTGGTCATGACTACGCCGTTATGCAATTTCTGCACATTCTCAATCTTCGGGTTGAGCGCCACATAACCTATCCTGGCTCCAGCCAAAGACAGACTTTTGGAAAATGACCCCATAATTACGCTATGCTTATAAAGTTCAAATACAGACGGCAGCTCAAGATTGTCATAGTTAAGGAAACGGTAAGGTTCGTCTGAAACCAGATAAATGACTCGTCCAGTCTTTTTAGAATGCCTTTCCATAGCTTCAGCCAAAGCTGTAAGCTCCTCCCGGGTATAAATCTGCCCTGTAGGGTTGTTCGGTGAATTTATGATAACAGCACGGGTTTTGTCGGTAAAAGCTTTCTCCAAAGCCGGAACATCCAGTTCAAAGGTCAAAGGTTTCGAGTCTACCGGAACCAATTTGGCATTGACGTTCCCGGCATAAAAACCGTATTCAACAAAATAAGGAGCCGGACAAACCACTTCATCATCCATCTCTATTACCGCACGGAAAAAAGCGTTTATAGCGCCCGCCGCACCGCAGGTAAGGATTAAATCTTTCGCCTGAATATCTTCCCCCTGGGTTCTGCTCAAATAACCCGCCAGGGCTTCGCGCGCTTCAGGATAACCGGCATTAGGCATATAGCCAAGCGAAAAAGCTTCTGAAGCACTGTCCGCGACTTCGTGCAAAGCCTGCCCGACGCTGTCCGGCGGCGGCAAGTCAGGGTTGCCTAAACTGAAGTCATAAACATTCTCAGCGCCATATTTTTTCTTAAGTTCAATCCCCTGTTCAAACATTTTCCTTATCCAGGATGAACTTTCCATATAATTTTCTATTTGAGTCGAAAGCAGTGTCATAGTAAATACCTGTAAGTTTATTAATACTTAAATTTACCACTCAAAGCATTGCTTTCAAATCACATCTGTAAAAAAAGAGCTTATTAAAGTTGACATTTACCTCAAAGATGAAACGTAAACTTTTAATAAATCAGGTTAAAATATGAAAAAGAAACATATTGAAAAAAATGAGAATATAAACCCCGCTAAACAGGCTGAAGACGCTCTGCTTAAACGAGCCTTGGGTTTTAAACAGAAGGAGATTCATTCAGAGGATATAGTTGACAAAAAAACCGGGGAGCAGTTGGAACTTTTGAAGCGGCGTATCGTCAGTAAAGAGGTGGCGCCCGATGTCCGTGCTCTCCTTTTCTGGCTCAAAAACCGTTGTCCGCAGCGCTGGAGCGAAAAGCAGCCGGAAAACAAATATGATCTCGAACTGGATGAAGATGAAAAGGATTTATAGGCCGGCGCTTACAAGTACAAAAAAATCAGGAATATAGAAGATGACAAGGAAAAAAGAATTTAAGAAAACCAACGACCAGTTGGAAGCAATAAAATTATTAAGTGGTAAAGCCAAATATGTCTTGCTTTTTGGCGGCTCCCGCTCAGGTAAAACTTTTATTTTGATCTACGCCATAATCATCCGCGCCCTCAAAGCCCCCGGCAGCCGGCACGCTATCCTGCGTTTCCGGGCAAACGCCGTCCGGCAATCGATTCGTAACGACACTTTTCTTAAAGTCATGCGTTTGTGTTTCCCCGGCTTAAAATGGAAAGAACACCGCACAGACGGCTTGATCCAGTTGCCGAATGGTTCAGAAATATGGTTCGGCGGACTGGACAGCGCCGACCGCGTCGATAAAATTCTGGGACGGGAATTTACGACCATATATTTCAACGAATGTTCGGAAATATCATATCCGGCAGTCATGACCGCATTAACCCGGCTGGCACAAAAGACAACTTTAATGAACAAAGCCTATTTTGACTGCAATCCTTCCGGGAAAAAACATTGGAGCTATAAGCTTTTTGTAGACAAGATCGATCCGGAAAGCAAAACTCCCCTGCTTTTCCCTGATAATTATATCTCCATGCTGATGAATCCTGACGGCAACGCGGAAAATCTTCCTGAAGGCTATATCGACGAAACATTGTCCGGGTTAAGCAGGCGGCAGCGACAGCGATTTCTCGAGGGACGCTGGATCGATGAAACCGAAGGCGCGCTTTGGAAACACAGTATGATAGATGCTTACCGGGTTATTAAAGCGCCGTACCTGAGAAGAATTGTCGTAGGAGTTGACCCCGCAGTAAGCTCTCAAAACACATCAGATGAAACCGGAATTATCACAGCAGGCAAAAGCAGTGATGATAACTATTATATTCTGAGCGATGTTTCTCTGCGCGGCACACCACTGGAATGGGCACAAGCAGTCTGTGAGGAATATAAAAAACATCAGGCCGACCGGGTCGTCGCCGAAGTCAATAACGGCGGTGATCTAATAGTAGCCAATCTTCGCCGTGTCGCGCCTGAAATAGCCTGCAAAACAGTTCACGCCGCACGCGGAAAATTAACCAGGGCAGAGCCCGTGGCAGCGCTTTATGAACAAGGAAGAGTTCATCATGTCGGTTCATTTTTGGAACTTGAGGAGCAAATGTGTTCTTATGCGCCCGCAACCGCTAAATCCAGTCCCGATCGCATGGATGCGCTGGTATGGGCATTGACAGAACTCAGCGAAACGAGTTCAATCCAACACGCGATTACCGTTTAAAAGTTTTAAGATGCCGGTCTGGAAACCGGCGTTCCCAGGTATTTATCTAATAACTCTGAACATACTGTCCCACTGATCAATGAGTTTCAGAGATTTGCTTTCAAGAGCCTGATAAATATCCGGCAGATCACAAACTTCCAACATGCCCGGCGGCATATGGGATAAAGGCCAATAAGTCATCACATCTTCAATCATCTGCTGATATGAAATTGGCGCATTGATCAATGTGACCGTATCCACTTTTTCTGACAATGCTGAGGCAAAAGCGGCAATTATAGCTCCCATGCCGCGTCCAACAAGCTTAATATCTTTCGTACCATTGGCTTTCAAGAGATTGATTGCGGCCAAAGCATCTTTAACCTTTCCGCCAAGATAAGTTTTATCCAGCATGATAGAATGGGCAGCGTAAAAATAATCAGCCTGATAAGGATTGAAGTAATCATTGCCGCGATTACAAGTCATAGGAGTTGAATCTCCGGTTCCCCTGACATCCAAGGCAAACAAAGGATCATTTATTTCAATCTCGCTGATACCCGTTTCCACTTCCCTTCTTGCATCCAGATGTGATATATACAAAATAGCTGAATCAACTTTTGGCAAGTGGAAAAAGCACCCTTTCTCAGTTGCATAATTCATTATGCAGTTGATCCCCTCTTCTGTAATCAGACTGAACTGGCTGTAAATGTATTTCTCTGTGCACGGGTTACGGCGCAGAATATTATATTCAGGCACTTTATTATCAACAGATATTTTCAAGACATCCGCCAAAGCTGATTTCAAGTCGCCAGGGATTTTTCTGCCAGCTTTCAAAAGCGCCGCTTTTTCTTTAATAAAATCTGCAACAACCCTGGCATTCTCTATTTTACTGGTATTGCCGGTAGGCGCACAATACAATTCTTCATCAGGACGGATCTCATGTTCGGGTTCTTTACCGTCATATTCAATTCCGGCACATGAGCAGAATAATTCGTACATTTTTTCACGATTGCTTTGACAGAATCCGTGATTACCTTCTGATATCTTCAATTGTATATCGTTTTCCGCCCCCAGCAGGGAATAAACTGCTTTGGCGTCTTCATAAGCTTCCACTGCCCCGCGCGGATCAAAGAAGTCATTAGTTTTGGCTAAAATCACGCTTGGGCGGGGCGCCTGGGCGATAAGGAAGTCCGACATATCACAACCCGTAGCGATTATTCCCGGCGGAATCTGCTCTGAATCACAAGGCAGTTCATTGTTAAAATTATGCATAAAAGTCGTAATATAACATCCGGGAGCCGCCATTGTTATGCGGTCATCCAGAGCATTTATATAAGAACTTGTAGTACCGCCGCCGGAGTTGCCGGTTACGCCCAGCACAGAAATGTCAACTTCAGGGCGGGAACAAAGATAATCAATGCCGCGAATGCCATCCCATACCCGCCATGAGCCAAAGAATTCACCACACAAACGCAGTTCCTTACCAAGCATATTGTGGACCTGAGTACATGATCCGGCAATACTTTTGCCTTCCGGAACCGCGTCAAACTGATGACGTTCCCCCTGACTGACCGGATCATAAATCAATACCGCAAAGCCTTTTTTGACCAGTCCCAGGCAAAAGCTTTGATAAGCCCCCTCACACTTACCATTAGCCGAATGCCCGCAAACCCCTAGCACCGCCGGAATCTTACCTTTTATATCACGCGGCAGATACAGCAAGGCGCTTACCGGGAAATCAGGACGGCTTTCATATATAACTTTTTCAACAATATGGTTTTCATATTCAACCACGCCGACAGTTCTCGCATTTAAAGGTGTTTTTTCAGGAAACGGGCCGAATGACTTTTTTATTTTGTTTTTTACCTCAGCGGCATAAGCAAGAGCATCATCCCGGTTTTTGAGTTGTTTCAAGCGTTCTTTACGCTGCGCGAAAAACGGCAGGAGCTGTTGACGGTAATATGCCTGGAGCATTTGCCCGTTGGCAGGAGAGCTGTTCATTGTGATTTTCCTTAATTATTTAATTTTAAGCCATCGTTGGCGTTAATTATATATTGTTGCTCTTATATTGCTGTCTATACTATAAAAAAAATCTCGTACTTTTACGAGATTTAAGGTACAAATTAAAAGGAAGGCGATTGTCAGAACTTCGGCTTGCAGCCTCTGCTGCTCCTTTATCATTTCATTATCGTTTTCTCTACTAATCGCCTTCCCGGTCTGATATTTAAAGTGAAGCGCGACAATTAAGGTGTCGGGCCTTTCAGACTCTACTAACATTATAAGTGTTTTACCTGAAAAAGTCAATAACTTTTGGTCTTCAAAACCAAAAATAATTATTTTTTTTGTCAAAAAGGACTAGTTCAGACTAAATATGTTTGATTTCCTGTCTTTCGGGGGGTACAATATATAAAATATTTTCGAGGAGGCCACTAATGCCTGTTACAAAAGATAAGCTTGAACCACAAGATCTGTGGAACATTTTTTTTGATATCTGCACAATCCCGCACCCGTCCGGACATGAAGCCGCTCTATGTGATTTCATGGCAAAAAAAGCAAAAGACGCCGGATTAAATGTCTGCCGAGATGAATTCAATAACCTTCTGATTGAAAAGCCAGCTTCTCCAGGCAGAGAAAACGGTAAAACAGTCATTCTGCAGGGCCATTTGGATATGGTTCCGCAAAAGAAATCTGACATTGAATTTGACTTTGAAAATCAGTCTATAAAACCTATCATTGATGACGAATGGGTTTGCGCCGAGAACACCAGTCTTGGAGCGGATAATGGCATCGGTATTTCCGCGGCAATGGCAGTCATGCTTGATAAGGACGCTGTGCACGGCCCTTTAAAAACCATTTTTACCACACAAGAGGAAACCGGTTTGATCGGAGCCCATAAATTATCTAAAGATTTTGTCGAAGGCGATATTTTATTGAACCTGGACTCCGAAGATGAAGAAAAAATATGCGTAGGCTGTGCGGGAGGAGCCCGTTTATGCAGTGATTTCATGATCGAATGGGATGATTTGCGTCCCGGCACAAAAGCTTACAAAATAGAAGTTTCCGGGCTTCCCGGCGGACATTCCGGTGTTGATATTGATAAGAACCGCGGAAATGCGATCAAACTGCTAGTCGATCTGCTGAAAAATATCTCTGAGGTAATTGACTTGCAAATCTCCATGCTCGACGGCGGTACTTTGGATAATGCCATACCGCGTGAAGCTTTCGCTATAATCGCGGTACCGGAAGAGGAAAGTGAAGTGCTGGTCGAAGCGACACGTATGTTTGCCTCCGGAGCCAGGGCTCAACATGATTACGAGCACCCGATAATGGAAGTGGCTGAAAGCTGGTATATGCCGACTAAAGTATGGGACGAAAATTTTTCAAACAGGATTCTTAATGCTTTAGCTGAATGCCCTCACGGAGTTTTGACTATGAGCAAAAGCATGCCGGGAGTTGTCAAGACATCAAATAACCTGGCTGTACTGGAAACCTCCGCAAATAAGTTCAGGATTAAAACCTCTCAACGCAGTTTTTATGAAGACGACCGTGAAGAATTAACGGAACAGATAAGCAATTTATTTGATGAAGCTGGAGCATTATCTTATGTCGACAGTGAATATCCAGCCTGGGCTCCGAACAACGATTCAAAAATTGCTTCAATAGTTTCTGACGTCTACAAGGAAGCAGGAAAAGAAGCTATAAAAAAAGCAATCCATGCCGGACTTGAATGCGGTATCATAGGCTCATTGAACCCGAAACTTGACATGGTATCATTCGGGCCGAGCATAGACAATCCTCATTCTCCAAGTGAGCGCGTCAAGATCTCATCAGTCAAAAACTTCTATAACTACCTGCAGGAAATCCTCAAGCGCATAGATTAAGTATTATGGATAAACCCAAACACTACATGTTGATCGCCTGCGCAGTAATTTACCGGGAATGTTATTATTGTGCGTCAATAGCTGACAATATTATTGATATCCGTATTCTGGATAAAGACCTTCACGATATGGGCGAAAGCAAGATGTCAGCAATACTACAGACAGCCATTGATGACGTTGATACTGAAAAATATGATGCTATTCTTTTAGGCTACGGCCTCTGCAACAACGGGGTAAGAGGGCTGCGTTCAAAACTGCCGCTGGTTATCCCCAGAGCTCATGACTGTATAACTCTTTTACTTGGTTCCAAAGAGAAATATAAGAAATATTTTGACGAAAACCCGGGGACTTATTTTGAGTCAACCGGCTGGCTGGAACGCGGCGACAGCTCATCCCTGGATAATAACGCAGAAAGCATTCCTGCCCAACTCGGCATCAAAAATTATGATGAATACGTTAAAGAATATGGCGAAGAAAACGCAAAGTACATTATTGAAACTTTAGGCGCAGGCATAGAAAACTATAGTAAATTCGCATTTATAGACACCAAAGTCTGCAATACAAAACGCTACAAGGAGCAGGTCAAAGCCAAAGCCAAGGAAAAAGGCTGGAAATATGAAGAGCTATCCGGCAACACCAGAATATTCCTGAGGATGATGAATGGCGACTGGGACGAAGACACCTTTCTCCTAATCCAGCCGGGGCAAACCATCGAACCAAGCCATAAAGATGATGTTATAAAAACCACTTAAGGTAAAGGGAAATTCTTATCCTGTTCCAATACTCTAAAGTAGCCTTTTATACAATTTGGATTTCTAATACATATCTGAATATGAGTTTGCTCTTGAAATGCCGAGCCATCATAAACGGATTCTCCTTCAAGAAATAATCCTCTTACAGAATCAAATTTTCTTATATCTGTTCGTTGTGGGTTTTTCTCTACAGAAGAATCTATCAACCTGTTAATATAATTTATAACAGCACAATCAAGCATTCTACGCTTGCCATTATTTTTAGGCATTTCCGTCTCACCCGTTTCAACTACTTCTTTCAATAAATTATAACCATCCAATAGAAGTTGAAAAGACTTTGATTCAGTAAGGTTAAGGCAATGTCCAAGATCAATAATTGCTCCTAGAGCACAAGGTTCCTCAATAGGATAACTGCTAAGTTCTGGATTCTCTTTAATTTCCTGAGCCCATTCAAAAGCTCTATGTGGATTATTCTCCCAAAAATAAATACCGTGTCCTAACCAATCATACTTGTTACGACTTGCAGAGAGTACATTTTTTCCTGACAATATTTTTTCCGCAATTTTCTTATCACAGCCATGAAAACCGAGAATAAAATTTGGAAGAGTAGAATACATAAATCAGCGGTATGCTTTAGTAAGCTTACCGTCCTTACGACAAATACCAACTTTAGAAAGGAAATCTCTAGAGCTCTTTTTCGACACAGCTATTTTCTTAGATTCTCTATCTATAACCCGTGTATAATTTTTTATTTCAGAAACAGTCATTATATTGCTCCTTATTAGTACTTGTCTTTATAATAAATGTACACCGAATACTATTATATTACAATAGTATTTAATATTTTAGTTGAATTTTTGCAAAAAAAAGCGGAGGCCGGAACCTCCGCTTGAATCATTTCTTGAAATGATGTTTTAGCAACCGTATTTTGCGCAGTCGCCAAGCATTTCTTCGATACGAAGCAATTGATTGTATTTGCAGATACGGTCAGTTCTGGACATGGAACCAGTTTTGATTTGTCCGGCATTAACCGCTACCGCAATATCAGCAATTGTGGTATCTTCAGTTTCTCCTGAACGGTGGGAAACTACTGCTGTGTAACCAGCTTTATGAGCCATTTCAATAGCATCAAGAGTTTCAGTCAGCGTACCGATCTGGTTAACTTTGATAAGAATAGAGTTGGCAGCACCCATGTCAATACCTTTTTTCAGGTAATCGACGTTAGTCACAAACAAGTCGTCACCAACTAACTGACATTTGTCGCCAATTTTTTCTGTGAGAACTTTCCAGCCGTCCCAGTCGCCTTCGTCCATACCGTCTTCGATAGAGTCGATCGGGTATTTGCTAATGAGTTCAGCTAAGTAATCAGCCTGTTCTGTCGCATTGCGTTTTGCGCCGCTTTCGCCTTCGAATTTAGCGTAGTCGTAAACGCCGTCTTTGTAAAATTCAGAAGACGCGCAGTCCAAAGCTATAGTCACGTCTTTACCGGGTTTGTAACCGGCTTTTTCGACGGCGGCGATGATGCTGTCAAGAGCTTCTTCTGTTCCGCCTGAGAAATTAGGGGCAAAACCACCTTCGTCACCAACAGCAGTGCTCAATCCTTTATCTTTGATAATGCTTTTAAGACTGTGGAAGACTTCAGCGCCCATGCGGAGGCCTTCTTTGAAGCAGCATGCGCCAACCGGACGAATCATGAATTCCTGGAAAGCGATAGGAGCATCAGAATGTGAACCGCCATTGATGATGTTCATCATCGGAACAGGCAGAGTTTTGCCATTAACACCGCCGATATAGCGGAAGAGAGGCATTTCGAGATAGTTTGCAGCAGCATGTGCACAGGCAAGGGAAACGCCGAGAATAGCGTTTGCGCCGAGACTGCTTTTAGTTGGAGTTCCATCGAGTTCAAGCATAGCTTGATCGATGCCGACCTGATCCAGCACGTTCATACCTTCAAGCTCAGGAAAGATTTTTTCGTTGACGTTTTCAACAGCCTGGAGAACACCTTTTCCGCCGTAGCGTTTCGGGTCGCCGTCACGTAATTCGAGGGCTTCGTTTTCACCAGTTGACGCGCCTGACGGAACAGCTGCAGAACCAACAACACCGCTATCGAGTTCTACTTCTACTTCGATTGTGGGATTGCCACGTGAATCAATGATCTCACGAGCGTGGATATCATAAATAGTTGACATTTTTATGTTCCTCTTTTTTTAAAGGGTTAACATTTTTATTTTTATTTAAAACCTAATAATTCTACTTCAAAAGTCAGCATAGCTCCGGGAGTTATCAGGTTGCCCGCGCCGCGCTCGCCGTAAGCCAGTTCAGAAGGAATAAATAATTTATATTTACTTCCGACATTCATCAACTGCAGAGCTTCTGTCCAGCCTTTAATGACCTGCCCAACGCCAAACTCTATCGGCTCGCCACGCTGAATGGAGCTGTCAAAAACTGTACCATCAAGCAGTTTGCCTTCATAATGTACTTTAACCGTATGGTCAAGAGTCGGGCTGTCGCCTTCGCCTTCCTTGAGCACAATATACTGTAAACCGCTGCCTGTAGTGATAACGCCTTCAACATCTTTGTTTTTAGCCAGAAATTCTTTTTGTGCAGCAGTATTTTCTTCCATTTTACCAGCCGCGGCAGCTTGCTGTTCAGCCTGCATTTTAGCCTGAAAAGCTTGCATCACAGCAGAATATTCTTCTTGTTCGAGAACAGGTTTAGCTCCTGAAAGCATGTCTGCCAGGCCTTCCTTTACCGCATCAACATCTAATTCCATAGGAATCTGCTTAAGGGACATAGCCACATTCATACCGAGAGCATAACTTGTCTTTTCTAATTCGCTTTTTATAGCTTTTGCCATTACTATCTCCATTTTTTAGGGATTTTATTTGCAGTTCATAACTTTACAACGATATTGACTAAAATCAACCTTTATTGCCAAATTATTCTCTTATTAGAAAAGGTTTTAACCCTTTTGCATGTAAAAGCATAAAAATAAACAAAAAAATACTGTATTTAATGCTTTCAATCTTAATATTTTAAATTATCAATAGCAGAAAGGAGTTTTTTAGTATCGCTTCAAAGCTGGATCTGACATTACCTTTTATGTACTTTGCCAAACAGTTTCATCACCTGCTGGAGGTCGTTCCATACTTCGCGTTTGGCTCCAGGGTTGCGGAGGAGGTAAGCCGGATGGAAGGTAGGCATTACTTTTATACTCTTATATGAATCCCATTTGCCGCGCAAGCGCATAATACCATTTTTATTAAGAAGGTATTTTAGCGGGACGGCTCCAAGAACGACAATTACTTTGGGTTGTATAAGTTCGATCTGCCGCAGCAGATAAGGCAGACAGACTTCTGCTTCCTCCGGCAGCGGATTGCGGTTTTTTGGCGGGCGGCATTTTACGATATTGGCGATGTAGACCTGTTCACGGGTAAACTGCATGGCATTAATCATTTTTGTCAGGAGTTCCCCGGCCTTGCCAACGAACGGGCGTCCCTGCTGATCCTCATCGTAACCAGGCCCTTCTCCAATAAACATTAAATCAGCATTCGGAGCGCCTTCACCAAAAACAACATTATTCCGCCCCTGACATAAAGGACATTTTCGACAGCTTTGAGACACGGCATTGAGTTCATCAAGATTCATTGTGCCAAGCGGTGTATCTACTGCTTCGGGAGAAATAAACGGAGCTGGGGATGGAGCAGAAGGATTTGACTGTATTGGAACCGGGGATGGTTCAGGAGCCGGACTCGGAGTATCAGGAACATCTGAGAAAAACTCATTCACTATTTCCGGCGCGATAAATGTTGTCTTACTCTGACTCTGCTGTTCCTGCATGAGCCCGATTATTTCATCAAATATATCTTTTTTCATACTCTTATTTGGCATTATCAAAAATATGGATTATTTTACAGTTTAATTGTTAAAGATACAACCAGAAATGGGAAATTCATAATGAATAAAAGAAGTTTACGGAATATTTTACTGACAGCCGCATTGTTTTTGCTTTTCGGGCAGATGCTTTACGCCGCAGAAAAGACTCCGGAAAAAACTCCTGATAAAGCTATTGTCAAGGACGTGAAAACCGCGGCTCAGGATGCTAAAACTGCCGCAAAAGATGCAAAAGACGCGGCTAAAAATGCTAAAACAGCAATAGTAAGCGCTGAGGATGCCACTAAAAAAGCGGAAAAAGTCGCTAAAAAAGCCCATGAAGCGCTTAAAGACGCGAAAGTCGTAAATTTCAGCTTTTTAACGACTACCAATATTTCCGGCGACGGTAAAGAAAAAGAGCCGGAAAATGTCAGTATCGTTCAACCGGAAAACTTCAAGGTCGAAAGTCTGGCGGACCTGATCCTCCGTATTGAAGAGTGGTGGAAAGATGTAATTAAATGGATTCACAAGGAAAAGCTTAATATCTTAGTTTTTGTTGTCGGCGTACTGTTGACTTTTTCTCTTGTAATGTGTTTAAACTGGATGGTTAGCAGTATTTTAAAATGGCGCGCCAGAAAAAAAGATAATAACGAATGGACCGAACAAGTTTTTATAAGCTTGAAAAGGCCTTTGTCTCTTTTAATTTTTATTGTTGGTGCTTTTCTCAGTTCATTAAGGCTGCTCAACGGCTTCGATGAAGAATATTTTGCTATTATTCTGCGCACTTTTTTAGCCTTGATGGCATTCTCCATAACCTGGGGGGTATACCGTCTGGTCGGTGTTCTGGATAATTATCTTCAGCGTTTATCGTACCGGTCGGATAATAATCTTGATGATTTACTTGTTGAACTTATCCGCAGAACCATAAGGTTTTGCGTTGTTTTCATCGCGGTGCTTTTTATCGGGCAAACTATTCTCGGCTTAAGGATAACCGCTCTGGTTGCAGGAGCTGGTATCGCCGGTTTGGCGGTTGCATTGGCGGCAAAAGATACGCTGGCTAATTTTTTCGGTTCAGTAATGATTATGCTGGACAAACCATTCACGGTTGCGGAACGCATCACCGTTGACGGGGTTACCGGCACTGTGGAAAAAATAGGTTTCCGAAGCACCAGGATACGCAGCCTTGACGGACATATGTTTTCGATACCAAACAGTAAACTGGCTGATTCTGTGGTGGAAAACGTCGCCAAGCGTCCCTACATCAAATATGTATTCAATCTGACAGTTGTTTATAATACCACCGCAAAACAAATGGAGCGGGCATTGGAAATACTGCATGAAATCATGGATGAAAATGAAATATTCAACGAAGAATTACCGCCGCGCATTTATTTCACATCATTTAATGACTGGGCATTGAATATCAGTGTTATTGTCTGGTTTCAAAGTACGGATTATTTCCAGACACAGCAGATAAAAAATGATATGAACCTTGAAATCCTGCGCCGCTTCAATGCGGAAGGACTGGAATTTGCCTTCCCGACAAGCACAAATTACCTGAAAGTTGACGACGGCAAAGAATTAAAAGTAAAAGTAATGAAAGAAACCAAAAAATAGTTATTATCTAATTTAAAACAAGGAATCAAAAATGAGAGTAGTAGTAGCATACTCAGGCGGGCTTGACACTTCAGTAATCGTCAAATGGGTCAAAGAAAAATATAATGCCGAAGTAATCGGCTTTTGTGCAGACGTCGGTCAGGAGGAAGAGCTTGACGGTGTCGAGGAAAAAGCGATTAAAACCGGCGCGGAAAAATGTTATGTTGAAGATTTGACAGAAGAATTCTCGCGTGATTTCATCTTCCCGATGATGCAGGCAAACGCAATTTATGAAGGCACTTACCTCCTGGGAACATCTATCGCGCGTCCTTTAATCGGCAAACGTCTCATCGAAATAGCCAGGGCGGAAGGCGCTGACGCAATTTGCCACGGCGCAACCGGCAAAGGTAATGACCAGGTTCGTTTTGAACTAACCGCCTACGCTTTCGAACCAAATATTAAAATTATTGCTCCGTGGCGCGAATGGGATTTTAATGGCCGTATGGACTTAGTTGAATATGCCAGAAAAAATGATATTCCAGTAACCACTACCGCCGAAAAACCTTACAGCATGGACCGCAATCTGCTCCACATATCCTTTGAAGGCGGCATTCTGGAAGATCCATGGAGCGCATGTCCTGAGGATATTTCAGTTATGACTGAAACTTTGGACAATGCCGCGGACGAAGCTGAAAATGTCGTCATTACATTCGAGAAAGGCATTCCGGTCAAAGTCAACGGCGAATCTTTATCTCCGGCAGCTCTCATGCGTAAACTTAACGCCATAGGCAAGAAACATGCGGTCGGGCGTATTGATATCGTTGAAAACCGTTTCGTCGGCATGAAGTCCCGCGGTGTTTATGAGACTCCCGGCGGCACGATCCTTAATCAGGCTCACCGCGCGCTGGAAAGCATCACTATGGACCGTGAAGTCATGCACCTGCGCGACAGTTTCATTCCGCGCTACGCGGATATGGTTTACAACGGTTTCTGGTATGCTCCGGAACGCGAAATGCTCCAGTCAGCTATCACCGAAAGCCAGAAGTTCGTCACAGGTGATGTTCGTGTAAAACTTTACAAAGGAGCCTGTCACGTAACCGGACGCCGTTCAGAATACAGCCTGTACGATGAAGCTGTTGCCAGCTTTGAAGACAACGACGCCTACAACCAGAAAGACGCTGAGGGTTTTATCAGACTTAATGCCTTGCGGCTGCGGGTAATGGCAAACAGCAAACAACGCCGTTATTAATATTATTATTAACTTTTCAGCAGGAAAGTGAAATTATTTCACTTTCCTGTTTTTTTATACATACAAAAAAAACAGCCGATCGGGCACGACCGGCTGTTAATGAAAATTTAAGAGTTGATTTCTAAACTTTATTCTTTACATTTCTTGCAATCTCTTACAGCTTTCTTACCGCTTTTTTTCAAATTCTTATATTCTGCCTGCGCTTCTTTGAGAGCTTTCATGTCATTAGTTTCGTAGGCTTTAGCCATTTTCAGTTTAATTTCTGATAATTTCGTATAATAAGTTGATTTTGCAGTATCACCTTTTGCCGCCATTTTTGCAGCCTTCTTTTTATAGTCTTCAGCCGCCTTCTTGTATTTAGCTGCCAAGTCCTTCATTGAAAGTTTCTTACTGATATTCTTTGCTTTATCAAATGGATTATGGATTGCTTGTACTGCGACACCTGCGAAAAACAGGCCAACGAAAAGCATTAACACGGATAGTCCTTTCATAAAAAATTCTCCTTTTTTACGGTTGTCTGCTATTTTAACTCCAAATTATAAAATTTACAACTTTTTTTCTTGACAAAAGCCATTCCGCACATTATAGTTATTAGCATATGCCAATAATAAAATTTAATTCAAGCAGGAATTTATATGCCAAGACCATGTAAAAACCGAAAAATAAACGGTCTATTCAATTCTGACTGTTATAAACCGAATGGAATACCTTTATCGATGCTGACGCAAATTGATTTAAGTATCGACGAGCTTGAAGCCCTGCGTCTTGCGGATTTGGAAAATATGTATCAGGACGCCGCCGCGGAAGAAATGGGCGTTTCACGTCAGACTTTCGGAAATATAGTTAAGAGAGCTAGAAAAAAAGTTGCCGATGCACTTATTAACGGCAAGGCGCTTAAAATTATTTCACGCGGTGCAAGTTATTCAGACTCAATACGCTGTTGTCGGAACTGCGGTGTGATCTGGCGGAAAGCAGCAGAAAAACAAACAGCATGCCCAAGCTGTGAAAGTGCCGAAAGCGACATTCCGGAAGAAGCTTTCGAGACAGATAATTTCTTTCGTCGCGGACGTGGCCAGGGTGGAGGCAGAGGACGAGGACGCGGCAGAGGATGCTGCAATACTAACAACAATAACAGGAGTTAAAATTATGAAACTGGTTTTCGCATCAACAGGTATGGATCTAAACGCGGATCTGGATCAGCGCTTCGGGCGTTGCCAGAATTTCGTATCTTATGATACTGAAACTGAAAAAGTTGACTGTGTAAGCAACACTCAGAACCTGAATGCCGCGCAAGGGGCTGGTATCCAGGCGGCATCAAACGTTGCGAAACTCAAAGCTGATTACATATTTTGCGGACATTGCGGCCCCAAGGCTTTTCGTGTATTCCAAGCGGCAAATATAAAAGTCATTTGTGGAGTTAAAGGCAAAATCAGCGATATAATCAAGGAATTCGAATCCGGAAAACTTAAAGAAGCGGATTCCGCAGATGTAGAGGGGCATTGGGTTTAACGATGAATATTTCTATCGCCAGCGGTAAAGGCGGAACCGGAAAAACAACCGTCGCGGTCAATCTGGCACAGGTATGGGCGAATACTTCACAAAGCAAAGTCCATCTGGTGGACTGCGACGTCGAAGCTCCGAACGATCATCTTTTTATGGACGTCACTAGCTCTGAAAACAAAGCGGTTACTTTGCCCAAACCGATAATCGATGAAAACCAATGCATTGCCTGCGGTAAGTGTGTCAAAGCCTGCAATTATAATGCCCTGACCCTTGTCGCCAGACATGTCCTGCTGTTTGAGGAACTCTGTCACAGCTGCAATGTATGTTCTTATGTCTGCCCGGAAAACGCAATCTCCTACAAGCCTGTTAAAATCGGAAAAATCCACAGCGTAAAGCATGGATTGCCTTTTACCCTAAGCTGGGGGGAACTTACAATCGGGCAGGTTCAGGCTCCTGATATTATCCGGGAACTGCGCAATCAGCTTGATGTAAATAATATAAATATTCTTGATTCGTCACCCGGATGCGGATGCGCCGTCCGCGAAACGCTTGCCGGTGTTGATGTCGTGATACTGGTTACAGAACCGACACCTTTTGGTTTAAATGATTTGCGGCTGGCAGCTGAACTATCTCTTCAACTCGGACTCCCGACCGGAATTATTATCAACAGGTCAGACGGGCATGACCAGATAATAGAAGATTTCTCTCAGGAAAGCGGCGTTCCGATACTTGCCAGGATACCATTCAACCGTAAATATGCTGAAAGTTATTCCAAGGGTGAAGTTCTATCAGAAAAACATCCTGAAATCAAAAATATCATGGAAACTCTATGCGGCAGAATAAAAAGCTTAGCCTCGACGCCCCCAGCTCCACGGAAAGTTGTTTTTGAACCGGAAATAGAAATAAGTGGAAAAGGATTTGCTAAAACTTCACCAGAAAGCAAATCAAAAGAAACTGTAGTAATAAGCGGTAAAGGCGGTACAGGAAAAACTACGGTGTGCGCTTCACTTGCCGCTTTACGTCCGGGAAATGTATTTTTTGACGCCGATGTCGATGCCTCCAATCTGCCTATCTTGTTGAAAGGAGAAAAAATCGCAACGCAAAAATTTGTTTCCGGCGCTAAAGCTTTTATTGATTACGACAAGTGCGTTAAATGCGGGAAATGCGCGGAAAGCTGCCGCTTCAAAGCAATAAGCGCCCAAGAAGATAAAAGTTGCCGGATTGCTCCAGAAGCCTGTGAAGGCTGTGGTTTCTGTGAAATTGTCTGTCCGGCAAAAGCGATTGAAATGCGGCCTTCGGACACAGGATTTCTGCATTTATCCGAGAGTAAATATGGAAAACTCTCGCATGCTTTTTTGAATATCGGAGAAGAAAATTCAGGGAAGCTGGTTAGTGAAGTAAGAAAATTATCCTCAGCAGTTTCAGCGAACGAAGAGGTTTCTCAGATCCTTGGTGACGGTTCCCCCGGAACGGGCTGTCCGGTGATTGCCGCCATGACTGGCTGTGACCTGGCGGTCGCGGTAACGGAACCAACCGTTTCAGGGATACATGATTTGCAACGCGTATTGAAACTTGCCGCTCACTTTGACATTAGCAGTTGCGTAATTATAAATAAAGCCGATATTAATAAAGAACATTCCTCCCGGATAAAAGATTTTTGCCGGGAAAATAAAATAGAAGTTTTAGGAGAAATCCCCTTTGATGAAGCAGTCGGCCAGGCTTTGCAGGAAGGAAAGCATTTACTGGATGCCCCCCCCTGCCCTGCACGTACAGCCATCGAAAATATAAGTAAACAACTGGAATTAAAATTCAACATATAACATTAGGAGAATCAAAAAATGATTATCGCAACACCAGTAGCAAATGATTTATTGTGCATGCACTTCGGACATTGCCAGACTTTCAGACTTTTTGAGGTTGACAGCGACAAAAAAATCGTCAAAAGCGAAGACAAAGTACCGCCGCCGCATGAACCGGGAGTATTACCGAAATGGTTAGGGGAACAAAATGTCGATTTAGTCATTGCGGGCGGTATGGGAATGCGTGCGCAGCAGCTTTTTGCTCAAGCCGGAGTAAAGGTTTTAACCGGAGCCCCCGGCGAATCTCCGCAAAAAGTAGTGGAAGCATTTCTCGCCAATACTCTGGAAACAGGCGAAAACGTCTGCGATCATTAATCACACAATTTAAAGGAATACAATAATGGCTGAATGCAATAGTGAATGCGGTTCCTGCGAATCCGCCGGAACATGTAATTTAAAATTAAAAAACAGATTGTCTGCCATCAAGCATAAAGTAATGGTACTTTCCGGCAAAGGCGGCGTTGGCAAAAGTTCCGTATCTGTAAATCTGGCGGTGGCTTTGGCTATGGACGGCATGAAAGTCGGTTTGCTGGATATAGATTTTCACGGTCCAAGCGTACCGACAATGCTGGGTTTACAGAAAGTAAAACTGGATACGGATGAAAACGGTATTATCCCGGCTGAAGTACACAACTTGAAAATCGTTTCAATTTCCATGCTGCTGCCGGAAAACAAAAATGACGCCATAATCTGGCGCGGACCGATGAAAGCAGGAGTTTTAAAACAGTTGCTCGAAGATGTAAACTGGGGCGAACTGGATTATCTAATCATGGACTTTCCTCCAGGAACCGGTGACGAGGCACTCAGCGCCTGCCAGCTTGTCAGCGACGCTGACGGCGGTATAATCGTTACTACACCACAGGAAGTTTCATTATCAGACTGCAGACGCTGCATATCATTCTGCAGACAGCTAAATTTACCGGTACTCGGCGTACTGGAAAACATGAGCGGCTTCGCCTGCCCGGACTGTAACAAAGTTTTTGATATTTTCGGCTCCGGCGGCGGAGAAGGCATGGCAAAAGATAATGATGTTGAATTTTTAGGGAAAATTCCAATTGACCCGGATCTCGCGACTGCCTGTGACACAGGACGCCCGTTCATTTATCATTCAGAGCATAAACCGGCTGCTAAAGCTTTTTCAAAAGCAGTTGATAAACTGATAAAAAAAGTAGAAAAGTCATAAAATAATTATGGATACTTTGCGGATAACAACCCTTGTGGAAAATACTGCCGGCGGCAGGGGCTTGCTGGGTGAGCACGGATTTTCTTTATGGATAGAATACGATAAAAAGAAAATCCTTTTCGACGCGGGACAGGGATATGTATTGAAAAAAAATGCAAAACTACTCGGCATAGACCTGAACAGCGCTGACGGGATAGTGCTTAGCCATGGACATTATGACCATAGCGGCGGTTTGTTTAAGCTTGACTGCCTGGCGGGGAAAACGATATTCACTCACCAGGGCTCCCTCCTTCCCAAGTATTCCAGACACCTTGACAGCAGTGTCCATGACATAGGTATGCAGCCAGCAGGAAGAGAAAAGCTCAATTTCAAATTCAATGACAAACCAGCGGAATTGTTCAAAAGATTCCATCTGACTGGGGCAATTCCAAGGAACACTGATTTTGAAAATACTGGAGGGCAGTTTTTCTGTGATAAAGAATGCCGGAAAGTCGATAATCTGATCGACGACCAGGCGGCTTTCATTGAAACCGGAGCCGGATTGGTCGTAATTCTGGGATGCGCGCATTCCGGCGTTATTAATACTTTGGAATACATAAGCAAGCTTACTGGATCATACGACATCCATACTTTAATCGGCGGAATGCATTTGGGTTCCGCGTCAAAAGAACGTATGAACAAAACTATTAAGGCATTAAAGAAATTCAAAATAGAGAATATTTATCCTGCTCATTGTACAGGTTTTCGAGCAGGCGCCCGTTTAATGCAGGAATTTCCCGAATCCTGTAAAATATGCAGAGTTGGAACAATTATTAAAGGCTTATTTTAGGACAACTACAAAATTATGAAAAAATATGATATTGTAATTATCGGCGGCGGCCCCGCCGGGATAGTAACAGCCATGACCGCGCAAAAAGAATATCGGGATAAAAGTATCCTCATAATAAGCTCGGAGGAAAAAGCTCTTGTTCCCTGCGGAATACCATATGTATTCCATAAGCTTGGCGATATAGAAAAAAATCGTATGCACCCCAAGCCCTTTATTGCGGGCGGAGGGGAATTGCTGATTGATACGGTAATTGATGTGAACACCGAAGAACAGTTCTTAACGGTTTCCTCAAAGAACAAAATATCTTATGATAAATTAGTGTTCGCAACCGGTTCCAGCCCAATACCTCCCAGCTTTATAAAAGGGTTTAATCCTGAATATGTTGAATTAATCGCAAAATCTTACTCTGCCATATCTGAAATTCATCAAAAAGCCTCGAAAGCAAATAAAATAGTAATTCTTGGTTCCGGCTTTACCGCTGTGGAAGTGGCAGAGCAACTGGCTCTTGAAAACAAGGAAGTACACCTGATCTTTCGTTCCGCTAATTGCCTGCATCGAGCTTTTTCTCCGGAATTTGCGGAAATCGTTAATCAGGAATTAGTGAATTCCGGAGTAATACTGCATTCGAACAGCTCCATAAAAGAAATCAAACAACGTTCGGTATTCCTTGATTCCGGCGAAGTTATAGAAGGAGATATGCTTATCGCAGCTTTAGGCTTTAAAGCAAATGTTGAACTCGCAGTAAAAAGCGGACTTGCCATAAATGATAATAGTCAGATTATCGTCGATAATTACCAAAGAACCAATATTAAAAATGTATTTGCAGTTGGTGACTGTGCTAATGCCACAGGATTTATAACCGGCAGGCATGATAATATTATGCTGGCATCAACCGCAACTGCAGAAGCAAGGGTACTTGGACATAATCTTTTCAAAATAAGGATAAAACGTAATTTCCCCGGAACCCTGTCTGTTTTCGCAACTGAAATAAACAAAACAATCTTTGCCTCAGCTGGAGCTATAGAACAGGAAGCTGCAAAAGCCAATATTTCTTATATCACCAGCTCTTTCAGCGACGTTGACCGGCATCCCGGAACCCTGCCGGACACAAATCAATTAACCGTCAAAATTGTAGTAATGCCGGAAGACGGCCAGATTATCGGCGGGGAAGTTGTCGGTTCAAAATCATCCGCTGAACTTATTAATGTAATCGCTCTGGCCATTCAAAAATATGTTACGGTTTATGAATTGATTTCTTTTCAGATCGGTTCGCATCCTCTTCTAACTGGCGCACCAACTAAAACTGTACTGATCAAAGCCGCGGAAGATGCTATAAATAAAATTTCGCAAACTAAAAAAATATAATTATCGTCAGTTCCGCGAATAGCGCGGGACATAAATTAACTCCATAACACAGGAGGTAAATCATGCCTGGAGGTAATGGAACAGGACCGATGGGTGCAGGGCCAATGACTGGAAGAGCCGCTGGTTACTGTGCAGGTTTCGACAGACCCGGATTCGCTAATTTCGGCGGACACGGGATGAGAATGGGACGCGGAATGAGAATGGGACGCGGCTTCGGAAGAGGCGGTTTTGGTTTAGGAAACCGTTTTTACGGAGCTCAACAAGCTCCCACTATGACTGCAGAACAGGAAAAAGAGTATGTCCAGAATGACATAAAAGCTCTTGAGGAAGAACTGGAAGCAGCCAAAAGACGTCTTCAGGAGCTGTAAACAAAAATGACTGAGACCCCAATAATATTTAAACCTATCGGGATAATTCACAGTCCGTTTACAAAAACAGAGGGAATGCCGATACAGCCCGCCGGGGCAACCGGAAGCAAAGGAACTGTAGAGGTATTCCCCGAATTTTGTGCCGGTTTGCAGGACATCGAAGAGTTTTCCCATATAATCCTTGTTTATTATTTTGACAGGTCAAAAGACTTTGAGTTGAAAGTCTCACCATTTCTCGAAGATAAAGTACATGGAGTATTCGCAATCAGGGCTCCCAAAAGACCTAATCCAATCGGTATCTCCATAGTGAAACTGTTAGAAAGAAAGGACAACATTTTATATATTGATAATCCGGACATGCTTGACGGCACTCCCCTGCTTGATATAAAACCGTACATTCCGGATTTTGACTCATACCCTGACGCGATTGCCGGATGGCAGGAAAAACATAAGGGGAAAGTGCGCAAGCATAAATCAGATAACAGATTTCATAAAAGTTAAAAATATAAATTATTAGAAGGAAATTACAATGGCAAAATTACCGGAAACAGTTAGTGAAGCCTGGGATAAGCATGTCGGGCCAGTCGTTTTCACCACGGTCAGCACAGACGGAACAGCAAATTCTATTTACGCCACCTGCGTCAGCAAATATGATGAGGAAACCCTCGTCGTAGCGGACAACTACTTTGACAAGACACAACAAAATATTCTTTCCGGCAGTAAAGGCGTCATACTTTTCATCACGGAGGACAACAAAGCTTATCAACTCAAAGGCGATATCCAATACTGTACAGAAGGCGTAATTTTTGACGACATGAAAAAGTGGAATCCTGAAAAACATCCCGGACATGCTGCCGCGGCTTTAAAAGTAAAGGAAATTTATAAAGGCGCGGAAAAACTTGTATGATTAAAACACAAAACCGGGTAATCATATTTTTAAATACCCGGTTGTTTTTTTAACTGGAGATTTGAATTATCAGGAAATATAAACATATATTCGGCCCTCTCATATCACGGCGCTTCGGACGTTCTTTGGGAATTGACCTGTGTCCAATGAAAACCTGCAGCTATGACTGCATTTTCTGTCAGCTCGGCAGGACAAATAAGAAAACTGCCGGGCGCAGGGAATTTTTCCCGCTGGGGGAAATTTGCGACGAACTAGGACATTGGCTGAAAACAGATGGACATGCAGAATATATCACACTTGCCGGTTCTGGAGAACCCACGCTATATTCACGCTTCGGGGAACTTATTGATTTCATCCACGGGCAAACGAATATTCCGGTATTGTTATTAAGCAATGGTTCGCTTTTTAAACTTCCTGAAGTCCGGGAGGCTGCCTCAAAAGCGGACGTTGTCAAGCTTTCTATGAGTGCTTGGAACCAAAATTTATTCGATACAATCAACCGTCCTGTACGAGAATTAACTTTTGAAGATATGGCAGCCGGAGAAATCGAGTTCAGAAATAATTTCAAGGGTAAACTTATTCTGGAAGTGTTTCTTTTATCCGGAATTAACGCGACAATGGCTGATGTCCGGAAAATTGCGAAAATCACAGACAGAATCAAACCGGAAATGATTCATCTCAATACGGTAACCCGTCCTCCGGCAGAAGGTTTTGCCTGTGCTGTCGACAAGAAAAAACTGGAACGCTTTGCGACACTATTCACTCCGGTCGCAAAAATCCCGACAGAGTTGTCAGAAAATGCTCTCGTTAATAAAGATATTAATGAGGAAATGATTATCGACCTTATTCAGCGCCGTCCTGTGACTCCCAAACAGCTTGCTGACACTTTCGGCGCGCACCCTAACGAAATAGCAAAACTCACCGGAAAACTTTTACGCTGCGGCAAAATAGCAATGGTAAATCAGCATAACGAAAATTATTTCAAAATTATTTCAAAATAAATCCTGAACGCCAATTTTTAAAAACACAACAGCATCACTTCATCACAATTTTTAAATAACCGGAATTTTTATATAATGACACAGCCTTTCCAGAAGAAAAAAATCCTGACAATTTCAATCGCACACTTTTTTCACGACATCTATCAAGCTTTTTTTGCCCCGATGCTGCCCCTGCTGATGGCACAATTCGGAATTTCCCTGGCCGCGGCGGGAGCTCTGGATATAGCAAGACGCGCTCCCTCGCTCGCGACTCCTCTTATCGGCCTGCTGGCGGATAAAAAGTCCGTCAAATATTTCATAATTCCAGCGCCTGCCATCACCGCGGCAGCAATGAGTCTGACAGGTCTAGCCCCATCTTACTGGATATTGTTCCTGCTTTTGTTCATAGCCGGCATAAGCACAGTTTGTTTTCACGTTCCAGCTCCTGTCCTGATTAAGTTTTTGTCCGGCAAAAAAATAGGAAAAGGAATGAGCTTCTATATGTCTTCCGGGGCAGTCGCCGGAACCGCCGGAACGCTTCTTATCACATTCTTTATAACCTATTTCGACATCAGCAGATCTTATATCCTGATGTTTTTCGGTATTGCCACATCAATTATTCTTTTCTTTAAACTTAAAAATGTTCCCAACATCCATATGGCAAAAAAGAAGACCGGAAATACTGAGTATAAATCTACAAAAACTTATATACCGTTTTTTATTTTTCTCGGAATTATTATGTTATTAAGAGCTGGGATGAACCTTTCGTTGACGCTTTATCTTCCTGTTTATCTAACCGGAAAAGGCAATTCTTTGTGGTTTGCCGGGATATCTCTCTCAGTGCTGCATCTCACAGGAGCGGCGGGAATGATTATCATAGGTCATATTTCGGATCGTTTTTCAAAAAAGAAAATCCTTTTTATCCTGACTTTATTATCATCATTCGCAATGTGGGGATTAATATATTTCAGCGATAATAAATTACTCATATTTCCCTGCGTGATCGTCCTCGGAATGCTGCTCTTTGCTTCCGCTCCAATAATTCTCGCTCTAGTACAAAGTATAAACTCACACCGCCCGGCTTTTATCAGCAGCATCTATTTTTCACTTGGATTTTTTATCAATGTATCAGGAGTTCTTCTGGTAGGGTTTGCCGGTGATACTATCGGATTGGAAACAACATTCAAGCTCTGCGCTTCAATACCAGTATTATCCCTCCCCGTCATATATTTCCTGCAGGAAAAGTAAATCTTCATTATTCAATTTAATAATATTCCTCTTGATTTACTGCTGTTCATGAATTATGTTAATGCTTGCTGTTAAAGTTAAGGATATTATATGGCTAGAGCACATACAGTTTCTGTCCAGGACAGACTTCGGAAAGATATTCAGAAGGGCAAATACAGTCAGGTTGAATTTCTTCCTTCAGAACGCCAATTGGCGGAACTCTATGACACCGGACGCGGAGTTATCCGCACGGTATTGCGGAAATTGCGTGAGGAAAATTTAATTTACCTGATCCCTGACCGCGGCGCAAAAGTCGCTGAAGTTGAAAAAAAACGTTCCCTTGAGCGTTTTTTTCTACGTTTTGACAGCAGCGTCGCCTCAAAAGGCAGCGAAGGCATGGCTATTTTGACCGGAATTTGCGCCGGAGCAGCAGGAAATAATGCCGAAGTCGTAATGTCCTTCTCTGACAAGCAACTGTTTCTTAATGAATTATCCGCACGCTATGCCAGAGGCGATATACAAGGACTTATTTTTCTTGAGGGCTGGGATCGTCCAAGTATGTTCTCCGCATTGGAAACCGCCGGCATCCCATATCTGGTCGCCAACCAGGAGCAAAACGATTCGGTATTGTGCTGCCAAATGAATTTCCGCAATATCGGTCGACAAGCCGGACGTTATCTGATCGCTAAAGGACATCGCCATATTGGAGTAATAACCGGACATCTGGATTCCTTTTTATATCAGGAAATACTTGCCGGATTCCGGGGGGCTCTTGCTGAAGATGAAATAGTTCTGGCAAAAAATAATATTATTGAACCGGATGCAAAAGGATTGTACCCGACGTTGAAATCCGCGCTTTCTGCCGCGGAACGGCCGACCGCGTTTTTCACGATGCGTGACAGGCGGGCAATGAAGCTTTATGATGCCTGCCGTGATCTCGGCATCAGGATCCCCGATGATATTTCTGTTATTTCCTATGACAACATTACATGGCGCGACGCTGAACACGTTGGTTTGACTACGCTTGAACAGCCTGTCGAAGAAATAGGCCGGCAATCAGTCGAACTTTTAAATGAGTGGATAGTTTCAGGCAACAAGCCGGAAAGCAGACAACTTTGCGCTAAACTCATTGAGCGAAGCAGCGTCAAAGATATAGGTTCCTATTGATCCTGTACGCTTTTTGTTTCCAAACTGAAAATATAATCATCATCAGTCTTGAAATACAGATACAGCAAATATAAGCCAAGAACAGTCTGCGACCACGCAATAATCGGCAGCACGGTCTGGTATTCTTCGAAAGAGGAAACATAAAATATCTTACTGAGGCAGGTACTTCCCAGATAATTGGCAAGTTCAAATATCCAGGATACCGGGATAATATAATACAACAGGAAAATCCCGCAGATAACGGCATTGAATTTGTCTTTTTTTAGTATCAGGAAATTAGTTTTAACCAGCAATAATAATAAGACGACGACGTTATCATACAAACGATGATAACTTACAAGCATGGTAAAACAAAACACCAGGAGCAGCAAATTCAAGCCTACTCCCTCTTTATTACGTTCCCGCCATAAAATCAACAGCATAATTACAGCAAAAGTTGATTTGCCCAGCATATTAATCGCTGTAGTGCGAAAATATCCAAACTGCAACATATCATGGCCTGCCAGCATGTAGGAGTTGCAGCCGCCGTTTATAGTGTTGCTTATAACTTCAATATAACGCAGATACAATTCCATCAGGTTATATCCGGCAAAAGCGGGCCAGATACATATCAGCAAAAAAACGGTAAGGGCTGAAAAACAAATAAAGTATTGTTTTTTCAGGAACAGCAAAGGAGCGAAAAAAGTTATCATTGAATACTTAAACACCGCCATCATCCCAAACAGAAACGCCCGCAAGTATTTGTTTTTCGCGGAAAAGAACAACAGCAGCAATACCAGGACCCAGATGCTGACCTGCCCATTACGCTGGCACATTAGCTGCGGAGATGAATTTAGAAAAATAAAGCCGCTTGAAAAAAACAACAGCGTATTCATATTAGGATTACGAAAATCAATTTTCCTATATAAGCCGCAAAGCCTGAATATCCAAATATAAGCAAATATGGAAAAACCCAGGCTCAGCAAAAAATAGATCAGGCGTGCGCTATGAATATCCATATACATATAGGGGATGTAAAATATGAGCAGCCCAGGCAAAACCATCAGGGATTCCTGCCATTCGTAGAAAATCAGGTTTTTAACGTCGAAAAAATCCCGTCCATGCATAGCCGCATAAGTACAACTGAAAAATAAAGTAAAATCAATGCCGATATTGTTTATATAAGCATGATACATTCTGCCGACACAAAAAAGCAGCATCAGAAATATTCCAGCATAAAAATACAAACGCTTAGCTTGCTCATTTCCAGGCTTTTCAGTTGTCATCTGCTGTCCCCCGATTATACAAAAACCGGAAACAATCTAATATCAGGAAGCCGGATTTTCAAGTTTTGCCATCAACTCTCTTTAAAATAATGTTTTGTTTTGAGAAATTTGCTTGCTTTGCCGGGTTTTAAGCTTATCTTAAAAAATATCGCAAAATTTATTATAATCATTGGAGGATTGTATGAAGTTTTCACTTTCTATTTTAGCCGTAATTACATCTGTATGCTTCTGCTTCAACGTTAATGCCGGAGATAAACAGGATGATGAGAAATTGTTTGATAAAGTTTCCTCCAAGTTGGATAAAGGCGGATCATACCTGAATTTTCAAAGTAATAAATACTTATTCCGGGCAATTGAAAATTCATATCTTAAAATTCCTGAGGTAATAAAGATCATAGCCCCGGCCCCGCAACAGCAAATACTTCCCATGATGGTATATCAATGCCTGAAACCCGTGGCAAAGAGCCTCGGAATAGATGAAATGCTTGCCGCCGGCGCAAGTTCAATACTTATATGCGAAAAAAGCGAAAAAGACCCTGCCTTATTCCGCTCACGTCAATTTATCTACCACGGCGACAAAAAACCGCAGGGGATCGTATGGGATTTCATAAGCGGAGAAAACCATGAATTAACCGGTCTGCGCTCCCTGCCCAAAGAAACTTTATTTGCCGGCAGTTATGACCTCGCTCCCGGGAAAATATGGAGCAAGGTAAAAGTTATCTTTTCACAAATCCCCTTCCCTCCAATTCAGACCGCGCCAATGGCAGCTGAACAGAATTTTTTTAATAGGTTCAAGATCAAACTGCCTGATTTCCTTGACAGTATAAGCGGTAATTACTCCTCGATTCTGGTAAGCGCAGAAACAGAAAATGGCAAACCGGCATTATACGGTATGCTTAAGCTTCCTAATAAAAATGATCTTACGTTCAAGGTCTTATCCGAGCTTGCCAAGGCTCAGAAAAATATGCAGGTACTGCCGGATGAGATCAGCTTGACAGCACCTCCCATCTTAAGCTGGTTGAAACCAGTTGCCAGGAAGGACAATAAAAATGTCTATATCGTTTCAAATAAAAAGATTCTGGAAATAGTAAAAAGTGCCGGAGAAAAGAAAAATGGTTTGATCGCAAGTCCTGAATTCAAATATCTCAGTCAGGGTATGGAAAGAAAAGGAATCGCGTTTTTCTATCTTAACAGCGGCACAATAAAGACCGTTATAGATATTGTTCAGGCGAATGTCCCGGGCAGCGACAAAGACTGGTCTGTTTTAGCGCAATTGATTCCTCCGAGCGATTTGTTTATGGTCATATCCAGACAGGATGACGGCATCATGACTAATATGAACAGCCCGATGGACATCCCGCTGCTTATCACCTACTCAAGCGTTCTGCCGTCAATTGCTCAAGTCGCAAAACTGATTCCAATATTGAGCAGCGCACGGACAAAAGCCCGGCAGACAGCCTGCGCAAGCAATCTCAAGCAAATCGGTTTAGCTTTAAAAATGTATGCAATGGATCACAAAGATAAGTATCCTGCCGGCAACAATGCAGTTGGCTTAAGCAAGCTGGTCAAGGATAATTATCTGACTGATCTGTCAATTTTCGTTTGTCCTCATTCAAAAACCATAAAAAGCGTCAAGGATCTAAAAGAAGAAAATTCCTCTTACATCTATATTGGTGACTTTACCGAGGGGGACGGTCCCGATATTCCGGTAGTTTTTGATAAATTTGGAAACAAAAAAGGTTTCATTAATATATTGTTTCAGGATGGGCATGTAAGCTCAATCCCAGGCAATGTACATAATTGCCGGGAATTAATCGAATATCTCACCAAAAGGAAAAAATATACTCCGGCTATACTCAAAAAACTGCGGGAAAAGGCCGCTCAAATCGATAAAGAGCTCGGGTATAAGTAAGCAGTAAGTCATAAACCGTAAGTAGTGGACCGTAAGCCGTGAGTTGCGTGAACAATGTTGTAGTTCCGCCTTCAGGCGGCGCTCCGGAAAGTTACAGCGCCCAGTTTTAATTTCCGTATTTTTTTCATGGAAAGCTTGACTTTTCTGCTTTTATCGTTACCTTAAGTAACGTTACTTGAAAAAAATACAAAAAGCAAGGTTTTTTATGGCTTTGGAAAAGAACCAATTATTCGAGCTTGAAATATTAAAGCACGTTGAAGAAGATGCGCGCTTGAACAACCGTCTGGTTGCATCTAAGCTTGGATGCAGCGTAAAACTGGCACATGAACTTTTACGCAAAATGGTCGACCGCGGTTGTCTGCATATCAAAAAGCTCCATTCCCGACGCTGGGATTATTTTCTTACTCCCAAGGGAATCGCTGAAAAAGCACGCTTAACCAGAGAATTTATTTCATTCTCACGTTATTTTTATCATGAAGCCCGGAAAGGAAGCTCAATGCTCTGCCGTCGTCTGGCTGAACGCGGCTGTAAAACAGCAGCTTTTATCGGAGCAAGTGATCTTGCGGAAATATTTTATCTGGGAATCAAAGAATGGAATTTAGAATTAAAAGTAGTTTACACGGATAAAGGCGGAAATTTTCTTGGCGTACCAACCAAGCCCTTTTCTCAACTTATTGATACGGATGTTGATGCACTCATAATCTGCACTTATGACGAACATAATCCAATGTTGAAATTTGAATTACCCGAAGGAATCAAGCGGACAGAAAAGATGTACTGGTTATTCGATGAAGAATTTTATGAATACCCAAAGGAATATAATGATTGAACGAGTCAAAAGACTTATTAATCGCGCTGTTAATCACGAAGGCTTAAAGTTTTACGGGGCAAACACCTCATGGCTGTTTGCTGAAAAAATATTTCGTATTGCAGTCGGTTTTACAGTCGGTATATATGTGGCTCGTAAACTGGGTCCTGCACAATATGGTTTGTTAAATTACGCAATTGCTTTTGTCGGAATATTTTCTGTGATTGCTGCACTTGGCTTGGATTCTATAATTGTCCGGGAACTGGTAAAATATCCTGAAAAGCGGGATAAACTACTTGGTTCTGTTTTTATTCTAAAACTGGCTGGTTTTGTTTTAATGCTTGCCGGAATTGCTATCGGTTTATACTGCAGCAATAATGATTACTCAACCAATATGCTTATCATAATAATAGCGGCAGGTTATTTATTTCAGATATTCCAAACCATTGATTTTTATTTTCAGTCAAAAGTACTCTCCAAGTACATAGCTATTTCACAAATAATATCATGGGGATTGGTTTCATGCGGGCGGGCGTTTTGCGCGTGGAAAGGCTATCCACTGCTCTACTTTGCCTGGCTTGAAGCAGCAAATATGTGTTTAATGAGTTTGGGATATTTATTTTTCTATATACTAAAAGTAAGCCACCCTTTCCACTGGCGTTTTGATCCAAGCATAGCTGTGAACCTACTCAGACATTCCTGGCCTCTATTTTTAAGCTGCGCAACCGGAATAATTTATATGCGTATCGATCAAGTAATGATAAAAGAAATGCTTGGAAATACGGAAGTGGGATATTATGCAGTCGCAGCCAGGTTAAGTGAAATCTGGTATTTCTTCCCTATGGTTATAAGCAACACACTTTTACCAGCAGTTATCAGATCGAGAAAAATATCAGAAACCCACTATATGAATAGACTGCAAAAATATTATATTTTTATGATTTGGACAAGTATATTCATTTGTATTGGAATGAACTTGATAAGTTATCCGTTAATCAATATTTTATACGGGAAAGAATATACCCCTGCTGTGCTTACGTTGATTATTTATATGTGGCAACTTGTCATTATAAGCATGGGTATTCCTTTTGGCAACTGGTTAATTGCGGAGAACCTGCAAATTTATACTATTGCATTCTCAGTTGCCGGTGCTATTGTTAATATAGTCCTGAATTATTTCTTAATAAGGAAAATCGGCATAAGCGGGGCCGCAATAGCAACGGTAATCTCTCCAATATCAAATTTTTTATTAGCTGGATGTTTACATAAAAAAATGAGAAGGCAGTTATTTATGATCCTAAAAGCATTTTTGTTAATCGATTTATTTAGAAAAAACTTGTAAATTATACATAAATGGAAAGAATATTATGATTTTTAATGAAGAAACTATTAAATATAAAACTGAATTCTTAGATACAATAGAAGAGAATGAAAATATTTTGCACGATGTATTGAAGAGAAATTTAAATTGTGAGTATAAATTACAAAAACTAGAAAGACCATGGAATCCTGGTGGTGGATGTACACTATTTGAATGTACGACAAAAGAAAATCATTTTTTTCTTAAAGTAAAAAGTAAAAGTTGCAAAGTTGAAAGCAAACTGGAATCAGAAGACAAATGGTTAGATGAACCCGCTTTGCAACATGAATTTGGTATGATAGAGAGAATAAAAACAGACTTCGTTCCACGACTAATTTTCTTTGAGATATCAGGAGGATTTCAATTTTTAGCTCTAGAATGGCTTGTACCGTTTGAAAAAGCGATTGATTGTTTTAATATCGATGAAATTATAAATATTTGGGGGGAAATATATAGCATGACAGAAGAGCTGTATAAACTAAATATTGTTCATACAGACATACATGAAAAAAACATATGTTTTAGAAATTCAACTCCAATATTATGTGATTTTGAAGAATCCAGAAGCTTAAAACAAAATTGTTCATTCGCAGAGTCTTTAGATGTATCAGGTAGAAACAAATATGGAGATGTCGGAGATTTTCCACTTAGTCATGGGCTAAAAGGCAGAACTTGCCTTAATCGGTTGTATAAGGTCTTCCAGGAAATAATTAGCTACAAATTAACAACATTCCTTGAGGAATGCCAGTTCAGTTGTGATTGTGAATTTAACAAAGATACTCTTCAACAGCCAGATCAAAGGATTTATCAATCAGTTATGATTAATGGGAAATCGTTTTCTGGACAACGTATAGAATCTAATTATAGATATTTGATTATTAACAAGATGATTGATTATTTTTATAAGGTTAATAATAATAATAAATTAAATTATTTAGACATTGGTTGTAATATGGGAAGATTTTGCATAAAAATGGCAAAATCTTCTTATATTGCAAAAAGCACCGGAGTGGATGCCTTTAAAAACTATGTAACAGCAGCTAGAGCACTAGCTTTCTTAGACGCCCAAGCATCTAATGTAAAATTCACCACGGCTATTTGTGGTGAAGACAGTTTAAAAAGCATCATACCACAAGCCGACATCATTAGCGTATTGTCAGTTTATCACCATATTAAGAAAAAAACAGAATTTCTACAAGACCTGAAAAAACTTTCTCCTAAAGCTATAATATTTGAATTTGCGGTTCAAGACCGTTTTTATCCAGAAAGGAAGTCTCTGGATAAGGAAATCACTTACGTCAGAGATATATTAGGTGCTACTCATATTACACTTCTGGGACACAGCAATGATTACAGCCGTCCTATCTTTTTATATTCATGTGAAAAACTATCTCAAAAAGTACTATGGCAGTTAAAATTTATAAATTTAACTTCAAATAACTTTATAAAACAAAAGCTCAAAGGTATTCTCCAAAAAGGCAAGAGAATTTTAAAATTTTTAATAAGAAAAATTAAGGACATTAATAAAACAGATGACTTAACAGCATTCAAAAAAGCTCAAAAATGGCTTCAAAAAAACACAATTAATAATGACGGTGTTGCGGTTAATTCGAAACGACAATTAATTTATCCGGAAGTAACAGGATATTATATTCCAACTTTGCTAACATGGGGAAAACATAAACAAGCAAAGAAATTCGCGGATTATTTAGTATCAATTCAAAATAATGATGGTTCATGGTCTGATCCCGAAGGAGACTCCCCCTATACATTTGATACCGGACAAATATTAAAAGGCTTAATCTCTCTTGTTGATATTTATCCACAATATAAAGAATCTATTGAAAGAGGAATAAACTGGATTATATTGCAAGGCAAAGACAACGGACAATTATGCACTCCAGACACAAGGTTTTGGAAGCTGCCTTTCGGCAACGAAGTCCCTGAAGCAATCCATCTTTACTGCCTAGACTCCATAAAGACTGCAGGTATAAAGTGGAACAATAAAAAATATTTAAATTTTGTAGAAAAAACATTAAAATTTTATTTAGCAAAAGATAA
The DNA here is from genome assembly GCA_963664605.1 of Victivallaceae bacterium. Lineage (GTDB taxonomy): Bacteria > Verrucomicrobiota > Lentisphaeria > Victivallales > Victivallaceae > JAHOYW01. Next base: position 3,784,470 of record OY761536.1, read on the forward strand.
TTTGACCCAATTTAATACATTATCTCATTTTCACGCATACATAATAGAAGCATTGACCGATCTTGGAGAAACAGCAACAGCAACAAAAGCAATGCTTGAAGTTGCCTCGTACCAAAAACGTAATGGAGCCATACCGGCATACAACGATCACCATTGGATATGTTCTACCGGCATGTTTCAATACGCCTTAATATGGTACAAACTAGGAAACAAAAAAAATGGAGATCTGGCGTTTAATTATGCTGTTCGTCTACAAAATAAGTCTGGAGGCTGGTATGGGAGTTATGGTTTAAAAAGTAATTATTTCCCCAAAGAAGAAATTAGTTGGGCTGTAAAATATTTTTTAGACGCACTTTACTGGAAGATTAAATTATCTTTCAATCTTGATGCGGATATATTTCCAGCTGAAATTAGAGATACTGATGGAAGAGTTAAAATTATTCTTGATAAAATAAATGAATTCAAGCCTAAAAAAATAGTTGATTTGGGTTGTGGAAAGGGACGTTTTCTAAAAGCTATAATGAAGTCTTTTAAAAATATAAGCTTATCAGGAATGGATTTATCTGAAGAGATGTTAAAATATTTACCGGAAGGAATAAATAAAATAGAGGGTTCACTCCTCAAAATACCAGTAAAAAATGAGGAATACGATTTTGCCATATGCGTTGAAGCATTAGAACACGCTGTAGATATTGACGCCGCATTAGAAGAAATGAGAAGAATAGTTAAAGGAGATGGAATCCTTATTATTATTGATAAAAATATTCATAAATTGGGTAAGTTAGAATTGTCCGAATGGGAAACTTGGTTCGATAAAAATGAAATCAAATCAAAATTACAGAGCTTGAACTTTTCATGTGATGTTATTGAAAATATTTCCTATGACGATAGCGATGGTTCTAATGAATTATTTATCGCATGGATTGCTCAAAAGGGGATAAAATGAAAAAAATCCTACTAATCTTTGGAACTAGACCAGAAGTCATTAAGATGGCTCCTGTAATTACCGAATTAAAAACCAATTATAAGTATTTCGAAACTATTATCTGCAATACAGGGCAGCATGAACAGATGACTGATGAACTTATTGATTTGTTCAAAATCCATGTTGACTATAATCTAAAATTAATGGTTGATAACCAGACTCTTACCAGTCTTACTGCAAAATTATTTGATAAGCTTGGAGCTTTAATAGAGCAGGTCAAACCTGATTGGATACTTGCCCAGGGAGATACTACAACAGTAATGGTGTCAAGTATGCTGGCATATTATAACGGAATAAAATTTGGACATGTTGAAGCAGGATTGCGTACTGATGATTTATTGCAACCCTTTCCGGAAGAAGCAAATCGTCGTATTGCAGATATGCTTAGTACATTATGTTTTGCGCCAACTGCAACATCAGCTGAAATACTTTCTGATGAAAAGATAGCCAAACAAAAAATTATTATTACAGGAAATACAGTAGTAGATACTTTACTGAAATTTGAAAACCAAATAGATAATAAAATATCACAAAAAATACTTGATTCAGGATTTTCAAAAATTGTTCTAATCACAGCTCATCGACGTGAAAATATTGGAAAGCCTATAGATAATATTTGCCTGGCGATAAAATATTTAGCAAAATCAAACCCGAATGTGGCGTTTGTTTATCCTGTACATTTGAATCCAAACATAAATAACCCTGTAAGGTCTAAATTATCTAATATTAAAAATGTAAAATTGCTACCGCCTCTGGATTATTTTTCTTTGATGGGTTTAATCAAAAATTGTACTTTTGTATTAACAGACTCAGGCGGTATTCAAGAAGAAGCTCCAACTTGGAGTAAACCTGTTCTGGTTATGAGAAATGAAACAGAACGTCCGGAAGGAATTGCCGCTGGAATAAGCAAACTGGTTGGCACACAAACGGATATCATAATAAAAGAAGCCGATAAACTGTTGAAGAACCATAAATATTACAAATTAACAGCTAATTCAACAAATCCTTACGGAGATGGAAACGCCGCTCCTAAAATAGTAGAGGCTTTAAAAGGATATGACAAATAAAAAACCATTAATATCCATTATATTACCAGTATATAATGGAGAAAAATATCTCAGTTCGGCTATCGAAAGTTTGCTCCAGCAAACCTATGACAATTGGGAATTAATTATCGTAAATGATAACTCTACTGACTCAAGTCAAGCAATTGCTGAAAAGTATATAGCAAAAGACAGAAGAATCAAATTGGTTATAAATAAAGTAAATAAAAGATTGCCGGCTTCTTTAAATATTGGTTTTAATAACGCCAAAGGCGAATTATTTACATGGACAAGCGACGATAATTTATATTATCCAAATGCTTTAGAAAAGATGTTAGATATTTTAAACTCGAAATATTGTGACTTGGTATATGCCGATTATAGAATCATAAACGAAAATTCCTGCCATATTGCTGACAGTCAGCTGAAAGAGCCAAAATATATTCCTCACTGTGGATGTGGGGCTTGTTTTTTATATAAAAGAGACATTCATTATAAACTTGGAGGATATCGTGAAGAAATGTTTTTAGCAGAAGACTATGATTTCTTCCTGCGCGCTTCTTCAAAATATAAAGCTTACCATTTAAAAAAAAATTTATATGAATACCGATCTCACGACAGATCTTTAACAGTCACAAAGCAAAAAATGATATGGGAAAAAACTTTAATTGTTATAGAAAATAATTGGGATGGGCTTTCTATAGAGGCTAAAAAAAATCTCATTCCCCGTTTAATTTCGTTACCGTACTGTCTTGATGATTTGCAAAAGATGCGGCAATGTTTTTGGATTTCTATAAAGCTGTCTGTTTACAAAGCTATTAAAGAGTTAAGCTTGGGACGTATTATATTTTTATTTTTTGGAATAAGGTTACGAAATAAATAAAATATTTCAAACAGGAGTTTGCACGATGTTCAGTTTTGGTGAAATAATCAGGAAGGCTAACAAGCTGCTTTCTATAATAGAAATGAAGCTGCATCGGACAAGATGCTGTTCCCGTCCCAGCCAAGTTCATATGCTGACTCAATATGAATGCAATTATAATTGCGAATTCTGCGGCTTTGATTACCGTACAAACCCGTTGAAAAATCAATTAACATTGGAAAGGTATAAAACTATTATGGACAATATCCGTCCAAAACTTATAACAAATATGGTTTTTTCCGGTATGGGAGAACCGCTTTTATGCAATGACTTTGATGGAATAGTCAAATATACAAAAGAAAAATATCCACATATCAAATTATCAATAAATACAAATGGCGAGTTATTGACCGGAGAAAAAGCAAAATTAGTCGCAAAGAACTTCGATTCTGTCGTAATCTCCCTGCACTCCCTTGAACCTAAAACCTACGCTACTATTTCCGGTAATAAATCGTTACAGACGGTACTTGACAACATCACTAATATAAGAAAAATCAATCCTGATATTAAACTTACTCTTTATTTCGCCTACTCAATGCGCAATATTGATGAAATCAAAAAACACGTTGAATTCTGTATAAAACTTGGAAACTGCTTTTACCTTGGAGCATATGCTAAATTCTATACTCAGAGACGTTGTTTTTCTGATATTAACAACAGCAAGCTGTTTCATTCCCTCGACAGAAATCTCTCTTTGTTTAACCATCAGGAAGACTCCGACCGTATGGTCAGAGAGGCCTGCGAATATGCTGTAAAGTCAAATCTAAAAAAATATATATTTCCCCCACTGTTTAGCAATGCTTCCCGTAAGCGGATGAATTGTAATTTTCCTTATTCCCAGATAATGCTCGGACCTGATGGACAGGTTTATCCCTGTGGAGGGAGCGAAGTGGTGATGTATGAAGATATCACCGAAGGTAAACTTGATTTCGGTAACCTTGAGAAATCCAGTATTGATAAAATCTGGAATTTGAAAGATTACAGACGTCTGCGCACTTCATCACATGGAAAAAGTAAATGCCGCAGCATAGAATACTGTAAAAACTGTTCAACAATGAGCTTCATGCTAAACTCAGGGAAGATCCCGGAATCACATTTTGTAGAAAATAATAAAAAGTAAATCAAAAATTGAGGTGGAGTATTAAAAAGGACAAAACAGTTATGATCTCAATTATTGTACCTTGCTATAATATCGCAGAATTCCTCGGGGAAACTCTTGACAGCGTTCTAGCACAATCATATACGGATTGGGAATGCATCATCATAGACGACGGTTCTATCGACTCAACAGCGAATATTGCAGAAGAATACATTAGAAAAGATGACAGGTTCAAATATATTCATCAGAAAAATAAGGGGTTAGCCGGAGCGAGAAATACAGGCATCAAAAAAAGCTCCGGGAAATATATACTGCCACTGGACGGCGATGATCTGATAGCTGCTTCATACATTGAAAAAGCAGTAAAAATACTTGAAGAAAAAGAGGAAATAAAAGTAGTATACGCGTTCGCCAGATTCTTTGGAGCTAAATCTAATATCTGGCGGCTCCGGAACTATTCGTATAAACAATTACTGCTCGGCAATAGAATCTTTTGTTCATGTGTCTACAGGCGTGTCGATTATGACCGGGTCAAAGGTTATGATGAAACTATGTCGGTCTACGAAGACTGGGATTTTCTCATCAGGTTATTATACCCGGATGCTCAAGTATTCCGCATTCCAGAAGTGCTTTTTTTCTATCGCACCAGACAGGGATCTTTATTAAATTCAAGGGATTCAGAACAAAGATGTCTTAACGCCAGAAAACATATTTTCAAGAAAAACGTTGATATATATTTTGAATATTTTAATAAAAACCCAATGGTCTTGTATGAAACATCAGAAACAGTAAGTTATAAATTGTATTTGATGCTGAAATGGCCTTTTGCTTTCTTACGCCGGATATGGGAGTTTTTTATTTTGAGCTTCAGATAAAAGTTATTTCACTAGATTCCTGAAAAAAACATCCTGAATAACATTCTTCCATCCTCTGCCGTATTTAAAATATCTCTTATTTTTGATCTCCCCCAAAATCAGCGGAAGACGTTTAAAAATATTACAGTTCATTTTAGCGCGTACTGCAGAATATCCACGGCGATCTTTAAATCGTTCAAGAAGCTCCGGATCAATCTTTCCTGTTAGACGCTGGATAAGTCCATCATATAAAGCCATATTCCAACTGTCTGTATCATTTTTTATTGAAGACAAAGCGGCTTTTAACTGCCCGCTTCTGCCGGCTTGTGATAAATTGCTGTCATGTTGTCGGAACAAAGTCAAAACGTCATCGGTAAATATCCAACGGCTTACTGCCGCAATAACTAATCCTATCCATGTATCATGACATTCTTTGAGGGCTGGAAACGGTAACAGAAAATCTTTTAGCTCAGCCCTAAATGCCATATTATGGCCCGCTGCCGGAACTCGTTTCAGAAAGAAATCCTTGCTTGCATCTCCAGCAAATCCTCTCAGTTCCAAATGCGTGACTCCAAGCGGAATTAAATCTCTATTAACTAATTCACTATTACAAAATGCGCCTCCGCAATCAGGAAAATCATCCAGTAAAGATAAGAGTTTGCTAATTTTATCCTGCTTCCATACATCATCCTGATCTGAAAGAAAAATTATATCTCCGTTTGTCAGTGAAACTGCTTTTTCAAAATTTTTACTTACCCCAAGTTGAGTTTCATTTTTTAAATATTTTATAATTTCAGGGTATTGCACAATCGTACTTTCTATAGCCTTATATGTTTTATCATCCCGGGAATCATCACATATAATTATTTCATCCGGCATACAGCTTTGGTCAAGAATACTACTCAACTGCTGATCAATAAAACGTTCTCCTTCAAAAACTGCCATAGCTATAGAAATCTTATGCTTCATCGCTTTGTCCTTATATTTACTGTCAGCAATATAACACTTCAAATGATAAAAAACGATCTTTTTTTTCATATAAAAATTGATTTTCATTTGGAACTTTATGTTTTGCAGTATAGTTTTTTATATTGTATTGGCGGTGATTTGTTGTATTTAATGTTTATCATTATGGGGCTAAGATGAGTAATAAAAATAAGATTGTGAAATTAGAATTAGGCTGCGGTAGCATCAGGCGTGTTCCAGATGCAATAACTATAGACCGCGAAAAACTGGATAGTGTCGATATTGTAGCCGACCTCAATCAAGCAATTCCAATGGATGATTCCAGTATTGACGAAATATATTCATTTCATTTTTTGGAACATATTGAAAATCTTGATATGTTTCTCAAAGAAGTCAATCGAATATTGAAACCTGGCGGAAAAATGATTGGTACTGTTCCATATTTCTCCAATCCGTATTTTTATTCAGATCATACCCATAAATCATTTTTTGGTCTCTACACTTTCAGCTATTACGATAAAAAACAGCAATATTTAAGAAGAAAAGTTCCTGCTTTCTACTCCTCAGATTTATTTATTGTTGACAAGCTGAAATTGATATTCAAATCACCTTTTGTTGAACGTTGGCCTCTTAAAAAGGCATTTGGATTTATTATTAATATTTCACGCTGGACTAAAGAGTTTTATGAAGAAAACTTGTGCTATATTGTACCTGCATATGAAATTTACTTTGAATTAGTCAAAAAATAGTCTATTTATGAAGAAATTAACAATGTTTACCAGATATAATACGCTTGGGGCTTCCAGCCGCTATCGCTACTATATGTATGCAGCACGAATTCGTGACGCCGGTGAGCAAGTCGATATTCATAATTTTTTTGATGAAGAATACCTGCGACGCTTATATAAAGGGGAAAAAGCAAGACTTTTTAATATTCTCAAATCATACTGGCGGCGGTTCCGCGCGCTTTCACTGACGAATGATAATCTTTTGATAGAATATGAACTTTTCCCTTTCCTGCCTTATTGGGTCGAAAGCCAATTCCTGAAACAACGAAAATACATACTGAACTTCGACGACAATGTTTGGGAAAAATATAGCGGCAAGATATTTTTATCAGGAAAATATGACGCGCTGGTATCCAAGGCCGCCGGAATTATCGTTGCTAATGATTTCCTTTATGAAAAAGTTAAGAAACTGAATCAGAATATAATAAAAATACCGACTGTTGTTGATATTGATCTCTACCGGGTTAAAACGAATAAATTTGATAAATTCACCATGGTATGGATTGGAACCCCGGTTACTTATATGTATCTGGAAAAATATGCTGAGGTATTGCGCCGGATGACTGAAAAACATGATTTTGAACTGCTGGTTATCGCCCGGAAATCTTTGGCAAAACGCCGCATTGAAGGCGTTAATATGCGCTTCGTAAACTGGTCTCAGGAAAGTGAGATTGAATTACTGCTGAAAAGCCATGTGGGAATCATGCCTTTGACAGATGATGAATTTTCAAAAGGAAAATCCGCTTTTAAATTGATTCAGTATTCGGCAGCCGGCCTCCCTGTAATTGCGAGCCCAATCGGCGAAAACACAAAAATTATTGATAATGGAAAGACCGGATTCCTAGCCGATTCGCCGGAAGAATGGCTTGAAGCTTTAGACAAACTGATTAATGATAAGTCACTCTACTCAAAAATGGCGGAAACCACCAGCAAAGCATCTGAAAACTATTCCATTCAAAAATATTTTCCCATATTTAATAAATTCATTACGAACTGTTTTGGCAATCCTGAAAATCATTTAAAAACCAATTGATTGCAGCACATAAGAATCGCCGTTTTGGCAATCGTATATTCAAATAATTAATTACACTTCTAAAATAATCCGCATAATTTTTGAATATAACAAAAAAATATATTTGTTTTCCTAAAAATAAATGTTATTTTGAACACGTAGATATAAAGTTTACACATAGAAATAAGGAGATTTTTATGAGATTACTGTATCTGCTGTTCATAGCAGTGTTTCTGCTTGCCGGCTGTGTGAATTATAAAGAACTGCAAAGACAGTCCACCATGTTAAATAATGGTACTCCCGAACAAAAACGACTAGCCATGCGGCATTTCGTAAAAGTGGGAAAACCATCCGTGCCGATCCTGAATAAAATAATAAGGGACAGCCATGACCAGCTAACTGTTGATCTGGCGATTGAAGCTCTTGGTGAGATTGGTGATCCCAGTGGAGCACCGGCTTTACTCAGCATTATCCAAGACAAACGCGTCAAGCATTTTCCGGCTGTAAAGAAAGCTGTCGTCAAGCTTTCCCCAGCAGCAGTAACCCCGATCTTAATTAAAAATCTTCCACGATATGATGATCCGTCAGCATTATGCGTCATCGAAATTCTTGGAACGTATAAAGACCCTCTGGTCAGTCCCTCTATTATCCCAATGCTTAAACGCAAAAATGAAAAGGTGGTGGAAGCCTCCCGTGAAGCTTTAGTTAAACTTGCTCCTGGCTCAATACCTTTCCTGGTATCGGGACTTAATGACTATAACCTGCCATTCCGGAATAATCTGGAACAAATACTTATAAAAATTGGCAATCCCGCATGTGACGCCATGGTTAAAAAACTGTCTTCACAGGAAACCAGGGAACGGGAGAGCGCGATACTGGTTCTTGGAGGAATAAAAAATCCTGATTCACTTGGCGTACTGGTAACTATGCTCAAAGACCCGATGATCAGCATTCGCCGGGCAGCGGCAAAAAGCGTTGCCAAGTATGGCGACAAAGCGATTCCTCTTCTGGCCGATGAGATTAAAAAATCAGCTGATGACACTGTTGTCCTGAAACAGGCTGCCTTGTCTCTGGGACTTATAGACTCAGATAAAACAACTTCGATGCTTGCGGATATGCTTGCCGGAAACAACGTATTGGTCAGGGAAGCCGCCGCCAAAGCAATGGGGTATTATCCCAGAGCAAGAGCTGTTCCCATTCTGAAAAAAGCATTGAGGGACTCAGACTGGAGGATAAGAAAAGCTGCCGCGGAATCCCTGAAAAAGCAAAGATGGACTCCCGACAATGCTTCTGATAATGCCTTTTTCATGGCTGCTGACCAAAATTGGGGCGGATTGATAAAACAGGGCGAATCCTCATTAAACGCTCTCAAGCTTACTCTCAATGATCCGGCTGGCTGGGTCAGGAGATCCGCTATTGAAACCATCTCCGCCATCAAGGTTCCAAATGACAAGATGTTGATGGAAATTGTTGATGACAAAAGTCCCAAGATAAGAACCGCCGCCACACTTGCTCTTGGACGGGCATATTCTCCTAAAGCCGAAACTAAATTAATTGCCATGCTGAACGATAGTGACAGACAAGTCAAACTAGCGGCAATAAATTCTTTGGGCAGAATAAAATCGAAAAAAGCTGTTCCTGCCCTGATTAAAATGTTAAAATCAAAAGATAGAAACATTCGAATTGAAGCGGTTGCCGCCCTAAGCATGTCCAGCGATAAATCGGTTGTCCCGGAACTGGCGAAAATCGCGGAAAAAGATTACTGGGAAATCAGAAAGAAAGCTATTTCCGGGCTTGGCAGGTTCAATAACGCTGAGTCTACCAAAGCATTGGTCGATGCGCTTGATGATCAGGATTTTTACAACCGCAGCCTGGCTGCAAAAATACTGAAAAAGCGTAACTGGAAGGCAAAAAGCAAATATGAACAATGCCTTTATTATGTTGCCACCGCTGATTGGGACAGTATTATTGACATGGGCACGTCCGCACGGCCGGCACTGCTGGTTTTTGTCAATGATAAAAATTATATCGTCAAAATGCTTTCATATGAAATGCTTGCCTACTGTGGAAACAAAAGTGATTTTCCAGTACTGCGCCAGGGACTTGAAAGAGATCCTGAACCAAAAGTCTGTGAAGCCGCCGGTTTTGCGATATACCGTCTTGGAGGCAAGGAAGCGGAAGCATTGCTTGCTGATGTTTATAACAAATCAAAAGTTCCGCTGGTACGTAAAATATGCTGTGAAAACCTGGGAAAATTCAAGCATCCGGCCAAAACAACCATCAAACAGCTAATCAATGCCCTTGGAGATGAGTCTCCAAAAGTCAGAATGACTGCCGCCACTGCTTTAGGGCGCCTGAAAGCGGAAGGTGCTGTTGACGATCTGATAAAAATTATCAAAACTGATAAAGATAGACTCCCCAGAAGAGCCGCCGCCAGGGCTTTGAGAAGGATAGGCAATAAGAAAGCCATGGTTTATCTCGACAAATTACGCCGTAAATCAACTGATATTGATGTCAGAAGAGAAGCCGTCAGAGCTTTCAGGGACAGGAGGTAAATTTATGAATAATATTATTACAAAACACGTTTTTTTATGTTTTATCCTGCTTTCCGGGCTTTTATTTTTCACCGGTTGTTCAACTCTAATCAGCTCAAGGTATCAGAAGAAAGAAGCAATGCGGCATTTTTCCGGCGGGGAATATAGAAAATCAGCAGAAATAATTGACTCCTATACCAAAGCCCGTGAAGGGACAGGCGATGAATTAATGTGGTATCTTGAGGACGGCACAGTCCATTTTGTGATTGAAGACTATCCGGGAAGCCTGAAAGCTTTTGAAAAAGCTGAAGATACTTTAACTGATTATGAAAACCGTGCCACATTCAATCTGAGAAACGCAGCCGCTGAAGCTGGAGCCGCCTATACAAATGCCAATGCCCTGCCCTATACCGGTTTATTCTTTGAAAAGATCATAATCAACACTTACAAAGCTATGAATTATCTGGCAATGGGAAATCCGGATGCCGCATCGGTTGAAATACGAAGGGCTAGATTCAGGCAGAAAATGGCGCAGCGCCAATATGAAATTGACCTGATTGAAGAATATCAGTACGAGGCTCCCAAATATAAAGGAACAAAGATTCCAGGTTTTTCCCCTGAGTCTATACTGAAAAATAAAAAAGTACAGGAAGACCTAAAGTGGATTAAAAAACACAGCAAAAACTTTGATTATGGCAATGTCGTCAATCCGACAGTAACTTTCTTTTCAGCAATTGACTTCCTGGCGCAAAATGAACCTTTTAAAGCGCTTTTTGACTTCCGGATGCTGTATCGGATAGATCCTTCAAATCCAATGTTCAAAAGATGTTATGTTTCGTTGCTGAAACAGCTTGGTGAACATGTCCCCCAAAAACTCCAATCTGCTAAGGGATTTGATTTTCCATTAAATAAAAAGGTTGTTTATGTGCTTTTCGAAGACGGTCTTGTTCCGGCAAGAAAAGAAAAATTATTTGAGTTAATCCTGCCTCCTCCAGTCGGTTATATTGGTATCGCCTATCCTATTATGGAATACTTCCCTTCCGACGCCGCCCATCTGCAGATAACCAATGAAAAAGGACAGCAGTACAGAACCCGGGTTGTCGGGGATTTTGGCGATATCTCATCCTTTGCACTTGATAAACAACTTACAGAGATTATTACGCGCGCTGTAGCCGGCGCAATGGTAAAAGAAGCGACCAGCATCACTCTGCAATATACGGCAAAACACATTGGCAACAATATTCAAGCCGGAGCGGGCGATATTGCGCAGCTTATAGTTTTTGCGATTATGCAAGTCTATAAAAAAACGTTTAACCGTGCTGATGTACGCTGCTGGCAAACTTTGCCCAAACAGGTGCAGGCGGCAGTTTTTCCGAAAACCGGACACGGAATATTCAAATTGTCGGTAAAATCAAAAGATGGAAGAATTATGAACAGCGCTAATGTCAATGTTGGCAGGAACGATTCTATTACAATAATCTTAGTCAAATCTAATGGTTTTGATACCATGAGACTCAAAATATTTGATTTTTAGGAGATATTATGAATATTTTAAAAGCTTATTTTTCTATCCTGTTCTTACTGGTTTTCTGTTTTATGTTCGGTTGCAAAGCACCTGATGGAAAAATGACTTTCGCACCCGAACTTGACAAACGCCCGAACTATGACAAAGAAACTCAGCGGGCGATGAAACGTGCTTTACTTGGGCCGGTTAGCGAACGAGTCGGCTTAATCATAGCTCCGGGACGTTATGAAAGCACAAGAATTGAAGATTCCGGTTATATTCAGGAAGACTTTGAAATCATTCTCAGCACAATGGATGATAAATTTAACTATGTCTATTCCATTCCTTCAATACAGGCTAAACGGACTGATAGTGAAAAAATCGTCAAACGATGCCTGAACTCATGCGGGAAAAATACTCTACTCGTCGTATTTCTTGCTGGGAAAGCAGTAAAAACAGGCGAAAAATATTATCTTCTCGGATACGACAGCGATCCCGCAAAAATCTCACAAACGTCTATGGACATAGCGGAACTCATAAAAACCATTGATGAGTCCGGTTGCGGACGCATACTTATATTCGCGGATTTATATCCGGACGGCAAATATCCCGGTGATTTTATAAAATACCTTACTCAGCTTCCCTGTTTTGACAAAAGATTCGACCTGTCACGGGAAATGCGTTTAATCGTAACGAATTTCTCCATTAAAGATAAACCATACCGTTTTTATATAGGTTTTCAGGGAGCTGATATTTTCAGCTGGCATATGGCAATAGGCATGCGCGGCCAGGCAGACAAAGTACTTAACGGCGGTAATAATGACGGCAAAATCAGCGTAGATGAGTTGCTCCAATATATAAGAGAAGAAATGGCAAGTTCCCTGGTCTACAAACAAAAACCATCATCCATAGGAAATTTTTCCGCCGATACTCTTATCAGCAAATAAAAAAAAGCGGCACTCTGCAAAAAGAGTACCGCTTGATAATTATTTTATTTATCTGGATGCTTCCGGAACATAAGCCGAAAGTTTTTTATCAGCAAATAAAGGTTTAAGCTGTGCGAAACGCTGGCGGCCGTTAATAATCGGCACGCTCGGCCAGTCTTCCCCGATCAACGGGCGAACATATTTTAGGAATTCATCAGTAACATCTGTCTTGCACGGAGTAATCCACTCCTGCGGAAAAAAACGTTCTGAATTAGCAACTTCAGACAACGGAGCTTTATCGTAACGGACAGAATAAATCATACCGGGGTTACGAAGAATTGTCGACATGAAACCACCTTCACCATTTGCCGCCAGTTCAACAGCTTTCTGACCGGCACGGTAAGCTTCATCCAAGTCAACAATAGAAGCGTAAACCGCAGTCGAACGCTGGTCAGTACCAAAAGTTTGTCCACGAGCAGCGCCGCGCGCCGGGATGCCGTGTTTATTCAGATAGTTAATCAAAGCCTGCTGAACAGTAGTTTCGCTAGCTCCGAACTGAGCATGTCCGAAACTGTCTTTATTGAATCCTAAATCGCCGACATCACATCCTTCAGAGACGACAACGACTGCGCGGCCGCATTCTTTAACTTTGGCATTGATTTTATCAGCCATCTGTTCCATAGTTAAACCACCTTCGTAAAGGAAAATAAGCAATGGAGATTCGCGTTTAGGGTCAGCCAGACGAGCAGCGGCAGGAATATAACCGATTTTACGTCCCATTGCCTGCAGCACCAGTACCGGATCAGCAGGTGATGAACCGCGGTTTTCTTCCTCGGCATTCTGGACTATTGAGCTCCAGTAACGAGCTACGGAACCGTATCCGGGGGTATGGTCGATTAATTTGAATTCACTGTCGCCGACGTCATTATCGATAGTTTTGGGCACGCCGATCCCAATAACATCAAGGCCGCGTTCCTGAGCAAGATTAGCAACTTTATTAGCTGTATCCATGGAGTCATTGCCGCCGTTATAGAGGAAATAACCTATATTATGAGCTTTCAAGACTTCCACTACCCGGTCAAAATCCTCTTTCTGGTGAGATTTGATCTTGTAACGGCAAGTACCGATAGCCCCGGCTGCCGGAGTATTACGCAACAGCGCGATCTCATCATGATCCTGAGCGGACATATCAATAAGCTCTTCTTTCAGAACTCCTTCAATTCCGTGCCAGCCAGCGTAGACTGTTCCAATCTGGTCAAATTCACGAGCGGCTTCAACAACTCCGCGCAATGAACTGTTGATTACCGGCGAAGGACCGCCGGACTGAGCAATAAGTAAATTCTTTTTCATCTTAGCCTCGTTATTATTTTAGCTTTGTAAAATGTTTTAACAAAGATGAAATATACAACCGTATCTTAAAAAGGTCAACTGCTTTTAGATAAAAAGAAAAAGAAAATTATTCAGGAAGGTTTACTTCATTTTTCTCGATATAACGTTTGCAACACCGTCTTCGGAAAAATTAATCAATATGATTGATGATGCGTTCTTTTTCATGAACATTTCCCCCCTTCCCTGATAATTTGGTGAAGCTTCCCCTGTCACCGGAGTCCAGTTCTGAGCCTTTAGTGAACTGCTGATCTCGGCTAAAGCCTGAGAAGGGCCCATTCTTGTCTTGAACATACCATACCAAGTTTTACGTTTAGGAAAATATATGTAGCGCAAAGGTATTCCATCGGATGTCTTTATTAATGAATCCGGCCAGCGGGACGGCTTTGCCGGCTTAGGCGGTAAAGCAATGCTGATTTGCAATATCGGAAAGAAATCTCCGAAATAGACCAGTAATAAACGTTTGTGCCAGCCGTTCGGGAGTTTCTGTTTGACCAGTATCGAATCCCCGGCAGCGGCAAGTTTCGCGGTCGGAAATTTCTTCTTGAGCATAGTTAATACTTCCGTCAAACTTCTTGCGATCAAGCCCAGTTTGAGTTCGGCTTTAACTCCATTTATATATATTGGCTCATTTAAAAGCGAAGTGGTTTTCAGAAAAGTGTCGAGTTCCTGACCTCTTGATCTGCCTTTAGGCCAGAGTGTGAACACTTCAGCATGCATTATAAAAGACGCGCAAAAGATAATGAATATGATTATGTTTTTTTTGAACATCTCAACATCTAACTTTCAAGGTTTTGTTCGAAAAAAGCGATTCCGGCATAACTTACGCATTGAGAATAATTCAATGTCAAGTCCCCGGAAGTGGTGTAATGAACTAATTCAGCGCCGATATTTTTATTTCTGTTGACCAGCTCCAATACTGCCAACAGTATTTGAATAGCGCCGCACCCACAAATAGTCGCACCTGTTTTATGCAGATATTTGGAAAATCCATCCAAATCCCCGTCAAGCACCAGTTGAACTGCGTCTAAATCAAGTTTGCGCAGATTTTCTTTGATATTGCGGTAGAAAGGGACATAATTAAAAGAGCGTCCGTAGTGGGTAAAGTCTGAACTTATCACCCACAGGATATCATGCCGCCAAAACTCCGTCAGGGCTGTGGCAATATGCCGTGCAGATTCCTGGTCTATCATGCCGTTAATTATTGGAATTAATTTCAGATCATTAAAACAATGCTGTATCAAAGGGAGTTGTACTTCGAGGGAATGTTCCATCTCATGCGCATCCGTCATATACTCGATATATTCATTTCCTGTCCCTTCAATATCCGCGACAATATCCATATCGACAGGAATGTCCCCCAATGGAGTACGGTATGCCTCAAACTCCGACAAGGCAATTCCCCTGAAAGGAATGCGGTGAGAAGGAGCGATTATCAATACCCTGGAATAATTTCCCCCTACAGCTCTCAATAAAGTTTTTATCGCGGTTTTACCGGAGAAAACATAGCCGGCATGAGGCAGGATAACGGCTCTAACATGGTTGCTGGTACGTTCACTGCTCAATTCGTTTTCTACCGTTTCAGTGAGATATTTCCTGAGTTTATTCGCATCATGCTCATAAAACTTGCCGTCGAAACATGGTTTTCTGATTCCAAGAGACATTTTGTACATTCCCATTAATTAGTTCCTCTTATACTAATTAATAGATTAACAGAAAAACAAGAATATTTCAAGTTTTTTTCAGAGCAAATATCTAAAAGAGATATAAATATCTTACAAACTGCGCCAGAAGTTCAAGACACTTTCAGGAGATTCTGATTGCAAAAAATTATCCCAGCTCCGAAAAATTGGAGCCAATATCCCTTGAGAAGCAAACTTATGCAAACGAAGCAGATACTCTTCATTTGATTCATCTGGAAATTTCGGCCAGCGATTGTAATTAATTTTTCCGGCCTTTTTAAATTTTTCCATATTTTTATAAAAGTCGATCTCCTGCTCATGTCCGGGAATATGCCCGAAATTAAGCACTTTGAATTCAGGAGAATCAAGTATCAAATCCGTCAGGCCTTCATGGTATCCGCAGTAATGTATCCAGGCGCCCCCGAATTCACGGGCGAGCCTGCGGGAATACGATATCGCGAACTCCTCAATATGCTCCGGGCTCAAAAGCACTGTAGTATCTTCACAAATACGAATTCCAAAACTATCTGAATACAAAATACTTCCATGATGCAGTGAAGTCAAAGGTTCATCAATTACCTCTTTCATCCAGCGATGAGTCTTTATACCCAGTTCCAGACAGATATTCATCAGGTGATGGACAAACTGCGGGTCATCATAGATCTGGATAAATAATTCATCTCCAAGCATCAAATGCGCTAAATCAAACGGCCCCTGAGTATCCATAACATATACAGGAATGGAATCGCCCATAATTTCTTTAAAATAACGCATCATCTCCAGTCCGCGGGCAAAACTACCGCGCGGCTGAATATCATCAGGTGAAAGCTTTATTATCTGCTCTTTGGTCAAGTGCTCTTTCAACCACGGCATTTTATCAGGAAAGGATTCCTGCTCCAAGCCCAGGCACGATAAAATGATACCTGTACCTAGATTAGCGCGGATTGATGGAATGATATCACTATGTCCATTGGCCGCGGCACAAGCGGCACGAACTTCACTACATAACATTTTCCCCTTATCGGTAAAGATCTGTTTATAATTATATTCGGGAATTATTTGTTGTTTTTCCGACAGTTTTCCGCCAGCAAATAATAATGGAGTAGATAACTCCCCGCCGCGCCAGAAACGGCATTGGCGTTCACGGCCCTCCTGGATAAGCTCATAGTCAAAATCAAGAAGTTCCGGTAATTGCTTTACATCAAATTTACTGTTCATTATAAAACCTTTAGTAATAATTAATCATCATCTATAGTAATTATAAAGCTAAAAAATAATAAATAAATTGACAAATTAATCATTTCTTTGTATTATATAATCATGAAGTATTTTAAAGACATAGAATTTATAGCCTGGAGGCATAATCCCAAATGTAATGCCTGGGTAGATAAAAAATTTGATTATTATGTTCTGGACTATGCCGAGAGCGGCGGTTTGATTATGCAGATCGGGAACAGAGCTCCCATCCAACGTCTTAAGGGCCCGGTAGTCTTCTTGACTTTCCCCGGGCCTCACATAAAGTTCGGACGGCGGATCGGATACTGGAACCATCGTTTTATCTCATTCAAAGGCAAACTGGCGGATTATTTTGCCAGCACCGGGCTGTTTACATTGGAAACACCAGTCATATCGATAAATGACGCAAAAAGATTCTCGCTTGCGTTTGATGAATTATTGAATTATATGGACAAACCTGAATACGGCACTTCCCGTGCAGCCTATATGCTTGAAGGGCTGCTCCTGCAGTTGCACGAACAACCAATGGAAAAAACAAACAGACTTAGTGATCACCGCATATCTCCGATTATCGAAAAAATTACCACGGAACCTGAGAAAAACTGGAACCTACGGCGGCTTGCCTTGCAAAACGGCTTATCATATCCCCATTTTCGCAGGCTTTTTACCGCTGCCGCTGGTATGCCGCCGGGGAATTTTATATTTTCAAAACGTATGGAAAAAGCTGGGAAAATACTGCAAAAGCCATATCCCCCCAGCTTGAAGGAAACAGCCTCTTTATGCGGCTATGAGGATATATATCATTTCAGCAAGTCATTCAGCAAATTTCACAAAGTTCCTCCAGGCCGCTACCGTGACAACTTCCAGCTTAAGTAAGAAATTCGCGATGAATGTCTTTGTCATGATAAGGATCTGGTAATTCAGGGGATAACTCACCCTGCAAATAATTCGATTTCAGGTAGTTTATGATGATTTGCCGAGCTTTTTTATCTAAAGTAAAATGTATTTGCCAGGTCCGGCAAAAAATAATGTATTGTCCTCCTCCCTTACATGAAATCCTTTTTCGCGCGGTATTTACAGGATCGTGCTGCAACTGGACTTCACAAAAACTTTTCAGATCGAGCCCACTGCGTTTTGCAAGCCAGAGCATCTGCTTTTCCGCCGTTTCTGAAAAGTTTATCCGATAAGAATCCAGTTCCGCATCTTCAAGCCAGCCGATACAGGAATCAGGGAAAGAATCAACCCTTGGTATATATGGTTTTATATCCAAAACAGGAGTGGCGTCGAGCATATCGAAATTACGAATATGCACATCAAGGCCAGCGACTTTCACTAGTTCGACACAGCTCATCCCGATGGAATTCGGACGATGCGGCGAACGCGTCGCAAAAACGCTGATCTTCTTTTTCAGCCCGGTGACCGGCGGCTGTACCAAAGGTTTCCAATTATCATTCAAGTGAAAGCAAAAAACTACCCATATACGAGAAAAACCTTGCAAATCAGCTAATGCCTGCTCAAAATTATATCCTTTATCAAAACGGATAATACCATCATTTTCGGCGTAAATGCTTTGCCTCGGGGCTTCACTGCGGAATTTCTGCCCGCAATGTACATAAGCAAGCGGTTTAAATGTAAACTCATTGTTCATATTGTTCAATATCCTTAAATGAAGAGGCTGTCCGCTTGAAATACGCGGAAAATTCCCGGGAGAATTCGTGTACTCTCGGATAGCCTAAATATTGCGCGGTCTCAGATATATTCAAGCCGGAAAACATAATCAATGCCTTTGCTTCCTCCATACGCATCTGCTGAATCCGTTTACCAACGGATTTTTCCGAAGCGTCCCGGCAAACCCGGTGCAAAGTAGCCGGGCTGATATTGAAATGCTCGCAAATTTCAGGGATACTTACACGGAACATCTTTTCCTGCCTGATCCACGATTCTACCCTGTTCCAAAGTTTTTCGCGCCGGGAGTATGACGGTAAAGCTGATTCTGAAAAGCCAATCCGGGAAAGCAGCCTGAAAAGCAGAGTGAAAAGCTGCAAAGTTGAATTCGGGGATTTTACTGTATATATTTCATAAAATTTCAAGAATGTATCAGCAATATCCGCTTCCGCTTTAAACACCCTTTCAGAAAATGGAAGGGGCGGTAAATCAGGCGCATTGAATGCAATAGAATAAAAAACTGTATCATCCCGGTAATAATTTCTCACTTCTTCCTTTTCATAATAATATATAACGACTCCCGGAGAGATATTGTAACTGCGTCTATTCGTAATCAAAGTCCCCGAACCTTTAACTATATAATGCAGTAAATGTCCAGGAGTCGAATATGATACGGCACGCAAGCCGGCCTGACGTTCAAAACGCCAAACCCCGCTTATTTCCGTGACCGGGCAATGTAATATGTTAGCTGTAAGCATAATAAACATTATACTTATCCTAATTTTAAATACAATATTTTTTGATATAAATTGCTAAATAATTGACATTTTAAACTAAATACAAACTCATTATAAAGCTATATAATATATAAACATGACATTATTAACTAAATAAAGAGGCTATAATGAACCGCAAAGAACGTTTAATGCGCACCCTTGAAGGAAGAACCGTTGACCGCCCGCCCGTATCCTTTTATGAGATTGATGGATTTACTCAAAATATCAGGGACACCGACCCTTTTAATATTTACAGTGATCCCTCATGGGAACCTCTGCTGGCTTTGGCTCGGGAAAAAACTGATGTAATAGTCAATACCGGAACAACAATTTCAGCGGGTAATACAACTGTAGATATTGTTCCTGAAAAATATGTTGAATCCGAAACCCGGGAAATTAATGAACGCAGAATCACCAGAACCTCGATCCGCAGTAAAGGTAAAATATTAAGTTCCGAAATGGTGAGAGAAAAAGACATTGACACCACTTGGCTGACAGAGCATCTGTTAAAAGACGCTGATGACCTGAAAGCCTGGCTGGAACTACCGCTGCCGGAGTTTAGCGGAAAAGTTATTACTGACAAGATATTGACTCTGGAAAAAGAAGTCGGGGACGCTGGAATTATAATGCTGAATACAGCAGATCCACTATGTATGATTGCCGCATTATTTGAAATGGGCGTATACACCGTTACCGCAATGACAGAACAGGATCTATTTATCAAAGCTCTGGATAAAGCTGCCGCTTTTCTTGAATGGCAGCTTGAACAAATATGCATCGCTCTCCCAGGGCATCTCTGGAGAATTTACGGGCCGGAATATGCCAGCGAACCTTATCTGCCGCCCGAGCTGTTCAAAAAATATGTAACAGAGTACGACAAACGGCTGGTTGATATTATTCATAAGAACAACGGCTTCGCACGCCTGCATTCACACGGAAATTTAAAAAACATACTTGATCTCATAGTTGAAACCGGCTGCATGGGGCTTGATCCGATTGAACCGCCGCCGCAAGGTGATGTCGAGTTATCTTATGTCAAAAAGCATTACGGCAAAGATATGGTATTATTCGGAAACCTGGAAGCTTCTGATATAGAAAATCTCAGGGAAAATAAATTTCGCGAGAAAGTGAAACGGGCAATTAGCGAAGGGAGCGCCGGCAAAGGGCGCGGTTTCGTATTAATGCCCTCAGCATGCCCCTACGGGCGCAAGCTTTCAGCCACGGCAATGAAAAATTATGAAATAATTATAGAGGAAATTGAAAAACTATAGATAAATTCACTTCTGCTCCTGTATATATAAAAGGAAAAAGCTGATTGCAAAGTAAACTTTGCAATCAGCTTTTTTATTAGAGAAAATAGGGTTTAGGCTTCTAAGTGTTTAGAGGAGTAATTATGAAGAGGAGAAAATTGCGTATAGGAACTTAAAAGACCTAAACCCTAAACCTTTTATCTATAGTATAATGCTATCTTATCACTAATGTCAACTGTTTATTTAATAAACATGCAATTATTTTAGTGATTTCTTAAATTCTGTAAAGAAAATTAACTTTTCTACATTTTAATAAAACTACCTGATAAAATGATAATTTCCAAACAAAATAAAAATATTGCCATTATCAATGGCACACAGCATTACTAGATTTTCAAAGAACTTTTATAAAAACAATACAATACAGCGAAGAATATATCTTAAAATATTCTCCCCTGTTATTAAAACCGACTGCTATTATATACGAGATAGTTATTATTGCAAATAAAAAAGATAAAATTTTTGAATGTTTTTTATTTCCAGCAGGAAATTTTATTTTAACTCTTTATTTTCAAATGTTTATATTAAAAAAAAACCGTTTTCAAAATCGAAAACGGCTTTTAACATTCTTAGCCTTCCAGCCCTTGAAGCAATTTGCTTATTTGAGCTTTTTTATTGCTGGCTCTGTTTTTAGGTATAGTACCAACTTTAGCTGCCTTGTCAAGCTTGCTAAAACAGGTTTTACTGAGTTCAACAGCTTTTTCAGTTTCTTTTGCTTCAACAGCCGAACGGAAACTTTTCTCAACAGTCTTCAAAGCTGCTTTGCGCGCTTTGTTGCGCAAGTGCTTCTGCGCATCAGTACGGCCTCTTTTCATTGCTGATTTATTGCCTGGCATAATTTCCAACCTTTTTTTATTTTGTTTTTATTACTTTTTTCTTATTAATTTATTCTGAGACACTAAATACTAAGGGTATTAAAGATTGCATAATTTTTGACAGAATCAAGTTTTTTTATAGAAAAAAGAGAAACATTTGCTATGATAATCAATTATTTACATAAAAAAAGCTTATTATTCAATAAAAATGGACTAAAGAATTTGCTACTTTAGTTTTAATGGTCTATATTATTTTATTATTTGGATATAAATCTGGCATTTCTATGCGGCATGGATAGTGGGTAAGTTACCCGCTTTTTTTTGTCAAAAATGCATAAATGCATAATAATACAACTGATAAAACTGTATAAGGGATAAATAACGATGAACAACGAATTATTGACAATTCTTGAATATCTTGAGCAGGAGCGCGGAATAAGTCGCGAAGTATTGGTGCAGGCCGTTGAATCCGCTTTGTTGTCTGCATCCCGCAAAAGCATACATCCTGCCAGCGAACTGAAGGTAAAAGTAGACCCGAAAACCGGTGATATTAAGGCATGGGCTCATTTGACAGTAGTTGATTCTTTTCCGAATAACGATCAGCTCATCATTGACCGTGCACGAGAAAAATATCCTGACATAAAAGTCGGCGACGAAGTTGACTGGGAAGTCACCCCAAAGAATTTCGGGCGTATAGCTGCTCAGACCGCGAAACAGGCTATTATGCAGCAGTTACGCCGGGCGGAAAAAGAAAACGTCAAAGCTGAGTTTGCTGAACAGATTGGAAAAATAATTAATGGCGTAGTCAGGCGTTTTGAGAGCGGAAATATTATTATCGACTTCCAAAAAGCTGAAGGTATTCTTTCATCTAAAGAGAAGATTTATGGAGAACAGTATATGGCTGGTGACCATATCAACGCTTTATTAATTGATGTGGACACGAACACTTCCGGACCGAGCCTGATTGTTTCACGGACTCATCCTGATTTTGTCCGTCAACTGTTTGAACGCGAAGTATCTGAAATACATGACGGTATCGTCGAAATCATAAGGGTTGCCCGTGAAGCTGGCAGTCGTTCAAAAATAGCGGTAAAAAGCAATTCAGACAGAGTTGATCCGGTTGGAGCATGCGTCGGAATGCGCGGTACGCGCGTCAAAAACGTTACCACTGAGCTTGGCGGAGAACGCATTGACATCATTCCTTTTGATGATGATATCAAACAATACGCTATAAACGCCTTGCAACCGGCAAAAGTTAAATCTGTTGAAGTCAACGAAGCTGAAAATGAACTGATTGTATATGTTACCCCGGACCAGTCCCGCCTGGCTTTCGGTAAAAAAGCCCAAAATGTACGTTTGTCATCAAAATTGATTGGCTGGAATATTAATATACAGATTGTTGAACCTCAGAAAGAAGAAAGCATGGAAGATAAAATCCGCAAAGCGGCAGCTACTCTTGCTGAACATGCGGCTATCACGGAAGATACCGCCCTGAAACTGGTCAATAATGGTTATGTGTCGCTTGAAGGAATCATCGCCGCCGGGCAGGATGAAATACTGGCGATTGAAGGTATCAACACAGAAGATGTAAATAAAATTTTTGCCGACATTGAGAATCAGGCTTAAGGAAATCAGATAAAATTATAAGGACATTCGAGTGAAAAAAGTTAAAGTAAAAGATCTTGCTAAAAAATACGGAACGAGCCCCGCCAAAATTCTTGAAGAACTGGAATTAGAGGGCATTGAGCTGGAATCCGGCAATAGTCATATTCCGTCTGATATGCTTGAGTTACTCGAAGAACACCTCGAGGATATCTTTGACAAGCCCAAGAAAACGGCTGCGAAAGAAGACCCTAAAACTGAATCTGCCGCACAAGAAACAGAAGTTCATATAAAATCACCGATTATCGTCAAGCAACTGGCGGAAGCATTGAATAAAAAACCCAATGAGATCATCGGCGAATTAATGAAACTTGGCGAACTGGTAAGTATAAACCAGACTATTACTGAAGATACGGCTAATAAAGTATGTAAACAATTCGGCATCAAACTGCTTATCGACCACCGGGCGAAAGATGAACATAATTTCCATGGTGACGACAGTGCGTTATTTGATGACAAGCCGGACAAACCGGAAGATATGCAGGAACGTCCGCCGATTGTAACTTTCCTCGGACATGTGGACCACGGGAAAACCTCCTTGCAGGATAAGGTCAGGAATACTGTTATTGCTGATGGCGAAGCTGGTAAAATCACCCAGCATATTGGCGCTTCTCAAGTAGAATTTCATGGTAAAAAAATTACATTTATCGACACCCCCGGACACGAAGCGTTTACCCAGATGCGCGCCCGCGGGGCAAATGTCACTGATATAGCAATCCTTGTGGTAGCCGCGGATGACGGTTTTAAAGCTCAGACTATTGAAGCACTCAACCACGCGAGAGCCGCCAAAGTGCCGATAATCGTCGCTATCAATAAAATTGATTTGCCAACCGCCAACCCTGATAAGATATTGTTGCAGATGCAGCAGAATGAATTAATGAGCGAAGACTGGGGCGGAGATGTCGGCGCAGTAAGGGTTTCCGCTGAAACTGGAGAAGGGCTTGATGACCTGCTGGAACGTATTTTACTGGAATCAGAGCTATTGGAGTTGAAAGCAAATCCCAATAAACCAGCCAAAGCGCTTGTTCTTGAATCTCAAGTGGAGGCGGGACTGGGGGCAACATCCAGCGTGCTTGTACAGGAAGGAACCTTGAAAATGGGTGATATTGTTCTTGCTGATGAATATTTCGGCAGAGTTAAATCTCTTATTGATGCTCGCGGCAATCAAATACAAAGTGCGGGGCCAAGCGATCCGGTCAAACTCGTTGGACTTTCCGGAGCTCCAAGCGCCGGTTCAAGTCTCAGAGTCTGCAAAAAGGAGCGTGACGCACGCAATGAAGCCGAACGCCGCTCTCATGAAAATAAACAGACAATGCTCTCCAAAGGATCTATCAGCTCAGTTGAAGATCTATTCAGTAAAATAAATACTGAAAGCAAAAAAGCTCTTCAGATTATCATTAAGTCAGATGTTCGCGGTTCAGGTGAAGCTATTCAGGATTCCCTGAATAAACTGCCATCCGATAAAATCGAAGTTGATGTTATTATGAACGGTGTCGGAGCAATTACGGAAAACGATGTTATACTGGCTTCAGCCTCCAACGCAATAATTGTCGGCTTTCATGTAAAAGTTAATCCCGGCGTTAACGACTTGGCTAAAAAAGAAGGCGTCGATATACGCTTATACAACATCATTTATGAACTCCTTGAAGATATTACCGCGGCATTGACCGGACAACTCGAGCCGGACAAACGCGAAAATGATACCGGGGAAGCTAAGATACTCCAAATATTTGAAGTCAAAAAAGGCATTAACGTTATTGGCTGCATGATCGAAAAGGGCTCTGTCAAAGTTGGCTCTAAAGCCCGTGTGTTCCGTGGCGATGAACTTATCTATAATGGCGAAGTTACTTCACTGCGTCGTTTCCAGGACTCCGTCAAGGAGGTTAAAGCAGGCCTTGAGTGTGGAATAAAACTTGACAACTTTATGGACTTTGAAGAAGGGGATACGGTTAAATTCTTCGAAATAGAACTGCGAAAAGCAAAACTGTAACGGAGTTCAGACATGGCGGGAAGTAATAGAATTGTCAGGGTTAATGAACTCTTGAAACGTGAATTAGGTAATTTGATTACCTTGAAAAATATTGCGCCGTCAAAATCTATTCTGGTATCAGTCACCGAGGTAAAGACTACTAACGACTTACGCCACGCAATGGTTTTTGTTTCTGTTTTTGGCGGCGATGACAAAGTTGCGAATGAAGTTCTACAGCGCCTGAAAAAAGCAAGAGTTGAAATCCAGCATGATATCTCACAGGTTATCACTTTAAAATATACTCCTGTATTGAAATTTGAACTTGATAAACGTATAGCCGCCGGTGATCGGGTTTTTGAACTCTTGGGAGATGTTGACAACGATGGAGACGAATAAGATAAATCCGGAAAAAGCTGCTGAATTACTCAGGAAATACAATAATTTTCTGATTGTAACTCACGAAAATCCGGATGGCGACGCGCTGGGATCAAGTTTCGCGCTTTTGCAATATCTCCGTACAGCAGGGAAAAATGCGCAACTCCTCCTTCCTGAACAAGTCCCTGAAAAATACATTCATTTTGCGCCGTCAGGGTGTCTTACTTATGCTACAGGGCTGGACTGGGCAAACTTTGATTTTATAATATTCCTTGATACGCCAATTCCTAAAAGAGCTGCTTTATCTGACTTGATTTTCAAGAATATCCCTCTGCCGTCTTTGAATATCGATCATCACCCGGACAACATGAATTATGCAAAATGGAACCTGCTGGTTACTGAAGCAGCGGCAGCGGCTGAAATCCTGCTCATGGTTTTTCAAGCTGATGCCGGAGGCAAAATAACGCCTGAAACAGCCACTTTGCTCTTGTTGGGAATTGTCATGGATACCGGCTGTTTCCGCTTCGACAACACTTCCCCAAAAGTAATGAGGCATGCCGCCGAGCTTTTGGAGAAAGGCGCTGATTTTCACCATATAGTTAACGAGATGTTCTTTTCAATACCGCTATCTCAGCTCCAATTCCAGGCTGAACTGATTTCCAAACATCTCAGGAAAGCATGTCTGGGAAAACTTGCATGGTTTTATGTTCCTCCCGAATTAATTGAGAAATATGACGTAAACATGCGTAATACAGAAGGGCTTATTGAATCCCTCAGGGCTATTCACGGCACTGAAATCGTCGTAATCATGCAGAAACTCGAAAATGGATTCAAAATATCCATGCGGTCAAAAAATCCAAAATATTCCGTCGGAAGCATAGCGCGCAAACTTAACGGCGGCGGTCATGAAATGGCTGCCGGCGGACTGATAAAGGCCTCAAGTCTGATTGAGGCGGAAAAAATATTAATTTCGCATGTTGAAGGAGTATTTAATGCGGTATAATCCTAAAAAACACCACCTGCCCCCGCTTAAAACCGATGCTGTCCTCCTGGTGGACAAGCCGAAAGGCTGGACCAGTTTTGACGTCGTAAATATGGTAAGAAGCCGTTTCAATATCCCTAAAGTGGGACATTGCGGCACGCTTGATCCGGCTGCCAGCGGTTTAATGGTGCTGATGCTGGGTAAATTCACAAAATTAAGTCAGAAGTTCAGCGGCGAGGATAAGGTTTACCAGTCTGATATTCTGCTCGGCACTGAAACCGATTCTCAGGATATGGACGGCGAAATCACCGCTGAAAATGATTATTCCCAGATCACCGGGGAACAAGTCAGGGATGTAATAGCTTCTTTTGTCGGCAAACAGGAACAGGTCCCGCCGATGTTTTCCGCTAAAAAACAGAACGGGAAACGGCTTTATAAACTTGCGCGGCAAGGAGTCGAAGTTGAACGGGAAGCAAAGGAAATCAATATTGAGTCAATCGAAATTGATGAAATCAATATACCGCACGTTAAATTTACAGTAAAATGCTCCAAAGGAACCTATATTCGTACTCTGGCAGCAGATATCGGAAAAAAACTCGGTTGCGGAGCAGTTCTCTTTGACTTGAGGCGAACCCTCAGCGGGAAATTTGATTTAGAAGACGCAGTAACTGTCGAAACTTTAAAGAACTGGGAGCAGGCAGACTTGGAAATACACCTTAGAAACCTGCTTTTTGAAAAAATATCGAAACTTGCAATTAACTGACCTGTCAAAATATCCCGGAGCAGAAAATCATGAAACTTGATTCGAAAGACATTGACGCGGCAGTGGAATCAACTTTAGCCGCAGCAAAAGATGGTACATTCTCCATTGCGGATGTACTGAGCTATTTGAAAATCAGTCCCGAAAATATGGAAGCCGAGGAGTTGCGCCTTGAACGCGAACTGGATGCGGATAACAATCTATTTAAAGATATTGATAAGGATATTTATGTCAAGCGAAGCAAATTTTTTAATGGACGGCATTTTGTTGTCACTCCAAACGAAATAGAAATAGAACATAATATCCTTTTTCCCGGACACCGCTTCTGTGTATTTTGCAATGAAGATGTTTTCCCCTCTGAAATAACTTTGCTCGACAACAAGAATAATGATGTAAAAATCAAAACTTTTTCCCATGAAGTCACCGCCTTAATGCCTTGTCATATTTTAATGGGCTCCGAACAAATATTTGATTATTTTATTGCGGACAACCCGGAAAACAAAGCTTTACTGGAGGCTAAGACCACCCAAAGAGATGTTACTTTGAATGTTTTTGACATGAAAGATTTCTTCAAGAGAAACAAGTTTACTTCCGGTGATGCTTTACTGGTCACCGTGGAAGACTGGAAAAAAGGCATATTCTCTTTTACTTATCTGTGCGGCATGGAACGTCGCAATTCAAAAGTCAAGGAATGGGTGAATGAACTTGGAAGCGCAGTGGAGATGGTCATAGACCGTTTTGAATCATATCTGGAAATTCCCGACCAGCTACGCTGGGCGTTTTTTGTAAGCAATGATCTGCTGTGGAGCAAGGAAGCCGGTTCCCTGGATGAATTTTATATTCACAGCGACCGGATTGAAATTAACTTTTCCAATGCCAGCCATGCGATTCTGGCACGCAAATTAACAGCTCCTAAAAATGATGATATCGAACTGCCTGATAACGTCGCTATCTCCAGCGGGAAGATATCCAGCTTAAACGAGTTGCTTGAAGATATCAACAGTCCGTTAAAAGCGGTTGAGATAGATGGTTATATTATGTCGCAATTCTATAATGGCGCACCTGATTTCGATACTTTTTTCCGCCGTTGTTTCGGACTGAAAAAACTATCTTTTGCCGATGACGCGCAGGAAGTGATCTTTATAAATTATCTCGAAGACCGCTGGGAAACTATTTCCAGCCAATATAACCTGTATGAAGACAGGCCGAAAGCGCAATTACGGGAGCAGATACTTGAATTCATCGACGAACGCCTGGAACTGCTGGAAAATTTAAAATCTATGGATATTGAGCCGGAACAGCTTCCCAAAAAAGAGATGAAAAAAATAGCTGAAGTTTCTGTTTATTTTAATGAACTGCTGGAAGTACTGAATTCAGAAAGTCACACTCTCCAGGAGGCAGAAAGCGAAGAATTTGCCGAAGCAATAGGCAGAATGGGTGAAATACAAAACGAACAAATCGAAAAGATCAACAGTTATTTAAATATATAAGAGGAAAAATCAGGGGAGAAAAATGTTTTTTTTGTCTTCAAAAGAACTTGAATATGTTTTAGCAGAGAAAAAACTTGATTCATGGGAAAAAGTAAAATATTTAATTCTGCCAATAGTACTTGGAGCCCTATTCAGCAAACCTTTTTTTCTTATACAGCCACACTATGGAATGCGAATGCCGTATATTGATATGCTGGTTTTTGTAATTTGTGGAATCCTGTCTGCATTTCTGACATATAGTGGAATCAAAAAATGTTTTTATACAAACAAAATTACTGACGATAAAGCCTTTTTTGAACGTTTTGCTATCTTATCAGTTCCTCCTTTATTTAAAATTGTGGCAATATCAATCGTATTAAGTCTAGGCATTCTTGTTGCGGCAAGCAAACTGCGTGAAGAAATACCCTTTTTATTTAAACATGTTTCAATATTCATATCATTATTAGGTCCAATCACCACATATATATTTTATATACTTATTGATAATTCACTTTTCAGATTGAGAGAGTTAATCAAAGATAAAGAAACAGTAATTAACAAAACAATTTAACATCAAGGATGTAATATGGAAAAATCAGATAAAACAAATAATTCAGGAACTCAGGAAACAAAAGGAATATCGAAAAAACAATATTGGCAAAGTTTAATTATAATTATTCTCTGTGCTTTGATTTGGGTTTATTTGTTTCCCAAAAACAAGGATACCAGTTCAAATTATCACAAAACGGAACGTAGTTTCCCAATCATGGGGACTTTTGCCCATACGGTCATTTACGGTGAACCCGAATTGGCAGAAAAAGCAAGTGATAAAGTTCGCGCAGTATTCACCATGATCGAAAAAACATGTAATATATTTGCTCCTGAAAGTGAGGTTTCCCGGCTCAATAAAACCGCGGGAGAAAAGGCTTTTAAATGTTCCCCCCTGCTTTGGAATATATTTAATTCTTCACGGCGCGCCTATGATATTTCCGGCGGGGCTTTTGATGTAAGCGCTCGTCCTTTAATGCTCTTATGGGGGTTTTACCGCAAACGCGGCGATACTCTTCCGGGCGCAAAAGAAATTAAAGAAGCCCAAAGTAAAACCGGCCTCAATAAAATAATTTTTGACGACAAGAACCATACGGTAAAATTTAAAGTCCCGGGCATGTCAATAGATTTCGGCGGCATTGCCAAGGGCATAGCGGTCCAAATCGCTACCAGGGAAATATATAAAATGGGTATCAGAAATGGCGTCATTGACCTGGGCGGAAATATGTTTTGCCTCGGAAGCCCGCCGTCCCCCAAAACATCCTACACCATAGGCATAAAAGATCCCTTGGCGAAAAATGCAATATGTGGAAGACTTTCCCTGCATAATCAAGCTGTTGCCACCAGCGGGAACTATGAACGTTACGTAACTATCAAAGGTCATCATTATACTCACATAATGAATCCAAAGACCGGGAAACCGGTTGAGGACATGCTTTCAGTAAGCATAGTAACACAAAACGCAGAGGATGCTGATTTTCTTTCAACTGCTGTTTTTATCAATGGGATTGAGTTTGCGAAAGCCCTCTGCCGTGCCAATCCGGATACCGGAGTTTTCATCGTCAGAAGGAACCCCGGGGACAAATCAAAAACCGAAACAATAAAAATCGGAAACCTGAAATAAAGCAATATTTTGTACATAAGGGGGGATAAGCCATGATTCTTGAAGAAGTGAAAGGTCTTTATAAGATTATAACATTAAAAGAATTACGCCGGACAAAAAATGTAAAATTTGATGCTTTGGATACATCTCTCATTCCGCATATAGATGGTTTTGACCGTGTCATACATGGCCCTGGCGCACTGTCTCCCGGCAGTGTCGGCAATATAGAGCGCCCATGGTATATGCATCCTCATCAGGAAGACAACCTTATGGTATTGTATGGTACAAGGTATATTGATATTTACACCCCTGAGCATGGTAAAATTGAGCATTTCACGGTAACGGCTGATAAAGTTTGCCACGGAGATGAAGTTTGTTACACCGGAGCCGCTATGCTGGTTTGGCCGCGCGGCGTTTTCCATAGAATCATCAGTTGTCCCAAGGAGGGATCTGCTTCTGTTAATTTTGCTGTCCGGTATGAAGGCTTTGACATCCTGACTAATTTTAATATTTATGATCTCAATACGGAAACTGGAGAATATAAAGTTATCCGCAAAGGCAATCTCGACCAGAATATGTAATACCAATAAGCGATCAGTCATAGACGTAAGCGGGCAAAGACCGGCTCAAAAAAAACGCTTTGCCTTGTCTATGAATGTGAACGAACCAGTATAAATTTTAATCTTTCATCTGGTCATTTAGAATATCAATATAATTCTGATAACCGCTGATAATCGGCGATGAACTTTTATGCAAGTCATTCTTTTGTGAATTATCAGTTTGCTGATACTGTTTTTTCTGCTGATAAGACTCTTTTTCCTGTTCAAACCTCCAACTGTGCGGCCTGCGTAAACTAAGTCTGGGCGCAAATGGCTTTGAATTGTCTTTTAAATTTAATTTTGCTCCAAACGGACTTCCACCCGGCTTTTCAAATCTGATTGCCCCGCTTCGGGTATAGCTTCGCCTGGGCTTCCTTGTATAACTGCGAATAGATGAATTACCACTATCCCGGCCGTATTTTATTTTTTCCGTCAGGGATTCGTTCTTTTCAGAAGATGCCGATTTGCCTGTCCGGGTATTTTTCAGGATTGCATTGCTTAAAAACCATGTTGAAAAAAACATGGTAATCATACTTATAAGCATTCCGTTCATTATTGAACGCATTTCCAAGTTCCTCCATCATTATTAAATAGAGTATACAGGCTATTCATTGCTTTGTCTATTTTTTTTCGGAAAAACATTTTCAGCTATTACAAAATATAAAAAAATAACTTATAAGCCGTATGAAGTATAATTACTAGACTACAAAATTTACCGGAGTTTCAATTCCACATCCGAACCATTCAGCAAACCATCTTGCTTTTTTCCCGGAATGCGCGGGTATTTCTGTTTGATCGCCTTTGTAGTGCGGGGTAACTGAAAAATCCAGCACTGGTTCGCCGCTTGTTGAATTTATTATCGTAATGGTACAGGCTAAAGATGTTTTAGAAGTAAAGACAAAAACGCATTCAGCCGGATTCATTTCAAATGACCTGCCCCTTATAGTTTCTATAAAAACTTTATTGTCCTTCTTGAAAATAATACCGCAGTCATCAGGAAATATATGCAGTTTGTCTTCTGTCCCGAGGATTTCCAGATCAATAGCCAGCCAGTCGTTATCATCATCAAGGCTGGCAATCTCTCGCTTAAAATGCCTGGCATAAATTTTATGGAACATCTTCAACTGAGTAAATGAAGCTACAAAACCACCAATAAAAACTATAGCGGATGCCAGGAGCATGGGTGGATCACTCCAGAAGATGATGGCCCCGGTAACTCCGGCTATCCAACAGACAAACGGCAAAGTTACAATAAAAAGCATTATATGCCGCGGATCAAACATAAATATTAACCACCCGTTTTAATTTGTACGTCAAATTTTTACTTTTTACGATAATCCAAACATAATTATTTTTCAAATAGTAATTATATTTTTGCCAATTTTTGAGCTTTGGAAATTAAGGCCGTGATAAAAATACCTTTTTTTTATTTTTTTTGAGACTATTCGACTTGTCATAAAGCATTTTTAGTTTAATGTTATAGGGTGTGTGTTTTTTTAACTAAATTATAATCAAAAAGGCTTATTCTCAAAAGCATGAACTATCGTATAGAAATATCTCCGTTAAGAAAATGGCGCGATTCCCGAGGGAGTGGCATACAGCAGCAGATTACTGACTTTTTACACCTAAATATTGCGGAGGTTTGGACACGGGATGTTTATACTGTTTCTGCCGATATTTCCGACGAACAAGCCCGTGCGGTAGCTAAAGCTTTGACTAATCCAGTCCTCCAGAAAGGTGTAATCGGGGAAACCATCCCTGAAGGAAAGTGTGCTTTTCTGGTATCTGTCGGCTTTAAACCGGGGGTCACAGACAATGTTGGACGTTCCGCAAAAGAAGCTGTCAGCGATATTATCGGGCGCCCTATGAACGATGACGAAAATATTTTCAGTTCCATTGAATATATGCTTTACGGCGATGACCTGACTACTGAAAAAGTTGAACATATTGCTAAAGATCTGCTCGCTAATGAATTAATCGAATCTATCCGCATTTTCACCGGAGCGGATCTTGCAAACGGAATTCCATTAAATCTGCCGATAATGCAGTCTTCAGGAAGCGGTCAGGTTGAGACCTATAATCTTGAGGTTACAGACGATGAACTGCTTGAAATCAGTCGTAAAGGCATTCTCGCATTGACCTTGGAGGAAATGAAATCCATCCAAAACTATTTCCGTAACGCGGAAGGACGCGAAAAATATGGTTTGACCAGTAATCCTACCGATGTTGAACTCGAAGTTTTAGCTCAGACATGGTCCGAGCATTGCAAACACAAAATCTTTGCCGCTGAAATTGATTACACCAATAAGGAAACCGGCGAATCAGAACATATTGTTTCCTGTTATAAAAGCTATATCATGAAAAGCACCCGCGAAATCGGACAGGAAGTCAACTGGCTCGTTTCCGTCTTCCACGACAACGCCGGGGTTATTGCTTTCAATGACAAACTTGATTTGGTATATAAAGTTGAAACCCATAACAGCCCTTCGGCCCTCGATCCCTTCGGAGGGGCGATGACCGGGATAGTCGGCGTAAACCGTGACCCGATGGGAACCGGACAGGGAGCTGATCTCCTGATAAATGTCTGGGGTTATTGTCTTGGTTCCCCCTTCACCGATCCGGCAGATGTCCCTGAAGGGCTGCTTCATCCCCGCCGTCTCCGTGACGGCGTGCATCAGGGAGTTATCGACGGCGGCAACCAGAGCGGAATCCCTTACGGGCTCGGATGGGAGTATTTTGATGACCGCTACCTCGGAAAACCTCTGATCTATTGCGGCACCGTCGGTACGCTGCCCAAAGAAATCAATGGAATCAAAGGTTCTGAAAAATCTATCAAACCCGGCGACATTATTGTTATGACCGGGGGGCGTATCGGTAAAGACGGTATCCATGGCGCAACTTTCTCCTCGGAGGAACTGCATCAGGACAGTCCAACCCAGGCGGTACAGATTGGCGACCCGATCATGCAGAAGAAGATGAGTGATTTTATTTATGAAGCGCGTGACCTTGGACTTTACCGTTTCGTAACAGACAATGGCGCCGGCGGGCTTTCCTCAAGTATAGGGGAAATGGCTGAACATTCCGGCGGCTGCCGTATGGACCTGGCAAAAGCGCCTTTGAAATATCCCGGCATGAAACCATGGGAAATTCTTGTTTCAGAAGCTCAGGAAAGAATGAGTTTCGCGGTTCCACCGGAAAACCTTGAAAAGTTCAAAGCCCTGGCAAAAGCCCGCGATGTTGAAGCCACCGTTTTGGGTGAATTTACTGATGACGGCAAATTCCACATGATGTATAATGATGAAACTGTTGCTCTGCTGGATATCGACTTCATGCATGACGGGCTGCCGCGCATGAACCTCAAAGCGGAATGGAAAAAACCGGAATTCACTGAACCTGACATCTCGAACCGTGACTGTTTTGCCGACCTCGAAACTATGATCGGGCGTTTGAATATTTGTTCCGATGAATACAAAGCGCGCCAGTACGACCACGAAGTGAAAGGCCTTAGCGTTATCAAGCCTCTGGTCGGAAAATGCCGTGATGTTATCGGTGACGCGACTGTTACCATGATTGAACAGCTGAGCACTGAAGGCGTGATTCTTTCCGAAGGCATCCTGCCGCGTTACAGCGATATTGATACTTACGACATGATGGCATCAATCATTGACCTGGCAATACGCCGGATCATTGCGGTCGGCGGCAAAATGGATATGATTGCCGGGCTGGACAACTTCTGCTGGCCCGACCCGGTTCAAAGCGACAAAACTCCTGACGGCACTTACAAACTGGCACAGTTAGTCAGAGCTAATCAAGCTCTATATAATTACACCAAGGCTTTTAAAGTGCCGTGTATTTCAGGTAAAGACAGTATGAAAAATGACAGTACGCGCGGTGGCCAGAAAATTTCTATTCCCCCGACTGTTCTGTTCAGCGCAATCTCTAAAATGGACGATATCAGCAAATCAGTAACCCTTGACGCTAAATTCGCCGGAGATTTGGTATATGTTATCGGCAATACTGCCAACGAGCTCGGCGGCAGTGAATATTACGCCATGTTCGACGCAATCGGTAACAATGTTCCTAAAGTTGATGCCGAATACGCAAAGAAAGTTTACAAGGCAGTTTCAGAAATCACCGAAGCGGAATTAGCTAACTCCATGCATACTCCGGCTATCGGCGGACTTGGCGTGGCTTTCGCGAAGACCGCTATGGGCGGCAGACTCGGGCTGAAAATCAATTTGGATAAAGTCCCTGTTTCAGAACCATGCAGCGCAGCTCAAATCCTGTTTTCTGAATCTAACACCCGTTTCCTGATGACAGTATCTGCAGATAACGCAGAAAAAGCGGAAAAACTCCTTTCCGGTATTCCATTCGCAAAGGTAGGTGAGGTAACAGCTGACCCTGTTCTTGAAATCAGCGAAACCAGCCTGACTACTAATAAAATAAAACTTGATAAGATTATAAAGGCTTATAAAGATACGCTTGACCATATCTAACTTTTAAAGAGAGATTATTGCGAAATGCCTGTAGATAAAAAGAAAGGTTTACCGAAGAAACAGCGAAAAAAGAAAAAGTCGCAAGTGGAACATAATCCAATGACCACCTCACAGGTCTACATGCGGAATATTGTAGATTTTGAACTGCTGTCACCAGATGAGGAAATTCAATTGGCTGAAGCCATTCATTCAGGCGACCAGAAGGCTCATGATGAAGCCAAGGCTAAAATGGTGCGGGCAAATCTGCGCCTGGTCGTAAAGATAGCCAATGAATTTATGAATCGGGGTTTATCAAAACATGATCTTATCTCCGAAGGAAACATTGGCCTGATGACAGCCGCGGAGAAATTCGAGCCCAGCAAGGGCGCTAAATTCAGCACCTATAGCACCTGGTGGATCAAACAGGCTATGCGCCGGGCAATCGCGGAACAAAGCCGGACAATCAGA
This sequence comes from Victivallaceae bacterium, assembly GCA_963664605.1. Classification (GTDB taxonomy): domain Bacteria; phylum Verrucomicrobiota; class Lentisphaeria; order Victivallales; family Victivallaceae; genus JAHOYW01. Next base: position 3,820,383 of record OY761536.1, read on the forward strand.
ATACCTGTTCAGTCTGTAGGGAAAATAAATAAGATAAAACGTGTTCAGCGTGAAATGAAAACCGAATTAGGCAGATTGCCTTCGGACAAGGAAATCGCCGAACGTTTGGATTTGAGTACGCGTACAGTACGTGAATTACGGCACGCCAGCTTAAATACATCTTCCCTCAATGAGCCTATTGTTAACGGCGAAGCCGGGGAAATGCAGGATTTTATTTCCGACAGCCCGGATCGTTCCCCTGACAATGTTCTTGGCGATGTTGAATCCATGAAACATCTGTACGTGCTGGTCGAAAAACTTTGTGAAAGAGAAAAACAGGTCTTAAAAATGCGTTTCGGGCTTGACGGCAACCCGATAATGACCCTTGAAAATGTCGGGCTGGCAGTCGGCTGTACTCGTGAACGTGTGCGCCAGATCCAAAATAAAGCTATCAAGAAGCTGCAAAGTATGCATGGTGAACTTTCCAGCCCGAATGACAAGAAAAAAGATAAAAATAAAGATTGATATTGAATATCTATCCTGAAAACAGCATAATACTAGCTCCATTATCCGGTTATACTGATTTACCTTACCGTCGTTCCGCAAGACGCTTCGGATGCAAATACTGCTTCACCGAGATGATTGATGCCGGTTCCCTCGCCTACGGCAATGACAAAATAACACGTTTTATGGAGCGCGGCAAAGATGAAGAATGGCTTGGAGTACAGTTGGTAGGCAGCAATCATGAACGCATCAAAAAGTCAGTGGAGATTTTAAACCAGCATGATTTCGATGTCCTAGACTTCAACCTGGGATGTCCAGTTCCTAAAGTAGCTAAAAAAGGCGCAGGCGCGGCTTTAGGGCAAAATATTGAAAAAGCGCTCGAATGTTTTGAATTGATTAAAAAAATTTCCCGTCACCCGCTCAGTGCTAAGATAAGAATACTCGACGAACAGGAACCGGAACCAACTCTAAAGCTGGTAAAAGGACTGGTTGAAGCCGGGGCGCAGGCAGTCACGATTCATGGCAGAATAAAGAATAAATTCTATGCCGGGCCAGTTTATTTCGATATAATAGCCGCGATCAGAAAGGCAGTAGATATTCAGATAATCGCCAATGGCGGAATCACCGGCATATCCAGATACAATGAAATACGGGAGAAGACCGGATGCAATACAGTCATGGTCGCACGCGGGGCAATGGGGAATCCGTGGCTGTTTCGTGAACTCTGCGAAAAAGATTATATTCCGCCGACTCCTGATGAATTATGCAATGAACTGGAACAACATATCATGGAGATGATTGATTATTACGGTGAAACATTGGCTCTGCGCATAGGACGGAAAATCATACTTGACTATTTGAAAAGCCGGGGCTTCCCCGGGAAGTTCAAAGCCCAGGTATCCTTTTTAAAGAAGACTGGAGATTTCACCGAATTCATGAAAGCAGTCCGCGAAGGCCCGTCCGACCGCTACCGCCAATGGCTGAAAGTATATCCTGATGCCGACCGGAAACTGCGTTTGATATAACGCAGCAAAAAACGTAATATCAATTTTGCATTTTATTTTATGCAGGTTATTGTATTGCATGGATAAGAGAATGGAATATAGCGCTTCAGGTTTTTATAATAACATTTCTGCAAGCTATGATGAAATGTTTAATTTCGAGCAGGATCTGAAAGCGGCAGAAACAATCGTTACAGCTTTAAAGAAACGCTTTCCCTTTAGAAAAGCGTTGGATATCGGCTGTGGAACGGGAAGTTTCACTATTGCTTTGGCTCGCAAAGGCATCACGGCAACAGGTATGGATCTGTCCGCTTCAATGCTGGCTGAAGCCAGAAAGAACAGCCTTGCTTACGAAACAGATATTGATCTTGTCTATTCAGGCATGACTGAAATGTCCGCTAATATTACAGATAAATTTGACCTGATAATATGCATGGGCAACACTTTGCCGCATTTATTAAATAAAGATGACCTTTTCACAATGCTAAGTTCTTGCAGAGAGCTGTTGAATCCGGGCGGTCATCTGGTTTTTGGCCTTTTGAACTATGACAGGATACTGGAGAAACAGGAGCGTATTGTCGGTATTACCCGGAACGCAGACCATGAATTTGTACGTTTTTATGATTTCGAAGAACCTTACGTGAATTTCAATCTCCTTGAAATAGACTGGCGTGCAAATCCGCCATCGCACAAACTGGCCAGCACCAAACTTTACCCTTATACCTCCAGTGAATTGGAATCTGCTTTAAAGCAAAATGGTTTTAAAAATTTCAATATAAATATCCCGCAAAGGTCAAAATCATTATTAATAACAGCAGAACGCGGATAAAATATTTAAATTAAAGTTTGCAAATATTTTATCGCTGCTATATAGTTTAATCAGGGTTTAGTTTTTAAGACGCAAATTTTAAAAAGGAGAATTTCGTATGAAACGCATGACCACAATTCTTACCGCAGTATTAGCAGCAGCAGTATTAACCGGATGTATGAGCCCTAAAGGAGATTCAATAGGCAAACAGAAGGCATACGCGAAAAAAATGGCTAAAGACGGGCTGGCGATGATTTATGAAAGAAATCCCGAACTGCCGAAAAAAATCGCTAATGCTGCCGGCTATGGCGTCTATAAAAATCTTGGTATCCACTGGTTTGTACCTTCGACCGAAAGCGGCTGGGGAATTGTTCACAACAATCTCACCGGCAAAGACACTTATATGAAATTGTTCAGCATTGGACTTGGATTTGGACTTGGTTTCAGGGATTTCCGCGGAATCCTGGTATTTGACACTCAGGAAAGCATCAAAGATTTTATCAATTCAGGATGGGGCGGAAATGCACAGGCTAACGCCGCATTCAAGTTCGGAGATACAGGCGGTTCCGCAGCGGCGGCAGGGGAAGTCATGCCCGGCGTTACACTGTACAAAGTTACAGTCAACGGCATAGTTTTGCAAGCAACTTTCCAAGGTTCAAAAACTTGGAGAAACACCAAATTAAGCCCTGTCCCGAAAAAGAAATAAAAGTTGTTTTCACCAAACGCAGGGATAATTAACATCCCTGCGTTTTTTATTTAATTGCAATTAATCTTTGAGGAATGTATTCTCCACTTCGTCCAGATAATTGCTTATTGCCGGACAAAATTTACCTTTCAGGCGTTTGTCTTCTATTAATTCATTGCGGTATAGATTACCCGGGGAAGCGGTTTTATATTCTATTTTTCTTAGATAATCTTCTATCTTCTGTTGTTTTTCCAAACTCTGTTCCAATTGAGTTAAAGCTTTTTTAAGGCGGACCCTTATTATAACTGAGGATATATCGTCGAACTGCCCCAGCACTTTACGTATTCTTTCAACATGTTCTATAGACAAAGGCTGGCACACCATAACCAGAGCGTCCATCTCAATAAGCTTCTTACGTATCATTTCCTCAAATCCGGGGTTCATGCCGTATTTATCAAAAATTTCATTAAGTTTGGAAATATCTCTAGTCATCCGCTCGGGAGGTTTATTTTCAGGCTTGTAGTAATAAGTAAACTTGCGAAAACGCCGGAATCTTTTTTTAAAGAACTTCGTCTGAAGCGGTGAATTTAAATTTATCAACCGCTTTTCAGCAACTTTCCTGAACCATTCCTGTACTTTCACGACACTGCTTACTGAAGCTGGATTGTATTTCTTGTCCAGACGTTGATGCGTCTTATCGTAACTTTTTATAATTGCCCGGGCAATAGTCGAATCAAATACCTCACTGCTGGAATATCTTTTACGCGCGCTCAAAAAAACCATATCTGCTACAGGATTGTCGGAACGCACCGACAAGGCTTTTATTTCAAGCAGAATAAAACGACTGAACTCTTCATATAATTCATATGCTGTCCCATCGTTTTCAGGGCTGAGAGGCGTACCAATGGCAACTCTGAAATCTGGAAGTTTCTCTTCCTGGCAAAGCGCTTTAAGCCCGGGAAAATAAGATACCGGAAGTATACTGTGCGAAGAAAAACGCAATTCAGTCCTGCCGTATATCCCGACAATCAACCATTCCGGCAGCCTGACTTTCGTTTCAGTCGGTTTGAACCCCGTTTTAGCCAGCAGCATAGCGTTTATAATTTCAGTAATAACTGTAAATTTATTTTTAGCAGTGCGGAAGTTTTTATTAACATAAATATTAACTGATTCACGGTTTTCTATTATATTAACGTCATTTTTTACTTTGGAATCAAGGATAAACAGCTGACATGTATATTTATTTTTAATAGCTGAGGAATTCAAACAGCTTGCAATCTGCCGGTCCATGTATCTCAAATATTCCAATGTCTCATAGTATTTTTTATCAAAACTTTCAAACATAATGACCGTACCTGACTTGGCCCTGAAAGTATCTTTGGTCATTTGAGCCGTTACAGGAAACACACAGCACATGAATAATACGCAAAGAGTAAAGCGTATTTTTAGAAAGCTGATATTTTTTTTTAATAATAAGCGCATCACGGCGTCCGAGTAAGTTGTTTTTTATGCTTTGTCGTGTACCTTAATGAATATAATTTACAATTCTTTAATGGCAAGGGAAATTAAATGAAAAGTAATGAAAGAGAATTTTATCCATCTGCCCTGACAATCGCGGGCAGTGACAGCGGCGGCGGCGCCGGCATTCAAGCCGATCTCAGAACTTTTGCCGCCTTCGGAGTGTTCGGTACCTCTGTAATTACCGCTGTAACCGCCCAGAATCCACTGGAAGTAACACGCGTTGACGCAATTCCAGCAGCCGGGGTGGATGCTCAGATAAAAGCGGTGTTATCCGCTATAAAAGTACGCACGGTGAAAACCGGAATGCTGTTGAATGCTGAAATAATTAAAACCGTAACGCAAAATCTGAATGAACATAATATATCACTGGTAGTTGACCCGGTTATGGTTGCAACCAGCGGCACGCGCCTGCTTGAAGAAGACGCGACGGCGGCATTAAAAAGTGAACTTCTGCCTCTGGCAGACTGGATTACCCCGAATATACCGGAAGCAGAATTATTGCTGGAACGGGAAATAAGCACCCGTGAAGACATAATTAAAGCAGCTGTGGAAATTGGACAATGCTGGAACTGCAGCGTCATCCTGAAAACCGGACATTTTGAGTCCAAAGGAGGCGCGGCGGCAGATATAGTTTACCATGAAGAAAAAGTTTATGAATTGAGTTCACCGCGAGTGGCGAACTGCAAAGCCTCACATGGAACGGGATGTACTTTATCATCAGCCCTGACAGCAGCATTAGCTCTGGAGATACCATGGAAAAAAGCCTTGAGAATGGCAAAAGGTTTTGTTTACGGCTCGCTGAATGAATGTATCAGCATCGGCTCAAAAACTGAAGCAATGTATCCGCCGGGTGAATCCTATCAGGGAAAAACTCTGCTGTCAAGAATTGATTACTGAAATATCCAAGGGACTTTATGTTGAATAAAACTGGAAAATATCTTTTTACTTTTATCATAATTTCATTTATCGCCTCAAATCTTGCTGCCGCCAATATTCGCTACACTAAGGCTTACGGGCACAATTATGTTTATCTGCCGGATATAGCAAAATACTACGGCATGTCATATTCCAGCAATAAAGACAAAACAACATTGTTCAGCCAATACTCCCGCCTGAGCTTTACCGACGACAAAAAAACCTGTTATATAAATGGAATCAAAGTGGATCTACTATTTCCTGCGGTAAAATATAAATCCTATCATTGCATAAGCAGTATGGATTTTTTTAAAACCGTTGATCCGATCCTGCGTCACTGGGCGCTCACCAAAAGTTCTCCCAGGACTATTGTAATCGATCCGGGACACGGCGGCAAAGATAAAGGGGCATCAGGAAGAAGATTTCATGAAAAAAATATAGTTCTATCCATATCCCGGAAAGTCGCGAAACTTTTAAAACATATTGGCTATAAAGTCTATTTGACTCGCAATTCCGATGTTTTTATAGACCTGAAAAAACGCCCGGACGTGATTAAGCGGGTTAAAGCTGATATGTTTATTTCCATACACGTTAATAAAGCAGACAAAAAAGATGTTTCCGGAATAGAATGTTTTTCCATGACACCGTCCGGAGCAACCTCAACTTACTCACGGAAACCTTCCTCCAGCTCATTTCCAGGAAATAAGCATGATGCCAACAATATAGCTTTAAGCTATTGGATACAGCGTTCTTTAATCAAGAAAACAAAAGCTGTTGATCGCGGTGTGAAGCACGCACGCTTTATGGTTTTAAAAGGGGCTTCCTGCCCATCCGTATTAATTGAAGCCGGTTTTCTGTCCAACGCCAGAGAGGAAAAACTGCTGGGCACAGAGGCCTATCAGTGGGAAGTTGCGCGCGGCATAGTTCAAGGCATTCTGTTTTATCATTATCAGCTTAAACGTAAAAAATAATCTTTTTTCGAGCTTGAAACTTATTCATAAACAATTAATTTAAAGAAATTTATATATTTAATTAATACGGAGCAAACATTATGTTAGATAAAAGAGAACACTGGAGCAGCAGCCTTGGATTTGTTTTTGCCGCGGCAGGTTCAGCAATAGGACTGGGCAACATATGGAAATTCCCTTATATAGCCGGCGAAAATGGCGGCGGCGCTTTCGTTTTAGTTTATTTGGCCTGTATCGTGCTTGTCGGTATGCCGGTAATGCTTTGCGAAATGACCTTGGGGCGCGCTACCCAAAAAAATCCGGTCGGGGCTTTTAAAGCCCTTAGTCCTAAAAATTCACATACGGCTAATTTGATTGGGATATGTTTGATTTTTGCCGGACTGGCGCTTTTATGTTTTAAACAATTCGGCTGGTCCGCGGTAATCTGTTTATCAGGAATACTGGTTATGTATCGCGGCTGGACCATCGTTGGAGTCCTGTGTGTCATTACCCCCTTTGCTATATTATCTTATTATAGTGTTGTTGGAGGCTGGACGATTGCCTATATATACAAGAGCTTTGCTCAAGAACTGGATGTTAAAACAGTAAACGCCGCCGGAAACATCTTTGATGCTTTTATTAAAAATACAGGAGCAATGGTTAGTCTCTACATGGCTTTTGTGCTGCTTTGCTCATTAATTGTCTGGAGTGGAATCAAGAACGGTATTGAGCGTTGGGCAAAAATACTTATGCCTTTATTATTTATTTTGTTGATTGTAATAATGTTACGCGGATTGAGCCTGCCAGGCGCGATGAAAGGAGTCTCATTTTTTCTAAAACCTGACTTCACAAAGCTTACAGGCAATGCAGTACTGGAAGCTCTCGGACATGCTTTTTTCACTTTGAGCCTCGGTATGGGGGCGGTAATTACCTACAGCAGTTATATTTCTCGCGAACAAAATATTTTTCTTTCATCTTTAGCAGTCGTCTTTTTAGATACTCTGGTTGCTATTCTCGCTGGTCTCGCAATCTTTTCATCTGTTTTTGCAATGGGCTTTGACCCTTCCGCCGGCCCCAGTCTGGTATTCAAGGTTCTGCCTGTTGTATTCAATAAAATGCCTTTAGGCTGGTTATGGGCAGGACTGTTTTTTGTTCTGCTCTGCATAGCTGCATTAACTTCCGGTGTAAGTTTGCTGGAAGTCGCCGTAGCATATTTTATTGACGAACGCAAATGGAGCCGTCATAAAGCAGTACTGGTATGTACCACAGGAATAATCATCACCGGTCTTTTGTCAGCAGTCAGCATCACAAACTGGGATAATCTGCAATGGCTTCATCGCTGGCTGGTCACGGCTTTCAATATAGACTCTCCGAACTTTTTCAGCACTATAGATAATTTGTCTTCTAACTGGTTCCTTCCGTTGGGAGGTTTGGGGATTTCGCTTTTCGTAGGCTGGATCTGGGGCACAAGAAAAGCAGTTAAAGAGATTCGTTATGGTTCAAGCAACTTTGCGGATGTACATCTAATTGCGTTAATGGCGGGCCTGAAAGATGATCCAAGCCATAATGACGAACGTCATCATGTCTTAACTCTAGCGTCTCTCTGGGGAATCTTTATTCGATTTGTCGCTCCTATCGCGATAACTATTGCCTTCTTTTGGATGAACATAAAATAATCCCATTTACCGGAGACTTTAATGCTGCGTTTTTTGATTTTCTTCTTCCCCGCACTGGTGGATGTTGTTATCGGCACCCTTATTTTTATAACCAACCTTCGTCTCGTCTACAGCGGGGCAGATGCTTCTGAATGCGCGCTTCCTCCTGTCGCCTGGGCTCTTGGGCATTCATTCTTTTCATTCTTCATAGGAAAGATCAATAATTCTCATCGCGCCCCGGTGTTGATAAACATCGGCTGCGGCATAATGGCAGCTGGTTCATTACTGTTAATATTTTTTAATGATCCGCAAATACAGTTTTACTGGGCTTTTATCGTCGGAATGGGAAGCGCATTCTTCTTCTGTTCGTTTCAAGTATTCATGAAAGCTTCTGATAAAGATGTACATGCCGGCGTTGCGCGTTCCACAGCAATGTATGGTTTTGCCTGGAGCTGCGGCATAGCAAGCGGACCGTTTATAGCTTCCTTTATCTGGGGATATTTGTTCCCTGAAAACGGCTGGAAATATTGTTATATAATCAGTATCATCTTCGCCCTTTGTGTTGCTGCTGCCACCTGGCCTCTCAAGCGTTATATCGAACGATTGCATAAACTACCGCTTGAACCCGCTACAGAAACTAAATCAAAAGTGGATTATTCCAGATTGCCTGATCTGGTATGGCTGGGATGGTTGACCGCCGGTGTTGGTTGTCTGGCTGTTTCTATAATTCGTTCCTTATTTCCTTACAAGGCTGCTATTTTAGATGTATCCAAGCAGGATTTAGGTTATATAATGGCTTTAGTATCTTATTCTCAGGGCTTCTTTTCCTTACTATTAGTCAGAAGTCGCTACTGGATGTATAAAATCATTCCGATAATGTTATTTTCTTTTTGCGGAGTAATTGGAATGGTATTGTTCTGGTGCGGTACAAGCGCCTGGGCATTTTACCTGGGAGCTTTTATCTTCGGAATCTACTCCAGCGCATTCTTCTTTTATCTGGTATTTCATTCTCTGGTACACCCGGAAAAAAGCGGTAAATATGTAGCATGGAATGAAGTTATAGTCGGAATTACCGGAATTGTTGCTCCAATGGCTGGCGGATTTCTGGTAGACCAGACTGGAAACCGTGGCCTCCCCTTTATTATCGCGGCAATATTAATAGTTTCTTTGATATTGGTACAGATTTTTACCCTGCGGAAAATCAATCCTGAACTGCTTAAATGAAGAAACTTCAGTAAAAATTATTGAATTTTCTGAAAAAATCAAAAAATATATATAATTTTTTATTTCTGCTCTTGTAAATCTTTTTTTGCGTAGTATGTTTACCGCTCACTTGAAAAAGTGGAACTCACTTAAAAAGTGGGGGCGTAGCTCAATTGGTTAGAGTGCCACCCTGTCACGGTGGATGTTGCGGGTTCGAGTCCCGTCGCTCCCGCCATTTTTGTATCCCAAGCATACAGTTAAAGCAAATAAAAATTTATCGATTTTACTACCCCTTATTTATGAATTACTATGTTCATATACTTTTTTCCCAATCCTGAATAAATTTCATCCTGGGATGTCCAAGTTTTCCTTGTTGATAATAATGTTGCAACTCCACCTACAGCGTTTTGTGTCTAAAAATATTCAAACACAGAAAATGCACACCTTTTCCTATCTTACCATAAGCAGGAGATATTCGCCGCCGCCCCAGATTATAGAGAGTTTTTTATTGTGCACCAGATACTTTATCTGACCGATCAATTTCTTTTTCTTCTTTAAATATTCACCGCCAAGCTCATCAGGATTCCTGATACTGCCGCCTAGAAGTACATATTGAATCTTATTTTTTATAAGGGAATTATAAAAAAGCCAGGGAGTCTCAGCCGGAGGAGTATTATATTTCTCTTGCAAATATGGAGTACCGATGACATAAGGCCGCGGACAATATAGGCCGCGGCGCTCATAAAGCAGCATTATTCTGCTATTTGGAAGCGTTTTAACAGCAATTGCAGCCATTGATTCAATATATCCAGGATCTTGCACGGCAGCCTTTAAGAATTCTTCTGTATGTCCCGGTAAATAGCGTAAACCGCGCCAGGCTATATAAAAATGCCTAACCGCCATCCAATTTGAACTTCCAATGCAATATCCTTTTGCCGGGGGATATAAAAAACATCCTGTCCAAAGCAATATCAAAATTATTATAGAATTTTTCCGCCATTTATACTCAAGCTTCCTGATTCCATGAAGAGACGCCAGTAAAACTAAAAATAGCAACGGCTGTAAGAAACGGGTCTGCTGGGAAGTCATAAACCAGAAAATATAGTAAAAAATTATAGTTGCCGGCAAATAAATTTTTACTTTTAAAAATACTTTCCCTCCCCCCCATAAATTACGCAGCCACCATATCCCAAGAATAATAAAAGCAATAAACGGCCATCCCAGAATCATTCCATCAAAAGACTTGTTGTCAAAAGCAATAAGGATAAATACGGTAAAAAATCCAAGAATACTGCGCAGGCCGAAATGTGCGTTTCCTGTCAAATACCAATACTTAGAAACCAAAGCTCCAGCTTCGCTTTCACAAAACCATGAAGCCAGAAACGGGTAGAACGGGTTACCGGTCAATATCCAGGGGCGCAGATAAAACGGCAATGCTATGCAAATTCCGCCTAAAGTAAAATATATTAACAGTGTCTTGAATTTGGAAGCAAAATTTCTTTGCCATCTGGAGCATAAAAATATGAAAACTATTGCCGCAACTCCAATCCCTGTCAGTTTTGTTGCAACGATTCCTCCCGAAAGCATACCGCAAAGAAAAATACTTTTCCAGGATTTTTCAGTTTCCTGTATAAGCAGCAAGGCTGCCAGCATATTAAACATAATAAATATTTCCACATAAGTGGAGCGCATCATATTTACAACCAATGGACTGGCTATAAACATAAAAGTCATAAACAAAACAACAAAACGCTTTCCATAAGGTCTTAAATAAGTGTGGATAGCGATAAACAAAAACAAATAACTTATCCAAACCAGCAATCTTGGAAATAAAATTCCGCCGTTTTGGCATCCCAGTCGAAATAACAACTGCGGCAAAGCAGGAAAACCAGAAAAAGCATTATCCCTGAAAACAGTCAGAGAACCAGCATTGATCCAACGAAAAGGCAAAGCAATATGATAAGTTAATTCATCCCAAACATATGGAACACATAAAGCTGACCCCAAAGTAAAAAGCGCAACTCCAATTAAAATAATACTAAAAACAGTATTTTTGCGAAGAAAGGCCAGATTATCCTTAACTACTGAAGATATATTAAAACAGCCGCAAAAGGCAAGTACGGATAATAATATCCAGATACTGGTCGAGTTTAAAAGTCCGGCAGCACCCAGAATAAGCGTCAGCAGAGCCAATAAATTAAATCCAAGCGCAACATTAATAACCAGCCCTGAAACAGCCCTCCTGAAATGGATATTAAGGAGGTAATGGTTGAATAAATATCCAGCCCCATAAGATGCCCAGACAAATAAAGCAAGCATAAATAAACTGAAATATATATTATTATACATATTATCAAGAAAGGTATGCATCATTTGTCCTTAAGATACTTGAACCTTAAATCTTTACCTGGATCTTTCAATAGCTCCGGAACTATTTCTTCACTAAATCCTTTCATTTTCAAAAGATTTTTAAAATGGGCGTCAATAGCATCTGCCTGCAGCTTTTTGCCTAATTTATTCAAGACAAGCCGATAGTAATATAAATTAACGCAGGATAAAGGGAAATTATCCTGTTCCTTAGCAAAATACAACAAAGATTCCGACATCCTTCCAGACGCTGCTAAAGCTTTAGCTCTCAATAAATTATTATGTTCATAATTTTCGAATCCTAGAGAATTTAACTGATCCAAAAATTTTAAGCAATCCTGGGGGTTTTTAAAATCATACAAGGATATCATTGCCGCCAGATATGTGTTTTGCGGACTCATCATAGCAGCAATGCTTTTCTCCGTCGCCGAAAATGCCGCCGCGACCTTTTTTTGTTCAGTCAACATTTTTGCCCTGCGGTAATGTAGCGTTCCCATAAAATTAGAATACAGATAACTAGCCAGAATAATCAATAAACCAATACCGGAAATATAACAAAGCCATATTATAGATTTATTAATTTCCAGTTTTTGTCTCTTTGAATCATCAAGCGCACGCCCCAGAAGAATACCTAAAACTATCAGGAAGATGCATCCTAACGGCCAACTCACAACAACAATATCAAGCATTGAATGGACAAATAATAAAATAAAAATAAACAGATATAATTTTAGTTCCAGATTACCTTTGCCGACAGCCTGGCGCAAATTTTTACCGACAGCATAAAAAAGCACACTGCACCATGCAATAAAAGCAGGAATTCCCATCGTTGCGGCAAAGTACAGAAAATGATTATGAGCGTGATTATGACGAATTGAAACAAGAATTCCCCAATAATAACCTATTGGAATACATGGAGCATAACAGGATTCAAATGTATCAGGCCCGCATCCAAGCCACGGTTTTTGAGCTATCAAGTCGAGCGCGGCCTCCCATAATAATAAACGCTGATCATTTTTTAAATAAATAAACACGCGTTCTCTAACTAAATACAGGAAAACAATTCCCAATACGATAAACAATACTCCGAGCCTTAACCAGTAGACCTGAGGAATCTTTTTCCAATAACGTAATATAAACATACTTCCACAGGCTATTACCAAACCTAGAATAGCAGCCTTTGATTTACAGTAATACAATAGGACAACAGCGGAAATCAACAGAAATACGATTATAGATAATGAAATTTTATAGTGCCTGCGACGCAAACATTTGTATATTATAAAACATATAAATGGTACGCTTACGGCAATTAATGAGGCATTCCAGTTCCAATTACCCGGGATTCCGACTGGCATACGCTTAAAAATAAATTCTTGAGACGTTTGGACTAATGTAGCAAATCCTAAAACCATCAGAAAAAAAGGTAAATACTTTTCTACTTCACGACGATTTACCGCGCAGAATAAAGGGATAGCTATCCAATAAATGGAACTCCACAAATAATTGAGATGCCCGGGGTAACAAACAAATAACTGGATGAGAGAGATAAGCGTAATAAAAGCAAAGGCCGCGGCAACCAATCTTGCCGTACGGGAAGAAAAAAAATCAAGCAAAGATTTTGCTTTAAACAGTAGCAGGGAACAACATAAAAGAGAAATAGAAGCAGGCGTAAATAAGTTAAGCTCTCCCCAATATACTAAACGCCCCATAAAAAGACGAGGCCATACTAAAGGATAAAACAATAATGCGCAAATATAAAAACTTAATACCAGCCAATCATTTTTCCTGAAAATGGTCATTTCAAAAACATTCTCCTATAACAACAAAAAAAGGAGACCGAAGTCTCCTTTTTTAAGCATTAAATCATAAGATTTAATTATTATTGAGCAGGAGTCATAGTTTGGTTAACACCACTATTGGCAAACCAATCTGCAGTTGGGAATCCTTTTACGTGTCCGTCTAAGAACAGAACGTTACCATACTCACTATGGTTAGTTGCAGCGCCATTATGCGCATCTTCGCCGCCATCACCACGGTCGCAAGAAAGAGCTGAGTCAGCGTTACCGAAACGATCAGAAGAACCTTCCATCATTCCATAAGCAACAGCATAATCACATTCTGCCGCAGTTCCATAACCTATTGCGTCAGTTCCTGAACCTTTAGTAGTAACAGTAGAAGGACAGTTGTAGATGCCATAATCAGTCAGATAGTCACTGCTACGCAACTTGTCAATGTCATCCGGGAAATTATCAGCATAGTCCATGCAATACTGCTTCATAGACAGACCAATCTGTTTCAGGTTAGAAGTACAAGAAATACGACGGGCTTTTTCACGAGCCTGATTCAATGCCGGTAAAAGCATTCCAGCGAGGATAGCGATGATCGCGATCACGACGAGGAGTTCGATAAGTGTGAACTTACGTTTCATTTTTTCTCTCCTTTAGAGATTTGTTATTTACGAATTACGTGTTTAAATTGATTTTATTAACCCCATGTCAACAAAAACTTTTTCAAACACACTATTTTATGCCCTAAAAGATAGCATAAAAAAATCTTCAATGCAAGAGTATTCATAACAAATATATATAAATTATCGTTTTTTTTAAAGATTATAAAGAAAACAGCATTTTGTCAGAAATTTTTAAGCTTTTACTCTGCTTATGACAAAAGCACGGCAATTTAATTTTTCCTGCCAACTCACATTCATTTTTAACCTTAGTTCGCTGCCGGAACATGTTTTTACCAACTCGCCGGAGAACATATCGGTCAAAGTAAAATTTCCATCAGGGAAGCCGGACAGATTTATATTTACTGCCGTTTCCGGATAATCATTACGAAATAAACAAATTATTCCCCGCCCATTTTTCGCATAGCGGGCAAACCCGTCCCATTGCCGGATTTCTCCAGCTCCTCTATATTTTAGTAATTCGTATTCCGTTAGCGGACCACTTTCTACGAGAGTATTTAAGTTTCTTACTATATTCTTAAGTAATTCCGCACCTTTCGAAGATATTTTTGTCAAGTCGCCAGCCACGAGGGGAGTACCGGCAAATGCCGTCAAAAGATTTTCCACATCATTTTCATCCTGCAGGCATATAAGGCTGCCAAGCAGACGCTCATTGGGTAAAAGATTTACATATTCATAAAGTGTACGCCGAATATGGTCAGCCCGCATAAGCTCAGAACGCAATGTATTCATATTTGAAGCATGATGCAGCTCTGAATAACGTAAAGCCGCAATACTCGGTCTTTCTGTACCAAAAACCTCAAAACTGAAATCTATTATTAAATCAGGGAATGAGGCTTTTACTGTTTTGCGCATAGCCATCATTGACTGGTACTGTTCAAAAATAGAATCCGAGTAATCTTTATGCCAGGCATGTTCATGTGAATGGCAGCCGTATGCCATCATCCCGTAAGGACTCAAAATATTACTGAAATCCAGTTTAAAATAATCAACCCCATATTTTCCGGCCAATTCGATTAATTTTGCGGCTGTAAGCTCACGATGTTTTGAAGCAAAACAGCGGGTTTTCAGCCCGCGCGTGGAAAACCCGAAAGGCTTTACGGTTCCGTGAAAATCACTGGCGTTGTCTTCCGCCCTGCTCCCGATCTGCCCGTAATCATTACCAATATTCAGCCATAAACCGAATTTCATTCCGAAAGTATGAACCTTTTCAGCAATGACTTCAAGTCCGTTTGGAAATTTTTCGTAATCGACTTCCCAGTTGTTATCCGTAAACCAGCCGTCATCAACCACAAAATGATTAAATCCGAATTCAGCAGCGCGCTCAACCAGTTCCAACAGCAGTTTCTCATTTATATTTTTCAAAAACGGCAGCCATGTGCAATACATGACCCGGCCGCTATCAGGGCAGTCCGGCAAGTCCCGGCGAATCATTTCGCGAAAAGCATTCGCCGCCATCGAATTCCTGGATTCCCCCTGGTAAAGCAGGAAATACGCTTTGTCTGAAATAAAAGTTTCTCCATTTCGCATAAACTTATTAAAGTCTGCGGCCCCCATATTATAACCGCAGGAAATACCAGTAGCCCAATTCGGATATACCATAAAATAGCGCAGCGGCCCACAAGCGCTGTTCCCTACAAACAGACCTTCATTAAGTTTTATATTGTGCAATTGAATAATATCATCTTCATTAGAAGCAAACATCGGAGCTGCCGGAACCAAGCCCTGGCGAGTGAAAAAATCAGAATCAGCAAAATCACCGGGGCAAGTATTAAGCTGTTCAAAGAACATTCTTGAAAGCTGGATATCCTCTCCAAGACAGTCTAGCTCCAGCCATTTACCGCATCCAGCCAGATCAGGATAAATTTCATAACATACCCGCAAAATGAAATCATGCTTTTCGCAACGCATGGAAATTTTCAATATTCGACTGCCTTTATCTCCAACCGTAAACTCATGCCCGATAATCTCAAGCAGTTGTTTGACATCCACTACACTGCCATCAAGAATATGTACTTCCGGCTTGGAGTAGCTGATTATCTGGTCTCCATTAACGCTGAACTGGAATTCGCCAACTTCCAGCCGCTTATTATATTCCCGGCCAGTAACTTTATTATATATGGAAGAAGTATAAACACCGCCAGCGTCAAGGACTATTTCACGCAAGAACAAATCATTTTCCAGACGTAATCTTTCAGTCATAATATTTTAACCTTGTAATTTTCAAGTCAATAATAACAAAGATATTACTGCCGGAAATGTTTTTTTAAATAGCAAAAAACACTTTTTTATTGACAATAATCCCTTTGATTATTATTTCAGCAGTTTTGCGGCGATCTTAATTACCACTTTTTTGACTGGACCGGAACCTGATTTCAAAGCTATTCCCGGCATGTGTCCCTCATTTGGGAAAAACATTGTGAAAACCCCGGGAGTTAAAACATATTCAACAGCTTTTTCTTTTTCATAGATATAAAATGCCGCATCATTTTCAGAGCTGTATTCATTACTGTTTTCAAGAGTATTGACCGCGCTGTAAAACATACGTTCGCTTCCAACCAGCAAGGTTTGGATGTCAATAAATCTCTGATGAATCTCCAGCTTGCAGTCCGCTATGTCTTTAGTGTCATAAGATTGAACTAAAGCAAACATATCTTCACCCATGATGTCATATTTTCCACACTCGCAGTCAGGCTCCAATGAAGCTAAAAAGCCAAAAGCTTCAGCCAGAACTTCTTCTTTACCGTACGCGTAATCCGACCAGTTTTCACATAAATCCAAAATCATTTCAAGACTCCCTTTGTTTTTGGTATTCTAAATTTTGTTTTAATTGTCATATCATTATTTATGCCAAGCTCCTCAGAAGGTATCTGTTCATAGACTTTAGTTTTGGCATTATATTTAAACGGCAGCGCTTTCCCCGGATAACCATCGATATCAAGATCAATATTAGACATTTCAGGTGTAGTAGTTACAGTTAAACGAATCCAGTTATAATTAAATTGTTTAAGAGCCGCCGCAGTAAATTCCTTTTTACTTATCTGGGATCTATCCGCATCTGGCTTGATATATTTACTCCAGTCATCATTCATACACAAGAATCCCCGGTTACTGGTTTCTGTAGCCAGCGAAGCGCCGGAAATCAGGACTTTACTATCCTTAACGCTAAAAGGTATTATTCCTCCGACAAAAGCATCTGTTGCAAAGCCTTTTACACCAAGATAATCTAAAAACGGAGATAAAGTTATTTTAGAACTTAAGAAATTAACCTTCTCTGGAACTGAATTATTATTAATCAGGGCAAACGGGGTCAAACTCGTCAAACGCCCACCGAACCAGTTGGAAGCCAGCCGCTCGATCTGGAGTTTTTTCACTCCCTGCGACTGAAATTCAAGCTGCATATTTGAAAGTTTAATAGAATCATTTTTTATTATCCGGCACGACAGCTTTTGACGCGGCGCACTTTGCGCTTTGAATAAATCAGTAAAAACACATGTCGTTGTCAGGTTACTCAGCTTCCACGAATCAAAATTCAAAGTGCCATCGTTTACAGAAACCGTCCCGGAGCCTTTACAACTGTCAAAATCTCCTTCCAAGTGTCCTTCCAGCGCTATTTTTCCAAGGAATTTCACCTTTGCATCAGGAAAAATAACTCCAACGTTATCGGCATTTTTCACTTTAAATTCAGGTATTTTAAAATCACCTTCCCAGGCGGGGAAATCTTCAAGCTTCATCTTGCCGCGAAAAAACATACTGGCATTTGAAAAAACTTCCGAAAAATGACTGGCTTTTATCAATAAGTTATCATTTTCAATTTTTAACGCGGCATCAGCTTTTCCCAGGTTTTTCCCGCGCAATTCTATTCTTTTGACTGCGGCCTTACCTTCTCCGGCTCCGGCTCCGAAAGGCAGATGCATTGAGATTTGCCTGCATACCAAATTTAAATTGCTTTTCTTAAAAGTTGCTTTATCATAGGATATTGTTCCTGAGATTTTACCATCCCTCAACTCTGCGTTAATTAGAGCTTCGGGAGCATTTAAACTCGCATCATGAGAAGATACATAAAAATTATTCAACTTTAAATCAGGCTTAAGAATTTTTTCAGGATCGTTACTGGAAGAATTAATAGAAATCCTGCTGCTTCCAAGCTTCCATGATTTACTATAAGCAACAGTATTTTCAGCATCGGCTCCAACATCCAATTTCTTCAAATACAATGCAGATTTTTTCAATCCGGCTTCGGCTTTGATGTTCATCCGGTTATTACTGCTCAAAATATTTACATCTTTCCAGATTCCGGAAATTTTACCAGTCCCAATTTCCAAATCCATATTTTTTATTGATTGCATCCAGGCGGCATCACTATTATCATCATAAAAAGAAGCATCTGTTTTCAGAAACGCATCAACTATTTTTAAATGTTCGTTCCCGCGTGAAACAAGCAACTCAGGAAAGGACAAGGCGGTATGCATGGATTTTGGGGTCAAAGATTCGTCAAAGGAATCAGCTCTCAAGGTAAAACGCCCGGATTTTGTTGAATATTCGATATCGTTCTGCCGCAAAGATACTGCCTCCGCTTCCAGGCTGCTAAAAAAACCCATGTCAGTTTTTTTCTTATCGCCTTTGCCTATCCGGTCAAATTTACCAGCTATTTCCAATTTTGAAATACTAAGATCATACCCTTTGCTGCTGGCGTCAACTTTATTTATTTTGCCGCTGAAAGTCTTTTTTTGTAAGCTTCTATTAGCGTTTAAGGCCAATACAGTACCAAAGTCAAGTCCTGAAAACTTCGCATATTCTTTTTCTTTTCCGTATTCCCCGAAAGCGCATTTCAAGCGGATATTAGCATTTTTTATTCCGTTCCAGTCAAGCAAAGGTTTGGACAGGCTTAAAAAACTTTTTGTTCCCGCTTTTTCCAAAATAAAATCATTATCTTTATATCTGCCGCTTACTCTTTTAGATTTACCGGTAACAGCCAAATCCCATAATTTTTTATTTTTCATGTATATGCCGTCAAGCGTAAAACTGTTGTTTTCCCCATTCATGGTATCGCTATTTTGCTTGATATTCACATTTTCAACATCAGCGTTTAACCGGAAACCATTTACCTTGAGTCCGTCAAAAGAATTATTTCCCCTTATAGTAAGCCCCTTCACTTTAAACTGACGTTCAAGGGATGAAGTGAAAAGTTCAGGTGTTGAAAGCTTGAAATGGTTATTCTTGATCCTGACTTTTCCATCTGGAGCCGGAACAAGTTTAAAATCAGAATCAACAACAACATTATTGCAGAAAAAAGCACTTTGTTTCCCTGTCGCGGAAAGCTCTTTAACTAAAACATTCAACTTCAGGTCACCATTTTGTCCGCATCCCCTGCCGCTAAAACCTAACTCGCTGACATCCGCAAAAATTTTTGTATCACCACAGCTTACAACCGATTTAATCGGTGTTTTGCGGGCATGTCTACCGGATTCAGCCGTTTTCAATTGCCAGTTTCTGGTAACCTGATTGTATCTTCCGCTTACTTTCCTGACCAGATTTATATCACCTACATCTTCAATATTGTAATATTTTACCAGTTCATGCCTGGTAAGTTCAAATTCAAAATCCCCTTCGAAACTTAAATTTTTTCGTTTATCTACAGGAGCCAGACATGACATTTTGTGCACAAATACCGATACCGGCCTTTTAATCAGTCCATTTTCCAGCTTCCAAAGATAATTCTCTCCATCAGACGAGCTCACACTGATCGTAAGGGGGATTTTCAAGGCTGAACGGCGTTGCTTATTATATATAGATAAAGCATCATAGTGTATTTCACAATTTTTCGAAGTCGCGCTGGCCATGATTTTTTTGATACTCCAGGGGGAAAAGCCAAAACTGATATTACCCTCAACATCAATCAGACCAGCCAATTTAAGTTCGGGCAGAGGCCTGAACTGTCTGGATTTTTCCACCAAATTCAACAGTTTCTTCATTTCCGTACGGGCATTGAATTTTATTTCTGTTGTCTTGTCTTTTAAGTCAACCAGCAATTCAGCTTTTATAGGATGTTCTCGCCAGCTGAATTTCAAATCCGCCCGGAACAGTTCCCAGTTCTGTTTTTCAGGGTTAAACAGCATTTCAAAAGGAAGTAAAAGCCGGGTTCCGTTCCAGTCAACATTTATCAAACCGTCTGTAATTTTTAACTTGGTATTTCCCCAAAAACCTATGGCCTTCTTGTGTTTCCCGCTAAAATGCTCTTTTAATTGTTCAGCAAATTTATCAATATCAATATTATTGACTTCAAAACGCTTATTTCTCATCCGGCAAACCAATTCAAGGCCGTTAAATTCCAGACTGGTAACCTCCGGGGTTTTCGGCATAAAAATATTGGCGAAACGGTATTTAACTATGACTGAATGAACCTTAAGGGTTGGGTTATCCGGGGCCCCGACACACAGTTCCCCAAGATTTGCGCCTGTCGCGCCCACACTTTTGACTTTGCCGGAAAAGCCACTGATACCGGCATCTTTCATCAAGGAAGGTAAAATATTTTTTTGAAAATGCGCCGGCATGTAAATATGAAAAAAGTAGTAATATACGCCAGCCAAAACGCAAACGATCACAACCGCCGCAATTATTGAAAACTTGGCTATTCGCTTCAATGGCATATCCATTTACCTCAAATATCACAATATGATTCGTAAAACCCGTAATATACAGCAAGTTCAAAAATTTACCAGTTATTTTTAAATTCTAACTGAGCTTGCTGGATTGAGAAGGTTCAGGTTAAACTTTTTTATCTGGGTATACTAATCCGGCAATTATCCAGCCAGTAACAAAATAGATTAAAACTTGAATAGTGGAATATATGATAAATGCCAACCCGAAAGGTGAATAAATATTAATAAATTTAAAAATTGGTTCTGTTAAAATAGTTGAAACATAACAAATAAGATACCAATAACTCAATATTCCATTTTTAAGATCAGAATTTGGATTTACCCAAAAAAAGAAATAAGATGCTGATAGCGTTCCCCAAATAACGGACAAAGTAATAATAACTAATCTTTTGTGCTTTGCTTCCATCAAATATCCAATTTCATAATAAAAATGCTTTTCAAACCACTTTTTCGCAATACGCAACTCACAATACTATTTGTACTCCCTGGCACCGCTTTTTTCCCAGGAATTTTCCTCTTTAAAATACAAATCACCATTTTCAATGGCAAATTTCCCGGCAGCAAAATCATTGACGACCTGCGGAAAAACCACCCAGTCGCCCTTTTCCTTGAGATGCTCCTGATTGGCTGAGGCTATTTTGCTTAAAGCGTCTTTCCAGCCTCCGGCAGGTTTCCGTTTCGGGCGTTTATTATATATATCCAGCAGTTGAGAACTGGTAAAACCTTCAAGATCAATTGCCAGTTCAGGGGAAATCCCCAGAATCGGCCCGCTGTCCATTTCACCGCCCTTCCCCGTGTAAGGCTGGGCAATTATAACACTGCTGCGGATGGTTTTAAAATTATTGATAATAGCCAGCTCTGTAGGTATCGCATGCAGCCCGACAAACAAGCGCCGCCCGTCGCGTTCAATAGTCAGATCCCCCGGATGAACATTGAGGCACGGAAAATCCCCGGTGATATTGGACAGCGGCATAAAGCCTGCCAGAATACCGAAGTCTATATCGAAAGGAGCAATTTTTTCACGTAAGGCATTGGTCCACAAGTTACGGATACGACGGCCATTTTCAGTAGCTAAAGAAATTTTGTTTTCGCCATGTTGACGGTAAAATTCCCTGATGCTCAATTCGACAAGAGGTAAATCATAATTTGCCGCGATTTCAGCAGCCCGGCTCTTCTCCGGGGCATCACTTATTATAACCGCCGGCAGCCATTGCGCCGAAGTTTTTCTGTGGAAATCCAAAACCTTTTCAGCATTGGAGCCGCTGCCGCTCATAAAAATAGCTCCGTGCGGTGCTTTTCCATCGTTTCTATGTTTTAAAAGGCTTTTCACTACGCTCCTTGATTTTTCTGCTTTAACAAGCTTATAATCTTAATCCGTTTTGTTATTTTCGCAAGTAATAATTAAAAAAAATCCTTTCTTAGCTCTTTTTTTGTTTGCGCTAAAGCTAAAAGCAGTCTATCTTATACTAGTTGTAGACAAATGTTAATTTTTAAAACTTTCATATACTAGAGAGGATACTATGAGCAGAATTCTAAAAAGAGTATTTATCGCCGCATTCATCTTTACTACCATAAGTTCCTGTTTTGCGGATTTCTGGGAAGCAATTACTCCTTATCGCGGACCTAAAAGAGACGTTATTACTTTAATGATTACCGCCAACTACAAGCATCCTCTGGTGATAACACAGCTTATTCAGGCTGAAACCAAACAGCCTTATCTCCTTCTTCCGGCAATAAACGGTAAAGGCATATTTTTCAATCCTCCTCCGGAAAGATCAAAAGAAGCCCTTGAAATAAATGAAGTGAATTTAGCGCGTTTTATCAAGTTCCTCAATCCCAAGCAAATTGTCATTTTAGGAGACGCCCAATACGTTCCGGACAAATACCGCCAAATGATAGCCAAAGAAATCCCGGTCATAACTATTGAAGGCAACAACTGGCTGCGGATTGCCGATCGTCTCTCAATCCTGCTGGACGCCAGAAATGCTTATCATGACTACAAGGAACTGGGGCAACAGCTCAACAGCGGATTATTATACAAGCCCAAAAAAACCAGGTCTCTCACTGATGAACCCGTCAAAGATATAGATGTAAAAACAGATGTTGATGATATCGTTATTGATAAAAAAGATGATATAAAAGACGCTAAAGAAGAACTGGGCAAAAAAGAAGCTGTAGCTCCTGAAGCAGCCAGTGTAGCGCCGGCTGTCAAGGAACCTGAAGTTGCTATGCCCAAATCAACTCCCAATTTGATAAACGATAAATAAAACGGCCGCATGTTGAACTTCTTTCATATTGCTAAAAATACTTTTACCGAGTCAATCAGAGAGCCTATTTTCTTTATCCTCTTGATTACGGCTCTGGTCCTTATCGGTCATTTCCCGTCAATGACTTTGTTTGTATTCGGCGATCAGATCAAACTGGTTGTCGACAGCTCTATGGCAACCGTCCTTTTATTTGGTCTTTTTGTCGCGGTAATGAGTTCAAGCCATACTGTGACCCGGGAAATGCGCAATGGCACGGTACTTCTCCTTTTATCCAAACCGGTTTACCGCTGGACTTTCATCCTTGCTAAAATCGCCGGAATTATTTTCACCGTCATCGTATTTGTTTTCCTGTGCAATGTCGGCTCAATAATTTCCCTGTACATCGCTAAAGACCAGTTCCGCATGGATATGGGAGCTTATTATATTTATTTCGGAATGCTGATAGCCAGTTGTATTTTCGGCATGGTCATGAACTTTATGTATACCCGTTCATTCGTCTCGTACACAACTCTTGGAATCTGGATACTACTGCCGATCTACTGCATAATATGCCTGATATTCAAAGACCCCCCGGAAATCTTACTGCAAAGCTATATGTATGCCTTGATTCTAGTATTCTTCTCCGTGTCAACAATGGCGGCAATCACAGTAGTCTTCGCGACCCGCCTTGACCTGGTCGCGAACCTGACCGTATGCTCGGTTATTTTCTTCCTTGGACTAATTTCCAGTTATCTATTCCTGGGGGATACAGGCTCCCCTGTCCTGAATTTTATCTTCAGAATATTTTATGCCATCCTGCCTAACTGGCAATTTTTCTGGTTAGCGGATGCGCTGGCGACCCACAGGCCGGTTCCAGCATCGTATCTCTTATGGGCAGCAATATATGTAATTCTTTATGTATCATTATGCACGATGTGGGCAGTAGTGGTATTCCAAAACAAAGAAATTGCCAAAGATACAAGGTAGTTTTAAGTTTTAAGGGTTAAGATTTAAGAGGAGGAAATTAGTGTCAACAAAACTGCTTCTGCTGTTGTCATTTGCCTGCATATTGTCCTGCAATGCCAAGCCAATCGAAGAAAAAAACGGCAAAACTATAATTACCCTGAAAGTTTATAATCTTCCTGATCCTGAAAGCACTAGTTTTAATGTTAGAGCAGACCTGAAAGCTCTGGAATCGTTTAAAAAAGATTTTCCTGAAATATTCGCCACAAAATATAGAGTTAAATATAAAGCTAATCCTAAAAAATACGGTAATTACAATTGGGATAATATTGAAATCAAATTTGTAAAGTATTCTGGAAAGTATATTAAAGGAGATAAAAATGATAAAAAGTTTCTTGCTTCTGAAAATGCTCCGGATATACTTTATGTTAATTTCCGCATGTCATGTAGTTATATAAAAAACAATTTTCTCCTGCCATTGGATGAATATTACAAAACCTTGACCCCTAAACAAGTATCCTGGCGGGTTAACCCTAAAATAAGACCTGTAGCCCGCCGCAAAGGCCCAGACGGCAAAACACATTGGTGGACTATGCCTTACGATGGTTTACTCGGCAAAGCAATAGTTTTTCGTAAAGATGTATTTGACAAACTTAAAATTCCCTATCCTGATAAAGATTGGAATTGGAATGACTTTATGCAGATATGCAAAAAGACTACCGACATCAGTAAGAATAAATATGCATTAAGGTTAGGATCAGGACCACATGAAGCATGGTACTGGACAACTTTTTTATGGTCCGCAGGAGGAGAAGTGGCTGCATATAATAAGAAAACAGAAAAGTGGGAATATGCTTTTAATTCTGATGCTGCAGTAAATGCTTTAGATTTTTATACCAGATTATGTATGGAAAAACATATTGGTAAAGATGGGAAAACTTACCGGGGATATGTTTACAAAAATTTTAAAAATGCAAACGATATGTGGAAGCATGGTGATATCGCTATGGTGATTTTTTATATAGAAGATACGCTTATAACTACAATTGATCTGAAAAACCACGGGATTGTCCCGGTTCCAGTTGGCCCAACAGGAATTCGCGGCAGTGAACTAAACAATAGAATGTTTGGAATAAACTCACAAATAAAAGACGCAGCAATAAAGGATGCGGCATGGGAGTATATACTCTACTATGATTCTTCTAAGTCGCAAAAAATCAAAATTGATATGTTGGTTGAAGCCGGCATGGGACATCTTATAAATCCAGTATTTTTAAAAAAATATGGTTATGGTTCTATAGCGGAGAAAGTAGATAAGAAATTGGTTGAGACTTTAAATATAGCCATTGCCACAGGTGTCCCTGAACCGTATAGAGCAATAAGTTCAGGTTTATCCTATGACTTCATGACTTATGTCTTAAGAACAGCTGCAAAGCTAGCAATGGAAAATAAACTTGCTCCTGTAGGTTCCAAGGCACGCTATAAACAATTAAAGTTGATTCTCAATCACGTCTGTGCTTACGCCAACAAGGTCAATGATAAGCAATGGCAGGAACTGAAAAAGAAATAAATCATATTTTTTTATTATGGCTTTGAACTTCTTGAAAACTATACTAAATTGTTATTTTGATTAATACATAATCCCTAAACGGAGACAGATAGACATGGCTAAAATCATGCCCTTTCATGGCTTAGTGCCGACACCGGAAAAAGCAAAGGAAGTAGCGGCAGTTCCCTACGATGTTGTAAATTCAGAGGAAGCCGCGGTGCTGGCGGCAGGTAATCCTCTATCATTCCTGCACGTATCACGCCCTGAAATTGATATGGAACCCGGTATTGACCTGCATGATGACAGTGTTTACGCCAAAGCCGCTGAAAATTTCAAAAAGCTTTGCGAAATGGCTCCTTTGACCCTTGATTCCGAAGAACACCTCTATATTTACCGTTTAATCATGGGCAAGCATGTACAAACCGGTATTCTCGGTGCGGCATCCGCTGATGACTACCGCAATAACATCATCAAAAAACATGAGAAAACCCGTCAAGACAAAGAAGATGACCGCACCCGTCATGTTATGACTTTGCGTTCACACACTGGTCCAGCGTTCCTAACTTATAAGGATTCTGATGAAATTGATGCCCTGGTTGCGCAATTAAGCTCAAAAGCTCCAACTTTTGATTTGACTGCGCCTGATGGCATCCAACATACCTTATGGCGCGTGGATGCCGAAAACAGCAAAAAGCTTTCGGCAATGTTCGAAAAAATCCCATATTTGTATATTGCCGACGGGCACCATCGCAGTGCAGCCGCAGCTCGCACACAGGCTGAATGCGCGCCCAAAAATCCGAATCATACCGGCAATGAAGATTACAACTATTTTCTGGCTGTAACCTTTCCAGCTTCACAATTAAAGATCCTGCCGTATAACCGTGCAGTAAAAAGTTTAAACGGCTTAACAGCGGAACAGTTAAAAGAAAATATTTCTGAAAAATTCACTATTAGCCCGACAGACAATCCTTCACCGCAAAAATCCGGTGAGTTCTGCATGTATCTGGAAGGCAAATGGTACTTGGTTCAACCCAAGTTTGATATTACAAAACTTGGCGTCATTGAATGTCTTGATGTCAGCGTTTTGCAGGATAATATTCTGGCTCCCCTACTTGGCATTGATGATCCGCGTACAAGTACTGAAATAGATTTTATCGGCGGGATCAGGGGGACAAAGGAACTTGAAAGAATAGTTGATGACAATTCTCATGCAGTTGCGTTCTCTATGTTCGAGACAACCATCAAACAACTGATGGACATCGCCGACGCAGATGCAATTATGCCGCCCAAATCAACATGGTTTGAACCAAAACTTCGTGACGGTTTAGTCTGTCATAATTTCTAATAAACAAATTTAAATGCCCGGGTAGCTCAGGGGATAGAGCAACGGTTTCCTAAACCGTTTGTCGCGAGTTCGAATCTCGCCTCGGGTACCATTTTAAACACCTCATTATAAAGGTTTTACGCAAATCTTAATTAATGTTATCAATAAAGATAATAAACTTGTGTTTGAAACATTCAAGCAGGGAAATGATTTAAAGTACCAACTTGTCCGATTGAAACATTTTTGACACATCAAAAAAAATGGAGAGGCGATCACCACAAACGCCTCTCCTGCGAGAATCGGGGACACAGGACCCTCGATTCAGTATTGAATAAATTGTCAACAAAAAAAGCTGGGCACATCACCCAGCTAATAAATTTAATTCTGTATTTTTTTGGAGTTTGTTTTTTGTCATCCAGGCTCAATATGCATGTCAGACGAAATTGGCTCTCCACTTGTATTTACAGACTTCTTACTCGCCACAGGTCCCTTATCAGATATACCATTGTTATTTACTTTTAATTCACGCATGGTTGCTCGTATAATATCACCAATATCAGCGGCAGTCAAATCTTTATGAAACGAGCCAAAACCGCCATCAATTTTACGTAAATACATATCAAACATTGGAAACGGTTTTTCTGGTGTAATTGTAGTAATTTCTAAACCAGCTTTATAACCTTGCCCCCAACGTATCAACGACTTATGTTTGGTAGATTCTATAATCTGCTGTATAGGTGTCGTGCCTTCTTGTACAAGCTTCTTAACACATACCTTTTTATATTTGTACGTGTATGAGACGTTCCCACTTTTGTGTACAGTTTTTTTAGTACATACCTTAACAGTATCGTAAAAAAACGTAGTCTGCTTGCCGGAGTTGCACCCAGCAAGAAACAAAGATACTATTGAAAACAATAGCAACAACACAAGAAGCCTAGGCATTCTCATTTTAAACCTCCTTTGTTAATTGGTTTATGATATATTCTAATTGCTCAAGTTTCCAAGGTTTTTTCTTTTCGCCCTGGTAGCTTACAGCAAAACGTCTTTTGAGTAATTCTAAGCAGATGTCTTCGCCGTCAATCAATAGCACGCCAAGCGGTCTGCCGTAGCAGTCAAACTGCGTTCTGCCTGTTTCAAGATGAAAGCCAAGTCCTGTTTTGATTTTACCTTTAACCCAAGCAGTAACTAATTTTCCGGCTTTTTTCTCAAGTTTATTTCTGGTTCGTGTTTCAGGAGTATCAATGTTTTTCAGCCTTATAGAAACATTAATAAGGGCAGAATCGAACCCCAAGCAAATCGTACCTTTTATGCTATCACCGTCAATGGCTTTTACATTTGTAAGTTTGTATCTCATTATTATTTCCCGAAGAATGCAGCGACTTTGCTCCAAAAACCAGCGACAACCAAGGTCACAACTCCACTAATAAACGCAGTAACAATCACCCAGGTAGCAGCTTTTTTTCCGGTTTTCATGATGCCAACAAGTTCTTTCATGCCTTGCGCCGTTTCTGCATCAATTCCGTTGGGGCATTGAATTACTGGCTGATGAGTCTTTAATTCATCTGCTATGTATTTAGCTATGTCTTTCTTGTCTTTGGCTGTCATTTCTTCTCCTCATTTATGGGTTTCTTTGTTCATAAAACTCATTTATTTCATCATCGCTAAGCTTTTTACCATTGATTAACTTACCGCTCATGAAGCTAGTCCAGCCGATTGAGCTTTGCACAGCATTATAATATCTGGTTGCTACAAAGTAGCGAGTTTTGCGGATTAGATAAGTATGTGTACCTGCCTCAATCCTACGCCTGAGATTGCTGAGAAAATCCCAATTTACCTGCTCAAAATATTCGTAAGCATCTTCAAGAGTTTTAAATGCTTTGGGCACAGAAAAACCAACGTCATGCAGATCAGAACAGCCAGTTATATTGAGCAAACCGATACTATCAGGAATTATGTGATAGATCAACTTGTTAAACCAACCGACTTGGGAGCCTACTCCATTACATAGTTTTTTGAACTTTTCATTTTTATACATCAAACAGAAATAAACATCAGCGGTCATCTGCATGAGCACACCGTCTGTTTTATATTTTTCGATATCACCAGTTTTATGTTTGTGCCAGCAAAGCATTATTTATCTCCTCTTAAGTCTTGTGGCGCAACGCCTATTTACGTATTTAGTGAAAAACTTTTCGGCTTTCTCGGTTATGCGCCATGCATCTTTTTCAAGCGTAATCTGGCGTAATACTGGAAGACAACAAAGAATGTACAAGACATTATATTTCTTGAACTGCCATGCGTGTCGTAATTCATGAACAAGAGTTGAAACGATACTTTCAGGCCATGGATCAGGGAAACCGGGCACATTACATTCGTTCGGCATCATGTAAACCGCTTTTCCTGCCCAGGGAATGAACGCTCCCATTATTCCACTTTCAACTGTCATTGCATCACACCATTTGATTTTATACTGTTTGTAATCGAAGTTTTTAAGCCACTTACCTTCCAGGGTAGCACAATACGCCTCAAGCAATTCATCAAAAGACTTTTGCTGTTCAGCTGTAATGTTACGGCTATTCCTCAACGACAAAGATGTAAACATTTTATTCCTCCACTTCATCTGGCAGGTACTGGATCAGTTTTCCAAGCTGCTCGTAGGTATCAACCATAGGGGTTGCAGAGCCAATAAATTCCATATTCGTGACGATAGCATCATAAATGGTTTTGATCTCCAGCTTGTAAGCAGTTTTGTCTTCAATAGCCTCTGTAGCATCTACAGCAGTACCGATTTCCTCAAGAGAAGCATCATGAGAAGCTCCAACTCCATCCAAAAGCTGTTTGTACTGGCGCACACGTGTTTCAAGGTCTGGATTAGCTTCGTACAAAGCTGAATAATGCATTTCATCAACTTGCGCTTGCGTATACCCGACCCGTTCCAGCCCATGTTCAGCAAGTTCTTCATCGCTGACAATCACGCCTTGGACGTACAGCGGAATGCGAAATTCTTGTGTGATTTGTTTTTCACGGACGACATACGGCGTTTTGATGTTCATTTCGTTGCCGCTTGCCTGGTCTTTTAACTTCCAAAGTACGATTTCTTCACTCATTTTATATCTCCTTGGTTAGATGTTTACTTGTAAAAATTGCATACGTATAGGACCCTTTTTTTAAAATATAGAAAAACGATACAATCCATTTGAAAATAAAACAGTTCCAGCTTCATTAAAAAATAATTCGCTTGTATACATTTTCATGTCTCGTGTATTTACTCGTACCATATCTGAAAAATCCCATGCTGTTGTTGCAGGTTCATATACTTCTATATACATATGACGACTAATAAATAATTGTAAGCCATTTGATCGTATAAAGATACCATCAATATTTGATGAATATGGGGCGATTGAATTTTGTTCAATCTCTGTTGATAGTGTTGTGGGCATAGTAGATATATCCCAAGGCGAAGTAAGTTGCACTTGATGAAAAGCAGCTGAATTAGACTCAAAACCTATATACACGGTTGTACCTGTGTCGTTTAGAAAAAATCCACCTGTTTTTTGATAATTTACTGTAGGTGTGTATACAGGCGAATATTTACGTGCAGATACATTTGCAAGAGAATATGGGGTTGATAAATCATATTGATATAATCGTAGTGCATTAGACATAAATGTTGAAAATGTAGTGCCTGTATATGTTGTATATGCACCATATATATGAAGTCCATCAGGACTTATTTGTATGGGGCCTCGATACTTATGCCCAGGATGCTCACTGTATAATGTTGTATAGTGAGTACTTCCAGTACCAGCTTCTAACTGCATCGCACGTACGTAAGTTAATGATGCTCTGTCCCATGCAGAACTCATAGAATATTCTATTAAATATGTACCGCCATATTGTATTGTATTCTCACCGCTTGGTACTGTGGCAGAACAAACAAAATATGCATGTAGCCCATTTAAACTAAATGCACAACCTTCAGTTAATCTTGAATAAGAACTATCAATTACAGAATCTGGAATCAATGATGACATGGAGGGATAAACGGCTCCCCTATATTCAAAAGCATCTATATTCCAAGGAATAATATTACCGTTAAAGCTAATATGTTTCAATAAAGTAAAAGCATTCATAATTAGTACATACGCCCCTTGCCCATAAAGTGTATTGTTCCGTTTTCGTTGTAAAACGCACATGCGTAACGCCCTGTATCAGTAGCAACTATTATTTCTGTAGAATTTACAGTTACTGAATGTCCGCCACTATTTGATATATCCAATATCATCCCTGCGTTCGCTGGCAAATTAGAAATTGTTATACCGGACACGTCCGCAGTTGTAGTACAAACTTGATAATCGCCGTTAGTGTAATCAATGCTTACAGCACCGAAAATATTGCCTTTAGCGTATCTATCAGAAGATATATATTTTTCTCCCTGAATGCCTTGAATTCCTTGATCTCCTTTATCTCCTTTATCACCTTTAATATCCAAAAGGAAATCAGCTTCACTCCCAGTATTACCAGCATCAAGCCACACCTGATATGCTGAATCACCTGTCTCACCAGTATTTCCAGTATCTCCGGTGTCACCTTTCTCGCCAGTATCCCCTTGGTCTCCGGTGTCTCCTTTGGGAATGTTGAAATCCAAAACTACCTCGCTTTCTGTGCCGGAATTGGATACAGATGCAGAGCTTCCGGCGGCTCCGGTTGTTACGGTTCCAACTTCAATTGTGGCGTTATTGCCATCGCTGATGTCCGGGTATTTAACCGCGACGAATATGCTTGTGCCAACCTGTGCTATCTCCAGCACGTAGAGTTGAGGGTCTGTTGTAAGATCAATATCCGGCATGCTCCAGGCGGCAGGTATAACTGGAGTTACAGAATTTGTGTCAAATACCAGTTCGCATTTATCGCCGTCCTGCCAGGCATCAGCCTTCAGTGCCAGGGTAGCAGTGCCGGTTCCAGCCAGCATAACACGACTGTGTTGGTCTGCGTCAAGCGTTACGGTTGTATCTTCAGTTAAAGTAACAGTTTGAGTTTGCGGTTTGAGCTGACCAGCATAATCGGAACGTGCCGCCGGTTCCGCTAAATATTGAGCTTCGCCATCGCTATCGGTTCCGGTTCCTTCGGGGTCGAGCGTCGGGTTATACAGCGGATTTTCGACTTTCTTTCTGGAACGCACGGAAAAAATTTCTTTCGGGTCGCCTGTGTCTCCACCGGATACAACAAAGGCACCTTTATTTTCCGGGGAATCCGCAAGCTCGCCATAACTACCGATCAACATCGAGTGATCTGCGTCATTTGTGAGCTGATACCCGACGGTCAATGAACTTTTAGCGGTAACGTTCAACTGCGTTCCTATGGCAATGGACAGGTTGCAATCAGACATTGTAATGTTACGTCCGATAGCCATTCCATCGATACCGTCAATGTTAATCATATCCCCAAATGCAGAGAGCCCCTGACCATCTAAATTGTTGCTATTTCCAGCAATAGTAATGAATTTTCCCTTGCCCTTATTGGCAGTGCCATCAACCCTGATACTTTCTCCGTCAAGCATGTTGCTGGAGCCAGTAGCCATGAGAAACGTACCCATAAGCGAGTTGCCGACACCAAAGGCATGTGAGCCAAGCCCTGCAATCAGATTGTACGAGCCGTTACTACCAGCAGATTCACCAGTTACTATATTAGCTTGTCCTTCAGCCTGGGAGGTAGTATCGCAATCGTCATCGTTTACTATGGCTACAGCCGGAAGTTCCTCATCAATCGTCGGCATAGCAAAGCCATCAGGAATAGTCACGGTCAGTACAACGCCTGCTACAGTTACTCCATCATCTTCATATACAGTTTGGACATTAGTGATTTCAAAACTGCTAGGATCGTTCATAATAGGGTTGTGCGCCATGTACACGGTAGCACCAACGGTATACTTGGCTGGATCAAGCGGGTCATCATCAATTGACACAAGTGAAACAGTTCCGGCAACATCATCAGCATCTACAATTCTTGCCGGATAGCCTCCTGAAATATTGTCTATGCCTGCGGCAATAGCCTTGGGGGAAAGTTTAATACAGCCGGAAGTAGCATTATTAATGTCTGCCTGGATTTCCCCGATTGCGGTTCTGGCTTCTGAATCTGGATATGAGTCAGGCTTGTTTTCGATTTCGCTCCAGCCATGAGCGTGTTCCGCAGGGGGAAAATCGTCCGGCTTGTTTTCTATACCATCCCAATTATGAGCATGGCTTGCAGGAGGGAACGTTTCAGGTTTTTCCTCAAGATCATCCCATTTTCCGGCTCCAGTAACAGAATAAGTATCAACCTGTGCGTTCGGCACGGTCAAAGCCCCGATCTGTTTGTCTTTCAGTCCGGTTACTTTGTAATGCTTGCCGTTATCAACACAAAAAATAATCATGCCCAGGAATGGATTTTGCACCGATTCCATATCGGTCAGAGTTGCAATCCGTGTCCGGTCATCAAGAGGGGTATTGGTTTTTCCCACTGTAAGAGAATTTGAAACTTCAATAGCCATGTTTTTGTCCTCCTAGACTTCACCATCAATGTAAATGAATTTCTCGCTATTAGTTAACTGGAATTCGCCGTAAAGCTTGTATGTTACTCCGTCCAGTTCGATTTCTGTTCCGTTGGCTCCGGTTCCTGGAGCACCGTTATCTTCATCAAAAGGAATCTGTTCGGAAACTCCATCAAACTTGGTTGCTACATATCCAACTGGTGCGAGAACTGCGACCCAAGCACCTGCTGGAACGACTCCAATAGATTGTTTTTCAAGCATTCCGGCTGTCGCGCTAGTCATGGTGGACTGCGTCAACATATCAGCAGTAATTTCGGATATACTGGTCATTTCAGCATCCTGAACGTATCCGTAATACATCGTGCCGGTAGTGATCGCATCACCGACAGCATTGGTTCCGACCATTTGAGATAAGTAGACTCGTCCTGTGCTATATTCAGGCATGTTCGCACCGAAATAGATGTATATGATATTGTTTTTGCGAAGGACTTTACGAACTCCCTGGTCAGAGTAATACGGTAGCACCAACTCACCGTCATCGGTATCTATAACCACGTTGGTAATATGAGCATTGGGATAGTCTGATAAGCTAAAAAACAGATAATTATTGTCGCTTTCGCCAGGAGCCGCAAACTCAACCGGCGCAATAGATGTAATCGTTGCAGAAGTGGCAGCGTAAAAGACAATCACAACCGGATTTTCACACCAGTCGCCGAGATCATCTGAATTTTTAGCGTATACATAAAGCGTGGTCTTTTTAGCAACGGAATCCACCACTGTAGCAGCAAACTTAAAGCCCGCAGGTTTATCATCGTAAAGAGCTTTTTCTGTCAGGGTTCCGGTAGCATCAAATTCTAAACCTTTGCCATCTTCACCATTGAGCGATTCCAGCCATTCGCTTTTTGTGCCTCCATATCCTTCTTCGACAGCAATCTCATAAGCTGTTGTTCCCTCAAGATCAGTGAGCCATTCCGCTACTGTTCCATCGTATCCGTTGGCTACAGCAAGAGCATAAGCACTTGCACCGTCACCACCTTCATCACCTTCGAGTGATGCGAGCCATTCAGCTTCGGTTCCTGCGAATCCGTTGGCAACTGCGACCTCGTAGGCAGAATCTCCATCAGGTCCAGGGGTTTCAGATTGTGTAGCATCGGTAATCAAAGCCATAACTTGAACAGCAGTCAAGTATTCAGGATCACTGGAGACTTCTTCCGGCACTTCATCGCCGACAAATATACGGTTTTTCAGCACAAGACTGAAATCCCAGGCAAAAACAGCTTTAGCAACGCCATCCTCAGCTTTATATCCACAAAATTCAGCGGTGAGCGTCAGAGACTTGCTTTTAGCTACGGCGGCAAGCAGTGTGGGTGTAGCAGTTTCCGGGAGTTCAGCACGGAATATAGTATTGCCATTATCATCCTGATATAAAGTAATGCCTGTTGTTTTAAAGAGCTTGGGTTGAGTAGCATGATCCCAATCACCGTCAAGACACAGGTAGAAGCTATCGGCACCGGAAAGTTCCTCGAAGGAATAAGGAAGCACCTTGCCGGTGTCTTCGTGCGTGCTATCACTTCTGAGGTCGAGTTCAAGCGCAGCGGCAATTCCTATTTTTACTTCCGGGTAGTCCGATTTTTCGCCGTAATCGTCTGATACAGCGGCATCGCC
The DNA here is from genome assembly GCA_963664605.1 of Victivallaceae bacterium. Taxonomy (GTDB): domain Bacteria; phylum Verrucomicrobiota; class Lentisphaeria; order Victivallales; family Victivallaceae; genus JAHOYW01. Next base: position 3,855,379 of record OY761536.1, read on the forward strand.
GGATAATTTTAAGATAGATTTTATTATTTGCATTAGGATACCAAGCTTAAGGAGTTAATAACTAATTGTCCATGAACTATGTCTATGTTTGCGATGTCAACATATGGGCTTCCCAAGGGCAACTTTACCCACGGCGTGATAACAGCATCATCATCGTCCTCAGACATCTTAATCTTGAAACGCACAGTGTGAATTTTTTCATAGTCCCAATGTCCAGCCTGCCACTTGGCTCGTAAGGTCATGGTTCCATCGAGTACCGGAACGTTTCCAAACAGCCACTCATAGGGATTATTAGTTTCGCCTGAGCGTTCAGACATGGTAAAACTAAACAAAACACAACGTGCATGGTAGCCGTCATCATCACCGGATATTTGCGCTTGTACAATCAAATCAAGGCAACCATTACTGCCTTTTAGAATCCACGGACCGCATGCCTGTAGATAACCGTCTCCGTTGAGTAGCACCTCGGTTTGGGAATGGTTCCAAGATGACAGCGTATACCACTGGTCTTGATCTTCACCAGTCTGTTCATCGTTTTCATCACCGTCGCTACCCCAATTACTATTCCACGGATCAACACTTCCACCGGAGCCACCGCCCCAATTTGAGGAACCTCCATCATCTATAGGGCGTTCGTCAAGATAAAATTCAGGCATAGCTACTCCTTTTTTGTCAACGGACACACTTTAGCAAGCAGGATAATAGCAACCGAGACATGGTACTGTTTGACAGCAACATTTTTATCCTCATCAACGGTAATTTCCGCTACAGGATATGCATCAGCAGCAGGATCGATGATTTTGTATTCAGGGTCAGTCCATTTTCCGTCTTTAATTGTGGAATACAGGCAGAGAACGCCGGATTTCGGGGTGATTTTATTTTTAGCTTCGACAGTAGAAAACTCACCGTTCCGGTTCAGGTATCCGGCAGAAACTTTGAGCGTACCGCCTTCTTCAAGTTCCACTTTAAACGAACCATTGTAAATGTTGCCGGAGGTAGCACCGAGCAGAACAATAGCTTTTTCAGAGTCAGAATAAAGAACCCGTGCCGTTCCGCTTTCAGAATATTTAAACGATCCAGTAGATGAAACGTCAGGAACTACATAATCAAGCGCAGTCCCGGAAATATCAATTGCTACTGGCCCACCAATAACAGCATTACCGATTTGATCTTTTTCAAGCGAGTTTTCCAAAACCGCAAAATGTTTTGATTCGTCAGAGTATTTTTCAATCGGAATAATATCTTCATCACAAAGAGTTTTATCCTGCGAGAACATGACCGCACTTCCAGCAGGAATTTCGTCTGCTGTAGAATTATAGCAGGCAACCCGAATAACATCAGGACTAAGAGCAGAGAATCCAGGAATCCGCAGTCCAGCTTGTCGATTCAACATTACTGAGATGTCAGTTTCACGAGCCGCAGTATGTTTGTATTTTTCGCCTTTAGTATATATTCTGTGTTGCATAATTAAATCCCTAATATTCTGAAATCAGCAGTTTTACAAACCGTAGCAATGTAAATACCTTTTACTTTCGCTTCCGGTTTTCCGTCATTGTTTTTTTTGCTATCCGGCATAGACCAAATAGCATCGAAGCCTTTTTTTGCTCCGCAGGAAATATTATTCACCTTAGCACTACTTTCGTTTTCCTGTACTTTAAAATCGAACTGCACGGTAATCTTAGAAGAACTGTTTTCGCTTCCTGAGAATGAACAACCAAGAAACATCACCTCTCCAGGAGCCCAACCTTTGAACGCAGACTTATTCACCTTTCCCACCAAGGAGTTCCATGCCCGTCTCTTTGCGGTAGTTATTTTACGCATACGCATCTTTTTGCTATAACTTTCGCTGAGCTGACCGGTGGGAACATCAATTCCAGTAATTTCCATGTCCTTGCCTGTTTTTCCATTCCACCCGATAGCACCACCGCTATCGTCGCTACTGGAAGTCGGGTATACTTTTTTCTGGGAAATTGCATGTACGAGGTGCTTCGTTCCACCGGAACAATTAAAGTTCAATACGGCTTCATCTTCGTCATCATCATCATCATCATCGAGAGAGACGGAACCGTCGTCAGCATACAAAACGGATATTTCCATATTGCCGTCATCGTCGTAGTTTTCAAAACGAACACCAGATTTTGCAAGTTCTCCGTAGTTTACTGGAGCGTCGTCGAAAACAGCCCGCATAGCACTTGTTTTATCAGTTGGGTCGGTTACAAAATACCTGATTTCAAATTCAGTTGGTTTGCCGTCCTTGTTCCATGTTTCCGATCCTTCCTGAGTTCTGTTAAGCATCATAGCCATTATGCCAATACCTCCCCGTCATTGAGATTGTCTTTTATGTCACGCAGAAGTTCCATGCTGCGTTTAGTGTTCTTGGCTGTTTCCTCCTGCGGCTTGACAGTGCCGCCGAGTTGAGCAGTCAGCAGTTCCGAACTCCACGCAACCGCAACTTTCTGATTTTGATCGTCTTTTTCTTTCTCGTCGAGGACACGTTTATCCCATTTATCCTCGTCAGACATAGCGTCCTGCATTTTACGCTTGAGCTCCTGGACATTTTTCTTCTCTTTTTCGGTAAGAATACCATCAGCCTCAGCATCTTGTACAGCCTTTTCGTATCTCCCTTGCAGGTTTCTGGCTGCCGCACGTGCTAGTTCGAGTTCACGCTGCATGATAGAGTTAACTGCTTCTTTATCACCAGAATCTTGTGCTTTTTTGATTTTACGTTCTACCGCCTGATCTTTTTTCTTTTCATCACGGTCTTCGAGGTAGCGTTCGTAACTTTTGCGTTCCGATTCAAAAGCATCTGCGGAACGTTTGCGGATTTGAGCACGTTTTTCTTCAAGTTCAATGATTTCCTGAAGGTCTTTCAGTTCCTGCTCTGTCATGGAACCGTGGTCGGCTTTTTTGAATTCATCGAGAGAAGCGTATTTGCCGGACTGTTTCTGAAATACCTTCTGTATTTTGTTATCAATGAGACTAACCTGTTTTTCTACACTGGCAGCATCAAACTTGGCACCCCACTCACGTTTTTCCAGGGAAGTCATAGCACGGCGTTCGGCTTTGGATTGCTTTCGTGCCGCACTGTCACCAGTATCACCTTCATCAACATCTATCTTTTTATTTCTTTTTCGAGCTTGATTAAGGTCATTAAGTCTTTTCTGGATTTCCTGCTGCTCTTTGAGTTTTTTAATGATAGCATCAACGGCAGCGGCTTCTTTTTTATTGTTTTTCTCGGTAAAACTGTTACGCATTTTTTCAAAAGCGGCAATCTGTTCCTTAATAGTACGAAGTTTTTGGATACTGTCGAGTTCCTGTTGGCGTTGTGTAGCACGTAGTTTGTCAGCAGCAGAGCTGTGTGCGTTTTTATCTTCAGGATTAATCACATTCGTGATTGAAAGAGCCGTATCAACAGCACCTTGCCAAGCCATTGAGTCTTTCCAAAAGCTTGATAATTCAGAACGAAGCGAATTTTGCATAGCGGCAACTTGCGCAATTCCCGCTTTCAGTTTATTATTCAAATCGTCAGATAATTCTTTAGCTTGAGCGTCATTAAATTTTTTCCATGCATCAGTTCCGACATTGAGCTTTCCGGTAACATCATCAATCTCAATACCAAGATCACCATATTTTTTTGTCAGAAGATCAATGAGTCGCTCCGCTTCTGTTTTTTCGGAGTTATTCAGGCGTTCATATTTTGACAACTCTTTGAGACGATCCATGCGAGCGTTATTTTCCTCACGCTCTTTTTTATGCACCTCAGCAGCTCGCATAGAGGCTTCTGCGTTACGGTTAGTAAGTGTAATTTGCCCTTCAAGTTCATTCCGATGCTTTTCAGATATGTACTGATAAGCCATGTATGCACCACTCAAGGCAATCATCGCAACACCAACAGGACCAAGTGCTGAATAAAGTCCCATTGCCGCTGTTTTAGCTGCGCCCATGCTAGCAGTCATTGCAAGCTTGGCTTTTCCGGCAGCCGTTGCTGCTTTAGTGTTAATTTTTGTAGCAAGGGTTTCAGCTTTTTTAGCAACGGTGTATCGCACAGATGCAGTTCTTGCGATATTATGTTTTACAGCGAGCTGTTGAGTAGCGGTAGATTCCGCAAGTTGAGCCTTAGTAAGATTTTTTGTAGCAGTAGCAAGTTGTTTTTTTGCTGCTAGAACCTGTGTGGCATCACCAGACGCTTCCGCTGCGGCAATTTGTGCTTTTGCACTGGCAATCGCCGCGTCCTGCTCCTGTACCGCAATCCTTGCTATACGAATGGATTGCGCCTGAGTATGAGCTTCACGAAAAGCATCTGTTTTTGCGTATTCCGCACGTTTAAACTCCTCGGTGGCAGCTACTAAATTAGCCTCTGTTTGTTGCTGTATTCCTGACAATCCACCAACAGAACCAATTGTTTTGTTCATACCAGCAAGAATTCCAGTTTTCGCCATTAGGGCAAATGCAGCGGTAAGAGCTATAGTATTATTGGTAAGCTGTCTGGATGCAGGATTAAGATTGTTATATGATGTCAAAAGGCTATTTGAGAAACGTAGAGCGTCGCTGTATGGACCGGAAGCATCAGAACCAATGGTTGAGTATAGTTCTTCAAAATTGTTTCTGAGAATACGCTGTTGGTTCGCTATTTGATGTTGGCTGCGTACAAAATCTCCGATAGCATTCGGGCTTTGCTTATATGCCATAGCAAGAGCGGCAACCGCCTTTGCCTGTTTTTCCGACTCAACAGTGAAAGTTTTTCCGAGTGCCTCAATGGTTACACCGGTAGTCATAGCCTGCTTAATGAGAGCTTTGTAATCCTTGTCATCCTGGCGAATCACAATACCAAGCAGCTTTGCAGCTTCAGTTTCACCAAGCATCGCTTTGGTAAGTGCGAGAGATGCTCCTCTGGCTCCACCGGAATAATTTGAGAAGCTTGCCAAGTCCGCTCCAAGTTTTACGGTTCCCTCAGAAAGTGCGAGAGCTACATCTTTATCAAAATCAAAACCGGTAAGAATATCGCCAGTTCCGGCAAGCATCTTTTTGGCGGCAAGTTCCGATAAGCCGAAGTTTTTTTGCATATCAGCAAGGACACGGTTCGTTTCCGCACCCATATTTTTGAATACGACGTTGAACTTATTGGTTTCCTCCTGCAAGTCTGAGAAGGTCTTTATAGCGTTATCCGCAAAATTGTAGATACCACGCAAAGTGAGATACCCAGCAGCAAGTGTCGCAACTTTCTTGAAAGTGGATTCACTGGCTCCTTCGAGACCTTTGAGGGTTTTTCGGTAATCGGCATCTTCGAGGGCTACGCCTGCATACATAACGCCGAGATTGAGTGACATATATAACCTCCGATAATAATTTATTAATAATACCGGAAGTCAATAAGGAAAAACTAAAGGGGAAATACAAAGGGGTTATTATATATTTATATATATATTCTTTAATCGGTCGCACTTGGTGTTGCGGTGAGTGTGTCGTGATAGTTGATTTACGTTGAATGTTAAGCGGTTAGGTGTTGCGGTGGGTGTGCCAAAAGGTGTTCGGTTTTTGCAAGTCGTTTATAATAGGACATTTAGACTTTCAAATCGAAATCAGGAAGCTATAAAAAAGCTATAGGTGTTACTATAATTGTTTGGTAGCACGGAAAAATACGTTGATTATTAAGCGGTTAGGTGTTGTGCAATGTGTTCAGACCTGCCCACTTTTGATTATAAGATGATTTTCGTATTGCTCGCACCAGTAGGCACAAAAATAAAGCAAATACTGCACTGGCAAGACATATAAAAGTAGGGGTAAAGTTTACATCTTTTGGATGTGCTCCGATGTTCATCATAGCAAGCATAATAGAAAAAACAGTATTAAAAACGAAAAGTATGGCGAAAAATCCGTCAAGCAATCCGATCTTAAATGGCGGCTTCACCAAATTAGACGTACAGTGTTTGCATTTCTTGGCTGTAGCAAGAATTTCCTCACCACACATCGGGCATGATTTAGTTTTCGGCATCTGAATATCCTCCATGTTATTTTTACTCTAGTAAATATAGCACGTTAGAAATAAAGCGCAAGTTATTTTTGCATTGCTGCTTTTGCCAGTGCGGCGTTACGGGTTCTCATCATTCTTTTGAGTTTGCGGTTAGCTTTTTGCACCATTTCAGGGGTGTAATCATCAGCCTTTTTGGCATCAGGATCATCCAGCATGATAGAGCCGCGCCCGTTGAAAAGATGCTTCGAGCATTTCCCACCGAATTTAACGGCAGCGTAAGGAGAGTAAAATTCATCAATAGCAGCATCGTATCGGACACGCTTGATGAGACCAAACAGGTCGAAAAACTGCGGAAAAGAAAGAGACAGCGTGTACTCGATAGTCCATCCGAATTCTTTCATGATTCGGCAAGCCAAAAAGTCATAATCCAGGAATTCTCTGGGCTTTTCATCAGGGGAAACCGCCTTACGACGGTTCCCCTTTTTTAGTTTTTTTTTGGCTCTTTCGCTTTTTCCTCTTTCGGGAGGTCATCGTTATCGCCATACATGAGATAAGCGATCAACTCCGTCAGCTTGTTGAAGTCGAGACGAGGAAGATTAGCGCAATACTGTTCCGGCATAGCCGTTTTAATGAGTGCTATCATTCGTTTGCGAACAATTTCCAGTTCAGCAACTGATTTAGCTTTTCCAAGAGCTTCGGAACACTCTTGCATCTCACCAAGTTTGTCCACGTCCAACATTGGACAATTGAAGCCGTTTCCGGCTTCATCTGTGTCAATCCAGACGTGGGTCTGGCTAAGTTTCGGGAAAAATTTACCCATTTAAGCACCTACCTTATGCGAAAGTGAACAATATGCCAGTATCAGCGGCAGGTCTTGCAAGGAAACTCAGCGGAACATTGTTCGGGTCGTCATCGCCTTCCGAGAGATTCGTTGAAAGACCAGGCTGTAAGAAAGCATTGCCGAATGTCAGCGTTTCCGCACCAGCATCGTCGGTCAGAGGAACGAGAGTCAGGGCTTTAGACTTAGTGGAATCCAATACATTATCGCCTTTCTTGAATGCAGCAAGCAAGGTCATTGCTTGTGTAACATCTTCGAGTTCGAGACTGATCTTGGCGTTGTTTTTGCTGATTACCTGAGCGAGAACGTCAGAACCAGTTTCATAGATAGTGGTATCCTTGGTCTCAATATCAGCTTCCACTTTTGGGGATGATTTCAAGGGACCGAGCAAGGTTTCACCGAAAGAAACTGCGTATTTGTAGTACTGGAGTTTTGCTACGAGAGCATCGATTTGAACTTGAGTGAGAGCAGACATTTTTTGTTTCTCCTATATTTGTTGTTAGGTTATGACTGTGCGCCGTTCGTCAATACGACAAGCAACACGTTAAAAGATGCAAACCAACGGATTTGACCGTTGTCTATTGTGCTATACGGCTCCGATGAGCCACGCTGCGAAATAACTTTGAATGTTACGCCGGAATGAGTAATATCATAGCACGGAAACATTCCGGTGAGTTTAGCAATAAATCGTAGAGCATTATCACGATCATTGAATTTAGCGAGAATTTGAGCATTCCAGGAACGAGGGGCAATCATACCAGATTTTTTAACTTCACCATTGAACAGTACCGCTGTACCATCCATATCTGTCGGAACTCCTCCTCGAAAAATATCCGTATCAACCGTGAGTCCGAGTTTTTCTGCAACCCATGAAGTAAAGGCTCGTTCTATTTCAATTACGTCCATTAGATTTTCATCTCCTTGTTAACAATCCCTCGAATGGTTTCAGTGCCTCCGTCCATTCCACGGGTAATAAATTTACGTCCTACCTGTTTTCCGACTTTGCTTTGTTTGTCCTTTGATTTTGGACCGAGTTCGTACTGGTTTTCGTGCATCGGAATAGCATATTGAGCCGACTGCCCGTTAGACGGAATATAAACAACCGCCGCATAGCTCTTTTTATATTTTACAGTTTTATTGCTGACCTCGGAAGTGAGAAAACCATCGTCCTGTGGGGTCAGGTCTTTTATCTCGCCATTGAGATAACCACCGACCGCATCCATAGCACGGCGAGCACGAACAGGCTGGTTTTGCAGTTCACGTTGAACTCCCGCTCGGAGTTGCCTGGTATTGAAACGAAAAAGAGGCTTTGCCATATCACACCGCCAGTTTATAGCCAAGAATTTCAGATTTAAGGTTACGGATTGTCTTAACTGCCCTGATTACATTTTCTTCGTCGTCGATTACAATGCGACAAGTGGTATCAACTACTCCTTCAAGCGGCGCAAGCAGTACTTTTCTACCAGAAGATATGCTACCGTTGCTGATTTTTCCGAAATAATCAAGATCAGCCTGACTAAAATCGAATAGCATGCCCTTGCAGGGAAAGTCATCATAAGACGGTTTGCCGTCCGTAATTCCAGTACGTCGTCGAAGCGTCATTGGTATTCTTGCGTTACGTTCGATAATTCCAGCCATGTATAACCTCCAGAGATTCAGCAACAGAGTGGGTTGTCAATATTAGCGTTTTCGTTTTCCTGCCGTGTCATAGTCTCGTTCACGGATAAAATCAGGTGTGAGACTGTAACTGTGAGTGCAGTTCGGATGGAACACGCCGTTGTCTTCAAGGTCGGCTTTACTTGGCAGTCCTGCCGTAGCACCGGATAGACTGAACAGGCGACCTTCGTAACGGGCGCACTTTTTGCAGGATTTGCCGGAAGTGGAAAGTTTCATAACATCGAAGCCTTCCTCAGCAACCTTGTCATCGTAGCTGGCACGTCCGGCATTCATGAGTTCGGTACGAGCCAGAGTATCGAAATAACTTTTTAGCGGCCATTTAGAGCCGGACTTGTCGATGAACTCGAAACCACGGAGTTCCATAGCACGATCAAGCATGCGACGGGATATTTCCCGACGGGTTCCACCGGTGATAGACATTTCACGGAATACATCAGCGGAAAGCTTGCGAAGATCACGAATGTTATTGAACGCCATCTTGTCCGTCCGCATAGCGACCTGTTCAAAAGCACTATTCATGAAGTATTGAATCCGTTTCGGGTCTGGATCGCCGATAACCGCCTTATAAAGTCCGGCTTTGCGGATTTCACTTTTTGCCCGGTCGTAGAACTTTTGCATGACCTCCGGCAGTGTAGCACGAAAAGCACCCTTGTATTCCTCGCCAAGAGAAGCATAAAACGCCTTAATGGTACGTTCAAGTTCAACCAGACGTTTACCGCTCCATGGGGAATCCGGGTATTTTTTGTAGTGTTCGAGCACTTTGGCGTAAATCCGTTCACGAGCGGACTTACTGATAGCGTCAAATTTTTCCAGAGGAGGTTTTTGCACGATGGCTCCAATTTGCATTTTAAGCCATTTTAACGGCTCGTTAGTTAAAACAGGTAAAGAGTATTAAAAAATACACTTATCCACGTGAGAGGCGCACGGAATTGCTTAGAATTATGCGTTTTGCCTGTTTTATGAATGGCAGGGCGCGGAATGAGATACCGATAGACGTGCCTTTTAACAGGGTTGCACTGTCACTAACACCTTCAGCACCTTGACTGGTAACAACCTTGCCTTCTGTAAGGTTTGCGTAGTTCCGAGCAAGAAACACGGCTTGTTCAGCTACCGCTTTTGCAGCAGCCGAGCCGGAAGTGATATTTTCCAGTGTCAAGCCGTTGATCTGTGCCTGTACATCAGAAAGAGCCATCGCTACCGCGCCGGTTTTGGAACCAGCAGCCAACCCGTCCCAATAACTTGAGTCAAGGTGGCTGGTGAAATATTCATCCACGTATTGCGAAAGTTCTAAATCAGTCATGATCTACCTCATCGTATGTTTGCTCAAATATATCGGGTTTGCACGGATAATATTCACCTTGAATACCCTTGATGATATAATCTCCATCACTTGCTTTCATTGCCCCTTCAAGTGTAGGAATCGTTATTTCACCATCGTGAAAAACCCAGCCATCAATATTGGCTCCCATCTGTGAAAGCCAGTTCATTAGACGGTTGTTACCAAGCTCTGACTGATATTTATAGGCTTCAATCACTATTGGCTTTTTGACGTACTTTGACATGGCTTAAACCTCCCGTGCGGCGTATTTGCGAAGTATTGAGTATTCTTCAACAGTTGCCGGACGATATGTACCCTTGAAGTAGCTATTTTTAAGCTCCTCGCACCAGCCGGAATGGTCAAATTCCAAAGTGTGGATTTGCAACTGCGGTTTTGGTGCATCACCAGCATCGTCAGATTCATCATCATCCTGCGAATCATCTTGAGTATCGTCAGCTTCGTCAGTATCATCAGTATGATTTTCTTCGATTATACCAGCATCGTCAGATTCATCAGGTTTATCGTCGGGGGCATATCCAAAACGTTCGGTGTACAACTCCTGCAATTTAGCTAAGTTATAAGACCGCAAAGTTTTAAGCTTAGCACCGTCATCTTCGAGCTCTTTGTAGATTTCCTTTCTGGTCATTGTCATTTTGATTCACCTTTATTCTTGCCGCTTTTCTTTTCGGCTTTTTCGATATTGAAGTGTTTCAGAACCTTGTCGTCCTTCCATTTCTTGTCGAAACGGGCACCTTTTTCAATGCCGCCTTCGATATAAGTGACCAAACCGGTGATTTCACTCTTTTTCCGTTCGATTTTCTGTAGGGTTCTCATAAAATTCTCCTGTTAGTAAAAAGGCGGCTTTGAGATTATCGCCACCGCCTTCGAATTCAGGTTATTAGCCTGCGGCTATTTCCTGAGTCGGAACCGGATTGTCACTAGCGTTATCGATTGTTACATCACCAGTAACAGTAGCATCGATAGAACCACCAGAGACAGTGGTTTTGTAGACCCGTTCAGTGCTACCGCCGGTGATACCGGAGAGAAGCAGGTGATCGGAACCAACGTCCTCAATCAGGAAGCCAACAGAACCCTGGAGGCTTTTCCGCATTTCACGGCTGGAAACCGGAGGCTCGTCCACAAGACGCAGACCGTCGCTTGACAACCATCCTTTTTTGCACTTAGACTGGCTCACAATAGCGATCCGGTCATTCGGCATATCGGAATCGACACGAACTCCAAGGATAGCACCTTCGTAGTTGTATCTATCGACATAGATACCACCAGCAGTATGATTATCCTTGCTATCAGTCATGAAGACCGAGCTGTTTGCGCCGAGGAAGGCGTTGATGTACGGCTTAACGGTCGGGGAAACCCAGATCGTATTCACGGTACCACCATTATCGAAGCGATTTTTCAGAGCGGCTTTGAACTTATCCTCTGTGAGCAATCCTGCTACATTGTAAGTCAAAGCTCCACGGTTGGCTACATCACCCAACTGAGCGAGCAGACCAGCGGACATATAACGTCCAACAGAGGAAGTTGCCTGAGCTTTTACGCCGCGAATAGACATCTTGGAAAGAATTTCCGCAATACGGATTTGAGCTTCACGGATAAGGGTTGCAGTTGCATTTCCCTCGGAAAGCCCTTGGCGTACCAGTTCCGCATGCTTAGTCCATTCGATAGCCTCGAATACAGTCTGGACGTAGTTGTTCCAGCTTCCAGTTGACTCAGACATGGATTCGACGTTTTTAAGGTCGGTGTCGTTGCCAGCAAAGCCGATAACTTCGAAAGTAACGCCGGAATCGTGAGCCGCAGCCGCACTTCCACCATCACCACGTTTATGAACACTGATAGTACCAGCAGCACGATCAACCGCACTGATGATAACGACTTCACCTGCAACATCGAGAACATGCCCGACAGTGAGTCCTTTCAGCGCATCGTCGCCAATACCGAGACCAGTAACGTCATCATTATCCCAGTTCGCATCAATAGCTCCATTACGGCTAGTCTTGGTACGACTGTAGATTTTGAATTCCTTCTGAGTGAGAGAAGCGGCGGGAGCACCCATCGCTTCGTAGAATTTTCCTGCGAACGGACCAAGCTGGATAGCACGAGCCACTGCTTCAACGACAGGATCGCCGAAGGTTACACTGTCAGAAAATTCATTGAATTGTCCAAAAGCAAATGCCATTTTTCAAACTCCTTGTTAATTTGTTTCTGTTTCGGATTTACCTTCATTGATCTTGCTTTGAAGGTCAATAACCTCACCAGCCTCACGGCTTGAGAGTTCAGGTTTATCCATGAGTTCTTTGAGACGAGCTTCATGACCGGAAGTGTCGTTTCCATCGCCGCCACCAGTTCCACCGCCGGGTTTGGCTGTAGAAGTGAACAGTTCAGGGCGACTGGTTCCAAGCTCTTTCATGAAGCCGGAAACCGCACTTTCGTCACTCGTATCAATGTCTTTGGAGCCAGCAAGGTAATCAAGATAATCAGGATCACTGAAATTGTGCTTGGACGCAATAGCGGATATTTGCGCTGTGCGTTCAGACTTGGCAAGATTGTCCTTTGCCTCGTCACGTTCCTTGGTAATGACATCAAGCTGCGTGCGGAGGGTTTTAAGTTCCTTCGCATTGGCGGCAGTTGCCTTTTCAACCTCGGTCATGCCTTTGGCTTCGAGTTCTTCAACTTTGGTGGTGAGTTCGGATACTTTGGTGTCAAGCGCATCGGCTCGATCCTTTTCCGTTTTCACCTTAGCGATTTCCTGATCCAAGCGTGTCTTTGGAATGCGACTTTCGTCTTTTTCCGGGTCATACTTAGCCAGGTAAGCTTTTTCCTCTGCTGAGAGTTCTTTGCCTTCAGCAACTTTTTTCAGAATTACTTTGATGTCCACAATGCTATCTCCTTGATTGTGATTGTTTACGGTGTTTTACGCGGCCCGCCCGCGCAATCACTATTGATCTTGTTCATGGTTGTCAACACCACCACCCATAGCAGCTTCCTTTTCGGCTTCCATCTTTGCAAGCTTTTCCTGTGTTGGGCTGGAGGCTTCGATCTCGTCGGTGATGAGTTCATGTTTTTCCTGCGAGAGTTGGCGCAGGCGATTTAACAGCGTTACAGCGGTTTTGTTGATCTCACGCTGATAGTCGTCATTTTCGTCATTGAATGCGGAGAGCTCCATAAGGGTTGCTACCGCTTCTTTGAGTTCCAGTACGGCAAAATTACGGTTATAACTGACAGTCGGAACTGGAATTGTATCCATCCATTTATTCATCATTTCCCATGCACGGAGTTCGCACTGTTCCAGCACGTCGGCACGGGTCTGCATGTAATGTTCGATAGACTGGAAATCCCACATTTTGGCTTCCGCAGATTCAGCCATTCTGGTATCTTTGGAAACCGATAGCATGGCAACGTCGAACATCATTTTAATGAGTGCCTGGTTTTCCTGCCTGATACTGGATGCTACGATGCCTTCAGGGTTGATATAGCGGCTTATGTTTTTATCTTCCGGGCTTTCAATAATAGCAGCGGAACGAGAAATGATAGATGCTGTAGTTTGATTTTCACTATCTTCGCTATTCTCGCTCTTGAAATTGGCAAAGCTTTCACCTACTACCAAAAGTCCGAACATTTGCTTAACAGTATTCATTTGGACTTCGGATTCGTTATTGAGAATAGCATCGGAAATAGCAACAACGTCATCGAACCAGTGATTAGCCAAGAGTCCATAGCCGTCAACCTCCTCATGTCGGATAAAAGGCACCATTCCAAGCTTATGTTCAACCTTTTGAGGTGCAACCTCTTGTGCATCAGAACGTTTACTAACAATAACAACTTCTTGCCGTGTCCACAATTTGCGGATGTCAACCGTAACCGGTATGGTAAACGGATCGGAATTGTCGATTCTTTTTTCCCTGGTCAGAACCCAGCTTAATGCGCCATCATCGCCATAGCACCAGTCGCAAACGGACAGCGGGGAAATAGCAGTACAATACGGACGGAGCTTTTCACGGATTTCGTCCGCTTTGCTTTTTGGTCCGTCAAAGGTCGGCATATCCACAGAAAGCCATGCGGTACCGAAGATGTTGAGGAAAGTTGAGAACTGCCGCATAACTTCGTCAACCCTCAGTCCGGTTCGGCTCCAGTCCTCGCAGAGGTCAGTATCAGCATCCTGACGATCAGGACGCTTCGCCAAAACGTATTGAGTTATGATACGGGCAATCTTTCTCGGAAAATTGAAATAGTAAGCACGTTTGACACGCTCAGTGAATTCATCGGGTATTTCGGATAGGTGTTCAATCAAAGCTGTCTGGATATACGTCCTTCCACCGGAATAGGCGGCATGGTTCCGTATCCAAATATTTTTCATACGTGCGTAGAATGGGTGTTCACGTGTGAACAGGTGATTATAATCGGGTTGCGGCATATAAAAAATCCTCCGGTTGGTTTTATTCAGCCGGAGGAAGTCAACACGCTAATAGTATCAGCGATATTTCCGTGGAACTTTTTCGATATAGCTGGTGATAACAACTCCATCGAATCCCTGAATGACTTTCAGGTTTACACCACGAAGATTGAGGATATTTTTCTGCGTGTATTCATATGCCTTGCGGTCTGCAAGGATTGTTCTTTTCCCACGCCGGATCGTTTCAGCAACCAACGACGCAGGGATTTTGCGCTGTTTCATGCGATGAACAGCGTGGCTGGTCAGGTCAGAATTATGTTTTACCATGAGTCCTCCTTTAAGTTTCCGTTTGACACGGAAAACTTGTCAACCAGCCGCTTCCAGTTTGACGCATTCGGTACAGAGTCCGTCCGCATCGATTTCGCTTTCGTCAAACCACTCGCAACATCCGTAGCATTGAACCTTATCCATGCAATCCTCGCAGAGTTCACGGTTCGGTCCGTACCAGTCCTCCCACAAAGCGTGTTCAGACCCACAGCATTCACATTCAGCACTTCCCTGGAGTTCAGGATGGCATCTGGCGCAGTCATCCGCACCGCACATTCGATCACAACATGACATGATTTAGCCCTCCTTTTTTGCTTTGCGAACAAACTGCACTGTTTCACGAAGAAGTTTCAAGTCCTCCTCAGTCAGGTTGTGACTGGTGCAATTACCATTGGCATCATAGCCAAGGATAAGACCGTTACCGATCAGTGGCACCCATTCAGGTAGCATGAAGCCAGGATCGTATTCACGGAAAGCACCTTCGTCGTCAAACCATACATCGTCGTCCGGGCAAGACGGTAAATATCTAAGCCCGCCTCGTCCAACATCGACACATGAGCAGTTGAGGAGTTTGTACATTGATTTCAGGGTGCTACTGCTATCACCGTCTAATTCAACATCAACCTCACGGATAGAGGCAGTTGCGGCATCAATCAGGATTCCTTTAATAGTTTTCATATTTCACCTCAATCCCATGCGCTGTCGAGTTTATTTTTGTCGATGTAATTGGTGATAATGTTGCATGCTCGGTCATCATTAGAAACCGGGCTTCCGATTATTTCAGATGCAACAGCGAGTGATTCCTTATCCCTGATTTTGCGAACAGCAAGGAATAAGGGGTCGCTCTCACAGTTTCCTTCGCAGGATTGGTATATCCAACATCTTACCGCCTGAATATGCTGTGCCGGATGGCGATCAGGCTGTTTCTTGTAACGAATTTTAGCGGCTCTGCCAATGTAGTCCTCGTATTCCTTGCGGAGTTCTTCGGCTTCGTTATCCTTGAGCTTGTACCGCTGGTTTACGGATTCCACGTTGAGAAGGAAAAGCCGCTTTGCCAGCAGGTCACGGTTATCAACCTTCTCGTGCTTGGCGAGAACATCAACCACGCTAGAAATGGTTTCCGGTGCTACAACAAATGCACTCATGATTAATCCTCCTTCTTGTCTTTACCGAGAATAGAACCGAGTAAGCCTGCTCCAATTTCTTTAGGAATTGCGATTGCTTTGCCTTCAGCCACCTGTGTTGCAAGAAAGATGTCAAACGTGTTTCCACGGTCATGTCGGTGCATAACTGTGCCAACGCCTTTCTTTTCTGCGTTATCTGAGAACATTACATGGAAAAGGTGTGGAATCTTGCGAGAATCACACTTTTCGGACAGCTCCTTGAGCAAAGGAACGATTTCCTTGTCATAGTATTCGAGTTCATCCCATGCTTGAGATTGTTTAGTTTCGTTTTTTTCGACTGTTGTTTCTGCTGGTTTAACCATTTTGGTAACTCCTGTGTTTTTTGTTATGTTTTAAGTGAGTGCCGGGAAATGTCCGTCCCGGCGGCGGTTGTGATTCTAGCGAATCACGATTCTACTCAAATCCAGTTTGCGTTTAGGCTTGGACTTGAGCCCGGCATTGACCTTTGCCACAATGCGGCGTGGAAGATGCCAGCTAGAGAACGTGCCATACATCGGTACCTCCTTTGGGGGTTGACTTGACTTTTTACACAGGAGGAGGTATTTTCCATTGTTGAGATTGGATTGACCTCCATCCTTGGCGACCGCTCCGGCTGATGCTTGTCCCATCTGTCGGAGCCCTTTTTTTATAGTTCTAAAATTTATATAAGATATTATTTTCATATCTCTATCTTAATATCTATTTAACTTGTGTCAAGTTAAAATAGTAAAATATTAATAAAATTTATTATTTTGCAAGGATAGCACGTGAGCCAAGTCCACGCTTGGACAGGTCGGATAATGCCCATACGAGAGCATCCATGCGGTCAGGGGATTTCTCGTTTTCAAATCCGCAGTATTCACACATTTCATCCTCCAATACAGGGAACTCACCGACATGGTGAACCAAGCCCCGTTCGTAGAGTTCGGCAATCGGTTCAGCACGGACAATCTTGCCTCGTGTAGCACGGACTCCACGGTACGAAACTGAACGGTCTATGTTGCGGAGGGTCTGTTCAACCATATCACCGCCCTGATTTACCTCAGCAACAACACGGTCTGCAAAGTATTCGTTGTATGCGGTTATGGCAGTGGAAGCCCATTCACGAGGGCTGCCGATCAGAGAGCGGTCATCGAGCACGAAGTAGTGCATCTCACCACGGAGGCGTTTGCATCCGGCAATTACGATACCTGTATGGTCGCTGGTTTCCTTCTGTGTAACAGCAGGGTCAACGGCAACGACAATGCGGTCAAGGTCTGGCGGGGCAGACTTCACACGGAAAGGATTAATCATGCTCTCACGCTTCCACAATGCGTTCTCGTTGTCGTCCAGCCATTCGCCATAGCGGAATCGTTTCTTTTTGCGCTCCGACATGTTTTCCAGAATGTCTTCGATGTAGCCATCTGCCAAGTTTTTAATATTGCCGTCAGGATTCAGCCGCATATGGTTGTATAATTCGGGTTTTGGGAACGGAAGGTTTTCTACAGGGTTTTGTTTAAGGGCAAAGACTTTGTAGCTCCAGTGAGACTTGGATGGAGGGTTGCAGTCGTAGAAAAATTTATTTACAAGCTCAGGGCATTTCTGCGCCAGTCGAGAGTATGCCAGCTCAAGCTGATCGTATGACAATTCTGATATTTCATTGAAGTAGATCGTAGCATATTCGTTACCAAGAATCTTATCGCCTTTGTCCAAGCCTCCGAGCCATATCTCAGAACCGCTCGGAAATATCAGGCGCATATCGGTATTGTTCATCTTGACCGGCAGTCCGGGAAAGCAAATCTCAAGCACCTTGGGAAGCGTGTCAAGCCAAATAGACCTGCGAATATCGGTCTGATGCAAGCGCAACATGCAATGCCGTGACTTTGGAGCCTTGATAGCCCTCAGAATGATTTGCCGGACGATGATAAAAGTTTTGCCGGAGCGAGAGCCGCCAAACAATAAGGTGTGAATAGCATTAGACACTAAGAGTTCACAGGCATTCACCTGATCTGAAGTTTTCTCGAAGCCTGAACGCAGCATGAAAGCCATAGCACCTACCCTTTTTAAGCTTTCATGTCGGTTTTGTCTACCACCATGTGAATTGGCTGGTTAACGTCAACTTTGTTGTGAACGGAGTCGGTCTGACCCAGGAGTTGTTTGCCGAGCCAAATCAGCATCGTGCTATCACCTGCGAGGGCTTTGGAAAGCTGTGCCTCCCTTAATTTCATCAAGCCCATACCCTGCCCCTTTTTGTAAGCCCTGCAAAAGTCGGACTCCCCATCCTTCATGCGTCTGGCAATCGTATCAATCGAACATCCATAGTATTCAGCCATCGTTTCCTGAGTAGCAGAATACATTCCAAAGACTTGGATTTGTTTTGGATTAAAGACAAAAGCAGGAGTACCCATAGCACCCTTTTTCGGACGTTTTGCTGAAGTACCGTTTTTCCGGGAGGTTGTTTTTGAAACCTTTTTATTTGCCATGTTATTTTTATACTCCTGTATTATTATATAATTATATATATATTATTAGCGTCAACAATTATCCGAACAGATCGGGTTCAGATTCTTTTTGTTTTCGAGATTTCGGACGGTTCGGTATTGGAGTGTATCCGTTGCCAAGCCGTCCCATTTTTTTCAGTATAGCTTGAGAATCGATAGCAGGGTCAGGGGTTCCGTCAGAAGCCTTTCCTTCCATTGCGTTCCAGCGTTCACGGCACCATTCCTTGTATTCGCTTTCAAGCGGTAATTCCTTGTGATTTTCAAGGTGCGAACCTTCGTTCAGGAAATTATTAATGGTCTTGCCCATCTTCTTTCCACGTCTGGAGTGAATGTCAATGGCATAATCAGGAATATCCATATCGGTTTCTTGATGTGCGTCCCATGCTATGTTCAGAGCCCAATCTACCAGGCGAGATTTCTTAGCCCGCACCATCAGCAGTACAGCTTGCACGAGAAACAGGCGTTCAGATTTCTTTTTATCGTTCTTTTCGAGCATCCAGTGGTATGAGAGGTAGAGTTCACGAAGATGCGTATGCAGGTGCGGTTCCGCAAGCCCGATGTCC
The DNA here is from genome assembly GCA_963664605.1 of Victivallaceae bacterium. Classification (GTDB taxonomy): domain Bacteria; phylum Verrucomicrobiota; class Lentisphaeria; order Victivallales; family Victivallaceae; genus JAHOYW01. The sequence goes on from OY761536.1 coordinate 3,874,127, forward strand.
TCCGCGACGATTATCATCATGCGTTTCCAAAGGTATTCAGCTTTGCCGGAATCGAAGAACTCTGCCATCCAAAACAGGGCTTGAGGTTCATCACAGCGGCGTATTGCCTTTTGGAAAGCACTGGAGGCTTCAAACATGTCGTAGCCTTTGACGGTCTTTGCCCAATCGTTATTGAATGCCATGATTATGCCTCCTCGTTGATTTCTTCAAGTTTCCAATCAATACCATGCGGCATATCCAGCCCGCTGGTAAATCCGTTTTCAAGCATTTCGCCAATATATTTGAGTGATTCGAAATTCAGAGCTTCATCCTGCTCCTTCGGATCATCAGACCAGCGACCGTTGGTGGTGATAGTTAGTTTTTTGTTTTTCATGATGTTTTTTCCTGTGTTTAGTTATTGACATTAAGCTAAGGCGCAGCACATGATTCCTTCTGCAAATGCTACGATTTTTTCCTTGGGAGTTTCAGACTGCTTAAAGCGTTTCATCAGTCCTGACTGATCTGTGGTGGTGTTCAACAGATATACCCCATAATACAATTCTCCGTTTTCTTCCTCCAGTTCGATGGAAACCTGATATTGTTTCTTCTGAATCCATTGAGAATTAACTCCTGTTTGCCAGTTGAATTCGTTCATGCTATACCTCCTTTTTTTGAATAACTTCTAACATGTCGATAACTGTTCTTAACCTGCTCTCCAAGTATCCAAACCGGTAAGCGTATTGATCGTGATCGTCCGCATTTGGAAAAGTTTCCTTGAAAGAAGCCAAGCTATCGCTAGGAGCTTGTTGCAGCATGTCGATAGCTTCCTGAATTTGTTTTGTCATTTTGACCTCCTGTGTTTATGGTTTTTGTTTTAACTATCTTATTATAAAATAGTTATAAATCATACTTCTATCTTAACAAGTGGAAATGCGAAGTCAATCTGCTGAGATAAAAATTTTTCATTTTTTTATTAAATACAAGTTCCTTTATCATAAGCACTTATATCAATATCCACTTCAATACCAGCATTGCTATTCGCTTTGAATTTGCAGAGCGGAAACATGTGGTCGATCACGTATTGAATGGATTCAGTTGCCATAGCACGGCGGTCGAAAGAATAGTGCCCTCCGTTTCCAGCATTTTGGAGTACATCGACACCAGCTTTGCAGTAAGTGCGAGTAGTCCAGCCAGCATCCCACATAATCAGGCTGTGGATCGTATCGTCAAAGTGATTTACCTTTGCCGGAAGTTCAGGATATGCCTCAGCACGGTAAAGTGAAATTCCCCACAAGGGTCTGTTGATGTGAGAATATTTCTTGGTTTCACGTTTGCGGTAAAGCCAAAAACGTTTCTGAATGAAGCGAACTCCACCAAGAGTCGGATCGTCATCAAAGTCCGGTATTACTTCCGCTAGCACCGATGCTAGATTTTCTGCCGGAGAGCCAAGGTCAGGGAAGACGGCAAAGCCGCGGCAGTCGTCGTCGATCTTGAGAATGTAGTCGAACTTATGAAGTTTGGCGTATTCACCCATGCGATTCATGACCGCATGCATACCTTGATTCTGTTCCGGTATGACTACAAGGTTTTTCCCGGGAATAACACGGCGGTAAAGAGCAAGTTCGTGAGGCTCCACAAAGACTTTCCAGGTAAATGGAGAATCGATGAGCCATCCGGCGGTATATTTGAGTATACGGTCGTAGCGGGCTTTGCTGGGAATGGCAATGAGAACATTTGAGAAATCCATACAGCATCCTCCTTAAAATGGGAAGTGAATCGAACGTTCACCGAGGTTAGTGTTATGTTTGATTGCGGTGTTTTCCTTCTGACGAACAATATCAGAGCCGAACATGCGTTGCAGGTATGCAGTCGTTTTCAACATTTCAGCCGTGTTGCGGTAAAGCTGGCAGCCACCTTCCTTGCCGAAGTTTTTGTCAGTCCAAACGCAGTAACGGCAGTCGCGCACGTGCACACGGTTAAGATATTTATTCATAAGACATATATAATGATCTTCACCCTCAGAAATACGTTTGTTGTACTTAAGGTTGTGCCCTTTGCGGAATCCCATATATGAGTTATTCAGGTATCCGGTGAGCTGGATAAGTTCGTGCCCTGAAAACTGAATAGGATTGATGAGATTAGCGTAACCCCACAGGTGGCTACCGACTTGTTCAGCAATGAACTGAGTGCTTTCAAAGATTTCAAGGATATGCGAGGGGTCGGTGATACGGCATTCGGCATTGCTGCCGTCCGCAGGCCAGCAACGACGGATTTGCTTCACATCGTCGTCGATCATGAAAATATCCTCGTCCTTGAAGCGTTCCAGGAGCCACGCACGGCACTTGACAATGTTATTAACCCAGGACGGTTCGGTAATGATTTCGTTGTCCGGGTAAGCTTTGGCGTAGGCTTCCGCTTCCTTTTCTGAGCAGACGATGTTTGCGGACGGTACGAGCTTGAGAGTTGAGCACATTCCAGCCCGCTGTCGTGAGGGCATCAGTATTCTCATTGCATCACCTCGATTTCGTCGTGCTCATCAAGATCGGAAACGTTGGTAGCTTCGGCGTATTCCTGAATTGCCTCACGGAAATCTTCGCACGAGACAACAAAGGACGGTGCTACCGAACTGGATTTGTATGAAGCCATGCGGGATATGCGTAGCACGTTGCGGAGCCAGGTTTCGTCCATTTCCGTCGAGCACATGATGCAGAACATGGAGTATTTTTCGTTGAACTTCGGCACTATGGGATAAACCGGGTCTTCGGGAATATCATCAGAGCCGGGAAGTTCATCGCCTCCATCCAAATCCTCGATGGTGGGAAGTTCGCCAGCAGAGAAACCAAATAGCACGAGGTCTTCGTTGTCAAAGAATTTGCCGAGCAAATCCATGTCGAACTCGCCGCCGTTTTTATTCAGACGGATATTGAGTTCCTTTTCGTCTTCCTCAGACAGATTCAATTCGAGGCATGGACAGGTGGTGTATTTCAGGTCGTTTCCCCAAATATCGATGCGCTGGTGCGCTGAAATGATTATATCCTTGCGTTCAGGATTGACGTTGATAACTGCAAACGATCCCGCCCAGCCAAACTTTGACATGCCGTCACGGAGCGAGGCACGTTGCTGCTTGCTGATCTTGCGAGGGTTATAGTCAGCAGGTTTGAGTTCGGAAATCAGGCGTTCGACAATTTGGTATTTCGTGTCGGGAGCCGGAGTGGATTTTTTCTTTTTCATACAGCTTGTTACGATTGGTGGTTCTTTCTTTTTGGGTGGCATGATAAATATCTCCTTAATGGTTAAAATGGGATGTCGTCTTCGGCATCTGCTTGTGGAATTTGAGGTTGTTCACCAGAAGGTGCTGGTTTGCTTCCAGTATCACCGTAGAAGCGTGGTTGCGGTTCCTGCGGATTAGGTTGTGGTTCTGGGTGGTCGTTGCCGGAATAGCGTCCGGGTTGCTGTGTGTCAGGTTCAGACGGCTCTGGCTGATCGGTAGAGCGTGGCGTGGATATGAACTGGACGTTTTCAGCAACGAGTTTAAGCTTAGTGCGACGTTGACCGGTATTGCGGTCGTCCCAGGTATCCTGTTGGAAATAGCCTTCGACCAATGCTGACGAACCTTTGCCAAGGTACTTGCTGCAATTTTCGCCAGCCTTGCCCCATACAATCACGTCGATGTAGCACACGCTTTCCTTGCCGTTCGCTTTGCGATTGACGGCGATGGTCATTTCGCAGACCGGAGAGCCTTGTTGCGTATAGCGTAATTCAGGGTTGCGGACGAGGTTGCCCATGATAAAAGAACGATTAAGATAAGCCATTAGAAATTAAACTCCATTTGGTTTGGGTTGTGTTTTCGTTTTGCCTGTTCGTTAAGGCGTTTGCTATCGCGCATAATGCGGCGACAGCGGTATAATCTTGTAATAATGAGTTTCCTCAATTCGGGATAAGTAGTACAGCAGTCCACAATCTTGCGATGCATAGCCTGCCGTGACACACCGAATTTTCTGGCGAGATCAGCAGCCGTGTTGCAGCCGCCATGCAGCACCTCTGAAAGAAGTTCAGCCGTGTAATTATCAATGTCCAGCAGGTATTCCATGATGCGACGAGTTTCTGAATCATCAAAGTCTGAATCTTCGGACGGTGGAGGTTCAGCGACTTCTTTGGAATATCCGTAACGTTCATAGCTGACATGTCCAAGCCTGCGGTTGCATGACGATCCGTCATCCTGCGAACAAAAGCGGCAGGATTCAAGATACTCGCAGGTGTCACACTGTGGAAGTTTTCCGCAGCTCGAACGTTTTCCGAAGCATTTTGGACAATCGTGATCCATGGGTGGTGATTCCTCCTGTATTTAACCATTATAAATATATATAGGTTAAAATGGTAAATCAAGCCGCATAATAAAAAAACTGCAATTTTTGGGTAAAACATGGGATACTCCGGTTATTTTGGTGATAAATTAAAGCTATGGCTGCTCTTTTTCATAAAGACCACAAGCAGGCGTTTTACATTTGATTTTCAGCAGTCCGTTTTCGGTTCTATTGCTTGAACGTACACCGCAGTACTGGATAATTTTGCTATTGCACTGCCAGCGTTGACGGTGCATGCAGGTCTTGCAGGTTTCGCCGGACTGCTCGGCTTTCAGATCAGGGAATAGATCATTCATCTAGCACCTCCTTTTAAAATTATCTTCTGTATATTTCCTTCGTGTCAGTTATGATTTGCCCTGCTATCCATTCATCATCATCGTAATTGTGTCGATAATCAATAGCTAAGACTGCCGTTCCGCGATCTTCTGCAAATACTCCAACATCATGCTTATAAACTTCAAATCTGGCAAAATCATCATAGGCTTCGATATACTCAACAGGCTCATCAAGTAAAAACTCTTTTGCTTCTTCTAATGTTTCTGCATATCCAATTACGTAGTAAACTTCATCGCTGGAGGCGTTCCTAATCTCAAAGATTTCTTTCTTTGCACTTTCCAGCTTAATCTTCCCAGGCAATGCTTCTAAGGCTTGTTTCATTTGGGATGCATAGCACTTGATTGCAGGTGCATGATGCGACAAGTTTCCTGTTGTAATGTTCTTAGCATAATCCTCGATGTATCCGCACATTGACTTAAGCCAGTCAATCATTTCCAAACTGTTGCTATTTTTAAAAAGGTTCATTTTCCCTTCCTCCTTTTCTGCATTTCTGCTTTGATAAAATTGTTTATATCTTGTAGGCAACCAACGGAATAAACAGCCTGAACAGTCGGGAAATAGCAGTATTGCCGCCAGGGTCCGTGCCATTTGATAATTCCGAGCTGATCGCCATGACGTTTATTGCAGACTTGCCATGCCTGCGTCTTTCCGGTAGTCGGGGTTTCTATGAAGCTGAGATATTCTGTTTCCATTATTAATTTTCCTTTTGGTTGATTTGTTTAAACACTACATGCTTATTATCTTTTCTATTTTCAGGACAACACGCATATTTTTGGCAATCTTCACTAAACATACCCAAATCACATTGACTGCATCCACCTGTAGATTTAACACATTCCACTGTAATCCCTTTCTTAGTCTCTATTTTTTGTCCAATTTTTACATCTTCCATTATTCACCTTCTTTTTTGGGTGATAGCTTTGCATCGTCAGAAACTTTTTCAACACCGACGAAAACATATCCTTCTTTTACCGGGTCTTCACGAGCCCATCTTTCGACCTGCTCCATACTGGTATTGTCAGGCACTTCAACCGTTTTGAAGTACATATCATCCGGCGCAAATTGCAGCTTGAAAGGATTTAGACCTTTAATTTTCCATCTTGCTTGAACTTTCATTTTTCACCGCCTTTGACTTCGTTTGCCATGTCCATGTATTTCTTCATAAGCTTTTCAGCTTGCCTTGCCCAGCCTTCAAATATTTCAGCCTTTTTGCATTTCAGAGTGTGAACTTTTCTTATTTCGTATTCACAATTCGTGCAATATTCGACCCAAACCTCATCATCACCTTTGCCATCAATCCGAACTCCTCGGAACCCGATGTGGTGTTTGCAATCCCTTTGCTTTTCTGCGATTTTGAGCTTTGCTCTTGTTTCCTCAAGTGTTTTTTTGCACACTAATAATTCAGGATTTTCAGCCTGCTGAGTAGTGGTTTGTTTTTTTCTGAAAAACATGATTAATCTTCCTTTTGGGTTATCGGTTTTTCGGTTGTCAGGCAGACGGGCGGCTGTGTTTGTCCTGAATAGACCATCAGCCATATTTTGCCAGTCTCAAGCAACTGCTTTTTTTCTTCTTCTGAGAGTTCCCAACAGCTTACGCATACTTGACCGTCGGTTAGTACAGGAAGGCTACCGCATTCCTCATCGGTCATGCCTTCAGGTTTCAAGAGATTCTTGTTGCTTTCGGGGAAGTCAATTGGCTTCATTTTAACGCTCCTTATTTTGGTTTATTTCTCTGGCAGAATAAATTGTTATCCTGCTCAGTGTTTTCTTCTTTGAGTTTCTGGGATTCGTCCTTTTGGAATGCTTCGACAAACTTCTCAACCCCGAACCCTGCGTACTTGTGAGGCTGTGCGTGCTTGTCGCAGTCATCAGGACAATCACCGTCTTCACCGTGTTTGCAATTGCTACATGGCAAATCTTTATCTTTAACCTGACCAAGGATATTGATATAGCAGTCTCGCACGTGTACAGGTTTTAAGAGTTCCGTTAATGCATGACGTAAAGCTTCGTTGATTTCGGAAGTGAATTTTTCCAGCCTTGGGGTAACTGGATTTATCCAGCCGCATTTATCAAGATCATCCCAAGCATGACTTAACCTGTTATCCATTTCTGTGGTTAGCTCATTCCAAAATTTATCCTGTTCTTCCTTTGAAAAATCTTCCCATTTTTTTTGCAAAATCCCCTGCTGCTTTTCCCAAGTCCTTACAGCCTGCCTGTCGCGGCGATTCCACTTCCTCTTTAGATAAGTTGCAAAGGGGTATCCGTTTTCCATAGCAAGCCGTTGAGCATCTGCAATCCTTACCAGGCGTTCCATGCATTCAAGCCAGCGCAGTTTTTTATAGACTTCCTTAGAAAATTCAACACCGAAGCAACAAGACGTATGAGAATGCCCTCTGATGCTTACCCATAAATAAACGCCATCCATGGGAGTGGTGAGAGTCCATGACGCAAGCTCTTTGTAATCGTCGTATCCGTCAAGGTGAAAACCAAAACGGCGTAGCAGGTAAGCGCAAGCGTGTCCGTAATCGAATTTATCTCCGTAAATTTCTTCTGCTATTTTTCCGGGATACAAGTCGCCGGACATCATAAAACCGTTTAAGTTATTTCTTCCTGTGTATTGTTGCATGCTATTTTTCCTTATCTTTAAGGGTTTTTACGCTGTCAAACATATCAAGCGTGATCTTCGGGAGTTTTGCAGAGAATTCCTTGTGGATTTCTTCGGCTTCTTTGGGGTGATTAAATCTAAGAGAACGACAATAGTTTGCCGCTTTGCCATACCTGTTTTCCTTTACATATTCCTCTGGACATGGGTAACGTCCTAGAAGTTCTCCGCTAACAAAATCCTTTGTTCTTTCTTCTGGAATAGGAACAAGCCGAAGGCAACGAATGCGAAATTCCTTATATTCTTCTTTATCGAACATGTAGCTCGGAACAAACTCCCCGAAATGTTGGAACGCAGTCCAGCTTAAACTGGTTCTGTAATATGTCTTTTCCCAGCATTCACGCCTGTAGTTCCATTCTTTGACGGAGACTTTCGGATCAGGGTCTGTGTTATTCCAATAGGCAAAATCTTTGAAAACTCTCAAGAGAACCTTGGAATATTCATGTTGTTCGAAAATAGGATTTATTAGCGTCACGCCTTGCTCAATCGGATAAATACCAAGCTCCAATTGCATATCATTTCTGGGGTCTCGCCTTCTGGTTTCAGCTACTTTCTGATGCGCCTCTCTAAGATTCGATACAATGCTACCGAATAAAAAGCAGTCTGTTTCTGGTCGGCTATCACCCAAAATTGCCCTGCGGTCTACGTGCTGGCAGAAAATCCTTGCCAGATTCTTGGCAACATGACCTTCTGCTATGTCAGCACATTCATGTTTGATTGATTCGAGAAGCTTATACAAAGCGTGCATTGGCAAATCAGTCATCATGCCGTCGTATACTTTAGTGCTCATGCTATACCTCCTTTTTGTGGTTTTTAATATTGATCTTCTTTACGTTTTTGAATCCGGCATTCTTCTCTGGCCCAGCACCCCTGCCAGTCAGTTAGCTTCCGATATTTTCGGCACAACTTAGACATTTCACGCAAGTTTTCACTACAGATGCTATCCCATATATCATGCCAAACTGCCGAATATTTCTTGTCTGCCGGAGGTTCGTATTCAAAGGCATCAGCCTCAATAATTGACACTCTGGAATCCTTAAGGTACGTAGTAGCTACAAGACTTATAACGTCTTGAGATTCTTCAACAACTGTAACTGATTCAACTGCTTCGCTTTTCAAGATTTCTTTCAGTGCCACGCCAAGCCCAAGTCCATTTATCAGGATATGCCCGCCACGCTGTTTTGCTTCATTTATGAAATCAACATGGTCTGATATTTCAGCAGGCGTATTTGACATTATCACCAGTCCGTGTCTGGAAAGTTTTTTATAAGTTCCAGCTTCAACATGCCGTCCTGTTCCGCGAACATCTTCACGCAAATTAAACAGAGCTGCCTTTTCCTCTGAAACCTCAAAGGTTTTTACTTCCCACCTGCCGGAAATTCCGTCAGGCACATCAATACTGATTTTCATACTTCCTCCAGTTCTTTGAGTTCAGCTTCTGCTTTTTTCAAATCAGGATACATGGTTTCATTATCGTCTCGAATGCGGTTTGCCATTACAGGGTCCATACCCTCAAGTATATAAAGCAACCCATAAGCATCAGTGGAATGACCATCAAATTCCTGCATTATGGTGAGTATCCGTCTGATGCCTTCCTTTTTGCCTTGTTTGCGAGTGTAACGTCGGGGTTCCGTTGATCTGGGTATTGGAGTAGGTTTGATATATTCGAACATTGTATCGCTCTCTAAAAGCCTGATAACACCCGCACATTGGCGGTAGAGAATTGTCTTAGCTGGCAAAACTCCGATGTTTCTTGCCTGATACCTGCCTCTTGCAAACTTTGCTGTGTGCATTATCGCTACAGATTTGCGATTTTCTGCAAGCTTCTGCAAATCTGCTAGAGTTTTTACAGGTTTTCCCGGCTTTCCTTGATAGATCATGATTTTTCGGGCTCCTTTGGAGATAAGGACTTGAGTGCCTTCACATACCAAACGTTATCAATATCTGTATCAGATATTTGTTTCAGGTCTTCAGCTGATTCAATTTTTCCCCACCAGCTACCACACCCATATATGATTTCGTTCAAGTCTGGTACAAAGATTGCAGGGTTATAATGACTCAAATTGGTTTTAAGCTTTTCATCCTCAATTTTTATACTTTGACTGAGAGCTGCCTCTCCAAGATAAACACCAAGAAACGTCTTCCCGTTATATTTCTCATCGCATGGACGCACAGAAACAAAATCTCCTGTTCGAGTGTCGGAAAAAAGAGCTTTCCCTGTTCGTAAAGGTTCATCTTCTGCAAATTCAAAATCCTTAATGTCAGAAGCTTTTATCAGAAAAATTGTATCTCTTATCAGCCTCTGTATTTCCATTGATGCGGTTGATGCTTTAGCACCAGCTTTTTTCTTTGGAGTTAACTCTTTGTTACGATCTTTGAAAAAATCATACTCAGGACAATTTTTAATTATCTCCTCGAAGACAGCGTTCTTTTCTCTGAGCTTTTCAATTATTTCCTGCTTTTTCATTTATACCTCGCTTTCGGTTAGTTTTTTATCAAGGAACGAGCAGATAGCATAGGTGTCCTTGAAGCGGTGATCGTTGTATCCGGGAGACATATTAGGAATGCTGTTCAGTAGAAACAGCATGTCCTTGATGTCCTGCGGAGTAAGTGGTACTGATTTTTCCTTTTTTTTGCTCATTACGCTTCCTTTGCCTCCTGATCTGCGAGGAGTGATGATTCCAGCGAAAACGGAGGAGGAGTGGAGCTTTTGCGATTCCGGCGGCTATCTGCTACGATAACACCAGTGAAGTTTCGGTATTTCTGACCGAGCCGGAAGTACTTCATCATGTTTGACGGCGATGCGCCTTTTCCGGTTTTGCTGGCAATGAATTCTGCTGCTTCCACAGAGTTTCCGGTCTGCGAGCTTCCGTCCGGTGCTACCGCCGTGACAACGATTTCCTTGCGTCGGTACTTCGGCTTGCGGTTAATAGTGGGTGCGAGCGGTGCTATGCGGCTAATGGTTTCCGGGATTTCCTCAAACTCAGGGATACCGAATCCTTTTTCCGAACAAATCTTGATGATTTGATTTGCCTCTGCTACACCGAGGTTTCCGACTGTTACTTTGTACATCATGCGAATCTCCTTTTTGTTAGGGTTTTATGTTTTAACCGAGTATTACCTGCTCGGCTTTTTCTTTGAATTGTTCAACCATTTTGAGAACGTGATCTTTGGCAGAGTTGAGAGTTCTGAAATTAGAACTCTTGAAAAGATTGTGAGTTCCCGATACGAAATAGAAACCGCTCAATCCTGTATCGAATATTTCAGCAAGGTCGTATTCGATTGGCGAACCGTGTCCCCAAGGATAAGAGTCATCCGTATAGCGTTCAAATGCCGCAAGCCACAAGCGACGCTGACAAAGCGGATTCGCTACAATGAATGCCACTGTGTCAAGGTCGAGCGGGTCAATTCCGACATGAATTTTGGTGAAGTATTTTTTTCCTTCATACCTCGAAGCTTGAACTAGATTAAGATCAACAATGAATCCGCTGCGAGACAGTTCGTCACACAATGCCACGATAGCACAGCCTCGATTGCGGATTGTCTTATTAGAAATGCTGCTCTGCATTGCAAATGAAGCATAGACTGGAACCACCGGCTTACGTTCGCCGTATTCGTCCCGACGGAATACTTCAGGCTCACCTGACAGATAATCGGCAACATCAAAGTATTCTCCGGTAACATCACGAATCTCACCGACTTTTTCCTCGTCGATCATTGCTTCAATAACATTCACACCGTCAAACAGTTGTTTTACCAGTTCAGGATTGCCTGTACGGGCTTGCGTCAGAGCATCTTTGAATGTTCCACCAGCCCAATCATCCTCTTTAGATTTTTTAGCATAGTAATTATCCGGTATTGCTTCGGCATAATCGGTAAAATCGACAATGTCGGAGAACTCGTAGATTTTTGAGTTGTTGCAGTCTGTAGAACGTTCAATCATAGTGCACCTCCATTAACCCATGATCTTAGATTTAATTTCAGGTGAAACGCCTTTCCAAACAACCAGTTCTTCAACCAGTTTTTCAGGAGTTCCGGCGGCGAGGAGCCTAGCACCGAAGATACTAGCACGTGGACTAATAACCACCCTCATCTGAAGTTTGAAAGCTCGTTCACGATATTTCTGGACTTTTCTGACCCAGACATCGTTTCCGGCAATCGTGCGTTCAAGGGCATGGTCGTAATCGAAGTCAACTACAGCGAATCGGTCAAGCGTAGCGGCATCGAGCTGGTTTCGTCCAACGTACTGGCGGTCAGCTCCTCTGCCGTAGGTGTTGCAGGCACAGATGCACCGGAAGTTTTCACTACGTTGCTTGATGCCGTCCGGGAATGAACAGTAGCCATTTGCCAGTAAGGCGTTCACGATAGTTAAGACTCCGGCGTTTGCCGCATCTACTTCGTCGAGCAGGAGTAAACCGCCGTTTTCAAAGGCATCACGGAGCGGTGTAGTGTGATAATTTCCTGCCGCGTCAATGAAGCCCAGAAGATCGCTTTTGGTTGTCTGAGGACCAACCGACATAGGGTAGAAAGTAAGATCGAGTATTTCGGCTACCTTTTCGCCTGTAGTGGTTTTTCCTCCGCCAGCCGGTCCGACCAGCATTTGATGTATGCCGAGGTTGCAGACCTGTGCAATTTGTTCGGTAAGGTGGTGGCTAACTCCAATTAGCTTGTTCGGGAGCTCGTCCGGCTGCTTAACCTCGATGACTTTGACTGTATCCTTTCGGAGTTGCTCACGGAATTCCTCAAGCCTATCGTCAATGATAGCACCGACGGCTTCTTCATTCACATTATCCGTTTTTAAACCTTCGGTAATGATTTGACGGATAATTTCGAGCTTGTCGAGTTTATCGTCGGATTTATCAGAGCTATCTGATTTGTTTTGTTTGTCGGATTCATCCTGCTTAAGAGCAGGTTTCCGTTGCTTGGGCTGACCTCCATCTTTACCATCCGCTCCAGCTTTTTCCTGTTCTGCGGCTTGTCCTTCGCCGAACTGGAGTGAATCATCAAGATCACCTTCATCTGGTGCTTTCAGGGATTTATTTCCGTCGCAGACTTCCTTGGCTTCACAAGCCATAACTCCACGCTGACGAAGTAAATCAATCAGCTGATCCTTGTTTCCGACGTGTCCGAGACAGCCAGTTCCACGAGTGGCAGGATCGAAGTGCCTTGCCGCTTTGCGAAGCTGTTTAACTGTTAATTCATCAAATTCCATGAACTTCTCCTTTTAGTTGTTTAAGTTGTTTTCTATTAAAGGGTTTTATTTAGTTTACAAAATCTATCTTAATACTATTTTAAATATTAGCAAGTTAAATTAGTAAAAATAAAACAAAAAAAGCTATTTTTTTTATGTGGACGCTTACCCACACTATTTTTAATTATTTCGGATTACAAAAATTCCATCGAATCATAGGACCATCATTGAGTGGCACGTTTTCCTCTAATTGTTCATGGACCTCATCTGGCGTAAATCCGAGAGCTCCGATTATAGCTGACATCACTTCACGAGACATAAGCTGATCTGGAGAGACGAGAAGCTCGATAGCACGAGCTAATTCTTTTTCGCTCAAGCTATCAAAAGGTGTTGTAACATTATTCATTTTACAAAAATCCTCAATACTTTGTTGTTTTGGTTTGTGTTACGATTATTATTTAAGGACGAAATTCCTTAAAAAAATTACTATTCAAGACGAATTGCTTCGTCCACTTTGTCAGACTCGAACCACGCAAAGCGGAAAGAGTCGTTCATACGACGAATCAAGGGCTTGGGGTCATCAACAAGGTTTTCAATCGAACCACTGTAAAAGTTTCCGAGTATCCATACCTTGGTAGCACGTTCCCAACTGTACACGCCGTCGATGATATTGAAAAACAGTTCCTGCGCTGACGGTGACAGTTTCTCGTCACCTTTTTTCCCGACCAGCTCGTCGATAATGAGCAGGTCGAGTTTGTTGAGCCGTTGCAGGAACTTTGCCTCATTGTCGCCGTCAGTGGTCTTAGCACGAACATAATCAGCGAACAAGGTCTGCCGGGTGCAGTAGCGAACTGACATATTCCGTTGTTTCATCATCAGCCGGACAATGAATCCAACCGAGGAGGTTTTTCCAGTTCCGGTCTCACCGCTTACCAGAACGGAGTGATCCTTGTTACGATAAAGCCATTCTGCCGCATGTCGAATATACGGTTTATCCAAGACACGGAAGCGTGGAGGAATGCCGGTTTTTGCAAGTCGTTCATCCAAGGAGTGCTCCAACTCCGCACTGCGTTCGGCATTCTCACGAGCCTGTTTTTTTTCATCCTCCTTCTGAATGCAATCCTGACATGGCATGTTTTCGAACGCACTTCTCTCGATTTCCGCAAATGCCGGATCGTCTGATTCAGAGTATTCCATGACGAATTCCGTCTGGCATTTCGGGCAAACTAAGATCGCCGTTCCGTTGTCTTTGATTTCCTTAATGCTCATAGCTAAAATCCTTTTTTCGAACGGTCAACTGGTCCTGATGAAGATCGCGACCGTTCCCGTGATGACCAGTAGCGAAGCCGTTTCTTGGTTTCCCACGTTTTCTGCATCTGGAAACGCATCTTGCCGGAAGCGGATTTCTCAGTCCAGTAATCGACAAAGCGTTCAGAAATGCCGGAGTATTCCGGGAATGATGAAACAGAATTGCTAAAGTCCTCCTCAGTCCATTGCTTGAAGCTTTTGGGCTTTTCCTCTGGTTCAGGTTCTGAGCCAGGTTCAAGGGGGGGAACACAAGAGGGGGATATAATATTATCTTTCTCTTCATTCTTTAATCGGTCGCTGTTGGTGTTGTGCGAGGTGTCGCACTTGCTGTTCGCCGATGCCTGATAAGTCTCGTAATTTAAGACAGTTAGGCGTTGCACAAGGTGTGCTTTTTTGTGTTGCGGAAGGTGTTCGGTTTTTAGAGACACCATTTTTTCTTTCGCAAGGCGCTTAAGAAAACGTCGGGCACGATGACGATCCCACCCACGTCCGAATTTCTCAGCCCAAGTCGAAAGACTGTAGAGCTTTTCGCCACGTCCACATGAAAATGATACACCGTGAATCACCACGTTAGAAGGTTTGACGTTCACCTCAAGTAAAACGGTAAGCCACGCCTTGAGATAAGCTTCATTGGAAAACACCCACGATTTGGCGATCTTCCGGTGGATTTTTATCCAGCCGAACTCCATAGCATCACCCCATCGCTTTTGGTTTACATTCAACTATTTTCTTAGTTGATTTTCCACGAGTTATCAGATCAGCAATCATCCCATAGCACTGTTTTCTAGCATTGGTTTTCGTCAGCTTTTCGCCTTTGCTCCTTGCTTCGGCAACCAGTTTATCAGCAACCAATGTTTCAAACTTTCCGAGCGTTACTTTACAGACCTTGTTGAACTCACGAGGAGTAACCAAATCTTTGACTGCTGAATACAGGGAATTCAAGTCTTTTATCTCACGAGCTCCATCCGAAACATGGAAAGCATATTTACCGCAGCTTCCAGCTTCTTCTATAACCTTTTTAACTGTCCTTTCAATTTCGTTTATGAATGATTTGACAGCTTTAGAAGCATCATAAAGATATTCGAGGTGTTTTATATTGGAAAGGTCATAATTTCCCTTAGTAGCCGCCATTTTCTGAAATTCAATTCTGAATGCAGGGCAGTTGAGACGGGCACGGCAGTAACGGCATGCTTTTTCCGATGCAATCAGCGTCATGCGGTCATCAGTAGCTGCTTTTATAATTGATTTGATGTTGGCTTTGACTGCTTTGGGGTGCGAGAAAAGATGATGGCTTTTCCGATAGAGACGAGGTTGAAACACCCAGCAGTCGCATGTGTTAACGCCATAATGTTCCATGGCACCGACAGCATAGCATGCAAGCTGGATATTTTCGTTTACGTTGTCAACTGGGGTATAACCGAACTTCCAGTCGATAACAGTAAGGGTTTTCGTTTGTTCATCATAAATGACAGCATCGGCGGTTCCGTAGGTAAGTACGGTGCCATCAGAGTCCTTTATGTCGAATTTTTGCTCTGGGGTATAAGTGGAGCCGGGTATAATCATTGAATCGGCAAACTCACGGCACTTATCGACCATTTCTATCTGTTCGGCGTTGAGTCCATCTTTTTTCCCGGTAGCTACAGCGTCGTGAAGCAGAGTTCCTTCCGCTGCCCATTCGGATTCTTCGTCAGGGATTCCTTGTTGCATTACGTAAGACCCAGGACAAAGCCTGAACTGTTCAAGTCGGCTGGGTGAAAATTCATGATGATCCATATTGTATATTCCTGTGATTAAGCGGAACCGCACGGAATTTCTGCACGGCTCCGGTGGTTGAATTACATCGGGAGTTGACCGTCAGCGGCATCAGCTTCGGGTTTAACTTCTCCCTCAAATGGAGATTCAGAAGCATCGGTAGCCTTGACATCAATAACATCAAGGTCTGCTACGTCTCCCTCCCCAACTTCCTGACCAGTTACAGCCGTGAACAGCCATGCACGGGCTTTGCGGATGGCTTTACCGATAATAGCATCAGTTCCCATGCCTTTATTCACCCTGATTGCCAGCTCTAAGTCTTTCGACTGAGGTTTGCCATTATATGTCCATTCCACGTTGATTATGATTACAGCACCGCCGTTTTTCATTACCGGAATTCCAGGAGTCGTTGTGTAAGACAGTCCAGGAATATCACGAAGCTTGTGCCCATATCCCTCTTTGGTGATATAGCTGCGGCTGGCAATGATATTAAACTCGTTACCGACCGGAAAAACACCTTGAAGCGTGGCATCAATCAAACAGTCACGAACAGTGTCAAGATCATAACCACCAGAGCTGTCTTTGTCTGTTCTGAAACCAAGTGAAGTTCCCTGTAGTGCCATGATTGGTTGCATGACTTTTGGGGTTAACAATGCCCGAAGTTCTTGGATAGCTCCTGCAACCATTGCCATTTTTTTGAACTGACTGACTTCCTTTTGGGCTATCAGTCCCGTTACAGCCGCCTTGTCCAGGGCTGTGATTGTTTCGTTTGCGATCACGAGTTCATTACTCACGATTGACCTCCTTTGGCTTTACGCCGTTTTGTGGTTTGCCTGACTTGAGAACCCCTCAAGCCAGTTATCTAAATCGGCTCTAACAATCAGTACTCGACTGTTAACGGCTTTACCGCTACGAATCGAAGCGATGTCACCAGACAACGCCTTTCTACGGATCGTTTTCTCCGAAAGACCGCAATAGACACTTGCCTGTCTTGCGGTTATATATTTGGTTTCATCTTTTAATAAAGAACTAAAATTAACGCCGTATGGCTCCAATAAGCCTGATACCGCATCAATAATATGTTTGGGAATTTCATTAGCCATTTTTCTTGCCCTGAGCCACATTGAGGATTGCGCTTTCAATAGTGTGTCGATAAAGAATTCCGTACTGCTTTTTCTGGGACACGACATGATCGACAAGTCGTTGATCCGAAATCTTGATCGGCAGTCCGTTCCGGCAGTCTGGGTCTTTTTTACGTCCGCTATCAGTTTTTGGGTGATATTTTTTAGGCGGTAGCCCAAGCTTCCGACAAAGTGCTGTTTCTGCGATTTCCGTATGCGTCTTGTTCGGCAAGGAACGCAGATACCGTAGCACTTCCTGATTGGTGATCTTACTCATAAGACCGTGTTTTTCGTACATTTGTTTGACCTCCATTTAATATTGGCATTTTACTAAATACAAAACTTATAGGTTAAAATGGTAAAAGTCAAGAAGCAAAAATGATAATTTTTAACTTTTTTAACCAAATATACTTGAAAAACAAAGTATAAACGGTTAAAATAACCTTAGTGCGACAAAAACCACAATCCGCAATAAAACAACAGGAGGATCATATGAAAGTTGATTCAAACATCGTTCGTGCCATTGAGCAGTTTATGACTGATGGGAAACTAAGTTGTGAGGATTTCGCGCGCAATGCAGGAGTATCAAATGCAGCAGTAACCAAATGGCGTAAAGTCGGTTCAGGCATTACCACAGTGCGGTGGAAAATCGTATTTCCACTTCTACGCAAATATTTACCGAAGGAAAGAATATACATCGACGATGCAGGTCATGAGCAGTATTCCAGTGCGGCAGCAAAGCAGTCGGCATATTTCTTTGAACCCAAATACATCCCTCTGATGGTTCCTGAATTCTCGTTGGAGCAAATGTCAGAATACGACGACACTCTGGAATCAATCACTCAACTAGGATCAAGATTTAAAGCAAAACTTGCAGAATATAGACCAAAACACAAAAACAAAAGTTCTGTTTTTGCCATACGCCTTTTTGACGATAAGCTGGCTCCAGTCCTTCCGAAATATACGACGCTGTTCGTTTGCGCCGGTGAACGTCCGTCCAGTGGAGGTATGGCTGTTACTCTGCCGATTAAAGGCAAGCCGTTCGTAGGTACATACAACCGAAAAGGAAACAAGTTCGAGATTGTACCGATATGTGGAACTCAAAAGAAAGTTTCCGGCAAAGTGCAAGACGCAAAAAATATAATTACTTGGACATACCCAGTTCTTTATTACGAAGTAGTGACCTTTTTGGATTCAGAGGCATAATAATAGAGGCGATGCGGTTCAAGGTGTCGTCATCTGCTTCCATCACTTTCTGAATGATAGCACGACGGGTCTGCTCGATAAGATTGGTTCTGCGTATTTCTTCTATCATACCGGAAAATCCTGGAAGCAGTTTCATCTTTTCTCGCTTGGTTTCCAAGTCTGCGTGTGCCGTATAGTGCGCTGTCATATCAGGAGTCATATGCCCTACTATGCTTTGAACTACAACTAAGGGAATTCCTGCCACTCCAGCGAAGTAGCAAAAGGTATGACGCAGACTATGAACATCCTTAATGCTTACGACTCGTGTACGTCCTGAAACTTTTTTAGTAGTCTGAATGCCGAGGTCTTCTTCAAGAAACTTCTTTACCCGATATGAGATGCCAGACGGGTTGCTATCGTACATAGCAGCGTGTTCCGGCAGGACAAACTCATCATCGTTACCGACCTGCTCTTTCAAAAAAGCAGCCAGCGGTGGCATCATAGGGATTTCGACGACATTTCCGGTTTTCAGAAGCTTACGCCGGATAATACCTCGATCCCATAGCACGTCAGACCAACGCAGGGTAGCAATATCCCCCTCACGCAAAGCAGTAAAAAAGCCTATTATGAAAATTGGTCGCACAAAAGGGGTTGCGTGTTTTATTATTAACTCAAGCTCTTTTTCGGTGAAGGCTTCTCTGGATTCTGGTTTATAAGACAATATGGGTATGTCTGTAAAGTGGTTTTTATATATTCCCGCATCATCAGCCAATAAAGAAAAAACCTCTTTGATAGCATTGTGATAAGCATTTGTTGTCCCGGCTGAGAGCTTTCCTATTTTGGATTTGTATTTGCTTTCTGCGTGTCCTTTTAAGTGGTTTTTAAACCGAACCGTTTTATTGAAACAGCCCTTTGTCCTCAATAACGTTATGTATTCCTCAGCATGTCTTTTATGCACCTGCGATAAACAAGATATATCTGGATGCTTTTTGCTCATAAAAGCTACAAAATCATTAAATCTCGAACGTTTAAGCGCAATCTGTTTATCATTTGCATTTCTCTTGCGAGGTTTTCGCAGAGATAATTCAAAAGCATCTTTAAGCTTGATTCGTTCTCCACCAGAAAGTTCATCACGGAAGTTTTCCACCAGTGCCTTTACGTTGCGTTGCGCTGCCAAGTTGTTAGCTGTAGACTTGATTTCATTCTCAAACAGTTCTGCTGAAGCCTTATCATAGCACCCGGTACATACACCGGTGTATAGCTTGCCGCTTTTCATGAAGCGATAGTGAAACTCACGGGTTTTCCCGGAGGTCGTTTTTCTTTTAAATACACTCATCCTGTGCCTTTCTGTGGTTTTTACAAATATACACTACCAACCTGTCCGGCGCAAGTGTTTTTCTAGGCACTTTTGAAACATTTTTGAAACATCAGCTTATTTTACTGCTTAAAAGGACAGTTTCCTAAACCGCAGGTCGGAGGTTCGAATCCTCTCTCGGGTACCATTTTTCATTTGCACCGTTTTTGAGGTCAAATTCCCACTTTTGCAGCCCGTTAAAACAGGGTTTTTAGCGTCTCATGGGTTACACATGGGTTACAAAATCAACTATCGGGTTGCATGTTGTACTTACAAAAAATATAGTTTTTAAGTGCACAGAGAGCGATGTTTCACCGTTAAAAACGGAGACATGGCAGAATGAAAAGTGGTTATCTCAAAAAACGAGGAGAGTTCTTTTATTTTTGTATAAGAATCCCCCAAAGCATGAAAAAATGTTACCCTAAAATTTTCATGCGCAAAGCTCTACACACAACCAATTTGCAAATTGCAAGAAAAAGGGTAAATTTAGTTTTGGAATTTTTATCCATAATCTTTGAACAAGGGGAATCGGATATGCTCACGGAAAGTCAGATTGATGGTTTGGTAAATGAGTTTATAAATAAAATTACCAACGCACAAGCTCAAAACCTTTCTGTAGCAGCTCTTCCTCAATATGATTGGAATGAAAATAGCTCTCCGAAAATGCTCGAAGTATATCAGGAACTATCTGAACGTCATTGATCCCGATAATCTTGAGGAAGAAGTCCCGGGCGTTCTTAATGCCGTGTTCGATCTTTTTACCTTCCAATTGGTATTTGCCGCGATGTAGCATACGGTCCATGTTGAGTGGCTTTTTTCTGTTCAAAAGTGAAATTGCAACGTAAAGCGTGACTGAAAAAAGAATACTTATGCTCAACGAATTTTATTCCCTGTCGTCATCATTTAAGGAGTCCTCAACGGAGAACGTCACATAAAATTCAAGCCTGATAAAAAAACACTGCATTACCACAATTTCCGGGTTGTATTTTTTAACTTTCTATGGAATGACGGTGTTCTTGAATAATATTTTTTACCGCATTGAAGCCAAGTTTGGGATTGCGTTGAGAATCCACTATACCTTTGGCGTTTATCCCCAATATTGAAATTGATGATCCTTCGTAATCGAAGAAAAGCCAGATAAAAAAACCACTTATAAAATCTCTTTTTAATATTTCCTTTAGATGGTGCGAGATAAGTTCAGCCTGATAATCTTCGGAGTAGTGCTCCATGGTAAGAGAGCGTTTTCCCTGTGTTGCTTCACCTCCGAATTCGGTCATAACAACTGGTCTATTCTTTACTTTTTTTCCGACATGGTCAAGCAATTGTGATAAATATCCGGCTTTTTCTCCATACCAGCCGGAATAGTCATTTATTCCATATATATCGATAACTTTAGCTGTTCCGGCAACATCCTTTGCCGGACTTCCTTTAACTTGTTTTATGACAGCAAGATGTTCAGGCGGATCCGGGTTTTCGGCTGTCAAGGTGAATCTTGACGAGTCATTATTCTTGAATACGGAATTAAGCGCAGTAAAAAAGTCCGCGACACCCGGCTCAAAAGTCTTTGACTCATTTTGGACAACCCAGCCGATGATCGAAGGATGGTTGCCTAATTGCTGAATCATCTTTTTCGCATAATCTGAACAGAATTCAAGAACTCCGGGTGCCGTAGAATGATATTCATTGAATTGCCAGCAAGGGAGTTCCGCCACACAGACAACGCCTTCCCTGTCACAAGCGTCATAGAACTCCTTTGAATAAGGATAATGCGCGGCTCTTACTGCATTAAGACCGCAATGCTTCAAGAGCCTAAGATCATTTTCCCATTGCCAGCCCGGAACACTGTTGCCAAAAGCGGGGTGCTGTTCATGAAACGATGCTCCCATTATCATAAATTTTTCCCCATTTATCAAAATATCTCTGCCTCTGGTTTCAACTGTTCTGAACCCGAAATTACCACTGAGCTCATCGGATGCTTTATTGTCATGGAAAAGAGTTAATTTAATTTCAGAAAGCTGCGGATTGCCTGGAGACCATATTGCAGGGTTGTCAAAGGGAATTCGCATTGATTCTGATTTACTGTTGTTAAAAGTGATTTTTGTTTCTTTTTGGCTTGCTCCTGAACTTATTGCAACAAGCAGTTCCGCATAAGCGGCTTTATTAAGGGAAACGCTAACGTCCGCATACCATTTTCCATTTTCCATTTTTGTAAGGACCAGATATTCATGAATGTTGATTTCCGGACGGTACTCAATATAAAAAGGACGGTAGATTCCTCCATAATTCTTCCAATTGAATTGTTCCTGTGGACAAACATTTTTATCTCTCAGATTATCAACTATTACAAGAAATTCATTTTCGCCGTCAACAGTATAATCACTTATATCAAACTCAAATTTCAGATGACCGTTTTTATTCTCTCCAACTTTATTTCCGTTTATATAGACTATAGTTTTAAAATTACTTCCTTCAAACACGAGAAATTCATCCATCCCGGCTTTCTTCTTTAATACAACTTTTTTGCGGTAGCTTATTGTCCCTTCGGAAAACTTTCTTTCCCGATCCCGGAAGTTTTGATTTTGAATAGGACGGGTAATTGCCGAAAGCTCCTGTTGTTCAGATGGCCATTGTAAATCCTTTATCTGCATGTTCCAGGAGAGAGGAACATAAAAATCCCGTTCTATAATCTCAGGCACTGCAACATCAATATCCGGATTAAGTTCCAATTTGCCATTCCAAAAGCCGGATAAGTCTATCTTTGTTCTCATATTTTCATCCTTTTATTACTAATTCTCCGACATATTTTGCTGTTTTATTATATACATAATCTATCGTTATAATGGAGAACTGCTAGTTTTTAGCATTATCCAATGCTCCACCGGGAAGAACTCTTTTCATAGGTTCAAGCTTTGGCGCTTTTATTTTCAGCCTAGGCCCTGTGAAAATAAATCCTGGATATATAATACCCCCTGTACCAAGCTCGTTGATTTTACTGTGGCGAGTAACCTGCAAGGCCAGAGTATTGTCAGCTCCATATTTAATGCTATCTGTTAGATCAAAAGCAAAAGGTAAACTGAAGCCACGCCCCTGCCCTATATATTTACCGTTAATCCATACCCGAACTTCATCGTCAACACCACCTATAAACAAACCTACTGGCTTGCCGCTTAAAGCTTTGGATACAGGAAAACTTAAACGATACCAAACCGCGCCATCACGATATGATGCAAGCCCCTGGGCATCCCAAGTCGATGAAAATGTTTTTGTCAATATAAAATCAGAATCGTTAATTTCAATATTCTGAAAACCCATTTCCTGCCCTTTTAAATAAGGATCAAATATCGTTTTCAACTGATCAGGAATTTTATAAACTATTTTATACTCACCACTTGAGTATTTTTTCCCGGCTTCAACCATTCTTTTTACAAAACGTTTAAGATAGCGTTCAACATGTTTTCCAATAAGATTAGAATCCATTTTATAATATTTATTATAAATATCCAGCATAATTTTATAATATTCTTCACCTTTACTATAATCACATTTTTCCAATGCTTTCCTGAACTTCAAGAATGTTTCTAAGGACTCCAATGGTTGACGGAATCCCTGGACACGCTTCTTTTGAATTGGTGTTTCAGCTATGGCATATGCCTTATCAAAGAGTTCTTTGGAATCCTCAACAAAATTCTGGTCATACATCAATGCAAAAGAATGATAAGAACCGGCTTCCCGCCCAGCCGCATGTTGGCGTCTGGTAAGCTCCAGATAATATTTTTCCATAAAAGGTCCGCCTTTACCGAATGCCTTTAGACAGTATTCCTTCAGAACTTTTTTCCAGTCCTCTTTGGTATTCCAGTTTAAACGTGCCAAAAGATAATCGCTAGGTCCTGTTACCGCCCAGCCTTTTGCTACTTCTACATAAGTTCCCAATACCCCCATTTTCTTATAATAAGGAATATCCTCTCCCCATATTTTCAGTTTGCTGTAAGGAAGCATATTTTCCGCCAGATTCCAGTTATATCCGCGGAACCATATTTTATTTCCCTGTTGACGGCTAAGCTTCTCCCATTCTTTCAGGATATTATGATAATATATCCGCGATTTACTGTTTTTATCTATGATGCTGTGAAAACGGGAATAACTGATATCAGCAAGAACTATTATAATTCTGGGATCAGGTTTGTAACGCATCGGATAATCGCCATGCACACTGTAAAGATAAAATCCAAGATACAAATTGGGATATTCCTTGCCTATTTTTGCAAGAATCTTATTTGCCAGAAGAATAAGTTCGTCAGTTCTATCTGGCTCTCCTATCACAGGATCAATTCTACCTGAGCCCGCAGCCAGGGCTTCTGGAGAAACAGAATATCCCAAGCCATCAGCCGGCCCTATACCAATACAGGCTGTTTTATCTTTAGACCAGCCTTTTTTCTTATAGATGCCCCGTATGTAATCAACAAAAATATCCAATATTTCCGGATTAGTGGTTTCTATTTGCGGCCCTTTACGTTTTAATGTACCGTCATGCATCCTTACCAAAGCCAGTAAATCCGGGTTATCGGCAAATTTCTTTCTGTTGCGCTTGATTAAACCTCCCCATACATGGCCGCCAATCATCATTAGATCGTTAGAACGGTCATAACTCTGCTTTTGGCGACGCTTCCAAACTTCAAAATCATTATCTTCTTTTCGACTATTCATCCTTGAGCCGCCAGTGTACCATGGGCGGCGAACGATAAAATCCGGGCTTTGCGTTTCATCTATTTTAGAAATGGTAACAGTTTTTTTAGCGGGGACAACTTCACCCAGAGTACCTGGCATTATCCAGTCACAGCCGAGTTTACGCAATAATTCATAGATGCCATAACTGGAACCTTTATAGCTTCCTCCTCTAATTAAAATCCTGTCATCACCCACAATTATCCTGAAAGACTCAGAACCTGTTTCAGAATCAGTTTTTTCCAGCTCAACTCCCAATTTTTCCGCTATTTTTCCAACGACAATCGCTGGAAATTTTATTTCCGAAGGTGAACTTACGTATTTTACTTCCAATTCCGCTCCGCTCATCTTTCTAATATGATAAATAAAATCTTTAACGGCAGAATCAACAATAGATATCTCATTTCTTCCACGTTTTTTTGAGGCTTTCGCTTGATTTTGCGAAGATTTTTCTAAATATATTTTAAGTTCAGGTTTGCCGTCTTTTACTATATCCAGAGCTTCAAGCTCCATTACCGCTAAACAAATCAGCAAGAAAACAGCAAAAATAGTCAAATGTTGATATTTCATGCGAGAAAAACTCCTTTTAAAAAACAATTTACTAAACATCCTTTCTTTTCCTTTCTTAATACTATAGTTCAATTTTTATTAAGGTCCCAAGTTTTATGTTTAAAGAAGACTCCAAAATATTAATTTTTTTGACTTCCGGCTTACTAGCTTTCTCAAAGATTTCGAGGATATCCCGGTTTGCAAATTCTGGTTTTCCGGTTTGAATCCAGGTTTCATAGGCGCTTCCTTTCCCGGGAAGAATTGCAGATACACAGGCTTCCGACGCTGAACCCGCTAACCCTTTAAATTTAATATTTTTGATTTCAGCTTGTTCTATGTCCGGTTCCCGGCAATAATAAATAAGTATAATAGTTTTTTCTTCTCTTACTGTTGCTATACAGCCCAATCCTTTTGTTTCTTCTGAGATTGCTGCGGATAACCTTTTATTGCCCAGATCATTCAAAAACTTAAAAGCATTAAAAGAAGACTTGGGAATATCATTAACATTTATGATTCCATATCCTCCATGAAAAGGTTTATAATGAAAGCCTGCCTCTTCATAGATATCCGAGATGTTCCAGAAAAGGGATCCCTGACAGATTTCGGATAAGTCATCCATAACTTTAGCAATAAAAGCCGCGTTATTACATTCATCATGCAATGTAGTATATGTTGAAGAAGAATTCCATTCCCCGCAAATAAGCGGAAAACCTGCGCCGAACGCGTCATCTATTTTTTGTCTGGCGATGCCAAAAAGCTCTTTAATCATATTAGAGTTATGATGTTTTGTTTTGTCTGAATCCGAATAGGCGAAAACCGCATCGCTCGGATATAAATGAGTGCTGATAAAGTCACAACGAGTCACTCCATCAAGTTCAAAATCCGGACTTTCGCTTTTGACATGCGCAATAAACTCATCAATCCACGCGGTTTTAGATGTGGCCGGACCGCCTATGCGGAGACGAGTATCAAGTTCCTTTACAGCTCTTGCACTCAGATCATATAGTTTAAAATACTCCGCTTGCGTTCCTGTCCAATAATCTATATCAGGCTCATTCCATACCTCAAAATACCATTCAACGAGTTCCTCTATGCCATAACGTTCTTTCAAGCCTATCATCAAACTTTTTATGAGTTGATACCAGCACTCCCAATCTTTCGGGGGGGCACTCCTAAAAACATAATGACTTATTCCCGCTTCGCTTGTAGCATATAAACCGGGCATCGCACAGAATCCGAAGAACGGGCGCAGTCCTATTTCCAAAAGGTTATCAACCATTTTATAGATGTTGGTAAAATCGTAGGAACCATCAGCTTTGACAGTCCCCATTTCGTCTGAAAGACTTCCATGGCAGCGTATATATTTAAAACCAAGCTTATCTTTGACCATCTTGAGATGGTTAAGCAGGTCTTTTCTTAAAAGAAGCGGAGCATGACATGTATTGCCGCCAAAACTCCAAATTTGGTCCATCCTCTTTTTAATAGAATAATTCAACGATATTTCTGTGCTCATAATGAATTCCTGTAATGATATTTTTCAAAACTTTGAAGAGATTCCCGATTCTATTTCTGTTTGTCTTTTTGAGATGAACTTGAATGCTTATTAATACGTTCCATTATTGCCGGGTACTCATATTGTCCGATACGCCCGGTTTTCTGCATTGCTCCCAAAAGGCGGAATAGGGCCCGATAAGACATGGCGCAAGGTTTTGACTGACCGTTTTCAGCGCCCCGGGGATGTTTAATCGGAAATGCCGGATCCAAATAGTGTTCCAGCGCCAACTCACCGCCTAATAGAAAGTCAGTGTTTCCAGTACGTTCAAAGCCAATAGCCATCATCATTCCTATCATATTATGGACTGTCGGTATTTCCCCATCTTCTACTTTACTCCACAATGCATCTTTCAGGTCATTCAACAAATCAAACATCCATTTCTGCATATCTTCACATTTTGTAAGACGCTGATATTTATCGAGAGCTTCGACCATAGATGTATAACCAAAGCCGCAATCTATCATCTGACGTTCAAGAGAAAGACCTTCCCTGGAACCGGTAAGCCTCACCGCCCCCTGAAAGTTCTTACGGTCATAATCTCTTAAAAAGGTGACTATTTCTTCCGCTTCTTCCCGAAACTGTCCATAGCCACTATCCATAAGAGAAACCAAAGCTAAAAGAGCCCAGCCTATTTCACGGTCAAATTTCCAGTTTGCGGTTACTCCGGAATGGGTGATCTCGATAATTTTATTTCCTAGTGCCAAGGCGGTATCCAAAGCATCATCATCCCCACTTAAGCAATAATACTCCATAAGCCCCTGAGTCCAGAAATGGCTCGTAACAGCTCCTTTGGTATTGTGAAAATGAGAATGAAATGGTGACGCCTGATTGTGGCGTATATCATCTGAATAAACGATAAAATCTATTTCGATGTTATGCCGCGCAGCCCAATGAAGCATATTGAAATGGTCTGTTTTGCCGGTACGCATTACTTCTGTAGCAAGCGCATGAATCATATCATATTCATTGTTAGTCCAAACCGGCTCTATGAATACGGCAGTACTTTCAGGGAATAAACCGCGTCCAAACCTTTTGTGAGGAGCCTGTACTCCCGAAAGTGGAAAATATTGATTGGGACCAGCACCATAAATAAGAGTATAATTCAAGTCTGAGGTATCCCCAATATCCCATTTTTCATGAGGGGTCTTTAAATCCCGGCAAAAACTGTCCAGTAAATTATTTAAACGTAAATTTTGTCCCGGCTCAAAATTCAGGGCACGATCCAAGTCAAAACATTTTTCGTGAATAAGGGTTTCCGGAGCTGGCAAAGCATGTCCCTGAGCGTACATTGACTTCGCCAGACTGACTAAGTTTCGCGGCTTCAGATCTTCATCTCCATCCGAAAACGAAAATAATATGTTTTGCTGTTTACGTCGTCCCTGGGGCCAGCGGAGAACTTTATTATCAGGAACCATAAAATAATCCAAACGATTCCCTGAAGACTGCAATGCATTGGGCCTGGTTTCCTGAAAATCTTTAACTGTAGCGCAAACTGCTCCAGCAACGCCATGCAGTTGCAGCCATGGAGGAACATTTTCAACTGCCGGCTGACAATAAAAAGGATAACTGCTGTCGTCCATAAGCATTTCATATTCCTGAACATGCGGAGCTGCTCCTGTTTCATCAACAATAATACTGACTGGCTGGGGATTCCTGACGATACGGGTTTTATATTCGGCAGTATAACGAGGCTGTAGAAAAACCCTTTCTGTATTTCCTTTTCCTAACTGCCAGTCACCAAGAAGCCCGGCACTGGAAACATCCACATCCATTACACCAGGCAATTCATGAGACAACATCCAATCAATACGTAAAGCCGATATTGCCTTCCATATTTCTACAATAATACGATAAGAAAATGATGGTTTACCGTCGTCAGTAAATAGCTGACCGGAGCATTCCGCCCGGCAGCGAACAGGGCCGTTCCGTAAAATCCGCAAACTACGTTTGCTGTTTTGTATTTCTTTCGCGCTATTTCCATTTACCATTATTTCCGTGGAGAGAGTTCCTGTCCCACCACTCCATTGTATTGATATAGGTGGTTTGTTTCCTTTTTTATTCAAGGCAACCTGTAACAACGAGTTGTTCAACAGTAAATCCTGATTTTCTTGAACGCCCAGATCATCGACTTTGTTTTCGCCGGGAGCAGTAAGTTTTACTCCAGCAAGGCCTTTACAAGTTCCGATAAAAGACAGCTCCAACCACTTTATTCCATCCGGAGTTTCCGGAGTTAGCTCGGTAACTTGGGCATCAACGGTATCCCCATTACTAAAAAAAATTTTTGCGCCATTACAATTCTCCGGAATAGAAGCCGCCGGGAATGGGCATCCGGTTACAATCGGGGAACCGGACTGTTCAACATTATGAATTATTATCTGTGTATAATCAGAAAAATTTTCAAGCTTCAGATTTTCAGAGGCTTTATTCATAACAATATATCTCCTGTCATTTGTCGAATTTCCTATACTTGCTGTCTAATTTTCACCAGAAAATACGTTCCCGGGAAAATATTAACCTGAATAAATTTATTGATTTTCTCTTAAAGTCTACTCTATTTATTATATTCCAAAATTCAAACAGTGTATTCAAATTCAATAATATTTATAATCATTAATACAATCAGGTATTGTGCAAGACTGCGAAAGGTTCTTTTGTTTTCTCCTTTTCTTTAGCCTGATATAGGTATTTACTATTAAATTTGTTCTTATTGTGATTTAATACTTTTCCCTTTAATCCAACAGGGTTTGGCTCAAATACCAATTCTAACGCAGTACAGCCTGCATCAAAGTATCCCTCTCGCATGACACCAATGCCGTCACCAACAACTTCCAAAGTTAGCGTATGTTGTCCAGCTGGAAGTTCAGTAATTCTTACCGTATCCGGCTTCCAGGCAACAATCCCTTTTAAATCCCCATCAATACAAACTTCAATGCTTCCTTTTCGTCCTTTAAATCTCAATTCAGCATTTTTTATCGGAGTACTAAGCGAGAATTGCGCTTTAAATACCAGTTTTCCCTGGAGATATGGGAATCCTGCTTCTATACGGCTGACTGATTTTGAAAGAGTAACAGTCTTTTTCAAAATCACTTGGTCTTTTTCATTTATAAATGCAGAAAAATCCCCCGTGAGCAAAATAGTCGGCATTTCCTCGTCATCAAAATCAATAATATTAGTTCCAGCCTTAAAACTCTTTGTTATTGGAACAGCTAAATTGCCCAGAGAATAAAATTCTGTATCAAAAGCTTTTTCCCATTCAGGGGAACTTTTATTTATGATAAAACTTTCTTTAAGGGATTCAAGGTTAACTTTATCACAGATCAAACAATCTATGACAACGCCATCTTCAACAATAATTTCCATTCCTGCAGTAAGTGGAATATGATTTTGTTTTTCAGATTTCAATTGCCATGTAGAGTCCAGATTGATAAACTCAGATACCTTTTTATCTTTTGTGATATTGGTAAAAGGGAGATGGATAATTTTAGTTTCATGTGATTCTAAACGGACAGAATTTTTAACGCCGCCTGATTCAAGCCAAATGGTAACTGGAAAGTCACAGATATTCAGCATAAAGCAAAGTTTTTCACCTGATTTATTTATCCCTTTAAACACCTGTACATTTTTTGCGTTTTCACCTGATATCCATAGCCAGTCTTCCAAGTTGTTTTCCGCAAATTCCGCAATCTCTTCCGGCGTATTCAAAGATATAAAATCAGAGTCATTACAACTTGAGATTTTCTCTGCTGAAATAATTTCAGGAATACTCTTATGAGCAATCGCATATCCTCCCTTGTTTGCAAACTCGGCAATTTTATTATGAGCATAATCGGCAAGCAAACCGCATTCCGGTATAATTACCATGTCATAAGCGGCTTTACCAACAACAAGTGATTTCCCGTCCACTATCCAATCGGCTGCGCCATCCTCATCAAGCAAATCAAAGTCGATGTGATTCTCGATAAGGGACATCGCTATTTCGGTGAGTGCTTTATCTATAAATTCCCCTTCTTTTTCCAATTCATAAATACCACTTGACGCCCGCAAGGCCGCCATGGGCTTAAGAAGTGCTATTTTCGCGTCCGGACGAAATTCGGTCAAGATATTACAGCGTTCCTCAATGTAATTACTGAGCACCTGAAAATTAGTAATCAAGTTCCCATAAGTTCCCATAGATTGTCCTGCCAGAAATTTTGAATATCCTGCAAGCTTGTATGAAAAGGCGTGAAGGTCAAAACAATTAATACCATGAACCATCAACCAGTCAATAATATATTTATACAGCTCAAGGCTTAGGTTCTCATTGCAACAAGCGCCCGCTTCTATAAAAACCCTGGATTTACCTTCCTGATGCGCGACTGATGCAGCAAGATGCGGAGAGAGGTTAAGGACAGAATATTCTCTATTTCCGATTTTAGGAATAATAATATCCGCTCCCGGCATATCAAAATATTTTATATGCCTGGCCGCGTTACCAGCGAATTTAATTTCATTGGTGGCGTGTTCCTCCGGGCTGATATGACCGGTAAGAATAAGATTATGCCTGTCGCACCAGTCTTTCATAGGCAAGGTATAATTTTTAATAAAAAGGTCACTTACCAACCGATGATAATTTGCTTTTACAATTCTTGACTCGGGAATAGAATCATCAACCAAAGCTGGAAGAACTTTTATCAAATCCTTGTTGTAACTTCTTTTATAATGTTGCGGGAACTTTTCAGTCCAGCATGCGGGGAGGAACCTGTATTCATCAGTCATAATACCTGGAATTATGTTCCCAAAATATTTTGAATAGCGTTGTGCATATTTCTCATGAGTTTCTTTAAGAAAGTACTGTATACTTTCCGGATGCAAGACGTCCAGGCGATTAAAACCGTCCCACTGCAGCATTTCCCTCTGGCAAAAAACATAAACCCGCCAGTCATTTCCTGCCGGAGCTTCCCATTGCAGCTGCCACTTCATTGTGCCTTTAATAGCTGAACGCCAGTGTAAGTGCGGCTTTATAAACGGATAGTATCCCCAGTCATGCCGATAAGGTTTTTCCTGTGCTTCCGCACAGGGGCCGATGTAAGAGGAGATATCAACAGGATTATCCAACTGAGGGATTCCATCTTTTAAAGGCAAAGCAACAACAGAAAGTACTTTCATTAAATCAAAGTTAAAGGTAATTTTGTTTCTGCTGGAAACATCAATCTGTTTTGACCAGAGAGTTTTAGCTTGCAAGTCAGGACGTTCTGCTAAAATTATGCCTCCTGCATAGCAACTGGGACACCAGGCTTCATCGTAAAGCCACGCATTCATTCCCAATTTTCCCGACTCCTCAATAATAACATCAAGAGCCCGCAGCCACGTTTCACTCATATACCCCGGCCCGCCAAGAATCCAATGCATAAATGTACCGCCAATACCGTGCTCATGCATTGTCCGCAGTTGTGAGCGGAGTTCATTATTATCCAAATCACTGTTTAAAAACCAGAAAACTGCCGGTTTTCCGGTTAATTCAGCTGTGTTCTGCTTCATTTCTTATCCTTTTAGATTGCGATTAAATTTGTTCTTATGAACTCGGCCGTTGCCACAGGATCACGACGGCGAATAAGTTCTTCAACTTTATCCATTCCAACTTTGTCTAATATAGAATGTAAACGGTGAAGGAATAATACGCTTGCCCTGATAGCTCCTGCGGCATCTTCTCGATATGGATATTGATCCATAGAGAACCAGCCCTGATAATTTGTTTTCTCAAGCCAGAAAAGCATTTCAAAATATTCTACTAAATGAATGGAACCAGCAATCATATCATCATCCCATGAACTGTAGTTGTCATTAAAATGCATATGAAAAAGGCGGTTGCCGAACATTTTGAGTAATGCGATAGAGTCTGCTACATTTTCGTACGCTAAAAAAGCATGCCCTGTATCAATTGTAACTCCGACGTTTTCAAAACCGCTTTCTTTTGCATATAACAAAGTGTCCGCGGTACGTGCCAGATATGAGTGGGTTCTGGGCTCTTTCATTTTAAACTCAAGCCCCAGCCTCACTCCACATGAGTCTGCATATCCTGCACATTCGGCAATAGATTCAAGCAAGCGGGTACGATCCTCAATATAATCAGTTGCCAGAGGGTAATCGAAACCATCCTGCCCTGGCCAAAGATTGACAAAATCACAGTCAAGCTGACATGCGGCATCAATCATTCTGCAAGTTTCTTCTATTGCTTGTCTCCGGATTTCAGTAGAAGGGGAGGATAACGCCCCTTTTCCCCATTTTTTCTGTCCGAAATGATCTACTATTATAGAGGCACATTTCAGATTATTATCCTGGAGAAGTTTTTTCATCTCTCCAATATTGTCTATTCTAATATCCCAAGTTCCGACAAGTTCAATCCCGCTCACATGCTCAATTTTTGCAGCTTGTTTTAGCATTTCCGTTTTGTCTAGCTGCTCTTTATAACCGCTCGACAAAAAACGATCACATGTATTTCCAAGATTTCCCAAAATAACTGAATATTTTCGTTTACTCATAAATTCCCATTTCCTTGTTAATATATTGGGCATTAGCCCAAAATTACCATCCCGTACCCATCATGTCCGGCTCTTTATCGACAGACATGGAAGTTAACGCCAATAAAAGATAACCAACACCGTCTACAGCATCATAGCGATGTTCGCCTGAGTGAGTTTTGAACATGTCATATTCATATAAGGTCTCAATTGCATTCTCAGCTAAATTATTCGCCGCGCTTTTAAAAGACTCATTACACAGCAACTTTCCGCAACGCCAAAGGAAATGAATACAGCGCCCATAATGCTCAGCATAAATGACTTTACCGTTACATTCCGGCATATTATCCATTATAATCTCAGCCCACCGTTCGGAAGCCAGACGATATTTTGATTCTTTTGTCAGCTCGTAGAGTTCAAGGCAGGATTCAGCAAAAGGCATCGGGTAATCATGAGCCGGAAAAAAGGCGCGCCAGATATCAGAATAATCTCCAGGCAGGTACATGTATTTTGTTAAGTCTGTTCCCAATACAGGGCTTCCATCAGCGACTTTAAGTTGTCCATAATATTTATGTTCATGTATATCATATCCATAGTCCAGATATGCAGAGACAGCTTGAGAAGCTTTCCGCTCCCATTCTTTCCTGCCTCCCGCTCTTTTTGATGCGCGTAAAACGGATCCCGCCCACAAACCAACTTCTGTAGTACAAGCAAACTTATCCCAACGTTCCTCAGTAGGATTATTTTCAAGCAGTCCAGTATTCTTATCCCGGTGCGAAAAACTGAATTCAATAACTTTAGAAGCATCATGCAGTAAAGTTTCATCCTTAATTTTCTCATAAAGCCAGGCCAATGATTCCACAATTATGCCTCCGGATTCAAGAAAAGCGCAGCCACTGGCCTTATCCGCGTGTCTATTAAATCCGCCGTAACTTCTGTTGAATAAAGAATTGCTTGTAAAAGTCAGTATTGCTTTTTTTGTTTTCTGAGGAGATACTTGCCAGAATATTTCCCATGCAGGAGGAATTGGACGCGTTTCGTGATACGCTCCGTCTTCCGTTTCAAAGTCCACAGGATATGGATCTTCCGCACCGACAAATCTCATTGTCTTCCCTTGAAAAGCATCCCAATAGTAATGATTTCCCCAGAGGAACATACCATTTTCAGCCACGCAATTGTCAAGGAAATCTTCAACATACGCCCCAACTGCAACAGCATATTTTGTATTTTTAGTTATGTTCGAAACAAAATGAGCCGCGACAAGAGAAGGCTGATCCCAATAAAGGGAACAGCCTTTAGGAGCATCGATCGCTCTGTAATGTCTGCGCGGAATATGCTCGGGGCGTACATCGTTTTCGGGATAACCGCCTGTCCGGACATCCAAACTGGCCATCCACATTTTAGGTGCTTGCGGACAATAGACAGCTAAGCCATTCGCCAGTAATTTATCAAAATGGTTTTTTACAGCTTCTAAAAACCCTTTATCACATTTTAATGTACTTTTTTTCATGCATTATGATCCTTCTGTTTGGAGCACATTAACTTTTTCCAATTTTGCGGATACTCTATCATTAAGGTTTACTTTTTATCTTTTTCCACTACTTCGCTCGGCAAAAGTAAATCTTTAGGAGATGCAGCAAAATATGGTGGTACTGTAAGAAGCAGGAAAGCTCCCCCCCGAAGATTAGCAACTTTCCATAAACGCCCATCCATTCCCTGGGGAACATCTAGTTTTATATATCCAGGATTTCTTAATTTCTTTACAGCTTTTCCCTTGGGATTTATCAGGGTTGCTCTTCCTTTGAAATAGCCGCCAATAAGTTTGATACCTTTCGGTACATAAAAATACAGCGTGCTGGTTGAAGCAACACTTTGAGATGGGCTCGGAGTATCCGATAGAGATGTAACTGTCCATGGCTTGGACGGATCTAGTTCAAGTTTTTGCCAGCGAGCGCCGGAAAGTATTATCCAATGCAAGCCTTTGTGTGGAGATTTAAGGACGAATTCTCCAGTGTTTCCATTTTTAATATACATTTCAGCAGTATCCACAGGTTCATCCATAGCTTCCTCAGCAGCCCATAGTTCAATTTTAGGATGGACTTCTTTGATACGACGTTTTCCAATATTTCTGCATCTTATTTTGATATGCCATACGGTTCCAGGTTTTTCCGCCCATGTATAATAAAGAATACTATGTACCTTCTGATATCCCATATATCCCGGTTAACATTTTCATCCGCGGTAAGAATCGAAATGGCGGGAACTAATTTATTACTGTAACTTATTGGTTCAAAAGGAAGAGGCTGATTATTCTTAACACCTTCGGAAACCATTGTCCTGATTTCTTCTTTAGTATAAGGTTCCCGTTTTTCCCATAATGGTATCCCCCTGCGCAATGCCTTAAACTCCTCACTAGTACATTCTTTTTTAAGGGTTTTGTCCCGTTTACGGTAATCCCTTATAATTGCGCGAGCCGCATCTATTGAATGAAAGCGCGCACGGTAAAGGTGTGAACTCATTTCCTTATAAGCTTTAAATCGTTCTGTTCCCTTTTTAGAAATATAAGCTTTATTAAGTTCCAGATAACGCGCATATAATGTAAGGTTATCAAGTCTGGACTCTATTGCCTTTCCCGGTTTTTTTGAATAAGCGGCATTCAGCGCATCATAAAGCCGTCTGAAAAAGGAAGATTCTAAAATTGGATTTCCCGCTGGAGATAAAGCCACATAATAAGAACGTATATCCTCCGCCACCGGGCCAAAACAATTTTTGAGAAATTCCTCAAAAAGAGTATCCCTGAATTTGGTATCACTTGTATTCCACAACAAGCGGGCCACACTATAATAAACAAGCCCGTTGATACCCCAGTTATTTCCTGACTCCCCACTATACAGACGGGCTCCCAAATCATAGTATTTTTTAAACCTCTTTTCATTGAGATAAAAAGGCCCTTTACAACGAGCCGGGATATCATAATTTGCCGCCGCATACGAAAGATAGTCACGAATACCAAGCGTAGCGCCCTGCTTTTGCCATCCTTTCATTTGATCTTTCAAAGTTAAATTAGTTCCACGAAAGGCGGTGGTAACTAAAACAAATATATTCGGATGTACTTTTATCGTCGGAGGGTTGCCATGTTTGTTGTAGGCATACATGCCAATATAACGCCCCGGAAACTCTTTCTCTATTGCTTCCGCTACTTCATTGGCAAGAAATACTGCCTGATTGGAAGGTGAACCGATTTTTTTGGCTTCTTCGCTTTCATCCCAGCCACCGCCGTCACTGGGATCAACGGATACGCTCAGTCGTTCAGGATGACCACGCAGCTCTTTAAGCTTGTAATCAATGAACAGGCGCCGCAAATCAGGATTGGCAATGTTCAATTTTCCACCCTTTCTCTCCCCACCCACTAAAGCATAATACTCCGGATGTTTCTCAAATTCATCCTTATGATGTCTAATAAATCTCTCGTATGAATGACCCGCATTAATATGAAATCCGCTTATCATTCGGTTTTTTCGACACCAGTCCAAATGTGCCTTGTGGCACTCGTGGTAAGTGCCACCGGAATACCAGATAGAACGCATAATATAATCAGGTTTCTGCAAATCATCGTATTGAGCCGTTAATTTGGGAACGGAAGGAATAATTTCCCAAGCGGGAGTGGGAAAATACTGGCGATATCCTTGTCTGCCGAGAAAATCCCACATTGCATCCTGTGCGCCAAGGTCACTCGCTCCCACCAGCAAAAATCCTTTGGGATGACTATAGAGCAAATATTCTTCTGTACGGCGGGGATCTTTCGGATCAAAATCAGATTTTTTCGGCAATGCGGTGAAATCACTTTGTACCCCTAGAACAATACCAGAGGAACCGTCACCTTTTTCTACTGCAAATTTAGCGCCGGTCATCTTTTGAAGATAAGATGCCAGAGTGTTGGCATTGTCACGGGTTGTTTCCGACGCCTTTTCTGATATAACAATCGGAAATTTTGCTTCATTGTTTTCCGCAAGTACAACCACGGCCGCGTCACAATAATTTGTCAACCAAAACGCTCCTAAGCAGATCGCCCAAATTACGGTAAGTTTCTGCAGGCCTTTATTAATAAAAAAATTCCTGGATAAGGCTGGCTTTTTTTCAAATGTACAGTCCTTAGTTATTTTATAAATCATAATATTTTCCTTTTTAATATTAATTTTGCTAATCATACTTCTATGCTTCACCGCGACAACCCGGCAAATAGCCTCCGTACTTGACAATTGTCCGCCGCATCAGGTCAACATTGACCTTGCGTACATCGCTACTGTATACAGCCATAGCTGCTGCAACCCCGGCTGCTTCTCCCGTATTCAGGCAACATGCCATAATCCGGATGCTGCCGTTGGCTTGGCGATCACTTGAAATACAACGTCCAGCGACAAGTAAATTTTGCAATCTCCTGGGAGTTAAACAGCGATATGGTACCCCCATACTTTCTCCAGGCTGCAACGGATTAATAATCCCCTGGTTGCGTTCCTTGCATATTTTGATTAACTCTTCCACCGACAGGTTGTCCGGAAGCGGTGTTTTCGAATGAACATCAATACCATAAGCATTACGGCATATTTCATCCGGGAAGTCACGTCTGGCAAGGTAATCGTCGCTGGTTAAAACATAATCTCCAATTATACGCCGGGTTTCACGAATTCCCATCAGACTTCCGGTAGCACATAAAAAAGAGTTAGCGAATGCGGGATGCATTTTGCTGAAAGCTGCATGATATTGTCTGACCATTTCGCGTCCAAGCGGCATTGCTTTGGAGAGGCTCACTGGATCAGTTCCATCCACATTACTGAGGTGGCCAGTATTAAAGCCAAAAGTCTTCGGGCCAATTTGCGTCATACAGGAATGATAGTCATTAATCAGCGGATATTCCGGCGAACGTACTGCTTGATGAATTGGACTTTGAGGATTGTAATAATGTATAGCTGTACCATTTGTCAAGCCATACTCATCAACGTTAGTGATGGTAAAACAGTGAGTAACCAACTGCATCTTGCCTTCTGCATCACCTTTTTCAAATTCGGCTCCCGCCCAGGCTGCTAAATCTCCATCTCCAGTAGCGTCAATATAAATTTTTGCGCGGTAAGCGCCAAGCCCGTGTTTATTACTGATCAGCAAGGCGTCAACGCGGTTATCGTCAAGCATTTCTACTGCGCACAATTGCGACCCGAACAAAACATCCACTCCGGCTTCAGCCGTCATAACGTCATAGATCCGCTTAAGGACCTCGGGGTCTATGCTCGGGCTGGCAACTTCATCCAAGGGTACTTTCTTCAAATGGGGCGTGTTTTCATAACAGCCAGCCTTGACTTTTTCCGCAAGTCCACGGGCAATAACCTTTTTGCGGTCATGATAGCCGCAAAACCACGGCACCAGTCCTAAAGTCCCCATTCCACCCAGGGCATAAGCGGCTTCCACCAACAGCGTTTTACGGTTTTCACGAGCAGCCGCGATTGCGGCGGCACACCCTGCCGGCCCCCCGCCTACAACGATAACTTCATAGTTTTCGTTTAAACTTAGTTGACGTTTAATTGCGTAATTCTTCATTTTACTGAACTTTCCTTGCCTTTTCAAGTTTATTGGAAAATTTGCCGTTTACACTAAATTTTACAAATCCAATTTTGTTTTTATTATATATAGTTTTAAAACTATGATATTTACCAGAAAATATACTTGTATTTTGCAGTCACATTAATATCAGAATTTCGACGGAATTCTCCATGTCCATCCACAAAAACCATATTCTGTCCAACAGAATGATTGTTAGCGTACTTTATTACTGATGTTCCACTAATACCAGTATTAGGATTATTTATGTCCAACGCCATCGGTACGATAGAAGGAGCTCCCACAAATCCGGCCATGCCGGTCCTGGGATCCTTGTTATTTTTACCCGCCATCTGTACCCTTGGGCATGGCAACTTAGGATCGCTTTCCGTAGACCACGGAGCTTCATGCCAACCGTAAAAATTGCGGCTTTTAATGCTTGGATAATCTCCACGCCCTGTATAAAAATTATATGAAGTACTGCATTTAGTTCTATTTAAGTTGACAGGTAGATAAAAGTCATTACTCGTAAGCTTGACTACTGTACCCGGACAATACAATACATTCTTATAACTATTCTTATAATAAGAGAGCATCCAGTCAGTAGCCCCGGCGCCTGTCCAGTCACCGCCTATTAAACTTGGAACTGAATAAGATATTGTGTTTCCCAGCCATCCATCAAAATCATTTGCGTAATAGCTGAACATAAGATGATTTTGCTTTAAATTATTGAGGCAAGTCGCTCTCTTGCCAGCCTCCCTTGCTTTACCAAGTGCCGGCAGCAACATTGAGGCGAGGATTGCTATGATAGCGATCACGACGAGAAGTTCGATGAGTGTAAAATTTCTTTGCATTGTTCTGTTTATCAACATCTTATACCTCCATCCTTTATTGGGTTTCTGTTTTGAGAGATTCCGCAAATTGTATTAATTATCATGCCACCATTTTCCTAAAATACAATATACCACGAAACTAGTTTAGTAATATTATTATAACGTCGGCTACTGTAAAAGTCAAGGCAAAATATATGTTTCCTGTGAAAAAAAATTAAATAATAATAGTTTCCAGCTCAAACTAATGCAAAAAAGTTTTGTAAAGAGAATTGAAAATCACGTTATATTAAATTTTGATAACAAGAGAACACAACCAACCGGTACTAGGCAAAAAATATCAAATTAAATTGATTCATTAACTTGTAATTAAAATAATAAAATCTATTTTAAACTAAACAAATTTCCGAATCAGTTTAAGGAAATATATGATCAATAAAAAAAAGAAACTTAAGCGTCATTTAAAAATGGAAGACATCGCTGCTGCCGCTGGTGTTTCTAAATCCGCAGTTTCAAAAGCTCTCAATAACAAGCCGGATATTTCGAAAAAAATGCGTACCCATATCCTGAAAATTTGTGATGAGATGGGATATCAGATCAATTTTAGAATACAAGATATGATAAAAGAGCGCAAGACCGGAATGACTTATAATATTGCGTTCATTACTGTTGAGAGTAAATTTTCAGATCCGGCTTATTCTCAGGCAATAGACGGGATTGCCGAAGGAGTGGATGAAAATGATCTGCGTCTTCTTCTGGAGCGCTTGAAAGGAACTGAACAATCAGTATATGATCTTCCTCCTATTCTCCGCGATTGTCGAGTCGATGGTTTTATCGTAACTGGGAAATTAAACGTCAATATTATAAACGTATTAAGCAAGCTGGATATCCCGTATGTTATTTTGGGAACATATGATAATACAATAATCAAAGATTCTATGAATATATTGCCGGATACGGAAGCAGGCATACTGGAATTAGTAAAAATAATGAAAAAAAGCGGTTATAAGAAAATTGCTTATTTCACGGAAAATTATGGTAGTTTTTTTGAACGGAAATTACTACAATATTTTAAATCTGCACTAGAGATCAATAAACTGGATTTTTGCCGCGGGGCTATATATAAGGGTACTGGACAATTTTCCGGCGCCTTTAACAAAATGCAAGATATTTTTGCAAACAAAGAACTTTTATTTGACAGTATTTTATGCCTTAACTTCAGAACCGCACTGGAGATTAGTCATTTGGCTTTCGCCCACTCAAAAAAATTCTCTTCCCCGCTAATTGCAATAGGGACCGACAAAATATCCCCTCATTATGATTTGCCCGTTCCGACAATATACTATAATAATCAATTTTCTAAGGCTGCATATATAGGAGTAACAGCTCTTGTTAATATGATTAAAGGTAATAATGAAATAACTTCTCAAAAAATATTGATTACTCCTGAAATATCAGTATCAAACATTATAAAAAAATGATTATCCAATGCAATTGCTTTCCTAAATTAAAGCATTTGCTTCCTGCTTTTTCATGCTACCCGAAATACTTTGTCCATTGTTTTTTCGGCATTTGGGAACGTCTGATTATAGCTTCATAATTGACAGCTAGCACTTTTTTCTTGTCAGCTTCAGAAATATCAGCAAAAACCACTCTTCCAAGATCATACCTGGGATCCAGATTGATCATGTCGGAACCATAAATAATCCTGTCCGGATTTGCTGCCTTGAAAATATCTTCAAACCACCAGTCACAAACAATTCCACCGCATATTTCAATAAAAACATTAGGAAAATAATTTGCAAGATCAATACATTCCTTATAGGAGCTTCTAGAACCACCGCCATGTGCAATAATAAGTGTAAGGTTTTGGAATTTTTCTGCAATTTTTCTGAATTCACTTATTGGCGGAGAATTATTCCAAGCATGGCAAAGAACAGGAGCCTTTAATTCATCGGCTACAGAAAAAGCATAATCATAGGTGTCTGAGAGTAATGAACCATGATAACCGGAAAGAAATTTGAACCCTAAAAAACCATCTACTTCAATATATTTTTCTGTAAGTTCCTTAGCTTCTTTTAAACCATAAACAGGATTAAGGATAATATGACCAAATATTCTGCCGGGATATCTTTTAATAGCATCAGCTGTTATCTTATTCCCTAAATCGCAATATGAACCTACCAGAGGATGAGGTGCAGTAACAATAACATCAATACCATAGCGATCCATATCACTGATTACCCTTTCGAGTTCCGGTTGATACTGATACCAGCTACCATAATTATAAGAACATATATGAGTATGGGAGTCAATGATCCTGAATGACAAAGGGCCTCCCGCAAGTGCTTCCTCTTTTAAGCCCATTTTATACCTCCTTCCAAGCGCTTCCAGTTTCCACTTAGAATTTGTTTTTTTTCTTTTATAGATATGTCAGCCAGACAAATCAGGGACATTGAAGGGCCTGGATTAAAACGCGACATTCCAGTGCCGAAAAGGAGTCTTTCCGCCCCAAACAGCTTTACTATTTCTTCAAGTATTTTATAATCCGCGAATCTGCTTGTATCGAAGAAAATATTTTTCCGTTTTTCGAGTAGTGGATACATCATGCGGCTCTTCCTGAATCCGGCAAAAAGCAGAATAAAAGGTATATTGGGAAATTCTGCAGATACTTCAGGGAGGGTAAGTGCTCCCGCTTCATCCCATTCTATCAGAACAGGTATTTTAAGTTCATCAAGAATCTCAAGCAGCTTTCCCGCATAAAATTTATTAAACGGATAACCACCTGTTGCAGGATACAGCTTAACCGCGGAAATCCGTTGTTGTTTCAGTATAGAACCTAATTTCCCGGCACCCGGCAATTCGGAAGTCCCAAGATGCGGGCTCAAGATAGGGCAGGGAATCAAATTTCTGAATTTTTCAGTTCCATCAAATAATTGTTTATTCCCGTCCTTTAAATTCCAGTTTAATGCCATAAAACTGGAAACAACTGCTCTCGAAATATGATATTTGGCAAGATATTCAGACAGTTCTCCAGCAGTTTCAAACTTGTATGAAACGTCTATGCCTCTACCAATCATACAATTAACATCAACCGTTTCTGATTCCAGGATTATATTTTTCATTTGTTTCTCCCGTTATTGGGCGGCTTTTATACATGCCTGAATAATTTTTTTGTTTTCCATTCATCCCGACCCGGTTTTATACTAATTATAGTGGTACGTTATTACCGAAAACATGACTGCTCCATACCTTCTTTTTATTAATATTGACTCAGTATGAAAGGTAACGGGTCCCTGTTCTTGTACATGCGGTTAATTAATTTATATATAAGCTCATCTTTAACCTTTTTAAATTTAACATCGGAATACAGGTTTACTGATTCATCAGGATCATTTTCAAGATCAAAAAGCTGACCATATTCATAACCGGCATTAGGATAAATATTCAGTTTCCAGGATTTAGTCCGTAATGTCTGGACCGCCATATAAGGTCCAGTTCGTTCTCCAAGTTTCAGTGGCTCCAGGTCGCACATTTCTGAGAATATATCTTCCCGCCCAATGTGTTCCCCTGCTTTCAGCATCGCTGACCAGTCGATTCCCTGTACTCCATCATTTACCGGCAGACCAAGCAGTCCGAGAAGAGTTGGGTGAACATCTGTCAATTCGACGAGATCCGATACCCGACGACCTTTAAAACGATCATCAGGCAGGCGGATAAGCAGAGGGACCCGTAGAGTTTCATCGTAATGCAGCGAGGGTTTGCGCAACATTCCATGATTTCCCAGGAATTCACCATGATCACTGGTGAAAATTATTATAGTGTTATCCATCTGACCGCTTTTTTCCAGAGTAGATAAC
This sequence comes from Victivallaceae bacterium, assembly GCA_963664605.1. GTDB lineage: Bacteria > Verrucomicrobiota > Lentisphaeria > Victivallales > Victivallaceae > JAHOYW01. The sequence continues at coordinate 3,916,980 of OY761536.1, forward strand.
AGACGCCCCACATTATCGTCTATCAGACTGATGCTTGCCAGGTAATGAAGCACTATAAGCCGTTTAACGTCATCAGAATATTCATCCATATGGTCTATGGCTGTGCAAGCGGGATCCGGAATCAAAGATGAATATACTCCGCCTTTAAGCACTGGTAATGGAATTGTTGTTTTATCATAGCGGGCGAGTTGATCGGCGGGGGCCTCAAACGGATGATGAGGCGCGATAAACGAACAGAAGGTAAACCATGGAACCGCGCTGTTTTTTTGTGCCTGTATAAATTCAGAAGCCTGTTCTGTAATAAAAGTGGAGGGATGAAATTCTGACGAATAAGGCGAGATATACAGATCCCTCGGACCATCTGCAACTAATTTTTCAGGTTTCCTGCCCATCAATGCAGGATTCTTTTTCTTCAGCCAGGCATTAAAATTTCCATGTAAAATATCTTCACATCCCACATAAGTTTCAAAACCATAATTTTCTTTATATGAATCGTTAGGAATTGGCGGGATTCCGGCTTCTTCCGAAAAATCCCGCCAATCAAGACTGGGTACATCTTTATGGAGTTCATTCAGAGTATACAGCTCTGGAGTAAAATGTACTTTCCCAAATGCTGCTGTATGAAATCCATGACGCCGGAGTACTTCCGGAAATGTAGTTTCTGCAGGAGGTAATATTCCCATCCCAGGAACGCGGACGGCAGACGGATAACGCCCCGTAAAAATAGACGCCCGCGAAGCCATACATACCGGCGACTGGCAAAAAGCGTTTTCAAACACAGTTCCTGCCGCTGCTATGGAATCGATATTCGGCGTTTGCACGGTTGGATGCCCCATATAGCCAAGACAATCAGCACGATGTTGATCCGTCATTATCCATAAAACGTTCTGCGTTTTTTTCATTCCTGTCTTTATTCCATTTTATTTTAATTTAACTTTCAAAAGAATTTTTGCGACCACTATTCAGTAAGCGCCCAGTGAGGCACCAGTAACTCGTCTTTATTAAGTGCCATAATACCAGGGATATTGGTAAAATAAAAACCTGTTGTCTTAACATCTTTAAAATACCATACCTGCCCATCTTGTCCGGCTGGCACAGTTACCGAGCCGCTTGTACCTCCGGGGAAAGTGTAAACAAAACTGCCGTTTCCATCGTAAAAATCACAATCAGAACAGCTGGTAGTTGCCGCAAATGATATCTCTGTTGTTCCTTTGGGTACATAAAAATACAGTCGCCCGGCCCTGGATGTATTGTAAAATGTACTTTCTTCATCTGTAGCTACAGAAACATACTCTCCGGAATCCCAGGTCACCGAATATCCAGCCATATTGTCATCGGTTTTCAGCAAATACGTTCCGGGTACCGCCGGATCTGTAAAGCTTACAGTATGAGATTGTACATCAGGAGGTACGCTTCCTGTTTCCAGTTGTACTGACTCATCTTCGTTATAGAGAGTCCAGGTCAAGTCACCACGATTGGTGTAAATTCTTCCATCTAAAATATTTAAATCAGGAAGACTTCCATCCGGCTTGGTATGCAGGTAAAAGCGAATAACTCCTCGTATAGGACCTGTTCCTCCTCGTGTACTTGCAGTATATCCTGAAGGTACAAGATTTGAGTACGCTTCTCTGGGAATAAGCAATTTGTCCTGGGATTTAGCAAGTTGCCCAGGAATATTACGGAATTGGAAATTAGTCGTTTTCAGGTCGGTGACATACCAAATTGAATCGTCTTCACTCTCGTTTACTGGAATAATAACATCAACATTATATTGACCGATAGTATAGGCCTGCTTTAATATTCCGTCGCCATTGTAAAAATCACAATCTGACATATATGAAGCAGTCGCTTCTACATATTGAGTACCTTTAGGTACATAAAAGTACATCCTTGAAGCACGAGCTGCCAGCCAAAGCGTACGTCCTGAATAGGCACACATGTTTACTGTACTGTCTACAGACCAAAGGATTTGACTTGTAGCCCTGGCATCGTTATAATAAAACAGGTAATTACCTGTACCGCTAGTTGAAAATGTAACCGTATGATAGAGCTGATCCGGTGGAATTGTACCACTTTCCAGTTCAGTTTCACCATCTGCGGTGTAAAGTGTCCAGACAGCATCGCCTTTATTGGTGTAAGAAAATCCGTTTGCAATATCTAAAGAAGGTAAAACTCCATTGCTGTCTGCACGCAGAAAGATATAAACAGCTCCGCGTGTACGGTTAAAACCGCCTGTGGTTCCGGCTGCAGCCCCTGATAACACCAAATCATCACTAAATAAATGTGGTTCTTCCGGGAGAGTAGGATTGTTAGTAACACCATCCTGATTCATCTGGACAATTTCTGCATGGGTATAAGGAGTAGCGTCTTTCCATGGATGATCAGGGTATGTCACCTGCCAGTTTTTATCATCAGGCCATGTACCAGTATAATTCCGCCAACAAGTTAAACTATCTACCATATTGGTATCTTTTATCTTATAAGTAAAACGCAAGACTTCTTCACTATCGGAACCATATTCCTGGTAGAGATCAACATAACGCAAATAAAGGGTCAAGTCATCTAAACGGGCAACGATATTCGCATCCGCGGTTTCTCCACGTGCTGTCATGAGATAACCATATAGGCGTCCCAGAAGGTCATCGCTTAAAGGATAATAATTAGCTCCGTCAAGATGTTCATAAAAATCACGCATCGTTGCCGCTGCCGGGCCAAAACAGCGATTCAAGAAGTCTGTTTTAAGAGTTTCAACATCCTGTGAAGTATCCCATAGTAACTTTCCGGCAATATAATATCCCAAACCAAGGGAGCCCCAACTATGGGTTGACTCAGCACTCATAACGTCAACGTTATTATTATTATAATATGGCAGTTTAGAGCTTATAAATGACAGGTTGCTTGCCCTTCCTGATCCAGGCAGATTATGATCCCAATCCCATACAGAAAAATAATCACGAATGCCCAGGTTCTGAGCCTTGGCGCTCCATTCCGACACCAGGCTTTCATCAGTATTTCCATACGATAGAAAAGCTGTAGCAATTAGTACATATATTTGATCATCAACATTTATCGATGGGGCATCTGAGTGCATACTATAAGCATACATACCAATATATTTCCCTGCCGGTATGTAGGAAGCCGCAAAATTATTTGCGGTAATCACACGATCTGTGACAAAGCCGCTGGATAGCGGTTGAATGGCTTCGCATAAAGCGCACTGGCACCATCTGGTATTATCATTAGGCTCCAGCGAAACACTTTCAACTGTTCCGACAAGTTTTGCCACCGCATAATCCCGCAGCAATTGTTGTACCGCCGGATTTCCAAGACAAAGTTGCCCGGAAGAATTGCGAACGCCGTCAATCAATGCATAATAATCGTTGCTCCAGCAGTTATTCGTTATAGCCCACTGAACAATTCCAGAATAATTATGACCGGCACTGATATAGTAACTGTTGGCTACTCGATTCTGTTTACGCCAGTACCCCCAATCTAGTTCCTGCTGATACCAATCACCATTGTCACCGCTAGATCCACAGTATTCTGCCCAAATATTGCGCATTTTGTAGTCAGGTAATTCATCCACATAGATATTCATACTAATGTTCTGACTGCCCATAGTGACGTTTAGCGAACGCAGTAAAGCTGGAGTCTGCCATGAAAGGTTGGCGTCAGACGGTATAATAGTCCAATTGGGACTGGCAAAAAACCAGCGACATTCCAGACGTTCAAGAAAATCATAAACTGCGTCTTGAATAGCTAAATCAGTAGCTCCCGCCAGAAAAATATAATCTCCACTATTTGCCGTGCTTAGAATATAGCGTTCTCTAATCTTCATATTGCTCCCCGGTTCCGGCACTTCACTTGTCAAATTAAGGTCAGTGCTCTTGCCCAGAATAATACCGGGAAGCGGTCCTGTTGATGAATTGAAAGTGGATATAGTGAAAGTACCGCCGGTAATTTGATTTAAAGTAGTTGCTAATTCATTCGCCGATGTTTGTAGCTCTTCGGACGCGGTATCTGGAATGTAAATAGTCATCTGGGGAGTTCCACTTTGAGCAATTGAGATTTGCTCAGCCGAAGTTACTATTGCACCAAACATTGATATCAATATAGCCCAGATCAAGAACAAACTGGCGAAAGACTTATACAATAATTTGATACCAAAAAATAATTTATACATATTCATCAACTTATCTCCTATAATAATTAAGCTTAAAAATTATCCAAATTGGAGTAATCAGATTAGTTCATGCATATCCCAATCACGATTTAATCATAGAACATTTATTTTACCATAAGCAACCACCTTTTTTAATATACGAAACTAGTTTAGATATGTTATTATAATATTCCTTAATGTAAAAGTCAAGACAAAATATCTGTTTATAAATAAAAAATTGTAGTTATAACGAAATTTTGAACGCGAAGATTTTTCCTCTTCAGGATTCCGTTTTCCTTTTTTTTGAGGAGAAAAATGCGATTTCCCGTTTCCTCTATTATCCTGTTCGACGACCAATGCCGTTCAAATTTATTTCCAAATTTTGAGCTCAAATCAGAACGGAGAACATCTCTTTTGAGAAATCTTGTATAAAAACGCTTCTTTAAAAAGCTTTTTCGTCCAGATTTTCTTTTGAGGTTAATTACATTATTTTAAAGAATTTAGATCAATTGGGACAAAAGAGAGATTGTAGGTTCGAATTCCACACGGGGTACCATATTTTTAACTATTTTTAGTTCAAATAACACTATTTAGTATGAAATAATATAAGTCTTAAAATGGCTCAAATCTTGACATACTTTTTTTAGGTTAAATAAAAAATATTTTGAGATTGATTTTTTAAAATAAAAATGGACTACAGCCAAGGAAGAATTTTTATTAAATTATTGACCAATTAATTCTTTCTCAAGTTTTTTTACTTTATTCTTAACTTCATTTACGGATAAATATACAGGAGTTCGCTTACCATATAACTTGGGAAAGTCGACATATTTTAGAGGCGTTGATTCAAGACTAATTATTTGCGGGAATCTTACTTTTACGTTCCGGATATTTTACCTTCTATGAGCATATCCTCGAAAACTTCCGAGGGAACAGGAGGGCTATAGTAAAATCCCTGAATAATATGACAGCCTGCTGCGTTAAGAAAATCAATCTGTGTTTTTGTTTCCACCCCCTCACAAATAATTTCCATATCAAGAGAATTAGCAAGCGAACAAATTGTATTTATAATTTTTCCATCATTTTTTTCAGGATAGTCCTTGATAAAAGTACGATCTATTTTCAATATATCAATTTTAAACTCCTTTAGGTATTCCAAAGAAGAATATCCTGTTCCAAAGTCATCTATCAGAACCTTAAAGCCCATGTCTTTGACCCGGGTTATTTTTTCAATGATTTTATTTTTGTCCCTGGCAAAAACCCCTTCTGTAAGTTCGATTTGAATATCTCCGCTGTCAACTCCGTATTTTTTTACACAGTCAAACAAGCATGCAGGAAAATTTTCTCTCTCAAAATCATGAATAGATAAATTGAAGGATACCGGCTTTACTCCCACCCCTTTTTCCCGCCACTCTTTTATTTGCGCGCAGAGTTTATCGCTTACCCAGCAGCTTATTTTACTTATCAACCCATTGTCTTCAGCCAGAGGAATGAAGTCAGAAGGAGAAACTTTACCAAGTTTTTCATTGTTCCACCTGATAAGTGCCTCAGAGCCAACCACCGAGTCATCCCTGGAGTCAACTTTCGGTTGAAATTCTAAATATAATTCATTCTGCTCTACAGCTTTTTCCAACAGCGAGAGCATATTGCTCTTTTCTTTGGCCTTTAATGACATCTTATTAGAATAATAATTTATGGTGAATTTATCCTCTCTTAATTTATTTCCTCTGGCAAGACTTGCTCCCTTTATAAGATTTTCTCCGGTAGTTCCATTACTGGGATAAATAGATATTCCGATGTTTATTGATAAGTAAATCTCGAGTTCATTGATTATAAATGGGTCTGAAGTGCAGTCTTTAAAAACATCACCGATATAGTCATTGATCACTTTTGGAAAACCACTGTTTGAAATCAGTAAAAAGTGGTTATCTCCTATACGCCCCAAAGTATCTCGATCCTTGATTTTCCCTTTTATCCTCTCAGCAAAAAGCAGTATAATTTTATCACCAATATCAAAACCGTAAGAATCATTTATCTCCTTGAAATTTTTAATTGCAACTGAAGATATTGAAAATTTTCTGTCGGTTCCGGAAATCTTTTTTATTTTATCATTGACCTGCTTCAAAAGAGTTCGCTTGTTAGGCAGCCCGGTGAGATGATCTAAATGGCTTAACCTTTTAACCATCTTATCGGAATTTTTTAATTTAGTAACATCTTTATAGATTCTAAAATACATTATCTGTCCTGTTTTAGGATCAGATAATCTCTCTATTTTCAGATGTGTTATCCGCCGGACATTATCTCCAATGTCGTCAATAATATCCCCTTCCCATTTTCCGGTATTGTTCAATCTATTCCACATTGCCGCATAAAAGTCCTTGCTGTGGAATTTTGAATCAAAACTTGATATCTCAAGCCCCATAGCATCTTTAAATGAACAATTATACATATTCTCAAACGACGGATTTATATATTCTATGATACCCTTTTCATCTGTAACCGCAACACCATCTTCAGAAAGTTCCAGCAATTTTAAAGATCTTCTAAGCTGAATAGCTCTTCTGTTAATCAGCATGAAAAGAAATAAAAATATATAGACAACAGCTGATGTAATGATAAACAGCAACGTTATATAAAACATAACTTTCCGGAAAAGGTTTTTCTTGTACAATAAATAATTATCAGCAGGAAATTCTGTAGCCAAATATATAAAAGGATCGTATTTGCTGTTTTTACTCTCGTTTAGCATAATTTTAATTTTGAAAAAATACGAGTTTGAAATAGTGAAAAATTTTTCCGGTAAAAAAATCTTATCAGCCAGCATTTTATATGTTTCCGGATGTTCATATACATAGTCAAGTTTTACGTTGTAAGACTCGTAACACAAAAACTGCCGTTGATTGTTAATAATATATATGTTAAAATCGGTTAATCTGTTGAATAATTTTATTTCCTCTATAAACTGGGCAGAGTTAAAGTTAATAATCAAATAAGCTCTTTTTTTATTATTTATATATATTGGCGTTGTAATTCTGAAGGTGGGATTAATAGGTCTTTCAATTTTTTTATTTTCTATATTATAATCATAATTTGAAACCATTATCTGACCTTTCCCAAGTCCTGATGCCTCTTTATAATAATATCTTTTGCTTTTATCCTGAAGCTGATCATCTGGTATTAGACAAGCTTTACCTTTTATATAATTAATCCTGAATATCTCACGACCGGATAAATTCAAAATCCTGAACTGTTGATAATATTTGCTTTTTTCAATAACATCTCTTACAGAATTATACAGAACGGATTTATTAGATGCCGGATTTACAACAAAGTTTTTAACAATCGCTATGCCGGAGAAAACAGATACATCATTTTTCATGTTCAATATATTTTTACGGATAAGGAGCTTAAGCGCAGCAACTTCTATCTCCTGTTGTTTCTTTACCTGAACATTAAAATCCGTTAAATTAACGTGATAAAGAATAATCCCTGCCATAAAAAGCAAAAAAGCTGTAATAACCGTTGAATAAATAACCGGCCACAGAAAAGCCTTTCTGATAAACAGACTCAATATTACACGCACCATCTGTTTTTCCCTCCTTTCTTGGCTTCATATAACTTCTGGTCAGCATTGTTTATAATTCCAGGAAAATGTTTTTGTTTTGCCAACTCAAGCGTTTCTTTCCAAAAAAGAATGTGGACTTTCTCTTCATTTGCTCTATTTTTCCATTCTTTTTTTAATTCTTCATCTTGAGTGTTTTCAGCAAATCTGCTATAAATGGCACAAGCTTTTTCATCTATCCAAAGACAGGCACGTATTATATCCTCTAATACTTTATATTCGTTACATTTATCCATAGTGCCCCTTTACCTGTTGCCATCTCATATTATATAATGTTATTAATCATAAGCAAATTATATGAATTCAGATTTAATATTATTCCATTTCCTTGCCTAGAGCGCGTCGAATTAGAGAACCGATCACTTTATGCCAAAACGCTGCTTCATGTATTTCATTATCATAGCCGCCTGTAAACAACTTTACAATAAGAGCTTCACGTTGAAATCTTTTCATATTCTGGAACCGCCCCATAAAATGAGTTGCATTGGAATTGGTCACCTCCACATCCAGTTCCCCTTTCACTCCCGGAACCTTAAGTTCTACGACTGTTTTCCATTCAACAATTCTCTTACCGCTGGAATGTCTTACTTTACATCCTGAAGCGGAAATATCTTCAATGATTACTTTTTGTCCGTTAAAAGTGGTTTCCTCATTTACTATGAAACGTTCTTCCAGGCGTTTCCGCGGCGCATCAAAGCAGATAAGCATACAAATCAAAAGCATAATTACATTAAGGCCGCTCCAAAAAAGCGCATAGGGGAAAAACTGCATTTTAGAGATCACCCGGTATTCAGGTACCAGATTGGTAATTATCCCTGACAAAGTTATAAGCAACAGTAGTGAAGCTGTGGTCAATATTCCCCAGTCAATAGTAGTGGTGGCTGCTCCGGCTGCCCCTTTTGGCGTGACTCTGAAAGGCTCCCCGAAGGGTTTTATCAGGCTGGATATGACTACCGGCAGAAGCCTGAACATGGTAAAAACGCCGATAGCTGTGGAAATTATCGGGATGTATTTTCTTCTAGCCAGCCATTGCATTGACAGTCCAAATGCCAGAAACATGGGAAACTGATGATAAAGCAGGTCTTCAGTAGTGGTAAAATGCAGCGGCAGCAGTCCAAGCCAAAGATAAAATATTGGAGCCAGCAGCAATATCATCCGAGTTATCGGCTGCATAATCCAGCCGTAGGGAGCAAAAAGTATTCTCTGCAGAATTGTCAATCCCTTTGCGCGCAAAGGGCCTTCCGGAACAAAAAAGCACTGAATTCCACCTCTGCACCAGCGCCCCCTCTGGATGAAATAGCCGGCTACGGAATTCGCAGCCATTCCCTGGCTCAATTTTTCATTAAGATAAACCGTCCGGTAACCAACGTTAAGCAGACACAATGTAGTAAGCAAGTCCTCGGTTATTGAAGAAGTAGGGATTCCGCCGGCTTTTTCTATAGCCTCGCGCCTTATGATTGAACACGATCCGCAGCAGAAAGCAGCATTCCAGCCGTCACGGCAAGGCGCCATGGATGAAAAAAAAAGACGCTGTTCATCGGGCCATACTTTATCAAGGTAAAGATTGGACTGAACGGGATCCTTATTAAAGAAATGCTGCGGAGTCTGAACGATCCCGATATCTTTATTGAAGATAAAAAAACCAACTGTACGCTGTAAAAAGTTCTTTGCCGGGATAAAATCGGCATCAAAAATAGCAAAGAGTTCCCCGGAAGTAATGGAAAGCCCATTGTTCAGATTGCCAGCCTTAGCGTGCTCGTGTTCGGAACGTGTTATATAACCGACTCCGGCTTCCTCACAAAACTTTTTCAGCCATTCCCGGCTGCCGTCATCAAGAACCCATACCTTGAAATTAGGATAGTCAAGATGCTTGGCTCCGTATATGGTTTTTTCCAGAACATCAATTTCTTCATTATATGTAGGTATAAAAACGTCAACTGAAGGAAAATCATGAGCTTTTTTCATGTATACATCAGCTTCTGAACTGCGGGAATTATACTTACTCATGATCAGGAAAAATATGCAGACTTCTATAAATGCCAGAATCTCAACCACAAATATTGTATTCACCCAGATCCCATTTACTGTTGACCCTTCAAATGGCACAACAGTCCTGAAATATCGCCACAAAAGATAATTCAATCCGACAAGCGTAGTAAAGGCCGTAACCGTTGCCCGGTGGCTGTTTTTGGTTTTCGATAAATTCGGAACCACAAGCAGCCAGAAAATTCCGACCAGCATTAAAATTTGAAGAGATTGGAGGTTAAAAGACATTCCAGAACCTTTTAAGTTCTTTAATTATGGAAAATCTCCTGGGCAGTCTTACTTCCACATGCCTGCCGACCTGATAGAAATTCTCCGGGTTCAAGTCCAGTTCTTTAGGATTTATCTGTATCCATATCCTGAATTCTTTTTTCTCATCTTTCTTCAGGATCGCTGCCTTATTTTTTTCATCCACATTGGTCTCAGCTCCGCGAAGAGCAACGATTGTACCTGTATAAAAACCGACGTCACCATAAAGCCGGTATTTTATTTTTTCCCCGGCTTTCACATTATCGAACTGGGCTTCAGAAAGCATAACCTCAAGAAAAACATTAGAACAGTCAAGCATCACTATAAGTTCAGTTCCTTTTACAACCGTACTGCCTTCAGTCAAAGGCTTCTGCCACACAAGGCTGTCAAAAGGCGCACTTATCTTAAACTTCTTTACTTTCCGGATGCGCTCACGCTCCTTCTCTATCTGCAATTTAATACCTTCAATCCGGTTTTCAGCTTCTTTAACTGCTGTTTCCGCCAAGGACAATTCTATTACCAACTGGTCCATGCGCTGTTTAGAATATGGCGAATCGTTGTTTCCCTGTCCAAGAAAAGTTCCAGCGCTGACCGCTGATTGATAATTTTCCTGCTCTTTCAGAAACTCCTCCGATTCCCTGAGATTTTCTGAAGCTTTAATCAAATTGGCTTCAGCTTTTTCAAGTTCACGGGTTTTAACCGCTTTTACTTTTTCAAGCTGGCGCATAGCTAGATATTCTTTTCTTGCCCGGTCGAATTCAGCTTTCTGGTGCTTTATTTTATTTTTAGCCTGTTTTACTTGAGACTGAAATTTCTTGGTCGAAAATTTCTGAAAATTATCAAGAGCTTTTTTAAGATTGGCATCCAGAGCTTTATATCTTTTGATACGTTTGGTAAAACTTTCTATTCTGCCTTCAAGGGTTTTCTTCTCAGTTATGAGCTCCTGCAGGTAACTGAAATCAATGCGATCGTTAAGCACTTCGCCTATTAACTGCCCCTTCCGGAAATGGTCCCCATACCTAACATTACCGGAGAAATGCAAAACTCCTTCAATCGGGCTTGTGATAGTCGTCGTCCGGGCGGTAATAATCCCGTCGCTTGAAGTATGCAAATAAAAATTCGGTACTACTGATATAATGAACACTATCAGTAGAATTACCCCAACAGTAATTCTTACAGTTCTTTTTCTGCTTGCCATAATATTCCTCTATAATAACAGGTTCCTGCTGCTTATATATAAATATTACACTCTTGAAATAAACTTTGCAAGCATGGAAGCGGATTTAAGCTGGATGCTATTTCCTGATTCCAATAATGATTAAGCATATATCCTATTTATTCAGAGCTGCTTTTATGAAGTCGTTAAATAACGGGTGCGGCTCTAATGGACGGGATTTAAACTCAGGATGGAATTGACAGGCCACAAACCATGGATGATCCGTTAATTCAACCATTTCTACAAGCTTTCCGTCAGGAGATGTCCCGACAATTTTCAATCCCTTGCTGTCAATGGCTTCACGGTAATCATTATTGAACTCATAGCGATGCCTGTGCCTTTCTGAAATATCAGAAACATTGCCGTAAGCTTTGGATGCATTGGTTTCAGGCGTCAAAGTACATGGATAAGCTCCTAAACGCATTGTTCCGCCTTTGGCGGTAACGTTTTTCTGTGAAAGCATCAAATCAATTACCGGATAATTGGAATTCTCATCAAATTCAGTACTGTTGGCATCCGCGTAACCAAGAACATTTCTGGCAAATTCTATTACCGCACACTGCATCCCAAGACAAATTCCCAGGAACGGGATATTGTTTTCTCGGGCGTATTTTATCGCTTTCAGTTTACCGGGGATACCACGGTCTCCAAAACCACCCGGAACAAGGATTCCATCGGCTTCACTTATCAAGTCATGACCTTTAGCAGCTTCGAGCTCCTCAGCTTCAACCATAAGAATCTTAATTTTTGAATCATTGCTGATTCCGGCATGGTCCAAAGCTTCATATATACTTTTATAAGCATCCCGCAAACCGATATATTTGCCAACAACCGCAATGGTGATCTTTGATTTTTCATGGTTTATAACACGCTCAACCATATTTTCCCATTTACTGATGTCCAGGTTACGCGCTTCAAGGTCAAGGAGCTTCAATATTTTTAAATCGACTTCCTGTTTTGCCAGTTCAACAGGAACTTCATAAATGGAATTTGCCACATCGCGTTCTTCAATAACGAATTCCTTATTAACGTTACAGAACAAAGCCAGTTTTGAGAAATGTTCATCCTGCATCGGTTTTTCCGTACGGCAAATCAGGATATCAGGCACAATACCGATATTCCTCAGGATACCTACGGACTGCTGTGAAGGTTTGGTCTTCATTTCCCCGGCTGCCTTGATATACGGAACCAGGGTCAAGTGAATGAATATCGAATTGTTTATTCCTGATTCATGCTTAAACTGGCGTATAGCTTCGAGAAACGGCAAAGACTCAATATCCCCGGCGGTTCCGCCGATTTCGGTAATAGTGATATCAGTATCATTTCCATCAAGGGAGGCAACCGCTTTTTTTATTTCGTCGGTTATGTGCGGGATAACCTGAACAGTACCGCCAAGATAACCGCCTTCCCGTTCGCGATTGATGACATTGCTGTAAATACGTCCGGTGGTGTAATTACTCGCCTGTGAGCATGATATTCCGGCAAAGCGCTCATAATGTCCGAGGTCAAGATCCGTTTCAGCGCCATCATCAGTTACATAAACTTCGCCATGCTGGAATGGAGACATTGTGCCGGGGTCAACGTTAATATAGGGGTCTAATTTCTGCATAGCCACCCGATATCCGCGATGTTTTAAAAGCATTGCCAGAGATGCCGCGGTAATGCCTTTGCCTAATGATGATACAACTCCACCCGTAACGAAAATATGTTTTGTCATGATTCCCTTGATTTAGTTAAAAATTTTATCAATACCACTACTTTTCAAGCAGAAAAAACAGAGAAAATATTGAATTATTATGTATTCAAAATACGTCGTTCAAGATGGGAATATAAATTATCATAAAGATGCAAAAAAAGCAAATAAAAAAAATAAAAAAATAAAAATAAAGCCGCGTGAATAACGCGGCAATTATAAATTTTCTATTTAAGTTTCAACACGTCCTGCATGTTGTAAAGCCCAGGCTCCGCTGAAGCCAAAAACCTTACCGCTTTCAGTGCGCCTTTAGCAAAGGTGTCACGGCTGGACGCCTTATGAGTTAACTCAACACGCTCGCCGCCGGTTGCAAAAATTACAGTATGGTCGCCAACCACGTCGCCGCCGCGCACCGCGTGCATGCCTATTTCTTTCTTTGTGCGGCTGCCGACTATGCCTTCGCGACCATGCCGGACGTCGTCTTCATAGGACAGGCCGCGCGCTTCACAAGCAACTTCAGCTAAAGTTACTGCTGTACCGCTGGGTGCATCTTTTTTCTGGTTGTGATGCATTTCGACAATTTCAATATCATAATCATCATCAAGAATCGAAGCAACCTCTCTACACAAGTGGAAAAGCAGATTAACGCCGACACTCATATTGGAGGCGAAGACTATTCTTCCTCCCGCGTCAGCGAGTTTCTGTAACCCTTCCCTGCCTTCAGTTCCCAAAGCAGTTGTTCCAATAACTACCGCAATGCCTTTGGCGACTGCCGCACGAGTGTTTTCAACCACATTGCCGGTACTGAAGTCAATAACCGCATCTGCATCTTTAATTGCTTCAGCATGGCTGTCAGTAATTTTCACACCGCATTCTCCGGCTCCGGCAAGAATCCCGGCATCCTGTCCGATAAACGGCACTCCGGGAGCATCCAGCGCTCCACTTAAAGTTAAATCATCTGATTCAATAATATTGCTTACTAAACGGCGCCCCATCCGGCCGCCGGCTCCGATAACTGTTACTTTTATCATGATAATATTCCTTTTATATTTATTTCTGAATATTCAATAGGCTTTAAAGTCCTGTAATTTTTTCCTGTCGGCTCCCTGGAGTCCACATAATATTTGTTTCAAGCCCCAGCGGGAAAACCCTTACATTACGATAGCGGTTGCTTTGAGCAATTAAATTATAGTTTGCAAATAAAAATGTATATGGCTGTTCTTCATGTAATATTTTCTGAAACTGATGGCAGAGCTCAGCGCGTTTAACCGGATCAAAAGTCCGCCTTATTTCTTCAATCAGGCGGTCAGCTTCCGGGTTTTTGAAACTTATATGGTTGCTGGTATGCATTTTATCCGCCTGGCTCGAATGCCAAACCTGATAAGGATCAGCTTCATAACCAGTGGTCCATCCAAGAAAACATACATCAAAATTCTTCTGTTCCAGATGCTCCAGATAAACCGCCCATTCAAAAACCTGTATTTTTACATCGATTCCGGCTTTTGCCATATCTTCCTGTATCATAGGAATGATTTTCTTCTGGCTGGTGGAACTGGCTATCTGCATAAAAGTGAAACTCAATTTTCTGCCGTCTTTGTCAAGAATTCCATCCCCGTCAGTATCCCGCCAGCCTGCTTGAGATAATATTTCCCTGGCTTTTTGAATATCAAAAGGATATGGTTTTATCGACTTATCGTAGGCTGTACTGTTATAGAAAAACGGACCGGTGACAATCTTCCCAAGATCATGATAAACCTCTTTTAAAATCCTTTCACGGTCAACCAGATGCGTCAAAGCAACCCGCACCCGCTTGTCCTTAAACACAGGATTTTTCAAGTTATAGCCAATATAGGAATAACCATGTCCGAGATACTTTATCTTTTTGATTTTTCCTCCCTTCTGGAAAATAGAGCCGCTTGTGCGCTTAACCCATTGTTCAGCCGTCAGGCCAAGCTGGTCAAGTTTACTGGAAAGCAAAGCCTGGAAACGGGTATTAGGATGTTTGATTATTTTATACACCCGGTACTTCAAAGGCGGCATAATACCGTATTTCTTACCAAAATATTTTTCAAAACGAACGAAGACAACGCGGCGGTTTTTATCCCAGCGCAGGAAACGGTAAGGGCCGCAACCGACAATCATGCGGTTGCGCTGGTGATCGTCATTGAATTTTTTCGGATCAAACGGCCCGGGATAAGCATGGTATAAATGTCTGGGGAGAGGCGACAAACCAAGCGTTAAGCCCAAAGACCTGAAATAACGTTTCTTCCAAACAATTTTAAGTTTATATTTATTTATTACTTCTATTGTATCTATATCTTTGTAATAAACCCTGGACGCGGCACAGTTTGTTTTAGGATTTCTGATAACATCCAGAAAAAACTTAAAATCCTCCGCCGTTACTTCCTTGTTTTTCCATTTTTTCCTATTGACCGGATCGGTAAAGTCGTGCCACAAAATACCTTTTTTCAATTTGATGACATAAGTTAGTTTATCCGGAGAAATCGTCCAGCTCTCAGCCATCAAAGGTTCAAATTTATCGGGAGTTTCCAGATTACGGGCAGCCAGGGATGATGAACATAAGGCGTTGAAAGTCGAAGCCGTAGCCTCATTATTAATCAACACATTCATATTAGGAGTGTCAGATGAGATCGCAGTTATCAAACGTCCGCCGGGAACCGCTTTCGGATCGAAATATTCCAGATTGGCTATCTCAACCGCTTCCCGGACTTCCTTTGCCGCATCTTTCTTCACAAGCTGAACCGGACTTGAGCTGATAGTTTTAAACAGCTTAAGCAGCTTTTTATTGTCTACGGATTTCGAAGCAATCGTTTCTTCCAGCCGGTCAAAGCGTTTAAGAATGTCCTGATTGCTTTTTTGAACGCGGTCAACCGCGTTAATCAAAGTTATTCCTAAAAAAACAAGCGCGATAGTCGCTACCGTTAAAATAAAATTAAGATATAGATTTTTGTTCATAATCAGCCTTTGTTCATGTTTGCTTAATATAGCACATAAAAACGCTTAAAAAAGTGAAATTAATTGTTTCACAAGTTGTTCACGTCCAGCCGGAGTATAGATTTCAGGAGAAAATGTTTTAGACAGGGTTTTACGGTTTGAATGATAGAAGAATGAAATTGCCATAAGATTAAAAAGATAAGCGGTAAACCCTAACTCTTTCTTTACAAAACCTTTTTCCTGCGCGAAAACAAACGCTTCTTCAATGATTTTATCTCTGTTGGCAACGATTCCCATCAGAGAATCCGTCGAAACATCCTTGTTAAGGTTGGCCCAGGCAAGCATCCGCCAGAAATAAGGATATTTATCGTGCAGTCCCATGAAATCATTGATGAGCATCGTAGTCAACTTTTCAGGTTCCTGCAAAGCCTTTTCCAATGTGCCTGATGAAAATAGTGAAACCTCTTCAAAAACTTTTTCCAGAGAAGCCTCAAAAAGTCCTGCTTTATTGGTATAATAAGCATAAATCCGCTGTTTATTGACCTTTGCCTCGGCAGCAACAGTATCAACACGCGTACCATGAAAACCAAATTCAGAAAAAAGCCTGATTGCGGTTTTTAATATTTTGCCTTTAGTTATTTTAGCGCGTTCCTGCATCCGAAAATCCCGTTAAAAATGAATAATACCTCTTCTGGAACAATACAATATATCTGTTTTTTTTCAAACACAGTTGACAAAGATTTAAAATTTAAGAACAATATATTTCAACAAAGGACTCTATATGCCCAGGACATTTGTAACCCCAAGCTCAAAAAACCAAGCTCTCAGTAAATCTGAACAGATTGCCCTTGCCAGAGGAACCCGGCTTAAAGTGCAGAATATTCTCGCAGAACATCATTTCAGCGCAAATTCCAGCATAACAGCAATTTCCAATACCGCATTATCTATTTCGAATATGCTGGAGGAAATTACCCATAATATTTCCAAAATGGATCAAAATTTATACAGTGCTAAAGCCAACATGGAAGAACTGCTGCGTACAAACAGCAGTAATAACGACTTCATCGCGCTAGGTTAAGATTTTATCAGGTCTCTAAGCACAACCGAGGCACAGCAGCAGCCGAACACCGCCGGCATATAGGAAATTGTACCGACTATGGAACCATTCTTCCCGTCTTTCTCCTCATATGAATAAATCGCATGCTCAGGAACTTCCTCCGCTGAGAAAACAGCTTTAAATCCTTTATAGATGTCCTGGCGATGAAGGCGTTTGCGAATAGCTTTCGCCAGCGGGCACTGATAAGTTTTAGAAATATCTTTGATCTTTACCTGAGTCGGGTCAAATTTTCCGCCAGCCCCCATTGAGCTTACCAAAGGATAACCAAGTCTGACAGTTTTAGCAATAAGCGCGACCTTAGGGGAAAGAGTATCAATAGCGTCAACGACATAATCAAATCCGGGAGCCAGGACTTCATCTGTCAATTCATCTTTGAGAAAACGGTAAACAGGTATGATTTCGGCTTCAGGATTTATATCACGAAGCCGTGCCGCCATCAATTCAACTTTGCTTTTCCCTTCCGTACTGGATAGTGCCGGAAGCTGGCGATTGCGGTTCGTGGGGTCGATACAGTCACCGTCTGCAATAGTTATTTTACCGACTCCGGCGCGGCATATGAGTTCGGCAGCGTATGCGCCAACTCCGCCGACCCCGACGACTAAGACGCTGGACTTTTTTAAACGCTCCAGGTTTTCAGTTTTAAGGAGCAAAGCGCTGCGCTGCTGCCAGGTTGGGACATCATCAAAACTAAACATCTAAGGAATCCTGAAAAAATGAAATAAAATTTTTCTTCATGAGTTGCTCAAGCTCCCCGATATCCGTTTTAAGAACTTTCGCTGCCCGCTCATAAATTTCTTCTATAGTAATTCCTGAATCATCAGTTTCAAGGCAGAGACGCTTTAAATATTTAGGTTTTTGACAAATGAGTTCGCAAATATCCTCCCGTTTTAATGATAAGGAGCCAAACGAAACATAAAAATTATGTTTAAAAAGCTGTTTCAGGATATTAACATTTCCATTATAACCATGTACAAGAATTTTCAATTTCCGGGCACAATGTTTTTTTATCGCAAGCAGTTCGGGATAATAGCGGACACAATGCGCAACCACCGGTCTATTCAATTCTTCAGCAAGCTTGATAACTTCAGAAAAATATTTTTCCTGAATCTTCGGGGGTGGCCCCCACAAACGGTCTAAGCCGACTTCGCCAATAGCGATAACTTTATCGAATTCAAGAACTTTCCGAAGTTTCATCAAATCATTTTCGAGATTATCAGTATATGCCGGGAGCCGCCACGGATGCAGTCCAACCGTAAAAAATTTGTTTTCAAGATCATCCATAGCCAGATTTTTCAAGTCAGCAAGCTCAACGGAAATAACGCTTAAGGTTTGCGGCTGAAAAATATTTTTGTGAGTATGGAAATCAATGTACTTTATTTCAGATAATTCACGAACTGATAATTTCATGCAGCTTCCTGCTCAATATATTTATGGAATAAGGTTTTTTCATAAATCCGCTGGCGCCCGCGTCCATGGTCTTGCGGACCCGCTGGTCATTTGTGAAACCTGTAGCAACAAGTACTTTTACTTGCGGATCGATTTCCTTCAAACGTTTATATGCTTCATCTCCTGTCATTACCGGCATAGCCATATCCAGAATCACCGCTCTGATCTCCTCCTGGTGTTCCTTAAATACTTTTATACCCTGTTCTCCATTTTCGGCACAAAGCACACTATATCCAAGCAGTTCAAGCATTTTCGTCGCGGTTATGCGAATTACCGCTTCATCATCAATAATAAGTATCCACCCGCTGCCGAGATACAGATCACGGGTGTCGCCTCCGAGTTCCAGTTCAGAATCTTCAGGCATAAGTTCAGGCAGATAAATGGTGAAAGTACTGCCTTTTCCCGGTTCGGACTGGGCTTCAACAAAACCTTTATGCAGGTCAATAATATTATAGACCATAGCCAGCCCAAGTCCGGTCCCTTTACTTTTTATTTTGGTAGTAAAGAACGGATCAAATATTTTCTGCATATCTTCCTGCTTAATTCCAACGCCTGAGTCTTTGATAACGATCTTCCAGTAAGGCTCAGTTGTAGAAGCAGCCGGGAACTGTCCCTTGTCAAGCGTAACTTCAGTTATTTCAATATTAATATCGCCGCCGGACGCGTCATTTTCATCGCGCATTACGGTCATCGCGTGTTCAGCGTTAATAAGCAGATTAAGCAAAACCTGTTCCATCTGAATCTGATCCGCTTTGACCATGATTTCCCTGGATGGCTTTTTAAATTTAATATTAACACTCTTATCAAAAGTACCGCTGCATATTTTCAGGACATGCTCAAAAGCCTGTGTCAAATTAAACTTTTTAAGAGTAAGCTGACTTTTGCGCGAAAGAGCCAGCAACTGTTCAACCATGCTGGCCGCACGGGAAACAGATTCCTCCGCCAGCCCAAGAAATTCATTTACGTCTTTGATGTTATCAGGTGAATTATTAAGATAGTATTTTATCATTGAAAGCGACCCTTTAATACCACCAAGGACATTATTGAAGTCGTGCGCCAACCCGCCGGTAAGGGTCCCGACGGTTTCCATCTTCTGAGCCTGAAACAGAAGCTCATTCTTGCGTGCGAGTTCTGTTACATCTTCAAGGATAATCACTGCTCCTCTATGGTCTTTGTCATGTAGCGGATTAATGGAAATATTGAAAACATAGTTGCGTTTACGCCAGGAAATATTTTCACGGTATTTTTCATGGGAAACTCCAGAACTGATAGCCTCCTGAACTTCCTGCCGGTAATTAAGAAGGAACAATGCGACATTCCACAACTCAACGCCAATAGCAAATTCACTCTTGATACCGGTGAATTCCTCTATAGCCTGGTTCCATTGAGTGATCCGGCCATCATCGTCAACCCCGATCAAAAGCAAGTGGATCGAGTTAAACAAGCGGGAAAGATAGTTTCTAGTAGTACGCAGGCGTTTTTCAGCTTCTTTTATCTCAGTCAGGTCGTTAAAAATCAAAAGGTCTTGATTTTCCACTTTCTTATGTTTAACTTCCATCTCAAGAATATTTCCGCCCTTGCAGCGGATAAGAATAAGTTCTGAATCGGAAGTATTGGGATCAAGCAGCCCTTCCCAGATTTTCCGGTTTTCTTCAGTAGAAATATCCGGCGGGGCACTAAGCTTAAACCAATCTTCAAAAGTCTTAAAATCAGTTTCAATGTAACCAAACACGCGTGAAAACATGTTGTTTATGGAGTAGGAAAAATTCTTGCGCAGGATCACTATAGGCAAAGGGGTGTTTTCAATGAGTTCCCTGATTTCATGCTCTTTGTCGCGGCGTTCCTTGATTTCCAACTGCAACTTGTTCATGGATTCCTGGATACGGCAGGCCATTTCATCAAAAGCTTTACTCAAAAAACCGATCTCATCATTAGGATATTTCTCATCCTTATCGCGTTTTGGAAATACCCCGGCTGCCATGTTTGTAGCGCTCGAAACCAGACGGTTCAAGGGTGAAAGCGACATTTGAATTATCCAGAACAGCACCGCAACCGAGGCGACCATACAACATACGACCGCAAAGAGCTGGCGGGAATACCATTGAGTATTAACTCCGTAAAGCTGGGCGTTTACAGGATATGAATAGCAAACGAGCCATTTCCAATTCGGTTTGTTGAATGGGATATAAAGTATGATCCTTTCATATCCGCTGATATTTGAATAGATTGTCTTAATTTTTAATTTATCTTTCTCTGCCTGTTCATCTTCGTCCGGTTCAGGTATTTCAACCGGATCAAAATCAGGAGATAAATTTTCTTCCAGTATCTTTATTCCGGGCTTCGATTCTTCTTCGACAAAAATATTCTGCATGGATATCGAATTCCACGGGAAATGGCTCCTCGGATAACTCCGCGGCTTCATACGAAAATGTCTGCTGCGGGCTATAACCAGGGGAAAGCTGTAGCCCTCATCTGAAGAATAGCGGAAAGTTTCACCGAGCCTTTTAATGGTAACCTGTTTAGCTTTTGCAATGTTTTTGTAGGCCCCGTCCATATAAAGAGAATACTCTTTCTCGACAATTTTATACATTTGCTGAAGACGGTGTTTACTTACTTCAGCATTAAGACGGGCGACTTCTTCCTGATAAGCTTGAGTACTGATCCACAGCAAAGCGTAGGAAAATGCCGCAAGCATAATCACGAAAAAACCAGTGAGTTTAGTTTGTATACGCATTCTTCAATTTCCCCCCGGGTTTAATTTGACTAAACAACAGGTACCTGTTGTAAGTATATATCCTTATTGGGGTATTTGCAAAGGATTTTCAGGGAGAGTGAATAAAAGTTTAGCGGAATAGTAGAATATACCAGTCTTTTAGCTCTATGAACGGCTTAATTCCGGCTTCATACAGTCTTTTAGCAACATACCGCTGCCGCATGGGCAAGGAGCTTCCATACCGATTTTTCCCTGCCGTAACATATACATTACCTGCTGGTGAATATGGGCACGATATTCTAATTCGCGATTATGCTTTATCTCCACAGCAAGGCTTTTGAACCGGTCTATTGTGTGCGAATAAAACATTTTCCAGCCGGCACAAAGCTCAGATACCATCTTTGCGTCCTGACCGTAATCCGGACGGTTTTTGGGACAGCAGCCAGCACATAGCCCGAGCCATTCGCATTCGCCGCATTGTTCATCGGAAGCGCATTTACGTTTACCGAATTTTTCATACAAGGGCGATTCAAGTATTTCCTCCCAGCTGTTTTCCATTATGTTTCCAAGTTTGAAACGCGGTTCAACAAAGAAATCACAAGGGTATATATCGCCATTATGCTCCACCACCAGGTACTGGCGGCAATCCCGGCCCATACTGCAAGCGATTATCTGATGGTCAACCAGGTTGGTCAATATCGTATCAAATAGCCGCACTGAAATATTATAGCGGTCTTTTTCATACCATTCGTCAAAAATACCACAAATAAACTTACCCCATTCAACGCCGCTGATAGCAAAAGGCGCAAGTTTACCGTCCGGCATGTATTCAACACACTCAATATACTGATGATACTTGATACCGAGGTTTTTCAGGTAACGATATACTTCCCCGGGCCTTTTTACATTAGCCTGGTTAACCAGAGTTAAAATATTAAATTCAACTTTGTTGCGGTTAAGTGTTTTTATCGCCTCCATGACTCGCTTGTGCGTTCCTTTTCCTCCGGCATCAAGGCGGTTCTGGTTGTGGACTTTTTCCGGCCCATCCAGACTCAAACCAACCAGAAAATTATATTTATGGAAAACTTTACACCATTCATCATTTAGAAGCGTGCCGTTTGTCTGCAAAGTGTTCGTGACATTTTTCCGGCTGCCGTATTTTTCCATCAGTTCCAAAGCTTTTTTGAAAAAATCCAGCCCCATGACTGTCGGTTCGCCGCCCTGCCACGAAAAAATATGGTTGCGTATAGGTAAATCTATAAATGACGAAACCATCTTTTCCAACACTTCCTCTGACATACGGTGAGTACAGGAACCGAAAATTTCTTCTTTTCTCAGATAAAAACAATATTCACAGCGCAGATTGCAATCAAAAGACGCCGGTTTGATAAGTAAGCTGAATTCTTTCATAATAATGTTGTTTTGTTAAATAAATTAATTAATAAATCTAATATGCCAGCGCCTTCAAAGTTTGCAAGCGAAAATTTAACTTGTTAAAAAAAACTTAATTATATTGACTATTCTTATAAACGCTTATATATTTAAACTTTGTAAAATAATTTAACAAAGCTTGAATATAGGTACTAAAAAATGGCATGGTTCAGTAAAGAAGGAAAACTATCCAGGAAAGATGTTCTCGAATTAACCCGTAAAGCCGCATCAGAGGCACTTAAGAAAATTTGCAAAAGCCCGCAAAAGGTTTTACTCCTGCCTCCGGATATAACCCGTGCCCATAGCGGTTCAGGATGGATTACCGAAGAATTCTACAAGATATTTTCTAAAGATGCCGATGTACATGTAATCCCGACCTTGGGCCAGCATGTTCCGCACACTCCCGAACAAAATAAATGGATGTTCGGCAGTATTCCTGAAGAAAAAATCCATGCGCACGACTGGCGCAACGGCTCAAAAGTGATCGGTGAAGTCCCGGCTGGATTCGTAAAGGAAATATCACAAGGCAAAGCTGACTGGGCAATCCCGGTATCTTTAAATAAAATGCTGCTTGAAGAGAATTGGGACTTAATTATAAATGTCGGACACGTTGTTCCACATGAAGTTCTGGGATTTGCCAATCATAATAAGAATTATTTTATCGGGCTCGGCGGTAAAGATATGATTTGCGCCTCGCATATGATGGCTGCATGCTGCGGCATCGAAAACAATCTTGGACAACTGATTACGCCGCTGCGTGCCTGCTACAATAAAGCACAGGATGAATATCTTTCAGGCCTGCCGGATATGTTTTTTCAAGTCGTGATGGCATATGATGAAAATGGTAAACTTGGACATACCGGAGTTTATGTCGGTGATGATCTTGATACTTATCTGTCTGCAGCCAAAGCTTCAAAAAAACAAAATATCACGATCGTTCCACCGCTGAAAAAAGTTATCGCCGTCATGCAGGGCGATGAATTCTACAGCACATGGGTCGCCAACAAAGCCATTTACCGCACCCGTATGGCAATGGCTGACGGCGGCGAACTGCTGATTATCGCTCCGGGACTGGAACGCTTCGGCGAGCAACCGGAAGTAGACAGACTCATTCGTAAATACGGTTATACCGGGACCCCGAATGTCATGAAACTATGGAAAACCGAAGCTATGCTTCAGGACTTGACACATGGAACGGCGCATTTGATACATGGTTCTTCTGAGGGAAGATTCAAAATCACTTACGCCCCCGGACATTTGTGCAGAGAAGAAGTTGAAGGAGTAAATTTTGCTTACGCCGACTATGAGGAAACAATCAAACGCTATAATCCTGAAAAAATGAAAAACGGCTTCAACACCATGCCAGACGGTGAAGAAGTTTATTTCATCAGTACTCCGTCAGCAGGGCTTTGGTCAACCAGGGAAAAATTAAATTAATTGAGGAACTCTTTGCTGACTGTCACTTTAATAAATCAATAAAATCATTACTGTATGATGTCAAAACACCCTTTTCTTTATTCCCCAAAATTGTATTAATCTGGTTTATATCAAATCTTATCTTAATCTTTTTGATAAATCTGTTTTGGAGTGTAGATTACTTGCAGGTTCAATCTTTAAGGAGATAGTATTATGAGTAAAAAAATTGTTATGGTTCTGGCGCCCGGTTTTGAGGAAGCTGAGGCGGTTGTTACTGCTGATGTATTGCGCCGGGTGGGTTTTGAACTGGTTTTGGCAGGGCTTGATGACATGACTGTTGTCGGGGCCCACGATATAAAAATTACTGCAGACGCGGTTTTGGCGGATTTAGATACTGTTGATTTTGACGCGGTGGTTCTTCCCGGAGGCTTGCCCGGTTCCATGAATTTACGGAACAGTGATGAGCTGATGGATTTTGTCCATACGGTCCATACTGGAGGCGGAGTTGCAGCAGCTATTTGCGCGGCTCCAATCGCTCTGGCGCGTTTTGGACTGACAGACGGGAAAACTATTACTGCCTATCCCGGTTTTGAAGAATATTTGAATGGCAACATACCGACAGGACGCATGACTGAAGCTGACGAACGAATCGTTACTGGAAAAGGTGCGGGAGCGGCATTTGAATTTGCCGGGCGTATTGCTGAGGCGCTTGGCGAGAAAAACAAAGCGGCAGGTATCCTCGAAGGAATGTTTGCAGAATAGTTTTAAGGGAAATTAATGGGTTTTAAAATTTTAAAAAAATGTCCGGATACCAGAGCACGGCGCGGAGTTCTGACCACACCGCACGGAGAAATCAATACGCCAATATTCATGCCGGTAGGCACTCGCGCTTCGGTGAAAGCGATGTCGCCGGAAGAACTGGTCAAGCTAAATGCAGAAGTCATCCTCGGCAATACCTATCATCTGTTCCTGAAGCCGGGTATGGAAATCATCGGGAAAGCCAGAGGCCTGCATAAGTTCATGGCGTGGGACCGCCCTATCTTAACCGACAGCGGCGGGTTTCAGGTATTCAGTTTGTCCTCATTGCGAAAGATCACCGAAAAAGGGGTTCATTTCGCCTCACATATTGACGGCAGCCGTTTTTTCCTGGGGCCTGAGGAATCCATGTCAATTCAACGTACACTTGGCTCTGATATTGTAATGGCATTTGATGAATGCACTCCTTATCCATCGGATTATAAGACCGCGGAAAAATCCATGCTCCAGACGACCCGTTGGGAAGCGGTTTCCCGGGACCAGAAACTCAATGATGGTCAACAGTTATTCGGAATCGTGCAGGGCTCGATGTACAAAGATTTGCGGGAGCAATCCGCTAAAAGCCTGGTTGAGATCGGCTTTGAAGGATATGCCATCGGCGGCTTGAGTGTCGGTGAACCCGAAGATACAATGTTTGAGGTACTGGACTGGACAGTTCCGCATCTGCCAGAGGAAAAACCGCATTATTTGATGGGAGTTGGAACTCCAAAACAACTTGTCGAATCAGTCGCACGCGGTATTGATATGTTCGATTGCGTAATTCCGACCCGTCTGGCGCGACATGGCAGCGCTTATCTTTCAAACGGCACAACCATCCCGATAAAAGCCGGGCGTTACAGCAACGACTTCGCTCCTGTTGATGAAAACTGCGACTGTTACTGCTGCCGTAATTTTTCCAGAGCTTATATACGTCATTTATTTAGTGTCGGCGAAATCCTTGGCATGCGCCTGTTGACACTGCATAATCTATATTATTTTATCAACCTGATGCGCAAAATACGTGATTCCCTGGAAACAGGCGCTTTCGCGGAATTCAGAAAGACTTGTTTTAACAGCTAAAGTATGGAGACGATATGAAAAAGAATGATTTTATTGTTGAACATCTGGGAAAAAACAAAATCCCTTCACCTTACAATATGGGAAAATTTGTTGACGACAACACACGCATAGCTTACAACACCGAAGTATCAGACTTGGAAAAATATGCCGGTAACTTAAAAGAACTGCCGTCTTTTGAAGCAGCCGGCCCACGCGAAAAAATATTTCACGATCCGGCGTGGAGCAAAGCGGCTATTTTGACTGCGGGCGGGCTTTGTCCCGGCCTGAACGATGTTATTAAAGGCCTGACCTGCACTCTGAAACTGCATTATAAAGTGCCTATGGTCTATGGAATACGTTACGGTTTCCGCGGACTTATCCCTGATTTCAACCTCGTACCAATTGTACTGACTCCCGAAAATGTTGACGAGCTGCACGACTACGGCGGCACAATCCTTGGTTCTTCACGCGGACGTCAGGATGAGGAAACAATGGTTGATACGCTGGTGAGGATGAATATCAATATATTATTCTGCATCGGCGGCGACGGGACTTCACGCTGTGCCCATGATGTAGTAAAAGTCATCAAAAAACGTAAGCTCTCAATAAGTGTTGTCTGTATCCCGAAAACCATTGATAATGATATCTGTTCGATTGATAAATCCTTCGGTTTTGAAACCGCGGTTTATGAAACTAACTCTGTCATCACCGCCGCGCACAATGAATCTAAAGGCGCTTATAATGGAGTCGGACTGATAAAAGTAATGGGACGGGACAGCGGATTTATAGCCGCTTACGCGACTTTGGCTAACTCTCATGTCAACTACTGCATAGTACCGGAAGAAAAAATCACTCTTGATGGCGGGGATAATTCGTTCCTGGGACATTTGGAAAACCGTTTGAAAGACAAAGGACACGCGGTAATACTTGTCGCTGAAGGCGCCGGACAAGAGTTTTTTGACGGTGAAAATGACAAGGACGCCTCAGGTAATATCCTGCATAAAGATATTGGATTGTTTCTTAAAGATAAAATAAAATCCTACTTTAAAGAACGCAATAAAGAAGTTAATGTCAAGTATTTTGACCCAAGTTACATGATCCGCAGTCTTCCTGCATACGGCACAGACGCGGTATTCTGCATGATGCTGGCGCAAAACGCTGTACACGCCGCAATGGCCGGACGAACTGATATTGTAATTGGACACTGGAACGACCATTTCACCCATGTACCTATCGCACTGGCCACCCGTGAACGCAAGAAGATTGATTTGCATGGCCCTTTGTGGAACGGCGTTAAGTCAATCACCTGTTTTTAAGTAATAGATAAGCGTCTTGCTTGAGTTATCCGTATATTTTCACAAGCAAGGCGCTTGTACTACAGTCTTTTTCCCGCCCCGATAAAAAGCACTATTCCGCCAATGTACGCAACGGCAAACACTATTGCGCCTGCAATGGGCTGATTGCGGTAAAAAGCCAGAAAAACTGAAGCTATTGACATTATTATGAAAACATTGGCAACAAAGAACAGTCGCCAGTATATCTTGTCTTTTATATTTGCAATAATAAGAGCTATATTCAATATCGGCACATAACGCAGTTTGGCAAAATATCTGGACTGTACGAAAATATTATACATGTAAAGCGCTACAAAAATTCCCCCGCCGATAATTATATGCTCATGATTATTTTTTATTATTCCCTCTGTCGCCGCGGCAAAAGAAAACAGGTAAAGCATAAGAACAATTACATATTTTGTACTTGATAATACGCTTAAAATCAGAATAAACAAGAAGTAGATAATATTTAATCCGGGAATAAAAGGCAGTAAAAACAAATAATTAAATCCGGGTTCACGGGAAGCCTTTTTTTCTGTTTTTTTGCTGGAAGTTCGTTTTTTCCGTTTGGGTTTGATTATTTTTTCCAGTTCCTGTCCCGCCTCTCCGCAGGCAGAGCAAAAAGCTTCGAAATCACTATCGATGTCAACCTCAGGTTCATGTATGGCCTGATTACGAATGGTTGCGATAAAGCGCAGTTTTTTCTTCAATTCCGGTTCCAGCTTTTCCTCAACACTGGAAATCAACTCATGCATCCCGCGTCCTTCAGCCTCCAGTTTTTTGAGCATGGCTTCCAGCTTCTTTGAACGCTCGACGATTTCCCCTATTTGAATTTTTTTATCCATTATATCCTTATTTTTGTTTTTTTACCCATAAGCTGTGATAAACCTCTTTACCCTGCTCGTTCCAGCGAATTTCAAAATCGCTTTTTATGTCCGTTAAATCAGCCGGCAAATCATTTTTTTCTTCGAAAATATCTGTTGCCGCTATAACGCGCCGGACAGCATCACGGTATGGTACGTCATCGGTGGAAAAATGAAAATGCCCGTCATCTTTAAGCACACGATACAGCTGTCCGATAAAATCAGAACATAACAGACGATTGGCGCGATGCCGTCCTTTAGGCCAAGGGTCCGGGCACAATATATGCAGACGGGTCAACACCTTGTCAGGGAGCATAGAAAGCAGATGTCTCGCTTCAACTCTCAGAGGGTGAATATTTGACACTCCTTCCCGGTCATTGCGTTTCTGAAGTTTGCGCAAACGCCCGATCATCACGTCCGCAGCAAAAATCATCCGTTCGGGGTAACGCAATGCCAGCTTCGTGGTAAACGAGCCTTTCCCGCACCCCAGGTCCAGCTCGATAATTTTGTCCGAGAAATCAAATTTATCATCCAGTCTGCAATATTCACTTGTCAATATTGAAATATTTTTATCTTCCGGTTTATTCAGCATTATTTATTCCTTTTCATATCTTAAAACCCCACCGCTGTCAAAATTTTTTCTAATATATTCCAGCGTTTGGTAAAAATGTTTTTCATCTCTAATATATCTGTCCCAATAGCCCCTTTGCCACAAGTTTCCAAGAGCGCTGGTCCTCAGGCCAGCACTTATTTTCCCGGGAGCGCTGGTCTTCAGACCGGCATCTTTAATAATCTCATTAATACGTCTGGAGCTATAGCTTTTCCAGGACTTCACTATTTTTGCCAGCTCAACTCCCTCATACACTTTCAACAAAACATGAACATGGTTTGGCATAACTACATAAGCTGTCAAATCATAACGCTCTCCATCAAAATGCCGCCAGGCATTCTCAACAACTTTCGCGCATTCAATATTTTTCAAAATACAGGAGCCGTGTCCTTTATCTAAATATTTTTCTATTTTCCTGCGTCGTTCAGCTTCTAAAAATTCAGGAGCGACATTTTTCAGTTCCCACTGCATGTTTTTTAATATTCCTTGAGAAATACTGTCTCCCAAGCGATATGTTATTACCTGATATATTCCTCCCTGATCGTAATGAGGCAAATATCCTCTTGTGTACCAACCTTTATGGATAGAAGATGTGCCGGTCTGAAGACCGGCGCTCCCGGAAGGATGTAAAATATTGCTGTTCGTTTTATTTTTATTACACAAATCCATTTAAATATCATTATTTAAAACAGTTTTTATAAGCCTTTACAATATCATTTACAATTAATTTTACAAAAAGTTTGAGATTTTTAATATATGCTTTATCTTATAGGCTTGAGTATTTTTATTTTTATAATCAGCTGATATTCGTTTGTGATGAAAATTTTATTTGTTTGTACTGGAAATACTTGCAGAAGCCCAATGGCGGCGGCTTATTTTAAATATCTGTGCCGCAAAGCAGACCGGAATGATGTTACAGTTTTGTCTGCCGGGACTTTTGCAGCTGACGGCGTACCCGCTTCGGGAAACGCCGTGAAAGTCATGACTGACTATGATATTGAATTGAAAAATCACCGCAGCACAATGCTGTCCCGGGAATTGGTGAAAGATATTGACCACATTTTCACTATGACCGAGGGGCATCGCCTGCAGGTAACGAGCCTTGACAGCGGTCTTGAGAAAAAAACCCGGCTGCTAATGGATTTCTCGACAGGCGGCGATGTGACAGATCCGTTTGGCGGTACTTATGCGGTCTATAAAAGATGTTTTGAACAAATGAAGCAAGCTCTGGACAACTTGTTTCTGCAAATAATAAAATAAAAGAGGCAAATAATGGAACAAATTAAAGATTGGTTTGGAAAAGATCTTACAATTGCCGTCGGTACTGACCATGGCGGTTTTGAATTAAAAAAAGAATTACTGGCTGCACTGTCTGATAAAAATATAAAAGTTCTGGATATGGGGCCCTATGAGCTGGATTCTTCTGATGATTATCCTGATTTCTCCGATAAAGCGGCAAAAGCTGTTTATATGGGACAGGCTGACTGCGCTATCCTTATCTGCCGCAGCGGTATCGGCATGTCGATCAATGCTAATCGCTATAATTATGTCCGCGCGGCTCTGGTTTCCAGCCCTGCCAGCGCCAAAAGTTCGCGTTCTCACAACTGCAGCAATATCCTTGTATTATCCGGCGACAGCCTCGATACGGCCGGAATGATGGAAATAGTCGATGCCTGGCTGGAAACTCCATACAGCGGCGAAGACCGCCATACGCGCCGTCTGGAAAAAATTGAAGTAAAATCCTATGACGACATTGCCGCGCTGCGCGGAGCTGATCCGGAAATAGCCGCAATGATAGACAAGGAAGCCGACCGCCAGAAAGACGGAATCGAATTAATTGCCTCTGAAAACTTTACATCCTGCGCTGTCCGCGCGGCTCAAGGTTCCGTCCTGACCAACAAATATGCTGAAGGCCTGCCGGGAAAACGTTACTATAACGGCTGTGAGTTCGTCGATCAGGTTGAAACTCTGGCTATTGAACGTGCTTGCGAATTATTCGGCGCGGAAGCCGCCAATGTCCAGCCGCATTCCGGCAGTCAAGCTAATATGGCGGTTTACTTTGCCCTGATCGAACCCGGTGATACGGTTCTGGCTATGAGCCTCGACCACGGCGGGCACTTGACTCACGGGCATCCTATGAATTTCAGCGGTATTCTCTACGATATCGTTCCTTACGGCGTTGATCGTGAAACAGAAATGATTGATTACGACGAAGTCGAACGTCTTGCTAATGAATGCCAGCCAAAAATGATTTTAGCCGGCGCAAGCGCTTATCCGCGTACACTTGATTTCCCGCGCCTGCGCAAAATCGCTGACAGCGTCGGAGCTTACCTCTTTGTCGATATGGCACACATTGCTGGACTAGTCGCGGCAGGCGAACATCCTAGCCCGGTACCATACTGTGACGTAGTTACAACTACCACCCATAAAACTTTGCGCGGACCGCGTTCCGGACTGATTCTCTGCAAAGAGGAACATATCAAAAAAATCAACTCCAAGGTCTTCCCCGGACTTCAAGGCGGACCGCTGGAACATGTTATCGCCGCCAAAGCAGTCTGCTTCAAGGAAGCAATGAGCAATGAGTTTAAAGCCTATCAGAAACAGGTTTGCGTCAACGCGAAAGTTCTCGCTGAAGAACTGACCAAACGCGGCTTCAGGATTGTTTCAGGCGGAACCGACAACCACTTGATGCTCGTTGACCTGCGCCCTAAAAATGTTACCGGGAAAATTGTCGCCAACGTTCTGGACGAAGCTTTGATTACTGTTAATAAAAATATGATTCCGTTTGATCCTGAAAAACCGTTCGTCACCAGCGGTATCCGTATTGGAACCCCGGCTGTAACGACACGCGGAATGAAGGAAGCGGAAATGGTAAAAATCGCTGAATTCATCGAACGCGGAGTAGAAGTGAAAGATGATGAAGCGGCATTAGCGGCATTGCGCGGAGAAGTGAAGGCATTCGCCAACGAGTTTCCGATGCCGTCTTTCTAAGGAGTAAAATATGATTGATATTAAAATAATCAGGGAAAACCCTGACTTAATCAGGAAATCGTGCGAACGTCGCGGAACCGACATTGATATTGATGTTATAATCGAGCTTGATGCCAAAAACCGCGAACTTACGCAGGAAGTCGAAACCTTGCGCGCGGAACGCAACCGTTTGAGCAAGGAATGCCGTGATAATCCCGATGCACGTGTTAAAGTTAAAGAACTGAAAGAAACTTTAAGCCATCTTGAAGCTGAACAAAATGCAACCAGCACAATTCTCCATGAGAAAATGAGCTGGCTTCCTAACCTTCTGGCTGACGATGTCCCGGAAGGCAGCGACGATGAAGCCAACCTTGAAATACGCAAAGAAGGAACTGTTCCGGCATTTGATTTCAAAGTACGTGATCATCAGGAACTTGGTGAGATCTTGGATATTATCGACACCAAACGAGGCGCTAAAGTTGCTCAATCAGGTTTCTATTACTGGAAAGGAAAAGGTGCGCAGCTTTGCAACGCTCTGTTCTTCTGGACTCAAAATGAATTGATTAAACGCGGTTTCACCTCGTTCTTCACTCCCTGCGCAGCTAAAGAGCATACGCTTTTCGGAACTGGGTATCTGCCATTTTTCGCAGATCAGACCTATGCTTTAAAAGACGAAGACTTGTCTTTGATCGGCACTTCTGAGCAGACATTGGTCGGGTATCATGCCGATGAAATTCTCAATTCCGATGACCTTGCTTTAAAATACTGTTCATTCTCCCCCTGCTTCCGCACGGAATCAGGCAGCTACGGCAAAGCCAGCCGGGGTATTTTCCGGGTACACCAGTTCCATAAAGTCGAACAGATAATATTCTGCAAACCTGAGGATTCCCCCAAATACCATGAAGAATGCCTGGCAAATGAAGAACATCTGGCAAAAGCACTCGGGCTGCCTTACCGGGTAGTCAATGTCTGTGTCGGCGATATGGGCGCACCGGGTTATAAAAAATACGATATTGAGGCATGGTTCGCCGGCTTCAACACCTATCGCGAAATCACTTCAAACACCAACTTGACTGATTTCCAGAGCCGCCGGCTGAATATCCGTTACAAAGACGAAGACGGAAACAGCCAGTTTGTCCATACGATCAGCGCCACCGCGGTAACCGACCGAGTGGCTATAGCTATCCTGGAAAACAATCAGCTCGAAGACGGAACAGTAGTCATTCCCGAAGTCTTGCGCCCCCTGTGCGGTTTCGATAGAATCGAACCAAAATAGTTCTAGCGATATATTTTATACATGCCTCTTAAAATCATTTTATTTTAAGAGGCTTTTTTTTATTTGCTATGACAAGGGCACAACGATTGGGGATGTAGAGTTTTATTTGATGATGCCCGCTTACCGGATGAGTGAAGAAGCTTTGGTCCGGGGCTACTCTGGAATGCCCTCCGAAACAAGCATCGTCGCTGTTCAGAAGTATTTTATATTCTCCTGTCGGGAGCTCCAATGAATAATCAACGTAAGATTGTGAGGGATGGAAATTAAAGATAAAAACCAGCCCATTGCGTTCAAAAGCAATGACCTTTCCAGCTTCATCAAGTTTCAGCATCTGCGGACATACTGAAAACGCTCCAGAATATTTATGAACCAGTTCAAGCATGGCATGGTCAAAATCAAGAAGATGTTTATAGCGCAAATCCGGTGATTCAGCCAATGACCATTGACGGCGGGCGTATTTATAACTCCAATTGTTGCCTTCACGCGGAA
Source organism: Victivallaceae bacterium (assembly GCA_963664605.1). Classification (GTDB taxonomy): domain Bacteria; phylum Verrucomicrobiota; class Lentisphaeria; order Victivallales; family Victivallaceae; genus JAHOYW01. Next base: position 3,950,439 of record OY761536.1, read on the forward strand.
AATCAATCCATTCCGGGTGTCCGAATTCATTACCCATAAAATTAAGATAGCCGTGCCCACAAGTAAAAAGCGTTATCAGGCGTGAAACCTTATGCAGAGCTATACCGCGGTCAATAAGCAGATTCTGACTGTTCTTGTGCATTGAATCATACATCGCAGCGTCAATCAAAGTGAATATCGCAGTTTTTCCCCCAACCAGCGCCTGGTCGTGGCATTCCACGTAACTTATGCTTTGTTCATCCTGCCGCCGGTTCGTCAATTCATGCCACAGACCGCTCATATTCCAGTCTTCATCACGAATGTCAAAAAGTTTAAACCAGTAATCAGTCACACCCATTGCCATCCGGTAATCAAAACCTATTCCGCCAGCTTCGACAGAAGATGCCAACCCCGGCATACCGCTAACATCCTCCGCAACAGTTGTCGCGTCTGGGCGCACTTGATGAATAAGTTTATTTGCCAGTGTTAAATAGCTTACTGATTCCTCATCAACATCGCCGCTGAAATAATCATGGTAGCTGGAAAACCCACTGCCCAACCCGTGGTGATGATAGAGCATGCTGGTTACACCGTCGAAACGGAAACCGTCAATATGGTATTCGTCCAGCCAGAAGCGGCAATTGGACAGGAGAAAATGCAATACTTCAGGCTTGGAATAATCAAAACAGCGGGAATCCCAGGCATCATGCGAACCGCGTCCGCCTTTATGAAAATACTGATACTCAGTACCGTCAAATCTGGAGAGCCCCTCAACTTCATTACGAACCGCATGCGAATGAACAAGGTCAATAATCACCCGCAAACCAAGCTTATGCGCTTCATCAACCAGAGATTTGAATTCTTCAGGAGTGCCGAATCTTGACGAAACCGCAAAAAAACTTGAAACATGATAACCGAATGAACCATAATACGGATGTTCCATAACTGCCATAATTTGAACCGTATTATAACCGGCTTCCGCTATCCGCGGCAAAACCTGATCTCTAAATTCAATATAAGTACCGACATTCTCCGCTTCGGTTGCCATGCCGGGATGCGCTTCATAAATCAATACAGGATCACCTTCGGGCAGCTGCGGAGATTTATTTTCAAAAGAATACTGCAATTCAGGACGCCATACCTGAGCGTTAAAAATATGGCTGTGGGAATCTTGCACAACTCGTCTGCTCCAAGCTGGGATACGGTCACCTTTACCGCCCGGCCAATGCATGCTCAAGCGATAGAGCATATTATGTTTAAGCGTTTCCGGGGAAAGAATTATTTCCCATACTCCATGTTCCAATTTTGAAAGTTTAAAATCTTCCTGCTCCAGCCAGTTTGAGAATTCTCCAAGCAGATATATTGCGGAAGCGTTCGGAGCCCATTCCCTGAAAACCCATTGTCTATCAATAAAATGAAGTCCAAAATATTCATGTCCGGAAGCGAATTTGCAGAGATCTCCGCCACAAATATTTTTCTCTATATCAAGAGCTCTGGCAGCGCGCTCATCAAGAATACTACTGAATTCCGCCAGATAAGGATCGTCCCGTAACAGACGGGGCTTATTTGATCTGGGGATAAAATGTTTTCTGCTCATATACAATTATTCTTATTTTAATGAACAACCAGGTCGCGATTTAACATAGCTTCATATATATCGATATATTTTCCAGCAGTAACGCTTTGACTGAAATTCGCCTTTGATTCAAGCATAATGCGTTTTATCTGCATGTCTTTTTCCTCTCTGGGAAGACGGTAAAAATCCATCGCCTGGTCAATAGCCCAACGCAAACCATCGGCATCATAGGTTTCAAAAGAAAATCCATTGCCGCTGTTGCGTTCCCGGTCCAGATGATAGACCGTATCGTGGAGGCCACCGGTATCATGAACAATAGGAAGAGAACCATAAAGACAGCTGATCATCTGCGGCAGGCCGCAAGGTTCAAATTTTGAGGGCATCAACATAAAATCAGACGAAGCATATCCGAGCCTTGACATCCTTTCGGTAAAATCGACTATCCCGAGGCGACTGAAGATACCGTGATGGCGGGCTATTTCGTAAAAATGCTGCTGGTATGACCCGTTGGCAACCACCGCCACCTGCAAACCTTCATCCCAATAGTCGGAAATGACTTTAAACAGTATATCGGTCAGCAGTTGACAGCCTTTCTGCATGGGATCAAGGCGTGACGGCCAGAACATTATCGGGGCATCAGGGTTAATTTCCAATCCCATACGATCCTGAAACTTTACTTTATTTTTCCTTTTGCCTTTAAAAAAGTTTTCTTCATTATAATTGAATTCAATTCTGGGATCAGTTTCGGGATCATTACTTGGGTCCGGTGAATTAAGTATACCTACCGCACATCCAGCCTGCTTCTTATTATTAATTTCATAACGGATATAATCAGGAATAAAACTGTGCCTTCCGTCAGCAATCTCATTAAGGAAGGTCGGGCTGACCGAGTTTATGTAATGTGACGCGAATATTCCGCTGGCAAGCAAATCGACCCGGTTGCCGCAACGGGTTTCCTCATAATTTCCGGGAGGACGCTCATAATATAAATCATTCCAGAACTCGGCAGCGTCAATACCACGGTCCTCAATAAACTCCAGAGAAAGCTTTTGCGTGTGAATATTATGGATAGTAAAAAGACAGGGGATGCCCAACCGCCGGGCAAATGCCGGAATAAGGCCAGTCATCCAGTCATTACAGTGTATCAAGTCGGGATTTACTTTAGGGATAATATTGTTAATAACTTCGCGCTGAAACGCCAGGGCCACTTTAAAATTATCATGTTCATAGTTGCTGTAAACCTGATCGCAATAGTAAAAAGAACGGTCCTCAGCCAGATGGATACGGTCATTTGAAAGATTACTCATATAGACACGTAATTCATTGTTAACCAGTTTGCCAACATCAATACTGAACATCTGGCGGTAATGCGGCAGGGTTACATGGACATCCGCTCCTAAATGATATAAAGAAGCAACCAGTGAAGCCGACACATCAGCCAGTCCTCCGGCTTTAGCGTTCAGGCTGTTTGACATATTGCCCATGCCATGCGGCAGGTAAGTTATTTCCGGTGTAACAACGAGGACCCTCGGGTTCTTTTTTCCCCTTGTCCGTTTGAGCATTATTTATTCTCCATACTTATTAACTTATTTACCCTTTTGCCCAACAGACAAAGCCCGGAATCCGTCTTCCCAGATTATATTTGGAAGGAATTATCCTGGCGGTCATGCCGAAACGTCCGGCCTGATTACAAACAAAGCTGTGCTTGTATTTAAACTTACCTCCTCCGAGGTCTTCAGTCATAGTCATGCTTTCAGTATTGCTTTTCACTATCTGGTTATGGGTATCGACAGGCCCGAAATACACTTGCACTTCCACTTCTTCGGGAGAAAGTTCCCCAAGATTGACTTCTGTTGAAACATTTATTTCCTCGTCTACATAAACATCGCTGATCTCACGATGGATTACCGGGCTTTCAATACTGATAAATTCACCTTGCTCATTGTAACGGGCTTTCTCTTTAACCACCTCCATAGCCTCAGCAGCATTATCGGCAATCATACGCTCATAATTTGCCATTGCCGGTTCATAAAATTTTTCATTATATTCCCGCACCATGCGGCCGCTTGAGAAAAATCCCAGCCCCATATTGATCGAGGCTTTCATCATATTGACCCAGCGTCGCGGATACTCATCATCGCCGCGTTCATAAAATGCCGGAACAATCTCATTCTCAATCAAATTATAGAGCGACTGCGATTCATAAAGTTCCCGTTCTTCTTCATCAGGGCTCATCTCATCACTTTCAATCGCCCAACCGCATTCCGCCGAATAGCCTTCGCACCACCAACCGTCAAGTATACTGCAGTTCAGCACACCGTTAATAGCTGCCTTCATGCCGGAAGTCCCGCTGGCTTCATGCGGGCGCAGAGGGGTATTGAGCCAGACATCAACGCCTTGAGTAAGTTCCCGTCCAAGAGCTATATCATAATCTTCAAGAAAGACTATCCGATTCCTGAACTGAGGGTCATTAGCGACATTAACTATCTTCTGAATCAATTTTTTACCGCCTTCATCTGCGGGATGAGCTTTACCGGCAAATATAAGCTGCACCGGTCGTTCCTCATTCAGCACAAGGCTTTTCAGGCGTTCAATATCACTGAAAAGCATAGTCGCGCGTTTATAAGTAGCGAAACGCCTGGCAAAACCGATTGTCAAAACGTCAGCATCAAGAACATTCTTGGAGGTAAGTATTTCTTTTGACGGCATACTGCGCCCGCGCATCTGCCGCTGCAGGCGCACCCTGGCATGGCGGATCAAACGTGAACGCAGCATTTCACGGGAATGCCAAAGTTCTTCATTAGGGATATTTTTGACCATTTCGCCGAATGTCGGTGAATCCACCGCCTCCATCCAGTCGTCTGAAAGGTAGTGGTCAAACATCGCTTCATTGCGGTCCGCCACCCACGACTCAACATGGACACCGTTAGTGATATGCTCAATAGGAAGCTCATCGATCGGACGCCCGGGCCATAAAAATGACCACATCTCCCGTGCGACTTTACCGTGAAGTTTACTGACGCCGTTACTGAACATCGCCATACGCAAGCCAAGAATCGTCATTGATAATTCATTGCCTTTTTCTCCCTCTACCGGCTGTCCCCAGTTGATAACGCGCTCCGTACTAAAGCCCATTTCTTTTTCCAGAGCTTTAAGATATGGACGGAGGAGCGCAAGGTCGAACACTTCATTTCCGGCAGGAACCGGGGTATGAGTAGTAAAGACATTAGAATTCCATACGGTTTCAACCGCCGCGTCAAAATCAATACCCTTATGTTTATTCAAATAACTGATTCTTTCCAAAGACAGGAATGCCGCATGTCCTTCGTTCATGTGGCATACAGACGGATCATATCCCATAGCGACCAGAGCCTTAAAACCGCCTATTCCCAAAAGCAGTTCCTGATGCAGGCGCATTTTTTTATCTCCACCATAAAGCCGCCAGGTTATTTGCTGGAAATCCGGCGGATTTTCCGGTATATTAGTATCCAGCAATATCAAGGGGATATTGCCGACATTCAATACCCATATAGCAGCTATAACATCGCGATCCAGCAAACGCACCTTCACTGTAACCGGTTTGCCGTTATCATCCATAGCTTGGACCAGAGGCATATTATGGATCTCATTTTCAGGATAGCGTTCCTGCTGCCAGCCGTTACGGTCAAGAGATTGTTTAAAGTAGCCCTGTCCATAAAGCAGCCCGACCGCCACCAGCGGTAATTTCTGGTCAGACGCGGCTTTTAAGTGATCGCCGGAAAGCACCCCGAGACCACCGGAATAAAGACGTACGCTTTCATGAATCCCGTATTCCAGTGAAAAATAAGCTATTTTACGACGTGCAAGATTCTCCGGGGTATGCGCGGTCAAACAATTTTCATGTTTTTCGAAGAAATACTTTACACGTTTAAGACTGGACAGGAAACTGCGGTCTTTCGCGAGTTCCTCTAAACGGCTCTGCGGTATCATTGACAGGAAAAGCCTGGTGTTTCCTTTTACCTGGCGCCATAATTGAGGGTTGATACGTATGAATAGATCTATTGCGTCATGATTCCAGCTCCACCACATGTTATATGATAAAACTTCAAGGAAACGCAATTTTTCAGGTATATTCGGAGCAACATTGAATAGTTTTACATCTGGTATCATGATTTTCCCTGCTTATTATAAATTGAAAGTTCAATAACAAAATTATTTTCATTATTGAACAATAATCCATTCCCCCTTCTTTTCAAGGAGAGGGAATAGATCTTATTTTATAATATTGTTATTCGATCGTGATTATACTGTTTAGAGTCCCTTGGTCATTGGGAATAAAATTCGGATTACCCGGGTCAAGGGTCCAAGTGCCGTCAACAACAAATTTATATTCATAACTTCCCGGCTCAAGCAACATGGTACATTTAAATAACCCACAGTCGCTTTTGTCAGCTAAAGCTTTCTTACTGCAATCCCAGTCATTGAAAGATCCGGCAATAGTTACTGTGCTTCCGACATTTGCTTCTATTTCAAATGACACCCTTTTACGACTTGGCTTTGATTGAGTTTTCTTAGCCATAACTCTTCCTCCTAACTTTTTGTTTAATATACAGGAATAGTACCTGCTATAAAAATATACATCCAATATTGATTTTTTGTTAAAAATATATTAATTTTACGTATTTTTTATTAGATTATATACCCTGAACAGCTCCGTTACTCCCCAAGCCTGAGCCCCGCAGCCGCGTTGGGCATGTGGCGCATTTCCATCAATTATTTCCGGAATTTGTCCCGGAATTCCGTTTTGCAGCAGTTTCCTGGCAGACAATAGAATTGCCAAAGCACGCGTTCTGCAGCGCTTCCCGCCAAACTTATAAAGCGCTTCACAATATGAAGGAAACGGCCAGGTCCAGGCAGTACCATTATGATACGCCGCTTTGCGCCTTGTGTCTTCATCTCCCAGATATTCTCCCCAATATGGATGAGCCGGATCATTCAGTAGTTGCCCCTTGTCTTCAACCCGTAAATGGAATTTCACCGGCAAATCCGCCAGGCTTCTAATTGCGCCCGGAACAAGCAGTTGTTCACAGGAACGGATTACAGTCCTGGCAGTCTGTAGTTCAGTCACCGCCCCTAAAGTCAGGGTTAAAAGCTGATTGCAGCGGCATGCGTCATCAGCTTTTGCTTCAGATGCCGGAGTTCCCGGCTCACAATGCAGGCAATCGCTGAGAAAACCATGTTCCGGCAGAACATATAAATTATTGATCGAAGCTTTTACTTTATCCGCCAATGCCTGCCAGCTTGCGTCTGCATGATCAGTTAAAAACCGCAGAGCGTTGTGCCAAAGAGCTTGAATTTCAACCGGATAACCCTGCCGCGGCGTCCCTGCCGGATAATTGGTATCCATCCAGGTGTAATGCGGCGGACTGAAAACCAGGCCTGAATCTTTATCCATGTATATGCCGTTCGGCGTTCCTTTGATAATATTTTCGGCAATTGAAACCAGCACCTCAAGCAAACTGCGTTTTCCGCATTCATCATGCAAAGCTTCATGACCACCGGACGCGACGTAATCCGCAACTGCCGTAAACAGCCACAAAGGAGCGTCGCTGGTATCACGGTTGGAATCATCGCCGCCGCGAATCATATTCGGAATAGTGCCGTTCTTTTCAAAACACGCGAAAGCTTTAAGGATCGCCCGGCTTTCCTCAAGCATACCCGCGGCAATCATACCGCGCAGACAAATCAGGGTGTCCCGCCCCCAGTCAAGGAACCAGGGATAGCCGGCAATAACCGTGTTCAAGTCATCACGTTTTACGACAAAAGACATAATCCCGGCACGAAGTATATTTTCAAATGAATCTTTCTCCTCAAGCGAACCAAAAGCCTCTTTGCTTTTGCCGGGACATTTGCAGTCAACCGCCGCATAAAGCGTCGTGCTGTCGCCGCCGTTAAGTTTTATCTCAAAGTATCCGGGGCTGAATAAATCAGTACTTGATTCAAGGCCGCGTTCAGCTTCAACCGGCAAAGCAGCCATGTATTTCCATTCCGGCTGTTCTATATATTTGCCGCCGGCTAAACGCATTGACAGATTGTTCCCGTACGGCTTAAAATCAAAACCGTCTTTAACGCTTTTGACTGACTGCGCGAACAGTTTTTCAGGCCCGGTAAAAGCTTTAGTCACTTCATGATTGCAACGGGCTTCAATATCCGGGCGCAAGATTAATTTAGCCGGAATATTGTCCGCCATAATATCATCGCCGTTGCTTTCACCGCGCGCAAAGTTCAGGGATACAAGATTTTGTTCTTCGTCAATTTCAAAGCCGAGCAGCAAAGAAACATACTTCCCCTGCCCTGTCGGGACATGGAATTTCCATTCAGCCCGTCGCCCTTTGCCGGAAGTGAAATACTCCAGGCAATCAAGGCTGAGTTCCTGAGAATAATCATTGCAGACCAGCCAGCCGCGACAGCGTGTCAGCATCACTGTCCGGTCGACCGGAAAATCCCCATTACAGTTAGCCGCGAGCAAAGCGTCATATTTACTCCGTATTTCTCCCCAGTCGCCGCGAATCTGAGCCATCGCTCCGTGATGGTTGGCGCAGAGTGCGTATAAGTCATGCTTTCTCAGCTCCGAACGGTGATATTTCAGTTTTACATCTGCAGCCTTCATACCCGGCAAATAAAATAAAGTCGACTCGGAACGCATTGCCGGAGCAGGTTGAAAGGTAGTAATATTCAGAGTCATTTTCCGCATATCGTCAGTAACTGGAAGCGGAGGGATAAAAGCAAAACTCCCGCCATGAATATCCTTCAGCGAACTGCCGCAGGCTAAAGTCATATCTCCGTCTTTCAAACTGAAATTAAAAGCACTGCCGTTATGAAGCAGTACCATATTGTTTGGTGGAACCATTACCTCGCGCCTCTGGTCAATACCATTTGTCCAGCGCACCAGCGGAGGAAATTTTGAGCCGGAAATCTTTTCGCAACATGCCTCGGGAGATTCCAGCATCATATCGACAAGGGCTTCAATATCAAAAGAACTTACATCGCCAAAACCATGTGCTGCTTCCAGCAGTTTCAGCACCGCATCCCTGGCTCTCTGCCTGAAACAACGGGCAGGCTCCGCAAAATTATTCTCCATAGCCTCATCAAGCCTTGGCATGTCTTCTTTATCAATAGACAGACATAAGACCTGTCCGGGATGTAAAGATATTTTTTCGATATTATAAGTATTGCCCGATAATAAATCAATCCAGTCATTTTTTTGTAAGTCGGGAACTGCCGGAATCACCTCATTTTCCAGTTCGTCATCGAGATTGACAAAAACCAGCAGTTTTTCGCCGCTTGAAGCTTCACGCAGGAGGGCAACGGAGTTACCGCCATGATTTTCCAACAGTCGAATCCTGCAATTCGGGCCAAAGCATATATGATTGTACAGCAACGCGTTTAAACGGCGGATGAAGTCAATCATATTAACGTCATTGCCCCAATTCAAGGACTTGGCGCCATGAACATTGATCTGCTCCGAAGCATACCACTCGACTCCATTGGCGAAACCAAAGGCTCCATTAGGAGAGGCCAGAGCACAAAGCGCCGTCCGTAAACGCGCGAATTCATGGGATTTCGCCGCTAAACGGCTGTTATCATGGGTTTCGCTGAAATTAACCAGCAGCCCCTTGCTTTCGGATATCTTCAAAGCGTCCGGCAGATACCATTGGATCTGATCGCGCGAATAATTTTGAAACAACTCGGAATAAGCCCAATTCAGCCCGCAGGAGCAAAGCAGTTCCTCCATGACTTTGACCGGTCCGCCCAGGCCCTCAAGCAGAAACAAGGTGTCCGGATACTGTTCACGCACCTTGGCGGTGATATATTTCCAGGCTGACGCCGGAAGCATATATCCGGCATCGCAGCGGAAACCGTCAACACCGAGTGAACACCAATAGAGAAAAATATCCGCCATCATGCCGTGGATCTCTGTAAAATCATAATCAAGTTTGACTAAATCCGCCCAGATTACGCCCCAGGCCCCGGGGCTGGCGAATTCGCCTTTTTCGTTTCTGACAAAATATTGCGGATGCTCGGACTGCAAACGGGAAGCCCAGCCGGTATGGTCAACCGGGATATCAATTAGAACCTTTCCCTTATGCCCGTGCACAGCATCAACCAATTCAATAAACTGTTCAAGAGGAGTCGCACTTTTATCAAATTCCGCCAGCGCCGGGTCAACCGCAAAAAAATCAAGCACCGCGTAAGGACTGCCATAACGCCCCATCCGTCCGTAGACCGTGGGCGTCGGATGAATCGGCAGCAGTTGAAGGTAACGGCAGCCCAGTTGTTTAATGATAAAGTCAAGCTGTTTAATGACATCGCGGAAAGTCCCTGAAGGCGGAATCACCGTATAGCCGGAATCATCAAGGATCTTTATATTCTCCTCAAGGTTTTCATCATTCCTGAAACCGTCTTTGAACGCCCCGAACTGACGGGGGAAAACCGTATACATAGTGTTTCCGGTCACCGTATCCGACGGTTCTACTTTAATCCGGGTATTATGTCCCGGCATCCAGACAGGCGGCCGCCCGTCTTCAGGAAGAACAAAAGCTTTAGCTTCAAAACAACCGGGTTCAGTCAACGGCAGGCTGAGTCTAAATTTTGAGGAATCTTTATCAAGTTTCATTTTGATATCGTGCCAGTCACGGCTCAACACCGTTTCGCCTTCCTCGGTCGCGGCAATGACTTCCTGACGGTGAACTTTAGCCCGCCCAAGATTGGTGCGCAGAAAAGCCGTCCCGGACGGCACGTTAGCGCAGTCCAGTTCAAATACAATTATATCTCCACAATAACGAATCATTTCGTCTCCCGGCCGGGGTGTTTGTTTCAAACCTTAAACCTCTTACTATTAAAGCATAAATAAATTATGCGGCATTAGTGGATTTTTCCTATTCTAATTAATATAATTCCGGAATCCTGCACTGCAAATATTTAGGAAAAATATGTTTGTATCTAATCGCCATCGCCATCGTAATCGTTGTCGTAATCGAAAAAGCTTTTGGAGGGCGAGTGTCCTCTCCGTATTATTTGCCAATACAAGCGTAAATACTTGTTTATAAAAACTTTACAATTTCTTCACCAATAAAAACCTTTGATCGGGCTTTTGTCAACGTTACGCTCAAATATGCATGGTTTCATATTGTTTTGAAACATCAATGGCAAATATTGGCAAATAAAATTTATCACCGAATCCCTGCTTGTTCAAGGCGTAAATTAACAAAAATTCTATAATGCGAACATTTGTGTTATCGTCCTCATCATAAAAAGTTTTTCCCTTTCTTTTTCGGCAATCAGAATTATGATGCCGAAAAACTAAAAACTAAAGAGGAAAACGACATGTCAAAAACAAAAGATTCCCGCCGTGCCAATGGTTCCGGACGCGTCTATAAAGCTAACGGTGTTTATTATCTGCAATACCGTCTGGATGGCAAACGCAAAAGTGTTACACTGAAAACTCAAGACGGTAATAAGATAAGCAAGCTTCGCGAAGCGGAAAAGGCCGCCAAAAAATATTTGGAACCGCTACAGACCATTAAGGAGATCGAAACAAGGGAAGAATATCTTGAACAAAAAGCTGACCTTCGGAAATTAAAAGCGAAAACGATAATCACTTTGGAATCCGCGATCGAACTTGCAATTGAAAAAAATATCGGCAAATCCATTTCCCGGGAATGGACAGAAAGACTGCGCTCATACTGGAATGATTTCGTAAAATTTATTCATAATAATTATGAACTTTCCCGGCTTGACGAAGTAGAATATTTCCATGCTGAAGCCTATATCGCCGATCTTTGCAAAAACGGACGGCTTATTAAAAATAAAATAGCCTCTTTGAGCAATAAAACCATCAATCATCACCTGAGTACATGTAAAAGCGTATTTTCTCGTCTGGAAAAGGATTTAGGATATACATTCAATGATAATCCATTTAAAGACATAAAGCCGCTTCCCAAAAAGGAAATTCCACGGGAGATTTTTACAGAGGAGGAATTACGTTTGATATTTACAGAGCCGCCGCCCTTGATGAAAGCGCTGTTTACCATTGGTATTTGCACGGGGCTGCGTGAAGGCGATGTGGCGACCTTGAAATGGTCTGAGATCAGTAATTGGCATGAAGGTAAATCAACGATACAGGATTTCCTGCATGAGGAAATCATCCGCATTACCCGTAAGACCGGAGCTAAAGTAATTATCCCAATAGAAATGGAACTGGCTGAGTGTCTGGCTGAACAGGCGGCAAAACGTATTCCCGGTTCGCCATATTCGGATTATGTTATTCCTGAAGCGGCGGAAATATATTTGCAGGAAGCCCGCAATTTGTCAAAACAAATCATCCAATATTTATCATCCCTCGGAATTGTAACCAAAGTCAAACGTCCGGGTTATTGCCGCAAACAAAGCGTTAAGGATTTCCACAGCCTACGACATTGCTTCTGTTATTACGCCGGGATCAAGGGTGTACCGCTGCCAGTAGTACAGAGCATCGTCGGGCATATTTCCGCGGATATGACGAAACATTATCAGAACCATGCCAACCGAGAAGCGAGAATCAAAGGTATCGCAATGATGCGCGGACTTGTTTCCGGTGAAAATTCTGCTTGTAAAAACAGCGTGCAGGGCATGATGCGGAAACGCCTGCATGAATTGATCGATACTGCTTCGGATTCATTGATTGTCCAACTGAATCTAACAGTGGACAAACTGTTGGAACAGGAAAAAATAGCGAACATCAGCTTACCCAAACTCCTAAGCAACTAAAACAGGCAAGCAAGAAAGTGTTAAAATAATGTTATTTACCACACTACAAATAGTTTTTTTCTTGATTTTTAATGTAGTACAGGCAGGTTTCATCCCTTAATTAAATACAGGAAAAACTATAAATGAATGAACTATATGATAAATTATTGGAAATACGGAAACGGCACACAGGCATTCTTGACCTTAATGAGATAAAACTATTTCAGCTTGATCAGCGACAAAATCTTACATTTCGGGAACGCTTGGAGCCGGTCTATTGTCGTCTAGCTGACCGCTATCGACTTGAAGTGTTGAATTTCAATGACGAGCAACTGATTTGCAGATATCAAAGTGCGGTATTGCGGGCAGTAGTGAAAGCTTTCGAGCGTTTGAGATTAGAATCCCATAAATCTATTGATATTTTTGCTCTCTGTAATCTGACCTGGATTGCGGCAGTTAAAGCAATTCCAAGTCCCGATCTAGCAACTTCTGGAAAACTTCGAGAGATTTATTCTCTGATTCAAACAATTTTGAAAATCGCCAAACTGCCTGAAGCTACTGGTATGATTCGTTTTCATGAATTGGTAATGAATAAAATCCTTCAACAGGCAGAAGACACCCCGGGAACTCCTGTTGTCGAATGCGCGTTAAAGCATTTGCGGCTACATAGGGAACGTCACCGGTCTATGAATACAAAAAGCATTCTTTGGGGCAAGGAATTTGATGGTTATTTGCAAAAGTATCTGAAACAAAAGTTCCGGGAGAAAACAGCAAAGACTTATGCCCGGCGGGATTTTATTTCCGCACATCCTTTACCAAAAACCCCGGACGAAATCCTTGATTGTGGTATGTTACCCGGACACAGTACGGCGGCCTTGCGACGTTACCACAGAGCCTACCTTGACTCTATCAAAAAATAGGAAAATAACGACATCTTTTCGTTCCTGATTGTCGCACTGAAAGTGTTAAAATAATGTTCCCTTAACACCTTTGACTTTAAATATCCTTGTTACAGATGGTATTGCATAATATAATGAAATTCTTAACCATTAACAAGGAAACATTATGCTAAAAGAAGAAACAGTCAAAACATTAGTAAAATTCGCTGCTCCACTGGTCGAATGCGGCGTTATTTCAGACGAAGAACTCAACTATCTTAAGAACATCAATCAGCAAATACGACAGACTGTCGAGATTCCGGCTTTGCTGACCTTGCAGGAAACAGCCAAAATCCTTAAGGTTACAGTAAAATCGGTCTATGACCATATTAACAAGGGTGAGTTGGAACTGGTCAAGCTCGGACACCGAACTTCAAGGATTACGGTGCAGAGCCTCAATGATTTTATTCAGGCCGGCAGACGACAATCAAACTAGCTATAAATGCGCTTATGTTTTTGTGTCTTTTATTGTTTATCCTATAAAAATATTTATTTTTAGTAAAAAATAATTGATAATCATAGAAAATACGATATTGTATAACATCTAATTTAAACAATAAGAATACAATGAAAAAAGCAAGATACTGGTCTGAATTATTATATATTGCGCGACGGCAAACGCTTGTATTGCATCACCGGCAGGCATTTTGCCTTTTCCCGGATGAGGAAGATATTTCTTTGTTCATCAGGCTCACTACTGCCGGACGCAATTTCATTACTTATCAGGTCCAGCTTATCGTAGAATCATATTATTTGCATGAAATGAATCTGCCGAAAGATATTGATGTTTATCTTAAAAAATTTGCAGATTTGCTCAAAAAAGGAGAGAATCCACGGCTATTCCTTGTGAATAACACTGTCCTTTCGCAACCAGAAGCAGAAAAAGTCCTTGAAGTAATAAAACAGCTTCCTGAAGCGCCGGATACACTTTCCGAAAAAATACGGATTGTGCATGCGATGTCTCTCCGGCTTCTCAAGCTTCTGGATTACTCTGCTGAACAAGCAACAATACAGCTGTATTGCATTGCTGCGAGCTGGATGAAACTTCTCGAATCAACTAAATTACAGCTTTTCAATGTTCAAAAACCTTTGGAATACGCTGGAATGCATTTAAAACAACATAGCCGCAGAGTTGACCGGCATACAGATCGAAGCATCAAATGGGGACGTGAATATGATTCATATTACCGTAAACACTTGTCTGCTGGATTGTGCGACCAGACAGCGCGTTCCAAGGCTCGTAAAGACTTTAGCAAAGCTCATCCGGCGCCGGTAACTGATGAGGAATTACTGTGTGCTTATGCGACACCAGGAATATCAAGACAATCCCTGCACAAATATCATCAGACATTTCTTCAATTTCAGGCAAAAAATCACAAGACAAACTGGAGCTCAGCATGAAAAAATTTATAAAACCTATAAAAAACATGAAAGATTTGTTACTTTGGGAGCAAAGTGTTAAAGAAACAGCTCCGCTTCCAGTGTACGCTTTTTTTGTAGTAGGTCTGGATACCGGAGTCAGTCCGCTGTTTCTTTTAAACCTGAAATGGACAGATGTTAAGCAGCAGAAAATCGGCTCGGAAATAAAAAGAATCGAACCTTATTTTGAACTTGACTGTGAGTTAGCAGGAGAAACCCGTAAGATATTTTTCAGTGATAAAAGTCTGAAAATTCTGAATCAACTCCGGGAAGAATACCCGGAAGATGTTTATGTATTTCAAAGTCACGCTGTCAATATCAAGAAAAAGGTTCAACCGGTTAATATGTACTCCATCGGGAATATATTCAAAGATGCGGCCAGAAAAGCAAAGATTAAAGGAGCTGATGATGTTTCCGCCGTTACTTTGCGCAAGACTTTCGGTTATAATCATCTTATAAATGACTCATGGTCAATCCATCAGTTAACCAGGTATTTCGATCATAAATATACCGGAATTACCAAGCGATACCTTGATTTGACAGATGAAAAATTCAATACGAAACAACTGCCGCGAAAACGAAAAAGTAAACGGTAAAAAAATAATTTTAATGAATTTTCATCATTTTAGAAACGTGTTTTTACCGGGAGCTTTCAGCCCGTTTTAGTTTTCTTGAGGTGGAACAAATTTCTTAATTTCTTAGATATTGAAGAAATGATTATTAATGGCTTAAACATTTTAATGACAAGAAAGCTCCTAGTATATAGGCAATTTACATTGAAAGATGAGTGATTTTCAATACATCCAATAAGTACATGCAGGGCAAGCAGATGTTGGCTGTTTCAGCTATTAAAAAACCAATCACATCCATGCTAGATGCATGGATGTGATTGGTTGATATTTTAATAAAAGCTCTCCCTCAAAATTTCAAAACGGGCTGAAAGCTTAGCGGAGTTGAGGCTAACTTTAGAAAATACTAACGTTTTTACAACACTACATTATGCATGTTTACTGAGCTACAACTTTCAACTATTAGTTTCTTTTTCCATATTTTTTTATACAATGTTGGTAATGTTCAACGTTTTCCACTTGTGTTTTGCCGATCATGCCGACACATTGAAAAAAATAGCCAGGCTCATCTTTTACTATTTCCACTGTTTCTTTAACCATCTGTTCAATTTGTTCTAGGGTGCCATTACTCACTATCGCTGACTGCATACCACCTGAGATAATCTTTCCAGAAAACTTTTCAACAGTTGATTTTAGGTCAGCATGACCATCAATAGCGATACCGTCAAAACCAGTTGCTGCAATATCATCCAGCAATGGAACAACATTTCCATCACAGACAAATAGTGCTTTTTTTCCGGCATTATGAAGCATTGCGGTTAGTTCACTGTAACGATCATAAATATGTTCCCGATACCAATCCGGGCTGTACATCGGTCCATTCGCATTACATAAATCGTCATGGCAACCAATTAGCTCCAGTTCGTCCACGGCTGCTAATGCTGTAAAATCACGTTTTGAGAGTTCGAAGAATTGATCAAGAATCTCTTGAAAACGTTTTTCGTCAGTCATAGAAGCCAGCATGAAATTTTCCCATCCGAAGATTTCAACCGGCCACATAAATAGCGTGTGGTAGTACCATCCCATCATCAGGCAATCATCACCGAGTAGTTCCTGCTTCTCTTTATAATAATTCTGAAAAAAAGTAATTCTCTCTTCCAGTGTAAAGGTGTCATATTCCAATGGATTGAATTTTAAGACATCCTCTGGAGAATCAAAAGCATAACCATTCATCGTCATGGTGGGTGCCATGCCCCAGAATGAGGCAGAACATTTCATGCCCAAATTATCGTACATAGATTGATAAGGACGTTCCGTTTCTTTCTTATATGCCCGCAGATAGGGACGGGTATCTTCATTTTCAACATATTCAGCATCGGCGAAATAGCGCACCAGCGGAAAATTCCATTCTGCGATGCCGCCTGTAATGCAATGAGTCATATCTATGTCGAAGTGCTTTAGCAAGTCAATTGAGGTCCTTTCGGTATTTTCCCAGATATCATACGGAATAACTTTCTCGGCCAATAATACATTATCCGGAAAATCCCATTGTGGAATCTGATCGCTCATAATACCATTGATAGCTTTCAGTGCTCTTTGTTTGCTCATATTTTATACTCCTTTTCAGTTTCAAAACTCATCCTTTCACTCCACCCATTCTTATTCCCTTGACAAAGAACCTCTGGCCGAAAATAAATAGTAACAGAGTTGGTATAATCATCATCAGCGATGCTGCCATCAGCAAGTTGTATTCAACTTTACGTGCGCCCTGAAAAGCAAAAAGAGCCAGTGGCAGGACACGCAAATCTTCGCTGTATGTAACTACTAATGGCCATGCAAAACTGCGCCATGTCCCCATAAATGTCAGGA
The DNA here is from genome assembly GCA_963664605.1 of Victivallaceae bacterium. Lineage (GTDB taxonomy): Bacteria > Verrucomicrobiota > Lentisphaeria > Victivallales > Victivallaceae > JAHOYW01. Next base: position 3,967,556 of record OY761536.1, read on the forward strand.
TACTTAGTGTGGTTAAAACCGGAGTACAGAGCGGTAATATTATATGTGAAAAAATCTGGAAAAAGTTGCAGCCGTCGATAATTGCGGCCTCTTCCAGATCGCGCGGCAAACCCATCATGAACTGCCGGCAGAGAAATGTTCCATATGCGGTAAACATAGCTGGAATTGTTAATGCCTGATAAGAATCCAGCCAGTTAAGTTGACGCAGAATAATAAAGTTCGGCAGCATAGTGACGGTTACCGGGATCATCAATGTACCAAGGTAAGCAAGAAAGACCTTATCTCTTCCCGGCCACTCCAATCGGCTGAATGCGTAACCAGCCAGTGCTGAAGTAAAGACTTGCCCAGAGGTTACCAGCAATGCGACAAAAACACTGTTCCAGTAGTTCAGGTTAAAATTTGTTCGTTTGAATACTTCAGTAAAATTCTCCCAGTGAAAAATATGCGGCAGCCATTCAACTGTTGCCGACAAAGTTTCCGCGTCGGATTTTAAACTGGTACTCATCATCCACAGTAGTGGAATGAGTGAGAACAGTGCGACTAAACTCAGTACGGTATAGAGGATTATTTTTTTCAAAAGTGTTGTGTGTGATACCATTGTAATTATCTCTTTAGTAGTTAACTTTCTTTTCGCCGAACTTCCAGTTCAGCAGTGTGATGCCGAAGACTAGAAAGAAAAGGAACCAGGCAACTGCGGCGGCCTGCCCCATCTCAAATTCAAAAAATGCGGTATTGTAAATATGATACCCGAGGGTTGTCGTTGACTGTTGCGGACCGCCTTCAGTCATCGCGTAAGCCATTTCAAACCCTCCCTGGAGACCATAGATGACGCCCATTATCATAATAAAAAAGGTGGTCGGACTTAATAGCGGCCAGGTCACATTCCAGAATTGATGCCACTTATTTGCTCCATCAATTTCAGATGCTTCATACAGTTCCGGTGATATAGCTGAAAGACCGGCAAGAAATAGTAATACATTTGGTCCACCCATTCCCATCCAGACACTCATGATAATCAATGCCGGCTTTGCCCAGAAAAAATCTATACCGAGAAAATTACCGCCGCCGTTGAGCCAGTTGGGAGGATTATCAATCCATAACATGTGCAAGGTCTGGTTAAGCAAGCCGTATTCACTATTGTAGATCCATTTCCAGAGCAGGAAGATGGCAATGCCGCTGACGACGCTCGGCAGGTAGAAAAGCGTCCGGTAAACCAGATAGCCGCGCAGCTTATTGTTGAGCACCAGAGCCAGTATTAATGAACAGGCCACAGCAATAGGCAGTCCCAGCATAAAAATAAAAGTATTAAAGAGATAATACCAAAACTCAGGGCGAATTATCTGATCAACAAAATTATTGAACGCGACAAATGAGAGTTCATTAGTCAAACTGTTAAAGCTGGTAAACGCCATGGCAAACGAGAGGATAACCGGAATAAAAGTAAAGATGGCAAAACCGCTGAGATTAGGAATCAGGAAAAAGAATGCGGACATTTTTTCGCCTTTTCTGCTAGGATGTGAGAATGTTTTAGCTTTTTTAGTGCTCATAAATTTATAAATGCCGAAAGCAATAATCAGTAGAATAAGGCAACAACCAATAATATTACCTATAAGATAGGAGCTTTTATTGTTATCCTTATTCAAGGCTCGATTCAGATGGATGTCAAATACCTTTTTAAGTTCACCTGCCCATTGTGCCGGTTTGAGATTACCCGTCTGGACGCGTTCTGAAACATTTTTTGTCGCTAAGGCAAAGAGGTTTTGGGAGATATACGGACTTATTTCATCTGCCACCCCCTTAGCTGTTTCATTATAAATCATGGTCATCATTTTTTCTACTTTGTGACGGACAGATTTTTTTTCATCACCGGACAAAGATTGCCATTCATTTGCCGCTAAAGATGCAAGTTGTTTATTGTCCCATGACTTTAGATCAACTAGTTTTTTGTCACCACGATCCATGATCCGTTTGAGCATGATTGATTGTACTTCAGGGAAAGTCGGGTTAAACAAAGCCCAGTTTTCGTCACGATAATAGCGTACACCTGAAACTCCGTCTCCGGAATTGAGCAGAACACGGCCGTAATCCCGACCAATGAGATATTTTAAGAATTTGTATGCCGCCTCAGGATGTTTGCTGTCACGGGTAATACCGGTAGTACGCCCGCCAAAATATATTTTTTTATCAGACGCTTTGATGTTTTTGAAGCTCGGCATTGAAGTATAGCCTGCCTGTAGCAGTGGTCCGGTTAAACAATATATCCAACGACCGGCATTGACCATGCCGATGCTGCCCCGGGCAAACTCTTCCCAGCCGCCACCAGTCTGCGATGATCCGGCTATTGAATCACTTGAGGTCGGTGCCAGCCTGAGCCCTTGTTCGTTTTTGCGAAAAAGATTGCCGACAAGTTCTAATGCCTGCTGCCCCTCAGGAGAATCAAGTACACAGGTCTTTTTGTCATCACTGTAAAACCGGCCACCGGTCAGATAGAGCCAGCATTGCGGAATCCAGATCGGCATGATGGCAAAACTTTCATAGAGATTACTATTAGGCACCTTATGGGTCAACTGCTGGCAGGTATCAAGAAAGTCATCAGTAGTCCAATTGTCTTTCGGATAAGGAACTTTATAACGGTCAAACAGTACTTTATTGTAAATTATAATGGCTGCTGAACAGTTGGTTGGTGTCGCAAGTATTTTCCCTTTATAGACGAGATATGATAATTGTCCAGACCAGAATATATCCTTAGTCATAGGATATTCCATATAAAGCAACTGTTGCTCATTTAGTTTATTCCACCTAATTACGGCCTCATTATAAAGAAAAACAGCTTGAGCCGACTCAATCGACTGCTTGGGACATTTAGCTAATAATTCAGGAATTTTATTTTTTGGAAAAGAGAGTAATTGCAGGTTTTTAGCAAATATTTTATTATTAAGTGTAATAATCTCGCTATTCTCTTTAATTCGCAGTTCATTAAAATCAAACAACGCATTATTTTTAGCATAATGCTGAAAAGTTGCCGTGTTAAGGTCAATCAAGTCAGGACCTTTACCTCCACTGATCTGAATAAGCTCTTTCCCTTTGGCTGCCGGATCTATAACGACATGAATGTTAGGGTTAAGCCGTTCAAACTCTGCCACCTGTTCAGCTCGAGTCGGATTTATATCAGTAATCCAGCGTAAAATGATTTTGCCTTTATATTGATCAGCGGTAGTCCTGATGGTCATCCGCCAAGCAATCATAGCGGCAACTATAAGCACTAAAATAATAAAAATCTTTTTCAATTAAATATCTCCTATTTTAATTTTTTGAACTTTAAACTCTCTCACCCATCCTGCTTAAGATTCTAATGATTTCTTACCTCTTTCGGCAAATTGTTGATTTTTACCGGCATTCCCGTCCTGATAGATTCTTCCGCGGCAGCACCAACTGCTACTGTCCATAACCTATCCGCTACAGACACCAATTCCGCATTATCAGTTTGATTCATCTCTCTCCTCCGCAAGTTAAAAGTTTCCTAAGTTTTTCATAATAATTAGCATCCGCAAGTCTAGGTACTGTAAATGGGTCGTCTTGACAATACATTACATTACCTGTTTGAACTGAGGCCTTCGCAATTTTAGCCGACTTGTGATATTCTTCAAGATTTTCGAGAAACATGTGCATATCATAGCCAACTGGAGTCCCAGGAGAGGTATATTTGAGCATCCGACATCGCTCTTCGTGCTCCAGATGATTACTACTCCAGCAGTCATAAGTACGGTTTAAATCAATCATGTCCGCCAGCCAAAAATGACCTGAACACCCCAAATGCATAGCATCCGGTTTATGCAATTTCATCTCATTGTAAAACAGCTTAGTAATATGAAACATATAGTTTTCTTCCCCTCGCCACGTGGAATCACTTATTGGCATATCCGCATGCAATTTATCCGCTAGAAAATCGGTCTTTACGCCGTCTAAATCGTAGCAATCCGGATCACTTGAAAAGAGTTTGCGAAAAAGTGGTTTTACGTATTCTTCCTGTGTTGTCGCAAGAGAATAGTCACGCATTCTGTGTCCATGGCAATTCAACTTTCCACCACCACTCAAGTGAGCAGGGGTAGCTTTTGCTTCATCTCTCAGCTCAGCCCAATTCCACCAGACAACCACCTTAAAACCGTCAGCATGCAGTTCATCGACCAGTTTTCGTAAATCGGGAAAACGATCTTGATTTGGTTCCCATTGACCACGCGAAATTGCCCAACCTTCATCAATCAGGATGGTCCGAATTGGCAATTTCTCTCGCTTGATAACGGCAACGGCATCCCGGACAAACTGTTCATTCAATATTGTGCTCGCTGTGTTCATTCCGCCATCCATTGCCTGTTCTTTGAGATCATCAGGTACTAGTGATCCACTCTTCATTACCTGGTCAAACCATGTATCATAAATTGGCTCATTCCACCAGGAATAACGCTTTTTCTTTTCAGGGGATGGAATCCGACCTGAATCTACAAGTATTTTGGAAAAATCATCAAGCGTATCGTAAACACTCTGATTTTGTCGAACGAACAAGCAAAAGCGTGGAGATACAAATTCCTCTCCTGCTTCCAACACCTGACCGTCTGGCTCTGTACCATAGTTAAGATGCCATTCTTTGACTTCGTACTTATCGATACTTAGATACATACCGAATGCACCGGGCAGATCAAGCGCCCCGAAAAACATGTTTGTCTCCAGTTTACGAAATATGAACATCGTTGGATGCGGCGCAAACTGCCAGTCCCCAGAATATGTGTTTGTATTGAACTCAGATCCCAATATTAATTCCGGCCAAGTTTTCGGTGTATGATGCCTATTGCGGAAATTAACCAGATCATATGCCGTTACCATCGTTCCCGCCGGAAATAACTCCAGACGATTGAGTTGAGTTGAATTCTTGACAGTAAGCTTGCACTGAAAATCAATCGTATTGCTTTCCTGGCAAGCTGAGAGAATGACAGTAAAGTTCAAAAGCTCTTCACTGGAAAAATGAAACTCCAGTTGCGAGTTTCCATTCGCTTTTATATCATTTAACCGGGCATCCACCAGTTTGCCATCCAGAACCGGTCGAAACAAGGCTGCTGAAGGTGTAAACAACAAGCGATAGCCAGTAGATTTATCAACAATAGTTAAAACTTCGCTTTCCTTCTCAAAACAAATCTTTGTTGATTTGGTTTCCAATTCCATCATTTTTTTATAACTCCTAATTGTATTATTATAGAGTTTCAATTTTACGTTCAGTCGCGATTTCGCCACGGGCAATCATTTCGTCTCCGGCTTCTTTCCAGAAGTCGAGGATTGCCTGCGGAACAGGGGCGTCCTGAAATTTGGCGTTGATGAAGGCATCCGCCATTTGACAGCCGAGTTCTTCGGAAACTATATCTTCGCCCATGCACAGACAGTTTGCGCCGTTTACTTTGCGGATGAGTTCTGCAGTTTTGACTGACTCGCATGCACATGCTAGTACACCTTTGAATTTATCCGCACCAATTGCGGCACCGGTACCGCTACCACAGCAGTTAATAGCAAGTTCCGCCACATCATCTTGTAAAGCTTTAGCGACACGTTCTCCTATTGAAGGATATTTGACGAAATTATCTGTACAAAAACAACCGACATCAATAATTTCGTGTCCTTGTTTTTCGAGATGCGCCTTGACTGCATCTTTCAATACTTTACCTTTTACTGGTGCTCCCATAATTATTTTCATGATGTAACCTCTATTTTATTAATTCTTATTTGATGTCTGCCGCCTTCAAACTGACCATTAAGCCAGATGTCGACAATTTTAACTGCCATTTCAGGAGAAACAGTTCGTTCTCCTATAGAAATAACATTTGCATTATTGTGTTCTTTACACATCGCAGCGGTATATTCATCCCAGCAAAGCGCACAGCGAATACCTTTGACTTTATTGGCTGATATGGCTTCACCATTACCGCTGCCGCCGAGAACTATTCCACAGGAAAAATCTCCTGCTGCAACACTTTCGGCAACCGGTCTGATGAAGTCAGGATAATCACATGACTCATCAGAGTTAGTACCAAAGTCTTTCACTTCAATACCTTTTCCGGCAAGATGCTGTTTAAGTATTTCTTTATACTTAAATCCAGCGTGATCACTGCCTATTGCAAGTTTTATATTGTTCATTTTGACATCTCTTTACACGCTGTTTTAATGTGTTCTGGACCAAAACCGTGTTTGTTGTATAAATATTCCTCGGTAGCGACCTCACCGAATTCATCTGGAATACCGAGACGTTTTACTTTAATCGGACAATTTTCAGACAATACTTCGCAAACCGCACCGCCGAGTCCACCAATGATGTTTTGAGTCTCGACAGTTACTACTCCGCCGGTTTTCTTTGCTGATTCAATCAAAGTTTCGGCATCAAATGGTTTGATGCTCGGATAGTGCAAAAGTTCAACACTAATACCTTCAGCTTTAAGTTCTTCGGCAGCGACCTTGGCTATGTGGGTCATGTAGCCGGTTGAGACCAATGTCACATCGCTTCCTTCTATGACTTTTACCGCTTTTTTGGGATTGAATTCATAGCTTTCATCAAATACCGGAGTGACATTCGGGCGTACCAGTTGCATATACATACCGCCGAATTCAGCAGCCATATAGTGCATCATCGAACGTAATTCATATACATCACATGGACTAAATACTTTCATATTCGGCATGGCGCGCATAATTGCCAGATCCTGAAAACACATGTGAGTTCCGCCATTTGGCCCAGCGGTAATTCCAGGTGCAGTACCGATTATTTTAACATTTAAGTTGGCGTAGGCCACGCTCAAGGTAATCTGATCATATACTCGACGACTGGCAAAACAACTGAATGATGCGCAAAATGGAATTTTCCCGTCAGACGCAAGCCCCGCGCCGATACCAATCATGTTGGCTTCGGCTACACCGGCGTTAACAAAGTTATTTGGATGAGCATTCATCACCGTTGGATTCGTACCAGTAGCTTTGCTCAAGTCCGCTTCCAGACACATGACATTGTTATCTTTTTCTATCAGCTCATTTAACGTTTCCGCATAAACAGCTCTCATTTCTTTTTCGTGAAGTTTCATTGTATTATTCCTTTAATATGGGAGTTGAAATTTACCGCTACTTAGAGAGTCTAAAAACCCTTTGTGAGCTTCTTTATCTGCAACTTTTATATTGTGACTTCCGGGTGTGTCTTCGACGCTTGAACAATCCTTTGCCTTAGTGGTATGCATGATGACCATGGTCGGTTTGCCGTTGTGCAGTTTTTTGCCGCGTTCAAGAGCGCTGTAAATTTCGTTCCAGTTATGGCCATCGGCTTCAAGCACGTTCCAGTTAAAGGCGCGCCATTTGTCCGTCAAAGGTTCGAGGTCGATTACTTCATGGGTAAAACCGTCGATCTGCAGTTTGTTGTAATCGCAAATAGCGATAAGATTGTCGAGCTTCTGGTGGGGAGCGAACATTGCCGCTTCCCAGTTTTGACCTTCATTCAGCTCGCCGTCTCCGACAATGCAGAATACATGATTTTTACGACCGTCTTTTTTGGCGGCTAATGCCATCCCGCAGGCAGCAGAAAGTCCCTGTCCAAGAGAACCGGTGGTCATGTCAATACCCGGAACGCTGCGCGCGTCGGCATGGCTCGGAAGTTTTGTGCCGTCGGCATTAAGGGTTTTCAGCCATGCCTTCGGGAAAAATCCCCGATAGGCCAATGCACAGTAAAGCACCGGCGCCGCGTGACCTTTTGATAGAACCAGACGGTCGCGGTCTGCCCATTGCGGATTAGCCGGATCAACATCCATAACCCGATTGTATAAAGTTATAATTGTCTCGATAAGCGATACAGCTCCGCCGAGATGTCCTGAACCAGCGCGACAGATCATGTCAGTTATGACATAACGCATTTCGTCGGCCAGTTTATCAAATTCTTCCTGACTAAATTTTTCACTCATAATAAATATCCTTTTTTATAGTTTTACTATTCCAAATAATGTACCCATTACTGCTATTGAAATGGTCACGCAGACCGCTGCCGCGATAGTCATCCATATTCCAACTTTCATCATATCTCTGATAGAGAAATAGCCTGTTGCGTACGGAATGACATTCGTCGGGGTAGTCGTTACCAGTATGAAAGCCAGAGAAACAGTGATTCCTGCGGCCAATGCTACCAATACCGGATCAACTCCAATGTTTTTGGCCAGTGCGATAAGCAGCGGAACCATTATAATTCCAGCTACAGTATTACTTGAGAACATAACTTTCATAACTGAAACACCGATGACAATCGTGAAGATAATCATAACTGGATGCAGAAGCGCGAGCCTGCTGAAGGCAATCATGGCTATCCATTCCGCGGCTCCGGTTTTATAAACAACTGTACCCATTGCCAGTCCGGTGACAATAAGGATTATTCCGCCCCAGTTGATTTCACTTTCCGCCTTTTTCCAGGGTACGACCGCCACGCCTGGCAGGAAAAATAAACAAGCGCAGCTGATAGCGACAAATTTTATTCCTAGATAATCAATCGTGCCGCCTGACCATTCTGCTATCCATGCGCCGAAAATCCAAAGAGCCATGGTTATAAAACAAATTGTAACTGTTGCAATTTCCTTATAATTAACTTTGCCTAATTTTTCTATTTGTTTTTTATAATCTTCTTCCGTGACAGTAAGGTTGATATCTTCAAAAGGAAATGCCCAGATAAGCATAATCCATGAAATCGGAGTCATTAATATTGCCGCTGGATAACCAAGAATCATCCAGTCTATAAACGTAAAATCAATTCCTGCCAAATCCTTCAAAAAAGTCATTGTCAGCGGATTAGGGCCGCATCCGGCGGGGGTCGCTATACCTCCGATATGCGGGCCCCATGCACAAGCTATAAGCAGTGCTTTGCCGAAATTGCTTTTCAAAGGTTCAACTTTGGCTTTTTTAAGTATTGTAACCGCTATCGGGGCAAGCATCGCCGCAACGGCCATATCGGTTATCCAACCGGACAACAAAACTCCGATTACAAGAAAAACAAATAATATTGACTTGGGGCTGTGTCCAAGCTTGTATAAAAGCTTTCCGGTAAGTCTTTCCAGTAAAGTTGTATGTGAAATAGCCGCTGAGAAGATCAACACCCCGATAAAGAACAGGATTATAGGATTTCCAAACCCGTCTTGAACTAAAGGTTTAAGAGTTGATGCCTTTGTCACAACCATTGCTGACATACCGATCAAGCCGGCAATGGCAAATGGCACGGCTTCACTTATCCAGAGTATTACAACCATAGCCATGACTGCCAGTGAAGCCTTGCCTGCCGCTGTCAAGACAATTGTATTATCTCCCATTTTAATTGCCGGAGGCAAAGGCAGCATTAGAATAACACCTAATGTTGCCAACGCAACGATAAAAAATATTATTTTTTTCTTATCCATTAATAAGTTCCTTCAAAAGTTTTCCGGTTACGCTGGGGCGGTCGGCAACCAGTGCCCCGGCTTTTTCAAGAGCTTTCACTTTTCCGGCAACGGTTCCTTTGCCGCCGGTGACGATAGCTCCGGCATGGCCCATTTTTTTGCCTTCAGGAGCTGTTCTGCCGCCGATAAAAGAAACTAAAGGCTTGGTGAATATTCCCGCCTCCATGGCCTCAGCTACTTCTTCCTCCATCGTTCCACCGAGTTCTCCAATCATAACAACCGCTTGAGTTGCATGATCTTTTTCGTAAAGTGGAAGGAACTCGGCAAAGCGGGTACAGGGTACGGAATCGCCACCGATTCCCATTAATGAAGAAACTCCGAACCCGGCTTTTATAACCATTGCTGTAACTTCATTAGTTAAGGAACCGCTGCGAGTCATTATACCAATGTTTCCCTGCTTGTAGACACGTTCGATCCAGTATGGGAATATGCCCATCATCGCTACGCCGGGAGTGATTACGCCGGAAGTATTTCCGCCGACAACCATTGCTCCTTCACTCAAAGCCGCACGACGCATCTGCATTGCATCATGTACTGGAATTCCCTCGGCAATAACCACTATTTTTTTAATTCCGGAATCCAGAGCTTCAAAGACAGCGTCTTTGGCAAAACGCGGTGGGACGAAGAGAACCGAGGCCTCAGCCTGAGTTTCAGCTACGGCTTTGCGAACGGTATTATAAACATTCACTCCCTCAACTGTCTGTCCCTCTTTCCCTGGAGTAACCCCGGCAACAACATTTGTCCCGATACCTAAAATATGTTCAGTCCAGAAACTTCCTTCGCTTCCAGTTATTCCCTGTATCAATACCCGTGTATCTTTTTCAATGAAAATACTCATTATTTATCCCCTTTAGCCAGTGCGACAGCCCTTTTAACCGCGTCTTCCGTTTCACTCAAATTTTCAAAACCAATCGTCTGCAGAATTTCTCCGGCTTCGTCTTCACCTGTTCCGCGAATAGCTGTAACAATTGGAATTTCCGGTTTAAGTTTTTTTACCGCGTCAACAATTCCCTGTGCCATCACATCTGCTCTGGCGATTGTCCCGAAAGTTACTATCAAAATAACTTTAGGCTTGTTTCTCAAGGTGAATTCCATCGCCTCGACAGCTCTACGGTAATTTGGACCGCCGAACTCAAGATAATTCGCGACTTTACCGCCGAAATAATTAACCAGATCATATATTGCATTCGTCAAACCAGCACCCGCGCACATAAGTCCGATGTCACCATCGAACTGTAAATACGGAATTCCTTCTTGAGCTGCTTCAAACTCAATATCACTATCAAACTGATCACGAGTCAGAGGATATGATTCCTGACGAAACGCCGCATTATCATCAATAATAAATTTTCCGTCTGCAGCAATGACTTGTTCGTCATCAGTAATAACCAATGGATTGATTTCCGCGAGTTCGGCATCATGTTTACGAAATGCTTTAAACAGCTGCAGCAACACTTTGCAACCTTGCTTGAAAGCATTGCCTTTCAAGCCGAGAGCAAACATAACATTTCGCAACTGATAAGGTTCAAGTTCACGAAAAGCCGCGACTTTTTCCCGGATAATCTTTTCCGGCATAGTTTTCGCTAGCTCTTCAATATCCATTCCGCCCTCAGAAGATGCCATAATAAGGGCTGAACAATCAACTGGATCAATAGTTATCGCTAAATATATTTCCTGTTTTATACTTAATTTTTCCTCTATTAATATTTTTTTCACTTTAGCAGGACCTGACCTTAGAGCCGCTATTTTTTCTTGAGCTTCATTTGCGTTGTCTGCAAATTGAATAAGTCCGGCCTTGCCTCTGCCGCCCTGCATAACTTGAGACTTGATGACACATGGTAGATTAATATCTCCAATATCTTCATTTTCGGCAATAAGTTTTCCATCGGGAATCACTATCCCTACAGATTTAAAAATTTCTTTTGCCTGATATTCAAATAATTTCATAAATATGCCTATTTGTTATATTTTCCCCAGAATTCGCCCCAAATCTCATCATCAGACGGCTTGATTGGATCAAAAGGTTCTGAAAGCCAGGATACATTGATGAAATGTTTCCAGTTGATATTTTCGGTCGTGATATTTCCGCCCCAGGTACCGCAACCAAGCGTAACCGTCGAAGGCATTCCGTTGAAAAAATTTCCTCCGCAGGCTGGAGCGTGAGGTTGCCTAATGATTATTCTGCTTGATTTGACAGTACGTCCAAGTTTATCGATATAATCCTGATTGAATGAATACATACCGCAGGAATGACCGATTCCAGCGTATTCTGTCAGTTCTTTTTGAATTTCCAGAGCATTATCAAAATCATTATATTTCCACAGTGCTAAAACCGGAGAAATCTTCTCTCCGCTGAATTTATCAACACCCGGCTGATCGCATTCAACCAACAGCATCTTTGTATCTTCTGGTACAGAAAATCCAGCATCATTAGCAATCTTTGCCGCACTTTGTGCTACAATCGCTGGATTCAGTCCAAGTTTCCCAGTTTTTTTACTTACAATCCACAACCAGTTTTGAACTTTTTCTTTTTCATCCGCAGAACACAGATACGCACCTTCTTTTTTTAAAGCTTCAAGCATATCGTTATAAACATCTTTCTGAATAATCAATGATGTATCAGAAGAACATGATGTCGCGTTGTCAAAGCATTTGCTAATAGTTATTTTTTTTGCTGAATCGGCAATATCAGCATCTTCTGCAACGATAATCACCGGATTACCGGCTCCAACGCCATAAGCGGGAGTTCCACTCGAATAAGCTGCGCCAACCATTGCCGCACCGCCTGTAGCCATAACTAAATCAACTTGCTTCATTAATTCCTGACTCAGTTCCACACTGGGTTCTTCAATAAACAAAATCAAATCCTCGGGAGCTCCAACTTTTTTCAATCCCGCTCGCATAAAATCACAAACCACTTTACACGCCTGTTTAGCTTTCGGATGTGGAGCAAAAATTACGGCATTACGGCCTTTAAGTATTGACACAGCATTACTCGCGGGAGTAGCAGTTGGATTAGTAACCGGAGTCAAAGCCCCGATTACACCAACAGGCTTTGCATATTTTCTAATTTTCTTCTTTTTATCATGCTCTATGAGTCCAACACTTTTAGCGCCTTTAACATCGTTTATAACTCCAAGCACTTTTACTTTATGTTTAGTTATTTTATCCTCATATTTTCCCATTCCGGTTTCTTCAACCGCAATCTTAGCGCATTCATGAATATTATCGTCATTATAAACTTCCCATGCGACCGAAAGACAAACATCATCAATTTGTTCTTGAGTATAGTTTTCAATCTGTAACTGAGCTTTACGAGCTCGTGTTACTAATTGACCAATAATTTCTTTTTTACCCATTTTTGCACCTTTGTTTTAGTTAATTCTTTTTTATCATTAATCTTTATTAAAGCGGCAGCTCCAGTCAAGACCAGAGCGATTCCGATAAAGCTCTGAGCAGATAGCGTTTCTCCAAACATTATCCAACCGCCTAAAGCAGTAAATACTGGTGCGGCTAATGCGATTAAACGTACGTTTCAGACAATCATTCCCACCAGATAAACCGGAACATCTTTAGCGGCTTTAATCAGCAGATATTCAATTGCCAATGCTAATGTCGCCGCGATTATATATAGATAACTTTTCATTTCTTACCTTTATTGAAATTCAAGTAGTGCCAGGAGCAGCTTGCTCCGGCACAGAAAACCGCCTAAAAGATATAAACCTTTATGAGCTGTCAACGCCTCTCTGTTGCGGTGCAGGCTGCATCTGCAACTATTTAAGCTTTTCCGTCAGCTCCAAGTGCTTTAATAATTTCAATCATATCAGCTTTCAGGCGATTTTTGATTTCTCTCATGATCTTCCATGCATGCCATTGATGTTCCATGCTGTCAGTCAGTTCATTGAAATATTCGATGTATTTAAAACGGAATGGTTCGCCAAAATTAACTTTACTCATACCGTATTCAACCAGTTTGGAAACATCTTCAAGGGAAATTCCACAAGTTCCATGTTGTACAAGTGGAACTTCAATTTCATGACGCAGTTTTTTTAATAGTTCAAAATCTATAGCATCCTGCGTTTCATAAACACCATGCGTAGTACCAACCGATACCGCCAGCATATCAACTGGGACAAATTCAACGAAACGCTTTGCTTCATCAACTTCAGTTTTTGCTGGTGGAATAAGTGGCTTTTCGGGAACAGCAATACGTCCGATCTGCTTTTCTTTTGACGGCTCATTACCTTTCACATAGCCGACTTCTGCTTCAACTGAACAGCCCATGATTTTAGCAATTTTAACAACTTCTAAAGTTTTCTTGATATTTTCTTCAATTGGATCATGTGAGGCATCAAACATTACAGAAGTAAAACCAGCTTTCATAACATTAACCGTTGAATTTAAACTATGTCCGTGATCAAGTTGTAATGCAACCGGAACAGTTATCCCTAGTTCATCACATAATAACGCTGTCATCTTAACAAAATATTCAGCTCCGCGATATTCCAAATTTGGCTCGTATGATTGAAGAATCAGGGGCGAGCCTGTTTCCTGAGCAGCCTCGAGCGCGGCACGGGCAATGTCATAAGTTGAACCATTAGCGTTCAAGGCTGGAACAGCATATCCTTTGTCGCGGGCATCGTTAACCATTTTATTTACGTTTACAAAGCGCATTCTTTTTTCTCCTGTAGATTGTTGAGCATTAGTAATACAACTGGTAATTTTACTCAAATTTATATATTAATTCGGATGATTAATTAATCCAAAATTGTTCTTCGTTACTTTCCGGCATGGTAATTACGTATGCACGATTACTTGATAAAAAATACATTTTTATGGACGTTTGACTTTGTCGTTGGGAATCCGATTGACAGTTTAAATTATCAACTTTCTTGCTTAGGATTCTAATGATTTCTTACCTCTTCGGCAAATTGTCGATTTTTACCGGCATTCCCGTCCTGATTGATTCTTCCGCGGCAGCACCAACTGCTACAGTCCATAGCCCGTCCGCCGAGGATATTTCAGGTTTGCATCCCTCGTGGATTGCCTGGTAAAAACGTAAATGTTCGTAATAAGTGGAGCCATCGTGATGACCGGTTGCCGCTATATTTGGCTGAGTCCTGACGATAATATCGCGGTTCATATCTTCGCCGCCTGCAACAATCTTCAGTTTGCTTTCCGGTCGGTCAGTACCGTAAAGCGTTGCTTTCGTTCCATTTATCCTGATTTCTTCCAGATTTCCGTTCGGCAGAAACATGCAGAGATTAAGACAGGCACGCACTCCATTCTCGTATTCCACGATAGTAAATGATCCGTCAATAATATCTGAATTTTCGCCTCCGTATTCAAAATTAGTGAAGTTGACATTCATTGCGCCGGACGCGAAAACCCGGACCGGCTTTGAATTGGCGATCACGTTGAATAAATCAAAATAATGACAACACTTTTCCACCATGGTCCCGCCGCTGTATCTGGAGAACTTGTTCCACTGCTGCCATTTTTCCAAAAAAGCTACCCGGTGTTCCATAATATTAATCATTTTTACATCGCCAAGACTGTGCCGCTGGTTTACTTCATAAAGAACTTCCCTGTAAAGTGGTTTGTCGCGATACTCAAAACCGATATAAAAAACCTTATCATAATTATTGACCATGTTGTAAATTTCCCGCGCGGCGGTTTCCGTATGCGCCATCGGTTTTTCGAGCAGGATATGTTTGTTGAAAGGCAGTACCTTTTTGATTATATCCACATGAGTATAATTCGGCGTGGCAATAATCAATGCTTCGACGTCATTATCCTTACAACAATCCTCAAGCGAAGAATAGATTTTTACGCTGCTGCGTCTGCCTGCAGGTACAAACCGCATGGCATAATCAATGCTTCCCGGGTTGGGATCAAACAGCCCGACAATTTCTCCACCACCAGTCGAATAAGCTGTCTGGATATGTTCCGCCCCCATGCATCCGGCTCCGATAATTGCCATCTTTACCGGTTCATATTTGAGGTCTCCGGCAGAATCGTGAACGGTTTCAAGGTTTAATGAACCCGGAACGTAGTCTGGGTCTGCTAGTGATTTCTTATTTTTCTGGTTCATCTGTAATTATCCTGTTTTAGTCAATACATTCTATTTTGAGGTTTGTCATTAAATTGTAAAGGTGAGATTTGACATGACCTTCGGCAATAACCGGGTGATGCGGAAAGCCCGACCTGACCATCCGGTGGAAATAGTCCTTGATGTTGACCGTGTCAAAACACCCGATGCCGTTAGTACCTTTCAGGTGGCGTTTCGGAGCGATGGTTTCTCCCTCAATGGCGGTAAACAGGTATTTCCCGTTCAGATGCCAGAGGCGGAACAAGGTGATTGGCATACCGCTTTTCAAAGTAGCGTCAACTACTGCCGGGTTACGGTTGTTGAAGTGGCGGGCGATTTCCGGCGGGATATGGCTGTCCGGCCCTTCACAGAGCTGGAAGGGCGCGGCACCGCCGTGCCATAAGGTAATATGATGTTCATCGTGTTCCAACCAGTCGGACAAATAGCACGCGCCGCAGCCGGAAGCATAGCCCAGCAGACAGCTCAAAGCACCATCGGTATCGCCTTCACAGGCGACGGCATAGCCTTCGGATGCCAATCGGGCCATTGCCAAGTATGGCCATTGAATAGCGGAAAGTTCCGACCAATCCCGAACACCCAGAGCGTCCAGCGGCATAGTATCCATCAGTTCTTTCATATGAAGATAATATTTCGATGCCAGGAGCAAATCAGCTTCACTGATATCATCAATGCAGTTGAGTTTTAATTGTTTCAACTTATTGAGGTCATTTTGTGCTGTTTCATCGCTGACTGCGTGAACGTTGTCGATAAATTCATTTATGCTTATATGAAAGAGTTCAGTATTGAGATTCGACTGCATGGAGTTCGGGTCAACGTGCATGTCGATGAAGCCTGGAGCGTGATAGCCGACCAGCCCAGCACTGCCGTTTCGGATGACCGAATAAGCGTATGAGCGGTAAACAGCGGCGTTAAAATCCTCAACGGTATCAGTTTCACCCGGCATCCCATAGATCAACTCGAAAGGGTGTCCGGTTTGTGCCAGTGTCGCGGTAAAGGTATGGGTTCCAACCAGCGAACAGGCACTGATCATAGAACCAGTTTGTTTTTCCGGGGTTGCCCAGAATATTATCGGAGAGTTACTGTGCTGACCAAGCACTGGTGCCATACGCCCGTCGCTCATCGTCGGCTGAACAACCACCAGCACCTGACAATTGTTATCATCACATTCTTTCAAGGCTGTCCGCAATGAAATGACATCGACAATTTTCTGTTCGGGAATAAATATATCAAATGTGGAAGTATGCAATTGCTCGCGCACACGGCGTTCAATATATTCGCCCCACTCCGGTACAAATCCGGCGCGTTTGCGTTTCAAAAATAGAATTCCGACCCGGATTTCCGGTTTTGGATGTTCAGTAAAAATGCTCATTTTTTGTTCTCTTTTTATTATTGCTTATTACTCGTTTTTATATTGTTCTGCTTAAAATTCGTTGTACACATCATGTCCTTTTCTTAAAGAACCATCCGCTTCAATAAACTGCATGCACATTAATTCGGGCCAATAAGTATCTCTGTGGAGGTCGGCCACCTGTGAATGGTGCAGTGCATGCGGCATAAATCCGATACCCTCACGCTTCATCCACCCCAGTTCGTGGCGAATAATCTCAACACGTTCTGTGTCATCGTTACTTGTACCCCAGCAACACTCGCTTACAATCACCGGCTTTCCAAGTTCACGTAGATAAGAGAGAAGTTCCTCGATCATTTTGAGGTGCTCCTCCTTAGAATATATTCTTGTAATCAAGTAAGAATGCAGGGAGATTACGTCAACAAAGGGAGAAAAGAGATCAATGTCCCAAAGCGGACGCCAGTCTTTGCCAATGCCCCATGATCCGATAGTGATAGGAACTTCGGGAGCCACGTTACGCAAGTGTTCGGCTATTGCCTTGAGAAAATCAGTAGTGAGCAGTTGCTCTTTTTCTCTCCACATATCACAAAATGGTTCATTGCAAAGATCCATCATCAATAGGTCATTGGGGTCAGATATGAGTTTTGCGATATCTTCAGCATATTGGCACTCTACAGCCCACTCGCCTCGTCGTCTGGTTATTTCCAACATGCCACTGCTAATGCCGCCAAAATCAGGAGTTGTATGCCATCCGTTGAAGAGCACAGGCATTATTTTAATATTGCGTTCCTGCAATATTTTAAATGCCGTCGCTACTGCCTCTAAAAATTTCTCGCGGTCATAAATGTACGCATCGTAGGACAACCAAACACGCAAGGCGTTCATCTTCGGAAAATACTTCAGTCCTCTATCTACCTCTTTAGCGTAAATTTCCGGTTTAAAATCAAGCCATATTTGAACTCCGTGGCTCCCCCAGCTTGGTTGATAGTTAAAACCTCGCACCCAACTGTATTTATCAATACTCATTTAATTGTTCCTTGTTTTAATGCAAATCACTATGTCTGTAAAATACCGACCCATATGTCACGTTTGCGGACAAATATCGAAAAGGAATGTTCAATAAGTTTCTGGACAATGTTTTCATTTCCATAACGTATTGATTTCCTTCTCATCATATCGGTCATTGATGTTTTGTTGAGTTTGTAAGTGCTTGAATTTCCTTTTCAGTAAGAGTGGTATCAAAAATCTTCAACTCATCCAAAAGTCCGTTTAAAGGCCGATAACCTCCCTTATACTTTGACCCCACTCGAATGCTTTCGGTGGATTTTACAACTGTCTGAGACGAATGAAGAGAGAATTTGCCGACACTTTTACCATTAATATAAAATGTTCCAACCAGAGGAGCCTCCCCCACTTTGAATGTAAAAGCCACATGCGTCCACACACCTAAAGGCACCTTCTCTCCATTGGGATTTGACCATCGTTCAACACTGTAACCTTTGCTGGAGTATGCGCTCCACCCAAGTTCTCCTTTGTGGGTACCGCTACCCACATAAAAAGCCCAGCCGGCTTTTTCTTTCCCAGATATCTTTGTAACAATTCCCCGTTCTGATTTCAAGTTGGATATTTTTATCCAGCAGGCAATCGTTATCATTTTGCCAGTTTTATCTAATTGCAATTTAGAACCACTTCCCGGCAACACAATATCAACACCCTTTGATTCTGAAACGGAAAATGTGCGAGATAGCCCATTTTTAAGCAAGGGAGAAATACTTTTGGAGTATTCACCAGGATTGGCTCCATTAAGTTCTTCCACTGCCGTTCCCTTGACAGAACCTGTTGAGCTAAGCGTGTCATCAAAAGTCAGGTTATACAGCAATTCAGCCCTTGCCGAGCTTGTCATAATAAATAATACTGCGATAATTAAGCTGTATTGACTTTTTTTCATTGTTACTCTCCTTTGATAAATTTTGTTAATGTAATTTTTTATCTGTCATAAATAAGCATCATGGCAATTATTGTTTTCCTTTGGGATATTGACCAAGGTTGGCAATGTCGCCTTTGCCGTGCGCCCCAAGCTTGGAAACACGGTTATTGCTCGTCTTGACATCATGTGAGTTTATGATGGTGATGGCGTACGGAGCGGTCAGACCCAGATTACGACCGGCTTTTTCACCTCCGCGTTGATTAGTATTGCGGATGTTGTTGTTGCTAACTATACCGCCAGTCACGCCGTTCATGAGAATACCTGCGACATCACTGCCATCAATGGTATTATTGATGATTTTAATATTTTGATGGTGGCTACCCCAAGGGTAGGTTCCTAAAGGAACATCGTAAGCTGAGGGGCGGTTAGTGACTAAGATAGCAGCGGCTTGATGATAGCTTGGGGTAATGCACCCTAAGTTATAGAGCACATCTTTGATTTTGTTGTTCTGAATCGTCAGGTTGGAAACCCAATCGCCATTTAACCCCCAGACTTTGGCGATTTCAGTGCCAACAGTGATAGCTGGCAGAGACGTTCGTTCAATCCGGTTGTTTTCAACCACCCCTTTGGAACAGTGCATTAATAAAATACCTCTAGCTCGGGTGTCATGGAAATAACTGTCGCGTATGGTAATGTTTTTCGGAACAAAAGCCCGCAGAGAAAGCAAATCACCAAATTCAATAGGGGACTTTGGCGGTTGCTCCAGGGTAACAGTAGCTGTATAGAGTCTCATCGCTGGGCATTTGTTAATATTGAAACGATTGTAACGCTCGAAAATTTCTTTCGGCAAGGGTGTGGTCATGGGACCATCAAAAACCATGGAGGTAATCGGGAAATCTCCGCGCGGTTTCAGCGAGCCATATATAAGCGGGCGCACCAAATCACCTTTGCGAGTCATTACAGCTGCCGTTCTTAGCATTTCCGGGAGCCTAGTCACCACCCGCACGATGGTCGGACTGACGACCTCGACAACAGGAAAGCCAGCCGAGGAAAAACAGATGCAGTCATCGCCGGTAAAACCGAAATCACAATTCTCGAAAGTGAACGATCCCGGGCTGTTCATGGACTGGAAACCATCGGCGGTGGATGAGAGCAGACGGTCCTGCGAAGCACCGATTGGACGCGGTCTGGGCGTGATACGATAACGAAAATAGTTATCACCGTCAAGATATCGCACAATAAGCGCCGGACCTGCTGAATACACAGTGACGTCTTCAAAGCGAATGTCGCTGCTTTGAAACAAGACGAATGCGGTTGCGCCATGACGCCTCAAAAGAATAAAGTCTCCCGGTTGAAGTTTTGACGCAAGGGCTGACGAGAGTCGGACTTTGCCATGAGTATCATCTTCCCGGATAATTGGCTGGACAAACCACGATGACTGCTTTTTCTCCGTCCTGGTTTTTTGATCGAAGAAATAGAACATCGGTCTCGACTTGACAAATTTGTCGGTCAGTTGCGGATAACCCTTATGGACTTTGAACTTGACTGAGATTCTGCCATCAGTCTCTTGATTCTTGCTAATAATTGTCCCCTGAGTAAATGGCAGTGGGTCGGAGTCAATAGCAAATTTACGGAAAGTGATTCCACGGGATTTCAGTACATGGAATGTGGTCGGTATTTTACCATAGGGGGTCACTAGAATAGTTTCGTCACCTTGACCTTCAATTATCAAGTTGGAGGTGTTGTGTATTTGAACGCAGGAGTTCAGTAGAAACCGGCCTTTTGGTAAGACCACACGCTTTTCTCCGTTGCTTATGGCCTGCCTAACGATTTTTGCTAGATCCATTGTCTCCTCTATAGGCTTACCGTGTAAGACACATCCTGTTAATATCCATAATCCGGTCAAGCCACTGGTTATGTTTTTCAATTTTCTGTTCATTGCTTTCTCCTGATTGTTATTTTTTTAATTTCTGTTGCTACCCGCCTAATTCAACACACCGCTTTCGGTAATGTAGATAGTTTTCCAGCGAAACCTCTGCCGGTACACCGTGGTCACAGGTCGGAATATAGCCGCCACGCTCACGCATGAATGGCAGAATTCGTTCAAGCATCCGGTCGATGCTATCCTTTCCTTTGGCTAATTCCCGTTTGTCAATTCCTCCTGAAATTATGAGATCGGGATATCGTTTGCCGATTTCAACAACATCACAGCCGGAGGCCACCTCGAAAGGACTCATTACGTCCATGCCAATCGCTTTCTGGTAATGTGGAATGATTGAAGATGCCAAACCGTCACTGTCCACTTGGACATACAGATGCCGACTTTTATCCAATTGCCTGGATTTGATGTTGTTTATCAACTGTTGATAGTAGGGAAACAGAAACTCTTTCATCATATCCGGTGAGCATAACGACCCATTCTTGTAGGCGATATCCTCCGAAAAGAATATTTCATCAATTGTCACATATTGCTGGGATTTCATAATGCAAGCATCATGCAGTGTTAGCCACGTTTGCATGCAGTCATGAATGACTTCCGGCATATCGTAAAGCGAATACAAGAGTCTTTCCGGGCCCAGCAAATTTCGCAAATACATGAATCCGCCTGTGACCCGTTGCGTAATCATCTTGCCCAGCGCCGCGTTTTTCTGTGCGGAAGTCATGGCTTTCATAAAGAGTTTCCAGCGTTCCGGAGTCTCTGGATCCATGCGCCACTTGCAGTTTTTCTCCCAACTTTTCATATCCTTGACGGGTGCTTCGATATACTCCGGCATAAAACCGCTCCGTTTGTCTTTAAAACAGAGTACGTGCCGCCCGGCGGAATCTTGAACAAGCTCGACGTCACCGCGCTCCTCAATGACCTTCTCCTCGAAACCGGGAACAAACTCGGGATGTGCATTCCAGCGGGGGGCAGACCAGTTCAGTCGCAGATCGTAATTGGCTGGTGGGTGATAGCCGAAAATCTCCGCCAATTCGTAAACCGGATCCCGGCCTTCTTTTGCCCACTGGCGCCAATTCACAGCGGCATCCAATCCCTGCTTGCACCATTCATCCAAGCAAAAATATCCGAACTCCCGATGTAATAATGGCGCACCTGGCTTGATGGCATACGTGTCTCTTAAGATTCGCGAGCTATCCACCATTTGTTCACGCGGAACCATTTTGTGTGTTCCAACATATTCAGTCTTAATATTTTCTTCTGACACAGTTTGTCTTCCTTGATTTACTTTCTATCTGTCTGTCTGACCTGTTCTTCATAGCTTCAGCATAGCTTCAGCGACGGAGAAAGGTGTATTTTCTGTTTACGTAAAATTCTCTTAGCGCTGTTTCAAAGCATCGATGAAGAATGCCACAGTGGTACCACTTGCTCCTGGAGCCGAAAAATTTCCATAGAGCAATATGTTACTTGAGGCAATAACAGGAGCCATTTGTCCACTTCTTACGGAACCATCCTGAAATGAAACATTGTATTTTTTGTAATTATGAGGGCTATAGCGTTCAAGCGAAAGACCGCTGTCAGTTGAGCCACCAAAGGTGTCGGCAAAAATAGGCATGCGGGCTCCGTAGTTAACCATGTTGTTACCTGTGGTAGTAAAAGATTCCCAGGTCTTTGATGCTGTATTTGCTTTAATCCATTCCATTTGGTTGTATATAAATTTAGCGGCGAATACGTAGTCAGTATGAGTTCCGGAGCCTTTAAAATTGGCTTCCAGGTCAGCCTGATCCCTGGGATGCCAATATCCATCAATTCCACCTTGAGACCGACCGGCACAGAGCATAATATTAGCCGCTATATAGCCTTCTTTGATATACACTCCAGCTTCTTTGGGGTCTGAATAAGTTTTCAAATGATTGAGTTTCGAATTGCCAGTTGTTCCTGCAAAATCGAATTGCCCATCATAATCCAAACCGTACATAATAGCTCCTTGAGTTGCCTGTTTCAGGTTGGAACTGCAGGAAATAAACCGCGCTTTATCCCGTGCCTGATTCAAGGCCGGAAGCAGCATTGATGCGAGGATTGCTATAATAGCGATCACGACGAGGAGTTCAATGAGTGTAAAAATTTTATTTGCTTTTGTTTTCATGATGTTCCCTCTGTATTATATTGGTTTTGTATTGTGTAATGCCTCCGTATTCTAAAAGTTTCATGCTATTTTTATAATTTCTCCTTTGTGTATATAGTTTTTTATATTATGGACACTTCCTCGTTTAACCAGCCTCATGGTAGTTTCTACTCTAGGATTATCCACTTCTAATCCTTTCATCAAACGAGACAATATATTCATCGCAACTGATACAGTCATATCCCAATTAACTTCAATTGAAGTTAGGGTTGGACAAGATTCTTCTGCCGCCCTGCTGGTACCAGTTCCAATAATACTTATATCTTCGGGAACTTTTAATCCTAATGACAATGCAACATAAATAACAGCTGAAGTACTCCTCATGTCAGTACAAATTATTGCTGTTGGACGATTATTCCCGGACAACAATTTCATTGCTGCTGCTTGTGATTCTTTAACTGTGTCAATATGCTCTTTTAACTTCAATCCGATGAGCCAATTACTATTTTTTTCAAGACGAAATTCTTCCGCCACCTTTTTGAAACTTTCATAGTAACGTTTATGTACAAGCAAATTCTGCGGTCCATAAAGTAATGCTACTTTACTATGTCCCATTGCCGCGAGATATTGTATACTCTGTTGAATTCCGCTTTCCGCATCAACAGTAGCACAATATTTATATTTTTCATTCAACTGAACAAACGGGAAATCAGGACGTTGAGTCAACCAATTTCTCAGTTTACTGTTTAACACGCCGAGATGAAGCGCGCCACCGACAAGTCCGCCTGAAAGACATTGTGGTATTTTATTTTGTCGTGAATCAATGAATTCAATCTGGTTACGAACTCCATTACTACTGCATTCCTGGACAAATGAATTTATTATTGAACTAAAACTTCCAGAATCCGCAAACCTGAAAGGCTCGGCATCAATAATAAATCCCATGTCATCAATTTTATTCCGCTTTAGCAGCCGAGCCGCAATATTTGGTTGATATCCTAATTCATCTGCTATCTTGATGATTTTTGCTTTGCGTTTTTCACCAACACCTGATGTACCATTCAAGGCCGCCGAAACGGTTACTATGCTTACACCAGATGCTTTTGCTATATCTTTTAATTTTACTGTTACCATAATAAACTACCTTAGCTACTACTTTAGCTATTACCTTAACCATAACCTTATCGTTAAGGTTATTATAATACACGACTGCGATTTTGTCAAATTTATTTTGTAAATTCAGCTAAAAAAAACAAAAATTAAATTTTTTCTCCTCAAATGGCGCAATGCGCTTTCCTTATTTTTTGCAATTGTAACGAAAAAGTCGAATTATTCATGTCAATCATAATATCATTACGATGCATTAATGATACTTGTTAACATGACTGATATCGGAATAAGTCCTCTACACTACATATTTTAAAAAATAATTTTATAATAACGACATTTATCCGGTTAGCTCTTTGACAAAATGCCTGATTCGCATCTTGCGCTTGCATAAAAGGCCTTTGTGTAATTTTAATATCAAATATTAAAATTACATGTTGACAGATCCCTTTTAAAGGTGTACTATAATATAAAATGATATTATTTTTGTAAAATTACGAGGTTTTTATGCAATACATTAAACGGATTATCGAAAAAAAGCTTGCGGAATATATTCTCAACTTTCCTGCTGTATACATAACAGGGCCACGGCAATCAGGCAAATCTACCATGATACAGCAAAACCTTTCAAAAGATTATCAATACGTCACCTTCGATGATATGCGTGCTGTTAATCTGTTGCAGGATGACCCGGAACGATTTATGTCCATCTACAATAACCACATTATTTTTGATGAAGTTCAGAAGGTGCCGGAAATATTTCCTCTTTTGAAAAGGCATATAGATAATGACAGACAAAACTATGGTAAATTTATCCTCACCGGATCTAATCAGCTTATTCTACATGAAAAGGTGACAGAAAGTTTGGCCGGACGCATAGGAATATTGGAGTTATTACCGTTTCAAGTGGCAGAGCTTCCGCAAAGTTGCCGTCCAGAAAATTTGTTTAAGGGGGCTTATCCAGAGCTGGTCATGCGTGACTATCGTGCATGGCAGGATTGGTATGCTTCGTATGTTGACACATATATTAACAAGGATGTACGACAACTCAGCAATATCGGAGATCTGCGTGACTTCCGTCGTTTGCTGATGCTATTGTCAGCAAATGTTTCACAACAATTAAATATGTCCACCTTAGCGAATGATATTGGAGTCAGTGTGCCTACCGTAAAAAGGTGGATCTCGATTCTGGAGTCTGCCTTTATTATATTTTTGCTACCGCCTTTCTATAAAAACCTCGGGAAACGGATAACCAAATCGCCCAAGATCTATTTTTATGATTGTGGACTAGTGTCTTTTTTAACAGGAATAGAGACAGAAAAGAATTTTGAAAACGGTCCGATGACGGGCCCTTTATTTGAAAATCATGTTATTTCAGAAATCGTAAAAAAAGAGATGCATAATGATAGTCACTGTGATTTTTTCTATTACAAGGCAACTTCCGGTGCCGAGGCGGATCTAATCGTTGACCGACATCATTCCCTAGATTTTTTTGAGATCAAAAGCTCATATACTTTCAAACCATCCATGGTGAAACATCTGGAAGCTTTCGAAAAAGAGTCCAGCAGTTCTTTTCTTCTGTACCGTGGAGAGTCTATGCCTTTTACACCAGACATCCAAGTATCTAATTACAGAGAATACCTGCTCTCATAGTTCCCGAGTTACCAGTGTTTGACTTAATGCCAGCGGAGCAGTCATTAGGGGGGGATAAAATTTCAAAGCAAGACTTTTTCACTAATGGAGTTACATATAAGTTATTGCAATAAATGGCGATTTCAGAACTAACTTTAGTTCAAACTATTCGCCCTTTAATTCTGACTTTTAAAAAAATCCTGAGCTCAGATTTTATATATCGAACGGCGCAAAGTACTCAGGTTAAACAGAGCTCCTTCTTTAACACTTTCCGGCAAGTCGCTTTTTAAAAAGGAGTTTACAAATTGTATTGTTGCAGACTCCAAATACTCCAGTTTGGTTGCAACGTATTCAGCAACATGCCAGGCATCATCAAATTTTGTACAATAGTAGTTTCCGATAGTGTTGGGGACGGAGCTTTCCACACATTGGCTGCCTACATCAGTTTGGGCAAGAGTCCAAGCCTGCCGGTTAGGGAAATGCCAGGTTAATAGGAATACCACATTGACTTTCTCGCCAGCTTTGACACATTGACGAACAGCCAATGATGCCATCGGCGCCGGACTGTTATTGAACGGACGATCTGTCAGTTCACCTGTACCGGAAAATTCATCCCAAAAATCAAGTAGTGTCTTACCCGTCCGTCCTCTTTCCCATGCCGTCCTGTAAGAAACTCCAGTTGTTGCTGTAGTTGTCAGAGCCATGGTTCCCCAAGCTTCATCCTTTTCGTCAACATTACCGGCACGCATGTCAATTCCTTGGATTGCAGAACTTTTACGGAATGCATTGATGTTACGGCGAGCATCACTTTCAAGTCCGATAAAGTTTGGAACATTCACACAAAAACTGGCATCAACATCATCCATAGTTATATTTTCAATTGTCAGGCGCAAAACCGCCACGGGAAGACTGCTACTATTTATATCGCATGGAATAAATGGATTGAACGCCTCAATAGACGCTTTTACTGGCACATCTGAATCTGCGAGATTAACACGACCAAACGGATAACTGCCATCAAAAGAACACTCGCGAAACCGAGGCAATCCTTGATTGGGAACAGGACAACCTGCATATCCTTCATATTCCCAGCCGTTTAATGGACCTTCCATTAAACGGGTAACTCGATTACCATTTCGGGGTTTTACCGATATTATGATTGAGGGGTAACAAGCACGCCCTGTTGCTTTAGGAGTAAAGTTTTTGGCTGGGCGGTTCATAATTTCCCAATCTCGCAAATTACCGCGTCCTCCAAGCGATACAGTCCCCGTGCCAATTCCTCCAACGGGTAATGCAATTCGAGTTAGATGATCATTGTCATATCTTTTTAGAACAGTCCATTTCTTTTTATGCTCATTCATGTTCATTTTCCTTATTATTTTTTTATACGTTTTTATTTTGATCTGTAATATAAAGCTAATTTTATGATTCGCTTTATGCAGAAATGGTTAACAATTCTTGATTTCTTTTGATGGTGAATATGACCATTTTTGTAAAGGTATCTATGAATAAATTTATACGATAGATTTCCAGTAGCCATTACTAATCGATTGAATTTTTGTATAATAGAATTTACTTGCTTCCAAGCTTAATGTTTAAAAGATAATATTTACGGCGTTTTTTTTAGAAATTCAATTTCATTTATTTTGAATTTAACAGATTCGTTTTTATTGCCAGTTTTACTAAAGTATAACCGAAAATACTTAACCTTATTTCTTGTCGCCTTTGAAATATCAAAAAGTATTTCAACTGGTTTGTTAATTTCAATAAGAGAACATTCTATCTGTTTACAAGGGGAATATGATTTCTGAAAGATTGCGACAGCAAAGTCAGCAGCTTTAAAATTGCCGGCTAAGTATCATTTCTAAGCCTCCAGTTAATAGAACTAGCAGTCCTTTGACTACCTTTGGTGTTGATTTGCCAACAAAAACTTTAGAAAAAATATGTAATACAAATGTGCGAAAACTTTTCAAGGAGCTACAATGAGTTATAATGAACTTAAAAAACAATGTTTTGAAGCAAACTTAGAATTGCCGAAACTTGGCTTGGTAATTTATACCTTTGGCAATGTTAGTTGTGTTGATCGAAAACGAGGAGTATTTGCAATCAAACCATCCGGGATAGATTACGAGACATTAAATTGGAATGATTCAGTGATTGTCGATTTTGATGGTCATGTAGTTGATGGGAAATTTCGCCCGTCAAGCGATACCAACACTCATGCTGTACTTTACCGTAATTTCACAAAAGCAGCAGGAATTGTTCATACTCATTCGACTTATGCAACGGCTTGGGCACAGGCTCAACGTGATGTGCCAATTTATGGGACTACCCATGCTGACCACCTGGCATGTGATATCCCCTGTACTGACATAATGGCAGAAGAGCGGATTAAAAATGATTATGAAACTGAAACTGGTCTTCAGATTGTTAGTAACTTTGAAAAAGAGAATATGAATCCAGCAGAAGTCCAAATGGCATTGGTTGCAGGACATGGACCTTTTACATGGGGCGAAACAACTACCAAAGCAGTTTACAATGCAAAAATCCTAGAAGAGCTATCAAGAATTGCATTTATTACTGAACAAATAAATCAAAATACTACACGCCTGAAAGATTCCTTGATTCTTAAACATTATGAACGTAAACATGGTAAAAATGCCTATTATGGTCAGAGTGACATCAATTCTCACGATAAATGAATTAAAAAGAAAGATTTAGCACGGATTTAGAGATTTGCTTATCTGCGCTATATCCGCTTTACGAATATTTAAGCTTGAAGCTAAGCTTTCCCAATTGCCTAAAGAACATTGAACATCATTGACAATATCGTCCACGTCTTTTTGGGAAATATCTGCTAATTTAGCTAGTTTCATTATATCTTTTATTGTCGGATTTTTACCTTCTCCTGCGATTGTACATGAATGTTCGCCTCCAGGGCCATAAGAAAATATTAAATCATAAACAGGAGCAAAAGACCAGCTCCCTGTGTTGTCCATCAGAAATGAGAAGTTTTTTCCATGATCATCCCGATTGTGAGCGAGGATATTAAAAATCATCAGCTTGAAGCACATTTTGACGTCAGAATAATTCTCGGTCAATCTGGAACACACCTTTAATAGAATTTCATAATCCAGCGAAGGAATTCTGAAGTCAGCATGAATCAAGTTGCTGAGTGTGTGAGCATGAAGACGTTTGTTTTTCCCATTGATTCGATCAAATCTTTTTGTGCCGAAATATGAGTTTCCATGACTATCTTCAAACAAACGGAAGTCTGAAATATTAAGACCGGCATCTTTCGCCATTTGAGCATAAGCATACTCTATCTTTCCCGCATCTTTGAAATCATTTTCCGACCTGAATTTAATAATCCAATGATCAAAGTTATCCGGTAATTCACATTCTCCCGAGATTAACGTTTTTCCGTCAAAACCAGCTAGGATTTTAGGACGTGCTCCACCGGGAGAACCTCCGGCACCAGCCATGGCAGGTAAGACTTCACAAGGCTTCCCCTGAAGAATCTCCATAGAATTCTCAGATAATTCATGCAGATCAAGTAAATCACTATCTGAATGACTAATATTTTCAGCAGGCTCATACGCCAAAGCTCCCATTCCACGGTTGCCAATATAGGCAAGACGGTCAATAATTGAGATATTTCGAAGATTACGGTTGGTTTTTCTGAAAAATCTATCCATCAACAGTACGCCCCAGCCATCAGGAAGTGAGTCACTAAAGACACCAAAACTCTCTCGGGGATAGTTATCCTTATTTTCCTGCAAACCTCCTGTGAAACTCAATTTAAAAGGCGATATATTATATCCTGACTCAAGGTATTTACTATCATACTCAAAGAGAAATTTTTTATCATTTGTTTCAACTAAGGTTCCAACCATGATTGGTTCAGTCGGAATATATTTCAGGTATACATTAAGCTTTCTCATATTCTACCACGCAGTGGAGTTGGAGTATTTTCAAGTTTTTCAAGTTCAGCTAAAGTCATCGGTTTTTCTATTTTAAATAAAGAACTGAAGTCGTCAAGCACACCTAATGCATTGGCTATTTGCAAAAGGCTTGTAAAAGAAACCTGCCCTGTCGTTTCAAACCTTTTTATACTGGATGCCGAAACGCCGGACATTTCTGCCAAGGTCGTTCTTTTTAATTTTTTCTGCAGCCTCAATGTTTTTGCTCTTTCAGCTACTTCAAGCTTTAACTCTGAAGGCAAATACACGTTAATATCATTGTTCATATATTATCCTTTATTGTTATTTAAATCAAACTAAAGACAATATAATATCCTTAATATAAAAATCAAGAGGTAAATCATAAATATTTTGATTTTTCCTACACAAAATTATATCAAGTATTGCAATAAATATCTAATTTTAGAACTAACTTTCCTACTAACTATTCGCTCCTTGATCCTGACTTTTTGGAATATTTTGAGTTCAGATTTTGTATGCCGACCGGCTGAAAGCTCTTGCGCATAACACGTTTTTAAAAATATTGATTTTCGGATATTATTTTTTAAATTATACCATATTTTTTTCAAATTGACATTACAAATAACAATATAATATCTACCTGAAATATCTTTGAACTAGGCTTTCAAAAACTTGACAATAAATTTAAATCACTTATATTCAAATGTAGTTGATATTAAACATTTTTACCGATGGGAATAAAATGGAATACTGTAAAAAATGTCATGGAACCGGACATATTCCGTGTGATGCCTGCAAAGGCGGACTCATGGAGGTTCCTTGTCCCGAATGCGACGGAGACGGATGGTTCACAGAACCTGGAGTCGATAAGACATCCTCATGCACAAACTGCAAGGGCGAAGGTGATCTCGATCCTGAAAATTGTTCAGTCTGTCACGGTGAAAAGGTTATCAACTGCCCTGAGTGTGACGGTACAGGCGAAGTTCCAGTGAAAGAATAGTCCAGCAAAATTCCATCCCCATCCATGCTAAGCGCATGGACAGGTACTGGGAAATATCATATAAACCGAAGATCATTTCGGTAAATTTTATTTTATTGATGGCATATCTTTTAATATTCTACCAGATTTCTTGTCTTCGGAATACCGTTCAGTCATGTGCGGAGAGCCGTGTCCTACTATTCCTTGAATAACAGTTCTGCTGATTCCTGCTTCCTCGCAGTTCGTGATAAAGGTTGAACGCAGACTGTGAAAACTTGCTTTCCCGTGTTTATTATCCAGGACATTGGCCTTTTTCAATATTCGCTTAAACTGTACACCAAAAGTTCCAGAACTGTATCGCGCTACAGCTTCAGGGAAAAAATAGTCTGATAAATTGTCTTCTGCAGCTTTTCTGAGAACATCAATGACATCTTTATGCAGGTGAATATACACAGCCTTTCTGAATCGACTGGTTTTTGCCGGGACTATTTCAATTGCGCCGGTTTTCAAGTCAACATCTTCGACCTTGAGGTGGCATATATCTTTAAACCTCAAACCTGTGTGGAAAGCTATGATTACCGCGTCGTAATGGAAGCCTGTACAGTTTTCTAAAATACGTTTTACTTCCTGATCGCTATATGCGCGATATTTTATTGAATGGGCTCCAGTCCTGGCAGGTATGTCTTTCCAGATGTTTTCAACGTCATAAATCGCCAATAAACTCCATATCGCACTCAGGCTGCCGCGGTGATTGTTGAAGGTTTTTGGAGAACAATCGTTGTATATCGAGAGGTATTCAAAGGCGATCCTCTTGGTTATTTTATTGATATCGGATATTCTGGGACGATTAACCTTGAGCCATTTTACAAAGCGGTTAAACTTTGCCACGGTGCTGGGCGAAGGCTCTCCACGTACTATCCTATACTTCCTGAAAACGTCTGACAGCGGGAATGGCTCAAGGCTATCAACTTCAATTCCCAATATTTCACGACGTTGTCTTTCAGCGCGCTCTCTTTTAAGCATCGCGTGTAATTCATCGTGAAAGATTTTCGCTTCTTTCTTTGATCTTGTTCTGGTGGACACCCATTTTCGACGATTACCGCCATTATAAAGAACGGCGTACCAATAAGGAGAATTTTTCTGTTTTGTAAGCATGTTACAGTTCCTTAGTTTAATTTTTTTATATTGAATATTATTTTGTCGACCAGTCGATGGGAACTTTCCTGCCGCCGGTGCTTGAGCGATGCTTGCTGACAGCCATATTCCTATTACTGGGGAAATTGACATCTGCTCGTAAATTGAATTTTGTAAATAAATTGCAAACGCTCATATAGAACAGTCAAAAAATAGATGGCTTGAGTTTAATTTTCATCATTTATAAAATTTTTGCACTTGCACAATTTCCCATCTTCAGTTATTAATTTAATGAGCCTGTCATCAATTTCCTTATCCAAAGCAGCATAGGATATTATTGGTTCAAGTTCGCATTTATCATTGTATTCTTCTGGATTGTCTTGAAGTTTAGCGCAACTGTAGCAATTGTGTGCCAGCCAGTCCATAAACTTTGCTTCATCGGGAAAAATTTCATTTAATATCATCTTTATGTGTTTCCTTTTTTAATGGAGTGATTTACTTATATATCAATGGGTACTTTCCTGCCGCCGGCGCTTTTGAATAAACGATGAGCTATGCTTGCCGCCAGCCATGTTCCTATTGCCGGAAAAAGAGACTTTTGCTCGTAAATGGAGTTCTGTAAATAAATTGCAAGCGCCAATGAAAATCCTAGATAGAGCCAGCTTATCACGGTTAGCGGAACCCGGTTGATGATTTTGTATTTATACCGGTGTTTCTTCCTGATTGCATACCAGAAGATCTCCATCAGAATAGCAAGTGAAGCCCAGAAAGTGTCAAGCATGAATCCCGCGAACCATATAAGAATGGTAGCCAGTGTAACGATTCCAATTTTGGGAATAGCTAAGAAAAAATAATCTTGTTCGGAATAAACAAGGTATACCCCGGCTGTTACAAGCGTGGAACAAAATACAAAAACGGTGAATGTCAGCCAGTCATAGCAATAGAGACAAAAGGCCCCGCCTGTATCTTTATTGCCGATTTTTGGAACTGCAGGGCAACGCCGCACCAAACGTGCGCCGCAGACCCGGCGGCATTGTTGTTCAATTGATCCCCGGACAAAAACATCTCCGTTTTTGAGTACGCGTCCGGACTGCCAGTAAATATAACCGACCCGGCATTGTCCCCTTGGTCCTCCGGTTTGTAGTGTGGTGAATTGAACGATATCAACTTTATAATCTTTCTGCTCAGACCAGCCCTCGGAATAATTGTCAGATCTGTTGTAATCGCCTTTCATGCCACCGGATTTGCTGTCTCCGATGTTCTGACTGCGACGCCTAATGACTTCCTGCCCTATACTGTCGGCAGCCCATTTATTAGTGGTATGATCTCCGTTCTGGCAAAAAATCTTTGTTCCAAGATTTCCTAAAAGCGAGTTTGCTTTCTCCTTGCCGTAGCCATCATAGAGATTATCCAAGTTCTGCGTCGCATAAACCGTAAGGGTTCGGGATGAACGGGCGGTAGTCTGGAATTTCTGGTCATACTCTAATGCAAAAAACTGGCATTCATCGCCCCACAGGAAAACTGGAAGCGCATCGGGATTGGAAATATCTTCGCGCCGTTCAATCATTTTTTCAAAACAAAGTTTAATGATCGCGGCGCTCATCTGCCCGACCAGACCGTGCCGTTTAACGTCTTGATCAACAATCAGAATCTTTCCTTTACGATATAGGTCTTCTATCGCCAGAGAACTTTCTTTCGCACCGAAACATCGTAGAAATTCACCGCGCAGCATGGAGTCTGCAAGCACGGTGAATGATGAAATAGTATTGCTCCGGGTACGTTCATCCAGTTGAGGAAACTCAACCAGAAAATAATTGTACCCGAGTTCATAGTCCGGTCCGTGATTTTCTCCGTTAAAAATGCTTTTTAAGAGTAGCGAACTGCAAAACTGTTTTGCGCAATCAATAACATTTTGATTGAACTTATTGCCATGTTCCTGATGATGACGTTCAAAGTCGGCTACAGCCTGAATAAAATCGCTTTTAGATTTGTGAAATTCGCGAATTTCCATCTCTTGACAATAGGTATGGAATTCAGTAAGATACTCTTTTAAATTTTCCGCGGCCTCATTAGAACGAAGTGTTGTGTCGATCACTGCCTTGATATTAGGGAGCGTGACTGCTTCATGTGCCAACACCAAAAGCGAAATGGTATTCCGCAGGAATTGCTTTATCGCATTCTGCCAGTATTCGTCGGAAGTACCGCCGTTACGCTTGTCTTTGGTGATGCGGACTACTTCCAAAAAAATACCGACAACGTTTTCGACCTGGCCGCCACCGGCTTCCTGAGGACGGGACAATTCGTAATCAAGAAAACAGAAAGTCTGCTCGCTAAGTTTAATCAGATCTTTTTCCCGGCCTTTTTCACGGGCGTAAGCTTTCCAGGTTTCGCACTCGTCAGGTTTGGCGCAAAAAACAATACCGCCATAACCCAGTTCAAGGAATCTCATGGCAATACTCCGAAGCGGACCGGAGCTTTTTCCGGAACCGGTCATCCCGAAGCAGATCAGCCCGGTTGAGGCGTCACGGGTCGTCCAGGAATTTCCTTCAAAATTCATAATCTCCGTATCAAGAACCGACATTTAATCACCATATAATGAGAGTGTAAAGATAAAAGACGCCGATTCCAGCCAATAAGGAAATCAGCAACATGGCCGAAAATACGAGACTCCGGGTCAGAAAACGTTCACGATGCAGTGCAATCAGCCGCCGGAACTGCGAACGGAAAATCAACTGCTGTTCAGCCACCATCTCCATCATCATATGATTTCGCTCTTTATAAGCCGCGATCAAATTATCACCTATTACCTTGTGTTGTTCCTGAACCTTAATGTAGCTCTGTTCTATAGCACGATGAAGCAGTTCCATTTCCAGCAGAATAGCATAAATGATGTCATTAGGGTGTTCCGTATCAGAATACAATGACAGATGTTCGACAACTTTATCACAGGACATGGACGTGTCATGCTCTGTTAAAGACTTAAAGACAACTTCACGCAAAGTCCCATTAGATTTTTTTTCTTTATTCATAAATCACCTCTTGTAAAAATCCTGTCCGCAAGGGATCATCCTCACGGACAGAAGCTGTTATTATCTGGACATACCAGTATTTTTACGGGTTTGACTTTTTCCGCGTTCTTTAGCAGGCGCGGCCTGCTCCTTCTTTGGAGCTTCCTTTGCCCGGCTTTCTTTCAAAAGACGGGAAAAATCTCCCTGAGTGAGTTTAGCTTTTTCTTTCGATGTCAATGCTGGAAGCAGGTTGTTGGCAATCTTTTTTTCGATAATTGCCAACTGCTGAGGCGCGATTGGCTCTCCGGCCAAAGCATCATTAATCATTTGGCTGGCAGCGGTTCGCGTTACATTTTCCGGAATTTCCTGGATTTTTCCCTGTTCGCGAAGATCATTAAGCACTTTCATCTGGGAATCGGAAGCCGGATAATCGAGTTCCTTGAACTCCGGCATGTCCGTTTTAGGACGTTTACCGTTGGCAATATCAATCAGAAGCGATGCGGTTCCACGTGTCATCTGATCCAGTTCCGGTTTGGGAATCCGCTCCAGTTTTTCCTCATGAACAAGGCGTACCACCATATCCTTTTGAGCACGGGAAGCAGGCGCCGCTTCCAAAGCTTTCCCCGCATCGGTAAAAGATATGTTTTCTATCACCTCCGGTGTGAGTTCTGCAGGAAGCTCCTTACGTTCGGCAAGATGAAGAAGAGCTTCTTTCTGTTTTTCCGTCGCCGGGCTGTCGGGATCACGTTCAGCAGGACCGTCTTTGTAGGCTTTATCAAGGATCGCGCTTGCCACGGAAGCAGAAAGATTGTAATCTTCCAGAGGCTCAATACGCTTTTCCTCAACCAGTTTTTTCACCGCGTCAATCTGTCTTTCTGAAGCTGGCAGCGAACCGATCAGGCGACTGGCTTGAAGCTGGTTGAGTTTATCAATATCCGCCTCGGTAACTGTGGGAGAATTAAAAATCTGCCCAATCGCTTCCTGCGGAAAGCTATTTTCTTCCAGTGCCTGCTGGATGAAATCCTTTTGGCGGTCGCTTGCCGGACGGCGGGCATAAGCACGGTCTATTTTATCGCGCCCTTCCTCTTCTGAAAGATTTTTCCAGCGAGGCCACGGCATACGTGGAACGTCTCCGTTATCCATAAGGTTTTTAAGCTCACGCCGGGTTGTGTCGGTGATAGGATTTTCCGGTTCCTCAAAAGTCATGGCCTGTTGAGGAGCATTGTCTATAATGAAGTTCGCCTCCAGCTTGGATAGTGAAACGAGATCATCCTCTGTGATTTCAATTCGTTCCTCGTCACCCATTGACAAGAGAAGCGTTTTCTGTTTTTCAGTCGCCGTGTCATCGAAGCCGCGCACATAATCGCGGGCATTTTCGAGGTCAAGATTTTTGAATTCATCTCCAGTGAGGCGTTCCATTCTGCCTGATGAAGTCAGGCGTCCAATCATTTTTTTGTAGTCATTGAGTGTGATTTCCTGCATTTTTCTGATTCCTTTTATTTTGTTTTTGGTTTCCTTCGATTTTGAAAAAGAAGAACTAATCAATTCTTCATCGAAGTCGATTCCCGCTTCACTGAAGCGGTTTTCAAGTTGCACCATCTCCAGCGCGGTCGCTGGAGGCGGCTGTTTGAAAAAATCCAGCCATTCACCAGGATGGTCATGTTCCGGCAACAGTGGGATTTTTGCGGCAAAATCTTCTGCTTTAGCAAGGTCAAGCCTCAGCCAGTCGTTTTTCGGCATTTGCATCACGATGCCGGCATTGACGAGCTTAGAGAATAAGACCTTGTAAAAAGAGAGCATAGCTTCACTTCGGTTAAGCGCAGTATCCGCTTCAAATCCGAGTTCAAGCTTGCCGCGTTTCAGGGAGATTCCCCAGGTTTTGAAAGCATTGCGCAAAGCGGATGTGGAGCCGCCCGGCAATGCTTCGGACTTATCCTGACGGAAGTAATCCAGCCAGGCATAGCCACCTGTGATTTCTTCACGGCGATGAATGATCCGCTCTTCCAAATCTTCATTCGCCATGAGAAATTTGTCTTCCTGAAGATGGAGCGTATGCGCCCCGGCACGGACATTAGGACCACGCAAAGCGCTATCCTCGGAAGCCTTGTTGAAAGAAGACTCTCCGAAACGCGATTTCCGCAACTCATCATCAGTTACGCTTTCATCGAATCCAAGGGAGTCCACCTCGGGAAATCCTCGTTTAGAGACACGAAATTCCGCAAGGTTAACGAAACGCTTCCGTTCGAAATCATCATCTCCCTGCCAGATAATCTCTGATTCAGTAAGTGCCGGAAGCAACCGGATTATTTTATCCGCTTGCTGGATGGAAACATGGTCAAGGTCCAACGGCTCGACTACTCCCATCCGTACCAGCCGGGAAAGCAGGTCGCCCTGATTCCTGCGGAGCATCTCCTGTGCCCCTTCCTCGTTGAGGATAGCGTTACTGCAGAAAGCATTTCGAACTTGCTCAGCTTCCAGCGGCATTCCCCAGCGCTGAAAAAGCTTGAGAAGCATTTTCTTATCCACCGAATCGAAATCGCGCTGCAAATAGCCTTTCCATGCTTCCGGGGTATATTCCGCCGCGGTATGACGCTCAGGTAATGACTGAAGCCGACGTTTTGTCAATTCGTCCAGCACTTGACGGTTTAAGCCTTCCGGCGTCAAATCGAAACAAGCAATCTCCAGTTCACCTGCCTGTGCGTCCTTAACTGTATAGCGGCATTCATACATGGTCGGCAACCCCGCCACAATCTCTTGTGTTTTGTCATGGTTGACCAAGTCAAGATTCATGGGAGCAATTGCCCCCATGCGGATCAGGCGGGCCGCCAGATCACGATCAGATATGCCATTAATGAATGTACTTTCCGGCATCATTTATCTTTCACCTGACTTTCCAAAGCGTAAGGCTGATTTTCGGTAAAAACCGGCTTAAAAGCTTCGGATGCTTCATTATAATATACGCGGAAGCGATGTTCATCCATGAAACCGAATCGTCTCTCATCATCAATAATGGTTCGTTTGCTTGCCACACGTCCAAAGGTCGTTTGGTACTGATGCAGCAAGGCCTGATATTGAGTGCCGAAATCGGGAAGCTTGACTGAGCAAACCGTCATATCAACCATTTTGAGAATGTTTTCGACTTCATCCTGGAAAAATACGAAGTCCTTCCCGTTTACCTCATTTTTGACAATAACGAATTTTAGAAGTTGCGCCATATCTTCCTTAACGTAGCTGTGAATCCACGGCAGTAAGGTCCTGCAACTGTCAATTTCTGCCGTTATTACTCCGACAATGTAGGTTTCAATTCCAATATCCTTAATTTCCTGGAACGGAAACGACCTAAGCCAAAGCATCGTGTCTGCTGAAGTTCCGGCTTTCATATCCAAAAGAAAAGCATTGTCTCCTGGATAATGTTCTTTGTCACGTTTAATCCGGACAATTTCATTAACCACCTCGTCGAGCGGAAAAACCTTTCTGCCCTTTTTAGTCATTTCAACCTGGATGGAAATGACTTCCTGGTTGTTCTCCGGGTACGCATTGGAAAGCGTACGGTTTTCATCGTCACAGTCGAATAATACCGGCCGGAACTTATTGTCGAAGGCCATATCGGCAAGCAATGTTGCGATTAGTGATTTCCCGATACCACCTTTGGTACCGGCCATAATGAATAGTTTTGACATAATTAGCTCCTAATTGTTTTGTAAGGCGTTGTTTTCTCCTTCCTCGATCAGCTTTTCGGCTGCTTTATAGGAAAGATTTTTTATTTCACTAAGAGCTTTATGCTTAAGAAAGCCCTTTGCTATAAGTGTTTTGATTCTCCTGTACTGCGCGTTGCTAAGATCCGCTTCGGTATTTTTATTTGAACTTTGAAACATCCAGCATAATCTTTCGGCTGCAGCAAATGCTATGAAACGCAAAAGTTCTTCTTGCATTACCAGTTTATTGCTTCTAATCTGTTCCAGTAAAAAGTTTTTTACAATTTCCTCCGCAGGCTGGTAAGTTTGCTCAGGTGTAGCTTTTGCTTTATGAATCAAACTGTCTCCATCCTCTTTGGAAAGCATAGTCCAGTTATCAATTTTACCCCCGTCTAACTGGCCGTTACGGTACAGAATGTCGAGTTGATTGAGTTGTTTCTGCGAGATGTGTCTCATGATGTATTCCTTTACTTTAATGTTTTTTATTGTGATCCGGGGATATGTTCAGTCCCCCTGACCGGACGGCATGCACCTCAAGGCATGGCGTCCATTTTCAGTCCCTCCTTTCCGGCTTCTGCCGGTTTTTTGTTTTTAGCAAACGACGATACGAGCATTTGCAGCATCGCCGTATTCACCGCAAGTATTTCTGCCTGTTTCAGCAGTATGGCTTCCTGCCGCGCTTGTTTTTCGCGCAACTCATCGCAACGGACGGCAAGGACTTTTCCGAAAACAACAAGGACGATTAAGGCGATAATAACTATGACGGGGAAAATGATTTTTTTCATGGCTTATTTACCCTTTCTACGAAAACGCAGTTTCAACAGTTCAGTTTCCTTCTGGACTTTTTTGAGCTTGTCTTCGAGTTTATTGATGTACTCCGAGGCACGGACAAGATTGTTTGAAACAACGCCGTAACGCTTTTTCAAATCATCAATCAACTTGACAAGTTCTCCGGCTTTTGCTTCCCGTGAAACCTGGCTTTCCATAATCTTGCCCAGCATATTACGAGTTTCGCGCATGTCATGGGAAGCAAGACTAAGCTGTCCGGCAAGGGTATTGGCGTAGCGTTCCTGTTTTTGCTTCTGCGCCATCAGAACGGGATCGGCATTCGGCTGGGGAATCAGGTTCCAGCGGGGAGACTGTTCTTCACGGTAAACAGTATGTTGTTCGTGCATGACCGTCCGGCTTTTCGGATCAATATAGCGGCCAATGGCATAGGCCCGCATAACGGACGATGAACGAATTTTATTCTGATCGTCAGCTGGAATAGTTTGCGCGGCAACGTAAACGGGAACATTGACGAATTGTCGCGGCGGCGGGATTGCCTTGCTTTTGCAACCAACGCCGGTTAACAATGTAATGATTCCAATGCTTATTGTAAAAATTAATGTTTTTTGCATAATGATAGACTCCTTAAAATTAATGTTTTCCGGAAAAGGCATTGAGAATGTTCCGTGCGGATTTTTGCTGTTGACCGCCCTGAATCTTTTCCTTTTCAAGTTTGTTCAAAAGGGTGTCGGCGACTTTCGCCTCATCGAGATTGATGACCTGCTGGACGAAAAGATAGAACTCTGTTCCCGCCGCAACCCGAATGTAATAAGATTCCCTGCTGATCTGCCTGGACAGGTCTTGAAGCATGATCTGGGCAAGCGTTTCGGCGCCGCGCGACAAAGCGTTCTTAGTAGTTCCTTCCTGGGTGGAAACCATGCCGCCTGAGTTCATGGATACTTCAGTAGTCTGGAAGCCTTGCGCCATTCCCTGACCAAAGGCGAGTGTGTAGCTCAGAAATTTTGCGAGATTTTCATTACTCATAACCTGTCCGGGAATACCTGCCGCCATGTCGCTGATGGTGGCAAGGCTCTTCGAGCCTGGGGAATTGGATTTTTCAAGTGCGATTCCACGCAGTTGCAGTTCAAATCCTACCATGTTACTGGTGGCCTGCCAGACGAGAATGAAACTATTTCCGGTGGTAAGGCGGTTACGCAACGTTTTTGCGCCTTTCACTGTACCGTGTACTTCAGTTCCGGCGGGAATGATGAGTTTCTTTTCACCTTTGCTGTTGATCCACCAGAGGTCTTCCGTCACAAAAGCGATCAGCGGCGTTTCCGTATCGCCGGATTCGACCGTGTTAACCATTTTGCAAGCAATCAAACGGCCATAAGGCGCGTATCGCTCCGAAACAAATTCCTTTTTCCGCGACTTGGCATTTTCACCGTCGATAATGGTAATCATGCTTTTACGGGAAGTAACATTGCCTGGAGTCCTGCCGGTAAAACGACTACCTGTATTCTTCCCAAAGCCGGAAACTGCCTTTTTCCTATCGGGCGGAAGCGGCGGTTGCGGAGCTCTAACTGGTTTTGCCGAATCCGGCGGAGAAGTTTTTTTTCGCGTTTCTTTTTTTGAACGCGGATGTTTGGGCGGAACTTTAACCGCTTTGATATTGCTTAAAATATCATAAGTTCCTTCGCCGTCGCCTTTGCGGTTGATTTCAAGTTTTCCGGCATCATCACGCAGCAATAAGGGCAGACAGAGCAGAACCAGCAGCAAAATTGCGCCCAGGAAAAGAAATGTAGTTCCCATCGGGCTTTTAAGCTTTTTATAGAATTCACGTAAATTCATAGCTACTCCTTATTCCGCTTCACATTTTGTAACTGGATTTGTCTCTTTTGGTTTTGAAGCAAGACGGTATTCGTTTTCCATATATTTTGCAGTTACACCAATCATAAAATCATTATCCGGAGCGAGATTATTGCGTGCACCGTCCGGCGTTCCGGTAATCGAGAAAAAGGCCCAGCTGGCCGATTTCGGCGGCATGATGCCGCTTGCGTCAGCGGCGCTCATATAATAGGTCTTACCGTTAAGCTGAACAGAAAAGCTAAACTTGTCATAGGCAATTTCCTCAGCTTTATCATTATGCAGCAGCAGTTTAAATACAATCGTATCCTCACGATTGAAACGAATAACCTCCCGCAGTTCAATCCTAAATTTTCCAAAATCGAAAAAGCGCTGATTTGCCGCGAGAATACTGTCCCGCAGGTCAGTAGGATAACGCTTTTTGAGGACATGATAAGCTTTAGCCATGTCGATAAGCGAAAGCAGCCGGGCCGGCGTTACTGCACCGGACTTTCCGGATAACGACGAACTACCGCCCGATCTTGCCGCGAAATTGACCGCCGCGAAAGCTTTTTTGTCATCCTGCCTGAGATAGAGGATATAAGTCCGGCGATTATAAATCACCGTCAGCGTTCCGGTCGCGCCTTTCTTCAGCGCAACGATATTGAAATAATATGATCCCGGCTTAGCCGCGATCAAAAAATCCCCGCTGCCGTCCGCAGCCACATTGACTCCGGCGATTTTAGAAATTGCCGACGGAAATGTGACGGTAGTGACACCGTCGCCGAATTTTACGTATATTTCGTAAATTTCTCCTTGCACCAGACGAAATTCCTGAAAGCGGTTGGTATCGCTAATTGATTTGGGAAGTTCTCTT
This sequence comes from Victivallaceae bacterium, assembly GCA_963664605.1. Classification (GTDB taxonomy): domain Bacteria; phylum Verrucomicrobiota; class Lentisphaeria; order Victivallales; family Victivallaceae; genus JAHOYW01. The sequence goes on from OY761536.1 coordinate 4,009,484, forward strand.
GCCTGAACAGTGAACAGGCTTCCGCAGATTAATGCTAAAAATAATAGTTTACTTGTCTTCATAATAAACAGTTCCTTTAATTTTGTTTTTTATAAGTGAAGTCGGAAACAATGAATGGATATAGAGCGTTTTTGCCGAGATCGAAATTAACGCTTAAACTCATGCTGAGCTTGAATTTGACCACCGAACTTTCCCGCCGTCCGCCAACCAGGCTGGAGCGCAGAAGCTGGCCTTCGATCTCCACAAATGATTTCCTGCTGTCCGCTTCCAATACTTTGATCCGGAGAATTTCGACTTTCTGGTGAATATCCCGGCTACCGAAATCAGCCATATCATCTTTCAGAATATCCAGGGCTTTGTCACGCGCTTTCCCCACATACATTTCGTCAAACAGCGCCGGACGGTCAAGGCCGTTCGGGTTTCTCATCCAAAGCGCGTCCGTCGCCAGTTTCGCGGTGTATTCATAAAGCTGGATCAGCCGCTCTCTGCCGGCATATTTGCTGATATGATACGAATTGCGCCCGTCAATAACGATCAGCCGGTTATTGTCCCGGAGATGGTACATCAAAAGCGGTGATAAAAATGACAAAGGCAAATACAGGATCAGTAACCCGGAAAGCAGCCGGTTCTTATTGCGGTAGGAAGGATTGTTCATTTTTGTTCCTCCTCCCAGTAACGCATTCCAGCTACTTTGAACGGCAGTTCGGTATCAGTATTACTTCGTTCTAGTCGCATCATCAAAGCAAAATCACGCCGATGAAGATAAGAATGTCCGAAATAGACGCCGCTTCTGAGCAGAACGCCTTTAACCAGTGCATAATATTGCCCTTTGACCAGTGCAAATTCTACCTTAGCAGACTCGATTTCCTGATATACGCGGCGTTTTTCAAACATTTCCTGAGTATCGTTGAGGTAGCCTTTGGCCTGTCCCTGTCCGCGTTTTGTGAATACAAAGGCGAGCGCCTGTTCATTTCTGACGTCATAACGCCGTGAAAGCAGCGCGTATGTTGCCCGAAGCGCCACATCTTCAATTACCCGCCCGGACTCCACTGGAGCGGAATTGCCAAGATAAATGCTTGAATCACGTGCCAGTACAATTACCCGGTCCGGCATAGTCATATACTGCTGGACGAAAAAAAGTCCGGTCAACAGAAAAGTGACGCAAAATAGATGAAAGATAATCCAGCCGCTCATGATCCGACGTTCCCGCCGTACCAGTTCGTACATGTTTAATTTTTTTCTAACAGTCATAGATAAACTCCTTTTTTAGTCTTCCCGTCGACCAGGCGAACGGGAAGACCCGTTTATAACCCTTAACCGGAGAATAGAAATGAAAAACACCGTCTACATCGCCATTGTGTCCGCAATCCTGACAATCACCTTTGCCGGGTGCGGCGAATCGAAAGAATCCAGACGAAATATCAAAGTTATCGCCCGTGAAGCCGAAGCACGGCGCATCACCCGCAAACAAGCTGAACTCGAACGCCAGCGAAAGATCAAAGAAGCCCGCAAATGGCATTGCATTCAGATGGAAGCTTACGAAAAATCCATGACGCAAAAGAAAAAGTAAAAATCCTGTCATTTTGTATTAGCTCCTTTATTTTTGTCCGCAGTGCGGGACATTGTATCGGAAACGGATTTGCCGAAATTTTTCCCCATGCTTTGTCCGGCTTTGGATACCGACATGATATTTGAGGCAGTATTGAGTGTCATCGCCATAGCGTTTCCAATTCCGCTTCCCCGGAAAAGTGATATACACGCCCACGGAATCCCGACATACATCACAATGCAAAGCAGAACGAAGACACAGACAAATGAAAACAGTGCCCCTGCGGCTCCGGCGACGACCACTATCGCAGCCGGAGTCGAAGCCGCGAGAACTGACAAAGCGCCTGTTGTCGCGCCGGAAGCCCCGACCGCAGATGCCGCTGCCGCCGCCATTCCGGTGTGTTCCCACAACTGGCAGATGGTCCACAACATGGTCAAATCACCGAACACCATGCAAAGCGGCAGCATTACGAAACCGAAGGTCATGGTCAGGAAATTCACGCCGATTGATTTGGTTTCCGGGATCGTCAGCATGGCGATGAAGATTGGCGACAAGGTTTTTAGGATCAGGAAAAACCCGCAGCAAACAAGGATCATAGCGTCCCGGATGAACTTTCCAACCCAGATGCCGCCGCGATACAGCAAATTAGACAAACTGACCACCACCGCCTCATACCATGATCCCTCTATTTCCACCGCGAGCATGACTTTCACCGCTTCCTCAACCCGGCGCCCGGCATCGATTCCCCAGGACAGCATGCCCTTAAAAAGGCGGTCTCCCATCGCCGGAAACAGCGCGATCAGTACCACTGCCAGCAGCACGCCAGCCAGATATTTTAGCCCGAGGTATTCTCCGAACTGCTGATAATTCCGGAAAACCGAAATAAAGATCAGGAGCAGCGCGAAACAGATACAGACATTGTGCATCTGCTCAAGCGTGTCGAGAATCACTTGATTGACATTTTGAAAAGTTACATTACCGCTCATAGATCACCTGTTGATGAAATTTTTGATGAAGTTATTGCCTATGGAACCTTTCGATTCCAATGCGGAAACGCCGCTTTCATTGATCTGCCGGGCATCGTAAATGCTTTTCGCTTTTTTCAAGTCAGCCTCGTCAAGCCGCAGGTTATCTGAATACATCTGCTGTGCAACCATTGCGGAATGCATGGTCTGCGTCGCCAGCAGTTGCCCGAGCGTATTGGATTGCCAAATACCGTTTTTATAAGCGGCATGCTGGAGCTCGGTCATATTTGAATTACGTCCGTTAAATTTCTGATCTTCCCGGTTCAGGCTTTGGAGCTGAAGCAGCGCTTTCGGCCCCCACTCGGACATGAATTTGTGAACAGCCAGTGCGCCTTTCTGGGTTTTCGCCAAGTTTTCGGAGCGTTGCACTTCAGCATCCGCCAGTGAATAATCCACCTGCCGGAGCATGTATTCGATATTTCCGGTATTAGCTACTTTGGAATCAGCCATATCCAAGGCCTCACGGGTAATGTTCATTGCCGCTGTGATCTCATGTTCATGCCAGAATTCGCTGTTCATGTAGGAAATAAGTTTTTGCGGGTCGCCGATATATTTCGATATATGCATGGCGGTATCGTACATATCCTTGCAGGTGGAATAAGTATCATTAGCGATTTTGAGCGTGTCGATGCCAGTTTTCAGAATTTGTCCGGTCTTACCCAACTGGCTTATCTGGTAATCAATATCCATCTGTTGATACAGTTCGTCCTGTATCGCTTTGACGGTATCATGGATATACAACACACTGTCATGCACGGCATAAGTTGCCCATGTTGCCGGCGCTAAGAAAAACGCCAAAAATAATAGAAAAAATTTATATTTTCGCATAAGTCGCCCCCTTATTCCGTTACCGAAAGTGAAATCGAGGATGGAACATATTTCACGCCGTTATTTGGATATTGAACTGGAAGCTCGTAAATCCGGCTTCGAGTTATTTCGCCTTCTTCAGCTTTATGAAGTTTCTGGTAGAGCCAGTAAAGTTCCTTGGCGGAATTAGACCGCCCGAGATCGTAGCCCGCTTTGTACTCTTTGGCTTTTTCTTCTTTAAAGCCGTTTTCAATAAACTGCCCAAGCAGGAACGCTCCCGCCGCGGCCGCGCCGGTCGCCGCAAGCCGGGTACCGTCATCCTCGTTTTTAGTCATATAGGAGCCGGCGAGCGCTCCGCCCAGCCCCAGTGCTGGAGCAAGGAGCTGGGAAGCTTGCGTTTTCGCGATCTGCGTGGATGAACAAGCGCAAAACAACATCCCGACAGCAGCCGTGGTAAATATTGTGAAAATCAATCGTTTCATAATAAAATCCTTTTTATTTAGTTGAGATTGGAGTCAAGGGCGGCGTCTGGACTGACACGCATATCACGGGTATCAGCCGGAACTTCCTTAACTTGTGAACCTGGAAGTGAGTAAGAAGCTCCGCTTCCGCCAGTAGCGGCCCGTTGCTGATATGCAAGATTGTTAATGGTCGAACGCAGGTTCTCAAACTGAGTGTCGGTCTCAAATTTCAGTTTGTCGAGTTTATCCGCAGTGCTTTTATCCAGATTGCCGACTAATTCCTTGTGAGAAGCATCCATCGTTACCAGAAGTGTTTTAAGTTCAGAATCTCCACTTTCCCGTTCATCTCTAAGAGTTTCAACGAAAGCCAGCACCTGATTTTTCAGTTCGTCAAGCTGTTTTTGGACGGCCGCAGTTTGATTGGACGCATCGCTTTTCGCCTCTTCCAGCAATTTGAGATACTTTTCTTCTGTAGAGAGCAAATCATCCTTAAGCTGTTTAATCTGCAGATCTGTGGATGAACGAAGCTCCGAGAGTTCCGTTTTCAGCAATGCTATTTCTTTTTCGTGTTCGGCGAATTCCGATTCGTCATGCCGGATCGTGATAGCAAATTCAATATCAGTCAGTTCATTCCTGAGCTTCAAAAGTTCCGTCAGAAGACGAGTTCTGGTCGTTTCCTTTGCGGAAGTATCCAGTCCGGCATTTGCCATATTCTGGATTTCCAAGTCAAGATCGGCTATCTCTTTTTCCTTAGCCTGGATTTGCGCTTCAAAATCTTTCTTCAAAGCTTCCAGTTTTTCATCGGAATAGACCGCGTATCTGATCCGGTTTTCGAGATTTGTTAGCCGTTCGGTCACAGATTTATCTATTTCCGTAATCTGAAGCTGCAAATTGTCGATAGATTTTTGCGTCGCGGTCTGATGGGCGGCAAGCTGTTCTTTGACGGAAGAAAGTTCGATATAGATATTTTTGACTTCGTCATCGAGTTTATCAACTGTAAAATCAATCTGCCCTTGAAGCGTGTTAACATCTTCTTTATGTTTATCTTCCAGTGCGGAAACGTCTTCCTTAACAGAAGCAATTTTTACATTTATAGCCGCGCATTCAGCTTTGTATTTAGCGTCAAAGTCAGCGATTTCCTTTTCAATAGCTTCCTTGTCTTTTTCATGCGTAACTTTCAGAATCTCTATTCGAGCATAGTAATCCGCCTGTTTTTCCCGAAGCTCGGAAATTTTTTCATATAGGTCACGGTCAGTTTCGGAAAGCTTGAAAATTTCGTTTTCAAGTTTAGTATTGATATCTGAAAGCTGGTCTTTCAGATCGGCAGTTGCGTCTTTATACTTGTTGTCAAGAGCCAGCATATCCTGACGGATATCGGCAACTTCCAGATTGATTTTTTCATCCAGGGACGCCCGGACCGCAGCCAACTCCTTTTGGAGCGTGGTCACATCCTGCGCATGGCTTTCCTTGAGATTATTCAGCGTATTCTGCTGTGTCAACTGTTGGAGGCGGAGCGTGTCAATCTGTTCTTTGAGTTCCTTATCGCCGTCACTGTAATCACGCGCTAACTGCATCAGGCCGAAACTGATTGAGTCAAGTTCATTATTGATTTGTGAAACTTTATCCGCATAAGTCGAATTCAGGTTATTTATCTGCTGAGTTAAAGCACTTACATCCGAATCATGTTTAGTTTGAAGCTGTTCATATCTTGCTGTTGATTCAGCGCGAAGTGCCGCCACATCCTTATTATGTTCGGACTCCAGAAGCGCCAAGGCATTTTTTTGTGCTGTTTGCTGCTGGGTAAGCAAGTCGATTTTACCCTGCAATATACTGTCCGCGTCATTAGAATCCCGTACAGCCTGAGTAAGCTGAATATTGGTCTGATTTAAAGCGGCAGTTAACGAATCCACTAAGAGCCGATAGCGGGAATCAAGATCGGAAATACTCTGCTCAAACAGTTTTACATCTGCGTTGTGTTGGGCCAGAAGCTGACTGTCCGCCGTTTCAATTTTATTTTCGAGTTCCGCAATATCACGATTGTGTCCGCTAGTCAGCTTGAAAAGTTCACTTTGAAGCGAAGTCTGTCCGCTAGTCAGCTTGTCAACTTTAGACTGCAAAGCGCTGTCAGCTGATGTATAATCGCTAATTGCCGCAGCCAGCTCGTTATTGGTTTTGATTAACTCCGTATTAAGTCTGGTGGCTTCGGTTTCATATTTCGTATCGACATTGTCTATTGAATTTTCAAGCCGTTCGACGTCCGCCGTGTGTTCCGTGCGGATCAGTTCAGTTTTGGCGTCAATCTGGTCTTGAAGAGCAGTCAGCTCGCTATTATGTTTCTGTTCGGCAAGATTTAACTGCTGCTGAAGTGAATCCTGCTGGTTTTCCAGAGAAACAATCAACGTTTTCAACTGTTGGTCAGCGGCAAGGAATTTGGCATCCATCGCTTCCAAGTCGCTACTAATTGCCGCCACATCACTTTTGATGTTCGCTACTTCCAAAGCATATTTGGAATCCAGATTGCTGATCTTAAGATTTAGCATTTCAATATCTTTCTCATAGGCGATTCTGAGCACCTCAAGCTGGGCAAGATATTCCGCCTGCTGCCGCTCCAGGCGGGCGACATTGTACTGCAGTTCCGCAACCAGAGAATGAATTTCGTCTTTAAAATCCTGAATCTGTTTTAGTAGCGCCGCCTGATCGCTATCATGCTTTATTATCAGGTCGTTGAGTTGCGTCTGGAGCGTACCGATCTGACCTTCAAGTTCAGCGGTGCGGGTATTCAACTCCCCGTTTAAATCATTTCGCAATGCGTCTAAATCCATGTTCAACTGGCTTTGCAGCGCGGTGAGATCATCTCCGGGGGCATCCCAGATTATACACAGGAAACTCATAATCTTTTTCTGGTCATAAGTGTTTTCCAGCCGGAAGGAATAAGTTCCAGCCTGGGAAATCGTCTCCGTATATAGGAAAGGGAACATATCCGTCGCGGAGCTGTCGCCTGCTGTTATATAGTGAGAAGGGGTATTCATCAAGGCTCTTCCATCAGGATGATACAAAGTCATGGAAAAGCCCATGTTCGATCCCCCCTGATGACCATAACCTGTGGCGATAAAGCTTGCCGTCATGCCGACATATTCAGCGGGAATAGCAATATCAGCAGACTGGGAAGCCGGGTTGCCGTAAATAATTTTCGCCGCAAAACTGTTGACCCCAGCTATCATTAACAAAGCCGTTATAAAAATAAATAATTTTCGTTGCATATTTTTGTTATCCTTTAATTGTATTGTTGTTTGAAAAGTTTGTGAAACTCGATTTTAGCTTCCACTATCAGCGGTGAAGCCCGTTCTCCAGCCATCCGTTCGATCCGGTTCAAGAGGCGGAAAAGTTTATTGTCTTCGTTCAAAAGTTCAGTTGCCTGTAAAAGTTGCCCTGCAAAACTTTTTCCCGGATATTTTGCGGCGATTTCTTTCAGGAGCCGTGCCAGGCGGCTGTGCAAATCGCCGCTGGTTGCCGCAGCTGCAAGAATTGCCGAACTCGCATAGTTGCGCCCGACTCCTACAATCGGCCAGCCCGCACGTTGAGCGTAGAGCAGAAAACTTGAATACTTATTTTCCGGCGGCAGATGTTCAGGCGCCGGAAACTCCATGATATTGCGTTTTGCCTCATCCGAAAGTGCGATATAATTGCCGATCAACTTTAATTCGGCAGCATCCGTATTTTTGAGGAACAGGAACATTTTTGATTGCGTCATAATGATCTGCCCGACACCGGACTGCGTCATCTGGGCTATAGATTGTGTAATCGTCACCGCGCAGCAGGAAAATTTCCGGAACTGGGCGTAACTCTGCTTCATGATCTCGGCTGCCCCCGGAATCATCAGGAAACGTGAAGCCTCCTCAAAAAGGTAAAGCTTTTTTGCTGAACGCGACATATTCACAATCTGATTTTTAACCAGGTTATTGATCGCGATACCGACCAGATTTTTCAATGCGTCTCCGGATTGAGCCATCTTGCCAAGTTCAATATGAATCCATCGTTTTGTCAGGTCGATAGTGGTTTCACCGTCAAAAAGACAGCCCTTGCCGCTTTCAATCGAATACACCGCCAGCCTGGCCGCGATCCGGCTGGTTTCAGATTTTTCCAGATTAGCTAATGAAGTCTCGCGAACTGCCTCAACAATCTGACTGTGGTAGGGCATATCGCTTTTATCCATAAAAGCATAAGCGATATTGCGCAGGATTTCCGGATCGTCTATGATGCAGTTATTGATTTCCTGAACCGTCCATGAATGGTAACGTTCCATGACTTCAAGTTCAAAACCTTCAAGCTCATCAACATTTTTAGTAAGAATATCCCGTAGCTCGAAATAAGCATCCTGCACGGTATTCTGATCCAGCGGCAACCGGGGGATTATTGCGTCGATAGTCAAACTCATCCGGGCGGCAAGTTCCAGTTCTTCCCGGTGCTTATTTCGCCATTCCTTGTAAGCGTCGGTATAGACCGCCGTTACATAAGGGCTTATAATAGCTGCACGGTCCTGAATTTTTTCCAGGTCGGAACTCTCTCCGCACATCGCCACCAGAAATGTGGTGACGAATTCAATCTGTGCCGGAGAAAGCGGCAAGCCGCCCGTATCAAAATAATTCAAGGTAAGATTGGCGCCGGGGTCGATTACGATATACTGCGCCTCGTCTCCGTAAAGCCGCGTCAGGTTGAAATAACTGCCGCCTTCCTCAATAATCACCACCTTGGCAAATTCATGGAAACTTTGCGATAAAATCGAAACAAAATTCACCGATTTACCGGAACCGGTTTGTCCGAGGCACAGCGTATGCTGTGGCGTCGAGCCGTCGAAAAACGAAAAAGTCATCAGGTTGCCGTGATCGCCTTCAAAGAGGATATTGCCGTCTTTACCTTTTCCCACAAAGGAACTCGAAAAAGGCAGAATCGCCGCAAGCGGGCGGTGCATACAGTCCAGCACTGCATCGCGCCGGGGATAAAAAAGATAGCCCGGCAAAGTCTTCATAAAATTATGCAGGCTCTGCAAGCCGAGGTCATAAGAGTCAAGACTGGTAAACATGGAAGTCGCCGCCTGCTTCAATATTGTCGAATCGCTTTGAAGTTCCGCAAGGTCGCTGTTCCAGCTATGAATGACGTATTCAATCTTTAGCGGAAAATCCTCGCCTTTGCCAAGGCGGTAGATATGCTCGGTCAGTTCGTCCAACCCGGCGCTTGCCGCCACCTCGCTTTCCTCTTCCAGCAAATCAGCGCGGACACGCTTCCAGTGCTTCTGTTTTTCTTCAATCGTTTTTTCGACGTCCTGCGCTTCGATATTAACAACTATTGTCAGATTTCGAATGTTGTTTTCCAGGAACTTGGAGCCGTAAAAGGGAAACAAATCAGTTTTGGGAAAGTCATGAAGCGTGAAGATGTTGTGATAATAGCCGTCTGACTTGAAACTGGCATGCCCGGATTCTTCGGAAGTGATGCCGGAATATTCGCAAGAATATATATCCGCAAGGCGACACTCATACATTGCCTCATAGTCAATATCAAGGTCAAGCGCCGACTTGTTGACGGCCCGGTAAAATTCACGAAAAAGCGTGATATTGTCCAATGGCTTGACCGGTAATGCCAGAAAAGCCCCCAAATCGGACATATCACTAGCAAATGCCGCGGAGATTTCCCTTTCAAATGCGATACGTTCATCATTGGATTCAGGAATGGAACCGTTTTTGAGGAAAGAATCTAATTTTCTACAAAAATATATATCTATATATTCACGCCTCAAAGCACGTTTCGTGATTTTGCGGTTTATTTCCTCGAAAATATCATTCCGAACCTGCCTGCTCCAGACATCAGCTGAATTTCCAGTATCGTTCCGGTAGGAGTTCAAAATATCCCGGTAATCAGCGTCACGCGTGTAACGTATCTGGATTCGTTTGTCCAGAGTCTGGGATGCCAGCCATCCGGCTAGGCGCAGAAAAAGATCATTTTTGAGTCCGTTTCCGGCATTGCCCAAATTCGGTATTTCAAGCCTGTATCCCTTGGCGGCAAAGCCCTTGGGAGACAGTTCCCCATATACGATAAACCCGCTTTCCGCGATATAACCATCAGGAAGTTGCCGCATATTTCCCTCCCTGCCGTTTCGGTTTGCGCAGGAAAATTCCCTGAAGTTTCTCGTCTAAATAGAACCAGAAAAAACAGCGCGGTTTTTCCGCAACGAAACACCTGATGAAAAATACGGAAAGCACCGGAGGCACAAACAGCATAAGTCCAGCGAACAAAATATGAATCGGATATGCCGCCATCGCGCACAACACTCCAGCAACCAGACCGGAAAAAAATACATAGACCGTATTGCCTCGTACACGAAAACCAAAAAGTTTTACGACCGATGCTACTGTCTGGGATGGATTACGACTAATAGTTATAAGGGAAGTATCATTCATATTTGTCTGCCGTCAGAGTGTGGATTGAAAATCAATATCAATTTTCAAGACATTTTTGAAGATGTAATACACCACCGCCAGGAATACCGGAATCAGCACTCCCGCCGCTACAGTCATTTTTCCTTTACCTGAATCCTGACTCATCTGGTAGCCGCCAACCCCGATTAAGATCAGCGATGTCAGCATAATCATTCCGACAATGAAGTATCCGACATAACCAAGCCCCGCCTCAAGTGTCACCTGCTGGATCGCCGCATGCGCCCGCCCGGGTAAACTGAACAACGCCAACAGACCCAAAAGCCATTTGTTGTTTCTCATGAATTTGCCTGCATTCACTTTTCATTCTCCTTTTTTTGTTTTTTTACATTGTATAACACTTATATATTTCAAATAATAAAATTTATCTTTTTATAATTCGCATACTTGAATTATATCTTTTTATGGAATATATTGATTTTTATACAAGGTGCTATAATGACTATTTTACACTAAATTAATAATTTTAAAAAAGCAAGTAAAAATTTCAAAAAAAATTAAAATTTCTTAAAAAGGAGCTCAAAATGGAAGACAAAAAACAAAAGATACCGGGAGTTTTTTCCGATTCTGTCAAACGTGCCGAAGGATTGGCGGAATATCTCAAAAAGCAAGTTATCGGACAGGAAAGCATTTTAAAACCTTTAAGCGATGCGTTAAAATACGGCTGGTGTCACTTGAGTACGCCGGGACGTCCGCGCGGAACCCTCTTTCTGCTGGGGCCGACCGGCGTAGGCAAAACCGAATCCATTCGCGCCGCTGTGGAGTATATGTATGGAGACGCTGGAAGAAATTTCCTCAGGCTCGATATGTCTGAGTTTTCACGGCAAGCTGGAGAAGAAGCCTTGACGAACCTGATCGGCACTCCCGGCGGTAAAAGCATAGGACGATTAGGAAATTTCCTGGAAAAATATTCTGAGGGAATAATTTTGTATGACGAAATTGAAAAGTCGCATCCGGCAATCTTCACCATCATGCTCCAGCAACTTGACGCGGCGAGAATCACGCTCAGTAACAATAAAACCTACGACTTGAGTAATTTTTTCCTCGTAGCGACCTCTAATATCGGAGCGCAGGTATTCCAGAATATCAGGCACCTGTCGGAAAGGCGGCTTCAGCAAAGCCTTGAAATGCAGCTTAAAGAACGTTTCAGCCCGGAATTTGTAGCCCGTTTCGGAAAATTCGGGCATGAGATTCTGATTTTCCGTCCCTTAAAACCTGAACACTTAAGGGAAATTGCCCGGAAGTTTTATTCCCTGCTCCTGCCGCAATATAAAGAATCCCACGAAATTGATATTTTCGGATTTACGCCGGAAGTTATTGAAGAAACGCTCCGCTCCATTGACAACACACGCAACGGCGCCCGCGAACTGCGCAGCAATATCGAACGGAAAATCCGGGAAGTCATTTACGATGTATTGATGAAGTCTTCTGCTCCGCTGCGCGGCTGGCTCGATGTCAACTGTCGGAATCCAAGTCAACTGCAAGTCAAAACCAGCACAGCTGGAAAGGAGATTATCCTATGTCAATCCTGAACGAAATTATGAGCCGCTATGCCATGCCGGATAATATCACAAACTTTCTTGATTCAATGCGGGAAAAAATTGCTAGGCAACAAGGAGAAACGCAAGGCTGTAATTCAGTGAACTTCGATGAACTTTACGGAATTTTACCGGTCACCAGCGCAATCAGGCATGATCGTGAAACCAGGGATGAAAATCTGCGTGCTGTTATAAGCCAATGGAACTTGAGTGAAATCCTGATATTGCAGAATCATTGGGACAATATGAAGGTCACATTGTGGAAACAGGACGGATGCTACTATTGTATGAAGCTGAAACTTTTTCAGAAAGAATGGACTGTTTCAGTTACCCCCGATGTCAATCTCCAGGAAGCGGAAGAACTTTTCCCGATTGTTTCCCGGCGTTTAAAACTGCTCGCGTCCGCTTTCGGTAACACTCCTCTGCGGCAGCTTGGAATCCGTCAATATATCCATGAGCTTATGAAACAGGCCGGAAGCGAATTGAAACAAAATTTTTATTTAGAATTATTCCTGACTATCTTTCACCTGAAACTGACGGCGGAGGAACTGGCTAATCAGGACATTTTCCTGAAAAGAGCTGTACTTCACTGCAAAAGCATCATCGCTATGCGCGCCCGTTGCGGAGTAAAAACGGAAGCGGCAAAAATGGCAGGAATGGCGGCTGCACGCGGAAGCGGAGCGCTTCTTGATGAACTTTTTGTTCCAATAAACATGACATGGGGATTTCTGGCTAACCACAAAGCGCTGGAAAATCTTTCTATTCCTGACAAGGGTAAATTCTGTTTCCACGAATATTACGACACAAAAGGAAATATTGAACTGGGTGAAATCTTTCCGGCGTCCAAGCAGGAAAAATCCCTTTTAAAAATACAGCACAAACGAGATTGCTATATACAGGTTTTTCCCGATTATCAAAGCGCGCTGACATTCCGCAATATTGCCTTTAAACTAATTCAATCTTCAAATTCAGGGAGGAAAATATGAGCCGCCTTAAAAAAATATTCAAACAACTCGAACATCAAAGCGCCTTTCAAGCCGAACATGACGGTTTTCCGTCCGAAGAGTTCAGGCGGAAGCTGCTGGAAAAACTCAAACGAATAAAGCTGGGGTCACAGCCGCTTGGAGATTACTGGAATACCCGGCACAGCGACGAAGAAAAGCTCAAAATAGAATATTTTATGAAAGTCGGAAAAACCGGTGCGATTCAGGCTAGAAAATATATCGCTGATAAAATCCTGCTGCCGCCGGATGATTTTCTCCGTGCGGTCATTAGTGCCGGAACAGAAAGCCTCGGACGTGAAATAGCCAGCTCTTACGCTTCGGAAATTTACCCGGAACTCCGGCGTATGCAACTGCTGGGGGAAACCGATATTGATTTTCCGCAAGTTGAACAGGATAAAGAGCTGTCCTATGAATTTAGTGTTGAAACTGACCGGAATATTTTTGATCTGAGTCCAATAGAAGCATCTTCAGCCACGCCGGGAAGCGATATTTATTACGACGATATTGGCGAACGGCATATCGAAACATTTGTTTTTGCCTCCATCGAAGATGCTGACATAGCTCACTGGGACTGGCAGAGATTTATCAAAAAACAAACAGCCCGTCCACCGGTAAAATATGCAGTGATGATTGAAACCGATTCACTGGAGCAAGTTAAAGTCGGTTCCGTTATTCATGCTGACTTGTTTGAAAAAACTCGTTCTGAAATTGCCGGAGACGGTTCTCTAGTGGAATGGAATATTTGTACTTCCCTTGCCGAAGCGGAAAAACTCAGGCTGAAAAATCTTGATGAAGCTCAGGGAAAAATACCCGGCATGGCTCCTGATCCCACAGCACACAGTAAAGAGAAAATTACTCAAAAACCGGAAATTCCACCTCCGTACCAGGGAATTTTCACTGTGTCTAAAAAACAAGTTAAGAATAAAAAATTTTCACTTTCAAAATAGGAGTTTTACTATGAGAAAAAATATTGATGTCGTATCTATTTTATTGGGAACCCTGACGCTGAATCTAATGATAATTACCGGAATTATCATTTTTCAAGATTACCAAAGCCCCAAAAACGTCCTCATTAAGCATCCGGGAGGGATTTTACTGGTTATAATTATTCTTGTACTGCTGCTTCAGATCCTTGTCCTGTTCCGCAGAAAACGTGAACGCGGCGGTTCTATGATCTTCGCTGATCTCGATATGAACGGAATCCCGGAAAAGATTTTTGAAGTTTCGGAACAGGATGTCGTCCGTTTTTGCAAAGCTAAGTTTTTCATGAGTTTCAGGATCGAATACTGGCCGAGTTTTCGGAAAGATTTGCTGAAAGAACGGAAGAATAACAGCCCGGAAGGCCGGATAGCCTCCCGACTTTACCGTGAAGGCTGCGCTATGACTGAAAATTTCGTCGCGCTCCTGGAATATACTGACAAACAGGGCAAACACGCATTGCTTTATCCTCTTTCCATAATGCCGACCGCCGCGGACGGAGCATTTGAACTAATCCGGAGTACTTTTCTGAAAACATGGGTATTCCGTAACTCAAAGGAACTCGCCATGTGGGAATTTGAAATGCCTGAAAATAAAAGGCCGCGATTCCGAATACAAGTGCATAAATTTCTCAGGCAAAAGGCAAAAGAAATAGCTTGATTTCAAGCGCCTTTAAAATAGCGGCGTTTCACGCCTGAAATACTTCTTTTTTAGAATTCCCCGGCTCCATTAAGTGAAGCGGGGAATTTTTCATTTATACTCTTTGAGAGCGAAAACTTAACCAAGGAAACACCATGACCAGACAGGAACTCTACAAAGCGATGGAAGGTGAAAAAATCATCATGTATGATGAATTCGTCAGTCATCTGAACAGTACGTCCTTTTTCGAACTCGCGGCCCGATGGGCCGGAGTTTTGGAGCTCGCAAAAGAACACGAAATAGCAAAGAACCGCGCCGACTGGCTCGCCATGTTCATGTGGAATTCAACCGCCTTTACTATAGGCGAAAAAATATTGGCGAAAAGAAAAGAAGCATACCATCGGGAAGCGGCCCGAAAGGCTGAAGCGGAGCGTGAACAGCGTAAAACTGAAATCCATAAAAAACTTTTCCGGCGAAAGCTTGTATTCTGGAAACATTGTTCAGAATATGATCGCCGGCAACTGGTGAAAAACTATCTGCCGAATACCGATGATTTTTATCAGGAATATGTCCGCAAAAACTACCTCGACAATCTCAATGATATGTCGGATAACATGGCGCTTCTGTGGTTCTGGAACGCTTTACCGCCTTTTTCACTGGAATCCCTGCAATTTGAAACGCCGGATGCAAAAGCCGCATGAGGATGTTTAAGTTTGAAAGAATTTTAGTTTATTGCCGGAGCGTCAGATAAAGTGAACGCTCCGACAGAAAATAAATAAACCAATGGAGGGACGAAATGAATGAAGCAGTCTATCAGATGACCGCCATGGGCGGAAGCGCACGAATAGTCGTACAAAAGAAAGCGGACGGCAATTTTATCCTCGGAATCAGTAATGGAAAAGATAATCCGCTGATATGCCAGGGTACGCCGGAAGCAATCAACAAGGATTTCGCGGACAAACTACCCGCTTATCTGGGAAAAATCAAGAACGCGGCTATTGAAGCAAAACTCAATGCCGCCGCTGAAATCCAGCCGGTTACAGAGTCAAAAACAGAACCGGAAGGATCAAGTACGCCTGCGCCAGCGGCAACAATCGAAGCAAACGAAAATAACCAACCCGAACTTGACTTCGGATTTTAACCCTAACAAAAAGGAATTTCATCATGAACAACACAGACGCAGTTCTCCCTAAACGCGCCTTCAATTACAACGGTATGCAGTTGGAAGACCCTGATCCAGCTATGCCGCCGGAAAAAGTCATTGAATTCCATGCGCTTCTCCATGCCGAATTGACCAATGCCACAGTTAAAGGCCCTAGCGCCGGAGGCGACGGCACGCAAAACTATCAGGTCGAAGTACAAATCGGTGATTTTAATTGAAAAAATCTAAGCTCAGTTCAAAATGGAAAAAACGTTTTTGCCCGAAAAGGAAAGAAAAACGACTGAGTCTGGAAGATTTCAAGGAAGAAAATCAAGAATGTTCGGAACGCTTATTCAGGAGCCTGGAGCAAAGTCGGCCAACGACCATCCCCGGAAGTATGCTGCCCCCGCTTATTTAAAGCTTCCAAGCCTGAAAACGGTACAGGAAAAGTTCGAGCAAGGCTCAAATGACAAGGAAATTATCCGGCTTATTGCAGGTCTGGACTCAATCTACCCTTTAGATAAGCTTTATCGCGACGGCATAGCGCTGGACGTTTTCCTTGTCGAAGCTGTAAACGAATGGATACATAGTATTTTCCCGCCGAAACTTTGTGAAAAACTGGATATTTCAATTAAGCTTGAAGAACTCCGCTATAATTATTGGGATTCAGCTGTAGAAGCTCCAGAGCATTCCATCGCTTTTATCTTCAGTTTTGCAAATTTTCTCAATGATTATTTTCCGCTTGGTGAAATCTTGGAAGCATATGAAAAGCAATTCCCGGGACTGGGACGGCATATATTGAGTATGCTGAGTTATTGCCCCATGAATATCGGCACACCGGAAAATATCTACGAGCTGAATTCCTATTCTTACTGGTATGGTGAAGACAATGAGAAAACGGTTTTTAACGAGCGCTATGAGGAATATTTTGAAAGTGGCGAAGACGAGGAAACAAGTCGTGATTACGCCAATGAATGCGTGGCATTTACTTTCGACCAGTTTGAAGATTGCCTGCCGGACTGGACTTTCAAACGCGAGCTGCGCAATGTCAAATATAAAGGACCGATACCGGATGAACTGTGCCATCTGGAAGAAAGTTTTCAGGCCTATTTAGCGTTAAAAGAATGCCGTTATGAGTTTCCGAATCTCAATCTTCCGGGATGTATCGTTGCCTGGGATAAAGAGTCGTATGATTTCTTATGCGATGTTTTTAATCATGCCGGTAATGATATGGCGCAATATGGTGAGGATTATTATTTTTCAGGATTGCGTTGGGTTCTGGATTCAAGGCGCTTTTCAGAATTGCGTAAAACCCTGGCGGAAATCCAATCTGTGCTATGCTTTTTCTCAGCCTGTATGGAATTTCTGCTGCAATATACACAGGAGTACCCCAAAAATGCTTGATATTCAATACGAAAGCCACGATAATGCTTTTTGTCTGACACACGCGCTGCTCTTCTATAAAAATCAATCCCGTCAAACGCTGGCGACTTTGCACAAAGTAAGAAACAAAGAGCTTTTGCATGGGAAAGCTGTAAATGTCGCGGAACTGGATGATTTATTTCATTCTCCCGGTCAACGTAGCCGGATGACTTTTATGCCGCCGCAGGTCATCGCTGTTTCGAGAACTGATGTGCTTTGGTTCGAACGTTCCCGTATACGGCCGATTTATTTCAACGTTCCGGGCAATGAGCCTAAGCGGCAGTTTCTGAACCGGATTTCAGGAGAAAATGTAATCTGGCCGAACCTCTTGTTCAAAATCTCACGGGAAACAGTATACTGCTGGGCTCTTAAAAGTTCCGTCAGGCCGAAGGAGAATACGAAACTTTATCGGGCTCCCTTCACTAATATTTTTACTGATGACAAGGTCTGTTTGCCAAACGGCATTCCGAATAAGCCGGAAGACGATATAGTTGCATACGCCGGAAAAGTTGTTGATGTTATTTTCCGGGGGCATTTTTCACATTTGTATGGTGAACAGATTAAACGAATCGGGTATTACCATGGACTCGACCGTTTCTGGCAAAATATGGCAAAAAAGACAGCCAAAGGAAAAATCAAGACATTCCCCGCAAAACAGCTCATTCCAACTGATTTAGACATAAGGAGCATTCTTTCATGAAGCATTTAACTCCACCGGAATTTCATACGCATCCGGTATATATCGAACTGGTTGGCGCCGGGGCGACCGGCTCGCAGATCATGTCCGGGCTGGTACGGCTGCATCTTGCTATGCTCGAACTCGGGCATCCATACGGGGTCAGAGTGCGTTGCTGGGATTTCGATACGGTTTCGCATAGCAATATCGGGCGACAATTATTCACAAACGAGGAAATCAACCGGAATAAAGCCGTGTGTTTAATATCCCGTTATAATTATCATTACGGACTGGAATGGCTCGCCGAACCACGCCGTTTCGCTGACAATTCACATTACCGTCAAGGATGTACAGTTATAATTTCCGCGGTTGACAGCAGAAAATCGCGTTCAGAGATTAACGATTGTTTACACAATTACCATAGCGCCTATTTAATCGACTGCGGTTGCGGCCGTGATTTCGGTCAGTTATGTTGTGGGGATGGCTCGCCGGAACTCCCGTATCCCTGGCAGAAACACCCGGAAATGATTGATACCGCAAAAGACGGCGTCCGGCGTTCAAGCTGTTCTATGGCGGATTCATTGCAGCGTCAAGGGCTCTTTATAAACCAGTGGATTGCTACCGGGGTTCTCGAAATGCTCTGGCAGTTATTCAGGAAAGGCGGACTGAATTATTCAGAACTTTATTTCAACCTTGCAAATGGCAATATGAGGCCGATTGTAGTTTCGGATCACAGTCCGAAAAATGAGAAAAACTGATGTTGCTTATGTTATTTTTTGAGCAGTTTTTTGACTTCACGTTTCAAGGTTGGCAAACCTTCTGTAATTGTATCCCAGACGATACTGTCGAGAATAGTATCATAACCATGGACGATCCGGTTTCGCATACCGATAATTTCCCGGGTTTGAGATATATTGACTGCCGGGTCAAGTTTCAAGATATGGTTCATCGCTTCACCGATAATCAGGAATCGCAGATTTACCGAGTCTTGAATAGTTAGATCGGAAGAATAATCCTCATATGTCATCCCTTTAGTCCGCTCTTCGATAATCTCAATCGCCTGTTTGATATCCTCAAGGTATTTATCTACTTCATGCTTCATATAATAAAACCTTGTGCTGATTGACGGATTCAATGAAATAAGGATTCTTCAATGAATCCTCTGTAACCAGATCGACATGTTTGTTAAAAGCCTTTTCCAATTCGCCATTAAGGTGGAAATAAGTCTTGGAAATGCCCTTGAAGTATTTTGAATCAAATTTTACCAAAAGGTCAATATCACTGTTTCCGGTAAACTGATCATCGCTTACCGCTGAACCAAAAAGATACAAAGATTTGACCCTATGCTGTCTGCATAGATCTCTGATTTTATCCATATTTTCTGATATGATCCGGTTCATAGTCCACCTTTGCCTTGTATCTCTATTCATAATATACATCAATAGGTTTTAATAGTCAAATTCGATATTATGCTTAATATATGAGAATTGATTATTGATTATCATACTATCCTGGTTACATCATTTCATCACAAAAAAGATTCGTTTTATTTATGATAGACGGGTGTTTTTACAGAAAAATATTATTTTCCTTTTAATTTGACGGCGCGGCGGTCGGAAGCGACCGCGCCGGCTGAGAGGAATCATTCATAGAATTCCGGTTGAGCGTGGAAGAAAAACCCTATACAGGAGGCAATATTATGCCTATTAGAACAGAAGACCCGCAGGCTCGTGAAAAACTGGAAACAAAGCTTAAAAAGCTCACCGAATACCAGGAAATGATGAAAAACATCAATGTCATCCTCCGTAATTCCCGTAGTTCGATAGAAGAAAAGATCAAACTTGTCAGCGAAAAATACCAACTCAAGGCAGAAACCGTCCGGAAACTGATGAACCCGCCATACAGCTATATGAAAGTTGGCTTTCAAAGCTATGAACTCAGCAATAATTTGGCGAATATTAATAGAATAAAGAAACGAATAAAACAAGTTATACGCTATCAGGCGGAAATAGAACAAGTCGAAGAGGCGGGTGAATTGCCGGAAATCGAATTTGACGGCGGTAAGATTGTAGACAACATACCCTGTAACAGGATTCAAATATTCTTTGATGAAAAACCTGATGCCGATATCCGGAGAAAACTCAAACGCAACGGTTTCCGCTGGGCGCCAAGTAACAGCGCCTGGCAGAGTTACCGGAATCGGCATACTCTCGACTGGGCAAAACAGGAATTTAATGTGGAGGAAACCGTATGACTATCAAATTGCACTGGGGATTGAACCCGGTACCGGAAAATGCCTGCACAGCCTGGGGAGCCCGGGCTATTTTACAAAACCAGATTCTGGAGCTGCTGGCGGATCGTCAGGATTTCGCGGCTCCTGAAATGCCGGAACACGAAAAAAGGGTATTCGTCAACTGGATCAACGAAAGTGCTCTGCCGAAACTGCGGAAACATATCGTCGAACAGTCCTGGAGTAATGACTCAGAAGAAGTGTTTGAATTTAATGAAGGAAATTTTCATGCGCTTGCTTCCTGTAAAAAATCCTACGGATACTGTTACATTTTATGCTGGCAGGAAAAATAAACATTGAACAAGGGAGAAAACCATGCACAAACAAACATTAAAAAATCTGCTCCATTACCATACAAATATTACTTTTGAAGAGTTCCACCAGGAAATTTTTCCTGACTTTAAACTGTCGGGTTCAGTCAATTACCTGCACAACAAATTCCGCATCTTCCATGACTGCCTTTTTCTTTTCCTGGCAGAGCTTGATGAATGTCGTCTTGAGTACCTCGCTGACGCTATTTTGAAACGATACGGCAGCGATGATCCTGAGTATTGTGATATTATCGAAAAAGCGGAAAAAATCCTGGCACGCAGCAAAGTCAAGAATACTTCAGAAAAAGTCCGGGATGAAATCATGCAGACAGCCATTGACCTGCTGGCTGATGAATTATATCCCTTCAAATCAAAGCTGGACTCTGAAGGACGGGAAATGGAGTTTGCGGTCATTCACGATCTGATTGACCAGTTGGAATCAGTAAGTGAGGGGAAATTCTGATGATTATATTTTCCGGCTAATCTTTTTTAATTCAAGAAGTTCGTCGCATATCTTTTCCGTTTTCCGGAACTATCGAGTTCCTTTATAAAACCGGCTTTGATAAAAAGTCCTATATTGCGGTGAATTGTAGATTTCGCGTGAACGGCATCTTGTTTACGCGCTTCCCGAAAAAGCTCAGCTATGGAATATTCCCCATCCATAGAATGAATTGTATTTAACAGATTTTCCCGTTCTATTGTGTAGACATGCCCAAACTCTCTTAAGTGATGCCGCATGCTTTTCATATTAACTTCTGACTGCATCGTTTTCCTCATTTGTAATTCAATATCAGTACATTAGCAGTATTTGTGCTTTTTTGCAAGGAAAATTGCTACTGGAATTATATCTGCCCGTAATCGAAAAAATCCAAAATCAAAACAAAGGAATTGAGCATACCTATGAATGATAAAATTAAACAAGCAGTTTATAAAATTCTCGAAGCTGAATGCAGCAAAGATAAAGATGGACTATTTTATACCGAAATTCATGCTTATTACCGGGACGGACTGGATGACAAAAGCATTTTGAAAATCTGCCAGGCCGATAAACCGCGCGAAATGTTTTATGAACAAATCACAGAAAGTTATGAAAGCTGTGAATGGGAATATGAAAACGAAATTCTAAAGAAAATCATGGACAGCGAAATAATCGCAAATGCCATTCAAAACGAGGAAACTACAGAAGATGAAATCACGGAGTTATTTCAAGAACATCATTATATAAGTCTTCCTTATGAACATTTTCTGAGTCAGAATGTGTATGTGGATATTCTGGTAAATGCCGGTGATCTTAATTTTGATTATACACTCAATGCGCCTTTCGCAAGCTGGGACGGAAAAGAGGCTAAACGCATTGATGAAAATTCAGCTCTCTTGTGGCTGGCCCGTCAACAGGGATATACTAAAACCGCATTGACTAAAGCACTTCGTGACCGCAAAATCGCCAATGATACTTTTCTGAAATCAGTTTTATCCGAAGTTGAAAACGTTACGTCCGCAATGAACGTCCTGACATTTCTAACGGAAATGACCTTTGAGGAATGGTTCAAACTTGATAACGCAATCAGCAAAGAAAAGCCGCTTAACGATTGCTGTTTTCCCCGAAAGAGCAAAGGTCGCGGTTATATCATTCTGGATAAAAGCACAACTTGCGGCTTATATAATCCTTGGAACGGCTCCGGTTCATGCCTGGAAATCGAACTCGAAAAAGATGTCCGGCTGCCAATCCGCATGATTGACTCAGCCACCCCGGATGGTGACCGCGGCTACAGTATTTCAGAAATCTGGGGCTTGTGCGGTTCCGCCTGGACGGATAATGCTGTCAAGGAGATTCATGAACAAAAAAAAGTCGCCTAAATGGAAATCACCAGCAAAAATAAATTTAATTGCCCCAGCACTAAAAATTAAAACTGCTCATTTTATTCGTTTCGCCGGACATGCCGGGAATGCCGCTGAAGCGCGACATCGGCATGTCATCAGCATAAAACGAAGCGAATAAAAGGAAAATTTTTCTTATGGAAACAGCAATTCAGCTTGATCTTTTCGATTTTGAAGACACAGCGCCTGTAATGGAAATGCCTACGCTCGAAAGCCTGCAAAAACCGCAAGAGAAAGTGCAAATCATTCAACAAGCGCCTGAAAAGGTTTTGCGCAATAACTACCGGATAAGCCCGAATGATGTTTTGGTTCCGACTGGTGCCAAACACAAAATTGCCGCGAATATTGAAGCGATACATCTGCTGAAAGAACTGGAGGAATCCAACAAATCTGCCTCAAACGAAGAACTCCAGAAACTGATTCGTTATTCCGGCTGGGGCGGTATTCCACAGGTTTTTGACCCGGGAAAAGCAGCTTTTTCCAAAGAATACGCTGAACTCAAAGCCATTCTTTCAAATGAAGAATACACTTCCGCGAGAGCCTCGACGCTGAACAGCCATTACACACCGAAATTTCTGATCGAATTCATGTGGAAAATAGCCGAAAAGACCGAAATTACAAAAGGTGAATTTGGCGAATTCGGCGCAGGTATCGGGCATTTTATCGGTATGATGCCGGAAGCTTTCCAAGGGCGCTTTACCGCTGTTGAAATCGACGATATTTCCGGACGGATCATGAAACAGCTCTATCCACGGGAAAATGTTATTATCAACAACTTGCAGCAGACCTTTATTAAACGAAATTCGCTGGACCTCGTGATCGGCAATGTTCCGTTTGACCAGGTGGGTGTGCATGATTCGGATTATGTAGGATATAATCTGCACAATTACTTTATCGGGCGGGCACTGGACGCACTCAAACCGGGCGGTTTTGCTATTCTGCTGACTTCGGCCTCGACAATGGATTCCAAGTC
Organism: Victivallaceae bacterium; assembly: GCA_963664605.1. Classification (GTDB taxonomy): domain Bacteria; phylum Verrucomicrobiota; class Lentisphaeria; order Victivallales; family Victivallaceae; genus JAHOYW01. The sequence continues at coordinate 4,032,664 of OY761536.1, forward strand.
GCCAAACGCGAGATCGAATTTCGCTTCACGGGCGGCGCTGACGGCGGCGATCCGGCTGCCGAATAGCGCGTTCGCGGAAATCGGAACGGAAGTTGTCGCGGATATACTTGTTTTCCAGAAAGGAGCGGTCGCAAACGAAAAATTCCTGGAGCTGCAAAACGTTGAAACCGGCGATCATAGCGGTGAAATGAGGATTAACGAGTATTTTGCCAATCATCCGGAAATGATTCTGGGAACGCTGTCCAATACTGGTAAAATGTATGGGCATGTCGGAAGCGCCACCGTATTGCCGCTTGAGACGCCGCTCGCGGAATCCTTAACTGTGCCGGAATTAACGATTCAAGAGGTTGCGCAGCCGGAAAGGGATATGTTCGGTGTATGCGACAATCAGCCCGAGGAAATTGAACTTGACGAAACGCTTCGGGAATACACATTGTTCCAGCGTGACGGCCGTATCTGGCAGTACCGCAACCATAAAGGGGTATTGTTCACGGATAAAAACGGGCGGGAGTTTTCCGGCAAGGAACGCCGTAAAATCGAACATTTTATTGATTTCAAGGAATCTTTGAATCTGCTTTTACAATACCAGCTTGATCTGGACGCAGCTGATGAGCTTATTGAAAAACAGCGGGCGAAATTAAACCAGCACTATGATTTTCATATCAGGAATTTTGGTAATCTCAATAAAAAGATTATGCATCGCAATATGCAGGAAGACCCGGATTATCTCAAGCTCGCGGCGACTGAAAATATCTGCAAAAAAGTTGAAACCTCACTTGACGGCATTAAAACCCACCGCCTGGTCTATGAAAAAGGCGATATTTACTTTAAACGGACGCAGCATCCCTGGCGGGAACCGGATCATGCTGATGACATTGTACAAGCGGGAATGATCTCATACGGCTACCGGCACCAGATTGATATTGATTACGTGGCGACAATGATGAAGCTCTCGAAAGATGACGCTTTAGCGCAATTGCTTGGTTCAGGTGAGTTCTTTGAAAATCCGGTAAATGGAAAAATCGAACTTAAAAGCGAATACCTTTCAGGGAACGTGGTCCGCAAGCTGGAAATCGCCCGTGAAACAGCGCCGCAAAACGTTAAAGCCCTGGAAGCAGTCCAGCCGCCGCCATTGCGGATTGAAGACATTGATTTTCAGCTCGGCAGTTTCTGGATTCCGCCGGAAATTATACAAAACTGGCTCGAAAAGACTTTCAGCATCGAATGCCAGGTATCCTATCCACAAGCTGAAGATAAATGGTATGTTACAGCTGATTATTCCGTTCGTTACAGCATGACCGAATATCAGGTGGCGGACTGGGATTTGTTCAAACTGGTAGAGTGCGCGCTGAATCTCAAGGAACCGATTGTCAACCGCAAAGAATGGGATGCCAAACTCGGCGAAGAAAAACTGGTTGTCGACCAGGAAGCGACGCTGACGGCGAGACAGTATAAAAACGAACTTCAGGATAAGTTCCGGAATTTTGTCATGGATGCGCCCGATACGGTTGAGGAACTGGAAAATATCTACAATTCGATTTTCAACAGCCACGTTACCCGGCAATATGAACTTCCGGCTTTTGATATTTATCCCGGGGCGGTCGGCCTTATTGACGGAAAGAAATTCGTATTGAGAACACATCAGAAGCGGGCGGTCAGCCGTTGCATTGAGGGGAATACGCTTCTGGCGCATTGTGTCGGAGCTGGGAAAACCGCTGTCATGATAACCGCCGCCATGGAACTGAAACGGCTCCGCCTGGCAACGAAAACATTAATTGTCGTACAGAACGCCACCTTGCGGCAGTTCGCGGAATTCGCGCCAAAGCTCTATCCGCACGCCATGATTTTGATTGCTGACAAAAAAGACTTGGTGAAAAAGAAACGCAAACGTTTCATGTCCCGGATCGCGGTAGGCGATTGGGATATTGTCATTATGGCACAAAGCAGTTTTGATATGGTTAAAGACGATCCTGATTTGGTAATGCGGCATTATGAAAGTCAGCTTGACGAACTGGAACAGTTAATTGCCGAAAGCGATAACCACAGTACCATTAAGGATGCCGAACGTCAGAAAAAACAGCTTATGAAGATGCTTGACAGGCTCAACGATAAAAAACTTGAAGAAGACATTATATACTTTTCCGATCTCGGTATCGACGCGCTGATTATCGATGAAGCCCATGCATACAAACGGAACTTTTTCCCGACCAAGATGCAGCGGGTCAAAGGCCTGGATCGCGGCTCTAGCCAGCGGGCCTTTTCGCTCAGTTTAAAAATTCGATATATTATGGAAAAGACCGGCGGTCGCAACATTTATTTCGCAACCGGGACACCGGTAACCAATACAATCGCTGAATTGTGGAATATGGTGCGTTACATTTCTCCGACAACGCTGGAAGAATTCGGAATTGAGACTTTCGACCGTTTTGCCTCAGTGTTCACCGGAACCGAAACCGCTTTGGAACTGGATGCCGCTGGACGCTTCAAAATGGTGCAGCGCTTCTGTAAATACAGTAATGTTATTGAATTGTCAAAAATGTTCCGTACCGTAGCCGATGTGATTCTTTCCGATGACCTTGACGAAGTGGAACGGCCGCCAATCAAAGGCGGACATCCTGAACAGGTTCGTATACGGCGCAGTGACGTCATTTCGCAATTTATGAACTATCTCTGCGCTTTGTATGAATGGTACGAAAACAGTTCAGATAAACGGGAATTGTCGCATGTTCCGCTTCTGATCTACGGTATGAGCCGCAAAGTAACAATCGACCCGCGCCTGATAGACCACCGTTTCGAAGATGATCCGGGCTCAAAACTGAATGTCTGCGCCCGCCGCATTATCGAAAAGTACCATGAATACGCCTCAATCAAAGGAACCCAAATCGTTTTTTGCGATCTTTACCGCAACAGTTGTGACGGCAAGGAGCTGTTTAATGCCTGGGAAGAACTCAAACGCAAACTTATCACCGATGGAATCCCGGCAGATGAAGTTGCCATTATTGGTGATTACAATACCGATAAACAGAAATCCGACCTTTATGAAAAAGTGAATTCCGGGGAAGTTCGTGTAGTAATAGGCTCCACCGCAAAACTCGGAACCGGGGTCAATATCCAGGAACGGTTGGCGGTGGCACATCACCTCGACTGTCCGTTCCGTCCCAGCGATGTGGAACAGCGTGACGGCAGGATCATCCGGCAGGGGAACATCCTCGAAGAAGTGGAAATCATCCGCTACGGCATCGAACAAACGCTGGACGCCGGAATGTACGCGATCCTGGAACGCAAGCAGAAGTTCATCAACGACGCGATGAAAGGCAACTGCAGCAGGACACTGAAGGAAATCAACGATGACTGCGCATTGGATTATGCAAGTTTCTCTGCCGCGATTTCCGGTAATCCGAAACTTAAACGCAAAGTGGTGATTGAAACCCGGCTGAAAGAGCTTGTCGCATTGGAACGCCAGCACCGCCGCAATATCCGCCGCCGAAAGGATCAGGAAGCGAATCTGCAACAGCGGATTCCAGCCATGAGGGAAGAAATTCCGGAACTGGAAAAATTCATTGCGGCATATCCCAATCTCGAAATAGGTTCTCTGCCGATCCGTTACGGAAACCGGGAACTTTCCGGTACGCTCCGGGAAAAATGTGATGTATTGAACCGTGTAATCCATAATGCTTATCTTGCGGCAATCAAAGACTGTAGTTTCCTGAAACAGTCCGGCAGCTACATTATGGATGATTTAAGTATAGGCACGCTTGAAATAGCCCTGATCGCCAATGGAAAAATCACCTCTTACGGCAAGCTTGATGAATTTGAATCATCTATTCATTATCAGGTGAAAGGCTGGAATATGCCGCACCTCCAGGCAAAACTTCAGGGCGATATCGATGACGCGGAAAAACTACTGCACGCAATCCGCAGGCTCGTTCAGGAAAAAACAAACGAACTGGCGAAAAACCGGAAAGAGCTGGAAGCGAAAAGCGCTCGCCTGGGAAAACTCCAGGAAACACCGGCTGATGAATTCAGCGCCGCCGCAGAAAGAAGTTCGCTTTCAGTTGAACTTGAACAAATTATTTTTGAACTCAACAAAAGCAGTGAGGGGCTGCACTGCCGGTACGAATCGAAAGAAGAACCTAAGCTCGCTGATTATTTCCCGCAGTTAATCCAAAGTACAACATTCGGAATTATGGAAATCCTTGACGGCAGCGAAGAAGTCGAAGCAAAACCAGCACTTTGCGCATGATCCGTAAAGTTAAATCGTAATTGAACAGGAGCTAATGCTCCTGGAACTTAACAATTAAAATTTTCCGGCGGCTTAAAGTAAGCCGGAAAATTCTCAAAGAAAAACTAACAAAAGGAATTTAACATGAACACACAAATCCCATTATCCAGAATCAAAAGTGAAGCAGATCGCGCCTGTAACAAAGCTGATGACATGCACCTTCTGGCGAGTGTCAAAAACAGAATCGATAAAGGCTTAAAACCTTTATTACAGTCGATTGCACTGAAGAAACTCGAAGGCGATCCGGATTTTGATTATGTGGTAGAGGACGGACGCCGCCGTTTCAAAACTCTTGTCGCCGCCGGTGTCAGCGAACTTAGACTGGGACAGGAAGCTATTATCATTGATGGAGATTCCGAAGTCAATGCCTATGTGGCGAATCAGCATACTAATCTTTCCCTGTCTGAAGAAATCACCAAACTCTATTCGATGCGTGAAAAGTTTCAGACCCTTGACGCGCTGGCGGCGGAAATCGGGCATTCCACAACCTGGGTGGCAAGACGCTTGAATCTGCTGAACCTTTCCGATCTTTGGAAAAAAGCCATGAAGGAAAAGGTGTTTGGTTATATGAGCGTTTCACATTACGAAACTATTGCGACCTTCCCGCCGGAAATTCAAGATGACATTTTTGATTTTATCCGCAGTGTCGAAGGACGTGACATGAAGACTGCCTCCGTCCGCAAATTTTCGGAAAAGCTTTATGAAAAGTTTGCCACGCGGCTTTCGAGTCTGGCCTGGGAGGAAGAAGGCTGCGGCGAATGTCCGGCTTGCAGGGAACGCAAAGAATCCGGTTTCCTGTTTGCCAACCTGATCCCTGAACCACGCTGTATGAACCGTGAATATCTGGAAAAGAAAAGGCAGGAATATGTGGCAAGTCTCGCCGCTAAGGAACCGGAAACCCTGCTTGTTACGCAAAATTATCACGGCGAAAAGCAAAAAGAAGAAAACGACCCGCTTGCGGAAAGCACCGTACTCGGTCCCGGCGACTGGAAGACCGCGGAGAAAGATGAAGAAGGTGTTCCGGCAATTATCGCGGACGGACCGCAGGCAGGCGCCCGGATCACAATCCAGCAACCAAAAGCTTCAGCGGAAGCCAAGCCTAAAAAGACCAAAACACTTGCGGAACGAAAAGCGGCCAAAACTAAACAACGCCGACGGAAAGCAATCACCAAGCTGATTGATGCTATGAAGGCTGGTGAAACAACTACGCCCGACCGGACGACTATTTACAGGATGATTGCTTGCAAAGGAGTCAATGCCGTATGCGGCTCCCATTTCGATTTTAACAAGAAAGAACGTTCCAATCCGACAAAACTGCCGGATAAAATAATGAGCTATTCTGAGCTTGAGACCGGCGAAGCGCTCGACAAGCTGATGTGGGCGCGAGTGTGCGAAAACATCGTTCAGGAATTGGGATATGGGCAGAGCGGTTCTGACGAAGCCTGCTGGGAAGAAGCTTTATTGATTGCGGAGCTGGTCAAATTCAATCTTGACAAAGCCTTTGAAGAAGCGACGAAAGAACTGCCTGACCCGAAAGCATGGGAAGCTCTCGCTAAAGCAGAACAGAAAAAACTCGAAGCGGAACAGGAAAATATTGAAAAGGAGGCAGCGTAACAATATGAATTGTCATATCATCATTCACAAGAATAAATCGAATCTTTCAATCCGGGGTAGTTTCGAGGATATTAAAAAGTTTCTGCCCCTGAAATCCGATTCAAACGAGCTTCCTGAACGATTTACGCTTCGGGATAACACTAAGCGACGAATCGAAGTATCGCTAAGGCCGGATACGCCGCTTGACGCCAAAATCAGTATTGATCTTGCTAGACAGTATCTTGCCGATCTTTCTAAACAGGAACCTGGCGAAATCATTCATATAGACCGGCAGGAGTTGACAAAACTTATCAGCGAACTGCACAATGCCGAGAAATCTATATAAGCTTCATAGACTGTAGGCTGAAGGCTGAAAGGAAAAAATAAACAGGAGGTCTCAAATGGCTAAAGACATCAATGAAATGACTATGCAGGAAGTCCGCGACCGGGCCTTGAAACTTGGTTTCAAACTTCATGGGAAGCAAAATCAATTAAGCTTTTATCACTGGAATTTTTCGCAAGAATGTAAAGCTTATGAGTTCGTAAAGAAATACGATCCGGAACTAATCGAAAATGAAGAATTTGATGATTATCCGGACGACGCGGCGTGAGGTGATTTGATGCGTGACATATATCAGGAAATAACTAACCGTATTATCGCGGAACTTGAAAACGGCAACATCCCGTGGCATTGCTCATGGCGTCCAGCCGAATGGCGCTGCCGCAATATGGTCAGCGGCAGGGCATATCGCGGCATCAACGCTATTCTGCTCAGTACTATGCCTTATGAATCCCCGTTTTATCTGACTCTAAAACAGCTCCAGAAACTCGGTGGCGAGCTCAAACCGAATGTTTCGGCAACTGAAGTGGTATTCTGGATGCTTTTCGATAAAGATGAAACTACCCGGATTCCATTGCTGCGTTTCTATCAAATCTATAACCTGGAACAGACATGCGGTATTCCCGAAAAATATATTCCTTATATCCCTCCGAAACATAAACTGGAGTTCAACCCTATTGAAACGGCGGAGAAAATCATTGCCGGATATATTGACGCCCCGATACTTATCCATGATGGTGACGATGCCTGTTACAATCCTTTGCTGGATCGGATCAGGATGCCGAAGCGTTCAGCATTCGCAAATGAAGAGGAATATTACTCTACCTTGTTTCACGAATATTGCCACTCAACCGGCCACAAATCCCGCCTTAAGCGTAAAGGCATGACTTGCGTTGAGTTCGGCAGTGATACCTACTCGAAGGAGGAACTGATTGCCGAAATGGGAGCCGCTTTCCTCTGCGCTCACAGCGGAATCGAAAACACCACGCTCAAAAATTCCAGCGCTTATATCCGCAGTTGGCTCGAACGCCTCCGCAGTGATAAAAAACTCGTTGTTCAAGCCGCACAAAAAGCGCAAAAAGCCGTCGATTATATTCTGAAAGTTGAAAAAAGTAAAATCGAAGGCGACGTATCGCCTCGGTGATCCAGCGGCCGAAAGCGCTGGTCGCTCGTCTCCAACGAGCGAAAGTTGGCGTGATTTATCGCGCCTGTAAAGTACCGCTCTCGATTAGCGAGGCTTTTCAAAAGAGCTTGCGATTTTTTGAAAAGATGCGAGCGTTCGAGGAAAAAATATTGCAAAAAATATAGGTTTGGTGATCAGCGTTCACAGCTATGGACAGCGCGAAAGTATCGCGCTGAAAATTTTCACTTCTTATGTTTTGTCCCTGCTGAGGGCAAAGGACAAAACAGGAGGTCGTCATGAATAATGAAAGCAAACAAGAAAAAATCTTGTATCGGGTCAAAGGCAATCAGATTCTCTTTATAATCCGCAATATCTGGAATACCATTTGCTTTATCATTGGAACTGTATTGAGCATTGGTTTGGGAACATTAATGTCCGGGGGAATTTACGGAGCGATTTTCAACAACGGGAAAATGAATTTGACTGCTGTAAACTGCGGAATAATCCTGACTGTTCTGATTATCACAATCCGGATTCTGTATATTATCCTGATGCGCAAAAATCAATTCTACATTGTCAGCGCCAGTGGCATCACCAGCGAAGGTGGTGTCCTTACCCGTTTCAACCAAACGCTTCGCCTTAACGAAATTCAGAGCGTCAGCTACACCCAGACACTAATTCAGCAAATCTTAGGATGCGGTAATATCGTTATCAGTTCCGCCTCTACTTATCGTGCAGGAATAGTTTTGCGGGACATTGACCAGGTCAAAGAAATTTATCATATCATCAACAACAATCGCTAAAAAAAGGGAAATCGCTATGAGCAGAATTAATGAAATGACAATGTCGGAAATCCTCGAAGAAGCCCAGAAACGCGGATTTGATTCAAGTCCCTGGAATGGAAGCTGGTATTCCTGGAACAACGGAGTGGAAATAGCCGCAATTGAATATCTTGAGGCTCATTCCCCCGATCTTTATGAAAAAGATGACGAATAACTCAGCTTCAAAGGTAATTGTTAAATAATTAGCCCCAGCCTGGATATTGCTGAGTGTTTCCCACGCAAGCAATCAGTAATCAAAGGATACAGTAATTCCTCTGCAGTATTTATTGATTTCACAAGAAAAAAATTAATTTACAATTGACATCTTCCATTTTTTCGATTAGGTTTATCCATAATATATACTGAATCAGGTCATTGTTATAAGGGAAAGGATATGCCGCGAAAAAATGCGATAAAAGTTTTTGAGGACCGCAAGGTTCGTACTCTATGGGATGATGATAAAGAAGAGTGGTATTTTTCTATAGTTGATGTTGTGGCGATTCTAACTGACAGCCCGAATCCGCGCAAATACTGGAGTGTCCTCAAAACACGCCTTAAGAAAGAAGGAAGCGAGTTGACTACAAATTGTAGTCAACTGAAAATGCAGGCCCAGGACGGCAAGTTCTATAAAACTGATTGCGCGACTACCGAAGCGCTGTTCCGACTGATTCAGTCGATTCCATCTCCTAAGGCGGAGCCATTCAAATTATGGATGGCGCAAGTTGCCGCTGAGCGCCTCGATCAGCTTCAAGACCCCGAATTGTCAATTCAACAGGCAATGCATGATTATAAGCAACTGGGATATTCCGAAAACTGGATCAATCAGCGTCTTAAAAGTATCGAAATCCGTAAAGAGCTGACCGACGAATGGAAAAAACACGGGCTCAAAGAGGGGATGCATTTTGCGACTCTAACTGATGTCATTTACCAGGCATGGTCAGACAAAACAGCCAGAGAATACAAAAAATTCAAAGGCTTGAAGAAGGAAAACCTCCGTGACAACATGACCAATAAGGAACTTGTGCTGAACATGCTGGCAGAGTTGTCAACTAAAGAAATTTCCGAAGCCGATAAACCTGAAAATTTTCCAGAGCATATTGATGTTGCCAAGCGCGGCGGCAATGTAGCCAGGGAAGCAAGGCTAAAGCTTGAGGCTGAAACCGGCAAAAAAGTAGTTTCTCCGCTCAATGCCAGGAATCTTCATACCCTTGATATTGAAAAAAAGAAAATTAAATAACCCGACCTTTATTCCGGAACGATAATTTTGCAGTTCAGCTTACGACCGTCGATCATACGCAGATTCTCCATTTGCAATGCTTCAAAAAGTTCTGCCAAAGATTCTGAGGATGTAATTTGAACGTGTCCGAATTCGCATTGGAACGTAATCGACAAATAATCCGGTGCAGCTCGGATATTGCTGAGCGCTTCCCATGACAGCAGTAAATTTTCTGTTTCCAGTTTTAATTCGAATTTTGGCAGATGCCCTTTGATACAGTAAAATGTTTTGTTTTCCATAATATACCTTTCCTTTTGAAATTATAAATCCATGCCGCGACTGGGCTTTTTCTTTTTGGCCTGAGATGCTCGCAATTCAGCGGCTTTATCTAAGCGTTCCTTGCGTTCAGCTTCCAGACGGACAGCTTCAGCGGTTTCACGTTCAGCTTGTTCACGGGCGGCGGCTTCTCGTGCAAGTTTTTCCTGCTCGGCACGTTCCTCGGCAGCTTTGCGTTCCGCCTCTTTATGTTCTTGAGCACGTATTTTAAATTCTTTCATTTTCTGCAACGCCTCCTCATATGGGGACAGTTGCGGTTTTTCTTGAGCCTTCATTCTCTCAAGAGATTCAAGACCGCGATGCTGTTTTCCTGTGGAAGGAACGGGCGTATCCGAAACAGGTTTTGAAACAGTTGATTCTCTCGGTTTGGGATTTGGAACCGGATATACAATATCCTCCTCAGGAGTCTTTTCAGCCGGAGCTGGAGGTGAATTCCGTTTTTCCATTTCCGCTATTTTCTTCATGGCTTCCTGATATGGTGAAAGTTCCTCCGGTGGATTGAGCATCCGCTTGATTTCAGCGGCACGGGCTTCCTGGGCCTGCTGCTCCTCAATAGCTGCTAGTGCATTCTGATGTTCTATTTCCAATTTGATTTCTTCCGTCACGATTCCGAAGCCGTATTTACGGTTCCGGGCGCGGCGGGCGGAAATCTTCCGCTTGACATTGACTAAATTCCCCGCAAGTCGTTTTATCTTTTTCATAAGTTTGCGGGCGCGTTCCGCAATGCTTTTATAAGTCATACCCGGCAGGGTTTTCGTTTTCCTTGAACGTGCGTCTTCCGACAGAGACAGAAGGTTGTCCGGCGCGATTTGTCCGTCTCCGGCAAGGTCATGCACGCTTAAGCGGTCGCCGTCACGAAAACTCAGTTGTTGTTTTAAAAATTCTTTTTCCGGGCAATGCAGCGCTACGCACTTGCGCCCCCGGCTTAAGGCCACGTAAAAGGCTTTGCGGTCCAATGCCTGCGCCGCCACGACCACTGTTTCAGCGGTACGCCCCTGGGCTTTATGTGAGGTTGTTACCCAGCCGTATTTGAATGTTGCGTAATCCGGTGGCAAGTCGATCAGCTCGCGCGGCTTGCCGTCCGTGTGTAGCAGCATAACCTTTCCCGGCGTGTCTGTCACACGGGCAATATTGCCATTGTAAATTTTGCGATCACGCAAATTTACATTGAACTGGATCAGGTCTCCTTTGCAAAGTTCGATTTCACGCAGCTCTCCGGCTTCAATAAAATCAGAAGCCGCTTTCGCGTAGATACATTTTCCATTATTGAGATAAAGCATTCCGTCTTCAACACTTTCAACCGTTACTGTTTCTCCAGCACGGCCAATATCCTTCATATTACGAATGAACGCGACCACGGTTCCGGGAGCATAATTCGTCGAATCCTTCAGCCATGATTTCGGTTTGCTCCACGAGCGGAAGATTTCCGTTGTTTTACCCTCTGAAGCGACTGAACCGGACTTTTTCAGTTTTTCCCGGACAGCTTCTGTCAGCTTATCGCCCTCCTCGTGCGTGGGCGCTACCAGTAGCGAACGCTCAATAAATTCTCCGTTTTCAGTATATTCCATATAGCTGTCTGCCGCTTCCTCAAGGTATTTTGTTTTTCCCTCACGGATGAATCCATTCCGGTCAAAACGCTCGAATGCCGCTTCAAACTTGCCAAGCGCGCACTCTGAAATACCGCGCCGGTATTCCTCGTTCTGCTGACGGTAGATGTCGCTTAATGAAAATCTTTCTATCTTGGAATGATCTTCCAGCAAACGGAAAAAATCGCCCGATTCCACCGCCGTATGCTGCCGCGCATCACCCACAAAGAGAACACGGTAATTATTCGCCCGCGCCGTTTTAATCATCTCCACGCCCTCGCGCAATGAATTTAAGCCTGATTCGTCAATAATCACATAGCTTCCGGCGGGAGGCTTTTTAGGGCTTAAAAGGAAACTAGCTACTGTTTTTGACTGCTCAAAACCTTCCTGTTTCAATACGTCCGCCGCTGAATTTGTCGGCGCAATCACATAAATGCTTTCAAGCCCGCCTGAATGCAGTCCCCGGCACAGCTCCTGAAGTGTTGATGTCTTACCAGCTCCTGCTGCCCCTCTAAACAAATTAAAACGATCCTTTGAATTTAAAATCCCGTGGATTAATTCAGCCTGTTTTTCTCTTGTTCCTTCTCCTGAAAAAGCCTCAAAGTCAGGTGCAATCTCTTTAAAAACATCTTTCTGTTCCTCTACCGCTTCCACCGCGTAAATCTCTTTTTCAATCACCTCCTCCGGTGATACCCAGGGATTAACTTTTAAGCCACCGAGATTACGCAATTCCGGCATACGAGCTGCCACCTTTTTCAAGGTCTCCAGATTCACCATGCCCAGATTTTGATTTAATGCTTCAGCTAAAACTTTGTCCAGCTTTACCACGCTTTCACGCTCATAGACCAGAGACAAAGCCTGACGAAGTGATTGTTCCGCAATCACAGAGCTATGAAAAATGATCCAGTTGTTCCGACGCGCCATCCGCAACACTTTTTCCAAAGCCGCCTGCTGTTCTTCGTTCAACTGCCCCATCTGGTATTCCCGCACTTTTTCTTTAGTTGAACTCTTCATTTTCACGCTTCGCGTTGATACCGAAAGATAATTGTTCTCCGTTAAAGTCGGCTTCCGACCGTGCTCCTCAATGAATTTAGCTTCCTCTTTCTCAATCTGCTGCCGCCGTTTTGAAAATGTTTCCATAACCTCTTCCGGTACGCCTTCAATATCCTTCCAAACAATATTACCTTTTTCATCCCGATGATCCCTTAATTTATAGCCAAGCGTCCGGCATTCCTGCGCCAAACGATTATGATAAACTTTACCCGCAAACCGGATCGCCCGGCACATTTCCAGACTCTCCAGCGCCTTGTATTTCCCTTCCGCATCCTTTGTTACATTCACCACCACATTATGCGTATGCAACTGCGGATCAAGCGCCCGGCTCGCGTCATGAGTAAAGCTCGCATAAACGATTTTACCTGTAATATCAAGATTGTTTGTCCGCACATTATCACCCTTGCGAACCCTCACCGCAGCCAGCTTTTCAAGTTCCTCCATCGCCTCAGAAACCGCCATCTTATGAGCCTCTATCAATCGCTTATCCCATAAAGACATCACCGATACAGATTTCGGAGCAGCACACTGAAAATCAAAAAAACGCACCCCCGTCATCACAGTTCTCTGTGTCAATTTGACAGCTCTCAACGGATCTATATTACGTTGAAACAAACTGAATGTTTCTGTATTAACTTCTTTGTTCATCAAAAGAAACTCATAAGCCATTTTTCCCTGCCAGATACCGACTACTTTTTCATTCTCCGAATAATAATCGTTAGCCGCCAGATGATTCGCATAGAAAGCTTTTCCAGCCCCGTTGACCGCTTTAATTTTCGTCATGTTAAACACTTTTGAGCACCCTTTTAAAAAACTGAAATTCATATCTAGAAAATCAATTTAAAGAGCAAAAAAAGCATTTGCAATAAAGAAAAATCCGCAAAGTAGTCCGACAACATTACAACAACACTTTTGACAATTAGTAAAACGCAATACCCCTAAGGCCCTTAGGCTTTTCCCGGAAGCTGCAAAAAGCAGCAAAAAGCGGTAAAAGTTTTGCGCTTTTTGACCGCTTTTTGCGTGACGGGTGTTTTTAGTGGATGCAAGCGGCAAAATGCTGCAAATAGAGGAAAAAAGCGACAAACAAAGCAGTCAAATAACGCTGCCTTGCTACCTTGAAATTTGCTTTATCGAAAGTGAAGTTTTATCGTATCAGAGAACCAGAACAACAGGAGTTTTTCATGTCATCAACACCACCATATCAAAGCAAACTGATCCCATATCAGAAAGAGATTTTCCACATGTGGTACAAGGAACGCGCTACGCTCAAAACAATCCAGACATTCCTTAAAAGCAAATCAGTAAGCATCTCTTTGTCAGCGCGTTCCCGCTTCATCAAACGCCGGCAACTCCGAAGCGATCTGCACGACGCTCCCAAAACCAAATCAAAACGATCAGCACAAAACAACCGGAATCAGGCATTATCAGAACTCGAAAAATTAATGCAGGAGAAAATATCGGGATAGTTATATTGTTGGTTAATAATGATAATCTGTATTTATGTATTCATATAATTGTCAGCTTTTAATTTATTTAAAGATTCTATTACTTTAAATATAAACTTAAATGTACCGCCTGCCTCTAATTGACAGGTCGCAGCTTCATAACCGCCTTGTTGAAAATAATTAGCAGGAGGAATATAGCTTAAATATGCTGTTGAATTGTACAAAATGAAAGTCTTGCAAAAGGATGAATGCCATTTAATTTCTAAACCAGAACCACAGAGAAGTTCGCCTGGAACTCCAACTAAAGCGATATTACCTATTGATAAAATTTGCAATTCAGCTTCCGCAAAATCTTTTCCCTTATAAAGTGGTAAGCGTTCCTCAATGCATCCATTTTTGCGAAATTGCAATTCAACTGTTGCTAATTTTATATTCAAGGCAACAGATAACATCTTATACCTTTCAGAATTCCAGATTGCATCAGAATAAGAATTAATAACTTTCTGTGCTATTACTTTGCCCATTTCTTCTGTACGATAAAAGCCAGATTCAAAGCCTTTAGGATGTAAGTCGCCACAAGCTCCTGAAATAAATATACAATCTCCACCAAGTTGTTTTTCAACTTCATGACGTAAAACTCCAGGGTAATCCGCTGAAATCAGGTGCGAGGAAAGCCCTTCTGACTGGCAAGTCAGTGGGTGTGCGGCATAATTGACGATTGTCGCCAAAGGTTCTTTTGTTTCGCTGTCAGCGAAATATATCATTCCTAGTTCTGGATCGGTAATGTTATTTGCTAATGGGATAAGATGTTTATTTGTCGGAATATATGTGCATTTGTTGTCTGGACTTATGTAACGGCGATTGATATTTTCATGACATTGCGTCGAATAATGAAAGACATCGACTTCATTCATTGATGAAAAGCTATTCAAAACGGCATCTGCTGAGCTTTTGATTAGAAAGGCTTTATATTGTTCGAACTCTTCTAATCGCTGACCTTTCAAGTTAAGGTTTGCCAGACGCCGGGTATGCGGACCGGAATGCGTATGTGTACAGGTCAGGACAACGTTTTGTTCTGGGATGCCTGTGCTGTCGGCGCATGCCTTGCGAATCGCAAGTACAAAATCCCTGTCCAGTCCGATCAGGTCGAAACTCATCAGGATTGTTTTTTTTCTGCCGTCGTCAAGTGCAATTCCTTTTATTAAAAGTTGATCGTGGATTCCAGTGGAAACAACCTCGGGGCCGTAGCCTGCCAGCAATACTCCGGGTTTTGGAGTAATGTCTTGGGTGAAGGTGGAAATTTTAAGAGTCATTTTATTTATTCCATTTTATGCTGAAGCGGGTATTACTTGAATTGCCCTGAAAACGTATTACCGGGTATTCACGGTTGAACTCATCAATACTGAAGCGGATTGCGTCGGTTTCGATGTTGACTATTCGATGCCCTCCCGCCATCAGGTAGAGACGGTTGTCTTCCTGCTTAAAATGACAGATTTCAAATTCCAGTATCCCATTATCAAAACTACAATTACGCACATCCACAGTTCCCGGCAATAAATGCAAATCCGTTGCCAAAAGTTGAGGATGGTTTACTTTTCTTTTCAGGACTATGATACGACTGTCATGCGCAGTTAAACCTGTTATTTTAAGTTTATCCATTAAATTTCCGATAATACTTTGATCGAATACAGAAAAAGCATCGAATTCCTTGTTTTTAGGTAAAGCGCATTCGAAATCGCAAATTTTATCACTCCAGTTGGTGAAAGAATATATCAAAAAGTTTTCATCCACTTCCATTGTATAAATAGACGGGTAGCGTCCTTCCGGGAATGTATCAACCATTTCCGCGGCTTTATCGTAGACCGGGAGGATTTTTGAAATCCATGCAAAACGTTCACGATCTTTGATTAATTCTTTCATTGGATCAGTCAGAAGCATACCGCCTGAGCCCATCACCGCAGCGGTAAGTTGTGTACGAAATTCCGGTTCGGTAAATAATTGTTCTATTGCGTTGGAATCATTAGTCCCGGCATGGCTGAATTCTGACGGATAATTGCGCAAGATGACATTTTCACGGTGATTGCACCACCAACGATTATGTAGAAATCCCATAATCAGCTCTTTACCGTAAACTTTTGGAGCATACTCTTCATCTAAATTATTATTTTCATACCATTTCGGGTGGTTATCGGTTTGTACGCGATGCAGTTCTACTTTTCCTAAAGCCAAACCCATCATTCCCTCACCTTCGACTAAAATATCTGGTCCGGCTTCTTCGCGTATAATAGCGAAAGTTCGGTTCAGCATTTGAGAAATAGTTTTTGAATTATCATGTAATTGTCCTTGTCGGTACAAAGCATAATTAGGTCCGTCAAGTTTTATCCATTTCACTTGCCAATCATCAATAAATAGACGAAGTTGTTTGCGGAGCCATTCTTCTGTTCCGGTAACCGTATAATCAAGCAGGCATGATTCCCCGACATTTGATTGTCCGAGTATAACCGGAGCGCCATTTTCATCCTTCAGAACCCACTCAGGGTGTTCTTTGACTACTGAAGTATTTACATTCTGAATGTATGGCGCAAACCATAATCCAAATTTTAATCCCATATCGACAATTTTTTCTGCCAGTTCCTTGATTCCTGGTTCAAATTCCGATTTTGGCATGGACCATTCGGATAGATGGATGCAGAAACCACCATCAACTTGAGCAAAATCCAATGGATAGCCTTGTGACTTCATTGTTGCTATGACCTCAGCACTATCAAGAACATCTTTTGCGGTTTTTTCATTGCGGTAATACTGCCAGTCGTTCCATCCAGCAGGAATTTCTTGCGGTATCATAGAACCATTGACTGCGGCAGTGAGTTCTGCCCATTTTCTAAGCATAACATTAAGATCATTCCCGGTCATTATAACAAAACTGTCGAGTATTATCTCTTCATCAGGGGCAAGCTTGATATCGTCGAGAATCATTTTATAGACAATTGTCGCGCATTTTTTATTTTTATTGTAAATTAGTTCTATTGTACCTTCAGATTTATTAAATGATTCTGTGCCAATCAAAGTTATTTCATCAGAGTCTATAGCTTTAAAGCACAAGAGCGAGTTACTGCTTATTATGCAGTTTGTTTTATCTTCAGTAGAATAAAAACGATCAGAACTTTTTATGCTGCTGGTGAACCCGTTTTCATCCATGCCTATAAATCCGGTGGGATCCCCAGGCATATTAAAGCCGAATCTTAAGACTTTTATACCCTTTTCAAATGTAGCGACAAGACTAGCAAGTTCCAGCTCTTTTATTCGAATAGCAGATGATTTTTCATTCTTAAACTTTGGCAGAAAGTGTTCGAATGTATTACAGGATTTCTGAACAATCCTTAATCCGGGTAAATTAGATAATGTAAAATTTATTTTTTTGCTCATAATGATCCATGATTGATAAAAATTATTTTAGTGTTTTTATTTGCAGACAGGTCCTAAGGATGAACGCAAAACAGGATAGGATTTAAGAGTTTCGGTATATCCTTTTGCTTGAGAAGAATGAAGCAATTTATTCATTACTTCAATAGCACGAACACCTACTTCACGTCGTGGAACAGCGACAGTTGCCAGTTCAAGTTCTTCCGAATGTGGAGAATTATCAAATCCGATTACAGAAATCTCTTTCCCAGCGTTTATCCCGCGATCTTTTAAGGCGTGAAGAACTCCCTTAGCCCTTTCATCTGTTACTGCAAAAATAAGCGTTACTTCTGGAGAGTTTTCAAGCAATATATTAGCTTTTTTATAGGCTTCGAGTTCTGTCCCCCCCGAACTTATCATCGAAGCAGGAGTAACAACAATATTGTTTTTTTGACAAAAAGTTAGGAAACCATGAAAACGTTCCAAGTGACTTGCACACTCTGTGAAATTTTCACCATAAAGCATTGCGATATTACGATGTCCTAATCCATATGCTTTTTCAAGGATTTTACGCTCGCCACATTCAAAGTCAACACGGATCTCAGTATAACCATAGTTGGGTTTATCGAATTGCGTATCCACAAGCTGATGTAAGCCGATATGCTTGCTGATTTCATTTAGTTGCTGCGGGGATAATACTGCCATAGACAATATTGCGCAACAATTCTTTTTCCTGTATTCCGAAATGACATCTTTAATATTTCCGGTAAATGAATAAAATATTTCCGTCCACCCAAGTTCTTTAGCTTTTGCGAGAGCTCCTCTATATACTTCCATCTGTATAAAAAAGTTTTCTGCCTGCTTATTTACATTAAGAATGTAATCAGAATCAACCAGAAACATTACATTTTTGTTCTTTTGAACATCTGGATCAGTTACAAAAATTCCTTTTCCATTGACCGTGTAAAGTTTATTCTCGCCTACTAGGGTTTTTACAGCATCGCGCACCGGGCGTTCTTTTAACTCAAATTGTTCAGCAAGTTGCAAAATAGTGGGTAGGCGTCCGCCAGGAGGAAGCGATTTGTTATCGAGAAGCTCTCTAAGTTTTTTTAATGCCTTTTCATATTTTTTCATATTTTATGGCTCCTTGTATGTCATGACCTTTTATATAAAAAATAACCTCTTGTATTGATATTTGCAAGCTGTTTATCTAAAAAAACAGATATTTTAAGCCAAAAAAGATTAAAGAATGTTGACAAAAGCCCATAAAGAGTCTATAATATAACAAAGGTCTTGAGAATGGCATGACAAAAAAACAAAAAAAGGAGCAAGCTATGTTTAATTACTCAAAGCTAGAAAAGAAATTTGAAAGGGATTTTACCCTCATTGAACTCCTCGTTGTGATCGCGATCATAGCAATACTTGCCGGGATGTTACTTCCGGCACTGGGTAAAGCGAGAAAAAAGGCTCAGGCTGCTGGCTGTATAAGCAATCTCAAACAATTAGGGACAGCATTTGCAATGTATCAGGCAGATTATGATGATTGTGTTCCTGATAAGCCAACAGCATCCTCAATACTTGCTGCATGCTGGGATTCAAAAATATCTTCGTATATGGGCTTCCCGCAGGTAACTTCAACAAATTTTGGAACACTAAGAACAAAAAAATCTACAGCGTACTGGTGTCCAGGAACTGTAAACACAACAACATTCTCTAGCTATAACCGCAGTTATGTTGCTAGTGGTTATATGGGGGAAACAGTACTATCTTCACCGTCAAATATGTTGAAAGTTCCAAGCTACCAGAAAAATCATAGTAAAATAGCTATTCTTTATGATACAATAGCGTGCAGTTTATTTTCTACATCAGGCAGTTACGAATATCTTGACAGAGCAGACTCTACAATTATCAATACTAACTGGGCGCCAAGCAATACAGGGGAGATAGATTACCACCATAGCGATGGTATAAATATTCTATTCCTGGATGGGCATGCAAATTGGCACTCAATCTCGGATGTTCGCCAGAACAATCATTATAAAGGTAATGCTAACTAGAAGTATTTGAATATGAAAAATATATATTTATCACTAGCTTTAATGTTGCCAGTTTTTTTTGCAAATGCAAAAGATGAGATCAAGGATCAAGTCGTAGTTTTTTATGAGGGGAAGACCAGCTGTAAGGTTAATGTCGCTAGAAATGCAAAATTGGATGACGGAGAATTATCTAAAAAAAGTTTTTTGCTTAAGTTAGGCGGTATTAACGATGAGTATGGAGGCTATATTCATATCAAATTACCAGAAAACCTTGGTGAGTTTAATGCAGATGTAATTGAGATTGAACTTAAAGGAGATAAAGAGAACAGCTTTGCGCCAGTCCTCCTGACTGGTAATGATGCTAAAATATATTATTGCTGGAATGGTATACGGTCAAGTTGGGATGCAAGGATGCCTGTTTTTAAAAACGAATGGCGAAAATATAAATTTTATGCAAAAGACTTTGTTGCCCAGCAAGCTCCGGATAAAAAATTAAATAATTTCAATGAGTCTACCTGGCTTAAAATTGCAATAGGCAGTACCGCAAGGGTTTACAAAAAGACTACTGCTGTAATGATTTCAAGCATCATGTTTAAGAATAGCAAAATAAAATAGCTCTTACCTACAAATAATGCGGCGTGGAATATAATACTCAAAATAGGAAATTAATGAATATGTTTATTGATGTACACGCTCATTGCTGTAAGTATGAAAATCCATTCTGGAAAATAACAACTGCAAGTCCATTATTATCTCACTATGACAGACTAGGGATCGAAAAAGGATTCGTACTTCCACTAGTAAGCCCGGAGGTCATACTTCCTCAGTCTGTAGAAGAAGTCATTAGCATTTGTGGAGAATATCCAGACCGTTTGGTTCCTTTTTGCAATATTGATCCGCGTACGCTTGATAATTCCAGTGATGCTAAGTTGGGGAGTTTGCTTAAATATTATAAAGATAAAGGATGCATTGGCATAGGAGAAATTACCGCCAATTTACCTATATTGGATGAACGGGTACAAAATTTATTTTATTATGCGGAACAGGAACAAATGCCGGTTACTTTTCATTTAGCCCATAAAGAGCGTGGAATGTATGGACTGATTGACAAATGCGGTCTGCCAGGATTAGAGAAGTGTTTACGAAATTTCCCCAAATTAAAGTTTTTAGGCCACAGCATGATGTTTTGGTCGGAAATAGGGACCTTTAAATCACAAGATGATCATATAGGGAAACCTCAATATCCTATAAACAAAGAGGGAAAACTTCTTGAGCTTTTTCGGCAATATCCAAATCTTTATGGAGACCTTTCATCAGGTAGTGGAGCTAACGCTCTTATGCGAGACCCTGTTTATGCGGTAAAATTTATCAATGAATTTCAAGATAGATTATTTTTTGGCATGGATATATGTGATCCTGAGGGATGGATTTCACCATTGCCTGGTTTTCTAAAAGAATTATTGTCGAAAGGTATATTGAGTCTAGAGGCATTTAATAAGATTACAAAAGAAAATGCATTATCAATAATTTTAAATAACAAAAAATAAGGATTTAATTAGATTCATATGAAAAAATTAGCATTAAACGGCGGAACTAAAGCCATTAAAAGTGACATAGGAGATATGTTTACTTGGCCAATTATCAATCAAGAAATGGAAGATGCTGTCCTGAATGTTCTTCGCAACCGCAATATGTCCGGTTTAGATATCACAAAACAATTCGAAAGGAAATTTGCTGATTGGCATAATATGGAATTCGGTTTAGGCTATAATTCAGGAACGTCTGCAATTCACGGAGCACTCTACGCTCTTGGAATCAGAAAAGGTGATGAAATAATATCCCCTAGTATGACTTACTGGGCATCATGCCTTCAGGCTTTCAGTTTAGGAGCGACTGTGCGTTTTGTAGATATTGAAAAGGAAAGTTTTTGTATAGATCCGGAACTTATTGAAAATAATATAAATGAAAGAACAAAAGCAATTGTAGTTGTTCATTTTGCAGGACGAGTCGCTAATATGGACCGTATCATGGATATCGCACGGAAACACGATATCAAAGTACTGGAAGACTTTTCTCATGCTCAGGGAGCTTTATACAAGGGAAAAATGGTTGGTACTATTGGTGATGCTGGCGCATGTTCGCTGATGACTGGTAAATCTTTTGCTATAGGGGAAGCTGGTATGTTGATTACTAACAACCGGGATATCTATGAACACGCATTAGCATTCGGACATCATGCCCGTCATAATGATTTGACAAATGATGAATTACGCAACGCAGCTGGCCTACCTTTGGGTGGATATAAGCATCGCATGCATCAAATGTCCGCTGCGGTTGGCTTGGCGCAGCTGAAAAAGTTTCCTGCTGAGATGTCAGAAATAGATAAGGCGATGAATTATTTTTGTGATGCTATTGACCAAATACCGGGGTTAAGGGCTAATAGACCGGATAAAAAATCAAATTCAACAAATGGAGCCTGGTATGTCAGTAGATGTCATTATAATCCGAATCAGCTTGGGGGGCTTTCAATAACTCATTTCTGTGATGCCATGAAAGCAGAAGGAGTAAATATAAGTAACGGAGTTTACGGAGGACTGCACCTGCATCCAATTTTTAATTCAGTTGATATCTATGATGATGGCAAACCAACTGTAATTGCAAATTTACCGGAAGGAACAGAAATCAGGTATAATCGCGGAGATCTGCCGATAACAGAATCAATAAAGGAACTTTCTTTCGCATTACCTTGGTTCAAGCATTTTAGAAAAAATATTATTGATGAATATATTGCTGCTTTTGAAAAAGTAACAAGCAGTTATCAGCAACTGCTTGACGGCGACAAAGGCAATACAAATACAGAAATCCAATGGGGACTCAGTCCACTTAAAAAGTAATCAAGTTAAATTTGGAGAATGGGATATGTTAACCCCCGTAATTATGCATGTCAACTGTTGTGAGCAGGGACAAAGCATAGAGGAAATTTGCAGCAAAGCTGTTAAATTTGGATTTAACGGAGTTGAATTTCGTTACAAAAGATTCAAATTTGGTTATAATGAGTCGTCAATTGAAACATCAAATGAATATTTAGACCGGATAGCAGTCGCATCAAAGAAATGCGGATTAGAGCATATTTTATTTGGTGGTGGTCCGATATTAACTAATGAATCAAATGCTTCAGTAAGAAGTCGGCAAACTAAAGAATACTGCGATTTTTTAAAATCAGCCAGCAAGCGGTTTGAAATTTCGGTGTGTAATCTATTGTCAGGAACAATTTTTAGCGAGCAATTCCCACGTTGGCAAGGGGATAAACAAGGCTCATCCGCAGCAACTCCCGAGCAGTTGTCATGGCTGGTTGAATCATTCAAAGAAATTGGAGAAATTGCAGGCGAACACAATATTCAACTTGCGTTTGAAACTCATCCCGGCCGTTATCATGACAACATTGATGCAACAATGCATCTGGTAAACAGTATCGGGCTGGAAAATATCGGTGTAAATCTTGACTATGCCAATATGCTGGCATTTGGAGAACTACCACCTCTGGATGAGATTTTAAATATTTGCAAAGATAAACTTTTCTATGTTCACATTAAAAATGCCTATACAATACCCCTGCTTAAATATCATCAGTTTCCATGTGCTTTGGAAGACGGCGTAATTAATACACGTGAATTGGTATTAAAGCTAAAAAAAATAAATTACAAAGGACCTGTAGCAATAGAAGCTGCGCGAGAAGGTGATCGTGAATGGTTTGCAAAACAAGATATTTCATATTATAAAACATTACTAAAAGGTAAAAAATGAAAAAACTAACTACAATACTGTTAATAATTTTTGCTAATTTTCTTAATGCAGATGATTTTAACGCCTCAGGATTGAATTTATCTCTTAATAAGAATGGTACTCTGAAAAACTTAAAAATATCAGGAGAAAGCCATACTGTTCCGGATAATTTTAACTTATTCAGCATTGTTGATCCAAGCAATCCGAGAAAAATACTGGCTGTAACTGGGAATTGGAAAAACAAAGACAATAAGCTTTTATTTGATTCCAATAATGACCCATTAAAAATAAAAACAAAAGCATCTATTTCTGCAGAAAAAGAAATTGTTAAGATAAATATTCAACTAAAGTGTCAAGGAAATGAAAAAGGTGCTTTTTTTCGATTCGCTTTGCCTGTAAATGCAAAAAAATGGATGTGGTGGGATGATATTGATACATGCAGAATAATAAAAGACAATAAACTGTATGAAAACACAAAAAGTATCCGAGCTAATGCTGATTTGCCTGAATTTGCCGGGCAACCCGGATTAAAAATGGGATATTATGCCCAGAATTTCTGTAGTGTTATTTCCGATAAAGAGAATGGTTTATGCTATGCAGTTCCGCTTGATCAGCCAAGGATATTCAGAACAGGGTATGACTCTGAAAAAGGCATTTTTTATATAGTTTACGATATTGGATTTTCTAAAGATACTAAAACACCTATGCAGGCAGAATTTACTTTTTATATATTGAACTGCAACGGAAAAAAAGGGATGAGATCGGCATTGAGCAAATACTATCAGGCTTTCCCTCTGTTTTTCAGCAAAAACGTAAAGAAAGAAGGGCAGTGGCTGGCTTTTTCAGATATCCATCCTATTGATAATGCTGATGAATTCGATTTGCAATTTCGCGAATCCAATGGGGAAGGTATGGCTATTGACGATAAGCTCGGTTTATACACATTGTCATATTACGCACATGCAGGAATGATTGGCTGGATCCCAGGCTATAAACCTGGCATCAGTAAATTCCCTGATTATGAAACTCAACTCAAGGCAATGATTGACTCTGTAGCTAAAAAAAACAAACGCAAAGGCTTGTTCAAATCTTCCGCAACTAAGGATGCCGATGGGAAATATGCCATCAGGCGCTGGTCTATGTATGGACATCTATTGACCCAGACAAACATGGATCCGAATTTAGCATTTGGAAAATTTATGTTGGATAAAATAAAACCTGATTACTTTAAAAATTATCGCTTTAGTGGTGCGGAACTTGACGGCCTCTATTACGATGGTCTTTCCAGCGGTCTTAATTACAATAAAGAACACTTTAAGTACGCTGAATTTTCCCCTATATGGGATCCTGCCAACAAGCGGCCTGTTTTATATAACTTCTTTTCTTCCGTAGCATTTGCGAGAGCTGTCTATAATAGAATGCGAAATTTAAATAAATATACTATGTTAAACGGCTCCACTGACACTTATTTTATGAGTCCTTATGTTGATATTTCTGCTTTGGAAACTCATTCTGTCAATAATAAATTATTATGTCAAATGCGTACAAACTCTCCATTGCGCCCATTTCTGGTTGCGTTGAAAGGGGATTTCATAAAAGAAATAGAGCAAGAGCAAATACTGGAATATATGGAGGAATGTGTTTCTAAAGGAATTTATCCTGGGCTCTTTGATATTGGTGGGGCACAGGGACCTGGTTCTCGTTACTGGGAACATTCATTTCTCTATGATCGTGATCGGATGATGCATCGGAAGTATCAGGTTTTGTGTCAAAAACTAAATGATTCTGGATGGAATCCTTTTTATGAAGCTGAATTAAAGCCTTATAATCCTAAGCTATATATTGAACAGTTTGGTAAATCTGAAAACAATGAAAATTTGTTTATTACTATTATAAACAAATCAGAGTCAATATATAATGGATTTTTGGAATTACCGAAAAAACTATTTGCAGCAAATTCCTGCATTATCAATGAATTAAATGGCTTGCTTATTGATCCGCAAAAAAGTAATGGTAAAGTGATGGTGCCAGTTTCTCTCGCTCCAAATCGTTTAATGGTAATACAAATAGGCAAAAGAGATATACTGCTAAAACAGTATATTAGTAGAATTGCTACCAATCTGGATAAATACCAAAGAATGGTTGATTTAGATAAAAAACGCCCAGAGCAATTAAAGTACTGGCGTAAGTTTATCGCCGGCGGCTGGCCGCAAGCTGTTGAATTTGATGGTAAAGCATGCATGGAACTAGCTGATTCAGCCTATGTCAAAGGAAAAACAGTAGCAGCATTTCAATATTGTATGCCATACCAAAGCACTCCTGAAACATTGAGTTTAAAAATCAGTTATTATTGTGATAATATCAAATTATCCAACAAAGGCAGCTTTAAATTGAATGTAATAACTGGGCATGTTAATACGAGTACTAGATTTACTGAACGGAAAAATTTTAATTTTGTTCTGCCTGTTGGGAGCAGAGGCTGGCAGACAAAAGAATTTAAGATTACTCCTGACAAAGCCTTGCGTTCGGTCAAAATCATTCCCACTTTATATAATGCGAACGGGAAGGTATATATAAATCAAATTTCTTTAACTTCATCTGACGGGAAAAAGCAATATGCAAAAAATCCGTTTATGAAGGAAAAATATGCTAAATTGAATATAAAACAGAATTCCCAAATAACTGAAAAAATTTATAAAATTGAAGAAAAGGTAAAACAAGCACTAACAGAACTTAATAACTTCAAAGAACTAAAAATTTTATGTACAAACATTGTTCAAGATGCAATTTTAGCAGAACAATGGATTAAAGTCAGTAAGATAGAAAATGAAGCTCGCAGGGAAATACGCGAATTAAAAATATTGACGAAAAAAATGTGGACTGTTTTGCAGTTGGTTTCAGATATTAATTTTGACATAAAGATGCCTCTTGTGTTCTTACCTGAAGTAAAAAATAGATTTGAGATAAAATCAGTATCAGGCAATTTTAATTGCAAGGTTGATTTTCCTGCAAGTTGGAAAAAGAAAAAAATTAGTGATGGAATTTTTGACCTGACTCCAGTGATGGATACAAAAAGTGATTCAAAGATTGTAGTTCAAATTGGTATTGAATATCAGCCGGGGAAATATATTTATGAACAGTTTGAAATTCCTGTAGAAGTAAAACCACTGGTTTCAGGCAAAATAAGATTTAACGGACTTGCAGGAAATAAGCTTTCTTGGTCTTTAGAAATCAAAAATCAGTCTGCTAAAGATGTAGACGTCATTCCTGAAATATCGAATCCTGCAATCTGCCAAATTTCTCCTAAATTAATAATAATCTCAGCAGGTTCTACTAAAATCATTAAGCTTACTTCAACTATCCCTGCTGGTACTGCGCCGGGTAGGCATCTTTTGTCTGGAGTTATAAAAACGAAAAGTCAAAAAAGTCAAGTTTGCAGTTTTGAGCATGAGATATATTATATCCCCGCTGAATATAATCTGGCAAAAAATCCAAGCTTTGAAAAAGCAGGCTATTGGAGTCTTAAAGGGCGTGGCGGAAAGCGCGATGCCGAAATCTTTAATACCGGTAAATACAGTATGAGGCTGGACAATATTACAGAAAAAGATGAGTCACGTCTAGTGCAGTCTATAAATTTAAATCAAAAAAGTGCATGTCCGGTTTATATTCGCTGTTATATTAAAACTCAGGAACTAAAGGGTAAATATGATAAATGGGCTTCATTGTACATTGATTTTTTCTTTAATGATGGTACAAAAGCATACGGTAAAGGCATAAAAATACCTCCAGGTACAAATGACTGGAAGTATTTCGAGATGGTCTATAAAACAGGTAAGCCCATAAAAACGATAGGGGTGCATTTGATGCTGCGTAATAAGCACACTGGAACAGTATGGTTCGATGATATTTTCATTGGTGAAGATCCAAATCTTAAAGGTAATTTAGCCATTGGCGCTCGACCAAGTGTGGACAGCAAGTTCCATAAAAAATATAATGCGTCAACGATAAATGATGGAGAGATAAGGACTGATATTCACTGGACAAAAGAATCATGGGCTTCTCGTGAAGATAGCAAACCACATTGGGCTGTCTTGGATTTTGGTAGAAATACAAAAATAGGAAAAATCAAAATATTATGGTCAATGGATGGTGGTTTGCCAAAGACATCAAAGAAAATTCATCTTCAAACTTGGAATGGTGGGAAGTGGACTACCATAAATCAATCCATGTTTAACAATCCGCAAGCTGAAAGTGTTATTACGCTTCTGAAACCTGTAACAACTGCAAAACTCAGAGTTTGGCAACCAGCTGGCAGCGGCTCAAAAGAAAGACCGGAAATGATGTGGATAAGGGAAATTCAGGTGTATGAGCATTAGAACCGAAAATAAATGCATTAATATTATTACTGGCTTTGATGGTGCTTCTCCATTTTCAAAAGATGGCATAATTACACATAAGAATAATTTTTGTGAAATCAGGCCGTCCTGGAGGAAAGAAAATGGAATCAGTGAAGAAGCTCTTGGTGCAGGAAGTAGCTTTTCTGTCAAAATAGAAAACACTTCAGATAAGGATATCCCTCTAAGATACTTTATAAATTGGCAGGATAAAAATAAAGTCAGGCTCAAATATCATGATTACGTAATGGTACTATTCCCTGATAAAAAGGATTGGGAAATATTGCCTTGTGTTTTGGATTGCCCCGGAGCATGGTTGGAGTTAGCGATACCTCCTGGCATTACTCATATAGGCAGCTCTCCTTGGTATGGTTATCAGAAGGCTGTTGAGTATCTTAAATCGAAAAATAGATTTCCAGAAGTTCGATATTTTGCTATTGGGGAAAGTGAAGAAGGCAGAGAAATACCGGCATTGGTTGTTGATGACAGTAATTACTCAGGCAAAAAAGATGTTATCATTATGGCTCGTAATCATGCATATGAAAGTGCCGGTTCATTTTGTACAGAAGGAATGATAGATATGCTGCTTGAAAATGTAGAGTCATTTTATCTATATAAACGAAAATACCGTTTTCATTTTCTGGCAATGACAAATCCTGATGGTGTAGCAAATGGCTTGAGTCGTTTAACGGCTCCAAGAGGAGCAGATCTTAATCGATGCGTTGAACAAAATGATTCAGCTTGGCGTGCATTGAAAAATTATATTGATAATATTAGACCGGGTTACCTTTTGAATATTCACAATTGGATGGATAAAGAAAAAGACGGAATACTGTCGAATACCAAGCGTATGGCTTTAGAGTTCCGGCGACAGATGCCAGATTTGATTGAAGACGGGCATTATTGGGAAATGGAATGGACAGATCTTTATTTGAAGAACAACCATCTTTCCGAGTGTCCGCCGGAAAGTGAAAGTTGGAAAGATTATGTTAGAAAAAAATATAGATCAACTGCTCTGACCCTTGAATTGCCTTGGTATAATAGAACTACCGCAAGAATGCGACAAATTGGACAGCAAAGCCTGATTGCTTTTTTGAATTCAGGTGAAGATTTTAAATGAAGACAAAATGGAATAATAAGATGAGAGAAAAACATATACTTTTAAATCCGCATTTAAGACCATATCAGTTAATGTGTATAATATGTCGTCTTGGAAGAAAAAATTCTGAACAATATTATTTTGAAAACAGGCTTAATAAAATATTAGGTACTATTACAAAAAATATTCATGTTCCAGTAAGCGTAGTTGCAAACGTCGACGGCACTTTTAAATTTCAAAATCCAGGCTGTCAATATGATACTCCGGAAGGAAAGGAATTTAATGAATTGCGTGACCTGACAATTTTGCAGAAAATCGGTCTCATGCCGGGAAGCACCTGGCCGGCTTCAGAACTCTTCAGATTGATTTATGAAAAAGTACAAACTTGTTCCGGAGTCTGTATCTATAATGATGCAGCTTCTGAAAAATGGGGCAAGTGTAAGTTTGCAGAGACCGGCAACTATGAACGTGGGATAGCAAAAGGTTACGATTTGTTGTTTGCAGATAGAAGCGAAGAAGACTTATCTCATTGCAAGAAAATAAGTGTAAAGCAAATATATAAGGAAAAAGAATTACGTATAAGACCGCATCACTTAATGTGTATGGCTTGTCATCACAGAGGAAGGGATAGTAAAGACTTGAATCCAATTGAAGCAGACAATATTATAGAAGTTTTAAATGTGTGCATAAATACCCCCGATATCCCTATTAGGCTTATAAAAGGTCCCTGCATGGTCTGCACGCCATGTCGCGGTTACCATGAAGCTGAAAAACTTTGTGATCGTTCTCCTGGCATAAGCGTTCGGGATCAGAAAAAAGATCTTGATTTTTTAAGGTTGACTGGTCTGTCATATAATGATGTTTTACCAGCAAGAGAAATGTTTCAGAAAATATTTGAAAATATTCTTTCAACTACCGATGTTTGTGGTAATGGGGATTCTATAGAAACCGGCACTGGCTGGCGAATTTGTAATGGACCGACAGGAAATAAAAGCTACATCAAAGCTATTTCGGCAAAACTTGGATTAAAAAGGAAATAAAAAATGCATTGGATCGATTGGATTATTGTTCTTATACCGTTATTGTTTGTTTTGATAATAGGTTTTAAAACAAGGAAATATGTAAAAGGAGTAGCTGACTTTCTTACCGCTGGGCGAGTAGCGGGCAGGTATGTGGTGGCTGTGGCAAGTGGCGAGGCGGCTATGGGTATAATAAGCCTAGTCGCAGTTTTTGAAAGATACTATCAATGCGGTTTTGCAATAAGCTTCTGGGGACAGATAAATATTCCTATATTAATATTACTTTCTCTTTCTGGATATTGCGTTTATCGTTTTCGGGAAACTCGTGCTATGACACTGGGGCAGTTTTTCGAACTGCGTTATAATAAATCATTTAGAATTCTTGCAGCTTCAATTCAAGCAATTTCAGGGATAATTAATTATGCAATATTTCCGGCCGTTAGTGCTCGTTTTCTGATTTATTATCTTGATCTTCCAGTTACAGTCAATATATTTGACATACAATTTCCAATGTTTGGATTGATAATGATGTGTTTTTTGTCTCTGGCGGTCGTTATAGTTTGTTTTGGTGGTCAAGTAACAATAATGGTTACAGACTGTATTCAGGGAATTTTAAGCTATCCGATGTATGTACTCGTTGTTGGTTTTATTATTTGGAAGTTTTCATGGTTTTCTGAAATTTCTCCAACTCTTTTAGATCGTGGAGATGGCCTTAGTATGCTAAACCCTTACGATGTTGAAAAAATGCGGGATTTTAACTTATTTTTTGTTTTTGTAGGCATATGCGGGTTTATTATCAACCGCATGTCATGGTCGGGGTCTCAGGGATATAATGCTGCTGCGGCTAATCCTCATGAACAAAAAATGGGAGGAGTACTTGGAACTTGGCGAAGCGGACTCTCTATTATGATGTATATCATGTTGGCTATTGCGGCTTATACTTTTATGAATAATTTTAACTACAAGAATGATGCGACTCAAGTAAGGCAGGAATTAGCTTTAAAAGTCATGGCTGACGTTGCTCCTGAAGAAAATCTGAAAACTGTCCGGATGCAAGCGGAAAAATTATTAGCTAAAAAAGTTACTGTGATAAACAGCTACACTGCGGATAAATATTCTCCTGGAAGACGGGGAGATGAAGTAAAAGAATTAACTAGAAATGTTTTGAATCGTTCTGATAGAGGAAAGGGACAAGTTTTTGCTACTATTTACGGACAAATGCTGGTACCGGTTGCTGTTAGAGAAATCCTTCCCATTGGAATAACGGGAGTATTTTGTGCAATAATGTTTTTTCTTCTTTTAAGCACTGATACCACATATATGCATTCTTGGGGAAGTATAATTGTTCAGGATATTATTTTACCATTCCGTAAAAAAGCATTTACACCAAAACAACAATTGTTTTTACTTAGAATTATTATTGCAGGTGTCGCTATTTTTGCATTCTGTTTCTCACTTTTCTTTTCGCAAATTGATTATATCTTGATGTTCTTCTCGATAACTGGCGCTATATGGCTTGGAGGAGCCGGACCTTGTATAGTTTTGGGACTATACTGGAATCGAGGCACGTCATGGGGAGCTTTTGCTGGTCTCTTATCGGGTGCATCTATTGCTGTTAGTGGATTTGTTGCACAAAATTATTGGGTCGAATACATATATCCATGGCTGGTGCAGGAACAACTAATTGATACCGTTGTTTGGATTATTGAGGGGATATCAAGACCATTTAATCCATATATTCTATGGGAAGTCAATGGAGATAAATTCCCTATAAATTCAATGGAGATTTACTTTATTGCAATGATCGTATCAATCTCTCTTTATATAAGTATTTCGTTGTTAACCTGTAAAAAAGTATTCAATATGGATAGGTTACTTCATCGTGGAAAATATAAGAAAGAAGAAATAGAACCAGCAGTACATTCGAAATCTAAAATATCTTGGTTCAAACGAAATTTACTTGGCATAGATTCTGAATATACACGGGGCGATAAAACTTTAGCATGGTCTGTTTTTTTATATTCAATAGTTTTTCAGTTCGGTAGTTTTATTGTTATCATTGTTTGGAATTTATTTGCTCCATGGTCTGATAAATGGTGGGGCAACTGGTTCTTAATAAACAACCTTATTATTGTCGGAATTATAGGAGTTGTTACAACTGTATGGTTTACTATTGGCGGAACGCTTGATCTGATAAAAATGTTTAAGCGACTTGAAGAAAAACAAGAGAATTTACTTGATGACGGCAGAGTTGTTAATCATGTATCAACTGATGATATCGCTTAACTTAAACTTATATGAAAGATGAACAGCTTAAAGAATAAAGGAATTAAACTGAGTATTCCTATGCCGTTACTATTGGTCATAGATGACGTTGGTTGGTGGAACGGAGAAAATGGAAGCCATAAAAATGAACCATACAGAACTGGAATCAATCGAGCTCACTGCGTTGATGACTACTTAGCTATAATAGAGCTAGCTAGAAAGACAAACATGAGAATACCTGTTGGTATGGTTTTGTGCGAATGGAGCAGGAATAATGTTCTCAGAAAAGTTCCAAGTTCTACATGGTTGGGAAATGCATGGAGAGATTGTGTACCTGTTGATAAGCTTGAGCATGCCGCAAGCATTTTGAATAAAAATCATAAGTATCTTGAGATATGTTTACATGCAGTAGGACACGAATTCTGGGGAAACAATATCATGACTCGTGCAGAATGGGCAAATTCCAATGGTGTAATGAGGCAGCAAGACCAGGTAAAAGCACATTTGGATGTTTTTGGGAAAATTATGGAACAAAACCAACTTGGAGGTTTTCCTGTTTCATTCATTCCAGCAGCCTTTTATCATGCATTTGGAGAAAAAAACGGAATTGCAGCGATATTGAAGCATTACGGTATTAAATTTATTTCAACAGATTTTGAAAAGATGAAAAAAACAAAGAAAATTCAAAATAAATATTTTGGTGTTGATAACGGTTTACCTACTATTGATCGCGGAGATAATGGAATAGAATGGTTTGAAACTAATCCAAATATTGCTGATAAAACTTTCGAGGGACCTATATGTGGAATTCACTGGGCAAATATATTACACTTAAATCCTCAGAAAAATATGAAAGTGGTAGAGTCGTGGGTTAAAAAAATTAATTTTTATAGACAGTTGTTTGATCGCATACTTGCAAAGGATATATATGATTGCTGGACCCAGCTTGTTTATCACAGTTTGGCAGATATTTATTTAAATGATAATATATTATATTTTGATTTTTCTAAAATAAAAAAAATGGATTTACCTTTTCTTAA
Organism: Victivallaceae bacterium; assembly: GCA_963664605.1. Classification (GTDB taxonomy): domain Bacteria; phylum Verrucomicrobiota; class Lentisphaeria; order Victivallales; family Victivallaceae; genus JAHOYW01. The sequence goes on from OY761536.1 coordinate 4,065,497, forward strand.
TGATAGCTTTCATATAAAAATTGAAACGATAAAAAGAATTGATATTCCTGAAAGCATGATTGAGAACATATCTGAGAATAGTTATCGTTATGTTATTAAAATTGAAGCAAGAAACTTTATGAGCTTAAGGCTGGAGTAATTAGCATGGTATTAGATCAAATATTCAAAAAATTAGGAATAGAAGAATTCAAAAGTTCTTTAGTTTGTGATTATAATTTTATTCCGTCCAAAAATAAAACTACTCCATTAATCCTTAGAGATAGGTTTATTATAGAATGTTCTCAGCTAGCTGGATTAGGCGAAGATGTGATAGAAAAACTCTTAATAATAGCAAGAGGCATTTCTGCAGATCAATATTTATGTAATTTTTTTGTCTATTCTAATTATCTGCTTTTTTGTGGTGATGATAATCTTGGAGATAGAATAAAAGATTTTCCCGATATGAAGGCGTATATGCAGGAGGATGGTCCTGGATTTCTGGCTCTTTTGGCTCTTTCAGGAATTTCCAATTGTAAAAAAATATTTAAAAATATGAAAATTCCGGATGATGTAATCGAAGGAGCTTTTAAGGATATTGCTATATGGATAGAACATTTCAAAAATAATTTAGGTATCATTGGTATTACTCCTAGAATTCTTATATGGGAGAGAAATATATTATTGGGTAAATTATATCGGCTTGGAAGATTACAATTTGGAATTAAGCCTTTTCAAGGAGAAATAATCGCCTTTAGAAATGAAAGCACTGATCAAGTTATTGCGCTTGCTAAAGATGGGATAGCATTAAACTCAGAGGGCCAGTTTGCTGGAATTAGTGATAAAAAAAAATGGATTTCTAAATTGGTAGCAAAAGATAATGTAGTCTATGGCAATCCGGTTTCGCCTTCGGGATATATAAAACATGAAACTGTAAATCTCAACTTGAGTAAATGGAAGGAAGTTTTAGCTCCTGGAGATTTGATTTTGGATACACATATACCTGCTGGCAAGGGGTTTAATATTGAAGCGTGCATAAAATCGTTTGACTACGCTGTAAAGTTTTTCAAAAAATATTTCCCTGATAAAAATATAAAAGCTTGGTCATGTCATTCCTGGTTTCTTGATAACCAATACATCAGTTTACTACCGGCAAATTCAAATATTATAAAATTTCAGAAAGAAATGTATTTATATCCGATTAATGAAGGAGGAGAAGATAGTTATTGGAGAATTTTTGGCGAAAATGCAATGAAAAATGGTATAAGTAAACTGCCTAAAAATAGTTTTCTCCAGAAAGTAGTTGCTGAATTCATTGAACAAGGGGGAAAACTAAGATCTGGTGGAGGTTTTTTTCTCATTGACGATCTTCCTTTCGGGAGATGTTGTTATATTCAAAATAAGCAAAAAAAGGATTTTTAAATGCTAAATAAAAAATATAATATATTACTACTTGTAACAGATCAACAGCGATTTGATACACTTGGCTTTATGGGAAATAAAATTATAAAGACTCCCAATATTGATAAAATTGCATACGAAGGAACGGTCTTTGGTTCGGCATACAGCGCATGCCCTTCATGCGTTCCTGCCAGAGCAAGCTTAATTTCAGGAATGAACCAGTGGAATCATGGAATACTTGGAATGGGTGAAGGACAGGGGCCAATGGGAACTAATTTCCCGCATACAATTGCTGGCGAACTTTCCAAAGCAGGATATTATTGTAAAGGAATAGGGAAGATGCACTTTTTCCCGCAGCGTAGTATGAATGGATTTCATCATATTGAGCTGGATGAATCCAGACGCCGCGAAGATACTGACTTCTGTTCTGACTATGAACGTTGGTTTAACGACCATAAAACTGGTGATTACGGTATGAGTGATGGACGCGACTGGAACGGCTGGGAAGGTAAGCCCTATGATAATCCAGTATTTCTGCATCCAACGATTTGGACTGCAAATCAATCAATTCAATTTCTCAAAGATCGTGACCGAAGTATGCCTTTTTTATTGAAAACATCTTTTGCCCGACCACATTCACCTTATGATGCTCCTCCAGAGTATTTCAAAAAATATCATAGAAAAAAATTGCCTGAAGCTGTATCAGGGGAATGGTCAAAACAATATGCTGATCCAGCACAGGTTAATAATCCGGCAGCTCCTTATGGCAAAATGAGCAATAAACAGATTGCAGAGGCAAGGACTGGATATTATGGAAACGTTGAGCTTATAGACCATGAGGTTGGCAGAATAATTGAAGAACTCGAAAGACAAAATATTTTAAATGATACAATGATTATTTTTACTTCAGATCATGGCGATATGCTCGGAGACCATTGTCTTTGGCGCAAGACTTATGCGTATGAAGGTTCGGCTCACATACCTATGTTGCTCAGAATTCCGAAAAACTTAAAAAGGGATTGTGTTGAAAAATGTGATAAGCCAGTGACATTAATGGATATCATGCCGACAATTCTTGATGTACTTGGTCTTGACATACCGGATTCTGTTGACGGCTCAAGTATGCTTTCTCTAATATATGGGGAAAAATGCAAATGGCGGGATTACATTCAAGGAGAGCATTCCGCTGGAGTGTGTTCGAAAGAAGGCATGTTTTATCTGACCGATGGGAAAGTAAAATACATATGGTTTCCAAAATCCGGAACAGAGCAATTGTTCGATTTGAAAAATGACCCATATGAAACAATTGATTTAGCAAATTTTTTCAAACATAGTTCATTATTATTGGACATGCGGAATAGATTAATTAAAGAATTGGAACCAAGAAATAGTGTTATAACCTCAAAGCATGAGCTATTGACATATTCCGGACCAATAGTATCACCGAACTATAAAAAACGCGTAAACAACATGTCCCACTGTACCATATGAACAAGTACAAATCATCAACATAATAGAGTGTACCCACACTATGCTATCGACCGCATAGATAATATCAGGTTGATTTAAACTGGGTAACACTTTTCTGAATGTTAAACCTGCATTCGCGACAGCGGATGCGTAACAAAAGGAAAAGTGTATGAGACAGAAGAAAAAAGTCTCTCGTCGGGCTGGAAGTTTTCCAGCGGAATTTCGTATTCGTGTCGTTAAATTATTCCTTGAAGAAGGCTACAGTGCAAGTATGCTTGCCGAAGAATTTGGTTGTGGCAAAAGTACTATTGGTACTTGGGTTAAGCTATACAATGAACACGGCGAAGCAGGTTTGTATAATCCAAGTACACGATCAAACAAACCTCGCAAAGGACTTGATCCTAATCTTAAGTCTAAGATCATTGAGCTGAAGAAAGATGATCCGCAACGCGGTGTCAGGCGTATTTCTGATATTATGCGGAGATTTTTTCTGCTCCAAGCATCACCAGATACGGTCCGCAAAACCCTTCATGAAGAAAAATTAATTGATCCACCGCCTAAAAAACGTCGTAAGAATATTCAAAAGCCGCGCCGTTTTGAGCGTACTACTCCGAATCAGATGTGGCAGACTGATATTTGTTGTTTTCGTTTGGCTGGTAAAAACGCCTATCTTCTTGGGTATATCGATGATTATTCGCGTTATATTGTGGGTATGGAGATTTACCGCAGTCAAACTGCTTCAAACTTGTTAGAGGTTTACCGCCGGGCGATTGCTGAATACGGTGTTCCGAAGGAAATGCTGACCGACAACGGGCGTCAGTACACTAACTGGCGTGGGACTACGATGTTTGAAAAGGAGCTCAAGAAGGAGCGAGTCAAGCATATCAAAAGCCGTCCTCACCACCCGATGACTTTGGGTAAAATCGAACGTTTCTGGAAGACTATCCTCAATGAATTTTTGTTCAGGAGTCAGTTTGATTCCTTTGAAAACGCTCGTGAGAGGTTGGCTCTCTGGATTAAATATTACAACTACAAACGTCCTCACCAGGGCATTGGTTCAGTGTGTTTCCCGCAAATTCACTGAACAGGTAAAATCCGCCGAAATTATTATAATTTTCCCACTACTTCCCAAATTATATTACACTGTAATTACAAACCTCGAAAAAACAATAATGGCAAATAACGGCAAATAAATTTTCAGGGAAAGGTAGGACTTTGAATTCAAAAGCAGGTAAAAAATCAATTTTATTGTGAGGCGAGTGTCTCCACGAACCGAAACATGTTCAACATCTACGGCTCGACAGAGTTTCGCCCTCCAAGTTTAATTTTAAAGAAAGCTTAATTTTCTACACTCGTCGTGTTTTTCAAGTAAAGATAATGTCATTCTCCACACAGTATTTTCAGACTTGTTTTTCTGTATACGCCACATATAGTAAGTATAGATTTATATGAAGGAATAATGAATTGAAACATGAGAATAATGATATGACTTCAGAAATTACTGTTGATAACGCTGTGACGCATAAAGATTTCATGTTTATATCGACTGTATTATTTTACAAATTCAGTTTGGGTTCTCCATCATTGTACTTAACTATTAGTGTTTTAATAATTTGGGCTCTTTCTGAGCCTGGGTATAGTTCTGTTTTTATTAAAATAATTGTATTTACATCATTACCCTGGTTGCTTTTTGCCTTTCGCAAAGCAGTAAATTTTTTTAAAGAAGATAAAATAATTTACACTAACATGACATTCAAAAATGATTGCTTCCTTATGAACACAGAAAGAAACGAAGTAAGACTTGACTTTGAAATACCACGTAATGCGATAAAGAACGTTTTATATTTGAAAAATTATATAATTATTCTCAGCAATAGGAATATGAAATTTATCATAATGCGTAAATCTCTTACAGAAGACAAAAAATCCTTACTTACAGACTATTTGAATATTTCGCTTAAATCATCAAGAACACCTCCACCCATTCATCAAAAAGGATACAGCATTAATTAAATGAAGGATTTTAAGCATGTTTAAGACTTTTGTTGTTTCTGGAAAATTTAACCGTAAAGATATAATTGTTTCATTTTTATTAGGGTTTCTTCATCGCCGAATAGGACTTATATCATTACTTTTAAGCTTATTTATTCTCATGCTTTGGACATTGGCTTCTTTTGGATATACTCATGTTTTTATTATATTAATCATAGTATCATTTTTGCCATGGTTATATAAAACAGCCTATCTGCTAGTTAATACAATTGAAAATGTCAGACTAGGCTTCAAAAATATTGAATTTAATTCCGAATATGTTAAGATTTTTAATTATGATAAAGATTTTAAAATGAGCATAAAAATCCCTCGTAAAATAATAAAAGAGATAAGGCACATAAGGAATTATGCATATATTATAACTAAATATAATGATAGTATTGTAATGAATACTAAGATACTTTCTGAACAAGAAATAGTTATGGTCAAAGGATATTTAAAGAATTCTCCAGGTAATCGTGAAAACGATAATGGTAATGTACAAGAGTGAGAGCCCTCACTATCCATAAACTGGCAACATTAACGGCTCGACAAAGTTTCGCCACCAGTAAAGCGGTATTTATGATTTGCGTTCCTGATCTAGCAATAGCTATCTCAGATGCCGGTCTGAAGACCGGCGCTCCCGGAAATATTCGCCGTTTTTATTTTTTTAGAAACTTGAATTTTTCTTGAGTTTTTGCAAACTTGGTTTATTGTACTGAATACGATCTAAACCATGCAGGAATTATTATGCGTCCGACAAAACTGGGATCAGCAGGGATTCGAGGCGTTATCGGGGCTGGACTGACCCCGGAAAACGCAATCGATTTTGCCTGTGCTTTTGGTACTTTTACCGACGGCGGCAAAGTTGTCGTCGCGTTGGATACTCGTTTTTCATCCGAAATGCTGCATCAGGCAGTGGTTTCCGGTTTGCAGAGCTGCGGCTGTGAAGTCCACGACCTGGGCATCGCTCCCGCCATGCTTATGTCTTTCGCCATTACCAAACTTAAAGCGGACGGCGGCCTGCTCATAGGCGGCGGACACCAGCGGGAATCGTGGAATTCAATCGTTCCCTGGGGTTCAAACGGCGCTTACCTCAACAATATACAAATACGTGAATTGTTCGATATTTATTACGGGCGACGCTTCCTGACCTGCTCCTGGGATGAGATCAAAAAAGTTGTTCCGGTTTCCAAAGAAATCATAAAACAATATTTTGACGCTCTATGTAAAGTTATCGATACTCAGGCAATAGCCGCGGCAAAATTCACCGTAATAAGTGATTTCTGCAACGGTTCAGGCTCGATACTGGGGGAAGAATTCGCTTCTCGCCTGGGCCTTAACTTAGTTCCTATAAACAATATTTTATCCGGCGTTCTGCCGCATGACCCCGAACCCAGGCCGCACAGCGCGTTTCAGGTGCAGTCACTTATAAAACCTCTAAAAAGTGATGCCGGCTTTGTTTTCAACAGCGATATGAGCCGGGTTTCCCTGGTCAGCGATACAGGCGAAACTTTGTCAGAAGAATGCACTTTCCCGCTGGGCGTCGATTACCTGTTGGAAAAATCAGGAAAGGACGGGCTGCGCATCGTAAGCAACACCTGCACTTCCAAAACCCTTGACGATGTTGTCAAGCGTCACAAGGGAATACTTGAAAAACACACTACCGGACAGGCTAATATTATTGATTACATGAAGGAATCCAACGCTTTCATAAGCGGTGAGGGTTCAGGCTCATTCACCAGCAGCGACTGGCTGCCGGGCTTCGACGCTCTCTATGTGAGCGCCATAATACTTGAAGCAATGGCAAAAAAACAAAAGACTTTATCCGAACTTGTTGCGGAACTGCCCCGTTACCATATTGTAAAAAGGACGATCGTAAGCACTTCGATGAACGCCTATAACCGTATCCGGGCGCTTAAAAATCATTTTGACGATGCCGAAATATGCGAGATAGACGGTTTACGTCTCGACTGGGAAGACGGCTGGGTCAGCCTTAGGGCCTCAAGCACAGAACAGTTTATCCGCCTGATCTCAGAATCGAACAATAAGGAACTGGCAGAAGACCGGGCTTTAAAAATAAGCGCTTTGATGGAGAACTTGAGCTGATGGCTGACAAAAATTTACATACTTTAAAGTTTTCGGAAGCCGGAGTCAGAGGCATTGTCGGCGATTCATTAACGCCGCAGTTGAGCGCGTCCCTGGCATCCACTTTCGGCAGATATGCCGGCAGCGGGCGTGTCATTGTCGCACGCGATACCCGGAGTTCAGGAAAAATGCTTGAACAAGCCGTTGTCGCAGGCTTGCTGGCGGTTGGCTGCCAACCCTTAATCCTCGGCATCGTCCCCACCCCAACCGTACAGTTGATGGTAAAACATTACAAAGCCAATGGCGGCATAGTTATTACCGCGAGCCACAATCCAGTAGAGTGGAATGCCTTGAAGTTTATAGGTTCACAAGGAATATTTCTTGACCGAAGGGAATCTGCTGAACTCTTTGATATTTTCACTCAGGGAAACCTGGAATACTGTTCTGAGAATGATTTTAAGACCATTCGTTATGAAACCAATGCCTTTGAACTGCACATGCAGAGCATTTTTAAAGAAGTCGATCTTGAAACTATCCGAGCACGCAAATTTAAAGTAGCGCTCGACTGCTGTAACGGCGTCGGAGCCGTATACAGCAAACACTTCCTCGAAGAACTGGGCTGTGAAGTCGTAAGTATTCATGACACTCCAAACGGCATATTTGAACGTCCGCCGGAACCGCTGGCTAAAAATATCACTAAATTAAGCGAAACTGTCAAAAAGAACAATTGTGTTATCGGTTTTGCCCACGATCCAGACGGTGACCGGATGACCTTAGTCGACAATAACGGAAAAGCTCTTGACCCGCAATATACTGTTGCCCTGGCTGTTGAGCATGTTCTTTATGACAACCCCGGACCGGTAGTCGTAAATACCCAGACCAGCCGCGCGGTTGAGGACATCGCGAAATCATACGGCTGCGAAACATTTTACTCCAAAGTCGGCGAAATCAATGTTGTCAATATGATGATGGAAAAAAACTCGGAAATTGGCGGGGAAGGAAACTGCGGCGGTGTCATCTGGACTCGTTTGCATCCCGGACGAGACAGTTATGTCGCTATGGCGCTGATGCTGGAAATGCTGGCTCTCGGTAATGAAAGCCTGAGTAATATTTGCGCATCAATACCCGAATATTCTACTCTCTCTGATAAATTCCCGTGCAGTACTTTCCATGCCCGCGAAATTATTCATGAATTCCATAAGCGTTATCAGGATTATGAATGCGTCACTTTCGACGGGTTGCGAATCAATATGCCGGGTTGCTGGATACTGATGCGCGGATCAAATACGGAGCCGGTTTTGCGCCTGACCGTTGAAGCAAAGAAAAAACAGGAAACACAGAAATTGTTAGACGATTTTACAAAAGAAATAAAAAACTTTAATATATAGAAAGGGAAATATGCCTAAGATTTACTTTTTTGACATGGACCACACCTTGATCGACAATGACTGCGATGTATCGTGGAAAAGTTTTGTCGTGGAACAGAAACTTGCGCCGTCAGACGCTTTGGAACGCGCGACTCATTATTACTACCAGTACGTGGAAGGGAAACTCCAGATAAGCGATTTCATGGATTTCCAACTGCAGGAATTTGTCGGCAAAACTAAAGAACAGATGGCGGAGCTCTCACAACTTCATTTCGATACATGGGTCAAAAAAACCATTTATCCTGATGCTATAACTGAAGTAAAACGAGTTCAAGAGCTGGGAGTTCCAACTGCTTTGCTGAGCGCGACCAATAAGGTAATCGCAAGGCCCGTCGCTGAATATTTTGGTTTATGCGCCTGTCTGGCAACTGAACTGGAATTAAAAGACGGCCTTTATACCGGCAAACTCGGAGGGGAATACGCTTTAGGCGCGGGTAAGATTGCAATGGCTGATAGCTATTGCAAATCACATAATTTAACTCTGGCGGATGCCGCTTATTACGGCGACAGCGTCAATGATTTTCCAATTCTTGAAGCCGTCGGCTTCCCCATCGCCGCCAACCCCTGCCCCGAACTCGAAGCCGGAGCAATGGAACACGGCTGGCCGATAGTCAGATTTAGTTAAAACTATCAGTACCATCTCCAGCCAAGGCTGTTAACCATAAAATCAAATTTGGATTTATCCACTTTTGTCGCAACGGGTTTACCATCTTTCAATATGTGGGTGTCGCCGTTTTTTTCCGCCCAGTTTATCATGTTCTCGCGATGCTCATCGATAATGGTTTTCAGTTCCGCTTTATCAATTAAGTTCCATTCCTCAGCAGAGTCATTTTCCATATCATAGAATTCCTCGCAGGCATTGGCTTCCGAATATATATATTTCCAGCGGTCACTCCTGACCATATATGTCTGGTAGGGGCTTTTAAGGCTGTAGGAAACTATATAATCCCGTCCTTTGAAGTCCTCATTTCTCAAAAGCGGTGATAAATCCATACCATCCACCTTTTTTTCAAGCTCAATACCAAGTAATGAAGCAATTGTCGGCAGAATATCCTGCAAACCGACGAATTCACCGGATACCTTCCCTTTCATTCCCTCCGGGCATTTTAAAATAAATGGAATACGACAGCTTCCTTCATTCATGACGCATTTGAAAAACCAGCCAAAATCCCCCATCATATCGCCGTGGTCAGCAGTAAAAATTATTATGGTATTATCATACAAATCGTTATCTTCCAGATATTCCATCAGCCGCCCGAACTGCTGATCCTGAAAGGAAATAAGGCCGTAATAATGCGCACGGGCATTCTGAACAGTTTCAGGAGAAAAGCGCGGAATGCCATGTGTAACTGAATTAAAATCCCCATATGGATTGCGTTCTTTACCGTCGCGATTGACAAAAGGCTTCGGCATTTCGCGCGGGTCATACATCGTGTTCCACGGATACGGAGGGTCATAGGGAGCATGCGGCTTCGGAAAGCCGACATTCAGGTAGAATGGTTTGTCATTATGATTTTCCTTGTGGTATTCAAGGTATTGAATAGCCTGAGTTGCGACCCAGGCGTCAACATGATGTTCCTCCGGTAGTGGGGACGCGGCGGGATGAATGTCATTGTTCCCTACACCATGCCCACGGGAATAACCGCCCCATCCGGCAGATTTGAGATAATCAGCATAGGCTTCAACACCGCCAAGCTCATCTTTAGGATCAAATAGACTTAGCATACGCCCTGATTCAGCTAATGCCGCATGCTGAAAACCATTAAGAGTGTCCGGTTTATCCGGCGGAGTATATGGAACATAATGCAGTTTTCCGGAAGCATAAGTTTCATAACCGTTCTCAGCCAACAATTGCGGCAGCTTTATCTGGTCGTCACGCACCGCACCGCCGTTAGTTTTCTGCCCCGTACATTTATGCGAATAGTTCCCGGTAATCATAGTAGCACGCCCCGGAACGCAAATCGGATTCGGAGTATAAGCCCGGGAAAAACGCACCCCCTCTGCGGCTAGCTTATCGTAGTTTGGAGTGCTGATTAATGCATTACCGTCGCAATGCAGGCAATCTCCACGAAACTGATCGGCGTTAACAAACAACAAATTAGGACGTTTACAAGTCATTTTTCTTTCCTTATTTTTCTAAAGTAAAAGTTTCCGGGCGGTTTATCAATTCATTTACAACCTGAGCCTTACAGCCGCAACTGCCGCCATATGACAGATATGGAGTTATCATTTCAGCTTTACAGTGTTCAATACCGTTTATGTTCTTTCCCATGCGCTGCAGAAGCAGCTCAAAAGCTTTTTCCGCCATCAGTTTAAGCGGCTGAACAACCGTTGTCAGCGGCGGAAAAGTAAACCTGCCAAAAGCGCTTCCGTTATATCCGATAAGAGCAAAATCTTCAGGGATTCTAAGCCCATTCGATTGCAAAAAACTCATTATACGCCCGGCAATAAAATCGTTTGAACTTACAAGCGCGGTAAAGTTTTCGTCATGAATCAACCGTAGCAATTCATCTTTTACATCCTTATCCTCCTCCCTGCCTGACGTTACAAAAGATTTCAAATAATCCATCGGGAGGTCTGCTTCCTGAAAAGCTTTCCTTGCGCCGGAATATTTTATCCCACTATCAAGAACAATAATTTTCTTATGCTCGTGTTCGAACAAATGCTTAACCGCCAGGAAAGTTCCAGTTTCAGAATCAATATTAAAATCAAAATGCTGTTCCGGATGCGGGTTTCTGAGAATCACGCAAGGCAAATTCAACAACTTTTTCATATTCTGAGTATAACTGCCGATCAATATCACACCGTCAAGCCCGCGAGAGAGCAATTCCCGTATCGCGACATGCCCTTGCGCCTGTTTGTTTTCGTCATCAATATTGCTGCTTAAAAGGACAAAATAGCCTTTTTTATAAAATTTCCGCATTAACTGACTGACCAAAACAGTTTGCATAGGATTTTGGAAGCCGTCACTGATTATACCTATAGTCGGAGTTTGCCTGCCGCGAAGCTTCTGGGCCGCATAATTCGGAACATAACCAAGCTCATCGGCTAGAACCCTGATCTTCCGGCGTTTTTCTTCCGATACCCTGATCCCGCCCCCGGTATTGTTCAACACCGCCGAAACCACCGGCTGCGACACCCCCGCCAACACCGCTATTTCCTTAAGTTTTATCACAATAAACCTTTTTTGATTTAACGTATAATCAAATTATACATGTTATATTCAAATTTTGCAACTTATTAAAGAGAAAAATCACAAAATACAATAAGTCTGTTCGTAACCGGCCAGTTAATTACTGAATTCTTTGTTTAAACGCTGATTTCTTCTGTTTCGATGTTTAAACCGGAAGCATATTTTTCCAATAAAGGCTCGATTTGGTTTTCGAGGAAATCCGTGACCTGTTCAGGAGCGCGCCCGACAAATTCAACCGGATTCACTAAATCATCGATTTTATCAGCGATACTTGCGAAATGTTTATCGGCTTTCAAACGGTCGAGTAAATCATTATCACCGCCTTCCTCTTTGATTTTACGCGCGGCATCCATCGAATGCTCACGGATGGCTTCATGCAGTTCCTGGCGGTCACCTCCAGCTTTTACTGCCGCCATCATGATGTTTTCCGTCGCCATAAAAGGCAGTTCCGCGGCGACCCGGCGCGCGATTACATTCGGCCAAACCTGAAGTCCGGTGTTTATATTAATGAGCAATGAAAGAATCACATCCGTTCCCAGAAAAGCCTCCGGCAGGACTATACGACGATTGGCTGAATCGTCCAAAGTACGCTCAAACCACTGGGTAGCGTGAGTATTAGCAGTATTAGCGGGCAGGCTCATGACATAACGTGCCAATGAACAAACTCGCTCACTGCGCATCGGGTTGCGCTTGTAGGCCATTGCACTGGAACCTATCTGGCTCTTGCCGAAAGGCTCCTCTATTTCCCGCAGATTAGCCAGCAAACGAATGTCATTGCACATTTTGTAAGCGCTTTGAGCGATACTCGACAAGACGCTTAATATATTGAAATCTATTTTGCGGGTATAAGTCTGTCCGCTGACCGCGATAATATTATCAAAACCCATCTTTTCAGCCACAGCTTTTTCAAGGGATTTTACTTTTGCGGAATCATTATTGAATAACGCCATAAAGCTAGCCTGAGTACCAGTAGTGCCTTTTACACTACGGAATGGAAGTTTTTCTATTTCAGCTTGGAGATGTTCAAAATCAAAAAGAAAATCCTGCATATAAAGGGAAAAACGTTTCCCGAGAGTAGTCAACTGAGCGGGCTGATAATGCGTAAATCCTAAAACCGGCATATCTTTATGTTCATCGACAAATTCAGCCATAATCTTAATCAATTGAAGCAGTTTAGCGCTGATGATCTTCATACCGTCTCGAAGCTGTATAAGCTCTGTATTATCGGTAACAAAACAGCTTGTCGCTCCGAGGTGAATAATCGGCATCGCATCGGGACATTGAGTGCCGAAAACATGAATATGGCTCATTACATCATGGCGGAGTTCTTTTTCTTTTACCGCAACAGCATCAAAATCAATATCATCAAGATGAGCAGCCATTTGTTCAATTTGTTTTTCTGAAATATTCAATCCCAGTTCTTTTTCACATTGAGCCAGGGCCAGCCAAAGCCTGCGCCATGTAGCATGTTTTTTCTGCGGTGACCAGTTGAAACTCATTTCCTTGCTCGCATATCGTCCGGTTAAAGGGTTTTCGTATGCTGAATTTTTCATATGCTTCCTTAGTTTTTTTTAAATATATTGCAAATTTTTTTTAATATAATATAGTAACATATACTTTAATAAATAAAATGAAAACCAAAAATATGAAAAATAGTTCATTCGGAGTTATAATCAAGGTAAACAACATTGATCTCTGCCGAAATTTCTATCTCAATGTCCTTAATTTAGGAACTCCTGTAACAGATAGCAGCTTTTGTGTGGAATTTCAGATCAACAACAGTTTCTTTTTAATGCTGGAGAAAACAGAAGCCCGTTTTCTGGAACACGAGTCATCCGCGACAAGCTGGACTTGCAAAGTCGATAAAATTGATGATGTACTTTATCGTTCCCGTTTGCATGGCTACAAATTGGACATGACTAAGCGTACTCATGAAGGTGAAGTTTTATATCGCTGTCAGGATCCTGAAAAAAATATTTTTTACATTTTCAGCAACGAATCTGAAGACAGCGGGAAATCCACTTCATAACCTTTTAAAATCACCTAAAGAGCAAATAAATTCAAAAAACTTTATTTTCCCTGCTTGCATTTTACAAAAACCTAACTAATTTATAAGCCTTGTCAAGACACAAGGGCGATTAGCTCAGTTGGCTAGAGCACTTGGTTTACACCCAAGTTGTCGGGGGTTCAAGTCCCTCATCGCCCACCATTTTCTATATTTTCACCGGGGAGTCCCCCTCATCGGTTTATTTTTTATATCCCCTTGAGTCAAAGAGATATGCAACAATAGACTGTCTCTACATGCCAGACGGTCAAAGGCATTCCGAAGCTTGGAAAAAAATTCTTGACTGCTGGATAGAAGATCTTGAGGATAAGTACGACACGCAAAGGTGCTTAGAAAAATTTGAAGCTATTGCAAAAACACCTGATGATTATCTTTTGTGTGCAGAAACTTGGAGTTGGCTCGAAAATGAAGAACGCACAAAGAGTTACTTGCATAAAATAGAAACAGACTGTAAAACTGGACGTGATTGGGCTTTGCTTGCTTTCGATTGGTATAGCAATATAGAAGACAAGCTTATCGCCAAAGAATACATGAAAAAAGCGGAAACGCTATCTGAAACATTTACTGACTGTGAAACTTGCGCAACAATGTACTATTTTATGGACGAAATTGAAAAAGCATATTTGTGTGTGCAAAAAGCAGAAAATATGGCAAAATATGCCGCTAATTTTCACGGATGCAGTTGCATATACAATATGCTCGGCAATGAATATAACGAAAAAAGATGTTTAACTATCTGATAAACGGAAATCACAAATAGCCTACAGCTATAAAAACCGGAAAAAATTTAATTTATCTTGACTTTTCGCGGATACGTTGTATACTATATATAGTTCTATTATTTAGAATACATAAATATATAATTCCATATATTATAATAAAATCATGAATAATACATTACAAAACGGTTTCAAATTACTGGAATATCTGTCCTCGACAGCTCAGGAGCATTCTGTAACAGAGCTTACGGATATATTTTCTTTACCCAAAAGCCATGTATGCCGTTTGCTGAAAACCTTAATTTCGACCGGATATATAGAGCAAAATCCGGTTAACCGGAAATATAAAATATGTTTAAAAGTACTATGTCTGGCAAATGCCTGTCTTGAAAACCTGCGTATTCGGGAGCGTGCAAAACCATATATTCACAGCTTACAGGAAACTTTGCAGGCTCCCGTGTACATTGCGGTCCCGTTAAACGGGGAAGCTTTATTAATTGATGCTTTTTTTCCGCAGGGACGTGAAACAGATACAAGTCTGGTGATCGGTAAACTCAATGGGCCTTACGATTCTGCTACCGGAAAAATATGCGGCGCATGGCTGAGTGACAAAGAAATAGATGAATTGATTTTACGTCTGCCGCCGATAAAAAAAACAAAATATACTTTGACTGACCCGGAAGATATTCATAGGGAATTTAAAAAAGTCAGGGCGAATAAACTTGCAGTCACTAAAGATGAGCGTTCGCTTGGCGTATCCGCGATAGCCGCGCCGGTATTTTCCTGCGGAGGAATTATTACGGCGGCAATCGGGGCAATACTGCCGTCAGGAAATAATAATTCTGACACATGGGAATTTTTTGAAAGAGAAGTCAGGGATGCCGCGGTCAGCGCTTCATTCGCCATGGGCGATCCCGATTACGGAATGGAAAAATAGATAAACTCCCGCTTGATTTTATTGAGTTTGAGAGAGTAATTGAATATAAAATATAACAAAACAAAGGGCTCGAACCAGCTCTTGATTTTAAAATAAACAATAAAATAAGGACTTGATAATGAATTCTCAACAAGTAAAAGAATGGGCAAAAAGTTTTGGAGCAGATTTAGTCGGCATTGCCTCTCCGAAATATTTTGAGGGTATCGCGGCGGAAAACAACCCGGGTTCAATCTATCCGGAATACAAATCCGTAATCGTTATCGGCAGAAGGATACTGCGCGGTTCGTTGCGCGGGGTTGAAGAAGGAACCAACTTCGGCAGCACTTACGGCTCATTCGGCTTCACCTGGTTAGAAGATAATTTTTTATCCAAAACCACTTATGATTTGACTTGCCGGCTCGAAGAAAATAATTTTGAAGCTGTTCCATTGTTTGGCTATCAGGATTTGGATATGAGCTATGGGATGCCTGTAGCTGATGGTAAACCCGTTCCAAATGTTATTGTCGATGCAAATTATGCCGCACACGCAGCCGGGCTAGCTGAATATGGACTTGGCGGTTTTATGCTAACTAAGGAATTCGGAACCAGACAGCGTTTCGCGGTCATCCTTACAGATGCAGAGCTTGAACCTGATACTCCTAAAAAATGCACTTTATGTTCTGATTGCACAGCCTGTATCGAAGGATGTCCGCTTGGCGCAATCAATCCGGATAAAATCATTGTCAAAGGGGCTCCGGGCTTTGAATCGCCGGTAGCTGAAATCGATATGAATATATGTAAAAATTGTGATAATGGAGCCGTCTGCGGAAGGGGACGTGGTAACCATCGTGACCGCCACGCCGCAGCTTGTTCCCGCGCCTGTATTATTCATTTGGAAAAATCCGGTAAAATAAAAAACACCTTTGCTAATGAATTCCGTAAGCGCACACCCTGGGCACGAGATGTGACAGGTAATGCGATCAACGATTATGCAAATAAATCATTTGTTACTGATGGGAGCGCTAAATAATGAAACTTACAGCTAAAATGGTCAAAAAGGCGGCTGCGCAACTCGGTCACGGTGGAGAATCCATCGTCGGGATTGCCAATATTGAACGCTTTGACGGCGCGCCGCAGCGTATGCACCCGAAAAACATCTTTCCCGACTGTAAATCGGTAATCAGCATAGTTCAGCCGATCCCGCGCGGTACTTATCGAGGTATAACTGAAGGGACTCACTGGACTAACTATACTTATTATTCATATAACCGGCTGAATACTCTCTTCCGTCCGATGGTTACTTATCCTCTTGCGTGTATGATTGAGGATAACGGTTACGAGGCCGTAGCTGTCTACCCGGGCGTGCCGGAAAGGGTAAATATCCATAATAAAGCGGTGCCGGGACGTCCACAACCTGATATCAATATCAACGTCAGGATTGCCGGGGTTGCCTGCGGCCTTGGCGAAATTGGTTGGTCAAAGGTGTTTATCCATCCTAAATACGGTCCAAGGGTCCGGCTGGGGACAATCCTGACTGATGCTGAACTGGAGCCTGATCCGCTCATCAAGCCGGGTACATTGTGCAAACGCTGCATGAAATGCGTAAAAGGCTGTCCCGGCGGAGCTATTCCCAAACTCAAGGAAAAACCTCCAATCCAAATTAAGATTGACGATCAGGTTTATGAATGGGGAGATGTCCATATGGGACGTTGCACAGCTACGCATCACGGTATGAACCGTGAAGCCTCGCCATTTCTCGCAAAATCCTGTCCCGGTTTTGATTTTGATGTCAGGAACTCTAATATTTCAGAAGAAACCGCCTATAAGATGGCTTATACCCTGGCTCGGGGGAAATGGGTTCCGTCCCAGGAATTCCCGACTGATAGCCTTAATGATTATTATAATCAGATTTTATCACATTGCGGATATTTCGCAATATGCGGAGCGAAAGGCTGTATACGTTCTTGTATGGAATTTCAGGAAAAAACGAAAAACATTGATCAGGACGGCTTTGAAACGCCGGTATTTTCCTGTGACTGGCAGCTGCCGCCGGCAGATAAAGACAAATGCGGCGGTATTGCTGAGGGAAAATTCCCTGAGGAATATAATGATGCTGATTGCAATGCAGGGAACTGGGAATAAACTGGAAAATAATAAAAAATCTTCACAGGGCAATATTCTCTGTGGAGATTTTTTTCGTTTTGGAAGCTGTTAATACAAAAAAATGGGAAAATTTGTAGAACGCTTATTGATTTTTTACAAATTAGCATTATAATGAACTGTATTCAACAATAATGAAAAGAAAATAATATTTTTATGGCTGAAGCATTGGTTAAATCAATAAAGAAAGCATTTGACGCACTGGACTATGTGATGCGAACAAACCGTTGCGGCATTGGCGCTACTCTTAGCGATATTGCCGAAAATCTCGATGAAAAGCAAACTACTATGCGCAATATTCTAAAGACAATGGAAGCATGTGGTTATCTGGCGCGAAATGGTAAACTGTATGTGCCTGGCGCAAAAACCGGGGACTTGATGAGAACCAATAACCGTGAAAAATTAATTGAGTTATTATCACCATTGCTCAAACAGGCAGCACAAAAAAGCGGCGAATCATTTGTCTTAACTTCAGTTTATGACGGCAGGCGTGAGGTAATAAGCCGTTACAACGGTTCTAATGAGGTCGGCGTCAATACTAATGTGGCGGAAAACAAAGCCGTTTATTCACTGGTTACCACCAGGATTCTTTTAGCATTTGCGAATAATCTTGAAAGAGAGCAGTTTTACGAAAACAATGGATATCCGGGAAAAGAGTGGCTGGAAGCAAGTGGAGATAATCTAACACAAGCTTTGGATAAACTCAAGGAAAATGGATTTGCCGTAGAGCGTAATGACGCTCTTTGTGCCTACGCATTCCCGGTTCTGGACAGTAAAGGAAATATACTTGCTTCTTTCGGAGCCTACGCGCCAACATTCAGGGTCAACCGGGAAACTGAGCAGGAATTATTAGCTGTCCTCAGCGGGATAGCTGATAAAGCAAATAAACTATTCTGATTAAGAGGTAATAACCCGAACCGCTAAAAATAAATATATTCAATATAATTGAATTTTTAATAGTATTAAATAAAAAGGAAGGTTTATAATGAATTTAAAAGAATCAATCAAAAATTTTGCCTATGAACTCGGAGCTGACCTAGTTGGCTTTGGGAATATTGATCGCTGTAAACACGCTCCGATAATGATGAGCCCGCAGGGTGTGTTCCCGGGGTCTAAAACCGTCATTGTAATGGGGCTCCACCATCCTGATGCCTGTATCGAACTGGGCGGGGAAAAACATCCGCAGGAAATCGGGCCTTATTCGGTTCAATATCTGATGAATTCGCGTCTGGACGAGCTTTCATACAGGATGGCTACATTCATGGAAAAACAAGGTTATGGCGCCATTCCTATATGCTCAAGTAATATCTGGCGCTATAATCAATATAAAAGCCTCAAAGCAGTATTTGCTCCTGATGTGAGCAATATTTATATGCCGGTAGTGGCGGGGCTGGCTGATATGGGTTACAGCGGGCTGGCTCTCACTCCTGAGTATGGTGCAAGAAACCGTTTTGTGACGATTATTACTGATGCTGAAATCGAACCTGACCCTTTGATTGAACCCGGCTCAATCTGCGACAAATGCATGCTTTGCCGGAAGCATTGTCCTAGCCAGGCGCTTTCCAAAGAGATCAAAGGCGATAAAATATTAAAAATAGCTGATAAGGAATACCGTTTCGCAGACAAAAACCTGTGGCGCTGTGCCTGGGGCGAGCATTTCGACCTTGACCTTGATCTGGAACTGCCGGAAAAAGTTACTGAAGAAGTAATTATTAAATATGTCGAAAAATACGGCGTGCGCAGCGGGGAAATGGGGCAATGCCTGAAATTCTGCACGCCGAAAAAAATCAGGGCCTTTGATAAATCATATTCCAGAACCCCTATGCGCAAGTATTGCGTGAACTGGAATGAGGAGCTGGAATCCAGGGCAGTTAATGACAAACTCATAAGTGATTGTTACAGTAAAGGCGTTGAACATGTAGTTGTCCAGTCTACTGAAAGTTTAAAGGCTAAAGGCATTGATGCTGATACAATGCTGCCAGGTGCCAGAACTGCAATATCTCTTATCCGCACATATTCTGGAAATACCGATACGAAAAATGAGCAATATAGTAATTCTGCCTTAAAACTTGCTGTAGATTATCATATTAACTCCGTATGTTACGACCTGACCAGGAACATTGAAGCTTATGGTTTCAGGTCGCTTATGACAATCACCTCAAGCGGTTCGCATTATGATCCGATGGGGCCTGCAACAATAAATCGACAAATTGAAACTGATCTATTAAAAAATGCGGACTGCGAATATTCTATTAATACTGTTTTTACCCGTAAAACTCTGCCCGAAAGAAGTTTGTGTCTTGCTGTTGATAAAGATCGCGTCCCGCAGAAATTTAATTCTGCTGCAAACTTGACTGGAATGCTCAAAGATTATGCTGGGGAGGTCGGAGCCGATCTTTGCGGAATTGCCTCTGCTGAAAGAATAACCGCGATAGCTGAACAGCTGAAACCGTATTTTGATGGCGAAAAATATCTTAGCGCAAAAGATAGAGCACATCCTTTTAAACTGTACGTCCCTGAAATCACGAAAACAAGTAGAAAGACTTTTACTGCCAAAGATTATTTGCCTGATGCAAAATCAGTAATAGTAATAGGCCTGCGCTATCATCAGAAAGTTCTGGAGTTTGCGACGAAACCGCCTGCGGAAGCCGTGGGGCCCTACGCGTTTCAAACTTATGTCACCCGCTGGCAGGGCGATTTGATGGCATCAAAGATTATGCAAAAATTGAATCATATGGGATATAAGGCGGTTGTGTCTAATGACTTAATGGGCCTGGGCTCAGTTATCGCCAGTCCGCGCGGTTTTATCGAAGATATCTTTTCAAACCGCTTTGCGGCGGTTGCCTCCGGCTTGGGAACTTTGGCAGAGTCAGGAAGGGTAATCACTAGAGAATTCGGAAGCAGACAACGGTTTATCGCCATCATCACGGATGCTGAATTAAAAGCAGATGAGTTGACGGAACAATCTCCGGAACTGTGTCAAAGATGCGATAAACTCTGCGTCAGATCATGCCCGACCGCCGCAATGACAACGGAAAAAATAAACTTCGAGTGTGAAGGTGTTTCATTCAGTTTCAATAAACGCGACATCAACCGTTGTGACTGGAGTAAACGTTATGCAATTGCGGGAGAGAGCGGTTTCAAATACCTTGGATCACCATTGGATGAAATTCCTGAAGGTGAAATTACCGCTGAAACACTGGCAGAAGCCTTAAAAAAACATGATCCGATAAAGAAATATCGTCCGGTTGCCTGCGAGCCGTGCATGGTGGAATGTCCATACTCATAAACAGGCTGCTAACGAAACTGTATTTTTATTTATAGATTTTGTTGTCGAAATTTTTTGGGGGTTGTACCAATCATTTTGTTGAATACTTTAGCAAAATGATTGCTGTCGCAAAATCCGCATTCCAGTGCAATTGTACCTATCTGTTTATTAGTATCCCGCAATAATTCTGCACTTCTCTGGATTCTAATATGAGTCAGGTATTCATTGGGGCTGACGCTGAAAACATTTCTAAACTGTCGAAATAAATTACGCTCAGACATATTTGCCACTTTTTTTAAATCAGCAATTGTGATTTTTTCAGGATAATGTTTATCCATATAATTAATAACTTTATTTAGTTCAAAATTGAAACTTTTAGTTTCAGCATATCTATTTTCGCAACGAGCCAGATATATTATAATTTCCATGAATATTGCTAATATTTGAATCTGCTTGCCGGGGCGCAAGTGCCTCACTTCAAAATCCAGGCGCCTGCTTAATCCGTAAATGGGCTCTATATCCTCCTCTTTAAGTTTAGCCAGTGGAGCTAAGTTTTCCTTTTTATCCGGGTATTGGGCAGGAAACATCCGGGAAATAAATGACAATCCGCAGGTTCCAAGAGCCGGCAAAGGCATTCTGGCATCATAAATAATATTAATTAACTTCAGTTTACCTGCATTATCATAAGTATGCGTACACCCCGGGTGAATAATCAGGACATCACCTTTTTTCAACGGAAACGATTCCATATCTATCCTATGTACCGCTGTTCCGCCTGTAACAATCGCTATTTCGGAAAATTCATGGTCGTGAAATTCCACATGTTTGCTTGTCCCGACAGGCATGAATTTTACATTTATAGGAAAACCGCCATCATCCTTGAAACGTGAATATTTATACGTAATCATAATGAACACCACTCCTTGTTTTTGGCAGTAATATACTATTAGTTGGCGGTTATGTCAAGGTTATTAGCTCAATAACATCCTATACTATAACTATAAGCATGAATTATCCGTAATATATTTTGGCAGGAAAACATTATTATAAAACACTAATCTCTATTTTAAGGCGTAATAATGGGAATAAGAAACTTCAAGTTGTCATATATGGTAAATACGCTTGCATGGGATGGAAAACTTATCCAGCAGGTTGATGATGCCGTTATAGAAAAATCTCTTGATATTTTACAGTCTGTTGGGATTTCCCAAGTAATGTTGTCAGGATACCAACTTGAAGAACCATCAGATTTCAATATGATCGACGGCGCAAAACATGTGGGGAAAATGCTCGCCTCGCGCAAAATGCGGGCATCACAGCACCATGGCCTGGCTGCGACTTTTGCTCCTGTTGGATCATCTCAGGCGGATGTCAGGGATAAGTTAAAAAAAGTTGTCGAAATCACATCACAACTACAGGCTGATTGCCTGGTACTGCATGCCGGAAGAATTTCCGGCAAACATAATTCGGTTGAAAGTTTTCGTGCCTTATATCAGAATGAAGTAAAGAAACATGGTGTTGAAAAAATCATTGAGCTTAGTGCGGAGAATATTCGTTATGCCGGGAAAGTAGCGGCTGAATACGGATTGAAAATAGCCTTGGAGAATTTGGATAAATTTGAACCATTAAGCAATATGGAATTACTGCCGAAACTGGTTAAAGCTGTCGATTTGGATAATGTCGGTTATTGTTTAGATTCCGGTCATGCATTTGCATGTGGTGTTGATCCGGTGGAATGGATTGAAATTATGGATAAAAAACTGTTTACTACCCATTTTCACGACAATCGCGGTTGTCCGGAATGGGTTAAGCAGTCCGACGGGTTTATCAGTCCGTCCGGTATTGACGAACATCTGCCGCCAGGTTTCGGAACTATAAGCTGGATAGATGTCATAAAAGCTCTATACAAAATTGATTATAAGTACCCAGTTACATTCGAATCAGGAGGCTGGCCTGCAGAAAATAAAAAAGAAGGATATTTGAATGCTGTCCGCTTCTGGCGTAATATTGAAATCATAGCTTCTAAAGAAACAGGGTAAGTTTCTAGTTTAAGAAAAATATTGAAGGATTATATATGTCAAATAAACTTTCATTTGTAGAAAATATTTCAGACAAGCGGAATTTTGTAAAAAATCCCCATGATTACGTAATTCTGTTCAAAGGCAACAGCATTACGAGGCACGGCTTTAATGAACTTACCATAGAAAAACTGGGATGGGACCATATTTCCGGCATGGCGGCTTCCTCCTCGGCATATGATTATGCGCATTTGTTTACAAAAATGGTTCAAAAAGAACTGCTAAACCGACAAGTAAAGCTGTTTTTTGGGCGTGGAGGCAGACCAGACTTAGCCATTGCAGATGTAGAAGCTGAAACCGCTTTGAATCCTGATCTGGTTATTGTTCAAGGAGGGGAGCATTCAGCATGTTATACTCATGTGGTAAATTTCGAGTCAGATTATTTAAAATTGATTTCCGCAATCAAAGATATGCCGTCCCAACCACAGATTATTGCTATCGGTATCTGGAATCCACGTTCCCGTCCGGAATTTGCCACGTGCACAGCAAAAGAATATGATGAATGCGCCAAACGGATTGAAAAAATTCAGCGCCAAATCGCCACAGCCATGAATATCTGTTTTGTTGCAGTTTCTCCTTATGAAAATGATTTCTCGAATACCGGAACCGGTAAAAACCCCGAGGTCCGCTGGCATCCTAACGATAATGGAATGAAATGCTATTCCAAAGCCGCATTTTCGGCTTGGAAATATTGTTTAAACAGTATTGACACTATAGGTATGAAATTAACATAGGAGGACGATGTCATGAAATTAAATAACAAATTCGATTGGTCTGAAAAAATATGATTTTTTCAGAGGAAATAACTTTCTAACACTAAACTTTTAATAGGAAATGAATCCATAAAACAAGGAGAAGGTCAATATGAAAAAGCAAAGTAATTACGGAGTTTTCACACTCATCGAACTCCTCGTTGTGATCGCTATCATAGCAATCCTCGCCTCAATGCTGCTTCCGGCACTCAATAATGCACGTGAAACAGCAAAACGTATCAGTTGTACTAATAATCTTAAACAGATAGGCTTAGGTGTTAATTTATATACCGGTTCTTTCAATGATTTCCTGCCGTCTGCAAACACGATGTCAGGCAATGACTTCCGATACTGGTATATAAACGTGATTAATATGATTGACAGTAATATTGACACTACGACAAAATTTACTACTGCTAAACCAAAAATTTTTAAATGTCCTTCACTGGTTGATGCCGGTTGGGGCAATGGTGATCTATCATACGGATATAACACTTACATTGGCTATGCCGCAAATTACGGCCCCTACAAAGTAAGCATGATAAAACGTCCGTCTGAAATTATTATGAGCGCGGATGGAGATGGCAACAAAGACCTTGATTATATTATTGATATGTCCTGGTATATTGTCGGGGATCGCCATAACGGCGGTACATCAGTTACATATATTGATGGCCATGTGGTATATGTAAATGACCGTGATGATATTCAAAAACGTGGAGCATTACCAAGTAACAACAGTATGATTTATGGTTCTGAAACATATGAATTGAAGCAGATGTGGGGAAAAGACCTTAGTATGTGGCCGCCTAACCCAAACCATATGCTGCAATAATATTAATTTAAGGAACTTATAATATGAGATACATTGTTTCTGTAGTAATTATATTATCAGGCAGTATGTTAATTGCTGAACCGCCATATCAGGCAGATGAAAAAACTATACTTTTATATCATTTTGATGAAGAAGCTGGAGGACTTCCTAAAGACAGTTCAAGTTATAAAAATCATTCCAGGAAAGGCGTTAAAGCCAGCGGAGATGAAGGTATTTTTGGTTCGGCAATGAAATACAGCAATAATTCCAATATTGTTAAACTTAACGGAGCAGAAAAGCTTAACAATTCCGGGAAAATTGAATTTTGGATCAAACCGGATGAGAAAAGCCTTAACCGCTGGGGTGGAGATCAGGGTATATTGTCCACCAATAGGGCTGGAAGCAATGCCGGTGATTTCAATATTGGATTCAGAATGAACCCCCTAAACTATGGAGGAGGCAATTTCTTTTTGCTGATGGAGGACGGCAAAGGGAGCTATCGTAAATTGAGTACTCCAAACATAATAAAAGACTCTAAATGGTATCATGTTGTAATAAGCTGGAATAGCAAAGAAACACCGGTAATCACTGTGGACGATAAAGTACAGGCCTTAAAAGACGGCGGGAAAAACAAGTCTTATACCGGTCCACTTTTTGGAGGGTGTGAATATCTAAATGTAGGTGTCAGTAATGGTCCAAAAGAGGCAACTGTCTTGCTTGACGAGCTGAGGATTACGACTCTCGAGCCTGAAAAACAATAGCTGTTAATTTAAATTTTATCGAAGTTTTTAGAAGTTAGCGCCTTGCCACTGCTTTAGCTTTTTTACGTGAGAATGGCTGAATAAAAATAAAATAACCCCAAAAAGGATTAATAAAATGAAAAAAAGCTTTTTATTGCTTGTAATGCTGAATGTTCTTTCACTGTCTGCGGCTGAAAATAAGGTTCCCGTATTTAGTGATGATTTTGAAACCGTCGGGCTTTTTGCCGAACGCTGGATACCTGGCAATAAAAAGGTGATAATAGAAAAGGGACAAGTCACCATGCCGTATGGCGGCATAACCTTACGCCAGAAAGTTGAAGGTAATTTTGCTGTAACAGTTGATCTGACATTGGGGAAACCCACTAGAAAATCCGGTTTTTGCTCGGTAATAATAGATGGAATCTTTTTTGCGGTGCGTTCAGACGGCAAAGGCTGGACGGTGTATCGTCCGCCAAATCGTAAGCGTTCGCTTGGAACGATTAAACCGATTGATGACTTTGCTATCGGTAAAAAATGTAAAGTTTTTATCAGTCGCCAAAAAGTCGGCAAGACTTTCAAATATGTATTTAAAATCAACGGCAAGTTAATATCCGCATTTGTTCCCGGCATGAAAGCTACCAACAAGTTATCTATCAACAGTCATTCTGCTATCCCGTTGACTATCGATAATTTTAAACTTTATACTATGAGCGATTCTGGGAGTTCCCCCAATATGGTGGTTAACAGCTCATTTGAACATTTACAGGAAGGCATGCCGCTATATATGAATTTGCAAACAGGGAGCAGTTATAATTATAAAGGCTCTAATATTGAAGACCTTTTCAACTCTTTTGCCATTGACAGTAATGTCAAACATTCCGGTAAATACTCAGCCCGACTGACTTTAAATCCTGCTGTTCGCAAACGTGCAGTATTAAGCTATAATACCGGAGTTATAGTTGGCAAGCCTTTTGTGTTCAGCGTCTACCTGAAGGCCTCAAAACCAGGTCTTCCTGTCAATCTGATTATCTGGGAACAGCATTCAACATGGCATAATAAGAGAGTTAAACTCAGCACAGAATGGAAACGCTATGAATTTACGCTTTCCAAGTTCAAACGTAATACTGTACTTTGTGGGGTGCAGCTTGATACTGACGGCATTGTCTGGGTTGATGACCTTCAAGTGGAAATTGGTTCAAAAGCGAGTAAATATCAAGTCAGCAGCCTGGACCAGGATAAGTTTACACAGAAAAAACAAGTTGCGCATTGTCATCCGCCGGTAAAAATGAAAAAATTTGCCCAAGCTCCGGTCATTGACGGAAAAATTGAATCTGTCTGGTTCAAAGATGGCGCAGAAGTAAAAGATTTTTTATTCAAGAAAAAACCCCTTGCTGATAAAACAATTGCCTGGCTGGGATGTGATGACAATAATCTTTATGTTGCTATACGGGCTTTCGTCAGAGATATAAACAAAATCAAAGCGCCAAAAGTTGACCACGATAAATCCAAAGTTTTTAGCAGCGATTGTGTAGAGTTGTTTCTGGATCCGGGTATGACCCGTAAATTCTATTATCAATTCGCGGTCAATGCGGCGAATTCACAGGCGGATGTCGGGCCGGGCCGGATACTTGCCTGGAACGGCAAATGGCAGTCCGCAGTCAAAATCAATAAAGAAAAAAAGTCTATTGATTATGAAATTCGTATTCCGCTTGGCACGGTCGCGGCTGGAAATATAGGAAGCAAATGGACATTCAATATAGGACGCAATAACACCGTCGGAGGTGAAGGCGGTTCCCTGCTCGATACTTCAGAATGGAATTATCATTTGCCCCAATTATATCCTGAGTTGATATGGCCGGCTGGAATTGTTGAAAAATTTGCGCTGGGAACTGCTGATTTCAAGCTTATGAAGGAAGGAAACAAATACAGTATCGGAGGAGATATCATCAACAACAGCGGCAAAGTTGTTAAGGCAGATATTCAGCTTTTTGACAACACAGGTAAAAAACTCCTGGCAAAAAAATCCCTGGATTTGAAGACTGGCAAAAATCCTGTTCAACTGCCTTACTCCGGCAGTATAAATAAAAAAGCAGCAAACGCCATCCTGAAAATCACTCAAAATGGTAATTTAAAATATAGCGCTTCACTACGCATGACAATGTCCCAGCCATTGGAAATCTATAGCCGTTATAATTACTATATGAACGAGAAAAATGCAGTTATAGTTGCTACTTTGAATATGCCGAATGCAAGCGCCCTTAAAGGAGTCCTGAGTATTGATGGAAAAAGCAGAAATGTTAAACTGGCAAGAGAGTTTACAATTAATGTGCCGCTTTCTTCCGTGGTAAATGGAATTCATCCGGTAAAGCTGGAAATATTCAAAGGGTCTAAAAAATTACTGGAGAGCCAAACCAATATTGTCAAGAAGGCTTTTAATCCTAATGCCACGCAAATCGACCACCAGCGCCGTTGCCTGATTGTTAATGGAAAACCCTTTCTGGCACTGATATCGGCAACTGGAGTACAGCCTCATACGACTGCTGAATCGGCTCGTAATATGGTTGAACTTTACCGTAAAAACGGTTTTAAATGTTTACAGTTCTGGGTGAAGAAGTCTGCGCTTAAGCCGGCAAAGGAATTTTACAAAGCGGCAAACGCGGCAGGCATAAAAACCATTCCGGCCCCGGTCTATATCTGGGGAAAAAACAAAAACACAACGCCGGAAGAATTTGTAAGGCTGTTTTCTGATCCTTCGGTTATCGGCTGGCTGGCAATTGATGAGCCGGAACTGTATGCGAAATCAAATGAGGTAAAACAGTTTTTAACCGAATTCCGGAAATATACTCCTTATCAACCAACTTTTATGAATAACACTATAGTCGGCATTCCGGGACGTTTTGCTGACCTTAATACTGACATTATCATGCTTGATGACTATATAACCAACCGCGAAGGCCGCAGTGTGACAGATATTATCAAACAAGCGGATATAATGGTTAAAGCTGCGAAAGAAGGACGGCAGCCAACTTTCTATTTTGTTTCCGGAGGTAATTTACATAACCATTACCGGGAGCCGACTTCAGCAGAACAGACAGCTCAAACTTACGGAGCGATTGTTTCCGGCTGCAGTGGAGTTGACTACTTCCTCGGCCTGGCTTATTATCCCGAGCATTGGGCAGCGCTCAAACGGGTAAATAAAGAGCTTCTGAGCTTACAGGATGTGATTTTTTCTCTGGAAAAAACTTCCCCGGCAATTATTTCTGATCCTAATGTCCGTTTTATTACCCGCAGGCTTGCCGGCAAGTTATATATAATCGCAGTTAATATTGTCAATAGTGATACTGATGTGGTAATAACTCTGCCGGCGGAATTCCGGTACGGTTCCAAAGCATCCGTTGAGTTTGAAAACCGGGCGTTAGAAGTCAAAGACGGCAGAATCAGCGATAAATTCAAGGCTCTTGAACGCCATGTTTACTGTCTGGAACTGAAGTAAACAAGTGAGGACTGACGCGTCCGGCCGGCGCGTCAGGTTACGGGAGACGTCCCTGGTATGCGCAAAACCCCCTTTTACATCAACAAGGAGGGCAGAATCGGACTGTAATAATATCTTGAAGGAAGAATTTTTGAATTAACAAAATTTTTGTGGAGAAAACAATGAGAAATTTATACAGAATTTTATTTGCAGTATGTTTGTCATGTATATTGAAAGTTTCCGCAGCCACTGTCGAAACTCCCATGACGCAGGATTTAGACGCTAACGGATATGTCATATCAAATATTGCCGATTTAATAACAGCTGGCCCCTGGGCTGACGTGAGAGCGTACGGAGCTGACCCCACCGGGGTTAACGACAGCTCCACTGCTTTTAATAACGCTGGCACAAGTGGAGTTGGAACAGTTTTTGTTCCCAAAGGAACTTACCGCTTGAATTCAGGCGTCAGTTTTTCAGGGGTAAACGTCATTATGGAAGGGCCGGGTATTGTCACCTTGAATTATTACGGCACAGGACCTGCCATAACATTCAATTCCGGTCATGGCACTAAGCTTCAGGGATTTAAGTTAGTGTCACAGGATTCAGACCAGGATGGTGTACTTTTCAGCAGTGGAAGCTTCGGATATGTAAGCAATATAATCATAAATGATTTCGACGGGGTAGGCTTTCAGGTGGGAGTAGCTGGAACTTCCGGAGTTTATTATGCAAAAATTGATAACATTATGTGCCGGAACCCTAACGTACAGGGAACCATTGGCATTCTTGTAGATGGAGGAGCTACACCTAACTCAAACGCAAATACATTCAGAAATGTTACTGCCGACAGTAAGTGGACGACTCTTTACCATATTAAGGGTAGCCAAAACAAATTTATCGGCGGTGATTGCGTAATTGACACCACAGGAAATGGAGTAACTAATGCCTGGCTTATAGAAGGAATAGGAAATGAATTTGACGGTTCCTATTTTGAATTGTGTGCCGGTTCAAGTTTGCCGGATAATGTTTTTAAATTTACTTCCGATGCATTCAGTAACACTATTAAAAATATATATACTTCTGCCGTTTTACCGAACGTGTATAGCTGTATTGATGATGCCGGGTGGGCTAATGAAGTTATCATGAAGCCCATTGGCTGGAATTTTTCTTTCCCGGTGGAAGAGCGCGGCGTCGAAAATTTGATTCCGAATTCTCATTTTAAATACTGGAACGGGGCTACTCCGGTTGGCTGGAGTACCTGGAACAGCAATGTAGCACAGGAATCTTCAATCGTCCGCGGGGCAAAATACAGCCTGAAATTAAGTGGAACTAATAACAATTTAAGTTGTTATGTTGCCGGTCATTCAAGCTCAATAACCGGACTGCCTATTGAAAGGTTTCAAGGGAAGACAGTTGTTGCCGGAGTATGGGTGAAAGCTGATGCGGAAGTAAATCCGTTAAAAGTTGGAGGATATGGCAATAATAAACATACTGGCGATGGAACCTGGCAGTTTATAACCGCCATAGCAAAAGTTCCGATTGATGCAACTTCCCTTTCTATGCAGTTGCGTAACGGCGCCGGAGATGTTTACTTCAGTGAACCGGTATTGGTTGAAGGGGTTCATCTGCCGCATCCCAACCCCAGGCCGATCAATGATAGTTACGCAAGGATGACCGGGCCTTTTATAGGCAGCCCATTCATAATTTTTGCCGATGGAGATACAAGTCCTGATATAAGTGACGGCAATCACTTCAAAACAGCCAGTAGCCTTGCCACAACAATCACAAATTTTGACGGTGGAGCTCCCGGTCAGGAAATAACTATCGTATTTGGTGACGCAAATACTACAGTATCGGATTCCGGTAATATCAAACTGTCCGGGGCCTTTACTTCAACGGCTGACGACACTTTGAAGCTGTTATATGACGGAACTTATTGGTATGAAATATCGAGAAGTGTTAACTAAATAATAGAAGGAATATGTTGATTTTTTATTATGAAGCTTGATTCAATAGAATATTTTCTTATAGATATTGATGGAACAATAACTGACTATAAACCGGGCGCATTGCGCCCGGAATCCTTTTTGCTGGGTAATTTCCTTTTCCCGATAATCAGAGATATGATGGTTAAAGGCGGTTGGGACTATAAGAAGGCTGGCATGGCTGTTCAAGAAGAAGCTGAACGGAATGTTTACTGGGATTACATAGATTTTGTAGATAAATTTAAAATCCCCCAGGCTGAAACCTTTAAACGTATGCGTCAATGGCATTTTGATAATCTTATGCACTACGCGGATATGATCGAAACGATAAAAGGCTTGGCTGCTAAAGGAAAGAATTTGTTTATAATCAGTAATAATCCTTATTGGGGATGCCGTTTTAAGCTGGAAAGCGCCGGTCTTGAAAATCAGTATTTCAAGAAAATATTCGGAACCAATATTATTAAAGGTTGTAAAAATTCATCTGAGGTTTGGATGCGAGCTTTAAATGAACTGGAAATAAAACCGGAAAATATTGCGACTATCGGCGACAATCCGAAGGAAGATGGTGAAATTCCTCAAAGCTGTGGAATCGGTTATTCATTTATCTTAAATCGAAACTCAAACAAAAGTTTGCAGCATGAAGATAGATTTGTATATCTGAATGATGCAAGACAAATCCTTACAGAAAGCATATGACAACGGTTAAACATCAACACGTTCAGGTAGGCGGAATGAGTGAATCAGGTTATGGACTTGAAACGCTTAAAACAATAAAAAAGGAAAAACTGGGGAATTATACTGTATTGTTTGTCGGGCCATGGAAACCTGAACAGCTCGGAGAGCTGGCTGAATTCTGCCGGAAAAACAACTGTAAGTTTGTAATGGATGAAATGATAAACCGCCTTACAGGAAAATTGACTGGTGCTTATGAAAAATTCGATATAGAAGCCTTTGCTGGAATTATCGAAAATTACCGTGATTGCTTTGACGGCTCCCTGATCATGTGCGAATACGGCGGTTTAATGCTTTACTGGCCTGAAAATTATGTCAAAGACAGCAAAATGCCATTAAGTCAAACTAATGATTTCGCCGAAGCCGAAATAGAAATGATCGGACGCTTGAAAAATGTTATAGAATATGCGAAAGGGAAAGGTATGCCTTCCCCACTGGTTTGCATAGAAGCCTCAGGCGGAGTATCAAAACACCTTTATAAAGCTGGAATAGACCGGGTGGATTTGGAAGTAACCTATAACCCGAACAATGAATTTTTCTATTCAGCAGTCAAGGGCGCAACAAAAGCTTTTAACAAAGAACGCTTTGGCGTCGACATGGCAATGGTTTGGTACGGCGGAAATCAGCATGATGAACTTTGGTTTAAGCGCTGGAAAATCTCGCTTCTACATGCATTTATCCGTGGAGCTGACCCGATTTACGCGGAACACGGCTTAATGGATTACAAAGCTCTCGGGAAAAACTTTGACAGCAGCCATCCCAAGGTAAAAAAATTCCGCAAAGCACTTGGAGAACTGGCGGAACTGGCTAAAAACCATCCACGTCCCAAAGGATTTTCAAAAGCTAAAATAGCGGTAATCCATGGGAATTTAGACAGCTTTGCCGCGCTTGGTCAGACTCATGTCTGGGGACAGCGGCAAAATGATGATATGAAGAACGGTTCAGCGGAAGCGTCATGGGAGCTTTTTAATACTTTCTATCGGCGTTTGCCATGGGAATTCCGTTACAAATGCGGAGAGAGCGATTATTCTGGGAATCCTCCATTTGGGCAAGTAGATATTATTCCCGCTGAAAGCTCATTAGAACTCATGCAGCAGTATGAATGCCTGGTTTTTCTTGGCTGGAATTCAATGACAACGGAATTATACGATAAGCTGACTGGATTTGTCAAAAATGGCGGACACTTACTTATGACTGCCGCGCATTTGAACTGTGCGACCAGTCGTAAACAAGGTTTTTGCCCGATCAACAATGGCAATGTCCGTGAGCTTTTCGGGATAACAATCAGTACAAAATCTCCTGAAAAACTTTCATTAGGTATTAAATTCAAGCAAAATCCACCAATGGGAAATTATCAATTCCCTCTCTGGTCCCCAAACTGCGACCCTAAATATTGTGACGGTTCTTTCCCAATGGCAAAAATCGAGCTGAACTCAGCAGAAATATTGGCAATAGGCTCGGATAAATTCGTTGACGGCGACTGGAACGACAATGAAGTAGCCTTAACTTCCAATCAATGCGGAAAAGGCATGGCATTCCTGGTTAACTCGCTTGAATATCCCGGTTATCATGGGTTGAAAAATTTCTATTCCGACTTGTTACAGTTTTTCGGTGCAGCATGGCAGGGAGATATAAAAGTTGAATGTTCGGACCGGATTAGATATGCGGTTTATGAAGATGACGGTTTATATATAGTCTATTTATTAAATACTGAGGAAAATATAAAACATGAAATATTAATCAGTTATGATTTAAACAAGAATATTCCAGTAAACTTACAGGCTGGTGAACTCAAAGCCGTATATTGTAAAGGAAGCCTGATTGCCATACCGGAAAATATTAATGACCGTATTATTGAACTGGCAATGGATGACAAGGAAATTATTTTCAAGACTCTCAAAAAACAACATGGTTCTATTTTGCTATATGATAATAACAAAATGATTCTACGTGAGAATCAGAAACAAAATATGCGGATACTGGAATAAAGGAACAGATTGATGAATAATAATTATCACGAAAAAATAATGGGCTGCTGGCTCGGTAAGGCTGTAGGCGGAACCCTTGGACAACCTTATGAGGGAGTGTTGGGGCCGCTTGATCTGGATTTTTATAGTCCTGTACCTGATGACATGATTCCCAATGATGATCTTGACCTGCAGGTATTATGGGCCTGTGTGCTTGATAAAATGGAAGAACCGGCCGTAGACCGGCAGATTATAGGCAAAGCATGGCTGGAACATGTAGATTTTCCATGGGACGAATACGGCGTGGCTATCAGAAATATGCGCAACGGAATAATGCCGCCGTTTTCAGGCAGCCATGATAATTATTTTGTCAACGGCCTTGGCGCGGCAATACGCAGTGAATTGTGGGCGTGCCTGGCTCCAGGCAATTCTGAACTGGCGGCAAAATACGCCTATGAGGACGCGTGTACTGACCATGACGGCAATGGCGTTTATGCTGAAATGTTCCTCTCCGCAATGGAAAGTCAGGCTTTTGTGTCAGGCTCGATTGATGAGTGTATTAATGCCGGGCTTAAGGTAATTCCTGAAGACTCGCTTTTGCGTAACGCTCTTGAGGACACGCTCAAGTGGTGCGATGAAGCACCTGACTGGATAGATGCACGTGAAAAAATTCTTGATAAATATGAAAGTGATAATTTTACCGATGTGGTTATGAATATGCCGTTCATCCTGGTGGCTTTGATATTTGGTAAAGGCGATTTTAGTAAATCCATCTGTATTTCGGTAAACTGCGGCCGTGACGCGGACTGCACGACAGCTACAGTCGGCGCTTTTTTGGGAATACTTAAACCTGATTCAATTGAAGAAAAATGGTTGAAACCAATCGGCAGGAAACTGGTAATCAATCCGGAAATCACCGGAATCTCTCATCCCGATACTCTCAATGATTTTACTGAAATGGTAATCTCTCTGAAAAACCGTCTTAAGGAAAAATCTCCACCGGAAGTATCTGTTAACTCATTTGAAAATCCGATAAAATTTCACGCAAAAACAGCTATTGCCAACAGAAAATATCTTGATAACAACATGCAGTTTTCCACTCCGCCGGAAGCTGAATATAATGATGTAATTTCTTTTACAAGTTATATGTCGGAACTTCCATCTGCTACAATCGGAAACGATCAGGTATTGTTGTTGAGTTTTGCCTTTGAGTTCGAAGAAGCAATTGAAACTATGGTTATGTTCAACACTCCTGAAAACTGCTGGGTATGGATTGATGATGAATTTATGTTTGCCCGCGAATGCGGACGCATGGCTCCGTCCTTCCATCGCGCCCCGGTAAACCAGCGGCAAAAAATCAAGCTGGATGCCGGGAAGCACACCATGACTGTCGGCCTTATGACAGTTTCAGACAACGATATGATACGCTGGGTTATGGGGCTCGGCAACGCCGCAAACGGACAATGGATACTCAACCCTTTCATCTAAAGGAAATAATCATTTTCGTAATTCTTTAGTTTTGACAAGTTAGTTTTACTCTCCAAAAACATATCTTTCTGAATCAAGCGCTTTTATTTTTGTGATATTTAACGCCGTGTGCAAGTTTTCACTCATTTAAAAAAAACTTGCACACGGCATTAAATTTTTATATTTATTTTTAAGTGTGACTTGCTTTTTTTTAAAAAGTGATTATATTTATATAAACAGTTAATTTTGGAATCATAACGTGAACAAGCTACTAAAATACAATCAGGCAAAATATGAAATTATTAATATTATTGCCAGCCAAAATTTAAAAGTGGGCAGCCGCCTGCCTTCTGAACGCACCCTTAATAAACAATTTGATTTTAGTTTAATCACTTTAAGGCGCGCATTAAAAGAACTTACAGATCAGGGTTACCTGGAAAAAAGACATGGCTATGGAACAGTTATTCTACGTCCTATTAGTGATTTTGGACGAAATGGTCAAATGTTATTTATCGAAATCGGGGTGAATGATACGCCTCCAGTTGATACTTATCAAATGAAAAAGATCCTACGGTCAAGAAATATTCATCTCAAAGTACTGATAGCAAGCAATCCAGATGCAAGTATTTCTGAAAACGCAAAAGATTGTATTGGAATTTTTGTTTCCGGCTGGATTACCAGGGAATGGGTTTCTTTTTTAAAAATGCTTGATATACCTTTATTGTTCATTGGAGCTCATCCTTTTATGAATGAGGTTCCAACCATTACAGCAGATTGGGAAAAAGCGGCAAGTTTGATGGTAAAAAATATTGCCGCAATGGGATATAAGAAAATAGGCTTAATAACAGGAACACAAAAATATTATCCTTCCTATCTGATAAATGACGGCTTTTGCAAAACAGCCAAAACTCTCAAAATAAAGCTCCAAAAATGTGATATTGTCTGGCAGGCAAATGATTTTCATTTGGAAATTGATAATTTTTTAAATAATGATTATGATGCAATAATATTAGAGGCTGGTATTCTATCCCGATTTTTACTCGTGTGTTGGAACCGGGATCTGGCGGATAAGCCAATACTTGGTATAATCGGCAATAATAATACTCCTGCAAGCTCTGATAAAATTATAACTGCCTCTTTTAGAAAACCTATACATATTGCGGCTATAGATGTATTTTTCGAATCGCTTAATAAACCAGATTATTTTAATGGGCCTATAATGATTAAACCTGAAATTCTAGATGAATATAATAAGAATGATAACTCAGTTAAAAGTAAAATTTGTGAATTAATTTAAACAGCAAACAACAAATAAGGAGGAACCTAATTCAACACGATATCATTTCGGTATTTTCTTTAATCTAATACAGGAGATTCAAACAATGAAACAAAAAAATAATTTCACTCTTATTGAATTGCTCGTTGTGATTGCTATCATTGCAATACTTGCCAGTATGCTTCTACCTGCGTTGAGTCAGGCAAGAGAAAAAGCAAAAGCAATTGACTGTTCCAACAACCTTCGACAAATCAGTACTATTACCATGCTTTATGTTGCTGATTTTGACCGGATGGTTCCATATCGTAAACGTACAGCAGCTAATGAGGCATACAGCTTCCCGTATTACCTGGTTCATAACTATAATTTAAGCGCGTTGATATATGCCTGTCCTAACAATCCAACCGGACGTAGAGCAACCAGCGCTATGACAGGAAGTGCATCGTTTTGGGAGTATCCGGATTATGGCTTTAATTCCCTGCTTTCAGAAATCAAAATAATAACCAGGCCAAGCTCCAAAGTATTATATGCAGATACAGCATATGATAAGTCATCATCTGTTGGAACAAATGGGGCATGCTGGATAAGCTCAACTTCTAATGCACTTGCGATGTTGGCGCCACGCCATAGCAATTTTCACAGTGTTAATATTATTTGGGCGGATGGGCACTATGCTCCGGTAAATACCCCAATATCAGGAATGACTCAGGCTGGACGCGATATTTTATACACTCCTGCAATTCTAGGAAATAAATGGGCTGCGGATAGTATTAATAGTTGGATGCCGTAAATATATCCGGTAGAGTAAGAATAAAGTAAAAAAGGTATAAGAATGGATAAAGTATCAAAAGTATTAACCGTATTAATCTTAGTTTCAGCAACATTAAGCATAAACGCCTCATCTATTAGCGCTTCTGATTGGGAGTCGGAAGGCGGGAGTATATCTCCAGCAAAATGCTCCGAAACTAAAGCAACTATTGGTGACAAAGAAGTTACAGCCTTATTAGTTACAGCAAGCCACAAAGAAAAGTTTTGGGGGGTTGTCCGTAAATGGATTAAGGATCAAAAATTGTCCGAAACCCCTGTATTAACTTTGAAAATGAAAGCTTCTGGCGAAACGGCGAAATTAAAATTACCTTTACCTTCAATAAGAGTTACCAACAAAAAAGGAAAGCGAATATATGCTCCCAAGTCAGCTTATGCATCCGGAAGCGACGGTTGGACTTCCTTCACATGGGATATTAGCAAAGTTAAAAATTTTGATATGGATGGGAGTTTTAGAGTTGAAATATCTTATCCCTACGCTAAAATTCCAGAAGGCAAAGAAGTCCAGTTTTATTTTATAGATATACAGCTTTCTCCTCAAGCCAACTGAGAAAAATAAGGGTATTATTGATGAATTTTATTGTCGTTAAATATAAAATATTTATTGTGCTGATATTGACTGCTCTTGCTTTCAATATACACGCTGTTGAAAATAAGAAAACAATTTCATGCAATATGGCGTGGTATGCTGAAGGCGGAGAAAGAGCACCTATTAAAATCGAGCAGTTCAAGCTAAAAGAAACTCCTGCCGCAAAAATTACATTTTTGCCTAGAAAAGCATGGAATAAATTATATTTGCCTGTCAAGAACATTAACTTGAAAGAGTACAACACAATAACTTTCAAATACAAAACTGAAATACCTGATGGAGCTCAAAAACGCTTTAGGGTTTATCTCGTTGATAACAAGGGGAACTGGAGCGCTACTTCATTTGCTAAACACAAACAACTGTTAAAAAATGGAGAATTGCTCTTTAAGTGGGATGCTTTGAACGAGCCTGATATTGTCAGAGGATTCAATCCCGAAAAACTGACCCGAATTGGAATTTCATATGCTTTTAATAGTATTCCTGAAGGGAAAAAAGTGATTTTGACTATATATGACCTTAAACTTCACAAAGGGATGAAAGTAATAACCGGTGATCCGGATTTGTTCGCTAAATGGCAAAAATATATAAAATCATATAAACCAGATTACAGCGATAGTTCAAAATATCTTCAAAGTTCCAAGTATGGACGTTTAAAATCTCCATTGACTCTTTACATAAAAGGTAAATCTCAAGGGGAAATAATCATACAGAATAAAAGCCATCCGGCTGCCAAAACCGCAGCAGAAGAGCTTAAATACTGGCTTCAGAAAATTGGTGGTGGAACTATTGAAATTAGAGAAACGGCTTCCAGCAGGGATAATGTTAAGATTTTTCTTGGAAACCATGGTAAATATTTGAAGGATATCAAAAAATTAAAAAACAGTGATGGTTATGCTGTACGCAACGAAGGAAAGAATATCTACATCTTCGGTTCAAGACCTAAAGGAACACTAAATGGAGTTTTTACATTTTTAGAAAATAATACAGATATTATCTGGGCACGTCCTTCTCCAGATTTCGGGACGGTTTTCAACAGTAATCCTGATTTAAAAATAGTCTGGGGAAATATTATTGAACTTCCAGCCAGCCGCCTTCGTGGATGGCAGCCAAATCTGGGAGGAGGAGCGGCATTCTGGGAATGGTGCACTAGGAACCGGAACAACTACTTTTGCACTCCAGCCAAAATCAGTAATAAATATGGAGATTTCGCTCAATTTGGCGGCGGGCACAATCTGCAATCATTTATCCCCAAAGGCGATTCCAGATATTACCCGGTAATCAAAGGGAAAAAACCTGAAAAACTAAGTATCTGGAAACATCAGATATGTTTAAATGCACCCGATTTAGTCGAAGTCTACGCCAGAAGTGTAGTCAAATATGTCAAAAATAAAGCACCTGAAGGCATCAATGCCGTTAACATCAAAATTGAAGATAACTGGGGCGTATGCGAATGCAGGAAATGTTTAGAGCCCATAAAGCTTCCAAACGGAAAGATATTGACTAAAGATGCTCCAACTTTTCGTTCAACTCAATTCTATAATTTCTTAAACCAGGTAACTGCGCAAATCAATAAGGTTTATCCAAATCTTAAAATCCAGACATATGCATATTTTTATACCGCAATAGCGCCGGATATAAAATTAAATCCTAATATTTATGTTTTGTTTTGCCCTTATGTTCGCAAGGACCAGAAAAATCCATTATGTGCACCAATCAACGATTGCTGGTGGAAACGAATCAATGAATGGAAAGAAAAAACGGACAATATAATTATCCGCGAGTATTTCAGCATATTGAATGGCGGCAGGCCAGTAGCTGAGGTAGTTGCTTTTGATACTAAAAATTATCTAAAGCGTAATATTGTAAATTTCACATCAGAAATAAATCCTGATATAAAAAGGCTGTGGTGGGACGGGGCGCTTCGCGGCTCTATGGATGAATTTGATTTTAATATGATGGATTACTGGATAGTCAACCGGCTTTATTGGAATCCAAAACTTGATATCGAACAGCTCAGAAAATACTTTATACGCCGTGTGTTTCGCGAGGCCGCGCCGGAAATGGAGAAATTTTTTGGACGAATAAGAGAACAATGGTATAAAAATACTCAGTCTTGCGGTTTTATAGAAGGTCCAAAGTTGATTAAGCAAACAGTACTTAAGCCGGGAATTGAAAATGAAATGCGCATGTACTTGAAAAAAGCGGCTGAAACAGCCAGGCACCCCGTATCCAGAATTCTGGTTTATAGAGTAAAAAAACGTTTTGAGGAATATATTCATGAAGCTGATACTAAGAAGAAAAAGCTAACAGCAGAAGAAAAAAAGACTCAAAAAATATTATACGGTTGGCGTTCTGAAGGAGCCGACGCCGAAGTAAGGCAGACTACAGTATTGTTGGATAACAAGCCGGCTTCTGTGCTTAAAGCGGTTTTTATAAAAAGTCCCAAAGCTCGACATATTATAATCAATGCAACGAAGTTGGGATTGAAGGATACTCCAGTCTTCAGTTTTATTATTACCCCATCGAAAGAAACTGCCGAAATGAATTTGCCGTTACCTGAGGTATTAGTTGATAATAAAAAATGGCAGCGCAAACAGGCTCCGGGCTCTGCTTACAGCAAAAATCCTGATGGTTCTTATTCATTCAACTGGGATATAAGCAAAGTCGACTTTGAATGGGAAACCGCTAATAAGCTGATATTCAAATATAATTACAGCAAAATTCCCGATGGGGAAAAAGCTGTATTTTATATTCAAAAAATAAGATTGGCCCGTTAAAGGAATGTCAATATGAAAATAATAATACTCGCATTTTTTAGTTTTGTATTTTACATTTCCGCTGCAGTTGCGGCGGATCCATATGTATTTTCATATTATGCCCCACCGCCGGAATGGGTTCCGGAAAAAGCAATCTGTGACTATTCCATAAACACCCGCGTACCGGATTTGACCCGAATAAAATATGACGGTGCTTATACGATGGCTCTGCGGATTCGTCCGATTACTCAGGCAATGCTGAAAAAACAAATGTCCGTCGGTGTCCTATCAACTAAATGCGCAACGGATATTTTGCGTTTCCGCCCTGAGGAGGAAAAATCCGTCGCGAACCGGAGCATAGTTATAAAAAAGCTTAATATCCCCGCAGACGATTTCATGGAAATCTCTTTCAAAATGAAAGTTCACTCCGAAAATGCCGATGAGAATCTCACAGTTATAGCGGATGGTGTAACCATGCTTGATACAGCCAAACATGCTGATCCAGCGACAAAGTGTTTAGATGGCTTTAAGGCATACAAGGTACGTTTCCCAGCTAAAAAAGGAAGAGTGCTGCGTAATATTATTATTACAGTTCCTCCTGCGAAGGACGCAAAGTTTCAGCAGGAATTTATTTTGATGGATTTTATGTTCAAGCGAAATACTCCCAAAATACGCTATAAAACACTTCCGCCTCGTCAATGGATTCCGAAAAAACTCTTTGAATCTGGCGGACTTCCTAACGCCCAAAACGCGATTCCAGATATATACAGTTTTGTCCGCTCCGCTCGTGAAAAAGAATTTAAAAGTCTTTCGCTCCCTTTCAGCTATAAACTCCGTCCTCAAACTAAAAAAGATAAGGACGGTGGATTCCGAACCGAGGTTGTCCGGGAAGTGGTTGGCGGAAAAGAGATAGACGTATTGAAAATACATTTGAAAAAAGGCCCCCGCTGCTATTTGAAATTTCCTGTCCATTTTGACGGAACTGACTTCAATACAATGACGTTCGCCGCCAAAGTCGAAGTCAAGGGATGCAAAAACAAGCATCTCTTTATCGGGAGGGACAAACCCAATCTTTTCGGAGCAAATGCCGCAACCCTGAATGCACCGTATGACACCTTTGCTTTCGGGGCGACAAGCTCTTCGCATGATCATTCCGACTGGATTCGTTACGGCGTCGCACAGGGGGATTTCTCATACCATGCAAATAAAATGAATTCCAGAGGATGGCGTAAGGTTGCACTGGATCTTGTTAATGATGACTACGCAAACACGAAAGGAACTTTCAATCCCAAAATCACGCACTGGTGTTTCTATTACAAGAATGCAAAACTCCCAGACGGTGCGGAGGTAACTGTTTCTATCGCCGATCCACGGGTGACGAGAGGGCTTATGCGGTCTGGCGGTGATATGAAGCTTTACCGGAAATTTCTCGCCGGAAAGAAAAGTAATCCTCTTTTCGGAAGCATTCGCGCCTCCACTGATCTTCCTGCTTTTGGTGGACCGCAAGAAGGACGTTGCATCAAACCGCTTTCATGGATTCGGAATCATATTCCACAGGGTGAAATTATATGCAATCATCAGGGATATGACAGAAAATACCGCATCATAGTTGACCGGGCGATTGAAACAATGAATAGCGTTTTTGTAAAGAAATATGCTATTACCAATCCATTTCAGGTTCTTTCTGTTCCATCTAAAAAAGACAATGCCAAACTGTTTATTGGCGGAAATCATTATGCGAAGGTTAATCCAAAGCAATATGCCGCAGATATGAAACAGCTTGCCGGAACCCCGGGGTGCGCAATCCGCGCGCATGGGAAAAACATCTATATTTATGCAGCGTCCCAAGGCAACTATTCGGGCTCTGCACGCGGGCTAGCAAACGGCATTTACACCTTCCTGGAAAATAATACCGACGTAATCATGGCTTATTCCTGGATCCGCCGCTGGAAGCCCGGACGCCAAATGGTATTTGATATGGACACCTCAGGTAATATGGATATTGTCTGGGGAAACAGCTATGTCAACCGTCCTCCGTTTAATACCTGGGGTATAAGCGGCGACGCGATCTATAACGATTTTAACCGTGCCGCCTTCTTTACTGTTTGGGGGAACTGGGAATACGGTGGAGTTCGAGCCTGGGCGACAAACCACTGCTGGAGCTACGGCACAGCCCCCAATGGGAAAAATGCAAAACCAAACAAAACATGGGGAACTGATGTAAACGGCAAGCCAATGCGCCCGGGCTGCTATACAGGACACCCATGCCTTATCAATGTACTGGAAAAAGCCAAGGACGCTTATCTTGATACTGCCTTCCGCCCAGCTAATAAAAATAAACAGATGCCCCTGGGAAAAGCCTTTATTTGGAACACACACGATGTTATGGGCTTGTGGGTCGAAGATACGCTCAAGGTTTGTCAATGTCCACGTTGCGCAACGCCGATTCGCCTTGCCGACGGCTCGCTTGTCCACCGGGGAGAAAAAGACTTCCTCAGTACACAGTTCTTTGAAAACGCCTGTGCAATGATTAATCGTGTCAACGTTTTTGCGCGCCGGGACATGAAAGTCGAGTCAATTGCATACTTTTGGATGGCAACGGTTCCGCGTTTTGAACTTCCCCGCAATTATAAAGTTCGTTTTTGTCCTTATATACGTAAGAATTATTTTGTTCCGATCTATGCACCAGCCAACGATGTTTTCTGGCGAGAGTTCAAATTATGGGGACAAACCAACGTGAAACTTGCAATATATGAATACTTCCTGTTCATAAATTTCCGGCCATGGGCTGATGTATTCCGCTACGACATGGAAGAAGAACGGAGGCTTGGTGTAAACGATTTCATACTTGAAGGCGGGGCAAAAGAAATCGCCCGCGCCATGGAACATTGGGTCGTCACGCGCCTTCTCTGGGAGCCGGAAAGGACGCCTGCCGAACTCAGAAGCTATTTCCTGCGGCGCACCTTTCGAGAAGCTGGACCGGATATGGAAAAATTCTTTTCTGTTTTCTACGATGCGGTTTATAAGGAATTTGCCCCATTCCAGCCAATGGAATTTGATGACGACCATCAACTTGGCATTATGGCATTACGAGCTAAAACTCCCTCCGGCATAACTGTTTCGGAAGAAATGAAGAAGTATCTTACAGCTGCTGAACGAAAGGTCAGGAATCCTATTGCCAAAAAACTTCTTAATGACTTACGCACTTCATGGAACGCCTACATGAAGGGAGCACGCAAAAAAATATTAAATAAGGAATAACAGTCAGATGTTGATTTTTCATATAGATTTTAATTTTGTCAGCTTGAAATATGATTTTGTAAAAGAGCTGTTAAGAAAAATAGCTTCAATGAATTATGACGCGGTTCTATGGGAGCTTGAAGACCAAATAATCTGGGACTGTTGTCCGGAATGCGCACATTCTGATTCCTGGAGCAAATCAAAATTCAAAGAACTCTTAGCTTATTCCCGTGACCTGGGCCTTGAGCCTATTCCGCTTTTGCAAACAATTGGGCACGCAGAATATGTAATGAAACACAAACTCTATTACAATTTTCGTGAACATCCCGATTACAGCGATTGTTATTGCGTAAGTAATCCGGAAGTACGCTGTTTCTTAAAAAAATGGATTAATGAATATTGCGAACTTTTTGGAGAACTGAAATATTTTCATCTCGGAGGCGATGAAGCATACCGCTTTGGTACTTGCGAAAAGTGTTCAAAGCGAAAAGTCAATGATTTGTATGGAGAATACATTAATTTTTTAGCCAAGGATTTGTTGGAAAAGAATATTCGGCCGGGGATATGGGGGGATATGATCCTGGCACATCCAGAGGAGCTTAAGTCGATTTCACATGATTTTATCATTTGGGATTGGAATTATACCGCTGGGTATAATATTCCTGAAACAGTTCGTGTTTGGGGTAAGTGCACATTAAAAAAAGACAAAATAGATGCTGAAACCTTAAAGCAATTTCCAGAACTTATTGATTATCAGGGAAACTTAAATCCCTTCTATACTGTTGATTTTCTGAAAAGAAACGGCTACGATGTAATTGTATGCAGCGCTGCACGTTCGGCTTCAGATGGCTTTTTCTGTCCCAATATTGCTATTCATGCAGAAAATATAATTGGAACCGCGCTGAAATATAATGATTCTGAACTAATGGGACATTGTGTTACAAGCTGGGCAATCAGGT
The DNA here is from genome assembly GCA_963664605.1 of Victivallaceae bacterium. GTDB lineage: Bacteria > Verrucomicrobiota > Lentisphaeria > Victivallales > Victivallaceae > JAHOYW01. The sequence goes on from OY761536.1 coordinate 4,109,860, forward strand.
TGAATTCAATTATGCTTGAAACTCCTCTGCTGGAACTGGCATATTCCGTTAATTCAAATCCGCAAGCCTCTCATGAAACGATCCTGAAGCAAACAGCGTTAAAATATTTCGGTTTTTCAAACGGATTTGATATAGCTGATAAATTAAGTTCCTGCGATAACCGTTTGCGAATATTTTCCGCTGTTCAATGGTCAGGATTAAAAGATTCCGTTCCAAGTCCACCGGACTATATTACCAATTGGATCAAAGTCTGGGAAAGCGAGAATGAAGTTTTTTGGAAAAATAAAAACGATATGTTTGATTCTATTGAAAGAACAATTCAGGATGCTCTCGTGTATTTGCAGCGGGAAGTCGAAAATGAATTAACGAGGACGTGGAAACATGCCGCTGAATTGAGTCTTAAATACCTTAATTTGCTGAAAATAATTTTTGATCAAGATTATAGTACAGAAGCAATAAAAATCAAAATATATAAACAGAAACCTGAACTGGTGAATTATTTTTCATCGGAGCAGACTACCACCAGTGCAATCAAGAATACTGACTTGATATTGTCTCCTTTGCTTGATTACCTGAAGTTTCGTCAACAGTAATATTCCGGAGTCCATTATGATTGAAATCATCAAGTCTAATTTAACCTCAACGCAAACTGATTTTATAAAAAGTGAGATCATTGATATTGAAAAAAATGCTGAAAGGCATTGCCGTAAAATTAAGAATGTCAAAATTGTTTTAGAACAAAAATTTTTACTGGAAGAAAAATTTTTAAAATTCAAGGATTTCGCACATCACAAACGCAAGCAGCAAAGCTGGGAAATAACCCAGGATGGAGATTGCTGGATATGTTCAGGTGGAGGATACAACGGAACTTTGTATGCCTTTTATGCTTTAATGAAAAATATTGTTGGAATCCGCTGGTTCGGCACGGCTGACGAAGATATTGTTTTCACAAAGGAAAATTCATTCCCGGTAAAATCAAACATACCCGAGGTTCCATTGCGTGGAATCGAAAGTAATATAAAAAAATGGGCCGATAACGGATTTATCAAAAAATTCATGTTATGGATGGCAAGAAACGGTTGGAACCAGTTATTAATAAATGCCAGGCGCTGGGAGGAATACGAAAATAAAGATATCCTCAAGCAATTTGCGGATAACTGTGCAATCGAACTGGTGCTTGGAGGGCATAGCATGGATCTGTTTCTGCCAAATTCAATGTTGGATACCCATCCGCAATTCTTTGGGTTGCGTAACGGCGAACGCTGCATCAACGCTGACATCAACATTGCGGATTTGCCGGAAAGAAAAATCAAAGGTACAATCCAGCCTTGTCTGTCAAACCATGCGGCAATTGAGTTTATTGCAAGTAATATTGCTGCTTTCATAAAAAAATACAGTTGGTTAAACATATTTTCTCTATGGCCGCATGATGGAATAAACAACTGGTGTCAATGCGATAAATGCAAGAATACAAGTCCATTTGAATTAATACTCAATCTGGTTGATGCTATTGAAAAACGAATTCCAGAAAATATATTTTTTGAATTGCTGGCTTACACAAACCTGTTAAAGACTCCTGAATATGATATTAACATTCATGACAGATGCTATATGTTGTTTTGCCCTTATCTGCGTTCGTACAAAAAACGTCTTTATACTTCCGGATTAAAAGAAGATGAACTCAAACTTGGAACATGTTATCCGGAACCTGATCCGGTATACCCTGTTGATGACCGGGAATATGGCTTGTTATTAAAAAAATGGCTTCCGATATTAAAAAAATCCAATATCAACCTGGGAATTTTTGCCTATTACCAACTTGCATTCCTGGATGAACGTATGCTGGATGACAGAGCCAGATATATGCGTTTGCCTGAACCTGCGTTAGTACAGGATGAAATCAAATATTTTTGCAAAAATGAAATGCTGGTACATTATGATTGTTCATGGCCGTATCCCGGTTTTTGGCCTGATTCAAGACTTTATTCATTTTACTCAGAATTGCTATGGAACCCGGAATGCAATATCAAATTTTTCGAAAAGGATTATTATAACGCAATGCAGATAATCCCTGATGAATTAAATAATTTTTGTCAAAAATTAGATGACGGGCAAAGGGACTTTTCCGATTTTGAATATTCAAAACTTGAACAAGAAATATCAAAATCCCCGGAAATCCAACAAGAACGTTTCAAATTGTGGTTAGAATATACAAAGCTGGCCGCAAAAACATGGCTGGAAATCATTAATAATGATAAGGATAAAGCTTTGATCCATGAAAAGGCTGTTAAACATTTCCTGGAAGATAATTCATCAGTATTGAACAAATATGTTTCAACTGAATGGCTGCTCGCATATTCAAAAGGTTTAGAAGCAAATTTAAGTTCAGGACAATCACAAGGCGCTTTGCCGCAAAATTAGAATATAGAATAGCTTTATGCGGGCAACATCATTATAAAAAAAAATACGCGGATCAGTTGTGATCCGCGTATTTAATGAAATCAGCTGAATGTGATTATAATTTTTTTCTGATAGAATCTTCAAATTCTCTTAATTTGATTACTTTATCTGTCTTTCTTGATTCCTCAGCTGCAAATACCAGCAAATGCCCTTCCAGTGAATCTTTGATTGGAGTCAGCAAAATAGATTTATCATTACTGGCAATTGCGTCTACAAAATTATCCATGATCGCACGGTCTCCGCCGCCATGGGTGCCTTTGATTATCAGGTCAATAGTTTCATCCTGACGCGGCTCGAAACGGCTTGCTTTGATATAATGCCCCATGCCGTCATATTCTATTTCACCATTAGTCATACTGATCTTCGTCATTCGGCGCTCAACGGTGTTATGGGCGCACATTGTGAATGAAACCGTAATATTATCTTCAAACTCAATCTGAACAGTTTGATTATCTACAACGTTATTGTCTGTTTGGAAAACACATTTTCCGAAACGGTTTTTCAGCATAAGTTCACGAAGTTGTTCCTTGCTTTTGACAACTCCCATCTGACGGATATATGCCGGGTCAGTATCTTCATCAAAATAAATTTTTGATACATCATATGGACATGTTTGATAATGCGGGCAACCCTCCAAACAATACTTTGGCGCGCCTTCAGGACAGTTTTCCCTGGTAAAATACTTTAATGAACCAAAAGATGAAACTTTATTCGCGTTTTTGCCTATAAGATAAGTAAGCAGATCCATATCATGACAGGATTTTGCCAAAAGCATTGGTGTCAAACGGTCATTATTGAAGAAGCCACGGACAAATGAATGCGCCATATGATGCCAGCAAACATTTTCACTATGCTGGATGCAGACAATATCACCATAATCTCCCGAATCAATCAAACTTTTTATAGTTTTATAGATCGGGGTCAAACGCATTTGATGACAAACTATCAGAATATTTTCGTAGTCTTTTACCGCATCATACAACTCAATCAACTCTTCTTTATTGGTACAAAGCGGTTTTTCAACCAGTATGTGCCAGCCGCGTTCCATTGATTTTAATATCGGCTCAATACGCATATCCTCAACTGTAGCAATCACCACACCGTCAATGTCATTTATGGAAGCCTCCAGGAAGGCGGAGAGAGATTCAAAACATCGATCAGCGGAAATCTTGTGCAGTTCTCCAAAAAACTCCCTTTTGTCTTTATCCGGTTCGACTACCGCTGTGAATTTTGCTCTATGCGGCATTTCCTGTGCATATTTTCCAAAAATCCCCTGCCCTCTGTTTCCGGCGCCAATCAGCGCCAGCTTTACTTGTTTACTCATTTTTTTACCTCAATAGATATTATTATTTTAAAAACTCAAATTCAGAAGATTGAATTTGACATTTAACTCGTTCTGTTTTGCCGTCAAGCAATTTAACTATTTCCTCAATGCCGGAATTGCCTGTTTCACGTGCCGAACCATAAATAACCACATCAATGAGTTCGGGATACATAATATTATACTTATCGCTGGCGGCTGTTATAATTGCAGGACGTTTAAAGTTTTTTTCATTACTCTTTTCAAATAAATACCGCGCTACTCCAGGAAATGCCTGTCCGGTGACAAAAAGAGCTTCAGGAGATTCCTCTCTGTCAAACATTTTTTTTGCTTCACTATACCCTTCTTCCAGCTCTGAGTAAATAAAACTTTCTGTTTTGCACTCAACACAACATTTTTTCATGTCATATTTGATAGCCTCAGTCAGATCCTTTGAAATCCGCAAATCTGCGGCTCCAAGAATTGCCCCGGCACTATTGAATCTGAATTTTTCCCAGGCAAGGCGCATGGCCTCGCCAATAACATTACTATCGCAAGTTTCGATCACATTCACGTTTGAGGGTAAATAATAATCTCCCATTATGATAAAAGGAATATCAATTTTTTGAAGTATATTTATCAAATCAGAATCGACCCTTCCGCTAACCAGCAAAGCGTCAAGTTGTTTTTTTTGCGTCCACAAGGAAATATCAAATTCCTCATCATCAGGAGCCAGAAACATTGTAACTCCCGCTTCCCCGGCTTTTTCTGAAGCTCCGAGAAAGACATTCCGGTTATAAAAATTTTCCACCCGGCTTTTATTTATAAAAAATCCAATCCTATAATTTTTATCCGAAAGTATCCCCGCCGCCTTCCCTGCAGCAAAGGTTCCACGTCCGACGTGGGAAAACACCAGTCCTTCAGCTGCAAGGATATCGAATGCTGAAAGCACGACCTGTCTGCCCACTGAAAATTTTTCTGCAAGTGAGCGTACCGATTCCAAACGTTCACCAGCTTTTATTTTTTTACTTTTTATCTGTTCTCTTATTATACCAGCTACTTGCTGAGATTTTGGCGGTGCTGTTACCAGTTTCAAGATACAAGCCTCCATATTGACATTATTTAACATAATATATGTCAATAAATGTCAATGTCAATATCTACTGGCAAAATAATTCAAAAATAGTATTAAACGGCTTCAATAACAGCTTGCCAAACAGAATAATGAAACAGTATATGTTATTCAAAATGGCAGAATACTGAAACTTATATTACGTCGAAACCTCAGTATGAACAGTGTACAGATAAACGTGTTGCATTTTGTGTGTTGCGAAAAAACGGTTGAACTTTGACAGGATAAAAAAATAAACGCCCCCGTTTCCAGAGGCGTAGTTGTGAAACACACAACCGGCAGCAGTTGTGATTAACATTTGGATTGGTTATTTTATTATTTCTATTTCTCCGCCGGGCAATACTCTAACTCTCTGCGTTGAAGGTTTTGGAGTTTTAACACGGGGGCCTGAGAATATAAATGACGGACGTATGATACCTCCCATTAATAATTCGTTAGCCATAGAGTTTCTTCTAATTTCAATAGCCAGAAGATTCTTTTTACCATAAATAATGGCATCTGTCAGGTCAAGAGCAGCAGGTTGAGGAAATTTTATTCCAGAACTGCCGACATAAGCGCCGTTTACCCATATCCTGGCTTCATCTTCAAAAGCACCAAGCAGCAATCCAATTCCTTTTCCTTTTAGATCTGCAGGGACATCAAACCGGATACGATACCAGACAGATCCGGTTCGAAGCAAACCTAGCCCCTGAGCATCCCAGGTGCTTGACCATGTGCGGGTTTTCAACCATCCTGAGTCATTGATTTTGGTTCCAAAAAGATTAAGTAACTCTCCCTTTCCCATCGGATCAAACATTGTAGGCAGCATATCAGGAAGTTTGTAAATTATTTTATATGGAGAGCTTGAATATTTATATGAGCCTTCAGTAGACTTCAGAATAAGGCGATCAATATAAATTCCTCCTGCACGCCCAATAAAATGATAATTAGCATTTATGGTTGCTTTATAGTTTGCCTTAAGCTGCTCACCTATCTTCATCGCTTTCACAAAATTAAATTCATTAGAAGCTTTGTTCCACTCTAAATACAGCTCAAGGCTGCGAAATCCAAGCTCGACTCCTTTAACCCTTTTCCTTTGTTTTTCACTTAATCTGGTATTACCGAGCGCTTTATCTATATCCGCACGCGCTGCTTTCATATATGCATCATCAAAAATCAATGGTGTAGAATAGAATGAACCAGCTTCCTGTCCTGCCTCACTCTGAATTTTTGCCAGACGGAGATAATATTTTTCAATATCTTTTGCCGCGGGGCCATAACTTTTCTCGCAAAATTCTTTTGTGAGCTTTCGCCAATCAAGTGAAGTATCCCATGACATTTTAGCAAAAATGTAATTAGTAGGAGCAACTGTTGCCCAAGCCTTAATAGCCTGAACCGTAATTCCAAAAAAACTATTTTTCTTATAAAATCTTAAATCCTCAGCCATTGATTTTATTCGGGTATATGGCAGCATATTATCTGCCAGGTTCCAGTTGTATTCATACACCATTAAGGGAGTATGATGTTTTTTAGCGGATTCTACCCATTTATAAACAATTTGTTTGTAATAAGCCCGGGTTTTGGAATGGGGATCAACTGTAGAATGGAATCGCGAATAACCAATAGGAGCAAAAATAGGTAGAATACGCGAATTTGGAACTGTTAATTCAGGGAATTCATTATGGGCAGAATAGATATAAAATCCAAGAGTCAGGTTAGGGTATTCGTCACCAATTTTTTTGAGCACATCATTAGCAAGCCTTACAACTAAATCAGTTGCATCGCGCATACCACTTATTGGGCTAACCTTATTGGGGCTGACTGCCCGGGATTCTGGGGATTCGGAGAAACCCAGGCCGTCTGCAGGACCAATTGCCAGCGTTATTTTTTTATCTTTTGGCCAACCTTTTTTAGCAAACTCATCACGGATATAGCGTATTACTAAATCAATAGTTTTAGGATTCGTTGTTTCCAGTTGCGGCCCCTGTCTTTTGTAACTGCCATCCGCTTGACGAACCAATGCAAGCATTGCCGGGTCTTTTTTAAATTCATTTTTGTATTTACGAACAACTTTATTCCACATGTGAGCTTCATTTAAGCGTTCCCGGAATTTCTCGCTGGTCCCCATACGCTGACGTACGAGCCATTGGTCATATTCTGCCCGGAATTCTGGTTTAAAATATTTTTTACCACCGCCAATCCACATCCAGCGTAAACCAAAATCCGGACTAGTCTGTATATCTGTTTCATCAACAATAAGCGTGTCGCGTTTTGGGATCACTTCACCCAATGCCCCCGGCATTACCCAGTCACACCCCAGGATTTGCAGAAAAGCATAAATTCCATAAGAACTTGCGACATCCCGTTCTCCCCCAATTAACACTCTGCCATCTTTAACCAGAATACGATAAGACTCCTGCCAGTCAGTCGCTTTACATGTTGCCCCCAATTGATTAGCTAACTTCCCAACTACGATTGCGGGGCGGGGAATCTTCCGGGGATCAGATTCTTCAATAATTTTGAGTTTAGCGCCGGACATTTGTTCAAAATGATAATTCAAATCTTTTAGAGCGGTCAATAATTCACTTGGAAAAGTTTTCATCATATAGAATTTTATACGTTTGACCGGTTTGGTTTCGTCAGGATGAATATAAATATTTGCAACTGGCTTCGATTTTTCAATCAGGCTTACGCCGGCTGCCTGAATAGAGTTAACCATTAACAAGGCCGCAGCAACTACAGCAATATTCAATATCCAGTTTCTTATTCTGTTCATTATCTTTTTCCTTTTATTTTATTGGTTTATTACTGTTTTTAACTTATCTTTTTTAGCCAAATCACTGGGAACAAAAATATATTTTGATGAGAATGACAGTACATTAGGCAAATTCAAAAAACTAAATCGGCGCAAGCGCATATTAGCGCCCTTGCCGCGTATTGAATCACCTAATTTCCATATTTTACCATCCTGTCCGGCTGGCACAGGTACAGAAACATAGCTGCCGTTTGAGCTGTCCTGATAAACTATTTTGTCATCAGGATTGCTTATCGTGATAGTTCCATCGTTATAGGCATAAAACCATATACTTTTAGTTCCTTTTGGGACATAGAAGTACAATGGTTCCATATATCCTCCAGGACGATAACGACGCTGACGCTCAAACAACAGTCCTCCAGGCAAGTTTTCTGGAATCGCAATCCTATAACCTGCGCCTCGGGAATGACAACTGAAGTGATAAACCCCCGGTACTGGAACTTTCAATTTGAGTTTATGATTACCAACAGCCAAAGTTCCTGAAGTTATTTCTTTTCCGTTCATACCAGTCAATATATACTTGGCATCCGGTCGTTTCACTGAAAATGGACGTTGCTGAACATCAAAACAGAGAGGCTTGCCGTCAATACTGGCAAACAGGAATTTTGCCAGCACGGAATAAATCATTCTTCGCGGCCTATTATTTTTTTCGGGAAGCCCACTGTCAATCAATGTGTAATCTTTTGAGTATTTTACTTCAGGAATATCCGGATATTTACCAAGAACTTCTTTTAACTCTTTGAAACGTTTATTCAGTTCTTTACTTGTTACCGGTTTGTCTACGCGCCATGGATTAAGTTTTGGATTCTTTTTAGTATTTCTCCAGAACAAATCGGGGTCTTTGAATTTCTTCGCCGCAGGGCGTCCCAGGCATGAACGGAATGACAGCCAGGCAATCATATAACTGTTACGAATCCGGTATGCCCAGGTGAACCAGTCTAAAACTAATTTTTTCTCAGCATTAATATCTTTTTTATTTGAGAATTTGTACTGATCTATTAATTCTCCGATATAACTAAAAATAAGTAATTTCCTTAAATCATCGACTCGGGCCTGTTCAGGAGAGTTGTCAGCAACCTTATTTGAGGCTTTCTCCAAATCATCCAGGCATTGGCGCAGTAAACCCATTCCAGGAAGAGGGGAGTTTCCTCGATCAACACGGTCAAAATAACGTCCCATATCTGAAGCGGCAGGGCCGAAAGATTTGTTAAGAAAATCCCTGCGTAAAGCTTCCACATCAGCATTCGGGTTCCACATAAGCTTATTTGCCATATAATAACCAAGCCCATGAATACCCCAATTACATGATGCCTGGGCACTTATTCCTTTTACCCCGTTAGCAGTATAATAACGCATATCACGGGCAGTACCGCGAATATCAGTAACTTTTGTTCCAGGCAGCATGCATTTATCCATTTCCCAATATGAATAGTATTCATATATTGACATGGATTCGCACTTTTCCGTCCACATTTTAAAAAGTTGTTCAAATGTATACCCGGAAGAGTTAAGCCCTCTTGTCAACTGGACAAAAACATTCGGTTCCAATTTGAATGCCGGAGGATCAGAATACCAACTGTAAGCAAGTAATCCCACAAATTTATCCGGATGAGTTTTTGCCAGTTCTCTGGCAACGATATTAGCAAGATAGAAAGGCTGATTGCTGTATGCTCCAAGTTTTCTGCACTTCTCACAAGTGCACCAGCCTGCGCAATCAGCGGGATCAAGTGAAACCATTTCCGCATCAGGGTGTTTCTTAAAGAACTGTTTCACATACTCTATAACTATCTTCTGTAACCCAGGGTTAGTTACACAAAACTGCGGGCCTTTCCGTTTCAACTTTTTATCTGGAGTTTTATAGTTTGTCAAGGCAAAATATTCCGGATGCTCCGAAAACTCTTTTTTAAAACTTTTCGGAATCTTATGCCAGCAATGAGATATACTGACTTTAAAAGATTTAGCCATACGATTCCGTTTCCGCCATTCCTTGTAAACAATCCTGGCATTCGGATCTCCTTTTTCCCCCCTTTGGCTCAGGCGGTCAAACCAGATATTTCTCTCCCACATTGCCGGCCGACTGGTTTCATTCAATCCGAAAACAAGATTTTTTTCTTTGGGCACTATTTCCCAAGTCGGCCCCATAAAAAACCAACGGCAGCCTAACAGTTCCAAAAAACGGAATGCGGCGTGTGACACTCCAAGGTCAGTATTTGCCAAAAGTCGAATACAATTTTTATCGCTGTTGATTGCAAAGGCTTCAACTCCATCATAATGCTTACGAATAATCAGACTTTTTTTGATTTCTTCGTCTGGAAATTGGGCTATAGTCCCCAGTATTATCCCCTTAGGCTTACTGCTTTCTTCGATTTTGAATTCAGCTCCAGTTATTTTCTTTAAAAAAGCAGAGAGTTCTGCTGCGCTTGCCCGTATATTTTTGGATGCTTTGGGAGAAATAGTTATCGGCAATAAAGCTTTACCGTTTTTTGCAATTTCAACCGGAGAATTACTTATTCTCAGTTTGGTTCCCTCTGGACTAATATTGGAAATTTCCGCCATCAAATGCAATCCGCATGCAAAAAGCAATAAGGTTGTTATAAATATCACCGGAGAATTAATTTTAAACATCAGCATTTCCTATCCTTTTATTTTTATAATTTTCTACAATATTATTTTATATGGTTATATTCAATTATACTTTCTTAATTATTATCAAGTGTTATCCCCCATTTTTCAGACAAATAATTTTCTATTCTTCCCCGATCGTTAAGATTAAGCGCCGGATTATAAATTATACATTCTGCTAAATCCATATTGATCCACTCTGCCTCATAGGTTCCTCTGCCTCCTATCACAATCATATCAAATGGATCAATCCCACTATCTCCACTGCCAACCAAGAGGCCATTCCTATATATTTCTGAATAATCCCCGTCGGCAATAAGCGCCAAAATGGTATAATCACTTGCATCGTAGGTCACACTCATAAAATCCCCGCTTTCAGACTGTATTCTAAGAGAATCTCCGGTATTAGGATAACGCAGATAAAGAGAATCAATTCCAGCATGCCCTCCTCCAATAAACCTGTCTGAACCATCAGCGCTTATCCTTTTAAATACCAGGAATACGCTCATTGACTGGTTAATGTCGGTACCTAAACATGTCATTATATCATCCACCCCGTCAAAACGGACAACGGAATTACCATTTAAAGCACTTGCGACAAGAAGCGGTTGTTTAGAAGCTGCGGCTTGCAGCAAATCAAACTCATTATCACTTTTATCGTTCCAGGCTGATATCATACTGTTGCTTTCAGTAATGGTGGATGTATCGGAAGCGTCATACCAGGCAGCCAGATCTTCCAACTGGTCAGGAGTAACAGGCAAAGCATCTTCAGGGATGAGTAGTTCATCCGGGCTGTTAGCCATAAGTCCAGGGATATTATAAAAGAATATATCTGTTCCCCTGAGCAGTTTCACATACCATATTTGATCGTCATCGCCATCTACAGGTATAACTACATCTGCTCCTCCAGCTTCCACTCTTGTCTGAGTATGCTTTAATTCATCAGCAGCATTATAAAAAGTGCAATCTCCAATAGTCCAAGCGTACATCATAACATAATTAGTTCCCTTTGGAACATAAAAATAGCGGTAACTGACAGCGCCAGATTGAGTATAAGGGGAATTTAAACTGCAGCAAACAGAAATTTTTGATCCTGAAGCCCAACTTATTTCACTGGTTGAACCGTGGTCATCATAAACAAGCAAATAAGATGTGTTCGCGGCAACGCTGGAAAATGAGACTGTATGATTTTGCTGATCTGGCGGAACTGAACCACTTTGCAGCAAAGTTGCTCCATCTGCCGAACGCAGTTCCCAGGTAGAATCTCCCCGGTCCTGATAGCTTTTTCCTGTCATAATCGTCATTGAGGGAAGTTGCCCGGAACTATCGCTAAATAATGAATATCGAGTTATTTTTACAACATATTTAAAAGAGCCTCTAGTGTCAGCAGGAGCTCCAGATGGTACTAAGTCACTACCGAAAACCTTGGGGTCTGTCGGCAAAATATCGTTATTGCCAATACCGTTCTGAATCATCTGGTCTATTTCAGATGTTGTGTATAACGTGCTCTCTTTCCATGGATGTACTCCCATCGGCACACTGGTATCCATAGGGTTTCCATTACCGTCAAGAGGCCATTCAAAACCACTATCAAGTACTATTGTTCTCCAAATAGCCAGGCTGTCAACCATATTCGTTCCGCGTATTTTCCAGGCATGCCGCAGCATCGCCTCAGCCGCCGCCTGCTTCTCTGTACCAGGTAAAAGCGCTATATATCCCCGGCAGAGTTCACAATAGCGCAGCCATAATGCTAAATCCCTCAAACGCGTTTCCTCGGCAGTAGTGCTCACTTCCGTCATGGACTGATTCAAATAACGGAAAAGCCGTCCTATTAAATCTTCCGAACAACGATAACCATTACCCTTATCGATCCGTTCATAAAACTGTTTCATGGTATCGGCGGCATTGCCAAAACAATTAGTAAGAAAATCTGTTTTAATATCTTCAATATTTTCATTTATGTCCCATGCCAGTCTTAATGCAGTATAATATCCCAAACCCATACCGCCAAAGGCATGCGATGCCTGAGCATTGAAAACATTTACATTGTTGGGATAATATCCGGGAAATAAATCGTTGAGGTAAGAGATATCAGTTACATCCGAACGACAGGGCAAACTACGGTCATAGGACGTAATGGAAAAATAATCATATATACCTAAATGAGCAGCTTTTGCTCCCCATTCCGTAACTAACTGTTCCACAGAATAACCATCTTTAAGATAACCTGTTGTAATTAGTACATAAACATTGCTGCATGCGGTAATACTTGGCGGCGGATTATGTGCACTGTAAGCCAGCATACCAACATATTTATCACTTGGAATGGCGTTAGCAACAATGTTTGCCAAATACACGACCCTGTCTGTAACAAAACCGGTAGTCGCAAAATTTTGAATTGCATTACAGCTTGAGCATTCACACCATTTAGTATGGTCATCTGGTTCCATAGACACGCAATCTGCGTCAGGATTTGTACTAAAATAATCAAGGGCATAATCAATGCAAACCTGTTGCAGCCCCGGATTTGAAACACATAATTGACCAGAAGGGTCACGCACCCCGTCTATCAAAGCATAATAAGAATCATCCCAAACATTATGATCTTTTGCCCAGCTTACAATATTGTGATAATTATGAGCTGTTTTAATTGTTAATCCATCGGTATTTTTATTTTTTTCACTCCAATCCAAATAATCATAATAATTTTGCAGCCATTCTCCACTGGGGTTTCCTCCGCCATGGTTACAATAGGAAAACCAGATATTTCTAGCTTTGTAATCAGGCGCTTCATCACGGTAAAAATTAGTTGTTATACTTTTTTGTCCTATAATTAATGTTTTAGTATGCTCTACCGCATGGGAAGTTATCCAGGCAAGGTTACTGTCAAAAGGAATAATACTCCAGTCAGGGCTGGCAAAATACCAGCGGCATCCAAGTAAATATAAAAACCTGAAAGCTGCATGTGTCACCGCCAGTTCTGTTGTTCCTGCCAGAATTATGTATCTCTGGTCATTGGAAGAGCCAATCCAATAATGTTCCCGGTCTTGGGGAGAAGGGTTTTCCAGTTCACTAATCGCCAATGTTTCTCCCAATCCCAGAACAATGCTGTCGGGGTCCGGGCCATTGGCAGGAGTGAATGTTTCCACTGTATAAGAGCCGCCGGTCATTTGTTCCAGTAATGCAGCCAGTTTAGAGGCTGTATCAGCTATAGTTGCAGAAGCTTCAGAAGAATATACTATCTTCTTAACGGGAACTCCACTATCAGCTAAAGGATTAGTTTCTGCATAGCTGGGAAAAGGGATTATATATAGAGATAATAAAAATACCTGTAATAAGATTCCACATTGCAATACAGAAGCCAGTAAACTGTTTTTAGCCGATATCATAATTATTCCCTCCATTCAAAGATTTATCATCATAACAACAAAATAGCGTCACTTTATTTTCCGACTACCAGACAGCCCAAACGCCATAATAACCGGCTCTTGAACCAAGTACGCTGCGCCAATTATATTCCGTAGTCAATAGTGTATCAGCTCCAAGTGATTTCACATGCCCGTCAACAAACAAACAATTTGCTTGTTTAATATGCCTTACATGAACATAAGCATTGCTTCTACAAACATTACCCCATTGGGTGTTTCTGTTATAGGGGTCCCACATGCTGTCAGTGATTTTAATCCATCGTGAAGGATTTTTAGCCATTTCAGACCAGTCCAATGGCGCTAATGTTCCTGAACTGCGCCCTACGCCTGAATAGATATTAGTATAAAAACTAGTATCGTCTGTGATCCCATACCCGCAAGATATTCCCTGATATCCGAATCCTTGCCTGGTTCCATATGTGTTAGCCAAACTATCACAAATGGATACATGAGGTTTGCCATAAGCAGGCCAGTCTGGCAGATAATGATTAATAACCAATGTATTCGCCCAGTCCTCTTTGTTGAAAATCCATCCATTACTGTCTTCAATATACATAAGAACGGCTGTACCACACTGTTTAAGATTTGACGCACAACTGATTTTTTTTGCGCTTTCTTTTGCTTTACCCAGAGCAGGCAACAACATTGATGCGAGGATCGCTATGATAGCGATCACCACCAGGAGTTCAATGAGAGTGAAACTCAATGACTTACGAATTTTTTCTACTGCATTTAACATTTACGGCCTCCTTGTTTTATTTTAGTTTTATAAGTTATGGTTTTTATATTTTTTACACTGTTTATGCTCAGAAACATCAAATAACTCAGCTAAAAACTACTTCAAATACCAAGATTACTTAACGTGAATTTGCTTCCTTCCATTATTATTAAGACCTTTAGCTTTTTGACAATGATGTCGGACGGTTTTCCAAGCACAAATTCGCCTTTCTTTCTATAACGATCTTCTTTACCTGTGCAGCATTTACAGCATGAGCGTTTAAATTATCTTTTGCGGCAATCGCAGCAGCAATCCCAACGGCTTGTCCCATCATGGCTGAACTTGTTGCAACCCTGGCAGATCCCAACGCAAAATAATCGGCAGAAAGGTTCCGGCCGGCCATCCACAAGTTATCAAAATCACGAGCCGTCAGTGAGCGCAGCGGAATATGATAAGGCGGAACTTTTCGTTCACTGAAATTCTGGATTTGAGCAACCCTTTTGTCTGTGCAAGGGTCATGGGCATCTATATAATAAGTCCCCACAGCCACTCCATCATCAAATGACCTCCCCGATCTGATATCCTCTTTGCTGAGAATATAATCTCCTGCAATCCGCCGTCCTTCACGAATTCCGATGATTGTTGAAACATAGCTCAGCAGCCAGTTTCTCTTTTCAACGCGTTGGTGAAAATCCAGTACCTGCATCATCCGCTGCCTGGCCTTTATCTCAGCCTGAGACAAACTTTCCGTATCCGTGGAGTCAAAACCGGTGATCTTGATTTTAACTTCTTTGCTGTTTGGCGGATTGGGCCATATACTGGTCATTGGCAGGTCTTCTTTTTTCTCTATTCGTTCGAACAAAGCTTCAGGAATCTGGTTTCGACAATCACTTTCCGCAGCTTCGCGAACAAAATAGTTTAAACTCATTGGCAGCTGCAAGCCATCTGAATCACGGCCTTTCATTGTTGTTCCACCGCCAAGAAAAGCAAGCTCAGCTTCCCCGGTACAGTCAATAAATTGTTTGGCCCGCAGCGCTTCCGGACCGCTTTGTCCGCGCAGCAATAACGCGTCTATTTGACTTTCCTGCATTATAACGTCGACAAACCTCGTATGCAGAAGGAGCTTTACTCCACGCTTCAATAATAACTCCTGCAAAACCACCGCTAATATCTCATGGTCAAACTGACGATTATCACCAGTTTCATAATTATATGGCTGATAAGGCGCAATCGCTCCACATTCTTCCAGCATGCTCACAATAGCATCAAAAACTTCTCCTTGCCCGGCAGTTTCTCCACAGAATCCTTTGACTCCACCATTGGTCATCATCCCACCGGTAGAAGCAAAACGTTCCACCAGAACAACAGATGCCCCGCTTCCGGCTGCCGCGCATGCAGCGCAGACTCCGGCAATTCCTCCTCCGACAACACAAACATCGGTTTCCCATCTGACTGGAACTTTTTTTCTGTAATTAATAATTTTCATTTTAAGCCCGTTTTTATTGAAATATTAAACGACAGCACAAAGTTCTGCATTATTATTTTTTAACTTCTTAAAGTTAGAGTCCAAATCTCGAGCTGTCAACTTAACAAAAGCAATATTTTTCCTGCCCCAGGTATAAGTGATTGCCGCTCCTCCATCCCGGGTAGCAATTACTGCCGGATAAGAATATTCCCTGTCCGGTTCTATTTCTATATCTATCTTTGTATCCCAACTTTCCCCGTCGTCCTCAGAAAGCGCCAGTGTCATAGGCCAGCGTTTTCCCCAGTTTTTGCTAACGGGATTAAAAGCCAGCAATAATTTTCCGTTTGAAAGCTTTGTCAAGTCAATACCGCTATTATTGTTTAATAAATCACCTTCGTATACTTTCGTCCAGGTAAGACCTTTATCATAGGAATCACTACGGCAAATCTTCCCGGTACTGCTCCTGAGCAGCATATGCACTTGTCCCGAGTCAGATTCCCAAAGACTGGGCTGGATTACTTGAAATGGGACCTCTTCTCCAAATTCATTTATACCAAGGATTTTTTTATCCATTGGCACGAAACCGCTTCTTTTCCAGGTTTCACCTTGATCTTTACTTATATCTACAAAGGCCTGCCACCAGCCTATTTCACTTGATGCCGGGGCCAGCCAGGTCCCGTCAGACAATTCAAGGCATTTATTTTTTACCGGCCCCCTTCCTCCCAGGTTTCCAGGTACTAGTTTTTTAGGAGTCGACCAATTTTTCCCATTATCCATCGAAGACATTATCCAGGTTTGCCAATAACGGCAGTCTTTGCCTACTTTAAAAAACAACTGTATTTCTCTGCCGCTTCCTCTGAAAAGAACCGGATTCCAATGCGGCTGCCCATTAACTTTTGCGAGTAATTTCGGTCCAGACCAGGCTCCTCCTGCTCTTTCAGCGCCCCAAATTGCTACATCATTACCGCCTTCCCGGCTGCCTCCAAACCATGCAGACAGGAAACTTCCATTATCCAGTTCAAGCACAGTAGATGCATGACATTCTTTAAAAGGCTTTGGCTCTTTAAGTATTAATTCTTTAATCACTTCAATTATATCCTTATGCTTATTGATGATGCTTATATTAGTAATTATAATGTGTAGAAAAAATATTGTCAATATTGAATTTGTTTCATAAACTATTTATTTGTTTCATTTATTACAATACAAACAATTATAGACAAATGAAGTGATAAAAATCATTTACCCCCTTTTATAGTTGATTTTTTTTCAAAAATAACTATTGTAATATTAATAAAACATAACTTTTATATTTTTTATAAATCATGACTGCGAAAAAATTGAATATAGAGCATCTGTCAAAAGAATCATTCGTAAATATGATGGAGCATATTATTTATGATATCGGAATAAACAAGGTCTTTGTTTCCGAAAAAAAACCTATTAAACCCGGTTCTCTATCAATGACCAATGAATCCCGTCTTGATATTCCTTTAAGTGGTTTAAAACATATATCCTTCGCATCTGGAGGCAAAATAAGTGAAAGCGTCATGAAGCCGGGAGAACTGCACTATTGTCCTCCCCTTCACTGGAAATATCCGCAATGGGACTATCTTCACGAAATGTCTTCTATAATATATTATTCCACTCATATCAGGTTTACTTACATTAATTTTTACCATCTTGACTCTTTTTATGATTCACATGCTGCAACTATTTATTACCATACAGCCAAGCCTCTGAGCGAAGCGGGCAGTGCCATATTAAGAGCTCTTAATTTATTATCTGAACATTCAAACAAAGCTGGAATAATCGATTTGATTACCGGACTATTGAAAATAACCCTGGAAGAACTTAAAGAAGATAAACAAACATCATCAAACAAAGCAAACCTGACAAAACTTCGCATAATTCATTATATACAGGAAAATTTCAATTCCCCGATCAACAGAGCCCATGTCGCTCAAGTTTTTAATCTTACCCCCAGCTATGTATCACGATTGTTCATGGGAAATGATGAAGAAGGTTTTAATCCAATGCTTCGCCGTTTGCGCCTTGAACATGCAGTACTGCTTCTAAAAAATACAAACATGTCTATTGAAGAAATAACAGACGCTTGTGGATATTTGAGCAGTACGTACTTTATTGCCGCGTTTAAAAAACATTTTGGAATGCCCCCAGGCAAATACCGGGCATAAATCAAATATACTAATTATCGTTCAAGAAATATAAGTACAGAATGAATAAATTATAATATATCCATTCGTTTTATCTTCCGGTACGGAGCTTAATGATCCCGGTCCGAATACAAAAGGAGTCAAGTACAATCAGTTATGGGAATATGTGCTAAATTACCACCCGAATCCAAGCAAAACAGTATCATGCGGTTTTGATCCTGATATGATAAAACGTGAATTGCGCAAAAACCTGGAGATATTTAAATCCAACGGATGCTATCCGGATATTACCCTGAAAGATGTTGAAAGTGTTGAAAACGACCCGGACCGGGTTCGGGAATGGGGCAGGATTGCCAGAGAAACTATTTCTAAAACCTGGTAGTAATATCATTTATATTCATTTCCACACACAATATACTGGGGCAATATAGCCAAGCTCAACTTTAAAACATTGACTTTAGTACAGACAGTTCTTTGGAGATTGTTTCGATAGGGCCGTTGCTTCCCTGCAAATAGGATTCCAAGGCGGCCCAACCATTGTAGCCATAATCCTTAATCATTTTGGCTATTTCGCGGTTTTTGATTGCGCCCTGTCCGAAATACGTTCCAGGCTGCTGTATACTGAGATCGACATCCTTCTTAAAATCCTTGAAATGGAAATGGCAAGTATGATCGATCAGCTTCGAAAAATTGTCTTCCGCGTGTTCACCTGCGGCTTCGAAGTTGCCAGTGTCAAAAACAAACTTTACCCGTCCTTCGGTGAGTTCGATTATCTCAAGACAATCGGCAGCGGAACATATCAGTCCAGGCGACGGGTTGAAATCCTCAAACGCCAGAGTCATTCCGCGTTTTTCCACATCATCGACAAAATCCATAAGCCCTTCCGCAATCAGTTTCCTTCCGTCTTCCGCAGATACCCCTTCAAGCAGCTTGCATCCGGCAAGATGGACTATTTCGCTCCCCAAAGCATCGCATATATCAATGCCTTTCCGCATTTTTTCATAAGCTTCCTGTCGAGCGTTTTTTTCTTTACAGGCAAGGTTGGAAATCAAATCCATCACCGGCATGGGCAAACCGTTGGTATCCATTTCCTTCTTATATAATTTCAGCAATTTGTCATTGTCCATAAATGTATTGCAAAAAGCTTCAATTCCGTCAGCTCCGGCTTCTGCCAATACCCGGATCAATTCTTCATGAGAACCTTCCTCACTATTCACCCATGTGTTATACATAAAAGTCATTACCGCAAATTTAATCATAATCATAATCCTTTTCACATACAATTTTTCAGGTGTTTCATACTTATCACCGCGCTTTCCAAGCCGGGCTTATCAGTAACATCCTGTTCATAGCTCAGCCATGGGATGTCATTGACTTTGGCAAAATCCGCAACCGCTTTGAAATCAACTACCCCGTTGCCTAATTCGGTTATTTGCCCATCAGCAGTAACATCCTTGACATGCAACAGGGGAATACGGTCTGCGTATTTCTGCATATAACCGATAACGTCCTCGCCGCCCTGTTGAATCCAGCAGGTATCAGCTTCAAAAGCCATTCCGGGAATTTCACCTAACAATAAATCCAGATAATATTTCCCATCCAATTTCTTAAATTCATGCGCATGGGCATGATAACAAATAGTCAAGCCTTTTGATTCGGCGACTTCAACAGCTTTGCGGCACATATCCAAACATTTACTAAAATCATCTTCAAGCTGAACAAAGCTAAATCCGAAAGTCAGATGTTTACATCCAAGCGCGGCTGCTTGGGCGTATACCTCAGCATCAGGATTACAAATATTTTCCAGTCTTTCATATATGCCTATTGCCTGCAAGTCGTGTTCTTTCAGGAATGCCGCTAATTCTTCAGGCGCAATCCCACCATAATTGAATGCGAATTCCACCCCTCCGAATCCAAGTTCTGATAATTTAGTGAGAGTTCCTTTGAAATCTTCCGCAAGAGCTTCTCTTACAGAATAAAGCTGTATGCCGATATTCATTATCTTAATCCTCAAACATTTTATTTATAATTTCCACTTGATTTTCAACAATCTGCTGTCCGCCCTCCGGACCAATCGGGGTGCTGGCAATATAAGCGCCGTAACTACCGCCTTTCATCGCTCTTTCAGTAGGCAGATAAGTACCGTTGCCCGCCAACTGCACAATAAAAGTCTGTATGGATTTACTGCGGGACTTGATACGCAAGCCGAAATCAAGATAGTATTCAAAACGGTTCGTACTCATGGCAACGTCGCCTAAGCGGATTGTATGCAGTTCAACAGGGAAATAGAGTTGTTCGCCTTGTTGCTGGGCGTTATACATATCAATAACTTTCTGATTGAAGCCGACATGTCTGAAGGCGCTTGAATATTCAACTGAAGCCGGATCAGCATCTTTCATCTCATCAAGCTTTGCCTGCCACGCAGCCACTTCCTTTTTAGCTGTTTCAAAGTCATTTTCACTAGCTATACGCTGTTTCAAATCAATATTTGTCACCACATGGCAGAATTCTAATTCATCCCGAATATCTTTAGCAACCAGCGGCAATACTTCTTCAACCGCAGCGCTTATCTTATCAGCAATTTCCTGACGGCGCGCCATATTGTAATCATCGCCATACCCTTTAAGCTCCAGCATTCTTGCATCAGCCTGACGGTTCACCATTGTCCGCGGGGACTGATCCCCGGCAGCGGCACATTGCGCTAATATATATATTCCGTTGCCATGCTCCACACGGATTGCCTCCCGTGTTTCATGCCAGTAATCAGCAGAAACAAACCATGAATTTTCTGTACATTGCGACGGACAGGGAACATTGAGAACCATACCTGTCAGTTTGTGTTCCGGGTCATATGTGAACAACATATCAATACCGTGATCTTCGTAACCTTCAATATGGGAAAATTCAGGCTTTCCAGATTGCCCATACATAACAGTAGAACCATCAAAATAAGACACCCGGCGGTTAAAACCAACTACAGCATGCCCTTTGCCCCAGCTCAAGGCTCCAGTTTTACGGCTGGTCCAGGCTTCAATTGCGGCTTCACTAATCTTTTCCACCAGCAAATCTCCATATTCTTCTTCAGACATGATCCCTTTCAAATTTGGGGGACGTACTGAAAGAACTGCTCCAGGCTGATCAGGCGCGGTATGGGTATGGGTAACGCTGATAAATAATTTTTCCGAATTGAATTCCGGCAATTTTTTATTTAACACTTTACGGCAGCCGTCAATAATGTAATCACTAACTCCAACGGCATCAAGAGATACGATTATCGCCTGCTCGGAACCATCCGCGGCCTCTAAAGCTAAGGCCGTGGCAGTCAAAGGGTCATGAACCTCATCTGTTATCCTGACATGAAACTGTCCGCGTAATGAAACTCTTCCTTCGGGAGTAACATCCCTTGAACTCCAGCCAATAAGAATTTTTTGTTTTTTCATAATAATCTCAACCTAATATTTTATCAACATCTATCTCATTGATGTTACTAAACACCTTTTTAACTGATTCTGCAACCTTTGCAGCAATATCAAGACCGTTTGGAGCACGCAGTGTCTGAACAATAGACATGTGACACCTGCTGTAACGCAGGGCGTTCGGGTAATGTTCAGGAATATAATCAACGCCTTCATCCGCGCCAGGGATACTCCACGGGAAACCGCCGCCATAAGCGTTTTTGGCTCTGAACACAGTCATTTCAGGGAGGATAAATCTTTGCCATACGCTGCATCTGACTCCTTCAGCTCCGATTGCCATGCAGACCGCATCCCTGAAACGCTCTTTGTCTTCTGTTACGCCTAAAGCATCAAAATCCAGACGCAAGTTATAATTGTACCAGTTATGAGTACATTCTTCCGGTTCATAAGGCTGGATAAGTCCTTTTATGCCCTTCAAGTTATCCTGTAAATATTCACCGTTTGCACGGAGTGTTTTAAAATATTCAGGATATTTGGCAAGCTGGGCCCGGGCAAAAGCCGCGGTTATTTCATTATTGCGGTACATCCAGCCGAGAGCATAAGCGTGGTAATCTCGGCTTTGTTCAGGACGGGCGGTTTCGCCAAAACTCCACAATTTAGAAGCGCCTTTAAAGATTTCCTCGTTATCGGTAACGAAAATACCGCCTTCTCCACTACTTAAACATTTATTCTGATTCAATGAAAATGCCGCGCAATCACCCATTGTTCCAGCTTTTTGACCTTTATACAAGGCTCCATGAGCTTGACATGCGTCTTCAATTACATAGAGATTATGTTTTTTGGCAATGGCATTGATCTTATCCATATCGGCGCAAAGCCCATGAAGCTGAACGACAATAATCGCTTTGGTGCGCGGCGTGATCGCTGCTTCGATCTTATCCGGATCTATCAGAAATGTATCAAAATCTATATCAACAAAAATCGGGATGGCATTGTGATGCAGGATGCATGTTGCGCTTGAACTCCAGGTGTATGAAGTGACCAGAACATGATCGCCCGCCCCCACGCCACAACCAACCAGACACATATGGAGCGCCGCGGTTCCGCTGTTGGTGAACAAGGAATATTCATTCCCGTTATATTCGCGAAACTCTTTTTCAAAAGCAAGATTATGCGGTCCCCGCGCCTGAACTGGTGAATACAAAGCGTCAAGAACGAGTTTTTCATCGGTTTTATCGACCGGCGGCCATGGTTTGACTTCACCATCTTTAATCGTTTTAGTCCCGCCGTAGACAGCTAGTTGACTCATAGTAATATCTCCGTTGATTATTAAGTTACTTAACTCAGCTTATAGAGATAATTATAAATGAAGAAAACGACAATATCCATCAAGTTAATTTCTAATATTTTGCGAATAATGGTAATATATTGCGCTTTAATTTGAAAGTCAGGATTTTTCTACTTTTCCGTACTTGCTTGGACTGCAGCCGACATGTTTTTTGAATACTTTTGAAAAATACCCGAGGCTTTCAAAACCTACCATTGAAGCTATATCATTTATTATATAACGGTTTTCGAGTAATAATTTCTTAGCCTCATTTATACGGATATCAGTCAGATACTGGAATAATGAGAAATCGCTTTGACTGCTGAAAATCCTTGAAAGATAAAAAGAGCTTATTTCTAATTCATTCGCGATATCCTCAAGACGGACAGCTTTGTGATAATTTTTATCCAGATATTTTTTAGCAGCCGCAACGATTCGATGACGGCATTGTTCAGTATTGGAAAGTTCATTTACAGCATAACTTTCAGATACCTGCTCCCGGTAAAACAACATAAGAATATGCATTAACCTTGCCCCCACCAGCTGACGGTCATTCTCACCAGGGCCGGAGTCCATCTTGATGTCATCAAAAAGCCTTTTCAACTGTGCTGTGGTCGTATTGCAAAGGTTATTTACATTGTAATTATTGACTGCTTTGAAAAAACTGTCAAAATGCTTCCATTTAAAGGAAATTATTAGAATATGCAAACCGGAATCAAAATCAAAATTATCGCGATGCATTACTCCCGGAGGGTTAAAAAGAGTTTGCCCGGACTCGGCAGTAAAAGACTCCCCAGATTCATCCCATTGCAGTTCAAGGCTGCCGGAAATAACATGGAGTAATTCCACCCCGCCATTAGAATGTGAGCGCAAAGCCCAGCAGGGATCAAATTCCATATCCCCAATGGAAAGCACTTCCGGCAAATAAACAAATTCCATAAATTGACCTAAAAAAAGATTTTTAATTACTATAGTTCAATAAAATAATGCTTTCCAATCAACTTTTTGTAAATATAAGATTATCTTATTGATTCTGGTAATCAAAAGGAGGGATTAAAAAAAATTCAAGATTCCCAGGATTTTCTATGGATAAATGAATAAACTCAGAAACTGAAACTGCACTGCCTGGCACATAAACATTTTATCTTTTTACATCATTTCAATTATTTTACACAAATCCTTTATCTCATATAAAGGGGAATCATGGTTGCCGCCAGGGATTTCCCGGTAAAAGAAATCTGCTTTGTCCTGTAGTTTTTCCGCGAGTGATCTAGCCTGTTCGACTGGGATAATTTCATCGGCTCCACCGTGAATAAAATATACCGGCATAGTTAGTTTTGCAGCATTTAACAGAGTCGAGTGCTTTTCCAGCTCATCTTCTTTATAAGAGCTGCTGATAGCTTCTGCTATTTCATGGGCAACCAGTTTATCCTGCGTTAAACACCATTGCAGATAGGATCTCAGGTCAGTTGCGGCACCCAAGACAACTAATGCATCAACGTCTTCAGGATGAAGCACGCTGTAAATAAAGCTGCCCGTCCCTCCCATCGAACCGGAAAAGAACAAGGTCTTCTTCAAACCATATTCGCTCCGCAAATAATCAATCAATTCATGCATATCAGAAACAGCGGCAGGATTCATCCAGGCGTTATCACGCAAGTTTGGAGTGATTATCCCTGCCCCGGTCTTCCTTAATTGTTCCAGCCAGGCGGTTCTTATATCTTGCCGGGAGTAGAGCTGATCTCCATGCGATCCGTGACCGTGCAGGACCACAATCCAGAATTCAGGGTTATTGCCGGGCAGAATATATGCGTAATCTTCAAATCCATCCACCGAACTGCAGTAATCAAGCCGTTTTAAACCTTCAGGAAAATAATCTACTGAGGCATCGCCGCATCTGATATTTTTCATCTCTTTAATTCCAGGATTTTGCTTATGTTTCCAGCTAAGCCCGGGGTTAATATTTCATCCGGCAAAGGCATCGACAAATAACGGCCAAGTTCCCAGGATTCACAATGAGCCCCGGTATCTGAACCAAACACCACTTTTCCCCAGCCGACTTTATTTGCGGAGTCCTCAAAAGGCATTGGCGTAGTAAATGTGCCGCAGAATTCGAGATAAACATTGTCATTATCCAAAGTCAGTTTTTCAGCTTCTAAACGTCCTGCCGTACCACCGCCGGAATGTCCCAATAGGAATATTGCATCAGGATATTTTTTTACAATCTCAGAGAGCATAACAGGAGAATTATATTTATCATTCCATGTATGCAGCAAAACCGGCAATCTATGTTTATCTGCATATTCCCAGACAGGCTTGTAATCAGGAGCGGTTAATGGAATTTTCCAGTACGAAGCCAGCAGTTTAAAGCCGACATAAAAACCGCGGCTGAAAAAATCATCGAAAAGCGGGCACAGTCCTTCAGAGTAACGCGGATTAAAACTTAAATATCCGGCAATCCTGTCCTTGAACAGCAGAGAATCCTGCTCTAAAGATTTATTCCCCTCAATGGCATCTCCGAACAAGGCTCGTTCAGAACTTAAAATCAATTTATCAACGCCCAGCCTGTCCATTTGCTTAACAATTTCTTTTATAGTTCCTTCTCTAAGGAACCAACCGCGGGTATGCGGACCATCATGTCCGTGAGAGTCAATAATTTTAATACCGTCAAGAGCTTCTCCATTGCGAAATCTGTTCCATAGCGGCTTGTTTAACTTAGCCGGGTATTCTTTAGTGAGCCTCCGGGATAAATTCGGAAGTTCCAACAGACGCTCGATATTTCCATGGGCGATAAGTTCACGTTCAGCGTCACTTATCTGCGCATGCGCCAGCATCGCAACCGCTGCGCCGTAATGGGATTTATAACCAATGCCAAAAAGTATGCGTTCTGCGCCAAACTCATCCCTCAACAGCTCTATAGTGCCCCGCATATGAATCCAGGAAATATCCACATATATGTTCGGACAGCGCCACATAAGGTCAAGTACAAAACCGAATCCCCCCCACATTTTCTGAGTCAGGGCAAAATTAATTTCTGGAAATTTTCCAGCCAGATATTCTATGTCGCGAAAATCATTTTCATTATTAAATGTCCGGCAGTCACAAAGTAATAAAGGTTTGAATTCCGCCAGGGCACTCAATACCCTTTCTATTTGATATACAGGGAAGCGGGAAACACTAGGGATAATTCTGAGAGTTTTTACTTGACCGGAAGCAAAGGAATCCCGAAGGAATTCCATTGTACCCTGTTCGTAATAACATGCGGGAGTAATTACAAAAGCAGGGATCAAACGCTCATCGGCATTTGCTTCGGATATTTCTTTCAACAACTGCTTATTACCAATTGCGGGATTAAAATCCCTCGCCTGTACGTGCCACACAAGAGAACGGTCAATACCTAGATAATCCAAATGTCGGATAAAATCATCAGCGGTCGGATAATCCGGGGTCTCATAAGCTCCGCGACCGATACATCCATTAACATCAAAGAGGTTTGAAGTTTTCATAATTAAATATCCGTATTTATTTTAAGTTTTTCAAGATCAATATCGACCCACAGGGCAGAGTCATGATCACCTTTAGCAATCTCATGGTATATGAAATTATTCTTAGTTTTCATTGCTTCGACAATTTTTCTGGTCTCAACTACAGGGATTAACGGATCGGCTTCGCCCATGGTTAAGATTATCGGCATATTAAGTTTGTCAATATTCTCAAGTACAGAGCGTGCATGATAAAGTTCCGGCTTTTCCTCAAGCGATCCTCCATAGGCTCCAAATGTTACTTTTGCCAGTTTTTGCAGAACTTCATTTTGGCTTTTTCGCGCGAAGTCCAGGCGTGCAAATATATCGCACATTCCCATTGCTATGACGCCATCTATTTTTTCAGGATGCATGCAGGCGTATGCCATTGCGCTGGAGGCCCCGCCAGATCCGCCCAAAAGTATTATCTTATTACAAGCCAGGTTTTTCCTGCAATAATTCAGTAAATCACTAAAGTCCTGTGTTGCTGGGGGACTCATATACGAGGTGTCGCGCATATTGATTGAAAGCAGAGGGTGGTTTTCCAAAAGTATTCGTTTTAACCAAAAGTTTCTTATATCCTGACGAGTAAATATTTGATCAGCATGAGAAAATGATCCATGTAAATATACAATCGTATTTTTTGAGGTATCACCAGGAGAGAATAATGCCCAGTCTTTCTTTCCATCAAAAGCACTTTTGTAAACTATTTGCATTGTACCTTCAGGATATGTTTCAAGGTCTTTTTCTTTATCTGAAGATACAATTTCAAATTTATATTTATTTTTCATTTTTTCATATATTCCAAGGTCTTGCACAAGCTTTCCCTGCTTTCGAGTAGCGGCATGTACTCTAATCCAAAATAACCTTTGTAGCCGGATTTTTCAATAGCATCCGTGATAGCCGGGTAATTTGTTTCACCGTTATATAGCTCATGACGCCCCGGAACTCCTGCTGAATGGAAATGTCCAATATTATCAATATTTTTTGTAATAAAGTCAATTTGATTACCTGCCATGATTTCCATATGATAGACATCATAAAGGATTTTGACATTATCCAGAGCCACGTCCTTAACAATATCAACAGCAGTTTGACGGCAGTCCAAATAATATCCGGCATGATCCACCAGCGTATTCAAGGGTTCGAGGTTTAATTTAAAACCTTTCTTAGTGGTGAGCTCCCCGGCACGGCGCATTGCTTCAACAAGGTTCTTTTTGTGCTCATTCAAGCTCATTCCCTCAACTAAATTACCGGAAGTCACGATCCCGGATTTGCATCCGGCAGCTAAAGCGTTATCGGAATATTCGTCCATTCTGGCCAGAAAAGCATCAAGGCAGTTTGCGCGAACCGGGGCTACCGCGTTATCAGTGGCAAAATTCATTACGATACTTACCAGTTCAATATCGTTAGCTTTGCAAGCCTGTCCTATTGACTTTAATTGTCCAGCATCACCGCCGAGCCAGGTTTCAACATATTTGTAACCACATTCCGCTATTTTCGGAATACGTTCCTCGGGCTTGACATCCTTCCAGAAAACATCAAATAAAACATCGACTTTCAACATTAAAATATCTCCTTGAATTTTGCGTTAATCGCAGCGGCCCTTTCAGCAACACATTCAGAATCCATATCCGGGCTGGCAGCGATTGTCACTAAACGCAACATGATATCTTTAGTATTCGGACACATATCCTTATGATAATCGGGAAGTTTTTCCACAAGCGGGCAGGTGAACGGATAACCTTCGGCGGTAACGGTTTTTTGTTCGAGGATGTGCTCCCAGTTCCAGTAAACGTGCCAGTTACGGACGCCTCGCGTTTCGGCGGCGGCAAGTCCGCCTAAACCTGCCTCTGTAATTGCTTTGGCTGCTTGATCGCTGTTTTCGAAAAGCATTCCCAAAGTATAACCGCAAACTCCATCCGGATCATTCGGCTCAACCCATTTTGCGCAGCTTGGAAGTTCAATAGCCTCTTTGAGGGCATTGTAAACTCGTCGAGTATTTTCATTGATCCAGTCAAGTTTGCGCATTTGAGCAATGCCGACAGCGGCGCAAAGTTCAGGCATGCGGTAGTTTTCACCACAGAACAATTCGCCTTCTTTTCTTTCCCTGGCATAACGGTCCGGACGCCAGCAAGCCGCCGCGTCATGATAGCTCTGGGCGCGGGTGTAGAGCCATTCATCGTCAGTCATAACAATACCGCCCTCGCCTGTACCGATTACCTTATAGGCATCAAGACTGACACAGCCCAAATCACCCCATGTGCCAAGATATTTGCCTTTGTATTTTCCACCGAAAGCCTGTGCGGTATCTTCGATTACCGTCAGGTTGTATTTTGCGGCTATTTCGCAGATTTTATCCATCTCACAAGGATGTCCGATCATGTGAACCGGCATAATCGCTTTGGTTTTTTTAGTAATGCACTTTTCAATTGCTTCAGGATCAATCGTGAGTGATTCGTTGATCTCACAAATTACTGGAATAGCGTGTGCCACCACTATTGAGGATACACTCGCAAAAAACGTATAACCGGGGACAATTACTTCATCTCCGGGGCCTATGCCGGCAGCAACAAGCGCGGCAATCAAAGCACTGGTTCCAGAGTTAACAGTCAATGCATACTTACAGCCTATTTTTTCACGAATCATTTTTTCCAGTTCATCGCATTTGCTGCGGGGATTGTAATAACGGAAAAAATTTCCGGCATCCGGAGTTTGAGAGTCAGAATCAAGTAACTCTTTGATTTTGTTCTGGGTTTCGCTGCTGACATTGAAAACATCAATTACTTCCATAAGCTCATCGGTGGAATACTTGTAGTATTTTTTGTTGCTCATTTTTTCATATCCTTTGTTTTTTAGTTGAATATTTAGTTATTTGAGTGTATCATGTCTATTAATATAACTAAATAGATAATTTAAAGAATGGCAAATCCTGCAAATAACTTGTAAATTTTTGCAAAAAAAAAAAAAAAAAAAAAAAATGAAAAAAGCAATAAATATAATCTTAAGTTTTCCCGAACAACAGACAAACATTGTGTTTCCAGCGGTGAACAGCATCCATATTTATCCTTTGAGGCAGGGCAGTCTCGGGAACTTTATTCACCGTCCCAAGTGGGCTTTGGAATATCATTCAAAAGACGCCGGCTTTGTTGAACTGCAGAATGAACCGGGGAAATTGCGGAAACGCCGGGCAAACTCCGTTCATATTTACGCTCCGGGCTGCTGTTACCGCGAAGATACCAGGAAAGCGGATCTACCTTTAGAAGAAAATTACTTTATGTTTACGGGCGGAGAGAGCTGCGGTTTTGAACATTTAATGGATATTGAATTATCATGTGCTTTTTTACAGGATATAGAAGGAAAAGTTGGTAATTTAATGCGTAAGGCAGGTGAATTTTGTGAAATTAATGGAGAACGGGCGTTCTGGAAAGTCCAGGCAATATTCATGGAAATAATTCAACTGCTGATATCCGCGCGCAAGACAAATGAAGGCGAATGGAACATTAGCAGCGACAATGATGAGATAAATTTCGCCGATGAAGTGGAAGCATATCTGCGCAAAAATGTTTCAAATAATATCAGAACTTCAGATATAGCACATTATATGAAAGTCAGCGAATCGTCACTCAATCACAGGTTCAAAAGCGATACCGGAATATCACCAATTGCACGTCTGATAGAAATACGCATGGAATTTGCAAAAAGCCTTTTATTAAAAGGTGAAAAACTGACAACTATTGCAGATATGACTGGATTTTATGACGAATATCACCTTTCGAAAACTTTCAAAAAGCAAACTGGATCATCGCCGCGCGAGTTTAAAAATATGTAATATTACGCACTATACAAGTTTTTCATTCGGCTCATTCGGGGTCTGCCACCTTTTTGGCTGTTATTCGAGGTCTGCCACCTTTTTTTATTTTTTAATTATTTATTATTAAATTCTTACACTATATTCACAAAGCTAAAATTCAGCTTAAAAGAACCTTCTTGAAGCAATAATTCAGTTTTAAGATTTTTTGATAATAGACTTATTACAAACTATTTGCTATTTATTTTCGAGTGGCTGACCCCGCTCGAAACCCAATCTACAATAGTGGCAAACTCATTTCATTAATTTTTTAACTTTTAGACCTTGCGGTAAAGGCTTTTTCGCAGTTGGCGTGTTTTGAATATCTAAATATTCTAATTCCATTCCTATTAAAGGGGTAAGATCACTTACTTCAGTAAAAGATAAATCGAGAGATTTTAGATTCATTCCTTTTAATGCGGAAATGTCTTTTATTTTAGAACTAGCAAAACTGAGTTTATTAATTTTTATTTCTTTGATTGCTTCAATTGATGAAAGCTCTTTCTCTTTTATTTTTAATGAATCAATTCCATCAATAGATTTTAGAAACGAAAGATTTTTAATACCTGTATCCCAAATAAGTAACTCTTTTATCCTACATTTTCCTAATGTTTCAAGTGCAACGGCAGGAATATTAATTATCCATAATTGTTTTATTTCTTTATCCTTTAAAGCACTTATATCTTTTAATAAATTACATTTCATCATAGTAATAGATTGAAGTTTTTTCATCTTTACATGGGGAAGACATTCAATAGCACAATTAGTAAAACCTAAAGATTTAATTTTTGTCAGTTTTTCAAATACATTATAATCAAATGAAACAGGTAAACTTGCGCCTGAAAACAGCTTAAGATTCGACATTTTTGATATTTGTGAAAAATTGGTCAGAAGTGAATTGTCGTTTAATATTAAAAACTTAATATTTTCAGGTTTTCTAAACTTTAAGGTTTGAATATGTGTATTGTGTAAATAAATATCCTTAACATTTTCTGAAAAAATTGATGTATCTAAAAACTCTTGATTTGTAAGATATATAGAAACTATTGACATATCGCTAAGGGCAGAGAAGTTTATGAGCTTTTTATTATCCTTTAATTGCAGACAAAAATCATTACCTTTTTTAAGGCTATGGATAAATTCCAAATTTTTTATTCCCGTATCTGTCAAACTCAGGAAATCCAAATTATAATCTTTTAGTGGAGTACAGTCCAAGAGATTTTCACCTTTCAAGCTAATCCCATTTATCACTTGCTCCCCTGTGGGATTGGTATATTTCCAATGAACAGTTCCTTTCGGAAATCTACGATAAAAGCCAACATTTGAACTAATTGGGCTCCATTGGGGATTCTTTGTTTTAAGGGCATCTAATATACCAGTTCCAAAGGAATATGAAGAAGAAAAAAAACAAACAGTTAGCAAAGCAATAAGCTTTTTATTAATATTTTTCATAATAATCTCCAGTAATTTATTTGCTATTCATGAACATGATCACTCGGTATCGGGGTTGGGGCAGTTACACTTGAAGTTGGAGCAGCTCCTGAGCCTCCAGAATATCCTGTTACCCCCAAGGTTCCTGTAGGTATGGTTCCTCCAGTAGGAGAAGGTATAGTGCCACCAGAATATGTAACCCCTTGGTAGTGCATAACTTCACCTGTAGTAGTAACAGTTCCACCTACTCTACCCGTACTGTAAACTACTCCATTATCTCCATGAACAGGGTCAGTACAATCAGGAATAATACATTGCCAATTCCATTTTGCCCTGAAAACTGAATAGTAAGATTTTGTTATATGATGAGTTGAATCAGCTTCTATCACAAAAGTGTATGTAGCGACTAACTCCCAGCCTGCAAAAGTATACCTTATTCCATCACTGTCAAAATAATCTCCTATACTTGTTAGCCCTAAAGGATCAAATGTAATATTGACTTCATTATTCTCATAGGCAAGATTATTCCAGCCGTCAGGATAGCCTAAGGGATCGGATGTTTGCCACTTGCTGAGTTCCGGGCGATAGTTACGGAAGAGGAATACTGAACCTAAGCCTTCAATATGGGGTTTGCCTGTGAATCCTCCTACGCGGTAGGCTTCGGAGGACAGGGAAGCTTTGTTGACGTCAAAAGCGGTTCGCGGCGTAGCGGTATACTTATCGCCGGATTTTACGCCTTGAGTAGTCCCGAGCAGGTCGTTGAATAAGACTTTCTTATCAGCGAGAACCGGGTTGCCGCCGGTGGCGTAGGGTTCATTCAGGTAATTTGTGCCGTTTCTCTCTAACAATGCCAGCCCATCCCAGCTAAACTCTTCATTTTTTCCATTTACACTCGCATTTGCGATCTGTCCGCTTGCATAGTAATTATAAGTGTTGTTTCCCGATTTTACAACTTTATTGTTGAAATTGTAGCGGTAAAAAGTCGAACCTTCCTGTATCATACGCCCAGCGGCGTCATATTCGTAAGAGGTGTTTTTCCCGTCGCAAGTGGAACTCACGAGCTGGTTAGAAGCGTCATATTTGAACGTGGTAACTTTGCCGTTGATGGTCTTACTTAACATATTGCCTGCCGGATCGTATTTGTATTGTTCCAGTACTTTACCTCCGGCAGCGACACTCAAAAGCTGACCGAGTTCGTCGTAGGCGTATTGTTGTTTTACACCGTTGACTTCACGTGCAGCGATTTGATTGTTAGCTCCGTAAAAATACTCGATTTTAGAAATCGGCATTTTCACTGAACCGAGACATTTTGTTTTGAGCCTGCCGAGTTTGTCATAGCCGAAAACAATGTCAACGCCGTTAGCGCGCTGTTTGATTATCCGTCCACGGGTATTATACTCATAACTCAGTTTCTGGCTGCCGTTATCGATAGCCAAAAGCCGTCCGAATGAATCATAAGAACGCTTTTCCTCCATGATAATGCCATTGCCGAAATCCACTATCATCGAAGTGCGTTTGTCGGCTTTGAAAATTTTCAAACAACTTAAGCTGAAATGCTTTATCAGAAATTACTTCGTCTTTATTTTTAGTGGCTGCGCTCGCTCGGATGCTCAACGTAGCGCACTAATGTTTTTTGTATACTAAATCGGATTTAATTTTTACAAGTTCAGGAGGGATTCGAGTATTTTTTCTATCTTTTGTTGCAACTAAGCTATTTTCTATAATAATATTGATTTCTGAAAGGTTACGAGCACTTACGCCAGATTTACTGTGTCCGCTCAATTGGTTTCTACAGTTTAAAGTAAAAGATACTTTTTGTCCTGTAAAAGAATATAATCTTTTTACTGTTTTTGACTGCGGCTGTAACTTTGAAAGTTCAATTTTCTCTTCTCCATACTTTATGGAAAAAGAATTTATTAAATAATCAGATTTATTAATAATATTTAATTTAACAGAATCGTAATAATAACAATAAGATGTATAAGTAATGACTCCAATTGCTAATAAAATAAGACTAATGAGAGCTAGTTTTTTCATTTTAATTGTTCTCCTTGATTTTACTCATATACAGAATAATGACAAGTTACTGTTACACTCCTTAGAATATGCAATGAGAGATTATAAACAGCTTCAAAAAATAGCCTTTAAGGCATATTTTACACATGGAATGAATATTAAATAACTTATTACAAATCACTTATAATTTATTTTCAGGTGTTTTCAGGTGGCTGACCCCGCTCGCACTTTTTTGCCGCCCGCATATGAGGCGTTAGCAATCCTTGCGAGTTATGTTCCTGAATTGCTTGTTTGCTTTTGAAGTTTTAGAATAATCTTTTTTTCTTTATCTGGAATCTTATAATTAGTGAGTAAGTGATCAATCAACCTCTTGACTCCTTTTTTATGTGTACCATTAGGTTTTATAACAGCAATTGCATTAGTCCAAACTTTTAAATTATGGGCTACTTTTTCCCATTGTTTCTCATTAGCCAATCTTAATATTTTCAGATAATAAATATACTTACTTACCAATAAGGTACCCGCAAGTTTATAATTGAATTCTGAAGATCCGTGTTTACCCCTAATATCAACGACAGTTTTTAATGGAGCGTTGAAAGCCTTTTCCAAGAGCTGAAAGAAACCTCTTCCTTCGGCGATTTTCAGACGTTTGTCTTGAGGACCATTGTTCCTTATTTTATCGATTTTAAAGTCATAAATGCTATTCTGCTCCATAGCTGACTCATCAGTATTATATCCTTTTATACTTTTGTCTTCCCCTGTCCATAAAAGAGGATAGTAAGATTCCAGTTGTTTCACATAAAAATATGCTTCTTTAGGATTATTTGTAATTTTCTCTGTAACATTATTGCCTTTACTATATCCATCGTTGCAAGCGATAATTAAAATAATTAAAGTTAATATTTTATAAATAGTTTTCATAGTAATATTCCTTATTCATGAAGGTCTGGGGTTGATGATGGTCGAGAATTTGTAATATGAGAAATTCCTTCAGTTGTTATATTTGCAGCAACAGAAATACCAAGAATAGTAATTGGGCTAGATGCCTTAGTCCAAGGTACATTACTAACTGATACTGTCTTGGAATAATCATACGAACCTGAACCTCCAGATGTTGAATTCCAGGAAACTGCCACCTTCCACGTGACACTGGCAGAGTCCCCTGTGTATCCACCATCAGTACTGCCCGTTAGTGAGATACCAGTTATAGTTGCAGTTGACCAATCCCATGTCCATGTTACATCTCCAATTGTTTGAGTAGCAGCCCCCTGCCAATCGAAACAATCCAACACCTTATTATTACAGTATGCCAGGTTATTCCAGCCGTCGGGGTAGCCTAGCGGGTCTGAGCTTGTCCATTTGCTAAGTTCGGGACGGTAGTTACGGAAGAGGAATACTGAACCTAAGCCTTCAACATAGGGTTTGCCTGTAAAAAACGCCGACTTATCCCCGGCTCCGAAAGCGGTGGTACTGGTCGGCTGGTATTTGCCGTTTTGGGAGATACTGCCCTGAGTAGTCCCGAGCAAGTCGTTGAATAGAACGTCTTTACCTGCCAGTACCGGGTTGCCGCCGGTGGCGTAGGGTTCATTCAGGTAATTTGTGCCGTTTCTCTCTAACAATGCCAGTCCATCCCAGCTAAACTCTTCATTTTTTCCATTTACACTCGCATTTGCGATCTGTCCGCTTGCATAGTAATTATAAGTGTTGTTTCCCGATTTTACAACTTTATTATTGAAATTATAGCTGTAAGATTTAAAAGCAAAAAAACTGGCTTAAAAAATAGTCTCTAAGGCTGTTTTTCAACAAAAATTAGAGCATTAAAAATCTTATCATCAATTACTTGCTATTTTTTTTACGAGTGGCTGACCCCGCTCGTAAACCGCTCGTTAAAAAACTAAAGTTAAGGGTTGACTTCGAGTTTATCCGAGCTTGCTCCACTAGCTGTCGGGTAATTTAGTAAAACAGCATTTAGTGAATCTACAGCAGTATGTTGTAGCTTAATTGCCTGTGGACTTATCTTTAGATTATATTTGTTATAGAATTTTCTAGTTAAAAAAATATTATTTTTAAATTCTTTAATTTGTTCTTCTGAAAAGAGTTTAGGATATTTTAATAGAAAATTTCTAGTTTCATTTTGCATCCCATTAAGTTTCCTTATCGATAAGGCACAAATAAATGCATCTTTGTTGTCCAATGAAGTAAAATTTGACAAAAATGCTACAAGCTGTTTTATTGTTTCAAGACATTTTCGAGAATTACCGGTTTTAGCCAAGGGATTTATTAGGGTTTTAAACCAACATATCCGTATAAAAGGAAAAACTTCGTGTTTCATCACAGGAATTATAATTTTCTCACTATCAATATTATTTCCAATGGTATATTCAATAGATTTAGCTTTAGTACTTAATTCACATTTTAATAATTTGATTTTCTGATATTTTTTTAGAAAAGAATTAAAAAAATCACTATTGAAGTATTTTTGCATTTTTTTTATATCGTTATTTTTACTCATTTGTTCCCATGGGACTTTTGTTACAAATTCTGTAAAATTATCGATGTTTTCAAGGCTAGCTGATAACAGCGTACATTCAAGACATCCTAATGTCGTAATAATAAGTAGAATTTTTCTTATTGTTTTCATTGATTACTCCTCATATGCAATAGAATAAGTTATATTTACAGTTATGCTAATCACCATAAAATTCCCGCTGGAACCGGAATAGTCTGTAATTTGATTCGTTGTATATGTTGCGGTAATATTTCCGATTGAAGTATAAGTAATTCCTGCATTTGAAAGTATTGTTCCTGCATTTAAACTTGTAATACTAGCGGAAACCGCAGCATTGATTTGGTCAATAGCCGCTTGCGGAAAAGGATCCACAAGGTTATTAAATATAATTCCTGGGTCGGTTTGAGTAGATGGGTTACCAGAATAAAGATTTACAGTTATTGTGTCTTGATGCCCTGTATAGTACTGTGTTTCTGTTCCCTGCCAGTCATAACACCTTGTCACCATGTTATTCACATATGCGAGGTTATTCCAGCCGTCGGGGTAGCCTAGCGGGTCTGAGCTTGTCCACTTGCTCAATTCGGGGCGGTAGTTACGGAAGAGGAATACTGATCCGAGCCCTTCGACATAGGGTTTGCCTGTAAAAAAAGCGGACTTGTCCCCGGCTCCGAAAGCGGTGGTATTGCTCGGTTGATACTTGCCGTTTTTAGAAATAGAGCCCTGAGTAGTCCCGAGCAAGTCGTTGAATAGAACGTCTTTCCCTGCCAGTACCGGGTTGCCGCCGGTAACGTAGGGTTCGTTCAGGTAATTTGTGCCGTTTCTCTCTAACAATGCCAGTCCATCCCAGCTAAACTCTTCATTTTTTCCATTTACACTCGCATTCGCGATCTGTCCGCTTGCATAGTAATTATAAGTGTTGTTTCCCGATTTTACAACTTTATTGTTGAAATTGTAGCGGTAAAAAGTCGAACCTTCCTGAATCATACGTCCAGCGGCATCATATTCGAAGTCCGTAGTTTTTCCGTCGGTTGTAGAACTAACGAGCTGGTTTGAAGCATCGTATTTGTAGGTGGTGACTTTGCCGTCGATGGTCTTACTTAACATATTGCCTGCCGGATCGTATTTGTACTGTTCCAGTACTTTACCTCCGGCAGCGACACTCAAAAGCTGTCCGAGCGCATCGTAAGCGTATTCCTGCTTAACGCCGTTGACTTCACGTGCAGCGATTTGATTGTTAGCTCCGTAAAAATACTCGATTTTAGAAATCGGCATTTTCACTGAACCGAGACATTTTGTTTTGAGCCTGCCGAGTTTGTCATAAGTGAAAACAATATCCACGCCGTTAGCGCGCTGTTTGATTATCCGTCCACGGGTATTATACTCATAACTCAGTTTCTGGCTGCCGTTATCGATAGCCAAAAGCCTGCCGAATGAATCATAAGAGCGCTTTTACAATAATATCAAACAACCTATTGCTTTAAATAAAAACAATCAAAAACACGAAAGCTAAGGTTTATCCATGAGCCTTGAATAAATTTTATAGTGAGTTAATGCTAATCCAACTATCAAAAATACTATTGCTAATGGTATCACAATTGGACGATGATGACTTCTGTATGTCGTTACGGTGAAGATAGTTATCCAATTAAAACCCAATACCAAAAAAGGAGTTGCAAATATTCTTCTCAAAAGTATTATAATTTTTGATTCAAATTGAATTTTTGCAAAATACTCAATAATGGAGACTAATATCAATCCAATTATTGGAATCAATATTCGAATTGAATTTTCAAAGGATTTAGCAGAAAGAAAA
Source organism: Victivallaceae bacterium (assembly GCA_963664605.1). Lineage (GTDB taxonomy): Bacteria > Verrucomicrobiota > Lentisphaeria > Victivallales > Victivallaceae > JAHOYW01. The sequence goes on from OY761536.1 coordinate 4,147,839, forward strand.
CCGCTTATAATTAACACTAAAATCCAAACTATAAGTATTAATATGCCTATTTTTTTATTAATCTTATTAAAACACATGTTTTATTATTCCTTGAATTATTTGCCTTCCTAAAAACACATATAACCCTGCGTTTCCCTAGTACTTCTACTCTGCAACAAATCCACTATCACTTAAAACTAGAGACCAGACGTGTCCAAATCCATATGGATTTCCAAACTCCAAACCGACATCAAGAGGGTCTTGATAGGAATCTTGATATGAAACGGTTGTTGATGAAGCCCATACAAAATATCTGCCAGTATTATCTGCATTTGGCAACCAACTAAATTCTATCGAGCTTGTAGTAAAAACTGCCCCCATTCCAAACGCATAACAGACACTATAAAAATTATAAACACCTGATGTGCTATATGATGTGGATCCTGTATTTGAGCTTGCAGTTTTAACTATTCCTGCAACTTTAGCCGTTATTTGAGTCTTCACCTTGTTGATGACATCATTGAGTGAATTGTTTATAGCAGACCATGTTGCACCTGTAAGTCCCATAACATCCGTATCCAAATAGTCAGGTCCAGACGTTCTGTAATAATACTCTGTCATTTCGAGTGTTCCCCATGCTCCACCTAATGAATCAAATCCGCTGGTTACTGCATTGTTACCGTAAGCAAAATTATTCCAGCCATCCGGATAACCTAGCGGGTCGCTTGTCTGCCATTTACCTAAGTTGGGTCGGTAGTTTCTGAATAAGAACGCATATCCTAATCCTCCAATTCGGGGTTTACCTGTAAATAGATTATAATCGTTCCCGGCAGGATTTTCAAGCGTTTTCCCGAAAGCATCGCGTTTGATAGCGGTGAATTTGTCCTTTTCCGCCACGCCGAGGCTGTTTCCAAGCATGTCGTTGAATAAGCCTTTACCGTTGGCAAGTATCGGATTTCCACCGGTAACGGCTGGCTCGTAGACGTATTCGGTAGTACCGCGCTTGATTAGCGCCAAACCGTCCCAAATGAAGTTTTCCTGTTTGCCTTGTTCATTTGCGGAGGCTAGCTGTCCGTCCACTGAATAACTGTATGAATTAGTTACTTTGCCGTTTTCGGTAATATTCATTACTTTGTTCAGCCAGTTGTAGGCATAGGTCTTAGCGCCTTCCCTGACCATGCGTCCTGCCGCATCATACTCGTAATTGGTTACCTTGCCGTCGCAAGTAGAGCTTACCAACTGGTTGCTTTCGTCATAAGTATAAGTTGTAACCTTGCCGTCAACATCTTTTTTCAGGATATTCCCGACCGGGTCGTAGGTGTATTGTTCAACAGGCTTGCCGGAAGCGTCCAAGACGGCAGTCAACTGCCCGAGTTGGTCGTACTGGTAAGACTGTTTGACGCCGTTTACTTCACGTGCTGTAATACTGCCGTCATTAGCATATAAGTATTTCAGGCTCGCGATGGGTGAATTGCCATATGCAGCGCCCAAAGACTTGGTTTCAAGTTGACCGATAACTGTGTAAGTATAATAGGTTTCCATGTGGTTGGCAATACGTTTGCTTACCCGCCCTCTATCGTTGTACGAATACTCGACTACATCATTACCTTTGGTAATTTTCGCCAACCGTCCGAACTGGTCATAGTTCCAAGTGTTCTTGATAAGGTCCTGTCCGGTTTTAACCACCATAGCAATACGCTGGTCGGCCTTGTCGTAGGAGTAAGAGTATTCGGTTTTGCGATCGCCGACAGTTTCGGTCTTGGCGGTTACCCGGCCGAAAAAGTCATACTTGAGAATGGTTTCACTTTTGTTTCCCTCGGAATCGAAAGCGGTAACGCTTGCGGTTTTGCCAAGGTCATTATAGGTGAATCTTTTGCGCGAACGGTCGGCATAGACCACTTTAAGGAGCTGTCCGATTTTATTGTATGTGTATTCGGCCTTGCGCCCGACAATTTCGCTTTTGCTGTCGGTCAGGGAAGCGATCTGTCCGAATTTATCGTATTTCCAGTTGCTGACCTGTCCGCTCGGGGTTATGCGCCTGGCGAGCTTGTTGAACTCATTGAACACAAAATTGATTTTATGTTTGTTCTGGTCCTCGACGAAGCTCAAACGTCCAAGTTCATCATAACCGTACTTGATGCTGGTTCCGTTCGGGAGCTTCTTTTCGACGATACGGTTTTCATTGTCGCGCTTAACGCTGACCATGCGCCCCTGCGCGTCCTTGACGCTCCTGAGCTGTCCGTCCCGGTCGTACCTGAATATCTGTTTGCTGAGCTCTTTGCCTTCATGTGAAACAATGACCCGGCTGAGCGCGCCTGAATATTTGTATTTATACGCGGTTTTAACGCCGTCGGCGTTGACAACTTCAACCAGGCGGTTGTATTTATCATAATCGTAATTATAGATATTGAAACCGTCCTGAACTTTAGTGAGATAGCCGAACTTATTGTAGCTGAAACTTGAATTCATTTCATTGTAGTTCGTACCGATATTCGAGGGCTGGTTGAATTTATCGTATTCCAGCTTGATAGCGGAATAAACCGCGCCTTTTTCATTGAGGCGGTTTGCCGCCGTGCGGTTGCCGTTTTTATCGTAGAGGCTTGAGGCGACAGGTTGCGCTTTCGCGCCTTTGACCGAACGCAAGACTTTAGTCATATTTCCCTGTTCGTCGTACTCATAAGACATGGTTATGCCGTTAAAATGCTTCGCCGATTTCACAAGTCCGCTTTTCGGGAAGTATTCGTACAGGACGATGTCAAGTTTTTTGTCGTCGTCAGCAATCTTGCGCAGTTTGCCGTTGTATGCCACGTCGTAACGCCGGAAATAATAGTAACTGCGGGTTTGCCCGGCAAAGTTTTTGACCTGCAGGATGCCGAGTTTGCGGTCGAAACGGTATTCCGCGTGCTGTTTTGCCTTGTTGGTAAGGCGGATAACGCCCGGTTCCGGGTATGAATAGGTGAAATTTTCGTCTTTAAGCAGTCGCCCGGCGATATGTTCGCGCTTGACGGCGGAGATTGCCATTTTGCCTTTTTTCATCTGGTCGATCTTGCCGAGATAGGCGCGGCGTTCGCCGACGCTTTCGTGGTCAACGGTAAATTTCCTGACATTGTTTCCTGCCGTAACGCTGTTCAGGCAGCCATCGCTGTTATAGGTATATTTAGCCGGAGTGAGATTAGCTTTCTGTACGCTCGCGAGCATTGTATCCCTGCCGATCCGGGCATTGCCGAAAGTGGTTTCCATCAGGGTCTGGGTTTTAACTACCGAATACCCCAGTTTGCTGTTGATGCCGTTAATGCTGATGCCGACGGCAATAGGGCGAGCCGAATCATAGGCAAGGTGGATAAAAGCCCGTTTGTCCTGCTTGACGCTCACGAGGCGTTTCCGGCTGTCGTATTTATATTCCAGTTCCCGCCCGTTCGGAGCGGTGATCTTTGTAAGTTTGCCGAGTTTGTATTCAAAGCTCCAGCCGGTATTCCGCTTGGTGCCTTTGATTATCCATGTACCCGCCCCGGTATCGGCGGCGGAATAATCAGCTTCGATGCAATAGCAGTCGAGCAGGTTGTCTTTCCCTTTGTCTTTCGGGGCTACAGGCTTGGCGTGAAAAGCTATTTTCTGTCCCCACGGGGAAATCCAGTTCGCGCCGTTGACTTTCGGGATGAACTTAGATTCGAGCTGCGGAATGTTCCAGGAACGCCCGGCAACGCCGTATTTATGGCTGCCGGAATTGTATATCAATTCAATCGGCATCCTGAACTCAGGCGAAAAGTTAGCGGTTCCGAGGATTTGTTTATAATCGAAGATACCTTCTTCAATCGAAACTCTACCCGCGTTGAATTCCTTCGTCTTCCAGTTAATCTTTTCGCTTGCAAGTGCGCTTAACACGCTAACTACTGACAAAGCAAAGATTAACAACCTTTTACTCTTACTCATGAACTACTCCTGCGTTTGTTTGTTGTATATTGCTATATTTAGATAAAATATATTCTGTTATTTGCAGTGATAAAGAAATAAATGAATAAATTCATGTTTAACTAATATAAACAAGAATAAATACCCCCTCTCTACAAAAAACGAGCTTAATATAAGCTGCGGAAAACAAAAGTCAAATCACTTTTTATTTATTTTTCTTATTTTTTTATTTGACATTATGTAATATTGTCTTAACTTAGTGAAGAGAGGAAAGCAATCAGAAAATTATTGTTTACTTTATTTTAAACATATTTTTAATATAAATATATATAAACAGGAAAATGAAGAGTATCAACAGAGTTTTATTATGCGCGGCGGTTTTGTTTTTCAGCTTGTCTGTGTACGGGAAAAAGCTGAGAAGATCAGCAAGGCTGGACAAATGTGAACTGTATTACAATCGTGCCATGCGAACAACGAACCTGCATACCAGGATGCGCTATCTCCAGGACGCGATGTCACATGCCAGAAGCAAGGAGCAGAAAGTAAGGATTTTTGTTCGTGAAGCATATACGCATCATGGCTTAAAGAACAAAGAACTGGCATTGATGACAGTAGAGAAGGGATTAAAGCTGAGTTTGAGTTCAAGTCTTGAAGATAAGCTGATGGCTGTTAAAATCACCTTAAACCTCTGGTATGGAATAAAAGATGAAAAACTGGTTTCAACAGCCCAGAAACTTATTTATGACAGAGATTACAGGAGTAATTACAATTTATATCGCTATATTGCCAGTTATTATTTGGGTAAAAAACAATACCAGAAAGCCTTTGACCTATACAGGACATTGGAGCGGCGGGCAGAAAAAGATTCCAGGACTTATCATATAGCATTGATAAACCAGGTCAGTATAGCAGGGAGCTATTTAAAAAAGACTTATGATGTGAAAACAGCTATCCAAAAAATGGAAAGGTCGGATGTCCCCAGTGACCTGCTGTCGCAGTTTTATTATCATGCTGGCAACGCTTACAAAAACATTAATGATAATACTCAGGCTATAAAGTATTTTGATAAATCAATAGATAAACACACTCAGCATTACACATATTTGTCCCTTATGGAAAAAGGAAAACTGCAGAAAAAAATGGAAAAGACTGATGAAGCTCTTAAATGCTTTATGCAGGCACAGGCTATGACGAAATATTCGCACCACCAATATTCAGCTGCAGTAAATATCGCGGATATTCACCGGGAAAAGAAAAATTATGATGAAGCTATAAGCGTTATGGAAAAAGCAATAAAAAATATAGACAATAAGCATCAGGACTATAAAGGCAGGCTGTTATTGAAAATGGCAGGCATAAACGCTGAATGCAAAAGAAATAAATTAGCGGCAAAACAATACAAGAGCGTTTCAGAAAATTTCAGTTTTTCAAAAGGCATCAGGGATTTAGCCTTAAAACAATTTGACCAGCAAAGCAACAGCGAAGCCGTGGCAATGCTGGAAAAAGCCAATGAATTGTTGAAGCTGCGAAAATATGATCTAGCATTAAGCGAAGCCCAAAAAGCCACCGCCAATTCAACGCCTAAAAGTAACTTTTATTATTTATCGGTTTTCAAGCAAATTTATATACTGCTGCGAATAAAGAAGACTTCCGAAGCATTAGATTTACTTAACTCTGTCAAAACTACAGATATGCCGGAAAGCTCCAAAGGAAATTATTATTCACACAAGATAATGGTCTATACCGCTCTGGAAAAACCGGAAAAAGTTATCAGCGCCTATAAAGATTACGCAAAGTATAGCAAAGGGGCTGATTTTTCTCTAGCAAGCTACTTACAGAAAATAAAACGTCCCAAGGAAGCATTGAAAATCTATAACAGTATTATTAAAAACCCGAAAGCCCATAGATATTACAGGATAAAAGCGGCAATGGCTGTAAGCAATATTCTGCTTGCTCAAGGTGAAGATAAAAAGGCGATAAAGGTTCTTGCGAAGGCGTTTAAATTTAAGGGAATAAGCACTAATGAAAAAGCCAAAATAACTCTTCTGGCAGCGGAGATATATATAAAATACGGATATAAAGATAAAGCGATCAGATTAGCTCGAAGTGTTAAACGCAACCGGAAGGCAAGTAAATCCATCAGGAAACAATGTATCACTTTTATATGGGAGGCAAGAAATCAGGAAAGTGTTGTCCTGATGAAAAAAGCGAATTCTCAAATATCTCAAGGTAACCTCGGGGAATCTCTGCTGATAATAGACAATGTACTGAAATCTTGTTCGTCAAAAGGAGAATGGTATCAAAAGGCGCTGCTGAAGAAAATGGATATTCTGTTGCGTTTAAAAAGTTATGATAAAATCACGGATGTCGTCGATCAAAATACTTATAAAAAGATGAGCCCTGCTTTGAAAAAGTCATATCATACGAAAATGGCATCAATGCATCATGGCATGAAAAATTATGATATGGCCGCAAAAGAATATCAGAAGTTGATAAAGTTGGGAAATGAAAATTTCATATATCAGCAAGCGAATATGCTGCAGGCGGCAAAACACCTTGACGACGCGCTGAAGCTCTATGAACAGTGCTTCAAGCAAAAATCCAATATATACAACGTGGCTTTAAAGATGGCGGAAATATATGTTACCCAAAAGGACAATCAGAAAGCGCTGGATATTTTGAAGGAAGCGTATAACAACTCCACAACGCACAGCTCGATCAAGTTTTTAATCCTGTATCAAATCGCTGTGCTATATAACAAACAGGGCAAAAAAGATGAGGCAAAAGCAAACCTGCAGGCAATCATTAAGAATGATTTAGCTCCGGAAAATTATAAAACAATGGCTCAAGAAAAATTGAAGGAAATATGAAAAAATATATCTTATTATTCGTATCGCTGCTGATACTGAACAACGCAACAGCAGAACCTAAGCAAACAGAGAAAACTTATTCCGTGAAAGATGATTTCTTTTTCATGGAAACAAACCTGCCGGATAATAGTGAGGTCAGGGTTGAATACTTAATCCCCATGGAAAACGGCTCCCCCGCCCCCAGCGCCAGCAATATAGTTTTCTGCGCTCCATATCTCGGTGACGCTAAACCTCTGCACGCATATCATCGGCGTTATATTGCGTCAAAACTGGGTTTTACAGTTTTTTCATTACGTATCAAAGATGATCTTGCAAATGTCGGTATACGAAATAAATATTACGTTTTTAAAGAATCAGGGTGGCATGACCAGGTATTTAAGGCGAAAAAGCAAATAACCCGAATGTTTAACCTTGAAAACCGAAATCTGCTGCTTGTCGCGGCTTCGGCCGGAGGCAGTATGGCACAGCAGATAGTATGTTCCCATCCTGACGAAGTTGACTCTATGGCCATTTGCGGAGGTCGATTTTTTGACCCTGTTCCACTCAGAAAGAATATTGCCTGGTTTGCGGCAAACAGTTGGGGAGATCATACCGCTGAGCCAACTAAAAAAATGATTCTTGAGGCAGAAAAAAAAGGCATACAAATTTTAGGTGCGCAAACGCCTCCTGTCTGGATGGGGAAATATGCGGCGGTAAATCACCACAGCCCAAGTCAACAGGCATGGGAGATGATACGGGTTTTTACTAAAGATGTAGCGGCTCTCCGTGAAGCAAACGGAGGGAAAATGCCGGAATGTACAGCTTGGCCTGTCAAAAAAAATGTAGATGGGAAAATCTTATATTTCCCGTCAGAGCATTTCTTCAACTTATGGAATAAACTGCCTCACAAAGCCATCAATGAAATAGAAGATAAAAACAGGGCTCATAGTCTGCCGGTAATACTATCGCCGTCAACTCCCCCGAAGAAGATTGTTCTCCTAGTCAATGATGCCACATTCTTCAAACCTGCTTTGCGTATTGATGATATGTATTATTTCTCGTTAAATGATACGATTGCCTATTCCATTGAAATAAATAATGATTTTGATGAGTCTACACGGCGTATCAAAAGCGCTCTGGATGATATTCTTGGAAAAGAAAAATGGTTGTCTTTGCCTGTTTATGTCGTTGGCTGGGGCATGGGGGGACAACTGGCAGCAATTGAAGCTTTGCTGGACGGCAGTAAACGCATAAAAAAGATAACGACTCTGAATTCCAGTTATTCGTCAGCGATAAAAAAATATTCCATAGCAAGCTATTATAAAAAAGGCAAGCCCCTGACTATGATGTTTGATGATAACGTTTCTATCCCTCTAGTTAAAAATAAGAATGTAAAGATAGTTTATAATAACAGACGGAATACACGATTTCTTTTCAGACAATGGTTTAAGTTTCTGGATATTGCCGCAGATATAGAACCAGAACAAAAGAAATAAGATGGAATTTACCTATAACGGAATGGTTCGTTACGGATTCGGTTTTGCCAATCCCAACCACGCAGCCGTATTAATAACAATGCTCATTGTCGTTATGTGGGCGATAAGGCTTGAAACCCGGAAGCCTTGGCTCAAATATTTACTTCTAATCTTCGAACTGTTTTTATATACTGCCCTGTTTTATACATACTCAAGGTCTGGAATAATTGCCCTTGCCGCAAGCGCATTACTGTTTTGGGGAACCAGATATTTGATACCAAAACCTAAATCAGTAAAATCTTTTCAAAAGAAAAACTTTCTGCAATATGTTTTTTATACATTAGCGGTATTATCCGTGTTTTTCTATTCAGGGATAAGCAATAGGATTATCAATAATTCTATCATGCAGGATAAATCAATAGGCAACCGTTTTGACGTATGGCAGGGTGGATTAAAGATGCTTATAGATATGCCTCTAGGCACAGGAACGGGGCTGTCCGGCAAAATCTATACTTTATTCTATCTGCCTGTTAACAGCAGTTTAGGCTATAGGACCCTGATAAACAGTTTCCTGACTTTCTGGGTGGAGCAAGGAGTTATTACTTCAAGCCTTCTGCTGCTTGGAGCAACGTTTACTTTGGCGGCAGCCTGGTACCTGATGTGTAAAACTGAAGTTGCAAAATTTCATAAGCGGGTAATAGCTACCTGTCTTTCCGTTATTCTGGCGGGTACGATTTGCGGCATATTGTCAACATGTTTTGACATCAGCTTGAACTTTGACAGTATAAATAACATCCTGCAATATCTCACTTTTGTCTTCTGGCTCAGTTGCTTTACAATTATTATCGCTGCCACAATCCATTATCGCCGTTTTGTTCCGATGCAAAAACTGATGATGAATGCCGGCTTATGTTTTATAATCATGGTAATAATAGCATTTTTAAATGTTTTATTCATACCTAAAAAGCAAACAAGGTTCATTTGTCCTGATACCGGTTTTATTGCAACAGCGGATACAGGCATCCCTAATACCTTGATTATTCCTGATTTTAATACGGACCTGAAAGATCAGTTCTTTACAATGTCAAAATATTTCAAAGATAAGAAACAAACTTTTGTGGTTTCAGAGGATATAAATATCCAGAAATTGTTAAAGAAACAGAAGTTTGATATTATTGTGTTGTATGGAGAATCTTGCAGCCTGGTAAATACTCTAAACTTTGCGACAAAAATATCATTGTTCTGTCCTGAAATGCTTACCCTTAATGATGAGGGTTACAAAAAAAATATAGATAAAGTTTACCTGAAATATTACGATGAAAATGGCAACAATTTTCTCTGGGAAAACTATCTAAAAAATACCGAAAAAATAGTATACATAAAATAACCATCATAACCTCGTTCACTATTGAATGAACAAGGTTATATTTTATCAAGCGGCTTTCCACCACAGTTTCCGACCAGCATTCCATTTGAATCCAGCTTCTTTGAGAATACCATTTTTGTTGCGAGTATTACCAGTGGCGGTTATATATAATGCGCCATCTTGGGCTTTTTGCTGCTGAAAAGTAACTCCGTCGATATGTGGTAGGTTCTCAATTATATCCTGTCTTGGTGTAATATCGGCTATCCTGGGAGTTTGAAACTCAAAACTGTCCTTGCACATCGTCTTCAGTAACAAGCCCAATTATACTTGATAGACCATATTTTTGGGCGTAGGTCAAAGCGGAGCCATACTCCTGCGGATCAACCTTGGCAAAGGCATGACCAGCAGTGATCCCTGCCATTCCCCGGATTCGGCATGAACTAGTTTTGTTACCAAGCCTAAACTGGAACTGCCATTCTCAACTGGTACCTGATATTGCGTAACCCAGATTCCAGCATTAATAAGTGCCTCACCACAAGCATCCATTACCGAGTTAAGAGTCGCATACCGACTCTGTGTGAAATTATTATAGTTGTCCTTCAAAGCCAGACGAATAACTTTCTGAACTCCAATCATCGCCTTAGCCAGGTTAGTAATTTTATCTGAACACATCTGCTTACACATATAATCCCTCCCATGATAATTTTAAGGTATTTCTTGATGTTAACACTGCCACCGGTAACACTCGTAACAAAAACGGCATCCTCAAAAAAGCTGGATTCAAGTGGAACTCGAGTAGCAAGCTCTGGTGGAAGCCTCAAAAATTTTAAACGCAATATGTATGTATAATGTAATATACAACTTTTCTCCCGGAATATACAACCGCAGGTACTTGTTTTTAATTAACGCCCATTGTATAATCATAATATGAACTTTTGATAATATACAAGGAGCACGAAAATGAAAAAATTTACCTTAATTGAACTCCTGGTAACGATTGCAATCATCGCAATACTCGCTTCAATGTTATTGCCAGCATTGGGAAAAGCTCGTATGGCAGCCCGGAAATCTCACTGTGCCAACAACCTAAAACAAATTGGGCTGGCAGCTCAAATGTATTATGGTGACAGCGGTTTTTATGCCGCTTATTTCACAGCCTACTCTGATGCATGGGGTTACTCCGGTCATGTCTTGAGTGATTATCTTCCAGATGTCAACGGCGGGAAACTTGGAGCAGTCCTGAAGGCCAGTACTCCCCTTACCGGCAATGTAAAGAATGTGCGCAGTAAATATGCCTGTCCGGAAGTTCCTGTATCAAATGTAGATCAACGTACCATAGGTATAAATGTAATGTGTTTCGGGGGGTCTGATATTTTTACCAATCCCGCCAGAGCCGCTTATTTAAGACGCTGGAATTTAAGCAAACAAATTAAGCACCCGTCGCAAATATGTCACTTCGCAGATTCCGATGCGACCCCCGCATTGGGTTCGGAAGTTTTTATTCTTCGACATCTGAACAGGGGTAATGTAGTTTACCTGGACGGACATGTCAACTCTGAAGGACATTATCCTACTGCTCATGAGCTGAGACTTACCGCTCCCGGCAAGAGGTTCTGGGGAACTGATTTCTAATCAATATGTGCAGAAAAACTCCGATAAAATATATTATATCCTTTCATCACTATTCATCCGGGATTATCCACCTGTTTGACTTTGCTGTATTTTTATGTATATTCTTAAATAGAATATAAAAATTGGTGGATAACCCCGAAGCGGATATTTTATAAATTGTCAAAAAATAAGAAAACAATGAATGTACCTGGTCCATCACTGCAGTATTACCAGTTTCCCTATGACAACAAGGTGCTTTTTCATACCTATACTCATAAATTAGTGTCGGAACCGGTTCTTGATATGCACCTGCCGCTGGAACTAGGGGTCGTTTTGAGCGGCAAAATGGCCCGTTATAATGACGGGGTTTATTCTGAACTTCCCCGCGGCGGAGTCTGGTGGGCCGGGATTCTCGAACCGCATGGCAGAAAAACTCTTATACCGGATTCGGTAGTTGCGGTTTTTATTATCAGTTCAGATTTCTTCCATGAGAACTTTATTCCCGGCATGGACAAATCTCTATGCCAGTCACCGTTCAACACTCCGATAAAGGATCGTCCGTTACTGATTGATGAAGAATTTGTCCGCCTGGTTGAGCGTTTAAGAAAAATGTCTAATAATTTCAAATCTCCCCAAATATATGCGGCGCAAGTACAGATTACTCTTCTGGAAATCATTCTGCATATGCACAGGCTCGGTTCCTTTAAGGTAGCTAAAAATACAAAGATTAATGACTGGGGGCAGTTGGAGCCGGCTTTTAAATTTATATATCAGTCATCTGAACCGGTCAGTACAGAGTACGCTTCCAGGTTATGTAAATTATCACTGTCACGATTTACTCAACTGTTTGCCAAGGCAACGGGGTTATCTTTCAGTAAATTTTCCCTGCGCTACCGTTTAAGCCGCGTGGCCCAGGAATTAAAGAATGGCGTAAGTTCACTGGACGAATTGGCGGAAGAATGGGGATTTACCGATAAAAGTCATCTGGTACATCGCTTTAAAGAACACTATAATGTCACTCCCAACATATACCGAAACCACCATAATCCATAACTTTGTTATCAGGCTTTACGAGCCGTTAATATCTCAGGGTGTTCCTCCCATAAGGCCCATATGCTGTCAGCGATGATCTTCTGGCCCGCTTCGTTAGGATGCATGCCGTCGGGCATATATTCAAGCAGGCGTTCACCATATCCTCCTGCCTTGTCCATGAATATTTGGTTTATATCCAGATAGTAACATGGAGAAGCCAACACGATCTTCCTTTGAGCGTCCATATACCGGTCAAGTTGAAACCGGTATTTACTCTTCAAATTTTCAGTTAAGTAAATGGGAGGACTGGAATAAAAAATTACTTTTGCCTGCCGTTTCTCCAGCTCGCTGATGAAATAACGTATATTCTCAGAATATCTTTCCAAACTAACTCTGGGAACCGTTTTATCAAGATAGATATCTACCGCTGAATCATTAGTGCCAAAGGCGATGATAACCAGGTCAGGACAATGATCCAGAACGTCTTTCCGGAAACGTTCACGTCCCATTTCGGACGTGTTTCCTTTGACGGCTGAATTCAAAAAGTTAAAGTCAACGCCCCGGGATTTCAGCCGTTCAGACAACTGCATAGACGCAATATGTAAATCATCGCGATATGCAGAAATAGAATCTCCAAAAATAACTATCCGCAATGACATAGCTGCTCCAAATCAAGTAACATCATTTTTAAAAATGCCAGATTGCGCCGCTCCTCTTTGCCGTCCTTAACCGTATTCTCCGATTCGTAGTAAGTAAGCAGGACTTTGTCATCTAAAAAAAGTATACTTGTGTAGCAGTAATTGTGCGAATCATCCTCAATATTTCCGACAATCCGCCAGCTTTCCGCATTGTCGTCGCTGACCGCAAGCGTCAAAGGAGTGCGCCAGTTCCAGTTTTCATCAGCGTTGGCAAAAGAAGCCTCTCTGCGGTCATTGAAGAAGCATAACAGCCTCCGGCTTCCGGGGATACGCCGGATAGACTGCGGACTGGCCGTGGCTACAATTTCCGGCGCGGCTTTCAGGTCAGACCACGTTTCTCCATTATCTTCGGAATAAGCCTGATACATATAGCCCAGGGTTGTCCGGCAGTAGATCAGAATACGTCCGTCCGCCATTTCCTCCACTCCGGGTTCCTGCAGCCTGTGCTCGTAATTGCATCCGTCATCCCAGTACTGGCGGTCCTGTTCCCGCAGTGCATGCGGTGGAATTATATTTTCGTCCATTACCCTGGCTCGCGTCGATAGATGCCAGGTTTTGCCATCATCGTCCGAATAGAACATTCCAAGGGAGGAGCTCTCTTGCGGAGTGCCTTTAAGGGCCGCGGGAATTGCAATCCGGCCGGAGGAGAACTGACGCATCCGGTCTGAATTCACCACCACGTATTTTTCATCCGAAACAGAGTTAACTCTTACTGATTTTGACCAGTTTTTTCCTTCATCCGCGCTGCTGCTGAAAAAAATATCGTCAGCGTCGGGAGCTGACTTGCGAATATAGGCTATTCCTATATCGCCGTTCCTGAAGCGCTCAAGGCAGACAGCCATCTGGTTTAATGCGCCCGGGTCATCAAAAAATATCCTGCCATCTTTGATATCGCCGCTGGCGGGATCAAGTATCCCCCCAAAAAGATCGGCGGTATCATGATCCGCTCCACCGCCGGTAAAACGGCTGTAGATAAAAAGAATTTCCCCATTTTTAAGCAATACCGCGCTGCCTTCGCCGGATCTCGGCTCTGCTTCCGAAGGCGGTACTATGATCTGTTTTTTTATAGACGGCAGCAGATTTTTGTTGTCAGTAGTATTTTTCATTTTATTCTTTATCTTGATGAGTTATTTTTTCCCGGTCAGCATCAGAATGTTTTCCCGGTCTATTTTCAAGCGTATTTCATCCGGCAGCATGAGTTCATCGTATAACCTGTCATAAAATTCAAGTTGTCCGTGATATTCGAAAATTCCGGGATGAAAGAACCATGAATCCGTGCCATAACATAATTTTGACACCACATCGGAGTCAAGTATGCCATTGGGGGCAAACATCTCCCTCCACATATTCATGGATTTTTTGTAAGCGCTTCCTCCCGAAAGATCCGCGTATATATTTTTATTGCTTTTAAGCATTGTCCAGGCTTCCTCCCACCATGGGTTGCCGAAATGCGCCATTAGTATCTTAAGGTCAGGAAAGGCGCGGTTGATGCGGTCCAGTTCAGCCGGGCGCATGTCCGAAATATTAATCCAGTTCGGGCGCGGCAGTACACCGCCCGGGTCGAAGAAGCAATGCGCGAGATAACCGGTATGGAATACGGCAAGCGCCCCATGATTGCGTATGGTTTCATATATCGGCAGATAACTGTCGTCACCGTAGGGGCGCATTGGGGCAATGAATTTGATACCGCATGCCCCCCGCGCCAGGATTGAGGCAATTTCAGCGGGGGATGTTTTGTCTATTTCCACCTGCGGACAGGGAATAACAAAGTCACCGAAAATATCCTTCAGTTCAAAAGTTATTCCAGGGGGATCAAGCAAAAGTACTTTTTCTATTCCATTCGCGTTATGCTGCTTGATATGTTCTTCAGGTGTGATGTCCGTATTATTCCATGGCGACACCAGTGGAGGGACTCGCTTCCCGTCTTTTAATTCGGCATGCATCCCGTGAACATGAGCATCAATTCGCATAATTATGATTCCTGTTTTTAACGGCTTATACTTAAATTAGCCATGCTTTTCAAATCGTTAAAATTCGTTCCGCTTGGAGACAGCATGTAATATTCCGGTCTGCTTCCGGTCAAACGCTGACGGCAGATATTAACTCCCCATGGGAATGCCTTTGTCGGACGTTTTCCGTCAAGGGGCTTAGCGTCAATTTTCATTTCCACTGTCCAGCGGTCGGGATATTTTTTAACCGCGATATCCTTTACCGTATAGAAACTCTTAAGGTCCGCCAGGTTGTTGTTGATGCATTCATCCAGAACAACCCCCTCGGAGTTGACTACTATCTTCGGGCGAATCCCCTGAGGGGTCTCCAGATGAACTTCAATATTGTCGTCAGAATAGATCCCGACCGCATCCCGGCTTTTACAAGCGGCATGGATTTTTCTCATCTTGGGCTCCAAACATTCAATTCCAACAACCAAAGCAGAGTTGTCAGGCAACCAGCGGAAAGATACGGACGTGCTCACATGCCGCGGCTCCCTGCCGTTCATCATGCCTTTCAATTTGTAGAAAGTATCTTTGCTGTAAGGACGGTCCCGCCAGAATTTCTTCGTCAAGTCGCCATCTATTTTCGCTTTGCTTTTCGCTTCAAAACCTCGGATTGCCGGGCCAGTCCGCTTCAGGTTATCAAAAAGGCGCTTCAGCGGCTCCATCTCAGAGGCGATCAGGTCAATACGTTTTCCGTATATGGAATCACCAGCTTTAGCCTTGGCGCGTTTGAGTATGTCAAAGTAGCGAGTGACATCGGCAGGTTTCAGGAAGCCGCCGGCCGCGGTTATCTCACGCGGCTCCGGGCGTATCCATACCGATTCCGCGAATTCATAGAACTCTTTCATTTCAGCCCGAGCCGGGCCGAAAAAGAGCTTATAATATTCGTCGAGCACCGCCTGCAGGTCAAGATTACGATCCCAGCAGAAACGATTATGTAGATAGAGCATCAGATGACTCAATCCAGGACGGCGAAGTATTGCCTGTTTGCTTTGATAATCCCATGAAATACATACAAGTATACCGAGTCGGCAGCGATCATACATACCACTAAAGCTCTGTTGCATAAATTTGGTAAAAATCACCGGGATAGGCGGAAAACCGCGATAGGGAGCATGCTCATAATAATATTCATAGACCAACATGTCCTTATTGCTCATTTTTTTCAACCATTCATCACGTATTTTCAAGTCGTTTTTGCTCTGAGGCAGCATAAATTGAGAGCTGGTCTGACAGAAACAGACAGTGACATTTTCAGGTATTCTTTCAGGTTTTTCAGGAGGAAGCTTATTAGAAGAATAAGCATAAGTAATGAATTTAAGATCGGGATGCGTCTTCATCATCCGTTTGCGGACATCCATTATAAAATTCCATGTATAATCCGAAAATCTTCCAAGTCTGCCGCGCTCTTTCTGTTTGTTCCACCCGGCGGCGGCATCTTTTTCGTCCATATCTCCCCAGCCGTCAGGAGGGGTTATCGCCGCGTATTTTAATTGTGGGAATGCTTGAAGCATTTTATTAAGGTAGTTCACGAGGTCAAGCTTTAAGCCCTCATATGTAAGTTTCGGTACTTTGTAATTGGTTTTACCGTTGACAATACCATAATTTTCTTTTGGATTTCCGTCAGGATACTTCAGGACGCTTCCAAGGGAATGTTCCTGTGGATACATGAAGGCGCTGCCGACTTTCATGAATTTATACCAGAGGAATTCATCCTTGAATCTTCCCTGGACCGGTTCAAACTCCCTTATCGGGAATTCCGGTTCCCGTTTGATATTCTGATCTTCTATAGTAATATTCTTATTTTCAGGATATACTATTCCCAGTTTTGTCGGCATATACCAGCGCATTCCCAACTGCCTGAGCAGATCATATACGGCATATAGAGTACCAGTACCGTCAAAAGCAAAGAAGCCAAGTTCTTTACTGTAAGTTCTGAAGTCAAGTATACAGGGGAACCTCCATTTATGTCCAGTGAATTCCTGCCATAATTTATCCCTTGTATATTTATTCATGTATTTTTTCAGTATCGGCTCACGATAAAATTCCTTGCCCGCAAGAATAACATAATTTTTTTCGGCAATTATCTTGAAACCGTCATGTTTGACGTCATCCAGCTTAAAGCCGAACTTCCGGGTAAAATCGCTTTCACCAACGTATACATGATTCTCTACATTTGAGGAAGCCTTGTTGACAATTGGCAGTTTAGCGCCGGATATTTTTTCAAGATGGCGCTGCAGTTCGTTTGCGGCGGTCTTTACGGCCGGGCCCGCGGATTTTGACATAACTATTTCCGCAGTCGCTTTGCCGTCCTTAACCAGATCAATTCCGGCAAATAAGTTTGACAAACAGAACAATGATATCAGAGAAATAAGAATTTTATTCATTTTTTTATTCTTCATCCTTTGTATCTTTTTCAAGAGCAGTAATTTTCTGTTGAGCCTCTTTAAGGAGATAAGCGGGGACTTTGGTGAACGTCAAAGCCTTCCGGTAACTGGCCAGAGCCTCTTCATTTTTCTTCATGTATTGGTATACTTCTCCATAGCAGAAATGAATTGAGAAAAGCCATCTATGATCTTTAAATTCGCCTTCTTTGAAAGTTTTATTCAGCTCAGCAAGAGCTTCTTCTCCTTTTCCCGTGGACGCAAGCAGGACGGCTTTTGCCGTACCGGCCTTAAGCAGGAAGCCGCCGGCTTTCGAAGGTTTTCCCGACTCCGTCATTAATTTTACGATTTCTCCATATATGTCTATGGCTTTCTGCTTATTTCCTGCACTTCGGTAAGTACCGGCCAATGTAAAATAGACCGAGGCTTTTTCAAGTTTTTCAATAGTGTTTTCAGACGCGGCAAGCAGGTCTTTCTCTGCGTTTTCATAGCTCCTTTTCCTGAAGCTGGCATTGCCTCTGCAAAGATAAGCGGAATATTTCAAGGAATCCGGCCATTTCTCGAAATCCTCATCCTTAGCCATGGCAAGCAGTTCACCCCATTTCCTTTGCATTTCCAGAAGTTTCATCCGGCAAAGCATATTCAGCTGCTTGTCTTTAATTTTAGCGGCATATTCATCTGCCTTGTCTTTATTATTTAAACGGCAAGCACTGTATGCCGCATATACCAGGCTTTCATCCGCGGCTTGAGGTGTTTTGGCTTTTTCACTTAATTTGACGAAAGCTTCTTCAGCTTCAGCAAATTTCTCCCGGTTATACAAGCTCATTGCCGACTGGTAGTTCTGGCCAATCACGCTTACCGCGACAATCAATCCGTAAATAAACAATATTCCTTTTTTCATAGCATCCTCCATAAGTCCAATATTGAAACATTGGCTTTTGCCGGTTAATAATTTAATTTTTCGTATCAATTACTTATTGATACATGGTTTTGCTTTTTGCAGGATTTGTAGTTTTTTCGATACCTCCAGTTATTTTAATCTACGGCTTCTATTTCAAGTAAAACATTTTGCAGTATTCTTTCAAGTTTCTTAATATCATCACTGGAAATTTCTGTCCAGCATGCCCGCGGCTTTCCTGTATCTATTCCACGAAGGGCCAAAAAAGCTTTGTAGGCGCTTCTGCCATATTTTTTTATTTCAACAGAAAATCGGTTTGCAATTTGTTGATAATCCATAGCCTTTTGCAGTTTCCCGGATTTAAAGGACGCATACATTTTCACATAGACTTCCGGGATGAGGCTGAATGTAGCGCCGATTAAGCCGTCGACTCCCATTGTCAGAAAGGGAACCCCCATTTGGTCAAATCCCCCATATGTCATTAAACTGCCATCATTCCTGCCGTTTGCAAGTAATTGCAGCTGATATAGGTCTGGGTTGGTGTATTTTATTCCTGCCACTCCAGGCAGATTGATTATTTTATCAATAAATTCCCGGGTATCTATTTTTGTTCCGGTATTCTCCGGGACATAATACACTATCAGCGGCAGCTCGGATAACGCAATAAGTTTTTTATAATATTCAGATATCTCTTTAATTGAATAACCATAGTAAAAAGGAACGACTGAGGAGATTGCGTCAACTTGCAGCTCCTTCGCTTTCTTAGCTAATAAATAGCTCTCCTGTGGATTTATTGAGCCTACATGGAAAATAGCAGGTTTTTCTCCGGCAAGTTCACAGGTAAAAGCATCGACAAAACGAATTCTTTCATCAGCATTCTGTAGAAAGCATTCTCCATTCGCACCGCTTATGAAGAATCCGTCGCACCCTGCCCCAAGCAGATAGCGAATATATTTATGAAGCGGCTTAGTCGTTAAATCTCCATTTTCCGCGAACGGAGTAAATACGGCAGGAATAATTCCTTTGATATTTTTTAGCGTCTTTCTCATTTAATCACACTTTTTGGTTAAATATTTATTAATGAGGTTAAATCCTTATTACGATTATACTGTTGCTGCCAACTAAAAACAAGTGGACGGCGTTGTATATATTATGTGGAAAGTTGTATATTTCACAAGAAAACATATCCTGTATTATATTGAACAAATACTTATTAAAATAAAAACATAAATATTACTTTCCGTCAAAAACTACTTTATGTGAACAGAAAATACTACTTTTTTATGTAAATATACAACGCCGTGCTGTTGATTCCGGATTTCCCCCAAAGTATAATACTTATGTTGTATAAAAATAAAAAAAACATAAAACAACCCTAACCCAAAAAGGAACAGAATAATGAATAAATCCGTTGAAAAACTTGATAGTTTGCCATATTATGAACAGGACAGCGGCGCAAATATTCTCTATCAATTTGTTGTCAAACCGGGCTCAATGGGCCTGATGAGTTCCGGTCGCGTACGCGCCAAGGGACCAACCAGCAAAGCTATGGATACTCATACAGGCTGGGACCAAATTTATATTATTCTTAGCGGCTGTGGCACGATTGTCGTTGGAACCGAAAAATTCAAGGTTGATACCGGCAGTATAGTCCGCATTCCGGCAAATACCCGGCATGGAGTGATTTTAGAGGAGAAAGAAGAAATTGAGTATATATATGTGAATGCTTTTAAAAATCAGAAAGCCCTTGACAGACAGCTTGGCAGGGTATGATAAATAATCGGGAAATAAATCATTTTCATCAGTAAACAAAGGCGTATCTCAAATGATCAAGCTTGAAACAATACTTAAAGACCTGTCCCTTGAAGAATACAGAGAGCTCCTTACCCGGAATTGGAACTGCTCTTTAAGTTTAATGGAAAATACGGAATTTTTGACGGAGGACTATATCGTTGAAAATGCCAGGCTTGCGGAAATTGACGCCGATTTTATTCCCGCGATCATCAGCACCGCAGGAAAAATAGGAAATTCTGAATCTTTTAAAAGATTATTCATGCACTGCCATTATTTGCTTTTTATCAGTCAGGATGTTCCTGATGATATCGCGAAAAGAATTCCCGATATGAAAAACGTATTGAATGATGAGGCTTTCACCTGTAATTTATTATTGGCACTCTCAGGAATAAAAATAAGCAAAAAATATTTTTCAAGTATGGATATGCCGGCTGATGTAGTTTCCGGAGCCTTCAGGGATATTTCACTATGGGTTTCACATAACTACCGGAATTCCGGTTGCATAGGGCTAAGTCTTAAAGATTTAAACTGGGAGCGCTGTTTAATGCGGGGTGATTTATTTCGGTTGGGACGGCTGCAGTTTAATATGCGTCCATTTCTGGGAGAAATCATCGTCTTCAGAAACAAAAATACGAATCAGGTGCAGGCCCTTGCCCAAGACGGCATCAGTATTAATTCATCAGGGCGGTACGATGGAGTCAACGGCGTTTTTGATAACGAAGCATGGACATCAGACTTGACATATTATCGAAAACAAGTTATCGGTAATCCGGTTTCTTCTGATGGGTATGTTTCGTCTGAAAATATCTGCCTGGATCTGTTGGAATGGGATGAGGTTTTAACCAAAAATGATCCGGTACTTGACATTCATATTCCGGCAGGCGAGAATATGACTATGGAAAAATGCGCGGATTCTATAAATTACTCAATTAAGTTTTTCGCAAAATATTTTCCCGATAAAGACTATAAAGGCTGGGCATGCAGCTGCTGGTTCCTTGATAATCAACTTGAAAAAATATTACCGGAAAGCTCAAATATTATAAAATTCCAGCGGGAACTTTACTTGTATCCGGTAAAAGCCGGAGGCGAGGAAAGCTATAGAAGAATCTTCGGAGAAAGGGGTATCAAGGACGGAATAGAAAATATTCCCAGAAAGAGCTCTATGCAGAAAGCGGTTGCCAGTTTTTTAGAGCAAGGCGGGAAATTACGTTCTGGAGGAGGATTTTTTCTCAAAGAAGACATGCCGTGGGGAAGGCAGCATTATTACAATGAGCCAATGACAGGTTCCAGGTCGCTTAATGAATATCCATGCAGCAATGCTGCGAAAAGGAGAAGAGGCTACTTTTGTTCAGGCAAAATTTATAGAAAGCAAGCTAATTATTGAGCAGTCTCTGTTTTGCGGGAAAGAATATTTATAAAATTTTATATAGAATACAATTAAAAAAATAAAAGTTTAAAAAAGGAAACAGAAATGAAAACGAAAACATTACTGCTGCTATTTGCTTTACTGTCAATATTTTCAACCGGAATCGTTGTGTATGCTGAAAATGAAAGTGAAATAATCGCGACCTATGCTGATTCATGGAAAAAAGAAAATCCCTATGGCTGGAAGCATTTCTATAGTAAGAACGGCGGGATAGGAAATCCTGCTAATTATGTTCCCTTAACATATAAGGTAACTGGTGCTAAAAAAAGCTGGTGGTGGGCTAATTATTATACGGAAAAATCAGGCAAAGTAAAGGCTGGATATAACAATACGATTCCCCCGACCGCCAATAGAGAATTTCAAAATAATATAATTTCTTCCTATACATTTGCAAAAGATTATAATAATTTATGGATAACCAATGGAAATATAGTTAACATACCTAGAATACCTAAAGAAAAACTTTCTATAAAAATATTTTTGAATGATAAACTGAAATTTTCTGAAGAAGCAAAAATGTCAAGAAAGCCAATGCTTTTCCAATGCAGCTTAGGAAATATTAAAAAAAATG
Source organism: Victivallaceae bacterium (assembly GCA_963664605.1). Classification (GTDB taxonomy): domain Bacteria; phylum Verrucomicrobiota; class Lentisphaeria; order Victivallales; family Victivallaceae; genus JAHOYW01. The sequence goes on from OY761536.1 coordinate 4,169,825, forward strand.
ACATAGTCTATGTTGCTATAGGTTCTAGAGGAACAAAAAACTCGAATTCATATAAATTATACTATACTATTGAGGCTTTTCCGGCAGGGAAAGGACCGGAGTTTCCTGTCAATATTATTCGCCCTGGCATAACTACAGCCTCTCCAGTTCTGGATTACAATGGCAGGCCTGAGCAAGTATTTATACAAAGACACCAGAAACAATGCAGTCAGGCTTTAAAATCCCCCCCAAAACTTATCTTCCTTGGCGATTCCATTACTGCCCGCTGGGATTTTAAAATGGTAAAGAATGGAGAACTCCTGAAATATAAACCCGCAAACTTTGGAGTAGGTGGAGACTGGATACAAAATGTTCTCTGGCGATTGGAAAACGGGGTTATGGATAAAGTCAAGCCTCAAGCGATTGTACTTTTGATAGGCACGAACAACGTTTCTCATAAATTTTCGGTAAAAGAAATCACCGAAGGTATCAAGGAAATAGTTGCCGTGATAAAAAAGAAAACGCCTGATACTAAAATTATCATAATGGGAATATTCCCGCGCGGTAAGTCTATCCATAACAATCATTTTTATGAAAACATTAAAAAAATCAACAAAAATATTGCGAAAATGACTGACGGGAAAAATATTTTTTATCTTGACATCGGTAAAAAACTTGTCGAACCTGACGGCACTATCACCAAGGAAATGATGAAGGACGGTTTACATATCGGCTCCAAAGGATATGAGATATGGGCCAAGGCACTGCAGCCTGTACTGGATAAAATACTCTCTGAAAGGAAAGAATAAGAAGTATCATCAAAAGACTTTCGGACTTACCTGCCGTCAATAACATTGAACGGCAGGCTTCAACATTTCGCGATTATATAATCTCATAGTCATTGCTATCAGCTATTGTAATGATTTTTTTCGAACAAACAGTCTTGAAACAATCTTGTAACTCAAAATATTATAAGAATTTACAACATGCACAACAAACGAAAATATGAAGTCGCAATGGTTCTGGGGATGGCCGGATTGTATTTTTTCTCCTTCTTTCAGCGGGTGGCGATACCGGGTACAATATTCAATGAGCTCCAGTCTCAGTATTCAATATCCGCGGCGGCGGTCACCCGGCTTAGCGCGATTTACCTGTTTGTCTATGCCTCAATGCAGGTGTTCGCAGGGCTGCTCGCCGACCGTTTTGGAGGTATCAAGGTTATAATCATAAGCGGTTGTCTTCTGTTTGCCGGATCGCTGCTGTTTCCATTCTCTGAGGGACAGACTGAACTCTATCTCAGCAGGGCACTAGTCGGCTTGGGTGCAAGCATGATGTATCTTTGTATTGTTAAGGAAACGGATCATTATTTCCGCGGGAAAAACTTCGCGCCTGTTTTCGGCTTGATCTGTTTTATCGGTTATTCCGGGGGCTTGGTCGGAACCAGGCCTTTCAGGGGTTTAGTCGAACATACAAACTGGCAGACGGCTTGTATTTATGTTGCCGCCGCCACTTTCGTTGTTCTTGTATTTTGCTGGATCATGATGCAGAAAGTGAGCCGTGAGGATACTGTAAAAAAAGATTCTGAGCTTCTACCTTCCATAATGGAAATTTTGAAGAATAAAATAAGTTATCCTTTATTGTTGACAACGCCTGTTTGTTATTCAATATATTTCACCATACAGGCAACAATAGGGATAAAGTTCCTGGAGGACTTTTGTGAAATATCCCCAGTTGCCGCTTCAAACTATACATTCGTAATGATGTTCTGTACCATAAGCTCCATGATGCTTTCAGGCTACATCAGCAAACTTATTGGAAATAAACGGAAGATTTTTGTTCTTTTCAACGGGATTTCGACAATGCTTGCAATGCTTCTCCTTCTATGCGGGGTGATATTCAAGCTGCCTCCGTTGTTTTTTCTCCCGGGCTATATTCTTCCGGCGATAAATGCCGGTTACACTCCGGTAAACGTTTCACTGATGAAAGAATACAACCGGAGTGATAAAGCCGCAGTTTCAATTGGAGTTATGAATACCGTGACTTATGTCGTGGTGGCCCTGATGTCGCAATTAACAGGCCGACTCCTCGACCTTTTCAAGGATAAAGCGATTGTTGTGGAGGGTGCCACAATTTATCCTCAGACCGCTTATGTAACTTTATTCTCCTTCCTCTTGGCGGTATCGCTTATCCCGCTTGCGGCTTCTTTTTTCTGCCGGGAAACCAATGGCAACAACATCTATAAATGACAACATATTCTCATAATAAAGGAAATTAAAACAATGAATAAGAAAAAAGCTGTCTGGTGGTTTTTCCCGTCTTTATTGGAGCCATGCGACGGGCCGTGGGGTACTTTAAGTGAGTTCGGGCATGACACTGTGCTTGCCTGGAAAGGAATCATTGACTGGGCCGCAAAATTGAAAGTTTCCCAGATCATAACCGGAATAGAACCCTATTCAAGCGACCGGGTTTACAATCAATGGGGATTTCATTATGTATGTCATTTCCCGGATGATCCGGCGGCTCGCTGTTTTGATGAAGAAACCATCAAGCGGAACATAAAAACCATAAGGGAAATCTGCTCTTATGCTCAAGAAAAGAATGTTCTCATAATGTTTCATCATTACAACCTTATGGCACCGGAGAGATGGGTTCAGGCGCATCCTTCCATTCTGGAAAAGTACAACGCCATCGACGACCCGGTCTGGGGGCGCGGTTTCCGTAATGACCGCATGGGTTTCATCGTTTCAAATATATGCTGGAACGAACCTGAATATAAAAAATTTCTTCTCAACTGCTGGCAAGAAGTTTTTGCCAACATCCCAGAACTTGGCGGAGCTGTTATAACCGCCGGAGAGTTCAATTATTGCGGCTGTGACGTATGTACCGGCGGCAGTAACGCGCATATTTTCCAGAATTCGGAAGACACGGATGAAGACAAGGCCGCCGCGGCAAAAGCCTTGAGAATGCAAAAGAGAGGTGAGATGTGTCTTGATTTAATAGAATCATTTACCGGAACGATGAAAACACTCGGCAAAGAAGCGATTGTCCGTACCTGGGTTATGAGCGAATGGATCGATCTCCTGCCCAAAGGAATAGATTATGTAGCCAAATATTCGGTTTTTGACGCCTGCTGGGGCGGGCCGGATCCGGTTATCAATAAATGGCTTGAGGCTGGACACAATATGTGGGAAAGCGTCGCGATAGAAGCCGAAAATTGCGGACCGGTCATCTGGCACGACGATGAATGGTGTAAGGTTACCGGGAAACGAAATAATGACATGGACATTCAGGGCTGTATTATCCATATCAATACTCAATGGGGACACAAAGGACATATCGGTTCCTTTACGGCATCGCAGAATATCACCCGTTTATTTGAATCGCTGGAACCCAAAGCTGAAGAAAAATCTTCCGTGGAAGAGTTCAAGAAGTTCTTCGGTGAGCAGATCGGCGAAAAAGTCTGCCGTGCCGCCCAGTTGATTGCGACCTTTCCTCTCCACATGACCGCGACGGTTCACCTGAAACGAGAAGGTTTTTCCTACGGTATGCCGCCGTGGTTTGACGGCAACTGGCGCTGGCCGGGAGTACTAGGCGGACCGCGCTATGAACCTGAGGAATGGGCGAATCCGGACGGCTTAACCACAATTAATGAAATGGTCGGAGCAGTCAGCAATGATCCTGAAAACTATCAAAATATCATTAATCTGGAACGTAAAAACGCGATAAGCCGCTGTGATGAAATCGCCCTCTGGTGCGGTGAAGCGCGGAAAATACTTGAAGATATTCCCATGCAGGAATCAACGTGGGTGCGCAGTGAATTGAAGGCGCTTGAAGCCTCCGCCCGGATAGCGGAATACGCGGCGGCGGAACATGCGGCGGTATTGCGGTCACGGCTGGCCTGGGAAGCGGTAAAGAAGCTTGACGCCGGAAGTCCTGTCGCAGTATCCGCCCGTAAGGACGCGGTGAAATGGTATGCTGAAGCTATAGAGCATCTGCGAAAACAGATTAGCTGGGGACTGGAACTGAACCGGGTCTATCCTGATTTAATTAGTCATATAATTGAATCTCATGAGACTTTCAATCGTTTGACGATGACCACTCGTTTGCGTATTCGCGAGGAGGAGCTTCGCCGTATTAAAACCGTTGAAGGGCCGGACTGGGAAGATAAAATGACAGTCAGCTTCTGGGATCACCTGCCTAACTCTATCGGAAGCAAAGCTAAACCAAAGATGTCGGAGGGATAATAAAATGAGTACAGGCAATTTGTATATAGACGCGAAATGGGGACCGTTTTCACCCGTTTATCTGGGAATTTCCCATATACTTGATTCAGAACGAGGTTCAATGGCTGATATGCCGTTGTTTATCGGACGCCATACCCCGTCCTCTGTTGTTCTACCTGAAAATACTTTCGATTATTTTCAAAACGTCGATACCGGGGAGCGCAGTACAATTGTCAGGGCAATGCCCGAAGATGTGACCGCTGACTATTCGTCGTATGCATTGCGCTATTTTATTGATCAGCATGGTGATACAGCGCTGGCAAAGTTTCACTTGGAAAGCACCCGACAAATACGCTGTGACATAGAGTTCAACAACACATCAGGCGAGGAACGCCGGTATTTTTACGGATTGGGTTTTACGGTTAATGACAATCGCAAAAAAGTGTTATTAAAAGAATCTCTGTGTCCATGGTGGCTCCCGGCGCGGAATTACAGCAGTATTGAAGCTTACCAGAAAGTTTTCGGGATAGGCTGCCGCCAATGTCTGACCCGAGTTTTCAACTGGGGGGTTGAGGATCAGGTTCTGGCTCAGGCCTTCGGGGGCTGGCTGGGAGATGAAGTAACCTACAAAATGAAACTGCCGAAAGAGCTGAAAAACGGATATATTTATTTTCGCTACATTAAATATGGAACTGTTGAACAAAACTGGCAAGTCTTGATAAACGGCAAGTCAAGGAGCTTTTCTTTTCCGCAGAGCTTTGCGATACCCGGCGGAGGCTGGGGCAAAAACCGCGATGAATACCATGAATGGAAGCTTTTGAGAATTCCTGTTGGAGAGCTTGCAGCAGATATTACAGTGGAACTACGCCCGCTTGATGCGCCTGAGAACGATACGGCACGAATATGGCTGGACGGAATATTGTTCAGTGAAGGTTTTATTGAAGGAGATTCAGGAGAAGCCCATCTTCTGAATACGAAATTGATTGATGAACCGCTTGCAAAAAGTTCGTCTGTCAAACTGAAAGAATACGATGATTATTCTGCACGGTTTGGTATTATCAGCAATGAACAAAACCGCCATGTAATGTTTAAAACAGCTGATATTGTCTTAAAAGCTCAAAGCGGTGAAGGCTCTTTTATCGACAGTTTACGCAGTCTTTTCAATGAAGGTGAGGCCAAGGTCGAACGCGACGCCAATATTCCGCCTTGGGGTGCGGTTAACAGTTCGCTGATTACAGTTGCGCCTAACTCTAAAAAGACGGTTTCTTTTTCAATTATATTCGAAGATAAACCAACCGAATGCGTTACCAAAAGTCATTTTAATAAAACAGATAATACTCCCTATTCTGAAATGATTGCAAGATTAAGGGATTTACTCATTTATAACGTCAATTATCCATTTAAAGCCACTGACTCCAATTCCTTATATTATGTCCCGGCAAAATATTTCCCTCTGCCTTATTCGTGGGACGGCGGGTTCGCTGCGCTTGGGATGTCGTCTTTCGCGCCTGATACGGCCTTGAAACAGACTCGATATTTCTTTGCCGATGAGGATTTAGACTATCCTTTGCTTTACTGCGGTTCTCCGGTTCCTACGCAATTCTATGCGCTTTGGGGCGTATATGAAGCGACGCGTGAGCTGTCTGTGCTTGCGGAATCCTATTTGGGAGCCAAAAGGATGTATGATTTTTATCTGGGCAGAACGCCCGGAAGTGTGGTGAATGAAGGCAATGACGGCTTGCTAAGTACCTATGCTTATTGTTATAACCTGGGCATTGACGATCATCCCATCCAGCGCTGGGCGGAACACAATAACATTACCCGCAAGGGGCTGTACTCTATAATTCTTATGGCTCAGGTTCTGCGCATCGCCAAAATCATGCGGAATATCGCATTTCTCCTTGATAAACATGCTGACGTTGAACAGTATAGTCAGGATATTGACTTGCTTTCCGGCATTATAGATGAAAAAATGTGGGACAAAAAGAGCAGGCTTTACGGCTGGCTTTACAGAAATGGCGACAAAGTTGAACCGCTGGTTCTGGACGGCTGCGCGGGAGATCAGTCATCATGCACATTTTTCCCGCTTTTCAGCGGCTTATGCAGTCATAAACAAGAACTTTTGGAACACCTTTTAAACCCTGACAGATTCCTGACGCCGTTTGGAATATCCTCCGTTGATATGAGTGCCCCGTATTACGATCCGAATGGTTACTGGAACGGCGGGATATGGCCGGTTATGCAATGGTATATTTGGAGGGGGTTGCTGGAAGCCGGTGAAATTAAAACCGCCCGGCAAGTAGCGATGAAGATTTTAAAAACCTGGAACCAGGGTTTTAAGGATAAACGCTATTTAGGTGAACATTTCAGGATAAACTCTGAATCAATGAGCGGCGTCCCGAATTTCGGTGGCTTAAGCGCGGTATTAATTCCGATGTATGAAGCATATTTCGGCAAATATCAGGTCACAACTCCGTATGATGTTATAATCCTGAACAAGTCTTTAAATAAAGAATCCGATACTGTCTCACTATCGCTCTCCGCGCCTTTTCTGGCAGTTGAAGAATATTCTTTCCTGATAAATATGGGACAGCACAATAAAGAATATCAGATTATAATAAATGACCAGCCTCACGGTAAATATCTTTCGAATGAATTCGGACATATTTCCGCAAAGTTACCGAAACCTTCAAACAAAGATATTATATCTATAAAGCCAGTTGCTAAAGCAATAGTAGAAATATAGTTTTTATTGAATAAAACAGTCGTAAATATAAAATCCTGTGGTTACTCTCCGAAAAAGCACATAATATGATAATCTGTATACGGGTAAAACCAATAGAATATTCTACTATAAACGTTTTTAAGAATGAAGATGCTTGCTTAATATTTAGTCCAATTTCAACAAGTAATTCGGCAGGGGAAGGTTATGAATATACAATCACCAATTCTGATACCTGTGGAAATTAATTTTTTTCTCGTTGTTGTAGTAGTTATACTAAAGTTCTTCTTGTTTCATAATGTTGAAACAATTTGATTTTACAATAGATTATTGATTATTAGAGTTTTAACACATTTTATTTTTGAAATATTTAATGGATGTCTGGTGCTGTTTACTAGCGTGATGCACCACGTTAGCCGTATCAATCACTGGGGCGTTCCAATCATGATGATTAGTGAACGAAGCGTCAAATAATATCCAATCAACGATTTCCTTTCGCAATTCATCAATTTCGTCACTATAACGTTCGTCTTCATATAGATTATTCATTTCAAAAGGATCATTTTTCAGGTCGAAATACATTGACTGTTTTTCATCCCGGCACAGCAATAGTTTGCGATCCTCTTTTCTAGCCATATATTCTCCACGAGCTTCCGCAAAAATCGTTGAGTGTTGTTGTGGACAATTTAAATCAACCCCTTTCATTTCTCTAGGAACATCCAAATTACAACTCTTTAGTATTGTTGGCGCCAAATCAATATTATTGACCAGTTGTTGTCCATTAGAAACAGTTATTTTTTCATGTTTGGGATATTTAATGATTAATGGAACTTTGACTAACGGTTCATACAAGTGATTTCCTTTTAAAAGCAGATTGTGGTATCCCATGTAGTCTCCGTGGTCACTGGTGTAGATAATCATAGTATTATCATAGATTTTTTGGTTTTTAAGTGATTCAATAATACGTCCTACCTGGTAATCAATTTGAGATATTGATGCATAGTACATGGACAAAATCTGTTTCATGCGCTTTTTTGTCAACTCACCATCCGGGAAAAATCCTTTGTAATAATCCATATCACTCTTAAGAGGATTTTCAGTCCAGCCAGGCAATAATGAGAGTTGACTAAAATCGTAACAATGCGACCATGGTTTGGGTGGGTCAAAAGGATGATGAGGTTTAATAAAACCGACCATTAAAAAATTAGTACTGTTTTTGCTCCAAGAATTAATTGATTCAAGTGCGCGTTTTGCTATCCAGGTAGTTGAATGGTGTTCCTCGGATAAATTGGAGTCAAGCGCTCCAAAAGACTGCCAATATTCATCAGGAGCGTCTTTACGATATTCAGCAACCTGATCCATCAAATCAATTTGGTCATAGAGCTCCAAGGATTGCAGGTAACGATGATAATCATCGTCGTGTCGTCCAGGCCCGTTTTGTTCTGCCAGTGTCATTTTAGAAAATCCAACATCTAAATAGGTAGGGGAGAAATGCATCTTGCCGACCGCCTCAGTATGATATCCAGCCTCTTTAAGTAATTTTGGAAGAGTGGCTATTCCGTTAGGTAAAGTACTGTGATTCGTCCATCCTAAGTGTTGATGAACATATAAACCAGACAGCAAAGAGTAGCGTGATGGAGTGCAAACAGGAAAAGGACAAAACGAATTTCGATAAGTAATTCCTTCAGAAGCAAGTTGATCAATATTCGGGGTTGAAATTTCCTTGTTTCCATATGCTCCAAGACAATCAGCTCTATGTTGATCGGCATGGATCAAAAGAATATTAGCTTTTTGTTCTTTATTAGACATTACACACTCCTTTATTCTTATTATTAAATCATGAAATGCTGCTGAAATCAAGTTCAACGGGGGAATGATTGTTACATGATTCAATTGCTTTCCAGGCGGTTATATTGGATACAGCGCCGCTTACCACACCGGTTTCGACCTGAAGGCCTTCCTGAATTGCCCTTCTGAAAAACTCCAGTTCGCCGTAATGCCCTTTATCAACTTTAATCTGAGTATCGTAATAATAACCTTTCTCAATTTGTTCGGAAGTCAAGCTTTTACGCCATGCGCATTGTTTTTCCGTCGCCTCCATTCCATCAGTATTAAATACTTTACTGCCGATAGTGTAATCATAAGTTTTTCTGAAAAATTCCAGATTTTCAAAGCCGAACGCCAGAGTTTCTACAAAGTGATCCCCGATTATTGTTCCGTAATTAGTATTGATTTCGAGCCTTTCCTTCGGAATTCCGGCGGTGGAGTTGTCGCCGGAAATAATTACCGCGGTAGTGTCGTCAGGATATTCCAAGGTGATAATGTTGTCCATATTGCCGCCTCCGGCGGTATAAACCCTGAACGGGAAGGAATTAGTGAGCCAATTGAGCAAATCGAAAATGTGAGTAGCTTCATGGATAATTGTCGATTCATTCTTATTGACTACCGCGTCATAATGATGAAAAGGCCAGAGCCTGGCTTCACCTATAATACGGTAGATGATTGTCGTGTTGCCCTTGCGATTCTTCAGGAACAGCGGTTTTATATCCTGCATCATTGGGCTGTAGGGACGATTGAAGCCTACCATGAATTTTATCCCGGAGTCCTTTATCAGTTCAAGCATCGGCAGGATTTCATCGTCCTTATAACAGAGTGGTTTTTCGACGAATAGAGCTTTCCCGGATTCTACAGCACGCTGCATTATCGGTAGCCTGAAATCCGGCTTGGTGCCGCAAATAAGCATTTCTATTTCCGGGTCCTCAAAAATTTTATTCATATCCGTAGTTATATAATCAGGGGAATATTCCTGTTCAAGCTGTTTCAGGTAATCCTGATTCAAATCACAAAACGCCCGGATAGACATTTCCGGGTTTTTTACGACATTTGGTATATGGTTGCCTTGTGTAAAACCGCCGCACCCAATAAATCCAACTTTCATAAAATTGATATTCCTTTATTTGTTTGTTAAAGCCAATTCCAGAATTCTTGACTTCGTGGTATTTAATTTTTATTTTGACTCTGTAATATCTTCATTCGGTATTCCCCAGGTTTTGTTTGGTTTATCGGATAACTGCATTGTTATCGTTCCACCTTCAACAACATCTTTCTGCTTTACCCACGGTGTTTTGATTTCCTCCCCGTTTAACTGGGCAGAATCAATATAACGAACTCCATCACCATTATTTTCAGCAATAATTGTAAAAATATTAGCGTTGAAGTATTTTTTACTCAAATGAATGGTAACCTTATCAAAGATCGGAGGAGTAAGTTCAAGGATCGGTTCCTGGCAACAGCCGCCCTGTACATTAAACAGTCCTATGGACATTAAAGCGTTCAGGCATCCCATCATTCCCTGGTCTTCATCTCCACCATAACCGCCGTAAGGAGTGGTATTACTCTTTGGCTCTGAGTTTACTATTTTGCGAACCCATTTATGACTAAGCCATGGTGCTCCGGCATGAGAAAACAAGTGAGCTATATATGTGCTTGGCTGATTACCATAATCAAGGGGCATAGTATGATGTTCACCATGTGGAGCGATAAATTGTGTTTTCTCCGCTTCTTTCAGGAGATTATCCAATTCGGCGACAAAAGTTTCTTTGCCGCCCATTAGCTCCGCCAGTCCATCCACGTCATGCGGGACATACCATCTGTATTTGGTGGCGTTGCCTTCCTCCCAGCCCAGTTTATCAAATAGACCAAAATTCTCTATAAAACTGCCGTCCATATTTCTCGGGCGCATGTGTTTAGTTTCTTTGTCCCAAATATTTATATAGTTTTTAGAACGCCGCATCAACATTTTATAATCATCATTTTTGCCAAGTTTATCTGCAAGTTGCGCCAAAGCCCAGTCGTGATAAGCGTATTCAAGGGTAAAGGTTCCAGCTGCATGAGAATGCAGGCCGGTAGTTTTGATCCCCAAAGGGACATAACCGCGTTCAAGATAATATTCGACTCCGCCACCAACGCTAGTGTAATGCTCGTAACCGCATTTACTCATCATGCCCCCGGGACCATGATTTTTCAACATACCCTCATAGGCGGCTTCAATATCAAAATCCCTGATCCCCTGCATCCATGCTGACACCAGGAATGTGGTTGAAGTCGGGGAAGACATCACATAAGTATAATTACCGCCTGAAGGTCCGCGCGGAATCAGGCCGCCGTTTTTATACATATCGACAAGTGTATTGCAGAAGTTGCTGGTCACTTCCGGCCACACCAAAGCCCAAAGCAGGTTTAAACTCCATGGTGCGCCCCAGAACGCATCAGAATTGTGATGGTCGTATTTCGGTTTATTATGCTCATCCAAAGGGATTTGACGTATAACTGGATGATCTCCGGTATTATCAAGATATTTACCGTTTACATCACTAACGCGTCTTCTGCCCTTGATAGCATGGAAAAGGTCAGTATAGAATTTTATTTTCTGTTTTTCTGTCCCGCCTTCAACCTGTACCCGGCTAAGCCATTGATTCCACTCATCCATGGCTTCACATTTTATCTGGTCAAAGTCCCAGGTTGCCATTTCTGTATCAAGATTTAATTTAGCCTGTCCAACTGAACAGTATGAAATTCCAACTTGCAATTGAATGCAATCTCCGGCATCAACCTTGAACTGCGGAGCGATACCAGCCCCATTTCCAAGAACAGTTTGCTCATCTATTAACTTTCCTGCCTGCCATGCCTGATGATCATCAAAATCTCTGTCAAAACGAACAAAATAAAATATTTTAGTACGCTTGGGGCGACGTGGAGTTCTTTCGTTTTCCACATAACCGGAAATTTCCCGTTTATTAATTATCTGAGCAAAACAATCGGACATGGGTAACATAATCGTCGCTGCAATATCCATTACAATCGAAGCGAGCCCTGCCTGTTCAAAAGTATAACGATGAAATCCAGCCCGAACCGTTGCGGTCAATTCCGCTTTTACAGCATAATCTTCAAGATAAACAGAGTGATAACCCGGCTTTGCCGTTTCTTTATCATGTGAAAAAGCTGATTTGTATTCGTCTGCTCCTAAATGTCCTTTAAAGTCCCCCATGGTCGGCATGATCGGCAGGGCACACAATTGCCATGCATGAACATGGCTGAACCAGCGAATATGTTTATCATCATAGCGGTAACCACTTTTCCAGGCATTAGCTTCGGCTCTGGTATCCGGGCTCAGGTTCACCATACCGAAAGGACGGCTTGCGGTTGTAAGAAAGAAGAAACGCCTTTCCGCTGTATCAATAAGCGGATTTACGCAATCCACAGGATTTAACATATTATATATTCCTTATTTTAATCCGTGAACGAATTTCCAGGTTCGTTTTGTTAATTGATTAGATTAAACTTCATAGTCATATTTTCTTTATATACCTTGACTTGCCGTTGAAAGTAGTATTTTTAAAGTATTTTAACAGCTTTACGCTGACGAAATAAAACCATATTTTGGAGTTGATGTTCAGTTAAGCGACTCAAAACATCTCGATACCCGAATCCAACAAATTGTGGTTCATGGGCATCAGACGCAAAGGTATATTTCAAGTTAAAATCATTTGCCCATGTTAAAACTTCAGGACATGGATGTAGATCATTGAAATATCTTCTCAGGCTGCTGCTATTTATTTCAAGACCAATATCATTATTTTCCATTTCTTGAAAGACTTCCAGAAAGCTTCCTTTTAAACTAACCGGGTTATAAGTTTCTTCATCAGGAAGCAGTTTCCTAAAAAAATCCAGATGTGATATTGCATCAAACATATTTGACTTTACTGCTTCAAGGATCATGTCTAAAGCAAGAACTGCTATGCTTTCAAATGATAATTTCGAGATATTTTCTCTATAAAGACCAGTATGAATATGGACTGACCCCAAAACATAATCAAAGGGATATCCATTAATAATTTTAATAGCGTCATCTATTTTTCCCGGATGATAATCCAGTTCAACACCTATGTTTATTTTAGGAAACAAAAATTCATTTTGCAATTGCATTGCAAAATCAAAGTATCGCCTGAAATCATATTCCGTTCTGCCAGGAAGTATGGAAGCATGCTCTGTAAAACATATTTCATCAAAGCCATTTCTTTCAGCTTCCAAAACAAATTTTCGCATTCCAGCCAAAGATTGATACTTTTCGTAGGGATGCATGTGGCTGTCTGCCTTAATCATTGGTTTGCTGCTCATATTCAACTATCTTAATTTAAGGGTTATATTTCTATCTTTATTACGTCCTTGAACAAAAGTTTTATTAAAATCATAATCAATTTTTGATGATATATCACTAAAAAGATTTAAGGTATTGATTGTAAGTACGCCATTGTTAATTTCAAAGACCTTAAATTCAAACGGAGATTCCGTAAATGACGACATTGAAACAATTGGAACGCCCTCTATCCAGTTAATAGAATTTATATGATTATGTGCACAAATAACACAATTTATTTGAGGATAAGATTTAAGTAATTTTGTAAATTCTTTGCTGAATTTTTCATTGGGCGCATGATATTCTTCCGTAAAACCAGTTTGTTCTTCGGAAATTCCAGCTATATTTACATGAGTACAAATTATATGCGGCAAATTATTATTTTTATCTAATTGTGCAGTTAACTGTTCAAGTTGTTTTTTCGAAAAATAAGGCTTTTGCTCTTTTTCCCAGAAATATTCATCTTCACACCAATGATTAGGAAGAACATGTATAACACAATCCTCTGTTATAATTTCAAAATGCAAAGAATTATTTTTGAAAAATTCATTAGCTAAACTTAACCAACTATCATTGGAATCAACACTTGTCAAATCATGGTTGCCAAGGCAAAAGTATACAGGCTTTGAAAGTTTAAAAATTTGTTTTGCTTTTTCTATCAAGGATGGCTCAAATCTGTCAATAACGTCTCCGCCATTAATAATAAAGTCAATGCCAGATTGTTTTTTAATATATTGATTCAGCAAGATCAGCAAGTCACTCAGTTTATCCCTGTAAGGAACTTGCTGTTTATAAGTATTTGCAGCCCCCCCTAAATGTGTATCTGTAAGATATATAAATTTTGTCATTTTAAAAACTAAGCAGTCAAGCTTATTCCCTTTGAAGATTACTCAAATATTTTCACTAATTCCAGTAATTTTCTATCAAAATTTTTAGCCATCGCAAAAAAAATGTTTTTATAAAAGACTCATGCTAAAATAAATTAGCATGAGTCTTACTTCCAGTTTATTATTTATTACAGGCTTTTGCCCATTCCTGCATTATACAGGCATTCTATTTCCTTTCCATTGAGAACTCGTTCCCAAATTGCGACTTCATCCATGTTACCATTTACATATCTTCCTATAAGAAAATCATATAATGAGGATATTCTATTCAAAGATGTTGTTTCTTCGATATCTTCCATGACACCATCAACCCAGATTGTTGAAATATCCGCGCCGTCTGGATTATTTTCAAACGTGATTACAACATGATGCCACTCCCCGTCAGTTACTACTGACTGACTGTCTACCGTACTGGTAACATTTTTATCATCTTTTAAATAGAAAAGTAATTTCCCGGTATTTCCATCAAGCGTGGAATATGTTCTCAACAATAAATATCCCTGACCGGCTGGAGCATATTTATAGAATAGGAATTGCCGTCCGTCATTATATGAGCTTTTAAACCAGGCTGATATAGAAAATGACTTTTCATCCATATCATATATCCAGTTTTCTCCGAAATCTATATAACAATTGCTCGCTCCATTGAATAAAGCAGATCTGGTCCCCAACAAATAATTTTGAGTTGAAGTATTAGCTCCTCCGACAGCATATCCATCAAATTCGCTCGGGGAATCGTCTATAACTTCTCCTTCTGTTCCATCCCATTCCGTTGCTTCCATGCAATAGTATCCAACGAGTTTATCCTGCAAGTCAACTGTTGGGACATTAATAGCCCAGCCATAACCGGAATTGTACAACTTGGCTATTTCATCATTACTGATAACCCGATCCCAAACGGATATTTCATCCATATATCCAATACAATACTGCCCAATGCGCATAGCAGTACTACTGTCAAGATTTCCCAAGCTGCTGTCAGTTTTTTCCGCTTCTTTTGTTCCATCAATCCATAGTGCCATATTGTCATTCCCGGAAGAATTATTCTGAAAAGTACAAACTATATGATGCCAGTCACCATCAGTTACCATTGTAGTGCTGATAATAGACTTATATGAACCATTAGGTTCCCGTAATAAAAAATAGATTTTCCCGGTATTTTCCTGAGTCCTTATTAGAAAATACCCCTCATCAGTAACCCCGTACTTATACATTAAAAGTTGACGTGTAGATGTAGCAGTACTCTTAAACCAGATTGAATAAGTCCACGAAGCCGCTCCGAGACTCAAAGTATCCGCAGATGAAAAGGATAAATATCCTCCGTTAAAATAGGCAGAACGCGTTCCGAGCATATATTCACTTGTTGTTGTTTCAACGGTCGTACTATAAGTGTTAGCATTATTGTCATGCCTGGACCTGTCAATAACGCATCCAGTAGTACCGTTCCACACTTCTTCCATTGCGAAATTTGCAATTAAACCTTCTCCGAGAGAATCGTTCTGTTCAAAGGGACCGATATCTGATGCTGAATCACGGCTGTAGCCATCATAAGCTTCAGTAATATCCAATGTTTCTCCTGAATCTATTGCCGGCGAATTTTCTTCAACCCTAAAATCGCTCGCTTTTGAAAAACTTCCTGAGCCATCGCAGAACAGAGGGTCAGATACTGATGAACTGGGATCAAAAGAACAATTTGTTTTTGACAAATCCTGCCAATCACTAAAATTCATTGCGCCGCCAAGAGTTGCCTCATAAAATTTCGTACCAGTATCCGGATAGTAGATGTTATTGTCAAAATTAATAACAACGCCTGATGCTCCGCTATACCATCTGACATGATAAGTCTGCGAGTTCATAATAATATTATTTTTGAAAGTTACATTAGCGCCAACACCATTGTAACTACGTCCACTTTCCAAGCCATAATTACAATTATAAGCAATGTTATGCATAACTTCTTGCTCATCCTCGAATTGTAGTCTATAGCCTACATTGGCGTTTACAACAATATTGTTGTAAAATAAATTACCGCTTTTGTCAGACATGGAATCATTATTGCACATTGTGCTGACTCCATATCCGGATGCGTTGCCAAGCTGGTGAAGGTCTTTTATAAAGTTATTCCGGACAATTGTATCACGTAATTCCTGATTTGTATAAGCATAAAGCAACGGGCCAGTTCCACAATTCACACAAATATTATTCTCAATAACACCACCAATACCACCTTGTATGCCGATAGAATGGGCATCACTGTTTTGCTGAATTGCCCTGACGCCTATATCATGTATATAATTACCTTGAAATAAATAATAGCTTGCGGCATCATTAGTTGTACTAATAGTATATATTGCATTTCCAGCCCATGCTAATTCACAGTCAATAACTTTGTTATAGTCGCAATTATCACCAAATTCTAAAATAAAATGTTCTCCATAGCTAAATTTACATCCCTCAAAATTAATGTGGGACATACTTTGTGCAGAATATGTTGAAATGAAAGGGTGAGTAAAAAGGCTGTTGAAGGTTAAGTTTTTAAATGTAATGTACTCCTTACCGTTCATTTTGAAATCATATCCATAGCGGTTACACGTAATCCGGTCGGTCGGGTCAGAGGAATCAGTAGTTTGAACGTATAAAATTTTTGTAGAACTGTCATAATAAACCGACCCGGCAGCGCTATTACATTCACTAATGCTTGCGACAGGATCCAATACAGTATAGCCGGAAGCTGAAACATCCTGAAAATACCAGTCGGCATAATGCCCGCCGATTAATTGATAGGACCATACATTTTGATTAGGGGAAGCCTGTTGCTGCCAGCCAGCCGCTGTGTATTGTGGAATGTAACCGCCCCAGATAACTCCGGCATCACCAGGATAATCTCCACGTACAGTTACCCGGCTCGAATCAGAAGTACCTGAAGCCGGAGTAATATCAGCAACAGTAACGAGCCCTGCCCCCAGGCTCGGCATTTTATAAACATGTGTTCCACAAACCCATAAAGTATCTCCCGGCTGAACGCCATTAGCTCCCCAGACAACACTCAACAGACCGTCCCATGCATTGTCATAGCTGGTACCATCTTCATTGCCATAATCACCTCCAGCCGGTTTAACGTACCAGTCCGCGGCGAAAATCAAATTTATCATAGAAAAAAATATAACTACTATGAGGCTGTTTATCTTCTTGTTCATTTTATTTTCTCCATAAATTATATTGGTGAAACTAATTAGAAATTTTCATAAATCAGGCTGCCCTCAGCCCTCTCAGTAGACCAGCGTGATTCCAAATAGGAGCTGGCGTGTCCATCAATAAAAGCAATATTGGCTTTACCACCAATAGCTCCCCAATTATTTATTATTATGGTAAGAACCCCTGAATAACCTGGAGCGCTTATTTTAGATCCATGCCTGAAAACCGTTGGTTGAAAATTGTTTTTGTGTGAAACTCCAAAATATAGTCCATCAGCGACCAATACAGTTAAAGAAGCTTTCTTGATTTGAGTTACTTTAGGAGGCGAAGATGTAAGATATGTATTGGGATAACATCTTACCCTGCCATCACCGCTTACCCAATTCTTTTCAGAACCAGCAGGAGTTGTTGGATATCCTTCCTCTCCACGGGCATTAATACTGCCTATCACGTTTTCAGGACAGCCAAAAAGCCCATTCATGTTTTTTAAAGGATTTTTATTACTTGCTCCATATTTAGCGACTAACTTTAAATCTTCTTCCCAATCCACATGCGGAGGAATTATATAGTCATCAAAATCAGCGGCATAATTAAGATATGCTGAGGCAGTGCTTTTCTGATTATTGAGACAACTTATCATGCGCGCTTTGGTTCTGGCTTTAGTCAACGCGGGAAGCAACATTGAGGCGAGAATCGCTATGATAGCGATCACAACGAGGAGTTCAATGAGTGTGAAATTCTTTTTCATTTTGCACCTTCCTTGTTTTTTATTATATATTCGTTTGAGAATTTATTCTACCTTTTTTGTGGATTAACCAAGATAAGCTGTCCAAAACCGGCAGGACTTTTCTGAGCGGCATAATTCGTCGTCCAGGATAAAGTTCTTCTTTTCCCAGACATAATATCTGAAATCTCAATATTTAATCCCAAAGCGCCTGCGCCATCTTTTAGATTAATTTGACTAAATGGAATTTTTAATTCGATAACTTTCCCTCCTTTGACCGTTGTCTGGACTGCTTTACAATATCCACACTTATTGCCGTTAAAATTTTTAATATCAATACTAAAAGTTCCCTTTGTATTTGTTATGGGAATAGAAATCATATAATCGTCACCATTATATTCATTTTGATTAATATCACCCAGTAAATCAGCATCAAGTTTTATCTTGATTACAGATCCTTCTTTAAAGGTCCCATAGGCTTTAATTCCAAAATATAAAGCGTTTTTATCCCAAGCAGAATTGAAAGTAGCGGAAAGGTCTTCTGCACTTTCTATGGTGGAAAAATTTTTAATTCCCTGTAATGCACCGTATGAACCATTTAAGTATGGAATTGAATAGATAAAAGAAGGGGCAGCCTCATTCCACACAGCTTCTGTCAGTTTCCCGTCCAGCGAAATACCACCGGCCGCAGCTTCCGGGGCGATACATGCCCAATTAGAAACCCTATCGTGTCTTGACTGATCCAAAGAATATTTTATTCCGGCATCCGCAGGTAGTTTTTTGCTGGAAACCTTTTTGCCATTTTTAAAAATAACCAGTTGCAGAGCTCTTCCAGAACCATGCATAATCAATCGTCGTTCATTATCTTTGCCGCCCGCGCTAATTTGCTGAATCGCTGCTAGAAGCTTTTTATGACCGAAACCATTATCTTCAATAAAAACAACCTCATCCGGTGATAATTCAAATTTATTAACGAATTTAACAAGGTTCAGAGAACCATCATACATATTAACCTTGGCAGATGGCAAATTAACTTGAACATCTGTTTTTGAAAAACGACCTGAAGACTTAATCATCACACAAGTTTTGCCATTCCTTAAAACATAAGAAGCGCTGATTCCATTTGCCTTGTCAAGCAAAATTGTTCCACCGCGTTTTGCGCCTTTCAAAAATTTCACGGCATTAACATAATTAACCCCGAAAGGCCTGAAAGTATTTAATGGAGAAAACGTTGACCATGGGTCGTTACCTGCGTCAAATTTAGCTGTATAAAGACAGTACTGGTCAACTCCTACAACAGCCATTTCCTCAAAAATATCAGAAACCACCTTAGATGCGTTTAAAGTATAAAGCGGCCATCTTGCTTTATGCTTTGCAAAAACAGTGAAGGTTTCAAAATCTAAGAGTTCAGTCCAACCAGGCGCAAGCCAGCCAACCCCGATAATCCAGAATTTTTTATTTAAATCAAGTTTGTTTTGTAAATCATAAAAGAACATATTGCGTTCGTTTCCGTGCCTGCTCCCGCCAATTGCATCACCAATATCAAGATCAGGTTTAACACGCAACATCTCTCTTAAGCTTAAAGCCTGTGTGCTGTTTATAACAGTGGAATCAGGAGAATTTTTCCTTATTTTTTCTGTTGCGATACTAATGTATTCAGAGGCTTCTGCCGGAGCACGATGATAACCTAATTCATCAGATGGCATCCAGTATTTTATATATCTCATTTTTTTAGTTAAGGTATCCCAAAGCTCTGCCCAGTGAATATAGTCAATATTTTTTTTACCCATGTGAGCGGCAGCACCTTTTCCGATAATACTTGGAGTCCACTTAGGAGGATTGAATGGAGGACGGTGAAATACATAATCAATTCCGTATTTATCCTGCCACATTTTTAGATATTTATCATAGATCCTTATTGAATCCTCATCAGGCCACAAAATATTAAAATAAGTAATATTATCGTTGAGCGAAAGCATACGTCCTATTCCGACATACCGGGCAATTTTCATAAATTCACTGTTTGATGAACCGATAACTCCCAAACTCTTCAAAGGCCTACTGGATTTTTTTATTATCCCAATAGGGAATGCCCAAGCCTGTTCAGGATGATTTTCAATTTCATATACGAACAAGTAACCGCCAAGTTTTTGGAACGGAACAAGGACTTTTTTATAGACCGTTTTTCCTGGTTCCGGCTTGATAGTGTATTTCCCCTGAGCGCAAATGCGTAATGAATAATCAAGTATTTTATATTTGATAACGAGCGTTTGGGATTTTATTTTTTGTCCAGCAGTAACAACAAGCTCCATGGGGATTTCTTTTGAGTTATAGAAAATATTTGCTCTTGCGTGGGTCTGGAAGCCGGCTTCAATACCTTCTAACGGAATATACTTTTTCGCGACTTTACCACGCTCCAGCTGCATTGCATCAAGAAAGACCTCAGCTTCTGGATCATCTGTCTTGAAAGAAACAATATTGTTTTTAGATACTTTGGGGTTGAAAACAGTCGAGTATCTGCGCCAGTCAGTATGAGATACCTTAAATGATTTTCCGGCAATATTCAGGGTTACCGCTTTACCGTTAGTCCTGGCATATATTGAAAAGATCAGTGGTTCGCGAACAAGCTTACGTAAAACATTACTTTTAAATCTATTAAAAGTAGTCAATTTGAAGCCGTTTCCGTAAATTATTTTCCCCTTGCTGCCAGTGTAATCCGATAAAGGATTACTAACTTTTCCCTTAAGCCTTACGCAATAACGCCCTTCAAAAGCTTGTTTCTCCTCCAGGCAGTCGGCGTCCAGATTATACCCGGTCAACCTGGGATTGAATGAACCAAAGTTTCCTTTTAAACACATTTCAAAACCACTATTTCTAAGCAGGTTTTTATTTGAGAGAAAAAATTTTCTTGCGGGCAAATTGTTATAATGCAGTTGTGGAGTAATTTTAGGATAAGGAATTTTCGCATATTTATTTCTAGGGTCTTCCGCTTTATTTAAAAAAAACAGTTTGGTTCTTCCTTTTCTATTTTTTATGCCGGTAATCTTTATATCGGCATTAGTGATAACAATCGAATCAATAATTATATAAGGGAGTTGAAATTCCGGGTCATCCCCAATGCCTTTACATTCCACTTTCTGACTGGTAAGTCTAATTGCAGTGGCGTTTTTTGCTATTTTAAATCTCACAGGGATTTTTTCCCATCCATAACCACTACCTGCGGTGCAGAGACTGATATCCGCTGAAGCAAGTGTGGAAAACTTACCTCCAGCACTGCTGCCTAATTCAATATTTAATTTATTTTGGGTATTTGCGGAGCGATTTCTAACCACTCTCAAGCAAACATCATAATTGCCGGGAGGAAGAGTTTTAAACTCTTTGAGCATTTTTGCATTAGAGTAATGACACACAACAAAGGCTCCACCCGATGCATGGGAATGTCTTTTCGCATACCAGCCCGGCATATTCTGGAAAATCCCCGACTGCGGCAATTTGTCAAAGCATTCCGCTTCTATAAATCTGGATTCAGACCCCTGACTTATAATACCGATAAATATCATTATATGGAGCAATATTTTTTTCATTAAACTTCCTTTTATTTTTTACTGTCAGCCTGATAGCTCAAATTTAATTCCGGATACAAATCGCCCCATTTTGTAGCAATTGGTACTTTTACCGTACGTTTAAATGAAACTGAAGCCGCTTGATAAAGTGGAATTTTCAAACAATATTTGTTTTTACCACTGGCTAATGCCTTAATTATAACT
Organism: Victivallaceae bacterium; assembly: GCA_963664605.1. Classification (GTDB taxonomy): domain Bacteria; phylum Verrucomicrobiota; class Lentisphaeria; order Victivallales; family Victivallaceae; genus JAHOYW01. The sequence goes on from OY761536.1 coordinate 4,191,518, forward strand.
TTTTTGCCCTTGCTTTGAGAGTCGATAAGCGTTAGAGCTTCCGGATTTTCATCACATATCAAATTAAGATCCAAAACAAGCCCCCTTTTGTCTGTGCTGAATGTCCATTCAAAACTGATTTTTTCCTTAAAGCTTATTTGCTTTAGACTTGTTCTGGCAAGATCAAGACTTTCTGTTTCTATAAAAATTGGGTGCAGGCCGCAGTATTTATCAGACATTGTATTGCCTAAAGCATCAGTAACCTTGCCGGCAATTCCTCCCGGTATACTAAAATCATACATTCTACCATCAACAGAATACATAATGATCAAACCATGATTATCACCTTTGTCCACCAATCCTATTCTGAAGTTTTTATATTTATCTATAGATTCGACTCTGAGAAAGTTACCGATAAATTTATTTGCAGCGGAAAAATAATGAAATACTGGTTTAATCCGTCCTGTCGAATCGAATATGTAAGCACCTTTGTCTTTCCCGGGCATTGCACCATAGTAATAATAATGACAACGCGCACCGCCCCATACTATACCGTCAAAAAAGTAATGAACACTTCTTAACTCTTGAATGCGTTGACTTAAAAAACTAAAACTTTTAATATCATCTGACAAATAGTCAAGACGGTTAGCTGGTGAAAAACAAGTTACGGTAACTAAAGGAACATTATATTTATTAAGCCATTTTCTGAATTCCGGTTCTGCCTTTAAACTAACTTTTCCAGCATGTTGGCTGCTAAGGTAGGCATGAATTCCATCCATATATTTTTCAGGTTTGCCTCCAGTAACACTGGAAAGCGCTTCGATAAATTTCCATGGATGACAAAAGCCGTCGTAGAAAACGCGTGCTTCCGGATCTACGCTTTTTATCGCTTCACGAGTATCTAAATAAAAACGTGCATAATCCACAAGACTCTCAAAATAATATTGCGGTTCATCCTGAATTACATATTTATTGATTTTACCCTTGTAACGCCCTGCAAAAGTCTTTACATAATCCAGCCATAGAGCACGGGATATTTTTGCAAATCTAGAACGTCTTCCACGAATTTTATAATATTTACTTTTGTCTTTCTCGTCTGCGGTAATTGCCCATTCGGGCGGACCATAAGAACCGGAACTGGTTAAATGAAGAGTACAAGTAATATTTATCCCGGCGGTCAAAAAACGTTTTACTTCACTATCTGCATTATCCCATCTGTATTTTATGTTATTTTTCGTGGAATTGCGGGTAACATTACTTCGCCACCTCATAAAATTATGCCCAAGCGAGTTGAACTCCACAAATCCAAATTTATTGATTGGTTCTCCATAACTTAGTTTCCCTGAAGGAGCCTTAGTATAATAACCACCAAACAGGCTTTTTTCCTGACTGCGCAAAGGAACATAAGGATATATTACATTATAAACAAATTGACTGAATTTATGATATTCTTTTCCATCTAGTTGATAATTTAATTCGCTAATTACACGAAAAAAACCGGCTTTTTGCGTTTCAAGTTCCAAATTAACGGACATTGTTTGCCCGGTTTCTGATATGGGAATTGTCTTTGACCATATTTCCCGGTCAAAATAGTCATAAGCAATTAACCGGCAATTTTTTATTTTTACCTTTTCCTGTTTGTAAAGGTTAAAAAGAACATCTGCTTTCTCGTTTATATTGTAAATTCCCTGAAAACTCGGAGAAATAATATTTGCCTCAAGTCCCCTTTCAGGAAGATATGCCAAAGGCTTTTCACCAGCCACAATCTGAACAGAATCAATAAGGATAGGATTTTCTGAATTTCTTTTTGCCATAAAAATAACACGAATATTGCCTGAGGACTTGGACGCATCAGGTATTGAAAAAGATTTAGAAAACCGAAGCCATTTTTGTTTCTCCGTCTTGTTCATTTTGTCCGCTTGCAAACTAAAAAGATTTTTAATTTTGTTATTCGCAGTCTGATATTCAATTTGGGCGATTACCGGCACGCTGTTTGATGCCGCAAAGTAAAAACTCAAATTGCATTTCATACCAGCTTGAAGGCGCACCCAGTCAGAAACGATTCTCTTAGGAGCTATATTTATGGAGTAGTTGCCATGTGCAGCCTTATTTCTCACCAACATAAATGGTTTAACGGCTGTATTTGATTTATACTCACTGAATGTCCAATGCCTTAATCCTTCTTCAAAACCAGAATTTCTAAGAATATTACCGCTTTTACTGGAAGTTACTGTTTTTTCATATTTAAGTCTATTGCAAACGTCTCTACCGCGTTTATTTTCGTAGTATTTCCAAGCGGGGTCATTAGTAATAAAAGTCATGTACCATATACTCCGGCCTTTTTCTCCGTTTTCATTGCTGCTTTTAAATTTTACTGAATCACTTGCCGCTTTGAGATTTAATTTAATTTCAGCGTTATGGTAATGGCTATAGCCTTTTCCTGGAATAGTAATAGAACCGCTCTGGTTTCCAATAGTAACCGTATAAATCGTAGGTTTTCCTTCTGGAAATGTTCTTATATAAATCCTAACCGGCCCGGGGCCAATTTTATAAGGCAATTTTTTTTCAGCTGTCCATTCTTTGCCAAATCCGATTGCAGACGGACGTTTTCCTGGATATTTTTTAGCTCCGTTGATTGTATCAACATCACACATTTTCAGTTTATAACTAAAAATTTGTTCTGACTCAGATGCTGAACACAGAATGGGCATCATGAGAGCAAACAACAGACTTGCGGTTAACAGTCGGCTTACCTTCATTTTTTACTTTTCCTTTGCTTGTTTTTTTAGTTAAAATATATTTAATTACAGCTAAACGCTTTACTCCTCGCAATTCAGCTTCAAAATAATCTCCGTTTTTTCCCCACTGCAATTTTTCAGTTTTATCATTACCCGGCATATATAGTCCACTCATAAGTGGAGCTTGTGAAGTTTTAACACAAAAACGTAAATTTACCGGTGCTGCATCATTACCTGCACGAAAAATCATACAAGCTTGACTTTTATCACGCAGCTCCACTGTATCAATAAAGATATTCTTGTTATCATATAACTTTACAGGGTATAAATCAGGAGTAAGCCATTGCATCGCATTTAACAGTTCCATGACATTGGCAGGCTCCTTCCAATAGCGGGAATCTATACCGTTGTAATGAATATTATATTTACTTTTAAAGCTGCCAGGCATATGCCTATATTGTATTTCCGGTACATAAACAGCTCTCCCATTACCGAATTTAACAAATTTAGTTTTAGAGAATTGCTTCGTTTCTTTTTTAAATTGCCTACTGGAATCAAGACAAGCATTTTCTTTCTCATAATCGGAATTTCTAGCGCCAAAACAAAAAATATCGTTAAAAGCCGGTATTTTTCTAATTCTTCCAGTAGCTTTAAATTGTCCGCTAGCTTCAGTAAGCATAAGAGCCTTTCCGGAAAATACAAAATTTCTAATGATTTTTTCCTGTTCTTCAGAAAGATACTCCACATCCGGCAGAATAAGTAAATCAATTTTCTTAAGCCCTTTGGCACATAACTCATCATCGCCAATAATTGTAAACGGAATACGTCGATTGAAAAGTATTTGCTCAATTACGCATGCAGATAAATGAGTAGAAGTAGAAATATAACTGAGAGATTTCTGACTGCGTAATACAGCAACTTTCCCTCCCGGGCGCAATGTGCCGTAAAGATGCCGGTTTGATTGAAAATGGTTTAACAGGCATTGAATATCTTCCGGTAAAGGGTTTTGCTCTTTGCTGTTTTGCTCCGCATATCCCCATTCCATAAAAATCCCGGGACTTCCCCCGAAAGCAAGATTAAATGCCAATTCCTCAACATCACCAAAAGAAGTGAAAACGGCTTTCCCAAGCTGCCTGGCTTGCTTCATGCTGCGAAATTTAAGTATTGACTTGGGAATCGCATCCATCTCTTTATCTTCTCTGTAATCAGGACATTCATCACACATAATGTCCACATAATCCAGTTGTGCCCCTGAATTAATACCGTGCAGAAAAGCACGATTAACGCCACTTATTGACTGTCCGTTTGAATCCAGCAAAATATCCGGATTAAGGGTTCTGGCATATTGACCCAATTCCTTTATATAGCCGGTAACAGTTTCACAACGAAAATCAATATAATCTTGAATAAGTGGATTAACAAAGCAGTCAAAGCTCCAGGCTGGTTGAAAATTTTCGTAAAAATTAGGAATTCTAAAGGTATCAAAGCCTGTATATCCAAAACGGTATTTTTGTTCTGCCTCTGTCGGATAACGATGATATAAAAATTCGCGAAACTTTTTTTGACAATAAATGCAATGACAACCATCCGGCTCCGGCCATACTGCAAGATTATCAAAATGCAGTAAATCTGTATTTAAATATTCAATTGCTTTTCGAATTATGTTTTTCATCCTTTTAAGCCAGCCAGGACTATTAAAACATACCACCCAACGGAATGTCTGCTCTCCACCATAGTGCGAAAATTTACCATTATAATTTTTTACAACCCAGTCCTCGCATTCCGGGTAATCCTTTAACATAGATTCAAAATAGACTGTATTTGCCAAATACGAACCATGCTTCAAGCCATAACGATGACATAACCCGGATAACTTTCTGGCTCGTTCGTGATCTTCAGACGCATCAGAATCACCGAGCCCGCGGTCAAATTGGCTCAACACCAGGTCAACACCACGTGATGCCAGTAATTTAACGCGTTTTTCACTAAAATCCCATTCATATTGTTCTTCCAGCTCTTCAGGTTGATTAACCGAACGCCGCAGACGACCTGACAACGGATGCCAGCCGCCAACTGAGAAAATACCTTTATCTGCCCACGATGATTTATTCATAAGTATTAAATATAAATCCTTTTTATTATTTATATATAGTAATTATAATATTAACAACATGTTTTGTCAATACTATAAACAAATATTTTTATAAAAATATCTTATTGCTAGAATTAGTATGGTATTTTTGACGCGGAAAGAGTCCTACGATTTTACAGCTATTTAATTCGTTGATGGAATTCATCTTTATTTATTTCATAATTCTACAAGTTCAACATTAAAGCTCTTGCATATCCTTTGCAGTAATCTTTGAATATATAATTTTGCTTAAGATATAAAATTTTCCAGCTTCTTCAGCTTTCTGCTGACACTCGAAAAATTAAACATGTGACACTGGCATTCTGAGTGAAATCCAATTCTTTTATCTTCACTTAAAATGGGCAGCATAACGCTTAAATGCTTATATTCGTCTATCGCGATTTCTTGTAATTGTTCTCTAAGACTATCATTCCAATTTACTCTCAATTTATATGCTTTGTAAATATTCAAGGTGCTTTGAAAACAATGCCCGGCAGCACGTGCAGAATTTAGTTCTTCCCACGCATGAATAGATGAACAAGTTTTTAAAGATTTGGTTAAACAAGCAATACCTTCCCACCACTTTACAGTTAGTTTGTCTAGCCCCTCAATGATTTCATCAATAGTGAAAGGCCCAAAACTTTCGTTCAAATCGTCGCCACGTTCCTTTAAAATCCATGACGGCCCCATTGTACCACCTTCAATACACTTAGCTTCAACAGGCAAAGTTACCGCATAATTGACCGGTCCAAAATATAAAAATTCTATACAAAAAGGGTAACTGTTCATTCCTTCTTCAAACGCTTCCCATGCCAGAAGCATTTGCTGTGAATCGCAGTCAGGAAAATAAAAATCCGCAAAATCAATAAGAGCAAGACTACGCTCGATATACTGATTTGAATTCATAAAACGTATAAACGATGCAGTATTGGAAGTCAACATATTCCCAAAGTTCCAACATGCAAGAAAATCTTTTATTCCCATTTGGCGCATGCGTTTTGTTTTGTCAAATATATTGCCAATCAAAGGAAGGTTTGGAACTGTCGCAAGTTCGTGAGTAGTTGATATTTGAAGTTTTGTCATACATTGCAAGCCCAGTTCACGTGCCTCACGCATGGTTTCAGAAAAACGTTCACTTGGCCCTGTAAAACTTAGAGAATACTCATCTATGAGTCTTTCTTTGCCAAGGATAAACTTTTTCCCACCACGTTCAAAACCTGACATTAGAATAACATCTTTGGGAATTTGATTAAGAATACGCCGAGGGGGTTCCGTTTCATATAAAGACCATCCCCAGTTCCAAGCAATAACACGTGCTTTTTGATTAGATGAAGTAAGTCCTTTGTGGATAAGCCGAATAATTTCAGCAACTATATCACTGGGGTGCCTTTGAGAACAGCGTGGACAACCAGGTAAAATATTCCCCCTGGATTGTATAGCCGCATCTCCTCCATTACCAGTATAATCGTGATGACAATAGCAATGGCTCATAAACTCAGATGCTGTAATCAGAATTAAACCGCCTAGTTCCGGTAATTCCCTGCCAAGTGTCTTAGCCATTGAGAAAATATTTTCTTTTACACGGGGCTCAGAAGTGCACATCGCCAAAGACTGGAAGTCACTGGTGGCGAAAAGTGTCCCCCTTGCCTCCGGATGCTGCTGCCAAAAAGGATCATCCTTGGGCAAGCCACGAGGAGGCTGAGCATATAAATACAGTTTAATACCCAGCTGACCAGCGCGCTTGATCACTTTTCTCAAGCTGGCAAGATGCGCTTTGCTATTTTGCCCCAGTTCAGGAAAAATTTCTGAAGATACAATATCCCGCAATATAGCATGTACCCATATACCATTAAAACCTGCCTCAGCAATATTAGATAAAGCTTCGAATGAGTATATCTCAGAAGCATGAAGCGTTTCATCTTTAGAGAAATCACTATATGGTGATCTCCATATACGTATTGAATCATGATATTTCATAATTTTGGATTGCTCACTTTTTGTAATTTGTTTCCTACTTATTCCGCGCCTGGTACAACTGTTGATGTTGTTTCTTTGAACTTAAAATCTTTATGAACTATTTGCATTTCGCTTAGTACTTCCGGAAAAATCTTATGATAATGTCCTGCCTGTTCTTTACATAAAAGGCTGCGATTAAGCTGGCGTAATCCCAAAGTAGCTGCGATCCATGTATTAGTCCAACCGGATTCGATACACCATGCACCCCAGCCAATATCAGCGGAACTGCCGTAATATTCCCATAATTCATAATCAAAACTACGCATCCAACAGCCATTGAGGTAATTTTGTTTCTCGGATTTAAGCTGAATGCGGCATAAAAAATCAGCTAATCTGTTTTCCGCATGTATATATAACTTTTCTCCGGTAGCCATGGCTGCCTCATGCAAACCTATAAAAGCATAATTGACTGTATAAACTAAATCACATGCCGGATCACCGTTTTGCTGGATTAATGCTGCTTCAGTAGTACCATAGTCTTCGTTTGAAAGCGGGGCAGGATATTTGCCATATTCAAGATCACCCGTCATTTCACGTATTGTACCACATTTTACCATGTTTTCTAAAAGAGTTTCCGCGACTTTGCGAAGCCAAAAACGATGTTCACAGGTATCTTCAATCTGTACCAGAAAAGCCAAAGGTAAAAGTAAACGAGCATATTCCTGTGTTATTCCATTTGTCCAAAGCAATTCAGGAAACACTTCCATAGTCATGCGTATAGCATATTTAGTTTTATCGAGAAACTCCTGGTGTCCGGTTAATAAATATGCTTGCAGGAAACCAGCCCACATATAGGCTTGATAATGAGGACGATACTCGACATAATCTTCGTTTTGATAGTATGTCCATGTTTTCCCATCAATGAATGAACTGGGATTATCTAGTCTCCCACGCCTGAACCCCTGCTTCCCTGTGGTACGCAAGATAGACAAAAAAGTACGCAAAATATTTTTACTATAGCATAAGTTGCCGGTTAATTCAGATGCAAGAATGCAAGCCATAACAGCACGGCAATTATCGTCAGCATAAAAAGCTGGAAGATTTTCATAGAAATATAATCCCCCGTAAGTCGGACTCTTAGGATTGTTATCTGCCAGCTTTCCACTGTTAAACAGATAATCCATAATTTGGGAAGTGGTTTGACGTGCAGGATAATTTTCATTTAATGCCCAGTCTAATGCTGGAATCATGCTTGCTTCACCACTGCAATCTCCACGTGTGACGGGACGTGGAGACTGTCTGCCGTATTGATCAATAGCAGAAATATAACCTTCAAAAACCCCGGTTTTATCACCATATTCAAAGAATATATGATTGTTGAACCATTTGATACTGGAATCAAAAGCTTCTTTCTCTACGGTTTCGGGTAGGTTTACATTGGAATTAAACCTTGGAGAAGCTACTGAAGAATACTTCTTTTCTATTATTCCATCTTGACTAGCAAGCCACGCTTTGAGGCGTCCCATAATAATTTGCCAGTCTTTTTGTGGAACAAAGCGAGCTTCAATAAAGTTACTCAAAGGAGTTGTTGAAATCATTATATTAGGAAATTCTGGATGTTGAAATAAAATTGGAAAATTATTTTCCGGAAGGCCGTAAATCGCGTTTCTGTAACCGGCAACACGAGCAAGAGTTAAATGTGCCTTTACCTTTGTTTTTACAGGGCGAAACCAGCATTTATGCTGAACAAGGATCTGTCCTTTCGGTAATTTTTTACCAAAAAAATCGGAAGAAACAACAGTACGTTCAAATTTTGCTTGGACCAATGCTCCGAATTCAATCCCTGGAACTTCGCTTGGACATTCAAGGAAAATCGGTTTTTTAATATTTGTTTTAAAAGAATCTAAATATTCATTCGAATAAGCAATAATCATTCTATTTCCTTTCCATTGAGAACTCGTTCCCAAAATTACGACTCATCCTATTATGAGAATATTTATTTTCTTACTCATTTCTTTTACCTTAAATTATATTGGTGAAACTAATTAGAAATCGTTATAAATCAGGCTGCCCTCAGCCCTCTCAGTAGACCAGCGTGATTCCAAATAGGAGCTGGCGTGTCCATCAATAAAAGCAATATTGGCTTTACCGCCAATAGCTCCCCAATTATTTTTTATTATGGTAAGAACCCCTGAATAACCTGGAGCGCTTATTTTAGATCCATGCCTGAAAACTGTTGGTTGAAAATTGTTTTTGTGTGAAACTCCATAATATAGTCCATCAGCAACCAATACAGTTAAAGAAGCTTTCTTGATTTGAGTTACTTTAGGAGGCGAAGATGTAAGGTATGTATTGGGGTAGCACCTTACCCTGCCATCACCACTTATCCAGTTCCAAGCAGATCCACTCACCGGATTGGTTTCATATCCCTCTATACCTCTGGCATTTATGCTGCCTATTACATTTTCTGGACAGCCAAAAAGTCCATTCATATCTTTGAGAGAACTTTTGTTGCCAGCGCCATATTCAGCTATTATCATCAAATCATCAAACCAATCCACAAGCGGAGGAATTATATAGTCATCAAAATCAGCGGCATAATTAAGATATGCTGAGGCAGTGCTTTTCTGATTATTGAGACAACTTATCATGCGCGCTTTGGTTCTGGCTTTAGTCAGCGCGGGAAGCAGCATTGAGGCGAGAATCGCTATGATAGCGATCACAACGAGGAGTTCAATGAGTGTGAAATTCTTTTTCATTTTGTACCTTCCTTGATTTATGCATAAGTACTGAATATAAATTATTTTATTATTTATATATAGTAATTATAATATTAATGACTTAACTTGTCAATGCTATAAATAAATATTTTTCCTAAAAATATCTTGTAGATAAAAGCATATCAAGGATTAATATGGTATTTCTGAAGCGGAAAGAGTCTGGCGATTTTGCAGCCATTCAACTCGTTGGCGGAATTCATCTTTATTTATTTCATAATTCCACAAGTTCAATATTTCAGGCTTGAGCATCTCCCAGGCATGCCATGATTTTATGCTTTGTCCCAAAACCGGAAGAGATTTATTCCAATAAAATGATTTCATTTCAGGATTGCTTTTGATTTGCTTTTGCTGAACAAGCCGGTGTGGAGAAAGCGTAGGATATTTCTCAGAAGAGGTCATAACCTTTAATTGGAAACTTTTTGAAGCTATATAAGAAAATATCTTTTCCAGCTTCATAAGTTCATGGTCATTGAGTTTTTCACTTTTACAATACATTGCAAGACTAGTCAGGTTTGAATACATAAAGCTTGGAGCGTTATCTGAAGGCACAAGTTTATCCATTACAACACAGTCAAATCCGGCTCCGCTAACTTCCTTTTCATAATAAAACCATGGCCCGGCAAACAAACAAAATAAATATTCCCCGGCAAAAAAACTATTTTTATATTTTAAATCAAAATTTTCTACAGGTTTTAAAGCATAATCATGGCGCAGGTCACGAAAAAATACTACAGTATCTATCAAGAAATCAATTTCTAATTTTTTAGAATTAATTCTTGCAGGATCATTAGCTGTTGCCAGCGATAAATACTGTTGATATAAAAAATGGAACTGGAGATGTTCAGGTTGATCTGCAAGCGGCTTAATTCCCTTGCCGGCAGCCTTTTCGCACCATTCCCTAAGCTCCTTCCAGGTTTGTGGCGGATTTTCAGGGTTAAGGCCGGATTTACGCGCCAGTTCAGCATTCATAAAATGTATTCTGTTCACATAATGCAATGGAATTGCAAGAGGAACACCAAACTTTCCTCCTCCCATACGTAAAATCAAATTTTGATCAATATCTGCTATTTTACTGGAATCTAAAAAATCTAAAGGACGCATCAAATTATTGTCCATAAGATCATGATGATCATTAAATTCATAAAGGTATATTGTGTCCGGAGAAGATTTTTTTGCCAGGAATTCAGAATGTTCATCTAAAAAAATATTTTTAAATGAAATCTTTATATCAGGATTTTTTAATTTAAAACTCCTGAAAAGACTGGAACAGAAATCCGCAGAAGAATCACGTGACAAATATACTATTTCTTTTGATTCTGAACTGGATAGATAAGGAGCTGTTTCGCTCAGGCTTTTAACAAAAGTACCACGCCCTCTTTCCCGCACAACATAACCTTTAGACTCCAGCAGCTTGAACGCCTGCCTTACCGTAAGATGAGTTGTGGAAAACATCTTGGCTAATTCAGATTCCGTCATAAACTTATCGCCGGGACAATAACTGCCGCTTTTTATACGACTAAGCATATAATCATAAATTTTTTCGTATTTTTTCAAAGAATATCCAAATTACTATAGTTATTTAACGCATATAAAACATAACATATGATTTATATACTTTGTTATTATAGAATTTGCAAGGACAATTTTGTTAATTCAGGATAAAAAATGTACTGCATACAACTTTATAGAGTATTTTAGAGAGAATGTCCCACTAAGCTGTTCTTTTATATTTACTTGATATTCCTGTGTTTTCCTCACTTTTCTCTTTATTTTTTCATTATTGCATAGCGGTCAAATGCTGATTAGACTTTTGAGCTTGTCTGTTGAACTTTGAATTGCCTACTGTTTCGAATAATAACGTCGTTCAAATTTATCTGGAGTTATCATCTTCAACTTTCGATGTGGGCGCATTGTATTAAGAAATGAATATAATCCGATACCGTGGATTTTAATTCGTTCTCGCTGTTGTAGTAGTTATGCGAAAGTTATTCTTGTTTCATCATGTTGAAAAATCTGATAAAACAGTAGAATGTTGATTATTAATATATTAAGGTAGTAAAGCGAAAAAAAGATCTTTTGGGGTGAAATTTGATGTGCTGCCCCATTCTTTTTTTAGCTTGTTTGATTTATTTTAATATCTTTTGAAAATCTTTAGTTAAATTTTAGGCATTGTCTAGATATTTATCTTTGTTCAATAAGCGAGTTTCTGATGATATTTCGCTAATAGTCTATGACAAACTGTTTTCCTGTTATGCCACTCATCTCCAGATAGCCATAGCCCAGGATCAAATTGCTTTAGCAGGAATTGTTGCCAATATTATTTAAGGAAATTTATTAATGTGAGGCTCCGTTGAGAATTACTTTTTTCGTTGCTCCGGTCAGCGTTTATATGCTGGTTATGAGATGTTTCTACTTGATTCTTGTGAGGCGATATACCACATCCTGATCAGGACATATGACATCGATATACTCCTGATTTTTCTCCCATGCGATTTTTTCCGAAAATCGCATAGCGAGAGCAGTCGGGTAGACGGCGGCAAATGCTTTGGCACACATTCCTTCAGGAGTTCTGGTACCAATAATGAACGTTTGTCCTACCTTGGAACAGTTGAATTCGTTCCTGAGAATATCTATAACTTCGCATTTAATCTTGTAGTTTGCCATTAATCAATTTCCTTATTCATAAACAGATTGTTAACTGCTATTCTATTTTGTGACAACGAGTTCAAGGCGGCTTTTATAATAATCTTCATATATCGTTTCAATGGTGGAGCTGTTTAAATATAGTTTTTACGACAAATAGATGAACACCCTCAAGAAGCAAATTATCTGTAGTATAACTATTGTTTTGTATATAAGCAAGCAGTTTTAAGATTTTCTTATAAAAAATATATCTGAAAAAGTGATGTAGAGTAATATAATTTTCAACAATATTAATTTTTCAAAATATTGATTTCTGGAATTTCTACTTTTGAGATATTTAAGGTTAAAATCATGAAATAAAAAAATATATCAGATTTTGCAATTCCTGATTGATACCAGTATGAGAAACTCCGGGAATAACAGCTGGGCAGGCTTGCAATATGGAATTTACATATTATGGTATAGACTGGATTTTATGTTAATTTTTTAATTAAATAAATCAGAGTGTTTTTCACTCATGAAATGATTTGGGGTAGGGTATTGTTTGTGACAATATTCAGCTTTATGTTACCGTGATTACTGAATCATAGATATTTTAATAAGCTGGAAAGGTATAGGATATGTCAACGGAAGAAATAAGAAAATATGCTCATCTGAAATGGTATGCAGTCATGACTAAGCCTAAGGCTGAAAAAAGAACCAAAGCATTTTTTGTTTCTTCCGGAATCCCTTGTTACCTGCCTTTGGTTTCACATACTCACATACAACGTTTTACCAGACCGAACGGGAAGTTGTACGAACGCCGCCGGGCGCCGCGGCCGGCACCAATGTTCCCCGGCTATATTTTTGCAGCGCTTGATCTGAATACTTTATCGGAAACGCGTTGCCGGGCTACTGTTTCCAGAGTGCTTCTCAATGAAAATTATTCTGAGGAGCAACTCATTGCTGAATTAAAAATAGTAAATAGGTTTGAGATGCTCTCCAAGAACAATCAAGTTGAGATCAAACCTCATATCATTGAAGGAACCCCTGTTATTATTTCCAAAGGACCTTTTAAGGGCTGGGAGGGAATCGTCAAGCAACGGCAAAATAATAATTACCTGCATATCGTTTTAAATACAATAGGCTATACCGCCAATATTCAATGTGCTGTTATGGAATGTGATATTATATAACTTTAAATAAAAAAGTGGATTTATGAGGAGTAATTATGACTAAAATAATTTCAGTAGTGGGAGCCCGGCCTAATTTCATGAAGATAGCGCCGTTTTGCCATGAATTGAAAAAGTATCCGGAAATAGAGCACCTTCTGGTGCATACTGGCCAGCATTATGATGATAAGATGTCAAAGTCTTTTTTTGACACTCTGAATATACCCCAGGCAGATATAAACCTGAATATCGGTTCCGGATCACATGCCGAACAGGTTGGGCGCACAATGATAGAATTTGAAAAAGTGTTGAGAGACCACCGGCCGGACTGGGTTGTTGTCGTCGGGGATGTTAATGCCACCTGTGCCTGTTCCATTACCGCAAAAAAGGAAAACATCAAGCTGGCGCATATTGAAGCCGGGTTACGTTCGTTCGATATGACAATGCCGGAGGAAATCAATCGTCTGGTTACAGACCGCCTGGCGGATTTGCTTTTTACTCCTGACATAATATCCTCCGAGAACCTGCAGAATGAGGGAACTCCCGAAAGTAAGATAAAATTTGTCGGCAATATAATGATTGACACTTTGGAAAAACAGTTGTCAACCGCGGAAAAGCTTTCTTTGAATGATATTGTTCATAATAATATTGTCAGCGGAAGTACTCCTCTGGAACTTAAAGAGAATAATTTTGCTGTTTTGACGATGCATCGTCCTTCTAATGTTGATACAGAAGAGAGCCTTGCCCCGTTGATTGCATTTTTAACAGAAGAACTTGCACCCGGTATGCCGCTGGTCTGGACGATTCACCCGAGAACCCGAAAACAGTTGGAACGTTTCGGGCTGTGGGGAAAAGTCTTGAACAATCCGGATATATGTCTGCTTCATCCTTTGGGATATCATGAAATGCTGAAGCTCAATATGTCATCCAGGATATTCCTTACCGACAGCGGAGGTTTGCAGGAGGAATGCTGTGTGCTGGGCACTCCATGCATTACTTTGCGCTTTAATACGGAACGCCCTGTGACCCTGACAGAACACGGGGGAGCCAGCGTACTTGTCGGCAATAATGTTTCGCTTATTAGAAAAGCGCTTGACGAGATGTTGAGAAAAGGAAGGAAAGCTTCACGTCCTGAGTTGTGGGATGGAAATACGGCTTCACGAATAGTAAATGTGCTTTCGGAAACTCCTTGACTTTGGTTCTGGGAAGATTGTCTTTAGATTTTATCTTCTCGCTTGCTGTTGAGTATTAAAAGTAGAGTTTTTTGAATAAAATGGAAATCGCTAAAAAAATAAATAATTTAATGGATTATCAGAATCTTTAATGTATTTTATATGAGGAGGTGATGGTTTGATCGTGGAATTGTATCAAATCCGGAAATCTTTTTCGGAACTTAAATATTTGTTAATAAAAAATAACTAAGGAGAACTATTATGTTTAAGCAACAAATAACCTCAAATATCTTGGCTGTTAGCTTTGCTGCATCGTTATTTTTGTTTGCGGGGTGTGACAAGCAAAAAGCTGTAAAGAAGAGCCAATCCAAGGGTAAAAAGACTGTTCTTGTAAAATCTGATAAACCGGTCAAAATATCTAACTTAATAATTAATCCGTCTGTAGAAAAAGGTGAAAAATTTGATTCCGGCATAGGCATAAAGAATAAGGCTCCAAAAGAGAAAGCGCTTGGCTGGACTACAGGCAGACAGGTGTTGGATGATTTCAGTGGCTGGGCTGTGGATGAATCACATAGTGGTAAACGTTCACTGAAAATAGAAAATATTGGTGGTAGCAATGCGTTTTGGGCAGGGGAAAGGATAATATTAAAGACTCCCGCGAACTCATTTAAAGCAAGTATCTGGACAAAAGCGGAAGGAATGAAGAATAAAAGCGGAAAGTGTCGGCTGGAGTTTCGTCTTGTAATATTCTTTAAAGGGGATACTAAAAAGACAGAAAATCATGTTAATATTTATATTGCCCCGAAAGACCATGACTGGAAAAGATCACAAAGGAGTATATCTTTTGACAGGGAAATCGAAAGTATTCTTCCTCGTGTGTACTTTCTGAAGGGTACAGGTACCGTATGGATTGATGATATGAGTCTTGAAACTTACAAGAGTGACAAGTAAAACTGTTTCGAGAATAAACTAAAGTATTTTAATGTACAGTCTGACTCAAAAAATAAAAAAACTGATAAGTCATGAAGGCTTTATCCGGTATTTTCATAATACTTCCTGGGGATTTTATCAAAGGATAGTATCCATGATCCTCGGGCTTTTGGTGGGAATATGGGTGGCAAGGTATCTTGGCCCCGGGAAGTACGGTATTATAAGTTATGCGGGCGCTTTTGTTGGTATTGCTTCTGCAATAAGTTATCTCGGGCTGGATAATGTTATTACCAGAGAACTTGTCAAGTATCCGACAGCCAGGGATACACTTCTCGGAACGGCTTTTGTATTGAGGGGCATTGCGAGTTTTTTCTGCATAATAGTCCTGGCGCTTATCCTTGGTTTTACAAACGATGATAAAGATACTAAACTCATTGTTATAATAATGTCCTGCAGTTTGCTTTTTCAAAGTTTTAATGTTATAGATTTTTACTTTCAAAGCAAGGTGCTCCTGAAATTTACAGCTATAGCCAATATTATAACCCTGCTGATTTCATCGGCGCTTAAAATAAGCCTTATCCTGCTAAAGGCACCTTTGCTATACTTTGTTTACGCTATGGTTTTCGACAGTATAATGCTCTCAATTTTATTCCTGTTTTTTTACAGGTACAACAAACTGTCATTTTCAAAATGGCACTTTCGATATAAGCGGGGGTTGTATTTGCTTAGAGACAGTTGGCCGCTTATCTTAAGCAGTATGGCTGTAATGATCTATATGCGCATAGACCAGATTATGGTAAAAAACATGATAGGCAGTGATGCGGTCGGTCAATATTCTGTCGCAGTAAGGATCAGTGAACTCTGGTATTTTATTCCCGCAGTTATCAGTACGTCATTATTGCCCGCAATTATAAATGCCAAAAAACAGGGTGTTGAGCTTTACCACAAAAGACTGCAGCAGTTGTTTACGTTATTGGTCTGGATAGGAATATCAATTGCTTTACCGATGACATTTTTATCTGGATGGCTTATAAATTTACTGTATGGCGAAGCATACGAACAAGCGGGGGGAGTGCTGTCTATTTATATATGGAGCGGGCTTTTTGTTGCCCTAGGGGTTGCCAGCGGGAAATGGTATCTGACGGAAAATCTTTTGATGTTGGCTTTTTGGAGAACTTTTTACGGGATGCTTGTGAATATAGTATTAAATTTATTATTCATTCCGAAATATGGGATGAAGGGGGCGGCAATAGCAACTTTGGGCTCTCAATTTTTAGCGACATTTTTCTTCGATATTTTCAATTCAAAAACCAGGACGATTTTTTCTATGAAATTAAAAACTATATTAATGGCAAGGGGTTGATATGCTAAACAGTTTCTTTTATTTATATGCCCGTATTTTTTCAAAAACATGCTTTTTGAAATTTAATAAATTATTATATCATCTTGCTCTTAGAGGGCTTGGTATCTACAACTGCCGGGACATGAAGATAAGCGGGGAAATAAATTTTATCAGAAAATATATTGCCTCAAACAATGATTCTAAAAAAACTTTGGTTTTTGATGTTGGTGCAAACCTGGGAGAATATACTAAGCGTATTATGGAGGAAGTCAAAAATGTTAAAGTTTATTGTTTTGAGCCAAACCCGAAAACATTCGAAAAATTAACCTCGAATCTTAAAGGACTTGATATTAAATTATTTAATTACGCGCTTTCGGATAGTGAATCAACGCTGCAGTTGTACGACTATGAAGATAATGGTTCCTCTTCGCATGCCAGTTTGAACGCAGACGTTTTTAAAACAGTACATGAGGCAGACACCACTTCCTATGATGTGGAGGTCTTAACTGTTGATGCAATTATTGCCAATGAAAATCTTGCTAAAATAGATTTCTTAAAGATCGATGTTGAAGGATATGAGTTGAATGTATTACAGGGGGCTAAAAAGGCGATTGCTGAACGGAAAATCAATATAATACAATTTGAATTCACTCAACTCAATACTACCGCCGGAGTGTTTTTTAAAGATTTTTACGATTTACTTTCTGAAAACTATAAAATATACAGGCTGTTGCCAAATGAGCTTTTAGAAATTAAAAAATATGATCCTACGCTGCATGAAATTTTCGGTTATCAGAATTTCGTTGCTTTTTTGAAGAGGTGATAAAATGGGATGTGATTTTGCTTGGTGGGATACGGCTTTGTTTGAGTTTAAAAGTTTTTTAGGAAGAAGGTTCCTGAAAACGACGCCGGCGCTGAATAGCGGGGAAAACTACCTTAATCTTGGCTGCGGAGATAATATTGTTGACGGATATATTAACGCAGACTTTTTCTATGGATATAAATTTTGGAAAAAACATCTATTTAAAAAAGAATGGCAGTTGGACTTGAGATATCCTCTGGATTGTCAAAATGATGTTTTTGACGGGGTTTATACAGAGCACGCGTTAGAACACTTGACGCCATGTCAGGTAAAAAATCTCCTGCGGGAATTATACAGGGTAATGAAAGATCAGGCAGTCATTAGAATTACGGTCCCGGATATTCAGAAGTATGTTAACTTTTATAACGGCAGCCGTGATTCTGTTAATGTGGAGGAGTTCGATAAACGCTTTGACAGTGGTTGTTCCGCCATACATAATGTTACACAAAATCATATCCATCTTTCGGTATGGGATTATAAGGAACTTAAAAATTGCCTTGAGACAGCCGGTTTTTCAAATGTCCGAGAAATGTCTTTTGGGAACAGTCAGGACGAAAAACTTAAAATAGATATAGAAACAAGAAGCTGGGAAACGCTTTATGTTGAAGCGGTAAAGATTATGAAGAAGAATAAAACAGAACAGGAAGGGTGACAACCGTTATGGCAGCACTTAAAACACCAGTACTTTTTTTAGTATTTAACCGGCCTGATGTGACCAGACAGGTTTTTGAGGCTATACGCAGGGCAGAACCGCCGCGGCTTTATATCGCGGCCGACGGTCCGCGACCCGACCGGGAAGAAGAGGCTGAAAAGGTCAAAGCTGTGCGGGAATTTTTGAATTCCAGTGTTGACTGGGATTGTGAGGTGAAAACTCTCTTCAGGGAAAAGAACCTGGGATGCAGAGAAGCTGTCAGTTCCGGGATTGACTGGTTTTTTGAAAATGAAGAAATGGGAATTATTCTCGAGGATGACTGCCTGCCGAACCAAAGTTTTTTTCAATATTGTGAAGAGGTATTGGAACATTATCGGAACGATACGCGGATAGTGGCTGTCGCCGGCAGTAATTTCCAGAATGGTGTCGTTCGCAATGAGTTTTCTTATTATTTCTCAATGTTTAACCATTGTTGGGGATGGGCAAGCTGGCGGCGGGCTTGGAAGTATTATGAAAAAGATATGTGCTCTTGGCCGTATATACGGGACAATAATCGTTTAGAAGATATACTTTTGAGTCGCACAGAAGTTAAACATTGGAGCAAAATGTTTAGGGAAGTTTATGAAAACGAGGTTAACAGTTGGGCATATTGTTGGACATTTTCATGTTGGTTGCAAAGCGGTTTGACGGTACTGCCTAATGTGAACCTTGTTTCAAATATTGGTTTTAGCGGAGACGGTACGCATACCTTGGCAGATGGCCCGCTGGCAAATATGAAAGTTTATGAATTGTCATTTCCATTAAAGCATCCCAGCTGTATTATCAGGGATAAAAAAGCTGATGAATATACAGAGAAAACAATATTCAGCGGATCATCATATTTTTTCCTGAAGGTGGTCAGAAAACTAAAAAGGATATTCATAAAAAATTGTACTTTTATCGCAGATACATGCAAATCGTATTTATTTTTAAAAATTAAATGCAGGCAGGATAAGAATGAAACTTGTTAATATTGCTTGTGGAACCCGTTACAATAATGAATGGATTAATTTTGACTTCCATGCAAATTCAAAGGAAGTACAGCAGGTAAACCTTTTAGCCGGGCTGCCGTGTAAAGATAATTCTGCAGATGTTGTTTACAGTAGTCATTTTTTGGAGCACCTGTCTTTGAAAGACGGAGAGTTAGTGTTAAGAGAAATTTACCGGATATTAAAATATGGTGGAATTGTCCGGATAGTTGTTCCGGATTTGGAGAATCTTTGTGTTGAATACTTAGAGATGCTTAAAAAAGTTTCAGTAAATGAAAAATACGTCGGAAATTATGAGTGGATAAAAATGGAACTGCTGGACCAGTTGGTCCGTATAGAAAGTGGCGGGGAAATGTGGCGAATGTTTGAACGAATTGTTTACGAGAATAATAAGCAACTTGGAGATTATGTTCAACACAGAATTGGATATGAACTATTTAATGAGATAGCGGAGAAGAATACACTTAAGAATAAAATAACTATTGCCAAAATAAAAAATAGATTGCTATATTTTTATCTTGGATTTGTAAAAAATCTGATTCCCAAGCATATACGAAAACAAATAATCAGTAATGTTGCTATTGGAGAAAAGCATTTAGTTATGTTTGATAAATATTCTCTAAAAAAACTTTTGACTGAAGTCGGCTTCAAAGACGCTAAGGCGATTAAATACAATGAAAGCACAATTCCTGGATTCAATGACTACCTCCTCGATATCAAAGAAGATGGAAGTCCTTACAAAGGGGTAAGTTCATTATACATGGAGGCTGTAAAATGAAAGTCCTCATAGTCAATGTCTCTGATTCTAGAGGTGGAGCCGCAAAAGCCGCCTACAGACTGCATGTCGGTCTGCGGAAGCACAATATTGATAGTAAAATGCTGGTTATGTTTAAAGGCAGTAATGATTGTAATGTTTTGGAAATCAACTCGAGCGCCAGAAGATTGATGGCGAAAATTCTGGCTTTTCTGGATACTTTACCTGTCAGATTTTATGACGCCAAATCAGCATTTAGCAGTTCATGGATACCATCTGGGAGTGTTATAAAACAAATTAATGAAATAAATCCTGATATCGTACATTTGCATTGGATCAACAGCGGCATGATTAAGATTGAAGATCTCAGAAAAATTCGTGCTGCGCTGGTATGGACCCTGCATGATATGTGGGGATTTACCGGCGGATGTCATTATGATAACGATTGTAATGCTTATATTGACCATTGCGCCTGCTGTAATGTGTTGAAAAGCACAGAGGAAAAAGACTTAAGCTTCAGAATATGGAATCGTAAAAGAAAAGCATATCCAGGGATTAAAGATATTACTATAAACTGTGTCAGCAGGTGGCTTGCGGGATGTGCTGAAAAAAGCGGTCTGCTCAGAGATAAAAAGATATTGTGTATTCCCAATATGATTGACACTAACGTTTTCAAGCCTGTAAATCGAGACGCTTGCAAAAAACAGTGGAATATCCCATTTAATAAGAAAATTGTACTTTTCGGAGCGATGAATGGTGCCAGTGATCTTCGAAAAGGCTTTAAAGAGTTATGTGCTGCGTTGAATCTTATGACGGAGGAAAATATAGAGCTTGTTGTTTTTGGAGGAGGGCATTCTGAGCATCCTGATTATTTGAAATTTAAAACTCACTATGTTAAAACGCTACATAACGACGAGAGCGTTGCAGCAATATTAAGCGCAGCAGATGTAATGGTAGTACCGTCTTTGCAGGAGAATTTATCGAATGCTATTATGGAGTCCTTGGCATGCGAGACCCCGGTTGTCTGCTTCAATATTGGAGGTAATTGCGACATGGTCGAACACAAGATAAATGGCTATCTGGCAAAACCGTTTGATCCTGAAGACTTAGCTAGAGGAATAAAATGGGTATTGCATACGCCTGATTATGATGAACTTTGCAGTAATGCCCGGGAAAAAGTTCTTAGGGAATTTGATAACGAAGTCGTTGCGGAAAGATATATTGAGTTATATAAGACAATTCTGAATAAATGAAATAAAAATAAATAACGTTGCAGGCATTTTTTAAGTGGGGTTGAAATCTGCTTTTTGCCGATGGTTATTTATTCTGATTGAACAACGCCTGCGTCCTTTTATCGCAACGTGGTGCAAAATCTAGAAAACTGCGTCTAGTGCGAGATTGCGCTCTTGAGCATATAATTATAAAAAATAGAGGTAGTTAATGATCGAGCAAAATATTTGTGATAAAAAAGATTATAGACTTGAAACTCTTGTGTGGATATTTTGTCTTTTCATGTTGTTAAATCCCAGCCCGATACGTTATCATTTCCCTTGGATTATGCAGGGGATGACCATTGTTTTAACAATAATTATTTTTTTGCATCCCAAATTCTATAGAGTTATTTTATACCCTGAGTCTCGGTTGCTGTTTTATATATTTTTCTTATTTTGCATCTTTGTTATTATGGACCACGGCCCAACAATTACGACGTTTTTACGTCAAGTTACTAAGCTTATACCGATTTTTTGCATTGGTCTTATAGTTTCTGATAAGCGTAGAGCATTAAAAAAGATCATGCTTGCAATGATAACTGGCGTCTTTATTGTGGCGGTTAGTGACTTGTTCTATTTGTTGCCAGGGGCATTGTCTGGAGCCATAAACAGGCAGGAACTGGCCAATCTTGCTGGAACCGCAATGATGATTAATTCAGACGGCAGTTGGGGGCTTGGCGAATTTATGGTTCTATATAAATTTATGACTTGTTTTTTTGTTCTTGTAATTTCGTCTACTATTTGGGGATGGGTGGATGGCATAATTAAAAAAATATTATTGTGTGTTGCTCAAGGAACTATATTGCTGATGCTTATCCTGTCAAGTTATACATCAATATTATTACTTATTTGTATCGCCGCATTTCTCTTTTTTCTCTTTTATATGAAAAGGGAAAACCTGATAAAGTTAACTGTCGTTTTTTTCTCCATGCTAATCGTGCTGGGTATGTTTTGGAAAACAATTAAGGAGACTACGACCGGAACCGCCTATGAAAAGATGGTATTTAGAATAGACTCCATTTTTTGCTTATTTATAGGAGGAGGAGAGACTGTTGCTGTAATATCAGGAGAACGGGATAGGTTGGCCTCTATTTCTTGGAACAGTTTTATAAACAATCCTTTATTCGGGATCGGGGCTTATGCCGGACAGTATGATTACCGGGGATTTGTTGGAGGGCATAGCACATGGATAGATATCCTGGGACAGTTTGGACTGATAGTAGCTTTGCCGATTTTTTTGATGCTTTGGCTTTGGCTGAGAGATACTCTTATGATAAAAAAAGATACGTGGCAGAATGAATGGAGAACCCCGCTTATTATTATGTGGATTGCGTATTTTGCCGCTTGCCTTGGCAATACGTTGCTTTTTATTTCGTTACTGGATATTTATATTTTTTATTTTGCGGGAGTTTCAGTCGGTATGTATAGAAGCCAGCTTACCAGAAAGATAGATTGTGTTGAGTCTGAACTAGATGTTGAGCCTGTCGAAAAATATGAATAAAAAGAAATTATACATTATTGATTATACTGGTTTCTCAAGCATTAAGAATGAACCTTTGGGACATTCTCAGAAGGTAACTAAAGAATTATCGGTTATGTTTTCAGAAAACGGTATTGATACCTCGGTAATTATACCTGAAAATTACAGGACTTTTTTTGATGATATAAATATTCAAAAAATTTATTTGACCTACCATATGATTGATTCAAGAGGAGGATTTTATAAGTTTTCGAACGCGTTTAAGAGAATATTAAATATTATATCGGTTTTTCGGAAAACTGCTGCGCATTCAATATTGTACTTTGTGGTAAGCGATATTTATCTTTATTTTTTCATATGGTTATACCCTAAAAAAATATTTCCCCGTTTTATTATTCTAAATAAATATTCAAATAATGTGGAAACCTTTAAACAGCATTGTTTTAATGCGTTTCTGGCAAAGATTGACTATAAGATTGATTTGAAAATAGCCTCCAATGAAAAACTGCTGAATAGCGGTAAAAATAAATCAATGTTTATCCCTGATTATTTTTATAATGAAAAATATTACAGCAGGTATATACCTTCAAAAAAGAATGAGGAAATTATTTGCCTGGGAGTAATGAGGGAGTATGACAAAGATCTGGAAAAGCTGGTAAAGGCCTTTTCCGGAATTAAATATAAATTGAAGATTATCGGATATTTTACGGAAACAAACTTATATGAGAAGTTACTTGAACTGGCAAAATCCAACAGTCTTATAACAATTGAAAACAGACTATTAAATGACGATGAATACTATAAATATCTGGGAGGCGCCAAATATTCAATTATGCCTTATAAAATAAACATGTATCGCCAACGAACCAGCGGCGTATTGCTTGAAAGTGTATTTATGGACACTATTCCGATCTGTCATAAATCTTTGCTGGATTTTAATAATGTCGCAGGTATATCGTATGAGCGTTTGGAAGATTTGAAGGAAATGGACTTTGAGAATATGGCGGACCCCGCGATTTTAAAAGCGAATAATAAATTGAGAACCAGATATGGAAGTGCTCATATAGTAAATGAATTTGCAAATGCTATAGGTTTTTCTGCAGATGGATGATTTTTATGTAAATTTAAGTGGATGGTAAGATAATGCAGCGAATTATACTACTTATGCAAAGTGGAGTGGGCGACCTTGTTATGGCTATTCCGCTATTAAGAGAATGTGTTGAAAATTTGAAAGAACAGGACCAGTTATTGATACTTACAGAGTCTGCTCAAACAGAATCGATCATTAAACAGGCAGTTCCCATTGTCCCACAGATTACTATTTCTTACATAAATAAAATATGGGGCGGTTCAAAACTTGAGCAAATAAAATTTGCGCTTAAATTAAGATCATTTCGTCCGACTTTATTTTTGCTGCCACATGCGACTGATGGATTTGCAATTAGTCTTTTTGCGCTATTTGTTGGCGCAAAAACTACAATACTTCCTCATTCCAGTCTCAACCGGTTGCTCTTTCACAAAACTGTTAAAATGCGTAAGGAACATAAAACAAAATATTATATGCGCTTTGGGGAACTTGGCGGCTTGAAGCTTAGTAAAGTAATAAATATGGACTTGGATATTGATGAATCTCATTTGAGTGACACAAAAAAATATATGGATGGATGGAAAGATGATCAAAAGTGGATTGGACTTGTGCCCGGATCGGGGATAATTGAGGCTCATAAAAGATGGCCGATTGAAAATTATCAGGAATTATGCAAAAGGATACTTAACAAAGGACAAGAATTTCGTATTGCAGTTCTGGGTAGTCCGTCTGAACTTGATTTAGTTAATAAAGTCAAAAATGGACTGGGGGAATATTCATCACGGGTGATTTCCGTTACGGAACCTGATATAATGGTTGCAGCCGGCGTTATTAAACGCTGTTCCTGTATTGTCGTTGCGTGTTCAGGTTTAGCACATCTTGCCGCAGCATTGGGGACTCCGGTAATTGGTTTGTATGGGCCAACTAATCCAGGTTTTACTGGACCGTTTTTAAAAAAAATTAGAATCGTTAGGGCTGGGGTGAAGTGTTCGCCATGTTATCGTACCGGATTTAACCAAGGGTGCGGCAAACCGTTGTGCATGTCGCTGATAAGTGCGGAAAGAGTAGAAAGAGAGCTGGATCTAATACTGAAAGAAGAATTTACTGATATACCTTGGACACCCACTTCCAGGACAAAGCCCGTAAAAGAATAAATGAATATTTTTCTCGCGGTACTAAACTGGAGAAACTGAAAAAATATTTATCCGTGACGAATGTTTTATAATATATGTTCCGGAACTTGAAAATAGAGCCGGAATATGTTAAAATAAAGTAGCTGTTGACTGTTAGAAAGCAGCAAATATAATTCGACTGCATACATACTTGAAATGGATGGTGGCATAAGCTTTAAAAAGCAGGAAGAGGGAATTAATGGCAAGGATTCTTATTAATGGAGTAAAAGCGAATGCTGGCGGCGGCAAGGTTATTATAAATAATTACCTTGCCCTGCTGAAATCCGGTGCCGGCAAACATAAATTTGTGGTATTGACTCCGGATAGAGAGGAATACCTGCAATATGCCTGTGATTCTATAGAGATAGTCGATGTCAAAAATCTTTATAAGAAAAATATTCTGTTCCCGCTGCTTTACTATTGGGCCTTCCCGAAACTGTTGAAGAAACTGCAGATAGATATTATTTTTAATTTTGGGGATATAATAATACCGGCAAATATCCCGCAAATCTATATGTTTGACTGGCCTTACGCAATATATCCGGATTGTGCGGTGTGGAAAAGAATGGCATGGAAGGATTTTTTTACGCGCAAATTGAAGGCAATATTGATAAAAAAATACATAAAGTATCCGCTGGCGGTTATCGCCCAGACAGAAACGGTCAGGGCCCGGTTGAAGCGTTATTACGGCCTTAAAGAAGTTGAAGTCATACCTAGCGCGGTTTCTCTGGAAAACCTGGAAGTTGGGGATTGTTTTGATTTCAAACTGCCGGCTGATAAATTTAAACTTTTGCATCCATCCGCATGTTCTCCTCATAAGAATATGGGGATTTTTATTTCGCTGGCAAAGAAAATTAAAGAACAGGGGCTGCCGTATTTGATTATTGTAACAATTGATCCAGGACGGAGCAAGGACGCGAAAAAGCTTATGGCAAAGGTCAAGAAAGAGAAACTGGAGGATATGATTTTAAACTTAGGACATATCTGTATGAAGAATATTGCTTCTTTATATAAGCAAAGCGACGCGTTACTTATGCCGACTTTGCTGGAATCATACGGTTTGCCCTATGTCGAGGCGATGTATCATAAGAAGACGGTTTTTACCTCCGATCTTGATTTCGCACGGGACGTTTGCGGTGAAGCAGCTTTTTATTTTTCCCCTGTGAACGAGGACTCAATTCTTGAGACAATCAAAAAAGCATACTTAAATATTGAAGAAAGAGCCTTGAAAATCAAGGAAGGAGATAATAAAATAAAGCAGTTATTGTCTTGGAAACAAGTTTTTGAATGTTATCAGAACTTATTGGAACTAAATATAAGGAAGCTAAAGAAAGCAACATGAGTGAGAGAGAATATCGTATTTGCACAAATTGCGTTATGGATACTACAGACACGAAAATCTCCTTTGATGAAAAGGGGGTTTGTGATCATTGCATTGATTTTTATACCAATGTAAAACCAAACTGGCATCCGGATGAGATTGGACACAAACAGCTGGAAAAGATAATTGATGAGATAAAGAGCAAAAGCAAAGGCAAGGATTTCGACTGCCTGTTGGGAATGAGCGGGGGTGTCGACAGTTCTTATCTTCTGCATATGGCAGTGAAGGAATTCGGGCTGCGTCCGTTGGTTTTTCATGTTGACGGCGGCTGGAATTCGGAGCTGGCGGTTAATAATATTGAGGTCATGATAGATAAACTTGGCCTGGATCTCTACACGGAAGTTATTAATTGGGAGGAAATGCGTGATTTTCAGCTGGCGTTCTTTAAGTCCGGAGTCGCGCATATAGACTTGCCGCAGGATCACGCTTTTATCGCCACTTTGTATAAC
This sequence comes from Victivallaceae bacterium, assembly GCA_963664605.1. Lineage (GTDB taxonomy): Bacteria > Verrucomicrobiota > Lentisphaeria > Victivallales > Victivallaceae > JAHOYW01. Next base: position 4,218,476 of record OY761536.1, read on the forward strand.
TTTGCTGATAAATATAAAATAAAACACATCCTGAACGGGGGGAACATCTCAACAGAATGTGTGCGCAACCCGATGGACTGGATGTATTACGGCACGGATATGTGGCAGATAAATGATATTCGCCGCCGTTTCTGCACAAATCCTATGAAAACCTACCCGTTCAGCCCAATCTGGAGGCATAAGCTTTACCTGCGTTATATAAGGGGCGTTAAGGTCATTAAACCGCTGAATTATATGCCGTATATAAAGAAAGAAGCGGTGAAACTGCTTACCGATACATACGGCTGGAAAGAGTATCCCCAGAAACACTTTGAGTCCAGGTTTACTAAATTTTACGAGGGTTACTGGATGCCGGAAAAATTCGGTTATGACACCAGGAAGGTTCAGTATTCCAGTTTGATATTGACCGGACAGATGACAAGGGATGAGGCTATGGAAAAATTGGCGGTTCCAGCCTATGATCCAGAAACCATTGCGGATGAATTCAAATATATCGCGACGAAGCTCAGGATATCGGAGGACGAGCTCAGGTCGTACTTCAACGCCCCCAACAAGACCTATAAAGACTATAGAAACTCAGCAAGTATATTTAACCTGGGGGCAAAGGTGCTGAAAGCAATTGGAGTTGAAACGAGTATAAAAAGATGATAGCAGTTATCGATTACGGTCTGGGCAATATAAAAGCCTTCGCGAATGTTTACGATCGCTTGAACATTCCCTTCAAAATCGCTTCAAAGGCGGAGGACTTGAAGGGGGCGGACCGGTTCATATTGCCGGGAGTGGGGGCGTTTGACTATGCAATGACCAGACTGCAGCAGTCGGGAATGAGAGAAGCGCTTGAGGAGCTTGTCCTTGGAAAGAAGCTTCCGGTTCTGGGTATATGCGTGGGGATGCAGATATTGGCAAAATCGAGCGAGGAAGGAAATATGCCGGGTTTGGGGTGGATTGACGGAACCGTCAAAAAATTTGATATTTCAATGATTCCCCATCGGACGCATTTGCCTCATATGGGGTGGAACAACGTAACCCCGGTGACGGAGAACCGTTTATTACAGGGATTGGAGCCAGGAGCCCGTTTCTATTTTTTGCATTCATATTATTTTTCCTGCAATAATTCCCGGGATATTATAGCGGAATCTAATTACGGCACAACATTTGCCTGTGCGGTGAACCACGGAAATGTTTACGGGGTTCAATTTCATCCGGAAAAAAGTCACCACAACGGTATTACAACCCTCAAAAATTTCGGGAATTTATAAATATGCTGCATCCCAGAATAATTCCATGCCTGCTTGTTCATAACGGGGGACTTGTAAAAACCGTTAAATTCAAAAATCCCAAATATGTCGGCGATCCCATAAATGCGGTGAAAATATTCAATGAAAAAGAAGTTGATGAAATGATCGTCCTCGATATTGATGCTTCCGTTAACGGCAGCAAACCGGATCACAGGATGATTGAAAATCTTGCGGCTGAGTGCCGGATGCCGCTGTGCTACGGCGGCGGTATAAAAACTGTTGAGGAAGCTAAATCCATCTTTTCTCTGGGGGTTGAAAAAATAGCTCTGAGTTCTGCTGCCGTGGAAAATCCCGAAATTGTCGCTGAAATAGTGGAATTAGTGGGCAGCCAGAGCGTTATTGTTGTTCTGGATGTAAAAAAACGCCTGCTTAGTCATCGTTATGATGTCTGTATTCATAACGGTAGAAAGAACACTAAACAGTGCCCTGTTGAGCTTGTCCGGAAGTTTGAGCGTCTGGGCGCGGGTGAAATCGTAATAAATTCGATTGATAATGACGGTTTTATGAAAGGTTATGACTACGGACTGATAAAAGAAATCCGCGAGGCGGTGAGTATTCCGATGACTGCACTCGGCGGCGCCGGGAAACTTCAGGATCTGGGACAATTGATAAGCAGTCACGGAATTATCGGCGCCGCTGCCGGGAGCCTGTTTGTTTTCAAAGGCATATACCGGGCGGTATTGATAAATTATCCGGTACGGCAGGAGAAAGAGGCGCTTATAGAAGCGGCTTATGAGGAATTTGCGCATAACCAAGAGGTATAATCAGATATGAAACAAATAGTGCAGAACATGAAATCCGGGAAAACCATTTTGGCTGAAGTCCCGGCGCCCGGGATTCAGCCCGGACAAGTCTTGATACGAACCAGCAGAAGTCTGGTGTCCCTGGGCACGGAGAGGATGCTTGTCGAATTCGGCAAGGCCAACCTGCTCCAAAAAGCGCGACAGCAGCCGGAAAAAGTGAAAATGGTTTTGGATAAAATAAAAACCGAGGGGCTGATGCCGACCGTGGACGCGGTGTTTAAAAAACTTGACCAGCCTTTACCCCTGGGGTATTCGAATGTCGGGGTGGTGACTGGCGTTGGCGAAGGAGTTAAGGGTTTTAAGGTCGGAGACCGGGTTGTTTCGAACGGCCCGCATGCTGAATTTGTTTCAGTCCCTCAGAATCTTGTTGCCCATGTCCCGGACAATGTATCGGATAACGAGGCGGCGTTTACAGTAATAGGATCTGTTGGACTGCAGGGTATCCGCCTTACTGAACCGCAATTAGGCGAAACCGTCGTTGTCACCGGGCTGGGGCTGATCGGCCTGATTACCGCTGATTTATTGAGAGCCGCCGGCTGTAATGTTATCGGAATTGATTTTGATGAGAAAAAATTGAAACTGGCGGAAGCCAGAGGAATAAAAACAGTAAATATTGCTAACGGATTCGACCCGGTTCCTGCTGTTCTTTCCCTGACCGGGAATGTCGGTGCGGACGCGGTGATTATAACCGCTTCAGCTAAAAATGATGAAATTATTTCGCAGGCTGCCAGGATGTCCCGTAAAAGAGGCAGAATCACGCTGGTGGGGGTGATCGGACTTAATTTATCACGAGCGGAATTTTATAAAAAAGAATTGACTTTTCAGGTTTCCTGTTCCTATGGGCCGGGGAGATATGACAGCAGTTATGAACAGAAAGGCAATGATTATCCTCTGCCGTTTGTCCGGTGGACGGAAAAAAGAAATTTTGAAGCAATCCTCAATGCTATATCGGACGGGCGTATTGACGTGAAACCGCTTATTTCAGAAATCGTGCCTGTGGATGAATATACTGAAATCTACAATAATATCGGCGCGTCAAAATCAATAGCCTATATTCTGGAATATCCCGCAGATACAGAGTACAGCTCTTCCGTCGAAATAGAGAGCAACAGCTTTTCTCCGTCTGAAAAGGCAATGGCGATAGCTGGCGCTGGAAACTTTACGAAAATGGTTATACTCCCCGCCCTGCGGAAATGTGGCGCTAATATAAAAACTATTGTCAGCGCCGGAGGATTATCCGGTTCGACGGAAGCGGGAAAATATCAGATTCCGGTAAGCTCATCCGACTACAAAGGTGTTTTATCCGACCCGGATATCGATATGGTTCTCATCTCGACCCGCCACAATCTGCACGCTTCAATGACGGTGGACGCGTTAAACGCCGGGAAACATGTTTTTGTTGAGAAACCGCTGGCCTTGAATCAGGATGAACTTCAAACCATAATTGACGCTCACAAGAAATCCGGAAAGACGGTGACGGTCGGTTTCAATCGGCGTTTTTCCCCGCATATTATGAAAATTAAGGAACTGCTTGGAGAAAAACCTGTTCCTATGAATATTACGGCAACCATGAATGCCGGGGAAATTCCCGCGGATGTCTGGATCCACGATATGGCGGAAGGGGGTGGCAGGATTATTGGCGAAGCATGTCATTTTATTGATCTCCTGACCTGCCTGACTGAAAGCAGGGTGGAGTCTGTGTGTATGTCCGCCCTTGGACAAAATCCTCAGGAAAACAGTGACAACGCGATTATAATTGTCAAATATGAAAACGGTTCCCAGGGGGTTATTAACTATTTCGCGAATGGCAATAAAGCCTGTCCAAAGGAACGGCTTGAAGTATATTCTTCCGGTAAGGTATTGATACTTGATAATTTCAGGGAGCTTAAAGGATACGGATTTAAAAACTTCAAGCAACTGAAAACAAAATTGGACAAGGGGCATAATGAACAGTTTAAACAACTGGCGGAATGCATGAAAAACGGTTCCAGCCCCCTTATCCCGTTTGATCAGCTTGTTAACACTACACGGGCTTCGCTGGCCGCAATAGAATCCCTCAAACAATGTAAATGGATTAAGCTGTAGTCAAAAAGTATGAAGAAAATCAGAAACATCTGTTCATATGTTTTCAGTAATGGCTTGGGCTGGATTCTATTCAGGCTGAAATATGAATTCAGGAAGAGAAGTGGATATTTTGACAGGCGGAATAAACAGATTGCCGCTTGCGCCCGGTCTGTGGGAGAGGATAAGTGTTTGTTTCGGGAGGCTCTGACTAATAAGTCATTTAAAGGCAATGAAAAATTTATTGAATTGGCGGACAATGCGATTGCGGGCAGGATATATTCTTTTTCGAATGAATATCTGGATTATTCGAACAACACAGATTCCATTGATTGGCATTACAACCCTGTAGCCAGGAAAAACTCCGCGGACAATATTCCCTGGAACAAACTGCCCGATTTTGGCGAATATGGCGATATAAAACTTATTTGGGAGGTGTCACGTTTTCCTCAGGTCTATTTCTTTATCAACGCGTACTCGCTTACACAGGAACCGAAGTATGCTGAAGCATGCCTGGGGCAGATCGTCGACTGGTGCAAGAAAAATCCATTTCCTAACGGGATTAATTACAAATGCGGTCAGGAAATAGCCTTCAGGCTTTTTTCCTGGATTGTCGCAATAGATTATTTTAAAGCTTTTATCAATACTGAATTCCGGGAGACCGTGCCACGGAATATATATTGTTCCCTGTTGCGGATCGAAGCTAATATTGATTATGCGGCAAAATCTGTAAGGAACAATCATTCTATAAGCGAAGCGGCCGGGCTGTTTGCCGGCGGCCTGCTGTTTCCGCAGTTTCCCAAGTCAGAGCGTTTTGTAAAGAAAGGCGTTGCGTACCTGAAGCGTGAGCTTGCTTATCAGGTATATGCTGACGGCTCCTATATCCAGCATTCCATGACTTATCAGCGGTTAGCGCTGGATATTCTATCGTTCATTATTCTAATTGCCAAACGGAATTCATACGAACTTCCTGAAATAGTCGCGGAGTCGCATGAAAAACTTTTGAATTTTCTGTTTTCCTTTGTTCAAGAGGATGGTAGTTTACCGAATTACGGTTGTAATGACGGCGCCAATCTTTTTCCCTGTTCTGAAGCTTCTTACAGGGATTTTCGTCCCTCCCTTAATTTCGCATCCATGCTTATCCGCGGTAAACTGCTGTTTGACAGCGGGATTGAAATTGCGAGAATGTTTGACTTGGACACGGAGGATGTATCTTTACCGTCTAAAGAACGGAAATTCGAGGACGGCGGCTATTATATATTGAAAAACGGGGAAATTTTTATGATGACGCGTTGTCATTCCTACCGGCACAAGCCGGGGCAGGCGGACATGTTGCATCTGGATATCTGGCACAAAGGGGAAAACATCTTTTCCGACACGGGAAGCTATTCATATAATTCTACTGCGCCTTTCATTCGTGACTTTGCCGGAACAACAGGTCACAACACGGCTGTTGTTGATGACCGTAATCAGATGGAAAAGGTTTTGAACTTTGGTTTCTGTAATTGGACAAAATCAAAAGTCATCGAAAGTTCTGATACGGAATTCGCAGGCGAACAATACGCATATAAAAAGGCTCTTGGCATAACGCACCGCCGGAAAATCAGTTGTCAGGATAAATATATTATAGTCGAAGACTTTTTTGAGGGGATAAAAAAGATGGTGAATATCAAACAGGTCTGGAATACTGCCTGTGATGTCAAGGCGATTGATGGAAAAACTTTCAAAGTTGCCGGTTCAATTATAAGCTCGGATTCTGCTGGTTCTGTTAAGCCGGCTTATATTTCAAACCATTACAACCACTATCAGGACGGCAAAAGAATAATATTTGAGAATAATAGTGACAAAGACTTTAAAATAACAACAAAAATAGATTTTAGAATTCAGGAATAAAACGGACACAAAAGATATGAAAATACTTTATTTCCATCAGCATTTTTCCACTCCGCAGGGGACTACTGGTACAAGATCATACCAGTTTTCCAGAAAACTAATCGAATACGGACATGAGGTGACTGTGGTTTGTGGTTCGTGCGCCGCGGGTAAAACCGGACTGGAGGGAGAGCCGGTGAAGGGTATGCGCACAGGCATAATCGACGGAATCAATGTTATAGAGATTGATTTGGCATATTCTAACTATGACGGACTGGTCAAGCGTGCATGGATATTTTTGAAGTTTGCTCTGAAAAGTACGAAAATTGCGTTGACCCGTAAATACGACCTGCTTTTCGCGACTTCAACCCCGTTGACTGCCGGGATACCCGGAATCATGATGAAGATTTTCCGTCGGAAAAAGTTTGTTTTTGAGGTAAGGGACTTATGGCCGGAACTGCCCCGGGAAATGGGGGTTATAAAGAATCCCCTTGTCTTATTTATGATGTCGGTGCTGGAATGGTTTTCATACAATACAGCGGACGCGTGTATTGGCTTGTCCCCGGGGATATGCAGGGGAATCAAGCGTCGCCTGAAAAATAAAAACAAGGCTGTGGAAATGCTCCCCAACGGCTGTGATCTGGAGCTGTTCAAACCTAAAACGGAAAGGGACATATCATTTTTCAAGGAGAATATCAGCGGCTACCGCGAAAATGACGTCATTGCGCTTTTCACCGGGGCGCATGGAATGGCGAACGGCCTTGACGCAGTGCTGGACGCGGCTGCGATTTTGAAGAAAAAAAATGCGGATAACATACATTTGGTTTTTATCGGTGACGGCAAGCTTAAACCGCATTTGCTTGAACGTACTCGTGATGAGGGATTGAGCAATTGCATTTTCCTTGATCCCGTGCCGAAAACAAAACTGGCAGACATTGTTTGCAATGCGGATATCGGTTTGATGATTCTGGACAATATCCCGGCTTTTTATTACGGGACATCGCCAAATAAATTTTTTGATTATATTTCCGCCGGGAAACCTGTTTTCAATAATTATCCCGGCTGGCTGGCGGATATGATAACGGAAAACAACTGCGGCTGTGTGGTGAATCCCGGCGATCCGGAGTCTTTTGCCGATTCATTGATAAAAATGGCGGGGAACGCTGAAGCCATGAAGCTCATGGGGGAAAACGCCCGCAAACTTGCCGAAAAGGAATTTGACCGGAACTCCATTGCGGCAGAGTTTACAAAATTACTTGAACGAATCAACGGATAGACTATGACGAAAGCGCTGAACAAAACCTGGATATATTTGCTCTTGATCATTCTTCTGGGCGGGGCTCTCAGGGTGGCAAGGATGTTTGAAGAAACCAGGTACAGCAATGACGCATATTTGTATTTTCAAATGGCGGAAGACTGGGCGGCATACGGAAGCAGGTATGTGGCGCTATACGATGACAGCTCAATTCCTCCTCTTCTTCCGTGGCTGATGGCAAAAGGGTATTGTTTGGGATTAGATGCGGAAAGCACCGGGCTTATTTTGGGAATATTGCTGGGAACGCTTATGCCGCTTGCGGTGTTCTGGGCTGCTTTCACCTTGTTTTCCGGCATGAACCACCTGGATGACAGTCCAAAGGTTGAGTTTTATGCTTTGCTTGCCGCGCTTTTGGTGGCGACGCATCCGTTTCTAGCCAGGATAAGCGTCAGTTGTTTACGGGAAATACTTTATCTGCCATTTATCTTTTTCGCGTTTGCATTCGCGATATCAGCCGTATATAATAAATCCCTGTGGAAATGGTGCGCCTTCGCACTTTTGGCGGCCCTGGCGAATTTGACCAGGCGCGAGGGAATATTGCTGGTTGTAATATTTCTTATATGGCTGATGCTTGAGCTTGCTGCCGACAGGAAGGATTTTGTAAAAAATATTAAACATTATATTTTGAGCACGGTCGCGGTAATTATCATTTTTTTGGTGATTAACTGGGGAGCCGTATGCATTTGGGGGACGGATTATCAGGCCTGGTCTCCGTTCGGAATAAAATATTTGCATGAGTTATTTTAAGTATATGGGAAAATTATTTTGGATATAATATTATCAGCGTCAAAATGGCATAACTTTATTGTCGCAAGACTTTTTGAGGATGCTCTGTATTTTCCGGTTTTAATCCTGATGGTATTTGCTTTTTTCAGAACAAAGGAATTCAAAAATAATCAGTCTCTTCGTTTTGTAATTGTTGCCGCTGTTGTCACCCTGCTGACCCGTTATTTCTATTTTGTCAGCGTTGAAGGGAGAATCAACACCCGCTATCTTTTTTCCTTCGTATTCTTTATTGTCCTGCTCTGCCTGCCCGGTTTTACTGTAATGCTGTCTGGACTGGAAAAGATATTTAAGAACACAGAAAGGGTAAAAAAGAAACATTTGGCGGTATTTCTGCTTATATTAGCCGCAGCCTGTGGAGCGGGTAAAGCCCTCGGTCCCCCGGATAAAAAAGATTATATACATGCTTCCTCTGAAATACTTAAAGCCGCTTCTCCTGCGGTGCTTCTGACAGACTTAAAAGATTACAGACGTTTAGGCTGGCACACGAAAGCTAAGGTGATTAAGATGTCCTCTGCGGTAGACATTAATAATCCGCGGATATGGGATGATGCGTTAAAAGCTTTATCCTCACCCAATAAAAAACTTTTTGTAATGGTAAAATCCCGGAATGAGGATTTCAGGAAGTCAATCAGCAACGCGGGAATCAAAGAATTGAAATTGTTACGCGAATTCAAGACAAAGCGCGAACGCTTTTATTCATTATATAAGGTGGAAATAGTAAAAGGTACGGGTAGGTAAAAATGTATAAACGAGTAAAAATAATACTTGATTTTGTTATTTCTCTGGTGCTTTTAATTATTTTGTCACCTGTTATGATTGTGACAATTCTGATTTTAACGATAGCCAACAAGGGGAACCCGTTTTTTATTCAGGTTCGCCCGGGGAAGAACGAAAAATTATTTAACGTTATAAAATTCAAGACCATGAATGAAAAAACCGATGATGGCGGGCAGCTGCTCCCGGATGCGGAACGGCTGCATTTTTTCGGGAAGCTGGTAAGGAAAACATCTATTGATGAACTTCCGCAGTTAATCAATATCCTGAAAGGTGATATGTCCCTGATCGGCCCGCGTCCCCTGCTGGTCGAATACTTGCCCCGGTATAGCGCGGAACAGAGAAAACGTCACAAGGTTCGTCCCGGTATCAGCGGCTGGGCTCAGGTCAATGGACGCAATGCCATTTCCTGGGAAGAAAAATTTAAGTTTGATGTCTGGTATGTTGAAAATATATCATTCCTGCTTGATATTAAGATATTCTGGCTTACAATTCTTAAAATATTCTTATCGGAAGGGGTAAGTAAAGAAGGGCATGCCACCTGTGAAAAATTTGAAGGAAATATGGAACACGACAAATGATAAAAAATATATTGATTACTAGTGCCGGGCGGAGGGTCAGCCTGGTTAAAAATTTTCAGGAAGCTCTCAAAAGCAGGAATCGTGAGGGTCGGATATATACTACCGATATGGCTCCGGAACTAAGCAGCGCGTGCCACGCTTCGGATGGCTTTCTAAAGGTCCCGAGAGTCAGCGACGCGAATTATCTTGGTATCCTTAAAGACTTTTGTCTGAAAAAGGATATTTCCATAGTTGTTCCGACAATAGATACGGAACTGTCTGTTCTGGCACTCTGTAAAGAAGATTTCAACAATTCCGGTATTTTCGTTGCAGTATCGTCAAAAGAGATTTGTGATGTTTTCAGCAAAAAAGATACGACTGAAAGCTTCTTTGCCGGCAATAATTTCAATACGCCGGGAAGCATTGACGACCTGGAGTCTTGCGAATATCCTGTTTTCGCGAAACTGAATAATTCCTCCTGTTCCATCGGAGCTCAGAAAGTTAACTCCAGAGAGCTTGCCGTTAAACTGGCGGAAAACTCAAATTACGTGTTTCAGGAATTTATTGAAGGCGATGAATATACCGTAGATGTTTTCATCGACCGGAACCAGAATGTGATAAGCGTTGTTCCGCGATTGCGTATGGAGGTCAGAGCAGGGGAAGTCAGCAAGGCTCAAACCTGTAAAGATAAAGACATTATTAACAAGGTTATTGAATTATGCGGATGTTTGAAGGGGGCATACGGGTGTATAACGGTTCAGCTCTTCAAAACTACTGATTCAATATATTTTATAGAAATAAATCCCCGTTTTGGTGGCGGCTATCCGCTGACTTGTGCGTCGGGGGCCGATTTTGCTCAATATTTAATAGATGATTATCTAAATGTCCGGCTGGAATACAAAGAGGACTGGAAAGACAACATGATAATGTTGAGATATGACAAGGAAATAATCGTAAATCCATAATCAACTGGAAATGACATGAAAACCAGACTGCATAGCAATAATCCCTTTAAGCATACGCGTTACGGCTTCGCGTTTGAGAATATTCAAGACGGCTGTAAATGTCTTGATTACGGCTGCTATGACGGAGCTTTTATAAAAAGGGTGCTGGACAACAAGAAAGTAAAGTATACCGGAATAGATAAAAACAAGGACATGGTAGCTGAAAACCCGTATGATCTGGATCTGCGGTATTTTGAAAAACAGCTTCCTTTTGATGATAAAAACTTTGATTTTGTTTCGATGCTTGACGTTCTTGAACATATTAGTGATAAAGATGAAGTATTATCAGAAATCAACCGGGTTTTGAAAAAGGATGGTGTTTTTGTCGTGACGGTCCCCAAAAGGAATATTTTCTCCTTTATGGATTTAGGCAATCTCAAATTTGTATTTCCTAAACTGCACAAGTTTTTTTATATCATGATGCATGGCAGGGAGGAATATGAATACCGCTACGTAAACAATCCCCACGGTTTGGTGGGTGATGTTGAAAAAGAACTTGGCTGGCATCAGCATTTTTCCGAAAAAGAGTTAAGTGAGTTGTTGGAGAAAAATGGTTTTACGCCGGTGCTTTTCGACGGAAGCGCGTTATTCCACAGGTTCCTTATGCTGTTCAAACTTGTAAAGTTAGGTTTTCTGGTTCCAGGTTTTATTATAGACTGGGACGCGAGAATGTTTAAAAGCAGCAACTTGTTCTGTAAAGCAGTAAAAACAAGGGAAAAATAATTATGGTAATAGTCTTTGACCTTGATGATACCCTTTACAATGAAATAGATTTTGCTAAAAGTGCTTTTCAGGAAGTTGCGTGTTATCTCGGGGATGAAAAATACTATGAATTTATGTTGAACATCCTGCATACTGAGGGCAGCGGCCGGATATTTAACCGTCTGGTTGAGCGCTTTGATATATCTGTGCCGATTCAGAAACTTATTGAAATATATCGTTTTCACAGTCCTGATATCAAACTTGATGATGATAGCAGGGCGCTTTTAGAATTTTCCCGTAATTATAATACCGCGCTGATTAGCGATGGGCATTATATAATGCAGCAGAATAAATTCAAGGCGCTGGAGCTCGACGAATATATTGATTTCCCAGTCTTTACGGACTTTTATCATACTAAAAAACCGGAAACCAAAGCCTTCAAAATGATTGAAGAAAGATTTAGTGATGACTGCGGCTACGTTTATATTTCTGATAACCCGCAAAAAGATTTTATCGCGCCGAATAAACTTGGCTGGCAAAGTATCCGCTATAAGAATCCTGAGGGAGTATATAGACAATATAAGAGTGATGCTGCTTTTGAGGTTGAAAATAAAAAGGCTGTAATTGATATATTGAGAGGCATGTTAATATGAACATACAAACTAATACCTGGCCGCATTTTGATGAGGATGAAATCCGGGCTGTCGCGGCGGTTCTGAGTTCCGGGAAAGTCAATTACTGGACGGGAGATGTCCACACGCTTGCAGATGGAACAAAAGTTCGCGGTGAAACCGGATTGTTTGAATATGAATTTTCCAGATATATAGGAAACGATTATGCGATTACGCTTGCAAATGGTTCGCTGGCTCTTGAACTTGCTTTGCATTCGCTGGGAATAGGCAATGGAGATGAGGTCATTGTCACCAACCGTACTTTTATCGCTTCCGCCAGCGCTTGTGTAATGCGCGGCGCGATACCGGTTTTTGCTGATATTGACCCGGATAGCCAGAACATCTCTTTAGACACGATCAAAGCTGTGTTTTCCTCAAAAACCCGGGCGATTATCTGTGTGCATCTTGCGGGGTGGGCGTGCGAAATGGATGGAATCATGGATTTTGCTGAACAAAACAATCTCAAAGTCATTGAGGATTGCGCACAATGTGTGGGAGGAGAATATAAAGGCCGCAAATTGGGTTCTATCGGGCATATGGCGGCGTTTTCATTCTGTCAGGACAAAATAATGACTACTGGCGGTGAAGGCGGTATGTTGACCTGTAACGACCCTGATTTGTACAAAAAAGCATGGACTTATAAAGACCACGGGAAGGATTTTAACCGGTACAACAAAAGCTTAGGCCATCCGCTGGTGGATAAGGGTGCTTCTGAAGACAGTTCATATTACACCTCTTTGGGAAGCAACTGGCGCATGACTGAAATGCAGGCGGCAATCGGGCGTATCCAGCTTAAGAAACTACCTGGCTGGATTGCGCTGCGCCGCAAACATGCCGATATGTTTAACCGTGCTTTTAAGAATATCCCCGGACTGCGGACAGTTGTTCCTCCTGAACACATACTCCATGCCTATTATAAATATTATGTCTTTGTTGAGTCAGATAAACTTTGTCCGGAATGGGACAGGAATCGTATTATTGATGCCATCAATGCGGAAGGGGGCGTTTGTCAGTTCGGCAGTACTTGGGGAGTCGGGTTGGAAGATGGCTGGAAAAATATCCAATGCGGCATTACCGGAACCCGGAAAAACTACCAGTTGAAAGAGCACCTTCCCAATGACTATCTTGTCGGTTCTACTGTTTTAATGTTCCAAGTCTATCCCACATTAGATATTGAAAGCATCAACAAGACTATAGACGCGGTGAAAAGGGTTATGGAAACAGCATGTATAAGTTGTGAATGATAAACAAAGCACTGTCACAATCCATTTGTATTTATTTCCAGTTTTGAAACTTCAAATTATCTCTTTCGTTTTTTTACATATATGTATTCTCACGAGATATTTATGTTTTACCAAAATATACAAAAAAACAATTGTCATTTACAAAAGTTAACATAATTTTCTGTTGTTTTTACTGTGCAAAACATATATAATAAACTTATAGCAAGTTTAAAATATATTTTTTGAAGAAATAAAAGAAGGAACAGAAAAATGAAACAGCAGAAACAAAGCTTCACTCTTATCGAATTGCTTGTTGTGATAGCTATCATAGCAATCCTCGCTTCAATGTTATTGCCTGCCTTGAGTCAGGCAAGGGAAACCGCTAAAAAGGCTTCATGTCAGAGCAACCTGAAGCAGTTTGGAACAGCAGTATCGATGTATACAAACGACTTTGACGGAATGTTAATGGGGTCTGAATACTGGTATAATATCAAAAAAGACGGTTACCTTGGACATTATTTCGAATATAAATTCATGACAAACGCTCTTGACGACAAACTGTGGAAAAAAGCTAAGGCATGGAATTGCCCATCTGCCGCAAAAGGCAGCCGCAAACATGAAACCTCAAATGACATTATTTCCAATTATGGTGTTAATACTGCCCTCTCAACCGGTGGATACTCCCGTGAAGGAGGCGGTACTCGTCCATGCAAAATATCTCAGTCAAAAGTAATGAAAAACTGGTCTCGTATTGGAGTTTTTGCTGATAACAGTGATGTAAATCCTAAAACATACAAGATACAGGAAAACAGAGGCGGCAGTGGAGTTACTAAGATGGATATACCACATAACAATGGCACTAATATTGTTTTCCTTGATGGGCATGTGGAATGGCTCAAATATTATGGTATTACTGATACCGATGTTTATTGGAGCCAGGATTATGCAACCGGAGCTCAAACTGGTTATAAAGCAGCTAACGGCTGGCCGTTCAATGATAAACCGGCAATGTAAAAAATATCTCTGATAAAGTTCTCTCAGGGCGGAAATTATTTCCGCCCTGAATTATTATATGCCCATAGCTTCTAATGTCATCATTACCATAAACATAATAGCATTATGCAGCGCTTTGTCTTCGAAATCAAATTGCGGATTATGCAGAGCGATATGATCTTCTCCCATTCCAATATTACAATATACACCTGGGCATTTCTCTAAAAAATAACTGAAATCCTCTCCTCCCATAGAAGCTTTTTCCGCTTTTATCCACTTATCATGGCCCAAATGTTCTATTGTAACGGATTTTGCCATTTTGAGGTATTTAATATCGTTTATTGTTGGAATATAAGGCAAGGTATATTCAAATTCATATTTTGCTCCATTTGATGAGCAGATTCCTTGAACCGCGTTCTCTATTAGCTCTGGAAATTGATTTCCAACCGTATTATCCAGAAAACGGGTTGAGCCTTCCAGAATAACTGTTTCCGGAATAACGTTAGAATTTTGACCGCCGCTAAAACGGCAAATACTCAAGCAGGCCGCATACTGAGGACCCAAGCGGCGGGAAACTATCGTTTGCAAATGATTTACCACCTGGCAAGCGGTCACAATAGGGTCAATACAAGTTTCAGGTTTGCTGCAATGTCCGCCTTTACCAATGATTTTTATTTTAAAAAAACCTGCCGCCGCCATAACTGTTCCAGCACGACTGCGAACAGTTCCAACCGGGAATCCGGGGAAACAGTGTAAGGCAAAGACTGCGTCCGGCTTAGGAGATTCCAAAGCTCCTGCTTTTACCAGCTCCTTTCCCAATGCCGCAACTTCTTCGCCGGGCTGGAAAATGAATTTAACAGAACCTTTAAGCTGGTCTTTAATCTCATTCAGAACTATTGCCGTGCCGAGCAGTATTGCTGTATGTCCGTCGTGTCCACAAGCGTGCATAACTCCATTGTTACAGGATTTATAGGGTATATCAGTCGTTTCCTGTATAGGCAAAGCATCTATATCGGCACGCAGGCCAACACATTTGCCGTTTTTTCCGTTTTCAAGAACACCAATCACGTCGGTTTCCAGATAAGGTGCAAGTAGATCAATATCTGTATAAGCCAGAGTTTGCCTGATAAGTTTCGCGGTGTTGAATTCGTTACCGGCAAGTTCCGGGTCACGATGAATTGCATGGCGTAATTCTATAATTTTAGGCAAAATTCTATTAATAATCTTTGAAATAGATTTTTTATTCATAGCTTCTTGCATTAAAGAGGAATTCCGTGAATAAGGGCGGAAAAATCTCTGAATTTCACTAATTCGTTGAAATCATCAGCATGATATTTTACCGAAACCGTACTGACTCGTTCAACTCCTGGATAAATCAAAGCCTTTTCCGCAACCAGAGGGTTGTAATATTCTATGATCAACTCGTAAGGCGCAGAAGGACAATAGGCTTTAAATTTACCTGCCACAGTTTTATTCACCGCTTCTATAGCTTTTTTACGGATTAGTTCCCTGGCTGCGGAAGGAGAAAGCGAAATCCCGGCATGCAAGCCAAATCCCTTTTTTACTGGAGCTGTCACAATATTTTCTTGTATTTTTACAGCTTCACGGCAAGCGGCTTCATCACCTGTTATAAGTACAGTTGGAATACCCATGCATCCGGCAATAACAGTTCGCCATCCGAATTCCCCTATCGCTTCTCCATGTAACAGCATTTGCCGCACCCCGGTATGGCAGAAAGAGTGTGCCAATATAGCATTTTCTGTCATAGACATAGCGTGCTGTCCGACAAAAAACTGAGCATCAAAAGTTTCGTCTATAGCACAGCCACCCTGAACAAGTTTGATTTCCTTGTGCAGCAATTCCAGGACAAATGGATGACTCTCTTGAACATATATTTCATCTGCGCCGGCTTCTAAAGCACCTTCAACCGCCGCATTGACTTCTTTAGTCATGAGGACATTGGCTTCGTGTAAACGTTCCGGCTTTGTATTTTGCGGCCATTGGTTAACACAAGCCACGCCTTCCCCATCCTGAACAATATAGATTTTCATGGAATCCTCCGCCCGGTTGATTCATTTACTTCATTGTCGGTATTACTATACCGCGCATGATGATTTTCTGACAGAATAAGAATACCAGCAATGTGGGAACAGATGCCAGCGCGAAAGCAGCCATGCACATACCAGGTTCCATAGAATATCGTGACTGAAAATCATAAAGCCAAACCATAATAGTCCACATCTGCGGGTCCTGGCAAGTCAAAAATGCCCACATAAAACCACCATAAGCCATAGTAAAAGCACTTAGCGCAATTACCGCTAGAATCGGTTTGGACATAGGAAAAGTTATACGCCAGAATTTAGTCAATTCACCGGCTCCGTCGATTTCAGCAGCCTCATATAACTCGCGCGGCACACTGTCAAAAAAACCTTTTAACAGAAAAATACTATAGCCGTTAGCCAGACCTGGTAGAACTAAAGCTCCGAAAGTGTTCAGCAGGTTTAGATCACGTAAGAGCAGAAAACCCGGTATCATGGCAACTTCAGCCGGAAATGCCATAGTTGCAAGAAAGAATATTAATATTTTTGCTGAAGTAGACTGCTTGCCTCTTGATAATGCATAAGCCGCCAGCGGGTTAACGGTCAAAGCTCCGGCAATCGTCAAACTTACCAGCAGTATTGTTACCCATACGGCTCTACCTTTAGTTAAGAGAAAATCAATAACTTTCTTGTAGTTGGCGGTAAAAAATGTCCAGCGGATACTATGCTTATTTTCAGCAAACTCGATATAATCAGCCAGTTTTAACGGCAAACTGATCTGCTTAAAGTTTTTATAGTTGCTTGCATAAGCAGTATTGAGTTCGGCAATATTTTTATATTTATTTCGTAAAAAGTCACGGTAAAGGTCGACGGGACGATTAAGCTGCCATTTATCTGTTGGAATATTCTGCAATACAAAATCAAGCCAGTACATGCGTATAATAGGATCTTTTGGCGGAGTTGCGCTGAATTTAACATCTCTGGCGCTTTTTAATTCTTTTTTCAGCATAGCCTGCCATTTTTTATTATAGTTCCCGGTAATTTTAATCAGACGCAGAGGATATTTCTTTTTGAGAAAGTCCTGCCATATTGGATATAATTTACTGTTTTTATTTTCCGGTATTGCTATATCGGAGAATTGCTTTGTTTTTATGCCAGTGGATTTAGTGAATTTTGAAGGATTGATAAAACGTTTTTCCAGGTAAAGAGCCCAAAGCATGGAAATGGGAATGACTTTTACTTTATCAGCAGGAAGCTGCCGGTAATATTCAGTCAAATCATTAAAATCTGCACGTTGCGGCGGAAACCATTTTTGCTGGTTAAGAAAACTTACCAGTGGCAGTATCTCAGCAAAACTGTTAAAAGCACGCTGCCAGTTTTTATTAAGGGCTGCAATAGCATCTTTATCAGAAGCTTCAGTTTTCTGCTTATATTTTTTCTTTAGAAAATCACGATAGACGTCATAATCACTTGGAAAGAAAGAGGTGATATCTTGTGCGGGAAAGGTCTTTTTAAATGAATTCCAATCGCTGACTTCTTTAACACATTCCTGCGGGCAGCTTTCGTAACGTTTTGATATAATAGGATAATTTTTTGTTATAAAGTCTTCTTCCCCGCGTACATTCCCCCAAGTTGACCAATCCGCATCACGATGGTATATCACACTTAGCTGCCGGAAATACTCCCTGCCGTATTTGGCGTATAGATGCTTTTTGATTAACGCATCGTTACTGGTCAGATATTTGGGGACGGCTTTAAGGTCATCAAAATCGAATGGACTGGTAACCGAACTGCTTAACATCAGCATAAAAGGATAAACCATAGTAATAGTACCAGCAATCAGAATTGTATAGATCCCGGTAAAAATCAAACGAATTTTTAAACTTTTCCTACCACCTTTTGAAATAATTGGCATTGTTCTATTTCCTTAATTTTCCTGTGCTTTTCTGAATTCAACTTTGCTGAGAATTTTCAACTGCATCACAGTAAAGCCGATTAACATAATTCCTAATACCCACGCCATAGCAGTGGCAAAACCAAATTTCAGGTACATAAACGCATTGAACCAGATGTCTATACCTATTACCCTGGTTGCATTGTGCGGGCCGCCGGCGGTCATCACAAAGATATTCTGCATCGCGTGAAATGCGCCGATAAATACTCCAACGAAATTTATAACAATCAATGGCTTTAAGGTCGGAATCGTAATATGCCTTATCCGGTGAATTAAACCAGCGCCATCAACATCAGCAGCTTCGTAAAGGTCACTGGGGACACTAGTCAATGCTGCCTGATAAACTAAACTTCCAGCTCCGGCGCTCGCCCAAACCCCCGGGATAATTATGCAGATCATTGCAAGATCCGGGTCCTGCAGCCATTTAAAGCCGTTGGAGTGTACCCCAAACCATGATGCAACTTCAATAACTATTGTATTTAAAAAACCAGCGGTGGACGGATCATAAAACTGTTTCCACATGAACATGATGACTAGTCCGCTGGTAACAGCCGGAAGATAAAACATCGTCCTGAAAAAGTATTTACCTTTCGGTACTTCGGTCAGTAAAATCGCTAGAAAAATCGGGATAACAAATCCTATTACAATTGTCAATCCGACATAATAAAAAGTGCGGATCAGGGTAAGGTAAAAGTTTTTATTACCGAAAATCATAATAAAATTATCAATTCCAACCCACTCACTCCCCCCAGCTATTTTATAATCCTGGAATGCCATGAATGAACCGCGTATCAAAGGATAATATTTCCACATGACAATCGTAATCAATGCTGGCAGAATCCAGATATAAATTAAATCAAATTTAATTTTTCCTTTGGCGCCGGCTGTTTTATCAAGATTTTTAGTCATGCTTTTTTCAACTTTAGCGTTGAAGGATTTTATAACCGTACGCATTGCCAATACGAACAATAATATCGCAACACTCCAGATTATCCATGCCCATGGACGCCATTTAGCCATCTTAGCTTCCGGCCATTTTTCAAACTTCGCGCTGACATTAACCGCAGCTTCTTTTATAATTTTTTCAAGGTCGGCATCTTTGGTTTCCCAAATACGCTCGACTAACGCCGGAGTGATTTCTGACTGTACTTCGGTCCAGCCTTTGTTGAATGGTTCAGTGCGGTTGCGCTGAATAATTTTTTCAATATTTCTCCATGATGAAGGCAAATTATCATAAATTTCCATATAGCCTGCTTCTTTAAGGAAGCGTGGAAATACTAATCTTCCTTTGCCGCCTTCAACCATAATTCTGGTACGGTCTTTCAGATTTTTTTTGCTGGTAAAATCAACAAGTATATCCCATGTCGCTTTAAATGCTTCCGGGCTTCTTTTTTTGATTGATATCCCAAATAACACCGGCATGAAACTGCCGACTATTTTGCAGCCTTTTTTCACCGGCATTGGCCCAACTCCAAATTGTCTTGGAGATACGCCAAACTCGTTAACTATTTTGTTGATATCAAGATTATAGCCAAAAAACATGCCTATTCTGCCGCTGGCAATTACTTTACTTATATTCTTGTCTTCTTCGCCGCCTGATGATTGGAATAACACTCCTGTATAAATATTGCCTTTATTACCTTTAATTAACTTAAATTTCTTTCCCGTATATGGGGACTCGGCTTCTCCGGCAGCGAGCATCTCTTCTGTCAAATCAAAAGGTTCACGGGTTTCCGGGTCTTTGGTCCACTGCTGCCAACGCAGTTTATGAATAAATTTCAGTGCGGCTAAACCTTCAGGAGTGTCAAAACCCGCTTTCCAGTGCAGCTTGACTTTGCTTAAATCATCGCCGGTTTCCGGGTCTTTTAGAATAGGGGTCTCTTTGTCTGATTCAATTGTCTTTCCAGTTTTTGGATTAATCTTATAACGCTTTACTAAGTCGCCGCCAGCCGACCAGACAATAGGATTGAAGCATAAAAAGCCCGGGGCCATAAAATATAATCCCCGCTGTCCCATTGGCTTGGATGGATTCTCTCCCGGTTTGAATGTGAGTTTCTGCGCGTAATGCCACAATTCGTCCCAGGTCAATGGGCCGCGATTGGGATTCAAACCGACCTCGCGAAACAGGTCTGTACGAAAATTAAGCGTCTGCATATAACCAAGCAAATACGGCAAGGCATAGACTTTTCCATTCTTAATACAGCCAGCCTTGAATTCCGGAGGAATATCATTCCATGGCTTAAATTTGACCTCATCACCTTCGATTTTCCCATCACCGTTTTTGTCTTCACCAATGAATTCATTCAAAGGCAGAAGGAATCCCTGATTTGCGTATTTTAAAGTTTCGTGAAACCACATTCTCCAGATATCCGGCGGGGTTCCACCAGCGACGCTCATCAGTTTTCCGGATTTAGCCGCCGCGCCAACAACTCGCAATTGTGAAAAAGGTTCTATTTTGACGTTCGGATGACTCCTCATGTATTTCTCGAACGAATAATTCCTGGCTTGTTCCTCCAAAGTATAAGGCATAGGAGAATACCAGTCTGCAACTACTTTAATTGATTCAGTCGCGGCATTCATGCCGAAGACAACAAAATAAAGTAAAATTAAAAAATATTTTTTCATATTTTCATTCCTATATTTTTAATTTTTATTTGATTAAATCTTGCTAATTTTTCAACAATCCCGGCTTTTTCCCCGGGAACTGCTGCCAGATGATGTGTGCCTCCAGCCATGCTGTAGCGGGTCAGAAAATCACCAACCGGCTCGTTTAATTGAATTACCCAATGAGGTATATCAAACTTTTCAAATAACTGGCGGTCCATTATTGCGGTTTCATAAACGATATAGATAAAATCACCTTTTTCATCAGTAGTCAAGCAGACTAGTGTTACAGGACCGGGTTCAAGGGTATAATGCATTCCTGTATAAGCTTTACAGCCTTTGGCCCAAAAATCTTTCCTCACTAGCCTTATTTTGGCGTTTTTTCTGGCTAACGCGGGATTACATTCCTGCATGTGAGTCATCAACATTAGATTTTTTTCATAATCCAGAGTGTAAATTTCGGTAAAATTAGCAATTCCCGCCAGTTGACGCATTTCTGCCATTAAAGCTGCTGTAACAATATCACCCTCAGCAGCATATCCCATACCTTCGCTAATAAGTTTATTGATGCCCAGAAATGGTATAGTTGGAATTTTGCCGATTAGTTCCAGAAAATTCATAGTAAATGCGTCCAGTTTGTTTTCCTGTACTAACAAGCGCATCGCGATTTCCAGTTTGAGGGATAAACGGTGAATGTCCTCTGTTACCTCAGGGCTGACATCAAATTGCTTCAAGTCATTTTTTAACAGTTCATCGGTTTCAGAGTCCTTTACCGCCATAAATAATTCAACAAACCGATCAACGTTAAGCTGTACTTTTTCCGGACCCCATTTTTTTCGCATTTTATTTTCATCAACCGCAAAATCTCCCATCCCCTCAAATGCTTGTCCGAGTTTACCGACACGACAGGTTTTGGAGAAGCGATGGGCCCTGGCAGCCACAAGCCATTCTCTAAGTTTTCTTAAAGCATCTTTATCCTTGTAATGTCCTGATTCCAAGCCGAATATTTTATTATTACGAAGCAGTACGTTAGTTAGATCTTGTGTACCTTGGGTTACATGGTTTTCTAAAAGTATGTTGAAGTCGAAATCTTCATCTATTTTCCTGGCTTCTTGAGTATTCCATATTACTATTGGAATATCAGTTCCCATAATTGGATCGAGTGTCATTAAGCTTGCGGTATAACACATTGGAATCAATAAAATACAATCCACATCCAAAGATTCAGAGTTTTTAACAGCGGCTTTCACTTGGCTTTGTTTAAAGCAGATATTGCTATATTTTATTTCTGAAAACTCAGAAATTTCTCCACAATATTTTTTAAGCTGACGACATAATATTTTATTGAAATCAGGAAATTGTTTATGGTAAAGCTCAAGTGATAAGCTCAATACCGAAATTTTTGGCAGCTCAACTTTTTTCATTGCATATCCTTCATTTCACATTGGCTGATTTTAAAAGTACCATAACGAGATATATCTTTTAGCCCTTGAATACCGGAAAAAAGTGAAATACAGGAACTCTTACCGGGTTTGAAACAAAACGAAGCCATTATCTTATCGTTTATTTCAGGTGTGTATCCCTTATATATTTTGTTCCACGGTATAGCGAAAGAGTAATAAGTTATTCCAGTTTTTCTTTGAGAATATTTCTTCCTGACGATAAAAAAGTCAATATTTGCATCCTCTTTTGGCGGAGCCTGATTGAAGAGCCTTCTGACCTTCAATGCCGGCCCATCAGGCGTTAATCCGGCTACAGCCTCAAAAGCAAGAGAATCATTGCAGGAAAAACCGAATTCCACACAGGACCTATGATGAAGTGCTTCGCATTCACTTATAAGTTCACATTCGTCATTTTCGACAATCGCGTCAACAAAAAGAGTTGTTGCATTACAATTCACAGACAGTAAAATTTCTGCATCAGGATTTCCGCTGATATTAATATTTTTATCTTCACTATCTTTGTTTAAAAGTAAAATATTGCTGTTTTTCAGCTCCGGCTTTTTATTCTTTATATACATAATGCTTGTATAGGCATCAGAATATGATGTTTTATTATTAAGAGAAATATAATCAAAATCATCCAGCCATTTAGAAAAGGTTAGAAGAGGTAATTGAGCAGCCTTCAAGTAGACTTTTAATGAATAAGGCGCAACATGTTCGGTAAGCTGAAGTTTATGTTCAATACAACTTCCAGGAGCAAGTTTTGAAATATCTATTCTATCTGAACAAATACCACGAAGATTATTATCTTCCCAATATATATCAGTTTCAAGATTATATACTATATTTTCAGACATATTATTGATATTAAGCGTACCGTCAGAAATTGTCAACACAAGAGGATGAATAATATTCAAGGTTAAGGGAACCTTATGTTCTTTATTATCAGAACTCAATGCTATTTCAGCTAATATTTTCTCCTGATTTGCCGCAGATATTGGTACAAAAATCTTTACAGGGAAAATTTTACTTTCTCCTGCGGCGACAGAGAAATTTGAATTTGCACTATATTCACATTTTACGCAGGGAGGCGCGGCGACTTTTAATATATATTGTTTTGATGTTTTTGCCGGATTAAAAATTTTCACATTGAAAATACAGGTGGTCCCGGCAATTATATCTTTCTTTTCAAATGCTAATTTGAGCATTTGGTGGAGGTCACAGTTTTTGTTTTCCCAGTTTATTTTTAAATCATTTACAGGGACTGGCGGCTGCAGTTTGATTTCTCTGCTCTGCCCCGGGTAGATATCAAAGAAGTTGTCATGAAGAGATAAATCAGCAGATTCAGTTTCAATAGAAAAATTACGAATATAATTTGCTGATGAAACAATGATTGACTCAAGTTTGTTATTAATAATATTCTTTTGTATTTCCGGTTCCGCATCAGGTATTTCCAAATTTTTAACACTAGTCATGAAAAAACGGTTCTGGCTGACTGATTTGTTATTTTCCCTATAACTAACAATGACAAAAGAGGTTGATTTATCAATGTTATTCAACAAATCACCAGGTATAGAAAAAAATGCCAGTCCCTGATATTCTGACAGTTTTATTTGCTCTTTGCGGCGATGTAAAATCTGACCGTCAAATGTCATGATTTCCGCAAGTAATTCACCCTTTCTTTCCTGTGCCGTTTCATTCAGTAAATTAATATTTATATCTGAGCCGGAATAAGACGCGGAAGCCAGAACTGGAGAACAAGCCCTTTTCAGAAAATAATATGCCATTTTCTCACGACCGTAATAATCAACTAATGACCAGGTTGCGCCTGGATAAGCATCATTATACATCCACATGCACACGCCGCTGTTTTCCCAGCGGGAGTTTCTTAACGCTTCAAATTTATCTTTTATCATTTCAGAACGCAAGACTTTGTAATAATAAGACTGCTCATCAAATGTCATTTCAAAATTATTGACAATGGCTTCATGAAGCAGACTGTCGCAAAACTGATTGTCATGTGGTATGAAATCATGAATCTGCCATATTGGATTTTGCCAGTCGCGGAAGTTTTCCGGCATGAAACAATCCAGAGAACGTTTGGACGGCGGGGAACCGCAAAGATGCATTTCATTGATAAAAGACGGCATATTGTTCACAAAATCAGGAGCGTCAATTCCGCCTAAAGGCCCATGAAAAATACCGCTGTCAACTTTGAGAAAATCCTCTCCAGGCACATCATTGCTGCCTGAATAGGCAGAAGAAGGCAGGTAGGGACGTGATGAATCTAATTCATTCAAAAAATCCGGAATGATTTCATGAAAAATACATTGTCCATAATATTGGCCGTGAGGCCGCATATTTTTGAATGCGTCATTGTTGCATTGCTGGTCAATCTCATTATTTCCACACCAGGCAATAATTGACGGATAGTTGCGCAATTCCTTTATAACTGCTGGAATCTCCATTTTTACATTATCCATGAAATTATTGTCAAAATCAGGATACTCGGCGCATGAAAACATAAAATCCTGCCAGACCATGATTCCGAATTCATCACATAATTTATAAAACTCAGGATCTTCGTATATGCCTCCTCCCCAAACGCGTAGATAATTAATCCCTGCATCACGCGCCAGCTCAAGAAGATGCCTTCTGTGTGCAGAAGATACCCGGGCTGGAATTATATCAGCCGGTACCCAGTTTGCACCTTTCATAAAAACAGCTTTGTCATTAATAAAGAACCGGAATCGGTAAGCGCCTTCTTTCCTTCTTGCGCCTTCTTCTATTTTAACTGTCCTGAGTCCGAACTCAAGGCTTTCCCGGGCAAGCCGTTGCTGATCTTTAACAAGCTGAAAATCTGCTTCATATAGATTCTGTCTGCCATAGTTTAAGGGCCACCACAGGGCAGGGGCTTCAATCGTCCCTCGTATAGTGAGCTTTGAAGTTCCAGGAATTATTTTAACTTTTTCGCTAAATACAGCTTTGGCATTTTCGGAGCCTTTTAAAAATAGTTTTATATTCAAATCAGCTGAACTTGCCTCTGTTTCAAAGGACGTGCATTCACATTGGCATTCCAGTTCGGCTCTCTCTTTATTGAGGGAAAGCATATTGACATATACATTTTCAAGCTTGTAATTTTTAATTAATGAGATAGTTACATTACGCCAAATTCCGCAAGTATTGAGATCCTGTGTCCAATCCCAGCCGAAAGTGTATTGTGCCTTACGCATCCAGGGACGGCGGCGCGCTGTTTCCGGGGGCATGGAGAGATTATTCTCACAAAAAGTCTGATGGAGCATTTTCCCATCGGGCAATTCATCAAGTTTTGCCAAATGAGGAAGTAAACGTATTGCAACAGAGTTCTTTTTTTTGACAAATTCAGTAATATCGACAGTTAAAGGACAAAATGCATTTTGATGGCTTGCAACATGACGGTTGTTTATCCATATGTCCGCATCCAGATCCAAACCGTCAAATTTAATTTCTGTGACATCATCCTCGACCGCCAAATCAAAATCACGATAAAACCACCATTCCTGTCGTCCGATCCAAGCTGTTTTATTTTCATTGCCTGCATGGACCGGATCCCCGATAATATTGGCATCCATCAGGGCAGAATGAACATCTCCCGGTACATTGATTTCAATCAGATTTTCCAATGGCCGATTTTCAAAGTCAGGAAAATCTTGTTTCTCCTGCCAGGCAAGATGCCACTTGCCATTCAGGTCTATTTTTTTTGCAGTCATGATTTATAATACCTCGACCAGTTTTGCGGTCAGTAAACCTGCATTAAATTCAGGGACTCCCCATTGATAACCGATTTTTTGAGCCGAAAACAGTTGCCCGACAGTATTTGTCAGCGATATTTCAATAAAATTTTCGCCTTCTTCCAAATTGCCGGAGAGATCAAACAGCCACGGTTCAGCCAATCTGATGCCGACATCTTTTCCATTAACAGAAACGCCTGCAACGGAAAGAGCAGTATCGATTTCAAGCCAGATGTTTTTGGAATCTTTGGCCCATTCTAATATTGATGAATAAATTCCAGTTCCAGTATAATATGGATAGCCTTGATTATACCATGGGCCATACTTTAAATTATTTTCACTTTTCTCGATAACATTGTTCTTGTTTACAGAAAAATGCCCAAGGATAAAAATATCTAAAGTTGGTTGAATGTTTGGATAAGAATACCACGAAGCTTTTCCTGTACGTTCATAGATTTCCGGCTTGAATATCCCTGAAATAATATTCTTTCCCTTCTTTAATATGTTTCCAACTTTCAAAGCCATATTGTTCATATCATAATAACGGTATTTTTCAGGTATCCCAGGAAGCATATTTCCATTTATGTTAAAGCCGCAGGAAATCATATCTTCATAAAGTAATACTTCATCACCGTTGATATAATCAGCGGAAAACTCAACCTTAAACATGATTTCCGGCACAAAGTGTAATATTTCCGGTATTTTCCCCGCGATAGAGTCATACCACTTATCTGGATATCTCGGGTCTGCCATTTTTACTTTTCCGGCAGTCAATGGGAATGCATTTTCCCGTTCAGTTTTAAAATCCCATCTGTCACTCAGTACCTTGACTGTTTTCCGGGTAAAGTCGGTTAAGGCTGGAGCAGTTATTATGCTCTGTTCTTTTAATACGAATATCCGGGTTTGTCCAGGGAAAAAGCTGATGTTAAAGGAATTAGTGTTTCTGTCCAGAAAAACCTTCTTGATTTCAGCGCTGTCCTGATCCCAAATCTCAACAGATGAGTAATTATCAAGTTTTCCTGTTAACATCCTCTCTATATTTTTTGTGTTAATCACAGTTAATATCTGCTCATTATTATCAAGCTGGCGCGTGTTTGTAAATAACGATTCCGCTAATTCGGTATTTTCATAAAACTTAATTGAGGACGGATTGTCATCGATAAAATTAGCCATTTTACGCGGCTGATATTTTTCCGGCTTCCAAGTTTTTAAATTGCCTTTTGAGTCAAGGTACTTTAAATTTAGTTTTTCCAGTGCCAGAAAACGTCCTCCTCCTTCGCTTATCTGCCAGCGCAGATACCGTCCTTTTGCTCCTTTTAAATCTAAATTTTGAACTTTCCCTTTTACCTGCTTTTCATCTATCACGTTATGCCAGCTGCAATTATCATCTGAAACCAGTACCTGATAATCATATAATACTTCAGTTTTGATATCTTCAACTGTAATTGTCAAAGAATCCAATTGTCTTGTTTTGCAAAGATCCAATTGCACGGTTATCGGATATTGATCTGAAATTACCAATACAGAATTGCTGTCATCAAATATATCCATAAAATGTCCTGAGGTAATATTATCTGATATAGACACTTCCCAGGTGTCATCAGGGATAAAAGTAAACGAGCCTTTGCCGCATGAGAATGTTTTTGCCGGCTTAGCATCCTTAAGTTCAGATGAAATACCAAAATATTTCTTTAAAAGCGGGAAAATGTTTTCTCCTTCAGGGCTCATGCCTGGAATTTCATTGAGGCAAAATATTTTCCCCCCGGCATTAGCAAACTTTGCGAGCAGTTCAATAGTATCCGGTTTTAGAATTCTGATTTGCGGCAGAACGATATGTTTATATTCGGCTCCGGGGAAAAGCATTGAACCTGCGCTGATCTTTGCTTTGTCGAGTCCTTCTTCAAAGATAATATCCGATTCAATCTGTACATTGATTAAGGATAAATATGCGGCTTTTATATTTTCCTCCTGTTTTTCCGCGAGTTCATAATCGTGGATAATAGAAGCAAGATTTTCACTTGTGGAAAACATAATGGCCGTATTTACCGCAGCTTTTCCAGCCGATGTCATCATGCAGACCCTGGCAACATGATTTGAAAATTCCTTTTGGTGTTTCCAGTTCGCGGATTGATAAAATCCAGGCGGGTTGGTAGTATGTTTACGAATACTGCGGAAACTATACGCATAATCAATTGGAGTAATCATATTCACTCCCTGCACAGCAAGCATATCAGCATTTTCAATTTTATCGGCAATGGTGAAATTCCATGGAGTAACGCCGTAAACTTCGCACATTGAACGGGAATTACCATTCATATGCGCTAATGATGATACCATTTTAGGCAGCAGAAGTTCAGGGCCCTTCAACTTATTTGTGCCACCTAAATTATCAATTCCAGGTATCTGCATTGGCCCGACCTGACTGTAAAAATCCCCCTGATTGGGGTGTTCCCCTATATGACCGGTGGCAATAACATTATGCTCTTCGCACCATTTGCCAAGCAGTCCGAAATAACTTTCAGCAAACCGGTCTGATACCAGTTTCATGTAATCATAACAGACTTTCCTGTCTTTTTCTCCACGTCTGACCAAAGCGGTCAAATTCGGTAATAATTGGTATCCATAACGTTGATGGAATAACTCAAGCATGTTAAAGGTCCACGGAACAGAACAATAGAACCCGTATAGATTAGGATCTTTTGAATCCAGTAATTTAGAATGAACATCTTTTCCCCAGGCGTAGCGTTCGAATACCCCGTCGCTTCCTTTGATCTTTAAGTCAAACCATGCACCTGGTTCATCACTGAAAAATCCGGGAATAGTGTTTCCGAAATATTTTCCCGCAACCTCATAATGGGCATCATAAACCAATTCAACAAACTTTCCCATTGCTTCGGGATTCATAACATCGATATATCCCTCAGCATTGTTGGACCAGCGGGCTAAGGTGCATGCATCCAGCACTCCGCCAACCTTGACAATAACAGCCAGCGTAATCTCCCAGTCACCCGGAGGAAGAGTGACATTCAGAGAAAACCCGTCTGTATATTCCATCAGGTCAACAATTTTTCTTCCGCCGGCCTTGACTGCTTCCGCAACAATCAACTGTCCCTCCGGCAAAGCAAGAGAAATACTTCTGGATGCTTTTTCGCTTACCGGATATTTATAGAAACGGCATGCCGTCATTTTATAATGGGGAAATTTTTCTTGGATAATTCCGCCTGCGCAACCTCCAGGCCAGCAGTATTCATCATATATCCAATGTTTCATGCCGAGTTTTTCAGCCTGCTTTACAGTAAAAAGGAACATGTCAAAATATTCAGGAGAGAGGTATGGAGTATTTAAACCTGCCATCGGCATACTCATAAATTCCATGATATTTTTTGATTTTAATTCTTTTAATTGCCAAATAATTTCTTCTTCAGTCAAATCATCGTTCCAAAACCATAATGGAGCAAGTGAATACTGTTTGGGAAAAGCTTTAAAATCATTTGCTAAATTCTTCATTTGTATACTCATATCGTTAACTGCAGTAATCTTGATCTTAAACACCTACGGTGTATTGCGAAAAATAATTCTTTCTGTAAACTTGTTCTCCCCAGGGTAAGTCGTCTTTTAATAAAAACGCTCCGCCTGATTTTAATTTGCCACCTGATTGCAAAAATGCCAGTACTTTTTTCTGCATACTGCTGTTTGCCGGGAAGTTTTTAATATCTTTCAGGGAAAATTTGTGGCCGAATATTCTCCAGATAGCATCTTTGCCGCTAATAGAAACAGGGAAAAGGTAGCATGATCTTTGAAATTGAACAATATTAGAACTTTCTCCCAGAATGCTTTCATACTGTTTATCTAAAAACCAGGAATAACACATAAATCCATGATATTTCCATTCAGGAAAATATTCACCAAAAAAAATGTCCGCCTGAATAACAGAATCGGCACAAGCTTCTGGAGTCATATTCCCCCCGTCCTGAATATGAATATCAAGCATTGGATCTTCCGGTGCAAGAACTTGCTTCCATTCTTTCAGATCCAGAGTTATCATTTTTTTTGCAACATCCCCTAAAGGCGAAACAGGGTTGCCGCAAACCTTTTCTGAATTAATGAACAATTTGGATATCCATGAGCCTTCTCTGTCAAAATCTCCGTCTATTCCGTCAATCATGCCTTTCGAGTTAAACCTTATATTGCCTAAAGACAGTGCCTGGACCCTTTTGTCTTGACAGTGCCTGAAAACTATAATTCTGCCACGGAACACTCCCCGTGCAAATTGCAGACGTCCAAGTTTGAAAAGTTTTCCATGAATATGATTAGAAAACCAGGCGACTCTATCCGGCAGGATTCCAAAGACATTTTTTTTATGACGATTGCAATTACACCAGCATGCCAGATCTTCGAGAGTGTCTCTCATTATTTTTATTGGAATACCTTTTTTGCGGTAGAATTCGACGGCATGAGGATAACCGGAAAGGATCAAGAGCAGATTGTATGTATATGCTTTATTGCCAATCAGATGTTTTAAATGCGGGAACTGTTCAGGTTTCACCAGGTCTGACTTTTTACTTTTAAATAACAAGTAATGTTGATGCCATATTAAATCACATAGACGACTGTCATTCTGTAATTCATCAGCGACATGCTGCATAGCATTGACTGTGTCATTGTCAAGTCCTGCAATATCTGAATATTTTTTTATGAAATCAGCTCTAAGAAAGGGAAGTTTCGCTGGTTTGCATTCATGCGAAAGATCCCAGTCAAGAGCTAAGACCTCTTTAAAGTCATTTAATTCTAATTGCTCTATAGAAGATGAAAAATCCATAACTATTTTTTTTCTAGTGTCACTACGAAGGGTTTAGAAATGGTATCTTTGTTGCTCAAATTAACAGTCTTATTCTTATAGCCTTTAGCATTAACCCGCATTGTATAATTATAAGATAAATCTTCAGGCTGTCCTGCTGTATCTGTTGCTTTTAATTTCCTTTTAATTATTAATATCGCCTTTTTCCCGGGATCAGCCAAAGTCAAACCGTTTTCGTTGGTTATTGCCAAGCCGTTTCTAACAGCTTTAGGATTTTCTTTGCAGGATATTGCGACTACAGCTTTTGGAATAGCCTGCCCCTCTTTATTGAGCACCTTTACGGGTAATGAAATAAGTTCCGTATATTCCGGATATACTGAAACTTTCCGCTTAAGCAGTTCAGCTGGAGCTAGAGAGTTCTTTTTTATTAACATAGGTTTTTTCTGTGCTTTTACATCACAGTTGATCATAAGGATTTTGATTCCCATCGTACCACCAAGAGAGAAGTTGTAGGCATTGTCTTCAAAAGAACAGTTAATCAGTTCTGCATCCAGAGATCCGCCTTCCGATACAGGGATATAACAACTTTTAAAGGTGCAGTCTTTTGCATACTGTTTGCCATTTTGCAAAACCCGTCCGCAATTCTCAAATGTTGTTCCTGTTATGGTACTGTTATGTGCTTGGATACCATACATGACCGAGCCGTCGATCCATGATATTTTGGCATTTATCAGTTTTATATAATTAGCATACCAGCCTGTATGCATACCTTTATGCTTTTTTGCCCCGCGGAGCATATGGTTTCTGTCTTGCGTCAATGCGGTGATCGTACTGTTAAAAACGTACAGTTCGCCCCCGACAACGGTTGGGGTTCCGTATTTGCGCCTTCCGATAAAAATCCCATACTCAGATTTTTTCGAACAATCTATTTTTAAGGCAGCGGTGACCTCCGGATTGTTTTCAACTCCAAGAGTCAAACGGTTTGCAATAGCATAGGTGCCGTCATTTCTTTTTAAACTCTTTTTAGAAGGTTTGATCCATACGTCACCTTTAACAATTACCGTTTCTTTAGGATGTTCCTTATCGCCTACCTGAAAATACGTTCCGCTTTCCTTGTCATCACCAATATACAGCGAAGCATTCAAGCGATAGGTATCACTTTTTTCGTCATACTTTGTTATATTCCACTTGTTTTCTTTATCAGCGGAAAGAACTGCAGCCATATTTGCCGGTTTGCTTTCTTCAAAGCCGGCAACCATTACTGCATTTTCATTTTTATCATATTCAATAGTTCCTGCATTCAATCCTGCTGAAATAATCAGTGAACTTATCAGACAAATTATCTTTTTCATAACTGCTCCTGTTAGTTGTCCGCATTGCGGTTTGTTTAGTTCAGGCGATATCCTCATTTGAAATCCAACATTCCAAACTTATGCGGGGTATGCAGGTCTTCCGGCATTCTGGTCCACATTGAGATTGGTAAATAGTTGTTTCTAAAAAATCTGAAGAAGTTTATCCGCCATTGTTGTTTTTTATTTAATGTGGGGCAAAACGCTTTTACAGGAATTGCCATTTCCACAGACCAAAAATTTTTCCCTTTATAAACTACAGACTTCCAGTTTGGATGGTAAGCATAATCTCGTTTGCCTCCATCGACTCTCTGGTCAAACTGTGTGCCGTTTGCTGTTACGGCCATCTGGTAATATAGTTTTCTGTTTTCATCCGGCTGAATAAAAAAATCAATAGTGTCATCATGAGAACTGATCACCTGCATTTCACTGTCTGCATCAGTCTTCAAATTATCCATGTCTTTTTCAGCACAGATAAATCCAAAATAAAGATTTTTATCGTCATAAAGCACCTGGACCGCTGTTTCCGCGACGCTTTTAAAACCATCTCTGTCAGTAAAGCCTGTAGTAAAAGCATTGTTTTTCCAGTCATTATCATCCAGTTTGCCATCAATAATCAATTTACCTTTTAACCGGCGCGCAAAGATACGGGCCGTTTTTTTTGACTTGTCAGATACCGTTTTTTTTTTAATCCCTTCCGGCAGGCTGGCCTGGCCTTCCTGAGCTTTTTCTAATGACAATTTCCATAAGCTCCAAAAACGCCAGTTAGTAAGCGTTGCCCAGCAGGACGCATATTTTTTCTGCTTCAAGTCTGCTTTAGCCTTCTGCAGAGCTTCCTGCATATATGCTTTGTCCGCCGCAATAAGCGCCAGACTGATTTCAGGATTTTTAACCAGTGAAGAAACGCGACTGATTATTTTCTGTAAATGTCTGACTTCATTCTGAGAGATTTCTCCAGTTTCGTATGATTCAACAGTAACTTTAGGGGAATCAATCTTGAAGGCGATTAAACCATAGGGAGCAAGGTCAATTGGAATTGTAAACTTGCCCGCATTTCCGCTTTTACGGATCTCTTTACCAGTAGCCAGATCAACTATTGAACCTTTAGTTGATAAAGTCAGGCTGCCTTTGATTGCCCAATAGCCGGGATTAGCAATATATATCCAGCTTTTGTCTGAAGACGAATGCTGACGAATCGCAAAGTTTGTATCCAGGCCTGTTTTTAATATATTTTGGAAACGTTCCACAGGAAGCTGTGAGAATACTTTTGCAATTTCCCGGATCTGCTGCTCAAATCCAACGTTAATATTCAGATCTGTGAACCCGCTCCAGACAATCTGGGGATCGGCAGTGATAATTGCTTGAATAATTGCTTCTCGACAGTTATAAGCGGCGGGTTGTAACAGGGTTCTGATTCGATAATAGTTTAATATCCAATCTGATTCAACGATTTTGCTCTTGCCGTAACGGGAGAATTTTTCATTTGGTTTGATGATGAAGTTTTCATCCCAACTGGTCCGGCATAGAACGCTACGGTTTTTATCACGTTCATATGCTGAGGTAACATCTTTATCAGTACGCGGATACCACACGTAAGGATTTTGTGCCCGTTCGCCACGGGTTGAATCCTGCCAGGATATAGTCCATCGTCCGTTCCACAGCCCATCAACTTTATTCAGTAAGTCCAGGTCAAAAGCATATGTTTTATAATTCTCTTTTACTGGTACTTTCCGGGCGAGCTGTGATTTATAGAAATTAGGATCTTCAATTGCTATGGCATTTATAAAGCATAGATCTTTCCTGTCAGTTCTCAATACTTTGAGAGAATCCGCAAAGAAGTCCCGTAATTTTTCACAGCGCCAGTCAATGAACATCTCCTTCAATGCCGGGGACGTCAATACAGTATGCCGTTTTGCAAAACGCATAGGGTCTTTTTTATCTACAAACAGGTTCATTCCTGTATCTTTTTCAAATTTAGCAAAGCTTACATCGTCATAACTATAGGCAAAAGGCTCACTGTAATCTTTGGTGGTGCCGCTGGCAAAACCGGGCAGCCAGTATCCTATTGAGTGTCCCATCGGGCCGGTCAGGAAATGTATTCCTCTGAAATTCTTGTTGTGACCGAATTTATCCAGAAGCTCCCTGATTAAGCGAGCAAAAGCCTGCTGGAATTTCGGATGTATCCAATTCATCCCTGTAGATTCATTGCGGCCTTTTGTGAACTGCTTTCCATTTTTATCAATCAGCCAAAGCGAATCTTTTCCTTTGGCTACCTGGGCATCATTATAGTTCGTTCTTATCGGCCTGAACTGACTGAGTTCAATTCCGGCAAAGAAATCAATTCCATTGACTTCGAACATGTTTGACAGAATACTTCTGAATCCGATAGGCAGTCTTGATAAGTTTGCTTCGCTTGGTGAGACTGCGGGAGTATTATCATCACAGTACTGCATACAGCCCATGATATGAATATTCTGCCCTGAGAACTTCATGTACTGAATATAGCGGTCACAAGTATCCAGGGTCCAGATCAAATCTGCGATAAAACGCTGCATCATCGGTAGTTGTTCGTCAGCACGTCTTTCCGCTCTGTTTGTTAAACGCCTGGTTCCGAAGTTTTTTCCTATTCCAGAGGTTGTGGTGCAACGCTCACTATGGATTCCCACTTTACGGGAATTTCCCATTCTTATTGCCGGCAAATTGCCCTTTATGCGATAAATCTTTAATGATTTTGCGGCTGCCGGAGCTCCGGTTTTGTTATTGACAATATCAATGGAGTGAATTCCTTCAGTAGCGACATGTATCCAATAAAGTTTCTGCATCTTATTGGATATATAGAATTTGCCTCCGGTTTCCGCGCCGACACCGCTCATAGTCGGGCTCCATTGTCCTTTCCTTATCAATGAAATAGACGCTCCGATTTCGCGGTATTTATCATCCGGGTATTCCAGCTCCATCAGATAAAAAGAACCTGCTTTTTTAAATTCAAAACGATAGGAGAAATAAGAAGCCCGTTTTGTGCCGGAAACTTCACGGTATTCAAGTCCGTTCTTTTTGATAATCTTTGGATTTTTGACGGCTTCCGCTTTAAATCCTGTAGTCATTTTTGCTTCTCTTACAGGGTGCTTATCGTTTGAGTCAGTAAAATCAATTTGATCTTCAAGTTCGAGATCCAATCCTTCCTTATAGCTGTTCCCTTCAATAATTATCGGGGTCTGCTTATGCAGAACCATAAAAGGTTCACGGTGTCGTCTGATAAGCTTGTCGCCTGCTGTTAATTTTAAGCTTAAAGTGTATACACCATATGCAAGTTTGCCTAAGGTTGTTGTATAGACCAGAGAATCGCCTTGTTCTTTGAACGCCTTCAGTTTGATGATATTTTTCTCATCACTTGTTCCGTCTGCAATTGCTTTCCCCCAGGAGATTTCCATTACAGGATTTTTACTTTTATATCCTTTAGGAATTGAAAAATTCATTTTAACTTCAGAGTTATCGGTATAAAACAATTCTTTTCTTTGAGGATTTTGGATTGATAAAGGCCCGCAATATTCCGGTAATCCGCTGAGTTCATTGCTCCACCCTCTCGGGGTAAACATCGGGCGTCCGGAATTTACTACCGGCCCCCATGAACTGTCATTAAAACCAACCTTGTTCCAGCCAGGTTCAGCTTTATCGCTATACTTCCAATTCTCATTGGTATTAATGTCCACTTCTTTGCCGGAAGCCATAATAACTTTGCCGTCAAAGTATATAAATGGAGGCAGGGTAACTCTGTAACCGTAAAACGCAATACAGTTTTTCCCTGTTTTTAAATAAGGCTTTAAATCCAGGCCGGCAGTTTGATAAAGCGACCTTGCCCCCCGTCGTTTTACTTCTTTGCCATTAATATAAAGTTTACAGAGTATCTCATTTATTCCATACCACTGGTAGACCGGACGAGCTCCGATATTAGCGACTGCTTTCCATATTTTCCCTTCAGGAACATTTACTTCAAAACGAGTGTATCCCTGACAGACTTTCCTGGAAAGTTTAACATATTCTATTTCGTAACGTGTACCTTTTTTCCCATTTAAAACCAGTTCAAAACCATCAGGAACTATGATAAGGTAGCGACTTTGTTTTAAAACAAGATCCTGCCATTTGTTACCAGTCATATTTACATTAATTTTACTGAGGCCTGATGCTCTTTTCCCGTTACACCAGTAATAAAGCTGCCATTTGCTTGATTGTCCGGATTGTTTTATCCGTATTGTAACATCATCAGCTTCCGGGAGCATATCGACAATATCTTTAATTTTCTGTTTTCCGCCGTAGTTCCCCCAGCCAATAACAGCTTTAGAAGCGGTTTGCACAAAGCTCAATTTATTATCTTTGACCGTAACCTGTCCTACTCCGGTAAATGTGGTGAAATTAGCCTTGTTATTTTTAGGATAAAATATTTTTTCCTCAGTCTTGGCAGGAAATTTAATCCCTTGAGGCCTGAAATAGTCACGCTTAGATAAATCGGTGTTTCCTCCAGCGAAAACGGCAAGCGTACAAAATAATGAAAACCAATATAAAAGCTTCTTCATGTTTATTCCTTTTTTTAATGTTAAAAATATTTTTTTGTATATTACAGAAACATTGTTTTGTTAAATTTTAAGTTTATCTAAATATAAAAAATAATATTATATTAAATTTTAAGTTGCATAATCATAAAATTACTATATGTTATCTCTTTAAATAAAACAACACAGAAAGCATAATAACTTTTGTAAAAGACAACTATTTTTTTGTATATTTTAGAAAAAGAGCAGAAATGAATCAAGAAAAAAAACAGAATCCCCCGATATCTGCTCCTCTGAATTTTGGTGTTTCAGAGGAAAAGCCAATCCTTGCTTCTAAATATGATTATTCAGAAACAACTGCTCAACCGCTTCTTGATATGCATTACGCGCTTGAGTTGGGAATTGTTCTGGAAGGGAAGGTTCGGAGATTCCGCCAAAACAGGAATTTTGACCGTGCAAAAGGAGATGTCTGGTTGTGCGGAATGCTGGAATCTCATGGTTTTCAAGTGCTGGAATGTCCATGTTCTGTTGTTGTTATGGATATCTGGCCTCCACTTCTGGCTAATTTATATTTTCCTGAAACTCCAAAGGTGAATTGGATGCAGCCTTTTTCCCAAACTTCGGAAAAACCGTTAATTTTTCCGGAAGAGAAGAAGGAAGCCTTTCTTGAACTCGGTCAGCGTATGAGCCTTGCAACTTTAAAGTATGATGAGTTCAGACAGACAAGGCTACGCTTATTGCTTATTGAAACATTGATGCTGATGATGGAGGACAACCATTTTACTAAAAAAACCAGCAATCACTATAACCGTATTCATCCCGCTTTGACCCTTGTGTGGGAATCTAATCAGATGATAACAAATAAAGAGGCGGCACAGGTATGTGATTTTTCAGTTGATGCCTTTATTATTGAATTTCGCAAACTGATGGGGATTTCTTTTACTAAATTTGCTCTTCGCCACCGTTTGCATTCAGCCGCAAGAGATTTGGTCAGGAGCAGTGCTCCACTGAAAATAATTGCCTCGGACTGGGGTTTTACTGACGCGGCTCACTTGCACCACCTTTTTGTCAAACATTACGGTTGTACCCCCAAAGAATATCGTAAGCGCTTTTAAGCAGCAATAATATCAATAATATCAATAATATCATAACGGAGCACTACTGTATGAATAATACGGATTTCAAACAACTTGCCGTCAACACGGCTGAATGGATTTGCAGAAATCAAATACGCAACCTTGTTAACCCGGATTCAAACGATGAAAACTGTGGAGATATGAATTTTGGCCGTTTTGTCAGGAACTACAGCATATCGCAGGATAAAATCCTGTATTTAAGTTCTAATTGGGTAACCGGCATGACGGCTTATGGCTTGCTGCTTCTTAATGATTATATTTCTGAAAGTAAATATCAGGATGCTGCTGTTAATAGTGCATATTACCTTGCGGCATTACAAAGGCTGGTTCCCGGGGATGAAAAAAGCTACGGCAGCATTATTGAAAATATACCATCAGATAACTGGACAAATCCGCGTGATGCCCTCTCGGCAGCCTGGGGAATGCTTCGCATTTATATGAATACAAAAGACAAGGAACTTCTTTTCCGGGCTGAATGTTTTGCCAATTGGCATATGAACAAAGCAATGACAGCAGATGCTTATCCCATGTGGACAGTTTACTTTGATGAACGTGAAAACCTGGAGTTTTACGGTTCATTTCAAGCGGGCAGCGCTTTGTTTTATTACGAACTCTATAGGGAAACAATGAAGCCGGAATACCGCAAGGCCATGTTATCCATGCTTGATTTTTTTATTGAAAACTTCTGGGATGCCGAAAAAGGCCTGATAATCAAGTATGACCCGCGGATCAACTATAAAGGCGACAGTACCGCTGAAGCCTGGAGCGATATGCATAAATTCAATGATGATTTCACTACTATTGCTTTGTTGAATGCATATCACCTGACCGGTAAACAGGACTATCTAAATTTCGCCGTTACTTACCTTGACTGGATTATAGAGAAACAAAAAGCCGATGGAAGTTTTGGTCTGTACTCTTTATCTATTTCCAGTTGTGTGGCAGCCCTGAATTTGCTCAATGCTTATATGATAACGGAAAAAAAGGCTTATAAAGACGCTGCCTTTAAAGCAGTTAAGCATTTACAGGAAAGTATAGTCAATACCCCGGATAATTCTCAGACTGACGGGGGTATTCTTGGACTCAACCATTGTGAATTGTCTGAGGCAAACGATATTATTTCACTTAGGGTGACAATGTATGCATTATATGTCTTTATCCTCTTTGATATTTTCGAAAAACAGGTAAAAAGCGGACAGAAACTTGCTGTTGACCGAAAACTGCTGAATAATCCTATGCTTATCGGTTTAAAATTTGTTAATAAACCATGGCATTTAGGGCATTTGATTAATTAGGATTTATTTTTTTAGATGATGATAAAGAATTCTGTTCAGGTTGTTAAGCCCGGTTAATTCATCCAGCATTTTTAAGTGCGGATAGAATTCCCCGATCCCGGCAAGATTGTGAGAATCGGTCCCCAAAGAAATCTTGACGCCGTTTTCCAGGCAAATGCGGAAAAATTCAGGATCAGGGTTGTTGGAATGAAAATTCATTTCCGCGGCTATATTATGTTCTTTTAGAAAACTTGCAAGCCATTGATAGTCATCAAAGGAAAGACGTGTGCCTCCGGCAGTTCCCTTCCAGATAACCCTTAGAGGATGAGCCATGACGGATACAGGGAATTTAACAGCATTCATCCATATACCTTTAAAATTCGAGCTGCTGACAGCCAGGTCATTAAAGCTTAATTTTGGGAGAGAGTGAACAGAACCCAGGACAATATCGAATTTATCAATATCATTTTTCCGCATAGTCGGAAATCCATTAAAATCGAAATCAAGTTCAAGCCCGGCTAAAACTTTATCTGACCTGTACTTTGCAAGTTCGGCAAAATAATCATCCACCCGGGAAACTTCACGACGTTCGACAACAGGTAACTGCAGTTCTGATTTTTCATAATAAAGATGTCGATTATGTTCAGTAAACGCTATTCCTTTCAGGTTAAACATTTCTGCCAGTTTTATAGAATCCTCCAAATTCATATTTTCGCTGCAATAAGCAAAATGAGAATGAACATGATAATCAAATAATTCCAGGCCGGCCGGCATACTCAGTTGCTGGACGGTTGTTGTTTCATGTCCGCTTGCATCTATATCTATTTCAAGAAACTCAAAAGGTTTTATGTTGAAGTCCGGCGTCAGGCCTGAATTGCTATATTTCCGGATTATATTTTTACATTCCGGAGATTCTGTATCGTTTTCCGGATCTATACTTACCGTACATTTTATTTTTTTTATTATTTTCAGCAGGCAATCCGCCAGTTTATGTTGTTTGTCAGTAAAAATAATAACTATATCCGGCTTAATAAAACGGTTGATTCTTCGTACAGCCCGCAGCAGCAGTACATCTTCCAAATTCCCGGTATATTTGAGTTGCGAGATTATAATAGCTTTCGTCATAATTATTTAACCTTGATAAAATCAGCCTTTCCAAAAAGTAATGGCCGATGAGGATTGTTCCCGGTCCAGCACCAGGATAAAATATTTCGTGTCTTTTTAGTCATGATATTGCGGACTAAATTTATATTACATGAATCACCAGCAGAAATACCGGTCAGATCAAAAATAGAAAGAGGCAGTTCAACTTCGAGAATCCAATTGTTATCATCTTTGCTGCTTTTGACGGTTACCGCGTCATGCCAGTTTTGCCAGGCATCATAATTACTGATGCCGATTTTTCCCCTGAAACTCCCGTCATCACTGAATAATATATGGTAGTAGAAGTCATCCCCTTTACCGTCAGGAAGATTTAAAAATAATTCAATCCGGTTATCAATACTGCCAAGTTTTGCTTCCTCCCAACTCAATTTGCTTCCTTTATTATTTGGGACAGAATCACATTTAAAGGCAAGAAACATTGATTTTCCGTTACAGAATAGTTTGGCCTTTGTCGCTGCCGGAGCCACATTGGGTTGAGTAAGATCAATAAATTCTGAAATTTCAGCGCTCTGACTCCAGAGCGGGTCGTCCAGATTGCCGCTTAACACAGGCTGTCCATCTAATACAGGAATCTTAACAGAGTTTTTCAGGAAAGCGGCTGGTGAATAAAAAAATGGCTGTGTCCATGCCATTTTTAATCCCCGCCCATAGCAAGCAAAACGGCAGTAAAGATCCATTTTACGATCAATCTTATAAGTAATTTCATTGGATTCAGCTTCTTTGATTACATAACCGTCTGCTGTAACCACCTCAATAAGATCAGCATTGGCTGTCTTTATATGAACTTGATTATCATTAACAGTAATATCGGTAATGCTTACTCCTGTTGAGCAGTAAAATGCTCCATTCCTCAAAGCTTCTAATATCGCTTCTTCCGTTTTTTCATCAACAAAAACTATATCCCAGCCACGTTCCACTTCATTTTCACTATGAGAATCATCGGACGCATGCCCCCATAAAACTCTTCCTCTGGACAGAAGCATATCCCAGTTTCCCGTTGCATCAGGTGAACCCGGGGAAAAGCGTACCCCGCCGTTGTATATTTCCAGTCCATTATAATTTCGTAAATTATCCAGCATGCCTTGGGGACAATGATTGAATGAAGAATCCCAGCGTGGATGACAAATAATTGGGAAGGCTCCTGAATTATTAATGTCGTCAATGACTTGTTGACGATTGGCATCAGCCGCAACCGGAGCGTGCGAACCGGCCTGAAGTATATGAGGCCCTTTCGCGCTGATTTCAGAGCCTGAAATCAAAATCATGCCACGGAGGTTTACCTTACTCAGATCAGCGTATTTATCATGGTCTGATATCATCAAAAAATCATACCCGCGTTCCGCGTAATCATCAATCACATCCTGGATTGCCCTTTTACCGTCAGAGAGGTTGGTGTGAGCATGTAAATTTCCTTTCAGCTGGTAAGCTGAACTTGCCGGATACGGATTTTTTAAAGTAAATTTCATAATTATCCGCCTATTTTATCATAAGTATCTGAATTGACTCAGGCATAAGTCTAAAATCATATTCAAAAGAATCTGTTATTCGAGAGATTTCTGATAGTTCAGGGTGAATAATACTTACGATTGAAGATTCTTTTGTTATTCCATATTCCGGCAAGTTAATCATAAAGTTTCCTGTCTGCTCTTTAGCAGTATGATTGACCAGAACAACACACAATTGACCGTCCAATTCATAACATCCGCTTAGGACAACCGGAATATCTTTTTTACCTGGTTGTCCTTCTTTCACTATTAAATCCATCTTTTCACAATTTATTTTCAAGGGCGGTTTCCAGACACCAAGGTTAAGCCATTTCCTTGCAGCCATCCTGGCATTCACCAGCTTTTCCAGATAAACAAGTTTGGGGATAAATTTTTCCTTTTCATGATCTCCCGGGAAAAAACCGCTAACCATGAGTTGCCCTCCGCCAACCAGTGACAATGCTTCAGCAAAACGGAATGCCGGCATGTTGCTTTCCTTAAAAGTCTGTACTGTGCCATAAGTTATGTGGTAATCATGATAAACACTATGGAACAACGGTACCGGTAAAGCTTCAAAACAGCCCAAACTGCTGTTGAGATCACTTATTTCGCGAGCCAGGTCAGCATCAAAAAGATCAATAAAACATTCAATGACTGATTCGGATGTAATGATACTGTCCGCTTTACGCTTCCGCATATCGCGGCGAACCTTTTCCAGCAGCTCCCGATAGCCGCGACACCAATGATCGTGTCCCCCGGGAGCATGATTATGGTCTTCGTTAAAACAGGAAACAGCATAGCATGATGATACCTGATCGAGGTAAGCTCCGTCCATTCCGCAATTGTCAATAAGGTCATTATTGATCTTACAAATAACATCCTGAAATTTTTGTGATGTCGGACATACTGTATGTCCGATGCCATGCCATGAGTCACTTATTTTACCGTTCTCATCCATAACAAGGTGATTTACGCCGTCATTATTCTTGAAGCTTCTGGTATTTTCATTCCATAGCCGGGTATTTATGTAAGGTATAACATGGACATTGGCGTCATGAAGCTCTTTAACTCCTTTGACAACAGCATCAAAGACATCCGGATCGTGCGGGTACATGTGAGGATAAGTATAAGGATTATCGTGAGTCATTCCCGTATATCCATACCAGTGAAAAGCCATTTCACAGCCGAAACGTTCTTTGAGGTATTTTATCGGAGATACAACATATCGGGGCGCTCCCTGATCGTTAAACTGCCAGTTCCAATACCAGAGATCTGTGTTTTTCAGCCATTCAGGTATTTCAGTTCTTTCTTTTACAGGCCCTTTTGCACACCAGAATTGTTTGAGGGCCCATTCGCGGTATATTGCCGACGCTCCCCACCAATCCCCCTGGTATGCTCCTATTTCACAAGGGTAAAAAGCATTAAAGTCAGCGCCTGCCTCAAGCCGGTTTTCTGGATATTGTTTAAGAGCCATAGCTGCATGTTTGTGAGTATCTCCATCCGCATACATTCCGAAACGTTTATATAAAGCCTGTCCGTCATGCGCGGCAAAATATAAACCGCCTGTTTCCGGGTTGCCGTAACAGAGCAATTGCATTGTCAGCATGCCTGGATAAGAAAAAGCAATATCACCGGGGCTTCCTTCAAAGTCGAAGCAGCCGAATTGTGTTCTGGCCCAGGAATCAACAGCTTTAGTCTGCTGATTGACAAAAGCAACCGGTGCAGGGATGTTTTCTCCCATCCCGAAAGGGACCGTCAACCAGTCTGTTTTATCTTTTTCATACTTTGTTAAACCGCTTATGCGGGGATAAGCAACCTGCCAAATCGCTGAATCTGTCTGATTCTTGATGCTGATGGTCCAGCTGGCTGTCGTTGCGTTGTCAGGCAGTAAAACCTGCCCTTTAACAATCATCTTTCCCCATTCGCCCTGCAAATTCCAAGTGAAAATAAGAATATTCTGCTTGTCGTCAACAATTTTTTTAACAGTCGGATCATTCTGAGGAGAAACAGTATTAATATTTCCATCTGAATCCCGAAGCTGAATATTAAAGGCTTCTGTTAAATTGCAATGGTCAATAGGTATCGCAACTGTTGGAGATAAAGCATTTAGTTTGCAAAGCCTTCCTGCCTGATCAAATTCCATGCTTATTTTCTTGTTCTCAAGTTTCATAATAAATCCAAATTAATTTCTATAATTTTATATTTAAAAGCTTCGCGGCATTCAACCCGTAAACTTTTCTAAGTACATCATCCGGCAGATAAATCCCATAAAGCTTCCAGGGGACTTCTCCACCATAATAATCAATGGAAAAATATTCATCCCTGGTTTCCATAAACCTGAACCAGTGTTGATAAACTTCTCCTCTGTTTGGCCACATATCATCAGTTCCCCAAATGATTTTGTCAGGATTTGCCATTATAAAATCACGGGCGCTGTATGGCTGCCGGGCCAAAGTATTCAAACGAGCTGAAATATCAACATAAGCATTGGAGTTTCGGCTAAGAAATTTTGTAACTCTGCGTAAATCATGAGTTAGCGACGCACAGTGCGGAAAAATAAAATTCGTATTTTTATTTTGCTCCGCAAGACGGAATGCCGCCTGAATCAATTCCTCATGACTTGGGAATCCCGGAGCTCCCCACCACCATTTACTGCTGGCTTTCAAAGAATCATAATATTCATTTGACGGTTCAATTTTACCAAATGCCGGTAGAGGATCAGCAATATGGTACAGAACCGGCAGCTTCAATTCCGCCGCAGTATTCCATACAGGTTTTAGTCTTTCGTCGTCAGGAAGGATTAAATTACCTCCGGCATCCCGGTATGAAAGCCCGAGCTCTTTATATATTTTGATTCCCTTGATGCCGAGTTTAACATCTTCCTGAAGTTTCTTCTCTACATAACTGCTCCAGTCTGGATCATCAATCCGGCGGTAGTCCAATCCGGAAAAATGGAAAAAATGCCTCCCCCCTTTTTCGTATACCTTAAAAACCGGTTCGATTTCAGCCTGCGGGAAGCTCTCACCAAGCATATTAACTGCGTAACGAACATTGCTTTCAGCCATATCTGCCAGAACCGTGTCCATAGGCTGC
Organism: Victivallaceae bacterium; assembly: GCA_963664605.1. Lineage (GTDB taxonomy): Bacteria > Verrucomicrobiota > Lentisphaeria > Victivallales > Victivallaceae > JAHOYW01. The sequence goes on from OY761536.1 coordinate 4,263,192, forward strand.
CATAAAGTATTATAATGAATATGGAAATCAATTGCCGGGAATTTTGCTTTCTTCGGGTGATGTTCCGGCACATTAAGACATGGCACAACCGATGCTTTTGCACTTTCAGAGTCAGAGTTTATGTCCCTCAACTGTTCATACATTTCCTCCGCAAGCAGCTTTGTCCATCCGCTAAGGCGGTCAATTGCAACATTGCCGAAAATAGACACTAGCACCTCATAGCCTGAATCGCTGGCAAGAGCTGATTTTGTCGGGAAATAGCCTGCTCCATCATTTGCATACCCAACTATGAATGTATTTTTAAAAGGCGACGCCTTTTTGATCTCAATACCTAGTTCACTAAATAGTTCACCAGGAAAACCAATAAATAATGTGTCATTAACAACGATTCCCTGAACAGCAGTATCTATTTCACGGTTTGCCGTCATAAAGAGGCGTTTAGCCTGAAGGTTGCGGATGTTAGCGTAAAAAAGTTCCAGGCGTGCTTTGTCAATTTCTTTCACGGGAGCATCAGTTGTTGAGATTTCTTTTAATTTTAATTCAGCATCTTTTGCCTCTTTCAATGTTTCCGCAGGAAATTTCATGTTTTTCAATGGCAGTTTCAGTTTCAGGGCTTTTCCCATTACCTTGGCGGAAGCTGAAGTTTTAATCATCTTAAGCAGGCGGATAGCTTCTTTTCCGATTATGGTTCCATAGTTTTTTGCCTGCTCAAAAGTTCTATTCGGGATAAATTTCCCCAGAGCCGCATCTTCCGCCGAATAACCTCCGGGATTAACATCCCCGCAGGCTCCATTGAGAAACATTACAACAGGATGGTCTTCATGATTAGTTTTGATATATTCACGTGTGTTTCCGGGATAATCCGCGGTCACCAGAAGATTGTCAATGCCAAGAGTTGTTGCGTGACAGGCATAATTAACAATAACCGCAATTGTTTTGTCAGTTTCAGCATCATTAATCTTCATGACATTCACCGAATTGTCAACGGGGCCGTTTTCAGGGTCTCTCCGGTTAGCGCCAATGCCTGTGACCTCTCCAACGGCGGAACCTGCCTTTGCCGGACGTCGATAACAATCCGCTTCCATTATCACCCTGACCAGCTTATCTTCAAGTTCTCTAAGCCATTTCTGATTAAGCAGATTATCACAGTCAAGAGATGGCCCTGAATGAGTATGGGTGGCTGCAATCATAATTCTTTCAGGCTGAATCGCGGTTTTATAAGAAACCCGCTGGCGGACAGTTTCAACAAATTCCGGCTTTACTCCAACAACATCAAGAGAGCAGATCGCGCTTTTCTGATGACGGTCATCAAAAACAAGCGCCGCAGCCTTTAAATCATCGTTAATCCCTGAAGCGCTTCCTTTGCGGTCAAAGTAACCGGCTAAATCAACTCCCGAGGGGGGAGTTATATTTATTTCAGAGGCTCCTGCCAAAAACACACTCATAATATTCCCTTTATTGTTTTTTTTCAATATATATTGGGTTGGTTACTGCATAATGTCCTTTGCGTCCCTTAAGATATACAAGAGACAACATCCAACCGGAAGACTTGCAGGTAAAACTCAATTTTTTATTTAAATCAAATACCGATGAGGCATTGACTGGATATTCCCAATCGGCAGAAGCTGTTGAAATATGATCTTCAACAGTTATGCTTTCAACAACCTTGCCATTGAAAACTAAATCAATACGGTCCAGCGGCAATAAACTTTGACAACTAATTTCAACCATTAACTCTTTGACGTTTTCATCGAAAACAAGAGTATCACCGGAAATAAAACCGTTAACTTTCAAACCAGGTAAAACAGGAGCCCAAACGCAAAAACTGCGGCCATCCCGGAGTGATTCAATAATCTTTTTCCGGCTCGGCTTGCCTTTGATGTAGCAATAAACACGTTCAGCGCCCGGAGGATAAAAATCAAAATGGTGTGTATCTGTTCCGGCAACGGCACTTAAGCGCCGTCCTTTGTTCAGTAAATCAAACCATATTTCCAGTAACCGTTGTTTAAAACTGTAATGGTGATTGCCGGTTGATACTTCAAACACTTTGAAAAAGTCGTATTCTCTAAGCACTTTTTCTCCCTCGCAGGCTCCATGCATAGGGTGGTTTAAAACACAAATTACCGGGCGCTGACGGCTGTCCTGGTTCATTACTTCATTGAAAATCTCGGAAACAGTTTTGGGCAGAAACTCATTTAAGCCGGTTTCGCCATTAACCAGTTCTTTTTCTGGATGAACAAAATCCTTTATATTTAACGCGTTATAGTGATTTGGAGGCTGATGAGTATCAGTTTCAACCCCGGGAATGCCTATCACACCGTTATTAGATGAAAGCTTTTTGACCAGCTTCATACCTTCCGGGCAGGTTTCTTTGTAGCTTCTGTTGGCGTGATCGGTAAATGCCATCCAGTCAAGGCCATTGCATTCAGCGGCATGGAAGAGCTCTTCGATAGTCCCGGTTCCATCAGAAATGCTTGTGTGCACATGTATATCTCCGCAATAGCAATCTGCAGACCGTAATAACCCTTTCCTGACAGTGAACTTTAATTTAATTTGAGACTCAGAAATAATTTTTAAATATTTCCTGACAGGGATATATTCATATCCATGTTCCGCCTGAATCATATAGTTTCCTGGCGGAAGTGATATGTTTTGTCCAGGAGTTTCTGTATAAACAGCTTTCCACCATTGTTTTCCTCTGAAAATATTTATTCTGCATGGGAAAAACATATTGTTCTCATCAACCGTTTCTACACAAAGCTTTGTCACAGGCAATGGCTGCGCAGGAGGATTGAAGAAAAATCTAAGTCTTTCTCTAACTGCCACAACTACAGGAGTTCCGTTATGATGTATTCGCAAATTAACAAGCCGGGTGGATGTATTTTGCAGACTGATCTTATGCACATATCTGTTTTTTGCGGAAGCAAGATAAGGTTTTGTATTGACTGGTTCGCATGAGATTTTATTTTTAGTTGAATCCAGGAATTCCAGCTTGGAAATATCACCTGTTGCTGAAAACATAAAGCTCCTGACGCATTCCGGTACTTCTATGTATAAATTAACAATTCCCGGGCATTCCGGCTCAATAGCCAGCGGGCTTCTGGTATGTGGATAACAATAAATACCGGAATTATCAGATAAGCCAAACTTTATTTTTTCTACAGTATTACCAGCTAATACAATAGACCATTCGCCTTTAAGAGGATTTTTAAATTCTATTTCTCCATTTCTCTTTTGTATGGTTTTTTCCTGTATTTTGCCAGATGGATCTATAAAAATAAGTTTTATCTTTTTCGAATATTCCCGGGAATATTGAATTGTTATTTTTTTACATTTTTTCACCTCGAAATTAAGCCGTAATGGTTTCAGTCCAATTACAGATGGATTTTCATCAGGATATAATTTCAAGCAGGTAAACAAGGATTCACCTGAGTCTGTATTTAAATTATTCATTAATTTCAACTTTATTTTCTCAAATGGTGATGCTATACCTATTAATCTATTATTAAGGATATTTTCTGCTTTTTCAACCTAAATTACAAATAATTTATCATTACTGTGAAAATAAACACTTTTTCCAGCTTTAATAAACACCTTAAAATAAACATAGGGTTTTTCATTTTTAATACTAAAATTTATCCTGCAACTTACAAATTCATACTAATGGATATCTATATTCAGAGTTTCTAATATATAGTTAACAGTCCTAAGCCTTTTTTCTTCACTCAATTTTGCGGGATAAATGAATACGTGTGACATGCGGGAGTTAACAGCTTCTCCTCCTGTAGTTGAGGCAAAGAGACTGAGATAAGCGTTATAGGCTATTTCATTACCCGTATCTAAAGCCTTACTGCCTTGCCGCTCATGATTGTAGAGAACCTCCATGATTTCAGCGGAACTTGAAAACTCAGCCGTTAATACTGTCAGGTTATTAACTCCAAGAACAGGCATATTCTGGATGTACTTGGACCCGCCTCCTTCCAATTGGTCAATGCGCCAGACTGTACCTTGATCCTTATATGAGTACAGCCTCCAGGTATTGCTGGATACATGACGTTGACTTTTAGCGGGATTCACGCTTTGCATGCTTATGTCGGCAACAATAGTCAGTTCTTCCGGTGAATTCAGATTAGAGTCAGACCGCAGCAGATAATCATCAACCCCGTCACCTTCAACCATCGCCATTCCGTTCTGCGCGTTGAAAATAAGTTTTGGCTGATAACTGCTGGTTGATTGGCTGACATCTTTGCCGGAACCGCTCTGGTCATACCAGGTTTTGACATAGAATGTGTTTGCCGAACCATCTATCCAGCTTCCTGTTGCAGAAGTCTTGTATTGGCTTGTTCCACGCTTTATATCATAAATATCAAGCTCAACGCTGTCATTGCGCCTTACTTTCATTATTGCCACGTTATCGGGACATCCTGCTAATCGTTCTGTTGCATATGCACATAATGTTTGCGAAGTATAAGGCACTCCCAATCCAAGTTTTCCCATTATGTAATCAGCAGCCCTTGCGCTTTTCTTTTCATCCAGTTTTGCAGGGTACAGGTAAACATGTGACATGCGTGAATTTACCGGCTCGCTGCCTGTTGTAGATGCAAACAGACTGAGATAAGCGTTGTAGGCAATTTCACTATTGGAGCTTAAAGCCAGATTCCCTTCTTGTTCATGGTTGTAACAAACCTGCATTGTTTCATCCAGACTTGAAAAGTCAGCTGCCAGGACCGTTGGATCATCTACACCAAGAACAGGCATGCTTTGAATACATTCAGACCCTCCGCCTTCCAACTGGTCTATGCTCCAGCTTGTATCAATATCCTTGTACGAATACAACTGCCAATTACTGCCGCTTATATGGCGTTGACTGTAATCCGCATTCAAGCTTTGCATAGTGATATCAGCAAGAATAGTCAGTTCTTCCGGTGAATCCAGATTGGAATCATAACGCAGCAGATAATCGTCAACCCCGTCGCTTTCAACCATCGCCATTCCATTCTGCGCGTTGAAAACGAGTTTTGGCTGGTAGCTGCTGGTCGCCTGGCTTACATCTTTGCCGGAACCGCTCTGGTCATACCAGGTTTTAACGTAAAATGTGTTTGCTGAACCGTCTGTCCAGCTTCCTGTTGCAGAAGTCTTGTATTGACTTGTGCCCGGCAGTATATCGTAAATATCAAACTCAACATTATCATCGCGCCTTACTTTCATTAGCGCTACATTAGCAGGACATCCTGTAGACCTTTCTGTCGCATAAGCACATAATGCTTGTGGAAGATAAGGAGCTCCAATGCCAAGTTTGCCTGTAATATAATCAATGGCCTTAATTCTTTCTTCTTCGTTTAGCTTTACAGGGTACAGGTAGACGTGTGACATTCGTGAATTAACGGGCTCTCCGCCTGATGTTGATGCAAAAAGGCTGAGATAGCTGTTGTAAGCAATTTCACTGCCCGGATCTAATTCCTGATAGCTTTCACGCTGGCGGCCGTAGCAGACCTGCATAGCTTCAGTTAAACCCGAAAATTCAGCAGTTAAAACAGTCGAGTCATTCACTCCAAGAACAGGCATGTTTTGAAGATATTCAGCTCCTCCGCCTTCCAACTGGTCAATACGCCATGTCGTGCCAATGTCTTTGTAGGAGAACAGTCTCCAGGTATTGCCGGAAACATGACGTTGACTGTAATTCGTGTTCAAGCTTTGCATAGCAATACCAGCGACAATAGTTAATTCAGTTGGTGAATCCAAACTGGAATCATATGCCCGTTTAAGATAGTCATCAACCCCGTCACCCTCAACCATAGCCATTCCGTTTTGCGCGTTGAAAACGAGTTTTGGCTGGTAGCTGTTTGTTGACTGGCTTACATCTCTGCCATAACCGCTCTGGTCATACCAGGTTTTGACATAAAATGTATTTGATGAACCATCTATCCAGTTTCCTCCGGAAGAAGTCTTATATTGACTTGTGCCCGGCAATATATCGTAAATATCAAATTCAGCATTGTCATCGCGTCTTACTTTCATTATTGCCACACCCGATGGGCAGCCTTCCAGACGTTCCGTCGCGTAAGCGCATAATGGACTGAAATCAGTCGGTATTGCAGTATTTGCCTCATCCACAAAACTCATTGTAAGCGTTACGGTGTTTGAATAACCTTCCTCAACATATCCCTGCTCCTCTGGAACTGTTCCATACCAGCTGAATATCCATTTGTAATTGGGCTGACCGGCAATTATATCGCGCCTGGCTGTTACGACCATGCCGCGGTAATAGTCCGTGTCGGTTTCCAGGGAACTGGCTTCAAGGCGGATAGTGCCGTCTTCATTATGAAATTCGATCCATTCAACATTGTCATAGCTTATACTCCAATATGTATCCGCTGAAGAATCATATGCCGGCAACCTGATGGCTTGATAGGTGTTATCCTGATATTTAATAGTTGCATCGGTCCCCCAAAAAGCTGTATCATCCTCGCTGACGAGCGAATGACTGAACCAGCCGAGTTCGCCTGGATAAGCATAGGTGTCTTCCGGAGCTTCATAAGTGATTTCCCAAATAACTGATGATGCGGAAACAGTCATTTCCTGGCTGTAAGGAATATTTCCGTTAAGGCTTCCTCCCCAGTAGGTTTCTGTCATGTTGCCGTAATCAATTTTCGTAGGTACAGGTACTGAATCACGGTCTTCACTGTTAAAACTGAAATTAGTGCTGCCGGAGTTGTCCCGCCCGCTGATTTTGATTTCTTCTCCAGTCAGGATTGTTAATGCGTTCCACTCAAGATTTTCCATTGTCAGCTTGTGCGTGGATGCTGTTACGTCGCCATGATTTATGACGGCGACCTCTTTCCCGATCCGTTCAGGGACAAGAGTCCAATATTTCCAGTTCGTAAGCGTATGCCAGGCTGCCGCGTATTGGCCCGCGGTAATATATGTCTGCGCCTGTGTTGCCGTGGTGTTAATATAGCTCTCTTCCTCCTGGGTAAAATTAAATAATTCACTAACCAGAGGGTAAGTATCTTTAGTAAGAGATATCAGTTCTTCCATGTGGCTGAGGTCTGTTGCAGATAAAGAACTGATACTGTATCCGGTAACCTGTCCGTTTCCGCTGTCATCGCGGAATGCCGCAACTCCATACGGCGGCAGGTTTACGACTATTTCCCCTGCTGTTACAGTTACCGTTTGACCGGCGCCGATATCAAACAGGCTGCTTGCGCCGCTGATGTTAATGGTTGCCTGTGATGTCCAGTATCCGGGGTTTACGACATAGAACCAATATTTGCCATCTTTAGTAATATCCCGAATCACGACATTACTCGTAAATGTGGTACTCTGAACCGTGTTGAATTTATCTTTAGGCAATGCCGTATACATTTTTGCAAATTTACGAAGCTCCTGTTCATTTCCAACCATAAACCCGATGTCAGTGAACCCGTACATTACGATTTCCGGGTCAGAGCCGATTAGAGCTTGGGCAAAAGCCTCCTGAGAATATTGTCCCGGAGCCTGCGACATTATAGTACGCTGCTGGAAATCTCCGTTTGAGAAACTTCTTTCCATCTCATACCAGCCGGAATGAAGCATGACGCTCCGGTTAGTTGCCCGTCCATAAGCAGCAATAGCCTGCTGTCCGACATGCTGTTCCCATACTTGGGGATATGGATATATTGCCGCCCGTGTTGTTCCTTCAGGATACATATAGCGTACAGGCCAAATATTATCGTCTGACAGATATAATGACGGATCCAGGCTGTACTGCGCCATATAGTCAGTATAGTCTTCTTCGCTATCAACCCAGTTTTTAATAATAAGCGAACTCAAATAGAATCCAAACATGCATTCCAGATCGTTCCGGTAAGTGTGCAGTTTGTTCCTTGCCGCTAACGTTAAATCGTGTATTTCATTACAACGCCAACTCGTCCACGCTGCCTTTTTCGTTCCTCCTGTCAGATAGTTGTATCTGTCCAGGAAGCGATCAGGATCGCCGTCTGTTCCGGGTACTGTATCTCCGCTGTCACTTTCGTAGGCTGCTATTGCAGCATCGGAATAGTCCCAGGCATAAGGATCGTCTTCAGAATAGAAGGCTGGTCCCAGAGTGCCGGGATAAGCCATAAGGTAGACGCCTTTCCAAGCGGAAGACCCGCTGAAGCGGTAAGCTAAATCATCAATAACATATAACAACGCATTCTGGACATCGGAATGGCCTATGCTGGTTGTAATTACCGAACCTGTAGGACTTTCTCCGGAATAATCCTTCGGCATGTACTTGTCGCCTGCTACGCAATAGGAACTGCCTTCCAGCATAGACAGATGATTTGAGTATTCTATAGTTGATATCATAGATATTCCGTTACTTTCGAATACGCGCAGCGCAATATCCCGGATATCCCGCAGTATCCGACCTGTTTCTACGCGGTCAGGTGGTTCATATGACAGATTTTTGTCATCATATTGAAATGCTCCCATAACATGCATATTCTGACCGGTAAATTTAAGATACTGCGTATAATGTTCAGAAACATCAAGGTTCCATAAAAGTTTTTCCGTCCACAACTGAATCATATCAAAACCATCCGGATATGAATGCCCTTCCTGGTCCGGAAGATATTCCCCGAAGTTGATCCCTGTATATTTGGCACGCTCAGACAGCATCCCGATAGACCGTTTCCCGTTTGATGATACATTAAGTTCAGGCAGATTACCGGATATATGGTAAATGTACAGTTTAGCCGCAGCAGCGGAAAAATTTGGATCCAGGCTGATTATATCAACCGTGTGTGGCCCTTCATCTGCACGATGAATCCATTTTAGCTCCCGCAGTTCATTACTTAAAGGATACTTTCTACCTGTCATAACACCCGGGCCGCTTTCAGTTAAGTGACCATTCTGTTTATCCCGTGAGATGCTCACTCCGGTTGCATAGCGCCGGTCGTTTGGATATTCAAGCACCATCAAATACCAGTCTCCCGGATGTTTGAACTCAAAATCATATGAGTACATCATATTTTCACCCAGTCTGGTTTCACGGTACTTTACTGTTCCTTTGTCAATGATAATCGGATCATTGACTTCAGTTATGATATCATAATTATTTGCATCTTTGTCTTCCCAGATAGTTTCCGTAGATGAATGAGAATCACTGGAGTCGGTGAAGTCAATAGTATCTTCGAGATTTATTGTCAGGCCGTCTTCAAAACTAGTTCCTTCGATTGCATTCATGGGTATTTGACCGGTGACGACAAACGGCTCCCTTAAACGCGATTCCAGTATCTGGCCTCCTGATTCAAGATTTACTTCAAGCGTATAGACTCCGCGCTGCTGGCTTCCAAGATTCAGACTGAAGAATCGTGATGTACCAATAACAGTCGATGAACTTTGGCTTCCGCTGCCAATCTTTGTTTCAAGACCGTTTTTTTCTGCTCTCCTCAGTGTCCAATTTACCTTCGCCGTCCCGATGGACCAGTTTCCCGGAACCTTTACTTTCAGCTCTACCGGATTGGCTTTATCAAAAAAGAGCGGGGTATTATTTGTATCTTTTATAAGCAGCAAACGTCCATCATATACCGGCATGCGTTCCTTAACCTTAAAATAACCAGAAAAACCTGATGGATTATCTATTATATTTGCAGAAGTCCAGGCACTGTCATCATAAGCAACTGTTGTCCAGTCCTGCTGTTCTGAACCATAGGCTTTCCAGCCATTGCTTGTAACTGTATCCAGGACTGTTTCCACTCCTCCATCCATAACGACCTTGCCTTGGAAAAACGAAATAGGATTGTATGTGGCACGCTCACTATAAAAAGCAACAACATTTGTCTGTCCTGCATTAAGGTATGGCTTTAAATCAACAACTACATGATCGTAACATCCGCCGGCACAGGTTTTCCTTATAGTTTCAGGTTTCTGTTCAATTTTTTGACCATTAACATAGACGATTACCTGATCTCCGATCTCAGCAGCGGCACGCCATACTTGTCCGCTGGGGAGAGTGAATTTTTTGCGGTAATATCCGGATTTCATCGTATATCCGTTCTTTACGCTCTGGGTGACATATTCAAGACATGATGCCCGATATACATCTTTTGTCTGGACCCTGTATGGCAGCAAAGCCTTTCCTTCTCCACTATTATACAAATCTGATATTTCTGTATCGCTAAGCGTTCTGTTCCATACTGCCACTTCGTCTATTAAACCTTTAAATCCCCAGTTGCTCATCCCCTGTGATGCCCCGGAACCCAGAATCAATTTCTCACTGCCATAGTAAAGTGTATCGCTTCCGGCATCTTCATCTTTAACTTTTTGCCCGTTTATGTATAAAACAAGCCTGTTTGTGCCGTACCCAAGATCATTATCAACATCTCTGACGAAAACAAAATGTGTCCATTCATCATCATTGATTGAATAGCTACACCTGTTTTGAGTTCCTCCAAGTCGCATCTTGATAGAGCCGTAATAGGTAAGTATGCTCCAGCCGTACCAGCTGGCTGAATGACATATGACGCCATCATAAGGATCTCCGTTGCCTTCCCGGTATATCCAGCCGCTTATAGTAAAAGGATCATCTTTGGTAAACTGTGTTTCTACAGAAGTTCCGCAATCAACATAACGGATTATATCATTAGATTTTTTAAAGTCTCCGGCTTTGCCAAGTTTACCGTCGGGCAGATAGTAACCCGTACCGGCAACGTGTTCGCCGTAGTATGTGCCATCAGATTTTCTTCCGCTGCTGTCGTAGACTTCGTCTGGAGTTCCAACATGCCAGATACTCTCATCCATCATCCAGTACCCCACCAGTCCATCTATAGGGTCTAGACTGGCTGCAATATTTATTTCATCTGTAGAAAGAGCCCGGTTCCATACTGCTACCTCGTCCAGAAGCCCATCAAAATACCAGCCGCCTCCGGTGGTTATATTACCGCCAACCCGTAATGATGCATTGCTGTATTGGAGTGTCAGTGAGCCTGCATCCTGATTTGTCTGGTATACTCCGTCAATGAACAGTACAAGTTTGTTCGTTCCGTATCCAAGATCGTTGTCAATATCTCTGACAAAAGTAAAATGATGCCATTGATTAATGTTTATTGAGCTTGAGCATCTATCAGTTGTATCACCGAGACGCATGGAAATATTGCCATTATCGTCAACCAGGACGCTCCAGCCGCCCCAATTGCTGCTGCAGCCGATGATGCCGCCGTCACTGTTGCTTTTCCGGTATATCCAACCGCTTACTGTAAAAGAACTGCTATTACTGAATTCTACGTCCGGCACACTGCCGAAATCCACATAGTCATCTGTGCCGTCAAATATCCCGGCTCTGCCTTTTCTGCCAAGTGGAAGTGTTGGGCTCCCTCCATTGAAAGTACCGTAGTTTCCCAGGGTACCAGCATCTGCCACCTCAGCATTTGTGCCATCATGCCAGGCTGTTTCATCCATATTCCAGCGGCCCGTAAGTCCTTCAGAAAGTCCAGCTCCGTGAGCTTCAATACCCAGAATTACGACAGCTGTAATAACTGCTGCTTTTAAGATTAATGACAGGAAGCCGCTTCTTTTTCCATTTACCAGTCTTAACGTTGCTTTTCCCATTTTGTCCCCCATCCTGTTTTTGGTTGGCTGTTACAAAACTAATTCTTTTTGATATTCCAGAAACCTTTGTTTATTAAATCTTAAATTATAAAGACATAAATTATTATATATCATATACTTTGGAAAACAGCATGAAAAATATGCTAACTTTTGTAAATGACAGTTGTTTTTTTGTATATTTTAGAAAAATATCAATATAGCGCTTGATTGGTAACTGCTGTTGTAGCTATTTTGCCTTAATAGTAATAGTTTCAAAAACATAGTTATCATGCAATAGATTCTAATGTAATATGTTAATTAATCATTAATTTACACTTGTCAAAATAGCAGTTTATGTTATTGTATATAATATTATATATGCTGTTAAAATAAGGTGATAGAGCCTGCGTTCCTTGAAATATACAAAAAAATAGCTGTCATTTACAAAAGTTAGCATATTTTGCATATTGTTTTTTGATGCCTGATAACTTTTATTATAAACAAAGAATTTATGTTTGTGATTATATAATTAAGTTAATTTTTTTAATGAGGCATCAATAATGTTGAATGAACAACTGGCAATTAATGGCGGCACTCCTGTAAGAACAACTCCTTATCCTGAACCATATTTGGGTACTAGCGTATATGGGCGGGAGGAGCTTGAATTGTTGCATGAAGTTGTGGAAAATAAGCTTCCTTTCAGAGCCTACGGAGACGGCAACCCCCATATGGTTGATGATTTCGAGCAGGAAGCCAGAAATTATTTTAACATGCCGTACTCCCTTGCCACAGCTACCGGCAGCGGTTCTTATTACTGTGCCATAGCCGGATTGGGTGTTGGCCCGGGAGATGAAGTGATAATTCCGAGTTTTTGCTGGTTTACTGATTTTTTGGCTCCCGCACTGCTTGGAGCGGTTCCGGTTTTTGCTGATATAGATAAATCTTTAAATTTGGACCCGGAGGATTTTGAGCGCAAAATAACTGAACGCACTAAAGCTGTCATAGTCGTATATTTTCAGGGAGCCGCAGCTGATATAGACAAAATATTGGAAATAGCCGAAAAACATGATATTAAAGTAATAGAAGATTGTGCTCAGGCCTTGGGCGCAAATTACAAAGGCCGTAAAGTTGGTTCATTTGGTGATGTAAGCTGTTTCAGTATGCAGCAGAATAAGATAATCTCAACAGGAGATGGAGGCTTGATGTTAACAAAAGATCCCATAGTCTATGAGCGTGCCGTCAGGTTTCATGACTTGGGCATGATGCGTCCGAAGTTCATTGAACAGGCCGGAGGGAAAGAGTCTGTAAATGATTTGATCGGCTGTCAATTCAGGATGAATGAATTTACCGGAGCCGTGGCGTTAGCCCAGTTCCGTAAGCTTGACAGCCATATTTTGAATGTCACCCGTAAATATTTTAAGCGGCTTGAACACAATCTGCCGAAAAGTTGTCCGAATATAAAATTTCGTGAGTCCGGTGATCCTGAGGGTGATGCTGGAATTGCTTTTTATATGAATTTGGAAACAAAAGAAAGAGCTGATAAATTTGCAGAAGCCCTGAAGTCCGAAGGAGTCCCTGTAGGGCCGACTTCAGGATGCCGTAATATTCTTGAATCAGATGTTGTGAAAAATAAGCAGATGATCCATCCGGACATGCCGCCGTTCGGTCCCGGATTTGCCGGTGAAAACATAGAGTACAGAACAGAGCAATGCCCAAATACAAACTCTTTTGCTGAATCTATGGTCTGCGTACCTTTGGTTCCGTCATTCACTGAGCAGGATGTCGCGGATATTGAAAAAGCGATAGTTAAAGTATGGAACGGCTTGAAACTTTGATTCGTATAAAATAATGAGCTGTTTCACTAATCAGGAGAGTAAACATGGATTTGTTCAATGCTATGCAGCCTAAAGCCTTGAAACAAGTTATCATGCTTTCTAATGGTAGAGAAGCAGTTTGTCAAGTATCTCGGGACTGTTTAGAACCGGAGAATATAGACCAGTTATATTTAGTCAACCTTGAAGACAAGCGCCCTCCAGTAGCGCTTGAGGACACCGATAATGTATCATTTTTTTGTAAGTTCAACGATGAATATCCTTTAATCATTATTCGGAATAAGGGCGCTTATATTTACAATCCTGACGCGAAACGTCAAGAGAAATTAATTCCAGAATCCAATTCTCTATTGGAAATCACCGCTGCCCCGGATGGCAGAAAAATATTTTTTACAGCTGCATGCCCTGCCTTAGAGGAGCAGCAACTTATAGCAAAAGGAATTATTCTTCAGGATAAACAAGCCCCGGTCCAGATATTTGCTGTTGATGTCAGTTCCAGAGAAATAAGACAAATTACATTTTCCACCGGAATTAAAAAAGATATATCCGTTTCACCTGACGGTGATAAAATAGTTTTTACTGAGTTGGATGCGGAACGCTGGAGGCATCCGGCTCGTGCCGCATTAAAAATTATTAATATTGATGGAACTGATGAAGAAACAATACTTGGAGGAGCTGTTCGCTGTGCTAAACCGCATTGGTCGCCAGACGGAAGAAGAATTGCTTTTATCCGCCGTGTACCTTCTACTTTTACCGATGATTTCCTGTCGGTTATTTCTCTTGCTGATGGAAAAGAACAAATACTTACCGCCAAGCTTGATCGCCGGGTAATTGATCTGCGCTGGCGGGATAATAACAATATTTTATTTTTACTCCGGGAAGGCTTTTTTAGCAATCTGTTGGAAATATCACCAGATACAAATAAACTTCATCAAATTGTTACGGCTTCGGGGATTAAATCCTTTGATACCAGCTTGAATAGTTCGCAAATAGTATTTATATCATCAAACTTCGATTCTCCATCAGAGCTTTACAGTATTGAATTCGATTGTTCAAATTACAGATTATTGAGCCCCTTTAATCAGCATATTAAAAAAGATGAAATATTTCCGGCTGAAATAATCCAATGGGAAAACTCAAATGGGCAAACTATCGAAGGAGTTTTTACTAAAGCGAAGACGGATAAAGATTTACCGCCGCTACTGGTGGAACATCATGGTGGAACACCTAACGCTTATACTTGCGAGTATATGGCAATACCTCAGATGCACGCAAGATACGGAATGTCATCATTAAGAGTTAATTATCGCGGAAGCAGTGGGTATGGGCAGGATTTTATGGAATCTTTGTTTGGCAACTGGACAACCGGACCTGCTGATGACGGTACAAGCGGAGCCGGAAAATTGATTGCCGAAAAACTTGTTGACCCGTGTCGGGTTGGGATTGCCGGAGACAGCGGCGGCGCTATGATTGGCGCAACCGCAATCGGTGTTTCAGACATCTATAAAGCCGCTGTCCTGGGGTGTGGGCTTTATGACTTGAGCTCTTTTTATCGTGGTCCTTTCTGGGAAAATGTGTGCGATTTGATGTTTGGAGGCCCCCCGACGGAATATATTGATTGTTACCGTAAAGAATCAGCAGCCAGTTATGCATCAAAAATAAAAACTCCGACATTATTATGGTGTGGAGAACAGGACAAAGCATGCCCCATAAGTCAAACAGAGATGTTTTATGGACTGTTGAAACGCAATAACATTCCAGTTGAATTTATCCGCTACCAAAATGAAGGTCATGGTATCCACAATTACGGACGTATGATGGACATGTTAGAACGCCGCCTTAACTGGTTTAAGAAATACCTGCTTAAAAAGTCCGGTTAAATACTGCAAGCCTAAAGAAGACACCATTTTATAGTGAAGTAATATATTCAGCGATTGCTGCAATATTCTCTTCGGGAGTCCCTGATGCCAGGTTGTCTGCGACGGAAAAAATAAAAGCCCCGCCCGGCATTCCTTCCTGTAAGCACTTCTTAGCTTCTTCCAGAGCCTCAGTTGGAGAACCGTCCCTTAAAGCTCCGGTTGGACTTAAATTACCTTTCAGGCATATTTTCTGTCCAATTGTTTTTTTAGCTTCAAGCATAGTTGTATTTCCAAGAGGCGGAGGGGTAAGGGTTTCCAATATATCAGCTTTTGAGCTCAATATGGGTTCCATCAGGGTTTTTACATTGCCGCACATGTGCAGGTGGGTCATACCTCCAGCTTCACGTACAGCGTTACAAATCCGCTGTTGATAAGGGGCGCAAAACTCGAGAAATATATCAGGAGAGAACAAACATGCGGTTGCGGCGCCCAGACGAATCATATCCATGCCGTTTTTTATCATGGCTACGCTTGTTTCCAGGCATATATTACATAACTCGTCACAAATTGTTTTCAATACCACCGGATTGTCAAAAATCATATACATAAGAGATTCAATCCCAAGATACCAGCCAATAGCGGAAACAGGGTCAATCACAGTTCCTGATAAGGCTATATCATTGCCAACAGCTTTTCTTATTCTGTAAAGATAGGAAAAATCCGCTTTGGTCAAATCCCCTTTCAAACAATCAATGTGTTTGATAATATCTTCAGCTTGAGAAAATACAGGTTGAGTAACGTCAGATGTTCCAGTTTCCAAATCAAGCGCTTCCTCAGATTCCAGGCCGTTGTCCCAAATTACCTTTTTGACGACCAGGCCAGTCAGGCCATCATCTAATAGTCCATCACCTTTAAGCTTGGGCGGCATAGCGTTCCATGCCATAGCTGATACTGAACTGTAGAGCGGTGAAGGCGTACTGAGCTTTTTATCCTTGTAAAACAGAGTTACTTTATGCGGAATCCTGGTCGGGATTAGAACAGGGATGTCAAAAATCAAGTCAGTATTAAAGCGTTTCTGAAATTTTATTCTGGCATCAACTTGTTCATTATAGTCCATCCACAGCCTGCGGGATGGGGTATATTTGCCATTTGGAAACAAATAGCCAGCTTCTTCAAAAAAATCAAAAGCCGGCCTGTCGTATTCAGAAAAGTTAGCTGCCGCTTTGATTCTGTCAATCGCTTTCATTCCAATCCCCTTTTTTATAGCTAGATTACATATACTTTTTGATTGACTTAAGTACCGCGTCAGACAAAACTTCGTTACCGAATTCCGTCATATGGCAGCCGTCATCGCATATACACTTTGAAAAGTCATTACATTCAATAACTTTATGTAAGTCATTTAAAGGAATACCTTCTTCCTTGATGATTTCCAGTGCGGCGGCATTGTACTCTTCTATCTCAGAGTTTCTTCGCACTTTCCATTCTAGCCTTGGCACTCCTTCTTCCCTAATATATAGTGGAGTTGTGCTGGCCCAAATCATCTGAACATTGTCAAGCTCTTTGACCTTTTTAATAAACCTGCGTAAACACAGGCTGTATTGTTTCAGAATGACCTGATGCTCACCATCATCCATTATTGCAACATCATGAATTCCGAAATTGACGTGGACAATATCAGGATTAATATCAGCTACCCATTCCTGAAAATGATCCAGAGACCACAAGCTGTGACGGCAATTTTCTTTTGGCCCCCATACTTCAGCTTCAGGGCATTTTTTTGCGACTAGTGGAAGATATCCCATTCTGATGGAATCTCCGATCAATACAACTTTCATTTCATTACCTCTTTTTATAATTTTTGAGCGTTTGTTCTTAATATCTTTAAAATGTCTTTATCCGGGAGCTTTGCGCCGAGGAATAATCCAAGGTTACAGCGGGGGTCAAACCAGTTGACATCACTGCCGAATAACATTCTATCCGATCCAATTTCATCAGCGAAAGCCTCGATTACACCGTTATGGTAATAATCTCCGGCAAAATCCACATAGACATTCGGAAAATCCTTACAGACCCGTACGGTTGCGTCGAACGCCCCGGGCCTCCCTCCGGCATGGCCCAAAACAAACGGAGTTTTATGGTATTTTTCGAGATGTCTGCGGAAACGGTCGGGATGGGACATATACTGTACAGGGTTGTAGTCCGAAATATCCCAACTGTGAGTCATTATTGTTTTCTCGAATTCTTCCGCAATTTGAAAAATTATTTCATATCTGTTGTCATCGGCTTCAACTTTATGAAACGATGGATGAATCTTTATCCCGATGCACGCAGGGTTACGAAGCGACCGTTTGAGCTTGAATAAGTATTTGTCGCTTATTAAGTTAGGATTGAACAGTTCAAAATAATAAAATCTTTCAGGAGCAAAGTTCCGCAGGGTATTTGTTGATTTCTCCCCGCTTTCATCAAAAAACAATGCTTCCGAAGCCGCCAAAAATATCTTTTCACAAGCATATTTATCCATGAATGCTGTCCAGTCCGCTGGCGTAAACTCCATATCCGGAGTTGGAAAACCATTGACTTGTTTTTCTCCCGGCTGTTGACTGTGAGCATGTGCGTCGATAATAAAGGGTTCCGGCAGGCTCAAGGGGACTTCGGGGACGACAAATTCTTCCTGGCCTGATAAACGGCGCAGGTTGTTACCGGCGATGTCGCATTTGGTTTTCCATGAGAAATCTCCAAGAATTATTGGACTCATTGATACATCCGCCGAATATTTTGGTAAATGTGAACCGTATAATAGACGGTTGCCAAAACCGAGTTTTATCAGTTTTTCATGTCCGAGCCAGTTACAGAAGTTATACGTGCACAAATAGATATTGGAATAATTCCGCAGTGCGTGTAGCACTTTATCATAGTGATATATGAGTTTGCGGTCGCCGGATTCAATGATGATATTCTGTTTTGGATTTTCAGCGGCAAGTTTTTCTATATCAGGGAAGTCCACCTCTGTGTGTAAAAGCCGTACTATATTATCTGGAAGCTCAATGCTTTGCGGCAAATCAATATTTGCATATTCCGGAAAAACCGCTTTGTCATTAGGGCAGACAGCGGCATCGAGCCATGGCAACGCCTGTTTGATATTCTTGTAATTATTTCTTAACTGTTTAAGAGCCTGTAATGACATTATTAACTCTCCGAAATATTTAATTCATTGACGTTTATTATATCACCTGCAGCCATTGCCTGTAATAATAAATTACCTGCAGCGGAAGCTTCCGCACAACTTTTTTTTATTTTCAGTCCGCACATCTCTTCAAGGCCTCCACACAAGAATTCATCACGAACCCCGCCGCTGACAATATTAAGTGACTTAAATTTGAATCCAGTAGCTTTTGATAGGCTTTCGATATTTTCTGTGATATGTTTTCCCAAGCTCCGGAGAATTATACGGGCAAAGTCACCAACTGTTTCAGGCTTTTGCTTACACAAATTAGAAACCGCGACAGTCATTTTTTCCGGGGCAAAAAGGCTTTTATCGCCTAAAGGTATTATTGAATCCATTTTTGAGTTTTTCGCCTGCTCTTCTATTTCCTGCCAGGGTGGATTTCCCCATTCCCTGCGGCATTGCTGTAAAGCCCACAAGCCGGCGCCACTTTTAAATACACCCCATTTCTTGCAGGGTAAGCCAATATAAGCTAATCTGTCTTTGTCTTTAAGGCTGTTAATATTTCCTTCAAACACACAGCCAAGCATTGCCCATGTTCCCAGGCTGACTATCAGGTCGCCGTTTTTGAATGGCAGCATCAATGTTGACGCTGCTGCGGTGTCATGCCCTGCCCCGGATATTACCGGGACGCCAGTTAACTTGGGATGTGGAGCTGATTCAGGAAGAATATTCCCGATAATTGCGGGTTTAAACAACACTTTCCCTAATATGCCAGCTGGGAGCTTAAGGCTTTTTAATAGTTCCTCATCCCATTTGTTTTCTTGAATATTCCACATTTGCGACGCTGTTGCCATTGTCCAGTCTGTGCTTGCTATACCGCACAACTGATAATGTACCAGATCGGCAATATGCAGCAGTCTTGCCGCTTTTTCCAGTATTTCCGGTTCTCTTTCGCGCATTGCGTTAAGTTGACAAAGCGTGGTGATGGGAGAAATTACTGAACCATTTTGACGGAATAAAGTTTCAGTATCAATTATGTTACTAAAACTTTCCGGCATGCCTTGTGTTCTACTGTCACGGTATGAAACCGGTTTGTAAAATAATTTGCCATTTGAATCAAGCAGTCCAAAATCCTGAGACCAGCTGTCACAACTTACTGAAGTTATAGCTGTATCGCCGGCAAACTCACAGGCTTTATACAGTCCATTATTGATTTCTGTGGAAATAAGCTCCCAGTTCCAACATTGCTTATTGTCGCAAATAATAATATCATGTCCGAAACGGTGAACTTCAGTTATATTAAGATTTGCTGCCGAGAAGTTCCCGACGATAATACGCCCGCTTCCTGCACCTATATCTATTGCTATTCTTAGTGTTTTTGACATGAATATATCTGTTTTTGATTAATTATTGATTATAATTATACATCTATATGTAAATATTTCAACAAAAATTCGATTTTTATTAGAATATTGATTGAAATAGTCAAAAAGTATATTATAATCATGTATGTATAATCAAAATAAGGATTCTTGCAATGAACCAGCGGCAGATTGACTTAATTAAACTTCTTGAACAGGAAGGCGAATTGAATATTGAGGCATTATCCAGCAGCCTTAATGCTTCCGAGGCGACTATTCGACGGGATTTAATCAGTCTTGAGGAAACTGGGCATATAGTTCGTACATTTGGCGGAGCCCGGGTGATTTCTGCCCCATCGCTGGTCGTCAGCACATTTGAACAAAAACGCGAGACAATGCGCAAGGAAAAAGAACAGATCGCCCGTAAAGCGGCAGATCTAGTTAAACCCGGCATGGTTGTGGCAATCGACAGCGGAACTACTGCGTGGCGGCTGGCGGCAGCTTTGAAAGATAAAGCTCCTCTAAAAATAATTACCAGTGCTTTAGCGGTTTTTGAGGAACTGGGCGCGGTTGAAGGTATTTCCATATTCTGCACCGGCGGAAAATTCAGAGTTCAAAATTTGGACTTTGTCGGAGCGTCTGCAATTGATTCCTTTAAAAAGCTTCATGCGGATATTGCATTTTTTGGAGCTGACAGCATGATTCCCGGTCGCGGCGCTTATTCTCTTGATGAGCAAAGCGCTGATGTCGCCAGGGCAATGGCTTCTGCTTCAGATGTAAAAATACTTCTGGCGGATCATTCAAAGATCAACTCTCATGGATGTTTTCAAACACTTGGAGACGATGAAATAGATCATTTTATAACGGATAATGGTATTGATGCTGGCGTGAAAGAAGAATTAGAGCAAAGTCATTATGGATTAATTATTGCGGACTAGCACCATCTTATAAAATCAATTTATATCTGAAAATAAAGGAGTTTGAATTTTACAATAATAGAGTTTTTTGCAGTTGAAAATAAAACAGCTAATTTAAAGGAACATGAAAAATGGATAAAACACTACAGGATATCTACGCCCTGACTCCGGAGCAGATGGAGCAATGCGCTAATAATGTCATGCTTGGAGGCGGCACGCGCGGCGGCCCGGTATTGACAAAAGGTAAAGGCGTTCGCGTCTGGGACGACAACGGTAATGACTATATTGACTGCACATCGCAAAGCTGGGCATTGTACTTGGGATACGCAAATGATGAAATCAATCAGGTTATACGCGAGCATATTGAGAATATGACTCACATTCACCAGGGATTTGATAATAAACCACGTTCCTATCTGGCAAACAAACTGGCGGAAGCCGCACCGGATGGCTTGAACCGGGTGTCGTTTACTGTCGGCGGCGGGCCGGCAATCGAAGCGGCAATGAAAATTGCTTTTAAAAATGTTCAGCCTTCACGTGACTTTGTCTGTCTTCAAGACAGTTATCACGGTACAACGCTGGGTTCAATGGGTGCTTCATGGATTTCGACTAAATCAAATGGTAAATTCATGGGCGGCAGCCGCTTTTTGGGGCTTACAAAACCCTTTATCCGTATTCCCAACCCGAATACCTATACTAATCCATTTGGTGTTGACGCGGAAACGTATACTGATATGTGTTTGACTATGACGCGTGAAACTTTCCAGCGCGGTATCGCCGGAAAGCCGGCGGGTGTTATAGTTGAAACTATTCAAGCCAGTGCCGGGCAGTTGATTTTACCTAAAAGATATCTTCAGGGATTAAGGGAACTTTGCGATGAATTCGATACTCTTCTGATTTTTGATGAAATTCAGACTTTTGGGCGTATAGGTGAAACATTTGCGGCAGGTTATTTCGGGGTCAAGCCGGATATTATCGTGCTTGGCAAAGGACTTGGCGCCGGATTGCCGCTGGCAGGAATTATAATTGATGATAAGCTCGAAGGATTTTCCCCTGATACCGAGGAACTTCACACTTTTGCCAATCCGACTCTTTCGATGGTTACCGCCGCAAAACAACTCGCGATGTTTAATGATGGCGTGCTTGAAAACTGCCGGGCAATGGGGCAATATCTTGGTGGTTCTATCAAAATGATGATGAAGGATTATCCTGAAATCGGCGACGTTCGTCAAGCCGGACTGCATATTGGAGTTGAATTTGTTAAAAATCCGGAAAGTAAAGAAGCGGCTGTAGATGAAACAGTTGCTATTCGCACGGCAGGATTTAAAAATGGAATTATCTTCGGCCTTGGCGGCGTACGCAAGAATGTATTGAAAGTCAAACCACCGCTGATTGTCAGCAGAATGGAATGTGATGAAATCCTAGAGAAATTCAGTAAATCACTTAAAGAAGTATTGAGGAAATAATCATGTTTAAAGATATGAAAGGCAAAACGACTTTAGTAATCGGCGGCGCCAGAGGAATTGGCGCCGCTGTAGTCAAAGCCGCCGCGCAATCCGGCAGCAATGTCGTGTGGACCTGTCTGGATATGCCTGTAGATGTCGAAGCTTCTGAAAAACTCCTGGTGGAAATAAAAAAAGATGGAATTGAAGCTTTCTATGAAAAAGTCGATTGCACTGACGAAAAGGCCTCTCAAGCTTTAATCAGGAAAACTGTTGGTAAATGGGAACAGATTGATTGCCTGGCACATTGCGCCGGATATACCAGTCCCGTTTCCATGCTTGACCTTGACGCTGAGGAATGGAAACGTGTGGTTGATATTAACCTAAACGGCGCATTTATTTCAATACGTTCAGTCCTCGAGTCAATGATCGCTAATAACGGTGGTTCGATTGTACTGATCGGCTCTGCGGCGATCGTTGCCGGGGGCGGCGGACGCGCGGACTACGTTTCCGCCAAAGCCGGACTTGAGGGGTTAAGTCGTGCTACCACTAAAGAATTCGCCTCAAAGGGCATCAGGTGTAATATTGTGCATCCATCATTGATTGAAACCGATTTATTGAAGCAGCGTTATCCTGACGAAAACGAACGTGCGAAAATCGCCAGCGGCGTGCCTCTCGGCAGGCTTGGACAGCCGGAAGATATTGCAAACGCAACTTTATTTTTACTTTCCGATATTTCATCGTATATTACAGCCCAGTCTATTTACGTGGACGGCGGAAGGACTTTTTGCAAATAAATCGTCGAAAACAAGTTTGCTAATATATAATATATGATTCTATCTATGAAAATAAGGGACATAAGCTGGACGCAGGATTCAAATAGCTTTGAAGTTAAAAAGCTTGTTTATTCTTCCACTTCTCAGGAAAAGAATTGTCAGAATAAGAAGTTTAATATTCACATGATAAATCAAAAAGAAATGAGCAAATCTTTTTGTTTAAGTTATTCGCAAGCCAGGGAATGGGTTTTTATCCCATGTAAGCTTCCTGCCAGGAATATAAGAAACTTTGAGCTGCATGCTGGAAACAAAATGCTTAAAGAAGGTGAAGACTATTTTTTAGACAGGCGGGGAGCTGTTGCCGGTTTAAAGGGAAAAAAGCCATTTGAAGTTACAGCAAGATTTAATTTCATCCCGGAAAGGTATGACTCAATATTTCTGGATGAGATAAGCGGGGAATTGAAATATATTCAGGGGGAAGAAAGGGATATTGATGCTGAAGAATTTATTCCCGAATTGCCTGAAAAAAGTTTTCGTATTTTTAATTTGCTTATAACAGAAGAAGAAATTTGCGTGTATCCCGTTTACCAGAAACACAATTCTGTTGCTAAAGGAAATATTGATAATACTGTTAAGAAACTGAATAAGGGTGGAAGGTTCAGGTTGTGCGGGTATGGTGATAGTATAACAGCAATACAGTCACGCACCCCTGATTATAAAGCTAACGGCAAATTCCGGGATCGTTTTGATACTTATTTTATGCGCTATCCTGAAGACATTATCTACAAGATGCAATTGTATGATTTAAATGATGGAGAAGGGAAAATACACTGCAAATGCAGCTATAACTGGTTTTTAAAGGATTTTCTTGAAAAAAAATATGGAGTAAAAGTAGATTACTTGAATTTCGGCATAGGAGGCACGCAATCAAGTTCCGGATTATCTTTTGACAGGGTTAAAGAAGTCGTCAGGGCAGAAGTGGATCTGACTGTTTTAGCTTTTGGCATGAATGAACTTGGAGATTCTGATACAGGAAAAAATATTTCTGGAATAATTAAGGCGCTGAAAAATTCAGGTTCAGACGTAATAATTATGGGCGTTCCACAAATTAATGGAAACAGGAAGAATATGATTGACAATTGGGAGAAGACTAATGCGATTCTCGAAGAAACAGCGCGGAAAAACAATTGCCTTTTTGTCGATACTCGTAGAGTCTGCCTCGGCATAAGTCCCATGCATATTTCATCGGCCAACCTTTTTAATCATCCTGGCCCCGGAGAACTGGCAATATACGGACAAGCTCTTTGCGATACTTTCATCAGAAATCAGGGTGGTAATTAAAAACAGGACATTTTTTCCATGTCTATAATCAATATTCTCGCTCCAGTATTTATACTGGTGGGGCTTGGGGTTCTATTAAAGCACAGCAGACTTTTAAGTGACGTTTTTTTTGAAGAGTGCGCTAAATTCACTTATTGGATTGCTTTGCCAGCTTTACTTTTTTACAAGATATCCTATGCCAGGTTTGACCTGAACACTACATGGAAAATATCTTTTGCGATGATAAGCAGTTCGATTATTATCGCGCTTGCCGCATGGGGATTGTCTGGCATTCTTAAATTGGAAAGCAGTATTAAAAAAACATTTATCCAAACCAGTTTTCACTGTAATACTGCATTCGTCGGTTTGCCTGTGATAATATATGTGTTTTCCAGCGGTTTATTTGGTAGCGAAATGTTAGTTGACGCCGCGACCGTAGCTTTGGCTCCGATGATTCCTGCAATCAGTATTTTATCAATAATTGTCATGTGTGGCGGGGATAATAATATGAAAAGAAATAATGTACTGGAATTATTGAAAAATATTTACAAGAACCCGCTTGTTATTGCCTGTTTAGCGGGACTTTTTATATATGCGTTCAACTTTAAATTCCCTGTTGCAATTACTAGAGGGCTCGACGCATTAGTGCCAGTGGCTTTACCGCTTGCTCTTTTGAGTATCGGAGCATCCTTAAAATTGAAAATAGCAAAGGGGGATTTTGCCGTTGCTCTGACAGCCGCGTGTTTAAATGTAGTAATACTTCCATTTGCCGGGCTGGCAAGCTGTTATATATTGGGCTTAAGCCGTGGTGAAACGCTGGTTGCATTAATTTTTCTTGCTTGTCCAACCGCGTCATCATCATATATTTATGCGCAGCAATTAAAGGGGAATGCGGTTTTTGCAAGTCAAGTAATAGTTATAAGTACAATTATTTCAGTACTGCCATTACTTTCTATATTGTATTTCTGGCGATTGTAGATCTAGTCTTTATTAAAATTAATAAGATGTATCTGCATGGAGTCAGAACAATTGTATTTCAAATTTTCGATTTTATTGGATATAAAAAAACTATCACCGCGCTTTATCTGGAACTTGTCTTTTGCCGTGATTGTTCCAGAGCCTGCGGTAACAACTCCCAAGTGCCACGGCGAACTGCAATTTAATTCAAGTTTTCCTGTGACGGTTAGTTTATCCACTTGGAAACAGTCCGTATGTTTTGCTCCGATAACACTTTCCAGTACCGCATTAGGATACTGTTTTTTTATCTGAGCTTTCAACCTTAGCTCATCAAGCAGTTTTTCTGCCGATACTCCTTCATAATCAAAACACGAAAACGCGGTATCATGGTTCAGTTTACCCCACATCTGTTTTTCTGAGAGCGTCACGTTACCGATTTGTTTTTCCGGCTGGATTACCAAATCAGTCGGTTCCTGAACCTCAAGCAGCAGAATTCCCGGTCCGATTGCATGTGGGATTCGCCCTGGTATAAAATAGGTTTCCCCGGGCTTTACCTGGAATTTGTGAAAACAATCTACCATTGCCTGGATATTTTGAGTTTCTACTGCTTTCCGAAATAGAGTTTCGCTTACCCCTGGTTTGAAACCAAGAAGGATATATGGCGGTTTCCCATTGATTTCACGAGTGCCGAGAATCAGCCATGATTCAGTTTTGCCGTATTCTGAATTGCAGTATTTGCGGGCAAAGTCCCGGTCGGGATGGCATTGTACAGGAAGGCGAATTGCCGAATCTAAAAATTTGCATAACACCCCAAGTCCGTCAGAATCCCCTAAAGCTTCAAACGGAAACTTACGCAGCAAATCAACAAAAGCAATATTGCTGCCGCGGATCTGTGATAATCCTTCCTCTAGCGATTGCTGATTTTCATCGTTGTCGGCGCGAGTGACGGAAGCCAGCCATTCTTCAGGGAAATTTCCGTCTTCAGCTGTTTCAGCGCCAAGAAACTCATCCAGCAGTTTTCCGCCGGTATAACAGCGCCATACCCGGTTTGATTCGAAAAATACCGGATTGTCTAATAATTTTACATCACACATTTACTAGTTCCCCCTTACAAAATTTACGGGATGCCTTCCAGCGGGAACCTTTTTTTTGTTGCTCCAATATCATTGATACGGCATTTTCCGCCATTTCCCGCATTGGCTGTTTGCAGGAAACGGCATAGTTTATAAATCCGTCAATACTGAAGATGGACTGTCGGGTGATAAAAGGTTTGAGTTTATTTGCCAGTATATCGTTTACACAGAAAATTATGCTGTCCTCTGCGATGTTTTCCGGAAGGCTGGACAAGGTTTCCTTGTGGGATATTTTTATTATTGTTCCTTGCAGGTTATGCTTTGCACAATTTCTTTCAAAAGCTCGCAGACGCAGCATATCGCTATCCACCTGAAGGTCACTATGCGTTACGAATACCGGTTTTTTCAGCCTTGACCCGGCGGCACGGGCAAAAAGTTTATCCATGGCATCATCATTGTCCAGGCCAACATAGTCCGCATAATCCCCGGGAAGCACCCGGTCGAAAAAGACCATGTTAGCTCCTAAAACCCGCAATCTCGCAAAGGTTTTTTCAGGGAAGGCATAGCCGCTCGGCCAGATTATCAGGTTATTTACGCCTTTACCAACCAGGTCGATTGCTGCGAGTTCTTCTTTGACCGGGGTTTCATCGGTAATGCGTAAAACCAGCAGCATATCTTTTTCTGATAATATTTCTTCGACTGCCCGGATGAATTCCAGCGCGAAATAATCGCTTATGCTGGTAAGCAGGGCGATCTGAGTACAAGCCCTGCTGTTGCCGGCGGAATGATTTGAAACAAAAGTTCCGCGTCCGTGTTCCCTGCATAAAATATTACTTTGTTCAAGCTGTTCATAAGCTCTTCTTACAGTAACACGGCTGGTTTGGGTAAGTTCCGCCATTTCGCGTTCGGTCGGCAGTTTTTCTCCAGGCACAAAGTCTCCGTTAAGAATAGCCTTGAACACTTTTGTTCTGACCGAATCCGTTTTGTTAATATCCGTCATGCCGTTTTTGCTCCTGCTTCAAGCCGTTCGATTATATCTTCCTGGATTGCTGGTGACAGGTCCAGGAAGTTCACAAAAGTTCCATGAATACGCATAATATACACCCCGCTTGGAACTAATTCTTCCGGCGACCGCAAAATTGAGCGTAAATGTTCTGCGGTGTCAATATTGAAATAGACGTAATAAGGAGATTCTGTCACATTTTCACCCAATCTGAATAAAGGTTTAATAACACGGTCACGCATCCATAAACCTTTGGAATCAAGTTCAGCGTCGACCGGACATATCCCGATATGGGATGCATAGCCGCCAGTCATTTGGTGATATGGAAGCTTGCGGTATGATAATAAGCGTTCCGGCAGCTCACTGAGTGCTGCTTCCGGACGGGGGTCAATGCCGTACCCCAGCATTGCCCTGGCACGTCTGCCGTCGGGCGTAGCTCCAACCCAATAGCCGTAAAGCAAGTGTGTGCTGGGCGTTGACCAATCGGCAAGGAATGCCTTTCCTGCCGGATTGCGCAAAGCGCTCACTCGTGCGCAGACCTCTCCTGATATTCTTATTGCGGTATCGTCCGGGCTGTCAATATTATTAGCATATTTAACTTGTGCTTCAAGGAATTCCTGTAACTTTAAATTGTCCTTGAAATCAGATGACAAAGCCTTTCGTATTTCGTCAGCCGGCCATAAGCTTGAATCCATTGCTGCTTTCAATGCTACCAGCGAATCAGTCACCACTCCGAGCCCATGAATCAGGCAGCCGCTGGCATTATAACGGACTCCGGGATTTTCCGGGGCGCGCATATCGCGGAAGCTGTCAAAACTGTCCATGAGTGAGGAGATGAAAGGCACTGGTTTTGCATCGCCAAGCAATTTGGTGCAGGCGTTGCCGGCCTTTTCCATTTTGGGAAGTAAAAAGTCTAAAACTTTAAAAAATATTGTTTCAGCGTTATTAAAAACTTCAGTTGTATTGTTAAAACCAAGCTCTTTCCATGTCGGGCCAATCTGTTCCCCGGTAATAGTTGATTTACCGTCGTTAAGGGCGAGCTCCAGAATCTTCCCAAGGTTCAGCCAGGTGTTGGTGGTGTTGAGCGAAGCCTTGCCCATAATCAACGGTTCCTGGCATCCGGCAATGGAATAGTCCGGCAAGTCAGCGGTAGCTGTTCCCTGTTTTGCCAGCATAGGGAAGATCGAATCGTCATTGAAAAGGGACGGGGTCAGATGTCCGGGGGTAAAGAAAAAGCGTCCGAGATTTTCATAAAGTTTTTCCGGAGTTCCAGCATGGACTTTAACAGAAAGAGCAGGCTGCGGGTCATTGCTGAGAAAAAATGCTTCGAGAACTGCTTCAGTCATAGGAGAAGTCAAATCATTTCCGTGTTCATCCCTGCCGCCAGCCATAATATTTTGTGAAATTGCCCAGCAGCGATTTCCAACTTGGTAAAAACACAGCAAATGCCGGATAAGCGCTACAGCTTCTTCAAAATCTTCGTTTTTATAATAGGGCTCGAAGATCCGGTCAATATTTCCAGCTGAGAAAGCGTAAGGGTTGGGAGATTGTTCAATAACCATTACCTGCCAGAGCAGGACGAAGCTTTGGACTGCTTCCCTCAGGTTTTCAGCTCCGGCTTCCGGTACTTTTGCCAGTATTTCAGCCAGTTGTTTATCCTGTGTCAATTCTCGGTAACGCCGGGTGAGAATCAGGACCGCATCCAGACTGCGCGCCATTGCTTTACCGTATTCTGTGCCGGAATCAATAGCTTTCTGTTTCATTGCTGCCACACCGTTTTTCAATAACGGCCTCATATCCGGGATTGTATGTCCGGTAACCGGCTCCATGAAAAACGCCACTTCTTTGGTATAGCGTTCGTATTGTTCAGAGATGTCGTAAAGTTTACGTACGTAATCGGTGTTTTCCCAGTATTTGCGAACCTTTTCAACTCTTTCGCTAGTCAAGTCTTCTGTTAAGACGACATCGCTGTATATTGCGCATGGATCACAGTAACCAGCAAATTCCTCTACCTTGAAACTTGGATTGATTAATGCGTAAGATGGCGAAAAAGCGCCATCCTGTGAACCAGCAATCACAGAGCCTTCTGGAATGGATAAAGGCATTTTCTCCATCACCCGGCAAAGCAATTCCGCATTTCCGTAAGCGTCTTCCGTTTCAAGGCCTTCTTTTCGCATTGCTTCACGTTCAAGCATTTTGATTTCCTGAACATAGAACCAGGTATTTACTATTTTCTGGCTGCGTTTAAACTTTCTGAGTTTTTCAACATTTTCGTTTAATTTCATTTCTTACTCCATAGGTTAATGTAATAATATTGCGTTTATTCCAATTGCAGATAGTTCCTTACAAAAATTTTCCACCTCCTGTCTTTCCGGCGGATGCAATTTTTTTGCCGGACAGTTTGAGCCCAGCGCTTCATATTTGGGCTGTCCAAGCTGGTGCAGGCGCAGGAACTCTATTCTTGAGGGTTTAACCGTACTGAAAAATCGATAAAGGCTTTCCTGCTCTGAGATGGTAAAATTTAATTCTTTGATTAACGGCACTCTTATAATCATGTTAATTCCGGCTGTGACCGCATCGTTTATGTTTTTTAAAACCATAGCATTATCCGCTCCCGTGACTGTTTTGTGCAGTTCCGGAGTGACACATTTAAGGTCACATATCAGCAAATCAAAAATATCATATAATTCTTTAAAACGTGTTGAAGCCGCATTCGTTTCTATAGCCAGGTTGATTCCGCAGGATTTCAATTCCCGTGCGGCATCAAGCATCTCGTCCATCTGCAAAGTAGGTTCTCCTCCGCTGAAAGTGATTCCCCCGTTACTTCCGAACATTGATAAACGTTTTTTAGCATCAATAATAATTTCCTCTTTGGATATTTCCGTTCCCGCAAGTTCAAAAGCCCGGTTTTTCCAAATATTTATACACTGCATATCATCACATCTGATGCATATTTCCCGTTTCAGATATTTTCCGTCTATGGCTCCTTTATCACAGCACGATTCTGCTGATTTACTTTTTTCAGGGTAAAACAATATTTCCGGAGCAGATGAAATGCTTTCCGGCGAGCCGCACCAGAGACAGCGGAAATCACAGCCTTTCAGGTAATAGACGAAACGTCTGCCTGGTCCGTCAAACCCGTTGCTCCAGCCTTTCGCGAATATTCTCATACAATCCCCAAGCTCTTTGCTGCCGCCAAAGCCGCGCCTGCAGCCGCTTCTTCTTTGCCTTTAGCCAATTCACATGTTAGCCCTAATTCCATACTAACTAAGTTTCGTGCCAGCGGGCTTTTGCGCACCGCGTTACCGCTCGCCATGACTTTTGTAAAGTTTTCAAGCATTTCCATCGGAACCATTTTGCAGAGTTCTTTCACCATGCCCTGCATAACTCCCAGGCTCAAGGCTTCTGGTGTGAAATTATCAACTCCAATAGAAGTAACGGCTCCACGTATTAAGGGATTCATGCGGGTACCGGCAAAACGGGAGTCAACAGTCAAAGCCTGTTTGGTTTCCAAAGTCAAGTTATCCATGATCCGATATAACTCACTGTCAGTAAGTTTTTTGCCGGTGAATCTATAAATCGTTTCCATGAAAAAATCTTTCAGCAGCGCATATGAGCGTCCGCCGCATAAACTTGCGCCCACCATCAAAAAACCATCAAAGGGCATAGGCCTGGTCTCCAAGCTTTTATTAACCGAAAACTCTTTGCAGGGAAGTGATATTTGCCCGCCAGTACCGAGGTTAAGCAGCAGCATATCGTTTTTCAAGCCGCAGGTTCCAATGAAACTGGCCTGATTGTCACCCAACGGAGAACAGATTTTTGTATCTTGCGAAAGGCCAATATTGCAGGTCAGATTTCCTAATACATTTGAGGAACTCTTGATTTCCGGCAGGATTTCAACTGGTATTTGCAGACGTTCAATAATTTCCATATCCCAGCACTTGTTCCGGATATCCACAATTCCCCAACTGGCGGCATGCGTTGACTCGGTTGCAATAATCCCGGATAATTTAGCAACAACATAGTCAGCAATTGTTAACGCTGTCGCCCCGGAAGGTATTTGATTCTTGTAAGCCAACGCCGCCAGTGTCGCACCTCCATAACCCGGATGCAGATAGCAGCCGATACGCTCAATAGGCCAGTTGGAACGATCTATGTCCGCAGTCAATTCGCATGCGCGCTGATCGCACCAGGTTATCAGGTTAGTTAAAGGTTTCAGGGTTTTATCTATCAATAACACTCCGTGCATTTGACCAGAAACGGCTATTGCCTTTACTGTGTCAACTGAGAATTCTCCGGATTCAATAATCTGTTGCAGTAATTTAAGACATTGCTTAAAAATAATTTCCGGAAACTGTTCATGCTTCCCTGCGGGCAACCCGTTAACCGTTGCCTGATTAGCGGCAGACACAACAGCAACGTTTTTACGGATACCGCAATCAAATGCTGTTGCCGCAATCTTGCTTGTTCCAATATCTAAAGATAGAATTATATTCATCAAATATCCTTGATTACAAAATTTAATATATAGGTATTATATACTAATACCAATTATTTTGCAAGGCAAAAATCAAAAAAAATAAAAGAGATGGCAAATAAGCTGTAGTTTTAAGCAAAAACAACATCAACCCAGCTTAGGATTGAAAATGATATGGACAAAGACTCCGTGGCTTTTATCCAGGGCTGTTAAAATTATACCTCTGTTCGGGGTAAAATGAAGAGGTAAATATACATTTAAGAAACTTGCACACGGCGTTATTTCATTTCTTGACGGGACATTGACGATTGCTCATGATGGAATACCCTTTGATGATTTCGGGAAATTATTTTCTCTCGGTTCATCGGGCTGGGAAAAACAGGGAATCAAAAACGAAGACCCGGCAGGTATGGGGTTTTTCGTATCGACATTATTTGAGTCGGTGTTTGAGTTTTACTCAGCCTTTTTGCATTAAAACTATTAATGTATGACAAGTTAAGGTTAAAAAAATATTTTCCCCCAAATAATAGTAAAAAAAATTAAATATTGTAAAAAATACTTTTTTTGGGGGGAACAACTTGAAAATTAAAAGCTTATATAAAAATGGCATTTTGAAAACTTCAATATAATTATCCAAATGCCATAATTATTCCATTTTTCTTAATAGATGCTCTTTAATTGCCAAGAATCCATCTTCTGGAGGAACGCATCCTGACCTTGAGCACGAATAGAAACACCTAAACTGTCTGTACGGCTGGGATAAACCCGTAACGCAATACACTGTCGACCATTTACAAATATTTCCACTACGCTTTTGTCAATAAAAATTCGAAGCTTCAAAGGTTCTTCTGGTTTAACATAAACAGGGGCAGTTTCAGGAGCTCTTGAACAAACATCCGGCAGGATAGACGAACGGGATGTATCAACCGTAATCAAACTATCTCTCTTGACTTTATCTTCAGTTTTTTCGCTGTAACGAGCCCAATTACG
Source organism: Victivallaceae bacterium (assembly GCA_963664605.1). GTDB lineage: Bacteria > Verrucomicrobiota > Lentisphaeria > Victivallales > Victivallaceae > JAHOYW01. Next base: position 4,295,921 of record OY761536.1, read on the forward strand.
GTAACCTCGATCTTTGAAAAAAACGATTCGAGTATACTCTTCGCCATCTGGCGATCTGAGAATATTCAACTCAACATTATTTGCATCACGCGTGTCTATCTCGGCTATAATTTCCATTACATTGCCTTGAATACCATTAAGAACTGTTTCACAGTTGGCTGGAATGAGCATAGGTTCCACATAGTTATAATCTCTCCTGAGAGATTCTATATCGCCGGCAGGTTCAATTCCAAGTTCATTGCTTCCACACAGTGTTAAACGACGCGGCAAACTCATGATCTTATTATAGCCCTTTCTCCCTGAGTTAATATTGAAAATGGTTACAACGTCACCGCATTTGTCAGGTGCTGCTGTCGGTGCATGTACGCCACCAGGTAGAAAGGCCCCAAATGTAAATGAGCCGCCATTTGTTACAACAAACTTATCCCGGTCCGTGTCATAGTCGCCGATTAGATAGTTTCCTCCGCTTGTATGGCTGAAATGTAACAAGATGTATCTATCTCCAAGAGGCCAAAAATAAGGACAGGCTCCGTCATCGCCAGGTAACCCAAAGATATCACCTTCCAGGAAAGGGTGCAGATATTCCCAGGTTTTCAGGTCATTTGAACGAAAAAGGAACTCTTCACGAATCAGTCTGCCGTTCTGCGGGTTCCGTGCCCGTCCGCCGGAAAGAGAATAATATGAATCTCCTTTTTTCCAGATACAGGGATCGAATACATGGTATGGCGCGTCGGGATCACACGGAATGACCGCACGCCCCGTGATCTTCTCCCAGTTTAATAAGAGTGGATCGCTTGAAACGGCAACCATATTACCGTGTGCAAGACCATGATACATTGCAACAACATGATCTTCCTCTACCAAAGTAGCACCGGAAAAACACGCCTTCTCGGGGTTTGGATAGATTGCATGAGGCAGATCCCGCCAATGGACCAGATCATTACTGACAACATGTGCCCAATGTTGACGTGGATCCTGCGGCGGAAAGGCTTGATAAAAGAGGTGCCATCGCCCTTGCCAATAACAAAGGCCATTAGGATCATTTAGTCTTCCTTCAGGAGAGGTCAAATGGTAAACCGGAATATACCGGTCTGCAGATTGGGACTGCCGTAAATGCTTGAAATGTTTAACCATGGGATTCTGCGCCAACTCTGCTTCCTGCTCTTCAAGAGTGCTGCTAAAACTAAACTGGGGTATAGCAGATGTATAATCTTGATTATGTATGTCGCTCATATGGTTTTCTCCTGTTATATGTAAAATGTGTGTTCTAGAATTTATATCTGGATATCTATCTGTTTAAAAAATTGGTTGTTATCAAAATTATTAATTCATCCTATTGTTTAATAGCTTTATTAAGTGGACTGAAGTAGCCTTTGTTCATGAATTCGTTGTAGGCTGTGTTAACTGCCAAAGGCTGTTGCTCGAAAATCTTTCGCATTAATTCGTGTCGCTGTTTAAGTACTTGCGCCGCTTGTTTCAGATCGACATGCTTACCAAGCTTATAATTAATTGCGAAACGGTATGCCTGAGCTTGCAAATTAGTAAATTCTAAGCCAATGCTGAGAAATGCAATCCGTTTCTTGATGATCGGATCTTTTGCGACTTTATCCGCGGATTCCAGCAATTTCCGGAGCTTTTCAATAACCTCCTTGGTAAATATTGCTGCTGTAGCATCCACACGATAGTTAACTACTTGGTGTTTTCGGTTGTGGGCAATATATCGGTATAATTTACAACGTTTAGCGCTAAGCTCTTCAGCTTGGCGAAAATATTCACGAATAAAACTCGCAGCAGCCCCAAATCCTGACTTGCAGTAATCATCAATGATCGCATCAACATCAGCATCTGGGTTCCACATTACTCTTGCCAGTACATAATAATTAAGTCCTTGCGTAGACCAGTAGTGTACTATTCCGTCGATATCGGTCGCAATGGCATTGTGTTTAGCTGCGAATTTCATGCTAGTAGCATATTCGCGGTTGAACTCAAGAACCCCCTCGCGAGAAGGCCCGCAAAGGTTATTCGGTCTCCAGTAGATATTTTGGGCCATTGATGCCCACTCGTTCCACCAATGCCGTTGTTTTTGAGAATAAAGCTTACATGCGAAGCGTACTACCATATTGGAGTGGAGCTTATTGATGACTGGAGGTGGCGTGTATACGCTGTAGGCGTCAACCGTAAACAACAAATTAGGATATGCCTTGCACACGCGTTCAGCTATTTGATTCCAAAACCATACGTAGCGGTCAGAAAGTGAATATTTCGTTTTACCAATAGGGACTATCAACTTGGGACTGTTGGGTGGATCAAGAGTAATACAGCCGGGCTTTCCTAGCGCATTAACTTTACATATGCAAAATTGGTCACTTCCCCCGTCATTAGGTGAAAGCGAGACGCTTTTGAGCGATGGTTTGGTCTTGACTTTATTAATCAGAGATTTTGCAATAAAATCTATAAGTTCACGGTTCGATACGCACAAACGGGCGCGATTACTACTCTTTTGTTTACGTGAACCATCCGCTTGCAAAGCGAACCAGCCAGGATGTTCTTGTCCGTGCTCTTTGTAGAGTAAACCAAAAGCATGTCCACCATTAATATTTACATTGCCACCAAGCCGGTTCCAACCAGCCCAGCCGCCCATACCTCTTTGAGGAGAGTAAGCCTTTGGAGTCCATGCTTTCCTTAAGATTCGTTCCCGGTCACCTTTAGCGAACCCTAGGTAAATGGCCCCTTTAGTATTGCGTTTACTTGAGAAATACGACCGTACTCTACGCTGCCGGATGGAGGGACTGTAGCGTATATCTAGCGGTGGAACACAGACCGTTGAACATTTCGGTACAACTTTACCCAACTCACCTGGCCAGAGATAACGGAAACCAAGTTTTTCTAATAAAGTGGTTACCGCATAAAGAGTACCTCCTGGCGTGATTTCATCATCAATTCCCATTAACACCAAAGCATTAGGCATGGTTTTTATAACTATTCCGCCTGGTTTGAGTCCTTCGGTGTCAATGCCGAGTAACTTCGTTAAATTTGATTTACCAATCAAAATGTAGTTTTCAGCATTGACTTTTTCAGAGATAATCTTTCCATTTTTCAAACTGACTGCACCAAGCTGGTTTGCTCGATATGTCTTGATTTTTGTGCCAGACATCTGCTGAAGATTTTCAACGATTACCCTCCTGGCTATGGGGGGTACCCGCCAGCCAATACCCCTGTTGCTTTTCTTAGGGGCAGGAGTCGGCAATACCACAATTGCGCGCGGTTTACCCTCTTCTATAAGTGTTAGCGCCTGAGACTGCCCGGTCGCCATCGCTGTAGCACTTAAGGTTAATATATATCCGAGCACTAACCTTAACAAGCTCAGCTTAATTGACAGCTTTCTGTTTTCTTGTTTATATTTGAAAAATACGCGTTCAAAAATTGTTTGCTTATCTGCTTGTATCGGATTGTCCGATGGAGTTAAATAATTGTTTTTCATAGTTCTATTAAGGTTGTGTTTTGTTGTTATTGCTTTTCAACATACGATATAAAAAATAGGTAAAGTATGCTGAAACTACTCTGGCCAGTAATTCAACCGCGTGATCAACTTTTGCATGGTCTACATACTATTATAATTTGTCAAAATCAAACTGTCAAGATTAAAAAATACCCCCGAAAGAATATACAAGACTGTTCTTGCTTCTTTTGTCCTGAAAGTATAATATTTTTTCCTTAATGTATATTGTTTATGTCCAAAATATGAAGTATAATCTAATGCGAGACAAGGCTTGTTCTAGCTGATTAATGTTTCTTTGCATACGGTCGCTTCCCTAATATTTAAAAGTAGATTTTAAATATTTAACAGTAGATTTTGGTAAAACTATAATTTGCTCATTTTTATAATTTTCGATGCCGGCAAATATCGTGCAGGCTTAAATTAAATTACGCAAAAATCAGGAGGAGCCTATAAGAAAAAAAGTATTAAAACCATAAGAGATATAAAAATGAACACTGTTTCGATTGAAGCTGATATAAACTGTATAGAATCAATAAAAACAGTTGATATCGATTTTCGCCTGGCTTGCCGTTATTGTAAGCAAAATCAGCCCGCCGGTTAATCAAAACATAAATTATCCGACGGGTCGAGTACTAAAAGAAGTTAAAAGGAGTTCAAACTTATGAAACATTATTATCAGTATACGATTTCGACAGTTCTGGTATTAATAGGAATTGTCGTTCAGGGAGCTACTTACTATGTTTCTCCAACCGGTGATGACAACGATCCTGGTTCAGAACTAAGCCCATGGAGGACTATTGCCGCAAGTGTCAACCGCCTTTCTGCTGGTGATACATTATATATGCGAGAGGGTACTTATTACGAGTCAAATATTAATGTTACCTGTACTGGAACAGAACAGTCCCCGATAACGATCAAAAATTATCCCGGAGAAAAACCAGTAATTGATGGCGCTATTGAAGAACTGCAAAACCCGGACAGCAATACCTGGGTACTGGTTGACGGGAACAAAAATATATATCGCACGGCAGATGAATATACTAGCGACCAGTGGGACACTTTTTGTGGTGGAAAATTCGAATTTGAGGGGGAAAATTACTCATTGGTGGCCTATTCCAACAGAAGAAATAGGATAACCCTGGAATGGATGTTAGCCTATGACTATCTGGAATCGGACGACCATACCTACAATAAAAATACTCCTCGTTATATGGGGCCAGGAGTAGCATATGGCGGTCCGACGGGTGAGGATAATTATATTTATATCCGATTAATTCCGTGTACTGCTCAGTCTACTTATGATGTTGAGTTTGATATTCCAGACGATCCCGATCCCAGCCAATACAGTATCAGTATTTGCAACTATAGTCATGGTCTTGATATTGACGCGGATTCGCAATACATTGTTTTTGAGGGGATCACCATGGCAAATCATATGTATGAGGTGTCCGGGCCTACTAAAAACTGGACTTTTCGTAATTTGACCCTTACGCCTGCCCTGGGAGGTTTTGTATTTGCCAACAATGACTCTCATAACATACTAGTCGATGGTGTAACAATGAACCTTCTTATTCCCCCATGGCTAGGGTGGACCGATATAAAGGGCGTGGAAACACCAGCTGTCCGAAATCGCACGGGAGGCATCAGCTTTAGCGGCTCAACGGCTTACAGTCATGATATTGAAGTTAAGAACTGCACTTTCAACGGAGTGTTTGATGCTTTCTTACCATGCGGCGCAGAGTATAATCTCTATATTCACCACAATACCATAAATGGAGTGTGGGATGACTTTATTCAACTAGGGAGTGCAACATATAATGTCGAGGTCGCCTACAACCTAATCTGCGGAGCGGGGCCATCTCACGAGTCATCGGGTACATCAGTTTACCCGGGAATGAAATATTTCCACCACAATGTCATTGACTGTTCAGAACAGATACTTTGGACCCGGTATGACGAGGTGCGGCAACTTCGTATTGCAGGAGAAAGGGGCTGGCGTGGCCCTATTCCCATTCCTGCTCATGGAAGCGGAGGAAATGATCCATGGAAGCTGTATCAAAATACCTTTATTACAGCGGACATTGTCTCTGGTTATTTGGAGATAGGGGAATTTATGGAAAACACCACCGGGGTCAAGCACGAAGCTTATAATAATATTATCTACATGACTTGTAGACGATATGTCAGCAAAGCATGGCAAGTACATGATGGCGGCGAAATATATGATGGTAATTTATATTGGCGAGACGATGTAGGTATAGGTTTCACGCCCTTTTTTCTCGATGTATGGAACGCTACCGATAGTGCCAACTACAACTGTTTAGCCGACTTCATGAACTCGGCAAGATGGGAAGAAACCCAGGCTTATTACGGACCGGGATGGGAAAATTCCGGGGTGGAAGCAGACCCTTTGCTTAACGGTTACATGGATGGAGATTATCGCCCGGCTTGGAATTCTCCTGCAGCGTCAGGTGCAGTGGATATCTCATCAAAGGGATGGCCGGGAACAACAGCTATGTCTTGGCGAGGAGCTTTACCTGTAGGATTTGAGGATGAAACAACCAACCTTGTGGGACATTGGAAATTAAACGAAGGGACAGGTACTACAGCAGCTGATTCGAGTGCAGGCGAGCATGACGGCACCCTTTACAATGGACCCGAATGGATTAATGGAAAAGCAAACAATGCATTAGCTTTCCACAATGCATCATCAACGGTACAAGTACCCAATCATTCCGACTTTAATTTCGGTACCTCCACAGACTTTTCCATCTCAACCTGGATACGAGTAGATACTAAAGAGACAGGTAAAATCCTCTATAAGCGTACCATAGGTTCGGGATATCCGGGGTATATATTATATGTACGTTTAATCAACGGAATAGCTTATTTACGTGGGCTTGTAACCGATGGCGCTCATACATGTGAAATCTCCACATCAGGTGTCGATGACGGCAAATGGCACCATATTGTCTTACTTGTGGATCGCGATGGATATGTAACATATTATGTTGATGGGAGCTTTGCAGTTTGGAGCCAAATGGGCAACGTTGGAAATATGGATAACACTTGTCCTGTTATCATAGGTGAAAACTTTCCCGGTGCAATTGATGACATAAGGATATATCAACGTCTGCTTTCGATTGATGAAATCGAATCCTTGTATGCCATGGGAGCTGTTGGCAGCGGGCAGTAAATCATATATCGTTAAATAGTTTATTAGTTGCGCGCTAAACACGCGCAACTAATCCAAATTGACAATAACATTTTTCCCTGATAATGCCCTATCGACTAAAGAGGATTCCATGATAAAATTTGTGGAATAATACTTTGTTTTTTAAGCTGGCTTGGACCATCAAACAATTTTTTAATGAATCAGGAAACGCAGAATGCAAATAATTATTTGTGCTCTTTTTGTCCTAAAAGTATAACAATTTTTCTTTAATATACATTGCATTATGATAAACTCTGAAGTATTCTATTTCATAGGTAGGATTAAAATATTAAAGTTAAATTAAAAAATTAAGGAGAATGATATGAAATTTTCACAAAGATTCACACTTATAGAACTCCTCGTTGTGATCGCGATCATAGCAATCCTCGCATCAATGTTGTTGCCAGCCTTAAATCAAGCTAGAAAACGCGCCCAAATGGCATCATGCCTAAACAATCTGAAACAGATCGGTACCGGTACTAGTCTTTACTGTGCCGCCTGGGATGATTTTTTTCCGGTACCCGGCAAAAACTATACTTACTGCTGGAACGATCAGATTAATATGGAGCTGAACACTCTTGGGTATCAAGGCTTTAAGAACGGAGCGTTTGTATATGATTTAAACGGTAGAGAGGTAAAGAATTTTAAAATGCTTTCGGCGTCTTATAAGGAGAACTCAATTTTTAATTGTCCTTGCCTGATTGAAGAATACAACAGCAGTTGGTATAATGTTGCCTACAATTACAGCTACGGCAGTGAACAAGTCAATCAATATGGCGATTATTCTTATAACCTTGATTTAACATACATCAGTGGTACCGGAATTGCTCCAAAGCGTATGTGTTCGCTCACAGAGGCTTCTAACACCGCCCTTGTGGTATGCGGCGGCGGACGCGTAGTTGCTGATAAGCGAGTTATAAGTGCTAATGGTCCCGCGTGGTCCAGTCGTTATGATGATGCCGGCCAGGGACATGGGTCAAAAATTGGTACAATGGCATATTGCGATGGTCATGCCGGAAGCATGATTCTTTATCCGAACAAGCCTAATCCTAACTCAATTTTTTATGGAATTGGTTTTGATATTGATATTATCGTAAACCCACGCAAGAACCCTCCATCACCACGTCTATCATATCCATAGACATATAACTCCCCTGGTGATTTATATTACTCCTATCTGATGTAATTACGATATGCCTGGGGAGTCATGCCAGTATGTTTTTTGAAAAACTTACAGAAGTAATATTCATTGTTGAAACCAAGTATTTCTGAAACTTCCTTTATTTTTAAATCAGAAAGGAGCAGTTGACTGGTTGCCTTGTTTAGCAATAAACGGGTCATATAATGCTTTGGAGCTATTCCCAGGCTGCGAATAAACGCTTTAGAAAAAGCAGAGCAGGTCATATGCTGAAGCTCAGCAAGCTCAGAAACCGTAGTCATGGCATTACAGTTAGCCTCGATGTGTTCCAGGAGCTTTGTGAATTGCCGCCTCTTGTGATAACTCTTAGCTATATCGTTCAGGCTCTTGTTGCTGAACATTCCTGCAAGCATATAGAACAGCCCGTAAAGTATCACGGTATTGCCAAGATCATCATCTTTATTCCAAAACTCTTTAGTTCGGGCAATTAAATTCATTGAATCCGGCAGCTCCATAAACGAGGTTTCATTGTCAAACAAGTCAATCCCGGGAAATATTTCAATATTGAAATGAAAGGCGATGAGCTTGACCCCCGGATGAAAATCATATTTTAACGTCTGATTGCCAGGCATGAAATATATCCTGCCCGGCTGAAGATAAAGCCTCTGAACCGGCTGTGAAGAATGGTTTTCTATATAACATCCTCCAGATGCTTTAACCTCTTCCACCGCCCATATACGATTAACAGGTAGAGTGTTGCTACCGGGATAGTCAAACCACTTGTATTTGGCGTGAGATATGAACAAACGAAAATGTTTGCTCAGTTCAAGAATATTATTACTGATACTCATAAAGCTTTGTCCTGAAAGTATAATATATTTACTAAAATATACATTGTTTTTTGCAAAATAAAAGTATATTCTATATTTTATATAATAGAAATTAAAATATTTTTGTAACTAATCAACTCGTTTACCAACAGGTTATTAATTTTCTTTGCATATTCTTATGCCTGTGTTATTCGGAAATGGAGAAATAAAAATGTATATTCCACCAGGTTTCTGGTCCAGTGAAATGGGCGATATTGATGTTATTGTCCACGAGAATCGAATACATGTTTTTTATCTTTGTGCACCCAGTCACGACCGGGTGGCGCATATTGTTTCTTCAGATGGACTTTTTTGGCAAGAAGAGGTTACGGCACTGCGGACTGGTAACCCCGGAGAGTTCGACGATGATCATATCTGGACTATGGGGGTTTTTAAACTTAAAAATAAATTTTTCATGCTTTATACCGGCTTATCCAGCAGGGAGCGCGGTAAAATCCAGCGCGTAGGGGTTGCGGTATCTGATGATCTGAATCATTGGAATAAATACGATAAAAATCCAGTTATTGAAGCTGATCCGCGATGGTATGAAGCAATCTGTGACGACACTAATCGAATAGATTGGCGTGACCCGAAAGTCTGGGTTGAAGACGGGATTGCTCATGGAGTAATCTGCGCACGGTCTAATAAAGGAGCAGAGAATCGCCGTGGTTGCGTGGGATATTTTACTTCCCGTGACGGTTTTAACTGGAAAGTAAAGCCGCCTTTGCCAGTTTTAGGTAATTGTTATGAATTTGAGACACCCGCACTGTTTAAGCTTGATAAGAATTACTATTTGACCGGGATAAACGGTAATCAATTCAATCAAATAGCACCTAATATTTACCGGGTTGCCAAGTCACTGGCAGGACCTTATTTGAGAAAGGCAAACGATCAGCTTCTTCCAGCTGACAACATGGTTTTTAAGCCATGTGTGTGGCAGGGAGAACAGCTTCTTTTTCATAATCTGCGCGGAATTGGAGATTGGTCGGGAGCAGAAGGACTCCCTATTCATACACTTGCTCCGCCTAAAGCTGTTGCAACTACATCCGACGGCAGTTTAATTCTTAGACCTTTTAAAGGCTGGAAAACAGCTGCTGAAGATAACTGGCGGGAAATTGCCGCATCTCCTTGTACCGGTTGTGAATTTGGAATTAATTTTAATATTTTTAATGGAAAATTCGCAAATTTCATTTTTGAAGCGGAAATTCAATTAAAGGATGCAAAAGAATTTGGAGTTTTTTTCAGGACCGATAATGCGATTGAGGAGGGTTCTTTTGTCAGCCTCCAGCCAGGTCGGGCGCGAATTAGCATTTATACTGCTAAAAGGCGTCTCAAAAATTCAAGTGTCGGCGTTATTTATGGTACTCGCCCGCAGGTAATGATTCAGGAAAATCATCTTGCCATCGCTCCTGAGGGGTTATATAATATCCGCCTGACAGCATTTGGCCCGTATATTGAATTCAGCATCAATAATCAAGTGGTTCTTTCAGCATTAAGCTGGCTGCGCAAGGAAGGTTGTCTCGGTTTATTTGCCGAAGATGGCAATATTGTTTCCTCCAAAACTCGGATAAAAAGCTTGAGATTTTAAAAACAATTAGATATTAATGAAAATTTTTGTTGAAAAAATTTTAAACAAAACTAATAATTAAGAAAGGAATAAATTATGAAAAAAGCAAACTTATCTATCATGATTCTAACTATAGCTCATCTGCTGTTTAGCCATACTATGCAAGCTGTGGATAAATCAGGAAACAAAAATAATTCAGTCACTTTGGAAAATAAATTTCTTAAAATTACCATTTCACCAGATGGTGCCATTATCTCCAGTTTTCAGGATAAATTACGCCAAATAGAAGACGTAAAAATGCTACCCGTGGTAGGCGGCCTAAATGAAATACGAAACTTTGACAGATATAATTCAAAAAAACGAGGACGGCAAAAATATCAACTCAAAAAAGAGTTGATACCGGACGGCACACAGAAAGTCATCGCAACTACAAAGATATTTCCTGATGAAGACAAGTCTTTATCTTTAACTGTTATAAAAGAATATATGCTGCCCAAGGAATCTAGCTATTTGCAAGTTGCTCTTGAAATAAGAAACCATGGGGAAACGGAAATAGGCGAAATACCCTGGGTACGTCACCTCTTAAATCGTGGTCTGAAAGAACTGGCAGAGGAAGCGCATATTAGTGAATACGGGGTTTTTCAAAGCGGACGCCCCAGTCCCCAAAATCCTTCAATCACGCCTTTCAATATTCATTATTTCCCGGCAGCAAACTGGACCTCCAGAGTGGTTATGCCGGTAAATAACAAATCAAACACTTTTGCAACCATACTTAATCCTGGCGATATATTTAAGATATACAACTGGAAAAAGGAAACCGAGGATTTTTCAACACAGGAAGTTATTGCTGCTCCAATGTTTGTAAAACCAGGACAAAGCACTCGTTGGGACTATTGTTTTGTAAATGCAGCCCCGGTACGTAATATTGTTTATTGTTCACCAGATCTGATAATCGGGATGACTCCGCATCCGACCTGGATAGCGCCGGATACTAAAAAAATACAACTGACTTTAGCCTCGACTAAAAAACTTGACGACCTTCAGGTAAACTGGAAACTACTTTCACTTGACAGCAAGAAGGTCATGCTGGAATCAACCTTTAAAATGTCCGTTTCCCCGGATAAGGTCTTTAAATATTCTATTCCGGTCTGCTTGAAAGATAAAAAAAATTATCAACTATGCCTGACCTTTTCCCGTAAGGGCAAAGATTATCATCCCGGACAGGCTGTTAAGGATTGTGAGCCAGTAATTATCCCAATAATAGTCGGCAGTCGGGAAAAAGCGGTAAAGGTATTTCCCAAATCTCCCAAAAGCAAAAGCCGCCTGCGGACGATCGAGCCCCGAACAATTCAAGCTTCCCTGGTTGCCTCCAGTAAAAATTTTGATGTCTTTATGACGCCAGCCAGCAAACGAGTTTTCAAAAAAGACAACTTTATCAGTAATAATAATAGCTCTCCGGCAAAATTGTATGCTTCTGCCGCAGAATACGAATCTCTACAGCTTGTTATACAGCCCAAAGAAGACAGCATTGAAGTTTGGCAAGTTGCAGCGAGTAATTTGACTGGTCCGGCAGGTGGCATAATCAAACCAGAAAGTGTCAATAAATTTATTTATGTACCCACTGAAATTCCCTCGCAGTATAACACGATGTTCCCTATTGGAGAATACCCGGAAGGCTTATTGCCGACTACAGAGCTATCTATTCAGAAAGGCGACAATACGCCGCTTTTTATCACTTATCACACTCCCCTAAACGCCGTTCCCGGAATTTATCGTGGCAAAGTAACATTTACCCGAAACGGAAACGAAGTCGTTATTCCAGTAGAAATGACTGTTTGGAATATCGTCATGCCCAAGCGCAACAAAATGGATGTGGCTTCTTCCTTGAAAGGCAACACCATATCAGGTATTAAACATCCGGACGGGCGACCGTACACTAGAAAAGAACAGCTGGATTTGATTGTTGATATGCACCTCAAATATCGTATAACGCCATGCGACAGCGGGCTTTCAAGGTTGCTTATTCAGGGAAAATTTGATTCTTTTGATAAAGAAATGCGTAAATTTATTGATGCTGGTGCAAGTAAAATCTATTTGGGCAGCATTAAAGGACTTTTTAAAAGGTACAAGAAAAATAATCTTCAAAATGCTGAATTACACCTAAAAGCAAAAGGCTGGAATGATTATTTTTATGTACGCCCAGGTTATGACGAAGCTTCTCCCGACAAAGTTCCGGAAATTAGAAAAGTTTGTTTAAAATGGAAAAAAATCAGCAGTATCCCGATTATGGAAACCTATTATCCAGATGCGCGTGTGAATGAACTGTTCGGATGCCTGGATATCTGGTGTCGAAGCCCAATAGTTAACGACTGGGTACGAAAACGAATAAAAGAGGGAGATAAGTTCTGGAAAGTTAATGCTATGCCAGGCATCCTGGAAAGAGAACCATGGGTTAGTGCCCGTAGACGCTATATTGAATACTGGGATAATTATATTACCGGCACTTACATATGGACAGTGAAAGCGTGGCAATGTGTGAAAAAATGGGGTGAAGACTACTGGTCTGATGCTGGCGTCGGAAATCTTTGTGCAGTCTTGATGTGGCCGTATAAAAATGGGATATTATCAACTATCAGGCTCGAAGCCATGCGCGATGGACTTGAAGATAATACACTAATGTGGATGCTCAGACACAAATATAATTCTGTAAAGGATTTAAAAAATCTGACTCCCGAACAGGAGCAAGCTGTTCAGGCAGCTAAAAGAATATGTGACTCCGGCCCTTTGTTCCCCACCATTAATAGTGTTCAAGATATGGAAGAGCTCCGCCTCAACGTAGGTAACACTCTGTCAGCCCTGAATACTCTTTTTCCGGAGAAAAAATGAAAGAAGAACACATTACATATCACTATCGTAAAAAGAGTGATCCCCAAACAGGGCGTTGTTTGACACAGTTGACGTCCGGGAATGAATATTGTTATCCGCTTTATTATTACGGTCCAACTATTACTGCTGATGGCGGTACTCTTATCTTCTACCGGTATTGTGAGAATGAAGTTCAAAACTGGAAATTAGATATTGCTTCAGGCAAAGCGGTAAGGTTAACTGCCGTATCCGCCCCGGACTGTCTATGGCGTCCTTGGGATGAACCAGGCAAAGCACTGGGGGTCCGGGAGCAGATGAGTGCGTTCAGTCAGGAATCGGAAGAAATGACTTATTTTGATGGCAATGTGCTGCATGCAGTCAATATCAGAAGCTTGGAGGACCGGGTCGTTTATGAACTCCCGTCAGATCGTGTTCCTTGTGGTTTACCGGGTTTGAGCCGGAATGGCAAACTATTCGCTTTTACCCATGTAGACCGCCAATGGTGGGAAGATTCAAAACTGTCTGGCACACCTTTGCGGCATAAGGTAAAACGATGTCACCTTGATATTCTTGATATGGAAAGCGGCAAAGTACGGCCACTGGTAGTAATGAATGCATGGCTGACTCATGCGAATTTTTATGATGATGAACGCATAATTTTTTCCAATCCTCCTACTGAACACGGACTTTTACTTACAGATATTCGTGGAGGCTGGTACGCGGCTTTACGCACCCAGACGACAGACGGCATATCAATAAATCACCGTATCGCAACCAAGCGCGGGATATTTTATGAAACCGTTAGTCCGTTACCACATGGAATAATGGGATACTGTAATCCTGACACCTTTGTTTCCCAGGATTTTTACACCAATTACCCGGTTTCTCATCTCGGTTGCGACCCCGAAGGACGTTTATGGTTTGCCCACATTTATGAAAACAAGGAACCGTATTGTAATTATTTGGCCTGGCTGCCACAGGCTAAAGCTGGGAAAATCAATGATTTTGCCATGTTGACCGGCGGTTTTCTCATGTATGGAAATAATCAGCGCAGCCATCCCCATCCTGTATTGATGCCGGACCGCAAAAATATCCTTTTTACCGCTCCGGATAAACAATCAAAAAGCAATCATATCTTCCTATTAGATGTGTCTGACCTGCAAGACAAAGAAACAAAGGTCGAAGCATGGTAACAGTTTTACAGGAAAAATAAGATTTCAGAAGGTTATAAAGCAAAAGTAGAAACGATTAAAAAAATAGTAAAATTTAGTCTCAGAGGAAGCAACTTTTAAACACTAAACTTTTACAAAGAGTATAATAAAAATTATGAATAAAAAGAAATTTAATGAACTAAATGCCGCAAATTGGAGTCCATCGTTGAATGATTCAGGGAACGGTTGTTGGAGGGATAACTGGACACTTGACGGACATCGTGCACGTATAGCGAATACAGAAGATGGCATGGTTTTTGAATCTGGCCCGGTTCGTGGCGATCATGCCTGTAATGCAGTTTTATGGACAAAAAAATCCTTTTCTGGTGATTTAAAAGTAAGCTTTGAGTTTACTCGCCTGGATACAGTCAATCGTTTTGTAAACATCATTTATTTTCACGCTAACGGTATCGGAAAAGGTCCTTATGAAAAAGATATTCACAAGTGGAAACATCTTCGAAACATTCCATACATGAGGACTTATTTCCAGTATATGGATATGCTGCATGTCAGCTATGCCGCATTCGACAATGAAAACGATGAACCGGAAGATTATATCCGGGTGCGCCGTTATCCAGTGCGTGAAGATCGCGACTTTCACCAGATGGAAGTGGATGGAACCGTCTTTAATACGGGATTGTTCAAACCAGGCATCTCATATAAAATGACGTGGATAAAAACAGAAAAAGATCTTGCTTTGGAAATTAAAGGAGATAACAAAGAAGTGCATCACTACTGGGATATCAGTACAGTGGAACCAACCTTCAACGGTCCAATTGGAATCCGCCACATGCACCAAAAATGTTCCCGCTATAAAAACTTCGAAATATTTACAAAGGAATAATTACAATAACCACACTAGTTTCCATAAGAGCCTTAATAGAAAAAACTAATCATATCTTTTTACTTGGCATATCCGATATCGCTGAAAAGTCTGCAGTAATTCAAGTATGAAAAAATTATAACTATTAGACAGGAGAATAAAATTGCAAAAGGGAATGCCGTTAATTGTAACTATTGGTGAAATCCTTTGGGATTTACTGCCGACCGGAAGGTGTCTTGGAGGAGCTCCGGGTAATTTTGCTTATCATGCAACTCAACAGGGTGCCCGAGCTTATACCGTCAGTGCGGTTGGCAATGATCAAGAAGGAAAAGATATTATAAGTACGTTGGAAGATAAAGGATTATCAACGGACTATCTTGCCACTGTTCAAAATTACCCAACAGGTTCTGTGAGTGTTGAGCTTGAAGATGGAATTCCAAATTATAATATCCATGCCCCGGTTGCCTGGGATTATATTCCTTTTGAAGATAAACTCATAGAACTTGCGAATAAAGCTGATGCCGTTTGTTTTGGGACCTTGGCTCAACGCAGCGAAATATCGTCAGCGACTATTAAACGTTTCCTGGCTAATACTCGAAGCGACTGCCTGAAAGTCTTTGACGTAAATTTACGACAGAATTTCTTTAATTATGAAATACTGACAACTTCACTCAGTGAATGTGATCTCTTGAAAATCAGCGATGAAGAACTTCCTGTAATAGCTAGCTTGCTTGATTTGTCTGGTAGCAAAGAGTCAATGATTGTTGAATTGACAAAATGCCATGGCTTTAAAAGCCTTGTTTTTACTCAGGGCAAAGATGGCAGTATTTTTTATGATGGGGAAAATTTCATTTCAATTTCAGCCCACGAATACGGACCAATGGTTGACACCGTCGGTTGCGGAGATTCGTTCACGGCTACGCTAACTGTAGGATTGCTTTGGGGAATCACTCCCGGGAAAGCAATGAGACACGCATCAAAAATTGCAGGTTTGGTTTGCGCAAGCAATGGAGCAATGCCAAAAATTCCAGAGAACATGAAATTCAATAAAAATTACGATTAGCCTATAAAAATGCCAAATTCAGTTAGTAATTGAACAAATAACTGCTTGGTGGTGAGCAGAAACTCTAATTTATAGTGTTATTTAGCCTCATCGACGGTTTGTGCCGTAAATAAGCAAGACAAGATATTCGCTTGAGATACGTTTCTGCAAACTGGATGTTTTCTACATCCGGAACCTTGATTTAGTAAAGCTCCAAAATTGCATAAACCACTTTGCTATTTATGCTCAACAAGAAGGTTTTTGAGGTCAAAACAAGGTATAAAAGTCAAGTGGTACCGAAGGTGGGATTCGAACCCACACTCCCTTGCGGGAACCAGATTTTGAGTCTAGCGCGTCTGCCAGTTTCGCCACTTCGGCATATCCTGAAATGAACAGGTCTTTAATCTACTACTAAAATTCTAAAAAGCAAATCACTTATAAAGGTATTTTTATACTTATATTATGGAATTAAATAAAGTCCAGGCTATAACGGGAGATTGTGGTTGATTATATATTCGTTAAATACTTCCGCCTGTTTGTGGATGTCATAAACTCCTTCGATCTGAAGACGGGCTTTCAGTATTATTTGATTACGTAATTCGTCATCGGTTAACAGAGTTTTACAAGCAGTTGCGAAAGCTGAAACATTATCAGGCGGAACCAGCAAACCGGTTTCTTCTGATTCAACCAGTTCCCGCATCGCTCCACAGTTGGTGGCAACCACTGGAACACCGGTTGCCATGGCTTCTTTTATTCCCATAGGCAAAGAATCTTGTTCCCCGTTCGGAAGAATGCGGGGTGCTAAGACGAATAAATCTGCATTGGCTAATAATTTAGGAATTTCATAACGCGGCTTGATGCCAGTAAAAGTCACTTCTTTTTCAAGTCCCAAAGTTCTTGTCAGGTTTTCCAGCCCTTCCCGCACCGGACCATCACCGATAATCCTGTATTCAAATTTAAACCCCTCATCTTTTAATTCCTTCAAAGCATACAAAACCGTATCTATACCTTTTTTCATGCTCAAATGGGCCGTAGTCAAAAATTGATAAGGTTCATCAGGGGGCGAGGAAAGAAAAAATTCAAATTTTTCCAAATCAATGCCGTTCAAAAAGCAAAATACATTCGGCAGCAGATCAAGATCATCGAAAACTTTTTCTGTAAGAATTTTTTGTTCATATTCAGATAGAGTAAAAATAAATGAACTATGTGCCAGAGCCGGTTTCAACAACATAAAATCAGGCTCGAAAATCTCTCCCGGAAGCATCAGGTAACTGGAGTTCAAACCGGTAAGAAGCGAAGCTAAGTATGTTGTCCGTACAGCATTTGGTTCACAATGAGCATGAATATGACCGATTTCTTTATCAATAACATGTTGATTAACCAGTATCCCAGCCTGTAAATAATTTTTTATTACCTGTTTGCGGTCTTTAAAACAAAAAAGCATTTTAAACATAGCGCCCAATGCTCGAAAAGACCTTATCGGAGCAATGATAGCCAGGAGAAGCAGTGTAAAAACAGCCATGGGAATGCGACGTTTCGACTGCTTTAAGGCGATACTTTGTTTAGCCAGTTTAGAGTCTTCTTCTGATTTTTTAGGCTCACGGAAAGCTTCCAGGGAAATTATGCGCAAAAGGTAGCCCATTTTTTGCAAAATCTCAAGTTGAGCCGAAAGGCGGGGAGAAGTCGAGTCAGGAATTTGACTCATTATTACGCAAATTTTTTTTAATGAAAGAGTTTTCATATAAAAGATAAGCGTTTGGGCTTATTTTTCAAGATAAAGCAGACACGAACAGTTATCACAAAAAACAACTGCTTCCTTCTTAGTTTCTGTCATAGTCTGTGGAGTTATCTTCAAGTGACAGTTGCTGCAAATCCCGGCGGAATTGATTTTTGCAAGAGGAGCTTTCTGTGCTTTAAGAAGACGTTTATATTGCACTAGCACTTTGGAATCGACTTTGGCTTCAAGCGGGACACGGCTTTCCATAAGCTGTTTTATTTCCGCTTTGATTTCCTTTGAAAGCTCATTAAGTTCTTCGATCTCTTCAGTTATCGCACTCTTTTCAGCTTCAAATTCTTTTGATATTTCTTTAAACTTCTCTTTGTTTTCCTCATCCTGGTCAAGCAAAAGAAGGATTTGGGTTTCATATTCACTGATTTTTTCTTTCTGGGTGTCTATCTGTGAAAGCATTGCCTGATATTCTGTATTCTTTTTTACCAGTGATGACTGCTGCTGCAGTTGTTCAATTTTTTTATTAACTTCAGCTATAGAGGATTCTGTCTGCTTAATATCGAGCCCGGTCTTCTGCATGGAATTTTTGGCTTCTGAAAGGTTGGATTCGGTTTTGGCTTTTTTATCTTCAAGTTTCTTAATTTCAGAAGGAATCATTTTCAGGCGCAGGTGCAGATTTATAATCCGCATATCGACTTTCTGTAACGCGAGCAAACTTTCGATCCATTGTTTCATAAAACCATCCTTATGTATATTTCACTTGAAAGCCGAAACTAAAAACTAAGTACTATATCTGACTTTTTAATAATATCCAGTTAAATAATAATACTTTAGCCAAAAAAAACAAAAAGAACTGAATTGAAATAATTAGAACGAATCACGTTCCGAAGCCCATTTCTGAATTTTCTTTTCGGTTTCACCCCAGTTGGCACTACGGACATTTTCGGCAAATTTACGGAAATATTCACGCATTACTGTCTGGAAAATAAATAAGTTCTGCATGCGTTCAGCAAAAACACTATCTGAATCCAGCTCCTCGCCCTCGGGCAATGTCAGGCTGCTGAAATTGAAATTATCGGCATCAATTCCACCGCTCCAAATCTCATTGGCACGACAAAGAGTAAACTTGGCTTTTTTGAGCCGTTTACCGACAATCAGTGCAGCTTTAGCTTCAGCGGCGCGCAATGGGCTGCCGCCTTTTTTCAGGGTGGTTTCAGCAGCGCCGCGAGCTTCAGAAACAAATGAAAAAGTCAGAGGCCCTTCGATCATAATATCAAAATCACCAAATTGTTCGTGGCTTATTCTGCCTTCCTCGCATTCGCTGAAATACCAAAGCCAGGTCAGGAAGTCCCGTCCCGGAGCCATATCGTCCTGAACATCAGCAAACATGACTTCCGGCAAATCGCGTTCGGTACATTGAAACATTTCCTCCAGCATAAGGCCGGGCTGCAACTGGTACGGCTCAATATTTGTAGTTTTAAAGAAAAATGAGATAAAATTATCAAGTTGCGTAACTGAACTAGCTCCGACATAAAGCAATTTCGCGTTCAAGTCTATTACCATTGGAATCCCTGAAATAGTCGGCGCCATTTTGGACAGGTTCATTTCCATGACATTTGCTTTTATTTCACGGCGGGCCTTTGAAGAAACAACATCAAATTCATTTGCCCGCATGTAAACCAGTTCTTCACGCTGACAGATGGCATTAAATAAAGTCGAAGGTATCTTACGCTCTGCTTTGCGCAACTGAAGATAAATATGGCTGCCGCGGATCGCACTTTCTTCATTTATATCGGTTTCCAGCAAAGTCCTTCCTGTTGTCCAGCCGTATACAGCTTCCTCTTTAACATGATCGAGTTTTCCAGCGCTTTTCGCGGCAAAAAGCTCAAGCAAATTCTCCGGAAGTTGATTCGGAAGCTGAAAAACGGTAACGGTAAATGAACCTCTATCAAATGGCATACTTATAATTCCCTTTTATGTTAAAAATAATTAAATAATCAGCATCTAAATGTATCGCCATTTTTAGAATTTACCAGTCAAATTAACAGCTTCATTCACGTCCCGGTTGAAATAGATAAACTTAGCACTTATAATATTAAGCAGGAGGATTTTATTATGCAAAAAAATATTGACAGTATGCTCGGGTTTTCAATCATGGCCGTTGATGGAGAACTGGGAAAAGTCAGAGATTTCTATTTTGATGACAAAAGCTGGACTATCCGCTATATGGTTGTGCAAACCGGAAGCTGGCTGCTGGGGCGCAAAGTCCTTATCTCTTTTGCGTCGGTAAAAAAAATAAATTGCGAATGGGCTAATTTTCTGGTCGACCTCACTTGCGAACAAGTTCGCAACAGTCCGGATATTGATACCGCAAAACCGGTTTGCCGTCAGCATGAGGAGGAACTGCATAAACATTATATGCTGCCGCCGTACTGGCTTAATGCCCCGGGAATAACGTGGGGCATTGATAATTATCCAGTCATTGAAGAGTTGACTACGGAAGATGAAGAAAAGAATGAAACTGCAGAGGATCAGCATTTGCGCAGCGCCAGACAAATAATAGATTACCTTATCCACGCTACTGATGGTGAAATAGGACATGTTAAGGATTTTATTGTCGACCTGGGAAACTGGCATATCACTTCTTTGCTGATTGATACCAGAAATCTGCTGACAGGAAGAAAGGTTACACTGCCTGTGGAAAAAATTCTGCGTATAGAATGGGCGGATATGGAAGTCTATGTCGATGTTACACGCGGTTTTGTCATAGAAAGACCGGAGTTTGACCTGGATAAAGACTTATAGCGTTACTTCCTGTGCAAAAACTCGACACAGGCTTTAGCGGCGTGATCCAGCGCTGTAATATTTTTGTCAGAAAGTGATTCCACCATTTTTTTCATATCTTCCTCTACTTCTTTTCGACGTTTGCCGTGAGGCAGTACTCGCTCAAGGGCATCTGAAAGTTTCACGGCGTTAACATCGTACTGCAGGAATTCCTCAAAAACCTCCTTATCGGCAATTACATTAACCATTGTGAAGAATCCCCGGTACAATTTTACCACCAAGGCTGCGAGCAGTATTGTAATCAAGTTCATTTTGTAGGCAACCACCAGAGGCAGGCCGGCAATGGCACACTCTACCGTGACTGTTCCGGAAGCCGCCAGCCCGGTGCCGGCTTTCTGCTGCCAGTAACTGGTTTTGCCGCAGGTTATTTCCATATCCGGTACATCAGGACGGGAACGTTTGAATTTATTATAAATCTCTTCACAATGCTTGAATGATTTTTCACGCGGAGCTGAAATAACAAATTTTAAAGAAGGATGACGTTTTTTCATTTCAACAGCGGTTTCCAGCATCGGGCGCAACAAACGGCTGATCTCCATTGAACGGCTGCCCGGCAGAATGACTAGAGTATTCGGGTCGCGAACTATTGAGGGGTCGCGCTGTCCATTTATGATGTCCACCAGGGGATGACCGACAAATTCGGTTTCAAGATTGACTTTGGAATATACTTCCACCTCAAATGGAAAAATAACCAGCATTTTTTCGCAATATTTATCCAGCTTATGAATGCGGCTTTTATGCCAGCTCCAGATTTGCGGGCTGACATACCAGATTACCGGAATGCCGTGTTTGTGCATTTCCCTGGCAAAACGCAGGTTAAATCCCGGGTAATCAATTAAAACAACAGCATCGGGGCGTTCTTTAACAGCTTTATTTTTCAAGAAGAAAAATACTCTGATAATGGTAAACAGTATTTTCAATACTTCAATAAGACCCATGACTCCGAGCTCTGTAGAGTCGACCATGATATCAACTCCAGCGGCTTTCATCTTACTGGCGCCCATTCCGGCAATCTCAATTTCATTTCCAGCTTTATGTTCCAGTTCCCGGATGCTTTTTGCCAACTGCGCTCCATAGGTATCCCCGGAAGCCTCCCCCGAAAATATCCAAATCTTTTTTTTGGTTCCGCTCATCTTGAGAATATCACTTTATAAGTTTGGAAATTGTACGAAAATCAGGATGTTTAGCGTCCCTTAGAAGCATAAAAACAATCGCCTCCGCAGAAGTAACAAAGGCTCCTGCCTGCCGCATCGTTTCAAGAGCAAGACGATAGTTGACTTCATTGCGAGAAGTCAATGCGTCCGCCGGGATAATCACTTCATAAGCTTCCGATAAAAGATCAAGGACGGTTTGCTGAACACAAACGTGCGCTTCAATACCGCAGATAATTAAAGTTTTCCGTGCCTTTGATTTAAGCGCCGTCCTGAAGGAGCTTTCACCAAAACAGGAAAAAGACGTCTTTTCAATGATCGGAGTATCTTCAGGAAGCAGACATTTCAATTCTTCTACTGTAGAGCCGAGCCCCTTGGGGTATTGTTCCGTAATAATGCTGTCTATATCCAATATGCTTGCAGCTTTCAGCAAAAGCTCCTGGTTTTCAATACATTTTGAAACATTCGACATTGCTTTCTGCAGCTTTTCCTGCATATCAATCAGGATCAGACAGCTGTTTTCAGGTTTTAAGTTATTCATAATAAATCGTTCTAGGAGGTTAATTCTTCTATTTTCCGGCTTAATTCTTCAACATTGAAATCAGCGCCTTTATATATAAGTGACTGGCAGCTTACTTTAACTTTGAGCAGGTCTTCAGGAGAAGGGCTGAGACCAGTAATGGCGATGAGCGGAAGATCTTTAAGTTTTTCCTGTTTCTGAATATATTTGATGACTTCCCAACCTGAACGCACAGGCATCAGTAAATCGATCAAAGCCAGCTTTATGTCCGGATTAGCCTCAAGCAAATCTATCGCGTCATCACCGTTTACGGCTTGCAGAACAGAAAAACCCATTTTTTCGATAATTTTAGAGCAGAACTTCAAAAAAATATCATCGTCATCACAAATTAAAATTTGTCCTTTATCCTGTGCCATAGTTGAACTCCGAAATTTAAAGAATGTGTAAAAAAAACTATCTTAAGCGTTAAATATAACAGATAAAAACTCAGCAGTCAAAGTTTTAACACATTTATTTCGCCGATATATAAAATCAAATCTAAAATCGCAATACGCCTTACCCGCGCGGATGAAACCTATGATGAATGTCCAAAAGCTGTTTCTGGTTTACGTGGGTATATATTTGTGTCGTACTGATATCCGCGTGTCCGAGCATTTCCTGAATTACGCGGAGGTCGGCGCCGTTCTCCAGCAAATGACTGGCGAAAGAATGCCTTAAAGTGTGAGGATGAATATTCTTGTTAATTCCGGCAAGCTCCGCCGCTTCCTTGACAATTTTCCAAATCCATTCCCGGTCCAGCTTCTTACCGTTCCTTGATAAAAATAAGGTAGCTTCCATCTGATTTTTGACCAATTGGGGACGAACTTCAGTCAGGTAACGGTCAAGCATCCGGAGAGCAGTTTTTCCAACAGGCACTAGGCGTTCTTTATTACCCTTGCCTTTAACTCGAATGATCTCATCATCGAATTTTATAGAACCGAGCTTTAGTGAGGCAGTTTCCGAAACCCGCAGGCCACAGGCATACATAACTTCCAGAATTGTCCGGTTGCGGAAAGCGAGCGGATCTTTGCCGCTTCGCGGAAAAGCATTCAACAGAGCATCGACTTCCTCTGAGCTCAAGAAATCAGGCAGGAGCTGCCATAACTTGGGAGAATCCATAACATTAGTTATATCTCTGGAAATGATTTTCTCCTGAAACATGAAACGGAAAAACATTTTTATAGCAACCAGCCGCCGCGCCAAAGTAGCAGTTTCCAAGCCGTTATCTTTGAGTTCCGCTAAATAATCATGAATATAAGTCCGGCGAAAATTCTCAAAGGAACTTATGCCGTTGTTTTCCAGCCAAACGATAAAGTGTTCTATATCCGAATTGTACGCAGAGATAGTATTGCGGCTCAAAGCCCGTTCCAAAGCCAAGTAAGCCAGAAATTTTTCAAGCGCCGCTCGCAATGTCTTTATCTCCTGATTTTTTCGAATATCGAATATCCAACAAGAAATATCCAACATCCAAGTTTTCTTAGCTTAATCAAGCCCCCGCAGGATGGCGGCACAAAATATTTTTAATTCATCTTTATATACTATATGCGAACCAGCCTTAAAACACAAGTTCAGAAAGGCAGATAGTTTTGTGGCCGACACGTCTCGACAGAGTTTCGCCGCGCGACCACGACCAGATTGCTTCTGGACTAGATACTTTCGCAGAAAGCTTTTAAGCGCGAAACCGCCTCTTCTATATTTTCTTCACTGCACGCATAAGATAGCCTGATCTTGCCGGGAGCCGCGAAAGCTTCGCACGGAATCGCCGCGACTTTCTTTTCTTCGAGCAGTTTCGAACAGAACTCATTACTGCTCAACCCGAAAGATGAAATATCACACAACAAGTAGAAAGCTCCCTGTGGACGCACACAACTTACACCGGGTATATCAGATACCAATGAATAAATCAGATCACGCCGTACGGAAAAAGCCTCACGCATTTTTTCAACTTCAGCATCCGCTTCTTTCAGGGCAGTAATCGCCGCGTATTGCGCAAAGGTTGTCGGGTTTGAAGTGGTATGGCTTTGGAGCGCGGCAATTTTCTTGCTGAGCCATAACGGTGCGCTTAAATACCCCAAACGCCATCCGGTCATCGCATAGGCTTTACTAAGCCCATTGACTGTAATAGTCAAATCATTGATTTTATCGTTCAGGGAAGCGATACTTACATGCGGCTTATCAGCATCATAAACTAATTTTTCATAAATTTCGTCAGACAAGACCATAAAGTTTTTAGCAACCGCGATATCAGCAATCCTTTCGAGGGTTTCTTTACGATAAACCGCACCGGTCGGATTTGACGGAGTCGTTAAAACCAGTAAACGAGTGTTTTCAGTTACCGCCGCTTCAAGTTCAGCCGGGTCAAGTTCATAGTTGTTTTCAGCCTTAGTTTGAATGATAACACACTTTGCGCCGCTTGCTTTGACCATTTCCTCGTAACTCAGCCAGAAAGGGGCAGGAAGAATAACTTCGTCACCAGGGCCGCAGAGAGCCGCAATCGCACTGAAAACAGAAAATTTAGCTCCGGGAGCGATAATGATTTGTCCGGGGCTTGTTTTAATTTGATTTTCATTGATGAATTTTTCAGCAACCGCCTCTTTCAATTCCATAAGCCCGCTGGCGGGGGTATATCCGGTTTTGCCTTCATTAAGGGCTTTGATCGCCGCTTGCTTGATTACTTCCGGTGTATCGAAATCGGGTTCTCCGGCTGACAAGCTGCAAACATCAACACCTTGAGCCTTAAGCGCTTTTGCCGCCGCGGTAATTGCGAGAGTTGCAGACGGAGTTAAACCGCCCATAAAACCTTTAGAATTCTGAATGTCTTTCATGTAGTTCTCCTGTGATTTATATATTTTCCGGGTATATGATTATAGTCCATTGGTTAGATAATACATATAGCCATTTTTTATAAAAAGTCCACCTTTTAAATGATTATTTTCCAGGTTTTGCTCTGTTTGCACTATCACAGGACTTTAAAAATGAAAATAAATATGATATATTAAGTTATAAGTCAGTAACATTTTTATAAGGATACATATGGTTGCACCTCGCGGAAATTCAGGCAAAAAGCCGGCAACGATGATGGGAATCGGGCTCGACAATAAAGACGGGCACAAACGCGTCACGAAAGGGGATAATTTCTATCTGGTCGGCGGCTCAGAAGAAACTCACGAGCATATGGTTGAAACTGCTGTCAAGGTAAATGAAAAACTTGCTAAAAAAGGCAAAACTCTTTCGCAAGTATCGAAAGAGGAATTCACTGATATAGTTCGTGAAGCCAGCTCTTAAAATATGCATAATTCCTATATTCAGCTTATTAAAAACACCACTTCCCGTCTCGAAGCTGCCGGAATAGAAGGCGCACGCACAGAAAGCGAATTGATTCTTTGCGAACTGTCGGACTGCTCCCGTTCTGAGCTTTTTCTCCGTTATAACACCCAAGTTCCGGACGCTGTTATCAACTGTCTTGAAAAGGTTATTCAACGGCGGGAAAAGCGCGAGCCTCTCCAATATATTCTCGGTCATGCGTATTTTATGAATCTTGATCTGCAAGTCACTCCTGACGTACTCATCCCGCGGCCCGAAACTGAATTACTGGTCGAACGTCTCTGCAAAGCTGCTCCTCATAACGGAAAAGTCCTTGATCTCGGGACTGGAAGCGGCGCAATTGCACTTGCTTTGGCATTTGAAAGGAAAGACTTGAATATTACCGCCGTCGATATCAGCGAAGCCGCTTTACGGGTCGCGGCAAACAACCGTTCAAAATATGAACTTAATAATGTTGAATTACTTCAAAGTGATTTATTCAGCAGCCTTGGGAAGCGGTGTTTTGACTGTATCGCCGCCAATCTGCCATATGTCAGTGAAGCAGAATATTCCGGGCTCATGCCTGAAGTAAAAGATTTTGAACCGAAACTTGCGCTTACCGCGTGCGTTGATGGTTTGGAATTGATTTATAATTGCATTAAAGAAGCTGCCGGGCATTTAGAACCGGACGGAATTATAATTTTCGAAATGGGTATAACACAAACGCAAAGTATCCATAACGCCTTGAAAGATACAGGGGAATTTAAGAGCATTAAGACGATACAGGACTATTCAAGAAGAAACCGTTTTGTCTGCGCACAGCTTGCTTAACCGGGGATAACTTCCTCTTCTTCAACCAACTCGTATTCAAGGCCGCCCAGAGGATTAGCGTTCTTCTGCGCTTCAATCAATTCAATCAAAAGCTTGTTGGTTCGGCGCTGTTCAACGGTCAGCTCCTGGATGGAAAGCTGCATTTTTCGGATATTTGTCCCCATTCCGGTGAGGTCTGTTTCCACTGTTTTGCGGAACATTATAAATTGCGAGGAAATCTTAGAAAACTTTGCAAGCGCCAGAATAAAAATAAGCCATGTCAGGACACAACCTATAACAAGGACAATCTTATATTCTATAGAAATGTCCATTTAAAATATCTCCAGTAATTATTAAAAAAACGACAAAAAAAACGGCGCCCAGCAATAACCCTCGCACGCTACCATTATATCATAGCATTGGGCTTTCAATTTTGCAAGTCATTCTGCAAAAATAATAACTTGAATTTTACCGTTGCCGGTTTCCTGTCCAAGGTTTGACAAAAAATAAATAATTTACTTCTTCGAACGAAAGTGTTTGGGAGATACATGCATGTATTTTTTGAAAATACGGGTAAAATAATTACTGTCTTTAAAGCCGCTTGCATAAGCACTCTCAGAAACAGAATAATCATGATATTTAAGTAATTCAACAGCATGTTTCAAGCGTGTCGTAATCAGATAGTTTTTTGCTGATGTACCAGTTGCCGACAGAAAAGCCCGTTGAAAACTTCGTGGTGACATTCCTGCTGTTTTTGCCAGTTCCGCAAAATTTATTTTCTCAGTATAATGACTTTCAATATAATTTATCGCATCCGCTATACGCAAAAGCGAAAGCGCTTCCGGTTTGCGGCTTTTACTGTAACAGCGGGATAAATGTATAAGCAGCTCCACAAGCAAAGCGGTTGCGATTGCTTTGAAACCGGGAAAGTTCTCAAGCAGTTCCTGTTCCAACTGGTCTACCAGATGCTCCGCCTTTTTCAGATCATCCCCCGACAACTGCAAGCGGCTTTCAAACTTATGACTTTTGCGGTGTTTAGGCTCCAGGAAGCATAGAGAGCGGAAACCGGGAAGATCACTTGTATCAAGACTTCTTAGAGCCGGATTTTCGGGATCAAACATCACATTGACTAAAGAAAGGTTTTCCATATTTATAAATTCATGCTCATGTCTACCGCTGATCACGAAAACATCCCCGACTGAAACCGGAAAAACATGGTCATCAATAATTTGTGACCCATGACCTTTAGTGATAATGACCAGCTCCGAAAATTCATGTGTATGCCGTGGATATTCCGGTTGCGGATCACGACGCGCAACCGTTATCAGAAAATCTTTCACTAAAACAAAGTTGTCAATACTTAAATTTTTTAACATAAGCTGCTCTTTACGGATGGTTGTCGTTAATATGCTGTTTTTTGTCGAAAAAATCAAGGAAAGATTAAAAAAACATTGTAAATTGATTGATACTGATGTATAGATTATAATCAAATATAAAAAAGTGGTTTTATGTATGTATAATTATTTAGCGGTAGACATCGGAGCCGGCAGCGGCAGGATTATCCATGGCGCGTTTGACGGTTCAGTTCTAAAACTGAATGAAACCTTTCGCTTCACCAATGACATGCGATCTGTAAACGGGCATTACCGCTGGGATGTGGAAGGGCTTTGCGAAGAAGTTTTAAAGGGCTTGAAAGAGTCCGCAAAACAGCTATCTGGGACACCTGATTCCATAGGCATTGACACTTGGGGCTGCGATTACGTTCTGCTTGATGAAAATGATGATATAGCTTGTCCCGTCAGCGCTTATCGCGATTCACGAACTGATGGGCTGATGGAGAAATTCTTTGAATTGATGCCCAAAAATGAGATTTATGCCAGAACCGGTATTCAATTCATGCAGTTCAATACGCTTTATCAGTTGTGGGCGGCACAAAAAAATGGTGATTTTGCCAAAGCAAAACATTTTTTAATGATTCCTGATTATTTAAACTACAAGTTGACCGGGATAAAAGCCAATGAGTATTCCAATGCCACTACTACTCAGCTACTGAACAGCAAAACTAATGATTGGGATAGCGAGCTGCTGGATATTTTAAAAATAGATAAAAGTATTTTTGCAAAACCGCTCCTCCCTGGGACAGTCCTCGGACCGCTGCTTAATTCTATCCAGGAAAAAACCGGACTGTCAGATATTCCGGTGATTATTCCCGCGACACACGATACGGGGTCAGCGGTGGCAGCAGTCCCGGCTACGGGTAAAGACTGGGCTTACATAAGTTCAGGCACATGGTCGCTTGCCGGGATCGAGGCGAAAAAGGCGGTTTGCACCACTAAGGCGCTGGAATATAATTTCACCAATGAAGGCGGTGTTGCCGGAACTTTCAGACTACTCAAGAATATCATGGGTTTATGGCTTGTGCGTGGCCTCAAAAAGAGTTTCGGAAAAGAGTATTCCTACAATGACCTTGAAAATATGGCACGAGAAGCCGAGCCTTTCGTAACTTTTATTGACGCTAATGACGCAAGTTTCCTCAATCCGGAATGTATGAAAACAGCTTTTGACGAGTACTGTGCCGCAACCGGGCAAAAACCTCCGCAGAGTGACGGCGCGTATGTGCGATGCGCTATGGAAGGGCTTGGTTTTCTCTATAAAGAAACCGTAGAGCAGTTGAGAGATATTCAGGATCAGCCAATTAACAAAATCCATATTATCGGCGGCGGCTGTCAGGATAAACTGCTTTGCCAGATTACCGCTGACGCAACCGGACTTCCGGTTTTTGCGGGGCCATGCGAAGGAACTGCGGCCGGAAACCTTATTGTCCAGGCTATCGCCCTGGGGCATATCAAGAATTTAACTGAAGCAAGAAAAGTTATAGCCGATTCTTTTGAAATTAAAACCTATACTGCAAAAAATAAAGCAGACTGGGACAAAGCCCGACATGCTTTCCTGAAAATAAGGGGACAGAAATGAATAAATCAATCCATGAAGCTTATCAGCTAGCCAAAGAACGCTATGCCGCACTCGGCGTAGACACAGATGCCGCTTTAGAACAACTGAAACAAATTCCAATTTCAATCCACTGCTGGCAGGGCGATGACGTCGGCGGTTTTGAAATTGCCGCGGAAGGAACAGACGGGGGCGGGATCATGGCTACCGGGAATTATCCGGGACGCGCCAGCAATCCAGAAGAATTACGCGCTGATCTTGATAAAACATTATCTTTAATCCCCGGCACGCATCGCTTGAATCTTCACGCCTGCTATCTTGAAAGTGACGGGAAGTTTGTCGACCGCGACCAGATCAAGCCTGAACATTTCAAGAACTGGGTGGAATGGGCAAAAGCTAAAGGCATGGGGATGGATTTTAACCCGACGTTTTTCGCTCATTCCAAGGCCGACAGCGGTTTCACCTTAAGCAGCAATGACGATAAAATCCGTAATTTCTGGATAGCGCACGGCAAAGCATGCCGTAAAATCAGCGAATATATGGGTAAGGAGCTAGGCTCGCCGTCAGTTATGAATATTTGGATTCCTGACGGTTTTAAAGATGTTCCGGTGGACCGCAACGGCGCCCGCACCCGGCTCAAGGCCTCACTTGACGAAATGTGCGCTGAAAAACTTGATCCCCAATATCATCTTGACGCAGTTGAGTGTAAATTATTCGGCCTCGGCTCCGAAAGCTGCGTAATCGGTTCGCATGAGTTTTATATGGGCTACGCAGTTAAAAACAATATGCTCCTCTGTCTTGACACCGGACATTTCCACCCGACAGAAGTTGTTTCCGACAAAATCTCATCTGCTTTGCAGTTTGTTGACGAAATACTCCTGCACGTCAGCCGTCCGGTCAGGTGGGACAGCGACCATGTAGTAACCTACAACGAAGAATTGCTTAATATCGCTCAGGAAATTATACGCAATAGATTTCAGGAAAGAGTCCATATAGGGCTGGATTTCTTTGATGCCTCCATCAACCGTATTGCGGCATGGGTTATCGGCAGCAGAAATATGCTTAAAGCATTATGCGCCGCTTTGCTGGAACCGTCTGAGCAGCTTAAAGCTATGGAAAACGAAGGGAATTACACTTCAAGGCTGGCAATACTTGAGGAACAGAAATTCCTGCCGGTATCCGCAGTCTGGGATTACTATTGCGCGCAGCAGGATGTTCCGGTCGGGCTTGACTGGCTGGCTGAAGTAGAAGGATATGAAAAAAAGGTATTAAACAAACGGAATTAAAACAATGACTTCTTTGTTAGAGATTTTAACGGAAACAACCCGAAAATTCGGAAGTGATAAATATGTAAAAGGAGGCGGAGGCAATTCGTCGGCAAAGACAAAAGATACAATCTGGGTGAAGCCTTCAGGGACAACAATGGGGAATATCACAGCAGATAAATTTGTGGCTCTGAACCGCTCCAAAGTATTGCGCATGGATGAAGTATCTATTAGCGGAGACGTAAAGCAGCGTGAAGCTTCGGCAAAGGATATTATGGCGGCAGCGGTGATGCCTGATTCAAGCGGACGCCCGTCGGTGGAAGCCCCTTTGCATAACCTGCTTGAAGCAACTTATGTTATTCATACACATCCAGCCCTGGTCAATGGCATGACCTGTGCTAAAAACGGGGAAGCGGTTTGCAGGAAACTTTTCCCGGAGGCCTTATGGATGAATTATATTGATCCCGGAATTACGCTTTATCAAGTTGTCCGGGATGAAGTCGCTGAATATAAAAAGGAATTCGGCAGACAGCCGGAGCTTATTTTCCTAAAAAACCATGGTGTTTTTGTTGCTGGCGACACACCGGAAAAAATAGAAGAAATTTATGATGGCATATTCACCAAGCTGGAAAAGGAATATGCTGATGCAGGAATTTCTTTGACTTTAAAAGAACACGACATAGAACTTAACACCGGGGATGTTGAAGCGTTCAAAAAAGCTTTTCCAGCAGAAGAAATGCAGGCAGTCATAGGAACTAAAAGCTTCGATAATGCAGATGAAGCGATTTCCCCGGATCACATTGTCTACATGAAGTCATTTGTCCATAAAGGTGATATTTCAAAACAGTCCATTCTGGATTTCAAAGCAAAAAACGGTTATTATCCAAAAATTCTTGAAACACCCGGAACTGTTTATTCAATAGGCCCGAATCTGGCGGGAACTTACCTGGCTCTGGAACTGGCCAGAGACGGCGCTTTAATAAAACAGCTTGCCGCAGCTTTCGGCGGGATCAATTACCTTGAAGACGCATCCCGTGAATTCATAGAAAACTGGGAAGTTGAATCCTACCGCCGGAAACAGATGGCTTAAAATAGATTCGCCGGTTTTATTTAGAGATTGAGGACTTCTTCCTGTTTAAGGATATTCAGTCCTTCCTTCTCTAATTTCCCAGCTGTTTCTTCAACATTATCAAAACGCATTATCATAATAGCGTTGTTATGTTTTTTCTCCGGGATAGAATACATATATTTGACATTCAGGCCGCAGTTTCCTATTTTGTTCATGACTTCGGCCAGTCCTCCCGGATGATCCGGAACTTCAACGGCTATAACTGAAGTCAAACCTATGGAAATATTATTATTTTCAAGACAGTTAATAGCTTTATCCAAATCATCAACAATCAGGCGCATAACCCCGAAATCCGCGGAATCAGCTAAAGTTAAAGCCCGGATATTTATATTTTCAGCTCCAAGCAAAGATGTGACTTCGTTGATTCTACCGCTTCTGTTTTCCAGAAAAATCGAAAGCTGCTTAATAATCATGGCTCAGGCTCCTTGGGTTAGATTACGGTTGTCGATGACCCGTTTGGCTTTACCTTCCGAACGGGCAACGCTTTTGGGTTCAACCAGTTTCACGGCAACCTGAATACCAAGAGCCGTCTTTATTTCATCACCAATTGTTTTTTCAAGATATTCCAGACGGGATATTTCATCGGAAAAAATTGCCGCGTTAACTTCAACATGAACCTCAATGGAATCAAGCTGTCCCTTGCGGTCAACAACAATCTGATAGTGCGGCTCAACTCCTTCGATTCCAAGCAGGATTTCCTCTACCTGCGACGGGAACACATTCACTCCGCGAATAATCAGCATGTCATCATTACGTCCAAACAACCTGTGGATACGTCTTAGTGTCCGCCCGCAAGGACAGCGTTCTGTCATGATATAGCTTATATCACGGGTGCGATAACGCAGCAAAGGCGTTCCTTGACGGGTCAGAGTGGTAATAACCAGCTCTCCTTTTTCTCCATCAGGCAGGGGTTTCCCGGTTTCAGGGTCAATGATTTCAGGATAAAAATGATCTTCAAAGAAATGCATGCCGTTCTGCTCTTCGCACTCGGCTGCAACTCCGGGACCGATAATCTCAGTAAGCCCGTAAATATCGAAAGCTTTCAAGCCGAGTTTCTGCTGAATGTCCTGACGCATATTCTCACTCCAGGGTTCAGCCCCGAAAAATCCTGCTTTCAACCCCAGATCCCTGATATCAATACAATGTTCATTCGCGAATTCAGCAAGGTAAAGGCAGTAGGACGGCGTACAGGTTAATACAGAGGTTCCAAAATCCTGCATCAACTGCAACTGACGTTTCGAGTTACCGCTGGATACAGGCAGAATATTAGCTCCGATCCGGCGTACGCCGTAATGTACGCCAAGACCTCCGGTGAACATCCCATAGCCAAACATGTTTTGGACCGTATCCGAGGCATCCACTCCCCCCATTCCCAAGGTTCTTGCCATAACTTCCGACCAGAGTTCAATATCACTCCGGGTATATGCCCCGACCACTGGTTTACCGGTTGTTCCCGAGGAAGTGTGGACTTCAACAATTTCCGAACGATCCACAGCCAGCATTCCGTAGGGATAGACATCGCGCATTTCCATCTTGGTTGTAAAGGGAAGCTTCGAAATATCGTCAATGGATTTTATATCATCCGGCTTGATGCCGTGAATATTCATTTTTTCACGGTAAAATGGAACCCGCTCATAAAGATTTTTAACTTTTTCAATCAACGCTCTGCTCTGCTCAACCTTGAGCTGTTCAGGTGATATTTGCTCTTTTTCCGGGTTCCACATAGTTATCTCCCTAGTCAAATATTAATTTCTTACCTGTTTGAAAAGCCATTATGTTAAGTTCGCCAGTCCCTCTCGGAGTAAGTTCCATAATAGCTTTTTCCCATGATTCATCACTTATCTTAAGCATGTTCGAAAGTACGCCAAGCAAGGCGACATTCAACACTTTGGTGTTTTTCAAGGAGCTTTTTAATTCCTTTGGATCGACCAGACAAGTATTAGAAAAATTTTTATTCAGGAATTCTGCAGTTCCCTGAGGGTATTCATTGACTGTAGCAGGCAGAATATTCTCCTGAAGACAGATTATTTTTCCGTCTGGTTTTAAATAATTCAGCCAGCGAAGTGTTTCCATTTCCTCGAGGGAAAGCAGAACGTCTGCCTCATGCGCCGGAATTACCGCGGAATACACTTTTTCTCCAAAGCGCACGTGGCTGAATACAGATCCGCCGCGCTGGCTCATCCCATGGATTTCACTTTTCTTGACATCGTATCCGTCAAACATAGCTGCGAGAGACATAATATTGCTGGAGAGCACAGTTCCCTGTCCTCCAACTCCAACCATCAGTACATTAATTGTCTTATCCATATCTCTCTTCCTTATGCTTTCGCGATTTTTTTCTTCTTACGCATATCAATGATACACGGTCCTTTGACCACGAGCAGAGATAATTCATTGCGTTCCAGAAGTCCGGTCAAAGCGGCTTCAATCCCGCTTCTGTCACGGGCATCAATAATCATGATATTCTCACTTTTAAGCCCGGCTGCCTCTCCCAGTTTCCGGTAATCAAGAGCCCATGCTTTTTCATGATAAATATTTTCTCCGGAAAGCGGATTAGGCTGCATACCAGTCATTGCGGTTGTACCGTTGTCGAGCACGATCATTAAGGTATGGCGCTTATTGTAAGCTGCATTAATAAGTCCAGTCACACCGGAATGAGCAAAAGTTGAATCGCCTATAACTGCCACTGTGCGCTTAGCGCTTTCTTCGCCCATTGCCATTTCAAAACCTTGCGCAAGTGGAATACTCGCTCCCATGTCCACCAGCGTATCCATTGCACTGAACGGCGGTAAAACCCCAAGAGAATAGCAGCCGATATCACCGCTCACAGTTACGCCGAGTTTTCCAAGCAGCTCATATATTGTCCGGTGCGGGCAACCGGGACAAAATCCCGGTGGGCGGGGAGGAAGCTTAAACGGCAATTCCGGCAATGGTTCATGGCTTGATTTATTCTCGCTAAATGCCTGACGAAGTATTTCCGGGGAGTACTCTCCGGTATTGGGCAATAAATCCTTTCCATGAGTTTTAACCCCATGGGCCTTTAAATAATCTTCGATAAACGGCTCAAGTTCTTCGACAACAATAATTTCATCGAACATTGAACAAAACTCCAACAATTCCTTTTCTGGAAGAGGGAAAACTATACCCAGTTTAAACACCGGCATATCAGGAAATACTTCTTTAACATAGGTATAAGACATTCCGGCAGTTACAATCCCTACTGGAGCTTTGGACTCAGGCATATTTTCTATGCGGTTGAGACCGAAACCGGAGATTGCCTGTTCGATATCGACTAAACGCTCCTCAACGACTTTGTGGCGTTCACGGGCAAAAAGCGGGATCATTACATATTTAGGGAAATTGCGTTCAAATCCTGAAACTTCATGCTCTGTGCGCTCCCCAGGCTTTACTAATGACATCGAATGGGATATTCTCGTTACTGTCCGCAAAAATACCGGAGTATCGAATTTTTCACTTATTTCAAAAGCTTTAATAGTAAAATCTTTGGTTTCCTGAGAGTCCGAAGGTTCAAGCATCGGCAGTTTAGCCGCACGGGCATAATGACGGTTATCCTGTTCATTCTGGGATGAATGTAAATCAGGGTCGTCAGCAGTTACAATCACCAAGCCGCCCTTTATGCCGGTATAAACAGATGTGAAAAGCACATCAGCAGCAACATTGACCCCGACATGCTTCATTGTTACCAGGCTTCTGGCCCCAGCATAGCTGCCGCCAAGAGCAACCTCGAACGCAACTTTTTCGTTCACGCTCCATTCACAATTAACATCTTCATAGCGGGAAAGGTTTTCAAGAATCTCTGTCGAGGGAGTTCCTGGGTATCCAGTTCCCACCTTGACTCCAGCCTCCCAGGAGCCGCGTGCAACAGCTTCGTTGCCGGACATAAGCATTTTTTCTTCATTCATAGTATTTTAAGATTTTTATATTCTTAAGTAAGACAACAAAGTAATGCCCCGGCAGCTACAGCTGAACCAATAACTCCTGAAACATTCGGCCCCATGGCATGCATGAGCAGGAAGTTGTGAGGGTCTTCTTCCAAGCCGACTTTGTTTGCCACACGTGCCGCCATCGGTACAGCTGAAACCCCGGCAGCTCCGATAAGCGGATTGATCGGATTTTTAGATAATTTATTCATAAGCTTGGCAAAAAGTACCCCGGCAGCAGTTCCAATACAGAAAGCAACCATTCCAAGGAGAAGAATTCCAAGGGTCTGGATATTCAGAAACTTGTCTGCTGATAATTTTGAACCGACTGTCAAGCCAAGGAAAATCGTAACGATATTGATCAAAGCATTCTGGGCAGTATCGCTTAAACGGTCAACAACACCTGATTCACGCATCAGGTTACCAAGCATCAGCATACCGATCAACGGCGCCGCGTCAGGAAGCCAGAAAGCACAAAGCAGAGTTATAATCAACGGGAAACAGATTTTTTCCAGTTTAGAAACATGACGAAGCTGCTTCATTTTGATCTGGCGTTCAGCTTTTGTCGTAAAGAATCTCATAATCGGAGGCTGAATAATCGGAACCAGAGCCATATATGAATATGCCGCTACTGCCACCGGGCCCAGCAGGGCCGGAGATAGTTTACTGGTAAGATAGATTGAAGTCGGGCCGTCCGCACCACCGATGATACCAATACTGGCGGCATCTTTCAGATCAAAATCAATTCCGGGAATCCATTGCGTCAGCAATAAAGCGCCTATCAGGGCGGAGAAAATACCGAATTGGGCTGCCGCTCCAAGTAAAGCTGTTTTGGGATTGGCAATCAGCGGACCGAAATCCGTCATAGCTCCGACGCCCATAAAAATAATTAACGGGAACACTCCGGTTTTGATACCAACAACATAAACCATTCCAAGCAGGCCATCAGGCCCGGCTATAGCGGCAATCGGAATATTTGCCAGAATCGCGCCGAATCCAATCGGCAGGAGAAGTAGAGGTTCAAAACCTTTAAAAATAGCTAAACCGATCAGCAGAATACCAACCAGCATCATTAATACACGCCCGACTCCAAGATGCCATGTGTGGGTCGGGTCCGCTGCTGTCTGACGAATTATATCATAAATTCCGGTACTATGCCAGAGTTTATTGAACATAACCCCCCATGCAGGAAGGCGATCCGCAGCATTGCTGGACTTATTTACAGAATCCTGGAACAGTCTTTTCGGCAAAGCGGTCATAATGACATCGCCAGGCTCTATAGTATTCGCGCTTTCGAGCTTTTTATTCAAAGAAAGAACCTGCATTGCTTCTGTGATCTTGACAGTAGCCTTACTGCGTCCCTTGATTGCGAGAATCATTATTTCACGTCCAGGCAGAAGTTTCTGTCCCTTAGACAGGCTTACTGAATAAACAGTAGCGGGCTGGTTCCAAGCATAAACCAGCTCAACCTTATCGCCATTGTCCCGCCACATGAAAACTTTCTGTTCGGTTTTCTTCAAGCCGGGAACAGCCGTATTAAGCTCGGTTTCCACTGCCGGGACAGTAATTCCCAGCAAAACCAGACAAATTGAAAATATTGTAATTTTTGCGAATTGCATTTTATCCTTCCTCGATAACCAGCAGTACATCACCAGAGTTAACCTGAGTTCCTTCTGCCGCGATAATTTCCACAACTGTTCCGGCTTTTTCCGTTTTGATCTCGTTTTCCATTTTCATGGCTTCCGTAATGACAAGCGTATCACCGGGTTCAACAGAATCGCCTTCTGAAACCAAAAGCTTGAAGACTTTTCCCGGCATTGGAGCTGTCAGGTCAAAAGTTGCACCGCCGGATGCGGCAGGAGCTGCCGGAGCCGCGGCGGCTGGAACAGCAGTAGTTGCGCCGCCGGGAGCAACATGTACATTAAAGGCTTTACCGTCAACTGTAACAGTATAAGATGCCGGAGCGTCATTTGAAGCTTTTGCCGCCGGAGCCGGAGCCGCCGCCGCTTCAACATCTTCTTTGTAACGGATTCCGAGAGGTTTATTACCTTTAAGGAATTCAATACCTTTATCACCGCAAGTAGCAGTAATGAAAATAGTTTCATCTGTAACTTCGAGGTTAGCGGCTTCAAGCTTGGCAGTCGCAGCTTTAATGCCAAGTTCCGGATTAGCGTCGTTAATATCGTGAACGTCTTCTTTTGTTGGCTCAAGCCCGAGTTGTTCAGAAGCAAGCTTGACGATTTCCGCATCCGGCTCTGATGGAGTGTGTCCGAAATAACCAAGAACCATTTTTCCGTAATCAACGTATATTTTATCCCATTTATCTTTACCTTGCTGCATGCTCATTACATTAGTAAATGCCTGCTGGAAATAGAACTGGGAAACCGGGGTAACAGAAGTTCCGAATCCGCCGCGGGCCACAACTTCACGCATTTCAGCAATAACTTTCGGGAAAAGCTGAAGGCAGTTATTGTCGCGCATCATCTGTGTGTTTGCGGTCAAAGCGCCACCCGGCATTGGAGAGAAGGTGATAAGAGGATTCACTTCCTTGGCTTCAGGAGGCATGAAGTACTTGTCCATGCATTCCATGAATACCTCTTCGGCTTCAAGAATTTTCTCATGGTCAATATCAAGCGTGTAATCTGTACCTTTAAGACGATGCCACATAGTCAGAATATCAGCCTGGGCTGTTCCTCCGCTAACCGGGCACATAGCCAAGTCAATGATGTCAGCTCCGGCTTCAATAGCAGCCATATTACAGGGGACCGCCATGCCCGCGGTATCGTGAGTGTGGAATTCAATTATAGTTCCTTCCGGCAGGACTTTGCGGGCTTCTTTAATTGTTTCATAAACAGTTGCCGGGGTAGATGTACCTGAAGCGTCTTTAAAAGCAACGCTGTCAAAAGGAATTTCCTTGGCCAGGACTTCTTTCAGGCGGTCAATATAAAATGCCGGAGTATGAGCGTATTTTTCGTTCAGTCCCGGAGGAAGCCCCATCAAAGTCACGGTTACCTGGTGTTTGAGCCCGGCATCATGAATACATTGTCCGGAGTAAGCCAGATTGCGAACGTCATTGAGGGCATCAAAGTTACGGATCGTGCTAATGCCGTGTTTTTTGAACATTTTTGCG
The DNA here is from genome assembly GCA_963664605.1 of Victivallaceae bacterium. Classification (GTDB taxonomy): domain Bacteria; phylum Verrucomicrobiota; class Lentisphaeria; order Victivallales; family Victivallaceae; genus JAHOYW01. Next base: position 4,334,959 of record OY761536.1, read on the forward strand.
TGCAGGTTGATAATGTCACGGGATTGAGATACCAAACCAACAACATTAGCTCCACGGGCGAGAGTCTGCAGATTGATTTCCTCGCCGACTACCTCGCGGGCAGCATCCATCATGTCAAACGCATCCTGTTGACAGTAGAAATAAAGGCTTTGAAAACGAGCTCCACCGCCAATTTCAAAATTTGTTGTGCCGGCTTCCACTGCTGCTTTCAATGCGGGGAGAAAGTCTTCCGTCTTTACGCGAGCTCCGAGACAGCTTTGAAAACCATCGCGGAATGACGTGTCCATAAATCTAATTTTTTTCATCTTGAACCCTTTTATATATTAAATGTTTTATTTTTTATTACGATGCATATGAACTGCCGCAATAGCTGCAGCAATTAAATTTTTATCATTTTTGCTGCCGGCTTTCGGAGCAGCCTTGCGGGGAGATGCAACGGCTTTTTCCTCTATAAGGTGCGTGAACGGCTTGATGCCTTTCGCTACAAGCTCAATAACTATTACCATTATAGATAAAAATATCAGCACATAGCCCATACCGACGACTAATAATTTGAATCCGTCGCTAATCATTTTAAATTCCTTCTTTTATATTAATATTTTTATATTAATTATTGCTTATATAAAATCTTTTTTTATTAGAGTTTTTCAAAATCAATAGAGTTTTTATTGATTTTAACATCACCGCTGAATAATTTTATTCGTCCCCCTGCGGTCTCAAAAATTAATTCACCGTTATGGCCGAAGTTGATAATTTTACCAGAAATATCTTTTTCGCCTGTATTGATTTCAACAGTCTGCCCCAGCAAAAGATTCTCATCTTTCCAGCATGAAAACAGCATTTCTGGAGAAATCGAATAGATATTATAATACTTGTTTAGGCTTTTAGCTAATTTTTTTACAATTTTTTTTAAATTAAATTTATTATTTGTTTCATACATCAATGAGGTGGCCGGCTGGTCAATATTATTTATAATTTCCGCCGGCATGTTGATATTGATTCCGATACCAGCGACAATTCCGGTCACCTGCTGATTACTGGAAGATGCCGTTTCACAGAGAATTCCAGCAATTTTACGCTCCCGGCAAAATATATCATTAGGCCACTTGAGCCAGAATTTTATATCAGGGGCACTTTGCCGCAAAGCAGACAATGCAGCCAGAGAAATAAACATTGAAGCCAGAGCCGGATTTTGTCCGACATTCTTTATTATCATGGATGCGTAAACATTGGTGTCAGGTGGAGAAATCCATTGGCGTTCGTGCCGTCCACGCCCTTCGCTTTGTTCTGAAGCAACGACTAAAGTAGAGTCCGGCAGTTCCTCAAAGTTGCGCAAAGCATACTTGTTTGTCGAGTCAATATTATCTAAGTGTATTATATTAAGTTTTTTATGCATATAACAATCTTTTATTGTTCCGGCGTAAAATAGCACCGTAATAAAAAAAAGAAAGAAAATATAGCATTATTATTCGGAAAAACAGGGAAAACGATATAGATTATTTATATCGGTACACAATTTTAATCTTACAAAGGAGGTTGCTATGAAAAAATTAATTGTTTTTGCAGCTATGGTTTGCGGTATTGCGACATTTGCAGGAGATATTGATATTAATGGTGATTTCAAAAAGCTTAAAGGTAATATGCCGGCAGGGTGGACCCAGAACAAGAGCAAATGGGCTAAGCCTTTTGCAAAGGTTGAATTATTGAAAGACGCGACAGGCAATGCCCTGAAAATAGTCAGCAGTAAAGAAACAAAATCTACTCATATTTATTCCAGCAAGGTAATTCCGGTCAAAGCTGGTGACAAAGTCAAACTGACAATAAAAATAAAAGGCAAGGGAAAAGCCGGAGTTGGGGTATATGCCCACGGTGATAAAAAATGGTGTTTCGGCTCTTATAAATGTACTAAATTACAAGATGAAGCAACTGAATTCATCAATATAATCCCTGTCAAAGACCGCATGAAAAACGGCAAAGTTACTGTGGTTGCTAAAAGCTGTAAAGTTGTCCTGGAGATCAAAGCAGACACAGAAGCAGTATACGAATCTGTAAAAGTGGAAGTTATTCCGGGAAAATAAAAATCATACAGGTTTTCATTATCTGCAACGCCTGACATATTCGAACAGGAATATTGTCGCTGCTTGAGCAGCATTGAGGGATTCGAATTTACCGGGCATTGGAATTGTGACGCGTTTTGCGCCTTCCAGCCTGCCAACCCCGTGCGCCTCGCTGCCGATAATAACTACTGACTTTTCATATAAAGATTTTTCAGCAAACAAATCAGCTCCTTCATGCGGATCGGTCAGGTAAAAGCTTTTGTAATCATATTTTACCGCTGTTTCAGACAGGCTTTTCAGGTCGGGAAAAACCCGCAGGCGCATAGAAAACTGAGCCGCCATTGCGGAACGGATGGTTTTATCGTTAAACGGGTCCACCGAGCCGGTTGTGTACCATAATTCTGTTAGTCCAGCCGCTTTAGCGGTTCGCAGGATTGTTCCAAAATTACCGGGGTCACCAACACGGTCAAGAACAAAAATAAAATCATCTTCAGGCGCAGATACCGTGTGTTCAGGGACTTCGGCTACACATAAAATGCCCTGCGAATTAACCGTGGACGCAAGTTTTTCGAATTCGTAATCAGGAATAACATAGGACAAAGGACTGGTTTTGAAATCAATCCGCAGTGACTCACGACAAACTGTAAATTTCACCAATTCAGGAGCCGCAGACAATAATTCTTCACAACAGCGAACGCCTTCGCAAATGCACAAAGATGTTTTCTTGCGCCCATGCCGGGAGTACAAAGACTTTATCAAGGACTTTTGCTTTTGCGGCAAATTATCCATTATTTACCCATTTGGACAATTAGTTTATTTCTTAAGCTTAACGCTTTTAGTGACAACTTTCTTAGCAGCAGCCTTTTTCGGTGCTTTTGTTAATCCTATCAGCATGAATTTTGCCTGAGACACCCAGAATGTGGCAGCCTGATTGTTTACTGACGGCCTGATTTTACTTGCTTTTGTGAGGTATTCACGGGCTTTATCGCTTTGTTTCAAAGCGGCATAAAGGCGCCCTGCAGCATAATTGGCTTCGCAACGCAGGCCATCCGGAAGGGATGGGTCGGCAGCCATTTTCGCAAATTTTTCAGCAGCACTTGTCTTTTTGCCTTCCAATTCAAGCGCATAAGCTTCGTCCAGACTGATGCGCCAGCTCATCTCGCGCGGAATATCAGAGTTACGGAGTAATTCGAACTGTTCATAGGCTTTGCCATATTTTTTTTCTTCAAGGTAGCTTTTTGCCAAACGCAGACGGGCATAATTTGCTGCCGGGTAAGCAGGATATTTTTTTATTACTGCAATTATTTCAGCTTCTGTTTTTGCATTGCATATTTCGTCATTTATTCTTCGTTCAGTTGACTTCCGTGAATCAGAAATCATAACCCAGAGGGCAACCCCGACGACAATAGCCAGGGCAACAGCGCCGATCTGCTTCCAGTAGTTTATAGCAAAATGTTCAAACTTATCAAAATCATCCAATAAGGCATTGGTGATTTCGGCATCCAGAGCTTTTTTCTTATTTTTATCAACAGCCATAATATACCTTTAATATGTTTAAATAAATAACAATTTAAATACTTCAACCGCATAACCTAAACCTTGTTGCCCTTGAAATCAACATTCAGGAGATATTTTTTACGTATTTTTATTTAAAACACAGGTTTTCCAAGTGGAGAAAGATTGAAACTGCCTTGAAATAGAACAGCCGTCAAAGAAAAATTAACAATGGCATTGCATTTTCCGCCATATTGCTGTACTTTCAATTGTTTAATGAAATTAATATTTTATCCGGAGGAATATTTGTGAGTATAAAGAGCAATGAAATAGCTGATTTTTTCAGACAATTGTCGCTTTTAGTCAAATCCAATCTGCCATTGCCGGAAAGCCTTAGTAATATTGCGGAGAATACCCAAAAGAATGAATTCCGTAAAATTATTGAAGACATTGCCCGTCAGGTGGCAAACGGCTCTAAATTTTCCGAAGCTGTGAAAGAACATTCCTTTTATTTTTCAGACTACCAAATAAAAATGCTTGAGACCGGGGAACGTACCGGATCACTTTCCGAGATGCTCAAAGAAATTGCCACCACGACTCAGGTAAATAACCGGATCGCCAACATTTTTCGCGGCGCCGCTTTTTATCCATTGCTTATTATTTCCTTTGCCCTTGCTCTGGTGTTGGCTATGAGTTATTTTATTGTCAGCGAATTTAAACAAATATTTGATGACTTACTGCAGGGGGAGCCTTTGCCGCCGATAACGCAGTTTACGATTGACATGTCCAAGTTTGTCGTAGAAAATCCCTGGGCGGCTGTCGCTCTTGTACTTTGCGTACCTGTATTTGGGATATGGCTGCTCGGGCCCAGTGTTTCCGCACGCAAGCTCCTGTTAACGCTCATAAAAATCATGCCCTTTTCCAAAGGGGTGTTCAATAATTTGATAATGGCCAGGTTTTGCATGACCTGGGCAACGCTGCTTGATAGAAAAATAAGTGACGCGGATTGTTTTAAAATGATTGCTGAAAGCATTGGCGACACTTCTTTAAAGAAAGCTTTTTACAAAGTTTCCGAAGCAATAGAAAATGGAGCCGACACAGCCGAAGAACTAAAAAAAACAGGTGTAGTTTCGCACCTTATCCCAATGATAATCAAGCATTCGGAGGAAAGCGAGCTGCCTGATGAATTACGATCACTGGCTGAACTTTTCTGGCACAAAGCAAGTATCGGCAGTAAAAAGTTCGAAGTAGCCTGGCAGGCTGTACTTATTGTGCTTGTTTCCTGCTTTGTCGGAACAGTAATTATGTCTATGTTTTTACCACTGACTAAGATTATTGAAAAACTGGGCTGAATATGATTAATGAATTTGAATCTCATGATTTCACCTTGCCGGCACTCAGCGACAAGGCTCACATGCACCTTAACGGACATGTCGCTGATTTGATTGCCACCCTTGCATGGGCTGTAAAGCATGATATACCTTTTCTTGAGGCATTGGCGGAATATGTACCCAGGAACCCGAAATGGGGACCTCCTGTAAGTTATGCTCAAATGGGAAAAATGGAAAAGCCGGAGGGAAAGGAAGGAAGGAAAAAATCATTTTGGGATATGAATATAACTATTGGACGTATGCCCTGGCAAAGATTCATGGACAAACTGAAAGACGGGCAATCATTAAGTTCGGCATTAAATGAATTAAGAAAACAGATACCGAGTTATATCTTAGCCGCAATTAAAGAGGCTGAGGGAAGAAACAACTTGAAGATAACATTGCCGTTGCTGGCCGAACGTTTACACAGCGGGGAAAGTTCTCTCCGGAACTGGAAGACAATGCTGGCTTACCCTATGGTTCAACTCTTGGCAATGGCTTTTGTCATTACCGGGCTGATGCTATTTATTGTTCCGAACTTCACGAAAATATTTGATGATCTTCTCCAAGGGGAACCCCTTCCCGAAGTAACGCAACTGGTTATCAATGCAAGCGCTTTTATCAAAGATAATTTTTCCGAAATAACTTTTATGATTATAATTTTATCTGTTTTTATCCCCATACTGTCACGCAGCGGCTTATTGATGGACTTTTTTTCCCTGATACCTTTTGCCGGACGCAAGATCAAGCTTTTTGTGCTTTATGACATAGCCAAGAGCATGAGCAGTTTTATGGCTGCCGGTGATGATGTTCTAAAGGCGGCGGAATCGACAATGCATTGCCAGAAGAGCATTCTAGTAAAAATAAGACTCAAAAGATTTATTGCTGATGTAAAATCCGGCAGCAATTGGATTGATGCCTGGGAGCGGCATATGAATCTGGGCTCCCCGATCCACCTGTGGATGATGCGCAATGCCGCTTCAAGGGAAAGAGTCGCGGAAGGTTTTGTGCATTTACAAAACTGGCTGGGGGAGGAGCTGCACTTCTTTTCGAGCAAATTTCAGGCTGTCTGTGAGTTTCTGCTTATTTTGGGCAACGCAACAATTGTCGGTGCTATAGTTCTTGCGTTATTTTTACCTCTAACAAAAATAATTTGGGCATTATCATGAAAGACAAGAAAACACCAACCGACTATGTTGATGCGATCTTGATCGACGCCGCGCAGAAAAACGCCAGCGATATTTACTGGCTGCCCACCCGGGATTTTGTCGAGATAAGATACCGGGTTAATGGGGTTCAGCAGAATATCGACAGGATTGACCGGGAATTTGGCGAACAATGCATTAGTCGTATAAAAGTGCTGGCTGGCTTGTTGACTTACCGCAGTCAGATTGCTCAAGATGGTGCTATCCGTAATGTGGAAGGACTGAAAAATGTTGAGTTCCGCGCAGCAGTCATGCCTACTGTCCATGGAGAGAGAATTACTATCAGAGTGCTTGACGGTAACAAACAGACCTTGATGCTTGATGACTTAGGATTTCAGCCTGAAATACTTTCAGAAATAAAAAGGCTTTTGGCAAAAAGCTCGGGAATGATTATTTTGACCGGCCCCACCGGATGCGGAAAAACCACCACTATTTACGCTATGATTCGAGAGCTCCTGAAAGCACAACAGGACCCGGCATCAATTATTTCTATTGAAGACCCGGTGGAATGCGAAATAGAAGGGATTTCACAGATAAACCTGAACCGTCCGGATGAGGAATGGAACTACGCGGCGGCATTAAAGGCCGCGCTGCGCCAGGATATAAAAACTCTGGTTATCGGCGA